>OZ223189.1:0-1057500 GCA_965140335.1 uncultured Bacteroides sp.
GACACCGACATCCGCTACCCAGGAGTCAGGGCAATCACTCAAATCTTCGGGAATACACCTACAAAGCAATCCGCTCAAGCTCACCAAAGCCACAACAGGTAGAAAGCAGGTGATTATTCGTTTCATTTTCAGATTCCTTATCATTGATTTCTTTTTTAATTTAATTCAACCTCCTGTACGATAGGGAGGCTCCAATTATCCACCTCAACACTGAGTTCGAGATTGGAGGGACGGAATCCTCTGAACTGCAACTGTGCCCCAGCAGACAGAAAAGGCATCACATTTACTCAAAGCGACAGCGGCGGCATTGATGTTCGCCTCTGCATTATCAGGAAAAAGACGGGCGGCAAGATCGTAAAGATCATTAAACTCCGCCGAGCCCGGACGATAACAGTCAGCCAGGCAAAACAATCCCCCAAGAGTGACACTGTTATCACCACAGGAGGGAGAAACAGAAAGCCATTTATCTGCCGGGGAAGCGGGAAGAAATTCAACCCAGGAGAAGACTGTCCGAACCGGACGCCAAAAGAGGAGTCAACGTTACGGACTCCTTTGAAGGAAGATGGAGCCCTTCATAGTTCACTTCCATACCCAACTGCAATTTTCAACCGGAAAGGGAAAAATCGAGATTACCCAACAACAGGCGTCCCTGATAGGCCGTCTGCCCATACAGGCAGAACGAACTCAGAAAAAAAGCCAGCACACCGATTGTCTTGCGATTCATATTCATACGTTTTTTAGTTTATTTTGCTTTAGTCGTTTTTTTTATATATACTTATTTAAGCAGGTACACCAGCGACAGGGCGGCCCGAAGACGCACGTTCACCACAATAACCGCAACGATAGCGGTCGTAACGCAGGAAAACAACGCCGCCACCCAGCGCACAACCTTCGTAACGCGAACTGCCCGCATAGGGAGTACATCCCCAACCACGGAACTCAATCCTGCCCAACCAGTGTTTCCAGCGTCGCTGTCCACCAAAAGAAAAAGCATCGTCATCCGCAAGATGAACGGAAGCCGGAAGTCACTCTGTATGTCGTACCCTACTGCTTTTATCATTGATCTACTGTTTTCCAAGCTGTAATCACAAGAATACTAGAAAGAAGAACAGCTTGTTTTCGTTTATATAAATGTAACTATATTTACATATTTAATAGACTATACCCATCCGTTACTTTGCAAGTAACGGATACGGACTTTTATAAACACATTAAAATAGAGTTATAAAAGCATTAAAAGGTAATTATTAGACACATTATATAGGCATAAAAGGGAGGAGCTCCATTAAAGGGTCATAATGGGGAAGAGGATTTTTTTGTCTGAATCCAAGAGGAAAAAATGCGGAATTACGGAGAATTGGGCTTTCCTGGTATAATTATGGGAAAAAGTTAAAAGCTTTTCATGAAAACTTTTGTTTTTTATTTGTTTATTTGTTGAAAATAACTATAATTGCAGTCGGTATTCTCCGTTACTTGCAAAGTAATTTTTAGCTAAAGTCTTTTATTACAGAGCGCTACACCGTGCTCTTTTTTTCATTTTTCCACTGAAGATAAATTGAATCACCCGGGCGTTGGCACGATCCAGGACGCCGCCCTCGAAGGCTTTAAGGTAGGCTTCGGTAGTGGTCACCGAGGCGTGCCCCAGACCTTCGGAGATCACGCTGGTGGGGATGCCGCAGTATTTGGCCTGGGTGGCCCAGGTGTGGCGGGCACAGTAGGTGCTCACGCTCACGGGGACGCCACGGGAGGCGGCCAGCTGTTTAAGGGAGGCGTTGAAGTACCGGAGCTGCTTCTGGTAATCGCGATAGGAGGCGTAGCCACTCAGACGCCCGTCGAGGATATCCAGCAGGTAGGGCGATGAGGGGTGGGGATTAAGAAGCAGGCGGATCAGCCGCAGGGTGTCGTCGTTTACACGGATATGAAGAGGCATATGTGTTTTATGACGCTGAAGCACGAGGTAGCCGTTTTTCAGGTCGGACTTGCGAAGGTGCGCCAGATCGACAAAGCCAAGACCCTGGAGCCGGAGCATCAGCTCCATGCAGATACGGGCTTTCTTCAGCCGGGGATGGCTATCGACGGAACCGGACTGTTCGAGCAACCGGCGCATGTGGGAAGCGGTAAGGGCGCGACGGTGGTTGCGCTTGGCACCAGTGAACACCCCGCTGAATTGCCGGGGGATAAAGGGGACGAGAGAGCGTTCCACCGCACGGTTATAGACGGCCTGGAGGCAACGGAGATAGGTGGAGGAGGTATTCCATGCCAGGTTTTTACGAACGATCAGATGGGTTTCGTAATTTTTTAGGAATTCGGGGGTGAGCCCTTCAAGGGTGAGGGGGTCCGCACAATAATCACCCACCGAACGCAGGACGCTGTCATACACATGGGCGGTGGAATAGCGTCCACACGATTTTAACTCCAAAATGACCGTGGTCATAAATTCTTTCAGAAGAGGGGAAGTCTTTAAATTCATTTTATAATACATCATATTAAGGGTTAAACTGATTATACGCAGGTGTATAATCGTGATATTTAGTTACATTAAAAAAGCAAGTTAGGGGGATAAACATTAGGTATATTTCTTTTTTTAGTTGATATTTGTACGTTATAAAGAACAAGAAGAAAAGACTCGTAGAGGAAGGGGTGTTTCCTCGTAGAGGAAAGTATCCTTCCTCGTAGAGGAACCGTGGGGATCTCGTTGAGGAAAGTATCCTTCCTCGTAGAGGAACCGTGGGGATCTCGTTGAGGATGCGTTTTTGCATTGTTATTGTCTGTTTATTGCACAAACGTAGGAATTTCTTTTGTTTAACGCAACAGAAAGCATGGTGACTATCAGGATTTATATTAAACCGTATCTGGCTGCTTACCTGAAAGCTCATTATACCTATTGTACCGTGGACGGGGTGATCCGTTTCTCCAAGAATCAGAATCTTTACAGTTGCCTGCTTAAGCTGACCGTGCCAAGGCCCAAGGGGGTGTCGTGGAAGGAGGAGGGTAACGTGACACTGGCACTTCCCTGCCCCGCAGTGGGAAAAGATCCCAGGACGTACAATTACCTGAGCGCCGAGAGCAGGGAGAAATTTGAAAAGGAGGTGAACTATGAAATGAGGATGGACTATTACGGATTCTTAAGGAAATGCAAATTCACCAAGGGGATGATGTACACTAGGGCCACGGAGATTTATTTGGAGGAACATCACATGACCGGACTCATACCCGAGGAGACCCTGATCAAGAGCTTCTACCTCTGGCTGAAAAAACTGCAAAAGGAAAGGGTAAGGAACAAAAACAGGTAAGGCATCGATGACCGCATCATTATCAGGGGCGTAGCCGGTCAAAGCAAACCGCTATTTCACCAGAAAGCCCCACAGGATAAAGAGTAAAAAGGCGCATAAAAGGAGCATAGCCAAAACTTTGAAGGCCGTTTCAAAGGCTCTCAGATGATAGAAATAAATCCGTCGTTTTCTCATGGTAGTCGTAGATTTTAAGAGGATATCCCCTCCGGTTCATCACTTCAAATCAAGCCATCGGCACTTCATGCTGTTTATGCCGGCTGACAAAGGTTAAAAAAGGCTCCCGGACGCTTCCGGGAGCACAAATAAACAAACAAACAATAACCGTGATTCACATCATGGGTGTATCTTAACAAGCTTTTCCAACTGTTCTTTATAGTATTCCAACTTCAAGTCCAGTCGCTTACGCCCGTCATTCATATCTTCAAAAGGGGAACGGAACAGCAGGTTGTAAGCGCTGTCCATCCGCTCCCGTATCATAACAAGAGCACCACAAGACAATGCCACAAAGCAGAGCCGGTTATCCGGTCTTCTACGATACCAGATGCCGTCTTCGTGCACATCTTCCAACTTCAGTTCCATAAGATCCGCAAAGGCGATCCCGGGAGCATAATGCTTGAGTAAGAGCAGGTTCCGGGCGGCAGACAGCCCCTCGTCTTTTAGCTTTAAGGCCAATAACCGTTCAATATCCGCTTGGCTGGTAAAATGAGCAAAGGCCTTTTCCGGAAAATCAGGACCGGCCCCCCCCCCGGAGGGAAAAAGCTCTTTAGCCCCGCTTATCCTACAGGTCCCGGTATAGACTTTCCGCAGCAATTCCAGATAACCGGAAGTTGCTTCGGGAGAACATCCCGCATCCTGAAGGTATGTTTTAAAACCTTCAAACCAGTCCGCATCCATCCCTGTCACATCCATCGCCACCCCTTCAGGGCAATAACCACGCAACCGGCTCAGAAGGGAAGAGTAAGATTGAGCCTCGACCTTTTTATTGGCCCTGCGGGCGCGCCGGATTAAGTTCTTCAGGTAAACCAATGGCATCAGGAGGGTTTTATTCTTTTTATAAAGGTTCACGATATCCGTTACCGAAAAATCAAGCACATACTCCCGCAACAGGCTGATGGCATATTGCAATTGCAGAATCTCCTCTATAATGGGAAACTCCTCAATATCTTTGCACCTACCGCCGGTGTTGAACAACAACGATTTCAATTCCAGAAGATCATGCTTCGACAACCGGTAACAACGATTGATCGTCCGGCTTCTATTGTGATGCTTCACGGCCAGTTTCACCGGTAAAGCACCATCAGGGGAAACGGCAAGCGTATCCACGGATAAAATGATTAAAGCTTCTTCATTGGTCATAACCCTATCTGTTTTAATTTGTTGTCCATCATTCCAAAAGCAAAAACAAACCTCTCTCCGCTCCTTTAGATTGTTTGCGTAGCTGCGATTCCCTGCAGGAGCGATTTCACTAAACAATCACTTTAAAGGTGAGCAGCAGGAGGTAGAACGCAACCAAGACCATGCTGATCAAGAGGGTGTACCCCAACATGACCACGGCGTTTTTCCGCTTATTACCCGAACGTTGCATCTTAAAAAACCGGTGCAGCGCCACCCATAGTCGAAGGTTCAATCTTATCAGCATATTGCGGCACCAAAAAACTACTCCTTCACGCAACGCACCGAAAAGCCGTACGCCCGGTTGTTTCTGCCGGCCGGATTCACGTAAATACTGTTGAAATCCAAGTTGCTCCCCCAGATGTTAGTGGCAACAGACGACCAGCAGTAGCCGATTATGCCGACGTTGATCAACGCCCGTACCGATGTTCAGGCTTGCAGAAGCATTCAGCCCCGCACCCGTGAGCACCACATTGCCGATGGAACAAGCGCCCACATAAGAGGCATCCCGCGTGATGCGAACGGTCACCTGCGAATAGGCATGCTTGAGCAACATCGTCCAGGTGGGAGAAGCCATATTCAGGTCGCTTTGGTTGGCTGCGTAACAAAGATCGTTCTCCGCCGCATAGACCCCGGAGCTCAGCGACACCGAAGCGGCGTCCGTCACGTTTTTGTCATACGGATAGTAAGCGCACAGCGTGGCTGCATTAGCACCCAGGTAGATCGGGGCATGCGAATCCCACGAGCCCTCCGCATAAGTGTATTTCACATTTTCACGGGTGTCATAATTGTTCCCATCCGAAAGGAAAACACCCAGGCTGCCGGAGGTCAGCAGCGTGGTGGAGTTGTCTGTCATACGGGTTTGGGGCTGTTCAAGCGAAACGTTGAGTTCCAGAGGCTTGCCTTTTACGGCAGACTGCGTTTCATCCTCAGAGCAGCCGGTGGCCAAAAGTCCTGCAAGCAGTGGCAGGAAAAGGCTGCGGGATAATTTCATACCTATTCTATTCATTCTTTTAAAGATCATCAATCCTATTATTTAGTTTGTCTTTTTCCTTGGCGGATCGTTATTGAGCGGGAGAAAGCACGGTCGTTCCAAAAACACTCACATCCCGCCAGTCACGCACCGAAACACCATCCAGGCTCAGTGCAGTGCCGTCAATGGTCAGGTTGAACACATATTCATTACCCGCAGCCAAAGCCGGGAGGTGGTAAGCGGAAGGGTCAAGGCCCGTGGTCAGGTTCTTCCCGTCCACCTCCACGGTAAAATCCAGTCGTCCCGTCAGCTCCGGCATGGGAAGCAGCAGGAAGCTGGAACGGTACGAGTCGCCCCAAGTGAGCGTCACCGACGGGCTTAATGTCTGTTGGAGCATCGGCTCCCGGGCAATCTCCGAATATTCGTCGGTGAACAGGTTCACCTTCCCGGAGGTGTTCAGCCCGTTCTCACCCAAAAGGTCCAACCGGCTGACCACACCCGCACCGAAGTAAGTGCTTTTACGGGTGATGTTCAGGCTCACCAGGGCGCAGGCATGATTCAGACTCACCGACCAGGAAGCGGAGGCGCTGTTCAGCGTATCGCGCGCATAGCACACATCGCCCGCTTGGCTATAAGCGCCCGAGGTGAGTGCACAAAGGCCCTGGTTGTCCACGCCCGTCTCTGAGTAGGGATAGTAGGCGGCCAGAACAGCTTTGGCGGCGCTCAGGTAGACCGGGG
The DNA here is from genome assembly GCA_965140335.1 of uncultured Bacteroides sp. Classification (GTDB taxonomy): domain Bacteria; phylum Bacteroidota; class Bacteroidia; order Bacteroidales; family Bacteroidaceae; genus Bacteroides. The sequence goes on from OZ223189.1 coordinate 6,397, forward strand.
TTTGGGAGGTCCACCCGCTGCCCGAAGCATACGTGTAGGGCACGTTGGTCTGGGCGGTATAGATTTCATTGCCCTGAAGGCAGATGCCCAGGCTGCCCCGGGTAAGTTCTTCATCCGAGCGGGTGAAGTTACCGCCCAGGCGGGCGGAGCTGATTCTCAACATTGCGGAGTCCGTGGATGCCTTATCGTTATCATTCGGGGTGCAGGCACCCAGCAACAGCAATAGCCCGATAGCAGATAGTATTTCTTTTTTCATTGTCATATCCTGATTTTTACCTTTTGATTACTTATCGTTGGAGACCAGCGGAAGTTCGGCGATTTCATTCACGCCCCAGCCCTTGATCGTTACCGCATTCACCCCGGTGTTCACCGGCTTGACATTCAGCGTGCCCTGGTAGTTTTTGCCGGCTTCCAGTTTGGAAAGACCGCTCCCGGTCACCTCCACATTGGTGCTTAGGGGAACACCGTCCACCGTCAGGGTGATCACCAGGTTGCCGCTCATGGCGGTGGTTACCGGGACAAGCAGGGTGGCCACCGTGGCGGATTTACCGGCTTCTATGCCGGTGATTTGGGGATTGAAAGCCACCACGCCTGCTACGGACTGGTAAGCACCGGTAAATAGATTCAGTTTGGCCGAAGCATTCAGTCCGGCATTGGAAAGGCTCACCCCGCTGATGGCGCAAGCCCCCGGGTAAGTGGCATCACGCACGATGTTCAACGTCATCTGCGCATAGGCATGCGTCAGGTTGAGTGCCAGCGTGGTGGTGTTACGGGTGGTGGTGCTCAGCGTGCCGTAGCAGAAGTCGGCCCCGGCGGAGTATTGCTGGGAGGTGAGCGGCACCGCGGTGGCATCGCTCAGGGAGGCGTCATAGGGACTGTAAGCACAGAGCGAAGGCGTGGCGCTGCCCAGTTCCACCGGGCTCTCGCTGCTCCACGGATTGCCAAAACTGTATTTCACATTGTTACGGCCCGTATAGCCGTTATCACCGCCCAGGAAGACCCCGATCTCCCCACTGGTCAGCGCATTGCCATCCAGCGAAACACTGAGCACGGACAGATCGGTTTTTACCTCCGCGGGGGTGTCATCACTTTTGCTGCAGCCTGAGAGAAGAGCCGCTAGAACGGCGGCTGCCATTAGTTTACTTTTCATTCTTATTATTTAAAATCGTTATTGAATACTTTTCTTTTTTATTTCATTCATGCACCAATACGTTCCACAAGGGGGCTTAGTTCTCCAGCACACAACGCACCGAAAAGCCACACGACCGGCTGTCATCGCCAGCCGGAACAACGTTACCCTGGTCGAAGCTCAGAAGGGTACTGGAAGTTCCAATGAACGCAGAAGACCAATAGTAGCCGTTCGTGCCAACCCTGTCTAACGCTCCCGAAGCGGAATTGCGATAGCCGGCGGTGGGATACCACGAACCGGGAACAGGAGCATAAATACGCCCGTTAGTATCCCAGGTACTGGTGGCGGTGGAAGGGTCCCAACTGCTGAAAGCGGCCTTCGGGGCAACCTTCCAGCCTGCAGGGCAGGGATCGTAAACCGTTTTAGTGCTTCCCCAAAGGGCATTGTTCTGCGTGTCACTACCACCGATGTACCAGTCCTTAGGTGCAACACCGCTGGTATAGAACACCCCGGGATGACGCACTGCCGTTTCCAGATTATCGGGCGAAGTGGTGGGAGCAGCCGTATTGGTCGAAGTATAAGTGCCAGGCCCCGAACCGCCCGAATAAAGGGGTTTCAAAGTAGTAGTACCACTTGCTTTAGCACTGGCTCCCGCAAACGGATCCTTACGGCCCCACTGGTACAGCAGTCCCAGTGCACCCGCATCACCTTCGGTATCATTGATCGCGCCCAGGTTACGGTCCATAAACGTGTAGTCGTTATAGGTTTCACCACTGGTGAGGGGATCAAAGTCCGTCACCCAGATATGCCAGCTCCAGAGGATATTCCCGCTACCATCCTTGATGCAGACCAGTGCATTGCCGGACTGCCCGTCACTGTTCACCTTCACCTTGAAGATGCCATAGGCTTTGTCCGCATCATCGGTTTCGATCTCCAGCGAGGAGTTGTCCCGCCAGATGACTTCCGAGCTCCAGCCGTTGCCCAGGTCGGGAAGTTGCCGACCCAGTTCGGTGCTCTGGTTGGCACGTTTCACCGGGATGTAGACCGCACTGCCCGGGGCCATAGGTACCAGGTAGCTGTTCGCGGTGGCGGTACGTGCCGCAACCCGCTTGTCGTCCGTGGAGAGGCCCGTCAGGGTCAGGTTCATCCGGTAGTCCGTATTGCGCACCACGTTATAGTCATTGATGTCATCCGCACCGGGATACAGGTGGTACTCCACCCGATCACCGTTATAGAAACCGGTGAGCTCGATGTAGGTGGCGTTCTCCACCCCGCTCTTGCCTATGGCATCGCCACCGGCATTCGTGCCGGTGCCCCGGCGGTTATCCGGCAGGTAATACACCAGGCTGTCGGGCGTGCCGGCGACCGTCAGGTCGGTGGCATCCCCGTTGTACAGCGTTGGGGTGGCGGGAAAGGTGGAACCGTCCGTAGGGGCGGTGAAGTAAAGCTCTTCGGGCACATTGCACAGCCGCGCGGAGGTCAGCACCAGGTGCGAGTTCAGCGCGGGGTCCATGCTCCATTTCAGGCTCACACGGGCCACCAGCCGCTGCAGGTCCACTATTTGGGGAAGCACTTTATCACTCACCTCCAGTTCAAACGAGCCCAGCATCGGAAGGCTGCCGGCGGTCAGTTGAAGACCGGCTTCCGTGGGGATGTTCAGGCTGCCCGCCAGAAAAGCGGTTTCAGAGGCGGGGGCCGTGGCAAAAGCCGTTGCACCTGCATTAGCCACCACATAGACATGGCTCAGTACACCGCTCTCGTTATTGGTCAGCTTCACGGGGAAAGTCTTGTCCAGACCGCTATCCTTATAGATTGACTTCTCAAAGTTGCCGTCGATAAACTGAAGGATCCAGGCATTATGCAGCAGCGTATCGTTCACCAGGGAAGGATCCGTGCTGCGGCTAAGCGCACCCGTGCTCCCGCTAACAATAGCGGATGCCGAACCGCTCCGTAACGACAATGGCACTTCCACCTCGAAAGAGGAGTTCACGCCACCGGCATCACCCAGCTCGTTGCTGCACGAGCTCATCCCAAGCAACGCGAGCAAGACCAGTAATAAACTTTCTATTCTTTTCATTTCGTTCTCTTTTTTCAGTTTAAGCAAATCATAAGAAGCCTTGAATACCGGCAGATTATCATATTTTGCCATCCAGAATCTGCTGTAAGGAAACAATAAAACCCATGCACTCAAAAGGAGAAGACTGTTCCACCCGGTAGTTCTTCAACATTGCCAGCGCTTTAAGCTCACCTTCCGAATGAATCTGAGGCACTATTCCTGTACTTTCAGGCATTTGCTTTTTCAGAACTGACAATTGGGCGTCAAACCAATGTTCATAATCCTCTTGTTCAAAAGCATAACCCGACACAATAAGCCTCTTTTCATCCATCTTTTGCAAAGCGGTTGCTTCAAAAAGATGTTGTAAGGAAGAATCAGGAAAGCCAATACTGGCGACTGTTTTAGCTACGCACTTGACATGCTTCAGCTTGACCTGATAAGCACAAACCTCAGTATGAAACAGATTTCTAGATTCTAATGTTAAAATATCGATAATACTCATTTTGCTTTGGTTTTTCGACCGCCTTACGGCGGTGATAGCCGCGGGCTTTTAATGCCCGCGGGAAATAATCGAATACGCGCCACAAGGGCGCTTAATCTTGGACGCAACGCACCGCAAAGCCGAGCGCCCGACCGTTGGAGCCCGCCGGACTCACGCTGCTGCTGTAGAAGTACAGGTTGCTGCCGCCGGTCGTACTGACCGCAGACGACCAGTAGTAGCCGTTCGTGCCAACGGCGTACAGCGCTCCCGCACCCGAAAGGCGAGTGCCGGTTGCAGGGTACCATGAACCGGTAATACCGGGAACAGAACGACCATATGAAGCCCAAGCAAACGTATCCTCGTTCCAATCGCTAAAAGCTTCAATAGGAGGAACCCTCCAACCCGCAGGGCAGGGATCGTAAACCGTTTTAGTAGTTACCCCAAAGAGTATTGTTTTGAGTTGTACTACTGTTAGTGTACCAGTCATAAGGAGTAGCTGAGCTAGTGTAAAATACACCCGGATTACGAACAGCAGTTAACAGATTATTTGGGGAAGCAGCAGGAGCAGCAGTATTCGTGGAAGGATAAGTGCCACTACTGCCAGAACCGCCTGAATAAAGCGTTCTCAAAGTATTTGCATTCGTAACACCTGCTCTACTGCAAACGGATCCTTACGACCCCACTGATAAAGCAAGCCCAATGCACCCGCATTCTTATCATTATCTTCCTCCAGGAAAAACCATTCACACTGCACCCAGGTTGCGATCCATAAACGTATAACTACTGTAAGTCTCATTTTCGCTTTCAGGATCATAGTTCGTCACCCAGATCTGCCAGCTCCAAAGCGTATTAGTACCATCGGTGATGTAAACCACGGCATTACCCTCGGCGGTAAGTTCGGGAACCTTTACCGTAAAGAAACCTTCACTCTGCAGCGCATCACTGGTTTTCTACCCTCAGTGCACTGTTATCACGCCACAATACGGCGGAACTCCAACCGAGTGGTGATTGTCAGAGAGCTGTTCACCGATCTCAGGCGGTCTGGTTGGCACGCTTCACAGGAATGTTGATGCTGGAACCCGGACGGACAATGTAGGTATTGGCAAGTGGGGTTTTCTTCACACGAGCATCATCCTCGTAAATACCCGTGATAGCCGCACTGACGGTATAAGTGGTATTGCGCACCAGGTCATAGCTTTTTGTGGCATCACCACCAGGGATAGATGTTATACGTGATTTCATCACCATCGGCATAACCCACCAACTGGATGCAGGTGGCGCCCGTGATTCCGGTTTTATCGGTTTCTACCGTACTGGTACCGTCACCGCGCATGTTCTCAGGAAGGTAGAATGATAGGGATACGGCGCTGCTGGTTTGATCCGTAGCGGTAACAGCTTCGTAGTCAAAATCCAGGAGCGTTACATCGGTAAGTGCCGGGAATTCGGTGGCAGCAGCATCCTTATAAGGGAAGCTTTTGTTAGGCACATTCCTTAGGCGGACAGACTTAATCAGAAAGCCACTGGGAAGGCCTGTGGCAGCCAGCTGGAAGCTGAAGTCCACACGGTCCACCATGCGCGTCAGTGTCACCGCCTGGCTCACGTTGATAAAATCATCGGGAAGCGTCAGGTCAGTCAGCGAACCGTACATCGGCACCAAACCCGCCGTGGGAAGCACGGAGGCTTCATCGGTCACTTTAAACCCCGTTGGCCTTGAAAGCAGCTTCCGTAGCCAATACATCAGGGAACGCATCAGGACCCACATTGGCTACGAAATAGAGGTTACTCTTCTGACCCGCTACATTCTTGGAGAGGTCAATGCGGAAGTCAGCCACATCCACTGCGCTAAAGTATTGCCGGCGAACAAATTCGCCTCCTGTCACATACTGGAACACCCAAAGGTCTTTGACAGTAGTTTCATCCATTGCCGTTTTATCCGTAGAACGGGTGACAGCCGAAGAGAAATTGATCCCCGAGGCACTGCCGCCCTCCCAGATTCAGCACAACTTCCCCCGCATACGCGTGTGAAGAACCCGCCTGCTCTCCATCGGGAATCGTCTCTGAAGGAGAGCTGCACCGCAACATCCTCCCCCCGAAGGAGTCGTTTCCAACCGTACTATCGTCGGAACACACGCCGCAAAAAACAACGCGGCGCCTAATATCATTGATAAGCTACTTAATTTCATATGATCTATCGTTTATTTTATTTTTTATATACTTGTCAAAGCATAAAGCAACGGTTGACATACCATGCCCACATACTCCTTTTCTTTCTGTGACGCGAAATCACCGCGGGCTTTTAATACCTGCGGGGAATAAGCCAATGCGCGCCACAAGGGCGCTTAGTTTTCTTGCACGCAGAGCGCACGGGGAGACACCAACCGACCGGCTGTAATAGTCATCAGGAAGCACTACGCTTTCTGAGAACTTCAGGGCGCTGGATGCTGGAAAATATTCTCTGCAGACACTGTAGACGACCAACAGTAGCCGCCCACGCCAACGCTGTTCAAGACTCCATTGTTGGAACCACGATAACCAGTTGCAGGATACCACGAACCGGTAACGCTATTGTAAACACGACCCAAATTAGAATTCCAAGTAGTAGTGGTTCCACTTTGTTCCGTAGCATCCCAACTGCTGAGAGCAGCCGAAGGAGCAAACCTTCCAACCCGTAGGGACAAGGATCATAAACCGTTTTAGTAGTCCCCCAAAGCACATCGTTCTGAGTTGTACTACTACCAAGGTACCAATCCTTAGGATCTGATGTCTTGTAATAGAATATCCCCGGATTACGGATCGCAGTCTCCTGATTATTCGCCGATGTAGTAGGAACAGCTAACGCATTGGCAGGAGTTGTACCTGTAATATTATAAATACCATCGCCTGAACCGCCCGAATAAAGAGCCTTCAAAGTAGTAGTACCACTTGCCGCAGAACTTGCCCCTACAAACGGATCCTTACGACCCCACTGGTACATCAAGCCCAAAGCATCGGCATAACCCGGAGTATCGTTGATCGCACCCAGATTACGATCCATAAACGTGTAACCGTTATAGGCTTCACTGGTCGTGACAGGATCGAAATTAGTCACCCAGATATGCCAGCTCCACAAAGTCTTGGTACCGTCGGTGATGTAAACCACCGCATTACCCTCAGCGGTAGTACTCGAAGCAGTGACCTCCATCACCACCGATTACCAGAGCATCCGTAAGCAGTAATCGTTAAAGCTGGAGTTATCCCGCCAAAGCACCCTCCGAGAGTCCACAGCCTGTGCTCACATCAGCGAGCTGCTCGCCCAGATCGCTTTGGTTGGCACGCTTCACCGGAATCAATACCGAAACGACCACGGTTTAAGGATATAACAGTTCGCCGTCTGGCTCTGTGTTACACGGAGGTCACCCGTAGAGGTACCGTCCAAATCGGCGGTCAGGGTATATTTCGTATTGCGTTTGAGGTTATAGTCGTTGAACTCATCACCACCCAGGTAGAAGTTATAGGTGATCTCATCTCCATCCTTATAGCCAATCAGCTGGATGGCGGTGGCTTTGTCAATGCCCGCTTTCAACTTGGCATCCGTAGCGGCGGTATTGGCACCCACACCCCCGGCGGTTATCAGGAAGGTAGAAGGTCAGCGTGCCCGCTGTGGCATTCGCTACATCAATCGCTTCACGCTCGAACATCTGCGTCGTCAGCGTATCGGAGGGGAAATTCGTATCGTTCGTATCATCCGCATCCATGTTCTCCGGATTGATGTACGGATACTGGTAACGGGGTACACCGATCAGGCGCGCCTGCTTGAGCACAAAACCGGCGGACATATTGCCGGTCACCGTATAGCTAAAGTCCACCCGGGCAACCATATAGTCCAGCGTCACCGTGGCGCCGCTCTTGAAATAGTCGGGGATGTCCACCGCAGTGGCTGCTCCGAACATCGGCAGGTAACCGGCCGAAGGAGTGATGGAGGCTTCATCGGTAATCCTCAGGTTGTTAGTTCTTAAAAGCTTCTTCCGTAGCCAGGGTTTTGCCTTTATAAGCGGCTTCGCCCACATTGGCCACAAAGTAGATGTTGGCGCCCGTAGCCTTGGAAAGGTCCAGGTTCAGCTTGGTGGCATCCACCGTGCTCAGGTACTGGCCACGTACATAGGTGCCGCCCACATACTCGAACACCCAAAGGTTATCGATCACTTTTTCATTGGCATCCGCCAGGGCTGTGACAGAACGGGTGGCTTTCAGTGCGGAAGAAGAACCGCCCGAAAGGTTCACCTGATCCATCTGCGAAGGTTGCAGGGAGAGGCTCACGGTGACTGTTTCACCATCAGCCGGCTGACCCGTGCCCAGATCTTCGGAGCAGGCCCCGAAAGCAAGCAGCGCAGTCGCCAAATAAATGAACTGTTTAATTCTCATTGTCTTCATTGTTTAAGAGTTATTATGTTGATTCTATTTTAATTATTCCTTTTTCCTTTTAATGGCCGCCCATACCGCCCATATCGTTGGTTTTACTATCCCAGGGGGTAGTGGTATCGGTGGTATTGGGGGAATCGGTGCCGGCATAGCCCGTGCCCCAGGTACCCAGGCTCCAGCCACTGTTGGCAGTGGTATTGTTTCCATTACCGTTACCTGTATTTGTTGCATTCCACGGAGTGGTAGAGCTCCAGTCACTGCCGTTTTCCACCGTATTGGCATGGTCGGTGGCCACATTGCCGCCGTTCCAGGTACCCGGGGTCCAGCCGCTGTTAGTAGTGGTATTGTCGCCACCACCGTTACCCGTATCGGTCGCGTTCCACGGAGTGGTAGCCGTCCAGTCACCGTCGTTTTCCACCGTATTGGCATGGTCGGTGGCGACATTGCCGCCGTCCCAGTTGCCCGGGGTCCAGCCGCTGTCACCGATGGTGTTATCACCATTACCGTTACCCGTATCGGTCGCATTCCACGGAGTGGTAGCCGTCCAGTCACCGCTGTTTTCGACCGTATTGGCATGGTCGGTGGCCACATTGCCGCCGTCCCAGTTACCAGGGGTCCAGCCGCTGTCACCGATGGTGTTATCACCACCACCTTTACCCGTATCGGTCGCATTCCACGGAGTGGTAGCCGTCCAGTCACCGCTGTTTTCGACCGTATTGGCATGGTCGGTGGCCACATTGCCGCCGTCCCAGTTACCAGGGGTCCAGCCGCTGTCACCGATGGTGTTATCACCACCACCTTTACCCGTATCGGTCGCATTCCACGGAGTGGTAGCCGTCCAGTCACCGCTGTTTTCGACCGTATTGGCATGGTCGGTGGCCACATTGCCGCCGTCCCAGTTACCAGGGGTCCAGCCGCTGTCACCGATGGTATTGTCACCATTACCTTTACCGGTATCCGAGGAGTTCCAGCTACCGCCGTCGCTCCACGCACCGTCGTTTTCCACCGTATTGGGCTGGTCCGTGGCTACAGTACCGCCGTCCCAGTTACCGGTATCCCAGTCACTGTTACCGATGGTATTCTCACCATTGCCTTTACCCGTATCATTGGCGTTCCAACTGTCACTGGTATTCCAGTCACCGTCGTTTTCGACCGTATTGGGCTGGTCTGTGGCCACATTGCCCGCACCCCAGGAGGTACCGTTCCAGTCACCCAGGTGCAGGATATTGCTATCGCCACCTCCCATCTCACCCGTGCTCCACGCAGCGGGGGAAACCGCCCATTCGGCCACCAGAATGGTATTATGGGTGCCGGTACCCACGGTGCCGGAATCCCAGCCGTCCGTGCTCCAGTCGCCCACCGTCACGCCGATGCCTTCGTCACCGCCCAGATCGCCGCTGCTCTCCACCCCGTCCCAGTCCGTCACCTTCAGGGTGAGGTAGACCATCGGGTCGGTGAACAGCACGGTAAACGCATATTTCTTACCCGGCAAAAAGGGCATCGCAGGAATCTCCGCCGAGAAGGTGGAGGGGGTGCCGCCGTTGGCCATGATATAGGCCGTGATGCGGAAAGGAGCCGACTTCTTGGGAAGCAGATAGCCCAGGGCGATGTACTTTTCATCCGCGGTGACTTCCGTGATGGCGCCCACCGGAACATCCAGCGTGCCGTCCACCTCCGAGGAGGAGGTGTCGATACCCGTATCTCCCAGGGTGTACAGGTAGGGACCGTGCGCCAGTGCCGTGAAGCTGACCCCGCTTTTGCCGGGATCGGGCGTGATGGAGGTCACCGAGGTGGACGTCGGATCGCGCTGGAGCGTCAGCCGGATGGCGGAGTAATCCAGACGGAAGGCCGAAAAGGCAAGGGTGGCCGTGGAGGAGGTCAGGGTCTCTTTCATCGAGGAGACCTTGAAGTCGCCCGTATAGGAGTTGTCCAGCTCAAACTGTTTCTCACTGCCAGAGGCAAAGCTGTGCAGGGGACTCACCGCATAGAACCTATAGGTCAGTCCCGAGAGCAGCGCCATGGGCTGCCCGTCATCGGGGACCAGCGTACCCGAGGCATTCGTGGTGTACTGCTTGCTCAGCGTACAGTGGTCGGACTCGGTCTGGTTCGTCCCGTCACTGGTCACCTCGTAGGCATAGACCGTGACCACCGTGCCTTCGCCCAGTGGTGCGGTGCCACGGGTGTCCGGCGTGATGGAGAGCGAGGGCACCCGGAAGCTTACGGCGGTATAGCTCGCCGCAACCGGGAGATCTTCCTCCCCGCGTTCGCAGGAGCCCAGCGGAAGCAGCAGAAACAGGTAGATGAGTTTATGTATTTTCATTGTCATTCTTTTTTTCAATAGTTAGTACCGTGCAACTGGTTTAGAGGCCGGTATAGATCACATCGTCATAGGGCACTTCCTCCCAGTCGTCGGTTTCCACCGCAGTGGGGGTCACTTCTTCGCCGTTGATCACCACCGAGGCCTGGTAGTTCACACCGGCATCCAGTTGGGTATAGGCGGTGGTGACAGCGGTTAGGGTGTAACCGTCCACCACAAAGCTCAGCGTGAGGGCGGAAAGGCTGCTCGTGGGAACAAGGCGGAAGTAAACCGGGGTATCGGCATCCGTGGCCGTGGAGGTGATGCCGGGGGAAAGTGTGACATCGCCGGCAACCGGAGTGGCATAGCTGCCGTCGGACAGGTTCAGCGTGCCTGAGGAGTACAGGCCTGTACCGCTCAGGGTGATGCCGCTCACCGCGCCCGTGCCCTGATAGGTGCCCCGGCGGATCTTAAGGGTGATACGCGCATAGGCGTGTACCATCGTAAAGCTGACATTCCGGTTCAGCGCGTTGACCGGTCCCACCAACGTTGGGCTGTAGCTCAGGTCGGTGGTCTCCTGATAAAGACCGGAAGTCAGGGGAACGGCGGTATAATCGCTCAATGCCGCGTCATAGGGAACGTAGGCAAAGACGGAAGCATCCCCCGTGCGGAGTTGGATCTCCTCGCCCGTAGCGCTCCAGGCGCCGTCGGCATAAGCGTACGCCTTATTCGCCTGCAGGCTGTAGCCGTCCGCGGTGGAGGTCTGAAAGACCCCGATCGAACCCGAGGTGAGTTCCGTCACAGAGCGGGTGAGCTCTCCCGAGGAAGAAGCGGAGACCACATGAAGGGTGGAGCCTGTTTCTGAAGAGGCGTTTTGGGTATCGGAGGAGCTGCAGGAGGACAAAAACAGGCAGCAGAGCAGCCCTGAAAGAAGACGTCCTCCGGCAGCGCCGGTAAACCCGCCTTTTACGAATGCCCTGATTCCTGCAAATCCTGTTAATCGCTTATTCATAGCTTTTGTTCATTTTAGTTCGTTACATGACCTTTTTCCATCGTATCGAGATTCCGGAAACCGGTAAATTGTTGCCGGAGCGTCTCACGACGCCACCGGACAACTTTCATTGAGATAAAAATCGAAAAGTATTCCGATTTTGCTTTCAAATGAGGTTCTATTAAACTGCTTTCTTTTTACCCTTAAATCGTCGGTTCGATCGTACCAGTCACGGGGGTATCCACCCAGTCGGTGATATCCACCTTGGTCACCTGAAGGCCTTTGCCCTTAATGGTCACATTGATCTTATAATTGGTACCGGCGGCAAGGGCTTTTAAAACACCCGAAGCGTCACTGGTATTCAGTGTGGTGCTCATTACATTGCCGTCCACCGTAAAGGAGATCTTGGTGGCATCGTCCAAAGCGGCTACCGGGACCATCAACACGCTTACGTCTTCCGGCGTAGGGGTGGTGGCAATACCGTCGTAAATGGCGGTGGTGGCATCCACGTCAAAGCCCACCGCACCGGTAATGGCCTCAGTAGCAGGATCAGCGCCAACCGCAGCATAAGTGCCGTCGGTGATATTCAAAAAGGAAGATTTAATCAGCTTGCTGTCAGGGTTGGTACCGTCTTCCAGAGTGATATGCGTGATGGCACAGGTGCTGGCATAGCTCTGATCACGCGTAATGCTGAACGTGATCTTGGCGTAGGCATGGTTCATGGTCAGCGCAATCTCGTTATTCGCATTGTTCAGCGTACCGGCGTTGTAAATGCTATAACTCAGATCCTTAGTCCCGTCGAGCAGGTTTTCCTGTGAGGTCAGTGCCACGGCAGCAGGATCTGCTACATTGGTGTCATACGGATAGTAGGCGCAAACCTGCGCATCCTTATTGTTCAGGTAAATAGGAGTTGAACTTCCCCACTTCGGAGTACTGGCCGCCGTATAAACGTACTGTACATTGCTGTTAGCCGCTGCAACATAGCCGTTAGTCGCATCATCCTTAAGGAACATGCCGATGACGGCACCGTCAGTGGTAAGCTCGGTGACACTACGCGTGGCGAAGGCATCCATCGAAGTGGAAGAAACCGCAAGGGCTGTCTTCGGACCATTATCCGGATTAACCACCGGAGTATCCGTATTGGAGCAGCTGCACAAAAGTGTGCAGACTGCGGAGATATAAACCAAATTCTTTTTCATTGCTCTTTTTTCTTTAATTGTCCTTTAATCTGTTAATCAAATCAACCGGTTCATTAGTTGAGGTCAACCGGAGCACCCGGGGTGACATTCACGGCATTCCAATCCACAATGGTAACGGTGGTGATCTCAAGCTCGGTACCGTTGATCTGCAGGGTATAGGTGTAGTTGTTGCCGGCAGCCCAAGCGGTAGCTGAGTCAGGAAGAGCCGGAAGATCAGCGGTCATCTCTTTGCCATCCACCTTAACGGTGACCTGAAGGTCGGCTACAGCCACAGGAATCACCAGGCCGTAAGCGGTGACAGTGGTAGAAGCAGTGGCATTATAGTCATTGGCATTCACACCCGTAGCATCCGTGAAAGAGATCGCTGCTCCCTTAGTAGCACCGGCTACGTCAAGAGTTCCATCCTTTACTTTTATGGTAAAGTCACCCGAAAGCGGAGTCACCGGAGTAGTGGCTTTGGAATCAATTTTGATGGAAGTGACCAGACCGACACCGCCATAGCTTTCACCTTTGTTCACGACAAAAGAGAGTTTAGACAGTGCATGGTGCATGTAAAGGTCTACCTTATTGTCAAAAACAGCGGGAATGGAATTAGCCACATCCTCAGCTACATCCGCAGCGGCATTGCTCGCAAAAGGCCAAGTAGTATAACTATAAGGAGTTCCCGCACCATCACCTTCACGAGAAGTACCGTACATATAGTCGGTCTGACCGGTACCGTCAAAGCTGGCTTCATCAGCTGCAAGGCTACAGTTTATAACATTGTCATCGTTATCGGATAAAGACGTCGGATTGGTATTAACATTCGAGGGATAGAAGGCATAAACCGTGGCGGTTTCGTTGGTCAGGCTGATTTTATCAACGGTCAAGTTTTCCCAGGTATCGGCTGTGCCATCTGGAGAAGCTGTAGGCAGAAGATCGTCAAAGGTATAGACACCTAATTTAGGGGTATAGCCGGTTCCGCGCACAAACACACCGATGGCATCATCTTTAGCAAAGGCTGTTTCTTTCAGGGCACGAGTGCTCACACCCGAAAGTACATTCACCGATACACCCAGTTCACTGGTGGTGGAAGAAGGGGCAACGGGGACATTCTCGTCATTGGAACAACTTGCAAGCATAGCAGCGGCAAGGGTGGCGAATAAAACTTGTTTCTTCATTTTCGTTTATTTTTTAATGGTTATTATAATCTTTGCTTTATGTTCGCTATTGCACGAACCGTTTATTGCACATCGGCATTACCAGCAGCTACCTCACCCCAGGCAACAATCGTTACGCTGTTGACAATGAGTTCGCTACCCTTCACCGTGATGGTATAGGTATAGTTCTTCTCGCCAAGCCATTGAGCAGAAGACAGGTCAGGATCAGAGTCTGTTATTACAGGAAGGCCAACGGACATGTCCTTGCCGTCGATGGTCAGCGTCAGGGTGATGCCGGAAGCATCAGCCAGGGGAGCGACCAAAGCAGCGGTGGTCACAACTGCAGGAACCGGAGCAGGATAAGCATTGATGGTTTTGACAGCTGGAGTACCGCCCTGAACGGTCAACGATTCGGAAGCGGCTGCTCCGCTGATTACCCCGTTAGTCACACTCATGGTTAAAGCACCGGTCTTGAATTTGGGAGTACCCGGAGTGGCAGTGGCAAGCGTTAGCTTGGACAACTCACCTGTACCGACATAAGTCACATCCTTGTTCACCACAAAAGAAAGTTTGGTCAACGCATGGTGCATGTAAAGGTCCACCTGGTTGTCATAAACAGCGGGACTTGCTGCAGCATCATCAGCAGCAGCATTGCCAGCCAAAGCCAGGGGATAAGTGTAAGAAGTTCCCACACCGTCGCCTTTACGGGTGGTGGCATACATGTAATCAGCTACATCAGCAGCATCGAACTGCTGTGTAGAGGGAACAGTCACGTTGATGGCCGTGTAATAGTCTCCCTGCGTATCGTCCGTGGAGTTAGTGATAGCATCCGCCGCATAGGGATAGAACGCATAAACGGTGGCAGGCACATTAGCCAGGTAGATTTTCGCGGTTTCTGTTGCAGGAGAAGTCCAAACGCCTGTAGGATCAAGTCCACAGGTATAGGCAGCCAGATGGGGCGTATAACCGGTGCCCTTAACGAACACACCAATCTGGTTAGTGGAGACAAAAGCATCGGTCAGCGCACGGGTGGAACCCGCACCGGAGATCAGGGTGCTCACACCCAGTTCGGAACCGCGGGAAACCGCAGGCACTTCATTGTCGTTACTGCAGGAGGCCATCATCAGTGAAGCCAGACCTGCGAAAATTAATTCCTTTTTCATTTTACTTGTTACTTTCTAATTCAGGGTTATTACTACGTTATTTGCTTTCTTAAGCTTTAGTGTTCCTTAGTTCTTAAGTACCTTAATTTCCTTTATTTTCTTTTATTATCTTAATTACTCTTCATTACCTTAATTACTCTTCCTTTATTACTTTTCTTTATTCCTTTATTTCATTCTCTTCCTTATTCTCTTTCATTCACTTCTTTTCCTTACCTCTTAGGTTGGTTAGTTCCCTTCATTTTCTTGCTTCGGTGAATGCTGTCACCGGACTTCACCACCGCCCCCGTTCACCTGGTCACGCGGTTTGATGGTCACTCCTGAAAGCACCGCCTGACGGTTGAGCACCTCGATGGCAACATCTATTTCAATGTCCACCTCAACGGTATTCACATTTTTCAGGTTATCGGTGATGTCCACACTGATGAACTGCGTGCTGCCCGCAGTCATCCGCAGGTCAACATGCAGGATGTTCTTCTCTCCGGGGTCCTTGCCGAAGAAAGAGACGCCCGTGGAAAAGACGGTATTCTCCTTTTGCGTATCGAAAAAGAGTTGACCGTCTTCATCCACCAATTCGCCCGAAGAGATATACGCCCCCGTGGAAAAGCCGCTCAGGCTGCCCGAGCACTCACTAATCTGGTCGGCATATCCACCGGCATCCACCCGGACGACCGCCTGGCGGACAAAGTTCCGCGGAACCATCGTGGCAGAGGCCGAATCACCGTTCAGCACCGTGAGCGTACCCAGTCCCACCCCATAGCAATGGGAAGGCTGCTGCAGATAGGAGGAGGCACGGGTATAGACCGGGGCATAGACCTCGGCAGCCTCGTAAGAGGTCAGGTTGCGCTGCTCCACATGCTTACCGTCCGTGTTATAGGCCAGCACCTGGTAGGTGCCGGGGGGAAGGCTGCCACTGAAACCGGAGGAGGTGGCCTCACGCATCAGAGGGGAGCCTGAGGCGGGATAGAAATAGAGTTGCATACCCGTGGGAAGCTCATCGCCTGTCTCCAGGTTCTGCCAATTGAAAGTCAGGGTCACGTTTCCGGCGGGCTGTACTTCTTCCAGATCACGGCGGGTGCACCCCCCCGGAAAGACGGAAAGAAGACTGCCCGCTAAAAACCAACCAATGAATGTATGGGTTATATTTCTTTTCATACCGGTACTGTTACTTGCGGGGTGAATAGGTGCGGCCGAAACGGTAGCTGACAGAAACACGGAAACCCGTGGCTTTCAGGCCGCTTTCGGTATAGGAGTTTTCATAATAATAGTGCGAATCCTTGTAGGAATAGCGGGAGCCGTCCACAGAGCGGTAGCCCACGCGGGCACCGAACTCCAGGCCCAGGTGAAGGCTAAGGGGCACGTAGCATCCCACCGATAGCCCGCCTTCGTAGTAGGAGCCGGTATGACCGTCTTTCTGGGCCGTACTGAGCAGGTCGTCGTACTCCCCGCTAAGGACGTAGAGCCCCAAATAGAGCCAGTGGTGGCGGTTGGTGGAATCCAGAAACCAGTAACGGGGTTCAAGGCTCAGGCTGGAGGGCGCCCAGACATGGGCGTCACCACCCTGAACGTCGGTCACACCGTAGACCCATTCGCCCGAAACGGACCAGTGGGGGGCGGCAAAGTACTCCAACTCCACATTGGGAGTGAGGTATCGTTTTTTTAGTTCGGCTGAGTAGCCGGCAAGGGAGAGCAGGTTGGTTTTCACCGCTATAAAAGGCTGGAAGGAGGCGAAGGCTAAGGCGGAGGCCTGTTTGCGTTGCGCCTCCTGCTCTCTGAGCAACTGCTTTTTCTGTTCTTCCAGGGCTTTCCGGGCCTGCTTTTCTTGCAACGCTTGTGCCTGCCTGAACTGCTCTTCCTGCTGCCGCTTTTGTTCAAGCGCCTGTGCCTGTTTTAACTGTTCTTCCTCCTGCCGCTGCTGCTCTTGCTGTTCTTGTTCACGTTTGAGCTGTGCTTCCTGTTTTTCTTTGAGTGCCTGCGCTTGTTTTTCTTCAGCCAGACGCAAGGCTGCATAGGTCCGGGCTGCGGATTCCGAGAGGTGAGTCTGAACGGTCTTTGACCCGTGAAGGGTATCGGTACCGGTCACGGGAATGCCCAAGCGCTGCTTTTCACGTTCAAGCACCGCAGCAAAATCCTGTTGGGAGATCTTCACCTGGTAATGTTCTTCCATCACTTTTTGAAGGTCGTACTCCACACGCACCTGCACCCGGCGAAGCAAAGGGAAATAGGTCCGCTCCAGTTCACGGTAGACGGCACCCCCGGAGAGTTCCATCAATTGTCTTTCACGACCGTCGAAGACGCCCACCTTATTTATTATAGAGAGAATGCGCTCCTTTTCCTCCAGGGAGGAGGACGAAACCAGTTCTGCCAAACCCGCCCAGTCTTCGGCAACATGCGAGGTGCGCACGGCATAGGAGGACAAGCGGGGATAACGACGGCGGAGGTAGAGGGCGAAGCCTTCGGAACGGGCACGGGAGAGTTCCTCGTTACGGATATACGTCCCGTCAATGGAACCGTAGCCCGTGAGGGAGATATCTTTGATCTGCACCAGCGTATCCGAGAGGGTGACACGGAGGAAATCGTCCAGACGGCCGAGTTCATCCGCATTCTCTTCGTAGGAAGGCAAGACCGTGGAACTACCGATACGGTAGGACAAACGGCAGTCAATGCTCTTACCCCCTTCACGGAGGATGCGGCGGTAAACCGAATCGCGGTAAGAGGTCCCTGACAAGGAAGGAGAATGTCCAACGGATCCAGTAGGATAATCTTGTCCCCACACCTGGCCTCCAATCAGGCTAAAGCTCAGGACAACCGCAATTACGATTCTTCTTGCAACTCTCATATTTATCCCTTTTTATTCATTAATACAATTCGTACATCCCCGTATGGATACAGGCAACGGGGGCTTTTCAAGGGGTCCGTTACTTTGTAAGTAGCGGAACGGGGAAAGCCCCTACAGGGGGGTGAGGGGGTTGGACCTACATTTGGAGAGGGCACGTTGCTTAATGGAGCAGGGGATGCAGCAAAGGGTAGGATAATAAAGAAAATGAATGACAATAGAGAAGAGGAAGACTTATGCGATGCAAACGATTGAAATAAGAAAAAGAAGAGATAGACGAACGATTTTTAGCATAAGAATGTTAAATTACCGAAATAGTTAAAAACATAAAGACATAGCGGTGTCTAAATGTATTAAACAGACTATTATGAATTGTTTTTATACACTTTAAAATAAGACATCGGGGGAAATCATCGCAGGATGTATTCTTATTCTTGGCTATTATTTAAATAGATAAATTAAAATATCTCCACTTTATTTTGCATAATATAAATTAAATACTTATTTTTGTCCCAAGGATATGGAATCCGCTACTTACAAAGTAGCGGATTCTTTTTTACCCGCAACCCGGCGGCTCGGTTCCCGGGCTGCAACATCGATAATGCTTTTTTTCATTCTTGTGCGAACGGGGCGAATGGTTCAGCAGGGCGATCACTTTCCGGTTGGCGCTACTCAGGGTTTTATTGCCGAAGGAGGCCAGATAGGTATAGGTGACTTTCTCGGAAGAATGCCCCAATGACTCACAGATCACAGAGACGGAAATGCCCTGGTGATAGGCCGCCGTGGCCCAGGAGTGACGAGCCACATAGGAGGTCAGACGCACCTTGAGCCGAAGCAACTTGGACAGCTTGCCAAGGTGGGAGTTGTACTTGCGCAAAGCGCTCTGGTATTGCACATAACCTTTAGCGCCTTCTTTGGTGACGATAGACAGCAGGAAAGGGCTCTTTTTATCATGCGAAGCATATTTGACCAACAGTGCACGCGCGCAGGGTTCGACCTTTACGGTGAGCTGGGTACCGGTTTTACTCCGGTGGTAATGGAGCGTATGCTGGTTCAGGTCGGTCTTGCGCAACCGAATCAGGTCCACAAAGGGGATGCCGCGAAGGTAAAAAGAGAGCAGGAAGAGGTCCCGGCTCATAGCCAGTGCAGGCCGTTCGCTCAGATCGGCTTCCTTTAACTGCCTGATGACATGGGGGGAGACGGCACGTTTTTCAGTGGTGTCATTGCCCGTGAACACGTCATTAAACAACTTGGGGGCATAAGGCGCAAGCCCTTCCTCAACAGCCTGGTTATAGATACTGCGCAACATACGCATGTACATGGAAATGGTATTGAGTTCACACTTGCGGGCTAGCAGGGAACGCTCAAAACATTTCAACCGTTCGGGAGTAATCTCCGAAAAGGAAAAGTCATCCATTTCCAGGAATTTAAGAAACTGCCGCACCGAAGTTAGGTAACAACGAGCCGTGGAATAACGGCCAACAGACTGCAGACTTTTTCTTAATAAAGTAGTAAAGGTAAAAAGTGAATTCATTAAAGTTGTTTGTTTGTTCTGTCGTGTAACTTTCTTTCTCATAAATTTACTATTTTAGATTGAATAGACCTTCAATAGTAAAGCCATAATTCATAAGAAAAAAATATTACAACGGGCAGAATTAAATAAAATAACGAACAAAATAAAGACAAATAATCATTGTTTGTTTATGTTTTTTGTTTTACATATTGGTTATAAAAGTAAAATAATGAATAAGAAACACAAAAGAATTAAACCTTTATTAACTTATAATGGACAATTATCACATATTGATAGGATGATTCGTTTGATAGAATAACCGTGCCAAGGCCAAAGGGGGGGGGCGTGAAGGGAGAAGGAACGTGGCACTGGAACCTCCCTGCCCCGCAGTGGGAAAGGAGCCCGGGGCCTATAATTACCTGAGCGCCGAGAGCAGGGAGAAGTTTGAAAGGGAGGTGAATTATGAAATAAGGATGAACCGGACTCATACCCGGGAAGACCCTGATCAAGAGCTTCTACCTCTGGCTGAAAAACGGCAAAAGGAAAGGGTAAGAAACAAAAACAGGTAATCTGCATAAAAGATATTCTACAGGGATAACATTATCCCAAGAACAGAAATAATATTGTTCCTACTTCTTCTTCAAAAAGTCACCATCAATAATGAGTACCTTTACCCCTTCTTTGGTATGTGACCGGTGCGAACTTAATTCGTCCGAGACAATATAAGTCATACCTTTACTTAGAATGAATTCCTCTCCACTCTCTAGCTCGCTTACCAGTTCCCCCTCCAAGCAATGCAGAATGTGCCCTTTCTGGCACCAATGATTAGCCAAATATCCTTTTGAATATTCAACGATTCTAACTCTTAACCCTTCAAATTGAAGAGTTTGCCACGTTGCAGTTCCGTTTTCTCCGGCGTATTCCACTTTAGGGATTGAGCTCCAATCAATCGTTTGAAAAGGAATATTTTCTTTATTTGCCATATCTATCAATTTAAAAAAAACTCATAAGAGAGTTCGTTATTGCAGAATCTTTGTGCCTCTAATAACTTTGTACCACAAAAATAACAGATATTTTCCATATGCTTTTATCTTTAACCCCTCTATTTTAAGATTTCATAAACAGATAATTAAATGATATCAGAACTTTGTAGCAATGAAATTCGTTGTTACTCTCATCGCCTAATAATAAAATAGGTATAGAAAATAAATGCATTATGTATCAGATAGAAGTAAAAGACGTATATAAATCATTCAAGGACGTACATGCTGTAAGAGGTATTTCTTTTGGAATACAACCCGGGGAATTTGTAGCTTTACTTGGTCCCAACGGCGCCGGAAAGACCACAATGGTTGAGATGATGGAAGGATTAAAAAAACCGGATTCAGGAGATATTTTGCTACAGGGTAAAAATTGGCAAAAGAACGAGAAAGAACTTCGGCCGATTATCGGTCTATCATTGCAAGAAACACGTTTTTCCGACAAGCTTACTGTCTTTGAGACTTTATGCTTGTTTGCCAGTTTCTTCCGACTCGGCAAAAAGCGAGCAAATGAAATTATCGAATTGACCGGCATGGAGAGTAAACGAAAATCGATGGTAGAAACACTCTCCGGGGGGCAACGGCAAAGACTTGCTTTGGGAGTAGCATTATTAAATACTCCACTAATCCTTTTTCTGGATGAACCGACTACAGGACTCGATCCACACTCACGACTCGACCTTTGGAATATTCTAAAAGAATTAAAGGATAGAGGAGAAACAACTCTCATCCTGACCACCCATTATATGGAAGAAGCTGAATCACTTTGTGACCGGATTATCATTATTGATGAAGGGAAAATTTTAAAAGAAGGAAAACTGGAAGATTTATTGGATGAAAAATCCCGTAACCTCGACGAATTATTCATCAATCTTACAGGAAAAGTTCTCCGCGAAAATGGAAGCGTTACACTATAATCTATTTATACATATCCAATTGTTTTAATAATGAAATCAATAAAAAACCATCAACTATATCAACTCTTTAAAACCCAATTCTTACTGACAATCCGTGAACCGGAAGTCCTTTTTTGGGGTATGATTTTTCCTATACTTATTTCCATTGGATTAGGTTTGGCTTTCACGCAGCAATCAGAATCAAAATTTAATATTGTTCGCGTTGAAAAGAATCAAACAAAGTTAGATTCTCTTCTTAATATCTTTGGCACAAAATCAGAGAGCAAAGGAGAAAGCATCCAAAATTGGAAAGTCAGCAATAAAACACTGGGGCATGTTGTGTTCAGATTTTCAAAAAGCGACTGGAATTCAGCCATCATATCATTAAAGAGAGGTGAGGCAGATGTGATTGCTACGGATTCATTGGGAAAAGCCATTTATCATTTTGATCCACTCAACTCTCAGTCTCAATTAGCATATATGAAGCTTTCGGCTTTGATTAAATCGCCTGCTTCGAATATGAATACAGAAAGTACGGATATCAAACCATTGACATTGATGGGTGTTCGTTATATTGACTTCCTGATTCCGGGGCTGGTTGCTTTTGGATTGATGAGCTCTATCATGTGGGGCATTAGCTATACAATCATTGAGCGAAGATCGCAAAAATTGCTAAGACGAATGGTTGCAACTCCAATGAAGAAGATCAACTTTTTATTCGCCTTGATGTTTGTCCGCATTCTCATGAATGTGATAGAGTCTCTGATTCTATTGTTTTTTGCCTGGTTAATCTTCGATGTTCATATTCAAGGAAATATAGGCGCCCTGATTGTTTTGTTTCTAGCCGGTAATCTGGCTTTCACGGGAATTGCCATCTTGGTTGCATCCCATACTACCAAAACGGAAGTCGGCACCGGATGGATTAATGCCATACAAATGCCCATGATGTTGCTATCGGGTATTTTCTTTAGTTATCATAATTTCCCTGAATGGAGTATCAGTACAATTAAGTTGCTCCCTCTGACAGCGCTAACCGATGGAATCCGAAGCATTTTTAATGAAGGAGCCGGATGGCTGGAAGTTATTTATCCAACTTGTATATTATCCGCTCTCGGGCTCATTTGTTTCGCTATAGGGATGAAATTATTTAAGTGGTATTGAATCTGTATCATTACGAAGTATCTAACCAATAACTTGTATTACAGATGCTTTTGTACTATATTTGCAAAATAGTCGTGTAATGCTGTGTTTATAAAATATTGTTTTAATCAGCGACTATAATCGTGAAATGAATAATAGAAAGAAATTATGGCAACAATAGCAGAACTCTTGGCTTCCTCTTTGAACGCTCTTAAAGAGACACAAAAGAATGAGGGTTTTACGATAGTAAAAAGTGGTGAGTTATCCCCCACCCACATAAAAAGGCTTGTTAATAATAACTTTCTCAGACCAATCATAAAGGGGTGGTATGTGATTACCGACCCAAGAGCGATGCCGGGAGACAGTACAGCATGGTATGCTTCATTTTGGAGTTTTATTGCCCGATATGCAAAGGAACGTTACAGTAATGAATGGTGTTTATCTGCTGAACAGTCGTTAGCAATACATACCGGGTCTACAATCGTGCCTAATCAGGTTCTAATACGAGCTCCTAAAGGAAATAATTATGTGGTAGAATTAATATCGCCGACCTCTATCTTTAATTTAGGGGCAGAATTACCTTCTCAGATTGATACGAACAATTCCTATAAATTAAATCTATATACGCTACACGAAGCTATTATTGTGGCAACACCTACCATGTACAGAAATGATGCGCTAACCATGCGAACAGCCCTTGCAATGGTTCGTGATGGTTCGGAAATTCTGAAAATACTGGTAGATACGGGGCAGACTGTCCGAGCAGGTAGGGTTATCGGAGCATTTCGCAATATCGGAAGAGCTGATATAGCCGATGAAATTGCCGGAACGATGAAACGTATTGGATATGTAATTCAAGAAGAAGATCCATTTACAGAGGTTGTTAAAGTCGGTTTATCGCCATCCCCTTATTCCACACGTCTGCGTTTGATGTGGAAAAATATGAGAGAAGATGTAATTGCCAACTTTACCCGCTCAAAAAGTAGCTTCTCTCCCAATGAGTTTTTGGAACGAATGGAAGTTCGATACAAATTAGATGCTTATCACTCTCTGTCTATTGAGGGGTATCGGGTAACAGACGAATTGATAAACAAGGTTCAGAGCGGAGCATGGAAGCCGGACGGAGACGATGCCGATTCAAAAAACACACTTGCAGCACGTGGTTACTGGCAAGCCTTCCAAGCTGTAAAAAAGAGTGTTTCGGATATTTTGAACGGTGCTGATGGTGCAGAAGTGGCAGAACGTGATTTATCCGTATGGCACAGTGAGATGTTTATGCCATGTGTTGCAGCTGGTATCATCAAGCCGTCCGATATTGTAGGTTATCGCTCCCATCAGGTATATATCCGTAATTCAATGCACACACCACTAAATCCTGATGCGCTCCGTGACGCAATGACAACATTGTTTGAACTACTGAAAGAAGAACCGGAAGCAAGCGTAAGGGCAGTATTAGGGCATTTTGTCTTTACTTATATTTACCCTTATATGGATGGAAACGGTCGTGTAGGCAGATTTTTGATGAATACCATGTTGGCATCAAGCAGATATGACTGGCTGATTATTCCGGTAGAAAGACGGGATGAATATATGTTAGCTCTCGAAAAAGCAAGTGTTGCTGGAAATATAGTACCTTTTGTGAAATTCTTATCGAGTATTAATTAGGACATATAGCTATAAATAGCTATTTCAGACTTGGTATATACTTCCTAATTTTGCACGATAAAGATAATCTGAAATAGCCGGAGTTTGTTATCTTATTCTGTTTGTGATTGGTTCGGGGTTCGGAGTGGGATTACAGATGCTTATAGCTCGGCTTAACGGAGAATAAAAGAACGAGGAAGTAAAAGGCTCTATTTACGAACCAAGTGGTATACTTTTCAATTATTATGCTGGACTACTTTTGAGTTATTATTTACATACGGAACGGAATCGGTAACGATTTAGGTACAAATTTGTGTCTTTTGAGGGATCATACCTAAATTCTGAGGGATTGCCATGTTAAGCATAAATTTTAGATAATCTGAATAAGAAGAATGCCACATCCCTGACTCCTCTGAGTTGTGCTCTGAATAGCTTTATTTTTGCATTAAAAGATTCGCTTGCCGCATTAGTTGCACGGTTCTTGAAGAAAGCTACGATTCTTAAGTAATGCGTTTGTATGGTTCTTGCCACTGTACCAAAGGATAGAAACCCAGATTTATCAACCTCATCGTACCAACGAGCCAGTTTGGTTAATGCCACATCAGCATGCGTGGGCTGATGATAAATGAGTCCTAAGCGCATACTTAAATAGTATGCCTTTTTGATATCCGGGTATTCTCTAAACAGAATAGCTGCACGCTTACTTTGAGAACTACTCCAGGCTGTCTCTTTCTTAAATAACAAATAACGGCTTCTGGCAAGTAGTTGTTTTTTAGTATCTCCATTCTCCAATATCAAAGGTTTGTACTGCATTCCACAAGCCTTAGCATGGCTAATCTGTATATTTTCTTTATCCATAGCCTCCCAACGTGCTTTAATACGCATTTCCTGTACGGCTTCAAAGGCCAATTGCTGTACATGAAAACGATCGACCACTTGCTTGGCACCGGGAAAACAGATACGGGCAATCTGATGCATGTTCGAAGCCATGTCTAAAGTGATCTCACGAACTTGAAAACGACGTCTGCGCGATAGCTGAAGCAATACAGCCGAGATTGTTTGCACATCCGTTCCTTTAATCATGGCAATAATACTTCCTTTCTTACCTTTAGCTCCCTTATTGATTAGAATAGTGTATAACTCTCCACGAGAAAGGCTTGTTTCATCCAGCCCCACATGAGCACCCATATTCTTTTCAAACAAGATCCAATCTTCTGCATGGGGAAGTTGATCCCAGCATCTGTAATTGCTCAGATGATTCTTATATTGTGATTCAAGTTGCTTGGCCTCCAAACCATAGTGATCGGCCAATGAACTGATGCTAAGGGCGCGAGAGTCGATCCATAGCTTTTAAAAAAGACGCAAATTCAGAGCTAATTTGCGTGCCTTGAGCCATAAGCTTCCAATTTCTTGAAACATAATTGGATTGAGTGTGATTGTACCATCTGCGTTTCTTTATATAAAGTATACAGCTCCGTCCACGCATGGGATAATCATGCATACGGACTTCCTCATAGAACCCTTTACTTTCAAGCTTATCCTGATGATATTCTTCAGGAGGATTATTTTTCTCCTCAAAATAGATTTCAACTTTATCGGAAAGTTCATTGAAACGAGTCATATCAAAGTAATCAAACATACCATCTGGAAAGATGAAGCGAAGGAAAGTATCGTAATTCATATCCTGTTTTTCAGGCAAAGATATAATATTTAAGATGAACAACCCTCAACATTTCAGTATGATCCCTTTTGAGACCTTTTTCGTGTCTTTTATGACGGACCTATTGGACGCAAAAAAGCCTACAAATTGTTGACTTGTAGGCTTTTGTACTGTTATTGTCTGGTTTTGTCCAGACCTTTCAGCGGAGAGATAGGGATTCGAACCCCAGGAACCTCGCAGTTCAACGGTTTTCAAGACCGCCGCAATCGACCACTCTGCCATCTCTCCAGTCTTTTTATATAAAGTGCTTCCTGTAAAGCGATGCAAAGGTACAATTTATTTTTAATTCTGCAAATAGTCCGCATTTTTTTCATGAATAAATCGTACTTTTGCAGCATGATTTATCCGCATAATTTTGAGCAGAAGATAGGCTTCGATCACATACGCCAATTACTGAGCGAAAAGTGTCTCAGTACATTAGGGCAAGAGAGGGTGACAGACATGGACTTTTCCGATCGTTTTGAGGAAGTGGAAGAGCGATTGAATCTGGTCAGTGAGTTTGTCCGTATCCTCCAGGAAGAAGACCATTTTCCGGCTCAATATTTTTTTGATGTCCGCCCTTCGCTGAAACGAATACGGGTGGAAGGCTTGTATCTGGACGAACAGGAACTTTATGACTTGCGTCGATCTTTAGAGACCATTCGGGATATTGTACGCCTTCTCGACAAGGAAGATGAGGAAGAACAAGGAACGTCATTGTACCCATATCTGAGGGCATTGGCAAAAGATATATTGGCATTTCCACAACTCATCCAGAAAATTAATACCATCCTCTCCCCTTATGGCAAAATAAAAGATAATGCCTCTTCCGAATTGGCACGCATACGCCGGGAATTGGCAAGCACTATGGGAAGCATCTCGCATTCGTTGAACAGGATATTACGTAATGCCCAGTCAGAAGGGCTCGTTGACAAAGACGTAGCTCCCACCATGCGTGACGGACGTCTTGTTATACCGGTAGCTCCGGGATTAAAACGGAAAATCAAGGGTATTGTACACGATGAATCCGCTAGTGGAAAAACCGTTTTCATAGAACCGGCGGAAGTAGTGGAAGCCAATAATCGTATCCGTGAACTGGAAAGTGATGAACGACGGGAGGTTATTCGCATTCTAGCAGATTTTTCGAATCTGTTACGCCCTTCCATTCCCGAGATCATACAATCATATGAATTTTTAGCAGAGATCGACTTCATCCGTGCCAAGAGCCTTTTCGCCATACAAATTTCAGGGCTAAAACCCGCCTTGGAAAAGAATCGGATACTCGACTGGACAATGGCAGTGCACCCTTTACTACAATTATCACTTGGCAAACAGGGAAAAAAGGTGATTCCTTTGGACATCGAGCTCAATGAGCAACAGCGGATATTGATTATTTCGGGGCCAAATGCAGGTGGTAAATCGGTCTGCCTCAAAACAGTCGGACTCCTTCAATATATGCTGCAATGCGGCATGCTTATTCCGTTGCATGAACGTAGCCACGCGGGAATTTTTAGTCATATTTTCATTGATATAGGTGACGAGCAGTCCATTGAAGATGACTTGAGTACCTATTCCTCGCACCTCACCAACATGAAGATGATGCTTAAAAACTGTGACCAAAACAGTCTCATCCTCATTGATGAATTCGGTGGCGGTACAGAGCCCCAAATCGGTGGTGCCATAGCTGAATCGGTACTAAAGAGATTCAATCAGAAACAGACTTTCGGCGTCATCACCACCCACTACCATAACCTGAAACATTATGCTGAAGATCATGAAGGTATAGTCAATGGAGCCATGCTCTACGACCGCCACCTGATGCAACCACTCTTCCAGCTTCAAATCGGCAATCCCGGCAGTTCATTTGCCGTAGAAATAGCCCGGAAAATCGGCTTACCGGAGGACGTCATTGCAGATGCTTCCGAAATTGTAGGTAGCGAATATATCAATGCAGATAAATACTTGCAGGATATCGTTCGCGACAAGCGCTACTGGGAAGGCAAACGGCAAACCATACACCAGCGCGAGAAACGAATGGAGGAGACCATCACCCGCTACGAGACTGAAATGGAAGAATTACAAAAGTCGCGTAAAGAAATTCTACGAAAGGCCAAAGAAGAAGCGGAACAATTGATGCAAGAGGCCAATGCACGCATTGAAAACACAATACGATCCATCAAAGAAGCTCAGGCTGAAAAAGAACGTACCCGTGTTGCACGTCAGGAGCTGACGGAATTCCGTACTTCCATGGAAGAAGCCACTTCCAAAGAACTGGAGGGAGAAATAGCCCGCAGAATGGAAAAGTTACGTGAAAAACAAAACCGGAAGAAAGACAGAAAAACCGGGAAAGATAACGAAGGAGAACTTGCTGATAAGACTTCAAAAAGCAAAAAGATACAACAAGAGACCGAACGACTGACAGCTATCATAGCGGGTAGTCATGTCAAGATGAAGGGACAAACTACCATAGGAAAAGTACTGGAGATCAACGGTAAAAATGCAATCGTTGCTTTCGGGAGTATAAAAACAACTGTAAAAATCGACCGACTCGAACAGAGCAAGGCCGCTCCCCCAAAAACAGATAGCAGCACCAAAAGTACATTCATCAGTGATCAGACGCAAGATAGCATGTACGAGAAAAAGCTTAACTTCAAACAAGATATTGACGTACGCGGAATGCGTGGTGATGAAGCGCTACAAGCAGTGACTTACTTCATTGACGATGCTATCTTAGTCGGTATGGATCGGGTGCGCATCCTTCACGGAACAGGGACGGGCATCCTTCGCACCCTCATCCGCCAGTTTTTGGAAACCGTACCCGGAGTACGTAACTTCGCGGACGAACACGTACAATTTGGAGGCGCAGGTATAACTGTCGTTGACTTAAATTAAATAAAAGAGAAGACAGATGAAATCAATCAAAGAACTATATCGCATCGGTACCGGTCCGTCGAGCAGTCACACCATGGGCCCCCGCAGGGCTGCTGAACTTTTCTTGAAAAAACATCCAGAAGCGGCTTCCTTCAGGGTGACCTTGTATGGGAGCCTTGCAGCTACCGGTAAAGGACATATGACAAATGTGGCTATCACTGAAACGATGCAACCCATTGCCCCGGTAGAAATTGTCTGGGAACCACAGATATTCCTCCCCTTCCACCCCAACGGAATGAAATTTATCTCCGTCGATGCCACAGGAAAGGAGACCGATCAATGGACGGTTTTTAGTATTGGCGGAGGCGCATTAGCCGAAGAGAAAGACGGAGAATCGTCCGTGAATACTCCGGACATTTACAGCATGAATCATATGACAGAAATTCTACAATGGTGCAAACGCAGCGGAAAGAGCTATTGGGAATACGTCATCGAGTGTGAAGAAAGTGACATTTGGGATTACCTGGAAGAAGTGTGGAAGACAATGAAAGAAGCCATTAAACGCGGATTAGAACAAGAAGGAGTACTCCCCGGCCCGCTAAATCTCCGCCGGAAAGCCGCCACCTACTACATTCACGCCAGCGGATATAAACAATCATTACAATCAAGGGCGCTTTTATTTGCATATGCACTTGCGGTTAGTGAGGAAAATGCAGCAGGAGGCATTATTGTCACTGCACCCACTTGCGGCTCATGCGGAGTTATGCCAGCCGTTCTCTATCACCTTGCTACAAGCCGTGAGTTTAGTGACACCCGCACTTTACGCGCTTTAGCCACAGCGGGATTAATAGGAAATATTGTTAAAACAAACGCATCTATTTCCGGTGCGGAGGTCGGTTGTCAGGGAGAAGTCGGTGTGGCGTGCGCCATGGCATCGGCAGCAGCAACCCAACTCTTCGGCGGCAGTCCGTCACAAATAGAATATGCAGCGGAAATGGGGCTGGAACATCATTTAGGCATGACATGTGATCCTGTTTGCGGATTGGTACAAATACCCTGTATCGAACGAAATGCCTATGCAGCAGCCCGTGCCTTGGATGCCAATGTATATGCTTCTATCACTGATGGAACGCATCGTGTTTCGTTCGATCGCGTGGTTGAAGTGATGAAAGAGACCGGCAACGACTTACCCTCTCTTTACAAAGAAACCAGTGAAGGTGGATTGGCAAAGGGATTCCGCCCGATGGAAGAATAAGAATAAATTGCCATTATCCGATAAGCCCCGTAATAGCTCATAAATAGTTCCCGAAATACTATAAAAATCGTAAGAGAGTGCCTTCCATTTTGGAGGTACTCTCTCTTTTATTAAATTAGCGCTCTAACCATTATATTGCTATTTGCACCTGTTTTTCAATCATCAAGACTTTTGTCAATAGCTTCGCCAAGTTCTTCTCCCCATGCACCCATCTGTTCTCCAAGAGCACTCATTTGCTTTTCAAATTCCTTCCAGTCCTTACTATTCATTTTTATATCTACGCCCTCTAAATTTTTCAAGTTTTTCAAGTTTTTCATGCTTTCTAAATCCTTCAAATCGGCTAGATCATCCAAACCTTTAAGCGACTTCAACGACTCAAGACTCTTTACACATGCCAGATTAGCAATGCCTACAGAACCTTCAATCAACGGCGAAACCCAACTATTTTCATCATTCATACTTGTATTCTGATACTTCATAATACTTTGAATATCACTCAAGGTCATTTCACCATCCAGATAGACAAACTTCAAACTGGCGGCACCGTCAATCACCATAACTAATTCGCTGACTTTGTCGCCCTTGCGACTGACATAAAATTCAGAACTGGAGACAATCCCTTTCTGCTTCATCAGTAACTCATATTTGGACGAATGGATTAAAGTTTGTATATCCTTACGCATACTTTTCTTAATGTTATTGTCCATTGTAGATAGAATCTGTACTGAGTTAAGTTTACCTGACACCCTTCCGATATAAATATCTTTAGTAAACAAACGCGGGTTCATTTCAATCATTGCCTTGGAAATATAAACGGACGATACCCCTTTCATATCGCTGTACGTATTGAACAAGTTCTTTTGTGCCTGGCAGAGTAAGGGCAATAATAACAACACACCTGCCAACATCATTTTTATTGACTTCATAATGATCTATTTTTGTATTTCTTTTCTCACTTCCTGATTCACTTTCCTCATATCCTGTTGAGTTTCATTCACCTCATCAATGCCTCCGTTCAAATTAGTGGAGACCTCCATCAAGGTGGATTGTAACACTTCATAAGCCAACTTTGGATCAGAGAACGTATCCATAGGCGTAGGAGGTTCTATCTCCTGTTCATAAATCTCAATGCTATATGCAATGCCGATGAGTAGTACCAAAGTAGCAGCTACACCACCTATCCAACGCCAATTATGCTTTGCTTTATTGCGACGGAAGAACCGCTGTTCCTCATCAGCTTTTTCATCAATCATATTGATCAATTTACGCTCCAATTCTTCGGGAGCCGCCACCTCTCTCCCATCAGTTTCGTAAAGACTGAGAAAAAATTTCTTTTCCTTCTCAAGATGCATAGGCACCTCCTCCGTTCTGAAATAATCTTTCAAAGCCTCTTCTTCGCTCTCGGAGGTGTTTCCTCCGTAAAATTCGGCAAGCAGCCTTTCAATTTCCTCGACTTTCATAGTTATTCCATTTATTAAATTCATCACGTATTCTTTTTCTAGCACGGGACAGTAGCACACGCACATTCGCCGCGTTCAATCCGGTCACCTGCTCTATCTCTTCAAACGAACAACCTTTCACATCGCGCAAGTTAATGACCTGTTGCTGTTTCGAAGGCAAATTCGTTATAATCTTTTTCACCTGATTCACTTCATCCTTCAGCTCCATATTATCCGGTGGAGAAAAATCTTGCACTGTAGTTAGCTCCACGGCTTGCTTTGACAACAAATACTTATTTGTACGAAGCAAGTCAAAACACATATTTTTTACCAGCGTCACACTGAATGCTTCCGGATTACTGATCACAGTCAATCCCTCTCGCTTCTCCCACAATTTTAGGTACGCCTCTTGTACCACATCTTCTGCATCGGAAACATCCTCAAGCAGTCGATAGGCCACGCCATACAGCTTTTTATGATAAGGTAAAAACTCTTTTTTAAAATGCTCAGCATCCATGTTCTTCAATCATGTTTAATTAATAGACGGGTGCGAAAAGAAATTTGTTGCATTACAACTATAAAAAATATATGAAAATAATAAATCGTAATATAGGTATATGAAATCGATCAAGCATTTAAAGGCATTGATACATGCGCAAAAAAGCTCCGGAATATTTCACAAAAATAATTCCGGAGCCTTGCCTACGATAATTCTACCTTATCGTAAATAAATATAAGCCAGCGTACTGATACTGATCGTAAACCAGAGCAACACACCCTGAATAAGCGGGCGGAGACCGACCGCTTTCAATACATCGCGTGAAAGGGAAGCGCCTATAAAGAATAAAGTAATAGTCAGCGTTTTGCGGGCAAAGCCGTTGATTGCTCCTCCAATAAGAGCGCCGAGATGTGTAGTACCTAGCAAATAGGTGTTGAATACCATGGCCAATATGAAATAGAAAATGAACCAAGGTATATTGATTTTCTTGCCTTTACTCTTGAAAATAAAAGAGGTCACTAAAGCTACCGGGATAATCCATAATGCACGGGTCAGCTTGATTGTTGTCGCTACTTTCAGGGCTTCCTCACCATAAGCGGCCCCGGCACCAACCACCGAACTGGTATCGTGAATGGCAATAGCAGCCCAAGTGCCAAATTCATGCTGGCTCATGTTCAGAGCATGACCAATTACCGGAAAAATGAATAGAGCAATAGCATTCAATACAAAGATCGTTCCCAATGCTACAGACATCTCTGAATCTTTGGCATTGAGCACCGGCCCTACCGCAGCAATAGCACTACCCCCACAAATGGCCGTACCGGAACTAATCAGATAAGAGGTATTACTGTTTACTTTCAGTAACTTACGTCCAAAAAGCCAGCCGATAAGCATTGTCCCCACCACCGAAATAACAGTGAATTCCATGCCCTCCTTGCCTGACTCTAATGCGACTTGCAAATTCATACCGAATCCCAACCCCACAACTGAGTATTGCAAGAGATATTTGGAAACTTTTTTATTGAAATTGGGATGCGCCTGTCCGCAAGTCAATGCAAAAAGCAATCCCAGAAACAAAGCCACAGGTGGAGTGACCCATGCTGCATACGCATGGCAGCCTGGAATATAGTCCAATAGCAGAAAAAAAGAAAGAATTACCAATAGGGAAACATAGATCGTTTTGTTGTTGTTTTGCAAAGCAGTCAGCACCCCGACTCGCGATGTGGTTTGATTTGAAGCCATATTTTCTTTGTTAAATTAATTAATGATTCATCTTATTATCGGACACAAAGGTAGGCTTCTTTACCTGGATGTACCAATTGTTTATTTTTATATGCTATAACTTATTATTATGATGCAGGGCAAACTGCATAAACTCTTGCGCGAGTCCCCCCTCCTGCCCTTGCAACTGGGCAAAACATAAATCGCGTAGCATGGACATTCCCTTAATTTCAACCACCCGGAACTTTCCGGCATATAATTCAGGGGTAATGGAACGAATGGAAACAATGCCCATACATTCAGTGTGTTCCAAAAAGAGTTTGATGCTCTCGGTACTCCCTAAGTACATTAATACTTGGAGAGATGATAACTTTATATTATGCTCTTGAAGAGCCTTTTCAAAGACATCCAATGTCCCGGAGCCACGTTCACGAAGCACCAAAGGAATCTGAAGCAAATTTTCAGGAGTGATTTCTTCATCAAGACGAAGTTTACTGCCGGCACGCACCACAGCCACCAATTCATCTTCAAGAAAAGTGGAATATCGTAGATTAGGTAAGCGAAAAATCCCCTCCACCAGTCCCAAGTCAATGCGATGTTCCTGCAAAGCGGCCTCAATTTCACGGGAATTGCCATTCATCAACGAAAGATTAACTTGTGGAAATTTCTCAATAAAGAGGGCTAATAATGGGGGGACAACATATTGTGCAATGGTCGTACTAGCCCCTAAACGCAATTCGCCGGTATAAACATTATTAAGCAGGTGCATTTCATATTCCAAGCGTTTATAATCTTCCAAAATGCGTTCACAATGCTCCAGCAGCAAACGACCGGCGGGAGTCAGACTGATCTTACTTCCCTGGCGTTCGAATAAACGCGTCTGATATAAGCCCTCCAACTCTTGCACATGTTTGGTAATGGCCGGCTGACTGACAAATAATTCTTGCGAAGCCTTGGTAAAACTCAAGTTCTTTGCTACGGACTGAAAAACTTTTAAACGGAAATCGGACACAATGACAAGAACTAACTTTGATAAATAAAACCTAACTCTTCATTGCGTACACCAAAAGCATGCATCAACGAAAAAAGAAGTGTATCACATTTATACGCTACAGTCTGATCAGGCTTTTCCACATAAAACCGGATAATTTGCTTTGATTTCTCTTCGGAATCAGCCAATGATTGCTGCAAAAGATCATGTACCTTATCACCGTATTCCTCATTGGATGGGGCCAAAATAAGTCGCTTCACATCAGCTGAGTTAAGTGTGATCTGTAACAGATCAAGATATAAATTTTCACGCGTAGCAAACCCTTCGGAAGAAATTGCAGAAAACACAAATTCTCCAAATGGATTCTTACAGCCCATTCCACCTAATTCTTTCAAATCGGGAGCCATACAATGCTCCAATTTATCTACCTTATCATCATATATCAGCAATACTTGAATGCGATTGTCTCCTTCACGAATACCAGAATCTAATGCCAGATAAGCCATCCAGAAATCCAAATTGATATCATCCAGCTTTCGCTTCAAATTCTCTTCAAAGAAGTTCTTGACATTCGTGATCGTCTCATTCAGGCTGATAACGTCTATCAGCACCACGTTCTCGGCAAGCTTAATATTATCTGCCATAATATTTCTCTCGTTTTTATATTTAAGCCATAAAGATACAATATTCCTTTCACCTAACGTAAAAGAGACGCATAATAATCGCAAAAAGAGACAAAATGAACCGACTATAGAAAATAATATTAGACAACACAATTAGCGATGAAACAATTTGAAGATAATGTTTACCGACCGAACAATAACATCCCGCAAGAGGCAAGTCAATCGGGAAGTAAGAATACAACAAAAACAAATAAGTTGCCCGATAATGAACAGGATTCGACTGAAAACCAATGAAATTTCCGATGAGACTTTGCCCGATACTGAACGAGTCTTCGACAATAGTTCAGCGAATACTGAGCGAATACTCGACGAACATTCAACGAACATTCGGCAAATACCAGAGCAAAACCAAAGATAAAAGGAGACATGCAATGAAAGATAAAACGCTTACATACAGCAACTTAACCCGCATAAGAGAACCGATAAAAGAAAGTCCTCTAGCACACATATAAGAGAAGAGAAAAGAGAAGAATAAGATAATAACAACAGCAGAAAAAGAAAAAGAGAGAGAAGTCTGTTGTTGTTGCTAATCACACAATCAATCTGATCAACTTCATTGCTGCTGCTGTTGGTGAAAATAATATAATCAAGGCAATTCTCTCCTTTCACGCCGCATCCGCGATAAAGGCAAGGCCGCCAGGCGCGTCTCCGCCTCATTAGGCAATTCCACATCGGCAACGGCTATCAGAGAAAAAGTCTAAAACACATACTGAAGCTATTGAATACCCTTAGGAGAAGGCAACGCAAATTTTAAGCTGAAACGGGTAATATCCCCGGGAGAGCCTTAGTAGAACTTAGGGGAACAACGAATATCCGCGGGAAACACTTTCCTAAGCTCCGGGTGAAATTTCCGTAAGCTTTAGGAAGCACTTACCCTTTGGACAAAAATAGATAAAGACCTAGGGAAAACCTCCGTAAGCCCTGGGCTCAAATAGGTAAAGCCCTGGGGAAAAAGCCCCCAAGCCCTGGGAAAAGACCGTTGAAGCCCTGGGGAAAGACCAACGAAACCCTGGGCAAAACCTTAGTGCCCCCGACATACGATAAAAAACAGTGCATGGTTAAAACAATTAATCGGCAATTAGAGAAAAAACAAATTGCATCCTCTGCCATTTTGTCTTGAATAATTACACAATCGCTGTAATTTTGTCACAGTCAGACAATTGGCAAATCATTTGTTTCTCATATGATGAATAAAAACAGAAAAATGAAAGAAGATAAAATATGAACTTTAACAATTTTACTATCAAATCGCAAGAGGCTGTACAAGAAGCACTGAACCTTGCTCAAAGCAAAGGACAGCAAGCTATTGAACCGGTACACTTGATGCAAGGTGTAATGAAAGTTGGGGAAAATATCACCAACTTTATCTTCCAAAAATTGGGCTTGAACGGACAGCAGATTTCTGTGGTACTAGATAAGCAAACGGAATCGTTACCCAAAGTATCGGGTGGCGAACCTTACTTGAGCCGAGAGACGAACGAAGTTCTTCAGAAAGCCACACAATATTCTAAAGAAATGAGCGACGAATTTGTGTCGGTGGAACATTTGCTATTGGCTCTACTCACAGTAAAGAGCACCGTTGCCACGATTCTGAAAGATGCAGGAATGACAGAACGCGAACTGAGGGAAGCCATCACTGAATTACGCAAAGGAGAAAAAGTGACTTCACAATCAAGCGAAGAAAACTACCAATCATTGGAGAAATATGCCATCAACCTGAACGAAGCGGCCCGTAATGGCAAACTCGATCCGGTGATCGGACGTGATGAGGAGATTCGTAGGGTATTGCAGATTTTGAGTCGGCGTACCAAAAACAACCCGATCTTAATTGGCGAACCCGGTACGGGTAAAACAGCCATAGTAGAGGGATTGGCACACCGTATCCTCCGTGGTGACGTACCGGAAAATCTTAAAAATAAGCAGGTATTCTCACTGGATATGGGAGCACTCGTAGCTGGAGCCAAATATAAAGGTGAGTTTGAGGAACGACTGAAAGCAGTGATCAACGAAGTGAAAAAGTCGGAAGGAAACATCATTCTGTTTATCGACGAGATTCATACATTGGTGGGCGCTGGCAAAGGTGAAGGTGCCATGGATGCAGCCAATATCTTGAAACCGGCATTAGCTCGTGGAGAATTGCGAAGCATCGGCGCCACGACACTCAACGAATATCAAAAATATTTTGAAAAGGACAAAGCCCTGGAGCGTCGTTTCCAAATTGTACAGGTCAACGAACCGGATACACTAAGTACCATCTCTATTTTGCGTGGTTTGAAAGAACGCTACGAAAACCACCACCATGTACGAATTAAAGATGATGCAATCATTGCCGCAGTTGAATTAAGCAGTCGATACATTACCGATCGTTTCTTACCGGATAAGGCTATCGACTTAATGGATGAAGCCGCAGCCAAATTACGTATGGAAATAGACTCTGTCCCTGAGGAACTGGATGAGATTTCACGTAAAATCAAACAACTGGAGATTGAACGTGAGGCCATCAAGCGAGAAAATGATCGCCCGAAGTTGGAACAGATAGGCAAAGAATTAGCCGAGCTGAAGGAACAGGAGAATTCCTATAAAGCGAAATGGCAAAGTGAAAAAACATTGATAAACAAGATTCAGCAAAACAAAGTAGAAATTGAAAATCTGAAGTTTGAGGCTGACAAAGCGGAGCGTGAAGGTGACTATGGTAGAGTAGCCGAAATCCGTTACGGAAAGTTGCAGGCACTCAACAAAGAGATTGAGGAGACGCAACAAAAACTGCACGAAATGCAAGGGAACAATGCCATGATCAAAGAAGAAGTGGATGCGGAAGACATTGCCGATGTGGTATCACGATGGACAGGCATTCCGGTAAACAAGATGCTACAAAGTGAAACTGACAAGCTGCTGCAGTTGGAAGGAGAGCTCCACAAACGGGTTATCGGACAGGATGAAGCCATTCAAGCCGTAGCAGATGCCGTACGCCGTAGTCGTGCCGGATTACAGGACCCTAAACGTCCGATCGGATCATTCATCTTTTTGGGAACCACCGGCGTAGGTAAAACGGAGTTGGCTAAAGCATTAGCCGAATTCCTATTCAACGACGAAACCATGATGACCCGTATTGACATGAGCGAATATCAGGAAAAATTCAGCGTCTCCCGTTTAGTGGGGGCGCCTCCGGGATATGTCGGTTACGATGAAGGCGGACAGTTGACAGAAGCAATCCGACGCAAGCCTTACTCTGTTGTCTTGTTCGACGAAATAGAAAAAGCACATCCTGACGTATTCAATGTTTTGTTGCAAGTACTTGATGATGGCCGTCTGACGGACAATAAAGGTCGTGTAGTGAACTTTAAGAATACAATAATCATCATGACCTCTAATCTGGGAAGTTCTTATATTCAAAGCCAAATGGAACGCATCAACAGTTCCAATAAAGAGGACGTTATAGAAGAAACAAAGAGAGAAGTAATGGGTATGCTGAAAAAGACAATCCGCCCGGAGTTCTTGAATCGTATCGACGAAACTATCATGTTCCTGCCTCTGACGGAAAATGAGATCAAGCAGATTGTTACCTTGCAAATCAAAGGTATTCAAAAAATGCTTCTCCAAAATGGTGTAGAACTAAAATTAACCGATCAGGCTCTGGACTTCTTAAGCAAAGCGGGATATGATCCGGAATTTGGTGCACGTCCTGTAAAGAGAGCCATACAGCATTACCTACTCAACGACTTATCAAAAAAATTATTGTCGCAAGAAGTAGATCGCAGTAAGCCAATTACAGTAGAGACTTCACAGTTCGGACTTGTTTTTAAAAATGAATAAATATCAATGAGGGTGTATCAAAACTCCCGAAATCAGAAAATTACCCCCGCCACAGATACTTGTAGCGGGGGTAATTTCGTTAAAAAGTGGGTTTTGACATACTCTCATTATTTACTTTAAAAGGCTCTCATCAAGAGCCCTTGAAAGTAAATAAGTCCAAAAAAATAGACCGAATACTATTGGAGACTTATTATCAAGCAAAACAAATTCATTCAATCACAAGTTTCTTAACAATAGGTATATGCAAGGAATGAGTAACTACCAATACATAGTTTCCACAGCATGGCAAATCAAAGGACACATCTGCCATTGTCGCTTGCTTGATCTCAACAATTTCTCCACGAATGTTATACAAACAAAGCGTAGCTTCGTTATATACTCCATCCACACAGATCTTCCCCACGGTTTTATCGACTCGGACTATCATGCTTTTATGCCCTTTTATTTAGTTGTCTTCCCTCAGCTCCTTCAAGAGAAAATTAATATATAAAGCGTGGAACTGCTGATACCATTGTACTTGGGGCTCTGGAATGCCACTATTCAAACAATATACAACACCCCACGCTCCGTTATACATTTACATATACAACAAAGCATGAACGTCTTGCTTATTATCTTTGAATAGAACGAAATTTTCCAGATTTCAAGTACAAGATAATATCAAACGCCTTAATCCATATCCATCCGCATTTTCTGTGAGAGAGGTCGCTACCGCTCTGTATCCTTCGGATGGGAACAAATATATAAAAAGTAATCAAAATTAAAAATTATTCCTTAAAAAAAAAGTGGATTATTCGGTTTATCCAAATGATCCACTCTACTACCTGTATATACAACTATTTATCCTTCATCGTTACTTCCTTCATTCTTTACGCTTTCCTCATCTGCTTCAAAATTGGTCATACCACATGATACCAATAAGTTATACCAAGAAATTAGTTTCTTTATGTCCGTGATATAAACACGCTCCCTATCGAAATTAGGTAAAACCGTTTCAAAAAATGCACGAAAATCATCAGGGGTTGTTTTTTTAAGTTCCATCGTTATAGCCGCGCCACTCTCTTTTTCTCTAATAGCAATCAAGACGTCCTTTAAAGGTACATCGCCCTCATCTGTATACATCGAAATGTCTCCTAAGGAGATTACTTTTTCATTACCATAAACGGGAAAACGTTTTTTGTCTAAAAGAGATTCCACAATCAACATATTCTTGCCTTGTGAAACGAATTTATATAATCCCGGTTTACCGGAGATAGACAATATAGTCTTTAACATAACATGTCTTATTTTTGTTAGTAACTTATTTTTTTGATAGACAAAGGTAGGGATATTTTTGAAATAGAGAAGCAATAAGCTCTAAAACCTGCGGGACTAATGGAGTTTCACCATCATTAGTAACTACGAAATCAGCTTGCTTACATTTTTCTTCATCACTCATCTGGCTATGTATTCTACGCTCTATCAATTCAAGCGAAGAATGATCCCGTTTCATCGCCCGTTCTATTCTTATATTTAGGGGAGCATAGACCATTACCACTGCATCTACTTCACCACAAAAACCGGCTTCAACTAAAATAGCTGATTCAATACCCACCATTCGAAAGGAAGAGTGCGCTCCCACCCAACGACGAAAATCATCTTTCACTCTTGGATGAATGATACCATTAACGATTTGAGCATGCCCAACATCTCCAAATATATAAGAGGCAAGCTTTTGCTTATTCAATTCACGACCAACATAAATTTCTTCTCCCAACAACACACCCAATTCACTACGGATATTTTCATCCTCAATCGTAAGTCTCTTGGATTCTGTATCGGAAATATAAACAGGCACTCCCATAATCTCCAACAAGCGCGAAACAACGCTCTTGCCACTACCTATGCCACCTGTTATACCGATTTTAATTGCCATTGTCAGAAGATGTTTGTTCAATCAGAAAATCAACTTTCTCAGGACTGAAACGAATCTGACCGACACCTTCAGGGATTGACCTCAACTGAACCGTATATTTTTCGGTCCCAAGATTCAACAGTTCTTCATAAGATACATTAATGTGAAAATCATCGGCCGTAATCGCACGGAAACGGCTTAATCCCACTCGGAAAGTAACTCTCACTTTAGAGGGAAACGCGCGTAATACTTTACCAGCAGGAAAATTGGTACCGCGCAAAGGAACTTCCACAGTCTTCTCCGTATAAATATCGACTGGAAGTTTCAAGTTAGTAAAAGCAGGAACGTATTTAACTCCCCGCTGTGCAAACAATGGAATTTCACGATTTAGTGTATCCGAGATATTTACCAGATCAACATTTTGCGTATATGCCGCCGTTATCGTATCTAACAAACCAGCCGGAGCATATACCACTACCGAGTCTGGTGAAAAAATTGTATCAGAGATATAATATTGATGTCCGGCTTCAACTCTTCCACGAAGACGGACCGGTACGCGCTTAGAGGTACCCGTAGAATATATATATTCCAACGTATCAGGTATCACAGAAAGTACTTTGGTGGAAGTATTCAACTGTCCAAGTAATTTCTTTTCGTATTGTGAAAAAGGAATATAAACATGATTATTTTTCCCTCTGTAATCAGGGAAATCGAGCGTCAAAGGGAAAAAGCTTTTCCCTAGCATGTAATTAAGGAGAACTGTTCCTTTATCTCTGACCCGAACACGCAATTCGGAAGGGGGATCAGAAGTAATAACAACATTGTCTGGCACATCTTTAAGCCGTACAGGCAAGGAAAATTCAGTTTCATAATCATCATCCAAAGTCTGCAACAACCAAAAGCCACCGGAAATGAAAACAAAAAACAAAAAGATTAAGAATTCTCTGCTCTTTTGACTGAGTAGAAAATACTTAATCTTCCTGATTATCTTATAGTATAGATACTCTAAGCTCCTACGTTCAAACATAGGCTGATACCTTCCCGCACTTATTTAGCTTGGCTATTAACATCTTCCGGCGCAGCAAAAACAGAGTTCTTATCTATTTTAACTTTAACATTGGAAGCTATCTCAAGCACAATATCATTATCATTTATTTCTTTGATAATACCATGAACGCCTCCGGCTGTTATAACTTTTTGATTCACTTGAAGTGATTTACGAAAGTTTGCAATTTCTTTTTGCTTCTTATTTTGCGGACGAATCATAAAAAAGTACATAATAGCAAACATTGCTATCAGTATAATCCACATAAAGCTACCATTTGGAGCGCCTGCAGGAGCCTGCAATAATACCATCATTAAGTTCATAATTTATTCGTTTTATAGTTTTTAAGATACAACAAAGATATTATTTTTTTATTAATTTGCCTTCTTTTTTCAATTGATTAACGATTCCATCCAACGTGCCATTTACAAAACTTCCACTCTTCAAGGTACTATAAACTTTTGCTATTTCAACATATTCGTTCAATGAAACACTGACCGGAATATTGGGGAAACTTAGAATTTCAGCCAAAGCACATTGCATAATAATGACATCCATAAATGCAACACGATCCAATTCCCAATTATGGATATTTTCACTAATCAGATGGCGATAATAATCACAATTCAAGATAGCACGGCGGAACAGCCGACGGGCAAATTCCCGATCTTCCTCATCCTTAAACTCCGGCAATAAAGGTTGTGCACTGCCAGCCTTCTCTTCAAAACGCTTGATGGTTTTCATCACAAAGGTATCAACAATTTCCTTATCGTCGTTCCAATACAAGCTCTGATCTTCCAACAAAGCATCCAACGCCTCGTTTTTGGTAATAAAATTCTTATATATTTTCCGCCATAATTCACGATCGGCTTCATAAGAATTATCATTCGATGCCATGTATTCTTTATAGATCTCAGAATCTATAATACTGTCATAAAGTCCTTTAACAAAATCATTATCATTCACCCACGAACGCTTTTGATTGTTGATAAAGTCTGTTAACTGTGTGTTTACTTCTAATTGGGAGATGAACTTATTTCCCACGAATTTTTCATTCGGATACAGTTCCTCTTTGGTAGGGGCTAATTTGTTTTTCGCCGTGTCAATGCGTTTTTGTGCGTAATCCGTCAAAGCAATCATCAGCATCAATAAATAGTTGTAAAGATCATACGCCTTAGAAAGGCTAAAGAATAACTCTTTCTCTGCCGCATCTAAATTTTTGCTTCCGTTCTGATAATATGCATACACAATTTGTATGATTTTAAGACGAATAAGAACTCTGTTAATCATAATTCTATTAATAATAATAAATGTTGTTTTGTTAACAAGAGGCAAAAGTAGGCATTTTTAATCAGCTTACGCAAATAAATCACATTTTTTAATGCAGATATTCATTATCAACGCATTTTCTTTTGACAGTTTAAAAAAAATCGTCAATTTTGGAGCCAATTATAATTAGAAGCTTAGAAAAATGGAAGACTTAAAAAAGAAAAACGGAGTAGATATGAACGACAAAGAAATTATCTTCTCCAAAGCTATTAAAGCCGGTAAGCGGATTTATTACCTGGATGTGAAGAAAAACAGAAAGGATGAAATGTTTCTTGCAATCACCGAGAGCAAAAAAATTATTACAGGAGAAGGAGATGACGCGCAAATCAGCTTTGAAAAGCATAAAATCTTCCTCTATAAAGAAGATTTTGAAAAGTTTATGACAGGACTCCATGAAGCAATAGCTTTTGTGAATAATGGGCAGGAAAAGATAAGTGAAACAACCTCTATCTTAGAAAAAGAGGAAAAAGAGACAGAAACTGACGGAGAAATTAAGATTGACATTGATTTCGGAGAACCGATTCTTTGATAATTCAAAAATAAACTGTAATTTTGCACCGCTTTTTTGCAAACATAGTGTGATTAATCAACTCACATCGTGTGATGGTGAATTAAGCAACAAAGTAACTTAATTTAGAGTAACACAAAATTCAAGAAAATGAAAACAATTGAAGTAAAAGGTACTGCAAGAACTATTGCAGAACATTCTTCGGAGCAAGCAAGGGCTTTGAAAGCAATCCGTAAAAACAATGGTGTACCTTGTGTATTATACGGAGGTGGCGAAAATATTAATTTTACTGTTCAGGCAGAAGAATTACGTAATTTGGTTTATACACCCCATATTTATGCAGTAGATTTAATCATTGATGGGAAAAAGAAAAATGCAATTTTAAAAGATATTCAGTTTCATCCGGTAAAAGAAACCATTTTGCATGTGGACTTTTTCATGATTGACGAATCTAAACCTATTGTTATGGAAGTTCCCGTACAATTGGAAGGTTTAGCGGAAGGTGTAAAAGCCGGTGGTAAGCTAACGCTTCAAATGCGCAAACTGAAAGTAAGAGCATTATATAATGTAATCCCTGAGAAATTGATAGTAAATGTTTCTCATTTGGGATTGGGAAATACTGTAAAAGTTGGCGAATTAAGCTACGATGGCCTTGAATTATTAAATGCCAAAGCGGCTGTGGTATGCGCTGTCAAGTTGACTCGTGCCGCAAGAGGTGCTGCTGCTACCAATAGCTAATCGCTTCTTGTAAGAAGAAAATAATAATCCCGAAGAGCGGATTAACGCAGACAACGCAGATTTCATTGATCCGCGGAAAGTTGCGGTAATCCGCACTTCTTGTTTAATGCAGCAACCTGCAAATTTGAACACAATGAAGTATCTAATAGTCGGATTGGGAAATATTGGTCCCGAATACCGAGAAACAAGACATAACATCGGCTTTATGACGGTAGATGCTCTAGCGGAAGAACTAGGGACTACGTTCAAAGATGGGAGATACGGCTTTACCGCTAGTCTTTCTATTAAAGGTCGTCAGGTGATATTACTCAAGCCCTCCACTTTTATGAATCTGAGTGGTAATGCCGTACGTTATTGGATGCAAAAAGAAAACGTCTCACTGGAAAATGTGCTGATTGTAGCAGATGATCTGGCACTACCATTCGGAACTCTTCGTCTGAAAGGGAAAGGTAGCGATGCCGGGCACAACGGGCTAAAGCA
The DNA here is from genome assembly GCA_965140335.1 of uncultured Bacteroides sp. Classification (GTDB taxonomy): domain Bacteria; phylum Bacteroidota; class Bacteroidia; order Bacteroidales; family Bacteroidaceae; genus Bacteroides. The sequence goes on from OZ223189.1 coordinate 50,780, forward strand.
TATTGCAGCGACCTTAGGCACACAAAATTATGCCCGTTTACGGTTTGGCATCGGCAATGAGTTTCCACGTGGAGGACAAATAGACTATGTATTGGGACATTTCACTGAGGACGATTTGAAAACGATGGAAGAGCGCCTAAAAACTGCTGGAGAAATAATCAGAAGCTTTTGTTTGGCGGGCATTGATATCACAATGAACCAATATAACAAAAAATGAGTGATGCAAGAATTGATAAATGGATGTGGGCAGTACGTATTTTTAAAACGCGTACAATAGCTGCAGAAGCATGCAAGAAAGGGCGGATAAGTATTAATGGGGCACAGGTCAAAGCATCCCGCACAGTTAAGCCCGGAGATGTGATACAAGTGCGCAAACCACCAGTAACCTACTCTTTCAAAGTACTGCAAGCCATAGAAAAACGTATAGGTGCTAAACTTGTAGCCGAAGTGATGGAAAATATCACCTCTGCGGATCAATATGAGTTACTTGAGATGAGCCGTGTAAGTGGATTTATTGACCGGTCCAAAGGATTGGGACGTCCAACAAAGAAGGAGCGCCGGAATTTGGACGAATTTACGGCACCCGAATTCATGGACGATTTTGATTTTGATTTCGATTTTGACTTAGATGATAATAAAAAAACGAATACATGACAATACTATGAGCGAGAAACAAATAACATGGGGGTTCATCGGTTGCGGAGAAGTAACCAAGCAAAAAAGTGGCCCTGCTTTTCAAAAGGTTGAAAACTCCAAAGTCGTTGCCGTCATGAGTCGCGACATTTCAAAAGCAAAAGCATATGCTAAGGAAAGGGGAATAGCCAAGTATTATGATGACGCTCAAGAATTAATTGATGACAAAGAGGTGAACGCGATCTACATTGCAACCCCACCTTCCTCGCATGCCACTTATGCCATAATGGCTATGAAAGCAGGGAAACCCGTATATATTGAAAAGCCAATGGCTGTGACTTATGAAGAATGTTGTCGCATTAATCGTATTTCAAATGAGACCGGAATTCCTTGCTTTGTAGCATATTATCGTCGCTATTTACCTTATTTTCTAAAAGTAAAAGAGCTTGTAGAACAGGGACGTATAGGAAACGTTATAAATATCCAAATCCGTTTTGCCCAGCCCCCCAGGGATTTAGATTATAACAAAGAAAATCTGCCATGGCGCGTTCAGCCTGATATTGCAGGAGGAGGATATTTTTACGATCTTGCTCCCCACCAGATTGATTTGCTGCAAAACATGTTTGGTTGTATACTCGAAGCCAGCGGATATAAAAGCAATCGTGGAAAACTATATGCCGCTGAAGATACGTTAAGTGCCAGCTTTGAATTTGATAACGGTATTGTGGGAAGCGGCTCATGGTGCTTCGTTGCACATGAGTCAGCCAGAGAAGATCGCATCGAAGTTATAGGAGATAAAGGCATGATCTGCTTCTCTGTATTTACTTATGATCCCATTGCCTTACATACAGAAGAGGGGCGGAAGAAAATTGTTATTGAAAACCCGGAACATGTTCAACAACCTCTAATTCAAGCTGTAGTAGATCACTTGCTCGGTAAGTCGATCTGTACCTGCAATGGAGAAAGTGCGACAATGACCAATTGGGTAATGGATAAAATACTGGGGAAATTCTAGCTAACACACAAAAAGAAAGTGTGTCGAAAAAGTTATAAAAACAACAGAATGCCCCCCGTTACAGTATACTGCAACGGGGGGCATTCTGTAACATTTAAGCTTTCAATAGATTCCTTTTGTCTTCCAGCTTCTGCCAAAGTAGACGGCAGATCTTTATAGGTATTTCTTCAAAGCAGTAATGAGTTCCTGATATTCAGCATCCGTCAGATAAACTTTGCCCGGATTCATTTGAAAAGTCCCACCATAATCGGGACCGTCTACATATTTCGGTGCCAAATGGAAATGCAAATGCGAAAGTTTATCAGAATAGGCACCATAATTTATTTTTTCAGGATTAAAAGCTTTTTGCATAGCACGCGTCACCTGCGCAACATCTGCCATAAAAGCATTACGATCAGCATCACTTAATTCGTTCAAGTCGTTTACATGATCTTTGTAAGCAACCAAACACCGCCCCCTATAACTCTGCTCTTTGAATAAAAAAGCGCGAGAAACACGCAAGGAAGCAAATTCAATCATCAAATTATGCAACGTTTCATTGTTCTGGCAATACAGACACTCTTTAGGATCACTTTTCATGATATTCTTTTTTTATGTTTATATTGCAAAGATACCCTTTCTACTCATTCGGGATGTTGATTTTTTCGTTCTTTTGCTCAACTAATTGATGCAGTGCTTCATTTTCACCTACAACCCACACAATATCATCTTCAATAAAGTGTTCGTTAGGATCGGGTGCATGAAGCGGTTCATCTCCACGTTCCACCCCAACAATCAGGCAATGAAATTTTTCACGAACTCCAGATTCACGCAATGTCTTTCCAAGAAAAACGGAGTTACCATCCACACGAAATTGCTTCAGGTTCATCTCACGCTTCTCCACAATATCAGTTTCTATCGCCGAAACCCGCTCCATTTCTTTACCAAATAAAGCCAGTTCATCATCACCGGCAATCACCTGAATTTTATCCCAAGGGAAAAGACGCACATTCGGACCTGGTATATTTATTCGTCGCTTCCCACGAAGGATAGAAACCACATGCACACTATACTGCTTACCTAAATTAAGCTCCGAAAGAGTTTTACCTCCCCAGCGAGATTCACCCGAAATCTCAAAATCAGCCAGATGTAGATCGCGTGAAAGCAAGCGCCCCGCATATTCAGGTTTCTTCTCTCCAAGATATTCGGCATGCATATCACGATAACGAAGATTCTGAAAAAACTTACGTTCAATCAGTATGGAATGTCGTTTCAACTGGCGGGAAAATATCATGACGATAACTAAAAAGATAGCAACGCCCAACACTAATCCGACTGAGATTTTAAACAAACTAGCCAAGATAAACATCAAAAAAGAGACAGCAACAAGAATGCGGATAACAATAGTTGCAACCAGAGGTGCCCGGTTACCACGGCTATCATGCCACAAAGTCGTAAATTCAACCGAATGATTTTTTTTAATCATAATAGCACGCAGAAACGGAGAAATGAACATAATAATAATCACAGCAGCTAAGAGCCGCCCCCATATTCCGGGAAGTGCATCTATCAACAAAGGGACTAAGAAACGGAAAGCCACTGCAATAACAGCAATACTGACAATAGAATAAACAGCAGATATCCGCACCAAAGCGAAAATCAACTTCCGCCATAAGTTTTCATTATTCATAGTCTGGGCTCCGGTAGAGTAACGCATCATAAATGCTTGCCATTTCATAGGTAAAAGCTTGTCTACATATCGGGAGGCTGGTTCGGCAAACCGGATCATATAGGGGGTGATAAACGTGGTGATAACAGAAACGGCAACAACTATGGGATAAAGAAAATTACTTGTCACTTTCAAAGAAACGCCGAGCGAAGCGATGATAAAAGCAAACTCTCCTATTTGCGTCAGGCTAAAGCCGCATTGCATGGCGGTCTTCAATGGCTTCCCGGCTAACAATACCCCAAGCGTACCAAATAATGATTGCCCCAGAACAACAGCCAACGTGATAACCAATATAGGAAAAGCATATTCCACAATCATATGAGGCTCGACCATCATGCCTACTGATACAAAGAATACGGCACCAAAAAGATCTTTTACAGGTTTTACCAACCGTTCAATACTTTCAGCCTCCACTGTTTCCGCTAAAATGGACCCCATGATAAATGCGCCGAAAGCCGCCGAGAATCCTGTATGGGCGGCTATCACAACCATACCGAAACATAATCCCAGGGAAACGATTAATAATGTCTCATCTCCCATCAACCGACGAAAGCGTTTCAAAAGTCCGGGAATTAAATAAATGCCTATAACAAACCAAAGTATCAGGAAAAACAACAACTTTGCAATACTCAGCAACATTTCAGTGCCTTCAAAATCATGGCTCACCGCCATAGTAGAAAGCATCACCATTAGCAAAATAGCCAAAACATCTTCCAAAATCAATATACCAAATACAAGTCCCGCAAATTGCTTTTTACGCAAACCTAAATCATCAAAAGCCTTGTATATAATCGTAGTAGATGACATGGCAATCATTCCTCCCAGAAAAAGACAATCCATCCGTTTCCAACCAAAACCCACTCCTACAGCTACCCCTAACAAAATCATACAAAAGATAATTGTACTTGTAGCAATAATAGCACTGCCCCCTACCTTTACAATTTTTTTAAAGCTGAACTCCAGTCCCAAAGCAAAAAGAAGAAAGATTACGCCAATATCCGCCCACGTCTGTATATTTGCCGTATCCATAACCGAAGGAGTAAAAGCCAAATGAGGGCTGGCTAAAAATCCGGCTACCACATATCCTAAAACAAGTGGCTGTTTCAATTTTTTAAATAAGAGCGTCATGACTCCGGCACAGATCAAAATCAGAGCCAGATCATTTATAAGGGTTGCCAAATGTGACATACTATCCGTTAGTTTAGAAATTCACAGACAAAGGTACGATTTAAGGGCTAAAAAATCACAAACTGTCATTTAAATATCCTATTAAACTATCTTCCCTATCCAGACCAAATTTCTTACGCAAACGATAGCGAATTGTTTCCACTCCCCGTACTGAAATATTTAGAAGCGGAGCTATTTCCTTCGTCGAAAGGTTCATTTTCAGATAAGCACACATCATACGTTCATTATTAGAAAGATCAGGATGTTTAGCATATAAATGCTTCATAAAATTATTATGTATCAAGTCAAACTGATCTTCAATACGCTTCAATACTTCGTCACTCTGAATATTAGCATCGATCTTACCGTTAATTATCAGTAACTGCTGCCTACCTTCACGCGCGCCCTCCCCTTTCAATGAAGATGCAACTTTTAGAATACTCGACTTTATCTCTGTCAACATCTCGTTTTTACGAACAAAGTTAATCATCAGGTTAGCCATCTCCTGGCTCTTATGCTTAAGATCAAACTCCAATTTGTCTTTCTCTAGTTGCATGATTTGTTTTTCCTGACGAGCTTTCTCAGCCTCGTAAACTTTTGCCATCTCACGCATCGTCTTGTCTTTTTCCACTATAACCTGCATCTTTTTGCGCTTCACACGGACATCATCCCAGCGATAAACATACCAAAAGGTCAATAACACCAAAATAAAATAACAAACATAGGCTACTACGCTCCGATACCAAGGCGGAAGAATACAAAACGAAATGCTATCCACAGCTGTATTACCATCAGGATAAGTAACCTTCACTTCAAAGGTGTAGTCACCCTCAGACAAATTACTAAATTCCTTGGTATCCACAGATGTATAATCGGACCATACACCCTGATTCAGACGATACTGAAAACGGGCATCATCGTCAACCATAAGAGAAGACAGTCCATAATCAAAACGGACAGAATTTAACCCATACCCAATCACAGGGACAAGTTTCGATCCGAGAAAATTTGCTGTATAAACCAATGAATCTTTAGGATAAGAAAGATACATGTTGCGTATGTAAACAGAATGCCCCATATTCTTCTGCTGTTTTACAGAAGGAAGACTAAACAATGCAAAACCTTCTTCATTCGGAATAATCATCAGTGAATCAGATAAAGGTATTACCGATTCAAAAGAAGGGACCAATTCCATCAAAGACTGACGGATAGGATTAATACTGGTATTCGCCCCCCGCTTGTAAGTCCCCAGATTGGCGATACAGACTTCCTTGGAATTCAGTCCTATCAAATGATCGTGATATTCCTCCAAGTAAGCATATGCGGTAGATCCATTCAATAAATGATTCAAATCGGAACTGGGTTCCATTATATCCTTATGCTGATTATAATTATAGATGCCATGTAGGGTGGTAAAATAAATATGACCTTCAATTTTGGCTACATTAAGATCTCTTCCGGCAGGCAACCCTTCCGCCTTTCCATAAGTATGTGTACTGATCGCTTTTGTAAAATCAGAACTTAATTCCACACGAATAGCATAATCTGTTTTACAAATCCATAATATCCGCGCCGATTCCTGCGCAAATAAGCGACAGGAATCCACGATGCCCGACAACTTGCAGACAACTTTCCACTCACCCGACTGCTTCTTAAGTAAATAAATTCCGTCATAAACACCTACATAAGCCATATCCTTATGCCCCATTACCTCTTGGCAGCACCATGCTCCTGTTATTTCAGTAATCCTTCGCATACTGCCCTTCTCCACTAAGAAGATGCCACGATCATGAAGACAAAAAAGGTCACTTCCTATTTGAGTTAACGTCCAAACTTGTCCGCTGGAATGAAGAATCGGACGTATATCCGGCAAATTCCCATCCTGTTTCACCGGATAAGAGGTATAATAAAGTCCACGATTCGTCCCCAAATACAAATAATCTCCTACTCTTGCCGCAGTATATCCTGTACCAAATGAATGAGGATATGAATATAGATTGGTAAAAGGCAAATTTAAACAGACATAATCAATACCACTATCCAACCCCGCCCATAAATTTCCTTCCCCATCAAATGAGAGTGAAAGTACTGTATTATTCCGAAGTCCATTATTCTCATTAAAGAATTTCACTTTCATCGTAGTGCAGTCTATTACAATCAACCCCTTATGAACCGTTCCCAACGCAATTTTATCATCTTGTGAAGCCACGCTAAAGACTTCATTCTCACGCATAAAATCTTCTGCACCGGTAATAAAAGGAGTAGCCGTACGACCATTGCAATAAAACATCCCATTGTATGCCGTTACAACGATAACCCCTCCCTTCTTATAGGGAATCACTCCCCGGATTCGCATAGAGGATAACAACTCTGCACCTTGAAAAGGGAAAAAGGTATTACCTACAAGCACCCAAACCCCACGATCGGTACCAATATAAAGAGTACCGTTCACCATACTGGAACAGTCAATTTTAGCTTGAACATCAATAGGCGTATATTTCCCATTCAGACATTTTACAACCTTCCCGTCTCCCTGTATATAAAGAATATTATCAGCTTCGTGAATCCCCCAGACATTTCCTATAAAGCGACAGGACCCATCCAAAGAATCAGACATACAGTGATATACAAGTTTACCATCTCTATCCGGCTCATAATATCCAAATTCATTGATTCCACCCGCATAAATTCGCTTTTGGGTAGTAGAAGCCAAAACAGAACGTACATCAGAGCGATTATTCATAGGAAAGACTTTCCATGAGTCGCCATCAAACTGAACCAAACCATTTTTATTCGCAAAATAAATCCAATGATTATCATAAGGTGCTATTTGCCATGTCTGTGCCCCTTTGCCATACAACCCTTTATCAAAATTGACAATAAAATGATTCCAATCGGCAAATGCATAAGAACCCGGAAACAGAATAAGGTACAAGAGCCATAAATATAAGAAACGGAAGTAAGGTAAGTTCATGGTATCAATTTATTAGGTTAAACAAAATTAACCACTTAATATGAAATACACAAATAAACACGCTTTTACAAATAAAAAAAAGAGTAAAACTACATAATTGTAGCTTCACTCTTTTTAATTATCTATTAATTTGAGCCTCTTGTCGGATTCGAACCAACGACCCCGAGATTACAAATCACGTGCTCTGGCCAACTGAGCTAAAGAGGCGGGTGGGTAAGCTACCTATATCGCGCCGCTACAACCGACTACCTTTGCTGCGATCAAGCCCTGGAGGATTTGAAGGGAGCTGGCCGTATAGGACTTACCCATAATTGCGGGTGCAAAGGTAGACATATTTTTGAGACATGCAATACTTACTGCTGTCTTTTTTCAACTTTAACAAGAATCCAATATGTTGCAATCGATATTATTTATACCTTTGCCAAACTATAAAAAAAACAATGAAAGAAAACAAAGGTTACTTGCAACGATATGCAATGCTGTTCGGAACCTACATGGGTGGTTTTTGGATTCTAAAGTTCATTCTCTTTCCCTTAGGGATGACCATTCCATTTCTATTGCTGCTTTTTATGGTGCTTACGCTATGTGTGCCTTTTATGGGATATTATTACGCACGGGCATATCGTAACCACATATGTGGTGGCAGTATCAACTTCTTCCATGCTTGGCTTTTCACCACATTAATGTATATGTTTGCCGCATTACTCGCTTCGGTGGCCCATTATATTTATTTTAAATATATTGATCAGGGACTTGTGTTCAGCTACTATGATGGCTTGGTAAATACATTATCCAGAATGCAAGGCATGGAAAAGTATGTTGAGCTGCAAAAAGAAAGTCTCGCTGTCATGCGTTCCATGACATCAATAGAAATCACTATGCAGTTCATGTCAATGGATGTATTCTACTGCTCAATACTGGCCATACCGACAGCACTGTTCGTAATGAAACGAAGAAAAGATGAAAATAACAGGGAGGAATAAACCTTAAATAAACTATGGATATATCAGTTGTCGTACCATTGTATAATGAAGAAGAATCCTTGCCAGAACTTTACGCATGGATTGAAAGGGTAATGAATACCCACGGATTCTCATACGAAATTATTTTCATCAATGATGGAAGTAGCGATCGTTCATGGGAGATTATCAATGAGCTAAGACAAAAATCGACTACCGTTCATGGCATCAAATTTCGTCGTAATTATGGTAAATCACCTGCTTTGTTCTGTGGTTTTGAAAAAGCGGAAGGCGATGTGGTCATCACAATGGATGCCGACCTGCAAGATAGCCCGGAAGAGATACCGGAACTCTATAGGATGATAAAAGAAGAAGGTTATGATTTGGTTTCCGGATGGAAGAAGAAAAGGTTCGATCCTATATCTAAAACAGCCCCAACGAAACTATTTAATGCCACAGCACGAAGAGTCTCAGGCATTAAAAACCTACATGACTTCAACTGCGGATTGAAGGCCTACCGGAAAGCAGTCGTTAAGAACATCGAAGTTTATGGCGAAATGCACCGTTATATTCCTTACCTGGCTAAAAACGCAGGATTTACCAAAATAGGGGAAAAAGAAGTACAACACCAAGCGCGTAAATTCGGTAAAACAAAATTTGGCGGATGGAATCGTTTCTTCAATGGTTATCTAGACCTGCTCTCTCTCTGGTTTCTTTCTAAATTCGGCATAAAACCAATGCATTTCTTTGGACTGCTAGGATCATTGATGTTTATATTCGGATTCATTTCCGTAATTATCGTCGGAGCAAGCAAATTATATAACATGTATACGGATATGCCTTACAGACTGGTAACAGATTCTCCCTATTTCTATTTATCATTAACCGCTATGATAATAGGTACGCAGCTTTTCCTAGCCGGATTTCTAGGAGAACTCATCTCTCGGAATGCTCCTGAACGAAACAAATATCAAATAGAGGAGATGATAGGATAGGTATCAACTAAAGTTTAAGTATACGCAGGCCGCTAAACAATAAAATGATAAGGATATGAAAGTACTGATAAAACTTGTATTAATCGGGATAATCGTTTTCCCTGCACTTAATCTGTTCTTTTCTTGCTCCGAGGAAGAAGATTGCTCTCTTAGTGCACGCCCAATGATGAATTGCGCCATATATACTATAGATGCAGAGACAAACAAAATAGCGAAGGATACATTAGACTCTTTAACGGTTACTGCTTTCGGAACAGACTCTGTTATCATTAATAAAGATAAAAAAGTCGATAGTTTATCAATTCCATTGCGCTATACAGACAATTCCACAGTTCTGGTCTTTCACTATAGCAAAACAAGTAGAGATACCATTACCATCTATCACACGAATACCCCTTACTTTTTATCAATGGACTGTGGATATCAAATGAAACAAGTGATTAACAAAGTAGCCTATACCAAGCATAAACTTGATTCCATACACATTACAAACTCTGAAGCAGGCATCTATGAGAAAGAAAATATTAAACTATTCTATTAGCATAGTACTTTGTTTGCTGATTACCCTTCCGCTACAAGCACAGGGGGAGAGCCGTCCTGCTACCCCTTCAAAGGATAAGAAAGACGCTAAAAAAGAAGAAGAAGTAAATCATCCTTTTTATAATGGAATCTACATCGGAGTAGATCTATTTGGCATAGGTAATAAAGTGCTAGGAGGTGACTTCCTAAGCTCTGAGATAGCGGTTGATGTCAATCTTAAAAATCGCTTTTTCCCGATAGTAGAATTAGGATATGGAAAGACAAACACGTCGAATGATAATGGAACCACTTATAAAACGAGCGCTCCCTATTTACGCATAGGAATCGACTATAACATTCTCTACAAAAAGAAATTTAAAAATTGCTTCTTCATCGGTTTCCGCTACGCCATGAGCAGTTTCAAATATGATGTAAAGGCATCTGCTTTAAATGACCCCGTATATGGAGGAACAATCAACAATGTGGGACAAGAAGATGGTGTTTGGGGAGGGAGCCTCCCTTATGATCATGAAGGAATGAAAGGTTCCATGAGCTGGTTTGAACTCTGTGCCGGAGCTCGTGCACATATATGGAAATCTATTTATATGGGATGGACTGTACGCATGAAATACCGTACTGGTTCGTCAGCAGATCTCTTTGGGAATCCATGGTATGTTCCCGGATATGGAAAATATAGCACAAATACAATGGGCATAACTTATACAATCACCTATAAACTACCATACTAAGGATATGACGGGATTAGAGATTTGGCTATTAGCGGTGGGACTAGCAATGGATTGTTTCGCAGTATCTATAGCCAGTGGCATTTTACTAAAGCGTGTACAATGGAAACCAATGCTAATCCTGTCTCTCTCTTTTGGATTATTTCAAGCGTTGATGCCATTTATCAGTTGGGCGGCGGCAAAATCTTTCAGGCATTTAATCGAAAGCTACGACCATTGGATTGCTTTTGGCATTTTAGCTTTTTTAGGTGGGCGAATGATCATAGAATCTTTTAAGGATAATGGTTGTAAACGTAAGTACGATCCCAGGAAATTAAAAATTGTGCTGGCATTAGCCCTAGCAACAAGCATTGATGCACTAGCTATGGGAGTTTCGTTTGCCTTTTTAGGAGCCAGGAACTTATCGGATATTCTGCCTCCCGTAACAATTATAGGCTTTGTTTCGTTTATAATGTCGTTAGTCGGATTAATGATTGGCATCATATTTGGTTGTGGTTTTGCCTGCCGATTAAAAGCGGACTTATGGGGAGGAATTATATTGATCAGCATTGGAACAAAAATATTAATTGAACATTTGTTTTTCAGTTAAACATCGCGTTATGAAAAAGAATACACAAAAAAACTTTTTATGGATTGCCCTGCTTGCATTAGGTACAATCTGGATACTTGCACGCCACAACCAGCCCATACCCTATCAGACTGCAAACGGGCTCATATTCGGCACAGTCTATAATATAACTTACCAATATGACGGTGATTTAAAAGCGGAAATAGACAGCGAACTCAAACATTTCGACGGCTCATTATCCCCTTTCAACGACACATCCACCATCTCACGGATCAATCGAAACGAAGACATCATACCGGATACCTTCTTCACCAATGTATTCCGTCGCAGTATGGAAGTTTCCAAAGAAACAAACGGTGCTTTCGACATCACAGTGGCACCATTGGTAAATGCATGGGGATTTGGATTCAAAAAGAACGCATTCCCTGATTCGACAATGATAGATAGTTTAAAGCAAATCATAGGATACGCCAAAGTAACTCTTTCTAAAGAAGGTAAGGTTGTCAAGCAGGACCCACGAATGATGCTCGATTGCAGTGCGGTAGCCAAAGGGTACGCCGTGGATGTAGTCTCGGAACTTCTTGAAAGGAAAGGCATTCATAATTACATGGTGGATATTGGAGGAGAGCTTGTAGCGCGTGGCAAAAATCCCAAACAAGATTTATGGCAAATCGGCATTAATAAGCCCATAGATGATTCCCTGTCACTCAACGATGACATACAAACAATACTTCAAATAACCAATGTAGGCATAGCAACTTCGGGCAATTACCGGAACTTTTATTACCGGAACGGAAAGAAATATGCGCACACCATCGATCCCATAAGCGGTTACCCGGTGCAACACAACATATTATCTTCCACAGTAGTAGCTAAAAATTGCATGAGTGCTGATGCTTATGCCACTGCATTTATGGTAATGGGACTTGAAAAAGCGGAAAAATTCACGAATGCCCATCCTGATATAGAAGCTTATTTCATCTATAGTGATGAGAAAGGGGCACTCAAAACATACTTTACTAAAGGTATGAAGAAATATATCAAAGAAAAGTAATCGAGAACAGGTTTTGCAGAACAGATCGTCTATTGGGGGCAAACACATCATGTATTGACCTCCAACAGACGGTCTGTTTACCCCTAACAGATGGTCTGTTAGCACTCAACACATCATCTGTTGGGTCCTAACACACCATCTGTTTTCTTTTGGCAGTGAATTTGCTCCATAACGGATGAATACAAACCTCACTCCGTTAGCAGATTTACAAGACTTTCTTATTTGTAGAAGACAAAATAAACGCCTAGTATCAAGCAAATAAAAGCAGCAAAGTGATTCCAATGAAGAGACTCCCCCTTGAATAGTAAAGAGGCAAAAACAGTAAAGACAGTAAGAGTTATCACCTCTTGAATAACTTTCAGTTGCAACAACGAGAATGGTCCGCCATTGCCGGAAAAACCGATTCGATTGGCTGGAACCTGGCAGGTATATTCCATCAAAGCGATTGACCATGAAAACAACACGACTGCATACAACGGCCAATTAGTGATCAGCTTAGCTTCTTGCAATTTCAAATGACCGTACCATGCAAATGTCATAAAGATATTGGACACAATTAAAAGTAAGATAGTATAAATTGCTTTCATTTTCAATGCTATATTTATGTAACTTGTTTATTTATTGCATTTTTGAGGAAGTAATTCAGCCTGCACGTTCGCCATACTTCCCCAAATACTATAACGGGCCTCTGGATTCATCTGATCCATCTTATTCAAAACCTCCCTCATCTCACTACGATGAGATTGTGACTCATAAGGACAATTCTTTACTTGTTTCCTATAACCTCTTATTTGAGCTAGTCGCACTAAATCCGCTTCATGAACCAAACACATCGGCCTGATGATTGTCATATCAAATTTATTCATGGACAAGCGGGGCGGAATAGCACTAAACGCTCCTTGGAAAGTCATGTTCATCAATAACGTGACCAAAATATCATCCATATGATGCCCCAATGCAATCTTATTACAATGATACTCTTTTGCCACCGCAAAAAGAGCCTTCCGCCTGTTCCATGAACACAAAAAGCAAGGCGACTTTCGTGTGTCCGTGCTCGCATCGAATTCGGTTTCATGCACAACCAGGGGAACACCATATGATTCAGCATGGTTCCGCAAGTAAGTCAAGTCACTTTGATAAGGTATATTTTTCATGACAATATGTACTGCCACAATCGAAAATCGAGGCTTAAAAACACGTGCCCGTTTTGACAGTAACTCCACTAGAGCCAATGAATCCTTACCTCCTGAAAGCCCAACTAGAATCTTATCTCCATCCTCAATTAATCCATATTCTGCTATTCCTTTGCATAAACGCTTTTCAATGCGCCGAAACACTTTTTCTTCTTCCGTATATTGCGACATATATTCCTCTTTGAAAATCGGCTGCAAAAGTAATAGAAAAGATCTATTTAAAGAAGAATTAACATAATAGAATCAGCTAAGTCCACATTATTCATAATTAATTTGTATTTTTGAACATTAGAACCAGCAAGAGTAGTTTAGGATATGACTAAAAAATACATATTATTGTTTTTACTTTGTCTCGCATTCACCAATGTGCCTGCACAAACTTTGTCACAAGCCAAAGTGCTATACCAAAAAGGCGAATATGAGAAAGCCCAGCCGATTTTTAAGGATTTAGTAAAAGCACACCCAACCAGTGGAAACTATAATCTATGGTACGGGGTATGTTGTTTAAAAACAGGAAAACCAAGTGAGGCATTGAACTACCTGGAAACGGCCGTAAAAAAACGTGTGCCAACCGGACAACTCTATCTCGCACAAACCTACGACAACCTATACCGGTTTGAAGATGGGGTGAAATGCTATGAAAACTATATCGATGAGCTCAGCAAAAGACGTAAACCCACGGAAAAAGTCGAAAAATTGTTGGAAAAGAGTAAGACGCACTTACGCATGCTGAAAGGAATAGAGAAAGTCTGTATTATAGATAGCTTTGTAGTAGATAAGAAACGATTCTTAAGTGCATATAAGATAAGCTCCGAATCGGGAAAACTATTCATGTATAATGACTTCTTTGAAAACAAAACGGAAGAAGAAGCAACTGTTTACAAGACAGAGCTCGGCAATAAGATTTATTATGGAGAACGCCAGCCCGATGGGCAATTCAGCATCCTCACCCGCAATAAAATGCAAGGAGAATGGAGTGAAGGTAAATTACTGCCCGCTATAATTAATGAAGGAATCAATGCGAACTACCCCTACATGTCAACAGATGGCATCACCATCTACTACGCCGCAGATGGTGAAAATTCAATGGGAGGCTACGACATCTTTGTCACCCGCTATAATACGACTAGCGATTCATATCTGACCCCAGAGAACGTGGGAATGCCATTCAATTCGCCTTACAACGACTACATGTATGTTATAGACGGGTTTAATAACTTGGGATGGTTTGCATCCGACCGCTATCAGCCCGATGGAAAAGTGTGTATCTACGTTTTTATTCCAAATACTTCAAAGGAAGTGTACAATTATGAATCAATAGGCCAGCAAAGAGCAATACAACTTGCACAGATACATTCATTAAAAGAAACATGGTTTGACAAAAGCGCAGTGACCGATGCCAAAATACGCTTACAGAACGCCTATAAGGAAAAATCAGAAGCAAAGCCGATTTATGATTTCGATTTTGTCATTAATGATAACACAACCTATCACCAGTTAAGCGATTTCAAGTCGGCACAAGCCAAAACTCTTTTCAGTAAATATCGTCAAACAGAGAAGGAATTGAAGCAGCAACAACGTAAATTAATGAATCAGCGAATACGATATGCCAATATGAACGAGGCTGAAAAATCGAAATTATCACCGGCTATTCTTGATTTGGAGAAAAGAGTGAAACAATTATACGAAGAAGTTTCAAGAACCGCTATAGAAGTACGTAATAACGAGATCAAAAATTTAAAATGAGATAAATATGGATATACTTATCATTTCAGTACTTATTGTCGCCGCAATCATTCTATTCCTGATTGAACTGTTTGTCATTCCCGGCATCAGTATTGCCGGAATATTAGCAGGAGCTTGCATCATTTTTGCAAACTATTATGCATTTGCTAATATCGGTACTATCGGCGGATTCATAACGTTGGGAGTCTCCGCTGTATCATGTATAGGATCATTAATCTGGTTTATGAAGTCTAATACGCTAGATAAGTTTGCATTGAAGAAAAATATAACCTCACAAATAGACCATAGTGCAGCTGAAAGAGTAAAAGTCGGAGATAAGGGAGTCGCAACGACCCGCCTGCCTCTAATTGGATATGCCGAAATAAACGGAGAAATTGTAGAAGTTAAGTCCAATGACGGCTTTCTCGATGAGAAAACACCAATAGTCGTAACTCGTATCACTGACGGAGTTATCTTAGTTGAAAAAATAAAAAATTAGTATTCACTTAATACCTACACATTTATGAATGTAGAACCTATGTATTTAACAGTATTCCTTATCGTAGGAGGCATTATTTTTTTAGTGCTGTTTTTCCATTATGTACCCTTCTTTCTGTGGCTGTCGGCGAAAGTATCGGGTGTCCGCATTTCGCTAATACAACTATTTCTGATGCGAATTCGTAATGTGCCACCGTATATAATAGTTCCCGGCATGATCGAAGCGCACAAAGCCGGATTGAGTAATATAAGCCGGGATGAATTGGAAGCCCATTACCTGGCAGGGGGACATGTCGAAAAGGTAGTCCACGCATTAGTCTCAGCCTCAAAAGCCAATATCGAGTTAACTTTCCAAATGGCTACTGCCATAGATCTTGCCGGACGTGACGTCTTTGAAGCGGTACAAATGTCGGTTAACCCTAAAGTGATTGATACCCCTCCGGTTACAGCTGTGGCTAAAGATGGTATCCAGCTAATATCCAAAGCCCGCGTAACGGTACGTGCTAATATCCGCCAATTAGTGGGAGGAGCGGGAGAAGATACGATTTTAGCCCGTGTAGGTGAAGGTATTGTCTCTTCAATCGGTTCGGCCGAAAGCCACAAATCAGTGCTTGAGAACCCTGATTCTATTTCAAAACTGGTTCTTCGCAAAGGTTTGGATGCCGGCACTGCATTTGAAATACTATCCATTGATATCGCCGATATCGATATAGGTAAAAATATTGGTGCTGCCTTGCAGATTGATCAAGCAAATGCCGATAAGAACATAGCCCAGGCAAAAGCAGAAGAACGTCGTGCAATGGCTGTTGCCAACGAACAGGAAATGAAAGCTAAAGCACAAGAGGCACGCGCCAAAGTTATTGAAGCAGAGGCTGAAGTACCAAGAGCTATGGCCGAATCATTCCGCAGTGGCAACCTAGGAATTATGGACTATTATCGAATGAAAAACATAGAAGCAGATACATCTATGCGCGACACTATTGCAAGACCTAATAGAGGAAGCAACAACAAACCGGTAATAGAGTAGTAATAACAGCTTAATTCAACCAGTAATAATGAAAAAGTACTTTGCACCTTCTGAACTGATAATCAATGATGACGGTTCGATTTTTCACTTGCATGTTAAGCCGGAGTGGCTTGCAGACAAGGTCATTTTAGTCGGTGACCCGGGACGGGTAGCTCTGATAGCCTCTCATTTTGAAACCAAAGAATGTGAGGTTGAAAGTCGGGAGTTTAAAACCATTACAGGAACTTATAAAGGCAAACGAATCAGCATCATTTCAACAGGAATAGGCTGCGATAACATAGATATTGTTCTCAATGAATTGGACGCCTTGGCAAACATCGACTTCCAAACCCGGGAAGAGAAAGAAAAACTTCGTCAGCTAGAAATAGTCCGGATTGGTACCTGTGGAGGATTACAACCCAACACTCCGGTAGGGACATTCATTTGCTCGCAAAAATCTATGGGTTTTGACGGCTTACTGAACTTCTATTCCGGGCGCAACGCTGTTTGTGACTTGTCTTTTGAACGTGCATTCCTAAACCATATGGGCTGGAGCGGCAATATGTGTGCTCCAGCACCTTATGTGGTCAATGCAGACGAACAACTGATCAATCGAATAGCAAAAGACGATATGGTACGCGGTGTCACCATTGCAGCCAATGGCTTTTTCGGCCCACAAGGAAGAGAATTACGTATCCCGCTGGCGGACCCTAAGCAAAATGATAAGATTGAAGCATTTGAATACAAAGGTCATCGCATCACAAACTTTGAAATGGAGAGCTCCGCTTTAGCAGGATTAAGCTTATTAATGGGGCATAAAGCAATGACCGTTTGTATGGTAATAGCCAACCGCCTCATCAAAGAAGCAAATACTGGCTACAAGAACACAATAGATGTGCTTGTAAAGAAGGTATTAGACCGCATTTAATCAGTTAAATAAGATTCTAAAACCTGCTCTATTCGACTGAGAGAATAAGGTTTTGTCATCACCTCATTACACCCGGCTTGCAGTGCCCTTTGTCGCTCCGTATAATAGACCTGTTCTGTAACGGCAACAATGGGCACTGAAGCCGAAATTTTACGTAGCTTTTCAATGACTTGCACCCCACTTAATTGGGCAATATTCAAATTAATCAGTACCAGACTCGGGGCTTCACGTAAAAAAGTACTTAACACTTTATTCCCGTCAATTCTCCATAGTAATTCATATCGGTCATTGAATGTAGACTCCAGCTCTTTATAAGCAACTTCAGAGCTCTCCACAATTAGAATTTTCTTCTTTTTCCCCACACTCTTACTCACCATGTTTTCGGCGGCATTCCAATAAAGATAGACAGAAAAAGTACTGCCAACACCAACTTCCGATTGGACCTCTATCCGCCCGCCAAGACGTTCCATTATACTTTTACAAATAGAAAGTCCCAATCCACCTCCTTGCATAAAATGATCCAGTTTCTCAAAACGATTAAAAATGAGAGATAAATGATCCTCTGGAATTCCACATCCGGTATCCGAAACATAAAGTTTAGCCCACTCTTCATCCACTGTAAATCCTAATGTAATAGTCCCCTTCTCTGTATTCTTCACTGCATTAGAAAGCAAATTAGACAGTACCTGAGTAAGCCGGTTCCTATCAGACAAGATGAAAATATCTTTCTTAGGACAAACAATGTCCAGCTTTACCTCATGAGATAGCTTTGGGCGGTATACCGTCCCTACATCAGCAATCAACTCAGACAAATTAACCGTTTGAATATACATCTCGGCATCTCCCGATTCAATACGCGATAAGTCCAGAATATCATTTATCAATTGCAGCAACAACTTATTATTCGTTTGAATAATATTTAAATATTCGTTCCTTTGTTCATCCGTTTCCGCAAAAAGAATGCTCTCTGAAAATCCGATAATAGCATTTAGCGGAGTACGTATCTCATGACTCATATTCGCCAGAAATAGAGTTTTCATTCGATCCGATTCTTCGGCACGCCTCTTCGCTTCTATTAACTCTTCCGAACGCCGAACCCTATTCGTGATATCATGAATTAGAGCCAGAACCTGATGTTTTCCAAAAGGAGCAATACGAGCATAGAAATATCGTAGCTGATCATCAATCTTATACGAATACTCAATCTCACGAGTCTCATCATCAGCCAAGCATGCTCTTATATTCTGAATAAAGAGATCACAAACTTCCGGAGTATAATATTCACGCCCATTAGATCCCCGCAAATTCTCAATCGGAAAATGCAAGGTGATACCTTTTCCTACAAGGACATCTACTATAAGCAAATTATCATCGAAAATAAATATAATTTCACGAAGGGCCTCTATAATTTTTTTATTATAGTCCACAAGACGCCTTATCTCATGGTCCTTCTCTTTGTGAGATGTAACATTCACAGTATACACCACAAGCTTTGTCGGATGCCCCAAATCATCTCTCTGATAGGACAAAAAATGGTCTTCCAGCCATACAATCTCTTCACCTTTGCCAACGCGACGATATGAGATTACATTGCTTTTTGTCCGATCTTTGAGCATTTGAGAGAAAGCTTTGTCATAAGTTTCGACATCATCCGGATGAAAAGATAAATAAGCATCCTCCAAACAACTAAAATGAATGCCAATTTGCTCCAACCCTAATATTTCAAAAAAGTCTTTTGATAAAGTTATGTCACCACTCAAGAGATCATATTCCCAAAAAGCGATTTGATGAGCTGCAAGAACTGACATAATCTTTTGGAAATATTCCTGTGGTATCTGATTACTCTCAGTATCCCAAAAAGAAAAATTGCGACTTTTCATAGGCTATCATTACAATACTACGCAATACAAATATAGTAAAAAACGTGAATAACAAACAGTTAATCTCTGTTTTTGTTATTAAACCACTATCTTTGTTCTGGAAAAGATTATTTTATGAAGCAAGATACCATTTGTGCCATAGCTACTGCCCAGGGAGGTGCTATCGGCATTGTTCGTATTTCGGGACCGGAATCAATAGCTATTACTGCATCTATTTTCCAATCGATAAAAAATGGGAAAAGCTTAATGGAGTGCAAACCCTACACCTTAAATTTCGGACAAATATCGGACGGGAAAGAGATTATTGACGAAGTACTTGTCAGCTTGTTCAAAGCGCCCCACTCATATACAGGAGAGGACTCTGTAGAAATAACTTGCCACGGATCAAGCTATATCCTGCAACAAGTCATGCAACTATTAATCACAAATGGTTGCCGTATGGCCCAGCCCGGAGAATATACCCAGCGGGCATTCCTCAATGGCAAAATGGACTTAAGTCAGGCCGAAGCAGTGGCCGATTTAATAGCGTCCTCATCTGCTGCAACCCATCGTCTCGCCATGAACCAAATGCGCGGAGGATTCAGCAAAGAGTTGGCAGAACTTCGTGCCCAACTTCTTCATTTCACCTCTCTTATTGAGTTGGAACTGGACTTCAGTGACCATGAAGAATTGGAATTTGCCGATCGCACCGAATTATGTCATCTAGCCGACCGCATTGAAGATATTTTGTCCCGCCTAGTCAACTCATTTAGTATAGGAAATGCGATTAAGAACGGAGTGCCGGTAGCTATTGTCGGTGAAACCAACGCCGGAAAATCAACCCTACTCAATGTCTTGCTTAATGAGGATAAAGCCATTGTCAGCGACGTTCATGGCACCACGCGCGATGTCATAGAGGATACCATCAACATTGGTGGAATTACCTTCCGGTTTATTGATACAGCTGGAATTCGTAAGACCAGTGATTTGGTTGAAAGCCTGGGCATAGAGCGTACTTTCCAAAAACTGGGTCAGGCGGAAATCATACTTCTAATAATAGATGCATTAAGCGCTCAGAAACAACTGGAGGAACTATCCCAAAGCATTTTGCAACGTTACCAAGACAAAAAAATCTTATTAATCATCAACAAATCCGATCTGATAGACGAAAAGAGTAAACAGGCCATTATTAACAATATAGACACTAAGTTACCAGCAATCGAACATCTTTTCATCTCAGCTAAAAAACGGGTAAATACAAATAAGCTACAGCAACAACTGGTTGATATTGCCAACCTACCGGCTATTTCCCAGAACGATGTTATCGTCAGCAACGTGCGGCATTACGAAGCACTGACCCATGCATTGGAAGCCATCCATCGGGTTCAGGATGGATTAGCGGCGAATCTATCCGGAGACTTTCTATCGCAGGACATTCGCGAATGCATCTACCACCTTTCGGACATTGCAGGAGAAGTGACAAACGACATGGTACTCCAAAATATATTCCATCATTTTTGCATTGGGAAATAATTACTGATTACTAACAATTTACATACATCACTATTGATTAATAAGGCGTTGATTTTCAACACCTTACTTTTGTCTATATCATCGTTTTTTATCGTTGACAAGCAATTTTTAGCTCTTTTCTGTACCGTATTTGTACCACAAGGGTTTGCACAGTAAAAACCATCGGCAAGGTTATGGAGAATGTGGCACGCATTGGTACGTGGTGGTATGCATTGAAATAGTTTTGGCGATATAACCAGAGAAAAAAATGAGCAGTAACATTGAAATTTAGAAGAAAAGCTATTAGTGTGGTAATGAATTTATCGCCCGAAAAACAACGACAGCCTATTGCCTCATAGGTGTGCTAATCTTGCTTACAAAGAGAGAGTAAGGAAACAGAGAGTCAAAGAGACTTGCAGAATTCGGCTTAATGAATAAGCTGCACAAACGGAAAATTATACTGATTAACAGGAACGATGAGGGCGTAATCTTAACTCTGTCCAAAAACAATTACATTTGTATTATGGATAGAAACAGTGAAGAGTATCAGCAGATGCGTGACAAAGCGTTATCTCAACTACGTAGTGGGAAATCGCTCACGGGCAAAGACGGCGCCTTTGGTCCGTTACTAAAAAAGTTTTTAGATGCCGAGATGTCTTCCCACCTTGATGATTCCGAGCGGCTTAAAGGCAATAAGCGTATTGGTCGTGGAAGCAAACGGGTCAAAACGATGGCCGGGGAGATTGATATCGTGACTCCCCAAGATCGTCACAGTAGCTTTAGTCCTGAGATCCTAAAAAAGCGTGAGACTATTCTTGCAGATAACATGTCTTCCAAGATTATCAGTCTGTATGGTATGGGGTTGAACCTTCGGGATATTTCCTCCCATATCGAGGAGATGTATGATGTTGAAATCTCCCACAATACCCTAAGTGAGATCATTGAACGTATCGTCCCCAAGGTCAAGGAGTGGCAAAGCCGTCCACTAGAATCAATGTACACAATTAATTGTATGGCTTGATGCGATGCATTACAAGATGAAGGATAGTGGTCGTACTGAAAGTCGAGCAGTCTATAATGTTCTGGCAGTCAACAAAGATGGACATAAAGAATTGATTGGTCTGTATGTGTCGGAAAGTGAGAGTTCCAACTTCTGACTGAGCGTGTTGACGGATCTGAAAGTACGTGGCATGAAAGATATTCTGATCGCTTATATTGACAATCTCACGGGCTTTGCCGAAGCAATCAGTACAATTTTCCCTGAGGTAATCATCCAGAATTGCGTCATACATCAGATTCGTAATTCATTGAAGTACATTGCTTCCAAAGATCAAAAAGAGTTTATGGCAGACTTGAAAACAGTCTATCAAGCCCCTAATAAAGATTTAGCAGAGTTCAACCTTGATAAACTAGAAGATAAATGGGGTAAAAATACCCAGTTGTCTTGGAGTCATGGCAGAGGAACTGGGATAATCTATCGGCCTATTTTGCTTATGATGAGCATATCCGAAAACTGATTTACAAAACTAACGCCGTCGAGGGGGTTCATCGTCAAGTACGAAAGGTGACCAAAACCAAGGGTGTTTTTCCCAATGATATGGCATGGATGAAGTTAATCTACTTGGCTGTGATGAACATCTCCAAGAAATGGACGCAACCGCTCCAAAATTGGGCGTTAACTGCCGGGCAGCTACAAATCAAGTTTGGAGAGAGAATGCCTCTGGCGATATAATCCATTTTCCCTTTTTTGCTTTTCAAACGCAAAGAAAAGGTAGCTTTATGATGTGAGCAAGGGTATATAAACGGCTCATTCTTCGCCGCCCTTGCACATATCCGAAAACTACCTTAAGAAGCATTGGTTAATCCAAAAAGAAAAAATTATATTTGTAGAGATTTAAAACTAAATAGAAAACAGACAGAGTTTAATTACACTCCCTTTTTTGTATGGCACAAAAAATTAAATCTTTATTTCTATAGACAAAGGCTTGCTTATGTGTATATTATGTTGATACTCATCATTTCTGATTAATTCTTTCCAAAATTTTATCAATAATCAACTTGCAACCATTTTGGGATAGTATTTCCCATGAGGGGGAATTCACGTTCTTTATATATTCCCAAATATCAGAAAACTCATTTATGATAAGATTTATATCTTGTTTGACTTCTAAAATAGGACCATCATTACCTGGTGATTTGTCAATAGTTTCATATTTTTCAAGTTCATCAATCCAATGTTGCCTGTATTGCGCAAACACCGTCACTTCTCGATTATCCAAATCAACTATCGGGAATAGGCGTTCATCAATCATTCCTTTTTTAGATATTAACGCAAGTTCTCGCATACACTGAATAGACTTCAGATATTCATCGTTGATTACAGTGATAATCATGTTAGCACTGCCAAGATGATTTTCGAATTCACGAATGTTTTCTCGATAAGGACAGTTCTTTTTATCGATAGCATATTTGACTTTTGCTTTATCTAATGCACCACACAATTGTTCCGCAATCAGTTCGCTACTACGCCAATTATATGATATATATACAGGTGTAAAGACGCTGTTCTTTGTCCCATCAGCATCTCTTTTTTGATGTTGCCTTTCGTAATCATCAAATAATTTAGCATACCATACAAAGTCATGCTTCATCGCTTCGTAAACATTGTCGAAATCATAGCTGTCACCAAGATCTTTTCGTTCATGCAAAAGGCCAAATACAAGAATCTGGTAATTGATACAATAGTCTTTGAACTGGTGTTTGTACATATAATAGACTTCGTTATCAAAAATACATAAATGGTCTATAAACTTTTTGGTGGATTCTGTTTTGACCTCCAATAGAGAAAGAATAGAGAAAGACATACATAATATGTGATAACCTTCTATGGAATCAATAGCGTTAGGAATAAGGTGCATATCTTTGAGTGATCGAAATTTCCAAGTCGACACTTTTT
The DNA here is from genome assembly GCA_965140335.1 of uncultured Bacteroides sp. Lineage (GTDB taxonomy): Bacteria > Bacteroidota > Bacteroidia > Bacteroidales > Bacteroidaceae > Bacteroides. The sequence continues at coordinate 74,795 of OZ223189.1, forward strand.
TTAAATATGTTGAAAGTTTAGTTTCTGGTATTTCATCTGTAATAATATCTTTGCAAATAGTATAAGCCTCATTGAAGAATATGCCATAAAGCTTTCCGTAATCAGGATTGGATTCCAACATTCTATCACGGGACGGATTCAGAAAATCAGCGACCTCATGCCCCTCATAAAATATGAGCAGGAACTTATAAAGCAAGCAGTTTACTCTATAGTTCCAATGATTCTTGGAGAGATAGTAATCTAAATTCGTATTATCATGATGCTCCAAGAGTACTTGAATAGTATCATCTTGCTCTTCTTTGGTATTACCTCTTTCATCCACTTCTATATTCGCATTTTTTGATTCTATCTCATCTAATAGCTTTCGAGCGTGTTTGAACGACATCACAAATTTCTCATCAACATAGTCTCTAATAATAAAATGCCAATTCAAATAAATGCTGCATTCCTCTTGTACATCCATCAACTTGATACCATAGGTTAATGCAAGAGCAGCAAGTCTTCTCGAAAATGTGATCATCAAACCCCACCAATGACCAAGATAGGTACACATATCGTGGCTTTCCTCTTCAGTAAACTCACCAGTCAAACCATGTTGAGCGAACCAATAGAATCTGTTTTGGACAAACTCCCAATATTCTATATCTTTTTGATATCTCTTAATGCTTTTATCAATGGCCTCAATTTGTCTTTGAGGATGGATGAGTTCTCCTGTCTTTTCATCTTTGGTATCTTCAGGTATCTTCTGATAATCTACTCTCAACTTTTTATCTTCTTCTATTGCTTTTTTACGTTCATTAATCCTTGTGTTAGGATAGAATACATCGGCAAAATTTTTGAATGGTTGTAGAAGAGATATAATATACCTAATTCTGTCTTCTTGAGTTTGACAAGTCTTTAAATTCTCGTTAATTTCATCCATCATTCCTCCATTGGAATACAAGAGTACTTTTTCGTCAAAATCCTCATATTCTTCCTGAATATATGCCGGAGCCTCGATTTCATGCCATATCTTCCACCTACCACAGAGTTGTGACTTCTTGTTTTTTTCTCTTTCCCAGTTATTACTCATATATGGTAAATCATATTCTGTCCTGAACCAATCCACGCATTCATAAGCACCGCCACCAATATCATAAGCAGAGAAAAATGTATCTTCAATTACTCTGTTGCTTGAATATTGGGGTGGGTAGAGTACCTTACGTTTGAATCGTATAAACTGGAGGTAGTTCTTAGTTATATTTCTGACTTTTTTAACATCCTCTTCTGTCAGAAATTCAAAAATAGCTTCTGATGAATGAATGGCTTTCTTCTCTGTTGGAATGTGGTAGCGCAAAGCAAATTCCTTCTTCAAATCTCTATTCCAAGCATCATCGTCATTCTCATGCTCCTTCTCGTATTGGGACATTTTCAGAGAGTAATAGCTTTCAAATAAAACTTTGATAGAAAATTTATCTCTACTATGAAGCCAATAACCCACTACTCCAGTTGCAATGATGGGACAATTCAATTCTTCTTCCTGGGAAATATAGCGTTTCCTGATAACATCGCCTTCGATAATATAATCTATAAAACGATAGCAGCCATCACCGATGATATCAATAATTTCGCCTGTTTTCTGGTTCATCCATTTATCAGTTATGTATGAATTTTGAGAATCATGTGATATTTTATCTAATAAAGATTTTGTCATAAAAAACACAATATTTTAAAGGGAAAACTTGAGAAACTTCTTCCTTACCCACTATCCAATCAAATATATATCGCAAATTTACTAAAATAATTGTCAGACACTCTTGTTCTATTTATAAACTTGCTGTAACAATACCATAAAAGCTATAATAAATTGCAGGATAATCCAACTCTACCGGCTAATCATCATTTATTCCTTTTGATTCTTTATCATATTCGCACATGTATGGTGGATGGAGATTGAGGTAGAAACCGTAAAGCCTTGACCGTGTAAGAATGGGGAAATTGAAACTTTTACCTTTGCAACTAAAATCACAAACAAGGCTACAAGAGGTGAATCAAGATAAGTAAGCGTAAAATAGGAAAGACTATCTGCTTACCAAAAAAGAAAGGGTATAAAAGGTTAAGGACAAGTTTACTTCGGTACTTGTATAATATATGCAAGAAGAGACTAAACCTCTTTAGGCAAAAAAGGATAGTGAAAGAAATGGGTCAGAGTAGAGGAGGGTAAATAAAATCAAGGATGGATAGTTCTTTTTTGGAAAGTAAAAAATGGAGAATCAAACAACAATTTGTATGCAACAAATAGGATTAATTATCACTTGGCTCATCTAAGACATCATCCATAACCTAAGCGAAATAACACGAGAAAAAAAAGACGTATATCCATCAAAATATACTATTTCACAGAATTAAAGTTTTCATCTTTTTGTACCTCAAAATAAAATGTAAAAAGACCTTGGTATTTCAAGGCTAAAACGCTATTTTTGCAATGAATAGAAGGTGAACGGAAAAGACAAATCACTAGCATTGTATTGATTATCAAATAGATAGGTTTTAAAACCTTGTATCTCACGTTTTTCATCCACTATTGAGCTCTTTGATTATCAAAGATTATCAAAAATATTCACTTTTTGTATCGGAAAATAATAGCCCTTTTAAGAACCGGAATGTAGAGCCAAACATCCCCATATCTTTGCATTAAACTAAGTATAAGGATCATGAATCTCAGAGAAAGGCTAACAGAGCGTATACACAACAATGACATTCAGGAGATCATCTCCTACATTAGTGGCAATAAAGCAGAAACAGCGGAATTGTACCAACTGATTTTCGACGAAGATAAAACGGTCTCTTATCAGGCGTTATGGATCTGCACACATTTCAATCAACAGGAAAACAGATGGCTGGAAAGCAAGCAACAGGAAATAATTGATGAGACATTGCGGTGTATACATCCGGGTAAGCGCCGCTTATTGCTCAGTTTGCTTCACAAGCAATCCTTTCTTGATCCACCACGGGTAGACTTCTTAGATTTCTGTCTGGAGCATATGATGTCTAAAGATGAATTGCCGGCAGTTAAAAGCTTATGCATGAAACTGGCTTATGAATTATGTAAAACGATTCCCGAGTTAATGAATGAATACCGTAGCATGCTCGAACTAATGGAACCATCTTTTTTGTCGAAAGCAGTGGAATCAGTACGCAGAAACACACTGAAATCAATTAATGCCGCTTCCAAAAACCGGGATAGAACAACAACAAGACGCTGAACAGTTCCAAACGGCCAATAAGCATTAAGAATGAAAGCACCCATTTAGCTGCAACCGGCAAGGCATTCCACGAATACTCTGGTCCACAACTACCTAATGCCGGTCCCACACCACCCATGCTCGACACAACAGTACTGATTGATTCGGTAAACCCGACACCAAGGAAAAGCAAGACCGTCCACCCAATAAAGGCGATTACAAGATAAAAGGTGATGAAGAGCACTACTGAAGTCACAACCGATGTAGGCACAGCACGATTATTTACCCGTACCGGCAACACTGCGTTAGGATGCAGTAAACGCTTAAATTCATTTCTCACCGCACGGGCAAAGATCAGCAAACGCATATTCTTAATTCCACCGCTGGTAGAGCCTGTACACCCTCCGGAGATCATAGCAATCAGTAACAAGAGCCATGTAAAATGAGGCCATAAATTAAAATCATCTGTAACAAAACCACAAGAAGCATGTACCGAAGCTACCTGAAAGAGAGATTTCCGAAAAGCGAGCTCCAGACCGTAGTGATTTTGAAGCACCAATGCAATGGTAATCATTGCCGTTATAATGCCCACAGAACCCAGAAACCAATGAATTTCTTCATCCTTAAACAGTCGCCCTATTTTACCTTTCAGACAGACCAGATAAAGAGAGAAGTTCATACCGGAAAGTATCATAAAGACAGCAACCACATATTCTATATAAGGAGAATTCCAATAAGCAATACTGGCTTGTTTCGTAGAATATCCTCCGGTGGCAGTGGTAGTAAAAGACTGACAGACGGCATCAAACAAATTCATTCCACCCAACATCAGCAGTACCGTTTCGGCAACTGTAAGAAAAAGATAAATCATCCACAACCATTTTGCCATGACATTTACCTTGGGATGCGTCTTATCATGGGTTACCCCTGTTGACTCTGCCGAGAACAATTGTACACCACCAGTAGTAAAGATAGGAAGTATCGCGATCGTAAAGAAGACAATACCTAAACCACCTATCCATTGAGTCAGACTTCGCCAGAAAAGCATTCCATGAGAAAGAGATTCGATATTGTCAAGAATAGAGGCTCCTGTTGTCGTAAATCCAGACATCGTTTCAAAGAAGGCATTGGTAATAGTGTCTATACTACCACTCAAATAGAAAGGAAGCATACCGAATGCTGTAAAAAACACCCATGAAAGGCTCACCACACAATAACCATCCCTACGGTTCATGCTATTCTCTGCATTTCGCCCATACAACAGGAGCAATCCCCCGACCGCAGCATTTATGCCACAAGTATAAAGAAAATAGATATAATCATTCTCCCTATAACAAAGAGAAACAATTGCACAAAGCATAAACAGCCCCATCTCTATAAGAAGCAATACACCTAATACACGACTAATTATTTTCTTATTAATATATCCTCCCATAACACTTCATGAATATCAGCCCATCCTCTATTCAATTATGATCAGGTATGTAATCATAAAAGTACATTTCACCAGACAAGAAAGGCTAATTTATTGTTATCAAATTATTCAACGGGCTCAAAATTACAGAAATATCTCATTGAGAAGATAAAATACATGCTTTTTTTAAAGAATTGTAGAAAGAGGAGAAATACAAGAACGTAAAGAACAGAATCAAAACAGCTAGGTAAACCGACAAATTGCTTATGAAATGGATATGGTTTATACATTTGTATATCAATGATATTAAGTATTTTTGCAAACAGATAAATTTATCGCCCAACGAGTGATTATTAACCCAAACAAGATTTAAACCATGAAATGTTTAGTACTATTATGCAGTCTTCTAATCAGCTTATCGACAATTGCCCAAGATAAGTTTCCCGACGGGACTCCAATTCCTGACTGGTTCAGCCAAAATAAAATTGTAGATATTAGCACACTCGGCAAGAACTATACAATTACAGATTACGGAGTTGTAAATGACAGTACTCTCCTCCAAACAGAGAAGATTCAAGCTGTTATTGACCTAGCCAGCCAACAAGGAGGCGGAGTTATCATCATCCCTAAAGGTACTTATCTCACAGGTGGTTTGTTTTTCAAACCCAAGACTCATCTCTATCTGGAACAAGGAGCGACCATCAAAGGCAGCGACGACATCAGTAATTTCCCTATTGTAAACACCCGGATTGAAGGACAGAGTTTAAAATATTTCTCGGCTCTTATTAATGCCAACAAGGTTGATGGATTCACTATTTCCGGGAAAGGAACAATCAATGGCAACGGACTGAGGTATTGGAAATCATTCTGGTTGCGCCGGGCGGTAAATCCCAAATGCACCAATATGGATGAGATGCGTCCCCGCTTAGTCTACATTTCAAATTCCAATAATGTTCAGCTCTCCGGCGTCCACCTGATGAATTCACCATTCTGGACGACACATCTTTATAAGTGCAACAATATCAAACTGCTGAATTTGCGTATCACAGCACCAGCTGCTCCCGTAAAAGCACCAAGTTCAGACGCTATCGACATTGACGTTTGCAATAATGTATTGGTGAAAGGTTGTTATATGTCAGTCAACGACGACGCTATTGCACTTAAAGGAGGAAAAGGTCCCTATGCCGATAAAGACCCTAATAACGGAGCAAACACCAACATCATTATCGAAGATTGCACCTACGGATTTTGCCATAGCGCACTGACTTGTGGAAGTGAATCCATACACGACCGTAATATTATACTCCGCCGTATCACCGTAGATAAAGCCAACCATTTATTGTGGTTAAAGATGCGTCCGGATACCCCACAAAAGTACGAATATATTCTTGTTGAAGATATTAAAGGAAACGCTAAAAGCTTCTTGTACGTCAGACCATGGACTCAATTCTTTGATTTGAAAGGTAAAAAAGATATTCCAATGTCTTATTCCGATCACGTCACGATGCGGAATATCACATTAGATTGTGCTATCTTCTTCGATGTTAAGAAATCCGATCAATATCAGCTAACCAACTTCACTTTTGAAAACTTAAACATCAAGGCTAAAGACGGCAAATGTAATAAATCGCTAATCCAATCATTTACTTGGAAAAATGTGAAAATTAACGAAGAATAAAAAACAATAGAAGTTGATGGGCAAGCTAACAAATAGTTTGCCGAAGGCAATTCTAAAGTTACATTAAGCAGAAAAATAGCAAAAAAGATAAAAGGTAAAGCTGATATAATAAGCAGCTTTACCTTTTATCTTTTTACAATTCATGAGGAGTCAAAAAAGTTATAAACATTAAAGTTTTGAATTGAGGATCTACTTCTCTCTTTTATATTATACTTTACAAATCTATCTGACTGAGCTGTCGCATTTATAACTTGAATTCAGCCTTTACAACCCTATCTGACTCAACACTGTCGTAGTTATAACTTAAACTCAAGACCTCAAAGCAATCAAGGTTTGCTATTTATTCAAAACTACGAAGAAGTTTAATCTCATCCGCCCAAATTGTATCATCAGGAGTCTCCAGCACAATCGGAATATCATCAAAACGTGCATCCTTCATAAAACGCTTGAAGAAGTCTAGTCCGAGAAGTCCCTTTCCAATGCTGTCATGACGATCGACCCGGCTTCCCAGAGCCTTCTTCGTATCATTCAGGTGAATTCCTTTCAGAAAAGCAAAACCGACAGTTGAATCAAACTCATCAAACACTTTATCGTACTCATTCACCAAATCATATCCAGCCGAGTAAGTATGACAGGTATCCAGACATACCCCTACGCGCGACTGGTCTTTCACACGGTCTATGATGTATTTCAATTGCCAGAATTCATTGCCCACATTGCTACCTTGTCCGGCAGTATTCTCTATAACCGCAGTCACTCCGACAGTTTTATCCAAAGTCAGATTGATTGATTCCGCTACCTTGTCCAGACAGACTTCAACGGATATCTTATTCAAATGACTCCCGGGATGAAAGTTCAGCAACCTCAGTCCCAACTGTTCACAACGCTGCATTTCATCCAGAAAAGCAGCACGGCTCTTTTCCAGCCCCTCTTCTTCGGGATGTCCCAAGTTAATTAAATAACTATCATGAGGCAGAATGTGAGCAGCATCAAGGTGATATGTCTTGCAATTCTCTTTAAATTGATCTACACTAGCCTCCGGTATGGGTTTTGCCACCCACTGCCTCTGATTCTTAGTAAACAACGCAAAAGCATTCGCCCCTATCCCATTCGCATTCACCGGAGCCTGTTCCACTCCTCCACTTGCCGATACATGTGCACCTATAAATTTCATTTTTTATCTTCGTTTTTTATTAATTCATCTGCCAACAGCCGGTACCCCGCCCCATTAAGATGTAAGTCATCAATAGTCAGCGCCGGATTGAGCCGTCCATCCAATAAGAAACGGCGAAATACATCCAGATATACCACGCTAGCCTTCACTATCTTTTGTTTAATCAACTCATTCAATGTGGCAATAAAACGGTTGACAGCCGCACTATCCCCACAATAATCATTTCTCGGAAGGATAGGAAACAAGTAAGTCTTTACGGCAGTGATAGCCTCAACCGCCCGGACATACCTCTCGGCATATTCCTCCATATTGTCTACATTCAGTCCATAAAGATCATTACTGCCAAACTGCACTACCACTTTACAAGCAGATACATCTTCCCCGAAAGACTCCACATAGTCAATGCCTTCCCCGGGCCGCCCGTAATTGAAGCAGTCCCACTCCGGAAAATAAGCTTCAAGTGGCCAATACGCAATATGGCTGTTGCCGACAAAAGCAAATTTCGGTGCAGGGTTCATACAGCACAAGTCCCCTCTCCCCCGAAATCTTCACTTACTTTACCCTTATATTCGGGATGCCGTTCCAACCATTTCACGGCATAGGAACATGTAGCCACCGGAGTCAACTTACTCTTTAAAGCATAATCATAAGCAGCCTTCACCAGAGCGGAAGCAATGCCACGCCCTCCAATTTCATCGGGAACCACGGTGTGACGTATATCCAATCCGCCATTAATAAGTTTATAAACCACATATGCCGTTACTCCGTCAAGAGTCACCGTAAACATATTCTTTTCTAAATCATGATTAATATCCATCTTATTCCTATTTTACAAATTATCATACCCCATACTGGATTAAAAAGATGCAGGTCTGCCACAAAGCAAACTGTAGATTCTCCAATCCCATCATCAATTCAATTATATAGTAAAACAAATAAAGGAAGGCACTGTTCAGCCTACATCAAAAGATCTGCCAGGCACATTGCCCGAGATCAACAGTCCCATTCTTTCGAAAAGGTACTCCTTCCGCCTTCAACAATTCGTGCTGTTCCTGCCAGCATGGGGCCAATCGTCCCTGCGCATTCACCACTCTGTGGCAAGGCAAGTCCAGATGAGCGGGAACATTATGCAAAGCCTGTCCTACCATCCGCGAACAATTCGGTTTACCCACCAAATAGGCAATCTGACCGTAAGTAAGTACTTTACCCTTTGGAATATCAGCCACTATGCTATATACTTCCTTATAAAAAGAGGATTTATCCATATCAAACATTAAGCAATCTTTCAAAAGAAAAAAATAATACAGGCGATAAAACTACACAATAATTCATAGGAAACCAATACAAAAAGCATTATTCATTCAGATCTTTGGAATGTAAATAGTATGAACAGAAAGATAATTCATGCTTTTGCACATATTATCGATAAAATAGAATGATAAATCAAATAGAAGACAATAAAAAAGAATAGGTTTCATTCTAGCAAGATCGAATAAAGGTTAATCTGTTTTTTTGAAGTATATTTGTACAAGAAATCATAATAATCAGATTTTCTATATTACAATAGAAGGAATACCTATGGAATTTATTACACTCACTGAAGAGAACATAGAGAGAGAACATTTATGCTGCGCTATTGGAGACAAAAAGCATAGCTCCGGTGTAGACGATAAACGGAACTGGCTAAAAAAGCGTATTCCAGAAGGACATGTGTTCCGTAAACTGGATGTGCGTGGTAAAGTGTTCATAGAATATGCTCCTTTGGAAAAAGCATGGATACCTGTTACCGGACAAAACTTTCTCTATATTTACTGTTTATGGGTATCGGGAAGTTACAAAGGCAAAGGGTATGGAAAAGCTTTGTTGCAATCGTGTATAGATGAAGCAAAGACCCAACATAAATCGGGAATTTGCATCTTATCTTCAAAAAAGAAGAAGCCTTTTCTCTCTGATAAGAAGTTCATGATGAAGTATGGCTTTCAGGTAGTTGATACCGTCAGTAATGAATACGAGTTGCTAGCCTTATCGTTTGATGGCACACACCCGCAGTTTATGCCTAATGCCAAAAAGCAAAGCATACAGGAAAAAGAGCTAACCATCTATTTTAGCAATCAGTGTCCCTTTGTAACGAATTGCGTGGAACAGGTTTACAATTATTGCGAAAGCAACCGGATACCGTTGAACCTCATTGAAATAGACAGCATGGAAAAGGCCAAACAGGTCCCTTGCATTTTCAATAATTGGGCCGTATTCTACAATGGCAACTTTGAAACAGTACAACTGCTCAATGAAGGAAGCGTGAAGAAGTTAATACAATCAAAAGGATAAAGACTAAAAAGAGTTTATTAGCCACTTAAAAAAAAAGATTATGGAAAGCTATTGCCAAAGTTGCGGAATGCCTTTAACTTCCGCTGAAATGCACGGAACAAACGCCGATGATAGTGTAAACGTCGATTATTGCACGTATTGCTATCAGAAAGGAGCATTCACTCTGAATTGTACCATGGATGAAATGATACAACATTGTGCACAGTTCGTCGAAGAATTCAATAAAGATGCTGAAAAACCTTTAACCAAGGAAGAAGCTATTGCTGCAATGAAGCAGGAATTTCCGAAGTTAAAACGGTGGTGTTCATAACATAAAGAGAAGTTTAAGTATGACAGGGATGCTTATACTGAAGGGAAAACCAGGTTCATTCAACAGATTGTTGAATTGGCAAGACATCAACAGTAATGGGACACTCCAGGATTGAACAGGAAAAGAAAACCGTGGAACAGATGATTCGTCTCTATTGCAAAAGGAAAGAGAAGAATCAACAGTTGTGCAAGGAATGCAGCCAGTTATTGGAATATGCACACGGCAGACTTACCAGATGTCCTTTCGGAGAAGATAAACCTACTTGCCGGCTTTGCACCATACACTGCTATAGTCCGACAATGAAAGAACGCATGAAAAAGATTATGCGCTATGCCGGTCCCCGGATGCTGGTTTACTATCCCGGAGCCGCCATAGCGCATATATGGCACGAATATTTCCGCTATCGTTTGACTAAACGTTTGGGACTGCCATGCCAAGAACATCCCAAACAATAAACTTCACTGAAATCAAAACCATCCGTCGATGCCGAAGGGTCTTTTGTAACCACTTCCCCGTTTTCGAGGACATAAACCAATAAACGCTCTCCTTGGGCATTCTTCACACAAAACACTCCCACTTTACACTGGGGACATATTAATTTTTTCATTATTTAATGCATTAATAAAGTTAAGACCGGTAAGTCCAACCTTTGTCATCATGGTAAACCATTAATTTGGACATACCGCCGTCAATTGTAATGTTCTCACCATTAATGAAAGAATTGCGCTCATCACACAGAAAGAGTGCAGCCCGGGCTATATCCGCCGATTCACCCACCCTTTGCGAAGGATGTTGCAGACTATCTGCTTCGGAATAAAACGGTACATAGTCTTCCTTATGGAAACGTCCGGTATCAATCCAGCCCGGAGCAATGGAATTAACCCGTGCCACACCAGCCAGACTTACTGCCAATCCATGGGTCAGTGCAGTGATTCCCCCTTTTGCCGCCGTATAGCTCTCCGTGTCGGCCTGCGACTGGAAAGCACGGGTGGAGGAAATATTCACAATAGCTCCCAATCCTTTGAAGTAATCTTTAAAGAGTAATGACAGATAGTATGGAGCAACCACGCCTACGCGTTGTACGTACAGAAAGTCTTCATACGAGCAACCGCTCAGAATACCCGCCTTCGTCAGACAAGCATTGTTAATCAAGCAGTCAATGCCATCTTCGACCGAAAGGACAAACTCCGAGAAATCAGCCAGTGTCTGCTCATCGACTAAATCACCTTCAAAACCGGTCACCGACAAACCTTCTTTGAGCATTCGTTCTTCCAGACGGCGAATATCTTCGGTCTCCTTATCGATGAAGTAAACCCGGTATCCTGCTTCCGCAAAGGCTTCCACAATGCAGCGTCCGATACCTGCTGCGCCGCCTGTCACTACGCATACTCTGCCCATACCCTTCAATTTTATATTTATAAGTAATCCACATATCCGTCATACAACAGTGTCGCCAGAGTGGAATGATGCAACTCTTTCATTAATTTGATTAACAAAAATAACACTTTAAAGAAAAGAATGGTTCCTTATTGCGTAAAAAAAACGAAAGTAGTACTTTTATCCACCTAATTATAAATCAATCATTCGTTTTACAAAGAACAATAAAGCAAACCAAACCGTAATGACCGAGCAACTAGAATTCACCTTATCTCCGCATCGCCGGGGCTTTCATCTTATCACGAGTGAGATTGTAAGTAACCTCCCACCCCTGCCCGAAAACGGGCTTCTCCACTTATTTATTAAGCATACCTCCGCCGGACTAAGCATCAATGAGAATGCCGACCCTGACGTACAGACCGATATGGATGCCATATTCAACCGGCTGGTGAAAGAGCGGGAACCGTATTACATGCATACGCTTGAAGGGGACGACGATATGCCGGCGCATGCCAAAGCAACTCTTGTGGGCAGTAGCCTAACCATTCCTATCACCCACAGGCGGCTGAATATGGGAACCTGGCAGGGTATTTATCTCTGCGAATTCCGCAATCGAGGTGGAGGAAGAAAACTGGTTGCCACCATCATCAGTTAAGCTCAAAATACCTAAACAAACTGTATAGGAAATGGGTATGTAAAGTAAAACAAAGCAAAGAAAAGAAATGAAAAAAGCAATAATTATTGGAGCGACATCGGGAATAGGAAGGGAAGTCGCTAAGTTACTGATACAGGAGGGCTGGCACGTCGGCATTGCAGGGAGACGGGAAGATGAACTACGCAAGTTACAAGCTTCAGCAACGGAACATACAGACAAGGGCAGTGCAAGCGAATATACCGATAGAGTGAATGTAATTGAAGAAGGCGGAGTGCACAAAGAACAAGCCACTCCCTCCCCATGCGTAGAGATTCAGCGAATGGACATTACAGCTGAAGAAGCTCCGAAAGAACTCATGCAACTTATCGAAAAATTAGGTGGGATGGATTTATTCTTTTTAAGCTCGGGCGTGGGAAGTCAGAATTGCGAACTGAAACCGGACATAGAGCTAAACACCGCCCGAACTAATGTGGAGGGGTTCATCAGGATGGTCACAGCAGCCTTTAACTACTTCAAGGCAAACGGAGGGGGACACATTGCCGTCATCAGTTCCATTGCCGGGACAAAGGGATTGGGAGTAGCTCCGGCTTATTCCGCCACCAAGAGATTTCAAAACACCTATATTGATGCACTGGCACAGCTCGCTTCCATGCAGCACCTGAATATTCATTTCACAGACATCCGTCCAGGGTTCGTTGCAACGGACCTGCTGAAAGGAAACCGTTACCCCATGCTAATGAAGGTGGAACCTGTTGCCCGGGAAATAGTCCGTGCCCTGCGACATAAAAAGAGGGTGATTATTATTAACCGGAAATATCGTTTACTCGTTTTCTTCTGGCGTCTGATTCCACAAATGATCTGGGAACGGCTTCCAATAAAAAACTAGGTTTACTTGTCCCGTCCGCCTAAAAACCGTACCTTAGACGAGCAAAAACAAGTCAGCCATTCAAAAATGAAGAGAATATCCCTACAACTTTTAACGACTGCCGCTATATCGCTGTGCGTGGGAAGCGCCTTACCTTTTCTTGTTAGCAACAGTCAATTAAGTGATTCTGAATCAATTAAGTCTGAAGTACCTTATTGCGTTACCTCTCCTTCTGTACCCAGAAGCATCGCATACGCAGGACAAGAGATAGAATTAGCACGCTACGACCGCCACGAACGTATGGACCGTGAACTGATGTCGTTTACCTTTATGCATTCCACCACCATGCTCACTATCAAACGGGCCAACCGCTACTTCCCGGTTATTGAACCGATATTGAAAGCCAACGAAATACCGGACGATTTCAAGTATCTGGCGGTAATAGAAAGTAGCCTCAACCCCATTGCCCACTCTCCTGCCGGAGCTGCCGGTCTATGGCAGTTGATGCCGGGCACTGCACGTGAACTAGGGCTGGAAGTGAATCGAAATATCGACGAACGCTACAATGCAGAAAAAGCAACAAAAGCCGCCTGCAAATACTTAAAGAAGGCCTATGCCAAATATGGTAACTGGCTATGTGTAGCTGCATCCTACAACGGAGGACAGGGGCGAATATCTTCTGAAATGGACAAACAACTGGTGAATCGGGCCATTGACTTGTGGTTAGTGGAAGAAACATCCCGCTACATGTTCCGGTTACTTGCCGCAAAAGCCGTCATCAGTAACCCTCAACGATATGGCTTCTTAATGAAGAGCGAACAACTATATCCACCTATTCCCTATACCAATGTCACGGTACGGACAGGAATACATAATCTTGCATCATTTGCCCAAAAGCACAACATCAATTTTGCTCAACTAAAGGATGCCAATCCCTGGTTGCGGTGCACTTCCCTACTTAACAAAAGTAAAAGGACATACATCCTAAAAATACCGACCCAAGCCGGAATGTACTATGATCCACAGAAAATAAGGGCGTATAATAAGCAGTGGGTTATTAACTAACAAGCAACAAGCAGCCACTACCGGCAACATATTACCGGACCAGTCTTTCCCGAATGCCCGCCAACCGATTTGTTCTATTATATCTGCTTCTCATTGAAGACAGAGCTGTTCCGTAGTCTCTCTTTACAAAAAAACTTTCAATGGAAGAAGAAGAATCTGTTATACTGAAAAAAAGGTATCCAGTTATTTGAAATGTTTATTATTTTCAAAACAAAAGCATCAGCACTTTATTAGAACAAACCATCTCCCCTTCACCCCCGTCAGAATACATTCTGAGAGGGGGTATGAAAAGGTAGGGACTGAGGTAGGCAAAGGTAGGAACTGAGGTAGGCAAAGATAGGAACTGAGATAGGCTCAGGTTGCGACTGAATTACACCGCTTCACAGAACTACCACAAAACAACTCCTCACAGCTATATAATTGTAATAATAAAACAGAACAGTAAAGCTTAAACTGAAACGTCTACTACTAAATAGAAGCAACACTTCTAAAAGGATTTCAGTCCCTTATTGTTGCTTCTCGGTCAGGTATTTCCAATAGCGAACAGGCATATCCTGCTTGTGTTTGCGCGGATTTAAACGCTCTTTAATGCAAATCGCTTTGAAGTAAGTCTTCCACAATCGTTGAAAAAGCTTCTCATCTTTGTCCATCAATGATTCATCAAGCATACCGGTCAATAAGTGACCTTCCCTACTGTCTTCACCAAATGTGACTTCCCTCACCTCTTTAAGATCATAATAATAACCATAGGCACGCTTGATGTCATAGATCAACCAACGCTGATCGGCAAAACGATCTTTAAAATAGTGAATAGTTAGTGGAAGCGCATTGAACTGTGGTTCCATTGCAGCAAAGAAAGTTCCGTCGGCAGCCTTTTGAAAACGGACGAACTGAAGTAATCGGATCCTTTCCCAGTCCACCTTCTTCCATATTTTCGACAACTCCAAAACATCAGGATCGGCAAAATTGGTCTCAATGGAAACAGGAGAGTCGATGGCTTTACGGATATAACGAAATAACAACATAGGCACTTCCGGCAATTCGGCCAGCCAACATTGTGCAAGAGCAGATAAAGCAACATCCGATAGCTTCTTTTGCAAACCCCGCCAAACCCTTCCGGCTTTCTTTTCATCCGTTATTACCGTGAAAGCCTCGTCATAAAATAAGGGTAACTGTTCCCCCTCCACTAGCAGTTGATCGGGAAAAGTACGACGGGAATAAGCTTCAAACACAGCGGTCAGCAACCCCTCAAACGTATTATCAAATAAAAAAAGAAGCATCACTCAATCTTAGTGTTCTAAAATAAATACCGACCTCACAGCACCCCTCTCCTACTTCGAAAGGATAATTCATTTCTCTTTAATTAAAAAGCTAATCTTCAAAAGCCAGTGTCAACTGTCGTTCGTCCACCTTCTTTTTAGGATGAGGTATCAGGAGACTACGCACGGCTTGGGGAGTCATCTCATTTATGGTACGTAACATAGGCAATTCACTACAAGTAATAAAATACTGGGCCTTCTTCATAACCACCCCCATCTTTTTCAGCTCGTAACTACCCAACCTGGAGAAACGGCGTGAAGCAATAATCAGGCGGGCCGATTTCACCCCGATACCCGGTACCCGCAAAATCATCTCATAATCCGCCTTGTTGATATCAACAGGGAAACGTTCGGGATGTCGCAAAGCCCACGCCAGCTTAGGATCAATCTCCAAGTCCAGATCAGGATAAGCCTCATCCACTATTTCATCCACCTTAAATTCATAAAAACGCATGAGCCAGTCCGCCTGATATAACCTGTTTTCACGAACCAGAGGCGGCTGTTTCAACGCCGGCAAACGTTTATCATAAGTATTCACGGAAACGTACCCCGAATAATAAACACGCCTCATCGTAGGCCGTTGATACAGTGCAGACGAAAGAGATAGAATATCTTTATCGGTTTCGGGCGTAGCTCCCACAATCATCTGTGTACTCTGTCCGGCCGGTGCAAAACGGGGAGCATAACGGTATTTCTTCCGTTCTTCCGCACTCTCCAACGCCCCTTGCTGAATATAGAGCATGGGTGCATACACACTTTTATGATCCTTTTCCGGAGCCAGATGCTTTAAATTCTCTTCTTTCGGAATTTCCACATTGACACTGAGCCGATCAGCATACAATCCGGCCTCATTCACCAATTCACGGCTGGCCCCCGGTATGCTTTTCAAATGGATATAGCCATTAAAGCGATGTACCGTGCGCAAGTCTTTAGCCACGCGCACCAAACGCTCCATCGTATAATCGGGATTGCGAACCACTCCCGAACTAAGGAACAGGCCTTCAATATAATTACGCCGGTAAAATTCCATGGTAAGATCCACCAGTTCACTGACAGACAACGTCGCCCGCGGCAAATCATTGGTACGACGGTTGATGCAATAAGCACAATCGTATATGCAGTAATTGGTCAGCATCACTTTGAGTAACGAAATGCACCTCCCGTCTTCCGCAAAACTGTGGCAAATCCCCCAGCCACCAACCGTGTTGCCGAGTGTCCCTGCTTTGTTGGAACGCGTTGTTCCGCTGGAAGAACACGAGACATCATACTTAGCTGATTCAGCCAGTATCTTCAGTTTTTGAAGGACATTCTCATTCATGATTGTTGCTGTGAACCCGATTATTTTGCCAAAAATAGCGATAAGAAGAAAATGAAGCAAGTGAAAAACAGAAAATCAGCCAAACATAAATACAAAAAAAGACTACTCAACTGAGCAGTCTCTCAAAATTCCTTTAATTAGTGTGCTTTACTTATTTAGCAGCGTCTAAAGATACTTTACGGAATTCTTTCATTGCTTTTTCTAGAGCCAATGAAGCTTTACGGGCACGAGTTCCAGCTGCTTTATTACCATTTTCCAACTGAGCTTTTGCATCTTTCTCAAATGCTACGTACAATTCTGCTACTTTTTCAACTAATTCTTTCATAATCCTTTTTATTATATATTCGGTTAATAATGTCTGGCAAAAATACATTCTTTCCCGAAATAAATGCAGAAAAACAATATTTTTTTTGAAAAAACATACAAAAATGACACGAAGAATCCCGGTTTAGCATTTTTTGCCTACTTTTGCGTGCACAAAGCCTCCAGTAAGCCTAATAGATAGTGAAAGGAGATATTTATCCTTGTAAAAAGAGCACATTGGCAACAAGGCACTAAATTACAATATCTGAGATTTTGAAAAAATGATAATAGTCTCAAATCCCTTCATGCAAAAGGGAATCAGTCTCTAATAAACGTGAAAGGTAACAACAATACATGCAACTACCTGTTCCGTTATCCACGATATGTGATTGAAATAGAGTACAGACTACAATAGGCAATATTTTATTACAAAGAACAACTTTCAAATCAAAAAACAAGAGCATAAAGAAAACCGTTTTATTTCAGACTGAAATAAGAAACCGAAACTTGAAAAATAACAGTCATGGAAATCATCAACTCGATAAATAATATATTATGGACTTATATTCTCATTGCCGTGCTAATGGGATGCGCTATATGGTTTACACTAAAAACCCATTTTGTGCAATTTCGCATGCTAAAGGAAATGATACGGTTATTGGGAGAGTCTGCCATAAAAACATCAAATGGAGGGAAACATATTTCTTCTTTTCAGGCATTCGCCATCTCCATAGCAAGCAGAGTCGGCACCGGAAATCTCGCGGGAGTTGCCACAGCTATTGCGGTAGGCGGACCGGGAGCCGTATTCTGGATGTGGATAATCGCCCTCTTCGGTGCATCCAGTTCGTTCGTAGAATCGACCCTTGCCCAGTTATATAAAATAAAAGGGAAGGATTCATTCATAGGTGGACCTGCCTACTATATGCGAAACGGCCTGAAAAAGCCATGGATGGGTGGAATTTTTGCCCTGCTAATTACCATAACATTTGGCTTTGCATTCAATTCCGTACAAAGCAATACGCTGTGCGAAGCCTGCGAATTAGCTTTCGGCTTCAAACATACCATTGTCGGTATAATAATTACAATCGGCACATTGCTTATTATCTTCGGTGGCGTACAACGGATAGCTAAAGTAAGTAGCATTATAGTCCCGATCATGGCCTTAGGATATATTGCTTTGGCTGTCATTGTTGTATTAATGAATATCACAGCACTTCCTGCCGTCATAAAATTAATTATCAGCCACGCTTTCGGATGGGAACAGGCATTAGGTGGAGGAGTAGGTATAGCCTTAATGCAAGGTATCAAGCGGGGATTGTTCAGTAATGAAGCTGGTATGGGCTCCGCCCCCAACGCAGCGGCAACAGCCTACGTGAGCCACCCGGTAAAACAAGGCCTCATCCAGACATTAGGCGTATTTACCGATACCTTGCTCATCTGTACTTGCACGGCATTTATCATTCTATTTAGTGGGGTACCACTGGACGGGTCAACCAATGGCGTCCAACTTACACAAACGGCATTAACTCATGAAATAGGCGTCTCGGGAAGCATATTCATCGCTATAGCCTTGTTCTTCTTTGCATTTAGCAGCATTCTTGGCAATTATTATTACGGAGAAACCAATATTCGCTATCTGACACGTCACAAATGGGTATTAAATCTTTATCGCATGCTAGTCGGTGGTATGGTACTATTCGGTTCAATGACAACACTGGAACTTGCATGGAATCTTGCAGACATCAGTATGGGGTTGATGGCACTCTGCAACCTTATAGCTATTAGTTTGCTAGGCAAGCAAGCCTTCAAGCTATTAGAAGATTACAAGGAACAGAAACGGGCGGGTATTAAAGAACCTGTTTTCAGCAAAGACAAGCTAAAAGAGATAGAAAATGACTTGGAATGCTGGTAGAAAAGGACTTATTTACTACCTTTGCGTTCATTAAATGAGCAATAAGACATAAATAGATATAATATGAGCCTATTTACCAAACTATTTAAAAAGAATTCGGGAGGAACATCTTCTAAAAACGTTGAAGATTTCGTTTCACTGACACGCGTCTATTTTCAAGCAGTACTTGCCGCAAACCTTGGCATTACCAATATACGCTTTATTCCGGACGTTGCAAATTTTAAACGCCTTTTCAAGATTCCAACACAGGGAGGACGCCTGGGACAAGCAGAGAAAACAGCTTCCAAGAAAATGCTTATGCAGGATTACAAACTAAGCGAAAACTTTTTTAAGGAAATTGATTCCTCAGTAAAAAAGCATTGCCGCAGTCAAAACGATGTGCAAGGTTACTTGTTTATGTATCAGGGGTTCTCCAATGACCTGATGATGTTAATCGGCAATCTGATGCAATGGAAATTGCGTGTACCTTCTTTTCTTAAAGGGGCTCTCCGTACAATGACAGAGAAAACAGTACATGACGTATGTACCAAAACGGTATGGAAAAAAGATGACGTACACAAAACAGCTGCGAATATACGGCAATATAAAGAACGTTTAGGCTATTCCGAACAGTGGATGTCTGAATATGTATTTAGTATAGTTGTATTGGCAAAAAAAGAACCCAAAAATAAAACAGCGGAAAATCAATAAACAGCTTTTCTGTAGAGAACGGAAAACTGTTAGTAAAATCAAAAGAACTATAAAGTAATTCCTGATCAAAAAGGCGAAAGAGATTTCTTTCGCCTTTTTTTATTATATTTATGCAATTAAAATGAGATAATCTCCTCCTATCGTTAGTTTAAACTAAAAAACAACTGCTTATGAAACAAAAGAAATTGCTTGCACTGACTCTCTCTCAACTGAAAATACTTTATCGGAATGAACTCCCTGAAATTGTGAACATTATAGATCAAAGCAAAGATGTATATGATTTCAGCAACAATCTATCCGATTTTATTTCCAAAGAGATAGAGCTCAATAATAATGAAGTTGCCAAGCAAATTCAGATTTTAATTGATTACGAAGGAAAAGAAATACACGAACTTTCCACCGATACGCAAATCAGAATCTCCACGCTTTCTTTACTCTATTCTTTCCTTACTGGGAATTTGGAGAATGATATGGAAGTAGATGCTTTTCTCGACATCTTCCACCTGTTTAAACATTTGTTGCAACACAATCAACCGCAACCGTCAATGAATCGTGTAAAGGCATGGACAGAGCGCTGGCCGAGCGGATTGAACGAAGAAGTACAAAAAATAAGAGAACAAAATAAAGGACGTATCATACATGCGCTAATTCAAAAAATTGAAAACCGCAAAAGTACAACCTCTCGCTTTCAATTTCCCGAAGGCATTAGCTATGAAGACAAATTCCGCAGGGTTAATGAATGGTGGAATGACTTTCGCTTTCATCTTTCCATGGCGATAAAAAGTCCCACAGAGCTAAACCGTTTCCTAGGAAATTCTCTCTCTACCGAAACCATGTACCTGCTCTCACGTGCACGCAAAAAAGGAATGCCTTTCTTTGCCACACCTTATTATTTGTCACTGCTCAACTGCACAAAATCAGGCTATAATGATGAGGCTATACGCAGCTATATTCTCTATTCCCCGCAACTGGTTGAGACCTTTGGTCAGATCAAAGCTTGGGAACGCGAAGACATTGTAGAATCCGGCAAACCCAATGCCGCCGGGTGGCTGTTACCGGACGGACATAATATTCACCGCCGTTATCCGGAAGTCGCCATCTTAATACCCGATACAATGGGACGTGCTTGTGGAGGGCTTTGCGCCTCTTGCCAACGCATGTACGATTTTCAAAGCAAACGACTCAATTTTGAGTTTCAAACGCTACAGCCCAAAGAGACATGGGAAAAAAAAATGCGTCGCTTAATGACTTACTTTGAGGAA
Source organism: uncultured Bacteroides sp. (assembly GCA_965140335.1). Taxonomy (GTDB): domain Bacteria; phylum Bacteroidota; class Bacteroidia; order Bacteroidales; family Bacteroidaceae; genus Bacteroides. The sequence continues at coordinate 95,689 of OZ223189.1, forward strand.
GATACCCAGCTACGCGATGTCCTCATTACCGGAGGAGACGCACTCATGAGCCAAAATAAAACATTAAAAAATATTTTGGAAGCCGTTTACCGGATGGCTGCTCGGAAACAGAAGGCTAATTTAGCACGCCCTGATGGAGAAAAATATGCAGAGTTACAACGCATTCGTCTCGGCTCACGGCTGCCAGCCTACCTTCCCATGCGCATTGACGACGAATTAATAGAGATTCTGCGAGACTTCAAAGAAAGAGCTTCGGCTATCGGAATTAGACAATTTATTATCCAGACTCATTTTCAAACCCCTTTGGAAGTAACTCCTGATGCCAAGGAAGGAATCCGTAAACTCTTATCGGCCGGGTGGCTTATCACCAACCAGTTGGTATACAATGTCGCAGCTTCCCGTAGAGGACATACCAATCGCTTACGACAAATCCTTAACAAAGAAGGTGTCATCTGTTATTATACCTTTTCGGTTAAAGGATTCGACGAAAACAGTGCGGTTTTCACACCCAATAGTCGCTCTATACAGGAACAGGAGGAAGAAAAATGCTTCGGTAATATGATAATGGAAGATGCCTATAATTTATCGGTATCGCTTGAAACAGCACTTGACCCGGCCGCTTGCATCCGGCAATTTTTAAAAATCCATCACTTGCCTTTTTTATCAACCGACCGCAGTGTGCTCAATCTGCCTGCTATCGGAAAGAGTATGACTTTCAATTTGGTGGGCATAACAACAGAAGGCAAACGTATTCTTCGTTTCGACCATGATGCTACCCGCCGTCATAGTCCGATTATTAATAAAATGGGACAGGTCTATATTGTTGAAAACAAATCCATAGCTGCCTATCTACGCCAACTCCATGCTATGGGAGAAGAAGTTGAGGACTATACCAGCATATGGAATTATACAGAAGGTAAAACGGAATCCCGGTTCAACTTATACGAATATCCGGATTTTCCATTCCATATTACGGAACAAATGAGCAATTTAAAAATAGCCGAATAGCTCTACATATTAAATAACCGGCACTTTTTTCCTATCTTTGCAGACAAAGAAGTCAGACATCAAAGAGGCTTCAATATGGTCTGCTAGATATGGAAATAGAACAACACCCTTTAAAACCCTTTCTTCCAATTAATGCCCATCTACTTATGCTGGGAAGTTTCCCTCCGCAAAAGAAACGATGGTCAATAGATTTTTATTACCCTAATTGGAATAATGACATGTGGAGAATCATCGGACTCCTTTTTTTTAATGATAAGACCTACTTCCTTAATGAGATAGAAAAGAGGTTTGATAAAGAACGTCTCGTCCGTTTCCTTTCCGATATAGGCATTGCTATTTTTGATACAGCCTCGGCCATAAAACGATTACAAGATAACGCGTCCGATAAATTTCTAGAAATAATAACAGCTACTGATATCAGTGCCCTGCTTCATAGGCTTCCTGAATGCCAAGCGATTGTCACTACCGGCGAGAAAGCAACCGAAACCCTATGCGCTCAATTCTCTCTGGAAAAGCCCAAAGTAGGCGACTACACATCCTTCATGTTTGAAAGTCGACCAATGCGTTTATACAGAATGCCTTCTTCCTCAAGAGCTTACCCATTGGCATTAGAAAAGAAAGCGGCGCTATACCGCATTATGTTTCAAGACTTACAGTTACTATAACGGCAAAAGCCCTAAAATAATACAATACAGAACTTGTTAAATTAAAAGTTTCGACTACCTTTGCAGCCGCAAATACGGGAGTAGCTCAGTTGGTAGAGCACCGGTCTCCAAAACCGGGTGTCGGGAGTTCGAGCCTCTCCTCCCGTGCATAAAAAGAAAAGGAAAATGTCTACATTGGACATTTTCCTTTTTTTTCGACTATTCTATTTACTTAATAATAAAGTCACTTAGCTAATACATTCGATCTCAATATGAGTGAAATCATTTCACCATTATATGTTAATCACTTTAGGGATACAGTCTGGCTAAAGGTCTGTCCAAAACGATTTGTGGCTACAATTTTGATCGATTTTGCTTCTTTTGTAGGGCGCACCCGAAATAGATGCATCGTATGATATCCCGTTTTCTTCCCCTTCTTCATTGTTATATAACTCTGGTCCTCATCGCTGAAATGCTCCAAGACTCCGGGCTTTTCAAGTTCATCTTCATAATAAGATAACTTCCATCCCGGATCATAATCCCAAAGATTCACAACTAAATATTCAGGTTGACTTTTAAACTCTCCCGGTTTATATACACGAAATTGATAATCAAAAGGACAACCAGTTGATTTATATTGCCAGGAAACTTGGTCACCATCCACATGAACCACCAGATAGCCGTTGGGAGCACCACAACGATTCACATCACCGGCCCACCAGGCTCCACAAGCTGCACCAATATTATGTTCATAAATATCAGGACTGACAACTCTATTTTCATAGTAATGCGTGTGTCCATCAAAAATATGCACTTTATAATTTTGCAAAAGATTAAATAACTTTTCTGCATTGCGAAGGTTACCGCTAGTGGTAGAGCAGTTATAAGCAGGAGCATGTAGATTTAAGAATACGGTAGAACCAAGAGGTATATAACTGAGATCCTTCTCCAACCACTCCAGCTGCTCGGGAGTAAACTCTTCCACATATTTCTTTTGTCCCTCATAATCAATATCCTTCATTGAAATAATGTGTACCTTACCGACATTAAAAGAATAATCAGTCGGCCCAAAATTATCATTAAATACATGTTCACCATATTCCTCCTTATTTTCAGAACGGCTCAATGCAGGATATTGTAAATCAAAGTCATGATTACCAATAGTGTGATACATGATCAGCCCCAAATCGGAAAGGGTCTCTTTATAGGGCAGAAACAAAGGCATAGTATCCCAGACAATATCCCCAAGGGCCATCCCATAAACATCCTGTGAAGGCAATTGCTTCAGTGTTTCTTTCAAATCGGAAACGGTTTCATGGTGAAATCGCTCCAGCTGATGTTCATTTTTAAACTGAGGATCGGAAATCGCAATAAAAGTAAAGCGATCTGAAAGTTCCCCCCGCTTCACCAATTCAAAGTTACAACGGTTCTTTTTCTTCTTTGGATTAATCCGCGCATAATACCCGACTGGCAAAGCCTGTTTGACCATCGTTTTATAATCAGCAGGCACGGAAAGATAAACAAACTTCGACTGAAGAGGGTTAGAGAGGAGCTGATAACGCCCTTTCTGGTCAGTTTGCGTGAAATTGACCCCATCAGTCACCACAACAGCAGCTATAGGATGCCGCTGCATATCCGTAACCACACCTTTTACTGTAATTACTTTTTCAACCGGATGATGGCTATCCGCATGTATATTTCCTGCTGAGACAAACAACAGAAATAAAAAAGATAAAAGACGAACTGATTTCATATTTTTTGTATTCAAATTAGACCCTAAAGTAAGCTACAAAAAAGGAAACAAGGATGACATTGATATTACAATTCCATCACAAAATCCATCAATACACTAACGAATATCAATCAGCTTATGAGTTTGCAAACTCAGTCTCCACTTGGGATGCTTCATTACACATTCCACTGTTTCAGCCGTATTACCGCAAGAGCAAGGCTGCAAAAAGAAATGCTCAGCAGGAAGCAATTCATAAACCGCTATATCCTGCCCTTCGTACACGACCTTCACTTCATCCATGCTGGTAATACCTAACTTCACCCCCTGTTTGGGCGAACAAGTCACCCAATCAATATTATCCGGCAAGCGGTTAGTGCCATTAGTTTCAATACAAACATATTTTTTCTCCCGGTGCAAGCGATCTATAAATGCTCTATCAATAGAAAGAGAAGGTTCTCCTCCGGTTAGAACGACCGTAACAGCAGGATACTTCCGCACTTCTGCCATGATTTCATCATCCGTCATCATCCTTCCCTCTTCGTGCTGCGTATCGCAAAAAACACATTTCAAGTTACAACCGGAAAAACGGATAAAGATAGCAGGGGTACCGGTATAGTACCCTTCACCCTGCAAACTATAAAAGATTTCATTAATCTTTCTCATAAACAGCTATATTCGCTTCAGATTCCTGAACTTCAACTTTAAAGCATGTTGGAATTTGCTCGCATATCCAGCGGGCAATATTTTCGGCAGTAGGATTAAAAGGAAGCACTTCGTTGAGATTATGATGGTCTAGTTTATCCTTGACTACTGATTTGATATGGCTAAAATCGGCCACCATTCCATTTTCATTCAATTCAACGGAACGACAATAAACGGTGATAATCCAATTATGACCGTGCAAATTCTCGCATTTGCTTCGATAGGAAAGACTCAGGCTATGAGATGCCGATACTTCCATACGTTTGATGACTGTGTACATAATTTTGACTTATTGTGCTAATTAAACAATTGTTTTCCGCACCTAATGTCACCTCGGTACGCAACAAAAATACGAAAAATTTAAGATTACATATAAGAAAAGCCACACAATTACCTACAAAATCAAAGATGCAAAATCAAACGTCTTTCTTTAATTCATTAAAGAAATGATCCAAACCCTTACGAGCATCAGCTAATTTATCTTCCCAATGCTTCACTGAATTCTCCCCAATTACATCAGTCACATATTTCACTGCAATAAAAGGTGTTTTTTTTGCCTCGCAAACCAAAGCTTGGGCATAAGCTTCCATATCGACCACATCCCCCTTTACATGTTCCAGTTCCGTGAGGAATGAATCACCGGTATTGCAAACACCCGACTCGGTCCAGTGTACACAATATCCTTTCTCTGCCAATAACGCAGATGAATCAATCTCATACTCCACTCCAAAGTCTGCCAATTTTTGCATATCCCGGTCCACAAAATGCCGGCAGACAAAGACTTCACCTACTTTATGCCCAATGGTTCCCGCTGTACCGATATTAATTACCAAGTCCGGTTGGGCATGATTGATTGCTTCCGAAAGATAAAAAGCGGATTTTACCTTGCCTATCCCCGTACGTAAATAACCGATTTGCACTTCTTCGCCATCTTTAACTCCGGGAAATCTTAATTCTGTAAATTCCTCTTGCACGGCATAAGTCACTAAGATTCTCATATCACTCCTATTTAATTATATATGTTTTTAAAGCTTCCACATACTCTTCAAAAGCATCAATGCCCTTCGGAGTAATTTTACAAAGTGTACAAGGCATTTTTCCCCTAAAAATTTTCCTTATTTTTACATAACCGGCTTTTCCCAATTTATCTATCTGCACACTAAGATTCCCAGCCGTAGCTCCTGTCTGCTGCCGTATGTAGACAAAATCAGCTTCTTCCACACTTATAAGAAGAGAGACTATAGCCAGCCTCAACTCAGAGTGAAGCAAAGGATTCAATTCTTTAAACATAACTACAACTTTTCACTCACCCAATTTACTACTTTCTTTTTTCGCTTTATAGTTCAGAAAATGGCCCGGCATTATCATCACAAAGATAACGATTAACACAAACTCTGCCATATCCCAATATGAATAAGAGAAAGTTTTAACTAATATTCTCATCATCATATCAAGACCTAAGAGCAATCCTACAATAGGAAAAAGCGAGAACGAAGTATAACGAATAATAATTCCCGTAATAATACTGCCTATTGGAAGAATGATAGCACACAACGGTAGAATAATCTCATACGAATGTGTAAAAGTAGCAGCTATAGAAACGACCATACAAAAAACACCTAAAACGCCCCATATTTCTCCTAACACTTTATCCGTATATGTTTTTATGTATTTTTGTCTTTGGGGCAAAACTAATATGGTAAATAAATAGCCTATCACAGGTATTCCCCAAAAGCCCCACATCCAGAGTACACTTTTACTCCAATATAATCCGCCTATAATAACTAAAGTCACTATTGCAGAAACATATCCCCACAACAAAAACATATTTTCACTTCCCATATCCAAATTATGACGCGTATTTTGTATCATATTGGTTATAAGTTCCAAGCTCTCCTGCTCATTTAATTTTTGATTTTTCATAAAACGCCCTCCATTATTAAATTAATATAATCCTATTTTTTTCTTTTACGAATATTCCGTTCCTACAAATTCAATGCACATCCCTTTATATTGCGGTATTAACAATTCAAATTTCTGTTAGAGACAGGAATTTCTAATTGGGGCACAAATGTAGAATTCGCTTTCATACATAAAAATTATATAACTCTATGATTCCCAAAACACTAAATCTATATTCAAATGCAAATATAACTAGTTTATATTATAAACCAAATTATAATATAAAATAATTATCTGATAGCATCATAATTATAATATAAACCTTATAGCATTAAAGCTAAAAGACAATAATGTTGCACTACACATTAATTAGAATTAGAAAAGGAGAAAAAAGACCGCACACTCATAGCTAATTCGATAATAATTTTGCATTTTTCCGTGAAAAGTTTTTGTAATCTATAAGTAAATTGTATTTTTGTGTACAATTTTGGTATAGTAATGACGGAAGAAGAAAAGAAGCGATTAAGTACCTTTGAAGCAAGACTGCGCCATTTAATCTACCTGCATGATGAGTTAAAGCGCGAAAATGCTGAGCTAAAGCAACTTCTCAATGCCAAACAAGAAGAATGCGGAAAGGTACGTGCCGAATATGAAACTTTGGAAGCAAACTATACAAGCCTAAAAACAGGAATGACAATCAGCCTTAACGGCAGTGACGTAAAAGAGACGAAACTGCGATTGTCCAAATTAGTGCGTGAAGTCGATAAATGCATCGCTTTATTAAATGAATAAAAGAAGGATGTATGAACGATAAGATAAAAATAAATCTGCAATTGGCAGGTTCCACCTTTCCGTTGACCATTTTGCGTGAAGACGAAGAAATGGTGAGAGAAGCGGCCAAACAGGTGGACATCCGATTGAATGCGTATCGGGAACATTATAGGAATGTGGCTCCGGAAAAGATTATAGCTATGGTGGCTTATCAATTTGCTTTGGAAAACCTACAAATGAAAGACCGTAATGATACTGGTCCGTATGCGGAAAAGATAAATGAACTCACGGAGATGTTAGAAACGTACTTTAAAGAATAGAAGTACGAAGTCCCCGGGTTTATTGACCAACAGAGAAATAAAAATATCGCGCACTGTTTACAAAAACTAGTCTTCTTGGTAAGAATGGTTTTTTTGACAGTGCGTTTTTAATTTATATACTTAAAACAAATTAAAATGACAGTAGTTATAATAATCGCGTCCATTGCCTGCTTACTAGTTGGTGGAATCGTGTCGTATATATTCTTCAAGTATGGATTGAAGGGTAAATACGATAGTATTCTGAAAGAAGCCCAAACTGAAGCAGAAGTCATTAAAAAGAATAAATTATTAGAAGTAAAGGAAAAGTTTCTGAATAAAAAAGCAGATCTGGAAAAAGAAGTTGCCATTCGTAACCAAAAAATTCAGCAAGCTGAAAACAAGTTAAAACAACGTGAGTTGGTCCTAAGCCAACGTCAGGAAGAAATTCAACGAAAGAAAGCAGAAGCGGAAGCAGTAAAAGAGAACCTGGAAGCGCAGCTTGGTATTGTTGACAAGAAGAAGGAAGAGTTAGACAAGTTGCAGCAACAAGAGATTGTAAGACTTGAAGCAATTTCCGGCCTTTCCGCCGAAGAAGCGAAAGAACATATGGTTGAATCTTTGAAAGAGGAAGCCAAGACACAGGCTCAGTCTTACATCAATGACATTATGGATGATGCAAAGATGACTGCCAGCAAGGAAGCTAAACGCATTGTGATACAATCAATCCAGCGCATAGCTACAGAAACTGCCATTGAAAACTCGGTAACGGTATTCCATATTGAATCCGATGAAATCAAGGGACGTATCATCGGCCGTGAAGGACGGAATATCCGTGCACTAGAAGCTGCAACAGGGGTTGAGATTGTGGTGGACGACACACCGGAAGCAATTGTATTATCCGCTTTCGATCCGGTTCGCCGTGAAGTTGCCCGTCTGGCACTGCACCAGCTTGTAACCGATGGACGTATCCATCCGGCCCGTATAGAGGAAGTCGTTTCCAAAGTACGTAAGCAAGTGGAAGAAGAAATCATAGAAACCGGTAAACGTACCACTATTGATCTTGGTATACATGGTTTACACCCTGAATTGATCCGTATCATCGGTAAAATGAAATACCGTTCTTCATACGGTCAGAATTTGTTGCAGCATGCACGTGAAACAGCCAACCTTTGTGCAGTAATGGCATCGGAACTGGGGCTTAACCCTAAGAAAGCCAAACGTGCCGGACTGCTCCATGATATTGGTAAGGTGCCTGATGAGGAACCGGAGTTGCCACACGCACTTTATGGTATGAAACTGGCTGAAAAGTTTAAAGAAAAGCCGGACATCTGTAATGCAATCGGTGCTCATCATGATGAAGTAGAGATGAGTAGCCTACTAGCTCCAATTGTGCAAGTCTGTGATGCCATTTCAGGTGCACGCCCGGGAGCACGCCGTGAAATTGTAGAAGCATACATCAAACGTCTGAAAGATTTGGAACAACTAGCTATGTCTTATCCGGGTGTTACCAAGACTTATGCCATCCAAGCCGGACGTGAATTACGGGTTATTGTGGGAGCAGACAAGATTGATGATCAACAGAGTGAAAGTCTGTCCGGTGAAATTGCCAAGAAGATACAAGATGAAATGACTTATCCGGGACAAGTAAAAATCACTGTTATCCGTGAGACGCGCTCCGTAAGTTATGCCAAATAAGTAGAAAACAGAAAATTGAAATATCCAAAAGAGGGCGGAATGTTATTTCGTCCTCTTTTCTTTATTCAGTCAATCCCCTATTATTTATAGAACCATAAGTTCCCTATTACATCACTATATATACCTATGGATTATCAGTTTGAAATATGTGCCAACTCAGTCGATAGTTGCCGGGCTGCACAATCAGGAGGGGCGGATCGCGTAGAGTTATGCGACGGTATCCCCGAAGGAGGAACAACTCCATCGTATGGAAAGATAATGCTGGCCAGAGAAGTGCTAACCAATAGCCGGTTGCATGTAATCATTCGCCCGCGCAGCGGAGACTTTCTTTATTCGGAGATAGAATTACGCATTATGGAGAAAGATATTGAAGTAGCACAGAAACTGGGCGCAGACGGGGTCGTGTTCGGCTGCCTAACGGCTCAAGGAGACATTGATATTAATGCCATGAAACGACTGTTACTGAAATCCGCAGGTTTATCAGTGACCTTTCACCGCGCTTTTGATGTATGCCGTAATCCCCAAGATGCTCTTGAACAACTCATTGAATTAGGATGCCACCGAATTCTTAGTTCGGGACAGGAAATTACTGCCGAGAAGGGAATTGCTCTGCTAAAAACACTTCAGCAACAAGCGGCCGGACGAATCGGAATAATGGCTGGATGTGGAGTGAATGAGCAAAATATCAATCGCATTGCGGAAATGACAGGAGTGCATGAGTTTCACTTCTCAGCAAGAGAGGAGCAAACCAGTAATATGGAGTACCGCAATAACCGGGTCTCTATGAGTGGAACAGTAAAAATCAACGAATTTGGATATCCGATAAGTACAGAGAGAAGAATAAGAGCTACCATTGCCGCAGTGAAAACAGACATCAACACTAAAGAATAACTTACTTATTAGAATTTATTTCCCGTTCACAGTCGCTTATAATTAAAGACTAGAGAATAGCCTAGATATTAGAATCTAACAGCCTATAAATCCGACAGAAGAAAAACAGAGGCTCTATTTTAGATAAATAGAAGCTCTAAAAGGAGCAAATAGAGCCTCTATTTGGGTGAAATAGAGGCTTCCATGAAACAAAGCTTTTACTTTAAATGAATAACCAAAGTGGTGTCTTTGGCAAAAGTAAAGTTGCACTTCTCATAAGAAGGAGGCCCCATCACCCCGGTTGCATCGTTACTAAAGCCATACTTCTCAATAGGGCGTCCATACGATTCTGTATTCAATACCCCATCTTCATTTTCATCCTGAAACATTGAGATGGCATAGCTTCCAGCCGGAAGACCCTTACAAGGAATAATCATCACTTTATCCTTTACCGGTACCCCAAAACCCGCTAATGGCTTTTTCATAAAAGTCTCTTTGGAGTTGAAAATACCTACACGAAGATTTCCCTTTATATTCTCAATGCCCTGCACTTCCAATGTCAGACTTTGAGCTGATGTTACTTGCGAGAGCAATAGCAATGCTCCTATAAATCCCAAGATTCCCATACTTTTTCTACTTTGATTTTTCATACTCTTTTCTTTTTGATACTTAACTATTTATTTTATAAATCAACTAAAAATTATTCATCATTTCCTCCGGCATCATCCAGTAAATACACCGAAGATAAGGTGAAGCAAATTCTCTCTTTTTAAAAATTGGAAACATCATAAGCCGCTTTCTTCCCAAGCGTAATATAGACTCCGATATAAAAGAAATGATCACTTGTGGCTAACACCGCTTTATTGTCCACCCGGCCAAACTCGTTCTTCCGGCATAAGATATTACTCGCCGAAGCATGAATAATAACTTTACGACTGGGAAGAAATGTCAATCCCAAATCCAGACTATTGTAAGGTTTTACTTCATCATTCATCAGCCCCGCCCTTAAGCGATTATGATAAGGACGTCCGCTACTGAAACGATTGGTCAGCCCAATAATCGTTCCCCACCGCGGTATGGTATATTTCAACACCAATGAGGCATTGTGACGCGTAGCATATTGAGGAGTAGTCAACTCATTGCATTCCGCATACTTCCGTTTGGAAATATTGTAAGTATAGGACAACTGATATTCCAAGTGACTGAAAGACGCGCGATCATCAAAAAACAGATCAATGCCTTTACTATGCCCATATCCGGTGGAGGCTAACCGACCAATATCTCCTGAATATTCGCGTTTCAATAACTCCGACTGCCCATCACTTCCGCTATTCAGCAACTCTTCCGTATTGATTTTATCAAATAATGCCAGATGAGTGTATTTCTTATAATAAAATTCTGCTTTATACATCCGTCCCGCATGGCGGTATTGTGCTCCTAAATTATATTGCAGGCAGGCTTCCGACTTCAGTTTGGCATTCAGCACCAAATATTTGTTTTGTGGTAATTGGGTATAACGACCAGCCGTAGCCGAGAATACGATATTATCCCAATAATAATTCAGCGCCACACGTGGAGAGAAATTCAGTTGATGATTATTCGATGTATATTCGGGACGAAGCGAAAGTTCCGTCTTCAGATTCTCCAACGGGTAATATGTTACCGAAAGGAAACTAGCAACAATAACCGGATGGATGGTATGTCGACTATCTATCTTAATGCTATCAGTAGTATCAGTACCTGTCATCGATTGAAGTCCGCTTTTCACAACATAACGATCTTTATACTGCCTGACAAAGCTCTCCACTCCCATCTCCAAATGTAAAAGAGAAGACACTCTCCGGGACGCTTTTGCTTTCAGATGTAATTCCTGTTGCCGCTCACTCCAATTATCACCATGCATCACCGCTCCCCCAATTCCACGGTTATAATAGGAATAGGCCATGCCGGAGAACCACTTCCATCCTCCATTGCCTGTATTCCGGTAAGTTGCATTGAGATAGATGTTATCTTCACCCAGATCGAATAAACGACCGTCATCCTCCTGATAATTGGAAAAATCAGTCCGGTCATACTCCATATAGACTTTCAATAAACTATGCTCACCGGGATGATAGCGAAACTGGGCCGCACCAGTCATCATGCGGTAAGGATCCTTGAAATGATAACGTCCTGGATAAATCTTATTATAAGTTGTCAGGTCCTGATATTCCAAATTAGTCGATAACGAACCTTTATTGAAGGCACGGGTACCTCCTCCACCAATCCCAACGGTAGAAAGATTCACTCCCGTCTTATTAATACGGCTCTCATCCTTTGTATCCAAAGGCAATACCGCAGAAAGCGCCTCACCATACTCCAATGGAGCCCCTCCCGACGAAAGATTAATCCCGCTAAACATAAAAGTGGAATATCGCCCGCGAGCCGGTGTATTATTCCCCGTAGAAGTATATGGATTGAGCACATGCATCCCATCAATGAAGGTCTGAGTCTCCTCGCTACTCCCGCCGCGTACCAACAGACGACCACTTTCTCCCTGCACCTGCGTGCCGGGAAGCGTTTGTAGCGCCTTATATAAATCACCGTTTGCCCCACCGGTGGTAACCAGATCAACCGGATGAAGATCACTCCACCGACTATTGGCCAACGGAGTTTTCCGGGCTTTTACCACAACCTCGTCCAATTTCACACTATCCGATACTTCACTCACTTTTGCGTCCTTCAAAGGTAGCTGTATGAAAACGGTATCCCCCGGAATGGTCTGTGCCACTGCATCAGATAACCACCAACCGGTACACCCTATCAATAATAAAAAAACTCTTTTCACCTTGTTTATGTTCCTATGTTTCATTCTTTTCAGATTTTCTCATCGGCAAACATAAACCTTCGCTTCCGGACAAAAAAAACTCCGGGACAGACATCCCGGATTTGTGACCAATGCCTACCTTCTGTGACGAATGGCAAGCTTATATCTATGATTTGTGACGAGTAACTAACCTTATCCCGTCCGTTCTATTCTGAATTTTACCTCATCGGTATAAGCTCTCGAAACCGGTACTTCCTCCTCGCACCCCTGCAAACTAAGCCGAAAACCTTGAGAGTTACCATCAACTTTCACCACCCAACGGATATTGACTAAAAAAGCACGATGACACCGGATAATAAAGGGACAGTCTATTACAGAATTTTCGGCCTGCTTCATCGTACAGCGGAGTAATTTCCGCCCCACTCCATCAGCTTTCCGATAGACCACTTTCACATAATTGCCATCAGCCTCCACATACATCAAATCACCGGATTTTATGGTCAACTGCTCTTTCGTACTGCCGTAAAACTCCAATATTTGGTCTTTAACCGGCTCTTCAACAGAAGCAAAAGAACTTTGTAAGCCAGCATATCCTTCCTCCTTGGCAAATACATTGCCATCCTTGTCTTCCGCACCAACCTCATGTGACGCTTCACTGATATGCTGTTCTTGTTTCTCAAACAGTTGACTGCCAGACGAAGTAAAAGACATTCTTTGCACTTCCGAATTCTTAGCCAAATGCACATTAATCTCCACAGCTTCCTTTAAGTTCCGTGCTAACAGCATATTTCTGTTCCAGAGCATGAAGAAACCCGAAGGTATCGGCCCTAATAATATCACCCAAAACAAAAAAGTTCCAAAAGTCCCCCAGTTTAAAGAAGCATGAAATAAGATTACCGAGTAAAGCCAATTGCCTATGGCAATAGTCAGCCAAAGGAATAAAGTCTGTAGAAAGTTCTTTCCCAACGTCCAATTTTTATAATGCCTGCGGAACAACAAAGGCAATGCATAAACGAAAATACTTATTGATAATGCCGAAACCAGTCCATAACCAAAAGTCACCCAAAACTTCAGTGAGCCAAGTCTGGAAAGGCCGAATGGCTCGAAAAAGAATAGAACCAGAAAAACAATCACCGAAGGATATACAACTGTTTTCCACCGCTTTCCGAGCAAAGGATAAGGGCTTTGCAATAAAACTACGAGCTTGTTCACCATTGACTTTTATCTGTTTATAGTCTTTATTAAAGATCAATGGCACAAAGGTATGCAATAATTCTGTAATATATAAATGTAAAAAAAGAGCCTTAACATTAAAAAAATGATAAAAGCAGGCGTTTTTTATGTTATAAAACATACTTATTCAAATAAATGCGTATCTTTGCAACGAAATCAAAGAGATAACAAAGAAAAAAGAAACCGCTTTCCGAAACGCGGAAGGCACAAAAAGATGACAATTATGAAAAAGAATGTAAATGAAGTTATTATGTTGCAGTACCGTATCAAACGCTATCAAGCAATGGGAAACGGAGCAATGTGCCAAGCATTAAATGGCAAACTACAAAAACTGCTTGCAAAGCAGCCTACTATGTAAACGAAACCTTTAAATAAAATGAAAAAAAGCGGAGGACCGAAAGTTCTTCGCTTTTTTTATTTTGTAGACCTGCAATCAGCATTGGCACTGATTAATTGATTCTTCTCCACCTGTTTCTACAACAACGCCCAATAAACATCATCAATCCGCATCTACCTCTTTCGAATAAAAATTACATCTAAATTACTAAAAGACAGATCTATCACATGAAAACGACTATCATGTTCATCTCATTAATACCCTAATAGTCAAGATAGCCCATATCCTGTTATTTATACGTAATCTCCTTCCCAAATGGAGATAGAGCTAACGCAGCTAACTTAAAATGTTGCAAACCGAAAGGAAGACCTATAATAGTAAAACACAAGAACAAACCGAAGAATAAGTGCGAAACGCTAATCCATATTCCACCAAGAAAAATCCATAAAATATTCATAATGACGGACAAACACCCATTGGAATGAGGACAACTGCGCACTTCTTTTCCAAAAGGCATTAAAGCCAATCCCGCAAGCTTAAGGGTTTGTATGCCAAAAGGGATGCCAATAATAGTGATCATCAGTAACAAACTGGCCACCAAATATTCAAGAGCTGTTAACAGTCCTCCAAATATCAACCACAAAAGATTCATAAACAAACTCATCGGTTCTCTTTTTTGATGTTATATTACAAACCTATATAAAAAATAATGAACCACAAAGAAAAGTTATAAAAATATACTACTTACAAATTTGCTCATAAACTTAACTTAGCCATAAATACAGAAACGTAAGAGGCACAAGCATCGCGTTTCACCATTCACTAAACTCAAAACTTAGTTGTTCCCACAACCCTTCATTCGCCTGCTCCTCTTTGGGATTGGAAACAGAAAGTCCGATCAACCGGATAGGATGATTTTCATAATCCACATTTGCCAATAACTGCTTGGCGAGCGGTAAAATAACCTCCAGAGTAGTCAGTTCAAGAGGCTGGGTTATACTACGGGTAATCTGGGAAAAATCATGGAACTTGATCTTCAGAGTTAACGTATTTCCCTTAAAATCTTTCTGCTGTAGTCTACTTACCAATTCCACTGCCATATGATATAGCTCTATAATCACGGACGATTTCCTCGAGATATCCTCTGCCAAGGTCTGTTCGCAGCCTATTGATTTGCGCACGCGTACCGGTTCCACCGAACGATTATCTATCCCCCTTGCAAAATCATAATACATAGCTCCCACTTTGCCAAAGGTACGCAATAACATCTCCAACGAACAAGTACGTAATTGAATGCCATTATGAATACCGAGTGCATGCATCTTTTTTGCTGTTACCGGTCCTACTCCCCAAAAACGTTCTATGGGTAAAGTTGCTATAAAGTCAAGTGCCTGATCAGGATGGATGGTACAAAGTCCGTCCGGTTTACGATAATCAGAAGCAATCTTGGCCAGAAACTTATTATAAGAAACTCCCGCAGAGGCAACTAAGCCAAGTCTTTCATGAATCTTTTGCTTAATATCTTTAGCAATATCCACAGCCAGAGGAATTTGCACCTTATTCTCAGTCACATCAAGAAAAGCCTCATCCAGCGATAAAGGTTCTATAAGATCGGTATATTCACGAAATATTTCATGTATCTGCCACGATACCTGCTTATAAACATCCATACGCCCTGGAACAAAAATCAATTGCGGACAAAGGCGTTTAGCTTTTTGTGAAGCCATTGCCGAATGTACGCCATATCTGCGGGCTTCATAACTGGCCGTGGCCACTACACCCCGTTTTTCAGCATGGCCTACGGCAACAGGCTTCCCTCGCAACTCAAGATTATCCCGCTGCTCCACGGATGCATAGAAAGCATCCATATCAATATGTATGATTTTACGCTCAGCCATAACATGACAAATCAACAACGCACAAAGTTAATTTGCTTTGCTGATATATCATGCACTTTATAAACGTTTTTATGGCCGGATAAATTTGGAGAAATGTTTCTCATCGGCAAACAGAAGTACCGTATTAATTAATGCCAGATGGGAATAAGCCTGTGGAAAGTTTCCCAGCTGCCTTTTCGTTTCAAAATCAAGATCTTCACTAAAGAGATTCAAATGATTGGAATAAGAAAGTAACTGTTCAAAGATAGCCAAAGCTTCATCTTTTTCACCAATCACATACAATGCTCTAACCAACCAGAATGTGCAGATCGTAAAGGCAGAAGAGGGAAGTCCAAAATCATCACTGTTCTTATATCGATACATCAGCCCTTTATGGAATAATTCCTGTCTGACCCTTTTCACCGTCTTAATATATCTCTCATCATTAGCTTCTATAAATCCATATTGCTCCATAAGCAGCAACGAAGAGTCCACATCCGAGCTATCATAAGTTTGCGTAAAACTTTGTATCTCCTCATTCCACCCATGTTTCAACACATTCTCTCTTATGCGATCAGCCTCAGCCTTCCACTTCATCTCATAATCAGCCTTTCCCAAAAAAGAAGCAATGGTCGTCGCTCTATCCAAAGCCACCCAACACATCACTTTGGAGAAAACAAAATGCTTTTCAATACTCCTGAATTCCCAAATGCTCTGATCCTCTTTCTGCCACTCAGCAGAAACAGCTTTAACGACATTCTTCACAATCTCCCACATCTCCTCCATTTCATCCAGTGTACCAGGGAAATGCCGATAATAATTGTAGATCACATCCATCAAATAGCCCAACGAGTCATTTTGCCGCTGATTATATGCAGCATTACCAATCCTTACAGGTTTTGAATTCTCATAACCAGCCAGATGCGGCAGCGTCTCCTCTTTCAGCACACGACTCCCGTCAATGCCATACATAATTTGAAACGAGTCCGACTTAGACTTCAGAATTCCTTTGATAAATCCCATGAAACGCTTTGCTGCAGACCGATGTCCCATCTTCAAAAGTGTTTCTATCGACATAGAAGCATCCCTAATCCAACAGAAACGATAATCCCAGTTACGCACCTCACCTATTGTCTCGGGAATACTCGTGGTCAATGCCGCAATTACCGCACCGGAATCCTGAAAAGACATCAATTTCAATATCAACAGACTTCTTGCCACCACATCATTATATTGATGAAACTTTCTGGAACGATTATTCCAGTTCAACCAATAAACCTTGGTACGCTGATATTCAAGATAAATTCGTTCGATATCAATACTAATCAACTTCTGATGATAAGACAACAACAAGAATTCGTCTTTCTCCAAAGTGATTTCACGCCCCTCCAAAATACTATCGAAAGCCAGACTGGAATATAAATACATATTATCCTTCAAATTCTGGCAGGAAGCTGTCTTGATAAAATCAGGAAACACTCGAAAGACAGCTTTCTCTTTTGCATAGTTCATCGCCGGACTATAATTAACCTTAAACTTTGGTTTTCCACTGAGAAAACGAATAAAGCGATACACCTCCGGCGGCATATAATAATCAGTAGCAGAAGCACGGTAACGTGGCGTAAAGTCTATCAATTCAAAGGCTCCTTCCTCTGATGAATACGTCGTACAAAGAATATTCGTCCCCTGAATATATTTCTGCTTAATTTCATATTCTTCTGCAACCTCTATTGCAAAACATCCTCCTGACTTTTCATCTAATATCCGGGCAAATACCGACGGAGAATCAAAAGCAGGAAAACAAAGCCAATCAATACTACCTTTCTTTGAAACTAATGCTGCCGTTTTGCAATTACCAATTACACCATAATCGAGATTTTCCATTTTATTTTGCATTTTTATTTATTGATTACCAGCATATTAGCATTTCTTTTTGAACAAAAAAGAATGCCATGCTGTTCTACTTTAAGAGCAAACACATTGTTTTGGTTTCTTTATTATCTCTATCTTTAGTTTGTCTTTAACCAAAACCCAAATACTTTATTTATGAAAATTATTATAATATCTAACAGATTACCTTTACGAATTGTTGAAAAAGAAAACGAATATATGGTCATCCCCAGTCCGGGAGGCCTGTCTACGGGGCTTGATTCACTGGAAACAACAAACGAGAAACATTGGGTAGGATGGCCAGGCATGTACCTTGAGGATTGTAATGCTAAGGCAATCATCAATAAACAGCTTACTGAACAGCACTTCCACCCGGTATACCTCACTCCCGAGCAAATAGAAAACTATTACGAAGGCTACAGCAATAGCATCCTTTGGCCACTTTGCCATTACTTCCCCAGCTATATTGATTACGGACAAGGCTATTGGGAAGCCTACAAAGAAGTTAACACGCTTTTCTGCGAGGCTGCATTGAAAGTGATCGAACCTGGTGATATCGTTTGGATACAGGACTATCAGCTTATGCTTCTTCCTAATATGCTCAGGGAAGCAATTCCCAATATCAGCATCGGATACTTCCACCATATTCCTTTCCCTTCATACGAATTATTCCGTTCGTTACCCGAAAGTGCTGAATTACTGAAAGGATTGCTCGGAGCTGATCTTGTCGCCTTTCACACCCACGACTATATGCGCCACTTTATCAGCGCCGTATATCGGGTGTTAAAATTAGATTGTAATCTCGATGAAATTCAACTGGACGACAGAGTGGTTGATGTTGATGCCTTCCCTATGGGGATTAACTACGAAATGTATCATGAGGCATTACTCAACCCCACCACCAAAATGAAAGCAGAAGAGTTGCGCGAGAATTTCGGCAAGGCAAAATTAATGTTATCTGTAGATCGGCTTGACTATAGTAAGGGAATACCTCTCCGCTTGGAAAGTTTTGAAAATTTACTCAACAACAATCCCCAATATAGAGGGAAAGTCTCACTTGTAATGATCGTCTCTCCCTCACGGGATAATGTAGAACGGTACTCAGCACTAAAAACTCAAATAGATACAATGGTAGGAGGAATCAATGGAAAGTATTCTACGATAGACTGGACTCCCGTGTACTATTTTTATCGAAGCTTTCAATTTGAAGAATTGGCGGCATTGTATCAAATGTCCGACATTGCTTTGGTAACTCCGATAAGAGATGGAATGAATCTGGTAGCCAAAGAATATTTAGCTACCAAGCGAAATCAACCCGGCGTATTGATTTTAAGTGAAATGGCAGGTGCAGCCATAGAACTGTCAGAAGCACTGATTGTTAATCCCACTAATGTGACAGAAATAGAAGAAGCGATGATCAGTGCATTGGAGATGCCTATTGAAGAACAACTGGAAAGATTGGAATCCATGCAAAGCATTATCTCTACACAAACGGTGAAACAATGGGCCAAAGACTTTATCGAAGAATTGGCACAAACCAGAAGCAAAAACGAGGCATTGCACAAAAAAGTGGTGGATACCGAGAACTTCCGAACCATCAAAAGGGCTTACCAAAAAGCCAAGAGCAAGCTCATCATGCTTGACTACGATGGTACACTTGCACCATTCCGCAAAAAGCCCAAAGACGCCTATCCTTCACCTGAACTTCTTAACCTGCTCTCACAATTAAGTGCAGACCCCAGCAACAAAATAGTAATTAGCAGTGGGCGTGACCGGCAAACACTCGAGAAATGGCTGGGGCATTTACCTATCAGTCTGGCAGCAGAGCATGGTGCATTTTATAAAGAAAATGGAGAATGGCATACAAAACTCAGTACGATAAAATGGGATGAGAACATCACTAAAATCATGCAACACATCGCCAAACGCACTCCACATTCCAAAATTGAGGTTAAAGACACGGCTTTAGTATGGCATTATCGTAATGTAGATAATTGGTTAGCCGATCTGAGGGTGACTCAACTCATCAATGCCCTCATCAACCCCTGCTCACGACTCAATCTGCAAATTATGAAAGGGAATAAAATTGTAGAAGTAAAAGACAGTGAAAGTAGCAAAGGCTCGGAAGCTAAAAGACAGATCGATGCTGGAAATTATGATTTCATTATGGCCATAGGTGATGACACCACGGATGAAGATATGTTTATGGCATTGCCTAAAGATGCAATTACGATCAAGGTAGGTCGGAACTCTAATGTGGCAAAATATAACATCCCCACACAGCCTCAAACTTTACGATTCTTAGAGAAGATCATGCAATAAAACCTTTATAAGTAGAGGGTGGGGCAAAAGTCAAGAAAATGATAAAACGAGGGTAGGTCAAAACTCCCGAAATCAGAAAATCGCCCCCGTCACAGGTATTTGTAGCGGGGGTGATTTCGTTAGAAAATGAGTCTTGAAGCTTTTGGCATACCATCCATTCTTTCAGCTGTTAATTTCAATCCCTTCATGAGCCATTTCCAGACTTTCCACAGCCACTTCATCACCCTCTGATTTCATATCCGTCCCTGTAATCTTGGTAGGCCATGCATTCTTCAACATCCAAACCATTGTAGGTGCTCCAGATTCATCGAGCAACTTAATTGTTACAGGCTGACGTTCAATAACGCCCATCTTTATTTTATTAAACCAATCCAAAAATCTATTATCTCCTTTGAAAATGCCTTTTTTCAAAGTTACATTCCCAAACTTACTGATCCCCGGCATCTTAATCGATGAGAATTCAGGGCTATTCCCATGACGATATTCTATCACTTGTGGCTCAACCTCCAAGCCGGATACCTCCTGAAACTTGGCTTCAAATAAGTCGCCCACCCTCACCGTAAAATAAAACTTGGGCAAAGGCCACAAATTATTTTGCTCTCCTTCTAACATAATTATTTAATCTAAGTTTGATATAAGAGATTTCAAAAACAAAATAGTTAATAATAAGTAGATAACTATTGGATTTGTACTTTACAGTGCATAAATATTACACTTACAAAAGATGATGCCAAGCTACCTAAATTCAAAGTTATAAAAATAGTTTATTCAATAAATGAATTTTCCAGAGTATTTAATTTTCCCGGATAAAAAGAGCCCGGTCCCGAGGAGAATAGAAGAAAGAGAAATAGGATATTCCAACCGTAACCTCAAATCCTGATTTTGAGAAAGTTAATTCTCCAAGATTTGAGGTTACGTGGAAATAATGCTTCTGCTAAGAAGAAGAATTGTTATTACGGTAAGATATTATTTGCTGAAGTAGCATAAAGGCCAATCATTGCTCCGGTAAAACCTCCTGCCACATTAGTGGAAAGAATATCACCGGAAACAGTACCACCCAGATTAATAAAGTCCTGATGGTTGACTGAATAATTAAAGCGATAGTCATCTCCTTTTGCGTCCACTTGTAGCAGAACAGGCTGATCCATATCTATTTTGGTTTGAGCTAAAATAGAAGACTGTCCCTTTTCCGTCCTAGCCAATACAAGATAGAAATCTTTATCTTTTCTAGTTAGACCAAATACATAATTGAACCTCTCGCTTTGATAGCAAGTCATACCGGCAAGCTCATTATCCGCTTTCGGCTTATAGTCTAAAGTTACCGTCGCCACAAACGTGTTATGCTGTTGCCGATAAAACAAAGTGGAAGTCGGTTTTACTTCTTTGATATTAGTCTGAAATGGGACTATTTGCAAACCTTTTTTAGTAACAGTAGCAAAATCTTCGCGAGGGCCTCTTATGCCCACCCATCTAAAGTCCAGTTTCTCCGTGGAGAAATCATCTTTAAATGTAAAGTTCCCATTAGGGAAGAAACCATCTTTCCCCGTTTTGTTTTCTACTCCTACAGGCATCTTCAGCTTAGGTTCCAATGGAACGAGTCCGTTTTCAAAAACAGGAAACACTCCTGTCCAGTCCACCGGAAGAATGAATGTTTCACGACCCGTATTTACACGATCTTTTTCATTAGGACGAACACCTAAAAATACACCATAATATTTCCCATCGGGACCTTTCACTAAATCGGCATGCCCAGCCCAATCGACCTTATCTTTACGATCTTTCGGAAAATACCGCTGTGTCAGAATTGGATTACTACCAGCAGGCTTATAAGGACCTTCGGCGTTATCACTCACGAAAATCACTTCGCTATGCCAACCTCCCGTACCACCTTCAGCACACATCAGATAATAACGCCCGTCCTTTTTATAAAGATGCGGAGCCTCAATCCAAATCGGTTTCTTATTGATATTAACACCACCATTCACAATAACCTTATCCGTACCGGGAATAATTTTATCATTTTCTACGTCATATTCCCAAATCTTGATCACCCGGTGTCCCTGATAAAGTTCTTCCCCCCTTGCCGGAGCATCATTATGCACCACATAAGCTTTCCCGTTATCATCAAAGAAAAGAGAAGGATCTATACCATTAAACTCAAGCTTTATCGGATCACTCCACCCCTTCAAAGGATCTTTTGTCTTTACCACAATATTACCAAAACCACCGGAGAACTCGGTCGTAATCATATAAAATGTATCGTTGTTCTGATTATATCTTATGGTTGGAGCATAAATTCCTGCGCTAATACCACAGTCTTCCAGTTTTAACTGTGAAGTTCTATCCAACACATCTCCTATTTGCTTCCAGTTGACCAAATCATTAGAATGGAAAATAGGCACTCCCGGAAAGATAGCGAATGATGAACAGACCAGATAATAGTCATTCCCTTTACGCGTGATACTGGGATCGGGATAACAACCCTGCAAAATCGGAGTATAAAACTCATCTGGTAACAACGGATTTTCTGTGTATATTTGATCATTTCCCTGATAAGAAAATTGAGTAAAAAGCGGAATGTTTTTCGGCATCTTGTTTTTTCCGCTTACCCCCACACTACAAAATAGAAGGATGAAAGTAAATAGCACAGAGGCTAGTCGACTTAATAATGATGTTTTCAATGTTCTCATGTAATTCATAATATTAATACGGTTTCTATTATTTATCTATAATGCATATTCATAACCTGAAAGCAGACTTCCCGCAACCAACTAACGATAGTTAACTGCATAAGTCGAATGCTTACCATGCAAACACTTATCAAATAATGTATTTTAAAGAAGAGCTTTTGCCAAGTAAGACAATCTCTTTTACTTGCAAATATACCAATTCTAAATGAGCAGACTAATATAATTATGATACATAGATTTCAAAGTAGGTTACATTTTCACGAGTAAAGTAACCTAAATCTTCAGACATGAAACATTTCATTCTATAATAAACTCACAAAGAAAGCCAAAGTTATTGCAGACAGTCTCACTCAGAGAAGTAACTAAAGAAAACGCCGTAAGCAATCTCTAGAAGAGTTTACTCACGGCGCAATTTAATTTCATTAGGAGTGGAGCTGGAGGGAATCGAACCCTCGTCCAAACGAGGAAATCATAAGCTTTCTACATGCTTATCTTTGCCTTAATTTTCGTGTAACGGCAAAACCAAAGCCATCAACCATTACCTTATCCTCTTTATTTTCATTCGTACTCCAAGGCAAGTATGAACTATCTCCGATTTAACTGCACCACTGAACCGGAATGCTTCGGAGCAACAGCGTCCGAGTGATGTCCCGTCCCAGTACCTAGTACCGGGATTAAGCTAATCTACTATAATTCGATTAAGCAGCAAGAGCGTAATTGTTTTCGCCAGATAAAATTTTGAAGACTGAGATTTGAGTGCCAATCAACGAAGCACTGCATGCTTACTTACTATTTCTGCCCGCTGTCAAATCCAGTCAACCCCATGACTTTCGTTACGGTATAAAATCTATTGCAAAGATACACTATTTTTTGTCTATGTCGCCTTTTTCGTGCAAATATTAAGATTTTAATCTGATCAGAACCGGACTTATAACAAAGTATTACACTGGAATGACGAGGTCTCAAAAAGTTCAATTTTATAGAAACACCCTCGTTACAGTATACCGTAGCGAGAATATTCTGTCCTTTTTTTGACTTTTGCCCCCCCATTTCTCCATTTAATTGAAAACGACTTGCACTTCACAAAACAAGAAGTAAAATTCGAATAAGGCTACTATCAAACAGACTTTTAGATAAAAGATTCTTTTGTCTTTTAAGGCTCTTCAACTAAAGTGACAAAGAGCCACTGCATTCAGTACACTGCAAGGTGACAACTTTTTTAGGCTTTAATAATACAAGAGTGAACTTTTTTAGGCGTAAAAGAATAGAAAGTGAACTTCTTCAGGTTTAGAAAACTATTGAGTGAACTAATTTAGGTATAACATACAAAGTTGTCAACTACTTCCAGTACAATACAGCCCTCCTTGAGTCATTAGAGTTCCCTCCCTGGGTTACCCCAGTTCCCTCCCTAGGTGATCCCGGCTTCTTTTCCAAGGGTGACTTCCACTGAATTATAGTCTGATTACTAATAGATTAGATCGTTCTTTGTTACTTGAGTTGAAAACGAATTTCACTTAAAAAGACCGGGAATAAAAACTTAAATAAATCTACTATAAACAGTTCTAGATAAAAAAAGCTTTTGACTTTGAACCCTTTTAATTCAAGTAACGGAAAACCGAGATTATTTACTTTTAAAGCAAGGATCAAGTTGTTTTAGTACTTGTATCATCATCTTTTGAAGTAAGTTAAATAAACTGATCACTAAGTGAGATAACCTAATCAACCTAGTGATTCAATTCATTCACCTAGTGATCATATTTAATCACTAGGTGATCAGGTAACTTTGCGAGTATAAAAAAGGCTTTTAACTCCTTATAAATTACTTTTCCCCTAGATGCAAATAGGAAAAAGAAGAGGACTGCAACACTGAATTATAGTAGATTATACTATCTTTGCCTCAGGCAAACTTCAGTGTAAACAGGAACCCTGATGTTTCCTTCTTTTAGAGAATGCAATTTTAATGAGGATATAGAATGAGAAAACTTATTTTTTGTCTGCTTGCCGTCGCTTTGACCGCATGCGGGAACCGGAATCTATCAAAGAGCAATGACATAACAATGGCAGTGGGTACCTATACCAATGGAACAAGCAAAGGCATTTATACGTTTCGTTTCAATCAGGAGACAGGAACGGCTCAGGCGCTCGACTCAGTAGCTGTGCCTAATCCCTCTTACCTTACTCCATCTGCCGATGGGAAACATATTTATGCAGTCAGCGAAATGGGTGACTCAACAGCCGCACTCAGTGCTTTTGCTTTTGACAAACAAACAGGAAGCCTCCGATTACTAAACCGTCAACCGACATTAGGTGCCGACCCGTGTTATGTTTCAACCAACGGTAAAGAGATATTGACGGCTAACTACAGTGGCGGTAGTATGTCAGTGTTCGGACTGAAAAGTGATGGTGCACTACTGCCTGTAGACACGCTATTTATGGGCAGTACAGGTGGACCGGATACAGTACGACAAGCTAAGCCGCATGTGCATTGCGCCCTATTTTCACCAGATGGGAAATATGTTTTTGCAACGGACTTCAGTGCCGACCGCATCTTGAGGTTTACGCTAGCCCCTAATAACATTGTCCCTGAGCCTCCAATAGAAGCAACAAAGGTTGAAACAAACTATGGCCCCCGCCACCTTACATTCAGTCCCAATGGTAAATATGCCTACGTCATTGGCGAATTGTCCGGCAAAGTGACCGCTTTTAACTATAGCGATGGAAAATTGAAAACGATTCAGGTCATCACCGCCGATACGCTCCAAGCACGCGGAAGTGCCGATATCCACATTAGTCCCGACGGGAAATTCCTCTACGCCAGCAATCGTCTAAAAGGCGATGGTGTAGCCATATTCAGCATAAATACCCCCAACGGTATGCTAACTAAAGTGGGGTATCAGGCTACGGGCATCCATCCACGCAATTTCAATATTACACCCAACGGCAAATATCTACTGGTAGCCTGCCGCGACAGCAATATTATCCAAGTCTTCTTGCGTGATCCTAATACAGGATTGCTCACAGACATACACCAAAACATTAAGCTGGACAAACCGGTCTGCATCCGTTTTGTTAACTAGCTTCTCCAGTCTCCTACCGAATAAGGAAATAGATTTTACTTGACAATAAACGCGCATTCGTTAATGTTTTGTAAATCCGTTCAGTAGCTGAAAGAACTTGATTAACTTTGTATGTTAAGTACCTACACGAAGTTTGTATACCGATTAAAAAGACGAAAGACGTTTTAAAGATATGATGAAAAAAGAAATACTAATATTGGCAGCCTCACTATTGTACATCCCTGCCATCGCCCAGACAGAAGTGTCACTGGGTGTGACTAACGGAAAAGATTATGGAGTGACTTACGTTCTGCCAAAGACAGAAATAGAAATCACCGCCCAAGCAACCAAACATGTATACACACCCGGCGAATTCTCCAAATATGCCGACCGCTATATGCACATGAATGATGTGCCTCTTGAATCCGCAACCTATTGGACACTAGACAAAGTTCAGACGGACATTGTAGGCATACCGGACAAAGAACAAGTGTATTTTGTGAAAATGAAAGACAAAACAGTGGCCCCTCTGATGGAACTATCCCCCGATGGCATTGTGTGCTCCATCAATATGCCAATTGAAAGCAACAAGAAAACCGCATCCAAAAAATCAAAAATAACAGAGAAGACCCAAGATATCGATCCGCGCAAATTCATGACGGAAGAGATGCTGATGGCCAACTCCACTGCTAAAATGGCAGAACTTGTGGCTAAAGAAATCTACAACATCCGTGACAGTAAGAATGCCTTGCTACGGGGTGAAGCCGACAATATGCCCAAGGATGGGGCACAATTGAAATTGATGCTGGATAACCTGAATATACAGGAACGTGCCATGACTGAAATGTTTGCCGGCAAGGTGACGAATGACAGCAAAACTTTCACTTTCCGCATTACCCCCAAAGAAATGAAAGACGCAGTCGCTTTCCGCTTCTCCAAAAAACTCGGTGTGGTAGCCAATAATGACTTGGCAGGTGAGCCTGTTTATATCACGCTAACAGACCTCAAATCGATTACCATCCCACCAGTAGAGGATAAAAAGAAGAAACAAGAGGGAGTAGCCTACAACGTGCCGGGAAGAG
The DNA here is from genome assembly GCA_965140335.1 of uncultured Bacteroides sp. Classification (GTDB taxonomy): domain Bacteria; phylum Bacteroidota; class Bacteroidia; order Bacteroidales; family Bacteroidaceae; genus Bacteroides. The sequence continues at coordinate 122,605 of OZ223189.1, forward strand.
CGCAGATTCTTCTGACTTATAATAATCAAAAATTATATGATACGGAAGTGCCAATTACCCAATTCGGCTTAGTCGAATACCTCGCCCCGGTACTGTTCAATAAAAATTCCACCATAAAGGTATTGTTCGATGCAAATACCGGAGGGCTGATCAAAGTAGATAGAGGGGAATAGAACTAATCCGCTAAAGTCTGAAATGTTTTAACTTTTAAGCGAATAAACCCATCTTTTTGCAATTGTAGAATATAACTCGTAATACGTGAAGCATAGTTTTCCTCGCTACCGAAATGCTCGGTCAGCGAGGAAATTATTTCTTGCACAGTACGTTCACCATCAATTAATTGCCAGACTGCTGTTCCATGCTCCTCAAGCCTTACATGGAACTCACGCGACAAATGTTTTGAGAAAAAATAACGCTGTAACCACCGGTTCTTAAAGCGGGGATAAGCGATTACAATGGAATCGCCTTCCCATTTACTTGTGACAGATGCACTACAAACCGGGACAGCTTCCAGCAAATTTGTTTTACTGACAGACATTCGCTACTCCTCCCTAAAATTAACAACCTTATGACTTCTATTACTCCTTTATATTAGCTTCTTCTAGCTTATAGCCATATTTTTTATCTGCAAATTTCAGCATAAAGGCAACTAGTAATGACAGACAAGCAATCCCAGTAAAGATGCACATAGGTATAGTATAATCATAAGTAGCCACCCCGTTTATTTCCGTTTTACAATAAAGATCAAGCACCTTACCAATCAATGTTGGGATTCCCCAAAGACCAATATTCTGAATAAAGAAGATCAAGGCGTAAGCCGTCCCTAATTGATTTACAGGAAAAATCTTAGCTACAGCCGGCCACATGGCGGAAGGCACTAAAGAAAATGCAACGCCCAAAATAATCATAAGCACAATGGCTACCAACCAATAATGAATGGAAGGAATAGCATAAATAAAATGCACCCCGATCAACATTGCCGCACCCAATATCATAATAGAAGCTGATTTTCCGCGTTTATCAATGTAGCCACCAAATATAGGCGTAAGTATCAAAGCACCCAATGCAGGCAAACCGGCAAAGAATCCGGCCAAATCTTCGCTAATGCCATATTTCGAGGTCATCAACTCTGCTGCAAACTTTTGGAACGGAAAGACACATGAATAGAACAACACACAAAGCAAAGCGATCAACCAAAATCCCGGATTCACCAAGATATTTTTCACATCCTTGAAAGAAAACTTTTCTTCTTCGTCCTTTGTACCCGCATCCAAGTGAGCTGCAGCCACCTGCTTATCCAGTTTTTTATCCATTATAGAAAAAGCAAAGAAGGCAATAGTACCGCCAACTAACAAGATCAAGCCAACCAATACAGGAGTCGCAATATTAAACGCACGAGCCAAAGGAATAGCTACAGCATAACCTGCTTGCGATCCGATGCGCGCCAACGCGACCTGAACTCCCATTGCTGTTGCCATTTCTTTCCCTCTAAACCATTTAGCAATGATTTTAGAAACCGTGATACCAGCAACTTCAGCTCCTACTCCAAAAATAGAATAACCTGCAGAGGCAACGAACACTCCGGTCTTATATCCAAAAATCAAAGAGTTGTCTCCAGCTAATCCAGTCATGGCATAATACTCTATAGCTGTACCACCAACCATTAAGAGAGTGGCCAACTTTCCTGTAAACCGGATACCAAAGCGATCAAGGATCAGTCCTCCCCAGATCAACATCAGAAAAAATACATTAAGAAAACTATATGCTCCTGTAAAGAAACCGAATTCACTACTGTTCCAAGACAAGTCTGTTTCCAACATTGTTTTCAACGGTGCCACAACATCGTTCACATAGTAAGCCGCCATCATAGTGAAAGCTACAATTGCCAGCGCTCCCCAACGGGTTGCCTTGGAATCGTTCAATTTAAGTTTCAATTGTCCTGTCATATTATACTATTTAGATTTCAATTTATTAATCACTCTATAAAATCGTCGACAAAGGTAAGTAAATCCACATTCTATCCCAACTAAGAGATATTTTTTATTCCAAAAACTAAATTAAAAGAAAGCAGAAAAGCGTTGAATCCTATCAAAAAGGAGAAGAGGCTGCAACCTAATAAATAGGTATCAGCCTCTTCTCCTTTTTCTAAAATAACAGAATCCACATCCTTATTCTGCCTGATCACTTAGCAGGAGCATTGGAGCTTGCTGGAGTTGTAGCAGGTGCAGGAGTTGTAGTAGCTCCATCAGCAGGAGCCGTAGTGCCAGCAGGCATATTATAGGGATTTGTATTTTCTTCTTTCTGAGCTTCTTCCATAATAACATCACCACTTTTGTGAGATACAGAAGGAACAACATATGCAGTAGCAATGCTCATAACAACCATAAAAGCAGCCAAACCCCATGTTGCCTTCTCTAGAAAGTCAGTAGTCTTGCGTACGCCCATAATCTGATTGGAAGATGAAAAGCCAGATGATAAGCCCCCTCCTTGGGAATTCTGGACCAATACAATGAAACACATCAGTACAGATGCTATAACCATTAGGATTATTAATAATAAGTACATTTTGTTATTTTGATTTAGCGTTAATAATCAATTTCTCCAAAAATCTGATTTGGTCTGCAAAGTAAGCATTTTTTTTTGGATAATTCAAACTTAATTTTTTAATAATTTCAAGAGCCTTTTCATACCGGTGTTGCTTAACATATATTTTTGCCAAAGTTTCAGTAAAGCAGCTTTCATCCCATTCATCATTAGTTGATCGTGCGGTTTCATTTTCTTCCTTCATCTCCTCAGATGGCACATTATGAACCCGAAGTGGTTTATCTGGCTCTTCCATACTAATATGATTCACCAAAGCATCCTCACCCAAAGGTTTTTCCGCCAAAAGCTCTGATTTTGGCCGCTTTTCGAAAGAGTCATTCTGTTCTAAGTGCTTATTCTCAATTTCAGGGCTTTGTTCTTCATTCATTGAAGAGGATAGATAGTCTTCTTCCACACTATTGATTGAGAGCAAACGATTCCGCCCATCTTCGGATTCACTCATACGAATAAATCCATCTATAAGTTCCTGTCCTTTCATCTTTGGAACATTGGTCGGTAATTCCGACTTTTCTATTGGGATTTCACCATACTCTGTCGTTAGATAGCCCATATAATCCATCCCATAGTCCAGTCCGGTAGATTGAGTTTGCTCTTCGGGCACAGTTGCCAAAAAAGCATCAATCAATGAAAGGGTTCTATCCAATCCCGGTTCCTTTCCAGAGAATGGTTCTACTATTTTATCCGGAACTTGAGGAACTAAAATATAACGATCGCCTTCAATCAAATGAAAAAGCATCCGACGGTCTGTGATGTACAAAACAGACTTACGCAGCTCAGCACCGAAAGAAATATCGTGCAATAGAAAAAGGTTTTTCAGATAAAGCAAACGAACTGTTTGAAAATAGGGATAACGAGCCACGAGATTACGCAGTTCGTATAATGTGTCCCGATCTAAAGTTTCAGGATGCAAAATCCATTGTTCCAAAGACGCAGATGTCATTCTCAAAAACTTACCAGTTTGCTACTGTTGCATTAAATATTTGTTCGGTAATATCCTTCACCATATCTCCGATCAACTCATCCTGTACCTCCGTTAGATTTTTAGAAGAATCATAAGTACGGAATGCAGAGAATTGTTGTTCAAAGTCTTCATCGTGATTGGTATTATTAACATAACGCACGTTTATTGTTATTGTCAGCTTGGTTTTGGAAGCATATCCATCAGCTGTAACCGACTCATTGTATTGATTATAGCCGGTGATTTCACCGTCAAGTTCCAAGTCCGCATTATTATTAACTAATCGTAGATGTGTCTGATGGATAAATAAATCCTTCAACTGCTGATTAAATTCAGTACCCAATGGCGCATATACATAGTTCGCACGATTAGGAAAATCCGCAATTGAAATGGTCTTTACCTTACTGTAGTCTATTGAACTTATTGGAGCAAGTCCCATCGAAATGCGACAGGAATACACTACAAGCATTAAAACCAATAGCAAACAAAACGACGTTATTTTCTTAGTCCAAGCCATATTCTTTTATCTTTCTATATAAAGTCCGTTCAGAAATATTTAAATCTTTTGCAGCGCTCTTGCGCTTACCATGATGCTTGTCCAAAGCCTTACGTATCATCTCTCTCTCCACCTCATCCAATGAAAATGACTCTTCTACGTATTCTTCCGTATCCTGTATATCATCATCTTCCTCACGAACGGACTTTATAGAAGGACGAATAATTGTGGGCACACTTGGAGAAACCGGAGCGGAAATTCCTGGTGTCGGAGAGTAATAAGAAGAAGAAGGATTCGAAGTGCTCGGTGCCGCTTGTTCCGACATAATGTCGTGAACAAGTTTCTTTAGCTCTGTAACATCCTTGCGCATGTCAAACAAGACCTGATATAATATTTCCCTTTCACTCTCAAAACTTTTCGAGGACTTACCACCAAATAAGGTAGGAAGATGTTGGGAATTATTCTGCTCAGGCAAATATTTTCTCAAGATGGAAGCATTAATATCACGATTAGTCTCGATAATTGAAATCTGCTCAGCCACATTTTTCAACTGCCGTACATTACCGGGCCATGCATATGCTAACAAAACTTGCTTGGCATCTTCAGTCAACTGAATGCCAGGCATACGATATTTTTCGGCAAAATCCGATGCAAATTTACGAAATAGCAATGCTGCGTCTTCACCACGTTCACGAAGCGGAGGTACTTGAATAGGTACAGTATCGAGACGATAGTATAAATCTTCACGAAAACGGCCATCTGCTATAGCCTGAGTAAGATTAACATTCGTTGCCGCCACAATACGAACATTTGTTTTCTCCACTTTTGAAGAACCAACCTTGAGAAATTCTCCACTCTCAAGCACACGAAGTAAACGGGCCTGAGTAGGCAATGGCAACTCTCCTACTTCATCCAAAAAAATTGTTCCACCATCAGCTTCGCCGAAATAACCTTTACGCTCACCTATAGCCCCGGTGAAGGCACCCTTTTCATGTCCAAACAGCTCGGAATCAATTGTTCCCTCGGGGATTGCACCACAATTCACCGCGATATATTGCCCATGCTTACGCCGGCTGTACTGATGGATAATCTGCGGGAAACTTTCCTTACCTACACCGCTCTCTCCTGTAATCAATACGGACAGGTCAGTCGGTGCCACTTGCATAGCGACATCAATGGCACGCATTAAGACTTCATTATTCCCTATAATCCCAAAACGTAGTTTTACTTGTTGTATTTCCGCTTTTGTCATATTACAAGTCCTCTTCCACACCATCTAATTTAAGCTTATCGCTATCGTCACGTTTTTCATAATATTGCTTCCGCAACGGATTAGAATGAGCCGTCTTATCACGCTGACGGTTACGAAAGACATCAATAGCTACATAAATGGATTGACGAAATGAATCTTCACTGGCAAGACCCTTACCTGCTATATCGTATGCTGTTCCATGAGCAGGAGAAGTTCGTATAACCGGCAATCCCGCTGTAAAATTCACACCTTCATCCATCGCCAAAGCCTTGAAAGGAGCTAATCCTTGGTCATGATACATAGCCAGTATTCCATCAAAACGGGAAAAATTACCCGACCCCATTAACCCGTCGGCCGGATAAGGCCCATAACATCGGATGCCTTTATCTACCATTTCTTTTAGAGCAGGACTGATAATTTCCTCTTCTTCTTTACCCAATAAACCTTCATCTCCAGCATGCGGATTGAGGGACAGGACAGCAATACGTGGAGCATCAATGCCAAAATCTTGCTTTAACGAATGTTCGAAAGTTATAAGCTTTTCTTGAATCAGCTCTTTTGTTATCGAAACAGAAATCTGACTTACAGGGATATGGCCAGTTACAAGCGCAACTCTGAAATCATTTTTCAATAAAATCATGAGTGCTTTTGCACCTTCTCCCAATTTCTGCTCGAAATATTCAGTATGCCCCGGAAAAGAAAAGTCATCCGAATGAATAGTATGTTTGTTGATCGGTGCGGTAACAATTACATCAATTAATCCTTTCCTATACTCTTCTACAGCTTTCTCCAATGCCCCAAAAGCTGCTTTCCCCGCCTCGGAATCCTCTTTCGAGAACTCTACTTTTACTTCATCATCCGTACAATTCACAATATTCAATCGATTATGGCTGGCTTCAGAAGCAGAGTTAACGATGGTAAAGTTAGTCGGCAAATCAAGAGATTTCCGGTGATAAGCTGCTACCTTAGGAGAGCCATATACAATAGGAGTACATAATTCAAACATTGCAGAATCTGCAAATGTTTTGAGAATCACTTCATAACCAACTCCGTTTATATCACCCTGCGTTATACCAATCTTTATCTTGCTATTTTCCATTTCATCATTTGTTAGTAATTACTTTTTTATAAACCCCAATGGTATTTCATCACTTGTTTGCTTGTCACCTGGTAATCTTAAGGTATAAAGCGATGCCTCCATTCTACGCACCAGATTTCTTTTAAGCTTATCCGGCGAATAAATAAATATTTCAGCAGTAATAATACGATGATTAACTCTATCAAGGCAAGTATGAGACACAAAAGGTCCTCCCATAAAATCATTCTTTACGCGCCATAACCCGCGTGCTTCCATTACGTATTGGCCATGGATATCCAGTGGCTTTACATCAGTCATCACAGAATCAGTCATCATATACATACCTGCACGGGCTCCCGGAATATTAACTTTCATTACAGAATCCCGTTTTTGTATAAAATAGGCTTTAGTAAAAGTATCTTTATCTGTATATGGATAAGAATAAATCACAAAGTTCTGATCTCCAGTAGCGGCATTAGTCCCAGCCCAAAAGAAGTGATCCCCTTGCTTGGAAGCAGTCAATTCAGCTGGTACCCACACATCACAATCAAACATGCTTTTTACTTTTGTAGCAACGTAATCGCTATGATCGTTCTTCAAAAGAGCTATTTGACGATTCATTTCAGCATGAGTAAAGAAATCTACAATAAATTGTTTATTATCAGTTACAAACTTCTGAAATGATGTTTCATCTGGCGCCTGAATAGTCAAAATAGCTTGCGGCGCAGCATATACATCCTTCGCATATTTAAATGAGGCCTTGGTGTAAATATTCTGCACATCTGCTATAATAATATTGCGAACCAATTTTAATGTAGAATCGTAGTTGCTAGGCGAAGTATACATCATACGAAACGAACGTTCGGATTGAGGTAACCCGGGAACATCCGTATCAAGTACATTATAAAGTGCTCTACCGGCAGGTCTATCCCACATACCTTGATTAACCACCACCAAAATTTCATAAGCGCGACCACTCGAGGTCGGAGCAAGCATACCTTTTTTACCGTTACAAGCAGAAATGGTTATAACGGCAAGCGCTAAATACAAATAAAACAGGTGCTTTTTCATCTTATTAATTCTTTAATATTTATACAAAACTACGAAGAAAGCGTTAAGTCTCTATGCCAAAGTTAATAATTTATATTAATTATTGTTTACCTATCTCTTTCCGGATGGTAGAAAGCATTCCACAGGCCGCAAATATATCTTCTCCCCTAGAGGCACGTATTGTAGTAAACAAGCCATGAGAGGTAAGGTAGTCACGGAATTTAATAATCGTTTCCATCTCCGCACCTTCTAAATCGACATTCGGGATTGCATGAAAACGGATCAAGTTAACACGACAATCCACTCCCCGTAACAATTTCAAAAGCTCTCTTGCATAAACAAGAGAATCATTTAATCCTTTAAAAACAATATATTCAAAAGAGAGCCGACGTTGTTTACTAAAATCATATTCTTTCAGAATGCCAACAATCTCGGTAATAGAAAAAGCCTTCTCAGCAGGCATCAAACTTAAACGCTGCGAAGGTACCGGAGAATGAAGACTTATCGCTAAATGGCAATCACACCCTTCAATAAAACGCCGTAAGCCTTTATGCAATCCTACGGAAGATAAGGTAATGCGCTTGGAGCTCCATCCATAGCCATAAGATGCAGTCATTACTTGCAAAGCCTTCATCACTTCATCTATATTATCGAGTGGCTCACCCATACCCATCATGACAATATTGGTCAGTTTTTCTTTTTCAGGAAGAGAAGCTATCTGATTAATAATTTGATTAGCTGTAAGATTAGCTGTAAAACCTTGCTTTCCAGTCATGCAGAATTTGCAATTCATTTTACAGCCGATTTGAGATGAAATGCAAAGTGTGGCACGATCTTCTTCAGGGATATAAACAGCTTCTACAAAATGATCCCCAACTTTAAACAAGTACTTCACTGTTCCATCGGCCGAATGCATTGCTTCAACAGGTTGTTCTCCTCCGACTTCATAATTTTCCTCCAAAAGCTGCCTATTAGCCAACGATAAATTTGTCATCTCGTTAATGGTAGTTATTTTCTTGCCATATAACCAAGAAGCAATTTGCTTGGCTGTAAATTCAGGCATTCCAAGCCTCTTCACGACTATCTGTAATTCATCGAGTGTCAATCCTAAAAGAGGGCATTTTGGCATGGTCTTTATCTGTCTTTACAAGTTTATCATGCAAAGGTAGGAATAAAGTTCCACAAAGGCAATTTCAATATTAGAAAATAAAAGAATAGAACCAAATAGAGAAAACAGAGCATAAAAGAGTTCTCCCCTATAAGTAAAGTAAATTTTACTCATAAGGGAGAATAGGATATATGAACTCTCAACAAAGAGTTAAAACTATAAATTGCGGAATTTAAAAGAATAGATAACGGGTATCTTGAACATTAGCCTTCAAGTACAAATCGCTGATGAACTGACTAGCCATACGAGCATGCATACTCTCCAATGTGGTTTCTTCCGTTTTTGGGTTGTATGTTTCATTCAACTTTTCTTTTGCATACGGCTGAAGAACGAAAACCCCTGCATTTCCTTTAATAGGAGCACTCAACTTATTGTCTTGAGCAACTGATGCATAAGCGCCAACCAAAGGTTCACTACTATGCAAAACTGAGACATAAGCAGGAGCCGCAAAAGTGACATGTTTAATAGAATCAGTAACCGAATTAGGCAGCGCCTTGAATTGCTCAAATGAAGCCGCACCTGCAGCCTTCATATCAGCCATGATTTTATCAGCTTTCTTATCACGAAGCAATTCTGCTTTTAATTGATCTTTTACTAACGCCAAAGAACGATATCCTTTTGGGATAATATTAGAAACTCCCACAACAATCATTCGATCACTTTCACCACATTCATACAAACCGGAAACATCACCTTCTTTAGCTGAAAAGGCCCATTTAAGTGCTTCTTTAGTACCTTTAATGCCACCGATACCATGTTCTGCAGTAGATAAATCATTTCTCACCAATAATTTATAGCCTGCATCTTCAGCATTTGCTGTGATTTTATCAAGAGTCGGATTAGAAGCTATAAATTGACTGAAGTTATTATAGATATTATTATAAGTTTCTTTGCTAAACTCTACTGGGCGTTTGATAATCGCTACTTTATACTTTTCTTTTACATCCTTTTTATCAGTTACCTGTAAGATAACATTAGCCTGTCCTAATGCTAAGTTAGCTAATTCATTTTTCTCTAAAGAGGTAACAGCACTAATATATTTGAGATTATCTCCATCTAATTTTGAGCCTTCATAATTAGCTGAAGAAATCCAATTGGCATCACCTGTCTGCCCATACTTCTTTGCAATATCTACAAAATTTGCCCCATTCTTTATAGCATTATAAATACTATCAGCTAACGTTTTAGTCTTGGCTGCATCAGGAGCAGTAACTTGAATCTGACGGTACTGAATAGAATCTGGCATAGAAGCAACAGCTAACTTTTTAAAAGAATTAATAGTATTGTCCGTGGCATTATAATATGGACCATAAACAACATTTAATGCAACAGAATCCAAACGAGCAACAACATCAGCAGGCAACGCCTTAGCGGTATAAAATAGATCAACATATGGCGCTTCCGATCCTGTGGAACGCACAAAGTTAGTATAATCCGACGTCGTATTGGCTAATTGCTCCGTATAATCGACAACTTCTTTTTGTATAGCAGCTTTATCTCCGGGACTAGCTGTTACTTGCACATCGATGTATTTAATATTACGGGTTTCAACAGTTTGTTTAAATTGTTCCTTCTTCTTATCATAAAGTGCTTGAATATCTGAGTTTTTAATCACAATAGTAGAATCTACTATTGAAGAATAAGGAATAGCCGCCAATAACAAATCTGATTCATTAACCCGATCATCAAAAGCAGCTTTAGATTCTATTGGATTTGAAAATAAAGACTTTGAAACCAAAGCCTGATACTTTTCAGCTAAACGCGTCTGCACTAGAGTTTTCTCAATAAACGACCAGAACTTATACATTGAATCATAGTATTCAGCATATTGAGAAGACATTTGTGTTTTATTCATTTTAGAATAGTCCACCAAAAACTTTTTCAACATATCCTTATCAAAAAGGCCTGTTTTGGGATTACGAAACGGAGTCCTCTGCAACAATGGGCTCGTACCTTCATCAATGATAGCTTGAATTTCAGCTTTTGAAATCTCCAACCCTAATTTTTCAGCTTCATTTTCAATCAATTTGTTATTTACATAAGTTCTCCAGACTTCATCTTTGATCTGATTACTTTGCTCATCAGTAAGCGCACTTAAACCACTGGAAAATTTTACAACTTCTGTATATTCCTCCACCATAGTTTGATAATCTCGAGCTGAGAGCGCCTCTCCATTTACCTCTCCTGCATTTTGCGATTGGTGCGGCTGAAGCACCTTCCATGCATCCCCTGCAATAAATGCAAACAGCGCCAAACCAATAACAATCACCAATAAAGGTCCTTTAGACCGAATGTTCTGTAATGTTGCCATTTTAATTAATATGTTTTATTTTTATTATTACTCATTTCCTTTATTAGGGCACGAAGATACAAAAAATGCTAATACGTATCGATTTATTCTTCAAAAAAAACAAGGTCAACATTAGTCTATGACTTTTAATCGTACCAACTCTATCTTAGTTGCTGTCATTTTAATGACTTTAAACTGGTATATACCGACTGTTATTAATTCATGTAACTTAGGAAAGCTCTGATAATGATTTAAAATTAGTCCGCTTACAGTTAGATAGTCATCAGATTCAGGAAGTTCCAAATCAAAAATCTCATTGACTTTTGCGATTTCCAAACGAGCAGAAAGTACATATTCATTTTCTCCTATCTGTTTACAGATATAAGAGGAGTTATCATGCTCATCTTCAATATCTCCAAAAATTTCTTCAACTAGATCTTCTAAAGAAACAATCCCTGACATCCCCCCAAATTCATCTACTACCGCAGCAATCGTCTTCTTTTGTTGCATAAAGATTTTCATTAGTTTATGAGCAGACATTGTTTCCGGAACAATTGGTATTTCTTTCACATTCTTACGCCAATCTGTCGGATTACGAAACATCTCCGATGAATGGATATACCCCAATACATTATCAATATTTCCATTAAAAACTATTATCTTGGAAATACCAGACTCTACAAATATATTTTTCAATTCCTCCAAGGAAACGGTCAAATCAACTGCAACAACCTCTGTTCGAGGAACAATACAATCACGTATCCTTATATTAGAAAAATCAAGTGCATTCTGAAATATTTTTACCTCAGTATCTAATTCCTTTTCATCCGAAGCATTTTCAATGCCCGATTGTACAAAATAGTCAAGATCAACTTTTCCAAAAGCTCTTGCCGATACTTCTTTGCTTATTTTCATACCCAACATGCGTAATAACAAGTAGGCTAAAGTAGAGGATAATTTGGATATCGGATATAGTAAAACATAGCAAATTAACAATGGAAAAGCGAATATACGCAAAACTAGATTAGGGTTAACCTTAAATAAAGTTTTAGGAAGAAATTCACCAGTGACTAATATCACAAGAGTAGAGAGAATCGTTTGAACAAGTACTCTGAAAAAATCATTCAATATCAGTCCAGCTAAAAGATGTGACTCTATAATCTGGGCCATAAGAATGCCATATATGACCAAAGCAATATTATTCCCGACTAACATGGTAGAAATAAAATTGTTAGAATTACGAAAGAAATAAGAAAGAATCCGGGAAGTAAATTTTGACCTCCTCTCCATTTCAAAACGTAACTTATCTACAGAAATAAAAGCAATCTCTACCCCTGAAAAGAATGCAGAGAATACCATTGTTATCAATAAATAAATATATGCATTCATAATACTCAGTTAACGCTATCTGTTCTTAAAGTATCAGCCGATAAAGATTCATCGTTAACATAGAAAATACCTTCTGGTTTACGAATCGTGTAAATGGTCATCTGCTGATTGGATTCAAAACCTCTTCCTGTAATAATCTTATCTGGCTGTTCAATGCGAATAAAACGATCAGAATAAACTTTTTGTCTATTTTGATCCCAATACAACTGTTCTGTATTAAACGTCTCTCCTTTCAAATTTTTGATAACAACATGCCCCAACAATTCCCAGAGCTTCTTCTTATCATAATAATAGGCTGTATCAGCTTTAATACTTGCCTCCACATTAAATACAGAATCAAATTTTTCCAAATAAATACCTTTCTGAAAAGCCCAATATGAAGGAGATTTACGATCATAAATTTGCCATTCCTCGGTATTAATGCGATAACGAGTAATACCTGAATCAGAAATTAAGGTAGTAACACCACGAGTATCCATTATAGGAAGAGAATCACGCTCTGTAATGGCAGCCCCCAATTTCTTATGATTACCAGAGCAGGCTGAAAACAGAATAAACATAACCATTACCGCTAAGGCAGTGGTTATGTTTATTTTGTTATAAAATAAAACAGCCTTTCGTCTTGACGACATTTTCTTTATCGAATTGTTGTAGTCTCTCCAATCCATCCACCAATCGTAATACGATCACCGGCTTTATGGCCAAGCATAAATAAGTCTTCAGGTTTTGGCGTATAACGAGAATAAGTAGCTATTAATTCATTGGCTTTGCTAGCAACACTCGGGTCCACCGCTTTAGCACGTTGTAACTTATCAATTACTACAAAATAAGTACATTTATTCAAAACTGGTTCATCAGTCCATTTAGGGTTGCTTGCATAAATCTGTGCCAACAAAATATACGGATCACCATAATTTTCATTATATCCAATTGCTTTCTGAGCATAAACTCTTGCTTGTGAAATTTTTTTCGCAGCAAATAGGACTGCAGCTATAGTGTAAGCTCTTTCAGCCTTTTTTGAAACATCTGTTTCCAAATTCAGTGCTTCATCGAAATATTTTACAGCGGTATCATAATCACCTTTCTTATACGCCATATAACCACAACCAGAAGCAGCATCTGCAGTAGGATTGATTTTATACATATAGAATGAAGCTTTAAAATAAGCATCGCTCTCTGTGCAATTCATCATCTTCATGATATCAAGAGTTTTCTTAAGAAAAACAGAGTCTGTCTTATTCGCTTCAACTTTAGGACCATAGATACCTTGTAATGATTCGCAATCAGCAGTACCACTATTAATAAACATCGCAACAATATTATCTTTGATTTGCTTTATAAAAGCTTTCTTTTTGGCATTTGTTTCATTAGCCATCGCTTCATCCGCATATCCAGAGGCCGTTAAATAATCCTGAATAAATTGTTCCTTATGATTAGAATCAGACTTTAATTTATTCAATGACATATCTACAAAATAATGCAAAACCGCAGGTGCCGAGCTCGCTTTTTCAGTATCAACTGATTCTTTCAGCCAGCTATATGCTGTATTTACATCTAAATTGGGAGCAAATGCAATATAACTGATTGCTTTATTCCCCAGCACTTCTCCAACGCTAGGAGTCCCGCTCAAACGTGCCGCAAAATCAGGTGTATATTTAATTCTCAAATCATATACATTCATCAATTCGTCAAAATACTTTTTGTAATCTGCAGAATTATGATCCTTGATATTTCCCAAGAAACCACTTAAGATTTGGATACCATCAAGATAAGTATAATATTTAAGCGTTGGGCATGTGCTAAGCACGGCTTTCCATGGCAGGTAAGCGTCCTTAAAATTTCCGGCTTTTACAGCTTCGTGAGAAATACTACTGTTCTTATTACAATCTTCATTTTGAGCATAAGTACTGGTCGCCCCAGTAGAAAGGAGCAAGACAGCTACAAGCGTTTTAATCTTCATTGAATTCAATTTTTTAGTGTGTTATATTGTCTACTCTACTATTTTAATTCACTTTACGTTTAAAAAACCAACGTTCGTTGAATGTCACTCCCACGCATATACGCAAAGTATTTTCATTCAAAAAACGGCTTGAAGTCCCCTGTGTCCTGACATATTGAGCAGATAAACTTAATAAAGAACGAGCACGAGGTAACGGTAAGCCAAAGCCTGCTGTTATTCCATATTCATTTGCAGCTCTTTCTCCTGCAATTCTATAATATGGTTTGGAATAATACATCCCCAAACGATACTTAACATGGGAGAAATAGTTCCTTGACATCTCACTTGGCAAATACTCAATGCCAAGAGAAATCTTGCCACGGTTACAAAATGCATCCGAATTATTCATATAAGTGGTACCATTCCATTTTTGGTACATTACATCAGCGCCAACCGTCAAATGGTTATCATATACATAAGTCAATCCTCCTCCAATAGTCAAAGGAATACCAAATGTAGCCACTGTATCCTTGGAAGTTGAGGTAACTCCAGTAATAGAATTTCCCAACTGCGTTTGAATAGATGAATTATTATTCAAATTATGCCCCGGGGAAAACACAACTCCAAATGTAACAGTATGCTTTGGATTAAATTCATAGGTATACTGTGCCCCAAAATCAATCTTATAACTTTTTATAGACACATAAGTCGCTTCTAAATAGGGAAAGGTGGCAGCACTCGAAGGGAATTGCTCATTGCGTGTTCTAGTTATATCCCCCCAGAGATACGAAATATTAGCACCAACCGAAAGATTTTTAGAGACTTTAAATCCGCTTCCTAAATAGAGTTGGTGCAATCCACCTTCTCCAGAATAAGTAACGGCACTTGATTTCTCTGGATATTCAAGATTCTCCTTATAGCTACCAGTCTTATATCCGACATTAGAATAAGGCAAAAGTCCCAAACTCATAGCACACCATTTTCTTAACCGAAACTGCATCGTTATATAATCAATACTGGAATTTTTCGCATTTAGTTTCACATTTCCATCACTAAAGTTTGTGTTTTGAAAGGAAATACCACCATCAAAAAGGAAAGTTAATGAGTCAATTGCAGTATAAGAAGCAGGATTTACAAAATTAGCCTGATGCTTGTCACGCAATCCATAAGCAATCCCC
This sequence comes from uncultured Bacteroides sp., assembly GCA_965140335.1. Classification (GTDB taxonomy): domain Bacteria; phylum Bacteroidota; class Bacteroidia; order Bacteroidales; family Bacteroidaceae; genus Bacteroides. The sequence goes on from OZ223189.1 coordinate 138,007, forward strand.
CCCATAGCTCTACTATTACTCGATCCCTGATCCGATAACTGCCCATATCCATAACGTGTATAAGGAGAATTTGTGTTGTTTTGAGCAGCTAACGTTCCAAATAGCATAGTAAGTGAGAACACCAGCAATGTTTGTTTATATCCTACCATTATTATATTTTAAAATTCTATTTAATCCTTTCAACACTAAAAATTTGTCTGCAAAGATGATGTTTTTTAAGTTGCTATCAAAAGAAAAATCATCACCACCCGTTAAAAAAACCAAAAGTTCAGGATATTTATGTTTCAAGGCCATTATGTACCCTAGCATTTCATATTCTATCCCTCTCAGTACACCTGAACGAATAGCTGATTCTGTATCAGTACCAATCGAAGGACATAAACCGTCCACCTCAACTAAAGGTAATCGCGCCGTAAACTCATGAAGTGCTCTAAATCGCATTTGTAAACCCGGAGAAATATTTCCACCATGATAGTTTCCATTAGAATCAATAAATTCATAAGTAATGCATGTACCAGCATCTATCACAAGAATATCTTTACCGGGAAATTCTCCATTGGCACCCACAACAGCAGCAATTCGATCATATCCTAGTGTCTCAGGTGTTTTATATAGGTTTATTACTGGAAGCAAAGTACTTTTATCTAATCGAAGTAATGGAATAGACAAAGTAGCCAATTGTTCCAACACTCGATCGCTAAAATTTATAACGGCAGCTACAATAGCTTCTTCCGGCTGATATTTAGCAATAATTTCCGGCAATACTCCTAAATCCTGATTTGAGCTATAAGCCACATCAACTAACAAGTATCCCTCAAATATTGCAACTTTTGCTACCGAATTTCCTATATCAATAACTAAATCCACTTCATTTTCTTTATGTGGCAAAGATACAATTTTAATTTAAATGAATATTACTTAAGATCAAAAACGATATATAAACTTCAAATGAGATAGAAAAATAGTATCTTTGCAAACATAAAATAAAGATGCATGAAATATTTTTTTTTAAATTCAATAAACATCATTTTCTTACTCTTCATTTTATCGCAACCCTTACGCGCACAGAAGAATGAGCATAATTTATCAGATTCTATACAAATCAGTTTATTAACATGCTCGCCAGGAGCAGAACTATATTCGCTGTTTGGGCATACAGCACTCCGATATGAGAACTTCACACGAGGAATCGATGTTGTATTTAATTACGGTCTCTTCAGTTTTAACACTCCTAATTTTACCTTCCGCTTTGCCCTCGGAGAAACAGACTACCAGCTAGGCATTAGCAGTTATAAAGAATTTATGGCAGAATACTCTTACTTCAAAAGAAGTGTATGGCAACAAATATTAAATCTAAAACAAGAGGAACAAGAACATTTAATACAACTGTTAGAAGAAAATTATCGTCCAGAAAACAGGACATATCGTTATAATTTCTTTTATGATAATTGCGCTACCCGGCCACGAGATCAAATAGAGAAAGCTATTAACGGAAGATTACAATACACATATAACATGAAAGACATTGACACTTGTAAAAGCTTTCGTGACATAATACACCAATATACAAGGAAACATAAATGGGCACAATTTGGTATAGACCTTTGCATTGGCAGCAAAGCAGATAAACCAATAACTAGAAGAGAAATGATGTTTGCCCCCTTTTACGTAAAAGTTTTTTTTAACAGTTCATTTATTATTGACGAACAAGGCGTAAAAAGACCATTAATTCTAGCAGAAAAGAAAATTCTAAATTTCAATAAAGAAGACAGCCCTCCCTTAATAATAACACCTATACGGGCATCATTATTCTTGTTCATTCTCATTACAAGCATCACCATTTATGGCATTAAACATAAAAAAATATACTGGGGAATAGATTTTATATTATTTCTAACAGCAGGCTTGACCGGATGTATCCTCAGCTTTTTAGCTTTATTCTCACAACATCCAGATGTTAGTTCTAATTATCTATTGCTTCTATTCCATCCACTACATCTATTTTTCCTCCCATGGATAATAAAAGCCTTAAAAAGGAAACAACTAAATTGGTATTTTATACTCAATAGTATCATTTTAACCTTTTTTATATTGTTTTGGTGGGCAATACCACAGAAAATTAATTTAGCTATATTACCTTTGGCACTATGTTTGCTGGTTCGTTCTGCAAACGGTATAATTTTAACTACCCAAAAGAAAAAATGAAAAAAGGGCTGATTACTTCCATACTAGCACTAACTCTTACTGGGTTACAAGCACAATCAGTCGCTCCTGCACCTAAGTTAGTAGTAACATTAACCATTGATCAACTTCGCACAGATTATATGGAGGCCTTTTCTTCCTTATATGGAGAAAAGGGATTTAAACGTTTAATGCGTGAAGGAAGAGTCTTTTATCAAGCCCTATTTCCTTTAAAAGATGTAGACCGTGCTTCTGCAATCGCTGCCATTTATAGTGGAACGCTACCATCATTAAATGGCATTATTGCTGAGAATTGGCTTAATTCGAAAACGTTGCGCCCAGTCAATTGTGTCGATGATCCTGCTTTCATGGGAAACTATACTGACCAAAATTCTTCCCCTTCTCAATTATTAACCTCCACCATTGCAGATGAATTAAAAATAGCAACCCGTAATAAGGGAATTGTCTATGCTATAGCCCCAACCAGAGATGCTGCAATATTAGCAGCAGGACACTCTGGCAACAGTGCACTTTGGCTAAATGAGACTACAGGTAAGTGGTGCAGTAGCACATATTATAATGAATTTCCATGGTGGGTAAGTCAGTATAATGATGCCAAGTCTGTCGACTTTCGTATTAAAGACATGGTATGGACTCCTACTTATCCAATAACAAGTTACACGTTTCTGCCAGAATGGCGGGAGCAACCTTTCAAATATAAGTTTGATAACGAACGCCAAAATAAATTCCGTCGACTAATATCCAGTCCATTCATTAATGACGAAATAAATCTTCTGACCGAGGAATTACTTGATAAGAGTACAATAGGAAAAGACGACATTACTGACTTATTGGCATTAACCTACTATGCAGGTAACTATAATCATAAGAGTACGCAAGAATGCGCTATGGAGATCCAAGATACCTATGTACATCTTGACCATAGCATAGCCTCATTACTTGAATTAATTGATAAAAGGATAGGCTTGCATAACGTACTCTTTTGCATTACTTCAACTGGTTATACTGACCCTGAAGCCCCAGACCTTGGACTATACAGAATACCGGGGGGCGAATTTCACCTGAATAGGTGCGCCACTCTGCTAAACATGTATCTAATGGCAACTTATGGGCAGGGACAATACGTAGAGGCTTACTATAACAATCAGATTTATTTAGATCATAAATTAATAGAAAAGAAACAACTGAATTTATCAGAAATAGAAGATAAGTCTGCCGATTTTCTGGTGCAGTTCAGTGGCGTCAATGAAGTCTATTCAGCACATCGACTTCTACTAGGACAAAGGTCTCCAGAAGCAGAAAAAGTCCGTAATGGATTCCATCGTAAACACTCCGGGGACCTAATTATTGATATTTTGCCTGGATGGACAATTGTAAAAGAAGGAGATCCCAATTACCGGGTTGTGCGCCAAGCTACAATTCCTGCCCCTCTCATCTTATTGGGTAACAACATAAAACCAGAAATTATTCAATCTCCCATCAATGTTATTCGCATTGCCCCTACACTGGCCAGCGTCATGCGTATCCGTGCACCTAATGCATGTACAGCAACTCCCCTTATCCTAAAATAGCTAGCTAAAAGTTGAGTTGAAAAGCTCAAACTCAAAAAACGAATAGTAAACTACTGCTAAATCAGCATTTTAATGTAACTTTGCACTAGCTGTAAGAAGGAAGCGTCTCCATAAAAAAAAATCGACAACAATAAATAATAGATAAAAAATGGGATTTAATGAATTTTTAAGCTCAGTTTTCGGCAACAAGTCAACACGGGATATGAAAGAGGTTCAACCGTGGGTAGAGAAAATCAAAGCTATTTATCCGGAAGTTGCCAAACTCGACAACGATGCTTTACGTGCTAAAACCGAAGAGTTGAAAGCTTACATCCATAATTCTGCATCTGAACAACAAGAAAAAATGGAAGAGCTCAAAACCGATGTAGAGAATATTGAGTTAGAAAAGCGTGAAGAAGTTTTTGAGCAAATTGATAAATTAGAGAAAGAAATACTAGATATTTACGAAAAAGCTCTTGATGAAGTATTACCTGTTGCCTTCTCAATTATAAAAGAGACTGGCAAACGTTTCTCTGAAAACGAAGAGATTGTAGTTACAGCGACTGACTTTGACCGCCAATTAGCAGCAAGCAAAGATTTCGTACACATAGACGGCGATAAAGCCATCTATCAAAACCATTGGAAAGCTGGTGGAAATGAAATAACATGGAACATGGTACATTATGATGTACAGCTATTTGGTGGTGTAGTTTTACATAAAGGTAAAATTGCCGAAATGGCTACAGGTGAAGGTAAAACCTTAGTTGCGACTTTACCTGTATTCCTTAATGCATTAACTGGAAATGGAGTGCATGTTGTAACCGTAAATGACTACCTGTCCAAGCGTGACTCCGAATGGATGGGTCCCCTATATATGTTCCATGGATTGAGCGTTGATTGTGTTGACAAGCATCAACCCAACTCTGATGCACGAAGAAAAGCATACTTAGCAGATATTACTTTCGGTACGAATAATGAATTTGGGTTCGATTATTTGCGTGATAACATGGCTGTCAGTCCAAAAGATTTGGTACAACGCCAACACAATTATGCCATAGTCGATGAAGTAGACTCCGTATTAATTGATGATGCCCGTACGCCTTTGATTATCTCAGGTCCGGTCCCTCAGGGAGAAAATCAGCTCTTTGAAGAACTCCGGCCTCTAGTAGAGAATTTAGTAGAAGCTCAAAAGAAGCTTGCAACACAATACCTTGCAGACGCAAAGCGGCTGATAGCATCAGATAACAAGAAAGAACAAGAAGAAGGCTTTTTAGCATTATTCCGCAGTCACAAGGCATTGCCAAAAAATAAAGCTCTGATTAAATACCTCAGTGAACAAGGTATCAAAGCTGGTATGCTAAAAACAGAAGAAATTTACATGGAGCAAAACAATAAACGAATGCATGAAGCGACAGACCCATTGTATTTTGTTATTGATGAAAAACTCAACAGTGTAGATTTGACTGATAAGGGCGTAGACTTAATAACTGGAGATTCCGAAGATCCGGGCCTGTTTTTACTACCTGATATAACCACTGAACTTTCCGAATTGGAAAATGAAAAAGATCTCAACAATGAACAACGTTTAGAGAAGAAGGATAATTTGATGACTAATTACGCCATCAAATCAGAACGCGTGCACACCATTAATCAGCTATTGAAAGCATATACTATGTTTGAAAAAGATGATGAATACGTTGTAATAGATGGACAAGTGAAAATTGTAGATGAACAAACAGGACGTATTATGGAAGGCCGTCGCTATTCCGATGGACTGCATCAAGCAATTGAAGCAAAAGAGAGTGTAAAAGTAGAAGCAGCTACCCAAACATTCGCAACCATTACTCTACAGAATTACTTCCGTATGTATCACAAACTCTCAGGAATGACAGGTACTGCAGAAACTGAAGCTGGTGAACTTTGGGATATTTATAAACTGGATGTAGTTGTTATTCCGACTAATCGCCCAATTTCTCGTAAAGATATGAACGATCGGGTTTATAAAACAAAACGCGAGAAATATAAAGCAGTCATTGAAGAAATAGAGCAGATGGTACAAGCGGGACGCCCAGTTTTAGTCGGTACTACATCTGTGGAGATTTCCGAGATGCTAAGTAAAATGTTGACCATGCGTAAAATTACGCATAATGTATTAAATGCAAAGCGTCATCAAAAAGAAGCGGAGATCGTTGCACAGGCTGGTCAAAGTAGCAACGTAACTATCGCAACAAATATGGCAGGTCGTGGTACAGATATCAAACTAAGCGCTGAAGTGAAAGAGGCAGGTGGTTTGGCTATTATCGGAACAGAGCGTCATGAATCACGTCGTGTAGACCGACAACTACGGGGACGTGCTGGACGTCAAGGAGATCCAGGATCATCTGTCTTTTTTGTCTCTCTAGAAGATGACTTGATGCGTCTATTCTCATCCGATCGTATTGCAGGTGTAATGGACCGTTTAGGATTCAAAGAAGGAGAAATGATTGAGCATAAAATGATTTCAAATTCTATTGAACGTGCACAAAAAAAAGTGGAAGAGAACAATTTTGGTATTCGTAAAAGATTATTGGAATACGATGATGTAATGAATAAACAGCGTACCGTTGTCTATACCAAACGTCGCCATGCCCTAATGGGAGAACGAATCGGCATGGATATTGCCAATATGGTCTGGGATCGCTGTATTACAGCACTCGAATCCCCAGAATATGAAGATTGTAAAATGGGACTTTTACAGAGCCTTGCAATGGATGCTCCATTTACCGAAGAAGAATTTCGCAACGATAAAAGAGAGAAAATAGCCAATAAAGCCTTTAACGAAGCAATGGAACTCTTGAAGCGGAAAACTGAACGAATGGCGCAAATAGCTTATCCTGTAATTAAGCAGGTATATGAAAATCAAGGACACATGTACGAAAATATACTCATACCTATTACTGATGGGAAAAAGATGTATAATATTTCATGCAACCTGAAAGCAGCCTACGACAGTGAATGTAAAGAAGTTGTAAAAGCGTTCGAGAAGTCAATTCTTCTGCATGTTATCGATGAAGCTTGGAAAGAAAATCTAAGAGAGTTGGATGAGCTTAAACATTCAGTCCAAAATGCTAGCTACGAACAAAAAGATCCCCTATTAATCTATAAATTAGAGTCTGTGAATTTGTTTGATGTAATGGTAGATAAAATAAATAATCAAACAGTCTCTATACTAATGCGCGGACAAATACCAGTTCAAGAACCTCAAGATATTCGTCAGGCAGCACCTGAACAACACCAAGACATGAGTCAGTATCGTGAACAAAAGCAAGATTTAAATGACCCGCACCAACAAGCAGCAGCGCAACATGATACTCGCGAAGCAAAGCGTGAACCAATTCGCGTAGAAAAAACAGTAGGACGTAATGATCCCTGTCCATGCGGAAGTGGCAAGAAATATAAAAATTGTCACGGCAAAAATAGTTAATCGTTACTACTCATTAATAGATAAATACTAAGAAAAGCCTCATTCAGTTAAAAACTGTTTGAGGCTTTTCCATATTACAACAAAAGTGTACTTTTGTTATTAAAGAAATTAGAGAAGAGTATGACTAAAGCATTTTGTTACTTGTTATTTGCATGTACATTCTTATTCAGCTCCTGCCTAAGTGTAGAGCAAATGAGTATTGATTACATGCTTCCTGCTGAAGTGAATTTTCCACCTAGCCTTAAACGAGTAGGAGTCGTTAACAATATGCCAGTCGTTCCTGACGGGCACTCCATTATCAAAGAAGATACACAAGAAGTAAAAGGCAATGAAATACTTCACCAAATGAGATATTTCAACGGGAAGTCACAGGTAACAACGGAAGCGTTGGCGGAAGCATTAGCCAAAGGTAATTATTTTGATGAGGTAGTCATTTGTGACTCTGCATTAAGAGTTAATGATGCCGAGCCACATGAAAACATACTCAGCCGCGAAGAAGTAGATCAACTGACAAAACAGTTGGATGTAGATTGTCTTATTTCTTTAGAGAATATACAGCTTAAGGAAGTACGCAAGATTCAGTTTCTTCCTGAGTGGAAAATATATCAAGGTACGGTAGATGTTAAAGTATACCCGACAATAAGAATTTATATACCTAATAGGAGTGCCCCAATGATTGCCCTCAGAACATCTGACAGTATTTTTTGGGAAAAAGAAAATTACAGAAAATCATACGTACGTTCAAAACTTATCAATGATGAAGATATGCTGCAACAAGCTTCTGATTTTGCAGGTAGTGTGCCCGTAAATCATTTATTACCTTATTGGAAAACTGATACACGTTATTATTTTACAGGCGGTTCAGCAAACATGAGAGATGCAGCTATATATATAAAAGAAAAGAACTGGGAAGGAGCAATCAAACTCTGGAAACAGACCTACGAAAGCAAAACAGGCAAACAAAAGATGTATGCAGCATATAATATAGCGTTGGGATATGAGATGCAAGATAGCATTGAGACTGCAAAAGACTGGGCTACCAAAGCACAAAAAGTCGCCCTCAAAATAGATAAAATAGATAGCAATATAAAACAAAAAATAATTCCCGACTTAGTCCCGGACTTCTTCTTCACTACAAAATATTTGGAAGAATTGCAAGAACGAGAAGATGGCATGTCGCGCTTAAAGATACAAATGCAGCGATTTAATGGTGATTTTTAATCAAATGAGATATTGGTTATTGTTTTTTTTATACCTTTGAACATTCTTAAGAAAGAGATTTTAATATGAAACTAAGTCAACCATCATTATCACTCCTTGAAGCCAGCGTAAAAAAAGCAGTAAGCAAATATCCCTGCGGATGTGAGCAAACGATTGTGACGGATATACACCTTCAAGCAAATCAAAACTCAGGTGAGCTCTCCATCTTTGACGATGAAGATGAAGAATTGGGCAATTGCACTATAGAGGAGTGGATGGCTTATGAAGGAGATGATTTCTATGAAAGTATAGAACGCATTTTTTGTACAATTCTTACTAAAATGAAAAACAACGGAGAGCTTGATAAACTCTCCATCTTGAAGCCATTCTCTTTTGTTTTGGTTGATGATGATAAAGAGACGCTCGCCGAACTTTTATTAATAGATGATGATACGCTCCTTGTTAATGAAGAATTATTAAAAGGTTTGGACGAAGAATTAGACGATTTCTTAAAGGATTTATTGGCAGATTAAAGCCTACATCTAGAACGATATTATTAGAAAATCCAGCCTAAGACATAATATATTTAGCCCTTGAAGTATTATTTTATTTCAAGGGCTAAATGTATTATGCTATTAGCTCATTTTTTCTAAGTCATTTATCTCATAGAACAAAGAAAAGCAGCAAAGAAAAAAATTAATCTCTAATCTTTACTGCTTTTATTTGTTCTATCTTACACAAAAAAGATAGCCCTATTTCTTAAGAGCAGCGATGCTTTCTTTCAAAGAGTGAATAATACTTTCCGCATCAGCTTGTTTCTTGCGTTCCAGCTCTAGCACAGCTTCAGGCGCATTATTTACAAACTTCTCATTACTTAACTTTTTCATTACTCCATGCAAGAAACCTTCTTTATGTTTCAAATCGACCTCCATACGGGTTATTTCAGCCTCCACATCAATCAGATTACCCAAAGGAAGTGCAAACTCCATAGTTCCCACCATAAATGAGACGGCTCCTTCAGCTTTTGTCTTCACCACTGAAATAGAGGAAATATTACACATCTTTATAATAACAGAATTCATTTCGGCTAGAGGGTTATCATCAAGTACCTGCAATTCTAGGGCCTCTTTCAGGGCAATATTTTTCTGTGCACGAACAGAACGTACATTCGTAACAACCTCTTTGACTAGCTCAAACTGAGCTAGAAAAGCCTCATTGACCTCCGAGTTATCTCCGAGCAGAGTCACCATCAAGCTTTCGCCATCCTTACGCTCCGCTAACTGCTGCCAAAGTTCCTCAGTAATAAAGGGCATAAAAGGATGAAGCAAGGCCAACAGACGTTCAAAACTGCCATGTACCATGGAATAGATAGATCGGCTGATTGGCTTACCATATGCCGGCTTCACAATTTCAAGTAGCCAAGCAGAGAAATCATCCCAAAACAATCGATAAATCACCATTAATGCCTCACTCAGACGATATTTGCTAAGCAGATCAGCTATTTCAACAGATGACGCATTCAATTTCTGGTCAAACCACTGAACCGCAATATGAGCCTCTTCTGAAATCTGATAGACTTCATCTTCACAAACGTCCCAACTCTTAATTAAACGAAAAGCGTTCCATATCTTGTTACAGAAATTACGTCCTTGTTCACAAAGTGCATCATCAAAAAGAATGTCATTACCAGCAGGAGCTGCTAGCATCATTCCCATACGCACGCCATCAGCCCCAAATTTCTCAATCAACTCCAGCGGATCAGGAGAGTTACCTAATGATTTCGACATTTTACGGCCTAATTTATCACGTACAATCCCGGTAAAATAAACATTTTTAAACGGCATTTTATGTTCAAACTTATAACCAGCCATAATCATACGCGCCACCCAAAAGAAAATGATATCAGGAGCAGTAACCAAATCGGCAGTCGGATAATAATAATTGATCTCCTCATTATTTGGATTCAAAATGCCGTCAAATAAAGAAATAGGCCATAACCAAGAGGAGAACCAAGTATCCAAACAATCTTCATCTTGACGCAGATCAGCTATAGTCAAAGCACTATTTCCCGTTTTCGCCTTAGCCAATTTCAACGCATCTTCATCGGTTGCAGCAACCACATATCCACCCTCCGGTAAAAAATAGGCTGGAATACGATGTCCCCACCATAATTGACGACTAATACACCAGTCTTTGATACTTTCCATCCAGTATTTATAAGTATTCTTATATTTAGCTGGATAAAAGCGAATGCGATCATCCACCACAGCCTTCAACGCCGGTTTTGCCAACTCATTCATTTTGAGAAACCACTGCATGGAGAGTTTCGGTTCTATAACCACATTCGTACGCTCAGAATAACCAACCTTATTAGTATAAGTTTCAACTTTCTCTAATAATCCAGCAGTATCCAAATCTTTCTCAATCTGCTTACGCACATCAAAACGATCCATGCCGACATACAATCCTGCAGCCTTACTCAAGGTACCGTTATCATTAAAGATATCAATACTCTGCAAATTATATTTTTCTCCTAGCATATAGTCATTTACATCATGTGCTGGAGTTACTTTCAGACAGCCTGTGCCAAATTCAATATCAACATAATCGTCCTCAATTACAGGAATAACACGGTTCACCAACGGTACAATTACCTTCTTCCCTTTCAGCCATTCGTTTTTCGAATCATTAGGATTAATACACATTGCAGTATCTCCCATAATTGTTTCCGGACGCGTTGTCGCAACCACAGCATAACGACCTTCTGAATCATTTTCAACTTTATATCTCAGATAATACAGTTTACTATGCTCTTCCTTATAAATCACTTCCTCATCTGAAAGTGCCGTTAAAGCTTTAGGATCCCAATTAACCATACGCACCCCACGGTAAATCAGCCCCTCATTGAATAAGTCAACAAAAACTTTGATCACACTTTCGCTACGCTTTTCATCCATTGTAAAAGCTGTACGATCCCAATCACATGAAGCGCCAAGTTTGCGAAGTTGCTGCAAAATAATACCACCATGTTCATTGGTCCAGTCCCAAGCATGATTCAAAAATTCTTCACGAGTTAAATCCATTTTCTTAATACCTTGGTCAGCTAATCTATTCACCACTTTAGCTTCAGTAGCTATAGAAGCATGATCAGTGCCCGGCACCCAACAAGCATTCTTCCCTTCCATACGTGCACGACGCACTAAAATATCTTGAATAGTATTATTGAGCATGTGCCCCATATGCAGTACACCTGTGACATTAGGAGGGGGAATAACAACAGTATAAGGCTTACGACCATCAGGCTTTGAACTAAATAACTTATGATCCAACCAATATTGGTACCACTTTTCCTCCACATCCCTAGGATTATACTTACTAGCTAATTCCATGTCTTTAAATTCTATATAATTTATTTATTATAAATAGTGGATGCAAAATTAATAAATTAATGGCTTTAAACGACAAAACGAATGAAAAGAATTCTATATCTTTGCTCTATCAGATAGAGGTTTTTACATAAAGCATATATCGCATAAAATTAAGAATAGATGTAATAGAGAATAACATATATGGGAAGAAGCATAGCAAATAGTAAAAAGATTATAATACGACACTGCGTTTTAGGAGCTCTATTTTTACTAGTATGCCTTACTCAACTTTTCCCAACATGGGGTGCATACTATGCAGATTCAATTTATCCAATTATTGCATTAGCCCTCTCTTCCTTCTCCGATCTATTTCCTTTTGCGATAGGTAATCTATTCATCAGTCTCAGCATCATTGGAATCATTACCGACCCATTATATGCCAAATATTTACAAAAGAAAAAGTGGGCAAGTATCCTGACCGGAATCTTAGAATATTTAACATGGATATACGTCTGGTTTTACATAGCATGGGGACTCAATTACTCACAACCCGATTTCTTCCATCGCACCGGCATTACTTATATCCCCTACACGGCCGATAATTTCCGTACTTTCGTCAGCCAATATATAAGTAAACTAAATACATCTTATACCGAAGTCACCTCTATCGATCGAAAAGCCGTACAGCATGAAACAGTGAAGGGGTATAATCAAATAGGAGATTCACTATCCGTTCATCACCCCTTCCAAACTAACCCACGAGTAAAACCCATGTTTTTCAGCCCATTAATCTCAATGGTTGGAGTTACGGGAAGCATGGAGCCCTTCTTCTGTGAATTCACCCTCAATAGTGATCTGCTTCCTTCAGAATATCCGTTTACTTATGCTCATGAACTGGCTCACCGCTTGGGAATTGCAAAAGAAGCCGAAGCAAACTTCTATGCGTATCAAGTATGCACACGTTCGCTAATTCCCGAAATCCGCTTTTCTGGGTACTTTTCAATTTTAGGGCATGTACTTTCCAATGCTTATCGATTGATGAATGAAGAAGATTACAAATCGTTGCTTAATAAGATACGACCCGAAATTATAGAGCTAGCAAAAGCCAGCCAACAATACTGGGCAAAGAAGTACAATCCACTTGTTGGAAAAATGCAAGACTGGATATATGATCTTTATTTAAAAGGAAACAAAATAAAAAGCGGGCGCCAGAACTATTCGGAAGTTATTGGATTACTTATTTCATATAATATTTGGAAAGAAAATCAAAATTGAAATCAATAAATACAAAAAAATGATACATACAAAAGAAGAAAAAATGGAAGCATTCGGACGTTTCCTTGACATACTCGATGAACTACGGGTAAAATGTCCGTGGGATCGCAAACAAACAAATGAAAGCTTACGTTCCAATACTATTGAAGAAACTTATGAATTATGTGATGCCCTTATACGCAACGATAAAAACGATATCTGCAAGGAGTTAGGAGATGTCCTGCTGCACATAGGATTCTACGCAAAAATAGGCTCAGAGCAGAAAGATTTTGATATAAAAGATGTCTGCGACCGGCTTTGTGAAAAACTAATCTACCGCCATCCCCATGTATTCGGTAATGAAAAAGCAGAAACGGCGAGCCAAGTAATTGAAAATTGGGAACAATTGAAATTAAAAGAAAAAGGAGGAAACAAGAGTGTACTAAGTGGTGTTCCGAACTCGTTACCCTCATTAATTAAAGCCTACCGTATTCAGGACAAAGCTCGTAACGTAGGATTTGATTGGGAGAAACGGGAACAAGTATGGGACAAAGTAAAAGAAGAAATACAGGAATTTCAAGACGAAGTAGCCAACATGAATAAAGAAAAGGCAGAAGCTGAATTTGGAGACGTACTATTTAGCCTCATCAATGCCGCCCGACTTTATAAAATTGATCCTGATAATGCCCTGGAACGTACCAATCGAAAGTTTATCAATCGATTTAACTATCTCGAAGAGCATACTATTAAAGAAGGAAAGAGCTTACATGATATGACGCTTCAAGAAATGGATACTATTTGGAATGAGGCCAAAAAACAGGAAAAACAAGAACCCCAAGCTTTATAAAAAACATTACTCTAAATAAGACAGGGAACGTAAATCAAACTATGTCAGTAAAGTTAATAATTTATTTCTTTACTGACACAGTTTAAATTACAATATCAAAAAACTATTGAAAACTTTATAAAGCAGCACTTTAACTAATTTGTAACAATTAGGATAAAAGAAATATCCGCACTCTACGTTAATTGAATTTTTATTCTATTTCTTATCGGCATTCCTTAAAGAAGAACCACCCCTCCGATACTGTTGCATGCCCTTCAGCAACTCACGATGAAACTTCATTTCAGCCTTTTGTACTCTATAAATTTTTTCAAAAGAAAGAATCTTTTTAAATTTTTCGAAATAACTCCTATCCAAACGATCTCCCTCAATACGAGCATCATAAACACCTTCCAATATTTCTTCATATTGCCCTTCAGACAAGCTACCTTTTTTACCCTTACGAATTAGCTTCCAAGCTTCATCATTCAGTTCTTTTTTGCGATCTTGTAATTCAAAATAGACGGGAAAAAACTTTGCAGCCTCCTCAGCTGACATCCCTGCTTCTTCGGTAATAAAAGCCTTCTGTTTAGCACGAAACTGTTCTGGAGTCAATCGTTGATCGCATTTATCAGTAGCATACAATAAAATAACAGAGCTACAAGCTAACAGTAGTAAACATAGCACTCTTTTCATTTCTTCTCTTATTAATTACATTATTCATATCAATTAGTTCCTGTCCCGGCATCCGTAAGATAAATATATAACGAATAATCATCCATCATAGAATTATCCAAAACAGTACTTAGATACTCATCAGAGACTGCTTCAGTATCGCTTTTGTCAACAACAGCTTGCGCAGAGTCAGCAGAGCCACGAGTAGAAGCAACACGTATAATTAACGTTGCGCCAATAAACATAGCAGCCATATAAACCCATGGCTTCATTCTCTCCCACCTCGTTGGTTCTTTTCTTCCTATAGCTATTTTTCTCCTCTCGGGAAGCTTATCCATTAGCTCTAAAGTGAAATCCTCAAAATATCCGTCAGGTACATGAAATGAATTATCCTTCCCTACTTTTTTAAATATATAATCTTCTTCTTTCATACCCTTGTCCTCTCTTTACTCTATTAGACATTATTTCCGTTTAAAGGTTTAAACCTCTGTGCTCAAAAAATGTTCTATCTTCTTCACCGCATGATGATAAGAAGCCTTCAATGCACCAACAGAAGTTCCAAAAATCTCCGACATTTCTTCATATTTCATTTCCTGAAAATATTTTAAGTTAAAAACAAGGCGCTGCTTCTCTGGCAAAGTGAGCAATGCCTGTTGTAACTTTATCTGCAATTGATCACCCGAAAAATAAGGATCACTTTCCAGCTTCTGCACCACTGAAGCATCAACATCATCAATGGAAACTACAGAAACAGCCCGCTGTTTATTTAAAAAAGTAAGGCATTCGTTTAATGCAATACGGTAAAGCCAAGTAGAGAGCTTTGCCTCCGCACGAAAATAGCCAATGTTTGTCCACGCCTTAATAAATGTATTCTGAAGCAGATCATTGGCATCTTCATGAGAAAGCACCACACGCCGAATCTGCCAATATAGTTGTTCGCTATATTGAGACACAATCATTTCAAATCCCCGTTTTTGCGTGTTTTCATCTTGCAGAAGCTCTAACACCTCATTTTCATTATAGGAGGAACTCATAAGATATTCATTCAATTATTCATTATTAGACTGCAATAAGCATAAAAAGTTTAACACGGTTATCTAAATAATAACCATAAAAAGGAGAAAATAAACGAGAAGCAAAAAAGGAGATGAGCACCCTTCCCGTCAACAAAGACACATTATTACTTTCCTATACACAAATTTATAGAAAAAATTCGGTTTATAAATACACTTTAAAAAAAATAGAGAACACATACTCTTAAATTACATATAAAAAAGAGATGAAGTAGATTCACCCTATTACACAGGAATGCATAATCTCTCTGCGGCAAGCACTGTATCAGAAAATATAGCAGAAGCTTCTCTAAGGAGAGTCGTTTCATCTTCATAGCGAGCAGAAAAATGTCCGATCAGCAGTTTCTTCACGCCGGCAAGCCGGGCTATTTCTGCAGCTTGTGCAGCAGTAGTATGGTATGTTTCTTTAGCACGTACAGCTTCTGAATCAGCAAAAGTCGCTTCATGAAACAATAAATCCACTCCCTTTATTTGATTTATAATCTCTGGAAAATAAATTGTGTCGGAACAGTAAGCATAACGCCGCGGAGGATCAGAGGGAACTGTTAAAAGCGAGTTAGGCACAGTTTTCCCTTCCTGTGTAATAAAATCAGCACCATTTTTTATACGGTTCAACGCATACAACGGAATTTGGTAAAAATCAATCATTTCTCGCACAAGATGATTAGGGAGTTGCTTTTCCGCAAATAAAAAGCCACAACATGGCATTCTGTGACGTAAAGGAATTGTGCAAACAGTTAATGCTCGATCTTCATAAATTAAAGCTGAAGTCTGCGTATCAAATTCATGAAATATAACCTGATAAGTCATTTGACGGCAGAAGAAAGAAAGCATTGGAGATAATAGAGTTTCCAAGCCTTTCGGAGAATAAATGTGCAATTCAGCAGTACGCCCCAACAAATTAAATGTTGAAATTAGTCCTACCAAACCAAAGCAATGATCTCCATGAAGATGGGAAATAAAGATTTGATTCAAACGCGAAAACTTAAGTTTCGACTTTCTGAATTGTAACTGAGCCCCCTCCCCACAATCTATCATATAAAGTTTATCACGTAAATTGATCACTTGTGAAGAGGCAAAATGACGGGTTGTAGGCAATGCCGAACCACAGCCAAGAACATGCAATTCAAATTTTTCCATATGAATACAAAGATAAAGAAAAGGAAAACAGAGGAAGAAAAAGCAAAAGAATATTTTTCATAAAAGCTTAAACAATCACTATAAAAAAAGAGAGTGCTTAATAAAGCACCCTCTTTCTTTATATAATAAGAGTTTATTATTTTTTCTCTGCTTCCATTTGTTCTTTCAAAGCAGCTAAAGCATCAATATCACCCAAGGTAGTGGAAGCAGCCTGATTTTGAGCAACCGACGACGTTTCTTCCTTCTTGTTAGACTTCTTAAATGCTTTCTTCTCAGCTCTTTCTCCAGCCTTAGCAACATCTTCAAATATACGGCTATGAGACAAGATAATGCGCTTAGCATCTTTGTTAAACTCGATAACCTTGAAAGATAATTTCTCATCAAGTTGAGCCTGAGAACCATCTTCCTTCACCAAATGTTTCGGAGTTGCGAAACCTTCTACACCATAAGGCAATGCAACAACAGCCCCTTTATCCAACATCTCGATAATAGTACCTTCATGTACAGAACCTACAGTGAAAACAGTTTCAAAAACATCCCATGGATTTTCTTCAAGTTGCTTATGACCAAGGCTCAAACGACGATTCTCTTTATCGATTTCAAGTACCTGCACTTCGATATCAGCACCAATCTGAGTAAATTCAGAAGGATGTTTAACTTTCTTAGTCCAAGACAAGTCTGAAATATGAATCAAACCATCAACACCTTCTTCTATTTCTACAAATACGCCAAAATTAGTGAAATTACGAACTTTTGCAGTATGCTTAGAACCTACAGGATACTTTTCTTCAATTGTTTCCCAAGGATCTTGTTTGAGTTGTTTGATGCCCAGAGACATTTTACGTTCTTCACGATCTAATGTCAACACAATGGCTTCTACCTCATCACCCACTTTCATGAAATCTTGTGCGGAGCGCAAGTGTTGCGACCAAGACATTTCAGATACATGGATCAGCCCCTCAACGCCAGAAGCGATTTCAATAAATGCACCATAGTCAGCCATAACAACAACTTTTCCTTTAACCTTGTCACCTACTTTCAAGTCAGGATCAAGACCATCCCAAGGATGGGGAGTCAATTGTTTCAAGCCAAGGGCAATACGCTTCTTCTCATCATCGAAGTCCAAAATAACAACATTCAACTTCTGATCAAGTTCCACAACCTCTTTCGGATCACTTACACGGCCCCAAGAAAGGTCTGTAATATGAATCAGACCATCTACACCGCCCAAGTCGATGAAGACTCCGTAAGAAGTAATGTTCTTAACTGTACCTTCAAGTACTTGTCCTTTTTCAAGTTTACCGATAATTTCTTTTTTCTGTTGTTCCAACTCAGCCTCAATAAGTGCTTTATGAGAAACAACCACATTTTTGAATTCCTGATTGATTTTAACGACCTTGAATTCCATTGTCTTTCCAACGAATACATCATAATCGCGGATCGGTTTGACGTCGATTTGAGAACCCGGCAAGAAAGCTTCAATACCGAACACATCAACAATCATACCACCTTTCGTACGGCATTTGATGTAACCCTTGATAATTTCTTCATTTTCCAAAGCTGCATTAACACGATCCCAAGAGCGGGTAGCACGAGCTTTTCTGTGAGACAGAACCAACTGTCCTTTTTTGTCCTCCTGACTTTCAATGTATACTTCTACAGTATCACCTACTTTTAAATCTGGATTGTAACGGAATTCATTTAGAGAAATGATACCGTCTGATTTGTAACCGATGTTAACAACAACTTCACGTTTGTTCATCGCAATTACAGTTCCATCAACAACCTCACGGTCATTAACTTTACTAAGCGTACTATCGTATGCTTTTTCTAAGTCTTCGTGGCTGGCATTAGTTACCGTTTCGCCATTTTCATATGCATCCCAATTGAAATCATCTAAGGGAGCCACATTGTTCAAGTTTTCCATTAATAAAATAAGTTGTTAAATAATTAATTAAGTGAGACATTATTTTGTTTCGTAAAATCGGGCGCAAATATAGGATTAATTTCTTGAACGACAAAACGTTCAAGAAAAAAAACAGTCATTCTTCACATCCAAAATAAACTTAAGATTCAACCCTCTCTCAGTTCTTCAAATAATAGTCCACTGTAGTCACGACCCGTATGTTTTTCACGTATGGGGTGTTTGCATCCCGATCGGAAATAGAGAACTGTCCTTGTGAAGCATTCTTTATTTTACCTAAACGACTTTCAGAGTCCTTTGCAAACTTCTCGGCAGCCACACGAGCATTCTTGGTCGCTTCTTCTATCATTTGGGGTTTCACTTTATTTAATCCGGTAAATTCATACACCACATTATATCGATAATCGCCTCCTGTGATAGCAATACCCTGCTTTAACAACTCAGCTTGCTCCGACATCAATTTGCGAATCTTGTCCACGTGACCCGAAGTCACCGTAATAACGGAAAGGGGATGGATTAGAAGAATATCGCTCTGCTTGCATATCCAAAATCTCCGGTGGAGCAATACTTATTTCATCATCTGCAACTCCGTTTGTCTTTAAAAACCGAACAATTGCTTTATTCTTTTCTTCCATATTTGTATATAACACAGCCGGATCATTGCCTAGATCCTTATACATCAAAGGCCATATCACTTTATTGGCCGGTACCTCAATTTCCGCCAACCCCTTCACACTAACCACACGCTCCTTATCTTTAAAATCATTAATGCCATTTCTAACCATCACGCCAAGTAAGACAAGACCTAAGGTCAAAATGGCCGCTTCTGTTTTCCAAGTCTCCATAAACCTGTTTTTTAGTTAAGAAACAAATATAAGAAAAAGAATATAAAATAGAGAGATGGTAACATTAAAGAAAACAAATTAATCTTTAATATAGGCAAGTGCAGCGCCGATGGCAGTTCTGTATTCAGCATAGGGCGGAATAACAAAGCGAACATGATAAATACTTTCCATATTAGGAAAGACTTCATTACACTGGGGAAGTTGCGTCAAATTACCAATTAGGATAAAATCTTTAACAGGTGTATTCAACGCAGCAAGTACCGCAGCGCCACCAATTGTTTGTAAAACAGTATAGATAATTCCTTTAGCTATATCTTCTTGGGAAGCATTGCCATCGGCCTTACCAAGTAATGAAGCAGTAGCATGAGCAGGCAAATCCGGCAAAGCGCGATTACAGATATCTCCTATTAATAAATTAATTCGACTAACATCTCCCTTCTCTGCAATTTTAGCTAGCTGGTGAAAGTCATGGGTTTTCAACAATAATCGAGAAAGCCCCTGTAGAGTTCCCCCACCAATTCCGATGCCTCCTATATGCTGTATTTTGTCATGATCAATTCTCACAAAAGATGTACCAGTCCCCATACTTACAACAATCAGCTGATCTATGTCTGTAACATGTCTGGCTCCTAATCCATTGGCTATAAATTCATCCGTTTTACCCGTAGGCAATCCATAAAGCGAGTTATCAATATATGCACTACCAACCCCGGTCAGCATCACTTGCTCAATATCAGACAATTGAATTCCATTATCATATATATATTTGCCAAAAGCTCCAAATAGAGAAGTTACCGGGTCAGCCACCGTAATAAACATTGGCGATTGAATCTGCCCACCATTAATGCCTACAATCTTAGTAGTACTTCCGCCAACATCTATACCTATTACAATTCCCATAATATAAATACTATTATAATGCAAATACAAAGGTATAAATAGAAATGTAAATCCATCCTCAAAAATAAGCTTTTCTAAAAACGCAAATAATAATCAATCTATTATCCTATGTTTTAGGATTTCCAAACCTAGAAATTCGTCCATTATCCGACTTCCGAAATGAAAACATAAAAAAGCTTTTCATCGTATAATCTACGCATAATTAATTGGCGAAAAATTTCTTCATTATGGAAGAATTCTCTTTCTTTGTGCTGCTTTATACCTTTAGCTGAAGATTTTATACCAATATTAAAATATATAATTATGAAGATTTCACACATTGAACATCTGGGTATTGCTGTCAAAAGCATCGAAGAAGCCCTGCCGTATTATGAGAAAGTATTAGGTCTGAAATGCTATAATATCGAAACAGTAGAAGACCAAAAGGTTAAAACAGCTTTCCTTAAAGTAGGTGAAACTAAAATTGAGCTTTTGGAGCCAACATGCCCGGAGAGTACAATTGCTAAATTCATTGAGAACAAAGGAGCTGGTGTACACCATGTCGCATTCGCAATAGAAGATGGTGTAGCAAATGCACTGACAGAAGCTGATGCTGCAGGAATCCGCCTGATAGATAAAGCTCCCCGCAATGGTGCGGAAGGACTAAAAATAGCTTTTCTACATCCAAAATCAACACTGGGCGTGCTAACAGAACTTTGTGAAAAATAAGTTTCACTAACCCAATCAAATAAAGTGCAAGTTATAACCCCTTTAAATTATTAAAACAAATGAGTAGTCAACTGGAAAAGATTAAAGAGCTTATAGAGCGCCGTGCCACCGCTCGTGTGGGAGGTGGAGAAAAAGCAATCAATAAGCAACATGAGAAAGGTAAATATACAGCTCGTGAGCGTATAGCCATGTTACTTGACGAAGGTAGTTTCGAA
Organism: uncultured Bacteroides sp.; assembly: GCA_965140335.1. Taxonomy (GTDB): domain Bacteria; phylum Bacteroidota; class Bacteroidia; order Bacteroidales; family Bacteroidaceae; genus Bacteroides. The sequence continues at coordinate 159,347 of OZ223189.1, forward strand.
GAAATGGACATGTTTGTAGAACATAGATGTACCAACTTCGGTATGGAAAAGAAACACTACCCCGGTGATGGTGTGGTTACAGGATGTGGTACTATTGAGGGACGTTTGATATATATATTTGCTCAGGACTTTACAGTTTCCGCAGGTTCATTATCAGAAACCATGTCGCAGAAAATCTGTAAAATAATGGATCAAGCTATGAAGATGGGTGCCCCCGTCATTGGCATTAATGATTCAGGAGGTGCACGTATCCAGGAAGGCATCAACGCATTAGCCGGTTATGCCGAGATATTCCAACGTAATATACTGGCTTCAGGAGTAATCCCACAAATTTCAGGTATTTTTGGTCCTTGTGCCGGAGGCGCTGTTTATTCCCCCGCGTTGACCGACTTCACTCTGATGATGGAAGGTACTTCATACATGTTCTTAACCGGTCCCAAAGTTGTAAAAACAGTAACAGGTGAAGATGTATCGCAAGAGGATTTGGGTGGTGCAAGTATTCACTCTACTAAATCAGGAGTAACCCATTTTACTGCAAAAACAGAAGAGGAAGGTTTGGCTCTGATCCGCAAATTACTAAGTTACATACCTCAAAATAATCTGGAAGAAGCGCCTTATGTTGATTGTGCTGACCCAATTGATCGCCTGGAAGATTCCCTGAACGACATCATACCGGACAATCCCAATAAGCCCTATGACATGTATGAAGTTATTGCAGCAATTGTGGACAATGGTGAATTCCTCGAAATACAAAAAGACTACTCAAAAAATATCATAATTGGTTTTGCCCGTTTCAATGGTCAGTCCGTAGGAGTAATAGCCAACCAGCCCAAATATTTGGCAGGTGTGCTTGATAGTAACGCTTCACGCAAAGTTGCACGTTTTGTCCGCTTTTGCGACGCATTCAACATCCCCTTGGTTTCGCTCGTTGATGTACCGGGATTCCTACCGGGCACTGGGCAAGAGTATAATGCAGTGATACTTCATGGTGCAAAATTACTGTATGCCTATGGTGAAGCAACAGTACCCAAAGTAACCATCACCCTGCGTAAATCTTACGGTGGTTCTCACATTGTAATGAGTTGTAAGCAATTACGTGGAGACATGAATTACGCATGGCCAACCGCTGAAATTGCAGTAATGGGTGGTGCAGGTGCAGTAGAAGTATTATATGCCAAAGAGGCTAAAGCGCAAGAAAATCCGGCTCAGTTCCTGGCTGAAAAAGAAGCTGAATATACCAAGCTGTTTGCAAATCCATATAATGCAGCTAAATATGGTTACATTGATGACGTAATTGAGCCGCGCAATACTCGTTTCCGTATTATTCGTGCTCTCCAACAGCTACAAACAAAGAAATTAACCAACCCTGCTAAGAAGCATGGTAACATTCCTTTGTAATCAGACTTTTTACATTAAAACGAGAACGATTATGAACAATACAAAAATTGGGATATTTCTTTCTTTGCTGCTGACATTAGGATTATTCTCCTCTTGTAAGCAAAAAGAGTCCACTAGTAAACTCCTGATAAATGAAGTGCTGACCAACAACAAAAGCAATTTTCAGGACGACTATGGCATGCATAGTGCATGGATCGAAATATTCAACAAATCCTATGGTAGTGCCAACCTTGCCGGCTGTCTGTTAAAGCATAGTAGCCAGCCCGGTGATACAACCACTTACTATATTCCTAAAGGTGATGTTTCAACGCTGGTACAACCCCGTCAGCATACTTTATTTTGGGCGGATGGATATGCAAACCGTGGAACTTTTCATACCAGTATCAAATTAGACAGCATTAACGCCAACTGGATTGGACTGTATGATTCCGGGAGGAACCTTTTGGATCAGGTCATCGTACCGGCAGGAGCTTTAAAGGCTAATGAATCATTTGCCCGCGTTAGTGACGGAGCTAAGGAATGGGAAGTAAAAGGCGGAAGCAAAGACAAATATGTTACCCCTAGCACCAACAATCAAACAATCAACAGCAATGCTAAAATGGAGAAGTTTGAGAAGCATGATGATGAGGGTATAGGTATGTCTGTAACAGCAATGAGCGTTGTATTTGCAGGTCTACTCCTTCTTTTCATTTCATTTAAAATTGTTGGGAAGATCTCCGTTAATCTAAGCAAACGCAATGCGATGAAGGCTAAAGGTATTACCAATAAAGAAGAAGCAGATAAGATTCAGTTGGGTGAAGCACCCGGTGACATATTTGCAGCTATTGCAATGGCTATGCATGAGATGCAAAGCGATGTACACGATATAGAAGATACTATACTTACAATTACTCGCGTAAAACGTAGCTACTCGCCTTGGAATTCTAAGATTTATACGTTACGTCAAACGCCTCAAAAAAAATAAGTCACCAACTTAAAAAATAAAATGATGAAAGAATACAAATATAAAATCAACGGCAACGTATATAAAGTTGCTATTGGCGATATAGAGGACAATATTGCTCATGTAGAAGTGAACGGTACTGCTTATAGCGTAGAGATGGAGAAAACTCCCAAGACAGCAATAAAACCTGTTATCCGCCCGGTTGCAACGGCACCGGCTCCAGCACCGACCACCCCTGTAGTTAAACCAGCTACTCCTCCTACAGGAAAGTCAGGAGTAAAATCACCGCTTCCGGGAGTAATTTTAGAAGTGAAAGTAAAAGTAGGTGATGAGGTAAAGAAAGGACAGGTTATCATGATTCTGGAAGCAATGAAGATGGAAAATAACATCAACGCCGACAAAGATGGTAAGATTGCTGCCATTAGTGTAAACAAAGGAGATTCCGTTCTTGAAGGTACTGATCTTGTAACTATTGAATAATATGGGAGATTTTATTAACTTTTTAGGAAATAATCTGGCTGATTTTTGGACATATACAGGCTTCGCAAATGCAACATTCGGACACCTGATTATGATCTGCGTCGGATTATTGTTCATTTATTTAGCCATAGCCCATGAGTTTGAACCGATGTTACTTATTCCTATCGGCTTCGGTATATTAATCGGCAATATCCCCTTCAACATGGATGCCGGTTTGAAAGTGGGTATCTATGAACAAGGTTCCGTACTCAACATCTTATATCAGGGGGTTACCTCCGGATGGTATCCACCGCTCATCTTCTTAGGCATTGGTGCCATGACGGACTTTTCCGCACTAATATCCAATCCTAAATTGATGTTGATCGGTGCCTCCGCTCAATTCGGTATATTTGGAGCATACATGATTGCATTGCACATGGGGTTCGATCCGATGCAAGCCGGTGCCATAGGTATCATTGGTGGTGCAGACGGACCTACGGCTATTTTCCTTTCTTCAAAACTGGCCCCTAATTTAATGGGAGCTATTGCCGTATCAGCTTATTCGTATATGGCTCTGGTACCTGTTATACAGCCCCCTATAATGCGTTTGCTAACAACCAAACATGAGCGTGTCATCCGTATGAAACCTCCCCGCGTTGTTTCACATACAGAGAAAGTGATATTCCCTATTGTAGGGCTATTGCTCACAACCTTCCTGGTTCCGTCAGGTTTGCCTTTGCTAGGTATGCTTTTCTTTGGTAACCTATTGAAAGAAAGCGGTGTAACACGGCGTTTAGCAGAAACAGCCCGGGGTCCATTAATTGATACAATCACTATATTACTGGGATTAACCGTTGGCGCATCAACTCAAGCATCTGAATTTTTAACATTAGATTCTATTAAAATATTTGCTTTAGGTGCGCTATCTTTTGTTATTGCAACTACATCCGGTGTCTTGTTCGTGAAAATATTCAATCTATTCCTGAAGGATGATAATAAAATTAATCCGCTGATTGGTAATGCAGGAGTATCTGCAGTTCCCGACTCAGCACGAATCTCTCAAGTGGTAGGCTTGGAATATGATCCAACCAATTACTTGTTAATGCATGCCATGGGTCCCAACGTAGCAGGTGTTATCGGTTCAGCTGTAGCTGCCGGTATATTGCTCGGATTCTTAATGTAACATAAATGTTATTACTCTATAAGGAGCTGTCTTCTCAAAGGTCAGCTCCTTTTTTATTAGTTATATCCAGTTCCGCCCTATAGCATTCCCAATAAAAGAATAGACGAGCAAAGCAAGCTTTATGTACTAACTTAGAAATGAAAAACAGATGATCTGATGAGTGCAAACAGATGATCTGTTTAATGTTAATAGATTGTCTGTTTGCACTCATCAGACCATCTATTACGACCCAACTAACGGTCTGTTTACATCTATGCAATCCACCATAAAGAATACAGCACAGCACAATAAACAAAAAAAAACGCACGACCTCCTATTCACAATCATGCAGATTTATGTCATTCCCCTTATAGATCTGCATAATTAAACAACTCAAAAGGAGACAAAACAGCTATATATTTTAATATTTATTTCTTTATTAATTATATTGTGCCTATTCTGTGCTCGCTTCATTGCTCATACTCTGTTCTGTAATCTATTGATTTACTTTCATTTAATAAGCCCATTTCATCGTCCATTTTGTACCCGCCAATTTTAGCAAGAACAATAGACAACATTTTTATACAATTCAAGATAGTACAAAACAGAAAACGTGCAAAATGGCTTTTCACACATTATCTTTACAATTATTAGCTACAAAGCCTAGAGATAGTATCATTAACAGATGTCTGTTAATCAAAGCTAAAGTAGTTACGAAATATTCGTAATATAATTATTATGTGTATATTGCACCTATTAATAAAGACTTAATAGAAAAATCATGAAAGCATTCTTATTCGTAGTATTTGTAAGTACAGTTACTTTGGTCATGGGACAATCCACTTCCCCAATACAGGAAGCAATGGCCAACTATAACTACAAAAAAGCTCTTTCGTTAATGGAAAAAGAGCAACCTTCCACTACCCTGCTTTTTCTGAAAGGCGCAGCGCTCAAAGGGCTAGGTAACAATTCAGAAGCTCTCAAAGTATTCAGGCAAATCACTAAAACAGATTCCCTAAATCCACGTGCCTATATTGAAGCGGCAGAATGTTGCAGAACACTTGCGCGATACAAACAAGCCCTTCAAGACTATCAAAAAGCAATTCAATTAAGCCCGGATAACACATACGCTCATATTCAAGAAATCAGTGTACTATTATCATTGGAAAAATATAAAAAAGCTCTGGAAGAAAGTAACTTGCTAACCTCACAGGATAGTTCGGCTACAGCACTTCATTTACAAGCTCAAAGCTTTGAAGGACTACAAAAAAAACAGCCCGCTATCGCTATTTATGAATTGATTCAAAAAAAATATCCCAATGACTACCTCGCTTCGGCCAAAACAGCATCACTATACATAGAAGAAAACCTATATGACAATGCAATAGCAGCCACAGAACAATACCGGAAAATAGATTCCACAAATATTGTGGTTAACCAGCAAAATGCATTGGCTTATTGCCTGAAAAAGGACTATAAGACAGCCATAAGCAGATATAAAGATCTGGTCAGCCGGGGAGATAGTTCTTTTTATACCACTTACTATCTAGGTATCAGCAATTATGCTATCGGACAATTCTATGATGCTCATGATATGCTAGAAATAGCCCTACAAAAAGCGCCACAAAATATCACTCTACTTTACTATCTGGGGCGTGCATGCTCCAAAACATCATGGAAGCAAGAAGGAGTTGAACATCTGCAGAATGCTATCAGTCTAGCCATACCCAAAGACAGTGCCATGTCACGCCTCTACATAGGGCTTGCAGACTGTTATAAAATGGCGAGAATGCCTAAGCAACAATTAAATGCCATAAAAGAACGCTACGAAAAATACGACAAACAAAACCCGAAACTTCTCTATGATATGGCATTTGTTTACTACTACGAACTAAAAGACAGCAAAAATGCCGAAAACTGTCTGGAATCCTATTTAGCCACACGGCCGAAAGATTCTGAAAAAGACCTTCCAATAGTAGACGAGGATGGAAATGTAATATTAGGCGAGAAGAACTATTATAATGCAGCAGAAAACTGGCTGAGAGATATAAAAAAGAAGATTAAGACGAACAATTTCTTCCAAGGTGGTACAAACAACCCGCCTACTACAAAGGAAAGAGCAGACTCCACTCTTACAATAGAACTGAAGTGAAAACGTTTGCACCAGAAACAAGCCATTTTACCATGCGGGAAAAAAAGCTTTCCATACTATTTGCCTATATTAGCAGACAATAACATTGAAAACTAATATTATGAAAAAGGTTATTTTAATCTGCGGTATTATACTCCTCACACTCACTAGCATCCAAGGAGCTAATCCGGACAAAATTGATCCCCCGTTTTGGTATACCGGAATGCACAATTCCGAACTTCAGTTGATGATATATGGCAAAGAAATAGGCAATACTTCCGTCACAGTAGAGTATCCAGGTGTTTCTCTCAGCAGCGTTGTGCGGCTAGACAGTCCCAACTACTTACTTGTTTATCTACATTTAAATAAAAGCGTCAAGCCCGGAAAAGTAAAATTAACATTCAGCACCGGAAAGAACAAAATCATACAGGAATATGAACTCAAAGAACGTGCTCGCAAAGGTGATGAACACAAAGGATTCGACTCTTCCGATGCACTTTATCTACTGATGCCCGACCGATTCGCTAATGGGAACCCAAACAATGACAAAATACCGGGCATGGCTCCCTATAAAGTAGATAGAAACGATCCAAACGCACGACATGGAGGTGATCTCGCCGGTATAGAGCAACACCTTGATTACTTCTCTGATCTTGGCATTACTGCATTATGGTTTACTCCCGTAATGGAAAATGACATGAAAGGCGGTTCTTACCATGGCTATGCCACCACCGACTATTATAAGATTGATCCGCGTTTGGGTACCAACACCGAATACAAACAGCTCATAGCAGATGCCCACAAACGAGGCATTAAAGTAGTAATGGATATGATTTTCAACCATTGTGGCGTAAACCATGTATGGATTAAAGATATGCCCTCAAGCGACTGGTTTAATCATTCTGATTATAAATCCCATTTTGTCCAAACGTCTTTTAAACTAACACCGCAGGTTGATCCGTATGCCTCAAAATATGACACTGAACAAATGAAAGATGGCTGGTTTGTAACTTCTATGCCTGATCTGAACCAGAAAAATCCCCACGTATATCGCTACTTGGTACAAAATAGCATGTGGTGGATTGAATATGCCAATATTGACGGCATCCGCATGGATACCTATCCATATGCCGATTACGATGCCATGAGTAATTGGATGAAAGAAATCAACGAGGAGTATCCCAACTTTAACACAGTCGGTGAAACCTGGGTCACCGAACCAGCCTACACAGCATGGTGGCAAAAAGATTCTCGACTGTCAGCTCCTAAAAACAGTAACCTGAAAACCGTAATGGATTTCAGTTTCTATGACAAAATTAATACAGCCAAAAATGAGCAAACAGACGATTGGTTTAAAGGTTTAAACCGAATCTATAACAACTTTGCATATGATTTTCTCTACCCCAACCCAATATCGGTACTGGCATTCATAGAAAATCACGATACCGATCGCTTCCTCGGTGAAAATCAGAATTTGCCTATGCTTGAACAAGCCTCAACGCTATTGCTCACTACACCCCGCATTCCCCAACTTTATTACGGAACCGAAGTGATGATGAACGGCGTGAAAGGAAAAAGTGATGGCTATGTACGCCAAGACTTTCCAGGCGGATGGGCTTCGGATAAAAAAACGGCATTCACTCCTGAAGGTCGCAACGAACTGCAAAACAAATGCTATAACTTTTATAAAAAGTTGCTCAACTGGCGTAAAGGCAATGAAGTCATCTCCAAAGGTAGTATGACCCAATTCCTACCTCAAAATGGAGTCTATGCCTATGCCCGCCAATATAAAGGAAAGACTGTATTGGTCGTGCTCAACGGCACTGATGAAACCGCTCCCACGACTTTTAAGTATTACAAAGAGATAATAAAGAATGCCAATCAGGGTAAAGATATCATCAGCGGAAAAACAATTCACTTTGATCAACCGTTGCAAATGGTCCCAAGAGCATCGCTTATTATAGAAATTGAACCATAAAACGTATCATTAACAAAATAAATATCAAACATATAAAGTCTGTAAGTACAGAAGCAATATCAGTTTACAAAGACCGCGACTGCCTCAGTTTAACCTAAGACAGTCGCGGTTTATTATAATCTTCCTCTAAAGGCCTTTTTATTTCCCTCTCCTTACTCACCCAAAATGCTTAAATCCATCTTACCACTCCCTACATATAATAAGGTGAAAGTTTTAAATGAATTTCTAATTATTATCTTAATAAGCTAAAAAGCCCCTTTGTCTTAAATAACTCCAAAACATACAATAACATCTTTGCGTATAATGAAGATACAAATACGCTAAAAGAGTAACTCTACATTTTCCCATTACCTATATTTACCACAGAAAAAATATTCATTCCTTTCCATTCGTCCTGTTAACGTACAAGAAGGGAAGAATACATATTTAATCTAGTAACGGAAAAACATCTATCTACAAGAATGATTGTTGCAAATATAAAAATATCGCAATCAGATATAAGGTATCTCCGAACAGACGCCCTTATTTGTAATCAATGCGTTTGTATAAGAAAAGACATTTTTCTACATACACTTTCTACATCAGCAAAAGAAATACCTAAAGCAATAAAAAAACGAGGAATTTAAAAGACAAGGAATATTAATTCCGGTCTTACAAAGAATGGCCTTTTTTAATAATTAAAAAATCGAGATTCAATGAAAAAAAGTAATGTCATCTTAGCAGGCAAATGGCGATTTTTGAAAGTCGTTCCCTTATTTGTGTGGATTATAAGTTCTTCCGTAAGCGGGATTTATGCTGCCAATGAAGAATACTCTGGGACACCTGACAAAGTACAGCAGCAAAACAAGCATCTGATAAACGGTATAGTCAAAGATGCCAAAGGAGAAACAATTATCGGAGCATCGGTGCTAGTGGTCGGTAGCAATAACGGAGCGGCAACCGATATGGATGGTAAATTCTCTCTATCTGTCTCATCTTCGGATATTCTTGAAATTTCTTCTATCGGTTATATTTCTCAAAAAATAAAAGTAACCGATAAAAAAATGCTAAACATAATCCTGGAAGAAGATAATAAACTGATCAACGAAGTCGTCGTCGTAGGATATGGTAAAATGAAGAAGGGAGACTTATCCGCTGCAGTTTCAACCGTAGGAAATATGGATAAGTTACAAGACCGTCCGGTAAGTAACGTAGGCCAATTACTTCAAGGTCAGATAGCAGGTGTATCCGTTGTATCCAATGGTGGTCACCTCAGTGCTGATTCCGAACCAACCATAACTATTCGTGGAATGGGCTCTCCAAACAAAGAGTCCCCTCTTTATGTAGTAGATGGCGTACCCGGAGCACCTTTCAACCTAAGTGACGTAGTATCTATTACTGTTTTAAAAGATGCGGCCTCAGCTGCTATCTACGGAGCTTATGCCGGATCCGCCGGTGTCATTTTAGTAACAACCAAACAGGCAACTCCGGGAAAAACATCAGTTGAATACAACGGTGTGTTTGGTGTGTCACAAGCAACGAACCTTCCCCAATCTCTTACCTGGCAAGAAGAATATAAAGTAAGGAAAGCAGCATACGAAGATGCAGGAGAATCCTTACCTGTAGGCTGGGATCGCATCAGCGAAGACCCGATATATGGAAGAACTAATACAGACTGGATTGGTACAATCTTCCGTAGCGCATTAACCCAACGCCATAATATTGCTATTTCAGGTGGAAATGAACAACTGACCAATCGGTTATCATTGGAATATAACAACACAGAAGGAACATTAATAAACACCTACAGCAGAAAAATCATTGGGCGATTAAATTCCATGTGGAAACTCAACAAATACGTACGTATTCGTGAAGATGTGAGTTGGAAAGATACGCAGGTGAAAGATGCCGACACTTCCAGTGCAGAATCAGGCGTAGTCCTTGCGGCCTTAATGATGCCGAGAAACGTATTTGTTTACAATGATGATGGAACATACAGCGGAACAGTACCAACAACGGCCGATTACATTACTAAATACGGAGAAACTTACTCCAACATACACGGAGATGCCATCAACCCTGTACGTTTGTTGAAAGCCGCTTATGACAACAACCACAAATCTACGCTAACATCATCCACATTTTTGGATATCATGGAACCTATAAAAGGATTGAACTTCACATCCCGGTTTACTTACATGCAGAGTAACTATTTCCAAAGATATTACAACACCCGGCGGTTAGAAGCTGGTAAGCCGAATGACAGTAATAAATTACAGTATACCAGTTATCGTCAGCCAGAGTGGAATTGGGAAAACACGCTATCATATAACCGCGTATTTGGCCCGCACAACGTAAGTTTAATGGCATCCACCACGGCAAACCAATATGAATATCGTAAATACATAGCTACCGGACACGATTTTTCAAACGAAATAGGGTCCATGATGTACTTTGCTCAGGCCGGTTATTTCGATAATGCCACCGATAAGTACGATAAAGACCGGAACTTCTCCATGGTAGGGCGTGCTTCTTATAGCTTTGCTAATCGTTACTTCCTTACAGGATCAATCCGAAGAGACTATGCAGGACGCTTACCGGCAGGACACAAATACGGAGACTTCCCTTCTGTTACCGCTGCGTGGAAACTGACTTCAGAACCTTGGATGCCTAAATCCAAAACACTGAATCTTTTGAAGTTACGTGCAAGCTGGGGAAAGATCGGTAACTTGGGATCCATTAGCTACGGATATGGTAACCCATCGTTGGATAGCCGTATCATTGGCGGAGGAGACGTAGGCGGACAAGTAGGATCTTCCACACCTGTAGCTACCGGAATATATTTGAAAACAGGATACAATGCTAATCTGACCTGGGAAACATCAGAGCAACTGGATTTAGGATTAGACGCCATGCTGTTCAACAATAGATTGAATGTAACCATTGACTATTTCAATAAAAACACCAAAGGACTAATCAAGGATCAAGACACGAACTGGCCTAGCACCATTGGAATATCGGCTATGAAAGTTAACGACGGAACAGTTAACAACAGAGGTATTGAAGTATCTGCAACCTGGACAGACAACATAAACAAAAACTTCAAGTATTATATAGGAAGCAACATAGCAACCTTGCGCAACCGGGTAACCGATATTGGAGCAGCAGATGCTGAAGGGAACAAACCTGTATGGACATCAGGCGGTACTTACAAAGACCTTAACCCCTTCCGCACAGCCGAAGGCACTCCGCTTTACTCCTTCTATCTGATAAAAAGCGCCGGCGTGTTCAAAACAGATGCCGAAGCACAATCTTATGTAAATAGTAAGGGCGAAATGATACAGCCCAATGCCAAAGCCGGTGATTTGAAGTTTATTGATAAAGACGGAAACGGATCCATAGGAAGCGGCGATAAAGAATTCATGGGTAATTCCATGCCTAAATTAAACTTTGCATTCAATGCCGGGTTCACATGGAATAAACTATCTTTCGATTTCATGTTGCAAGGAGTTACCGGAGTAAAACTATTTAATGCATACAAATACACAACATTGAATGAATCTTTAGGAAACTTCAACCGTTCAAGAGATATTCTAAAGGCACTAAATGGACCGAATAACGACGTACCACGTATCACCATGAGCGATCCGAATGGTAACTTCACCAACCTGTCCGATTATTACCTGGAGAACGGAAGCTATCTCCGGGTAAAGAATATTTCTGTAAGCTACTCATTCACCGACCTACTTCGCAAAGCCAGTTATTTCAAAAGCAGGAATGCAAGTTTTGACATAACACTAAGCTGTGATAACCTTCTAACAATTACCGATTATAGCGGTATAGATCCCGAAGTAGGTGGCACAGGACTGGATACCGGACAATATCCAATTTCCAGAACAGTCTCACTAGCCCTCAAACTTAAATTTTAACATTTTAATCTTCGATCATTATGAAACGTAACATCATACTATTTCTAACGATTATTACCGGTGGTTTATTAACCTCCTGTACCGGTAGCTGGTTGGATACCACGAACGAAGGTACTCCTACAGAATCTAATTACTGGTCGTCAGATAAAGATTTTGAAACTGCCGCCACCAGCCTATACTATTGCTTATCTCTTGAAGAAACATGGGGACGTAATCTTTTCTGGGAACAGGGAGCATCAGATGATATATTCTTTGCTAGAACACGTGGGTCTTCACAGATGAATCTGGCCAATCTGTCAATGGACGGAACAACCGAAGGCAGCATAAAAGACATATACAATGAGATGTACACCACAATGGCTGTAGCCAATAATATCATTTACCACGCATTACGCATTGACGAAAGTAAACGTACCGCTATCATCAACCGTACATTAGGAGAAGCCTATTTCATGCGGGCATTCTCCCACTTTATGATTGCTTATCGCTACGGATGTGCTAACAATGGAGTACCTTTTGAACGCTATGAAGATTTCACAGACTATGATACGCAGTTAAATCAAATTCCACCTCAATTAAGCTCGGTAACAGACAACTACGCATATATTGTTGAAGATTTGCAATCTGCTGCCAACTTATTGCCATGGTTTACGAATTATAGTTCCGATGACTATGGTAGGCCTTCAAAAGATGCAGCATATGGCTATATGGTAAAGGCTTATGCATATTGGGCTCAATTTGATTCAAGCAAATGGACTTTAATTCCCGATCTTGTAGATAAAATAGAAAGCGAAGGCAATCGCGGTTTATTGGGTAATTTTGCTGATGTCTTTACTATTGCCAACAACTGGAGCAAAGAATATATCTGGTCTGTTAATTCCAGCGGAAACAACTATGCAGGAAGTATATTCCCGGGCATCATGTTGGATAATAAAGGCTGGGGAGCATACAACGGATGGGGTAACTTCAAGCCAACACTGGAACTTTGGGCAGAATATAGTAGTGAAGATACACGCCGCGCAGCCACCGTCATGCAATATGGAGACGAGTTTACCTACTTCGGAACAACAAAGAAATTCTATTCAACGGCAGATAACGAATGTGGATTCCACTTCAAGAAATATATGGAACCTTATTCATATGGAAATTTGAATGAAAATGGAGTTGGAGAAAACAACTCACACATCTCAACCAACGGCGACCGTCCCACAACAGATTTGAACGTTCCGTTAATGAGATTTTCCGAACTTCTGCTTTTCAAAGCTGAGGCTTTAATCATGCAGAATAAAAATGCTTTGGCAGCGACTCCGCTAAATCGCATAGCAAGTCGTGCAAAGGAAAATGTAACCTACACAGCTCCTGGCATGATGGATTTGATGCATGAACGCCGCTGTGAACTAGCCGGTGAATATACAGACCGTCTTATGGATTTAAAACGCTGGTCAGCTGAAGGTAGCGATAACTGGAATTTGGATGCACTGGCCAAAATTCAAACAGCCAAACATGGTATCAAACATGTTGATCGTTCAAATCCCGAGTCAGCAATTGATCTGACCAATGGAACAACAATGACAATCAATGGGAAGACCTATCAAGGTGTGTTCGAACTAGCCAATATGGGGGCCAAAACTTATGTACCGGGTGGCACATATAGTGTATTACCCTACGAAGTCAATCAAGTTATAAAATCGAATGGATCACTGACACAAAACAGTGGATATCCATCTGAATAAATTCTATTACTAATAAACTAATGAAAGAGTATGAAGAGATCTAAATGTTCTCAAAAGGCTCTTTCATTAGTTTATTATAAAATACTTAGGTAATGAACTACAATTGGACACTCTATCTTATTACATTACTACTCTTTTCCTATAGCTCTAAGACTCAGAATATCTACGAATCGATAGATCTATTCAATTGGAATAATGGAGCACGGACATGCTTACCCTGGAGCCACATTACCTTTCGGAGTGCTACAATTAAGTCCCGGATACGCGAACAATGGGTTAGGATTCAAGTTCGGGCTAGCACTACTCCCCTATTAAAAAAGCAATCATCCACTTGGCAAATGACAACAAATTAAGTATAACAACTAATGATCCGCAAAAGAATTTGTATATTAGTGAAGTATATCTGAACAACAGGAAGTTAAATACTACAGATATTAGTTAGGAACAAATTATGCATGGAGGTACATTAAAATTCACACTCGCGCAGCAGCTGAACAGAAATAACAATGTAATATTAAAAGTACCTTATTCGTATTCAATCAACCAAAAATAAATTAGTAATGAAAAAAAAACAGTTATTAGCCATTTTGCTCTTAGTGACAGGTTTGCTACCTGCACAGTCACAAGAGTCAACATGCCCATCCCAAACTTACGTATTAGAACATCCATACCCTGTAGAAAAAATAACTCCTCCTAAAGGCCATAAAATAAAAAATGTGATTTTAATGATTGGCGATGGAATGAGCCTCATGCATGTATATTCAGCATGGACTGCAAACCGTGGAAACTTATGGCTACAAAATGCACAATATACAGGTTTATCCAAAACCTACTGTGCTAACAAGTTAATTACGGATTCAGGGGCTGGCGGAACCGCTTTAGCTTGTGGCTATAAAACCAATTACCATTCTGTCGGCGTAGATGTCAATGGAAAGCCATTGAAATCCCTATGCAATTTAGCTCAAGCTAAAGGAAAATCTTCAGGCATCGTAGTCACTTGCCGTCTATGGGACGCCACTCCGGCTGATTTCTGCTGCCACAATGTTGATCGTGATCAGGAGAAAGCAATCGTTACCGATTACGTAAATTGTGGAGTTGATTATGCTTTTGGCGGAGGATCCTCCTATTTTGAAAATCGCGAAGATGGGCGCAATCTGTTTAAAGAGCTACAACAGAAAGGCTACCAAACGCCGCGCACATGGAGCGATTTAGCTAAAATAAAATCAGGAAAAGTCTTTGCCGTTCCTTATTCCAAAGACACTCCCATACCTGCCATCCGCAAAGACTTATTGGCACGCGCTTCATTAAAAGGATTGGACTTACTTGATCAGAATAAGAAAGGATTTTTTATGATGATTGAAGGTTCCCAGCTTGACGATTATGGACACAGCAACGATCTTAATATGCTTATGCAAGAAACACTGGACTTTGACCAGACTATCGGAAAGATATTACAGTGGGCGGCTAAAGATGGAGAAACACTGGTAATTGTAACGGCCGACCACGAAACCGGAGGATTGACTCTAGTTGATGGTGACTTGAAGCAAGGCAAGATTGTTTGTTGCTTCTCCACTCATGAACATTCTGGTGTTATGGTTCCGGTATATGCATTTGGTCCCGGGGCTGAAAATTTTTCCGGCATTTACGAAAACACGGATATTTTCTGGAAAATAAAAAAGCTGTTGAACTTATAAATAAATAGAGTATGAAAAGGCATCACCTCATTATTGCTTTAAGTATTATCTTATTGCCCCTACAACTCCCCCATCTGAGAGCGCAAAATACCATTTCATCTGGTTCATCCAAGTATAAACTGCCTTATAAGGATACTTATGTCATGCAGGCATTGGTTACGGAAAATTCATTTCGCATAGCCAAACCAGAGACCATTAAACCGGGCACCTACGAAAAAGCCCGTAAACTATTACCCTCACCTTACTGGGAAGGTCATGACAAAGAAATAGAGATGTATTGGAAAGCCTGGCAATTGGCAATTGGAAATATCTGCATGCCACTAGATGATTCAGGCTTCATCTGCAGTTATATTTCCCCTGCATACAACGGAAATATATTCATGTGGGATGATGCCTTTATTACAATGTTTTGCCGTTACGGAAAAAATTTCTTCCCGTTTCAAAGAACATTGGACAACTTTTATGCCAAGCAACACCCGGATGGTTTTATCTGCCGGGAAATTCGTGCTGACGGTTCCGATTGTTTTGGGCGGTATGACCCGGTCAGTACAGGTCCCAACATCTTGCCCTGGTCAGAAATGGTATACTTGAATCAATTTGGAGATACCGAGAGACTAAACAGAATATTTCCTGTGCTTTCGGCCTATTATAAATGGTTAAAGTTGAATCGTACATGGCGCAACGGCACATATTGGAGCAGCGGGTGGGGAACAGGTATGGATAATATGCCACGAGTTCCTGGTGACTATAACACCATTTACAGCAACGGACACATGATTTGGCTGGATACTTGCTTACAACAGATTTTTATGGCTAAATTATTGCTGAAAATGGGATTTTACCTAGAGAGATGGCAAGAGATCGAAGAATTTGAAGACGATATCAAGCACCTATCTGAATATATTAATGAAAACATGTGGAATAGTAAAGATCATTTTTTATATGATCAATATGCCGATGGAACGCTAAGTAAGACGAAAGGCATCTATGCCTATTGGGCACTTCATACCGATGTGCTACCTAAGGAAAGGCTCGATTCTCTTGTCAACGAACTAAACAACCCCGAAACATTCAACCGTCCTCACCGCATAGCTTCGCTTGCAGCCAATAACCCCAAATATAAGACAAATGGACGTTACTGGCTGGGAGGCGTATGGGCTCCTACGGATTATATGGTTATCTCCGGATTGATAGAAAAAGGTTATAGAAAAACAGCCTATGAAATAGCTAAGAATCATTACGATAATATTTTCAAGGTATATCAGGAAACAGGTACATTCTGGGAATACTATTCCCCTGAAAAAGCTGAGCCCGGGTTCCTCGCAAGAAAAGATTTTGTAGGATGGACGGGGTTACCGCCCATTGCAGTTCTAATAGAAGATATCTTCGGCATTAGAGCTAATGTTATGGACAATAAGATCACAATTGATATCAACCTGACTGACAGTTATGGCATCACAAAATATCCCTACGGGAAAAACGGACTCATTTCCATTAAAGTAAATAAAAGGAATTCCATTGAAGAAGAACCGAAAGTAACAATAGAAACAAATGTTCCTTTTGAGATTACTGTTTTATGGGGAAAGCATCAGAAAGTTACACTTGTAAAAGTCGGAAAACAATCCATCTAATCATAGAACAATGAAGAATATAATAGTATTATTACTCTCTGTCTTCTGTCTGAATTACATAAATGCACAGCAGGTAAATTACAAAAAGTTAGCTCCAGACAGAGACATCACCGTGGTTGTGGCAGCCGACCTTCACTTCGATCTTTTGCCCGAAACAGATCAATACTACCACGTGATAACTATTAATAATTTAGAAAATAAATATCGTTTCCCAACAGATGCTCCTGCCGGAATATCTGGAGAAATGTTAAAAAGACTGGATGGAGTAATTCTGGCAGGAGATATATTCGACAAGTCAAGACCGGAAATATTAGATCTTTATAAACAGCGGTACGAGCAAGGCAAAGGAGATAAACGTATCCATTATCCGGTTTATCCGGGATTAGGTAACCACGACATTGATCCTGCCGTATCGGACAAAGGAGCAAATAATTTGAAAGGAAGGGCCTATACACTCCATTATATAGATTCCATTCTTGAAGCCAAACTATCGAAAGGCGAGATTCTAAATCTCGACAGCTCCAGTAGGAGCTACTCATGGAACATTAACGATGTGCATTTCATACAAGGACAACGCTATGCCGGCGACACCACTTATTGCAAGAGCAACTTCGAATGGCTAAAAAGAGATCTGAAAAAATACGCTTCCAAAGGAAATCCAGTAATCTATATCCAGCATTATGGATTTGACAAATGGGCTTCGGGCTGGTGGCCTGAAAAAAACAGGAAAAAATTAGTTAAGTTACTAGAGCACTACAACTTGGCTGCTTTTTTCGTAGGACATACCCATAAAGCGTCAATACAACATTATAGAGGGCATGATATATACCAGGTAAACAATGCATGGAAAGATGATGATGGTAATGGCTCATTTGCCATCTTGCATCTAAAAGGAAGAGCATTGTCTATTTCAACATGTCGTTGGAAAGACGGTAAAGGACATTTCGAAATGGTAGCGCCTTATATAAACAAAATCCTTCCACAATAATCGCGCAAACGATAAACAATGAAGAAATACAAAGCTACTTTAAAATAGATTTATTGATAAAAACATTAGTACAAATTATAAATATAATAATCTGGAAATAAAGTATTGTGTCAAAAACTAAATAAATTTAATTATATAATTATGAAATTAGCCATTGATTTGGGTGGAACAAATATTCGCATCGCCCAAGTAGAAAATCATATAATTTTAAGTAAAAAAACAGTTCCTTGCCTATCTACAGGAACGGAAGAAGAAGTTCTTTCTCAAATCCAACGACTAATAGACAATATGCTTACTTCTGACATCACCGGCATTGGAATAGGCGTACCTTCTGTTGTCAATCACCAAAAAGGAATTGTATACAATGTAACAAATATCCCTTCATGGAAAGAAGTACATCTAAAACAAATACTGGAATCTAAATATGACTTACCGGTATCCGTCAACAATGACGCCAATTGCTTTACTCTCGGAGAAAAACTTTACGGTCAGGGTACCCAGTACTCCAACCTAATAGGAATCACCCTCGGCACCGGAGTAGGTGCAGGTATCATTATTAATAATGAATTATATTGTGGAGAAAATACAGGAGCCGGAGAAATCGGTTCACTAACCTATCTTGATAAAGATTTTGAGTATTACTGTAGCAGTAAATTCTTTGCGGACTGTTACCACACAACGGGAAAAGAAACATATGAAAAGGCCTTTTCAGAAGACCCTGTAGCAACAGAGATATGGAATGAATTCGGAAAACATCTGAGTAACCTAATAAAAGCTGTTCTTTTCACATATGACCCCATGGCAATCATTTTTGGAGGAAGCATTTCTTCAGCGTTTCCTTTCTTTATTCAATCTTTAAAGAAAAATATTCTTGATTTTCCATACGAAAAGACATTGAAAAACGTACATTTGCTCTGTACTGAGAATCCGGATATCAGCATCTTGGGTGCTGCATCCTTATAATAAGCTATGATACGATTGATTTTGCTTACTGACTTTACGGAAGCTTTTGCACAATATCTACTAAAAGGCATCCTGAAATATTCCAAAGGACGCGAGCCTTGGGTCGTATGCCGTATGCCTCCTTCCTACAAACAACGCTTTGGCATTAAAGGTGTTTTAGATTGGGCAAAGAAATGGGAAGCAAACGCCATCATAGCTCAATTTGACGCAACTGACAAAGTCGATCTCTTTGGAGCCAATGGCATAGTGGCAGTAGCGCAGGATTATAAAAAACGTTTCACCAACATACCCAATATTACAAGTGATTATCATCTTGCCGGTCGCATGGTAGCGGATTTCTTTATCCAAAAAGGATACCGGGACTTTGCATTTTTTGGATACAAAGATGTGGTATGGTCCGAAGAACGATGCGAAGGTTTTCTCAATGAAATTGCCAAATCTGGTTTTGAAACTTCATTCTATGAATACCATAATGAGCAAATTGAGAATTTATGGTTCTATGAATCTACCCCGCTCATTAAGTGGCTAAAGGAATTGCCAAAGTCTACAGCACTCATGGCATGTGATGATAATCAGGCTATTAAAATCACCGAAGCTTGCAGAATAGCGGGGCTCAAAATTCCCGAAGAAATAGCTGTTATGGGAGTCGATAATGACACCGTAGTATGTAACCTGTCCGACCCTCCCCTTTCCAGCTTACAGATGAACGTGGAAATGGGTGGATATGAAACAGCAGCCTTAATAGATAGAATAATCACCGGCGCCCCAAAAGAGTACAAAGATATCTACATAAAGCCTCTCAATATTGTCAATCGTATTTCAACCGACATCTACTCGACTGAAGACCCCTACGTATTAAAAGCTATTAAGTATATCCATCAAAACCTTTCAACCAAACTCAATGTGAAAGACATCGTAAAACTGCTCCCCCTATCCCGCCGTTTATTGGAAACGCGTTTTAAAAACGTTACCGGTGAATCCATATATCAGTATATACTTAAACTACGTATAGATAATTTCGCACAATTGCTATTGGCAAGCAACGACCCAATAGCTGAGATTGCTTTGAGTGCAGGCTTTATAGATTACAAGAATTTGGCACGTCAGTTCAAGCAGTTAAAGCATTGCTCACCATCAGAATATCGTTTACGAAACAAAAAGAAATAATATACCTCAAACATTTTTTTGCTATGAATAAAAAAACTTATTTACTATTTATCTTAGGCTCGTTTTCCGGATCATATCTGCCCAAAACTTATAGTGCAGTGGAAAATAGCTTCACAACAAAAACAACAATTCAAGTTGAAAGTAAACATAATGCTACTGAGAACCAGTACAAAAGCAATCGTCCTCCACTGGATAAACGCTTGTTTACCTCTACAGCTGTAGAAGATGAAATAAAGTGGGTTAAACAGAATTTAAAGAATCAGAAACTAGCATGGATGTTTGAAAATTGCTTTCCAAATACATTGGAAACTACTGCGCATTACCGGATAAGAAATGGCAAACCGGATACGTTTGTATATACCGGTGATATTCATGCCATGTGGCTGCGCGATTCTGGAGCACAAGTATGGCCTTATGTACAGTTAGCCGATAAAGATCCAAGGTTGAAAAGTCTGATTGAAGGTGTTATTCGCCGCCAATTTCTCTGCATCAACGCAGATCCGTATGCAAATGCGTTCAACGACGGACCAACAGGAGGCGGATGGACTACGGACAACACTGATATGTCCCCTTATGTCCACGAGCGCAAATGGGAAATTGATTCGCTTTGTTATCCCATCCGCTTAGCTTATGAATATTGGAAACGAACAGGGGACAGCAGTATCTTCGATAATGAATGGCTACAAGCTATCATTAAGGTATTACAAACATTCCATGAACAACAGCGCAAAGAGAATGTCGGTCCTTATCATTTCTTGCGAGAAACAGACCGCGCATTTGATACACTCAGCAATAACGGATTGGGAACCCCGATCAATCCCGTAGGCTTGATCGCTTCGTCATTCCGCCCGTCAGATGATGCCACTACGTTCCAATTCCTGATTCCTTCGAACTTCTTTGCCGTGTCTTCACTAAGAAAGGCTGCGGAAATCTTGCTTCAAGTAAATAAGAAAGCAGAACTGGCAAAGCAATGTACGGATTTAGCAGATGAAGTGGAAACAGCATTGACGAAATATGCAACGTATCACCACCCTAAATATGGCACAATATATGCCTATGAAATTGATGGATTCGGCAATCATTTATTAATGGACGATGCCAACGTACCTAGTCTGCTATCAATGCCTTATTTAGGACTGGTAGACGTCAATGACTCCATTTATCAAAATACCCGTCGATTTGTTTGGAGCAAAGATAATCCGTATTTCTTTAAAGGGAAAGCAGGAGAAGGCATTGGAGGACCACATATCGGATATGATATGGTTTGGCCGATGAGTATCATGATGAAGGCCTTTACCAGTCAAAACGATCAGGAAATCAAAAATTGTATGGAGACGCTGCTGAGAACAGATGCAGGAACAGGATTTATACACGAATCTTTCAACAAGGATAATGTAACAAACTTCACCCGTCCTTGGTTTGCATGGCAAAACACCTTATTTGGAGAGTTAGTTTTGAAGTTAATGCATGAAAATAAAGTGGCATTATTAAACAGCATAGAATGTAACTGATCTCCTATTTTCCAACTCGAACGGATTCTTACAATAAAAATTTAGCCCTTGCAATAAAGACTGCAAGGGCTAAATAATTATCGGTAAAAGTTTATCTTATTGAGCCAACTTATCGTTAGAACCAAGCACATTAATGATTTTATGCTTGTATAATTTTTCCATGCTATCACGAGCCGGACCAAGATATTTACGAGGATCAAATTCACCTGGTTTTTCAGCAAAGACCTTACGCACGGCAGCTGTCATAGCCAAACGGGAGTCAGAATCAATGTTAATCTTGCATACAGCAGATTTAGCTGCTTTACGTAACTCATCTTCTGGAATACCCACAGCAGCCTCCAATTTACCACCAAACTTATTAATGGTATCAACTTCTTCCTGAGGAACAGAAGAAGATCCGTGCAATACAATAGGAAATCCAGGAAGTTCTTTCATAACGCCATCCAATACATCAAATGCCAAAGGCGGAGGAACCAAACGTCCAGTTTTCGGATCTTTATGACATTGTTCCGGTTTGAACTTGTAAGCCCCGTGAGAAGTACCAATTGAAATTGCCAAGCTATCGCAACCTGTCTTCGTAACAAAATCAACAACTTCTTCAGGTCTTGTGTAAGTATGATGTTCTGCAACCACTTCATCTTCTACACCGGCCAAAACTCCAAGTTCACCTTCTACAGATACACCATATTGATGTGCATACTCCGTAACCTTCTTCGTCAAAGCAACATTCTCATCATAAGGAAGCTGAGAACCGTCGATCATTACAGAAGAGAACCCCATGTCAACACAAGATTTACAGAGTTCAAAGCTATCACCATGATCCAAATGAAGAACAATTTCCGGATGTTCGCAACCTAATTCCTTGGCATACTGTACAGCACCTTCAGCCATGTACCGCAACAAAGTTTGGTTTGCATAATTACGAGCACCTTTAGATACCTGAAGTATAACAGGGGATTTAGTCTCAGAAGCAGCTTTAATAATAGCCTGCAACTGTTCCATATTGTTGAAGTTAAAAGCCGGTATTGCATATCCGCCTTTAATGGCTTTCGCAAACATTGCTTTAGTATTTACGAGCCCTAAATCTTTGTAATTAATCATTTTGTTTAAAGTTTATTGTTAGTGAATAAAAATTCCATGCAAAAGTAAGCATTATACTTTAAACGAAAGAACAGCGTTGGTATAAATTATCTCCTTTTAGTATCCAATAATGTTCTATATTTAAGCAATTGAGGGTTTTTAACGAAAGTTTGTAATCTCCATATTACAAAGAGATTCAAAAATATCCCTTCCCATGCTTACTCATTATATATATAACAAAGAATGACTCTTTAAGTTTGAAAAGAACTGCTCCCTTACCGCAAACCCACAATCCCATAGCGAAAGGATAAATAATGTATGATGCTATTGCTTTAACAAAAGCACCCAAAGGTCTAAATGCGGTAAAAAGCTGGAATTAATTAAGATAGCACCATTTTTTAGAGAAACTTTTTCCAAAATTCAGAGAAATACATTATCTTTGTGCGCTGAAAAAAGAAAACCATTACACTGTTTTACCACATAACAGAATAATAATTAAAATAAATATTGAAATGAAAAAAGGTATTCATCCAGAATCGTACCGCCCGGTAGTTTTTAAAGATATGTCTAATGGTGACGTATTTTTGTCTCGTTCAACAGTTGTTACAAAAGAAACATTTGAATTCGAAGGTGAAACTTATCCATTGGTAAAACTGGAAATTTCCAGCACCTCTCATCCGTTCTATACAGGTAAATCAAAACTAGTGGACACTGCAGGTCGTGTTGATAAATTCATGAACCGTTATGGTGACCGCAAGAAAAAATAATATTGCTTTTTAAGTAGAAAAGAGGAAACTCTCGTGATGAGAGTTTCCTCTTTTTTGCATAAAGCACAATTATGAAGAAAAGTATTCAGCTCTTTCAAGAAGGTTTTGACATTCTAAGAGCACAAATTTGCAAATGGACAACTTGGTATAAGGAGTTATACAAAAATAAGCCATGGTATAGGCGTTATCTTACGGGATTAGCCTCTTTTATTATTATTTTCTTAATCTATCTTCTTCTCGTAGACATTGATTTTCTATGGTTATTCGGCAAATCACCCAGACTGTCCAGTATACACAACCCGGAACAATCGACTGCTTCAGAAATATATAGTGCGGATGGCAAGCTTATCGGTAAATATTTTAGGGAAAACCGCGTGCCTGTTACATATAAAGAAATATCTCCCAAGCTCATTAAGGCACTTATTTGCACGGAAGATGAGCGCTTTTACCAACATTTCGGTATAGATTTCCAGGGAGTGTTTGCTGCAATCAAGGACATGACCAAAGGGGAAGCCCGGGGGGCAAGTACCATTACACAACAGCTGGTGAAAAATAGGTTTAAAGTGCGTTCTCAATATTCCACTGGTATATTGGGCTACATCCCTGGACTGAAACTAATCATCATGAAATCAAAAGAATGGATTACTGCCGTTAAAATAGAAATGTTTTATACCAAGCAAGACATTCTGACAATGTATTTTAACACTGTCGATTTTGGTAGCAATGCCTATGGCATAAAAACCGCATGCAAGACCTACTTTCATACGACTCCACAAAAAATCACCTATGAACAAGCTGCGACTTTAATAGGTTTATTAAAGGCAACCACAACCTATAACCCACGCCTCCATCCAGAGAAGAGTTTGCCACGTCGGAATGTTGTATTGGAGAATTTGATGAATCACCACCAAATAACCCGTGCCGAATTTGATTCATTAAAAGAAATACCCATCCACCTCAATTACAATATTGAGACAAACTATGACGGACAAGCTCTTTACTTCAGAGAGGCTATCGCAGAATATTTGAGCTCATGGTGCAAAGAAAACAATGTCGATCTTTATTCAGACGGGCTTAAAATATATACCACTCTCGACAGCAGGATGCAACAATATGCAGAAATAGCAGTAAACAAACAGATGCGTACTGTCCAACGGAATTTCAATAATCACTGGGGGAATCAAACACCTTGGCGCGATCGCAATATGCAAGAAATCCCCCACTTCATTGAAGACCTTTCCAAACACACTATTGTCTATAAGCAACTAGAAGAAAAATATCCAAATCAACCCGATTCGATCAACTACTACCTAAACCTTCCACATCGGCTAAAAGTCTTCGACTACGACCATGGAACCCGTGATACGACTATCAGCACTATGGATTCCATCCGTTACATGGAACGCTTCATGCACTGCGGATTTGTTGCCATGGAACCGCAAACAGGCAATATAAAGGCCTGGGTAGGCGATATCGATTTTGGCTCATGGAAATATGATAAGGTGCTTTCCAAGCGCCAACCGGGCTCCACATTCAAGCTATTTGTCTACACGGCCGGTATCAACAAAGGTATGGCCCCTTGCGATTGCCGTATAGACCAGCTTCAAGCATGGGATGTATTGGAAAAAGGCAAACCAGCCAAATGGATACCACGTAATGCAGATGGAGAATATACCGGCGATACACTTTCTCTGAAAGCAGCTTTTGCCCGTTCGGTCAATACCATCGCAGTGCAGGTGGGACAGGAAGTCGGCGTACATGAAGTAGCCCGGACAGCACATGCCATGGGTATAAAATCACCACTAGAAGAAACTCCCGCGTTGAGCCTCAGAGCGTCCGATGTTTCGTTACTGGAGCTAGTGAATGCCTATACTACTGTAATTAATGAAGGAAGAACACACGATCCCGTTCTGATTACCCGGATTGAAGATGCAAACGGACATACCATTTATGAAGATAATACCCAACAAAAACAAGTGCTTCCCTATGAGACGGCATTTCTTATGACCGAAATGCTGAAAGCTGGATTAACAGAACTTTTGGGAACATCCCAAGCATTATGGGGATACGATTTATTTCACTATGACACCGGATTCGGAGGTAAAACCGGTACTTCTTCCAACCATTCGGATGCATGGTTTATAGGTGTCACCCCAAAATTAGTAGGGGGCGCATGGGTTGGCGGCGAACATAGAAGTATTCATTTCCGCACTGGTGCATTAGGGCAAGGAAGCCGAACGGCATTACCCATTTTTGGTTATTTCATGGAACAAGTGTTGAAAGATAACGACTTAAAATATTACCGGGCACATTTTCCGAAACCGGAAGAAAAGATCAACAAAGAATATGGTTGTCGTACCATTTATCACAAAAAGGACACTGACTCCATTGCAGTGCCAGATAGTCTGGCAATTACACTAGAAGAATAGGGAAATTCCTATTAATTGATAGGGGAAATAATAGGAAAGGAAAAAATCTCTTTCCTATTTTTGTACACCTAGACAACAATATTATGAAATGAATAAAACCTATTTATTATGAAACGTTTAACACTTATCCTTATTATCGGCTTGCTCCCCATAATGGCATTTGCTGAGAGACCAACTGATCTAAGTGGTCCGATTGCAATTAAGGGCGTACTGCTGAAACCCTATCAAAACTACCCGGAAGGTACTGAATTCGTCATACGGCAAGTTATAAAGATGCGTCCTATAGACCCCTCAAACTCCGGCATTTATTATGCGCTACAAATTAATCATACCCAATTTCCATTTCCGCAAGAGAGCATGGATATGGTGAAGTTAAACACACCGGAGAACAATAAAGAGTTTTGGCAGCAAGTATATTTGAGGTATCACATGTATGAATACTTCAATAAAAAAGGACATCATAATGAACTGCGCAAAGAAATTGATGAGGAGTGCTCGGATTACCTCGACAAACTTAAAGATATTGCCTATCAGGATGACTACATAACATCCTATGTGCAAAGCATATTTGCCAAGTTTACTGCTACAGGAATAGATCCCAACCGAAAAGATTATTTAAACGTTCGTGTTATTCAATCTCCCGACCCGAACGCCTATATGTTGCCCAATGGCACTATGCTTGTTAGTACCGGTTTACTTTGTACTCTTGATTCCGAAGATGAACTGGCTGCAATCATAGCCGAAGAGATGGCGCATTATGTACTCGACCATCAAATAAGAAATGTCTATCATGCGCAAAGAAGCGCGAAACGTGCCGCTTTCTGGGGAAGTATACTATCTGCTACGGCAGATGCTGCATTTGACGTAGCTTATTGGAATGACGACGATAAAGCTTTGGGCATAGGGGTAATTGCCAGCATAGGCAGTATCGCCACCTTGCTCAGCGTGCATGTAATAGACCGCTTAGGCATGAACTATACGACAGGCCAAGAAAATGCTGCTGATCGAATTGCGCGTGAGATGCTCACTTTCAGCGGAATGAACCCCGATGGTTTATCATCGGCATTATCTAAAATTGTAGATTATTATAACACACAAAGACGCAGAAACGATCTGATGCGCTACGGCAGTATTAAGAATTTAGAAAAACGTATCACAAAAAATGGTGGTAAGACTAAAAGGTTAAGCAGCCATCTCTATCTTAAGATGACATCTGATGTAGTTACATTCAATGCAGCCATGAATATTGCCGACCAGCGCTATACGGAAGTTGAAAAGTTAATACAGAAGAACATTGATAATCACTTCGCTACAGACAATGATTACGTTATACTCGCAAAATCAAAAATGGCTTTATATAATACTCAAGAAACTAACGAAGAATGCCTATCCTTGCTCCAAAAAGCTCAAACAATGGCAGGAGGTAGTCCTAATCTCGACATTTACAAACAAAAAACACTTCTATTATTACGCATGAATAAGCAAATTCAAGCTGCCGACACCCTCAAAGAATATGTGGAATTACTCACTCAGTTCCAAAGCCAAGGAACGGCCGGAGAAGATAAGGATTGGACAGCTAAAGAAATGGATTGGGCCAATCATTTATTAGACAAAATCAACAGACCATAAATTCAATGTAGCCAAGACCATTAAAGAAAATTCTTGCAGTCCGGAAAGATAGCAGCATTATAAAGAAGTAGCTCGATATCTGATTGAAAGAGATGCTACTGTAAATAGGAATTTAGTCGTCTAATTAAACCTCGTAGAGGACCCCCCTCTTCCTCTACGACAAACCGATCCTCCCTCTACGAGGAGCACTTCGTGGCTCGTAGAAGGAGGATACAGTTGTTTTTTAAAGACTATTCTACTTACGGAAGGGAGGCTTTACAACCATCGCATTCAATTTACGCCCGCGTATGTCAAGGCTGATTTCAGTACCAGGTTTAGCATACTCCGGCTTGATATACCCCATGCCAATACCAATTCTACGGATAGGAGACATAGTACCGGAAGTAACAAGACCTATCGATTCACCTTTCGGGCTAAATAACTCATAACCATGGCGGGGGATACCACGATCCACCATCTCAAAGGCCACCAATTTTCGTACAGTACCTTCCGCTTTTTGCTTTTCCAACATCGGACGGTTAATAAAGTTTTTGCCTTCCACAAACTTCGTGATCCACCCCAAACCAGCCTCGATGGGTGAAGTCGTATCATCCAAATCATTACCATACAAGCAAAAACCCATTTCCAAACGAAGAGTATCGCGAGCCCCTAATCCCACAGGTTTAATACCAAACTCAGCTCCAGCCTCAAATACGGCATCCCAAATTTTCAGTGATGCATCCGGATAAAAATAAAGTTCAAAGCCGCCGGCACCAGTATAACCGGTATTGGAAAAAATGACATTCTCATCTCCGGCCAAACAACCGTGAGTAAACGTATAATAAGGAATTTCAGAAAGATTGATATCCGTCAACTTCTGTAAAGCCAATATTGCTTTAGGTCCCTGCACAGCAAGCTGCGCCATACGGTCGGAAGCATTTTCCAATTGCGCACCTTCTGTGTTATGTGAAACGCACCAATTCCAGTCCTTTTCAATGTTAGCAGCATTTACTACCAAAAGATATTTCTCCGGTTCATACTGATAAACCAGTAAATCATCCACTATTCCCCCTCTCTCATTCGGAAAGCAAGTATACTGAATCTTACCAGGCACAAGTGCAGCCACATTATTGGAAGTCACCTTCTGTAAAAAAGGCAAAGCCTGAGGCCCCTTTACCCAAAATTCCCCCATATGCGACACATCAAAAACACCCACATCATTACAAACAGTAAGGTGCTCCTCTATAATACCGGAATACTCTATCGGCATATTATACCCGGCAAAATCACACATCTTAGCTCCCAACGCAATATGCTTTTCAGTAAATGGAGTCGTTTTCATATTTATATCTTATTTTATTGAATTTCTCTAACTCATTGATCCTTTCATTCTTGAGCAACCAGCTCCGCGATCTTCACAATGACCTTCATCGCTTTCTCCATACTTTGTATGGGGACAAACTCATAACGACCGTGAAAATTCAGCCCACCAGCAAAAATGTTCGGGCAAGGCAGTCCTTTAAAGGAAAGCTGGGCCCCATCTGTTCCACCACGAATAGGCCTCACATTAGGCTTCACCCCCACTGCTTCCATAGCAGCAAATGCAGTGTTTATAATATGCATCACCGGTTCTATCTTCTCACGCATATTATAATATTGATCACGAAGTTCCAAGGTAGCAATGCCAATGCCATATTCTGCATTAATTTTATGCACCAAATGCTCTATCTCCTTCTTCCTGCTTTCAAAACGGGTACGATCGTGATCACGGATAATATAGCTAACTACGGTCTGTTCCACATCACCCGAAAAAGCGATAAGATGGAAAAAGCCTTCATATCCTTCGGTGTGTTCGGGAGTTTCATGACTGGGCAACATGGCACAAAAACGATTAGCCACTCGAATAGAATTAATCATCTTATGCTTGGCATACCCAGGATGTACGTTACGCCCTTTAAAGGTGATTTTTGCCGCTGCCGCATTAAAGTTTTCGTACTCCAATTCTCCCACTTCACCACCATCCATGGTATAAGCCCATTCGCAACCAAACTTTTCTACATCAAATTTATGGGCTCCTTCACCAATTTCTTCGTCTGGATTGATTCCAATACGGATCTTTCCATGCTTAATTTCAGGATGTTCTTTCAGATAAACCATTGCCGATACAATTTCAGCAATACCGGCTTTATCATCGGCCCCCAGTAATGTTTTCCCATTTGTCACGATCAAATCCTCACCTTTATGATCTAATAGTTCAGGAAACTGAGTGGGAGAAAGTGTCACATTTTCTTCACGACAAAGTTCGATGTCAGAACCATCATAAGCCTTGACAATACGAGGTGAAACATGCTTACCCGTCATATCAGGACTCGTATCCATGTGAGAAATAAAGCCAATCGTAGGCACCGGTTTATCAATATTAGCCGGAAGAGTGGCAAACAAATAACCATTCTCATCAAGCGTGATATCTTCCAGACCCAAAGAAAGTAATTCTTCCTTCAAGTATTTGGCAAAAACCATTTGTCCAGGAGTACTTGGAGTCAAACGGGTTAATTCGTCAGATTGCGTATCAAAACTTACATACTTTAAAAAACGATCTACTAAAGTCATATGCTATATCTATTTAATGAGTTTCATTTTATAAGGTTAATGCTTACCAAAATAAGCACATTGATTGCCGTAAAGGTAGAAAAAGGGGCGTGAATCGCCAAGCAATTCACACCCCTTTTTACAGAATGTTAGTATTTGATTTCCTAACACATCATTATTTCCATTTCTTCAATTCTTTTTTATCAGTTGGAGTAGCCTCAACCAGACTCAAGGCAAATCCACCGCTACGTGCCAGTTTCACGGATATTTTAGTCTTGGCGGTAACAATCCCTTTTTTAATCAGGTAAGAAGTCGGATTACTTACATAATCAGCATCTTTACCATCGGCATACAACGTCGCCACATATTTTTTAGCGGGATCCAGGAAATTGAGTACAAATAAAGAAGTCCGGGCATTCTCGCCGGTAATACCTCCAACAAACCACTTATCCGTTCCTTTTGCCCTACGGGCAATTGTAACATATTCGCCCGGCTCAGCTTCAATATATTTCGTCTGATCCCAATCTACCGCCACATCACGAATAAATTGAAAAGCATCCAAGTGCTTTTCATAGTTCTCAGGGAGATCAGCCGCCATTTGCAACGGGCTATATAAAGTAACGTACAAAGCCAATTGCTTAGCCAAAGTGGTATGTACCCAGCCATGTTCTTTAGTCTTAAGAAAAGACAAACGAGTATCAAAAATTCCTGGCGTATAATCCATCGGTCCACCAATCAAACGAGTAAACGGAAGTATCGTCGTATGAAACGGCTTACTCCCTCCAAAGGCTTCATATTCCGTACCACGGGCAGATTCATTGCCGATCAGATTCGGATAGGTACGGCACAATC
The DNA here is from genome assembly GCA_965140335.1 of uncultured Bacteroides sp. Taxonomy (GTDB): domain Bacteria; phylum Bacteroidota; class Bacteroidia; order Bacteroidales; family Bacteroidaceae; genus Bacteroides. Next base: position 190,338 of record OZ223189.1, read on the forward strand.
CCGTAGGACGGACAGCTTCGTGCGCATTAACGCAAATTTTATACTGAGCCGCTTTCTTGACAGCATAAAGATAGTGATTGTTTATCCACTGACCGTAGTGATGTTCTCCACGGGGAATAATATCACCTACATAGCCGCTTTTAACTGCATTATAACCGTTGTCCACCATAAATTGATAGGCCTTATCCATATGACGTTCATAATTCCGCACCGAAGAAGAAGTCTCATGATGCATCATCAACCGCACACCTTTGGTTTTAGCATAAGCATTTAGCATCTTAACATCAAAATCAGGATAAGGAGTCACAAAATCAAATACATAATCCTTTGAATGCCCAAACCAGTCTTCCCAGCCTTCATTCCACCCTTCCACAAGCACCTGGTCAAAACCATACTTGGAAGCAAAGTCTATATAACGTTTCACATTGGCATTATTAGCTCCATGATGACCATTCGGTTTTGTCTTCGAATAATCGGTTTCACCCAATTTCACCGAAAGCAAATCATCCGTATAAGCCCAAGTACTCTTGCCTGTAATCATTTCCCACCATACTCCCACATATTTGATCGGCTTGATCCAAGAAACATCTTTATACGCACAAGGTTCATTTAGATTCAAGGTTATTCTGGAAGCCAAAATATCCCGTGCATCATTGCTGACGATCACCGTACGCCAAGGCGACTTACAAGGAGCTTGCATATACCCCTTATCCCCTTTCGCATCGGGAGTAAGCCAGGATTCAAAAATAAAGTTTTTATCATCCAAGTTCAAATTCATACAAGAATAATCCACCAAAGCAGCCTCATGTATATTAATATAAAGCCCGTCAGCCGTTTTCATTTGCAAAGCTGTCTGTACTCCGGTAGGAGAAAATTGAGTTTGTGACGCATTACTGGTAATAGCCTTCTTCATCAAACCCCGAATTTCACTCAACTTCGACTTTGTATAGTCATACTCTTGTGTATCATAATCCCCAGGAATCCAAAATGCAGTATGGTCACCGGTCATCGCAAACTGGGTATGTTCTTCCTTAATGACAAAATAATTTAAATGCGGTTGCAAGGGAAACTCATAGCGAAATCCCAACCCGTCATCAAACAATCGAAAACGAATCAGAATATTACGTTCCTGCGCCTTTTGATTCAAAGTTACCAATAGTTCATTATAATGATTGCGAATCTCACTCTCTTCCCCCCAAACAGGCTTCCAAGTTTCATCAAAAGTGGAGGTTTCCGCTTTGGCAAGTACAAACCCATTCATTAAGCCCGGATCATTTTTTAGCTCTAAGCCTAATTTAGATGGTTTAATCACCTCTTTGCCCTTATAAGAAAGCTCGTAAACAGGCTCTCCCTGTGCACTAACAGAAAAATTCAATCGGAAATTGCCGTTTGGAGAAGTAATGCTCTCTGCCATAACTTTGCTACCCCATAAAACAAGAATTAAGAAACAGAGAAATTTCATAACTTTCATGCTCTTCATATTTTAGTTATTTAAAATCCATATTATACTGCAAATATAAACAGCAATAAAGAAGTTAAATGAATAATTAAATGAAAAAAGGTATGCTGCTACGGAAAACGTTTGCATAGAAGAGATAATTATCACATGGAACATAAAATCGCAACTTTACAGCTAAGCGTACAAGGAATAAACAGAGAGAAAATAAACCGGAATTATCACTGAACAAACTACCAAAGTCCCTTGTTCTTAGTCTGTAATCATTTATAAATAAGAGTGCTATATGAAAATAAAAAAGATTATCGGGCGTGAAATCCTCGATTCAAGAGGAAATCCTACTGTAGAAGTAGACGTAGAGTTAGAATGCGGTGTAACAGGACGTGCCTCCGTGCCCTCCGGTGCTTCCACAGGAGAGAATGAAGCCTTGGAACTTCGTGACGGAGATAAAAAGCGATATGGAGGAAAAGGAGTCTTGAAGGCTGTAGAAAACATCAACAAAATAATTGCACCTCATTTGAACGGCCTATCTGCTCTGGATCAAGTGGGCATTGACAAAACAATGCTTGCTTTAGACGGAACCAAAACAAAATCTAAGTTGGGCGCAAATGCCATCCTCGGAGTATCCCTCGCTGTAGCCAAAGCTGCGGCCAATTACCTCGACATTCCTTTGTATCGTTACATCGGAGGAACCAATACTTATGTGATGCCCGTACCCATGATGAATATCATAAACGGAGGTTCACACAGTGATGCCCCGATTGCATTTCAAGAATTTATGATACGACCCGTAGGTGCCACTTCTTTCCGGGAAGGCTTACGTATGGGGGCCGAAGTTTTCCATGCATTAAAGAAAGTATTGAAAGACCGTGGTCTGAGTACTGCTGTAGGTGATGAAGGAGGCTTTGCTCCGAATTTAGACGGAACGGAGGATGCTATAAACAGCATCATCGCCGCCATTAAAGCCGCAGGCTACGAGCCGGGTAAAGACGTAAAAATAGCAATGGACTGCGCCGCTTCAGAATTCTATTCCAATGGAATTTACGACTATACCAAGTTTGAAGGAGCCAAAGGGAAAAAACGCACTGCCGATGAACAAATAGACTATCTGGAAGAATTACTCAATAAATTCCCTATCGACTCTATTGAAGACGGTATGGATGAAAATGATTGGGAAGGTTGGAAAAAGCTTACGGCCCGCATTGGAAACCGTTGTCAACTGGTAGGTGATGATGTGTTTGTAACCAATGTTGACTTCCTTGCCAAGGGAATTAAAGAAGGCTGCGCCAATTCCATTTTAATTAAGGTAAATCAAATCGGTTCATTGACAGAAACGCTGAATGCCATCGAAATGGCTCACCGTCACGGATATACTACGGTCACCTCACACCGCTCCGGAGAAACAGAAGACTCTACGATTGCAGACATTGCCGTAGCGACCAATAGTGGACAGATCAAGACAGGATCATTAAGTCGCTCGGACCGCATGGCTAAATATAATCAACTACTTCGCATTGAAGAAGAATTAGGGCCTAATGCAGTCTATGGATACAAACGCCTCAAATAATAGAATAAGCAAGCCCTGTCGACTTGTAACTCTAATTAGATAATTATTTGACAGTAATCAGAAAGGCCAAGGCTTTTGAATAGCGCTATAACTACGATCAACAGATCTGCAGTTATAGCGCTAATTATCAATCTCTCACCTTAAAAAACATTTCTTTTCCAGACTGACTATCCGAAGCAACCCAAAGTCCAAAGTCGCCAGGTTCCACCACTTTCTTCATATCTATATTCCAAAAAGAAAGATCAGTGATCGGAAGTTTAAACGATACCGACCTTTTCTCCCCTGGCTTCAACGTCACCCGGGTAAAACGCTTCAATTCTTTCACCGGACGGGTTACAGAACCCACCTTATCGCATATGTATAATTGAGAAACCTCCGTACCTTCATATTTACCGGTATTTTTCAGATCAAACCTCACAGTTAGCGTATCACCACAACTCAACAAATCGGATGATAATTTAATGTTACTATACTGAAATGTTGTATACGAAAGTCCATATCCAAATGGAAAAAGAGGTTCAAAACCTGCATCCAAGTAGTAAGAGCGACAGCCTAAAGAGGTTTGTCCGGCACCAACTGAGATATTACCCAGTAAAACCTCACTACCATTAGCCGGACGTCCAGTATTATTATGAGCATAATATAACGGCACTTGTCCGACTGTTTTCAGAAAAGTAACCGGAGTTTTTCCACTGGGAACAGCTTTCCCAAAAAGCAAGTCAGCTAATGCAGGACCTCCCATCGTTCCCGGATGAAATGAATAAAGCATTGCCGCCGATTCCTGTACTTCTTTTCCAATCGTCAAAGGACGTCCGGCCATTATCACCGTCACCACGGGCTTTCCTGTTTTTGCCAAAGCGGCAATTAAGGCAGCTTGGTCACCTTGAAGATTCAAATCGGTTAAACAATGAGCCTCACCCGATAGAATAGACTCTTCACCCACAAAAGCAAGAATAACATCGGCATGCTTAGCTACTTCAACAGCTTTGGAAATTCCCCTTTCACTTTTTTCACGACTATAATTCAACCCCGGCTCATAAAGAACCTTAACCTTATCACCTGCCAATTTTCTAATTGCATTCAATGGAGTTTTAGTATAAGTTTTATCCCCATCAAATACCCAAGTCCCCATTTGTTCATAAGGAGCATCAGCCAACGGTCCCACTACTGCAATGGTCTTGACAGAAGAAGTTAAAGGGAGTACATTATTGTCATTCTTCAACAAAATAGCAGATTCCATGGCCGCCTGTTTTGCCGCTTCCAGATGTGAAGGTGCATACATCACTGACTGATGATTATCAGCAATATAAGGATGCTCAAACAATCCCAAACGAAACTTAATACGTAAAATATCACGAACAGCTTTATCAATGGTCGTTTCTTCTACTTTCCCCTCTTTCACCAAGCCGGGCAATTCTTGAAGAAAACAAGAACTAACCATATCCATATCAACTCCGGCATTTGCAGCTTTCATTGCCGCATCTTTAGCATCAGTGGCAAATCCATGCGTTATCATTTCCGTAGCAGAAGACCAATCGCTCACCACAAAACCATCAAATCCCCACTCTTTACGTAAAATATCTTTCAGAATAAAAGTATTCCCTGTTGAAGGAACTCCGTCGTTATCATTGAAAGAAGTCATGAAAGTAGCAGCACCTGCCTTCACAGCAGCCTCAAAAGGAGGAAGATAAACATTTCGTAAACGGCGTTCGGGAATAAATGTGGAGTTATAGTCCCTCCCTCCTTCCGCCGCACCGTATCCCACAAAATGCTTGGGACATGCAGCAATTGATGTCGGACTGTTCAATGAATCACCTTGAAAGCCTTTCACCATTGCAGCTCCCATTACCGAAGTCAGATAAGTATCTTCTCCACATCCTTCAGCAATACGCCCCCAGCGGGGATCACGCGCAATATCAATCATCGGAGCAAAAGTCCAACGAATCCCGACAGAAGACGCTTCCGTCGCAGCCACCCGTGCTCCAAGCTCCACTATTGAAGGATCAAAAGTCGCTGCCTGCCCCAACGGAATAGGGAAAATAGTTTTAAACCCGTGAATCACATCGCGTGCTATCAACAGCGGTATTCCTAACCGGGATTCTTCCATCGCCACATGTTGCAACGCATTAATGCGCACCGGATCCACTTCATTTAAGATAGAACCTATTTTACCTTTCTTTATCAAACGGCTCATATCTTCAATATTACCATAAGAAGATATTTGATTCATCTGTCCAATCTTCTCTTCCAGAGTCATTCTTGATAAGATAGCCTCGACCTTTTTCTCTATTGCAGCATCTGATTTGTTCTCTTCCGTCTGCTTACAAGAAAGAAACAGGAGCGCTAATAAACTATATGCAAAAAAGAGTTTTACTAATTTCATAACTTTATGCCTTATTTTTGCTGAAACACACGAACATAATCAATCTCATAAGTTGTGGGAAGTGCCGATTCATCAACACCTTCTGCTCCTCCCCAATTTCCTCCCCACGCAAGATTCAACTTGATATAGAAAGGAGCGTTAAATGGCCAAGTATCCTTATTGCCCGTTTTGTCATTCTGGAAATAAAAAAGTTCTTTCCCATCCACATAGGTTCGGATAAAATCTTCAGTCCATTCCAAAGCATACACATGAAACTCATTCTGGGCAGTCGAGACCAGTGTTTCTTTAGTTTTTTGGGTACCAAGCGTGTGATTATAAGATTTACAATGAATAGATGAAGAAACATAATTGGGATGGTATCCAACTTCTTCCATAATATCAATTTCTCCATCGTCAGGCCATGCCGTATAATTTTTGGGCATCATCCAAAAAGCAGGCCATGTGCCTTTTCCTGTTGGTAACTTTAAACGAGCCTCAAAATAACCATACTTCCAACTATTAGAGGTATTCATCCGAATGGAATAAACCTTGCCACTTATTTTTTTGCAAAGAATACTGAGAATACCGTTATTCACAATAGCCAGTTGCTCGCCATTTTGACTACCAGCTACATAATTTTGTATTTCATTATTCCCCCAACCACCATCACCTGTTTCATACCACCAATCGGAACTTGGTTCCGTACCCTTATCAAACTCGTCATTCCAAACTAATGTATAACCATCAGGTGCAACTATACTCGGATCCACCGGACTTTCAGGCTTACCGGCCTGCTTTACAGGGATGGTCACACGAGTACTACCCGATTTTACGACTACACTCCCTTCACGCTCAGAAGATGAAGCATTGGCAGCGACAATAATTGTTGCCTCTCCGGAGACATCATCAGTTGAAGACACTTTTTCACAAGTTATCCACGAGTCATTACTATAGAGCATCCATTCACGCTCGCACGTAACGGACAAAGACACTGTAGTATCTTTATATTCCGCTGTAATTTCGGTCGGAGAGCATGTGATATTCACAGCCGATGCCTCTTCGTCATCACTACTACTACAACTGATAAAGCCAAGCAGTAAAAAGACAAAATAAATTCTCATTTTTTCCATATAGTCAACCTCATTAAAAGTGTGTGGCACATTCTGTGCCACACACTTTTATACTAATCTTTATGTTTCTGTAATATAATATCTTTAATCACTAAATCGGTATTAGCAGGATTGCCACCGAAATCGAAGACTAATTTAGCCTGTGTAATATCTACCCCCGCCGTATTCACCGATTTCACCACAACCTCTTCACCTGCAGCCAAGTCTTTATTCAAAAGGAAGAGGAATGTATCATCATCATCATTTTGAGCCAACTTTATCGTTGCATTCTTAATATCATTGGAGGCCTGAAGAGTCACACGGAAATCATATTTCTCAGTTGCGGAAATCGCAAGGCTTTCAGTAGTAAATGTAACCTGGTTTTGCCATTGGTCAGTGGTCGCACTGGAGAATGTCAATGAGTATGTAGTACCATCAACGGTTATTTCAGGATCGGCAATCTGCGACCAACCCGGAGCATAATAGAAAGTGCTATTAAAAGCAGTGCCATTCCACAAATTATCGGCACTATCAACCTCACTCCAAGTCGGATCCGGAGTTTCTTCCACTTCAGGAACTACAGTACCATCATCATCCGCATGGTCTTTGAATACAATATTTTCAACAGTTATTACCGAGCCAGCCGCATTGCCACCGAAATCAAGAACAAGCTTCAGATTTGCAATATCAACACCAGGCATATCGCTCTTCCAGAAACAAACAGGTTCATTAGCCGTTAAAGCAATTGTTTCTGCACAATAATACACATCATCATCTGAATTATCGACCAGTTTCACCATCACATGCGGATGATCAATCGTTGAAGTCAAAATAACAGAAAAGTCATAATGCTTGGTAGATTGGGTTGAGATATTTGTATCCATTAGCATTTGTGCCTGCCAAGTATCTGTAGTCGCTTCAGGAAGAGTCACTGTATAAGTTCCGTCACTCAAAGTATATGCAGGGTCGGCAATTTGAGACCATCCGGGCGCATACCAAAATACAGGTGCACCTACAGTAGCTTTGGCCCATAGATTAAAGTCACTATCATATACGAAACCACCGAAACCAGTCATAACCGTTTTATCGATATGAAAGCTTTTAGTAATCACTCCATCGCTCATACCATTCGCATTAGCTATTTTCACATCTATACTATAATCACCGGCTTTTCGATAGTACTTCGTCAGACTAAACGAAGAAGAATAACTCTTCCCGTCAATAATCCAAATCGGCATAGCCCCTTTTCCACTAAAAGAAAAGGTTACATAGTTAGTATTCTGATTCACATCTATCTGAACCGCATCTTCATAAGCCGTTGCTGTGGGAATGCCATCTTCATTAGGCGCTGCAAAATCTTCAGGCGAACAAGACGTAATGCCAAGCACAATAGTCGTTGTCAGCAATAGACCTCCAATATAACTATATAGTTTTTTCATAATAATTATTTTTTATAGATTTAGTAATTATTTTGAGTTAAAGTACCTTGTGCCGCATCTATTTCACTCTGAGGAATAGGTAGATACTTCTTGCTCTCAGTCCACGCATTCGTACGATATCCGTATTCATCGGGAACCAATACGGTAGAAGCCTTGCCGGTACGAATCAAATCCCAATAACGTTTGCCTTCGCCGACAAATTCCAAATGACGTTCTTCAATAATATTATCAATTGTCGGCTCTAATTCCGTCACCAAACCAGCACGTTTACGTACGCGATTCAAATACTCTTTGGCATCCCCTGTACCAGCACCCCGTGCAATCAGTTCAGCAGCATTCAACAGAGTCTCCGAAAAACGATAAATCCGAAGATTATTATTATAATTTAAATCGGCATCCGCTATTTGATCCTTATTATCACCGGTATGTGCAACATACTTTTCCAAGAAAAAGCCGGTATCTTGATAACGCCCATTATAACTACCGGCAGCTGCCGCATTCCAACAAGTAGCATTACGACGGCTATCATTATTAGCATAGCGTTTATAAGTTTCTGTACGGACAGGGCAAAATCCCCAACCATTGTCATGACCGTCAGTTCCATCAGCCCAACCGCTAGGACTAATTAAACGCGGAAGTACAGTGCCACCCGCATAAAGAGGATTCCCCCAAGAACGGGCTGCATTATCATCTTTGTAATTAATTTCAAAAATAGATTCACTGCTCCATTCACCCGATTCTTTAAAAATACCAGCATAATCATTCGCCAAAGAATAATCCCCACTGGCAGCAATGATTTCCTGCATATATTGCAATGCTTTGGCATAACGACTTTCATCATTTTGATACATCACGATTTCCGCATAAAGCATATAAGCCATAGCTTTAGTGACACGACCATAATTAGAACTGCTCTCTTTCATTGGAAGTGCATCAAGTGCAATAGCTCCTTCAAGATCGGTTATGATTTTTTCATAGACTTGGTCTGCTGTAATCTGTTCAGCTATATAAGGAGAAGTAAGATTCGTTTCATAATAAGGAATATTTCCCCAAAATTTCCAAAGCCAATTATAATAAAAAACGCGAAGTACACGAACTTGAGCTTCATAATAAGTTGCATGTTCCGTAGTTAAATTATCGCCAGCCCAGCCAATATAAGTAAGCACATCGTTACAACGCTTCACTCCGGAATAGGCATCTGTCCACAGACCGGTCATACAATTCGTTGGAAGCGCTTCGTAATTCATCATCAAATGCCAATACTGGTTATCATTTTTATCAGCACCACCAACCCAAATGTCATCGGCCATAATATCACTCATAATACAAACCGGATTATATTGGCTCATAGCCCAATCTGTCCAATGAAGAGGATCGTAAGCTGCAACCACAGCCTCCTGTATATGAGCATCAGTAGTAAAATAGGTATCAACAGTTTCCTGTGTCTTTGATTCCAGTTCCAAAAAAGATTCAGAACAACCAGTCATCAAGAAAGCGGCCGTAGTTAAACCAACTGCTATATATTTATATCTTTTCATAATTTCTTTTTTTATTGAACGTGAAAAATTAGAATGTTAAGTTAGCCCCAATGGTCCAAGTCCTAGCTTGCGGATATACCCCACGATCAATACCAAGTGATGTTCCACCTGAAGAGATCTCCGGATCAAATCCATGATATTTGGTGAAAGTCAACAGATTTTCAGCAGCGACATAAAAGCGCAATGAGGAGATAAGAACTCTCTTTGTCAGACTTTGTGGTAGAGTATAACCTAACTGAATATTTTTCAAACGTAAATAACTACCATCATATACATAGAGATCAGACGATTGCCAATTGGTATTATCACCTAAAACAAAACGAGGATATTTATTAGAAGTACCTTCACCAGTCCACCGCCCAAGTATCCATGAAGGAAGATTGCTGGAAGTGATATCCGTACGACGGGTAGCATCGAATACATCATTACCAATGGTTCCCTGCCACATCATACTCAAATCAAAGTTTTTCCAATTAGCTGTGAAATTTACGCCATAAGACCAATCAGGCATACCTTTACCTATATCCGTACGATCGTCATCTGTTATTGAACCATCTCCAGTCACATCGACAAAACGAACATCACCAGGAGCAGCATTGGGCTGAATTAGCTTACCGGAAGAATTAACATAAGCATTTACCTCATCTACATTTTGGAAGATACCAGCAGTCTTGTAACCATAGAAATAGGGAAAAGGTTTTCCATTCTGTGCACGAGAGATCGTACCGACTCCCTGGAAAGAGTCAAGATTAGACCATCCTGATTCATTTCCATATTCAATCAACTTATTTTTCAGATAGGTCAAGTTACCTCCAATACGAAAATTCCAATCTCTACCACGAAACTTATAGGCTGCTTCCAGCTCAATACCACTATTTTCCATTTTACCCACGTTACCGATCGGTTTCGATTCTCCCACATAAGACGGTATATTCATTTCCATCAACATACCATTTGTTTTCTTCTTATAGTAATCGGCAGTGAAAGTCAAGGCATTATCAAGAAAACCAAAATCCAGGCCAAAATCCAATTGTTCCGATTCCTCCCATTTTAAATCCGGGTTGGCAAGTCCATTCGCTTTTACACCATTAGTCAAATTTTCACCAGAACCAAAAATATAGTTATTATTCGATGAAGTTAATACCGTATATCTGAAGTTACCAATATTCTCATTACCGTTTTTACCCCATGATAAACGTACTTTCGTAGAAGTCAACCAATCCGGACGTTTTTCCATAAATTTTTCATTAGTCAGATTCCAACCTAAAGAGAAGGAAGGAAATACAGCATAATGATTGTTTGCACCAAAACGCGATGAACCATCACGACGAATCGTCATTTGCAACATATACCGTTCATCATAATTATAACTTGCACGAGCAAAGAGAGATGCCAAAGTTGCTTCATCCTTCGGTCCGCCATATACAGCCATATCGCCATCTTCTTGCAAACCATTGCTAGCATCAATATATGGACGATCAAGACTTACAATGCCATAACGACTACCGCCTAATTGAGAACCGCTATTTTTTTTGGCAGATTGGCCCAAAATGACAGAGAACGAATGTTTATCAATCGTCTTATCGTACATCAAAACGTTCTCAAGTTGCCATACGGTACCATCCTGCTTGTTAGAATAGGCTTGTGTACGAGTAGATTTGTTATTAGCAGTCAGATAATAAAGTTTTGTATAGCCGTCGTACCCCCAAAAAGAGAGGTCAACGCCATAAGAAGATTTGAACTTTAAGTTATCCCAAAGATTTATTTCCGCAGAAAAATTAGCTACAAATTTATGACTCCAATTCTGGGACCCCGGTAATGATAAACTCGCCAAAGGATTCACCATCTCATTATAATCGGCACCCGCCATGGTGTAAAGTTTGCCATTATTCGGATCATACATCGGAGTAAAGTCCGAATATTGCGAATAATAATTCAGTTGATCCTGAGCAGCTTGCCCTTCAACATATACTCCAAGAATAGGAGATAGAGACAAAGCGCTTCCTAAAGCTGAACCATACGACGAATTCGTATCAATACCTTTCGACTTAATACGAGCATATGAAATATTAGAAGTCACTTTCAGACTCTTTAGCCAATTACGATTCTTAGATTCATCAAACACCGTATAATTAGTATTACTGCGCAATGTCAAACGTTGATAATTGGAACGATCGTAATTTCCTCCCACAATGCCTTCCTGAGTATAATATCCCATAGAAAGCAAATAACTTACTTTATCACTTGCACCACTTATACTAACCTGATGATTCATTACCGGCGCATCGTAATTGAAAGTTTCTTTCTGCCAATTAGTTCCCACACCATAAGAATAGGGATCACTAAATTTAGGCGCCTGACCTGAATTAAAAGCCCCTTCATTCATCATAATGGCATATTCACTGGCATTTAAAACATCACGCTCTTTCCATGGACGCTGCCATCCGTAAGAGAAATCGTAAGTTACTTTCGTTTTGCCAAGTTGCCCGGTTTTAGTTGTAACCAAAACGACCCCATTGGCAGCACGTGCTCCGTAAACAGCTCCCGAAGCAGCATCTTTTAAAACTTCAATAGAAGCAATGTCACTAGGATTCAAATAATCGAGCCCTCCTTCAATAGGCATACCATCTACAATATAAAGCGGATCGGAATTATTAATAGTTCCTATTCCACGAATTCTTATTTGAGCGGCAGCACCCGGCTGACCGGAAGATGAGGTAACCTGCACACCTGCAGCCAATCCTTTCAATGCATTATCTACACGCAACGGGGCTACGTCAGCCAAATCATCAGACGAAACCTTGGCTATTGCCGCTGTCACTACACTCTTTTTTTGGACACCATAACCGATGACCACCACTTCATTCAAGGCCTCGGCATCTTCCCGCAATACAATTTTAAGTACCTTTCTACCATTTAAAGAAATATTTTGTGACTTAAAACCAATATAAGAAACAGAGAGAACCGCATCGGAAGGAACAGACAGCGTAAATTCCCCCTCTAATCCGGTTATGGTACCAACCGCAGTGTTGCCTTTCAGCACAATGTTCACTCCGGGCAAAGGTTCATTATCCGAACCGCTTATTACCGTACCTTTTACCTGTATATTCTGGGCATACACAGAAGCCAAGGTAAAACTTAATAAAAATAAAACAGATAACAACTTTTTCATAAGTTTAACTAAATTAAGATTAACAATTCTCAGTTTTGTCCCTATTGGAACGTTGCAAACATAACGTGATTCATAGAATAAACCTGCTATAAAACCTATTCATTAATACGTCAAATAAAAATTTATAATACGCTATTAATACGCCATTAATAAATATTCATCTGATAATTAATGAATTAACTATACTTTTGCTTAATACGCCATATATGTTATATAGCATATAATAAGGATTACACAATAGATGAAAAGAAAGAAAAGAAGAGACGGTTAATTTTGTTATCGATTAAACAACTCAAAAGTAAATTTACACCCGATTTCCCGGTACTTCCAATTGGAAAAGCTCACAAAAGCACCAAAGTCGAATACACTGGTACCAATACCATACCCAGCCTCTATATACGGTTTCAGATGGGGAACAACCAAAGCATTTAAATAAAGACGTTCATTCAAAACAGACTGCGTATACTTTTTAAGGTGGCTGATCAAGAAGAAAGGAGATTCATACACCACATGCCCACGTACATATTTTCGGGATGAGTTATACCATCTACCGTCAAGTAATTGAAAGACACCACCAATTTCATCATTCCATCCAACCGGAAGGTTTGAGCGGCTGAAATTCGCAAAATCAACAAAATACATTTCTTTCTGATTGGTAAAAGCCCCCCAGCCAAAACGCAAATACAAAGCACGCATTAAACCTAAAGAGATGTTCTGTTGAATGTCACACTCTACCCGTTCGTATCTGCCAGTGCTGTTAAACACCCCATTTATACCTCTTTCCCAATCCACTGCAAAAGTCGGATACTTGGAATAGAGATTGACTTTCCTCTTTCCACTCATATAATAGTACTGTCCGGGAGTCCATGACAAACTAACATGAGGTGCGAAACTACTGTAGGTATGGCGCAGTTTCGGCATCAGGTCAGAGACAGCATCGGGATCGGTTGAAGACTTTACCGAAGCAAAATTCGACCGCTTCACTTCAGAACGCTTATGTATTGATACTCCGAGATCCAATGACAGTCCGTTTACTATTTCCCAACTGTGATCTAATTTGAAATACAAATCATTAAAGTAATCCAAGTGTATCTGGTCGAAATTGAAAAGACTGTCAGGTATACTCTTCAACTCATTCAGCACATCACTGCTATATATCCGGTTCCCATTACCAATGCTCACATGAAAAGCCGCACGTTTTTGAGGCCAGTAATCAAAATCAGAATTTACCGACCAATAGAATTCTTTTCTCTTGAAATTATATCCCACTTTAGGAACAATACGTAACAATCGGTCTCCCGGGAAAAGGCAATTGTATTTAAATTCCTGCCGATAAGCCAAACCATTACTACCACCATAACTCAGCAAAAAAGGATTGATTAGCGGAGAACAACGTACACTTCCCATTTTAGAAAGATCCACCCGATAACGACTGATCAGCGCATCTCCCAGTTCTCCCCAGAACTCAAGCGCTTTATGTTCCAGCTTTCTCTTTTTTTTATATTGCAATAAAGTATCCTGCCGCAAAAAGAACTCCCGGTACAAATCTTGATCATGTAAAGAAAGAGGAATAGGGCGTAAAGATGCCAGATAAGCCGAATCGTTTATACAAGCGTTCGAATCGCAACTCAACAGATAAGAATCAGATAAGTCGTATTTACTTTGATTACGCTTCTCTTTTAATAATAGAGATGCTTTTTGCTCGATTTTTTCATACTTCAATGCAGCAGTATAGTTGCAATCAATCACATTACCCAGAAAACGGAAAGTCACATCGGCATCATAATGGACAGGTAAAAATTCATCAGGCTCCCCCACTTTCCCCATATCCATGAAAATATGCGCCCGAAGGATATCGGAACGTCCGAAGAAACGGATTCTTCGAACACTCCACGCATTATCGCTCACAATCATATACCCTTTTACCAGTTGAAAACTCTTGTTTTTAGGTATAAAACGGATTTTATATTCCTGGTTAGGAGCCTCCCCCATCACCGAATCAAGATGATAAGTGTAATAACCGGGAGCATTCTTCGCCAATGGAGAAAGTAATTTATCACACAATAGAGAAGAGGAATAAATATTAATATGGAAATAATCCGGTAGCCGTCCATCCAAAGTCCAAAACTCGGACGAGGTACCCATATTGGCCTTTACTTTTTGATCATAAATATTCGGTGCTGTAAAGTGCAAGTCACTGTAAGTTTCCATCAGATATTCCCGAACCCCTTTCTTGATATGAAACATCGTAGGGATAAAGCGGATCAAGTGATTCTTTTTACGAAGATTAACTTTCCCCTTAATATACAAACCCGCATAATACTCCCCAATAGCATGCTCATAAAAAGGGGCGTGGGAGATGACCTTTTGCATAATAGAATCGGCCAAAAGGTCCCTTTTATGATTAGTAGAAGGTACAATAGACGCTTGCGCTCCCGAGAAGACGAAGAGCTCCAAACAGACAAAAGTTACTATACATATGATATGTTTCAACTGAAATGCCTCCTAATATACTAAAAGACAAATATAAGAAAAAAGCTTGTAAAGCAAGAAAATCATCCTCTTTTATAAAAGCGACTTAAACAGAGAGCCGTTTTTCGCTCTTTAAAGAACCTCAATAAATGACATTTACAGTGATTCTATCGATATCTTTTCCACCCTTTTCTACAAAAATTGATTTTTTCTTTTTACATTTGTGCTTTATAACACAGTTTTGCAGCAGTTATGGTAAAAATGAACTTGTCAGACGTAAATGTTCCGGAGCTGATAGCCGACATGTGGGAGCCCCTGAATGATGAGCAGCGGGAGTTTCTCGCTAATCATTTCATAGTCCAGAATTATAAGAAGAATGAAATCATTCATTGTGAAGGTGAAACGCCCAAGTATCTGATGTGTTTACTGAGTGGAAAAGTCAAGATATACAAAGACGGCGTAGGCGGAAGAAGCCAAATCATCCGCATGATCAAGCCCGTTGAATATTTTGGTTATCGAGCCTATTTTGCTAAAGAAGATTACGTTACGGCCGCCGCGGCTTTTGAACCTTCTATCATTTGTCTCATACCGATGAATGCAGTTGTTACTTTACTCGCCCAAAACAATGATCTTTCCGTTTTTTTCATCCAGCAGCTCTCCGTGGATTTGGGCATCGCGGACGAGCGCACCGTCAACCTGACCCAGAAACATATACGCGGAAGATTGGCGGAATCATTACTCTTCCTTAAAGAAAGCTATGGATTGGAGGAAGACGGTTCCACACTCAGCATTTATCTTTCCAGAGAAGATTTAGCAAATCTATCCAATATGACCACTTCCAACGCCATTCGCACACTTTCCAATTTCTCCACCGAACGGCTGATCACCATTGACGGTCGGAAAATAAAGATCATTGATGAAGAAAAGCTAAAGAAGATCAGCAAAATTGGATAAAAGAGCTTCCCCCATAAGCTCCCCTTTAACTTCAGAACTCTCATTCAATTTATAAACTCAACACATTTCCAACCATGAAAAAGTATTTCTATTTAATGTCTTTCGCCTTCATCCTGTTTTCTTTAGCAGGATGCCAACCTACAATGAAAGAGCAAGTGAATGTATATAACATCATCCCGATGCCTAACCGGATGAGTCCGCAGGAAGGGCGTTTCAGACTAACCGATAAGGTTAACGTAATCACAGCCGAGTGTCCGCCTGAAGTACAGCAGATAGCCGATAGTCTGGTTGCACGTATTCAAAAGGCAACAGGCATTTCGCTGACAGTGACCCAAAAAGAACACGCAAGTGCACCGGCCATCCGCTTCACCACCGCCGACGGGATGCCAAAGGAAGGGTATAAACTCTCCATCACCCCCAATGAGATTGTGCTAACAGCATCTCAACCCAACGGCTTCTTCTATGGTGTGCAGACCATCTACCAATTAATGCCGGCTCAGATATACAGCAAAGAAAAAGTCAAGCATGTTGACTGGTCACTGCCTGCCGTGGAAATAGAAGACGCCCCGCGTTTCCGCTACCGTGGCTTAATGCTCGATGTATGCCGTCACTTTGCATCAACAAGTTATATCTATAAATTCATTGATATGCTGGCTATGCATAAAATGAATACCTTCCACTGGCATCTCACTGATGACCAAGGATGGAGAATCGAAATAAAAAAATACCCCAAGCTGACGGAAATCGGCTCAAAGAGAAAAGAAACATTAGTTGACTACTACTATACAAACTGGCCGCAAGTTTTTGACGGCACCACACACGAAGGTTATTACACCCAGGAACAGATTAAAGAGATCATCGCCTATGCAGCAAGTAAATATATCACCGTCATCCCCGAAATAGAAATGCCGGGACATGCCATGGCAGCCATCGCTTCATACCCCGAGCTTTCCTGCACTCCGGATACCACCTATCAGGTTCCAGGTCTGTGGGGTGTTTTTGATCAAGTCTATTGCCCGAAAGACGAAACATTCAAATTTCTGGAAGATGTTTTAGATGAAGTCATCACCCTGTTCCCCAGTCAATATATTCATATCGGAGGTGATGAATGTCCCAAAACAGCATGGAAGGAAAGTAAATACTGCCAAGGATTAATCAAGCAACTCGGCTTAAAAGACGATACCACCCCCAATGTCATTGACGGGATGAAACACAGTAAAGAAGAAAAACTTCAAAGCTACTTCATCACGCGCATTGAAAAGTACCTCAACAGCAAAGGCCGCAACATTATAGGCTGGGACGAAATATTAGAGGGGGGACTGGCTCCAAATGCCACAGTCATGTCATGGCGGGGTGTTCAGGGAGGCATTAATGCGGCAAAAGCCGGACACGATGCAATCATGACTCCCGGATCTTACGTATACCTCGATCATTATCAGGAAGACCCTGCAATAGCCCCAACCACCATTGGCGGATACACCACTTTAAAGAAAACATACAGCTATAATCCCGTTCCTCAGGATGCCGATTCATTATTAGAGAAACACATCATTGGCATTCAAGGAAATATCTGGACGGAATATATGCAGAACGATGAACGGCGAGATTATCAGACCTTCCCGCGGGCGGTAGCCATTGCAGAGACCGGGTGGACTGAAAATAAAGCAAAAAACTGGAACGGCTTCTGCGAGCGAATGGTTGAAGACTTCAAACGGATGGAACTGATGAATGTAAAAGCATGTCGCAACTTCTTCGATGTCAACATCAATACCCATGTCGATAAAGACACCCTCAAAGTCTATTTGGAATCCTACTATCCCGATGCAGAAATCAGATATACCATAGACGGAAGCACCCCAACCGCCGACTCGAAAAAATACACCGCCCCATTCTCATGGAGCGGAGCAATTGATCTGAAAGCAGCCGCTTTTAAGAAGAATCAACTTTTGGGCAAAGTGCGGGAGAAAAAGCTATATGCCAATTTAATCAGCGGAAGACCTTATACCACCAATCCGGGTTGCGGCTGGATGACTGGAGATATCTTTGGTGACAACGATGTGCTGGGGACTGATAGTACCACATTGGGGCTGACTAACGGGAAACGTGGAAATACAGCCTCTTATACCCCATGGGTGTCATTTGCACTAAATGAAAAGTGCAACAACGAACTGGTATTCCAGGTCACCCTGAAACAACCGTCGGTCATCCATAAAGTAACCTTCGGCACGCTCTACAATCCCGCATTCCGCGTATTACCGGCAAGTACAGTACGCGTAGAAGTGTCAATGGATGGAAAGACTTATAAAGAAACAGGAACCAAGCGGTTTTCTTATACTTATCCCAAACGAGGCCGGGAAATGTATACCAACACCATTGAATGCACTCCAACGGAAGGAAGTTACATTAAAGTCATTCTTAAAAGCGGCGGTACGCTACGCAACGGGATAGACTGCCGTAAAGATAGTCCGGAAGAAGTGATTCCATCCGATTTATACGTAGATGAAATAGAAGTCTATTAAGATACCTTGTTTTGCGATCAACGGCAGTATTGTATCAGTAAAAAGCAAAATACAATCAGAGATACTCTGAAAAGTATACTATTTTTGTAGAGAATAAGAATCCTTCCCTGAAAGGCTCCTATTCTCTACTAACCATGAAGTTACACCTCTTTAAAATACCCAGTATAGAATGAATCTAATAACAAGCATTATGAGAAAAGTTGATCCGGAGATTAAACGAACCGCCCTATTAACAACATCGCTCTTATGCGGTGTCATCTTAGTTGCAGCTCCACTCCGTAAAGACCTGAATGAAGGATGGAAGTTCCGGCAAGCCAGACTGACTAACTGGTATCCCGCCACAGTACCCGGTGTGGTACAAAACGATTTATTAAATAACAAGATTATTGAAGACCCGTTTTTCCGCCTCAATGAACGTGGCGTGCAATGGGTCGATAAAGAAGATTGGATTTACCAGACCACTTTCCGGTTATCTTCCGATATGATCAAGAAGCAAAACCTGGAACTCGTTTTCAAAGGACTGGATACTTATGCCGATGTCTATCTGAATGATAAAAAAATACTGGCAGCCGACAATATGTTCCGTGAATGGAGGGTTAATGTAAAAACAGATATGCACGAGGGCGATAACACCCTGAGAGTCTACTTTCATTCCCCCATTAAAATGGATATCCCCAAGTGGGATGCTCTTCCCTATCATTATGAAGCATCCAACGACCAATCCGAAAATGGAGGTGTGTTCGATAAGAAAGTCAGCGTATTTGCCCGTAAAGCAGGTTATCAATACGGTTGGGACTGGGGACCGCGACTGGTCACTTCAGGCATCTGGCGACCGATATATATAGAAGGATGGGATGATGCACGAATTAATAATGTCTTTATTCATCAAAAAGAAGTCACCCGAAAACAAGCAAGTATCACTGGAGAAATAGAAATCATCGCCGATAAAGACATCAAAGAAAGTCAGGTCACAATAACCGATGAATCTTCCGGCAAAACCATCGCCTTTCAGGAGATCACTCTTAAAAAAGGTGTAAATCATGTAGCACTCCCCTTTCTTATTAAAAACCCTAAACTATGGTGGAGCAACGGATTAGGAGAAGCACATCTCTATAACTTCCGGACCGATTTGACCCTCAACCAGACGGTTGCCGACAGCCAGATTGAAAACGTTGGCATCCGTTCTCTGAAAATCATCCACCAACCGGACAAATACGGCAAAACATTCTACGTCGAACTAAATGGAGTTCCCGTCTTTGCAAAAGGAGCCAATTACATTCCGCAAGATAATTTTCTACCACGGGTCACCCCCGAGCAATATAAAAAGACCATTCTGGATGCCGTTCATTCCAATATGAACATGCTTCGTGTATGGGGAGGCGGAATCTATGAGAACGATCTTTTTTATAACTTGTGCGATCAGTACGGCATCCTCGTTTGGCAAGACTTCATGTTTGCATGCAGTCTGTATCCCGCCGAAGGAGAATTTCTGGAAAACATCAGGCAAGAAGCCATTGATAATGTTAAACGCTTGCGCAACCACGCCTGCATCGCACTTTGGTGCGGCAATAACGAATGCAATGACGCTTGGTACAGGTGGGGCTGGAAGCAACGCTATGAGCAGCAAAACCCCGAGTACGCAAAGAAAATATGGAAACAGTTTACCGACCAGTATAACGTAACACTTCCAAACGTGGTAAAAGAGTATGCTCCGGAAACCTTCTATTGGCCGTCTTCTCCTTTCGCCCGATATGATGGGGCCAGTGACGACCACAATGGTGACCGTCACTATTGGAATGTCTGGCATGGCAAACAACCAATAGAGAGGTACAATAAAGAAAGAAGCCGCTTCTTCAGCGAATACGGTTTTCAATCCTTCCCCGAATTTGAATCCGTAAAAAGATATGCTCCGCTGAAAGAAGACTGGAACATCTATTCGGAAGTCATGATGGCTCACCAACGTGGCGGCGTACAAGCAAACGGACTCATAGAAACTTACCTGTTGAATGAATACCGTAAACCCAAAAACTTCAAAGCATTCCTCTATATGAATCAAGTCTTACAGGGAGATGCCATAAAGACAGCTATTGAAGCACACCGTCGGGACAAACCCTACTGCATGGGAACGCTCTTCTGGCAACTGAATGACTGTTGGCCGGTGGCATCCTGGGCCAGTCGCGATTACTACGGACGCTGGAAGGCACAACAATATTTCGCCCGCAAAGCCTACGAAGACATCCTTGTCTCTCCGATAAAAGACGATAAAGGGGCATTGCATGTCTATGTCGTCTCAGATCGGTTGAAACCCTGTAGCGGCAACCTCCGGATAGAGATCACGAAACTCACGGGAGAAACCGTAGGTAAGTGGCATAAACACGTAAAGATTGCTTCCAATAGTAGCAAGTCACTCTTCTCCATAAACTTGGATCAGGCTTTAAAGGGAGTGGCAAAAGAAGAAGTCTTTGTACGCGCAGAGCTTCAGATCGATGGAAGTCAAAACAGCTATGATAATAACTACTTCCTGGTAAAACAGAAAGAAGTCAACTACCCGAAAGCCGTAATCACCCATAAGATCCAGCCCATCAAAGATGGCTATGAACTGGAACTGACCGGCGACCATTTCGCCCGTGCCGTCTTCATCGCCTCCGGAGATGTGAACTGTACATTTAGTGACAACTACTTCGACCTCCTGCCTCAACAGACCGTTAAGGTAAAACTCTATACCACTCTGCCTCAAGATCAGCTCGAAAAACAGCTTAAAATTGTATCGCTCAGTGATGAATACTAAAGTCATTCTCCAGAACTCTTACCAACTTAGCGAATGATAAAAAAAGGGTTGCCCAATCTCAGGGCAACCCTTTCTGCTAATATTCAAATAAAGATTCTTAAACAAATAAGAGCTTACACATAAAAAACATAAATCAAAGCCGTCACACTTCCCTGAATCATACCGAAAAAAGAAACAATGTTCTTCACCGATAGAGAAAAGTACTACTAGCCGGGGAGGGACAAGTTATTCAGAAAAAAAACGCTCACCATCCCCTGAACTTTCAAATAACTTTAAAACGATTAAAGCATTCCTTTTGAAGAGAGATAACGCTCCGCTTCAATAGCCGCTTTGCAACCACTTCCCGCAGCAGTAATCGCCTGACGGTAATGCGAATCGGCAACATCACCAGCTGCAAACACACCGGGAACTTTAGTACAAGGACTATTCCCCTCGGTGATGATGTAACCCACTTTATCCGTATCAAGATAAGGTTTAAAAATATCCGAATTCGGTTGATGACCAATTGCCAGGAAGAACCCGTCAATCGCGATGTCGTAGCGTTTTTCATCCGCCTCACCCATACGCTTTACCACATGAGCACCTTCCACCCCATTCTCACCAAACAAACCAACGGTATTATGTTCAAAGAGCACTTCAATCTTTTCATGATTCATCACCCGCTCCTGCATGATTTTTGAAGCACGCAAGAAAGGCTTACGAACCAACAAATAAACCTTTGAAGCAAGTCCGGCCAGATAAATAGCCTCCTCGCAGGCCGTATCTCCACCACCCACAACAGCTACCGTCTTCTTCCGATAAAAGAAACCATCGCAAGTAGCACAGGCACTCACACCCATACCGGCATATTTCTTTTCATCCTCCAATCCCAGATATTTAGCCGTAGCACCGGTCGAAATAATAACCGTGTCCGCTTCTATCACCTTTTCCTCATCAATGGTGATCTTATAAGGCGCCTTGCTCAGATCAGCCCCACTGGCAATGCCAAAGCGCAAATCAGCACCAAAACGTTCAGCCTGCTTAGCCAAATCCTCCATCAGCTGAGGACCGTCAATACCTTCCGGATAACCGGGAAAGTTCTCCACCTCAGTCGTTGTTGTCAACTGACCTCCGGGCTGCAAACCCTGATAAAGGACAGGAGAAAGATTAGCACGCCCTGCATAAATAGCAGCCGTGTAGCCAGCCGGACCGGAACCGATAATGAGGCATTTTACTTTTTCTGTTTCCATATATTTACCTATTTTATTTATATTATCTTAAATCAATCAATTCCACCTTCGGATAGTCTTTCTTTTGAAAAGCAAACAAGTCATCCGAATAACTCTGCTTGTCTTTATAAGATGTGATGCGAATCGCCATGCTCTCGCCCCCTTTTTCAGTCAGACTGACACATAAAGGCTGAAACGTATCTTTTGAGACATACAGAATGATGCACCGCAAGTCCTGTTTCCGATTCTTGGCTGTCAGCACCACCTCATAAGCCGGTCGACCGTTATAAGAAGAAATATCACCCTTCTTTAACGAAAACCCATGATTGTATAATCCTAAAAAAGCATACGGATTAATGGTCTGCAACTCCTCCGGTGTCGGCTCGGACACATTCACCTCTCCGCTTTCGGGAATATAAGTCCACTGCGTTTTACCATCAAACCAAGTCTTAATCCCCTCCGCATCCAGTTGAAACTTATCCCCTTTCAGCAAGATACTTCCGGTGGAGTTTCCTTGCAGCACCTTCTTTGAATAAGTCTTCACCGCAAAATCCACCCGAACACCACCAGCCTCTTTGAAACAGGTCGCCGTACGATTCATAATTTCCTTCGCATCCGGTTGCTGAGCCCAAAGCGCCATGCTTAATAGAACAAAGCAGAGAAATGCACCGCACCGTATCATCTGTAATTTCATAAATTTCATAAGAGTTGAATCCTTCATACTTCTGCTGGATAAACGTGTATTTCTATAAATTGTTCAAACGCATTTCGAGATCATTCTCATCCATGCAAAGCACCTCACGCGCCTTACTCCCCTGTGTCGGCCCCACAAGTCCGGCTTTCTCCAGTTGATCCATGATACGCCCGGCACGATTATAACCAATGGCAAACTTACGCTGAATCAATGAAGTTGAACCCTGTTGGTGAATCACAATCAGGCGGGCGGCATCTTCAAACAACGGATCGAGCTTCCCCATATCCACATCACCCAAATCACTACCACTCTCCTCGCCCACATACTCAGGCAGATAAAAAGCAGTGGGGTAACCCTGTTGCTTAGCAATATACTTGGTGATGTCCGCAACCTCCGGAGTATCGATGAACGCACATTGCACACGCACCGGATCCGCACCCTGAAGGAACAACATATCTCCGCGGCCGATCAACTGATTCGCTCCGGGACGGTCCAAGATTGTACGCGAGTCCATCATGGACGAAACGCGGAATGCCACACGGGCAGGGAAATTCGCTTTAATCGTACCGGTAATGATGTTCGTCGTCGGTCGCTGAGTCGCAATCACCATATGAATACCCACAGCACGAGCCAACTGCGCAATACGGGCAATAGGCAACTCAATCTCCTTACCGGCAGTCATGATCAAATCACCAAACTCATCGATGATCACCACAATATAAGGCATAAACTTATGCCCCTTTTCAGGGTTAAGTTGCCGGTTGATAAATTTCTCGTTATACTCCCTGATATTACGCACATGCGCCGCTTTCAGCAAATCGTAACGCGTATCCATTTCCACACAAACCGAGTTCAACGTCTGCACCACCTTGGTGACATCGGTAATAATTGCATCTTCCCCATCAGGCAACTTAGCCAGAAAGTGATGCTCAATCACCGAATAAATACTGAACTCCACCTTCTTCGGGTCGACCAATACAAACTTCAACTCGGCAGGATGCTTCTTATATAAAAGAGAAGTAATAATTGTATTCAATCCCACAGACTTACCCTGACCGGTAGCACCGGCAACCAGGATATGAGGCATCTTACATAAGTCCACCATAAACACCTCATTGGTAATCGTCTTCCCCAAAGCAATCGGCAAATCATAAGTCGACTCCTGAAACTTCTTACTACCAATGATACTTTGACCGGAAACAATTTTAGGGTTTGAATTCGGCACCTCAATACCAATTGTCCCCTTACCCGGAATAGGAGCAATAATACGAATGCCCAATGCCGAAAGACTCAGTGCAATATCATCCTCCAATCCACGGATCTTAGAAATACGCACCCCCTGTTCCGGAGTAATTTCATATAAAGTCACCGTCGGCCCCACCGTCGCCTTAATCGTGCTAATCTCAATACCGAAACTACGTAACGTATTAATAATCTTATCCTTGTTTGCATTCTGTTCCGCCATATCAACGGTCGGCTCAGCATTCTCATAATGCTTCATCAAGTCAATGGTAGGAAAATGATAGTTTTCCAAATCCAACCGCGGATTATAAGGTTGCTTTTCAGGTCCGTTATAAATTTCATCCTCAGTGGTCTCCACTTGAAAAGTCGGCTCACTTGCCGCCGGTTTAGTCGCAGGAATCGGTTCGGACACCGGGGCTTCAATGGTCATCGCCAACTCATCAGAACCTCCGTTCTTCTTTCCTTTCACCTCCCCGCTCTTCTCTAAATCCAGCACAATCTCATTGCTAGCCAAGTCATCTAAAGCCTCTTTCGATTCATCCCCCGACTTCAGTCCTTTCTTGTTTTCACCTTTCTGCACTCCGTCAGCACCCGCACCCTTAACCGGAGGCTTACGCTTTCCGTCAGCCGTCCACGAGTCCGTAAAATCATCCGGAATCTCCCCATCTTCAACATCAACCTTTTTCTTACGATTTAAGTAACTTAACGAAAGTATCTTACGAAGCCAGACAATGGTACGCGCACTAAGGTAAATAAGGAAAAAGATAGCTGTCACCAATAAAATCATCCACAATCCGGGTGCACCGACTTGTGATACCAGCCACTTACTGACATTATAACCATGTCTGCCGCCCCAATAAAAGAATGAATTCCGATACTGATCCACAAAGGCAAAGCCCAAAAAGATAGAAAACCAGATCAATAACAGCGAACAGCCAATAAACCATTTCCAAAGACGCACCATACGCACCTTCATCAATTTAAGTCCGGCTACAGCCAAAAACACCAATATAAAGAAAGAAGATACCCCGAAACAATCATTAATCAGATAACTAGCCAACTGGGCACCGCGCGATCCCGCATAATTCTGAACCCCGTTATTCACCGCCAAGAGATCCTGGGAGTTACCGGAATCGATAATACTCTGATCCGCCGCTCCTGTAAAGAAGAACGAAGAAAATGCCAATAAAAGATAAACAGAAAAGATGACCAGCACCAGTCCTATAACGAAATGAATCGTCTCGTTCCTAAATAGAGCCGCCACCTTTCCAAAAAAAGAAAGAGACTGCTCAGTATCATTATTGATTGTATTTTTCTTTACCATGTATGGAATATCTTTTTATGAATGATTGACCGGTGCAAAAATAATAAAAAAAGCGCTTTCTTTACCACCTTATTTTCTAAAGCTTCGCACCGAAAATCAATTTTAGCGAATCCTTTTTAACACCAAACTTACACACTGTATTTCATCGCACATTTTACTTGCACAGTTGCACCAATGCATATATCCACCTGATACACAAAGAGTAAGAGCGGTGCAAGTAAAAAAAATAAGGGTGCAACCAAAGTTTACCTACACCACGCAAAAACGCGATAAACAGCTATAATACAGAGTATTAGTCTTTTTTAAGCACATAAATAGGTTGCTTCTGCGCCCCCCTATTATCTAACATTCCCGCATCAGAAAGGCGTCGGATATGTCGTGCCGCCGTACTACGCGTCATGCCGCAAAGCGATTGCAAGTCACTTCTTGTCATAAAGTCGTGTGTATTGAGGAATTCCAGCACCCGTTTATCAACATCCTCCGCCGTTAATTTCCTCCGCAACAAGTTTCTTTGCTTCAACGGCTTCACCTTAATGGCACCGATTTCGCTCCACAACGCCTTATCCGGGCGGAAGTCAATGGCCTTCAGCTTCACAAACGTACTTTTGCGTTTAGTCTCAACAGTCACCTTATCAGTGCAAGTCAGCGTAGGCGAAAAATAGCCGATACCGTCCAAGTGCACCTGTCGCCCCTCGTTCAATTCCCGTCCCAAATAATGAGACAGCGCATCGAGTACAGCCGAAACATCCGTATTCGTCAGCGAAGAAGATTGTTGGATAAGCCGCCCCAGTTCGGCGGTAGTGGTGGAACCGTTCAGTCGGATGCGCGGATGTAGTGTTTGTTCCTCATCCTGCTTGTCTGCCGGTTTTGGATTTTCATACCAATCGAATAATATTGCCATAGCATTATGTTTTAAATACCTGATATACCTTAGGTTAGAAACAGATGTCCCTTTGGTTAACAGCATATGTTTCTTTTGTTAATAGCCCATCTAAAAAGTATTTGCACAGCTGTGAGTAAGTTTCTTCACATTTGTGAAGAAGCAGAACCACTCCTGTAAAGAAGCTGAATCACAATAGTGAGTAACTAAATAACAAGTATACAAAATTAAAGGAAAGTATAGATAAAAGCAAATAAATGCCTATGTTTTTCAATAAAAAGAACTAGGGAAAACAAGAAGAGACTACAGACATCCATATTTACCGTATGTATTGCAGGGAAAAGAACACTTAGCCTCCGCAGATATTGTAGCAAGATATAAAGTGATTTTAATAAAAGAAAAGAAAGCGTAGAACACCATTTTGCCGACGTTGGCAAAATGGTATCTGTTGGTTCTGCTGCGGAAAGGTCTGTTCGGACAAAGACCTATTGAGAGAGCATGTAGATAACAATACAGCTGTACGCAATATGCTGGCTGATCGTGGCATTATTCCCGAAGATATACTATGCATTGGCGATTACTTAAGTGAATTACACTGAGAATAAATACGCAAATACGCAATTATTTTTATTAGGCTTATTCCTACATGAGGGACGACGAAATAAAACGCACCATTTCTCTTTAGCATCGTTACCGTGAGAGATTCTTGGAAAAGTGGCAGAAAATGCATAAATTCACCTTGGAAAAGTGGAAAACGAGCTATTTATTGTTTAGGATAAACCAAAGAAACCATGCTGAAAAGGAAAATTGACCATTACATTAAGCGTTATTACGAGACCACTCGTAATGCTCTGCTTATTACCGGTGCACGCCAAATCGGTAAGACTTATTCTATTCGGGAATTTGGCAAGTCGTTCAAGAGTTTTGTTGAGATAAACTTCATTGATAATCCTGAAGCTGTGGAGGTTTTCAGAGGTGCAAAGAGCAGCACAAACATACTGCTTCGCTTGTCGGCCATGACCACAACCCCACTGCTTAAAGACGAAACGCTTATCTTTTTCGATGAGGTGCAGAAGTGCCCCGAAATGGTTACAGCCATCAAATTCTTGGTAGATGAAGGCTCGTATCGTTATATCTTAAGTGGGTCATTGCTTGGTGTTGAGCTGAAGGACTTGCGTTCGGAACCCGTAGGGTATATGGGAGTCAAAGATATGTATCCACTCGACTTTGAGGAGTTTATTTCGTGTGTGGGCATTGATGATAAGATTATAAACTCTCTGCGTAATGCTTGGGAGGAGCGCGTGCCGGTGGATGAATTCGTTCACTCTAAAATCATGGAATTGTTCCGTTTGTATTTAGTTGTGGATGGTATGCCTGCCACCGTGAGTAAATGCATTGAGAGCAATAATTTGCAAGCGGTAATGGCTGTACAACAGGACGTCATTCGTCTGTACAAACGTGATATTGCCCAATATGACCCTGATAACAAGCTTTATATAGAAGAGATTTTCAACCTCATTCCACCGGAACTCAACGCCAAGAATAAACGGTTTATCTTGAAGCGACTTAACGAGTATGCCAAATTTGAGCGTTATCAGAACAGTTTTCTTTGGCTGAAAAATGCGGGTGTTGCATTACCTGTTTATAATGCAGAAGAACCTAAGATGCCCTTATTACTAGCTCATTCGCGCAACCTATTCAAACTTTTTCAAAGCGACATAGGCTTGCTTGCCGCTCAATACGCCGAAGGCATTCAGTTACGAATTATCAAGGGAGAGAAAGATATTAATTTTGGCTCCATCTACGAAAATGCGGTAGCGCAAGAGTTGGTGACGCACGGCATAGAGCCCTATTATTATAACAATAAGAAACGGGGCGAATTGGATTTCATCATAGAACTTGGCGGAAAAGTGCTACCCATCGAGGTAAAATCAGGAAAGGATTATGAGATACATCGTGCTCTGTCCAATATCATGGATTGTGAAGAGTATGAACTTCCAGAGGCTGTAGTGTTCTGCAATGACAATTTACGAATAGAAGACAAATTGGTGTATGCGCCCATTTATATGGTGATGTTCCTTGAAAAGAGTAATATGGCGCCAACATATTACAAGGTCGATTTGTCGATGTTACAGTAACCCGGATTATCTTTTGTTTCCAAAACCGCAATATCCGGCCACTGACCTACAAGAGACTGGTTATTTGTTTCTAAGGGGACATAAGTTATGTCAGGGAATAAGTTTTGAACGAATAATTCTTCAACCGATTTAGTCATGCCCTCCTCAACATTAATTGTATCCTTGTCCTGACTGCCCGAACATGAAGCCATAACCGGAAGCATAGCATAGAGCATTTTTATATACAACCGGAAGAGACCACAACTATTAATAATATTTATACAAACATGACTGCAATTTTGCATATCGTAAAGTATATTAATTAAGTTCCCTTATCTGAAGTAGCCGAACTGATTTAACGAAAACTAGTACTAATGTATAATAAAAATCTTGAATTTGCAAGTTTTAGGTGAAAACTTTGCAAAGCTTTCAATGACATTTTTTCCATTTATCGAAGTTAGTTACTCTAAATATCGTATTTTATCGAAGTTTAACAAGCCAGTTTCAAGAATATATCGAAGTTTACATCCTTAAAAATTGGATTTTATCGAAGTTTTACTACCTTTGTATTTTTAAAATCAAGTACTTATGGATTCAAGAAAACTGCTTACTGTATTCTCTGATCAGAAAGAAGAACTTCTGATTAATAATATGACACAGTTGTGTACAAGATTGGAAGAGAAGCAACTTTCACTAACCAGTAATCTCGCCCAGATAATAATTGGTGTTAGAAGAAGTGGCAAATCAACATTATGCGGAAAATTCATCCGCCAGAATCATGTTGAATTTGCCTATGCCAATTTTGATGATGACCGTTTGGAAGAGTTGAAGTCTTCTGACTTTGATAATATTCTTGATGCACTATATCAAATATATGGAAATTTCAAGTATCTATTTTTGGACGAAGTTCAGAACATAAAAGGTTGGCAACTATTTGTAAACAGAATGCTGCGTCAGAAGGTTCATCTATTTATAACGGGCTCCAATTCCAAATTGCTAAGTAGTGAATTAACCACCCATCTGACAGGAAGACACAACAAGATAGAGCTTTACCCTTTCTCATTTTCAGAATATGGCTCAATGAAAGGTGTTGAGCTCCATTCGCTATCTACTAAAGCAAAAGCGTTGCGAAAGAAAGCCCTCAATGAATACTTGCTTGATGGCGGTTTTCCAGAGCTCATGAATGAACAGAACAAACGAGGTTATATAGAAGCTCTTCTCAATTCAATTATCAAGAATGATATAGCCAAAAGGTTTAGGATAAAATATATTGAAGTGTTGCGCCGATTGGCGGCATACCTCTCTGATAATTTCTGCCAGGAGTTTGTTGCATCAGAGCTTGCAAAGATGTTTGGCGTTTCCGATCATACTATCGAGAACTACTATTCATATCTGAAAGAAGCTTTCTTGCTACAAGGTGTTCACAAGTTCTCTTATAAAAGTAAGGAACGTGTCCGCAGTGAAAAAGTGTATGTGGTCGATTTGGCTTTTATTTCTGAGAGAGAGGGTACTTTTTCCACAGAAAATCTTGGTTGGAGGTTGGAAAACGTCGTTTATATAGAACTGTTACGTCGTTTCCGTCCTCAATACACAGATGTCTTTTACTATCGCGACAAGCAGTGGGAAGTAGATTTCGTAATAGCCAAAGAAGGAAAAGTAGAGCAATTGATACAGGTATCTTATGACGTAAGTGCCGAGAAAACATTAAAGCGTGAGATTAGTGGACTTGTCAGGGCTGCTGAAATGTTCAAATGCGAGAATCTTTTTTTGATAAACTTTGATACTGAGCAAGACTTCGAGAAGAATGGCCACACTATTCATGTAGTTCCAGCAACTGAATGGTTAGTTGATTAAAGCCTGAATAATTATTCCATCATGATTATATAAATCAAATAATACAGTCTACAAGATATGAATACAGCAAAAGTCTTTTCTTTATTTCTAGATAACATAAAAATAGATAACAGCTCAACAATCAGTAATCGTTATCATGAGATTACTAAAAAATTGAATAAAACTTTCCGTGACACAGATTCTGAAACTGACAACTGCTTGCAGGTGGGGTCATATGGTAGATATACAGGTATTAAAGGTATTTCTGATTTAGACATGCTTTACATAATGCCTGACAGCAAATGGTCCGATTATAATTCCAATCCAGATGCTTTGTTGTCAGATGTTAGGCAAGCATTACACGAACGATATCCGACAACAACTATCAAGAAGGATACGCTTATCGTTGATGTTTGTTTTAATAGCTTTACCTTTGAAGTGCAACCTGTTTTTGAATTTATAGATGATGATGGCAACAAAAGCTATAAATACCCAAACACAAAGGACAATTCATACAAAATAACGAAGCCAAGACAAGAGCAAAAGGCCATGAAGGATTTCAAAAATGAGCATGGTACTCATCACCGGCTCCTTTGTAAGATGCTAAGGTCTTGGAAAAATCAAATGGGTGTTCCTATAGGAGGACTTCTTATAGATACGATTACTTATAATTTCCTAACGGAAAATGAAGGTTATGATTTCACCACCTTTTCTGATTTCGATACATTGTCACGTGATTTCTTTGAGTATTTAAAGGACCAACCCAAAGATAAGAGCTATTATCTAGCTTTAGGAAGCAACCAAAAAGTCAAAGTCAAGCACCAGTTTGTATCAAAAGCTGAGAAATCATATAAAAAGAGTGTCAACGCCTGCAGTGAAGATGATGAGGAAGCAAGCTGTTCAATTTGGCGAGATATTTATGGTACTAAATTTCCAAAGAAAAGCGAGACAACAGCGGACGAACAACGAACTAAATCTTATAGTAATTATAGGGATACTGAACAATTTATTGAAAATATATATCCTATCAATATAAAATACTCATTAAAGATAGATTGTGAAGTCAAACGCAACGGCTTTCGTGAGTCGTTTTTAAGTATACTTCTAAATAATAACACGCCACTTTATACAGTAAGATCCTTAGATTTCTTCATTAAAGAAACAGATGTACCAAAGCCTTATGAAGTTAAATGGAAAATAAGGAACGTCGGCAAAGAAGCTGAAAGAAAAGATTGCATCCGTGGGCAGATTGTAAGTCCAAATAATATTAGTAACGGCAAGCATGAGAGCGCAAACTTTCGTGGTCCGCATTTTGTTGAATGCTATATTATAAAAGAAGAGAAAGTGGTTGCACGTGACCGTATTGAAGTTCCAATTAAAGAAAATTATTAATATGAGCAAGGAGAGTTTACTTAAAATGATAGCATCCAAAGGCTATGACATTTTTTATGGCGCTAATATCAATTTTGCTACATATGATATGTATCATCAAATTCCAAAATTTTCATCCATCCTTTCGATAACTGTAGGTGTGTGTGGTTTGGTATGGCCAACCGTAGCCAATCTTAAACTTCTTTCAGTATTTGTTCTTCTACTAGGTGTAGGGACCATATATATGGAGAGATTTTCGAAGTATATAGATTCATACCAAAAACGTGGAACACAAAATACAGCCTCATTTAATGAGCTCAAATTGTTATACTTAGACTTAAAGAATCTGGCAGATGATAATGAAGAAGACATTAACAATATCCAAAACGCGTATAATAAAATAGTCACAGATTTCAATAACTCGTCTCAGCCCGATCAAATGATGTTTGCTGGCTGGTTTGCTCACTACAAAATATTCTGGCAGAAGGATTATCATTGGATGGATGAGCAACTGAATTTTAAATTTTGGAAAGACAAAATTCCAGCAACATTGAAAAGAGATGCACTAGCTTTTCTGATAATCGTTGTGATTTGCTTTATATTTACTCTTTGCCATAACTAAAATCAATTGATTTTAGTATTAAATAAGGTATTCTTAGAAAAGCAGCAAACAAACTATTTGCAGTTTAGAATAAGCCAAAAGGAGCATGCTGAAAAGGAAGATTATGAGTTGCATCGTGCCCTATCCAATATCATGGATTATGGAAAGTACGAATTTCCCTGGATATGTAGTCTTTATAATTACAACATAAAGCAAAAAGCAAGCTTTGGTATATGCACCTATTTATATGATAATAAAGACAATATATCTATTGAGCTGACTCAAGACGGCATATGGACCGAAATTAGCGCATCCCATATCGTAGAAGATCTTAAAGTGATACCGTTAAATTTACCTTCAAAAATAATAGAACTGCTTCCCGCGAAAGCAATTAATTATCTAAACCAGAACTATCAGGATGGGCATATTTATACGCTAAGACACCAAAAGGACGAATACAATGTATATGTAGACCAGCAATACTCACTTTATTTTGATGAAGAAGATACATTCTTACGGCAAGATAGTTAAAAGAGATGCGATGGAAGGTACATTGTTTCCATAAGGTATTCTTGGTAAAGTGGCAGAAAATGCATCTATTTATCTTGGAAAAAGAAAGAATTATGGTATTTTACCTTGGAAAAGCTGAAAACAAACTATTTACTGCTTAGAATAAGCTGAAGTGATCATGCTAAAAAGAAAGATTGATTCTTACATTAAGCATTATTCCCGGTGCACAGCAAATCCAGATTGTGAATAACGAAAAGAGGGATTATTCTAACTTAATTGAACAATCCCTCTCTTGTAATACTATTAAGCGTATTGGATAAGTTTCCATGTCACGGCTCTTCCTCCATATGGAGGCATAGTATTACCCTCGGCTATTGGAGCTGTCGTAGTTGGATATCCTACGACTTGCCATACACCACTCTCTGGACATTTCTGTCCTGTAGATGCTGTAGTACCTATAGGTGCTCTCATAATCATATATGTTTAAGCAATCTCAAATTATCCAGGAAAGACTACCCTGTCTGTTATTTGCTGGTATAACAGGTACCATTTAGCCTCACTTTCTGTGGCAAGTTGGACAACAATAATAACAGCCATCAACATCATTATAATACTTTTTTGCTTCTCTTAATGCTTCTGTACAAGTGGAAAAATAGCCTAATCCAATCCTGTTATTTGCATCGGGAAGATGACTACATGTGCTTTTATGCATTTCATGCTCTCCTGTTGGTTGAGCGTTTTTGTTTACGTAATAATAGTCCATATTGATATACTTTTAAAGTTATGTTGCAAAGGTGAGATGCAACTATGCAGTCTATCTGCATATGAATAAAAAAACTCGCCAAATAAAAATTGGCGAGTTTCTAAGATTAGTATTAATGATATATTATGCCGCTGCATTATAATTGATATGATTCAGAATCGCGATGGTTTCTGTCGCGATGTCATTCCTTGAGTTGGAATCTTGTGAACGGCTCCTCGAAAAGCATGTCGACTTCAAGAACCCCATCCTTTGATAAACAAATAATCGTATTTATAAAACGAATTTGATCAGCTAATAGATTCACCACATTTAAAAAATCACAGAATGCTGCTTCTGCAGCATTTACATCCAAACCTATTATACTTCTAACTCATTGCTTGCTTTGGTTATTTTCAAAGATTCTTGATGTTTGATAAACGACAGATAAGAACCCAGTTTAATTACACCCATTCGATTTCTTACATAGTCAAAACAAAACCAGAATCAAAGATTGCAATACTGCTTTTCATTTCTCCTAATTACGTGTGTTATTGTGCTATTAATCTTAAGGATTCAACCACTCTCTATCAGGCTTTGCTAATAACCGCGCATTATTATATGCCTGATCTAATGTTAATATAGTGCTAACAACATATATTTGTTCTTGTTTTTCTATAACCATCGCAGCAATTGCTATTCCTCTATTTTTTCTTTCGCACATGGGTATGAGAAACTGAATATCATTGTCATAAAAATGAGGAATGGCTGTTTTATAATTTCTACGAATTCGTTTCTTGGCCATATTTATAGAGTCTTCAATTGCGTCTCTAAATTCCTGTTCATTCATGCTCTGAACAGCGGGAGAATCAACTCTTTTCTTTCTTTTGCACAAATGTTCCCAGTTTGGCCTTATAGTTAAAGTTGTATCAAAAACTAACTTCGTTGCATCTGCTTCATCAAAATAAGAAGCAATATCAGCCGGTTTATCAAAATATTTATAATACCTTGACTGATCTGTATTAAATTCTAAAAACTCCCATTTAGGAATATTGATTCCCCAAGGTTGAAGTTCTGAATATTTCCTACTCTTTTGAAAGTAAGCATAAATTTCATCTTGAAAGCCATTGACTAGTCCAGTATTAAAGAAAGCATACTCATCTCCATAGCTTGATGTGCCGAAAACAACTTTATCTTGTCTAATTAATTGTTTACAAGTTTGATTAATATAACTTCTGAGTACAGGATTACTATTTTGTTTGTTGTTTATATAATCCCAGTCTTCTACTTCGCATATATTATCTGCTAAGTCTTTTAAAGCTAAATTACAATCAGTAAATGTCGCAAAACTCTCTAAATATGATCTCTGATCGATCAACACGACATCAATAGCACATATTCCCTTTTCGTTAGAGCTTGGCGTAAAAATAGCTGGAGATCTGTCATTAATAGTTATAAATTTATCTGCTACATTCGTCTTAACACTAGTATGATGAAAAAAATATTTCTCCGAAGTTTCAGAATCTTTAATAAAATATAAAGTGGAATACTTTCCCTCTTCTATTTCAACATATCCAATATGGCGTTTAGACAAATCAAGGTTTATATCAAAAGCTTCATACTCCCCCTCTTTCTTTTGAGACAATCTTCTTTCAAATAGAATTGGTTCATCTCTCCACTTATTTGTAAGAAATAGTTGCTTCAACTCATTCTTCACTTCAGAAATATGAAAGAAAAGATCATTTTCTGACGAAAGGACATATCCATATCCTGCATCTCGATTATAAAATTTTACAATCCCTTTTTCCATGATATTTTATTTTAATTATTGCTCACAAAGATTATTTGCAACTATGCACTATATTTGCATAGCTAGTAATTTTTTAATATACTCTCCTTAACTCGTGCCATTATTTTCTCCCGAAGATAATTTGGGGCAATAATTCTAATTTTATCAATATAACCTAAAAGAAGATTTTCCAATTCATAATTGATAATTAGATTAAGTTCAATAGTAGTTGTAAGCTGATTTCTCGCTTTAATTTTTTGAGAGCCGTGCAATGGCTTGGTTTCAACATACGGAAACAAAATATTATCTATTTCCAATATAACTTGCTCAATTTCTTTTTCATACACAGTAACACCAATTACATCTTCAAAATACTCGTTAAAGTCAATATAACGATTTTCTATATATGGAATATTACCATAAGTAATTTGCTCGATCCTATCTAATGCCAAATTTGTGACCGGTATTTTTTCTTTCAAGTTTTCACAAAGTCCAAATAGAAACCAGCGATTGTTATACTGCTTCAAAAAATAAGGATAAAATATCATTTTTGTGGGATCTTTCGCATAACGTTTATATGTTATATTTAAAGTTTGCTTATTTACAATTGCATTGAATATGTCTGAAAAGAAATTGAGTCCTCTTAAATATGGATTATGTTCAAAACCTACAACACTTGTTGTTGTTCCTTTCAGCTTAAATACACTTTCAAATCGGGCAAGAATTTCTTCCATCCAACTAAATTGGGGCATACCTTTGAAACGATTCAACATAAAAATCGTTTCTTTCAATTGATTGATTTCCGTTTCATTTAGCGGTTGGTTGTTAATGGAATAACGTGAATCATCATATCTATAATAGACTCGTTTCCCTTCCTTGTGCCTTACAAGAGGTATATTCCATATGCTTTCCATGTCTTTTATATCCTCTTGTACTTGCCGCATTTGTACGCCATTCAGAATGCCTTTCTGTTGATATAGAGCATCATTGCATGCTTTGACCAAGTCCTCAATAAAATACCTTCGTCCGGGATTTCCGAAACATAGATCCAAAGCATGATATCTGATTTGTGCATGTTTATTGGTCGCCATATTTATTTTCTATTATCGACTACATCCCATTAGGATAGAGATATGCAATTAACATCTCAAACTTTACGTGCAAATATAATAAATAATA
Organism: uncultured Bacteroides sp.; assembly: GCA_965140335.1. Lineage (GTDB taxonomy): Bacteria > Bacteroidota > Bacteroidia > Bacteroidales > Bacteroidaceae > Bacteroides. Next base: position 227,201 of record OZ223189.1, read on the forward strand.
TGTAATAAAAGCAGAAATAGTTTTTTATTTACTACGTTTTCACCGATGTCACTTTCCTCTGCAATCTTTCTGCTTTTTCCATTCAGCCTTGCTTGTTCTATCTTCTCAGATCGTTCTTTGACCAAACGCCAATAAATTTCTATTCGTTTGCAAAATAAATGCTCGCAAACGATACTCATAAGACGTTACCCGTCATAAGGAATTAATTACTATCTTCAAAATGCCTTTTTAAGTAAAAATCGTAACATACTTTACAAAAATCATTTTTTCATTTATCTTTGCAATAGCATAATAACATGAAAAAATGAAAAAGACTAGTCGATTTTTTATTCTGTTCCTAATATTGATACCCCTTTTCTTCTCGTGCAACCATCACGATACAAAAGAAGATCGCATGATGAATGATGCGGAAAAAATTGTAGAAGCCTATCCTGATAGTGCGGTAGGACTACTTGACTCGATTAAACCTACCCGGCTAAATAAGAAACGTTACCATCATTACATACTACTGTTATTGCAGGCAAAAGACAAAAGCTATCAAGACATTACCGCCGACACCACCATCTTTGCTACAAAAAACTATTATGTTCACAAACACGACCTCCCTAATGCCGCCATGGCCGCCTACTACTGCGGACGCCTTAGATATGAGCAAAAAGATTACAAAAAAGCAATGTCGCAATATTTGGAAGCCGAGAAATATGCCGCTTCCACCTCTAACGTCAACCTGAAAGCATTGATTCAAAGTGCCATGGGAGCCGCATTATCAGATCAGATGTTGTCTGTTCAAGCATTACCACGGTTCCGGCAAGCTGCCAAGTATTTTCGACAGGCAGGAAACGAAAAGAACGAAATGATTTCCTATCAGTTAATTGGGCATAGCCTTCTCGTCAAGGAACAAACGGATAGTGCTTTATTTTACTTCAATAAAGCTCTGCAAATAGCAAAAAAACGTAAATACATTGCTAACATTGCAGGAATTGAGCAAAACATAGGCATACTCTATAAAGAAGTAAAAGGTGACAATGATATGGCGAAAAAACACTTTTTTAATGCTATGCAATATATGGAAGGTAACGACTATTCCAGAATATGCCTAAAACTAGCAGGCATATATAGTAACCAAAATCAAAAAGATTCTGCAGAGTGGTATATGCAACAATCATATACACACGTACAGGACAAAGATGATTCATACCTGATGGCCGACATTTACATGGTAAGTGCTTCTATAAAAGAGAAGGAACAAAACTATAAAGTAGCTCTACAAAATTACAAAATATATAGCGACTATGTTGATTCTATCTTCGAACAAACAAAAGATGCAGCGTTGCTTAATATGGAAAAAAAATATAAGTTTGAGCAATTAACCAATAAGAACATGACATTAGCTCTGGAGAAACAAAAAATAAAATTCTACTCTTCTATTGGAATCATTTTATCCCTGATCGGATTGCTCTTCTATTATAGGAAATACTCGCTAAGCAAAAAACGTGAATTAGAAGCCGAGCAAAAAATATATCATCTTATGGATATGGCGAAAAGTTTCGATGAAAAGGAAGTCTCTTTTCGAAATGTATTACTTCATCAGTTTGACATTATAAAAAAGACGGCAACTTTGAAAAATTATATTCATAAAGAAGATGAAAGCTCCGGAAGACTACTGAAAAAGTTTAATGAAATCATTTATGGTGAAGAAGGACTAAACTGGGACATTCTATACAAAAGCATCAACGAATTACATAACGGCTTCTTTGACCGTTTACGAGAAAAATGTCCCAATTTGAATGAAGATGAATTCCGCATTTGTTGTTTAACCTATACCAACTTTAGCAGTGATGAAATCTCTATTATCATGGGGCTGAGTGTCAACACCATTCAAATGAAAAGATCAACTATTCGAAAAAGACTAAATATCCCACCAATGGGAAATATCCAACGCTTTTTAAATGAAAATCTATCTCATACTTAATCCAAAAGGTCACTCTATTCCAACAAAAAGCTATATCACACCTATATTGTACAGTAAATATCCTATTGATAATCAATAGGATACATCATAACATATTCTGCAAAAAGCTATATCACAGCAATATACTATTTTTTCTTTAAGTCAAAACCTATAATTTTACTAGAAAATAAATAAATATATTTTATGGTAAGACTTATTTTATATTGCATTTTATCGCTGTTCCTCTGCTCTGCTTCTGCCAAAGAAAGGGGTACCTTAACAAGTAATGGCAAAAAAGAGATACTTATACAAGATAGCGAGAAAGCATCGACACGTTCAAGTAACTTTATTCGTTTAATTCAAGAAGACTCAAAATTAGAGGCGTTTTTCTATGACGATCTAGGTTCAATAAGCATCAACATCTATAATAACTTTGGCTCATGTATATACCAAACTGATATTGATACAAATATGAAAAAACATGTTTACATTAATTTATCATCTTGCAATAAAGGAAATTATAGAATCACCTTTACTACCGATAAAGATACTCTGTATGGCAATTTTCAATTATAAAAAAGAGATAGAGTAATGTGACCATTGAGTGATACATAAATTTATAAAAATATCTATCATGAAACTAAATTTTACCCTTTTAAGCGTTATAGGAGTAATAGGATTATTCTCCTGTACAGAAAACCAATCTCTAGTAGATTTAGAAAGTAATCCACAAACCCGAAGCATAACAAATTCGGATTTATTATCTATCAATGATTCTATTGTTCCTGAAGTATTCACTAACCCTGAACTCAAAAAATATTTAAAAAAGAATAGAATGTTGTCATCCTATCCATCTCAAGACGAGTTCCTTTCATCCAACATGTACGCTATTAGGGAACTTCCTTTCAAATTAAAAGCCAGAGGTCGGGCAAATACATCAAATCAATTTCTAAATGCCACAAAAGGTGCAGGTCAGAATCTTATACTAGGTACTTATTCTCGTCGCTCTAGCAATACTTTTCTTTATTATTTTAAAGTAATTCCTTTAACCGGACAATATTTCATTTATTCGAAATATACGGGAACTCCACTATCTGTAGGATCTTACAAAAGCAACCCTAACAACAAGGTAGTTTACATCACACGGGCTAATGAAAAGTCTGACATGGATGAATGGGATTTAGTCCCTTCTTCTTATAGAGGTTATTTCGGAATGGAAAATGAATTTTATTTAGGACAGGCCGATCCTAATAATATGTGGAGCGTCTTTAATTATTATGTTGAGATTAAGAATGATGATCAGGTTGGATTTGCCCAATATAAAAAGACACCGCAGCAAGAATTTTTGATTGATCTAATAGACAATTTTGATATTGATACCATAGCTTTTGATGAGAGTTCAGCTGAAATAAAAGAGAAAAGTTTCAAACTGGTAAAAAACGGAATTAATTCTTCCGTAAACGATGCTACCATTAAATACATTTTTTCAACTACTGTTAACCCGACTTCGTATTTTAGAGAAAATGGAAGTTTAATTGTCCCCTATAATTCCAATAAGAAAATCTATTTACCCACTGTTTTGGCTTCCACCTATTTTCCTCCACAATCATTGGCTACTGTCGGCGGGGAAGACATGTCATACTTTATGCCAGTTACATATAGTTCCAGAAATGAAACTCTATCCAAAGTATTCAGAGATACGATTATGTATAATACGCCAGCTAAAAGTTTAATCAGATTAACCGTTACATACCGATATTATCATCTGAAGATCAACTATGTTGTCACGATGAAACATAAGGTTATAAGAGAAAGTGGAGATAGAGTAGTAAAATTTCATGGAGTCTGGGAAGGTGATATTTATAATGTTGAACGTTTAGACAATGGAACTCCTGAGAAGACGCCGTTAAACTCAAGTGTTTTAAAACTGATAAACGAGAAGAAAATAAATTTGACTACAACCAAAGTATTAAAATAAACGATCATGAAGATACATTCTTATTTTTTACTAATAACATCCATATTACTTTTAGGAGCTTGCTCTAATAATATGGATATAATGAAAGAAAATCCATCTATTCAGAAGGGCGGAGCTGCCGAAGGCAATATAATAATCCAAAAGCGTGATCCGACTTTACCGGAAGTGGTTACGAAGAAGATCATATTGGATAAAATGACAAGAAGTTCTAATGCAAACATATCTTATGAATATTTAGGTTATGGCTATAAACTCCTTGACGGCAACTTCATTGCCGGTGACTTTGATAATGTCACAACTCCGATACTTAATCTAAATAAAATTAAAGATTACGATGACTCTTATATTGATACAAAACCTCTCATTGACAACACAGAAACGTCTGTTGCCTATACAAATCATGAAGAGTATTATCATTCTGAGTATGAAAAGAAAATTTCAGATACCGGTTTCAATTTAAATTTGGGAGTATTTTCTTTTGGACACAAAAAACATAAGGAAGACTTCTTTTCGACATTCATTATGAGTGACTACGATCAAGTTTTTGGCGAGTTGGATATTACTTTTTACTACAATAAACATCAATTGCAATTTTCTAGCGGGACTCAAAAACTCTTTGCCAGACAATTTCTACAAAAATCCTTTATCCGAAACTTATTCTCCGGTACTATAGGCTCGGTGATTAATGGCTATGGTGATTTTGTAGTATTAGGGTATTATACCGGAGGAGAAGCTCATGGAGAATATATGGCAAATACAGACAAGAACATAGAAAGTTACAAAAAAGAACATGCCTTAAGCCAAAGCATGCACATGTCTGTAAACTTCAAAAAAAATCCGAAAGACAGTGTCTCTGCAAGCTTGTCCTACAATGGTCACGATGGTAAATCTGATTCAACTTTTTTAAAAAATGAATATAGCTATGTCTTCCTTAAAACATTAGGTGGCGATCAAAGTGATCACGCTTCTCTATCTGCTACAATAAAACTTCTGGATCTTAAGATCGATTTGAGTGCATGGAGAAAATCCTTAAAAGATCAGAGTCAACACACAATGGTAGGTATTACAGATCAAGGGATAGCGCCACTATCTTCACTTGTTTTAGAGACTAACTTTAAACAACGTTTTGAGAACACCATCAATGGCTATTTGGAAAAACGGAACGAGTTATGTACTCCCTCACTTGTCATCGAAAAATATATAGCGCGTAGCGGACGCATAGGAAGTCAGAAAATTCTTTATGATATTGCTCCAATACTAACCACCAGACAAGGAGACAAAATAATATTGGCAGATGGAACAGCAAAAAATGCAACGGATGAAGAACTTATACAAAATGGAAATGATGCAGTATTTATGAGTAAAGTAAAAAATATCTCAACTGAAATATCTCAATATTTTAGTTCTCAAATAGAAATAAGCTACAATAAAACGAAGTATTTAGTTCCTAAAAACATAAGCCCTTTATGTATAGTTGTTCCCGAATTTAACCCGACAAGATTTAAAAAATTTTATTATGAGCCAACAAACATGGAATATTTATATGACCCTCAGGCTAAAATATGTTTCTCTTTCTTTGCGGATGAGGGGGATGAAAGTACATTGGATTTATATGGCTTAGAAGAGTGGGGATCCAATTTACCAGAACATAGGATATCCATAGCAACTTTAGCAAACTCATACACTATAATCGGATTATAATTTAAATAATAATGAAACTCAAAAAATTATTCAACATCTCTCTATTGTGTTTCTGCTTCTTGAATATTATTAGTTGTTCAGACGACAACGATGATGATAACAATGTGTACTTGAAAGCCGAAGACTTATATCAAACCGTTTGGAAAGGAACATTTGACAACTATTATAACGACCAATCTTCACCTTATACCATTGGACTAGAATTTACTACAAAAGCAGAAGGTTCCTGTAGCTATCGTTCGATTGAATCAACAGGACACGGAGAGACTCATTTTACTTATAAAATAGAAGAAAAAATCATATATATAGATGCAGGCGATTTAATAACAGGTTATTGGACAGTTACCAAACATAGCAAGAACAATTTGACTATGCAGAGAAATCTTTCAAGTGCAGATGGAAAAACTGTTGCAACTTTAACTCTAACTAGAGTGAACTGATTTTTAGATTAATAAATTGAATAAGAAGGGAACCAATACGTTCTCTTCTTATTTTCTATTTAATTAATGCAGTAAATAAAAGAATTAAAACAGAAATATGAAACTAAAAAAAATATTCAACATCTTTTTATTATGCTTTTGCTTTTTGAATACCATTAGTTGTTCAGATGACAACGATGATGATAATAATGTGTACTTGAAAGCCGAAGACTTATATCAAACAGTTTGGAGAGGAACATTCAATGATCCTAATATAGATTCATCACCTTATGAAGTTGGGCTAGAGTTTACAACAGCAACAAGCGGTACCATCAACTATAAATTGGTTGACCCTACATACAGGGATGATGGCAGGAATAACTTTACATATAATATTGAAGGAAAAATTGTAGTTTTAAGAGTCGGTTATCTATTCGGTGGTAATTGGACTGTTATTAAATATAATAAAAAAGAATTAACTATGCAAAGAAATCTTTCAAGTGCAGATGGAAAAACTGTTGCAACTTTAACTCTAACTAAAGTGAACTGATTTTTAGATTAATAAATTGAATAAGAAGAGAGCCAATACGTTCTCTTCTTATTCTCTATTTAATTAATGCAGCAGATAACAGGATTAAAACAGAATTCAATAAAGAGCCGATAGAGGGTACTTTTAAAAATGAAGCGCCTGATAGATTTGTCATTACAGCAGAAAATAAGACGAGAACTTTTTACCTTGGCACTTGGAATCCTACAAGAATGATCAATAATCAGCCGGAAGCATTCATGGAAGATATCACTTCTTGTTTCAAACCGGATTATCCCAAACTTGAATTGGTACGCACCTATCAATATTTAGAAGAACAATAAAAAAGAAAATAAAAGCGATCTCTTATTCATAAGGATTCCCGGACAAGGTATTAATGATTTAGGATACAAGACATTGGTATTTAACAAAGACGGTAATTATAAAGGCAACTGTCCAAACAATTAAAAGGTATGAAATACATTAATAAAATTCTAAGCCTAATGATTATAGCATTAGTTCCCATTTTATTATATAGTTGTAGTAAAGATGGAGAGGTGAGATTTTGGCAGAAATTCGTATGTACCGTTAATAATGTGGCATATATTGATAATCCTAAATGGAATGGACCATTGGGTAGGTATTCTCCAAAAACGATCTATTATAAATTGCCCGATGATAACGACTATTTAGACTTTTCTTCTACAATAAAGCCAAAAGATGAAGCCAATAATAAATTACCTATTTACATAATCGATTGTGGCATTAAAGGTTTCAATTTGAATAGAATTGGAGAACAATTTTCGTTTACCATACCTAAAAAGGAAGATAATGACTTTACAGGAAAAGTCTCTTATCTCAGAATTGTAAACTGTTTAACAAATGAAGCATTTTTCGGCAATGGATATATGATCATTACTTCTTATGACAAAGAAGGGAAAAAAATATATGGTAAAATAAAAGTCGACGCAATATGTAATAATTGTACAGACGATCTATTGCATATAGAAGGCGAATTTCGAAGCATTATAGAAATAACAAACTAAAAAGACATGAAATGTATTAATAAAGTTCTAAAGCTAATGATTCTTGCATTAATCCTCGTTTTATTATTATAGAGTTCGCTATTATCGTATCTTTGTAAAAACAGAGTATGAATAGGATATTATTAGTAGTAATATTGTTAGCCATAATTCTTGGCGATAGCTGTTTATTTGCGCAGATTGCGCAGACGAGAAGTGGAAAACCTTTCAATGCGTCTAAAGACTCGCTAGTTATAAATTCTGTAAAGGATACACTAACAACGAATACAGCCAAAGATACGCTTGCGTCAGAAACTTTCAAAGACTCACTGGCGATAAGAACTACTTCGTACAAATTTGTAACCCATTGTGATAGTGTACATAACAATTTTAAAAATGCATATAATAAAGATATTTTCAAATTCAAAAATGATGCTTTTAGAGAAAAGATGAATGAACTAAGATTGAGTGAATTATTAACAAATATTTTCTTTAAATAATTATGAAGTTACGTTTTTTACCCTTATGTATGATGCTTATTGCTTGTTTGACTGGAAAAGCACAATCTAAACTTCTTTTTAAAGATAAGTTTATGTATACAGACGTATTGGTTAATAAGGAGAAAAATGCTCACTCAATATCATCTCTCATTGATACTGGTAGTTCGCTATGTATCATTGATTCTATTTTTGCAGTTGATTCTTGCGGTATAAAAGAAGAAGAATTGAAAACAATTTTTGTCAATCAAAGTAGAGTGAAAATTTCAACTACTATTATTGATTCTATATCTTTTTGTGGCAAAACGTACCGTGAGATACATTGTCTTGTAGCAGATCTTACTGGGATTTATCAAAAATATGCACCGAAATTTATTATTGGAGCTGATATTCTTAAGTCTGGGGCTTGGAAATTTGATATGAATAAAGAAATTATAGAACCATACGATTATAATCAAAAGCCAAAGAACGTTGTTTTTAAATGGAAAAACCATAAAGATTATCCCGATGTAGCAGTAGATTATATCATTTTTGAGAGTAAAATCAATGGTAAGAAAACGCGATTTGCATTTGATACAGGGTGTAAAAACAATAAACTCCAGCATGGCCTTTATGTAGGAGCAACTGAACAAATCCAAGAAGAAACAGCTAATATTGGTAATAAATTGTCTGTCAAAACGATGGATGTCTGTAGAAATATTAAATTTAAAATAGGCAAGAGTGAATTTATGTTGGATTTTGTAATAGGTGACTATAATATTGGACTTTTAAATATCAAATTTTTACAAGGTCATTCATTTGTACTTAACTATAAAAAGCAAACGCTTGAAATGTTATAGAAAAGAAAGTAGCATATTGCATTGTAATACAAATTAAGCGCAGCTATAGGCCAATACTACTTTTGTCGTAACTTGGGGCAGTAAGTGCAGTCCATGCAAGTTGTGCACCCCTTCAAGCATAATGGGCAATACATTCACGAAATGCCCAATTTATCTGTGCCTTGGATATGGGACGCAAGTTCTTGCTTTGTGCAAGTATTGCTTTTTCAAATTTATGTCTTGGCTTCATAATCAAAAAGAAAGCAAGAATGGTTGAACTTCTGCTGTCTGTTTTGCTGCAGTCTTCGCTTTATTGTGGTTCTGCATTTTACGTAATTTGTCCTCTTGGTACTAGTGGATGGTATGCTGCCGTGCTTCTGCCCTTTCCTGTACCGCGAGTTCCACGTGACGGTTTATCACAACCTAGCATTGTATAGGCTTCCCTATTTCTATTTTTTTTCTGTCAAAACAAGAGTTTGATTATCCTAATATTTTACCTTATAGAAAACCGTTGCAATCGCTTTTCTGTACATAGTTCAGAATATAAGTGATGCAATCGTCTATATTCTTGGCTGGATTGTGGTAGTTCACTGCAAAGAGTTCATCTTCCGCTGCACGTTGTTCCCAAAACGCTTGTATTGTTCTCTTAATTTAATTCCGCCAACGGGTTAAAATTAAAGAATTATATTCATAGAGAAGATAGAAGTTCAGTGGAACTACTAAAAAGAGAAAATGAATAATATTTTTTCCATTAGCATACAAAACTAAAATAAAAATATATATATTTGTGCCTATACAAATACTTCGTTATTAGCAAATTATTTTATGGGCAGAAAACTTGTTTTTGATCGGTTTTCACAGCAGGCTCTTCAGGTTCTGCACCGCTATCGTGCCGTAATGTTCAGTCCTACCGTTTATTCATGTTTGTAACAGGGAATGATTTTATAATTTAGTTCTTTTTACTTTTTAAACATGAATAATTTATTATGGATAATCTACCTACCTTAGAAGAAGTAAGGGAGTGGGTACTGAAATTGTACACCACATCCGAAGATGTTATTACCGACGAAGAACGTAGAGAGCAGCATAAATACGCCGTCATGGTGCAACGCCCGCAAGATAAAAAGTTTCTGGTAAAGATGCTCGATGAGTCTTCGCAGATACGCGACCGCAAGAAATTGGCCATGCGCATCAAGACTTTAATAGACCGTTACGGAGTGCCTGAGTTCTTAAATAAACGTGACGCATTTCTTTTCAACTTATATCGTTCCTTCGGACATTATTTCGACTTTATCGCCATCCCCGTTATCAAGAAAAGACTGAGGATGGATACCTCTAAAGTCATTCTCAATGAGGAACGTCCCAAGTTGACCAAACATCTGGAGACCCGTGCCAAACAGAAAATAGGACAAAATGTAAATCTGCTGGGTGAAGTGGTGTTGGGCAACGGGGAAGCCGATCACCGTTATCACCATTACCTTGAGGCATTGGAAGCCCCCGATATTAACTATATTTCCGTGAAGATATCGGGTATTTATGCCCAGACGCATGCGCTGAACTATGAAGAAAGCTTTCCCGAACTGGTAAACCGGATGTCCGCCCTCTACCAAAAGGCCATAGACTTCCCTTATGTAGATGAAAAAGGGGGGAAACAGGCCAAGTTTGTCAATCTGGATATGGAAGAGTATAAAGATGCGCACTTCACCATGCGTTTGTTTAAGACCGTACTCAGTAAAACGGAATTCAAAAATTATTCGGCGGGAATTGTGGTACAGGCTTACTTACCGGATGCCTACGGATTTCAAAGCGAACTGCTGGATTTCGCCAAAACACGTGTCGCCAACGGAGGTGCTCCTATTAAAATGCGCATTGTAAAAGGGTGCAACCTGGAAATGGAAACGGTTGGCTCTTCTCTGCGTGGTTGGCCCAATCCGGTCCGTCCCACCAAGACGGAGGTGGATGCCAACTACCTGCACTTGCTGGAACGGGCGCTGCAACCCGAAAATGCCAAAGCGCTTCACATCGGTGTAGCTTCACACAATTTATTCACCATTGCCTATGCTTACCTACTCAGCCGGAAGCTGGGAAGTTCGGAATACATGACTTTCGAAATGCTTGAAGGTATGGCGGATCACGTATGGCGGGCACAGTCACAGTTGGGCAATCACGTCATTCTCTATGCCCCGGTGGTTAAAGACGAGCATTTCCTGAATGCCGTGTCCTATCTGGTACGACGGATGGACGAAAACACGGCCCCGGATAATTTCCTAACCCACTCCTTCAACCTGAAACCGGATACCGACACCTGGAACTTCCTGCAAAATCAGTTTGAAGAGGCTTATCGCATGAAAGATAAGATCACCCACGTGCCGACACGCACACAAAACCGACTTAAACCTTATGTTCCGGTGCTTCCTTCGGATGTGATGAAGAACGAACCGGATACGGACTTTGATTTACCGGTCAATCAGGAATGGGTACATACCATTCTTTCCAAGTGGAAGAAGACCACAAAAGATACTCCTAAAATTATTCCGTTGCAAATTGGTGCGGAAACGGTGATTTGTGAGAAACGGCACAAATATATGGACCGTTGCCAAGACGACGAAGTGTGCGTATGCGAAATGTCACAAGCCAATACGGAACAGGTAAAGAAGATCATTGAAATCGCCGAAGCAGACCCGGCCGGATGGAGAAAAACAACATTGGAAGAACGGCATAAGATAATGTATGAGGCAGCCAACCGTTTGGGCGATATGCGTGGTGACCTCATCGGCTGCATGTGCGCCGTAACCGGCAAAACAGTGGTGGAAGGAGATGTGGAAGTTTCCGAGGGAATTGACTATGCCCGCTTCTACACCACTTCCATGAAAACGTTTACCTCCTTGCCTGATGTGGATATTACTCCCAAGGGAACAGTACTAGTCATTTCACCCTGGAACTTCCCCTGTGCCATTCCCATTGGAGGAATTGTAGCGGGATTGTCAGGTGGAAATACGGTGATATTGAAGCCTGCTACGGTAGCGGCTCCTGTGGCACAATTGTTCGCAAAAGCATTTTGGGAAGCCGGCGTACCGAGAGAGGCCCTGCAAGTTGTAATCACCGACCGGGAAGCCTTGCCCGTGTTGACCACGGCGCCCGCCATCAAACATATCATATTAACGGGAGGTACCGATACAGCTCAGAACATTGCACGAAGCAATCCCGCCACCCCGCTTTCCGCCGAGACAGGAGGAAAGAACACAATGATCCTGACAGCCTCGGGCGACCGCGATCATGCCATTATGAACGCAGTCGCTTCTGCATTCGGCAATGCCGGACAGAAATGTTCCGCTTGCTCCGTGCTATTGGTGGAACGTTCGGTTTACGAAGACAACGACTTCCAAAACAAATTGAAAGATGCGGCTACAAGTATGAAAGTAGGTAGTGTGTGGAACTCCGGCAATGTAGTGGGTCCCATGATAACCAACAAGAACGAAAAGTTACTCCGCGCGTTGGAACTTGAACCGGGCGAATCGTGGCTGGTGGCCCCCCGCTTCCTTGACAAAAACAGATATGTACTTGCACCTACTGTGAAATGGGGAGTGAAGCCCGGTAGCTATTCGTTCCGTACGGAACTGTTCGGCCCCATGCTCAGCGTAGTGTGTATTGAAAATCTGCAAGAAGGTATTCAATTGGTAAACAGCCTCGACTATGGTTTGACTTCCGGTCTGCAAAGCCTCGACGAAGGAGAACAGAAGCTTTGGAAGAATACCATTATGGCAGGAAATCTCTATATCAACCGCGGCATAACGGGCGCAATAGTCAACCGTCAGCCGTTTGGAGGCATGAAGTTATCGGCATTCGGAGGCGGGGTCAAAGCCGGAGGTCCCAACTATTGCTCATGCTTTGTCCGGATAGTAGACAAAACAGGTAGTGTCACCGACTACAAACAGAGTTACATAAAAGCGTATGAGGAAGAATTCCACCACGCCCGCGACATCAATAACCTGTATGGCGAGCAGAATGTATTCCGCTATCTTCCGCTGAAGAGTATGGTGCTCCGCCTATTCCCGGATGATAGCAATGCAGCGGCGCAACAGATTGCCTTTGCAGCCAAGACCTGCCATACTCCGCTCACCATCAGCTACGATCCGACCGAAGAAGATCGCGCATCAGCCCTATCTTCAACCGGATGTTCATTAAAGGCGGAAAGCTTGCAGGAATTTCTAAAGACCATGAAAGATTATGAACGCATCCGTACGTGCAGTGCCAATATTCCGATGGAAATGTTTGTAGAAGCTGCACAAGCAGATAAATATATCGCCACCGCTCCTCCTGTAAAAGACGGGCGCGTGGAGCTCATCCATTACATTAAGGAACAAAGCATCTCGTTTGAATACCATCGCTATGGCAGCATATCAGAGATGCCTCCCATAGAATAAAACAAGATAATGAAAGTTACACTTATTCGCACCGACCATGAAACCGGCAAAGAAGCTTTCAGTACAATAAGTACTGACACATTAATAGAAAAAATAAAAGTAGAGAACAAAGCGGGATACATTTCAACCCTGCGCAGTCTGATACCGCACATAACAGGTACAAATGCTCAATACGAGCACATAGACAAGTTACCACGTATCTATCCGGCGGCAGAATATATCCACACCAAGGATAAAGAGAGGTGGATGAAAAGTTACAACGGATTGGTACAATTGGAAGTCAACCATCTGGCAAGTGCCGTTGAAGTGGAATTGCTAAAACAACAGGCCGCCCTGCTGCCGCAAACCTTTGCCGCTTTCTGTGGAAGTAGCGAACGAAGTGTTAAGATATGGGTGCGCTTTGCTTTACCTGACGGTTCCCTGCCTGAAGAAAAGGCTAAAATAGCGTTATTCCATGCCGCGGCCTATCGGCTGGCTGTGAACTGCTACCAACCTCTGCTCCCTTTTCCTATAACCTTGAAAGACCCGTCGTACAATCAGAGTTGCCGTATGACACTGGATAAAAATCCTTACTACAACCCTACCGCCGTTCCTTTTTGTCTGGAACAACCGCTTTCCCTGCCTGAAGAAATAACCTTCAGGCAGCGGAAACAGGCGGAGAAAAATCCCTTGCTGCGGATGGAACCCGGCTACCCTGCATCAAAGACTTTCTCCATGCTCTTTGAAGCGGCCCTTGAACGTGCTTTCGAAGAAGTTGGGAAATGGAAGCGGGGGGATGACTTAAAACTGCTATTGTCTCTTATCGCCAAACACTGTTACAAGGCAGGCATCCCCGAAGAGGAAGTGGTACGTCAGGTACTGATGCACTTTTATCATGAAACAGACGAAGCCATTGTCCGCCCCACCCTGCACAACCTCTACCGGGAACACAAGGGTTTTGGAACACGCAGCAGCATGACGCATGAACAGGAAACAGCTTTCCGGCTCGAAGAATTTATGAACCGCCGCTATGAATTCCGCTACAACACGGTATTGGGTGAATTGGAATACCGCCAACGCGACTCCATCCATTTTCACTTCCGTCCCGCCGGACAAAGAATAAAAAGCACCGTTGCACTGAATGCACTGAAAGAAGGAATCTCCGTATGGGATCGGGACGTGGCACGCTATCTCAACTCGGATTATGTTCCGCTTTACAATCCGATTGAAGAGTACCTGAACAACACCGGACGATGGGACGGGAAAGATCGCATCCGTGCTCTTGCCGACCTCGTACCTTGCAGAAATCCGCATTGGCGGGAATTGTTTTACCGCTGGTTCCTCAGCATGATAGCGCATTGGCAAAACATTGACAGGCAGCATGGTAACAATACGTCACCGCTACTTGTCGGCTCCCAGGGTTACCGCAAATCGACCTTTTGCCGCATCTTGTTGCCACCGGAACTGCGTTTCGGCTATACCGACAGCATCGACTTCAAAAGCAAACAGGATGCGGAACGTAGTTTAGGGCGTTTCTTCCTGATCAATATTGATGAGTTCGACCAGATCAACGTTAACCAACAAGGCTTTCTGAAGCATTTGCTACAAAAGCCGGTGGCTAATCTGCGCAAACCTTATGGCACGGCTATCCAGGAGATTAGGCGCTATGCTTCGTTTATCGGCACCAGCAACCGGAAGGATTTGTTGACCGACCCGTCGGGCAGCCGCCGCTTTATCTGCATTGAGGTGACGGGACCAATCAACACAAATGTCACCATTAACTATCACCAGCTTTATGCCCAAGCCATGGATCGTATTGTACAAGGCGAACGTTACTGGCTCGATGACTCTGATGAAGCTATTCTGAAAGAGACTAACCGGGAGTTTGAACAACCCACTCCGTTGGAACAGCTCTTCTTATGCCACTTCAGTCCGGCACAGGCTGATGAAGAAGGGATATGGATGACACCAATGGAAATCCTCTCTTTTTTACAAACTAAAACCAGAGACCGGCTGTCTATTAACAAAGTATCTTACTTCGGACGCACGCTAGGCAAACTCGGTATCGACAGCCGGAGAAGAAAACGTGGAACAGAATATCATGTAAAGAATCTTGTAAATAACTAATGTTGTGGTCTCTTTTTAGGAAGAAACAAACCTTTTTCATACCTTTGCATTTCTAAAATTACAGGAAAATGGAAAAGGAAAGTCAAGTGATTTTTGACCGTAACGTAATAGAATTCGTGACTGTAGCTGCCGAATTCTGCAATTTTATGGAACAGACGGAAGAGATGAAGCGGATCACATTTGTTGATACCAGCCTTAAAATACTCCCGCTGCTCTATCTGAAAGCATCCATGCTGCCGGAATGTGAAACAATTGGTGAGAGCATGCCTGAGAACTATGTCACTGAGGAAGTATACGAAATATTGCGAATCAATCTATCTAACTTGCTTGCTGATAAAGATGATTATCTGGATGTGTTTGTTCAAGATATGGTATATAGTGATCAGCCTATCAAAAAAAGCATTGCTGAAGATTTGGCTGATATTTATCAGGATATTAAAGATTTCATCTTTGTATTTAAGCTGGGGCTGAATGAAACAATGAATGATTCATTAGCCATTTGCCAGGAGCACTTTAAAGAGTACTGGGGACAGACATTGGTAAATACTTTGCGTGCGCTGCACGATGTGAAATACAGTCAGGCGGACGATTCGGATCACACCCACCAGCACGAAGAGTGTCAAGATGAAGACTGCCAGTGCGACGGTGATTGTGAATGCGATGAAGATGAATGTCATTGCAAAGACGACCGCCATTAATAAATAAGCAAATGGTGATTGAAAGAACGATTGAGAAAGAGAGATTGAAAGACATGCCCAAGGTGATGTTTCCGGGAGAAGTACATGCTGTGGAAACGCCTGAAGAAGCGGAAAATGCAATAGCCTACCTGAAGACTTGTCCGGTATTGGGAATTGACAGTGAAACACGCCCTTCTTTTACCAAAGGCCAATCTCATAAAGTCGCTCTACTACAAATCTCATCGGAAGATCACTGTTTCCTTTTCCGGCTCAATCTTCTGGGACTGACACCTCCCTTGATTTCATTACTTGAAGATCCCCGCATTATTAAAGTGGGACTTTCTTTAAAAGATGATTTTTTAATGCTTCATAAAAGAGCGCCTTTTCAACAACAAGGATGTATAGAGTTGCAAGATTATGTAGGCTATTTTAAGATTCAGGATAAGAGCCTGCAAAAGATATTCGCAATCCTCTTTAAAGAGAAAATCTCCAAATCACAACGCTTGTCCAATTGGGAAGCCAGTGAATTATCAGAATCCCAGCAACAATACGCCGCCATTGATGCATGGGCATGCCTCAAAATTTATAAATTCCTCGAAGCATTAAAGCAATCGGGGAATTATGAATTGGAAGAAAGCAGTGAAGCAAATGAATTGAAAACAATAGAGAAATAATAAACCGACATCTATGCATAAAGTCTATCTTAAACCGGGCAAAGAAGAATCATTAAAGCGCTTTCATCCATGGGTTTTTTCAGGAGCCATTGCTTCTATAGAAGGACAACCGGAAGAAGGAGAAGTCATTGATATTTACACATCCAAAAAAGAATTTATAGCCAAAGGGCACCTCCAGGCAGGCAGTATTGCCGTACGCATTCTTTCCTTTAAGCAGGACGAAAGCATTGACAAAAGCTTCTGGGTAAGCAAACTGAGCATTGCTTACACGATGCGATGCGCTATTGGCGTTGCGGAAAATCCCGTAAACAACACTTACCGACTGATACATGGCGAAGGGGATAATCTCCCCGGACTTGTCATCGATATTTATGCACGTACGGCTGTGATGCAGGCACATTCCGCCGGAATGCATCTTCAACGCATGGTCATTGCTGAAGCACTTACGGAAGTAATGGGGGACAAGATAGATAATATTTACTATAAGTCGGAAACGACACTCGCTTTTGAAAACGACATTTATCCGGAGAATGGATTCCTAAGAGGCGGAAGCAACGATAATGTTGCTCAGGAATATGGATTGAAATTCCATATAGACTGGCTTAAAGGACAAAAAACGGGATTCTTTATTGACCAACGCGAAAACCGCTCATTGCTCGAACGATATGCTTCGGGACGTTCGGTATTGAATATGTTTTGCTATACCGGAGGCTTCTCGGTTTATGCGATGCGGGGTAAGGCCAAATTGGTGCATTCGGTAGACAGTTCCGCAAAGGCAATTGATCTGACCAATCAGAACATAGAACTGAACTTCCCCGGGGATAGCCGTCATTCGGCTTTTGCTGAGGATGCATTCAAGTATATGAACCGTATGGACAATCAATATGACCTGATTGTGCTTGATCCGCCGGCATTTGCAAAACACCGTGATGCTTTACGTAATGCGCTTCAGGGCTATCGGAAGCTGAATGCAAAAGCATTTGAGAAAATCAAACATGGAGGAATTCTATTCACATTCTCCTGCTCGCAAGCGGTCAACAAGGACCAATTCCGGACTGCCGTATTCACTGCCGCCGCCATGTCGGGAAGGAGCGTTCGCATTCTTCATCAATTGACGCAACCGGCCGATCATCCGGTAAGCATTTACCATCCTGAAGGAGAATACTTGAAAGGATTGGTACTTTATGTCGAGTAAGAAAATTAAAGTAAGTCAAAATCATAATTTGTGTTAATAAACAGAAGAAAGTTATCAAATTACTATGTTGTATAACACAAATCACATATATTTGCACTGTGTTTTTCATGGTATTAGATTTAAGGTTATAAAGATTGGGGATCTGCGATAGATGCCCTTCTTTTTTTTATACCCCCTCCTCATCTACCTTTCCAATAAAATCCCTACATTTGCAGTTCATGTATTAAGGAATCTTAGAAAACAATAAAACAGATCTTAAACTATGAGCGTAAAGTTTCGTTTGATCATCATGAACTTCCTGCAATTTGCAGTATGGGGGACTTATCTAACATCAATGGGCAGTTATCTGGTAAGCGTAGGATTGGCTGGACATATTGGTATGTTTTACGCAATGCAGGGCATTGTTTCCATGTTTATGCCGGCTCTGATAGGCATTGTAGCCGACCGCTGGATTCCAGCCCAACGCATGCTTGGTTTATGTCATCTGTTAGCGGGGATATTTATGTTAGCCACGGGATACTATGGTATGACAGCCGGAAGTGCTATTGATTATTCCACCTTATTCAGTCTTTATGCGCTCAGTGTCGCTTTCTACATGCCAACGCTGGCTTTATCAAACTCTGTGGCTTATTATGTATTGGACTATGCCGGACTGGATACCATAAAGGCTTTCCCTCCCATCCGTATTTTCGGGACAATCGGTTTTATCTGTTCCATGCTGGCAGTAGATGCTTTGGGCTATCAAGAATCTTATACTCAGTTCTTTGTATCGGCCGGACTAGGTTTGCTGTTAGCAATCTATGCCGTGACGCTTCCGCAGTGTCCTGTGAACCAAAAGAATCAAAAGAAATCTTTGACAGAAGCCTTTGGATTACGTGCATTCACTCTATTCAAAGACAAAAAAATGGCCATCTTCTTTATTTTTTCCATGTTACTTGGAGTGTCCTTGCAAATTACGAACGGATTTGCCAACCCCTTTATTACGAGTTTTAAGGCCATTCCCGAATATGCCTCCTCTTTCGGAGCAAACCATGCCAATGCACTGATTTCGATTTCCCAATGTTCAGAAACTTTATGTATATTGCTGATTCCGTTCTTTTTGAAAAGATTCGGAATCAAACAAGTTATGCTCATTGCCATGTTTGCATGGGTTTTGCGTTTCGGCTTGTTCGGCATAGGTAATCCGGGAAATGGGGTATGGATGTTTATTCTGTCAATGATTGTTTACGGAGTCGCTTTTGACTTTTTCAACATATCGGGCTCGCTGTTTGTTGACAAAGAGACCGATAAGAGTATCCGCTCCAGTGCGCAAGGTTTGTTTATGCTCATGACAAACGGATTGGGAGCCACAATCGGTACTTTAGGTGCCCAATTCGTAGTCGATCATTTCACCCACTCCACCGAATTTGAGGGTAACTTCTATACGGTAGGCGATTGGAGCAGTGTATGGTATATATTTAGTGGATATGCTTTAATAGTCGGAATCTTATTTGCAATCATATTCAGATACAAACATCATCCGAAAGCAGTAAAATAGAAAGTTCAATGAGCAAAAAAAGAGTAGAACTAGAAGTATTAAACATTATCAACAGCCAGAAAGAAGCCGGAGCTTATGCTCTGGTATTAGGTGAAGTTAACGGTTCGCGGCAATTGCCTGTCATCATTGGTATAGCCGAGGCACAAGCGCTGATGATCGACATCAGGGGAATCATCCCTCCACGCCCGCTAACCCATAACCTTTTTGCTTCTTGTCTGGAAATTCTCGAAGTGAATATGCTACGGGCTCTTATTTATAAGGTGGATAATGGTGTATTCTATGCTTATATTTACCTGAAAGCGGACGGAACAATCATCCGCATGGATGCACGTACATCCGATGCTGTTACCATGGCATTACGAATGAAAGCCCCCATCTTTGTTTATGAAGAGATTCTTGAATTGGAGCAACTTAAAACGGGGACTGAAGGTGAGTTCAAAACAGTTATAGCTCCAAGCGGAGAGAATCCGGATCCACAAACTGATGACTTCTTAAAAAGAGATAGCATGGAATTGCTGCAAGAGGCTTTGGAGGAAGCAATCAAAGAAGAGAACTACGAGCGTGCCGCCCAAATAAGGAATGAAATGAATAAACGAAAAGAGTCATAGCACATGCACGTATTTTATACTCCTGATATACAAAGTAGGGCCGAACTCCCTCAGGATGAAGCACAACATTGCACACGGGTATTGCGCCTCAAGATTGGCGATGAGATTATGCTCACCGACGGTAAAGGTTATTTCTACCGTGCAAGCATCAGTGTGGCTACAAATAAGCAATGTCTGGTTGATATTCTGGAAACAATACCGCAACAACCGCTCTGGAGCGGACATTTACATATTGCAATGGCTCCGACCAAGAACATGGACCGTACGGAATGGTTTGCAGAGAAAGCCACGGAGATAGGCTTCGACGAACTTACTTTTCTAAACTGCCGGTTTTCCGAACGAAAGGTCATCAAGATGGAACGGATCTCGAAAATACTGGTTTCTGCAATCAAACAGTCCCTCAAGGCACGCATTCCCAAATTGAATGAAATGACCGACTTCAATCAATTCATTCTGCAACCTTTTCAGGGACAGAAGTTCATTGCGCATTGCTACGATAGTGACAAACAGGAGCTTAAGGACTGTGTAAGAAAAGGTGAAGATGCATTAATCTTAATCGGTCCGGAAGGGGATTTCAGCAAAGAGGAAGTTGAAAAGGCAATGGCTAATGGCTTTGTGCCCGTCAGCCTCGGTCCGTCAAGGCTACGTACCGAGACGGCATGCCTGGTAGCATGCCATATTCTCAATCTGAAAAATCAATAATAGTACGCGAACCAAAACAAATCATTATGAAAAGGTTACGGTTTTTAGTTCTGCCGCTAATCATGCTGGCTATACTGGTCGGTGGATGTTCTGACCAATCAGATTATGCCAATGTTATTCCGGCCCATGCTAATTTGGTAGCTGCAATCCACCTTAATTCTTTAGTGCAAAAAGCAGGATTGGACGGTGGTGAAAACAAAGACTTGATTCAACAGTTCAAGCGTGTCTTGGAAGGTGAAGTCAGTCACGCTACCGCACAACATCTGGAGATCCTGCTGGAAAAACCGGCGGAATCGGGTGTCGACTGGACAGCACCACTCTATCTTTTTAGCGCTCCTGATTTTCCTTACATCAGTCTTGTTGCAAAAGTAAACAGT
Source organism: uncultured Bacteroides sp. (assembly GCA_965140335.1). Lineage (GTDB taxonomy): Bacteria > Bacteroidota > Bacteroidia > Bacteroidales > Bacteroidaceae > Bacteroides. Next base: position 248,413 of record OZ223189.1, read on the forward strand.
AAAAAGAAACTAAGCAATCTGCTGAAAACACTTCATGGAGAACAGTTCTGTTCGGAAATAAAAGAAGGCAAAAATTATAGTTATGTCACGGTCAACGAGGAGGGATTGCTGGCATATACCAATTCGGCACTCTTATATGTTGACTATGGAAGTTTGGAACAAACGGGGACAACAAAGCAGCCGGAACAAATAAAACAACAGATTTCCCGACTCTTGAAACAGAACGAAAAACAAAGCATTGTAACTTCGGCTGGTTTCAAGAAAATGGAAGGAAAGAAAGGTGACATTACAATGATGATGTCTCCCTCAGGCTTTTGGGAAAAATATGCCAGGCAGCTCAACTATGGAATTGCGGAAAATGTTGACCTAAAAAGATTAGTCTTGCTAGGCAATCTTACTTTTGAAAAGGGTAAAATCAGTCTGTGCTATGAAAGTTATACAGATGATCCGGAATTAAAAAGAGTTTTAGAACAGCAGCAGAAGGCGACCTGCATTACCGATGGTTCCAGCCTCAAGTTCTTTCCTAAATCAACATTGGCATTATTCAACATCGGGCTAAACGGAAAAAAGGTATACGAAGCATTCAAAACAAACCGTAATTTTGGTATGCTTTTCTATGATAAAGAAATCAAAGAGCTGTTTACCATGTTGCAACAGGATGTCACAATAGGAGTGACTAATGTAAAGACAGGAAGCAATATCCCTATATTTCTGGCTTATGCGGCAATCACCGATAAAGCCCCCGTCAAGAAATTGTATGAACGCAAAGAAGAACTGAGCTTAATCGGGATCACAATCAATAAGTCGGGAAAAGATGATTATATCCTCAAAATGCCTAATTTAACATTCTATCTCGGAACAAGAGGGAAACATTTGTTCGTGACCAATGATGAGAAGTTATATCAGACCATCGGGCAGACAGCCATCCCTTCTGTGGAAGAAACCCCTTATGCTTCGATTCTTAAAGGAAAGAATATAGCGGGTGTAATCAATGCCGAAGCGCTATTGGAACTCCCACTCATCAAAACAATGGCGGTATATGGCGGACAGGAGTATCAATCCTACTACTCTTTAGCCCGGAAAGTAGCCTATCTCGCAATAACGGTGAAAGGCCGACAATCGGAAATTACTCTTCAACTCCAGAATAAAGATGAAAATGCCCTAAAGCAAGTGGTCAAAATGATTAAAGACTTGGGTGGATTTTAAACGAATATTGTCATGGAAACCATTCATTTACAGCAAGCACTCCCGCAGGTTTTCGCTAATAGAAACCAGATAACCTCTGAGGTCTGGCATCAGAATCTAGTCTTTCAAAAAGGCAAACGATACTTGGTGGAAGCGGCATCGGGTACGGGAAAGTCGTCGCTTTGCAGTTATATCTACGGTTATCGCCGCGACTACGAAGGCATTATTAATTTCAATGAGCAGAACATACGTTCTTTCACAATCAAGCAATGGTGTGAACAGAGGAAATGTGCGCTAAGCATCTTATTTCAGGAATTGCGTATCTTCCCTGAATTATCGGCTTACGAAAACGTACAATTAAAGAACCGGCTGACCGGATACAAGAAGAAGAAAGAAATAACAGCGTTCTTTGAAAGACTCGGCATTGAGGACAAAGTGAACGAGAAGGCCGGTAAGTTATCTTTTGGACAGCAACAAAGGGTGGCTTTCATCCGTGCTCTCTGCCAGCCATTTGACTTTATCCTTTTAGATGAGCCCATTAGTCATATGGATGATGAGAATGCCACCACAATGGGAAACCTGCTTCTCGAAGAAGTCCAATCGCAAGGTGCCGGAATAATAGTCACTTCCATCGGCAAGCATCTGGTTCTTGAATATGACAAAGTATTAAAGTTGTAAAAGCGTAACTATAATGAACAAGATTGTTTGGAAACTGCTCCGCCAACATATCAGCGTGGGACAGTTAAGTGGTTTTTTCCTGGCGAATCTCTTTGGCATGCTCATCATACTATTAAGCATACAATTTTACAAAGATGTACTGCCGGTCTTCACCCAGGGAGACAGTTTCATGAAAAACGATTATATTATCGCGACAAAGAAGATAAGTGCACTAGGCAGTATTACCGGAAAAAAAAGTTCCTTCTCAAACAATGAAATCGAGGAACTGAGAGAACAAGCTTTTACACAAAAAGTTGCGGCTTTCACTCCATCGCTGTTTGATGTTTCGGCCGGATTGGGCATGCAGGAGGCCGGCATTCATCTTTCCACCGAAATGTTTTTTGAATCTGTCCCAAATGCTTTCGTTGATGTCAAATTAGATAAATGGAGCTTCGACGAACAGACACGCACGATCCCAATCATTATACCCCGCAACTATTTAAATCTTTATAATTTCGGCTTTGCCCAAAGTCGGAACCTGCCCAAACTATCGGAAGGATTAATGAGCATGATTCAAATGGATATACTGATCCGGGGTAATGGAAAGGTCGAACAATACAAAGGTCGCATCGTCGGTTTCTCTAATCGGTTGAATACGGTTCTCGTACCGCAATCGTTCATGAACTGGGCCAATAAGGAGTTTGCTCCCGACAAAGCCCCACAACCTGCACGCCTTATCATAGAGGTTAAGAATCCAACGGACACAGCAATCACCAATTACTTCCATCAAAAGAATTATGAAACGGAAGGGAATGACCTGGATGCAGGGAAAACAACTTATTTCTTACGACTGGTCACTACCATTGTGGGAGGGATAGGAGTATTTATCAGTATGCTCTCTTTCTATATCTTAATGTTAAGTATATTCTTACTTCTTCAAAAGAATACGGTGAAACTGGAAAATCTTTTGTTGATAGGTTACAGCCCCAACAAGGTCGCACTACCCTACTATCTACTGAGCACCGGACTGAGCCTGCTGGTTTTGATCATTGCCATAGGAGGAGTCGCATGGATTCGACCTCATTACATCAGTGTGCTGCAAACATTGTTACCCAAAATGGATATCGGCACACTCTTACCCACTATCATCGCAGGAACTCTGTTATTCCTAGTTGTATCAATCCTTAATGCATTCCTCATCCATAAGAAGGTGATAGCAATATGGAAAAAACAGGCTTCCAACTAGGATTGGTGCGTCTGCATATATTCTTTAGGTGAAATGCCATATGCTTCTTTAAAAGAAGTGGAGAAATGAGACAAATTAGAATAACCTGTAGCATAGGCTACTTCCGAGATGGTCAGTTTCTTCTCTTTCAATAGATTCGCTGCTTGTTGCAGACGGATGTTTTTAATAAAATCACGCGCGGAAAGATTGGTTAATTCTTTTAGTTTCCGATGAACATGCACACGACTCAAGCCAACATTAGTAGCTAGCATAGCAACATTTAAGTCTGGATTCGCCAGGTTTTCATTAACAATTTTCATAATCTTATTCAATAAGATTTCATCTGATGACTTAATCGATAATTTCTCTATTTTATCTTCCTGCTGCTGGGCACCACTAAATTTATTACGCAATAATTTTCTATTAGCGATAAGATTGGCTATGGTACTTTTCAATAATTCCGTATTAAAAGGCTTCACCATATAGGCATCAGCACCAATATCCATGCCTTCAAGCTTATCTTCGGGCTTTGATTTTGCCGTTAATAAGATAATCGGCACATGGTTCACATTTGCATTTTGTTTTATTTTATGACACAGAGTAAGCCCATCCATTTCAGGCATCATAATATCACTGATAATTAAATCGGGTGTATTTGTAAGAATAATATCGTATGCCTTCTTCCCATTATTACAAGTCGTTATTTTATATTCATCGGCAAGTTCGTCTTTCAGGTATTCTAGAATTTCATCCTCATCCTCAACCAAGAGTAGACGTAAGTGAGATTTGGCTTTAACCGGCTTCTTATCCGGATTACCCTCATCACCAATAAATTCATCCTCAACACTTTCCACAAATTCCTGTTTATCCAACTTCACGGCTGAAGCATGTGTAAGAACATGATCTTCATCCGCATTCGCCAATTCATCCGCACGTAAATGAGCTGCCCCCATTGGAAGCCGGATAATGAAACGACTGCCGGAAGCATCTTCCCTGTTCTCTGCGGAGATCGTTCCGTGATGCAACTCAACCAACGACTGTGAAAGATGCAAACCTATTCCCGTACCAAAATTGGACTTAGTAACATCATTATCTATCTGATAAAATCGTTCGAAGATCCTGTTTATTTTATCCTTATCAATGCCAATGCCACTATCTGTTATAGTAATTTGAAAATAGTCTCTTAATGGATCTTTGCGGGTCGTATCTATTCCCGTGGAAAGTGCAATGGAGACCGTACCTTGTTCCTGGGTATATTTAAATGCATTGGAAAGAATATTCATCAGAATCTTATCAAAATTATTCAAGTCCACCCAAACTTTTAACTGGTCCACAGGATATTCAAAAGTAAATTGGATATGCTTTTTTCTAGCTAAATAGTCGAAAGTCAACATGATGTCTTTGATAAAACCTACGATGTCCGTCTCTCGAAACTTCATAAACATTTGCCCCTTGTCTAATTTGCGGATATCCATCAATTGATTAATCAAGCGTAATATACGCTGGGCATTACGATAAATCATCCGGTAGGTCTTCTCCAGGTTTTGATCAACATTCTCCGCCAAAAGTTTTTCCAACGGATTAATGATCAAAGTCATAGGAGTGCGGATTTCATGAGATATATTAATAAAAAACTGCAACTTTGCCTCATTCAATTGTTCGGCATGCTCACGCTTCATGATCTCCCTGCGGTGACGTAGACGGGATGAGATATAATTGAAGACACCTAATAGCAACAAAAGCAACATCCCGACATAAATACAATAAGCCCACCACATCTGATACCACGGCGGAGTAATTAGGATCTTAATAAAACGAACTTTTGAATAGACTCCATGGTCTAGTGCACGCACCTCAAAATGATACTTCCCGGGAGGAAGATTATTATATGTCACCCTATTCACTCCCGGTTCGGTGCTAAGCCACTGATCCCCCAACTCTTTTATTCTATATTGATATGAGATTTGTCCTAAGTTATTATATTGGAAAGTGGAAAATACAATGCTGAATGTATTATCCAAATAGGAGAGTTGAAACAGATGTGCATCTTGAACAGCGGTATATATAACCGGTTGCCCTCCCGAACGTGTATTGGCTTGGACGGGTTCATTAAAAATATAAAAGTCGGTGATCCATACCTCATTGTTTTTCTCCGCCGCCCCAATTGCTTTAGGATAAAAACAAGTAACCCCATTGGTCCCGCCAAAATAAATTTTACCGGATTTATCTTTATAGAAAGCACCATGAGTAAATTCATTCCCTTGCAAGCCATCCCCAACATAAAAATTGATAAAGTGCTCACTTTTGAGATCAAATTTACTAATTCCCCGGTAAGTGCTAACCCATATATTTTGCTGCTGATCTTCACATAAGCCGCAAATCACATTATTCGGTAATCCATTCTCAATTGTAAATTTGCGCAACTGCTTTGTCTTACGATTAAAACAATAGAGCCCGTCCGTTGTCCCAGCCCATATATTCCCGGCATGGTCCTCTTGCAAAACATACCCGACCATACCGGTCATCAGGGTATTAACCGGCTCAAAATTAATAAAACTCCCTGTATTGGGATTAAAGCAACTTACTCCTTTATAATGCCCTAACCATATCAACCCCTCACGGTCACAAAGAATATAGTTAATCCAATCATTAACCAATTCATTACGACTTAAGTCTCCTGTCTCATCTTTGGATGATTCATAGTGTTTAAGTTGCCCGGTCACAAGATTATATTGGTAAAATCCTGACCCCATAGTTCCTATATACAGGTTTTTATGCCGATCTTCCGTGATGGAGAATATTTTTTCGTTCTCTAAATGAAGAGGATATTCACATTTCCCGGTCTGTCGGTTCAGTTTGGCAACTCCACGTGTATAGGACCCCAGCCAAAAATCCCCATTAGAGTCTTCATACATACACATTATAGTATTTGACACTGCATCGGAAGTATTTCCCGGCTGATAGTGATGAAGTCGCTTTCCGTTCGCATCCAGTTCAAACAAGCCTTCATTATCAGCCCCGACCCATAAATGATGATTACTATCCTTATATACAGACATCACACACCCCTGTCCTATCGGATTATAATAGACTGATTTTTCACCATAATATTCAAAAGGGTTTTCCTGCTTAGGAACCAAAACAATTCCTTTCTGAAACAATCCCAACCACAAATTTTGATCTTTATCTTCTAAGATGGAATGTATCTTTCCTTTGGCAAAATCCAATGGCGCCGAATTAATGTTATAATTCTCTATTTTCCCGGTCGTACGGTTATAGGTTTTCACTCCTTGCCCATCTGTTCCGATCAAAAGACGATCATCGACAATGGCCATACAATACACAGATAGTGTTTCATCTCCGACATAAGGAATCGGAATAAAGGATTTTTTCTTCCTGTCATATAGCGAAACCCCTCGCGTTTGGGTACCAACAAACAAGTTGCCATAATGGTCTTCTATGATAGAGGAAATGTTATTGTCATTGATTGCGGGATATTTATAAAGAGACACCTTTTGCGTTATTGGCTGATAACAAAACAAACCTTGTCCCTCTGTACCTATCCATACATTAAAATGAGAATCTTCATACAAATAGGATTGGAAATTACAGCTAAGTTGATTCATAATTGCAGAGAGCGAAACCGCCTGCTTTTGGTCTTTATCCAACTTGAAAACGCCTTGACCAGTTGTTGACATCCAGATTTCACCATTATGCAACTCTTGGATATGTGTAACATGTGGAAACACTCGCTTTCCCGAACGAATCATCCGTATCTCGTGAAAGGTATTGGTTGCACGATTATATTTCATTAAACCGTTAATACACCCAACCAGCATGTTGTGATGACTATCTTCAAAAAGAACATGTACATAGTTGTTTTTGATGGAAGTTGAATCACCAACCACATTTTTATAATTAGAGAAGCGGGTTCCGTCAAACTTATTCAGCCCATATTCGGTCGCGATCCACATAAAACCTCTACTATCCTGAAATATTTGATTGATTAAACTACTGGATAAGCCATTATCGGTGGAATAAGACATGCCGGTTTGTGCAATTGCTTGCAGCGAACAACACCAGATAGTAATGAAAGAAAACACTCCTTGCAAATATATCCTCATAATATTAAAATAAGTAACAAATACAAAGGTAGCAAAAAACAAGATTACTTAATCGACATCCACGCTTTTTATTTAAAGACCAAAGCAGCTTTTTCTGCATATTGTAGCCAACTGAATATAACCTAAGCCAAAAGAACCAATCAAATTAGAACAAGGAAAAAGAAAATTTAAATTTCATTCAAGAGATACTGATTATGATGCTATAAAACATATACGTAACCACAACAGAAGATGTCGTAACGCACAGAAAAGTCATGTTACATCCAAACATAAGATTAAGACATGTTTCTAAAAGCCCCTTAAATAATTATCCTCTATATTTGTAATTATTGAAAACCTATTATTTTCAACCGGTTAATTTATAAAATGAAATGATCTAAATGAAGACATGAATTATTTTTTTATTATAGACAACCTTCAAAACAAAAATACTATGGCTCTGCACTTGAAGTGGATCTTAAGACAACAACTCAGAGCCATATATCATAAAAATACATGAATAAAAAATCATGGGTATAGTTAATTATAAAGTTAGGTTAGGTTTGGCAGTGCTGCTTTGCCTTGGCTCTCTATCCATAGGAGCAAAGGTAAAGCTGCCTGCTTTGATTTCAGACGGAATGGTATTACAACGTGAGCAACCCATTAAAATATGGGGCACAGCGGATCCCGATGAGAACGTACAAGTAAAATTATCAAAAAAAGAGTATACGGCTATTGCCAATTTGGAAGGAAAATGGGAAGTTATTCTACCGCCAATGAAAGCAGGAGGCCCTTACACATTACAAATAAACGACATTGAGATAAGAGACGTTTTAATAGGGGATGTGTGGTTATGCTCCGGACAATCAAATATGGAGCTACCGGTCAGACGGGTGACTGAGATGTTCAAAGATGAGATAAGCAAATACAACAACCCAAACATCAGACACTTAGAAGTACCCAATATTTATAATTTCCATGGACCTCAAACGGATCTGCCTAAAGTTGAATGGAAACAACTCACACAAGATAATGTGATGTCCTTTTCAGCTTTAGCTTACTTCTTTGCTAAAGCATTATATGAAAAAAGCGGGGTAGCTATCGGTATAATAAATTCCAGTTGGGGAGGAACCCCCGTTGAAGCATGGATCAGTGAAGAAGGATTGAAGCCTTACCCCATGTACATACACGATAAATGGCAATATGAAGACGACAACTATTTAGCGGAAATAAAAAAATTGGAGGGAATGAGTTTTCTCCGTTGGAATTTATCTTTATATAAGGGAGATACAGGCTTGCACGAAGAAAAGCCATGGTATGCTGAAAAATATGATGATAGCCAATGGGAAGAACAGGATCTATTCTCTACGAAATGGGGAACAAATGGTTTGAATCCGATCAATGGTTCCCATTGGTTTCGTAAGCATATTGAACTTCCTCAATCATGGGAAGGTGAAAAAGCGATATTGCATTTAGGGCGCATTGTGGACGCTGATTCCGTATATGTAAACGGAACATTTGTAGGAACGGTATCCTATCAATACCCTCCGCGTATTTATACTATTCCGGAAGGTCTTCTAAAAAAAGGGGACAACGTTATTACCATACGCCTCATCAGCAACAATGGATATCCTTATTTTGTCAAAGATAAGCCTTATAAAATCAACTGTAAAAATCAGGAAATAAGCTTAGAAGGAGAGTGGAGATACAGGCTAGGAGCAGCAATGCCTCCGGCACCGGGTATGACTTTTTTCTGTTATAAACCCGTATGCCTATATAACGCGATGATCGCCCCCTTACAGAACTACAAAATACGGGGGGTAATATGGTACCAAGGGGAATCTAACGTATCCCGCCGAAATGAATATGCAAGCTTATTAAGTACCATGATTGCTGATTGGCGTAAAACATTTAAGTTTCCGACATTACCATTTTATATTGTAGAATTAGCTAACTATCTTTCAGATGATAACCCTGCCCGAAGTGCGTGGGCTGAATTTAGGGAAGCACAAGCACAAGTGACAAAAACCAACAAGTACGCAACATTAATTCACAATAGTGACTTGGGAGAATGGAATGACATTCATCCTTTAGATAAAAAAACTTTAGGGAATCGAGTCGCAAAAAGTGTTTGGGAAGACATGAAAGGTGAAAAGATTAAATAAATAATTTAGGATAAAAGTACATATTATGAATATTCAAAGCCAAAAAGTATCCATAGCTGAAAAGATTGGTTACAGTTTAGGGGATTGTTCTGCGAACCTGGTGTTCCAGATGATGATGATTTATCAAACAAAATTTTATACCGATGTATTCGGATTGGAAGGAGCTATAGCTGGAACTGTGATGCTTGTGGCACGTATCGTGGATGCTTTTGTTGACCCTACAGTAGGCATTTTGTCGGATCGCACGCAAACGAAATGGGGAAAATATCGCCCATGGATTCTTTGGACCGCTCTTCCCTTTATGGTATTCTATATCTTAGCATTTTATAATCCGGGAATCGAAAACAAAAGTCTTGTGGCATTATATGCCACTATTTCATACACATTATTAATGACTCTCTATTCGTTCAATAATACTCCTTACTCTTCATTGGGAGGAGTTATGTCAAGTGACATTAAAGAACGAACCAGTATTACATCTATCCGCTTTGTCGCTGCTACGATTGCACAGTTTATAGTTCAAGGACTAACCCTTCCCTTGGTGAGTAAGTTTGCCGGTGAAAGTGAAGATATGGGACATGGTTGGTTATGTACGATCTCTATTTTTGCTATAATAGGCTTTATCTTCTTAATCATAGCTTTTCTATCCAGTCGTGAACGGATTACCCCACCGACAAATCAAAAGAGAGACACAAAACAGGATATTAAAGATATATTTAAGAGTATTCCTTGGCGCGCAATGTTCATATTGACATTATTTATCTTCACGACCTTAGCCATGTGGGGAAGTGCAATGAACTACTATTTTGAAAATTACGTAGACGCCAATGCTTTATATTCTTTTTTGAATAAAATAGGATTGGTAGCCACTGAAGGTAGTCATGGAATGGGATATGGAATATTGGATGCATTTGGACTGATTGTAAGCAGTCCAGATAAGGCATATGAAGTTGGATTCGGCGTTTTTAACATGTTAGGAGCCATTGTTCAATTTTTCGGCGTTATCTTTTTATCGGGTTTTTTAGCCAACCGCTATGGCAAAAAGAGCGTTTTTATTGTCTGCTTAGCACTGACAGCGATATTTACAGCATTCTTCTACTTTCCGAATGAAACAGATGTGGAAACAATGTTCGTCTTAAATTTCTTAAAAAGCTTGGCATATGCTCCAACCGTTCCTCTATTATGGGCGATGATTGCCGATGTTGCCGACCATTCTGAATATATACACTACCGGCGGGCAACTGGATTTGTATTTGCAGGAGTGGTATTCGCTCTAAAAGCCGGACTTGGTATTGGTGGTGCAATTCTGGGATTCTTGTTATCCGGATTTGGATATGTTTCAGGCAACGGGGTAGAACAAAGCGCATCTGCGATTCATGGAATTGTATTATCCTCTAGTCTCATACCGGCAGTAACTTTCTTCATTGGCGTGATTACTTTGTATTTCTATCCCATTACCAAGAACTATAATGAAAAAATGCAAGAAGAATTAACAAAACGCAGAGAAAAGAGTGATTATTAAGCTATAATTGATATTTAAAAGAATATGAAAATTCAATATTGGGTCATAACCTTATTAATGAGTACCGGATTAACGAATTGTAATACCAAGCGAGATGTTCCTATTTCATCTTCCTCACTAGAATTGTCCTTAAAAGATGTACTTCATGATAAGTTTCTCATAGGAGTGGCACTCAATACCAGACAAACAGCCGGTATTGATACTAATGTCGTAAATATTGTAAAAAAGCATTTCAACTCTATTGTCGCAGAAAATTGCATGAAGAGTGAAGTCATTCACCCCGAAGAGAATCGTTATGACTTTACTCTGGCGGACAATTTTATAAAATTCGGAGAAAAGTATAAGATGGTAATGACAGGGCACTGCCTCATCTGGCATTCTCAACTTCCATCGTGGTTTTGCACCGATAAAAGCGGAAAAAACATTTCTCCAGATAGATTAAAACAACGTATGAAAGAACATATCCATACAATTGTGAGCAGATATAAAGGAAAAATAAAAGGCTGGGACGTTGTTAACGAAGCAATCGCAGGAGATGGCTCGTTTAGAAAGACAAAATTCTATGAAATTTTAGGAGAAGACTATATTCCATTGGCTTTTACATACGCCCATGAAGCTGATCCAAATGCAGAGCTATATTATAACGATTACGGAATGGATACAACAGAAAAGCGAAACGCTGTTGTCAGACTAATAAAAGCACTTAAAACAAAGAATATTCGGATAGATGCCGTTGGTATGCAAGGGCATATGGGCATGGATTATCCTGATATCAGGGAATTTGAAAAGAGTATGCTGGCTTTTGCTTCTACTGGAGTAAAAGTGATGATTACAGAATGGGATATGAGCGCATTGCCAACTGTAAGCAGAGGCGCAAACATTGCTGACACCGTTGCTGCTAAAAAAAGATTAAACCCTTATCCGGTGAGCCTACCTGATAGTATATCCCGTAAATGGAATAAGCGTATGGGAGACTTTATGAATCTGTTCATAAAACATGCTGATATTGTAACCCGCGTCACAGCTTGGGGAGTAACCGATGCAGATTCATGGAAAAACAATTTTCCGGTTAGAGGCAGACATGAATACCCTTTATTGTTTGACCGTCAATATCGCCCGAAACCTTTTATAGTGGAATTGTTGCATTCAAATAAGGATTAGTTAGAAGGGCTTTTACGGAAAGCTCTATTACAAACCCATAAGACTTAAATATAATATACAATGAAAAAGGAAATGAGATATTTAGTACCTGGAGATTACATGGCAGATCCGGCCGTACACGTATTTAACAACAGATTATATATCTATCCGTCTCACGATAGGGAAAGTGGAATTGCCGAGAATGATAACGGAGATCATTTTGATATGAAAGATTATCATGTATTTTCTACTGATGATGTCATGCATGGGGAAATAACAGATCATGGCGTCATTTTGGATACTGACAAAATTCCGTGGGCAGGACGTCAATTATGGGATTGTGACGTAGCCTGCAAAGAGGGAAAATATTTTCTTTATTTCCCCTTGAAAGATAAAACAGACATCTTTCGTATTGGAGTAGCAGTAAGCAAATCTCCCGAGGGGCCTTTCATCCCACAACCTTCTCCTATCAGAGGAAGTTACAGCATTGACCCGGCCATACTTGATGACGGAGATGGCAACTATTATCTCTATTTTGGTGGCCTATGGGGAGGGCAATTGCAACGTTACCGTAATAATAAAGCTTTAGAATGTGCGATCTTCCCTAAAAATGACGAACCGGCTATACCATCACGCGTAGCCAAGTTAAGTCATGATATGCTAGAATTTGCAGAAGAACCAAAACCTGTGATTATTTTAGATAAAGCAGGAAAGGTGATTAATGCAGGCGATAATCAACGCCGCTTCTTTGAAGCTTCATGGGTACATAAATACAATGGGAAATATTACTTCTCTTACTCAACAGGCGATACACACCAGCTATGCTACGCTATTGGCAACACTCCTTACGGGCCATTTACCTATCAGGGAGTCATTTTAACACCTGTAGTGGGATGGACTACCCATCATGCCATAACTGAGTATAAAGGGAAATGGTATTTATTCCATCATGATAGTGTGCCATCGGGTGGAAAAACCTGGCTAAGAAGTCTGAAAGTTTGTGAGTTGGAATATGATACGGATGGACAGATTATGACAATAGATGGAGGGGGGAAATGAGAAGGAAAATCATCATATTCATATCTTTTTTATACTGCATTTCTCATATTATAGCTGAAGATGGAAATAGATTGTGGTTAAGAATGGGGAGCAATGAGCGAGCCGAAATCGTAATACGCAAACAGACTCCCACACTTAAAATGGTCCAAAAAGAATTGCAACAGGCATGGAAAGGTGATCCCGTTATTCTTGTAACGAAAAAGAATAAAAATATTGATCCTGAAGGATTTACCATACAGAGAAATCCCAAAAAGATAGTAGTAACTTCTCCAACAGAGATCGGGTTGCTATATGCGGCGTATCACCTGCTTCGTTTACAAGAAACAGGAAGTTACCCCACAACCAATGAAATTGTAGAGAACCCGGCTTATAAGCTACGCATTCTTGATCATTGGGATAATCTGGACGGTACCGTGGAGCGTGGCTATGCAGGACATTCAATATGGGATTGGGAAGCTCTTCCGGACACCTTGTCGCCACGATATGCAGCATATGCCCGTGCCAATGCATCAATTGGTATCAATGGAACCGTACTTAACAATGTCAATGCATCGTACAAGATTCTCTCCGAACCTTATTTGAAAAAAGTAAAAGCACTCGCTGATGTATTTCGTCCTTACGGAATCCGGGTTTATCTTTCGATCAACTTTGCCTCTCCTATGCAACTTGGAGGACTCTCCACCGCAGATCCTCTCAACAAAGAAGTCATTAATTGGTGGAAGCAAAAAGCTAAAGAGATTTATCAATTAATTCCTGACTTCGGTGGTTTTCTAGTAAAAGCCAATTCCGAGGGTCAGCCAGGGCCTTGTGACTTCAACCGTACGCATGCTGACGGCGCCAATATGCTGGCCGATGCATTAAAACCTTATAAAGGAATTGTAATGTGGCGTGCATTTGTATACAAGTCCTCTGATGCTGACCGGGCCAAACAAGCCTACCAGGAATTCCAGCCACTTGATGGGCGCTTTCACGACAATGTAATCTTACAAATAAAAAACGGACCTATTGATTTTCAACCACGAGAGCCTTATAGTCCCTTATTCGGAGCAATGAAACATACAGCGCAAATGGTGGAATTTCAAATTACCCAAGAATATTTGGGAGCATCCAATCATTTGGTATATTTAGCTCCAATGTGGAAAGAGTTTTTTAATCAGGTTCCATCATCTTCTCTAAAGGCTATGGCAGGAGTTGCTAATATAGGCACAGCTACCAATTGGTGTGGCTATACTTTTGCACAAGCCAACTGGTATGCTTTCGGACGATTGGCATGGAATCCCCACCTATCATCAGAACAGATTGCAGAAGAATGGTTAAAACAAACTTTTACACAAGATCCCAACTTTATAGTCCCGACAGAGAAAATTATGATGCAAAGCAGAGAAGCTGCTGTCAATTATATGATGCCATTAGGACTACATCACATTTTTGCATGGGGACATCATTATGGTCCTGAGCCATGGTGCAATATTCCAGGAGCACGGCCGGATTGGCTTCCACCTTACTACCATAAAGCTGATAAAAACGGCCTTGGATTTGACCGTACCCGCACAGGGAGCGATGCCATAGAACAATATCCGAAGCACTTGTCAGAAGAATATGGTGATCTGAATAACTGTCCGGAAATTTATTTACTCTGGTTTCATCATGTACCATGGAGCCATCAACTAAAAAGTGGACGTACAATGTGGGAAGAACTATGCTACAAATATGATCATGGCGTACAACAAGTGAAAGGATTTCAAAAGGTTTGGGATAGAGTAGGAAAATACATTGATACGCAACGCTATAATGAGACTAGAACCCACCTCATGATACAGGTTAGAGATGCTATCTGGTGGAAAGATGCCTGTTTACTTTATTTCCAGCAATTCTCGGGAAAGCCGATCCCTTATGATATAGATCGACCGATACACTGTTTAGATGAATTAGAAAAAATACACCTACCTATTAATAACTATGAATGTCCGAGCAAAGAGATATTAAATAAAAAGCGATAACTGATTTTTCATTTATTCGTTAGATAAAAGGTGTAGTTATTAATACAAGTAAAAAACTAATATAAAAGCACTTCTAACATGGAAAAAACATGGAGATGGTTTGGGAAGAAAGATAAAATCACCCTCCCAATGCTTAAACAAATCGGGGTGGAAGGTATTGTTACAGCACTGCATAACGTACCTAATGGTGAGATCTGGACAGTAGAAGCAATCAGTAGCTTAAAAGCATATATTGAATCTCATGGCCTCAGATGGTCTGTTGTAGAAAGTTTACCCGTCTGCGAAGCTATAAAATATGCTGGCCCCGACCGGATGCAACTAATCGAAAATTACAAAGTAAGCTTAAGCAATTTAGGCAAGTGCGGCATAAAAACAATTTGCTATAATTTCATGCCGGTCATCGATTGGATACGCACTGATTTGTATCACCCTTGGCCGGATGGCAGTTCATCTCTTTTCTTCGATCGAATTCGATTTGCATATTTCGATTTGTATATTTTAAAAAGAAAAGAAGCTGAACGAGACTACACAACGGAAGAATTATCTAAAGTAGCTGCTTTAGATAAGACAATTACGGAAGCAGAAAAGGAGGAACTCATCGACTCTATTATTGTTAAAACACAGGGCTTTGTTAATGGAAATATTAAAGAAGGGGAAAAAAATCCCGTAAATCTATTCAAAACCCTTTTGGAATTATACAAAGGTATCAACCGGAACGAATTGCGGGAAAACATGCGCTACTTTCTTTCCGCCATAATGCCGACTTGTGAAGAGTTTGGCCTAAATATGTGCGTACATCCGGATGATCCTCCTTTTCAAGTTCTCGGTCTGCCGCGCATCGTGACTAATGAAGAAGACATTGATTGGCTTTTAAACGCAGTGGACAATCCACATAACGGACTAACCTTTTGCGCCGGGTCTCTGAGTGCAGGAGAGCATAATGATACTCGGAAACTAGCAAAGAAATTTGCCAACCGCACCCATTTTGTGCATTTAAGAAGTACTCAAGCCATGCCAGGAGGCAACTTCATTGAAAGCTCCCATTTAGAAGGAAGAGGGCATCTAATTGATCTCATCCGTATTTTCGAAAAAGAGAATCCGGCTTTACCAATGCGCGTAGATCATGGAAGGGCCATGTTGGGTGATGAAAAAAAAGGGTATAATCCGGGTTACTCATTCTATGGACGAATGCTGGCATTGGCACAAGTAGAAGGAATGATAAGCGTAGTCAGAAACGAATTAACACATAATCTAATATAAAAGGAAGGGAACAGTAATGAACGAACAATTTAGTATTGTAGATAAGGTAGCCATAATAACCGGAGCTGGTGGTGTATCAGGTGGAAGCATTGCCAAGAGTTTTATGCAGCAGGGTGCAAAAGTTGTAGCTGTAGATATACGCCAAGAACAATTGGACAAGCGGGTAAAAGAATTGGAAAGTTACGGAAAAGATATTATAGGGATTGTAGGAAATGTATTGGATATAACAAGTTTGCAGGAATTAGCTGCAAAAATCGTTGCCAAGTGGGGACAAATTGACATTCTAATCAATATAGCCGGAGGAAATATACCCGGAGCAACCCTTAACCCCGATCAAGCATTCTTTGACATGGATATCAGTTGCTGGGAAAAGGTTACCAATCTAAATATGAATGGGACAGTTTATCCATCAATGGTCTTTGGTAGAATCATGGCGCAGCAGAAGAAAGGATGCATTATCAATATTTCTTCGATGGCTGCATATAACGCCATCACGCGTGTCCCGGGATATTCTGCTGCAAAATCAGCCGTCACTAATTTCACCCAATGGCTTGCCTGTGAAATGGCTTTAAAATATGGCGATGGAATTAGGGTAAATGCCATCGCACCTGGTTTTTTCATCGGAGATCAAAACCGTGCTGTTCTAATCAATCCTGATGGCTCACTAACTGAACGAAGTAAAAAAGTAATGGCTAAGACACCAATGAAACGTTTTGGAGACATCACAGAACTTAATGGAGCCATACAATTTTTATGTAGTGACGCAGCCAGTTTTGTAACAGGAGCCTTGCTGCCTATAGACGGAGGATTCAGTGCATTTAGCGGAGTCTAAGAAAGGATAAAAACATCCAGATATAAAAACAATATACATTTTTAACGAGGAACAACAAATATTGTAACATACGCTTAAATTTATGTAACACCTTTATTCGTATACAGACATAGGAACCACTAACTTTACACCAAATACTGGAATTATAATGAAACACACTTACCTTTTTGCTTTATTTACATTTGCATATTGTCTATCCATGCAAGCTCAAACCAGCATAGCAAATGCACCTGTTGGATTTGATATTGAAAAAACGGACATAAGTAAAGGTCATATAGATACAATTACTTATAAGTCAGAAACCGTAGGTAACAAACGCAAAGCTCTTATCTACACCCCTCCTCATTTCTCTATACACAAAAAATACCCTGTATTATATCTTTTGCACGGTATTGGTGGAGATGAAAAAGAATGGTTGAATAATGGACATCCCGAAATTATTTTAGACAATTTGTATGCAAAAAACAAAATAAAACCTATGATTGTCGTTCTTCCAAACGGAAGAGCAATGAAAGATGACAGAGCTGTGGGAGATATTATGGCTCCAGACAAGGTACAAGCTTTCGCAACATTCGAAAAAGATTTACTGAAAGACTTGATTCCTTATGTGGAAAAGAAGTATCCCGTTATAAAAAAACGTGAAAGCCGTGCCATTGCCGGTCTATCTATGGGCGGAGGACAATCACTCAACTTTGGTTTGGGAAATCTAGATAAGTTTGCTTGGATCGGAGGATTTTCTTCTGCTCCCAATACTAAAGCCCCGGAAATATTAATTCCAAATGTAGAAGAAGCAAAAAAACAAATTAAATTATTATGGATATCATGTGGTGATAATGACAATTTAATGTTCTTCAGTAAAAGGACCCATGATTATTTGGAAAAACACCAAATACCTCATATTTTCCATGTAAAACCAGGAGTGCATGACTTTAAAGTCTGGAAAAATGATTTATATCTATTCTCGCAACTGATTTTCAAATAAACAATTTGTCAATAAAAACAATAAAGCATGTTACGATCTATTCTTTTATGCAGCTGGATATTAATAAGTCAGATCTTTTGCACGGCAACCTTTGCTGAAAAAGGCAAAGCACACAACCCCATCATATTTGCAGATGTTCCCGATATGTCTATTATTCGCGTAGGCAATAACTATTATATGAGTAGCACCACTATGCATATGGACCCGGGAGTCCCTATCATGAAATCCACCGACCTTGTTAATTGGAAAATTATAAATTATGCATATAATGTACTCGACACGATAGCACCGCTATCCCTTAACAAGGGTAAAAACGATTACGGAAAAGGCACTTGGGCAAGTAGCATGCGCTACCATAAAGGGAAATATTATGTCAGTACATTTTCACAAACAACAGGAAAGACTTATGTATTTGTAACCCAAAACATCGAAAGAGGCCCTTGGAAGAGATATTCATTTCCACCTAGTCTACATGATCATACTCTGTTTTTTGATGATGATGGTCGCACTTATATGATTTATGGAGCAGGCAAACTTAAACTAGTGGAACTAAATGCAGATGCATCGGGTATAAAACCGGGAACACAAGAACAAGTCATTATAGAAAATGCAAGTCTAGTGGCAGGTCCAAACACCGGCCTTCCCGCTGAAGGCTCCCAATTATTCAAAATAAAAGGAAAATATTATTTAGTCAACATTACTTGGCCCAGAAATAGCATGCGTACAGTCATTGTACACAGAGCAGATAAAATTACGGGCCCTTATGAAGGAAAAGTTGTTTTGCAAGATAAAGGAGTGGCCCAGGGAGGGTTCATTGATACTCCAGACAAGAAATGGTATGCTTATCTCTTTCAAGATCATGGAGCTGTAGGCCGCATACCCTACCTTGTTCCTGTAAAATGGGCTGACGGATGGCCCGTATTAGGAATAGATGGCAAAGCACCTGAACTGCTTGATCTACCGGCTAACAAAAGTTTAATACCCGGCATTGTTGCTTCCGATGAGTTTAATCGCAAGAAAGGAGAAGCACCGCTTCCTCTAGTTTGGCAATGGAATCATAATCCAGATAACAAGCTATGGTCTATTACTGCAAGAAAAGGGTATCTGCGACTCAGCACAGGACGCATTGATTCGTCTTTCTTAACAGCCAGAAACACGCTAACGCAACGTACCATAGGGCCTGTCTGCACAGGTGCCACATCGCTAGACGTGACCAATATGCGCAATGGAGACTTTGCAGGTTTAAGTTTGCTTCAAAAAGATTTCGGATTAGTAGGTGTCAAATGTCAGAATGGCAGCAAATCAATAATGATGATAAATGCCCAGTCCGGCAAGCCGATTGAAATGGGAGATATTCCTCTAAATCAAAATATTGTATACTTCAAAATTAAATGTAACTTTAAAAATAAGACAGACCTCGCCAACTTTTTCTATAGCCTAAATGGAAAGTCATGGATTGAAATAGGGACCCCATTGAAAATGTCCTATACAATGCCGCACTTTATGGGATATCGCTTCGGATTATTTAATTATGCAACGCAAAATCCAGGCGGCTTCGTTGATTTCGATTTCTTTCATATAAAAGATAAAGACTTTCAAAAATAGATGATAAGATCGCAGATATTTAATCGAAATTTTGTGATAATAAAGAATAAAAAAACATTTAATGATTATTATAGCTTCTCTTATTATATCCATAGATATATCTATACCCATCACATGACATCCCCCTCAAGCGGGAGAAGGACGTGCAAATTGGTTTTGCACGAAAGACTACTATGTTTTTCTTCCGCAAACTTAAATCTCCAAAAGGAAAAATTACTACTCCTATTGAACTATTAGAGCAAGGAAACCATTGTAAGTGAGTTTTCTTCCTCTAATAGTTTTTATTTGCAGAAATTTTCAGGAGGTCCCAAGAATGAAGGTTTCAGTCCTCCAAAATCAATCATCACCTTCTGTAATACAAGTGCAGGATCTAAAAAGCGGACCTTTAAGGTATGCCTATCTTTCGGAAATAACCGGTGCACTGTTACAGTTGTTATAACATGTTCCGCTTGCCACTTCCCTAATTCCCCTCTATAGTTGCCATTTATATTGACGATTTGTTCTTGCTCCCCATCGAAGCTTACAGCATACCTCAACCCTTTATTATCATTAAAATTCAAGGTTGGTGAAAAACGTAAATAAACTTTCGCCTCACCACTAAAAGCTGTTTCAAAATCATATTGCAAAACCATTTTATTACTAGGAACAACCGTACAAGGAGATGTGGTAACTCCTGATAATGTACGCCCTAAATTAGGAATAACGATCCACTTAGCTAAACTATCATTCGTACAACAAGTATAGTGTTCAGCCTCTATTGACAAATACCCGTCTTTTTCCACAAAAAGAGGGGCGCTTCTTTTCTCCTTTTGCTGTGGCACCCAAAAGATATCCGGCATCAAGTTCGTTTTAGGATCATTCCATGATCTATAACCAATATGCGTCTGATCCATCATATGATTCCACTTGCCATGGCTCATTATTTTATTATAATGATAAGTTAGAACCGAATCTCGTTTAAAACATTCTTGCACCTTTTTTCCCCATTTGTTAGCTAATACATTCCTTTTCATCGCCAATGAATGATTCCAAGCCAAGGCATAATACATTTCATATAAATTAGCGCAAGCCTGAATAGGAAAAAGCACCAACTGATCAAACGCATCCCGAGACTCAGCAGGCATTAAATAGTAGACTTTCAAAGCATCCAAAGATAAATCATTATAAGCCTTTTTAACCTTTTCCCATTCACCATAATTTTCTAAACAGAAAGTCTTTTCATTCAAAAGTTCAGGAGTCACCCGACGATTATACTTTGTGTAAGTATCAATAAGACGAGCCGCTTCATAGGCATATTGCTTGCCAAACTGCTGCTCACAGAATTTTTCTGTATGAAGGAATAAATTATTTTCATTGAATTGCGATGGATTCCATGCCATATCCAAAAAGAAAGTAATAGGATATTCCATTGGCTTCAGATCCCCCACATTTACAATCCATAATTGCCGTACTCCATATTGATAAGCTAAATTCATCTGCTCCCAAACTCGTTGTATTTGTGTCACATTCAGCCACTTTGAACTTCGTGGGGCACCAACATAATCAAAATGGTAATACATTCCATATCCTCCCTTGCGCGGTTTCGCATTTAAATCTGGTAGCTTACGTAAATTCCCCCAATTATCATCACACAGCAATAGCGTCACATCGTCCGGTACACGCATACCCTTATCATAATAATCCTGAACTTCCTTATAGAGCGCCCATACTTGAGGAGTTTCAGAGGCCTTTCTACCTGTAACATCAGATATTATCTTACGCTGATCCTTCACTATTTTTTCCAATAAAGAGATATTAGCTTGATTACTCATCGGTTCATCTCCATCTCCCCGCATACCAACAGTAATCACCGTCTCCCAATTTTTACAACGCTCCATTCCTCTCTTCCAAAATTTACGCAACACATCGCCATTGGTCTGATAATTCCATGGACCAGTTCCTCTTCTTTTCCAATCTTGCTGGGCCAATCCCATAGGCTCATGATGGGAAGTCCCCATCACTATTCCCATCTCATCAGCCAACGGACCGTTCAACGGGTCATCATCATAAAAAGCATTTCCCCACATGGCCGGCCACAAAAAATTACCTTTCAAACGAAGAATAAGTTCAAATACCTTTTCATAAAATTTACTATTAAAGCCTCCAAACCTTTCATGAGTCCATCCACTAAGGGCAGGAGCTTCATCGTTCAAGAAAATACCTCGATATCTGACAGCAGGTTCACCATCCGTATAAGTGCCTTCCTTGATACAGACAAGTTCGGACTTCTTCACCGGAACATCAGCCCAATAATACCATGGTGAAACACCCATTTGGGCTGAAAGCTCATAAATACCGTAAATGGTACCACGTTTGTCACTTCCTGCAATAACCACTGCTTCATCCACACCAGCAAACGGATGTTTCACCGTTTTTATAATATACTTTTCACGTTTTCCTTCCAGCTCAGCAGCAGTCAGTTTCCCAGACCTCAATAGCTGCTGTATCCAAGAACTATGCTCTATAGAACCGACAATTAGCATTCTGTTTGCCGAAATTGTATCACATAATACAGGCTTTACCCCTGTAACATTCTCAGCATCAGACTGTAAATTTTTCATAGCAATCAATACCCCCTTATATTCATGACTATCAAATAAAACAGGGCACGCTTCTCCTTTTTTTATCCAAACAAATCCACTACAATCATTCACAACGAAACGTTCTGTAGCCGATCCGTATAACGAAAAAAACAAGCTTATAATAATACAATAAAATATTCTGAACACATTACGCCTCATAGCTTAACATTTTAATTATAACAAACTACCACAAAGATAAAATATTATACAACATTTTAAGCAAAATAACCCTAGAAAATAAGGTCCGCCTGTCAATATTCTTACATTGTACAAAAGATTTTCAAAAACAATACTAGCTCAAGGCACTTGAGTGCTAAAAGCTATTAGTAAATTATTAAAATAATAGGGGTGGAAAGAGAGCTACAAAGAAACAACTTTTGAGAGAAGCCGCAAAAAAACAAGCATAAAAAAAGGAGTACCGCTGTACTCCAACCTTTGTTAACCTTAAATCTAATACTATGAAAAACACAGTACAAAGGTAGTGATTTTTGCAAGAACAACAAGTTTTGTGTGCGAGAACGGCCTTTTTATAACACTTTTTAGTAATGACTACCCGTAAATTCACGTCCTTTTCATATCTTTGTCAATAAATTAACTGAAAATAGCTATGCCTGATTATAATTTAATCACTATACTAGGCCCAACCGCTTCAGGAAAAACAGCTTTAGCAACGTCACTCGCTAGTACTCTTGACACCGAAATCATTAGTGCCGACTCCCGGCAAATTTACCGCGAAATGAATCTTGGGACCGGAAAAGACATCGAAGAATATACAATAAACGGAAAACAAGTCCCTTACCATCTGATAGATATTGTTCCACCCGGATATAAATACAATGTTTACGAATATCAACGCGATTTCTTGGCAGCCTACGACCAGATAAGGGCCAAGACTCGAACCCCCATCATGTGCGGAGGCACGGGAATGTATCTGGAATCGGTACTCAAAGGCTATAAACTGTTACCCGTCCCAGAGAACCCAACCCTACGGACACAATTGAGTAATAAATCGTTAAAAGAACTAACCGAACAATTAAAGCAATACAAGGATTTACACAACACCACGGATGTGGACACAGTAAAACGGGCAATCCGGGCTATTGAGATAGAAGAATATTATGCACATACTGTAATACAAGAACGAGCTTTTCCGAAAATTAACAGTTTTATCATTGGAATAGACATTCAACGGGAACTAAGACGCCAACGGATATCGCAACGACTCGCACAACGTTTAGACGAAGGTATGATAGATGAAGTACGTCATCTGTTAGAGCAAGGTATTCAACCTGATGATTTAATTTATTACGGACTGGAATATAAGTATCTTACACTTTATATCATAGGAAAACTGACCTATGAAGAAATGTTTAAATCGCTCGAAATCGCGATTCATCAGTTTGCTAAACGGCAAATGACCTGGTTTCATGGTATGGAAAGACGAGGTTTTACTATCTATTGGATAGATGCAGGACTTCCAATGCAAGAAAAGATTGCTTTGATACAAAATAAACTCCATGAAAATTAGTACCTTTGGCAACAACAAGGGAAAGGTGAAAATGAACAGGTAGGGCCGTCTAAAAGGACTACTGCAGTAATGCGAGTTTTAATGAAACCACCCTTAAATCAAGATAGAAGGCTTACTAAAAATTAAAATTATGAGCGTAGAACCCGAAAAATGGGGAGTTATATACAACCCCAAGGCAGGTACCCGAAAGGTACAAAAACGCTGGAAAAAGATTAAAGAGTACATGGACAGCAAAAGTGTGTCTTATGACTACATGCAATCCGAAGGGTTCGGATCCGTAGAGCGACTGGCGGGTATTTTAGCCAATAACGGGTATAAAACAATTGTAATTGTAGGTGGTGATGGAGCGCTGAATGATGCGATCAATGGTATTATGTCATCTCATGCTGAGAATAAGCGCGAAATAGCCATAGGTATCATTCCAAATGGCATCGGAAATGACTTTGCCAAATACTGGGAAATCAGCACTGAATATAAGGAAGCTGTAGACTGCATCATTAATAACCGCCACCGTAAAATAGACGTGGGGTATTGCAATTATTATAACGGGCAAAAGCATATCACACGATATTTCCTAAATGCCATAAATATAGGCTTGGGGGCTCGTATCGTAAAAATAACCGACCAGACTAAGCGCTTTTGGGGAGTTAAATTCCTATCTTACCTCATGGCATTCATCTCATTGTTCTTTGAACGCAAGCTATACCGGGTACATTTAAAAATTAATGGAGAACACATCCGTGGGCGAATAATGACCATTTGTGTCGGTAACGCATGGGGATACGGGCAAGTCCCCAGTGCAGTGCCCTACAATGGCTGGCTAGACGTTTCCGTCATTCACCGTCCCCAACTTCTCCAGCTGGTTTCTGGGCTGTGGATGCTAATACAGGGACGAATTTTAAATCACAAGGTTGTCGTTCCGTTCCGTACTCAAAAAGTGAAAGTACTTCGGGCTAAAAATGCTTCGGTCGATTTGGATGGACGTATTCTCGAACGCCACTTTCCATTGGATATTGGTATAAAACACGAAGCGGTTACACTAATCATCCCCAATTAGCAACAATGATCAGTAAAAAGATGACCTATATACATGGCCAATCTATCCTTTTACCCTTTTGAAAAAATAAACATTAAAATAAGAAAACATTTATGATTGAATTAAAGAATAAGTCAGCTGGAAATTTCTTCCTACTGGCAGGTCCCTGTGTCATTGAAGGAGAAGAGATGGCCATGCGCATAGCCGAACGTATTGTCACGATCACCGAAAAACTACAAATACCTTATATATTTAAGGGATCATACCGAAAAGCCAATCGCTCCCGACTGGACTCATTTACCGGAATTGGTGACGAGAAAGCATTGAAAGTGCTCAGAAAAGTCCACGAGACGTTCGGAGTACCCACAGTAACGGATATTCATACAGCAGAAGAGTCCGCAATGGCAGCTGAATATGTAGACGTATTACAAATACCCGCTTTCCTTTGCCGTCAGACCGATTTATTGGTAGCTGCAGCCAGAACCGGGAAAACAGTCAATATCAAAAAAGGACAATTCTTATCCCCTCATGCCATGCAGTTTGCCGCAGACAAAGTTGTTGAGGCAGGTAACAAGAACGTAATGATTACCGAACGTGGAACAACTTTCGGTTATCAGGATCTTGTAGTAGACTTCAGAGGGATACCAGAAATGCAGACTCTCGGATATCCGGTGATTCTGGATGCCACCCATTCGCTACAACAACCGAATCAGGCAAGTGGAGTTACGGGAGGAATGCCTCAACTCATCGAAACAATAGCCAAAGCAGGCATTGCTGTGGGAGCTGACGGTTTATTTATCGAAACGCATGAAGATCCTTCAGTAGCCAAGAGTGACGGAGCTAATATGCTAAAGCTCGATTTACTGGAAGCATTACTCATCAAATTGGTCCGCATTCGACAAGCAGTTAAATAATAGTGCATATTGACACTCCCTGATATCAGCTCTTATTCGTCATACCAAATATAGGATAAGAAGAAAAGATAAGAAGAAGAAAACGACGATCTTTGGGATAAAAAATACAATCAATGTGATTTATGCTTATAATATCCGACAAATACAACAAATATAGTTCTAAAATTCTATTAAAATGAAAACATTATTCCGTAGTTTACTAATTGTAGCATTAATCCTTTGCTGCAACCTTCAACAGGCGGTGGCACAGCAAATGCAATTTCCGCCACTACCCATTGATAAAAATGTTCGCATTGGCAAATTACCCAATGGACTTACCTATTACATCCGTCATAACAAATTGCCGGAAAATCGTGCCGAATTTTATATAGCCCAGAAGGTGGGCTCTATCCTTGAGGAACCGCAGCAACGTGGTTTGGCTCACTTTCTTGAGCACATGTGTTTTAACGGTACCAAAAACTTTCCCGGAGATAAAACAGGGTTAGGTGTAGTACCTTGGTGTGAAACAGTCGGTATTAAGTTTGGTACAAACTTAAATGCTTATACAAGCGTAGATCAAACCGTATATAATATCAGCAATGCCCCGATTAATCGTGCCGGAGTTTTAGATTCTTGTCTGCTGATTCTTCATGATTGGTCAAGCTATGTTTTACTGAAAGATAGCGAAATTGACAAAGAGCGTGGAGTGATCCGCGAAGAATGGCGTAGTCGGAACAGCGGCATGTTACGTGTCTATACAGATCTTCTGCCAACTCTTTATCCTGGAGACAAATATGCCGACTGCATGCCTATCGGCTCCATAGACGTCATCAACAACTTCCCTTATAAAGATATCCGTGATTATTATCACAAATGGTATCGTCCTGATTTACAAGGTATCGTCATTGTCGGTGACATTGACGTTGATGCTGTTGAAGCTAAGTTGAAAGCATTATTTGCCGATGTAAAGAAACCGGTGAATGCAGCAAAACGTATTTACTATCCGGTAAGTAATAATAAAGAACCGATTGTTGCAATTGGTACAGATAAAGAAGTGGATAGCCCATCTATTGACATATTCTTTAAACAAGATGCAACTCCTGATTCAGCCAAAAACAACGTGGGATATCTTGCTACCCAATACGTTCTGAATATGATCACCAACATGCTCGATTCCCGACTCAATGAACTGGTTCAGACTGCAAACCCTCCCTTTACCTACGCCGGTAGCAATTATGGCAATTTCTTCTTGGCCAAGACCAAAGATGCATTTAACGTTTCAGCTTCTTGCAAAGCTGAAGGGATTGATACCGCCTTAAAAACGCTATTACAAGAAACCGAACGTGCCCGCCGTTTTGGCTTTACCGAATCGGAATATGCACGTGCACGTGCCAATTACCTGCAACAATTGGAATCAGCATACAACGAACGTGAAAAGACCAAAGACGGTACTTATGTCCGCGAATATGTGAATAACTTCTTGCAAGGAGAGCCCATACCGGGAATAGAAAACGAGTATGCTTTAATGAATAAACTTGCACCCAACATCCCCTTGCAAGCATTAAATATGACCATGCAACAACTTGTTCCGGACAGCAACCAAGTTGTCTTAATTGCCGGACCGGAAAAAGAAGGATTAAAATATCCCACAAAAGAAGAGGTTATCTCTCTTTTAAAAGGCATGAAAAGTCTTGATCTCAAGCCTTATGTAGACAAGGTCTCCGACAAACCATTACTCAAAGAAACTCCTAAAGGAGGTAAAATCATATCCGAAAAAGCCGGTGAAATATATGGTACCACAAAACTTGTGCTCTCCAACGGAGTAACGGTTTACGTCAAAAAGACTGATTTTAAAGCGGATGAAATACGTATGGAAGCTTCAAGTTTGGGAGGTAGTTCATTATTCCCCGACAAAGACGCATTGAGTTTCACTGTAATAAATAATGTTGCAACCATAGGCGGATTAGGTGATTTCAGTAAAATTGATTTAACAAAAGCATTGGCAGGGAAGAAAGCGTCTGCCAATCCAGTAATAGGCAATACCACTGAAAAGGTTTATGGCAACTGCTCTCCGAAAGATTTCGAGACTATGCTTCAGCTCACCTACCTCACCTTTACCGCACCTCGTAAAGACATTGAAGCATTTGAATCCTACAAGAGCCGTACAAAAGCCGAATTACAGAGTGCGGAAGCAAATCCGCTGTCCTCTATCGGTGACTCCGTCAAGAAGACGATGTATGGTAACACCCCCCGTTTGGTGTTGATGAAACCTGACATGGTGGATAAAATCGACTATGACCGGGTACTGGAAATGTATAAAGACCGGTTCAAAGATGCCAGCGATTTTACATTCTATTTCGTCGGAAACATTGATTTGGAGAAAGTAAAACCTTTGATCGCAGAATATTTGGGAAGTCTTCCCGCTATCCATCGTAAAGAAACATTTAAAGATACAAAGATGGATATCCGTAAAGGTACTATCAAAAATGAATATGCCAAAGAGCAACAAACCCCGATGGCCACAGTTGTATTCATTTACAGTGGGAAAACACCTTATACGCTAAAGGATAATATTCTTCTAAGTTATTTAAGCCAGATCCTGGATATTACTTATACTGAAGAAGTCAGGGAAAAAGAAGGGGGCACATATGGTGTCAGCTGCTACGAAAACTTGCAAAAATATCCAAAAGAGCAAACACTACTTCAGATCGTATTCCAAACAGACCCTCAGAAGAAAGAACATCTATCAGGCATTATTGTTGACCTATTCAAAAAGCTAGCAGCGGAAGGCCCTTCCGAGGAACATTTGCAAAAAGTGAAAGAATATATTCTGAAGAAATACAATGATAATCAAAAAGAAAACGGTTATTGGATGAAGAACCTGGACGAATACTTCTATACCGGTCTTGATCTGACTAAAGATTATACCCAACTGGTAAACAGCATTACGACTAAAGACGTTCAGAAATTTGCCGCAGAATTACTGAAACAAGGTAATGAGATTGAGGTGACAATGACCGTACCCGATAAAAAATAACAATGAAAATAAATAATAAGCAGTGACCCGGTTGGTTTGCTGCTTATTATTAAATTGTTTATCATATTAATACAACAACAATGAATCTATTTCTTGAACTACGTAAGCACGGAAGACTTGCAGCCAAGAGAAATCCGATGTACGAAAAAAGTAAGTTCGCAAAGTTCTGGATGTACTTTATGGCCATTTTCTGGGCCGGTTATCTGATCTTTTTCGGCACAACTTTTGCTTTTGCATTTGATGATAGTGCTATTGAGGCCTATGATATGTTGAACCGCGGATTAATCTTTATATTAATTATTGATTTCCTCATGAGGTTCCCTTTTCAAAAGACCCCAACGCAAGAGGTAAAGCCTTACCTATTACTCCCCATAAAGCGAAACCGCTTAATTGATTTCTTGCTGATACGTTCCGGACTAAGTGATTTCAACTTGATCTGGTTATTCTTCTTTGTCCCGTTTGCCATCATTAGCATTGCCAAATTCTATGGCATAGCCGGAGTGCTCACTTACATTATAGGCATCTGGTTACTCATTATAGTCAACAATTACTGGTTTTTATTATGCCGCACCCTGATAGGTGAACGTATATGGTGGATGGCCTTACCAATAGGCGTATATGGAGCGATTGCCGCGGCATTGTTTATTCCTGACAAGAGCCCGTTCTACGACTATTCCATGAGCCTTGGAGATGGGTTTATCAAAGCAAATCCCCTGGCTTTTTTAGGTGTAATTGCTGCTATAGCCATCATGTGGGTGATTAACCGTACTCTGATGCAAAAGCTCATCTACGATGAAATAAATAAAGTTGAAGACACAAAAGTAAAACATGTATCCGAATATAAATTCCTCGACCGTTATGGAGAAGTCGGAGAATATATGCGCCTAGAGCTTAAGTTACTGCTACGAAATAAAGTTTGCAAAAACGCCTTACGTTCAGTAATGCTTGTAGTCATTGGATTTAGCCTTGTCCTCAGTTTTACCGATGTATACGATGGAGCCAAAATGAAAAACTTTATTGTTGTATATAATTTCGCTATATTCGGGGTTCTATTCTTATCTACCCTGATGAGTTATGAAGGCAATTATATAGATGGACTGATGAGCCGCAAGGAGTCTATTTATAATCTGCTTCGCGCCAAATACGCCCTCTACAGCATAGCCATTATTATCCCTTTGCTACTCATGATACCCGCCATTGCTACAGGTAAACTAGCCTTGCTCACCTGCGTTTCATGGGCTATTTTCAGCGTTGGGTGCATTTACTTCTTTTTATTCCAGATGGCTGTATACAATAATAAAACAGTCGATTTAAATGCAAAAATGACAGGACGCCGCACAGGAACAGGCTTACAAGCGGTGATCTCAATAGCAGCTTTCGCTGTACCTATATTGTTAAGCAGACTGCTGAACGCCATGGCTGAACCGACAACAGCTTCGTGGATATTAATCACAATCGGCGCAGCTTTTATACTCACGTCAAATATATGGTTGAAGAATGTCTACATAAGATTCATGAAGCGACGCTATAAAAATATGGAAGGTTTTAGAGATAGCCGGCAATAAAAAGTTCATCCGCCTTCCAATAGAGATTCAACAGATCTAATTCATAACATACAAATTCAATGATTAACAATATGATAAACATCAATCATCTTCAAAAAGTCTTCGGTGAAAAGAAAGCCGTCGACATTGACAAATACACCATCAATCAAGGTGAGATGCTGGGCTTGGTAGGAAACAACGGAGCCGGCAAAACCACTCTTTTCCGTTTAATGCTCGACCTACTTAAGGCCGATCAGGGCAATGTAACCATCAACGATATAGACGCCAGCAAAAGTGAGGAGTGGAAAAAATTCACAGGTGCTTTTATTGATGACGGATTCCTTATTGATTATCTTACACCTGAAGAATACTTCTATTTTATTGGCAAAATGTGCGGGTTAAAAAAAGAAGAAGTAGACTCACGCCTTGTTCCATTTGAACGTTTTATGAGCGGAGAAGTCATGGGACAAAAGAAATTTATTCGCAATTTCTCTGCAGGAAATAAGCAAAAGATAGGAATTATCTCAGCCATGCTTCATCAGCCTCAACTACTCATCTTGGATGAACCTTTCAACTTTTTGGACCCAACATCCCAGTCCATTATTAAGCATATCCTGAAGAAATATAATGAAGATCACCATGCAACGGTAATTATCTCCAGCCACAACCTAAACCATACGGTTGATATTTGCCCGCGTATTGCATTGTTAGAACATGGAATAATTATCCGGGATATTCCGAATCAAAACAACTCAGCGGAAAAAGAATTGGAAGACTATTTCAATATCAATATTGAGGAAGAAACGGTAAATCAAGAATCTTAAATTCCGTAGAAACTCGCTTCTGAAAGCGAATGGAGCGAAAAAGCAGAGCGACATAAAATGGTTCAGTGAGGGAGAAAAGGTTGATTTCCTGATTCAAGGTTTTGACCAGACCCTCCTGAAGTATTTTAAGATTTGACAATCACCATTGTAATTTTGGCAAAAAATTACTTAAACAAGTCCTAAGAGCGTTCAACGTGATAGGCTTCACTAAAACCTCGGACGCACCACACTTCAAGGCATTTTCTCGATCAGAGCTGAAAGCATAGGCCGTCTGTACAACAATTGGAAGATAAGCATTCTCCTCCCGTATTTTTCTTGTCGCATCCAAACCATTCATGACAGGCATCTTTATATCCATCAAAATGATCTCGGCTCTATCACCATACTCCTTAAATAAGGATAAGATTTCTTCTCCATTTTTTGCCCACAAAATATCACACTTCTTACCTGCAATCGCTTTTATTAATTTAAAGTTACTTTCATCATCTTCAGCAACCAACACTAATGGGCGATAAGCTTCTGAATTATTTTCAGTTTCCATAATCAAGTTTGCTTTGTTTGTATCTGCAAAGATATAAAAAAATATATAATAGAAATAGTATTTATCTCTTTGAAAAAGACAGATTATACTAATTTTAATAAACCATACATTC
The DNA here is from genome assembly GCA_965140335.1 of uncultured Bacteroides sp. Classification (GTDB taxonomy): domain Bacteria; phylum Bacteroidota; class Bacteroidia; order Bacteroidales; family Bacteroidaceae; genus Bacteroides. Next base: position 280,284 of record OZ223189.1, read on the forward strand.
TAACATTTGCCATTAAGCTAATAATAGCTATATTTGCAAAAGAAATCAAGAATCAGATGAAAGGTAAAAAGCTGATCACATTTTTTTTATTTTTCACCGTCATAATGATGTTGATTGTGCCGGTTATCCCCCATCATCATCACAATGATGGCTTAGTCTGCATGAAAAATGATGTTCCGCTTGAAAAGAATGTAGATTATTGCAGCAACTGTAATGACCATTGTTGCTGCAATACAGGATGTATAGCCACTCATTTCTTCCAAAAGATACCTGCGCAAGTTCAAGCGCTAACACATTACAATATTCCAAGAGAAATCAAGCTATTCACAGAGCCCTTTTTCAAAGTGCCAATACTGCTTTGCAAAACAGAGCGGGATGAAACAGCAGACTATCTTGAATCCCTTCATAGCATATATATTATATCCGCCATTGGCTTTCGTGCCCCCCCCCTTCCTTTCGTAAATTTCTTTTTTTGTGAAACAGCACGAGCCTGATTTCGCACCGGCCGGATAGACTCATTGAAACTATCCGATCATTATTCCCCAAACCATCGGGGAGATTACTGACATCAAGTATTATAACAGGCTAATTTTACTACAATATGAAATTATATCTATTTGTAGGAGCGATCTCTTTGCTCCTACTAAATTCCTGCAACAATCAATCAAAAAGGGCGGACCAAGAACAAACAAATTATACCAAAACCGATCATCAAAGTGAACATCAGGAAGAGATTGTTCTTTCACCAAGTAAAGCGAAAGCTGCCGGCGTACGCTCTGCAACAATCCATCCCGGAGAATTTTATGAAGTGATAAAAACCAGCGGACAAATACTAACCGCACAAGGAGAGGAACGGACTGTTGTCGCTACGGTAAACGGGACCGTTACTTTCCGGCACTCACTCACCGAAGGAATGAATATTGGTAACGGAGCTCCCTTAATGATTCTTTCCTCCAAAAATATGGCAGACGGTAATCCGGTACAACGCATACGCATAGCTTACGAAACCTCAAAGAAAGAGTATGAACGTATGAAGTCCCTTATAACCAATAAAATCGTATCGGAAAAAGAATTTATCCAAGCTAAAGCTGCTTATGAAAATGCACGCATCGACTATGAAGCTTTGATACAAGGCTACTCTTCAAGCGGACAAAATATAATCTCACCAATGTCGGGTTATGTAAAAAGCATCTATGTAAAAGAGGGTCAATACGTTGAGATGGGACAGCCACTGATCAGCATTACCCAAAACCGCAAACTATTGCTACGAGCCGATGTCTCCGAAAAATACTATTCAGCTTTACCTCATATCACCACCGCCAATTTCAGAAATCCACATACCAATACGGCCTATTCACTGAAAAGCATGAATGGGAAAATATTATCCTATGGCAAATCAGTGAACGAAAGTAATGGGTATTTCCTACCTGTTATTTTTGAATTCGACAATAGAGGTGATGTGATACCGGGAATGTTCGTAGAGATATTTCTCCTCTCCTCCCCCATGCAGAATGTACTGTCTGTCCCACATCGTGCACTGACAGAAGAACAAGGCAGTTTTTTTGTCTACCTCCAGGAAGATGAAGAAGGCTACAGAAAACAATTGGTCACACTTGGAGCCAACAACGGACAACAAGTACAAATCCTATCGGGAGTGAAAGACGGCGACCGGGTCGTTGTAGAAGGAGCCTATCAGGTAAAACTAGCTAGTGCAACCAACGCCATACCGGCACATACCCATCAACATTAAAAGTAGAAAACATTATGCTCAACAAAATCATACACTTCTCCCTTCACAATCGCATGCTGGTATTGGTTGCCTCTATGCTCCTACTAATAGGGGGGACTTATACTGCGATGCATACGGAAGTTGACGTATTTCCCGATCTCAATGCACCGACCGTCGTCATCATGACCGAAGCCAACGGAATGGCAACAGAAGAAGTGGAACAGCTCGTCACTTTTCCCATTGAAACAGCAGTAAACGGAGCGACTAATGTGCGTCGCGTACGTTCTTCATCCACCAATGGATTTTCCGTTGTTTGGGTGGAATTCAATTGGAATACCGATATTTATCTGGCCCGCCAAATTGTCAGTGAAAAGCTGACCACTATTAGTGAGAACTTACCGGCCGGAACAGGCAAGCCTGTTTTAGGACCGCAATCATCCATCCTCGGTGAAATGCTTATTATCGGACTGACCGCCGACTCAACATCCATGCAAGATCTGCGGAGCATAGCCGACCGGACCATACGTCCACGGCTCCTTGCTACCGGAGGAGTGGCGCAAGTTGCCGTATTGGGAGGAGATATAAAAGAATACCAGATACAATTAGACCCCGAACGGATGCGACATTATAAAGTCAGCCTTAATGAAGTGATGGCAACCACTCGCGGGATGAATCTGAATACCAGTGGAGGAGTACTAAATCAATACGGCAACGAGTATATTGTACGGGGAATGCTCTCTTCCACAAAAATAGCGCAACTCGGTCGCGCTGTTGTACGCGGAGCAATAACTCCAGGCAGCAGTCCCGTACTACTCGAAGATATTGCAGACATACGTATCGGAGCAAAATCACCCCAACTGGGAACAGCTTCCGAACGGGGGCAATCAGCCGTATTACTAACTGTAACCAAACAACCGGATACCAGTACCCTGAACTTGACCGATCAATTGGAAGCCGCTCTCAAAGAGATCAAGAAAAACCTTTCGCCGGATATCCACGTCAGTACCGACATCTTTCGTCAGAGTCGCTTTATCGAAAGTTCCATCAGCAACATACGGAAATCCCTCTTCGAAGGAGCTATTTTCGTCATCATCGTTCTGATTCTATTCTTAGGGAATATACGCACCACAGCCATCTCACTGGTCACGTTACCCCTTTCCCTGATTACCTCACTCGTCGCCTTACATTATATGGGCTTCACAATCAATACGATGAGTCTTGGTGGACTGGCTATTGCCATCGGCTCACTTGTAGACGATGCAATTGTTGATGTTGAGAATGTGTACAGACGGTTGCGTGAAAACAACAATAAGCCGAAAGAAAAGCGGCTATCTGTAATCGAAGTTGTTTTCAATGCATCCAAAGAAGTCCGCATGCCCATCCTTAACTCCACGCTCATTATCATAGTGAGCTTCATTCCCCTCTTCTTCCTCAGCGGCATGGAAGGACGCATGCTAGTCCCGCTCGGAATCGCATTTATCATAGCACTAGCCGCATCCACCGTAATCGCTCTGACGGTAACCCCTGTTCTCAGTTCCTATTTACTGAAAAAAGACAAGAAGAACTCAAAATATGCAAATGGCGATTCACTCATAGCCCATAAATTTAAAATAGGCTACGGCAAAGCACTGATGTTCACTCTTAATCACCCCAAAAGTATATTAGGAAGCACTATCGGATTATTTTTTATCACGCTTGTCTGCTTCTGTACATTGGGACACTCCTTTCTTCCCCCGTTTAATGAAGGTTCCTTCACCATCAACCTCTCTTCGCTTCCGGGTATTTCACTGGAAGAGAGTGATAAGATGGGACATCAAGCTGAAGAATTGCTACTATCGATCCCCGAAATACAGACTGTAGCGCGCAAGACAGGACGGGCCGAACTGGACGAACATGCCCTAGGCGTTAACGTATCCGAGATAGAAGCACCCTTTGAACTCAAAGATCGTTCACATGATGAAGTCGTCGCTGAGGTACGAAAGAAACTCAGTACCATTACAGGAGCTAATATAGAAATAGGGCAGCCCATCAGCCACCGCATCGACGCCATACTCTCCGGGACAAAAGCGAACATAGCCATTAAACTTTTCGGCGATAACTTAAACCAGCTGTTTACCATCGGTAATAAGATAAAAAGCGAAATTAAAGACATCCCCGGTGTTGTCGATCTGAATGTAGAGCAGCAAGTGGAACGTCCTCAACTGACTATCACCCCCAACAGGGAAATGTTGGCTCGCTACGGCATATCGCTACCTCAATTTTCGGAATTTATCAACGTATGCTTGGCAGGTGAAGCTGTATCCCAAGTCTACGAAAAAGACAGAAATATAGATTTGACAGTGCGCGTTAAGGAAGACCAGCGCAACAGCATTGAGAAAATCGGCAATCTGACCATTGACACGGGGAACGGAGAAAAGATTCCCCTCAGTTATATTGCCGAGATCCGTTCAGCCATGGGGCCCAACACTGTCAATCGCGAAAATGTAAAACGGAAAATTGTCATCTCCGCCAATGTCGCCGACCGCGACCTACGCAGTGTGGTCAACGAAATTCAGCAACGGATAGAGACTAAGATCCGCACGCCCGAAGGATACCATGTGGAATATGGGGGGCAATTCGAAAGCGAACAAGCTGCCAGCCGTACATTACTACTAACCTCGCTCATCAGCATTGTGATTATCTTCCTGTTGCTCTATCACGAATTCCGTAGTACAAAAGAGAGTGCAATCATTCTCATCAACCTCCCCTTGGCGCTCATTGGAGGAGTATTTGCCCTACTCTTTACCACAGGAGAAATCAGCATTCCCGCCATTATCGGCTTTATTTCTTTGTTTGGCATTGCCACCCGAAACGGAATGCTCCTCATCAGTCATTATAACTATTTGCAAAAAGAGGAAGGGAAAAGCATAAGTGACAGCATTCTTCAAGGCTCAATGGATCGTTTGAATCCTATTCTGATGACTGCATTATCATCGGCGCTGGCCCTCATTCCACTTGCCTTGGGAGGCGACCTGCCCGGCAATGAGATACAAAGTCCCATGGCTAAAGTCATTCTGGGGGGACTACTCACCTCCACTTTCTTAAATGGTTTTATCATCCCCATTGTTTACCGGATGATGCACCGGAATACAACAAATATAAAGACCCTATAAATATGAAGAAGATCATTCTACTTGCCATAATATCCTGTATAACCAGAGCAGGACAGGCACAAAGCAATATTGATCATATTTTGCACTCCATCGAGTCAAACAACAGTGAATTACGAGCCAACCAGCAAACAGTAAATTCGCAGAAGTTGCAAAACCGGACGGATAATAATCTGCCCGACCCCGGTATCTCTTATTCCCATCTTTGGGGAGAAAAGAGTCAGGATGGCACTGTCGGAGAACTCATCACTTCCCAAAGTTTCGACTTCCCCACCCTATACGCCACCCGTGCACGGGCCAATCGCCTGAAATCCGAAGCTCTGGATGCCCGGCATACAGCTTTCCGTCAAGAATTGATCCTGCAAGCCAAAGAACTTTGTTTCGATATTATCCTTCTGCAACAAGAACAGAAACTATTGAAGGAGCGTTTAAAACAGGCCGAAGAACTCGCTTCCTTCTTTCAAATGCGTTTGGAAAAAGGAGATGCCAATATTTTGGAAATCAACAAAGTAAAACTGGAACTATTGAATATTCGAACGGAAACCCGGATGAATAAAATCCGACTGGAAAGTACATGGAAGGACCTGACTACGATGAATGGCAACCAGCCGTTTAATATTGATACCATTCCCCAGGTACCATTACCTCTGTTACCCGCAGACTATAAACAATTACATAACGAAGTTTTAAACTCCGATATGACTTTACAATCCCTCAACAATCTAGATGTTGCCTCACGCCGGCAAATCACAATCGACCGTCAGGGATGGTTACCTAAACTCGAGCTGGGATACCGTCGCAACACAGAATCGGGCACTTCATTCAATGGAGTGGTAGTAGGATTCTCACTTCCCTTATTCCAAAACAGGAATAAAGTCAAAATCGCAAAAGCACATTCACTGAGCATATCCTATCAGAAAGAAAATGCTATTCAGCACGCAGAAGCCTTATTGACAAAACTATACGCCGAGGCTCAGGCATTGCAAACATCTATACAAGAATATAAAGAAGCCCTCCATTCACAGCAAAATCTGGCTTTACTCAAACAAGCCCTGACTGGTGGACAAATCAATGTAACAGCCTATTTTGTAGAAGTCACGGTAATCTACCAAAGCCAACAAAACTTACTACAACTCGAGAATCAATACCAGAAAGTGATGGCACGGATCTATAAAAACAAAGAAATGTAAAGAAAGCCCCTCCCACGCTTGGGAGGAACTTTCAAACAAACAAACAAACAAACAATGCAGCGGACAACGATATCCCATCGGCATCCGGAGCAGTCATGGCCGGAAAGTGCGGGAGGGAATATACCAAGTAATGTCCCTCCGCCCTTCCGGTTTTTCAAAGAGTTCCTATACGTCTTTACACCGTCAGCAGATTGCTGAATTTACTTATCACCCTACCGCAAGTAGCAGGACCTGCGGTACTCTCGATAAATAACCGAAACTCATTATATCAAAGATCACTTTTCATTTTCGGCCGCCTTACGGCGGTATAGGGAGCTTGGGGCTTTTAAGGCCCCAAGCAATAAAATTCAAAAAAATGAATGAGCGTCACTCCCGTGCCGCGGTTATTCTTGGACACAACGCACAATCATGCCGCCCGCACGGCTGAACAAAGCTGCAACGTTCACGTTGCCCGCGCCGAAGTACAGGTTGACCCCGCCCACACTCGAATCACCTCCCGGCGCTGACAGCCACCCGTAACCGCTGGAACCCACGCTGCTTAACGCACCACTCGACTTGTAGCGCAAACCGGAGGCCGGGCAGAAGGTAGCCGTGCCCGTATTACCGTTAAAATAAAATGTGTGCCCGTAAGGGCTATTTGCGGTCCAATTGTCTGTATGATAAGCCTGATTTATGGAAGTAGAACTGACAGCCTGTCCATTCCATCCAGTGGCTGCGGCATTGGTACCAGAAGCCGTATTCATTAAAACCCCCGTCCAGATATCTGTCGGAGCTACACGCCAACCAATGGGACAAGGATCGTAGATGGTCTTATCGCCATTCCACGGAGTGGGGGCCACGTTATCTGCACTTATATTGTTATCCCCCCACAAGCAATTGGAGACCTTCCAATCGGCAGTACTTGCTGTCTCTCCGGAAATCCAGTTATAACTTGAAGCAGAAGAACCTTTAATAAAAGACTCCGGATGTTGAATGCTATAATTAATTGATGACTTGGCAGTACTACCGATGCTACTAACATCCGTCAGTTTACCCGCATCGGAAAACTTGAAAGAAGTTCCCGAACCATCATAAACGACCTGATCTGTAGCGGTCGTGTAATTAGCAGCCCCTACAAACGGGTCCTTACGACCAAACTGGTATTGCAAGCAACCCACACCAATATTACCGGTCTCGGTAGTGCCCGAAGCACCCAAATTACGGTCCATCAATTTACGCTCATGGTTGGTCCCTCCGGCGGTATACCAGTCATGATTTTCCACATTAGTCTGAACGGTAATGGCATTCGTAGCCATATCGTCCAATGTGATTCCGTTGGTCCGCCAGATATGCCAGCTCCACAAAATATTATGGGAAGCGTCACGTACCGCGATCACCGCATTGCCGTTCGTGATGCTACCGGTGGTGAATTTCACCTGACCGACAGAAGCGTCCCAGCTCACACCGTTGAGTAAGCCTATGGCGGTCTGCCACACAATCACAGCATCCGAGATGTCAGCCTTGGGGATGGTGACCGCATCCGAAGCGCCAGCAAGGGCGGTGGGGAACATCGCCCCGTCACTCAGCTCGGAGTACTGCGCCTTGGCGTAATCCGTGGTACGCCCGTTGCCACGCACCGTACCGTTAAGGCTGTAATACTTGTCCGACTCGCTCACGATATAACAATTTGATGTTCCATCCGAGCTCAGGTTGGTATATGTTTTCAACGTCACCCTGTGGTCAGCGATATTGATGCCTTTGATGGTTGCAGTGACTGTATAACTGTGGTTCGCCGCCACATTATAATCGTTCATTTCCGTACCGTTACCCAGGTAAAGCACATACGTGGCCACATAAATCACCCCGTCGCTGGTATAATCCCCCTTCATCTCGATATAAGTGGAGCCCGCAGGGGCGTTAGCGGCGATGCGGTCGGTCCAGGTACCTACAACATTACCGCCGTTGGTGCCCCCCGCACCCCGCAGGTTCTGACCCATATACCACGTATTTTTATACGTGGTTTGCGCCGGGTTGGGAACCGTGCCGGGATAATCGGCCAAGTCGACCGTTGTGCTTAATGCGGAAGGGGTGACGTAGGGCGTGCCCTGCGGAACGCTTTTCAGGGAAATGTCCGTCACGGTGAACGTATCCCCTGCGGGGAGTGCGCTCAAATTGTAAGTGAAGGTGACTTTCGCCACCAGGCGGGAGAGAGACACCCCGATATCACCCGCCAAGGAGAAGGTATCGTAGGTCGCCGTTGAAATCCCGCCCATAGGCAGCAGGCTGCTGAAATCAGCCTGCCCCGTAATGGGCAGCGAAGCATTGAGCAAATCCTGATAGGTGGAGCTCCCCGCCGTAAAGCCTGTGGTGATATCCCCCACATTGGCACACACATAGATAAAGAAGTTGGAGGAACCCACAAGGGGAACATACAGCTGCAACCCCGTCAGGCTGCCGAAGTAAGATTTGCTTTTCAGCACAGCCGTGGCTGAGCCCAGGCTGCCTTCAAACTGGAACACACACACATTCTGCACCGTCCCCTCATCCGTAGAGCGGGTGGAACTTCCGGCAACACCGCCGAACTCCACGTCCAGCCCCTGGCCGGTGGCGCGCGTCGGCGCACCGGACGAACCCAGAGGGAGAAAAGAAAGGTTCAGGGTGGCGTTAACGCCAGCCCCGCCGGAACCCCTATCTCCGCCATCCAGTTCGCTGGTACATCCGCAGAAGAACAGAAAGGCCGGTAACAGCCCCCACAACAATAGGTATTGGACTTTATTTTTAAGTTTCATATTCATCTTCGTTTTAAGTTGTTAGTTGATCACCATACGCGGGTCATTCACATCAATGCCTTTGATCCGCGAGGTCACGATATAATGGTGGTTGCGCGCCACGTCATAATTGTTCACATCGGTGCCGTCCCCCAGGTAAAGGGTATAGGTGGCGGTGGAGGTGGTGCCGGGGGAGCTGACATCGGGCGTGTAAGTGCCCGTGAGCTCGATATAGGTGGCGTAAGCGGGGGCGTTGGCCGCGATGCGCTGTTTCCAGGGCGTCACCGTAGTGCCCGCACCCCGCAGGTTCTCGGGCACGTACCACACATAGGTGGTGGTCTGCGCCCCGGCATCCGGAGTGCCCGTACCCGTATAAGAGGCGGTGGCGGCACCCGTGGTTACCCCCGATACGGGAGCCATATAGGGTATGGATGCCGGGATGTTCCTTAGGCTGGCGCCGGTGATGGCGAATGCCGAACCGGAGGGGAAGGCGCTCAGGTCGCACGTAAAGGTGACTTTCGCCACCAACGGGGAGAGGCTCACCGGGATATCATTGACCTGCGTGGCGGTATTAATGGCAGCGGAAACCCCGCTCATCGGAAGCCGGCTGCTGAAATCCCCCTGACCGGCTACGGCAAGCGCCGCGGCCGCCAGATTGGCATAAGTGGAGCTGTTCTCCGTAAAACCGGTGGTCAGGTTGCCCGCATTGGCGCAGACACAGAAGAAGCACGCCGCAGAGGGGACGGAGGAAAACTCCACCGTGCTGCCGCCGGTGGCCGAGAACCCGTCAACGTAAACCTGCTTAAGCAAGGTGCCATCCGTACCCGGACTGCCCGAGAACTGGAAGACACAGAGGCTGGTGATCTCCGTTTCATTTACCGAACGGGTCGAAGGTCCGGGGAAAGCCTCCGTGAAGAGTTCCGTACCGTCTGCCACGGCACGGCTATACCCACCCTGAGTATTCATGCCGGTGTAGGACAAGGCCAGCTTCACGGTTGGGTCTCCCCCGTTCAGGGGGGAAGCATTCCCGGACAGACCGTCCGAGCAGGACGCGCAGAACAGCAGCAAAAGCAGGCTGTAACAGCCCCACAAGCCGTACCGGACAAAACGTGCGTATGGTCCGTACTGTCTCAGCGGTAATCCGTTTAATTTCTTTTCCATATCCTTTTTTCTATTCATCACTTTTCTTTTTTTCAGTCCTACTCTCCGCCCAGCTCGTCGCTCCAGGCGGGATTCGTCTGCCAGCTTGCAACCACCAGGGTGGTATTGGCACCGCCGGTATCGGCTTTTCCGTCATCCCAGTGCACGTCAGTCCAGCTGCCGATGAGCAGCTCACCCACATCCGGGCCACCCAGATCGGTCTGGAAGTTACCGTTATCCGTCCAGGGGCTTACCGTGAGCACCAGGTCGGCCTGCTCCCCTTTCATCTTCACGGTAAAGGTGTAGTGCACCCCGGGTGAAAAAGCCAGGTCGGAAGGCAGGGGAGCCGAAAGGGCGGTCACTTTACCGCTTCCGTTAAACGCCACCGACATCTTGAAGTCGAAGGCACCCGCCGCGCGGGGCAGCACCACGGTGGAGGCCGCCTGCTCCAGCGGTTTGGTCACATCGGGGGCGGTGAAGCCGATGACCCCGATTTCCGTGGTTTTAGCCGCTCCCGATACCTCAAGGGCCGCGTTCAAATCCCCGCTCAGCGGAGCATCGGTCATCCGGGTCACCCCCGCCGAGGCAATGTCCACCGCCGTGATGTTGGTTCCTTTGGGAGAAAGGGCGAAGGTGAGTTTGCTGCAACGGCGGACCAAAGGGTTCAGGCTCACCGCAGGAGCGGTCTGGCTCACCGTGAGGCCCTGCGTCAGGCAGGTGGCGTAATCCATCCCATTCCCCACATCCGCCGTATAGGTGTTGCCCCCGGCATCGCTGCCCGGGGTGAGGGTCAGATCGGGGGTCAGCGCATAGAAGTCATAGGTGCCGGCACGCAAGAGCAGGGCGCTGACGGCGCTCAGACTGCCTGTCACCTCTCCGGAAGGAACAACATAGATGCCCTCGCCCATATATTCATCGATGGAAGGATCGGCGGAAGCACCCGCACGCCGGAAGGCAAGCACGCGCAGCGTGGTGCCCGCCGCCAGGGCGGAGAAGCCCTGAGAACGGGTTGAAACGCCGATGCCGCTGACCGTCAGGCTGATGGGGAAAGCGCCTGAGTCAACCGGCAAACCGTCCCCGTCCGAACAAGATGCGGCAAACAACACCAAGAGCGTTAACAAGTAGGTCATCCTTCTGATTATCATAAGCTTAAATTTCTATATCACTGCCGGTTGTTCCGGGTATCCAGTCTGTGATGCTCACCGTGGGAGCGATCTCGGCGGTGCCCAGTTTTAACGTAATTTCATAGGAAACGCCTGCCTTGAAGGCATACGTTCCCGCATTCCCGGTATCCTCGAGGGCGGAAACAGCCACCTCACGTTCACCGCCCTTCTGGGTAACCACCGTAAGGGTGATAGCATCCGTAGAGGAAGTGGTGCTCACCGGAGCGAACATGGCATACCCCACCAGCCTGTCATCCGTAGGATCGGTAGACAACGCTACCGTACGCCGATTGGAAGTACTATAGGCAGTGCTGTTATCATCGCCGGTTATCAGGTCGTTATCAGCAGGATTATGGGTAACCAACCCCAGGTCGGAACTTCCGGTAAAAGTGGTGGTGCAAGAAGTACCAACCGAGCTATCTACGTCAGGGAGTGTGAGCACACAATTCTGCCCCATTTCTTTAATCTTGATGGATTCCAGACCGCCCCAGACCGCACGCGTATACTCATCCTGCGTATACACCTTCACACTGATCTGGGTGAGCAGGTGTGAGAATGCAACGGAAGCAATTTTACCGTTCTTATCCCCTTCCAGCAGGGGAGTTGCCATCACATCTGTGGAACCGTCAAGCGTGCCGAAATCCACCTTACCCGTTGGTACATTGAAAGTGGAGCCTGATCCCGGATACCAGCCGATAAGCCGGGTTTTATTGCCATCGGCAAGGTAATAGGCCGACGGGGTGAAGGCAAGCACTTTGCTGGTTTTGTCCACCGTGCCCGAAAGAGCTGAGGATTGATAAGAAGCCGGGTATGTGGGGGTGGCATCCGTAGCATCCGCACGGGCAAAGCCTACTTGCAGATCGGCGGTAAACGTCGAGTTAATCATACCCGCTCCGCGGGTCATATCCGAAAGGATGCCACCCACACCGGCCACCGGACGGATTTCAACCGGAGTTTCCTCTATAGGAGCATCCCCCGCATCCTCAGAAGAGCAGCTTGTCCCCATGAGTAGCAAGCCCAGCAGGCCTACATACCATTGTTTTCTGATCTTTTTCATTGTTTCTTGTTTTTGGAGCATTTTTATTATTGGATCACTTCACCGCTCTGGCCGTCACTGACCCAGTCCGTCACCGAACCCCGCGCCATAATCTCTGAGGCTTTAAAGGTAAGGGTCACTTCAAATTTCTTACCCTGTGTATCACCCGTATAGGCAGTGCCGTCACTTTTCTGTTTCAGGTTCACCGGCACACTTACGGCAGTACCCGAATTGGCCGTGGTCACCAAAAGGATGTAGTCATTCGTTCCGGTAGCTATTATCGGACAAACCATCGAATAAGCCACCTTAGTAGCAGTCGTAGTCAGTGCCACACTCTGGCCGGTAAAGGCCTCATCGGAAGAAGTCCAAAAATTAAAAGAACCTGAAGTGGTTGAAAAAGCGGTTGAAGAGCCGGCCGTACCATCGGAAAGTGTCACTTCCGCTTTAGTATAAGGATCACTTCCACCGGCCTTGGACAGTGTGAGAATCTGGAGATTACCCCAGGCGGCGATCGCAGCGTCATTATCGGCCACCACATTGATAACCAGCTGCGTAAGCAGGTGTTTGAACCTTAGTGTCTCGAATGTACCGGCTCTGGCTTTAGTCTTATTGGAGGAAACCTGCGCAGCGGCCATCACATCCTGGGTACCGTTAAAAGAAAAAGTAGAGGTGGTAGTCTGGGTTGCGGCCCAGCCAGTAGCGGGATAAAGTCCGCAGAAATAAATCTCGTCGTTATTCGACGGATAATATTTGGGAGTGGTAAATCCCGCCTGACTCGTCCCATCATTGCTGAATGTCATGGTTCCATCGGCATAAAGAGTGGGAGTATAATCCCCGCTAGTACTGGAAGCCAGTACACGGGCGGTCAGGGTATTGCCGCTGCTGATGGCTCCCTCAAAGGCGGCACGGGTGGCGTCTTTGGTGCCCGACTCCACAGACAGGGCCGTGGAGGCCAGCCGCATTTCAACTTGATCATTCTCACGGGGGAAAGTTCGCTCTGGGTGCAACTCCATAACATAGATAAGGTTAGCACGGATAAAAAAACTTTTTTCATCATTTGTTTTTTTTAAATTAATAATCTTGTTCTTTGAAATATCTCATTTTACCTATTGTACAATACCTTCGCCCGTGCCGTCCATCACCCAGGGCGTAACGGTGGCCGAAAGAGCCACGGGAGTACGCTCACGGAATTTAAGAGTCACCAAATATGAATGTCCGGCGGCAAACGTGTTTTCACCGCTTGCGGGAGTAACCCTCACATCGGGAAAACCACCCCGGTTGTCCGTCACCAAGGTTAGTGAAAAAGAGGACTGACCGGGTTGCAGCATCACGCTGCCCTTTAAGAGCTTGGGGGAAGCGCCCGTGCCCGAGATGGGAACGGAGGATGCACCTTCTTCGAAGGATTCCCGAAGGGGGAACGCCACGGCATCCGAAGGAGTGCCCCAGGTGCCTTGTTCACCCGTTTCCAGATTGAGCGAACAGGTGGTGTCCACCCCGTTGAAACGGAGCGCGGTAAGGCTGGTGCCGGCAAAGTTCCCTTCGTCGTCCACCAGACAGAAACGGAGCTGGGTGAGCACATGGGTGAACACCAGTCCGCCGGGGGACTGCGTGCGGGAGCCCGTAACGGGAGGCACCCACATCACGTCTTCATCGCCCGTAAGGGTGAAGTGGTACAAGGGAGAGGCATCACTACGCATTTCCACGTAGTTATCTCCTTCGGTACCCACCGGAGCATAGGGATGATAGACGCAGAATTTCACAGACTTACCCTCTTCCAGGGGATAAGCGTAAGCGCCTTCCCAGGAAAGAATGCCCGTGAGCGCATCAATACCCGTAGTGCGTACATCCTCCATCAGGGGAGTGGCATTCCATTCCTCACCAAGAGGGGAAGAGGCATCCTGGTTCTCTGTAACCACGCCATACACACCCACATTCGATCCCACGGCGGAAAGCCCTTCCAGATTGTTCACCGAAGAGCGGGTATAGCTTTCACCGGAAACACCCAGGCGGATCAGGCCGGAAGGAGATAATGATTCCCGCTCCGTACACCCGCAGAGTAGCAAACAGGCACAGATGACTCCGGCCGGTAAGTTCATTTTCTTTAATTGCATGTCGTTCTTTTTCATTGATTTCTTCTTTTTTATCAAATCTGCTTACATTCTACATCCTAGACAGGACCTCCTCCTTCACCGTTTTTCCAGGCGGTGACGGAAGCCACAAGCGTGGAATCAAGCCAGCGGATATCCACGGTGATTTCTATCGGAACCTCCGGGGGAAGCTCATCCCCGTTGGCCTTCAGAAGTTCACTCAACACGCCGTTCATGTCCACCTCACCCGAACGGAGGGAACCATCAGCAGTGTGCAGGGTCAGCTCCATACGGTTGTCATACAATGATCCGTTTTGGGGATCAAGCAATCCCAGTAACCGCGCGGAACCACTACCTTCCAGGACCTCCTCCCCCGCGCGGGAAACGGGACCCAACGGGACTATAAAGACCACGGAAGTGCCGGGAGCCGAAGCGGAACTCTGGGGGGAAGGCTCGCCGCTAAGCAGCAGCACCGACGGATAGGCCCCATAGAGCCTGCATTCAAGGGATTCAGCGCCTTCCGAACCACCCACGCGAAAGTGGAAGGTGAGGGTTTTAATCAATGACAGTACGGAAGGATGAACAAAGATTGTATCCTGATCAGGAACCTCCAGTTCTTCCGCATGCCAGCTATAGAGTTCACCGGGCTGGACATCGCCGCTCAAACGCGCTTCAGCCAGGTTGATATCATCCAGGTTACCGAACGTAATCCCCGGGGCATCGGTGTTCCAGCCTAATAAAGAGTATGTACCCATGGGAAGCGAAGTGCTGAAAAAAGAAGCATTGGACGTTTCCACGCGGACAGGAGCGCTTCCCCCGGAAAGCGGGTAGAAACGGCAGGCTGCGGAGGAGGGAACGCTAAGGGAACCCCAACGGGGGGAAACCACCACATGCCCTTCCGGGGAACGATACTCCAGTGACTTTTTCGTACAGCAGGCCAGTATTGTCGCTACTCCTGCCAAAATGATGAGAACCGGTTTTTTCATGTTTTTATTCCTCTTTTTTATTTTTATCCGACGAACATTTTCCAAAACGGTAGCTCAAACTGATATGAATGCCAGTCAGTCCCCAATGACCGCCAAAAACCTCATGGTTATAATAATACTCGGAAGATTCGATGTCATAGGCTTTACCCTTTTCATGACGGAAGCCCCCGCGGACACCCATATCAAGACCCCAACGGGCGGTGAGCGGAAGGTAACACCCCGCAGAAAGCCCGCCTTCCACATAGGTACCGCTGATGTTCGCTTCATCGCGGGACACCGCACGCACATCGGTACGACCCAGATCATAGTCCCCCGTACGCCCGTAAACTCCCAGATAGAACAGCCGGTAAGAACCATCCCCCGCCAACCACAGACGGGGTTCAATGGCATAGGCCGAAAGACCCTGGTACTGATTACCCCCGTCGTAGCTCCAATCCGCATAAGTGGCGCTGCCACAAACCGACCAGCGCCCGGAAAAGAAGAACTCGGCGGAAAGGTTCGGCATATACGTACTCCGCTCAAGGGTATGGTAGCCCGGACGCGCCCAAAGGCCAGCCCAGGAAATCAAATTGGTTTTCAGCCCCAACAGGGGGAGAAAACGATGACAGGCGGTACGCCGGATAAGCAGTGGCTGCCTCCGGGAGAGTTGCCTTTCTGTTACGAAATCGGCTTGAGGTTGACCCTCAAGACCGAGCTGCTGATCTTTCGCACGCCTATGCGCGCCAGAGCCGGCAGCTTCTTCACGGGCTACGACAGCGCGATCCTTCTCCAAGAGAGTATGGAATTCGGAATCTGTTAGTTTGCGCCGGTAGCGTTTCTCAATGATGCCCCGCAGGTCATAGTCCACGGTGATCTCCACCCGGCGAAGCAATGGAAAATACTCCTTCATCATTAGCCGGTAGGGAATGCCCATATTCAGGTCCATCAGCCGCTTTTCACGTCCTTTGAACAAATCCACCTGATCGATAATCATTAAAATATCCTGCTTTTTATCCAGATTGGAGCAAGACACCAACTCACGTAATTTACCCCAGTCTTCTCCGAAATAGGCTACCCTAAGGGCATAACGACGCGAAAGTCCATAGGTGGAATCCAGATAGGTACGGAGCACGTTGACACGCTTGCGGGATAAAAGCAGGTTTAACTCATAACGGCCTTCTATGGAACTATAACCGCTCAAAAAGATCTCACGAACACTTATCAGGGTATCTGTTACCAACGAACGGATGAAATGGTCGAGTTTATTCAGTTCATCGGCATTATGCCCATAGTTTTTTAGTATGGTACTCTCTCCTGAAGGATAGGAAAAGTAACAACTCAACCGCGCACTGCCATCTTTAATCACACGCCGGTAGAGGGTATCCTCCTGCAACAGCAGCGAATCGGACACCAGAAGGCCGGGAAAGGCCCGGATACCTGCCAAGACCGGAAAAACCGGAAATAGCAGACAGCACAGCAAGCCCCACAGCAGTACGCCGGACAAAGCGGAACGCCCATGAGAGACTGGCAGGTATGTAAATCTTATCTTCATCAAGAGGGTATTTTATTGTTTCAGCATCAGGGAAACTGGGTTTCCTGACCGTTATCGGAAGCGGGAGTGTCCAGCCCCACCGTAACGGTGACACCGACATCCGCTACCCAGGAGTCAGGGCAATCACTCAAATCTTCGGGAATACACCTACAAAGCAATCCGCTCAAGCTCACCAAAGCCACAACAGGTAGAAAGCAGGTGATTATTCGTTTCATTTTCAGATTCCTTATCATTGATTTCTTTTTTAATTTAATTCAACCTCCTGTACGATAGGGAGGCTCCAGTCATCCACCTCAACACTGAGTTCGAGATTGGAGGGACGGAATCCTCTGAACTGCAACTGTGCCCCAGCAGACAGAAAAGGATAGCATAAAGCCAGCTCACCGGAAAAAAAGACGGCATCCTGAAGGTTTTTGCAAAAGATCAGGACCGGATAACGGGAGAAATACTGCTTGTTATATACATATTCTTTTGAGCTTATAGGTTCCATTACTTCTTAAATCAGTAGAGCACGCGCTCGCTGCGAAGTTCGTCCATAACTTCGCGGGCATGCTTGCCCCCTTACGGGCATCACATTTACTCAAAGCGACAGCGGCGGCATTGATGTTCGCCTCTGCATTATCAGGAAAAAGACGGGCGGCAAGATCGTAAAGATCATTAAACTCCGCCGAGCCCGGACGATAACAGTCAGCCAGGCAAAACAATCCCCCAAGAGTGACACTGTTATCACCACAGGAGGGAGAAACAGAAAGCCATTTATCTGCCGGGGAAGCGGGAAGAAATTCAACCCAGGAGAAGACTGTCCGAACCGGACGCCAAAAGAGGAGTCAACGTTACGGACTCCTTTGAAGGAAGATGGAGCCCTTCATAGTTCACTTCCATACCCAACTGCAATTTTCAACCGGAAAGGGAAAAATCGAGATTACCCAACAACAGGCGTCCCTGATAGGCCGTCTGCCCATACAGGCAGAACGAACTCAGAAAAAAAGCCAGCACACCGATTGTCTTGCGATTCATATTCATACGTTTTTTAGTTTATTTTGCTTTAGTCGTTTTTTTTATATATACTTATTTAAGCAGGTACACCAGCGACAGGGCGGCCCGAAGACGCACGTTCACCACAATAACCGCAACGATAGCGGTCGTAACGCAGGAAAACAACGCCGCCACCCAGCGCACAACCTTCGTAACGCGAACTGCCCGCATAGGGAGTACATCCCCAACCACGGAACTCAATCCTGCCCAACCAGTGTTTCCAGCGTCGCTGTCCACCAAAAGAAAAAGCATCGTCATCCGCAAGATGAACGGAAGCCGGAAGTCACTCTGTATGTCGTACCCTACTGCTTTTATCATTGATCTACTGTTTTCCAAGCTGTAATCACAAGAATACTAGAAAGAAGAACAGCTTGTTTTCGTTTATATAAATGTAACTATATTTACATATTTAATAGACTATACCCATCCGTTACTTTGCAGGTAACGGATAATTATATTTTAAGACAGGTTTAATCTTACGGAATCATATGGTATAAATAATATTTCATTACCAAATAGGCAAAATAAGATAGTTATTCCCACTCAGGAGGATGAGTGGGAACAAAAAAGCCTTTTGTCCTAAGTATAGAAGAAAAGACGCATTTCGTCTCCTTAAAAGGCTTAAAACTGGGATGTATGAAAAATATATAGTTTTTTTTAAGAAATCAGGCGGAATTGTTTGTTTATTTACCGAATAATAAGTATCATTGCATCGGATACGATCCGTTACCTGCAAAGTAATTTATTGACAACTAAATGGTAATCAGTCTCTTCTGCACATCGTCGTTTTTTCTTTTCCCCATTAAAGATATAAGCAGTCACCCGCGCATTCGCACGGTCAAGCACACCGTTCTCAAAACTCTTCAGGTAGGACTCCGTGGTGGTCACCGAAGCATGCCCCAGCCCTTCCGAAATCACAGATGTGGGAATTCCACAATACTTTGCCTGAGTGGCCCAGGTGTGGCGAGCGCAATAAGTACTCACACTCACACAAACATCGCGCGAGCGAGCCAGACGTTTCAGAGCGGCATTGCAGCGGCGAAGCTTGCACTGGTAATCACGGTAGGCGGCATACCCACGCAGCTGACCGTCAAGAATAGTCAGTAGATAAGGAGAAGAAGCATCACGATTCAGATAGCGGGAAAGTAAACGCCGGATCTCGTCGGTCACACGGATGCAAAGGGGCATATGCGTCTTATGACGGCGTAGCATCAGATAACCCCTCTTCAGGTCCGACTTGCGAAGAAAAGCCAGATCCACAAAACACATCCCCTGCAAACGGACCATCAGCTCAAGGCAGGTGCGGGCCTTATGCTCATCAAAGCCTGACCGGCGGAGAGCGCCCGATTCAGGAGAAGAAGCCACAGCAGCAGAAGAAGCATTCCCGGCGGAAGCGACACATGATTCCCCTTGAACCGGTTCACGAAGTAGCCGGCGCATGTCTTCCACCTGCAATGCACGGCGATGGTTACGCTTCACACCTGTAAAAACACCTTTGAACAATTGCGGAATGAAAGAAACTTCACCATCACGAAGGGCACGGTTATAAACCGACTGCAAACAACGCATATACGTGGAGGAAGTGTTCCACTCCAGTCCTTTCTGAAGAATCAGGTAATCTTCGTAACCTTTTAAGAAAACAGGGGTTATAGCCGATAGCCGGAACTTACCCCCCGCATAAGTGGAGACCGAACGGATCACACTCGAATAAACATGTGCCGTACTATAACGCTCACTGCGGAGCAACTCATCCATGACCGAAGTCATATATTCAGTTAATATCAATGTCGCCTTCATTTTCTATTTATATACATTTAATTTAGGATTAAACAACTAAGCAAAGAAACACAAAAATAATGTTTTATGACACAAAAAAACAGAAATAATCATCTTAAATAGTTAAGATAACATTATTATTTGACTGATATTTGTACCAAGATCTAAAGAATGGAAAAGTTCCTCGTAGAGCAAGGAGGGCCTGCTCTAAGAGAAAAAGCACTTTTATCGTAGAGGAACGACCCGTTCATCGTAGAACAAAATAGCGTGTGTGGTAATTGTTTGTATTTCATCCGTTTGTTTGTCGAGCCGGAACCCTGGAAAACCCTTTAAAACCGGCTGTACCATGCAAACCTAAGAAAAACTTACGGATATAACAACTATTAGGATGGAAAGAAGGATAGAGATCAAGCCCTATCTGTATATACAATATGATTACTACACACTGAATGAAGCCATACGATCCACTAAAAGTCAAAACCTTTACAGCTGCATGTTGCGGTTCACTACCACAAGACCAAAGGTGGGTAAAAGTCCCAAAATATTTATGGAGAAATACAACATGAAAGAACTTAATTAAAAAAGAAAGGAAAAAGGACGAATAGCCCCATAAAATGACTGATAAAAAAAAGTTTTTTCATACTTTTGCAACAATATCAATCTAATAATATGGATCCAAAACATCTGTCCCCGTTTCAACAAGGCATTGTTGGTGTACAATTTTTATTTGTCGCTTTCGGCGCAACAGTCATCGTCCCTCTACTCGTCGGCTTAAACCCTTCGGTTGCACTTTTTACAGCAGGTGTGGGTACGTTGCTCTTTCATTTGGTCACCAAAGGAAAAGTTCCTATTTATTTGGGAAGTAGTTTTGCATTCATCGCCCCGATCACTGAATCCACCCGTTTATATGGGCTTCCGGGAACGCTATGCGGATTGGTATCGGTAGCAGGTGTTTATTTCTGCATCAGCATGCTGATAAAATGGAGGGGGATAAGAGTAATTGAAAAGTTGTTTCCGTCCACCGTGATCGGTCCGGTCATTATTCTTATTGGACTTTCGCTGGCCGGAACGGGAGTAAACATGGCTAAGGAAAATTGGGTACTGGCCATTTGCTCGCTGAGTACAGCTGTATTGGTGTCGTTGTTGGCTAAAGGGATTTGGAAACTGATTCCTATTTTTTGTGGCATTGTGGTCGGCTATTTAGTCGCCTGCGTAGGGTATAACATAAACTTCCAACCAATAGTTAATGCGTCCTGGATAGGACTTCCCGCTTTCGTGACTCCCGTCTTTTCGTGGCAGGCCATACTCTTTATGATTCCCGTAGCCATAGCTCCCGTCATAGAACATATCGGAGATATCTATACCATCGGGGCGGTGACAGATAACAATTATGTGAAGGACCCGGGTTTGCACCGCACAATGTTGGGAGACGGATTAGCCTGCCTGTTCGCCGGTTTTGTAGGTGGACCTCCCGCCACCACTTATTCCGAAGTAACCGGTGCAATCTCCCTGACAAAGATTTCCGACCCGAAGGTCATCAGAATAGCCGCCGTTACCGCCATATTGTTTTCAGTTATCGGAAAAATCAGTGCCTTGCTACAATCCATTCCTTCCGCCGTATTGGGAGGTATTATGTTACTTTTGTTCGGTACAATTGCCAGTGCGGGAATCCAAAGTATGATTCATGCGCAAACCAAACTGGGGCAGACCCGGAACATGATTATCGTATCACTGACATTGACTGTCGGCATAGGCGGAGCAGTACTCAGTTGGGGCTCCTTCTCGATGAGCGGTATCGGTTTGGCTGCTGTACTGGGCATGGTACTCAATCTGATTTTACCACATGAAAGTACTGTAAAATAAGTTATTTTCCCAACTAACTGCAACTGTCATACGTTATTAATAAAAAATAATGAGGTATGAAAATAGCGATTAGCGGGGCAAGCGGGTATATAGGACAACATCTCACCAGTTATTTTAGCAGACAGAAGCATGAAGTTGTGCCTCTTGGGCGGGAATTATTTCAAAGCCGCTCTTTTAAAATGCTAGTCCAACGTATAGAAGGTTGTTCGGTCATTATCAATCTGGCAGGAGCTCCTATTAATAAAAGATGGACAACGGCTTACAAACAGGAGTTGCATGACAGCCGGATCTTAGTCACCCGCCAGCTGGTTAATGCCATCAAAAAATGCACAGATAAACCTCATACTTTTATTTCAACCTCGGCAGTGGGCTATTATCCCACAGAAGGTATTCACGATGAATACAGCAAGGCAAAAGGAACAGATTTTTTGGCCGGACTCTGTGCCGACTGGGAAACAGAAGCCGCCCAATGCCCGCCAGAAGTTCGCCGGGTAATCGCCCGTCTTGGAGTCGTACTTTCGGTCAATGGCGGAGCTTTGAAACAAATGATACAGCCATTGGAACTAACCCGTACGGCAGCAACAATAGGAAACGGCAGACAACCTTTCGCATGGATCGGACTGCAAGACTTGTGTCGTGCCGTAGACTTTATCCTTCAGCATAAAGAGCTTGAAGGTGTTGTCAACCTGACGGCTCCGCAATTTATTACTCAAAAACACCTGGCACAGGCGCTACGCCGCGCTTATGCTGCATGGATGATTCTACCGGTACCGGTGTTCTTCTTTAAAATGTTGTATGGCGAAGGAGCCTCATCCTTTAGCAAAGGACAACGAGTACGCCCTTCAAAACTACTTAATGCCGCCTTTACATACAATATTCCCACGATTGAAAAGCTGTTGAATATAACCAATTATGAAACAATCGATGAACTGGACGTACAACGCTACATGGGGAAATGGTATGAAATAGCCCGGTTCGAGAATAAATTCGAGAAAGGTATTACCAAAGCCACAGCAACCTATACCTTGCAATCTAACGGACATATCAGAGTGGAAAATGCCGGATACCGGAACGGGGTACTGAAAAAAGCAATAGGCCGTGCCAAGCAACCCGATAAAGCTGAGCCCGGTAAATTAAAAGTCGCCTTCTTTCTCTGGTTTTACGCCGACTACTATATCCTGGAACTGGATCGGAAGAACTACAACTATGCCTTGGTAGGAAGCAATTCCGACGACTATCTCTGGATTCTGAGTCGCACTCCGCAATTGCCTAAGGAAACGCAGGATCAATTACTTCAAGATGCTGCGCGACGGGGATATGCCATAGATAAATTGATCTTTTGTCAGTAAGCCGTTCTAGTCCTGTCATAATTTATGATTAACCCCATAACCGAAGAGAGCGAAATCACCCAGACAAGGATCATCGGGAAACACTTCGGCAAGTGCCTCGGTTATTCTACGCGCACTTTTTAATGAAAAGGTTTCCGAATCGGTCAATCCCAGTTGATAGGCTACTCTGCAGACATGCGTATCAAGAGGTATAATCAATTCCCTGCAATCGAAACTTTTCCACAGTCCGAAGTCTACTTCAGGTCCTTTTCTGATCATCCAACGCAAAAACATATTCAGTTTCTTTTGAGGATTTTTAGCCGATACATTCAGAAAACAGCATAACTTTTCCATTGGCAAACCCGGATATTGCAAAAGCACCTCCTCCAAACTAGAATATGCAGCATAAGCATCATACAGTTTCCCGAAATAACAATAAAAGTCGGCATACGAAAGCATCCTGTAGAAACTTCTTTTCTCCCCATATGGAAAATCCACCTTCCATTGGCACGAACGGACATACTCATAAGGCGAATCGCCCATTTTATCATGAAGAATACCTACTTTATTCAAAATCTGTTTCCGGGTACCAAAGCTCATAATGGCAGTCAGCAGTGCGCTAATCTCAATATCTTGCTTCAAAGTATATCGATGTGGAAACTGCACCGGGTCATTCTGAATAAAATCAGTGCAATGATACTGCGCAGCCCATTCCATCAAGACTCGCTTGAGTTCCTCATTTATTCGCTGTGGCTTCTTATTGTTTATCATCACGCAAAGATTCATGAAATTAATGCTGATATGCAAGGAATTTGCCAGAGATTTATTTCTTTTTCCCTTAGGCCTTTTCATAATAGACATAAACCTTTCTAGGCTTATGCCTATAGACTTCTTTTGTTTTAAATAAGCATACAGGGCAGAAGCATTAAAAAGCGGAACTCTGCATCTTCCGGCAATCTGTTCGGGACCGCAATGCAAGTGCTCAAGCATAACCTTTACCCTTTCTGCAACCGATATTGTAAATTTTGTATATCTTTTGCGACGAGATTTTCTTAGTTCATAACGATACAGGGCATAATCGGCACTGTATTTGTCGGTCGATTTCCATTTATTACGACGTAACTCACGATAAAGAGTACTGCGATGAACGCCTACTAGACGGGGTGTTTCATCTTTCTTCATTCCGGATTGGAGATACGTTTCGATTTTGCATCTTTGACCTTCGGATAATTGTTTCATCTCTGCAACTATTTGATAGGAGATTGAGAGAATAAGATCGAAACTTTTTCATCCACTTCTCTCTTTTATTTTATACTTTACAACCCTATCTGACTAAAATATCGCATTTATAACTTGAACTCGAGCACCACGCAACTTGTGGATGCTTGGATAGCAAAAGACCGAATGAAGAAAGAAATAACCCTTCTTCATTCAGTCTGATAGTCACCAGTTGCTCCTCTTCCAGAGCAGCAACCAATTATTCATAAAAAGGTGCGGGCAATTCCATTTCTCCTTCTTAACTTTATTTTATACAAGCAATAATAATACAAAAAGGCGAAACGGGAAACAGCACCTGCAAAGACTAATAGCTAAACTTCACCCCGGCAAAGTAAGACCGCGGCATCCCCGGACCATAAATATAGCCGGAATCACGATCTTTACCTTTATCAAAATCGTCCTGGTAGGAATCGAACAAGTTATGAATCCCCATATTTACTTGCAACTTCATATTATTATAAATATGAAAATCATAGCTTGCCTTCACATTAAATACAAAGAAGGAAGGAGTCTCTACAGCAATATCCTTCGCAATATAACCCGCCATGTGGGGAGCTAACATACTTCCGGTATAGGTCCCGGTTAGAGCCAAGGTAAAATCTTTAACCGGATCATAAGAAAAAGTATAGTATCCGTAGGTATTCGGAGTACGGAACATTCTTTTTTCCAAAGGAACCGATTTATCATCACTCCATTCACGGGCATTTTTATATCGAGCTTTTTGCAAAGTAACTCCAGCCTGTAACTGTAACTTGTTCAGATAGGCTATCTTGCCTTCCATGGTTAATCCATACACTTTAGCCCCCTTCTCATTATAGCGCTCACTATGTAACACACCGTCTACTTCCCCTATTTTACGCAAGGCAAAGACATCGGATAATGAAGTATAAAAACCTTCAACCAAGAAATTACCCTGAAAGGCTCCCCAACGGTGATAAAGATCGGCCGAGACACTGAAACTTTGGGATTTCTCCTCTGTCAGATTCTTAGCCAGATCTATCACAGACGGTACTCCACCAACATTAGAAATATGCAGATCTTCATCAAAAGCCTGTGGTGCACGGAAACCAAAAGAATAGCTGGCACGCAGATTGATATCCTTTGTAGGATTAAAACGCAGGTTGACACGCGGACTGAAAATGACATGATCTATCATATTGTGCTTATCGAAACGGCCTCCCAGCAGAATACTCCATAAACGGTTCTTCCACTCATTCTGGAAGAAAGCGCTGGCTATACGCACATTTTGTTTGGTCTGGCGGTTGTATCCCCACATATTATCATCCAGATTATCCTGATTATACTCTATTCCACCGGTAAAATCGGCTGGCATAAAAAGACAACGATTAAAGCTATAAATATATTGAGAACCGGCAACCCAAGTCAGGTCTTTCGTAGCACCATAGGCATTCAAATCCTGATTTCCCCCGTAATAACTGTCTCGATTAATATTCTGAGCCGAACCATACACACTTAGACGATGCTTCTCGTTCGGTGAAAAATAATCGAATTTCATGCTTCCGGTATTAATGGAATGCTGTATTTGCTCTGCAATATCCGCTTCGTGAGGAGGACGGTCTATGTTATTTCCACCTCGACGAAACTCATTCAGATGATGATATTCAAAAGTCAACTTGGAGTAAGTACTTGTTTTAAAGTACGAACGAAAACCTACCGTTTGATTCCTTAACTTAGGCATTTCGGTAAATCCGTCACCATCCGCATCATAACCACCACGTTCCCTATTCTGACCAAAGAGATATAAACCCGCCTTCTGATTGTCACTGACCATAGAAGCATTTAAAGTGGTGGCATTATCAAAGCCATCCAATCCTCCGACACCGGTAATCGTGTGACTCAACTCCGCAGAATTGCGTAAAGGCTCCTTCGTGATAATATTAATCGTTCCGGCAATAGCTGACGATCCGAACAAAGCCGAACCTCCCCCACGCATCACTTCCACACGTTCAATCATATTTGCAGGAATTTGTTCCAAACCGTAGACTCCTGCCAATGCACTGAATATGGGACGGGAATCTATCAATATCTGAGTATAAGGACCATCCAAACCATTGATACGCACTTGTGTATATCCACAATTCTGGCAATCAGTTTCTACCCTAACCCCAGGCTGAAAACATAATCCTTGTGACAAGGTAGCCGAATTGGTCTTTTCAAACAGCTTAACATCCATTACATTCACTAAGGTGGGAGCCATACGCCGAGTAGTCTCACTACGGTTAGCCGTAACCACAACTCCATCCAAAGCAACCAAATCTTCTTCAATCTCAAAATTTTCTTCCAATGTCTTCCCCCGTTTCAAGGTTACCTTACGACTTTGCGGCTTATAACCTACCGCACTGATCTGCAACGTAAAGTTGCCTTCTGGTAAATTCTTTAAGAAATAATGCCCCGTGGCATCCGTCATAGTTCCAATTGTTGTACCTTTTAAAGAAACAGTAATATAAGAAAGATGCTCACGCGTAGCTTTATTCAAGACATGTCCTATGATATTAGCATCCGATTTGTTCAAATCTTCCGCATAAGTGGTTTCTGAAAGCAGCAGACATACTACTCCCAGTATAAAAAACAAATATTTTTTCATACGTTATTAAAATGATGTATATGTATTAATTAATAAAAGGAACCTGTTCAAATCATGATGTCCTCTTTTTCTTGAATGACTATTTCAAAAAGAACCCTACTCCTTTTTCTCATGTAAAGGATAAGCAATACATCCCGGTATGCAAAAACAATCCGAAACGATTTCAACTCTTACTGCCTAAATTCGCTAATAGGACTAAATAGGATAATTTGAACAGGACTAAACAGTATTAAGAAGCCAAAGGAGGTGCACGCAAATAAATGCCACAACGGTGCTGGGCAAAATCAATATGTCCGCAGAGCGGAACAAGCAAAACCCACAATAAAATTAAAACACCTGATGCGACTATTGGAAAATGAGGAAGAGAAGGAGAGTGAAAAGTAGAAAGAAAAAAGATTGTTTCCAACTGCGCTTCCGTATGCTGATGTTTTCCTTTAAAAGGATGGGAATGCACTATTACGACTCCATTCACCACATGCGAATGGGTAAACAGCGTAATCCCCCCCAAATACAATACGAACAGTACAGGCAGAAATACTTTAATTACATTTTTATAGGTCTTCCCCACATTTATATAGTTAAACTCATAAGTGCAAAGATATGAAGTTATTACCAAACGCCATTATAATTATGAAACAAAGATTTATTAAACAGCAGGAATACCTATTTTCAGGTATATCTGTATAACAACATAACCAATAAATATAAGGATAAGTGATGCCTTCATAGAATATCTCAAAAAGATGATCCTCCTTGCAACTTTACGAGATATATTAAACAGTTAGCAAACAGAAAATAATAAAAAACCTAAGTTCTACTTTTAAAATGCGACAACTTGAAAAGAAAATGTCGGTTATGACAACCTCCCCTATCTATTCCTTGTTTAAAATACAATAGTTTAAAGAGGAGATATCTTGATCAAGAAAAGTAAGAGAAAAGAAAGTGAAAAACAGATCATCTTGTTGAGTTCAATTTTAAGCATTCGTTCAGACTTTAGATTTTAAGCAACATCGGACAAGTCCGTTTATTTCATTAAGCCTATCTTTGCATGGTGAAATAACAATAAAACAATGGAATACAAGAAAACAACACAGGAAGAATACCAAAAATGTGTAAATGCAGTAATTGATTACATCAATCTGCATCTGGGAGAAGAGATTGATCTGAAATCGTTGGCCAAGATTTCCCATTTTTCTCCCTTCTACTTTCATCGTATCATGAAAGCATTTCTGGGTGAGCCTATCGGTACGTTTATAGTCCGGACACGTACCGAATCAGCCGCACGTCTTCTACGTTACTCGGAATTACCAATAGCGGAGATTGCTTACCGCATCGGCTATTCCACTCCTTCCTCACTGTCGAAAGTATTCAAACAGCTATATGGTATTTCACCGCTTGAGTACCGTAACAATAAAAAATTTGTAATTATGAAACCAGCTATTATCAGACCGGATCTGGAACTTCAAAAGGAAATCAGATTAGTTCCTGCCAGAAATGTGATTTATATCCGTTTATTCGGAGACTATAAAGAAAACGATTACGGAGGTACATGGATGCGCTTAATCCGCTTCACCCAAGAGCAGCACCTGCCTATGGGTGATTGCTCTCCACTCTGCATTTACCATGACGACCCCAAGGTGACACCAGCCGGAAAACTTCGCACTGATGTATGTATGGTAATGCCTGCACCGGTAAGTGCCAAAGGGGATGTTGGCGCTAAACTCTTAAACAAAGGACGATATGCCGTATTCACCTACAAAGGTTCTTACGAATATCTGCAAGGTGTATACGATACCATTTACAGTAAATACTTACCGGAGATGGAATGTACATTGCGCGATGAAGCCAGCGCCGAACGTTATCTGAATGATCCTTGCACAACCCAACCGGAAGATTTGCTTACGGAAATTTATATCCCGATAGAATAGGTCGATTGTTTCCTTCTGAAACGCTCTCGCAACAATAACTGTGGCGAGAGCGTTTTGTCATTTTTTTGACTTCTGACATATCCTTATCCGATTTACAATTTAACCCTCCTTTACTGACTGCAAACACTATGATGCCATTTCGATTTTATCTTCATACGATGACTTAAAAAGAATGATCTCCAAGCAAACGCTATTATGCAGTTCCAATTTCATCCTTAACTCGAGGATAGAAGAAGCATGCCCCTTATGTCCTTATACAACACCTGCAAGCAGAAACATCCTGCAAGCAGAAGCATCCCGCAAAGCAACAAATGACCTTTCTCTCTACTCTAAAAGTCGTAACAAAAGCATTGAAATAAAAAAAGAATAAAAGTCTGTTTGTTTTTAGATTATTTTACCATTCCACAAGCAGTACTTTGTATTATGATAGATTTAGAGAAACGAACTATTCCCAATAAAACAAAGATCTTTTTTATCTCTTTTTAAGATTTAAAGGATAGGGAATTTGCCCGATTGAATTGTCTTCTTTAGGAAACGCTATTATAAATGTTCCGACTTTATGACCAACAAAACACGAAGTATTGTAAGCGACTTGACTGACAACACACAAATTTAAAATGATTGGAATGGAAAAATCGAGAGAGAAAGAGATGATAACCGACATTCGCAATGCCTTTAATAAGTATCGTAAAAACAAGGCTTTTATGATCAACGACATTGCTTATACTTACGAACAACTGGCGCAAGCGGTATATGGCATATCCGAGCGGATCTACAACCGACAGGATAAAGTGATCGGCATTATGGGCGAAAACAGGTTGGAGACTTATGCCTCAATATTAGCCGTATTGTTTTGTGGAAAAACATATGTTATTTTACATCCCGACTACCCCAAGGATAGAAATGAATGTATTGCCCGACAGGCGGGAATCAATTTACTGCTACACGCGCAAGATGTTCACTCTTTTCAACCTGAGGCTCTAGTAGTGGAACAAATCTGTACCAGCGGATTACAGCAAAATGACTCATCAATTCTCAATGTAAATCAGGACGATAATGAGAATGCTTACATCATCTTTACTTCGGGAAGTACCGGAGAGCCTAAAGGTGTACCCATCTCCCGTCACAATCTGAATGCTTTCTATGCAGCATATCAAAATCTGGGCTGGCAGTTGAACGAAACCGACCGGATGTTGCAAATGTTTGAGCTGACTTTCGATGTATCTGTTGTTTCACTATTGTATCCCTTAACTATGGGGGCCTGTGTTTATACCGTATCTTCAGACGGTATAAAATACATCAACGCACTAGAAGTCTTGGATAAATACGAAATTTCTTTTGCTGCTATGGCGCCATCATTATTGCAATTGGTACGACCTTACTTCAACGAGATCAGTCTGCCCAAACTTAAATATCTGATCGTCACGGCGGAAGCATCGAATGTGAAACTTCTATCGGATTTCAGGGCATGTGCACCCAACGCCACTTTTGTCAACCTATACGGACCGACAGAAGGTACTATCTATTGCACATCTTACATCATACCATCCGCCTCATGCAAACACCACAACGGCATGATTGCCATCGGCAAACCGTTTGACGGAATAAGTATTCAAATCATGTCTGATGAAGGCACTCCGGTTCGTACAGAGGAAAAAGGAGAACTGTGGATTAGTGGCGACCAGATAATGAAGGGGTATTGGAATGCTCCGGAAAAATCGAATGCCTGTTTGATAAAAGGAGAAGATGGAAAAATCTATTATAAAACGGGAGATCTTTGTAAAATAGATGCAGACGGTGATCTTATTTATTGCGGACGCAAAGATTACCAAGTCAAAGTACAGGGATTCCGTATCGAACTCAGTGAAATAGAATATGTGGCAAAGAATTTCTTCAACGGAAAGTATGGAGTAGTCGTCATCCCAAAACTTTCGGAAAATAAAGGATGCGAGTTGCATCTGGTTGTTGAGGAAACAGGGTTTGATCAAACGAAACTGCACGAATATATGAGCACGAAGTTACCTCATTATATGATACCTCAATATATACATGAAGTAAAACACTTCCCACTGAACAACAGCAACAAAATAGACCGAAAAAAAATACTGGAATTAATATAAAGAAACATGGAAACAAAAGAAATTTTAAATGAATTGAATCTCATCTTCCAACAGGTTTTAAAGTCAACGGACATCGCACTTAAAAATGAAACAACCGCGCAAGATATAGACGGATGGGATTCGCTGACAAATATGATGCTGATCAACGAAATCGAGAAGAAGTTTAATGTACGCTTTACATTCAGGGATATTGTGAAATTAAAGAATGTGGGAGACATCTGTAATGCTATTCAACTCAAAATGAACTAAAGCATGTCGTTTATATCTTTAAATTTTGTAGTGCTCTTTGTATGCACCTTTATTCTGTTCTACACCCTAAATGCAAAATACAAAAAGTACGTATTGTTACTATCCAGCGCTGTTTTTATAGGTTTCTACCACATTAGTTTTTTAGTAACGGCGGTTTTTATTTCGCTCGCCAGCTACTTCCTCGGACAGTGGATTGATTCGTCAAAAAGTGAAAAGCGTAGAAAATACTCATACACGGTTAGTATGGGAGTACTTATCGCATCTTGGATGGCTTTTCGATATGCCACACCGATCATAGCATATGTCAGCCAACTATTCTCACACACGGCATTGACCTTCAGTCCACCTCCGGCAAGCGTCCTGTTCCCCTTAGGCATATCGTTTTATACTTTTCAAGCACTTTCATACCTGACGGAGATTTATTGGCAGGAACAGAAACCGGAAAAGCACTTATCCGATTTTATGCTATACATGCTTTTCTTCATGAAATTCTTATCAGGACCGATAGAACGTCCGGGTGACCTACTGCCGCAAATCAAGTCTCACAAGAAAGTAGCTTATGAATCGTTTGTGGACGGCATGGAGTTAATCGTTGTCGGATTAATTAAGAAACTCATAATTGCGGATTACATTGGTTCGTACATTGACGGAGTATTCAACTCCACACACACGGCATCCGGAGCGCAACTTTTGATGGCGTGCCTGTTATATCCAATTGAGATGTACGGCGATTTTTCAGGATACACGGATATTGCATTGGGCGGTGCCCGAATGTTCGGACTTAAACTTAGTCCCAATTTCAACCGTCCTTTTGCAGCCCTGACAACAGCTGATTTTTGGAGAAGATGGCACATGTCGCTCTCTTTCTGGATAAGAGATTACATATACCTCCCATTATCTTCGAGCATGCGCAGGCACGGACAGGCAGGAGTCTTTGTAAGCCTCCTCCTTACCTTTGTGGGACTGGGCATCTGGCATGGAGCCGGTTGGCATTATATCGTTTACGGAGCCATTCAGGGTGTCGTCATTCTTTATGAAATGAAGACAAGCAGTCTACGAAAAAGAGCGAAAGCGTGGTTAGGAAGTCCTGTATTCACCACCCTATCCATTCTCAGAACCTACCTGATCTTTGCCTTCTCGCTCATCTTCTTTCGTATGGATTCAGTGTCCGAAGCTCTTTATCTTATAAAGAACATATCATTTCAGGTTCGTTCGAGCTGGAAAGAAATAAATATTGGGATGTCCGACCATATCTGTATTGTAGCCGGATCAGCTCTTACTTTGATTTTGGTTTATGAGTACTTCATGTCCAAATGTGATTTACATGCTTTGCTCAAAAGGCAACCCACCACAATACGCTGGAGTATTTATTACCTGCTAGCTATCGTCCTCTTCACATTAGGACAGTTTTCAGCCGATAGTTTCATTTATCTACAATTTTAAACCTATAAATAATTGATGCAATGAATATGAACAGTGAAGAAAAAGCTGCCACACGATTTATACTAAAACTACTCATACTTTTCACACCCTTTTTAATCATGCTGGGGTTCTACTTTCAAAACGACCCTTTTATGGTTTTAAGACATTACGAGCGGTACGATAACTCTCCGGTATTCTTAAACGAAGGATACGTCGAATGGGAAATGTACATGAACAACCGGGACAGCATTCCGTTCAACTCTTTTATCATGGGGAATTCCTGCACAATGGCATACCAATGCCGCGAGTGGGAAAAATATCTCGGAAATGGCAGAGCCATGAGGTTCTTTGGCAATGCGGAAAGTATGGATGCCATTTATTATAAGCTAAAAGCCTTGGATAGAGTTGGCGCCCCGATAAAGAATGTCTTAATGATTTTGGACAAAACATCATTAAAGAAATATAAGTTGATGACGGAATATACTAACATATTGCCTCCTGCGGTATCAGGCATGAGTAATTTCAAATTTCAAGAATCTTTTTGCCAAGCTTTCTTTTACCCTAAATTTTTCTTTTCGTATATCGACTACACACTCTTTCATAAATACCGCTCTTATATGGAGGGGATTATCAATCCTTATGGCAAAATAAGGGATTATATTACCAATGATGCCATAAATCCCCGGGAGGCCATGATCAAAAAAGAAGGAGAGAATTATTGGAAAGAGAGAACAAATAAATTTAAGAACAAAAAAGATCCTGATTATAGGAACGGGAAATATAGGGAAAACCAACAAGTTTTGTTTAGCGATCAAATTGATGTATTACGACGGATAGAAAAATTATTGCGCAAGCATCATACTTCCGTAAAGATTATCATCAGTCCCGATTATAACCAAATTAGCCTCAACCCCAAAGATGCCAAAGTGCTCAAAAACATTTTTGGGAGTAGAAATGTCTTCGACTTCACCGGGATAAACGAGTACACAGCGGATATTCATAACTACTATGAACAGGGGCACTACAGACCGATTCTCGGCATGCAACTATTAAAACGAGTCTATTCCAGAACCGATTAATGTTGTTTATAATCCTTTATAAACCCTTCCATTAACCAGTTAGCTAAAGCCTGGCGATTGGAATTGATGACTAAACGGCGCTGATCAAATGAATTCCGAATATTACCCAACTCAACAAAAACCGCTGAGGGGGTAGTATTCGCCAATACATATAAATTACGGGGGCTGACGGTACCGGAAAAGCCCCGATTGGGTTGGTGCTTGCCATATTTGGTTTCGAACGTAGTCTTCATCATAGTAGCCAACTTTTTACTATCGGGCTTTGACTTTGAGTAATAAAAAAAGACATCTGTCTGATTGCCTTTACCCCGACTATCCACATGTAAAAAGATGGACCGGCAGTAGCTATAGTTCTTCCGATCTTTACGATATAATTCATTAATCGCCGTACACCGCTGACGAAGCCGTTTAACCTGATTCAAAGGAATCTTTTTCCCCATACAAGTCTCGCGTTTACTGTTCGACAGATATCGGTCATCTCGAATGCCGTCTTTAGCATCCTGAATAATAATATGAACTTCCGCACCCTCCCGCATCAAGGCTCTGGCCAGTCGGAGAATGACATCATAGGCATATTCATCTTCATGCAACTCCACGCTCCCAACCTTACCAATAGCACCGGGATCAGGTCCGCCATGCCCGCTGACGACATAAAAACAAGCTCCCTCCAAACGATTGGAAGTCACCCGCACATTCTGTAAATTAGTTCCGAATAACGGTTCACGAAAGGACTGTCTCTTCGCACGCTTTTGGGTTGATGAATTCCGTTTAGACTTACTATTCCTACTATTTTTCCGTAAAGGAGGCAAGATGTATTTCACCCCCAGTCTCAATTCTTCCTTATTACGAAGTTGCTTCTTATTCAGTTTGATAAATTCCCGATAATAGGTCCGCCCCGACCGCCCGTTACGCAATAAAAAAGTAGAAATACCTTCTCCTGCCTTAGGAGTACTTTTTTCATATTGTCCAAACGCTTCGAAAGAGAATAAAGCACAATAAAAGACAAGCAGTAAGCAAAATAGTTGTTTCGATATCCTTTTATTCATCATTAATCCACATCTTTAAAAATTAGCTATTTGCGAAGTGTCATTTTACTTCTATTGCAAGCAAATTTACGATTATTTTCCTTACTTTTGCGTCCCAACGACCATATATAAAGGAAAAATTACAAAATTAAATAACATTATGGCAAAGCAATTAAAACCGGAGACTTTGTGCGTACAAGCCGGATGGTCTCCGAAAAAGGGCGAACCTCGCGTATTGCCCATTTACCAAAGCACTACTTTTAAATATGAAACGAGCGAGCAAATGGCACGCCTTTTCGACTTGGAAGAAAGTGGATACTTTTATACCCGTTTGCAAAATCCTACAAACGATGCTGTTGCAACCAAAATAGCAGCTCTCGAAGGGGGAGTGGGTGCGATGTTGACCTCCAGCGGACAAGCCGCCAATTTCTATGCCATATTCAATATTTGTCAGGCTGGTGACCATTTTATCTGTTCTTCTGCCATCTATGGAGGTACATTCAACCTTTTTGGCGTAACGATGAAGAAATTGGGTATTGAAGTCACTTTTATCAATCCGGACGCTAGCGAAGAAGAGATATCAGCGGCTTTCCGCCCCAATACTAAAGCATTATTCGGTGAAACGATCTCCAATCCTTCACTTGACGTGCTGGATATTGAGAAGTTTGCACGCGTTGCCCATAGCCACGGGGTTCCGTTAATTGTAGACAACACCTTCCCTACTCCGATTAACTGTCGCCCGTTTGAGTGGGGTGCAGATATTATAGTACATTCCACGACCAAATATATGGACGGACATGCCACCAGCGTAGGTGGGTGTATTGTAGACAGTGGCAATTTTGACTGGGAAGCACATGCTGACAAGTTCCCGGGATTATGCACTCCGGATGAATCTTACCATGGTCTGACCTATACTAAAGCTTTCGGGAAAATGGCTTATATGACGAAAGCAACCGCCCAACTCATGCGTGACCTCGGCAGTATACAGAGCCCGCAAAATGCTTTCTTGCTGAATCTGGGACTGGAAACACTGCACTTGCGAATGCCACAGCATTGCCACAATGCGCAGAAAATCGCGGAATTCCTTCAAGGAAATGATAAAGTGGCATGGATTAACTATTGCGGATTACCCGGAAATAAATATTATGAGTTAGCTCAGAAATATATGCCGAACGGTTCGTGCGGCGTCATCTCTTTCGGCTTGAAAGGTGGACGTGAAGTCGCTATTAAATTTATGGACTCATTAAAATTAGCAGCCATTGTTACTCATGTGGCCGATGCACGTACTTGCGTTCTTCATCCGGCAAGTCATACGCACAGACAACTGACGGACGAGCAGCTACTGAAAGCCGGCGTACGACCGGACCTGATCCGCTTCTCAGTCGGCATTGAAAATGCAGACGATATCATAGAAGACATAGACCAAGCTCTAAAAGCTTAATAGAAATTAGAAGATATAGAAAACCTTTATCATGGCTAAAATAACTAAAGAAGCGGCTTTGCTTTATCATTCGCAAGGAAGACCGGGCAAAATAGAAGTCGTACCTACTAAACCATATAGTACTCAAACCGATCTCTCACTGGCCTATTCACCGGGAGTTGCAGAGCCTTGCCTGGAAATTGAAAAAAATCCTCAAGATGCTTATAAATACACGGCAAAGGGAAATCTGGTAGCTGTTATCTCTAACGGAACAGCAGTCTTGGGACTGGGTGACATCGGTGCATTAAGCGGAAAACCAGTGATGGAGGGCAAAGCACTATTATTCAAAATCTATGCAGGAATTGACGTTTTCGATATTGAAGTCAATGAAAAAGATCCGGATAAGTTCATCGCAGCGGTGAAGGCAATTGCTCCAACGTTCGGTGGCATCAATTTGGAAGATATCAAGGCCCCTGAATGTTTCGAAATAGAACGCCGATTGAAAGAAGAGCTTGACATACCGGTGATGCACGATGACCAGCATGGTACCGCAATCATTTCGAGTGCCGGACTGATTAATGCACTTGAAGTGGCAAACAAGAAAATTCAAGAGGTAAAGATCGTAGTAAATGGAGCCGGCGCATCTGCTGTTTCGTGTACCAAACTGTATGTTTCGCTAGGTGCCCGCCTTGAAAATATAATTATGGTGGATAGCAAGGGGGTTATTAGCAAAAGCCGCACGGATTTGAATGAACAGAAGCGTACCTTTGCGACTGACAGAGAGGATCTCCACACCTTGGCAGAAGCAATTAAGGGGGCGGACGTATTCCTTGGTCTATCCAGAGGTAACGTACTAACGCAAGACATGGTTCGCAGCATGGCTCCCATGCCTATTGTGTTTGCACTAGCCAATCCGACTCCCGAAATTTCTTATGAAGAGGCCATGGCCGCCCGCCCCGATGTGCTAATGGCAACCGGACGTTCGGATTACCCGAATCAGATCAATAATGTGATCGGTTTTCCCTATATCTTTCGCGGAGCATTAGATACTCAGGCAAGAACGATTAACGAAGCAATGAAAATTGCTGCCGTACATGCGATTGCAGACTTGGCCAAACAACCTGTTCCGGAGGTTGTGAATACCACATACCATGTGAATAATTTCACTTTCGGACCGGAATATTTCATTCCCAAGCCAGTGGACCCGCGGCTGATAACGGAGGTGTCTTGTGCGGTAGCACGTGCAGCCATGGAAAGTGGAGTAGCACGAAATCCCATTGAAGATTGGGATGCATACAAACTGCGCTTACGTGAACTAATGGGATATGAAAGCAGATTAACACGCCAGCTCTATGATACCGCACGCCGCAACCCACAACGGGTTGTATTTGCCGAAGGCATTCATCCTAATATGTTGAAGGCTGCCGTGGAAGCTAAGTCAGAAGGAATATGCCACCCAATCTTATTAGGGAATGATGAAGCCATTGAAAAAGTCGCCAATGAGTTGGACCTTAATTTGGAAGGCATTGAGATTGTTAACCTGCGTCACCCGGACGAGGCGGAACGCCGCGAACGTTATGCACACATTCTGGCAGAGAAGCGTTCCCGCGAAGGAGTCACCTACGAGGAAGCTAACGACAAAATGTTTGAGCGGAACTATTTTGGAATGATGATGGTGGAAACGGGTGAAGCCGATGCCTTCATCACCGGAATTTATACCAAATATAGTGATACCATCAAAGTCGCCAAAGAAGTCATCGGCATCTGTCCTGCCTACAAGCACTTTGGTACCATGCACATTCTTAACTCCAAGAAGGGAACTTATTTTTTAGCTGATACCCTTATCAATCGCCATCCGGATACAGATACGCTAATAGACATAGCCCGTATGACGGAAAACACCGTGCGTTTTTTCAATCATACACCTGTTATGGCTATGTTAAGTTATTCCAATTTCGGCACAGATCAGGAAGGAAGTCCGGCCAAAATGCATGAAGCAGTGGACTATATGCAACAGCACTACCCGGAACTTGCCATTGATGGAGAAATGCAAGTTAATTTCGCAATGGATAAAAAACTACGTGATGTGAAATATCCCTTCAACAAATTAAAAGGAAAAGATGTGAATACGCTTATATTCCCTAATCTGAGTTCAGCGAATTCGGGCTATAAACTACTTCAGGCAATGAACACCGATGCAGAACTTATCGGCCCGATACAAATGGGATTAAATAAGCCGATTCACTTTACCGACCTTGAAAGTTCCGTACGGGATATTGTTAACATAACGGCAGTAGCTGTTATTGATGCTATTGTCGATAAAAAGAAAGCCAGCCTATGAAACGCCCGTTATCAAAATCACAAATGGTTTGCATTGTGCTCCTGTGGGGAGCACTTTGCTACATTGTACTAACCACTGCAAAACGGATTGACGGTCCGACAATTTTGACTCTTCTTATCTCGGCAGCGCTAGTGTTTATTCCGGTTATCAAATCACTCAAGAAAAACAAATAGTCTGCTAATGGTATTAAATTAGTGCATATCTAATCAGCCCGATCGGTTATGGTAATACTTCCTTATTACCAACTCCATTAATGCTTCGCATTTTTTCGCTCCAGCTGAGGCTAATTAAAGTAGAGATGGAGTGGAGATGGTATGGAGATGGTATAGAGATGGTCCTGATGCACTAAGACTCCTTTGAAACCTCATTCTTCTCTATATTTATAGTATGATATATTTATATATTAACCTTATCTACTTGCCTTGATTCACATCCTATATACACAACCCCTTAATCTAAGATTATTTATTTTTATTCCGCAAGCAGGTTAAACAGTATCTTTTTATCTGTTTATACGCCATAAAACAATAAAATTGTTATTATATAGCGTATATTTTTTATAGTTTATTTGTTCTTATCATTTTTATGTTTACTTTTGCACCGCAACAACAGAAAGCAAACTGAGATATACTTTGTTAGGACAAAGTATATTCACCGACAACCAATAAAAGAAATAGATTACAAATGCCCGTTAAAAGCTTATTAAGAAAAACGGAAGAAAAAGTATCAGATTGAGAAGGGCCCTATTATCTGATGATGAAAACGTAGCTAATAAATTACTTCGATCTACTCTACAGCTTAATTCATAAAGGAGAATTATAGGATAGAGACTACTACAGATTGAGCCCAGAAACAATCAGGAAATCAGAAAAGGAGGGATAGCGAAATTGGCTTCATAACGGAAGTTACAGTGAAGAAAAAAAACGACAGCAGAAAAGAGCGTAAATAACTGTATATCAGACTATTTTCGAATAGCACAAAATCTCGTAGAGCAAAGCATCGTTCCTCTACGAGGAAAGTATGCTCCCTCTACGAGGAACAGGGCTTTTCTCGTAGAGATCTTCTCGCTTATTCTAATAAATTAACAGAAAAGGAATGCAACAGAAAAATACGTCTACTTAAGAGCATTGTAAACAGCAGAAGGAAGAAAGAAACGAATATCTTTCCCGTCCTTTAAGGCTTGACGAATAAAAGTCGAACTAATATCAAAAGTAGGTGAAGCCACTGTGCTCACATTGGCAGGTAAAGATTCCTTCGATAGGTTAAATCCCGGGCGAGGGTATATTAAGATTTTATTTTCAGCCAAAATCCGTTCGGATTCTTTCCACTGGTTGAACAGCAACCAATTATCAGCACCGATAATGAAGTGGAAATCACGTTCTGGATAGATTCTGCGTAAGTATTCCAAGGTATGAACCGTATAAGAAGGACGGGGCAACTGAAATTCAACATCGGAAACCCTAAATTTAGGATAACCTGCTATTGCCAGACGGACTAAATTCAAACGTAAATGATCGTCCATCAACTCGCCTTCTTCTTTTAGCGGATTATGCGGACTAACCAAAAACCATAATTCATCGAACCCTTCAAATTCACAAAGGTAATTAGCCAAAGCTAAATGGCCAATATGTATAGGGTTAAACGAACCACTGAATAGACCAGTCTTCATAGCTTTCCTTTCATGCGCTTCCAACATCCATAAATATTATAGGCTGTTACCACCATAACTCCCAACATTGCTACGGCGGATGTATATTCCCGGTAGGAAATATCGAGAATAGATAAAACAAGAGCTCCCAAGCAAACAATTACGTTCACGATCAACAAAGCTTTGTTTGTCTGCGGAGAAATAGTTCTTTTTCCGATCATCTTGATAAAAATTCAGATACAACATTCAGGGCTTCCGCTTTCGCCTGCTCCAAATCATCATTAATAATAATTCTATCGAATTTAGATGCAAACCCCAACTCGTATTGGGCCTTGGAAATACGGCTTTCAATCACTTCGGCCGTATCCGTCGCCCGCCCAGCCAAACGCCGGCGCAATTCTTCTATCGAAGGAGGCTGAATAAACAACGATAAAGCACGTTCCCCATAAAACTTTTTAATGTTACACCCTCCTACGACATCCACATCAAACACCACATTTTCGCCAAGTAGTAATTGATTCTCAACTTGCGACTTTAGTGTCCCATAATACCGATCTTGATAAACTTCTTCATATTCCAAAAACTCATCATTTGCAATGCGGCGGCGAAATTCCTCGGGAGAAAGGAAAAAGTATTCAACTCCATCCTGCTCGGTGCCACGAGGCAGACGACTCGTAGCGGAAATAGAAAAAGCCAAATTAAGATTCTGCTGCAACAAATAATTAATGACAGTCGATTTACCCGAACCCGAAGGAGCGGAAAATATAATCAATTTACCTGTAGATATTGCCATCCGAATTACATTACATTCAATACTTGTTCCTTAATTTGTTCCAGTTCGTCTTTCATCTGAACGACTATTTTCTGCATTTCAGCATGGTTGGACTTACTACCTAGAGTATTAATCTCACGACCCATTTCCTGAGAGATAAAACCAAGCTTCTTACCTTGCCCCGTTCCACTATCCAGAGTCGTTATAAAGTATTTCAAATGATTGGACAAACGCTGCTTTTCTTCATTCACATCAAGTTTCTCAATATAATAAATCAGTTCCTGTTCCAAGCGGTTTTTGTCATAGTCGACGTTCAATGTTTTTTCCAAAGCATCAGAGATGCGTTCTTTTATCTTCTCCACCCGCTCTTT
Source organism: uncultured Bacteroides sp. (assembly GCA_965140335.1). Classification (GTDB taxonomy): domain Bacteria; phylum Bacteroidota; class Bacteroidia; order Bacteroidales; family Bacteroidaceae; genus Bacteroides. The sequence goes on from OZ223189.1 coordinate 321,302, forward strand.
TTCAAACGGAACGATAGAGGTCAAGAGACGTGATATGTTTTCTATTTTTTCCCTGAATTTCCGTTCTAAAGCAGCTCCCTCCTGTTTGCGGAAGTCCACCAAGTGGTTAATGGCTTCCAATACCGCCACATGCACCATGCTCCACTCTTCATCACTTAGCTCCTGTATCTCGTTCTTCGTCATCACATCCGGCATACGGAGCAAGGTAGAAAACCAATCCTCCGGCTCAGGTATGCCGATAGTTGATGAAATACTCTTAATCTGATCATAATAAGACTGAACCAATTCCTTATTGATAGGAATTGCAAGCTGGTCGGAGTCTTTCTTTTCAATCCATAAATTAAAATCGACTTTCCCTCGTTCCAGCACCCGTGCTATTTCACCTCGGATTTCTATTTCTTTTTCCCGGTACAAAGGAGCTATCCTCGTTGAGATGTCCATCGCCTTACTATTTAGCGATTTAATCTCCACATTTATTTTTTTATCAGGCAAATCGGCAATTACCTTACCGTAACCTGTCATAGATTGAATCATAATACATTAGTTTTGTGCAAAAATACATTAATATTTTAATTACTAAAAATAATCCCGTAAATTTGCCTCAACAAAAAGAAATATAGATTATGTCATGCATCTTACATATTGAAACATCCACATCGATATGCTCCGTAGCTTTAAGTGAGGATGGACAAAATATTTTCAACAAAGAAGACCTCAAAGGGCCTTCACATGCAGTATCATTAGGCGTATTTGTAGATGAGGCATTATCATTCGCCGATAATCATGCCATTCCGGTAGATGCGGTAGCAGTAAGTTGCGGTCCGGGATCTTATACCGGACTACGCATAGGAGTCTCTATGGCAAAAGGCATTTGTTACGGACGAAACATTCCTTTAATAGGAATTCCGACATTAGAGGTACAATGCGTGCTAGTGTTGCTTTACCATGACGAATTACCGGAAGAGGCATTATTCTGTTCCATGATTGATGCCCGTCGGATGGAAGTGTACGCAGCCATTTATGACCGTGCTTTAAAACCGGTAAGAGATATTCGGGCTGACATTGTAGATGAAAACTCATACAAAGAGATGTTAGACCAGTATCCTATCTACTTTTTTGGTGACGGGGCGGAGAAGTGCAAAGGAAAAATCACACATCCCAATGCCCATTTTATTAACAATATCTCCCCACTAGCCAAAATGATGTTCCCTCTTGCAGAAAAAGCGATGGGTGAAAAAGACTTTAAGGATGTGGCTTATTTCGAACCATTTTACTTAAAAGAGTTTATTGCCACCAAGCCGAAGAAACTGCTCTAATAAAAAAAGTATTAACCGCTCTGGTGAAAAGGAGCAACTCATTATTTGAAAAAGAATGCAATATAACACTCAGCAGAAAAAAATGCCGCTTCCTGAATATGGACGAAGCATTCAAAACATGGTTGACCATGCGCTAACCATTCAAGATCGCCCGGAACGCCAGCGTTGCGCAAGCACCATAATCAACATTATGGGTAATATGTTCCCCCACTTACGTGATGTCCCCGATTTCAAACATAAACTTTGGGATCATCTGGCTATTATGTCCGATTTTAGACTCGACATTGATTATCCATATGAGATTATCCATAAAGAAAATTTGGGCAGTAAACCCGAACCTATACCCCATACAAGAACTAAAATCCGCTATCGCCATTATGGACGGACGATAGAAATTCTAATCAATAAAGCTTGTGACTTTGCCGAAGGAGATGAAAAACAGAACCTGACGGCTCTCATCTGCAACCACATGAAAAAAGATTTCATAACATGGAATAAAGATACTGTAGATGATCGGAAAATAGCCGAAGATTTATTCGATTTGTCAGAAGGAAAACTACAAATGACAAATGATATCATCCGCCTCATGGGCGAACGTATTGATCTGAATTATCGCCCGAAAGTTAATAATCAAAACAACCGGAATAATAACAGAAACAATTCAAATAAGCGAAAATATTGATATGGCATCATTCATCATTGAAGGAGGACACCAACTTTCCGGCAATATCTACCCACAAGGTGCAAAGAATGAAGTTCTACAGATTATCTGTGCCACATTGCTTACATCCGAAGAGGTTATAGTACACAATATTCCGGATATTTTGGATGTGAACAATCTCATTCAGTTGATGAGGGATATAGGAGTAACCGTTAAATCAAAAGGTTCCGGTTCTTATCGCTTTAAAGCCGGACAAGTAGATCTCAATTACTTGGAAAGCGACGAATTTCTTAAAAAATGTTCCAGCTTAAGAGGTTCGGTAATGCTGATAGGACCGATGTTGGCTCGTTTTGGAAAAGCAATGATTTCAAAACCGGGAGGCGATAAAATCGGACGCCGCCGCTTAGATACTCATTTTATCGGGATTCAAAATTTAGGTGCCAATTTCGCCTATAACGAAAAGCAGGAAGCTTATGAAGTTTCAGCCAAAGAGCTAAAAGGAACATATATGCTATTGGATGAAGCTTCCGTTACGGGAACAGCCAATATCGTAATGACGGCTGTATTGGCCAAAGGAACAACTACAATCTATAATGCCGCTTGTGAACCCTATTTGCAACAGCTTTGCAGGATGCTTAACAATATGGGAGCAAAGATACAGGGAATTGCCTCCAATTTGCTCACAATAGAAGGGGTAACTGCCTTGCATGGCACTGAGCATACCATTCTGCCGGATATGATTGAAGTGGGAAGTTTCATCGGTATGGCTGCCATGACTCAAAGTGAATTGACCATTAAAAATGTCTCCTACCGGAATTTGGGAATTATTCCCGATAGTTTTCGCCGTCTAGGCATAAAACTAGAGCAACAGGGAGATGACATATATATCCCCGCGCAGGAAAGATATCAGATAGAATCCTTTATAGATGGTTCTATAATGACTATAGCGGATGCTCCATGGCCAGGTCTGACACCGGATTTATTAAGCATCATGTTGGTAGTAGCTACTCAAGCGAAGGGAAGTGTACTCATTCATCAAAAGATGTTCGAAAGTCGTTTATTCTTTGTGGACAAACTAATAGATATGGGAGCCCAAATAATCCTTTGCGATCCTCACCGCGCAGTTGTAATCGGGCATGATCACCTGCTTCGCCTCCGCGCCGGCAATATGACCTCTCCCGATATCCGCGCCGGTATTGCTCTGCTAATAGCTGCAATGAGTGCGGAAGGTGTTAGTCGTATTCACAATATAGAACAGATTGATCGTGGATATCAAGATATAGAAAAGCGTTTAAATGCTATTGGCGCAAGAATTACCCGAATATGATACGAAAAGAAGAAGTTTACAAAATAGGACTGTTCAATAAACCTCACGGTGTTCACGGTGAACTCTCGTTCACCTTTACCGATGATATCTTTGATCGGGTGGAAAGTGACTATTTAATATGTAAGTTGAATGGTATATTTGTACCATTCTTTATAGAGGAATATCGTTTCCGGTCGGACAACACCGCCTTAATCAAATTAGAGGGAGTAGACTCTACGGAAAAAGCTGCCATGTTTACCAATATAGAAGTCTATTTTCCGACTAAACATGCCGAAAGCGGAGATCAAGGAGAACTAACATGGGACTTTTTTGTTGGTTTTCGTATGGAAGAAGTGCACGAAGGCTACTTGGGTGAGATCATAGAAGTGGATAACACTACCGTCAATACACTCTTTATTGTGGATCACCAAGGAGAGGAACTACTTGTGCCTGCACAAGATGAATTCATTGAGAATATTGATGAACAACATAAAGTAATTACAGTTAACCTCCCAAAAGGGTTACTGGATTTGGAAAGTACGGAAGAATTTTAATAGACAGAAATAAACATGCGGAAAAAGAAAAAGCAACACAAAGCTTTTTGGAAAAATATCAAGTTCAAATACAAGCTGACAATTATCAATGAGAATACGCTTGAAGAGGTAGTTGGCATTCATGTGTCCAAGTTAAATGGCATATCCGTTTTACTCACCGTACTTGGTCTTATTTTTCTTATTGCTGCGCTTATTATTGCTTTTACACCTTTACGCAACTATCTACCGGGATATATGAATAGCGAAGTTCGTTCGCAAATCGTCAGCAACGCTCTTCGTGTAGATTCCCTTCAAGAACTGGTAGACCGGCAAAATATGTTTATCTTAAACATACAAGACATCTTTCAAGGAAAAGTAAGGGTGGATACCGTGCGATCTATCGACTCACTGACATTGATCCGAAAAGATTCCTTAATGAAACGCACCCAACAGGAAGATGATTTCAGAAAGCAATATGAAGAAACGGAAAAGTATAATTTAACGAACATTAATTCCGCCTCCGAAGCCGACGGTCTGATCTTCTACCGTCCGACAATAGGTATGATCAGCAACAAGTTTGATACAGAAAAGAAGCACTATGGTATCGATATCGCAGCCAAGCCTGGAGAAAGCATATTGGCAACACTGGATGGAACAGTTATACTAAGTACCTATACAGCGGAAACCGGATACGTCATAGAAATCCAGCATAGTCAAAATTTTATATCTGTTTATAAACATTGCAATTCTCTTTTGAAAGACGAAGGGGATACGGTAAAAGGAGGAGAAGCTATCGCTCTTATAGGAAATACGGGACAACAGACAACTGGTCCCCACTTGCACTTTGAATTATGGCATAAAGGACAACCTGTAAATCCGGAGCAATACATTATTTTTTAATTAGTAAAATGAAAAAACAAATCGCCATACTCGGTTCAACGGGTTCTATCGGAACACAAGCCTTACAAGTCATAGAAGAACAATCAAACTTGTATGAGCCTTATGTACTGACAGCCAACAACCGTGTAGAAGAGCTCATTGCACAGGCACGCAAGTTCATGCCCGAAGTGGTGATCATAGCTAACGAAACAAAATATAGCCAACTGAAAGAAGCGCTTGCGGACTTACCGATTAAAGTATATGCCGGCTCCGAAGCTATCTGTCAGGTTGTGAGTGAAACCCCTATCGACATCGTTCTTACAGCCATGGTAGGATATGCAGGTCTGAAACCGACTATTAATGCTATCCGTGCGCGGAAAACGATTGCATTGGCCAACAAGGAGACTCTTGTCGTAGCAGGTAAATTGATTAACGAATTGGCGCAAGCCTGCGGCACTCCTATATTCCCGGTTGACTCCGAACACTCTGCTGTATTTCAATGTCTGACCGGTGAAATAGGCAATCCGATAGAAAAAATCATCCTCACAGCATCAGGAGGACCGTTTCGGACTTATACAGAAGAGCAACTGGCAACAGTGACCAAAGCACAAGCACTGAAACATCCCAATTGGCAGATGGGAGCGAAAATCACTATAGATTCCGCCTCCATGATGAATAAAGGTTTTGAGATCATAGAGGCAAAATGGCTGTTTGGTGTCCGCCCCGATCAAATAGAGGTGGTGATACATCCTCAATCGGTTATTCATTCAATGGTTCAATTCCAGGATGGAGCTATAAAGGCCCAGTTAGGTATGCCCGACATGCGTTTGCCCATACAATATGCTTTTTCATATCCTGATCGACTACAAGGTTCCTTCCCTCGACTGGATTTTAGCCAATGTACAAACTTAACCTTCGAACAGCCTGACAAAAAACGCTTCCGTAATCTGGCATTGGCCTATGAAGCACTTCACCAAGGTGGAAATATGCCCTGCATTGTTAATGCAGCCAACGAAATGGTCGTCACCGCCTTTCTAAATGATAAGATTTCATTTTTAGGGATGAGCGATATCATAGAAAAAACAATGCAATGCGTCCCTTTCCTTCCAAAGCCGGAATATGAAGATTATGTAGCAACAGATCGGGAAGCCCGCCGCATAACAAAAGAATTTATAAATAATAAATCATAAAACAATAATTATATTGATGGAAACATTTTTGATCCGTGCTCTACAGCTCATCATGAGCCTTTCCCTACTCGTCATTATTCACGAGGGAGGACATTTTCTCTTCGCCCGCTTGTTTAAAACACGAGTTGAAAAATTCTGCTTATTCTTCGACCCTTGGTTCACCTTATTTAAATTCAAACCTAAAAACAGTGATACCGAGTATGGCGTAGGCTGGTTGCCACTAGGCGGTTATGTCAAAATATCAGGTATGATAGACGAATCCATGGACACCGAACAAATGAAACAGCCTATGCAACCGTGGGAATTCCGTGCCAAACCGGCATGGCAACGTTTGCTAATCATGATAGCTGGTGTACTCTTCAACTTCCTTCTAGCACTGTTTATCTACTCTATGATTCTTTATACCTGGGGTGATGAATACGTACCGCTGCAAAAAGCCCCCTTAGGAATGGAATATAATGCGACAGCCAAAGCAGCCGGCTTCCAAGACGGAGATATACTCCTATCGGCAGATGGTATTCCACTCAAACGCTATGACAGCGACATGCTCAGCCAAATAGTAGATGCACGTGAAGTAACCGTCTTGCGCGAGGGAAACAAAGTATCCATATACATCCCTGAAGATATGATGGAAGGTTTAATGAAAGATACGATCCGCTTCGCCTCTTTTCGCTATCCTTTCGTGATAGATAGTATTATCGCAAACCGTCCCGCATCCCTTGCAGGCCTTCTACCAGGCGATAGTATCACTCAACTAAACGGAAAAGACATTACTTTTTTTGATTTCAAAGGGGAGATGTTAAGACGTCAGAAAGCAGATTCAACCTCCCATCTAATCACTTTAACCTATATTCGTAAAGGGATAACAGACAGCATCACCTTTGCCACTGATTCCCTGTATGAAATGGGAACTATCGCACGTTCAGATGTCGATAGACTATTGCCTGTCGTCAAAGAAAAATACAGCTTATTGGCTTCATTTCCAGCTGGTGCCGTACTAGGTGTAAGAACATTAAAAGGCTACGTAAGCAATATGAAATACATCTTCTCTAAGGAGGGAGCTAAACAGTTAGGTGGTTTCGGTACTATCGGAAGTATCTTTCCAGCGACATGGAACTGGCACCAGTTCTGGTACATGACTGCCTTTTTATCTATTATACTTGCTTTCATGAACATCCTGCCTATTCCTGCGCTTGATGGAGGGCATGTTTTATTCCTAATTTATGAGATTGTTTCCCGCCGCAAGCCAAGCGACAAATTTATGGAACGCGCCCAAATGGTGGGAATGCTCTTGTTGTTTACTTTGCTAATTTGGGCTAACTTCAACGACATCTTACGGTTTTTCTTTTAGAAAATCAACCTAAGAAAAGATATTCTCAAATAACCCCGAAGCGCCATAGAAGCACTTCGGGGTTATTGCATCATATAAACCAACTATTTTCTACAAATTAATTTATATCTTTGACAGGACTATAGCTTTATAGAATGACAATGAATATTTCAAAGCTATATCCACATCAAAAAGAGAAAAAATAAAGGCTTACGCTTGGTAATATAATATAGACATGATAGAATATATAAAAGGCGAACTTGTCGAACTAAGTCCGGCAAACGCAGTGATAGATTGTAACGGATTAGGATATGGAGTGAATATCTCTTTAAACACATACGCTGCCATTCAAGGTAAAAAGACTTGTAAACTCTATATCTACGAAGCTATTCGAGAAGATGCCTACGTCCTCTATGGGTTTGTGGACAAACAGGAGAGACAATTATTCCTTCTGCTCTTATCAGTATCCGGAATTGGAGGAAATACAGCCCGAATGATCTTATCCGCACTCTCTCCCGTCGAATTGGTAAATATCATCAGTACCGAGAACGCAAACCTGCTAAAAACAGTAAAAGGAATCGGACTAAAAACAGCACAACGTATTATTGTAGACCTGAAAGACAAAATAAAAAGTAGCTTAGCCAATGATAACAATGCAATGATGGGAAGCCTATTGAACTCTGCTGGTTCGCAAATTCAGGAAGAAGCTATCGCCGCACTTACCATGTTAGGTTTTGCACAAACTCCATCACAAAAAGTCGTCATGACCATTATACAAGAGAAGCCGGATGCCCCGGTAGAACAAGTCATCAAACTGGCTCTGAAAAGGCTTTAGAGATAGCAATCCGATCAGAAACAGAAAAAACATTCCATATAAAATAGCTTTTATACAACATATTTCGTTAATATTTGTTTTATAATTATAAGAGAATATTTATTTTTGTAAAATAAAACAGACAAATGAAACAAGGCTATATTTATATGCAGCGCTGGTTAGCTATAAATAACCATAGCAAAGAATCACCTACGGACAGATGGTATGTCGAATATGCAAAGAAACTACTTCCCATAATAGAACAATCCCCGATCTATTATAAGAAAGGTATACAAGAAAGAACCGAAGCTGCTATTGTCTGCGCCATCTATTTTCAGGACGCAATTGCACAAAGTGGCGGATGGAAGGATTTTACAGACAGGTGCTACGAGCACTACAAGACCTACTTACCTTTTTATACTTTGACCGATTCATACCTCCCCGATGAAGTCAATCCGGAAGATATCGCTATCGTTTTATGGTTCGTTCTATCCCAAATTCCTATTGATATAAATCATAGGGCCTACATCCAAGATCCATTTGATCCGGAATTACTATCACTTAGCCAAAAAATTTATAAGCAACTGGATCAGGATTTTGAAAAAGCACCTATAGATGACACACTTGCTTTAGATACATGGCCGATGGAACTTTTTATTATGGACATCCCTATTACTCCGTTAACAGAGATAAAACCCGATACAATCTTAAGTCAGGATGCAGCCCGTTGCCTTGAATATAGCGGTGGAGAACCGTTATTATACTTTCCCACCTACAAAGAATTAAAGAAATTCTTGCTAGAGACACTGAAATGGGAAAATAAAAAAAATAACCTACTGAATGAAATGCAAGACCTGGAAAATTTTGTGATATACGCTAATGCCAAAGGAATGCTATTAGCACCGGAAGTCTCTTTCTGTTTTAAAGATCCGAGAAATAAAACATACGATCCTGCGAGAGCAGAACTAGAAGGGTATCTGATCTTTTGTCAACCAAGTGCATGCCCATTTGATCTCATTAAATATGGCATGTATCACAATCTGCTTCCCGACATCAGCCTCCCCTTTCCGAACGGAAAGGAGGTTTTACATAAACATTGGGATTTCATTACCCGCTTTTTTCTATTTGAATATTATGAAGCGGGATAGCTTAAAGTTCAATGATCTCTTCTTTACAAAGAGTCAGCTTTTCGGCGCCCTCGGAAGTAACAACCCATGAATTCTCTATGCCAACGGGACCGACACCCGGAAGTACGATTTTGGGCTCAAGTGCAAAAACCATACCCGGTTCAAGTTCTTGCTTCACACGAGGAGCTAAAACAGGAGCTTCATTGATTTCAAGGCCTATGCCATGCCCGATGAACTTAGCCTTTTGCTCCACTCCCATAAAAAAATCAGCGAAACCAGCCTTCGTCACCAAGTCGATAGCTGTGTTATACAACTCCTCACACACCGTTCCGGGTTTTGCTTTCTCAATGACAGCAGCCTGAATATCAAGACAGACTTGATGGGCCGCATAGGCTTTTTCAGGTAACTTCCCAATAGAAAACACACGACTCATGTCTCCCATATAGCCATAGAAATTTCCGCCCAAATCAACCATAAAACATTGTCCGGCCTGCAACAAAGTGCCGTTCACTCCTCCCGGAAGAGAAGGATCCAGCCCCTTACCCCCTAATGCAAAATCATAAGCGCAAGGCGTTGCCGCATTATCTCCCGCCAATAAACTCCCCATAAATATTTCCATGCTCTGTCCAAATACCCGGAAGATACCCAAACACCCTTCCAATCGCATCAAGCGTTCTATTTCAATAGATAATTGACGATCGGTCATTCCCGGACGGTAAACAGAAGGAATCTGCTCATAAGCCTTAGTATGTGCAACTCCCGAACGACGAAACAATTCTATCTCAATCGGAGTTTTCTTACTCCTTGCTTCACGAATGAGAGGAGTGCCGTTGACCACTGTTGTTTCAGGAAAACAAGCAGCCAAACGATTATATTCAGTATAAGGAAGTTCATCACCTTCCAACATTAATTTCACAGGCATAGGCAACCCTGTTTCCTTTATCAGTTCCGGCAGTTGTTCCGGTTTGCGGATAGCATGTATATGCTCTCCCTGAATATTATTAGGGCGTTTTACAAATAAATGAGCCGGTGCGTTAAGAGGCAGATACAGGTATCCGCTTACCACACAGCCATATGTATAGATCAAGTTTACATTACAAGTAATAAGAGCGGCGTCAATAGACTGTTGCGCCATGAGCATGCGTATCTTGTCGCGTCTCAATTTTAATTCTGGTAATAACATCTTCTTATCATTATAAATTTCCAGCAGACAAAGGTAGGAGAAATTAGTTGGAATCGAAATGATAGATTGATAAAAAGCACCTCTCAATAAAAAAGTACCGCCCCATCGCCTTCACAGGCAAGAGCGGTACAAACCACAAATACAACTAAACAAATATTTTTTATATAATGCCTTGCCCCATCATGGCGTGCGCCACTTTCATAAAACCGGCGATATTGGCACCTTTCACATAATTAATATATCCATCCGGCTCAGTACCATATTTCACACACTGGGCATGAATACCATGCATAATAGCATGCAATTTTTGGTCGACTTCGGGTGCACTCCAACTGAGATGCATCGCGTTTTGCGACATCTCCAGACCGGAAGTAGCCACACCGCCCGCATTAACAGCCTTACCCGGGGCATACATGATCTTATGCTCAATAAACAAATCAATTGCTTCGGGAGTACATCCCATATTAGAAATCTCACCCACGCATAAGACTTTATTCTTAATCAACTCGCGGGCATCTTCTCCGTCCAGCTCATTCTGCGTAGCACATGGCAACGCAATATCAGCTTTTACCTCCCATGGATGTTTACCGGCAACAAACAATGCGCCGGGGAACTGCTCTGCATACGGTTCGACAATATCATTACCCGAAGCTCTCAGTTCAAGCATATAGTCTATTTTCTCGCCACTGATCCCATCCTTATCGTAAATATAACCATCCGGACCGGATATGGTAACGACTTTTGCTCCCAGTTCGGTAGCTTTGGTAACAGCACCCCATGCCACATTGCCAAAGCCGGAAACAGCAATTGTCTTACCTTTTATATCCAACCCCTTGGTCTGCAACATTTGATGAACAAAATACAAGCCACCAAACCCAGTTGCTTCGGGACGGATTAAAGAACCGCCAAATTCCAGTCCCTTACCTGTAAAAGTACCGGTAAACTCACGTGTCAGCTTCTTATACATACCAAACATATAACCGACCTCACGCCCACCAACGCCAATGTCTCCGGCCGGCACATCCATATCAGGCCCCAGATGACGCCAAAGTTCCAAGATAAACGCCTGGCAGAAACGCATAATCTCAGCATCACTCTTACCCCGGGGTGAAAAATCGGAACCACCTTTACCACCTCCCATAGGAAGTGTTGTCAGTGCATTCTTGAAGGTTTGCTCAAATCCCAGGAATTTAAGAATAGAAAGATTCACTGAAGCATGAAAGCGAATCCCCCCTTTATACGGACCGATGGCATTATTAAACTGGACACGGTAACCGAGATTGGTTTGCACCTCACCGCTATCGTCCACCCAAGTCACCCGGAACGTAAAAATACGATCAGGCTCCACCAGCCGTTCTATTATCTTAGCTTTCTCGAACTCCGGATGTTTGTTATAAATATCTTCGATAGAAAGTAATACTTCCTTCACGGCTTGAAGATATTCAGACTCGCCGGGGTGTTTCGCCTCCAAAGAGGACATAATTCGTTCGATATTCATAATATTACGTTTTTAAAGGTCGTTCCCTTTTTTGTTTCCAATTGGTTATACAATCAAAATGTCAATAAATAACGCCACAAATATAGATAAAGTTTTATCATTACCTATAGAATACAACGATATTTTGGCTAAACAATAATAAAATGATAAATCCCCCTCATTAGAACTTTGGTTTCATCCCCAAATTATACATGATAAAGCTGTAAATATCAGCTTGTTCTTGCAAGATCTTACTCATCGGCTTACCAGCTCCATGTCCGGCCTTACTATCAATACGAATGATTGTAGGGTTCGTTCCATCATTACAATCCTGCAAAGTAGCGGCAAATTTAAAGGAATGAGCCGGCACCACACGATCATCATGATCGGCAGTCGTCACCAGAGTAGCAGGATATTTCGTTCCCGGTTTCAAGTTATGCAACGGAGAATAACTTTTCAGGTACTCGAACATCTCCTTGCTATCAGCACTTGTACCATAGTCACTCGCCCAATTCCAACCGATGGTAAACTTATGATAGCGGAGCATATCCATCACTCCTACTTGCGGAACGGCTACACGAAACAGGTCGGGACGTTGTGTCATACAAGCACCTACCAATAATCCACCGTTAGAGCCACCGACTATGGCTATCTTATCTTTATCGGTGTACTTCCGGGCAATAAGATATTCCGCCGCAGCAATAAAGTCATCAAACACATGCTGCTTATTCATTTTAGTACCCGCAATATGCCATTCTTCACCATATTCACCTCCCCCACGCAAATTAGCTTGGGCATAGATACCTCCATTCTCCAAAAAAGGAATACGAACGGAAGAAAAGCCCGGATAAAGACTGATATTAAAACCACCATATCCATACAAGAATACCGGATTCTTGCCGTTCTTCTTCAACCCTTTCTTATAGGTAAGGAACATAGGTATCTTGGTACCATCCTTGCTGGGATAAAACACTTGCTCGGTGACAAACTCATCGGCATCAAACTGCACTTTCGGAGCACGAAACAATTCATAACTATTTTTATCCACATCATATTTGTAAGTAGCACCCGGAATAGTAAAAGAGGTAAAGCCAAAGAAACATTCTTTGTCATCCTTCTCGCCACTGAAACCAACCGAACCCAGAGAAGGCAGGTTGATTTCCTGTATTTCTTTTCCATCCAGTCCATAAACATAAGCATGATTGGCAGCATCCTTATCGTAAACCAGGAACAGTTTGCCACCAATGACCTGTGCGTTGGACAGTACGTTTTTAGACTCAGGAACAAGTTCCTTCCAGTCCTTCTCTTCAGGGCTGTTAACGTCAGCTACCATTATACGGCTTTTAGGTGCTCCATAATTAGTATAGATGTAAATCTTACCATCCATCACTTCAATAGGCCAATATTGATAATCCATATCCGTAGCCATCGGCACAAATGAAGCATTCTTCTTTTTGAGATCTTTCATATAAAGCGCATTCCCACGTCCTTCGCCACTCTCATCCAAGAACAGAACCGATTCATCCTCACTGACCGTGGCACTATAAAAACGTTTAGGATGAGCCGGATTCTGATAAACCAACTTATCCTCAGATTGCGGAGTGCCGATTGTATGATAATAAATCTTATGATTCTCATTCACATTAGAGAACTCTTTACCCTTTACCGGAGCATCATAAGCGCTATAATAAAAGCCATTCCCCTGCCAGGATGCTCCCGTAAACTTAGCCCATTTAATATGATCTTCCAGCTTCTCACCGGTTTCTGTATCCAATACATAAATCTCAACCCAATCAGAACCACTCCTTGCTATTGTATAAGCAGTATATTTCCCGTCATTCGAAAAAGAGATACCGGTCAGCGCCACCGTTCCGTCATCCGATAATTTATTAGGATCCAGAAACACCCGTGGTTCACCAGTCAGGGAATCTTGAACATACAACACACTTTGATTCTGCAATCCATTATTCTTGGAGAAATAATATTTTCCGTGTTTCTTGAATGGTGTACCGATCTTTTCATAATTAGCCACCGCAGTCAACCGCTTCAACAAAGCTTTACGAAAAGGGATTCGAGAGAAATACTCCTCTGTTACCTCATTTTCCGCTTTCACCCATGCAGCCGTAGCAGCCGACGTATCATTTTCCAACCAGCGATAAGGAGCAGCAACCTTTTCGCCAAAATACACATCCACAGAATCCACTTTAGCAGTAGCAGGATAAACTAATCTCTTTTGTTCTGCACAAGACATTAACATAATACCAGTTGTCAATAATAAGATTCGATTTTTCATATCTATAAATATAAAATTACTTCCATAAGTAGACAATTGTCTATTAAATCCGCCTAAAGGTAGGAAATATTAGTATATTATTGAATTTTTTACTTAAATTTGCATAGATACTTAATTTAGAATAAAAACAGATGAAAGCAAAACTTATATTTCTTCCTATACTTTTATTGTTGTTAGTCGGCTGTGAAGATAGCAAGACCTCTCCCAAGCTTGAACTTTCACAGACCACATTCAGCGACGTTTCTTATGATGAGGGAGAACTGAGTGTAAACGTCGTAGCCAATGAAGCATGGACTGCTTCAAGCAGTGCCACCTGGTGTACACTCTCTGCTAAAAGTGGAACCGGGGATGCAGAGTTGACCCTGTCTGTCACCGGAAACATTAATACGACACGTACGGCAACTGTCACTATAACAACCGCCAGCGAACTTAAGCAAACAATAACAGTAACCCAGGCTGCAATGATTTCAGGAGATGAATATCATTATAGACTTCCGGTTATTTTCCACGTATTATATAAAGATAAAAGTGACTCATTACAATACACCGGACAAAAGCAACTTGCATATTTACTTAAAGTCGTTAACAGTCTGTATCAGAATTCAGACAACAGTGTAGATATGAATCTTGAATTTAAGTTAGCCACTACCAATGAAAACGGGGATACACTTACCACTCCGGGAGTGGAGTATGTCAACTGGCAACAAGTGCCAATGGATTGCAGCGCTTTCATGAGTGACAATACAGGGAAATATGTACCGCTACTATGGGATCCTAATAAGTACATTAATGTAATGTTTTACAATTTCACCACCGATAACTCTGGAAGCACAACTTTAGGTATCACCCATTTGCCTTTCTCAACCGAAGGAAGCAATTCTCTGGAAGGGCTTAATTCCACAACGGCAACTTCTTTAAGCAAGAGGAATCTTAAATTCCCTTACTGCGTATCAATCAACAGCCTGTACGCTTATGAAGAATCAGGCATGTATTATAACCCATATGACGTAACAGTAACTCTAGCCCACGAATTAGGTCACTATTTAGGATTACATCATACTTTCTCTGAAGACGAAGATGGTAATTTAACTACGAGTTGCATCAACTCCGACTATTGTGACGACACGCCAAGCTATGACAGAGCAGCATACGAGAAACTACTTCCACTGGTTTTGCAACAGGAAAATGTCACAATGAAAGAAGCTGCGACTCGTGAAAATTGCGAAACTAGCAAAGAATTCGTTGGGCGTAACATTATGGATTATGAAGTTTGTTACTCCGATCAATTTACCTCGGACCAACGCACCCGCATCCGTCACGTGCTGGCTTATAGTCCGCTAATCCCCGGTCCCAAGAAAACGACCACTACAAAGAGTGTGAATAATATACAAGGTCCAATGGACTTACCAATCATGATGAGAAAGTGTGGCATTGACAATACAACGAAAAATCATATCTTCCATTAATAAATATGATAAAGTTAAAATCGCCCTATTTATAACTTGAATTCAGACACACTGTAGTTTAGTGCATGTTTTACTTGCACACTTGCACCAATGCCCATATATAACTGATACACAGGGAATAAGAGCGGTGCAAGTAAAAAAAAATAAGGGTGCAACCAAAGTTTACTTGCACCGCTAAGAACGGACAATAACAGGCTAATTTACAGTCAATTATTAGTATTTAAGCCTATTTCAGCACAACAATAAACGCCATCATTTTGCCCTGTTTTTATGTGATTTAGTTTCGAAGGTAAGGCTCTTTTGTCGAAAAACCACCGTATTCTAATTACGTGCTCCGTTCTCTTTAAGGTCAAAAGCAGATTTTCCTTGAATTAACGTCCGATGTTTCTTGGAGTAATACCCTATGTTTCTTAAGTCAGTACTCTATATCTTCTAAGTCAGTATATTATATCTATTCTGCTAATACACCATCTAAACTTATGGCTCACAAGTGTGGCACTACTTACTCACTAATGTGAAGAAGAAGTCTTACAAGTGTGAAGAATATGATTCACAAATGTAAGTAAGTAAAGAATGCCTATTTAACACAGGGCAGACGCATTATAGTTTTTACTACATTGCCTATCTGTTTCTCATTGTATATATGGTATATATAGCTGATACACTATTATATGTGTCTAATGAATTTATTACATTTGCAGAGTGAAACTAAACATCCTTTGACATGAAAATAGGTATTATTGACATTTGTAAACAAATAGAGGACCCCAGATTAGACCGTAAGAAAGTCCATAAAATGGAGCATATCATATATATTGCCATATCTGCGGTGATATGTGGTGCTCAATCTTGGAATGAGATAGAAGCATTTGGGAATTCCAAGATTGATTTCTTTAAAAAGCGATTCCCCGATTTAGTATCGATCCCCAGCCATGACACCTTTAACCGGTTCTTTAGTATTCTTGATCCCCAACATTTCGAACTGATCTTTCGCAATTGGGTTAAGCAGATTTGCGATAAGGTAGAAGGGGTTGTGGCTATAGATGGCAAACTAATGCGCGGTTCCAGTAAATGCGATGCAGAACATACTACAGGACGGGACGGCTTTAAACTGTGGATGGTTTCAGCATGGTCTGCTGCGAATGGGATTTCCTTAGGGCAAGAGAAGGTGGAGGAAAAAAGCAATGAAATAGAAGCCGTTCCCAGATTAATTAGTGCCCTATCCCTTGAAGAGTGCATTGTAACGATAGATGCAATGGGTTGCCAAACAGCAATAACAAAGGCTATTGTAGAAAAAAAAGGGGATTATGTTATCGCCCTCAAAGAGAATCAGCCCAAAAGTTACGAACTTGCCAAGGAACTGGTTGAGAACTTTAAGTATAGTCCCCGTCACAAGATAGCTGCAACCCATACCTCCGAAACTAGCGGACATGGAAGGACGGAAACCAGAACCTGTCTGGTTATTAATTATGGAGTTGATATCATGGCAAATATGTTTAAGGGGAAATTTGTCGGTCTGAAATCGGTTGTGGGTATAACTTCCGAAAGAATAATCCATGCTACGGGAGAAATAACAGAAGAAACCAGATATTATATAACCTCACTTGGAAATGACAATCCGGAAGAAGTTGCGGATGCAATTAGGCAACATTGGTCTATAGAAAACAACCTTCATTGGCAACTGGATGTCACTTTTCATGAGGATCAAAGCAAGAAAGTCAAGAATGCCGCAAGAAACTTTTCGGCACTCACTAAGATGGCGTTGGCTACTCTGAAAAACGATAAGACAACGAAGGGAAGTATGAATCTGAAAAGATTAAAAGCCGGATGGGATGACAATTATTTATCAAAACTAATGCAGAGTTCCGCTTTTTAATGCGTCTGCCCTGCCTATTTAACAACGATTGCGCATTATAGCTTTTACTCTTATTGTATAATGTGTTTCCCTTTAATATATGATTTAAGCACTTATTAGATAGGATGTAATAGCTTTTATAATGTCATATATTATTTTGCATTCATAGAAAGGAAGAAGATACTATTTGCAAACAAATTAATGAGCCTCGCATTGACAGGAGACGCGTATATTCTGCCAATGCAGTTTATATTGCAATGATCACAGTCATGTACGGTGTAGGGTCTTGGGATGAAGTGGAAGGGAGATAAATTACCGCACGTATTTACCAAATCTCTTGCTAATTCCTTGCATATGTTCAGAAAATTAGTGAATATTGCATATCTTACATAATGAAAGAATCATGTTGAGCAAACTCAGATTAAATCAGCTCTACTTTAAGGATACACAATTCGCCAATCTAATGACACGGCGTATTTTCAATATCCTTCTTATAGCCAATCCGTACGACGCTTTCATGCTGGAAGACGACGGGCGTATCGACGAAAAGATATTCAATGAGTACACTTCCCTGTCTCTACGCTACCCACCGCGATTCACCCAAGTGTCCACTTATGAGGAAGCCCAAAACCAATTGTCTACGGTTCCATTTGATTTAATCATCTATATGCCCGGCACAGGCGAGAATGAAAGTTTTGATGTCGCCCGCCGGATAAAAAGTCTATTTCTGCAAATACCAATGGTTATACTGACGCCTTTCAGCCACGGAATCACCAAACGTATTGCAAACGAAGATTTAAGTCCGTTCGATTATATATTCTGCTGGCTGGGCAACACCGATTTGCTCGTCTCCATCATCAAACTGATAGAAGATAAGATGAATCTGGATCATGACGTAAACGAAGTCGGCATACAAGTCATCCTCCTGGTAGAAGACGGCATCCGTTACTACTCTTCCATCCTGCCCAACCTTTATAAATTTATCTTAAAACAAAGTCAAGAGTTTTCAACAGAAGCGCTCAATGCCCACCAACGGACATTACGTATGCGCGGACGTCCCAAAATCATTTTAGCCCGTACCTACGAAGAGGCAACGGAGATGTACGAAAAGTATAAGAACAATGTATTGGGAGTCATCACCGATGTCCGGTTTCCTAAAGAAGGGAAGAAAGACGCTCTGGCCGGTATCAAACTCTGTATAGCCATACGCAAACAAGATCCTTTTATCCCCCTGATCATCCAGTCGTCCGAGACGGGGAATGCTGCATATGCCGCAAAGTACGGTGCAGCATTTGTCGATAAAAATTCAAATAAAATGGATGTGGATTTAAGGCGCATCGTTTCAGAGAACTTCGGTTTTGGCGATTTTATCTTCCGTAACCCGAAAACAATGGAAGAGATAGCCCGTGTGAAAAACCTTAAAGAGTTACAGAACATTCTTTTTGCCGTACCGGTGGAGTCTTTTCTCTATCACATCAGTCGTAACCACATCAGTCGCTGGCTCTACTCACGGGCAATGTTCCCCGTGGCCGAATTTCTGAAGCCCATTACATGGAATAGCCTGCAAGATGTGGATGCCCACCGTGAAATCATTTTTCAGGCAATAGTGAAATATCGTAAGATGAAGAACCAGGGTGTTGTAGCGGTATTTAAACGCGACCGGTTCGACCGCTATTCCAACTTTGCCCGTATTGGCGACGGTTCGCTCGGCGGCAAAGGCCGGGGACTCGCCTTTATAGATAATATGGTAAAACATCATCCCGACTTCGACGAATTTGAAAATGCCCATGTCGGCATCCCTAAAACCGTAGTTCTCTGCACCGATGTGTTTGATGAGTTTATGGAGACCAACAACCTTTACCAGGTAGCGCTTTCCGATGAAGATGACGGCACCATATTGCGCTATTTTCTCAAGGCTAAATTATCCGACCGCTTCGTTGAAGACTTCTTCACCTTCTTTGATGTAGTGAAATCGCCTATTGCCGTACGCTCATCATCCTTATTGGAAGATTCCCATTATCAACCGTTTGCCGGAATATACAACACATATATGATTCCGTATCTGGATGATAAGTACGAAATGCTCCGCATTCTCTCGGACGCCATAAAAGCCGTATATGCTTCTGTCTACTTCAAAGACAGCAAAGCCTATATGCAAGCCACAAGCAATGTCATCGATCAGGAGAAAATGGCAGTCATTTTGCAAGAAGTGGTTGGCAATCAATATGGTGATCGCTACTATCCGTCCATATCAGGAGTGGCCCGTTCGCTCAATTTCTATCCCATAGGAAACGAAAAAACAGAAGAAGGTATCGTAAATCTGGCTCTAGGTTTAGGGAAATATATTGTGGACGGCGGCGTTACCTTACGTTTTTCCCCTTATCACCCCAACCACATCCTGCAAACCAGCGAAATAAATCTGGCGATCAAAGAAACACAAACCCGTTTCTACGCCCTCGATCTACGTAATGCAGCAGATAATCTCTCCATCGATGATGGTTTTAACTTGCTCGACTTACCCATAAAAGAGGCAGAAAAAGACGGGTCACTCCTGTATATCGCTTCGACCTACGACGCCCGCGACCAAATTATCCGCGACGGCATCTATCCCGAAGGACGTAAGGTGATTACTTTTGCCAACATCCTGCAACATAATGTCTTTCCGCTGCCACGCATCCTCCAACTTGTGCTGCAATACAGCCAGCAGGCCATGCGCCGCCCGGTGGAAATAGAACTGGCAGTCAACATTGACCGCGAAAAAGCAAAGAGCGGCGTTGTATATTTACTGCAAATACGACCCATAGCAGACAGCAAAGAGATTTTGAACGAAGATCTCACCCGCATTCCGGATGAACAAATTTTGCTTCGCTCCAACAACTGTCTGGGGCATGGCATTATGAACGATTTATATGACATTGTTTATGTCAAAACCAAACAATATAATTCCGCTCACAATCAGAAGATAGCCACAGAGATAGAAGTTTTAAACCGTACTTTTCAACAAGAAGGTAAGAATTACATATTAGTGGGCCCCGGGCGCTGGGGAAGTAACGACAGCAATCTGGGCATACCTGTAAAATGGTCGCAAATCTCCGCCGCACGCATTATCGTAGAATCCGGCCTGAGTAATTACCGCATTGACCCTAGTCAGGGAACCCATTTTTTTCAAAACCTGACCTCTTTTGGAGTAGGCTATTTCACCATTAATTCCTTTATAAACGATGGCGTTTATAATGAGGAATTTCTAAACAGTCAACCGTCTGTTCACGAAACACCCCTCCTCCGGCATATCCACTTTGACATTCCGCTTATTGCCAAAATAGACGGAAGGAAAAAACAAGGAGTGGTAATGCTGCCCTGAGAAGAGACAGAAGAAAAGTTTTTTAGGTATCTTTGCAAACCATCTATAAAGAACGAGCAGAATGGAGAATACTCAGCAAAATTCAATCCGTGCATGGATACTCGCAGCACGTCCGAAAACATTAACAGGAGCTATTGTACCGGTGCTAATAGGAAGTTCTATGGCTTTTTCACATGGGCAGTTCAAACTACTTCCGACACTGTTGTGTGCCTTATTTGCCTGCGGTATGCAAATAGCTGCCAACTTCATAAACGACTTATATGATTTTTTAAAAGGTTCCGATCGAGCAGATCGTTTAGGTCCCGAAAGAGCCTGTTCGCAAGGATGGATTAGTCCCAATGCCATGAAACGCGGAATAGCCGTTGCCGTAGGATTGTCTTGTCTTGCCGGTTGCGGGCTCCTGCCCTATGGGGGATGGATTCTGATACTGGTAGGAGTACTCTGTGTGATCTTCGCTTTCTTATACACCTTCTTTTTGTCGTACCAAGGCTGGGGAGATCTTTTAGTACTTATTTTCTTCGGATTGATACCTGTGAGCGGTACTTACTTTGTGCAAGCCCACACTCCCGGGACAGACGTGATTATTGCGTCTCTTATTTGCGGACTCGTCATAGACTCATTACTTATCGTAAATAACTATCGTGACCGTGAACAAGATTTACTTAGCGGGAAACGGACACTGATCGTCCGCTTCGGAGAACCTTTCGGCAGATACTTTTATTTAGCATCGGGAGTTTTAGCAGCACTCCTTTGTCTCTGGTT
This sequence comes from uncultured Bacteroides sp., assembly GCA_965140335.1. GTDB lineage: Bacteria > Bacteroidota > Bacteroidia > Bacteroidales > Bacteroidaceae > Bacteroides. The sequence continues at coordinate 342,855 of OZ223189.1, forward strand.
TGCTCTACATGGAAATTTATATGCCGCCCTGCTTCCGCAGTTTTATATCTATCCGCACCTGAAAACCTGGCAACGGATGGTAACCATCAGAAGTGGCAAAAAATTAAACAGCATATTAGGCGAAACATCGCGCAATATGCTGCTTATGGGAATACTTCTCAGTATCGGGTTACTTATTAACGGTTAGGAGTTCAAAGCGATCTTTAATACCCCGCATGCACCGTTAACGCTTCCCATACATCTGCTCGTAATAATTTTGGTAATCGCCACTGGTCACATCTTCCACCCATGACTGATTATTAAGATACCATTCTATTGTTTTAACGATGCCGACTTCAAACTTCGTTTCCGGATACCAGCCTAAATCTTTGGTAATCTTTGCCGGATCAATAGCATAACGCTGGTCGTGTCCGAGACGATCTTTCACGAAAGTGATCAAGTCTTCATTAATCCAGTCAACGGAGAGTTCACCATCCTGACCCTTGACCTTCTTCTTCAGCACCTCGCAATATTTAGGTTCTTCAATCATCAAACGATGGATTGTTGCTATCGTAAGCTTCACGATCTCCAAATTTGTTTTCTCATTATGTCCACCAACATTATAAACTTCTCCATCGGCACCCTCACGGACAACCAAATCAATAGCCTTACAATGATCTTCAACGTATAACCAGTCGCGGACATTACTTCCATCACCATATACAGGGAGTTTCTTACCTTCCAGAATATTCTTGATGATAAGCGGAATCAACTTTTCCGGAAAATGACACGGTCCATAATTATTAGAACAGCGGGTTATACTTACAGGCATCTTATAGGTGTCATGATAAGCCATCACCACAAAATCGGCACTTGCCTTGGAAGCACTATAAGGACTATGCGGGCAAAGAGGAGTCTGTTCCACAAAGTATCCCTCCGCCCCTAAGGAACCATAAACCTCATCCGTCGAAACCTGATGATAACGCACCCCTTTACGCCAGGTCGGATATCCATTTTCATCTTTTCCCATCACCCAGGCACGGCGGGCGGCATCCAATAAGTTTTGCGTTCCAAGAATATTTGTTTGAAGAAAAAGCTGAGGATTTTCAATACTCCGATCCACATGACTCTCCGCAGCAAAGTTGACCACAAAATCAAATTTGTACTTAGCAAACAATTCATCAGCCAGCACCCGGTCGCAAATATCTCCCTTTACAAAGACACAGCGTTCATCATCAATATCCGTAGCAATAGTTCCAAAGTTACCAGCATAAGTCAACGCATCAAGTATCACCACTCTAATATCATCATGTTTAGCTAAAATATACTTGATATAATTAGCTCCAATAAATCCGGCTGCTCCGGTTACAAGATAAGTTTTCATTCTATTAATCATTATATTTATTTACCCGAGAAAGCAAGTTCCATCAAGTATTTACCATATTCCGTCTTACCCAATCCCTCTCCCAACAATTGAAGGCGGGCATTGTCAATCCAGCCATTACGCCAGGCTATTTCTTCAATACAGCTGACATAAAACCCTTGACGGTTCTGAATGGTGGCCACAAAGTTGGATGCCTCCAGCAAACTGTCGCAATTACCGGTATCCAGCCATGCAAAGCCGCGTCCAAAGAGTTCCACCTGTAAGCTGCCTTCTTCCAGATACAGCCGGTTCAAATCCGTTATTTCGTATTCGCCACGGGCAGAAGGCTGTAATGACGCAGCTTTCCGGGTTACCGATTCATCATAGAAATAGAGTCCGGGAACTGCATAGTTACTTCTCGGTTGAACCGGTTTTTCTTCCAAAGAAAGAACTTTACCAGCCCCATCGAACTCCACCACACCGTAAGCCCGGGGATCTTTCACATAATAGCCGAAAATGCACGCCCCTTGTTTAATGGAAGCAGCACGTTGCAACATGGCTGAAAAGCCCTGCCCGTAAAACATATTGTCACCTAATATAAGGCATCCGGGTTCCCCACCCAAAAAATCAGCACCCAGGACAAAAGCTTGCGCCAGTCCGTTGGGGTTCTCCTGCACCTTATAAGAAAAGTCCATACCCAATTCCTCGCCCGTGCCCAGTAGTTCACGGAACATAGGTAAATCACGAGGAGTGGAGATAATCAATACCTCACGGATTCCAGCCAGCATCAAGGTGGAGAGAGGATAATAAATCATCGGCTTGTCATACACCGGCATAATCTGTTTCGAAATAGCTTTCGATAAAGGATAGAGCCGGGTTGCACTACCGCCTGCAAGAATAATTCCTTTCATATTGTTATTGTTAAGGCTGCGACAGCAACATTACTTTTATCTGCTAACTCTTAAAAAGAAATAGAGCCTTATAGATTGTTTCGCGTCTTCTCATCAATATTTATATGTCGCAAATTTCGGAAAGAATTGTGACATGGCAAAATAATAAGGTAAAAATCAACCGGCCAGTTCTATAACCTCCAAGTCCTTAAAGCTTCCGTTATCAATGATGAAACGCACCAGGGTACGCACCTTATGAAAGCCGGAAATGCCCGCCGCCCCCGGATTGATATGAAGCATGCCCAATGTCTTATCAAATTTCACCTTTAAGATATGGGAATGACCACTGATAAACAATTTAGGCGGTTTTACCATAAGACTGCCGCGAATAGAAGAATCATAATTTCCGGGATAGCCACCGATATGTTTCATCAAAACTTCCGCACCGTCGACAATAAAACGGTTGATCTGCGGATAAAGTTGACGGATATCCTGCCCGTCTATATTTCCATATACCGCTCTCAAAGGACGAAAAGCAGAGAGTTTCCCGGCAACTTCCAAAGAACCTATATCGCCTGCATGCCAAATTTCATCACAAGACTCAAAATATTGCAAATACTTTTCATCCCAATAACCATGAGTATCTGATAATAAGCCGATTTTTGTCATTTTCTTTTGTTTATGTTTGCAAAGGTAACTATATTTGGGAAAATCTTAATGAAACATGAAAAACGATTATCAATATTTCAAGCGGGACATTAGTTGGTTGTCTTTCAACTATCGCGTACTAATGGAAGCGGAAGATGATACAATCCCATTATATGAACGGATCAACTTCATCTCTATCTACTCCTCCAACTTGGAAGAATTCTATAAAATACGTGTGGCTGATCATAAGGCCATAGCTACCGGCGTCGCGCGGAATGATGAAGAAACGGTACAGTCCGCGGTGGAGTTAGTGGAAGAGATCAATAAAGAAGTCAACCGCCAACTGGAAAGCCGTATCCATATCTATGAACACAAAATATTGCCTGCTCTTCGAAAGCATCACATTATTTTTTACCAAAGTCCGAAGGTAGAAAGCTTTCATCACGATTTCGTACATCGTTTTTTCAGGGAAGAGATCTTCCCCTTCCTCCAGCCTGTACCGGTTTGCAACAAGGTCGTTTCATTCCTTCGGGATAATCGTCAATATCTTGCCGTACGTCTCTTCTTAAAAGAGGCATCGCCCGAGAACAGCAACCGGACACAATACTTTGTAATGAAATTGCCCTACAGTAAAGTACCACGTTTCATTGAACTGCCTAAAATAGGAAACAACTACTACTTCATGTTTATTGAAGACGTCATCAAGGCTAATATTGAGATGATCTTCCCCGGATATGAAGTGGAAAGTAGCTATTGCATCAAAATTTCCCGTGATGCCGATATTCTAATTGATGATGAGGCCGATACCTCAGAAATCATCAAACAAGTAAGGACTAAAATAAAAAAACGAAAAATCGGAGCAGTCTGCCGCTTTGTATATGATCGCTCAATGCCTCAGGACTTTCTGGATTTTCTAGTCTGCGCATTCCACATCGATCCTAAAGAGTTAGTTCCGGGAGACAAACACCTTAATCTGGAAGATTTACGCTACCTGCCAAATCCCTATAAGGCCGCTCGCCCTGTAAAGGAGCCACAGCCCATGAAATTGACATACTTAGACAATCAAGAATCTATATTCCACTATGTGGAAAAGAAAGACCTGCTACTGCATTATCCGTACCACTCTTTTGAACACTTCATCCATTTTTTGTATGAGGCCGTACACGATCCAGCCGTACACGAAATTATGGCGACCCAATATAGGGTGGCTGAAAATTCAGCGGTCATCAATACCCTTATAGCAGCCGCCCGGAATGGCAAGAAAGTGACAGTCTTCGTAGAACTGAAAGCCCGTTTTGACGAAGAAAATAATCTGGCTACAGCCGAAATGATGAAAACAGCTGGCATCAATATTATATATAGCATTCCTAAATTGAAAGTGCATGCCAAAGTTGCCTTAATATTAAGGCAGACACCGGATAATAAAAAACTGCCTAGCTTTGCATACATCAGTACAGGTAACTTCAATGAAAGTACAGCCACATTGTATGCCGATAGTGGTCTATTCACCTGCAACAGAATGATTGTAAACGACTTGCATAATTTATTCCGAACGCTGAAAGGGAAAAAAGATCCGGTTTTCCATAAGTTGTTAGTCGCCCGATTCAACCTTATCCCGGAACTAAACCGACTAATAGACAATGAAATAAAGTCAGCCAAAGCAGGAAAAGGCGGACGGATCATTCTTAAAATGAATGCATTGCAAGATCCGGAAATGATAAACCGCCTGTATGAAGCATCGGAAAGCGGAGTAAAGATTGATCTCATTATACGCGGCATCTGTTGCCTCATCCCCGGACAAACATATAGCCGGAATATTCATATTACACGCATTGTAGATACTTATCTAGAACATTCCCGTATCTGGTATTTCAGGAATAATGGCAAACCATTGGTTTATCTCGGATCACCGGACTGGATGAAACGGAACCTCTACCGGAGAATCGAGGCTGTGACACCTATATTGGACAAGGAGATGAAGCAAGAGCTTATTGATATGCTAACAATTCAACTCAATGATAGACGCAAAGCATGCTTTGTCAACGAAAAATTAAAAAATTGCTGGAAGTCACCTCACCCGCAAAAAGAAAAAATACGTTCTCAATATACATTTTATGAATACTTAAAAGAGAAGTGCTAAACGGCTGTAATATTTCTGTAACATGTATGACACTTGCATGCAACAAAGATTTCGTTTTTTTGCACCCAAAACATAAAGATATCATTTTATGGAAACACTTTATTTAGGCATTGTCGTCTTCCTACTTGTCCTTGCTGTATTCGATCTCATCGTCGGAGTCAGTAATGATGCCGTGAACTTTCTGAATTCAGCGGTAGGGGCTAAAGCAGCCTCCTTTAAAACAATTTTGTTTATCGCTGCTTTCGGAGTATTCATCGGAGCCTCACTATCTAACGGTATGATGGACATCGCGCGGCATGGAATTTACCAGCCCGAGCATTTTTACTTGAGCGAAATCATATGCATTCTTTTGGGAGTGATGCTGACCGATGTTGTTGTATTGGATATATTCAATACAATGGGGATGCCTACATCCACAACTGTTTCCATGGTCTTCGAACTACTGGGAGGAACATTTGCCCTTTCACTGATAAAAGTGTACAATGACCCTTCACTCGGACTAGGGGACTTGATTAATACAGACAAAGCCCTGTCAGTAATTATGGCCATATTCGTTTCAGTAGCCATCGCCTTCTTCTGTGGAATGGTGGTGCAATGGATTGCACGTACCGTATTTACCTTCAACTACACCAAAAAGATGAAATACAGTGTTGGTATTTTTGGTGGTCTGGCAATAACATCCATCACTTACTTTATCTTAATCAGCGGATTAAAATCCAGCACATTTATGACTGCTGAACACAAGCAGTGGATACAAGAAAACACCATGATACTGGTTTTTTACAGCTTCATTCTCTTTACCATATTAATGCAGATACTACACTGGCTGAAAGTGAATGTATTTAAAATCATTGTACTGATGGGCACATTTGCTCTGGCTTTAGCCTTTGCAGGCAATGACTTAGTTAACTTTATCGGTGTTCCTTTAGCCGGATATTCATCATATGCCGATTACATCGCAAATGGAGCCGGTGTAGCTCCGGATCATTACTTAATGGCTTCTCTTCTCAATCCGGCACACACTCCATGGTATTTCTTACTGGCAGCCGGAGGTATTATGGTCTATGCCTTGGCCACATCAAAGAAAGCGCATAGCGTAATTAAAACATCCGTAGATTTGGCGCGTCAAGATGAAGGTGAAGAATACTTTGGCAGTACTCCGATTGCACGTACACTTGTACGTTACACCCTGTCTCTGGCAAACGGAATCAATAAAATCATACCGGAAAATAGTAAAAAATGGCTTGATACCCGTTTCCAGAAAGATGAAGCCATTATAGCCAATGGAGCTGCTTTCGACTTGGTAAGAGCATCAGTAAACCTCGTCCTGGCCAGTCTGCTTATAGCATTGGGGACTTCATTGAAACTACCCCTCTCCACAACTTATGTGACATTCATGGTTGCAATGGGTAGCTCCCTCTCCGATCATGCTTGGGGACGTGACTCGGCCGTATTTCGCATTACAGGAGTATTGAGCGTCATTGGCGGTTGGTTCATCACGGCTGGAATTGCCTTCACTATTTGCTTCATCGTTACAAGCATTATTCATTTTGGCGGAACAACAGCTATCGTCATTCTCATTGCATTGGCCGTATTTATTTTAATCCGGAGCCAAATTCTCTACCGACAAAAGAAACAAAAAGAAAAAGGTAACGAAACATTAAAACAATTAATGCATAGTACCGATAATGCGGAAATCCTAGAATTAATGCGAAAACATACCCGCGAAGAACTGGTCAAGATTTTAAACTTTGCTGAAGAGAATTTTGAACGTACTGTGACCTCTTTTTTAAACGAAAACTTACGTGGTTTGCGACGGGCAATGGGTGCTTTCAAATTTGAGAAACAACTCATCAAGCAAATGAAGCGCACAGGAACTCTTGCCATGTGCCGCCTAGATAACACTACCGTATTGGAAAAAGGACTTTATTATTATCAGGGAAATGATTTCGCAAGTGAACTGGTATATAGCGTAGGCCGGCTCTGCGAACCATGTTTAGAGCACATTGACAACAACTTTAAACCTCTGGAAGCAATACAAAAAAGCGAATTTGCCAATATTACAGAAGATATTACCTATTTATTGCAGGTTTGCCGCCATAAAGTGGAGAAGAACAATTACGATGGTTTGGAAAATGATGTTCGAAAAGCAAATGATCTTAACGGCGAGTTAGCTCATCTCAAACGCGAAGAACTACAACGCATTCAAAATCAATCTGGCAGCATCAAGGTAAGCATGGTATATCTGACCATGTTGCAAGAGGCACAAAATGTTGTAACTTACACCATCAATCTGATGAAGGTCACCCTCAAATTCCAACAGGCAGAATAAAAGAAAAGCAATAGGAATATATACCCGGCATAATCCTGCCGCAATAAAAATAAAAAAGAAAGAGCAGTGAAAATAAACATTTTATCCGTTTGTTTTCACTGCTCTATATAGGGACTATCTTTAATTTATAGTAAGATCAGAGAACTTAAGCCCCATCTTCTCTGCACGTTTCAACATAAAGGCATAAGCTGCTTCATGCTCATTCGGGATGACACCGTCCAGTATTGCATCTTTAATAGCGCTCTTTAAGATTCCCACTTCCTGACAAGGCTGAAGATTAAAGATCTTCATGATCTCTTCTCCGCTAACAGGAGGCTGGAAATTGCGAATACGATCCCGTTCCTCAAGATCTTTTAATTTTTGGCGAACCAGCTTGAAGTTACTCAAAAAACGTTTTTTCCGTTCCATATTCTTTGAAGTAATGTCAGCTTCACATAATGTCATGAGATCATCAATATCATCACCAGCCTCGAAAAGCAGACGACGAACGGCGGAATCGGTAACGACATCAGCAGCAATTACAATAGGACGCATATGAAGCCTGACCAACTTTTGAACATACTTCATTTTTTCGTTCATCGGGAGCTTCATATTCCGAAAAATCTCTGCAACCATCTTCTCTCCTATAAAATTATGGTTATGAAAAGTCCAACCGACACGAGGTTCCCAACGCTTGGTCACCGGTTTGGCAATATCATGCAATAAAGCCGCCCATCGCAACCATAAATTATCGGTAGTACGACTAATGTTGTCAACGACTTCCAACGTATGGTAGAAGTTGTCCTTATGCGCACGCCCATTCCTGCTCTCAACCCCTTGCAAAGCAATAAACTCAGGAAATATCAAAGCTAACAATCCTGAGCGATCCAAATCAATAAAGCCTCTGGAAGGAATCGGTGAAAGTAATATTTTATTCAGTTCATCGGCAATACGCTCCTTGGAAATGATAGAGATACGCTCGCGATTGCGAGATAAAGATTCAAAAGTAGCATCATCGATATAAAAATTCAGTTGCGTGGCAAAACGGATACAACGCATCATGCGCAAAGGATCGTCGCTAAAAGTAATATCAGGATCAAGAGGGGTACGAATCGTCTTCTCTTTTAAATCATTCAACCCACCGAAAGGATCAACCAACTCACCATACCGTTCCCGATTAAGGCAGACGGCCAATGCATTAATGGTAAAATCACGACGGTTCTGATCATCCTCCAACGTACCATCTTCCACTATCGGCTTACGGGAATCATGCTGATACGATTCTTTACGCGCACCAACAAATTCAACTTCGATGTCATGATACTTAAGCTGTGCGGTACCAAAATTCTTGAAAACAGCAACATGGGCACCTTTTCCCAAACACTGAGCCAACGCCTGAGCCATCATAATGCCACTTCCCACCACTACAACATCAATATCTTTAGACGGACGTTGTAAAAAAAGATCTCTAACATATCCGCCTACTATATAGCATTCCACTCCCAGCTCATCAGCTGTTTCTGAAATTTTTTTAAATATATCACCACTAAAATGGGCCTTTAACTCTTCTGCTGTCAACTCCACCATAATTTTACTTAAAATTCATCTCTCTCAATATGACCATTTTTTCTATTGAGGCTGCAAAGATACGGATATTATTTGTAATTTTGCCTTCATAAATAAAAGAAGAACAATTATGAGAAAGCTACTATATCTTGCATTCCTTTTTTTCGTATTCACCGCATGTCATAACACGGATGAAAAGGCGGAGAAAAAGCTCCAGTGCGCCCAGGAAGCCTTTGAAAAAGGCCATTATAATGAAGCTAAAATACAAATTGACAGTATCAAAATTTTATATCCAAAAGCTTTTGACGCCCGTAGAAAAGGCATTAGACTGATGCAGGAAATAGAGTTAAAAGAACAACAGAAAACACTGGCCTACCTAGACAGCCTCTTAACTGAAAAGCAAACGCAGTTTGCCGTTCTGAAAAAAGACTTTGTATTCGAAAAAGATACTGCATATCAGCAAATTGGTAACTATTTGGCTTCCTCGCAAACCATAGAGAAAAATATTCATCGCTCCTTCCTACGTTTCCTAGTGGATGAAAACGGAAAAATGAGCATGACTTCTATCTATTGCGGAAATAAAAATATCCATCACTACGCCATAAGAGTTACAGCACCCGACGGAAGTTTTGCCCAAACGCCACCTTCGAAAGACAGTTACGAGACTACCGATCTTGGAGAAAAAATAGAAAAAGCGGATTATAAACTCGGTCAGGATGGTAATGTGATTAGTTTCTTATACTTAAATAAAGATAAGAACATTCGCATCAATTATATTGGAGACCGTTCTTATTCTATCAAAATGGAGAAAGCCGATCTTCAGGCCTTAAGTGGTGTTTACGAACTGGCAAAATTACTTTCTTCCATTACAGAAATAAAGAAAAATAAAGAAGAAGCCAATCTTAAAATGAAATTTGTGAAACGCGAAATAGAAAAGACAAAACAAATAGAAGAAGCTAAATGAGCTATACAACCTACCTCTTCGATTTTGACTATACACTTGCCGATTCATCAAAGGGCATTGTCACCTGCTTCCAGATTGTTCTTAACCGTCACGGATATAGCAATATTACCGATAATACAATCAAGCGGACTATTGGTAAAACTTTGGAAGAGTCGTTTTCCATACTCACAGGAGTTAGTGATGCGGCCCAATTAAATGCTTTCAAAAAAGAATATGTAGAGGAAGCGAACGAACATATGACAGTCAATACAGTACTCTTTGCAGAAACCAAAGAAGTATTGACTGCACTAAAAGAAAAAGGAGCACACATAGGAATTATTTCAACCAAATACCGTTACCGGATCAAGGAAATGATTGATTTACATTTTCCTGATCAGTTTTTTGATCTAATCATCGGTGGAGAGGATGTTAATGCGGCAAAACCATCTCCCGAAGGAGTAAAACTAGCTATGCAACGACTTCAAACGGTTCCTGCCGAGACTTTATATATAGGCGACAGTACTGTAGATGCTGAAACCGCTCAAGCAGTAGGCGTTGATTTTGCCGGAGTCCTGCATGGCATGACGACAAAAGAAGAGCTTCAAATTTATCCGCATTATAAAATAATGGATACACTTGAAGACTTATTAATGAACGATGAAGAAGTAGAGAAAGTAGATCAATTGAAAAAGAAAAAACCGATAAAGAAAAAGAAATCGCTCGTCAAAATCGTACTTCCGGTTCTTCTCTTATTGGCTGCCATAGAAATAATTACGGCAGAAAGTTATTATCTACTTATCATTTTTATCATCATATCCATATCCACCATTAAGCAAAGAAATCTACCTCCGGCTATCTTTAAATGGATATCACCTGTTTGGAAACGTTGCAAAACATACCACCGCTTCTTACATTGCAAGCAACTCAACGGTGTACCTTCAAAAAAGAATTCATCCTCCTCAACAACCTGTCAAAACTGTGGGAATACCTATACCGGAAACTATTGCAACAGATGCGGGCAAGATAGTAAGACCGGCCGTTTCTCTTTTCGCTATATTATAAAAAACGCCCTCGGAGGGTTAAGTAATATAGATAATGGCTTTTGGCGCACGCTCATTGAATTACTATACCGCCCGGGATACATGATAAACGATTTCATAAAAGGTAAAAGAATTCATTACTTCCGCCCGTTTCAGACCTTATTTGTATTAGCCGCCATTTACATTCTTTTAGTCCAATTGGCTAATCCATATGTCCCCCAAAAAGAGACTCCCCAATTGTCGAAATCAGAGCAGCTCACCATTGCAAAACAACAAATACAGCAACGCCTAGACACCATAAAAGATACACAGAGTAAGAAAGCATTAACTTTAATACTAAACTCTTTAGGAGAAAACACCACAAGAGCCAACGAAGATAGTACCCAAACAGTGTCCTTGAAACTTAAAGGGAAAGAGATCAGTAAAGATAAAAATTCAATTGCTGACTTCAACGACACTCAAACCGAAATTATAGAGCATATGAAGAAGCAATTGGATTCAATGCCTTTCTTACAAAAAGTCTGGAATTTGCTTCAGAGCTGGGCCCACGGAAATAAGACCGCAGGAATCATGTGCACTTTGCCCTTGTTTGCACTTGCCACGCGTATGACTTTTCGCCGGCGCAAGTACCACCACAACTTAAACATGACAGAACATCTTTTCATACAGACATATATTGCCGCCCAAATATTACTCATAAGTATCATCTACTTACCCTTTAATGACAAAGCCGGTGTTGACTTATATGATATTCCGGCTTGGAGTATTTTCTTATTGTTCTGGTGGGATTATCAACAACTCTTCCATACTACTTGGCTAAAAAGTTTATTGCGAACGGCTCTGATGTTTTTTTATAGTTTACTCATTATAATCATATTAGCCATAATATCCATTGTGCTACTAATTGTCGGCGTTTACTTATTAAAAGCATTGGGCTTCTAGTAAAAAAGCAATTAAATATTTGTCCGAAAGAAATAAAAGCCGTATTTTTGCACCCGATTATTCCGAACCGGGTTCCACTAAGTGCTCTCTAAGTGATTAGAAACCACCCGACGGAGCTAACTTATACATTATAAGAGATGTACGCAATTGTAGAAATTAACGGTCAGCAATTTAAAGCAGAAGCTGGCAAGAAGCTATTTGTACACCACATTCAGAATGCTGAAAATGGCACTACAGTAGAATTTGAAAAAATCCTTTTGGTAGACAAAGACGGCAGCATTACCGTAGGTGCTCCAACTGTAGAAGGTGCAAAAGTTGTTTGCCAAGTTGTATCAAGCTTGGTAAAAGGTGACAAAGTTCTTATTTTTCACAAGAAGAAAAGAAAAGGATATCGTAAGTTGAACGGTCATCGTCAACAGTTCACTGAATTAACAATTACAGAAGTAGTAGCTTAATCAATTTAAAAAAGTAAGAAGAAATGGCACATAAAAAAGGTGTCGGTAGTTCTAAGAACGGCCGCGAATCAGAAAGTAAAAGATTAGGCGTAAAGATATTTGGTGGCGAAACTTGCAAGGCAGGTAACATCATCATTCGTCAAAGAGGTACTGAATTTCATCCGGGTGATAACATGGGGATGGGAAAGGACCACACTCTTTTCGCTTTAGTTGATGGAATAGTAAAATTCAAAGTAGGCAAAAAAGACAGAAGATATATTTCTATCATTCCCGCCGAAAAGACAGAAGCATAAGTTTCTACACAATAAAATAGAGAAAAAGGATGTAATCCAAGTGATTGCATCCTTTTCTTTTTATATCAAACAACACCCTATTCTTTTTTTATTTATCTTTGCATTCGCAAAATTAGAGTAAAATCAATTTAAGTATCAAAGGATATGCTTACCATTAAACAAATAACAGAAAACACCGATGCCGTCATCCGTGGTTTAGAAAAGAAACACTTCAAGCAAGCTAAAGAAACAATCGAATTAGTGCTGGAAGCTAATAACAAAAGGCGTAATTCTCAAAACTTATTAGACAATAATCTAGCGGAAGTCAATTCCACATCGAAGTCTATCGGGCTATTGATGAAAGAAGGAAAAAAGGAAGAAGCCGAAGCAAGCAAAAGCCGTGTTGCTGAGCTCAAAGAAGCCAACAAGGCATTGCAGACCACCATGGATGAAGCCTCAGAGAAACTTCAAAATCTATTATACACTATTCCGAACATCCCTTACGACAGCGTGCCCGAAGGCATAGGTGCAGAAGATAATGTAGTGGAAAAAATGGGAGGAATGGAAACTGAACTTCCTAAAGACGCATTGCCACACTGGGAATTGGCAAAGAAATATGACTTAATTGATTTTGATTTAGGCGTAAAAATAACGGGAGCTGGTTTTCCCGTATATAAAGGAAAAGGAGCCCAACTACAACGTGCACTGATTAACTTCTTCCTTGACGAAGCACGCAAATCAGGATATATGGAAATCATGCCGCCTACTGTAGTAAATGCCGCATCCGGGTATGGTACTGGACAACTTCCTGATAAAGAAGGACAAATGTATCACTGTGAAGTAGATGATCTCTATTTAATACCAACAGCGGAGGTTCCCGTGACCAATATTTATCGGGATGTGATTTTAGAAGAAAAAGATCTGCCAATTAAGAATTGTGCATATACACAATGCTTCCGGCGTGAAGCCGGGTCTTACGGAAAAGACGTGCGGGGACTAAATCGTTTACATGAGTTTTCTAAGGTAGAACTGGTACGCATTGACAAACCGGAACATTCCAAACAATCACATCAGGAAATGTTGAACCATGTAGAAGGATTATTGCAAAAGTTGGAGTTGCCCTATCGGATTTTACGCCTATGCGGCGGAGATATGAGTTTCACTGCCGCCCTTTGCTTCGATTTCGAAGTATACTCCGAAGCTCAAAAACGTTGGTTGGAAGTTAGTTCAGTATCTAACTTTGATACCTACCAAGCTAATCGATTAAAATGTCGTTACCGCACAGGTGAAAAGAAAACAGAACTTTGCCATACCTTAAACGGTTCCGCATTGGCTCTTCCACGTATCGTTGCTGCTTTATTAGAAAATAATCAAACGTCCGAAGGGATTAAAATACCTAAGGCGCTAATCCCCTACACAGGGTTTGATAGAATTGATTAATATAAAAGACTACGCACTTCTTTGTGCATAGTATAATTTACCCCTACAGATTGAGTCAATGCGACTGAATACTTTTCAGTTCTCACACACTCTCCTGTAGGGGTAAATTATACTCTATGAAGTAGGAGAATAAGTTTTTTCAATCTCTCCCACTTTTCTTTTTACTAATTAAGCCGTATCTTTGCAGAAGTATTAATTTGAAAGTTTTTACCCGGTTCCGCCAACAAATCTATAAAACAATGAACAAGATTATCAGTAAAAATCATTTTTCAGATAAAGTCTACAGGTTCGAAATAGAAGCCCCGTTAATAGCAAAGTCTCGTAAAGCTGGACATTTTGTAATTGTACGTGTAGGTGAAAAAGGAGAACGTATGCCTCTCACCATTGCCGGATCAGATCTGAAGAAAGGTACAATTACACTTGTGGTACAGGAAGTCGGGCTCTCTTCTACCCGACTCTGCGAATTGAATGAAGGTGATTATATAACAGATGTTGTAGGTCCACTTGGACAAGCCACTCACATTGAGAAATTCGGCACAGTTGTCTGCGCAGGCGGCGGTGTCGGAATTGCTCCGTTATTGCCCATTGTACAAGCCTTAAAAAGCGCAGGGAACCGTGTTATTACAGTATTGGCCGGACGATCAAAAGAATTAATCATTCTGGAAGCAGAGATTCGGGAGAGTTCTGATGAAGTCATTATTATGACAGATGATGGTTCTTATGGAGAAAAAGGATTGGTAACGGAAGGCGTTGAAAAAGTACTTAAACGTGAACAAGTGAACAAGTGTTTTACAATAGGACCGGCCATTATGATGAAATTCGTCTGCTTGTTGACAAAAAAATATAATATATCTACTGATGTATCTCTAAATACCATTATGGTAGATGGTACGGGGATGTGCGGTGCTTGCCGGATAACTGTTGGCGGAAAAACCAAATTCGTTTGTGTTGACGGTCCTGAATTTGACGGTCACCAGGTTGACTTTGACGAAATGCTCAAACGTATGGGGGCTTTCAAGAGTATTGAACAGGAGGAAATGCATAAACTGGATGATACACAAAACTGTAAAATAGAAAAAGGAACAGAAAATACCCTTATTGACGAAAAGAGCAGAAATGCAGCATGGCGCCAAGAATTACGTAAGGTAATGAAGCCTAAGGAACGCACCTCCATTCCTCGTGTAAAAATGCAGGAACTTGATCCCGAATATCGTTCGCACAGTCGGAAAGAAGAAGTCAATCTAGGGCTAACCGCAGAACAAGCACTTACCGAAGCTAAACGTTGCCTTGATTGCGGAAATCCCGGATGTACAGAAGGGTGCCCCGTAGGAATAGACATTCCTCGTTTTATAAAAAACATTGAAAGAGGCGAATTTCAGGAAGCGGCAAAAACATTAAAAGAGACCAGTGCCCTACCAGCTGTTTGCGGACGCGTTTGCCCGCAAGAAAAACAATGTGAATCAAGATGTATTCATCTAAAAATGAATGAACAACCTGTAGCAATAGGTTATTTAGAACGTTTTGCTGCAGATTATGAAAGAGAAAGTGGCAATATTTCCATTCCTGACATAAAAGAAAAGAATGGAATAAAAGTGGCTGTTGTAGGTTCCGGCCCAGCTGGATTAGCTTTTGCCGGTGATATGGTAAAATACGGATACGATGTAACTGTATTCGAAGCACTTCATGAAATTGGAGGCGTACTCAAATATGGCATTCCAGAATTCAGACTACCCAACAATATAGTAGATGTGGAGATCAATAATCTATCCAAAATGGGAGTGAAATTTATCAAAGACTGCATTATTGGAAAAACAATCAGCATCGAAGAATTACAAGAAGAAGGTTTTAAAGGTTTTTTTGTTGCTTCAGGTGCCGGACTTCCCAATTTCATGAATATCCCCGGAGAAAACAGCATTAATGTCCTCTCTTCCAATGAATATCTCACTCGTGTCAATTTAATGGATGCTGCAAGCGGAGATTCAGATACTCCTGTACCTTTCGGCAGGAACGTAGCCGTCATCGGAGGGGGAAATACAGCGATGGATTCTGTACGTACCGCGCGTCGCTTGGGAGCTGAACGTGCTATGATCATATACCGCCGTTCAGAAGAAGAAATGCCAGCAAGACTAGAGGAAATAAAACATGCCAAGGAAGAAGGAATTGAATTTCTGACACTCCATAATCCAATAGAATATATTGCCGACGAACAGGGAAGAGTAAAGCAGGTTGCTTTGCAGAAGATGGAGTTAGGAGAACCCGATGACTCCGGTAGGCGGAGCCCTATCCCCATTAAGGGGGCAACGGAATTAATAGATATAGATTTGGCTATCGTAAGTATAGGAGTGTCACCCAACCCCATTGTGCCACATTCCATAGAAGGATTAAAGCTAGGACGAAAAGGAACAATTACGGTTAACGACAACATGCTCTCTTCCATTCCAATGCTATACGCCGGAGGTGATATTGTCCGAGGTGGTGCTACTGTGATCTTAGCTATGGGAGACGGACGCAAAGCTGCTGCATCCATGCATGAACAGCTACTTAAAGATTAGCCCTAATAGAGTACAAAAGGTTTGGCTGTCGTAGTCAATAAATAAAAAGAGGTCCTGTTCATTAATATGAATAGGACCTCTTTTTATTTATATTTCAAGAACTACACTACTTTTTCATTTGTAGTAGGATCAGGAAAGACTATTGTCGGTTTGAAAAGTTTTGCTTCTTCAAAATCCAATAGTGCATAAGACATTATAATAATAATATCATCCGGCTGTACCTTTCTGGCAGCTGCACCATTCAGACATATCTTACCCGAGCCACGTTCTCCTTTAATAACATAAGTTTCAAACCGTTCACCATTATTATTATCAACGATATGAACCTTTTCGCCGGCAATCATATTGGCTGCATCCATCAAATTCTCATCAATCGTAATGCTACCCATATAATTCAGGTTGGCCTCAGTAACACGGGCACAATGAATTTTAGATTTTAACACTTCAATCATCATAAGGCTTGGTTCCTTTTAAGTTCACGACTCTTTGTACTTGATATTGTCAATCAGACGAACATCTCCACAAAATACCGTAATACAACCTACGGCATAAGACGTATCAGTCCAATTCACAATTTCCTGTAAGGTATTGCCATTGACTATTTTAAAATACTCCAAACGTAATCCTGGAGCACTGTCAATCGCATCTTCCACAAACTTTTGCGTTTCAGAAACAGTATGTGACGCAGCAAAGTTACGACTTTCAAACAATGTTTGCGCTATTTTTAAAGCATTTCTGCGTTCATCTACAGTAAGACGTGCATTACGACTACTAAGTGCCAATCCGTCAGTTTCACGAATAATGGGACAACCTATTACCTGCAATGGAAGCTTCATCTGACGAACCATTTCACGAATAATGGCCAATTGCTGAAAATCTTTCTCACCAAAATAGGCATAATCAGGTTGTACAACATCAAATAACTTGCTTACAATCTGGCAAACTCCGTTAAAGTGACCAGGACGAAAAGCTCCTTCCATTACTGTATCCAAGGGAGCATAACTAAATTTCCGAGTATCAGGTATCGGATACATTTCATCTACTGAAGGTGCAAAGACAAACATCGCACCGCAGGCCTCTAGCAACTGGCTATCAGCATCTAGTGTTCGTGGATACTTCTCTAAATCCCTTTTATCATTAAATTGAGTTGGATTTACAAAAACACTGACCACCGACACCTCATTTTCCTCCACACAACGTTTCACCAATGACGCATGTCCTGCATGTAAAGCCCCCATTGTGGGTACCAGTCCAACCTTTTTCCCTTGAGCTTTTAATTTTGAAAGCCGGTCCTGCAAATTCTTGATTGTATATACTATTTCCATCTTAATCAATTATATAATAACATCACTATTTGCAAAAAGCGTTGCAAAATAAACCATTATTCAGCACATAAAGAAGAAATATTTCAAATTAATGCAAAAGACTTATGGCATCAAGTAATACCACAACACTCTTTTTTGCTGGATAATAAGCTGTTAATAACACATAAGCAATTAAACCCCTATATAATTTGCTTAAGTGCGCTTTTTTTTTTATATCTTTGCAGAATAATTGAGAACATTGTTATTATGACAAAGGCAAACAAGGTATTATTTGTTACACAAGAGATCATTCCTTACGTATCAGAATCAGAAATGGCCCTCATTGGCAGAAATTTACCTCAAGCAATTCAAGAAAAAGGCCGGGAAATCAGAACATTCATGCCTAAATGGGGAACAATCAATGAACGAAGAAACCAACTACATGAAGTAATACGTCTGTCCGGTATGAATTTAATCATAGACGATACCGATCATCCCCTCATCATTAAAGTAGCTTCTATCCAATCGGCACGTATGCAGGTTTACTTTATAGATAATGACGACTATTTTCAGAATCGTCTGGAAACAGCTGACGAAAACGGCATGGAATATGAGGATAATGATAGCCGTGCCATTTTTTACGCCCGTGGAGTGCTCGAAACAGTAAAGAAGCTGCGTTGGTCCCCCGACATTGTTCACTGCCATGGATGGATGACTGCATTAACTCCTCTATACATCAAAAAAGCATATCAGGACGAACCGTCTTTTCGTGATTCTAAAATTGTATTTTCTGTATATGAAGATGATTTCAAACAACCATTCAATGAGAATCTTGCGGATAGGCTACTATTGAAAGGAATCACTAAAAAAGATTTATCTGGGTTAAAAACTCCGGTAGATTACGTTTCATTGTGTAAATTAGCCGTCGATTATTCAGACGGAATAATTCAACAGAGTAAAAATGTCAATCAAGAGATCATGGAATATGCTAAACAATCGAATAAATTGGTAATGGATTATCATGCTCCAGAAGTTTTTGCTGATGCCTGCAATGAATTTTATGATAAATTGTAGAAAACCAAACAAAAATGATACTTACTTAATTAATAAAAACGCTATGAGAGTGAAATACACAAGCTTGTTATTTTTAGCAACACTTCTCGCTTTCTTTGGATGCGATGATAATACCGGAACTTTAGGCCTAGGCATGCTGCCTGATTCTGATAATATTGAAGCACACACGACAACATTTGACGTTACTACAGAATCTTTTTTGACCGATTCGGTTTTTGCAAGAACAAGTACAGGTTATTTGGGACGCTTTACAGACCCAGATCTTAAGACTCAAATTAATTGTAGCTTCCTAACAGAATTAAATTGCACCGACAATTTTAGATTCCCAGCCGTTTATAATAAGGAAACTAAATCAGGTATATTAAGCAAAGATTCGATCACAGGTATACGATTAGTATTATTTTATAGCAAATGGTATGGAGATTCATTAAATGCTTGCAGAATGAGTGTTTACAAACTCAATAAACCACTCGAAAAAAATCGTTATACAAATATAGAAGCGAGCCGCTATTATAGCCCTGATAGCCTATTAGGCAGCAAAACGTACACTGCATACGACGAGTCAATTACTGATTCTATAAGAAAAGGAACTGACTTGAATGGAAATAGTCTCTATTCTCCGCATGTAGTGATCCCCTTAAGCAAAAAATTCGGGAACTATTTACTGAAACTAAACAGAGATAATCCGGATGCTTTCAAAAACTCAGAAACCTTCAAAAAAATATTTCCTGGAGTCTACGCTACATGTGACCGAGGGGATGGTACAATACTCTACATTGATGAAGTAGCCATACAAGTACAATTCAACTATTATGCCTTAAATGATTCAACTTCTATTCCATTAAAGAAAAAAGAAGTCGGAAAAACAGATATTGACTCGACATTCTATACATGGAGAACAGCATTTGCTTCTACTAAAGAAGTCCTTCAAGCAAATAGAATATCTAATGATACTGCTTCTATCAACAGACTAATAGATGATAAAACTTGCACTTATATAAAATCGCCTGCTGGTCTCTTTACACAAGCAACTATACCGTATGATGAGATAGCCAAACAACTTACAAATGACACGCTCAATAGTGTTAAACTAAGTTTTGTAAACTACAATCAACCTAGTGATTATAAATTCAGTATGTCTGTGCCAAGCAATGTATTATTAATTCGAAAAAAGGATTTAAAAGACTTTTTTGAGACTAACGAATTACCGGATAATATTACATCGTTCACCGCTAGACACAATAATGTATCAGCCAATGAATATACTTTCAGCAATATAGCCCGTCTAGTAACAACTTGCATTAATGAACTGAAAACAGCAAAAGCAGAAGCCAAAAAGGCGGAAGGAAGTGCTTGGAACGAATCAGATTGGGCAGCCAAGTGGAAGGCTGATAATCCTGATTGGGATAAAGTACTCTTAATTCCAGTATCAATTACGGCTCAATCTAACAATAGTGGCGGTCAAACAATAACAAGTATACAAAACGATTTAGCCCCCACTTATGTCAAGCTAAAAGGTGGAAAAGGAGAAACTAATAAATTAAAGTTAGAAATTACATCTACTTCTTTTAAAAAAGAATGAAATCCAATTAGTACTTAACAATAGAATAAGAAGTTTAGAGCCGGATTTTAAACATTGCGTTTCATTCTTTTAAAAGTATAGATCTAAGATATAAAAAGAAAGAGTCAAAGCAAATTCTTATATTTAAATTAAAAAAGGTGAACTTACATAAGCGATTAAGTAAATTCACCTTTTCTAATTATATCTGTCAATAGGCAGCTATACAATATAACTATAACTACTTTGAAGCAACATCATTAACTTTCACTTCATCAGAATCAGAAGCAAGTGCCGTTGTCTTAGCCTTTTGGGAAGATTGCGCAGTCGTTTTCATATTCACAACTATCTTTTTCCTTACTTTCTTCTTTTCTATCCTAGCTTGTAATTTTTCAATCTCTTTATGAAGCTCATCAATCTCATCACCTTGATTCTTGATCGTAGTAAGCAAAGCGTTTAATTCTTCGTTATCAATATCCACGGGGTATAAAGATTCCACCCGTTTAATAAAGTCACCCAGAATATTCATATAATTTGTAAAAGCATCATACGCCGATTCATAAATTCCGCGGCTAAAACCAACCCCACTATTTTTAGTGGTCATAAATCTGAAATTATTACTCGCTTGCAGATAGTCCCAATCTTGCTTGATGCGGCGATCATCACACAAGTGCACACGTTCAGCAACACTATATAACTTATTAAAAGCTTCACGCTGCATCACATTTCCCAACCAGCAAGTAGTATCCCGCTCTTCGTCTGTCCATGACATCGGATAAGCAACATCCAATGCAGAAACCGACTTAAGCTTAGTAACAAGTTCAATTGGAGTAGAAAAGGTGATTCCTTTATCATACGCACAATTTGGTAATGCCTTCAGAAATTCCAAGACATTGGAAGAAAGAGGTTGCGACATTCCCAAAGCAGAAAGTTCCATAAATAGATTAATTATCTGCTCTTCCTGCGGCAGAGCATCTATCCATCCAATATATTTGTCTGCAAATAACGGATATTCACCCCATTCTGAATTCGAGAAGCGTAAACTGATATCATCGGAAAGCTTAAAATCACGTAATAGTAATTTTAGATTCGAATTTAGGCTACAGTGGTAAACATAGTGCGGACTCTTCCAGCCCAAAACGTTTTTTGCACCTTCCGCCATCATTCCCTTAAAACCCATATCGGCCACCAATGCACCTATTTCATCTGAATAAATCAAACTGGAATTACGAAAAATCTTTGGAGACTTGCCAAATAGCTGCTTCATTTTGGCACTCTGCCGCTTCACTTCTTCTTTAAAACAATCGACATTGGCTAAAGAAGACAAACCATGAGAATACGGTTCAGCCAAAAACTCGCAACATCCAGTATCATTAAGTTGATGTAGCAAATCAATCACAGCTGGAGCATGTATCTCAAGCTGCTCCAAAGCAACACCAGAAATGGATAACGCCACTTTAAATGCGCCGCTCGACTTCTTCGCCATTTCAATCAACGTACTTAGCGCAGGAATATACGAACGCTCGGCTACTTCATTAATGCTAGCTTCATTGGCATAATCATCGTAATAATAATGATTCGTGCCAATATCAAAAAAGCGATAACGTTTTAAATGAATAATTTGGTGTATCTCAAAATAAAGGCAAATCGTTCTCATACCTATAGCTCTTTTTATTTATTACTTATAATGTCTAATTACCTCGTCGTAGACGCGCCGAACTTTCAAGCCTACATCTTCCCACTTAATAGCATCTACTTCTTTCTTACCTTCATCCCGCAAGTACTCATACAATGCAGGATAAGTACAGATCGCAAAAATGGCATCAGCCATGGCACTAATATCCCAATAATCCGTTTTAACACATTTTTCCAAAATTTCGGCACAACCTGATTGCCTGGAGATAATAGTAGGCACACTACATTGCATAGCCTCCAAAGGAGATATACCAAACGGCTCGGAAACAGAAGGCATAATATATACATCGCTGGCTTTCAGCACTTCATAAACCTCCTTTCCTTTCATAAAACCGGGAAAATGGAAACAGTCTGCAATGCCCCGCTCAGCAACCAAGCGAATCATCTGATTCATCATATCACCATTACCAGCCATCACAAAACGAATATTGCGCGTACGATGCAACACCTTAGCAGCTGCTTCTACAAAATATTCCGGTCCTTTTTGCATGGTAATACGCCCCAAAAAAGTCACGACCTTCTCATTCTGTTTTTTTTCAGGAACAATATCTAAGATTTCCTGAGGAAGAGGAGACACTGCATTATGAACCGTAGAAACTTTTCGCGGATCTTGAAAATATTTATGTATAACCGTCTGCCGGGTTAATTCACTGACGCACATAATATGATCAGCATTATCCATCCCATTCTTTTCAATGGCATAAACCGTAGGATTAACATTTCCGCGGCTTCTGTCAAAGTCTGTGGCATGAACATGCAACACTAATGGTTTACCTGAAACTTGTTTAGCATGAATACCAGCCGGATAAGTCAGCCAATCATGCGAATGGATGATATCAAATTCCTGTTGGCGAGCAACAACGCCCGCCACAATAGAATAATTATTAATTTCTTCATGCAGGTTTTCTGGATAACAACCAGAAAAGTCAATACATCCTAAATCATTAGTATATAAATAGTTAAAGTCAGCGTAAATATGATCTCGTAAATCATAATAAAGCTGAGGGTCCATATATCCGCCAATGCGATTCTTCACATAATCCCAATTTACATCACGCCAGACAACAGGTGTGCTGTTCATTCCAATAATTCGCAAAAAGCTCTGATCCTCATCACCCCAGGGTCTTGGGATACAAAAAGTTATCTCCATGTCCTCCTGCTTTGACATTCCTTTTGTCAATCCATAACTGGCCGTTCCCAAGCCTCCCAAAATATGAGGAGGAAATTCCCATCCAAACATTAATACTTTCATCTTGTGTTCTCTTACAAATTATACTTGGACAACAATTTCAGAATTCGTAGAATTTCTGCTACATTCATCGCAAAGGATACTGCTCCACGCCCCTTAAAAGGTGGATTACCGTCAAAAAGTTCAGGCAACGAACCCACACAATGATTCGACATTTCGTCTTCAAAACCAATCAGATAACGTTCCACAAATGAAATGCCGCTCATCTTATAAATACGCAAATAGGCCTCCATATAAAATCCCATTAGCCAAGGCCATGCCGTACCTTGATGATAAGCAAGGTCACGCTGAGTTTGGGATCCTACATAATTTGGATTGTAGCCACCGCTTTTGGGACTCAACGTTCGCAGTCCCTTCGGAGTAAGCAGCTCTTTAGTAACAATATCCAACACTTGTTTTTTCTGTCCCCTATCCAAAGGAGAATAGTCAAAAGCAACGGTAAATATCATATTGGGACGTACACTCCAGTCCATCATGAAGCCGTCCACATAATCAAATAAATAACCATATTCATTACGGAAAACCTCTACAAACGATTTCCCTGCTAATTCTGCTTGAGCATCTAATTCATCAGCTAAATGAATATTTCCTCCTTCACGAGAGAGTTCAGCAATAAATCGTAAATCATTATACCATAAAGAGTTCACTTCAACAATATACCCTGTACGCGGAATAACAGGATGTCCCCCAATAGTAGAGTTCATCCAAGTCACTGCCTTCTCTGTACCATTGGCATAAAGGAGTCCATTTTCATGCAGAAAGAGATTATCATGCTTCCTATCACGTATAAATGTAATCATATCTTCCAACAACCGCCCATACTTTTGTCGACACTGTCCACGTGAGGTCTCCTTGGCATACTGCTGCAATGCCCATATTGCCCAAAGTAAAATATCGGGATGCTCCATTTCATAAATCTTATAGGTAACCGGTTGTCCTTCCATAAACTCGCGAAGAGCTTTCTCTGCAGTCACCATAACCTGTTCAAACTGCTCTTGTTCATCCACAGCTAGTGTTAACCCCGGCAAAGAAATAAATAAATCGCGTGCACGACACTTAAACCATGGATAACCCGCCAAAATATAATGCTCATCACCTTGCTTGTTACGGAACTGATGAGCTGAATTTTTCAAACAATGATAAAAACTGTCACGAGGTGTTCGTCCAGCCACCTCTGCTTCAAAGATTTGCTTCAATTTACGTGGAGATATCTCCGAGATGCCTGCTGAAAAGACAATACTCTCCCCTTTCTTTATACCTACCTCAAAATAGCCAGGTACATATAAATCTTCATTGAAATCATATCCCCGCTCTTGCTCTTTAGGATATTCTATTCCCCTATACCAATCGGGTATAAAGTGAAATTCATTCTTCTTATTCAATTGCATGAACAATTCCGGATACCCCGGATACATACAAGTTTTAATGCCATTCTCCACCAGCTGATAATCACGACTGGCCTGAGAATTTTCGTGTGTATATTCACGCACACTGCGAAAAGCCAAAAACGGGGAAAAACGGAGCATCGTTGCCGAATGAGCCTCAACCAAAGTATAGCGGATTAAAATGCGGTTTTCGTGATGTACAAAAATTTTTTCTTTGCGAAGAATAACTCCTCCCACACGATATGTGGTAGCAGGCGTATGCTCACAATCAAACTCGCGAATATACTTATGTCCGTTGGGGCTAAACACATTACCTCTATACTTATGCAGGCTTAAATTAAATTCAGCCCCATGCTGAATGACCGTTTCATCCAGGGATGAAAGTAAAACATGATTCTCGTCATCCAGGTTTGGAACAGGAATCACTAATAATCCGTGATATTTGCGCGTGTTGCAATCTACTATTGTTGTACAATGATAAGCACCTGATTTATTCGTCCGGAGAATTTCTCTTGGTAAAGACTCTTCCAAATTGATCATCAGTGTTTTATCAAATCGTAAATAACTCATAACATTATGTCTTAATTAAAGGTTAAATAGTCAGACATGATATGCACTATATACCCCGCCACAAATGACCTAACAGTATAGTAGTGATGCCCAAAAATACGAATTAAAGATAATACATGAAATAAAAAGTTTATTTTATTTTCGCTTTTTACTTAAATAAGTTGTAGCATTGTAAGCAATATATAGAACTTTTATAAGATGAAGCATGATATACGCCAGATGGCTTTAGCTACAGTTATTCCGTTATTCTTTCTATTTGTTCTTTACCTGCTAAAATTTCTTGAAGTGGGTATGGGATGGGACTTTACCCATTTAGGCGTATATCCCATGGAGAAAAGAGGGCTGTTCGGCATCTTTGCACATCCATTTATACACGCTAGCTTCGCTCATTTATTAGCCAACACTATCCCTTTTTTCTTTCTATCATGGTGCTTATTCTACTTCTATCGACATATTGCACCCTACATTTTTTTTATAATATGGATAGGATGCGGACTATTAACTTTCTTGATAGGCAAACCAGGCTGGCATATTGGGGCAAGCGGAATTATTTACGGACTAGCTTTCTTCCTATTCCTCAGTGGTATTCTACGCAAGCATATTCCACTAATTGCCATTTCGCTATTGGTAACTTTTCTCTATGGCGGACTGATATGGAATATGTTTCCTTTTTTCGCAAAAGTAGGTACTTCATGGGAAGGACATTTAAGCGGAGCAATCACCGGTATATTGACAGCTATCGGATTTATGAACTGCGGTCCACAACGTCCTGATTCTTTTGAAGAAGAGGCAGAAGATACTATGGATGAAAGCGATCATACCGAACCAAAGAATTAACGAAAAAGAAACAAAAACGATAATATCAGACACACCTTACCTTTTGCATTTCATAACCCTTTCCACTTTTTTCTAAAATCATGTAAGTAAAAGTAATACCAGTTTCACATGCAATTTCAATGTGCATTAAGAAGTAAAGATATATGGATCAAACATCTAGACACAAAATAACTTATTGAGAAGTAAATAGAAGTTGAAGAGAATATATATTTTCAAAAAATAAGTTTACCAAAATTCGACCAAAAACAAACTAGAGTAGCTTCTTTCTCCCCATAAAAATGTATGCTTTTATAAAGATAAAGCATTATCATAAAAGGTTCAACAACCTATAGTAAAGCGCTAATACACAATATAAACAGAAATAAAAACACAAATAAACGGCAGAAGAATATACAGATTTAATCAATATAAGTCATAGATCTAATGCATATAAAGGTTCTTCCTTAATGGAAAAAAATAAGTAATGTAACTTTAATAATCTAATAGTAAATCTTAAACTAATAATAAATGAAAAATGTAGCAAAACAAATTCAAAGGACTTTTTATTTGCTTTTGTGTATGTTGCTCACTTGTATGACGGTTGCTGCGCAAAATGGATTTGTAGTTAAAGGAAACGTTGTAGACAAGAATAATGAGCCAGTAATTGGGGCCAACATCACTTTAAAAAACAATAAGTCAATAGGGACAATAGCAGATATAGATGGCTATTTTTCATTAAATGTCCCAAATTCGAATCCGGTTCTTGTCGTTTCTTTTATTGGTATGATTACGCAAGAAGTAAAAGTGAGAGGAAATAAACCCATCCATATTACTTTGCAAGATGACAATGTGCAGTTATCAGAAGTCGTTGTTGTTGGTTATGGCCAGCAGAAAAAAGAGAGTATAGTCGGAGCTATTGCACAAACGACTAGTAAAGTCTTGGAACGTACTGGTGGTGTAAGCAGTTTGGGACAAGCATTGACTGGTAACTTACCAGGTGTAATAACCATGACTACAACTGGTAAACCAGGTGAAGAAGATCCTCAGATTACGATTCGTGGTGTTACTTCATGGAATGGAAGTGATCCGTTGGTGCTTGTAGATGGAGTTGAACGCCCGATGAACAGCGTCGATATTAATTCTGTAGCTTCAATCTCCGTATTGAAAGATGCATCGGCAACAGCCGTATTTGGTGTGCGGGGTGCAAACGGTGTTATACTTATCACTACTAAACGTGGCGAAGAAGGAAAGGCTACTATTAATATTAACCTAAGTACAACGCTGAAAACATATTCTAAATTGCCTAAATTATTGGACTCTTATGATGCTTTGATGTTACGTAACCGTGTTATTGAAGGTGAGTTAGGTTATAAACCTACAGCTTGGAGCTATTATCAGCCACAAGCAGTAATCAACAAGTATCGTTGGCCGGCCGATGTTGAAGAATCTGAACGCTATCCTAACGTAGACTGGGTTGATGAGTTATTAAAAGATGTGGCAACTTCATACAACGCCAACATAAATATATCAGGTGGTACGCATTTTGTGAAATACTTCACAAGTATGGATTATATACACGAAGGTGATATCTATAAATCATTTAATAATAACCGTGGCTATAAAACCGGTTTTGGATACGATCGTATTAATGTGCGTAGTAATCTGGATTTTACGTTCACAAAAACGACCAAATTACATATCAATTTATCTGGCTCGCATGCTGTAAAGAAAGGCACAAACTATAATGATTATGAAAACTTAGTTTGGGGAGCTTTTTATGGTGTATCACCTGATGCATTTATTCCGAAATATAGCGATGGTACATTTGGTTACTATTATCCGAATCCCACGCAAGCTTCAACAAATTCGATGGAAGATATTAGTGTTAGCGGGGTAGGATATACAACCAATGACCGTTTAAACACTGACTTTACTTTGGAACAAGACCTGGGCTTTATATTAAAAGGATTATCTGTACAAGCTAGATTAGCATTTGATAATGGTTTTCAAGAAACAAATCGTGGTATTGATGATACAAACGATTGGGAAGATAACCCTCATAAATGGATTGATCCGGAAACAGGTAAAGTTTACACTGATGTAACAGTCGATGGTAACAACAAATTTGATTTTCAGAACAATGTTGCTTGGACAACAGGAGCAGGTTCGGTAAATGACTGGGCAACTTACCGTAGAATGAACTATTCTGCACAACTTAATTATACTAATACGTTTGGAAAACATAGCGTAGGTGCTATGGGAAATTTTAGTCGTGAGCAATTTGCCACAGGTAGTATGCAACCTTATTATAGAGAAAATTGGGTATTCCGTACTACATACGATTA
This sequence comes from uncultured Bacteroides sp., assembly GCA_965140335.1. Lineage (GTDB taxonomy): Bacteria > Bacteroidota > Bacteroidia > Bacteroidales > Bacteroidaceae > Bacteroides. The sequence goes on from OZ223189.1 coordinate 371,392, forward strand.
TGCCAAACGGTACATGTTCGAATACAATGGTGCTTACAACGGGTCAGAAAAGTTCGCTCCTAAAAATCGTTTTGCTTTTTTCCAATCAGGTGCATTGGGTTGGATGGTTTCTGAAGAGCCATTGATGAAGAAACTTAACTTAAAATGGCTTGACATGTTGAAGTTAAGAGGTTCTTATGGTCAGATTGGTGATGATAATGTTAAAGGTCGTTGGCTCTATATGGACACATGGGCATATGGTGGCAGCATTAATCAGGCCTTAACGGGTGTGGACCCATCTGATAGTCCATATACCTGGTATTCAGAATCGCAGGTAGGAAATCCTAACATACATTGGGAAGTTGCAACTAAACTTGATTTGGCTGCCGATTTTGCTTTGTTTGGTGGCGTAATTTCCGGCACGTTCGATTATTTTAAAGAGAAAAGAAGTGACATCCTGCTAGCCGGGGGTGACCGCTCAGTACCATCCTATTACGGTACAACAGCACCTACCGCTAACTTAGGTAAAGTTAATAGTAACGGTTTCGAATTAGAACTTCGTTGGAATAAGCAACTAACTCCTAATTGGCGTTTATGGGGAAATGCCTCTTATACGCATGCTAAAAATAAAATTATTGAAGCTGATGATCCTAAGTTGAAACCGGAATATCAAAAAAAAGCAAATAAGCCTATTGGCCAAACAAATGCTTATGTAGACCATGGATATTATAATAATTGGGATGAATTATACGGAAGTACTCCACACGATGATTCTGATGGTGCACGTATGCCTGGTAATTACATTATTCTTGACTACGATGCCGACGGTGTAATTTCATCATTCGACCAAGTTCCCTATGGTTTTACCGGAGTTCCTCAGAATACAATGAACGCACAATTTGGTGTTGACTATAAAGGATGGAGTTTCTTTGTACAATTTTATGGTGTAAACGACGTAACTCGTTATGTGGGGCTTTCTAGCTTAGGAGGTGTTAAAAATACAGCATTTGATGAAGGTTCATATTGGTCTAAAGACAATGTCAAAGCCGATGTGCCTCTACCACGTTGGGGAACAATTCCAAGCTCTTATACTACGGGAACACGCTACTTATTTGATGGTTCTTACCTTCGTTTAAAGTATGCGGAATTATCATACACGTTTAGAAAGGAAAACTGGATAAAATCAGTCGGACTGAATAGCTTGAAGCTATTTGTTAACGGTAATAACTTGTTTTTGTGGACCAAGATGCCGGATGATCGCGAGTCTAATACTGGTGGATACTCTTCTTATCCTACACAGAAACGTTTTAATATTGGTTTGAAAATAACATTATAAATCTATGAATGTGATGAAAATAAGATTTATTTATTATCTTGGGATAGCATCCCTCTTGTTCGGCCTGGCATCTTGTACGGACTATTTAGACAGAGAACCGGATTCTGTTATTTCAGGAGATGACGCTTATAAAAACTTTACAAACTTTCAGGGATTCACTGAAGAAATGTATAATCTTATTCCAGATATTGCCAAGTCTTACTGGGTAAGTTCTTTTAACTGGGGTGAAGATGAAGTTATCACTATTGGTAACGGTGAATATTTAATGGGCTCTAATATTGATCGCGGAAACTATCGCGTTTATATCAACAAATCAGACTGTTTTTTAGATAGAGATCCTAATAAGAATCCGGATAAAACAATTGCAGCTTCTGACCGTTTCGGAAAATCAATATGGAGAGGTTCTTGGTTGGGCATTCGCAAAGCCAATATGGGACTAGAGGCTTTAGCTGCCGGAAAAATGATGGATGCTACGCAAGATGAACGCGACATAATAGAAGGACAGCTTTATTTCTTCCGTGCATGGTTCTATTTCCAATTAACTAAGTATTGGGGTGGGATGCCTTATATTGATCATGTATTACCAAGTGATGAAACTCTGGCACTTCCACGTGAAAGCTATCGTGAGAATGCAGAAAAAATGGCCGCTGATTTTCAAAAAGCTGCTGACCTGCTTCCTGTAGATTGGGACAAAACTGAAATAGGTCGTCGCACTTCCGGTAATAACGCTTTTCGCCCCAATAAAATATGGGCATTGGCTTACTTAGGCAAGACTTATCTGTATGCAGGTAGCCCTTTAATGGCAAACGGTGTTAACGGCCCCCGCACTTATGATACAGAAATATGTAAAAAATCTGCTGCTGCTTTTGCTAAAGTTTTGAATATGGTTGAAAATAATGAAACGCAATATTCGTTAGTAAAATTTGAAGACTATAGTTCATTGTTCTATACCATACAGCAAAACTGGTTGATGCCGGGTGGTACTGAAGCAATAATGCGTGGTCCTTCTTTTGGAGCTGATTCTTATTGGCGCCAAATGAACTCGTATCAATGTTCTGCAATGGCAGAGGGAGACGGTATCGTATTATGTCCTGCTGCTAATTATGTTAACTATTTCGGCATGGAAAATGGGCTTCCGTTAAATGATCCCGCTTCTGGATTTGACCCTGAACATCCATGGAAAAACAGAGATCCGAGATTTTACAAAGACATTCTTTATGATGGTGTAAAAGTGGTGTCAGGTACTATTACAAATCCGGAAGATGAACAATGGCGCTATGCCAATCTGTATAATGGAGGCAATTATCGTAACGATCCACGTAAAACCAGTCGTACAGGTTATTTGAATTATAAATTTATTCCGCTAGGAGCTAACATTTGGGATAAGACTTATGGATATAGCTATGCCACTCATCTTCATTTGTCATGGATGCGTTTGGCTGATGTCTATTTGATGTATGCTGAAGCGGCTGCTCAAGGGTATGGTTCTACCACCGGTAAAGATAATGGCTTCTCAAAGAATGCTGTTGAGGCTCTCAATGTCGTTCGCGAACGCGCCGGTGTGAATCCTGTAGCTGGTAAATATACTACAGATCTAGAGGGGTTTATGGGCGAACTACGCAGAGAGCGCGCTGTCGAACTGGCTTTCGAGGGACATCGTTTCAACGACCTTCGTCGTTGGTTGCTACTTACGGAATATCCTTATAATATAAAAACAGCCCAGTTATTTGATCGTGCTGAGAAACTCAATACAAAAGCCGATCCAAAAGAAAATGCTGTTCGGAACTGGGATGAAGAGGTTATTATTACACGCAATCTTTCAAACAAACATTACTGGTTCCCATTGAAAACAGAGGATGTTACTCTGTATCCTGAATTTTCACAAAACCCGGGTTGGTAAGATTTTGATAACTCTAATAATAGATAGCAATGAAACAGATATATAAAGGACTCGTATTTTGTTTTACGCTCGCTTTCAGTTCAATGTATGCTGTTGCCCAAGAGGTATCAGTGGACATTGCTGACTTGAAAAGTGATTCGCTAAATAGCAAAGTACAGGTGGCATTTCGTTCCACTGACCAACAGGATATCTTAGGAGGTATTTCTGTGATTAATGTAGCAGATTTGACGAGAAAGGCATACTCTACATCTTTAGATTTTGTAGAGAATCTTGTTGGTGGTATGAACGGCAATATATGGGGTATGGACTCCTATTTAGTAGTGGTTGATGGCATGGTTCGCGATGCTAACAATGTGCTTCCTTCTGAAATTGAACAAGTTACTCTTTTGAAAGGAGCTGCAGCTGTGGTGCTCTATGGTAGCCGCGCGTCGAAAGGTGTACTTCAGATTACAACCAAAAGAGGAAAAACCGGAGATATTCGTATAGATCTTCGTGCTAATACGGGATTTTATGTGCCGAAAGCATATCCTAAGTATTTGGGATCTGCCGAATACATGACACTATATAATGAAGCACGTGTTAATGACGGATTGACTCCAAGTTATAGTGCTGAAGATATTTATTATCATGGTTCGGGTGAAAACCCTTATCGGTATCCGGATTTAGATATGTATTCTTCAGATTATTTGCGCAAAATGTACAATCGCTCCGAAGGTATTGCCGAAATCACAGGTGGTAGCCTGAAAGTAAAATTTTATTCTACAGTTGGCTATAGCCGTGAAGCATCCCTGCTAAAAGTAGGTAATGCTGCTGATAATTATACTAGCCGTTTCTTTGTGCGTGGTAACTTGGATTTAAATCTACATGAGTTAATTACTGCTCAGACTGATGCTAATGTGACTTTCTATGATACATATACTGCAGCTGGTGATTGGTGGAATAAAGCCGCAACCTTGCGTCCGAATCGTGTATCACCTCTTATTCCGCTTAGTTATCTGGAAGAGAGTGATCAGTCCTCTTGGAATGTTGCTAATGCCAGCAATAATATCATTGGCGGCAAATACTTCTTGGGAGGTACGCAGCTTGATCCTACAAATCCCATAGCGGATTCTTATGTAGCAGGAGACAACAAGTTTGTAAGTCGCCAGTTTCAGTTCAATACTAAATTTAATATTAATTTGAAACCTTTGCTGAGAGGTCTTTTTTTTCGTGCCAAATATGGTATAGACTATGCCTCAACTTACGATCAGGGATATTCAAATAACTATGCTACGTATGCTCCAACTTGGACGAATTACGCTGGTAAAGATCTAATTTCCGGTCTATCAAAATATGGTACGGACCATAAAGACGGTAACGAGAATATCAAAAACTCAGCTTATCGGTATACTTATAATGTTTCCGGACAGTTTGATTATACGCAGACATTTAATACTAGTCACAACCTTTTTGGTATGATAGTGGCTAATGCCTGGCAAACCCAAAGGAGTGGAGAATATCATCGCACAACCAATGCTAATTTAGGATTCCAAGCTTCGTATAATTACAAGCACAAATATTACATTGATTTTAGCGCTGCCATGCCATATTCGGCAAAGTTGCCTGAAGGAAAACGTATGGCTTTTTCTCCTACATTAACTTTAGGATGGCGGCCAGTGAAAGAGAGCTTTTTTGCTAATACACCTTTTGATGATCTGATGCTGACTGTGTCTGGTGGCATTATCAATCAGGATTTGGATATTACAGATAGCGATAATGAAATGGGATATTATCTGTATCAGTCAATTTTACAACGTGGTGGCTGGTATTCATGGGCAGATCTCGGCGGCGAATCTGCTACTGAGTTTCAGCGCGGTGACAATATGGATATGTCATTTGTAAAACGGAAAGAGGTTACGGTAGGCTTGCGTGGATCGCTTTGGAATAAATTATTAACGTTTGACTTTAATTATTTCACAAATAAAATGGATGGCGGTCTAGTTCGTACAAACTCACTTTATCCAATTTACTTCACACAGACTGGCAATCCTACTTCATCTATTATTCCGTTTATTAATTATAATATTGATAAACGTCAAGGTTTTGATTTCAGTGTGTACCTGAATAAAAAAGTAAGTGAAGTGAACTTAACATTAGGTGTTACTGGTATGTATTATACTAGTAAAGCCGACCGCCGAGATGAAAATTATGCTTATGACTATCAATCTCATATAGGACGTGCGCTTAATGGACTTTGGGGATTGCAAAATGAAGGATTCTTTAATGATGCAGAGGAAATTAAAAATTCTCCAAAGCAATTTGGAGAGCTTAAACCTGGTGATATTAAGTACAGAGATCAGAATGATGATGGTGTAATTGACTCAAACGATGAAGTCTTCTTGAAACGTCGGGATACCCCTTTCCGTATGGGACTTAATATAACAGCAAAGTGGCGCAACTTTACGTTCTTTGCTATGGGAAATGGTTATTTCGGAGGATATGGCTTCAAAGATAATTCTTACTATTGGGTACGAAGTGATAACAAATATTCTGAAATTGTACGTGATCGTTGGACAGAAGCAACGAAAGCAACAGCTACCTATCCTCGTCTCACTACGACGAATGGCGAAAATAATTTCCGTAACTCTGATTTCTGGCTGTATAAAGCCGATCGTTTTACTTTGGCGCAGTTACAATTAACGTATGACGTTCCAAATACGGTTTTACATAATTCCTTTATTAAAGGATTAAGTGTTTATTTTAGCGGTTACAACTTATTGACCATTTCTAAAGAACGTAAATATTTAGAAATGAGCGTGGGAAGTGCACCACAAACCCGTTTTTATAATATTGGCGTGAAAGGTACATTCTAATGATAAACTAGCTAATATGAAAATTATGAAAAATATAAAAAGAATAGCAAAATTAGCACTGATAGTGCCATTGATATCTATGCTGACAAGTTGCGATGACTTGTTTGAGCCAGCCATTGAGAATCATAAAGGTCATGATGATTTATACAATATGCCGGCTTGGGCTGTAGGTTTGCTTGGACATGCTTACATCAGTAACCCTCTAGGCTCATGGTCGTTTAATGATGTGGCTACTGATGATGCTGTGACAAATGATCCGGGCAATAGCTATCGTACAATGGCTACAGGCTCGTGGCGTGCCAATAACAATCCTATGAGTAATTGGCAATATTTGCGTGCTTCGTGGCAATATATCAATCAGTTCCTTGAAATTGCTGATGATGTGCATTGGGCTGAGGATGTATTGGTCTCTGAAATGTTCAAAGATCGTATGAAAGGTGATGCTTATGGTATGCGTGCATTTTATATGTATCATCTGCTGTTGAATCAGGCCGGATGGGCAACGGATGGGCAGCTATTGGGAATACCTATCCTTACTCAATCGGAAGATTTAACTTCTGATTTCAATATGCCTCGTAATACATTTCAGGAATGTCTTAATCAGTTGAATTCTGATGTGGAAACAGCTATTTCATTATTGCCTGAAGATTACGGTGTAATAGAAAATGATAATCAAGTTCCTGAGAAATATCGTACCAAGGGAGTTACAGCTGGTCAATATACCCGTGTATTTGGTGATAATGCACGTAACCGTATGAGTGCCCGTATTGCAAAAGCAATTCGTGCCCAGGCTGCTTTGCTGGCTGCTAGTCCGGCTTATAGTGAGGGCTCTGGCGTAACATGGGAAGAGGCTGCTGACCGAATGGCAATTGTATTGGATGGTTTAGGAACTAATCCGGTTGCTGAAATGGACCCGGTAGGAAATAAATGGTATGTTGATGGTACACTTATCCAGAACTTAAAGGCTGGGGTGAATCCTAAAGAAATACTGTGGCGCTCAAACAAAGACGGTGGGACCAGTACATTGGAGGCCGATCAATATCCTCCTACTTTATATGGTAAAGGTCGTGTGAACCCAACACAGAATTTGGTGGATGCTTTCCCTATGGCTAATGGATATCCTATTTCAGATGTAAACAGTCATTATAGTTCATCTAATCCGTATGCTAACCGTGACCCACGTTTGGATTTGTATATTCTCCGTAACGGTAGTACTGCAGGCCCTCAAAATACGGCAATTACAACTGCTGCTGATGGAACAGATAACGATGCGCTTAATAAAACAGAAACCTCTACACGTACCGGTTACTATTTAAAGAAATTACTTTGTCAGTCTGTGAATGTAAATCCGAGTTCTATAACCGTTGGTTATCATTATAAGCCGTTTATCCGCTATACGGAAATCTTTTTAGGATATGCTGAGGCCGCTAATGAAGCCTGGGGACCTATAGGAAAAGGTAATCATAATTATTCAGCTTATGATGTAATCAAAGCCATTCGTAAAAGAGCTGGTATTGGAATTGAAAACGGAGATGCTTATCTTGAGTCAATAAAAGGCGATAAAGACAAAATGCGTGAATTAATACATAATGAGCGCCGCCTGGAACTCTGTTTTGAGGGCTTTCGCTTCTGGGATCTCCGTCGTTGGAAAGAAAATATAACAGAATCAGCAACTGGCATGAGTATTAGTGGAGGACAATATACCGTATTGTCTGAAGTGGAAAAGCGTGCATACCAAGACTATATGTATTATGGTCCGATTCCATATAGTGAAGTGGTAAAATTCAATAATCTGCTTCAGAATAAAGGTTGGTAACTATATCTAACGATTAATTAAGACAAAAATGAAAAAAGTATTATTTATATTACTTGCAATAATAAGTGGAATATTTACTTCTTGCGAAAATGGCGATTGGAAATTTCCAGATTATGACTATTCAGCGGTGTACTTTGCCTATCAAAGTCCTGTACGTACTCTGTGTATGGGGGAAGATGTCTATGACACTAGTCTGGATAATGAACATAAGTGCCAGATAATGGCAACTATGGGCGGAGTGTACGAGAATACAAAGAATATTGACATAAACTTTCGTGTAGATAATTCATTGTGTGACGGATTGGTTTTTGATGGTACCAATACGGACATTTTGCCAATGCCTTCAAACTATTACTCACTCTCATCTGATAAGATAACAATTAAAAAAGGTAGTGTATTGGGAGGAGTTACAGTGCAACTTACTGATGCTTTCTTTAATGATCCCAAATCACTACAAACAGCATATGTTATTCCGGTAGTAATGACAAGTGTATCCAATGTTGATAGCATCCTTTCCGGTACTCCATTAGTTGCTAACCCTAAGCGCGCTGTATCTGCTGACTGGGACGTACAGGCGAAGGATTATATTCTTTATGCAGTGAAGTATATTAATAAATATGATGCAAATTATCTGCGTCGCGGCAAGGATGTGTTTACTGGTGCTCAAACCGGTACTACTAAACGTCATGCAACTTATGTGGAAAAGGATGAAGTTGTAACTGATATCACAACTCGCACATTGAATACTATTGCCTGGGAACATAAAACGAAGGATATAAATGGTAATCTAATTGATTGTATCTTGTTGCTTACATTTGACAACAATGATAACTGTACAATTACTTCTGATTCAGGGGGTGTTATAGCTCAAGGAAATGGGAAATTTGTATCGAAAGGCGACAAAAATAGCTGGGGTAATAAGGACCGCGATGTACTTTACCTAGATTATACACTTGAGTATGGAAATATCCATTGCGCAACTACAGATACGCTTGTGGTTCGTGATAGAGGAATGCAAGCTGAATGGTTTACTCCTGTGCTAAAGTAACAAGTAGTTTCTTACGTTAAAAAAAAAAGATATGAAACATACAAAAAAAATTCTAGGAGCTTTAATTTTAGCAGCAACTACGGTCTCTTCATGTGTGGATGATTCAAAACTACTATTTAATGCTGAGAAGCCCAATACTATTGCGGAAATGGAATACCTCAACGATTATGGAGCTTTGAAATCTTATGTCGACCAAAATGCCAATCCCGACTTTAAGTTGGGAACAGGCGTTTCGGTGAGTGATTATTTAAAGAAAGGGTCAGTATATCGTTTAACAAATTACGATTTCGATGAAATGACTGCCGGAAATGCCATGAAATATGCTTCTTGTGTGAAAGATGACGGTTCAATGGATTTTTCTCAAGTTACTAGCTTTGTGGCAGCAGCCAAAGAAGCCGGAATTTCTATTTATGGTCATACATTATGCTGGCATGCGCAGCAGAATAATAAATACCTAAACGGTATTATTGCTGATAAAACGTTACCAGGGAGTGGTGCCCCTACGTTAGATCCGAGTGTTATAACGAATTCAGATTTTGAAGTGGATGCCAGTGGTTGGGCCGGTTGGGGTAATAACTCAACACGAGGACAAACGGCAGCAGGTGAAGGCTTTGACGGGACCTATGGTTTTACTTTTACAAACCCTTCTTCTGTAGATTCTTGGGTGGCTCAAATAGCTTATGATTTTGCTTCATCATTAGAACTTGGTGCCACTTATGTTTTGAACTTTAAAATAAAGGGTACTATTGCTGCTAGCATTACTGCATCTTTACAAAATCCGGATGGCTATAAGTCTTGTGGTGATTTTCCTGCAATTCCTATCACGACCGATTGGGAGGAACAAACTCTTGAAGTGGTAGTTAGCGGAGAGAATGCTACGCGTTTTCTTTTTAATTATGGTGCGTATGTGGGAACTATTCTGATAGATGATATTACTTTGTGTCGTAAGAATCCGAATGGAGGTGCTTCTGTAGTGACAAAAAATTATGTTGTTCAGAGTGATTTTGAAAATGATGATGCTTTAGCTACTTTAATAGGCTGGGGTAATGGTTCTACGCGCACTCTTGTGAATAATGAAGGGTATAATGGAACTAGATGTCTAAAAGTTGTGAATCCATCGGTTACTACAAATATATGGGATGTACAGTCTGGTTATGACTTTGGTGAATTGGTTGAAGGAGAAACTTATTTCCTTAATTTAAAAATTAAGGGTAGCGTCACTGGTAGTATTCCATCTGCATTTCAGAAACCTGATGGTTATGAAGGTCGCGGAGATTTCCCCTCTATCTCTGTTACTACTGACTGGAAGGAGATTACTGTTCAAACTACTGCTACAGGAGCTGAAGCTACTCGCTTTTTAATGAGTTTAGGTGGGTATGCCGGAACTATCTGGATAGATGATTTTGCTATTTATAGAGAGAAGAAAGGTAATAGCATTCCGTTGACTCCTGAAGAGAAAGCTGATACCCTGATATGGGCTATGGGACAATGGATTAAGGGAATGATGAAAGCTTGTGATGGCTATGTGAAAGCGTGGGATGTGGTCAATGAACCTATGTCCGATAGTCAACCTTCGGAGTTAAAGAGTGATTTGACTCATGCAGACGCATCTAATTTCTATTGGCAAGATTACTTAAGTAAAGATTATGCTCGCGTGGCTGTTAAGCTCGCTCGTCAATATGGTGGTGATGACTTGAAACTTTTCATTAACGATTATAATCTGGAAGCAGCTTATAACGCTAATGCAAAATGTGTAGGGCTGATCAACATGATTGAATATTGGGAGTCTGATGGCATTACTAAAATTGACGGTATCGGTACGCAGATGCACGTGACTTATTCTCTGAATCCTGAGACACAGCAAAAGAATGAAGAGGCTGTTGTGAATATGTATACGCTTTTGGCTGCCACAGGTAAGCTTATCAAAGTATCTGAATTGGATATGGGTATTGCTGATACGAATGGGGAAACCATTTTAACAGAAAATGTGACCGAGGAGCAGCATAAAGCTATGTCGGAATATTACAAATTTATTTTGAAAAAATATTTTGAAATCATTCCTATTACTCAGCGTTATGGCATTACTCAATGGGCGGCAACAGATAGTCCGACAGATTCCGGTTGGAGAGCAGGACAACCTATCGGACTTTGGGATTTGAGCTATAATCGCAAGCATACCTATGCAGGATTTGCTGATGGTTTAAGTAATAAACAATAACAGATCAATGATCGGTTAGTTAATTATTGGATAGTGGAGTATGTAAAATATTCTACTATTCAATAATTTTAATTACATATATATGCCCATACCCTGCAATAATACGCTCCTTAAATGGGCGATAAAGCTGTAGATAGAAGATTATTACAATACCCTTGTTTGTTCTCCAAGGCTCTCGAGTATTGAAATTTTCAGTATTGAATGCCCCCTCTTTTACTTATATCAGAGCTCTATAAATCCAAATAATTTTATCCTTATTTATTATCTCAAGATCAATTTAACCTTATTCAACTTAAGAAACAATCGTACTGCTTCTTGTTTTTTCCCATTGAATAAAGCTAGACTTTTTATACTTAACCATATGTTCGGCTAAAGTTAACTATTCTACAAAGATGCTTTAAAGTATGACTGCTGTTAGCATAAAATCTATATTTATCTTTCAGTATCTCTGCTTCTACACCACTCTTCCTTATGAAATGGCCTAAATTGAATCAACAAAAATGAGAACAGCAATCTCTTCTTATTTTTCTATCCGTATATACTCCTCTTTTCTTCGTTTTAGCTAAAGAATATAAGTGTAAATGCGAAACAAAAAGGGTACAAACATAATAGAGAGAAGATATCAAAAAGACTACGTTTCGCTAAAGCACTCATGATGAGATATTATTTGTATTTACTGTATTGATAGAATTGGATATTTATGGTCGATTTCATCTATTTCAGACATTGTCTTATCAATAACTAATTCTGTTTAAGAGATAGAAGAAACAGAGCTATTACCAACTGAAGAAGTGATATATGCTCAGAAAGTGAATAAAATGCATCTTAGAATATCTTCATAAATGATTAAATTCATCAATCATTTATATACTTTTTTTTATAATCAAAACAAGATATTATGTAATTTTATTTTCTAAAAGTAAGCAAAGACTTTATTTAGACTCTATCACAAAAGCAGCATTTTTCGTATAATATGAAAATAATTTCTCAAGCAATCCGCACAGAACAAAAAAAGCAAATAACAACCTATATATCAAATATTTGCTATCCATAAATCTTATATCAGAACTTTTCTCTTGCATAGCCATGTTCTTCATTAATTAAAAAAAATAAGTAATTTAAAATTAAATCTTAAACGAAAATAGATGAAAAACGAAGTAAATAAAATGAGCTCACCTCCTACTTGTCATGTATACACTGTTTGAATGGAGATACATACAGCCATTCGGGAAGTTAACACCGATGGTTAATCGAAGTCTACTATTCAAGTATCTTATCTAGAGAGAAAATGTGATTATTAATTCTTAAACTAATTGTATGAAAAATGTAATTGAAAAAAATCAGAAGATTCCTTACTTATTTCTGCTTATGCTTTTTACCTGCATATCAGCATCGGCACAATTTCAAGTCAAAGGTACAATCGTCTCAGCTAAAGATTCTGAGCCGCTGATTGGTGTGGCTATTCTGGAAAATGGAACAAACAATGGTACTATTACTGATCTCACTGGTAATTATTCGATTCAAGTGCGGAAGAGTAATTCAACTATTACTGTGTCTTTTGTGGGTTTCAAGCCTCAGACTATTCAAGTTAATGGTCGTAATGTTATTAACGTCCATATGGAAGAGGATTCAAAACTTCTCGACGAAGTGGTGGTAGTAGGTTATGGGGTTCAGAAGAAGAGTGACCTTACAGGTGCTATTGCCTCGGTCAATGGAGACGACATCAAGAACCTTTCAACAGTAGATGCTGGTGCCGCCCTTCAGGGTAAAGCTGCAGGTATTCAGGTTTTGAACACATCCGGTGCTCCCGGCTCAGGTGCTTCAATTCGTATTCGTGGTTATTCATCAAATTCAGATAAACTTGGTCCTCTATTAATTGTCGATGGTTTAAAGGTGGACAATATCCAGTACCTTGACCCTTCAATGATTGAGTCTATGGAGGTTCTAAAGGATGCGGCTTCGGCTGCAATTTATGGCGCTCAGGCCGGTAATGGCGTTGTTCTCATTACAACAAAGACCGGTAATAGTTCGAATGGCCGTCCGAAAATAACGTATTCTTTCAAGGCTATCAACCAGAGCCTTGGCAAGACCCCTCAGATTTTTGGTGCAAAAGACTGGATCAAATATAAGGAATTGTCCGGTTACGACATGAAGACTCTTTGCGCGAACAATGGCGTTGATTACGACAATCCTAAAGGAACAGACTGGGTAAAGGAGGTGTTTGGCGATAGCTGGGCAACCCAGCATTCTGTTACATTTCAGGATGGTAATGACAAAGGCCATTTCTTCACTTCTGTAAATTACATTAATAACGATGGTATCGTACGTGGGAAGAAAGATACTTACACTCGTCTTACCGGTCAACTCAACGCTGACTATCAACTCTATAAATGGATTAAGGTTGGTACGAACACCTCTATTGAGAAGTGGGCTACTCGCAACATCACCGATCAGAGCGCTTATGGTTCTATGCTGGCACCTGCTCTTTTGCTTGACCCTCTGACTCCTGTATATTGGGATAGTGTTGATGACTTCACAACAGACATGAAGGAACAATATGCAAAGAATCCAGAAACTATTCTCGTCGCTCCGAATGGTAAATACTATGCTACTTCAAAATTCCAGATGGATGACAACGGTAACCCTCTTCTTCAGCGCGACCGCCGCAATGCAAAGAGTTCCGGTTTCACTATTCGTGGAACAGCTTTCGCAGATTTAACTCCTATTGATGGTCTTGTGATGACGTCCCGTTTTTCTTACCGCATTGCACAAGCCAATAACCACGACTATTCTGAACCTTATTACATGAATGGTCAAGCTAAGGCTACAGATTATTCTATCTCAGCTTCAGCCAACAATAATCACTATTATCAGTGGGAAAATTTTGTAAACTTCAACAAGACATTATTTGAAAAGCACAATGTTGGTGCCATGATCGGTATGTCATATACTGAATATCGCTCGGACAATGTCTCAGCTTCGGCTACAGGTACAGGCGGTAATAAGATTCTCTCCGGTGACGCTGACAACTTTAAGTATCTCGACTTTGTAAACTCAGCTGAGACTACTACAAAGAGTATTGGTAACCTTCCGGGAGTTTCTACAAGCCTCTCTTACTTCGGTCGTTTCCTTTATACTTACGATAATCGTTACAGTTTGCAGTTTAACTACCGTGCCGATGCATTTGATACTTCCAAACTTCCTTCTGACAAACGTTGGGGCAAGTTCCCCTCAGTTGCCGTAGGTTGGAACATCGGCAATGAGAAATTTATCGCGGATAACATCAGTAGGGATATTCTTTCATTTTTGAAGTTCCGTGCTTCTTGGGGACGTAACGGTAACGTCAATGTGCTTAATAACTACCCCTATATTTCACCAATCAGTTACAATGCCGCTTGGTATCAGTATGGTGATAATCCTGCTCAGAACTATGGTTCTTATCCTTCCGGTCTTGCTAATCCAAACCTCAAATGGGAAACATCCGAACAATTGGATTTCGGTCTTGATATGCGTTTCTTCAACGACCGCTTGGCACTTGGTCTCGACTACTTTAACAAAGATACAAAAGACCTTCTTATATCTACCAACCCGGTTCCTGAAGTTTATGTAAATTCGACGATAGTCAATGCCGGTAAAATCAACAATAGGGGATTTGAGCTTGAAGCCTCTTGGAAGGATCATATTGGCGATTTAAAGTATAATATCTCTGCTAACTTCTCTACCTTGAGAAACAGGGTTACTTATCTGTATGACGATATCACCCGTATCACTAGTAATAAAGGTGGTGTAGATGGTACAAACAATATGGTATGTAGCGCATTTGAGGAAGGCCACTCTATATGGTATTTCCGCGCATACGATTATGCAGGGGTAAACAGGGAGACCGGTGCAGCTCAGTTCCGTAATCATGAGGGTGAAATCGTTTCTTCTTCAGAGCTGAGCGACGAGGATATGACTGATGTAGGTAGTGCTATTCCAAAGTATACTTACGGTTTGACTATTAACTTGGAATATAAAGGTTTCGACTTCTCAGTATTTGGTACAGGTGTAGGGGGGAACAAGATTTTCAATATTCTTTATCGCGCAGATACTCCAATGCGTAACTCGTTGAAGTATTACATGGACCATGCTTGGAGCGAAACCAACAAAAATGCTTCTATGCCGGCAGTTGCTGACGTAGCTCATGACCGTTACTTCTGGAGTTCAAGTGCTTCAATGTTCAATGGTTCTTATTTCAAAATTAAACAGATTCAATTAGGCTATACATTGCCTAGGGTAATCACTAAGAAAGCGGCTATTAAGGAGCTTCGGTTCTTCGTTTCTTTGGATGACTTCTTTACTTTCTCTAACTATCCAGGTATGGATCCGGAGACTGCAACGACTTCCAAGAATGGTGGTGGTGGATTTGATATTGGTACATACCCAACTATGAAGAAGTGTACATTCGGTGCAAGCTTTGCATTCTAATAGAGAAAGTAATCCTTGAAAAACTAAAAAAAGTAATTCATTATGAAAAAAATAATATATTCCCTTTTAGGTGTTGCATTCCTTTTCAGTGCTTGCGAGGATCGTCTTGACATTGAACAGAAAGGTGTCATTTCGTTTGATAGTTTTTATAAGACTGATGATGATGCACAGAATGCACTCAACAATCTCTATCAGTCATTCTGTTTGAATATAGCTGGTAATGAAGGCGTTTATGTCGCTCTCCCTGTACTTTTTGACGAAGCTGGCGATGATATGTTGGCAGCAGGTAACATGTATGGTGACAACGACTTTGGTGCACAGATTAACGAATTTCGTTATGACTCACAAAATGAGGTAATCAAGAATACATACTGGGGACTCTATGGTGTGATTTACGATTGCAATCTTATCTTGGACAATATAGAACCTACTACATCTGTTAAGAAAAGGGTTTGTGGCGAAGCTCGTACGCTGCGTGCTTGGTCGCATATGATGCTTGCTATTGGTTGGGATTGCCCCCCATTGGTTGATCATATTCTTAGCGCTGGTGATAAACCCGCTAACAACGCAGTTGAAGGCGGACACAACGGATTGTTGGAATGGTGTGCTAAAGAAGCAGAGGCTGTAGTTGCTGACCTTGATGAACGTGAGAGTCCATTAGACAAGGTTGGTGCCTCAAAAGTAACAAAGGGCTTCGCTCTTACTGTAGCCGGTAAGGCTCGCCTGTTCAAAGGTGACTATGCCGGAGCAAAGGCTGACTTGGAGCAGGTTATTGCTTCAAAAAAATACGAGCTCGTTCCTACTAATCGTTGGGCTAATTTGTTCCACGAATCAGGCGACCTCTGTGAGGAGATGATTTTCCAAGCCAACGTAATTGAGAATGCAGGTGTCGGTGACTGGAGTAACAAAATCCAGCGTACATCCTGGATGTGGATTCAATTCTGGAATTGGCGTACTGATAAGTTGGCTTCCAAACCTTCATTCATCGGTCCTGATGGTTGGGGTGGTCATGCTATCCGTGCTGACTTTGCAAAGCGCATGTTGGCAAATGATGGTAATTCAGTTCGTCGTAAAGCAACATTCCTCACTGGTGACGAATTCCTCTATGAAATGGAGTGGAACGGTACCAAGGGTAAAAACCTGACTCGCGCAGAGCTTGAAAAATCGCCTGATATTGGTATAAAGGATCCAACAGGACTCTATGGTTTTGCTGATTATTTTGCTAACAAATTCGTTGCGTGGCCTGAAGATAACGAGAAGGGTTGGTATGGATTCAAGAATCTTACTATCTTCCGTTATGCTGAGGTTCTCCTGATGTATGCCGAGGCTTGTGCGCAGACTACCGATCCAGATGGTCTCGGTTTGAAATGTCTCCAGGATATCCAGAAACGTGCAGGTTCTGCTCATATCTCAACCGAACTTACACTGCAGGAAGTAAAGAACGAGAAGAGTTATGAGATGTGGCTTGAGGCAGTTCGCTTTCCCGATATGGTACGTTGGGGCGATACAGATGGCGTCGTAAACAATGGTAAGGACATTCCATCTACTATGGATGCTTTCTTCAGCAAGGGTGAACCGATTCATCGTCTTTATGTGGAGACGTCAAATCCCAACAAGGGTCGGACAGGTTTCGTGAAGGGTAAACATGAGTATTTCGCATATCCATTTGCTGAAACTTCAATTAATCCTAACTTGCAACAGAATCCGAGTGGTGAATAAACATCAGCTTTAAAAAATTGCATTGTGACCAGTCGAATGCAGGCAACGTAATGCAAAATGTCCGCGCTGCAAACATATCCGTGGCGCGGACATTTTCACATAATATTCAATTAATTAAATAATAGAATCATGAAAATTTTATTAAAGCTTGCTTTCTCTTCCCTGCTGGCGTTGCCATTGACGGCGAATGCTCAGCAAGAGTCTTTTCCCGAAGGAACAGTTCCGAACGAACATAACCTTAAAGGAGTTCAATGGCCCCGTGTGGATGCAAAAGGAAACACTTACTTTAAAATACATGCTCCATATGCAAAGAAAGTACAAATAAGTTTCCGTGGTCCGATGACCCGCGAAGCCGATGGATACTGGACATATGTATCGCCCAAACCTGAAACAGTAGGATTCCATTACTACCAAATCATCATTGACAGCGTCTCTGCTGCCGATCCTGGTACCAAGTCGTACTACGGCATGAGTAAATGGGTAAGTGCTATCGAAATTCCAGAAGGTTTATCCTACGACAAAACACAAAATGTGCCTCACGGTGATATACGCATGAAAAAGTACTGGTCGGAGATGACTCAGGCGTGGAGAATGTGCTATGTTTATACACCTCCTCAATATGAGGAAAACGCCAATGAGAGGTATCCTGTTCTTTACCTGCAGCATGGTGGTGGCGAAAACGAAACCGGCTGGGTGTTTCAGGGTCGCATGGGAGATATTATGGACAATTTGATTGCTGAGAGAAAGGCTGTTCCGATGATTGTTGTAATGGATCGCGGTTATGCCTTACCTCCCGGGGCAGCTACAGTCAGATTTGACAATCCTCAAGCAAACGCTTTTCTTGCCGGTGCGGCAGTTCCTCATTCTGCTCCGGCACAAACTCCCCGTCCCGCTATGAATATGCGACGTCTGTTGGGGCTGTTTCCCGAATTACTGGTAAAAGAGATCGTCCCGATGATTGACGCTTCGTTCCGCACCAAACCGACACGTGAAAACCGCGCTATGGCAGGGCTTTCGATGGGGGCTATGCATACTTACGTGGTTGTCATGAACAATCAGGATAAATTTGCCAGTTTAGGCGCTTTCAGCGGTGGTGGGGCAGGTCCGGTTGAACAAATAGATACTTTGTACGATGGTATCTTTGCGAATCCTCAGAAGTTCAACAAGCAGTTCAAACTGTTTTTTATGAGTACCGGGTCGGAAGAAAACCCTGAAAGGGTAAAAGCTTTCGCTGACGCCATGAAAGCCAAGGGTCTCAAGAACGTGGTTTATTACGAATCGCCGGGGTCTGCTCATGAATGGCTCACATGGCGTCGTTCGCTCCGTGAATTTGCACCGCATCTTTTCAAATAATTAGTCTCTAAAAAAGTATGATGAAAGATAAATTAGCAAATGTTATTCTTCTAGTTTTGATAGGCTTTCCGGTGATTGTCGCAGCGCAAGAATCTTCCCCCAAAGGAACCGTGCCCAACGAACACCACGTTGCCGGTGCGGTCACACATCCCGCTCCGAACCCGATGCGGGGAGGGTTCCCCGCACCGCGGCAACCGCAGCCGGTACAAACGCCCACTTATCTGGTCGATTACTTCACGTCGTCCACAAAGGATGCCGCCGTGCCAGACGACAAGGGCTTTATCCGTCGCTGGATGCTGTTAGAGCCCATTAGTAAGCCCAACCGCACGAATACCGTCTTTACCGACAGCTATTTGCGACAGGCTTTTGACACGCTCTATTTCAAGGAGCAATTCACCATCCTACCCAAAGACGGCGACAAAGTGAAAGTGGGTAAACATAAACTGGCATGGCATGCGCTGGACAGCAAGCTGTATAACGTGAAGCTATATCGTTTTGCCGCTGCACTGAAGAAGCCGGTGTACGGCATCGTGTTCTGGGCGGTCACAGTCATCGAGTCTCCCGAAGACCTGACGGATATCCGTCTTTCGGTAGGTTCCAACTCTGCATCGGATTGGTGGCTCAACGGTGAAGAAATCTTGCTGCTCTCAGGAGACCGCCGTATGGTGGTGGACGATTGCCTGTCACAGCGCATCACTTTGAGAAAAGGCAGAAACATTCTGCGAGGAGCTGTTATCAACGGTCCCGGAATGAGCGATTTCTGCGTTCGCTTCCTCCACGAGGATGGCACGTCGGTTAAGAACATCACAATTACGCAACCATGATTATGAAGACAAAAAATATATTGCTACTGGGAACGGTCCTGATGTCCGCGCCTATATTCCAGAAAGCATCCGCGCAAGTTGGTGCTCCATTTATCCATGATCCATCCACTATCGTAGAGTGTGATGGTAAATATTACACTTTTGGCACAGGTGGAGGCGGACTGATTTCCGCTGATGGCTGGACGTGGGAAGGTGGTGCGGTACGCCCCGGAGGAGGTGCCGCTCCAGACGCTTTGAAAATAGGCGATCGATATTTGATTGCTTATAGTGCTACCGGTGGTGGCCTGGGTGGCGGACATGCGGGTCGGGTATTGACCATGTGGAACAAAACGTTAGATCCTAAATCTCCTGATTTTGCTTATACCGAACCTGTCGAAGTAGTTCATTCACTCGACGACGAAGACTGCGATGCTATTGATGCGGGATTGTTACTCGACCCTACGGATGGTCGCCTGTGGTTATCATACGGCACCTATTTCGGATTCATCCGAATTGTAGAACTTGACCCCAAGACCGGAAAGCGTTTGGAAGGCAACAAACCGGTCAACGTTGCCATCGACTGCGAAGCTACCACGTTGATGTATCGTGACGGGTGGTATTACCTACTCGGAACGCACGGTACTTGTTGTGACGGTCCGAACTCTACCTACAACATTGTGGTAGGCCGTTCTCGTAAAGTTACCGGACCCTATATCGACAACGTAGGTCGGGACATGATAGAAGGCGGTGGTAAGATGCTGATCGCAGCGGGTGAACGTAAAACCGGCCCCGGGCACTTCGGACGTTTCATCATGGAAAAAGGCGTGGAAAAGATGTCGTTTCATTATGAATCAGATTTCGATCAAGGTGGTCGTAGCGTGCTGGCTATCCGTCCACTTTTGTGGAAAAATGAATGGCCTGTAGCTGGAGAAGTCTTTAAGGAAGGAACGTATGAGATTGAATCTGAACGTAGAGGTTACGCCCTCGAATTGGCTGTAGACTTTGTACGCATGCGGCACAAGATGTCTCGTTTCTGGGAGAAAAATAATGAACCTCTCGAACCTGTGAAGAATCAGACGTTGGCAGATGTGAAGAATACTTGGGCAACAGGAAATATTGATCTACGGATAGGCGACTATATGTTCCGTCCTCATCAAAGATGGGCTATTACCGCTGTGCCTGAAGCCGGTGGATACTTGGGCGGACCTTATTACAAGATTGTGATTGAAGGAACTAACCGGGCACTCACTACTACGGCAAATGCCGAGGTAGTGACTGTTCCCGAGTTTACCGGAGCGCCCGAACAATTATGGCGTTTGGATCAACTGACGGACGGTACCTATCGTATTATGCCTAAGAAAGTGCCCGGTCTCGACCGGAAATTGGCACTGGTATCAGTAGGTGACAGTACGCCTGCACTCGGTGAATTCGATATGAATAGTGACAACTCTAAATGGAACTTCCATGACCGCTAAACATTTATTATTGACCTTTGCAATGTTGCTTGCCAGTGTTGTAAAGGCACAGAACCCTATCATTAAGGGGCAGTTTACCGCCGATCCAACGGCGAGAGTATTCAACGGAAAAATCTATCTCTATCCTTCGCATGATATACCTGCGCCGGTCAACAAATCCAATCTTCGCAAGGACTGGTTTTGCATGGAAGACTATCACGTGTTTTCATCCGATGATTTGACCAAGTGGGCTGACCATGGTGTTGTTCTGACGCAGAAACAGGTCAATTGGGTGAATTCTGATGCTTACTCCATGTGGGCGCCCGATTGTGCATATAAAGATGGTATGTACTACTTATATTTTCCTGCAATGGTTAAACCTGATTCGATAACTAGACGATTCGGGATGATGATAGGGGTAGCCGTATCCGACCGTCCGGACGGAGGATTTGTACCCATGCCTGAACCTATCAAAGGTATTTACGGCATAGATCCCTGCACGTTGATCGATGACGACGGACAGGCCTATATCTACTGGTCGGGTCGGGGTATGCATGGGGCACGTCTTAAACCCAACATGCTTCAATTAGACTCTAAACCCGTTGCTATTGAGAAGTTGCCTGAAGGAATGAAAGAAGGTCCTTTTGTTTTCAAACGTAAAGGTAAGTATTATTTCACTTTCCCATGGGTGCCCAAGGAGGGTGAAACTGAAAATCTTTCGTATGCCATGGGAGACAGTCCGCTAGGTCCCTTCGAGTATAAAGGCTTGATTATGGATCAGTCGCCTACAAAATGTTGGACAAATCATCATTCGATCGTTGAATATAAAGGTGAATGGTATCTGTTCTATCACCACAACGATTTCTCACCGAAGTTTGATAAAAATCGTTCCGTTCGTATAGATAAGATTCATTTCAATGAAGACGGTACTATCCAAAAAGTTATACCAACTCTGCGTGGTGTGGGCATAACGAATGCCACTGACGAAGTTCAGCTTGACCGTTACTCAAAATTAAGCAAAGAGGGTGCGGCTATAGCATACGTTGATACAACTGATTATTTTGCAGGCTGGAAGACCATATTGAGTGCGAAAAAGGCCTACGTGCAATATAACGACGTTGACTTTGGAAGCACCGGACTGAAATCTGTTACGGCACGAGTTCTTGATGGAAAAGGCAAGCTGTTGGTGAAAATTGACGGTAAAATCGTTGCCGAGATTACTACCGGAAAAGACGAATTGATCACAGTTCCTGTCCGGAATATTCCAAAGGGTGTACACAACCTGACTGTTGTTATGGACAGCAAGGGGACTGTAGATTTGGATTGGCTTAAGTTTGAATGAGAAATACCTATGAAATAAATTCCATTCATGTTTAAAATGTAACATCATTGAATAACTGTGTAACATGAACGTACCGAATTCTATTATTTTATCAGTTATATTTAGAACTAAAATATATTTTGATTTAAACTAATTTACTAATATGAAAAAATTACTGTTCATTTTGATGCTGATTCCTACCATTTGCTTGTTTGGTCAAGAAACTGAATGGCTGGACATTGATTATGTGGGCGATGGTATTGAAGGGCATAAGCTGGATATTCATTTGCCGTCTACGGGACAGAGCACTTACAAGGCAGTGGTACTGATTTATGGAAGCGCCTGGTTTGCTAACAATATGAAACAGATGGCTTTTCAGGCAATGGGAAAAGCGCTGATTGACGGTGGGTTTGCCGTCATCTCCATTAACCACCGTGCAAGTACGGAAGCGCGTTATCCTGCGCAGATTAATGACGTGAAAGCTGCCATCCGCTTTCTCAGAGGTAATGCAAACAAGTATCACATCGATGATTCTTTTATCGGTATTACCGGCTTCTCTTCAGGTGGTCACCTTTCTGCATTGGCCGGAACCACCAATAATGTTAAGAAGTTCACAGTAGGGGATATTACCCTTGATATTGAGGGTAACTTGGGATCCTACACTGATTACAGCAGTCGGGTAAACGCCGTTGTAGATTGGTTCGGCCCTATCGATATGACGACCATGAAAGACTGTAAAGGTGTGAATGACGAGAAGTCACCGGAAGCCATATTGATTGGTGGTGCACCGGCCGATCATCTTGATATGTTGGCATTGCTCAGTCCGATGACTTATATCGATAAGACAGATCCAAAATTTCTGGTGATTCACGGTGATTCCGATAATGTGGTACCTCATTGCCAGAGTGAGTTCTTTTCGGCAGCTTTGAAAAAGGACGGTTTGCTCGATGATTTTATAACAGTTCCCGGTGGTCAGCATGGTCCAGTGACGTTCAATAAAGAAACATTTGGTAAAATGACGGCATTCTTCCTTAAAGAAGCAGGTATGTGATAAAAAAAATATTCAAAAAAATAACAACATAAAACTTCTATTCAAGTTTTCCCTTTGCGCATTGGCGCTTGCCATGAATGTGAATGTCGGGCTTGCGCAAAACAGCGAAACGGGATTGAAGGATGCTATAAGGATTACTTCTCTATCGGTGTAGCCATTAATATGCATAATATTCCGACTCCCGAGCAGATTGCGATCATCAAAAAAACTTATGATGAGCGAAGCAGGCAATGATAATAAAGCGATAACATATCCTTCCGGATCTAAATATTACATTCAGAAGGTCAGAAATTGGGCCAATAATGTTGTTCCATCCGAGCAACCACAACTATAGTCTCAACATTCTCCAGGTACAATTCCTAATGTTGATGACTTATTGACCAGCAATGAAGTGATTAATAGTGTTGCAATGAATAGTATAAAGAATATTATTGAACATGAACGTCATGTGATATTTCATGGTGAATATTTACTGTATTTTGACTTGCTTCGCTGGGGCATGGCTAATTCTAAGTGGCTTGATCCTCTAAAAAAGTTAGGTTGGACAGAGAAAGTGATGTATTTTCCTTTACCACACGAGCTCAATAACAATCCTAATCTGAAAGGTAATGATATGAATTAGCGACTAGTCAAGAGATAAATTACTATTAGAAAAGCAGTATGCCATATAAAATCAGTTCTTATTACATATAAAAATACTATGAACGATAAATATTTATTCTTTTTAATAACGATTATGTGTCTGATAACTTTTCCGATACAATCATCTTGTCCGCTTAAACCATGGAATGAAGGAGCTTTCAAGACAAATAATTATCGAAACTTATTTGCAGAGATGGGATATTCTCAGCAAGCTATTAATGCAAAGTTACAAGAAGTGTTTGACGACGAATTTAAAGGCCCTAATAAAGTGTATTTTGAAGTTGGTGATTCACTAGGATACATTTCTGATATAAAGAACCATGATGTACGTACAGAGGGCATGTCATATGGAATGATGATTGCTGTCCAATTTGATAAAAAGGAAATATTTGACCGTTTATGGCGCTGGAGTAAAAAACATATGCAACATCAAGAAGGATCATTAAAAGGATATTTTGCGTGGAGTTGCAAAACTGATGGCACACACAACGCAGAAGGCCCTGCTTCAGATGGAGAACTTTATTTCATTACCTCTTTAATTTTTGCATCAAATAGATGGGGAAATAATACAGGCATTAATTATCTTACAGAGGCTCAATATATTTTAAATTGTGCTATGGAAAAGGATGGAAAAGATGGAGTTACAACACTTATTGATCCGAAATCTAAATTAATAACATTCGTCCCTATGCAGGGAGGGAATCGCTTCACTGATGCCTCTTATCATGTACCTGCTTTTTATGAAGTATGGGCGAGATAGGCTAACGACGGTAGGGCAGTCTATTGGAGGGAATGTGCAATAAAAAGTCGTGAATATCTTCACAAGGTAATTAATCCGGCCACAGGTTTAAATCCAGACAATAGTAATTATGACGGTACATTGCTAATAACGCCATGGGGAGTAATGGGGAATGCTTTTCGATTTGATTCATGGCGCGTTCCAATGAACATTGCTTTAGATTATTCATAGGCATGTGCTGATAGAGAATGGCAGCAACAATATGGTAATACCATACAGGATTTTTTCTATTCAAAAGGCTTAAATATTTTTATTGATCAATATAATATAGATGGCACTGATGTCAAGAATATCATGAAAGCGGGAGATGGGCATCAAGCTCTATTACATTCAATAGGTCTGATAGCTACTTCTGCCGCAGTTTCTTTGACTTGTACTCATGACATTGGTGGTGATTTTATCAAGCATCTATGGAATGCCAAACATGTGCCATATGCTGATGGTTATTTTGACGCATATTATGATGGTCTACTGAGACTCTTTGCTTTTATGCACCTTAGTGGACACTATCAAATTATATTTCCGCATCAACCTCAATAGAACCTCTGCGGTTTCTTGTAAAAGCTGCTACTTATTACGCAAAATATTTTAATACATGTTTATACCCTTCAATTTTAGAGATAATAGTAAATAGCGTAAACTTGACGGATTATTTATTTATAAAAAAATGTCAATTATTAATTAGTGATTAATGAAACTATTTCCAAAGCTATTCATTTCTTCAAGAAAATTATTCTGCCATTTGAAGAGAGTGTAGCTAAAAATATCTATTTTACCATCATAATGTTACAAACCATAAAACAACTCTATTCCTTTTCAGAAGCCGGCTGAAAGAGGGGGAGGATTAAACAGTCCAGAATTGAATCAGGATGAGATTAGATATGATTTACCTCCATCCGTCCTAAAACACAGCCTAAAAAGTATAACGCGAAAGCATAAAATATAACTACTCTGTATTTCTTAAAGAAGAATAGCAGCATCAATATATAATAGTTAAGATACCTATTTATACGATAAACCAAGAATATATAGCTCGCCGAACTAACCCTAAATAGTATATTTTCCTATTGCTAACCTTTCCATTATCCAAGCATTCTTGATCATGTTTCGTATAATCAGCTGTTTTGAACAATAAGTATTCTTTGGCGATAGTATCAAAATTTTAATCAAATTCATCGATGGCTAAAAATATTTTCTGTAATTTTAGCTTCTGATAATGCAATAGTAATTCTATTAAATTTAAAGCATTCATTAATAAATGTTTGCATTGAGTATACTTATTAATAACATATATAATACATTTTCTTTTTCTGTATAATAAAAGACGGGAAATCAGATTTAAATTAAGAATATGACAATTAAAGAAATAGTTGATGGCTGGATACCGATAAAAAAGATGTTTGTTAAAGAAAGTACAATGTCTGCATATCTATTGATATTAAACAACCGAATTTTACCTAAGTTTAAAGAGGCTTCTCCTGAAGATATTACAAATGACGTGATGCAAGACTTTATTTTGTCATTAATAGATGATGGATTATCCCATAAATCAGCGCAAGATATTTATATTGTATTTAAAATGATACTGACATATTCTGCAGAAAAATATGCCACTAAATATACAAAATATAACATACGAATGCCTACTAAAAATCTAATTGCTAAAAAAGAGTTGGAGGTATATAATGAAACAGAGCAGAAAGCAATCATAAATTATATAATGGCTAATCCAACATATAAGAGACTCGGTATCCTAATTAGCCTTTGCACCGGGATGCGTATCGGGGAGGTTTGCGGTTTGAGATGGGAGAATATAGACATTGAGAATCGTTGTATTCACGTAAATCATAGCATTCAAAGAATCTACAATGCGGAAACAAAGAGAACGAGGGTCATAGAAGGATTGCCAAAGACTATTGATTCTTATAGAGATATTCCCATTGCTAAGGAGTTATATACTCTTTTGAAAAATTACAAGAAAGTAAGTAAAGACAGCTATTATGTAATTACAGGTAGTGAAAAGTATTGCGAGCCTCACTCATATCGTAATTATTACACTCGCTTTATTCTCGAAAATGTGAAGTTAAATCGCTGCATCAAATTCCATGGAATGCGGCATTCTTTTGCGACGCGTATGATATCAAATAATGTTGATGTAAAAACGACTAGCCAGATTTTGGGACATCATGATGTGTCAACAACAATGAACTTATATGTTCATCCTTCTATGGAAAATAAAATGGATGCAGTAAATAAGTCTATGAAAAATTTATTTAAATGATGCAAAGTTTAATAATGACAACTGCTTAATTCAAAAGAAGAAAATTCCTTATTGGCGATCTCATATATATTTTTTATAATCCGAATAAAGGAATGAGGATATATCAAGACCTTCGATTTTACAAAAACATCCTCGTTACAATATACTGTAGCGAGGATGTTTTATTGTTCTTGGCACTCTTGACATATATGTGCCAGATTACTTATTTGTATCCCGGATTCTGATAAATATCTTTTTCTTCATCTGTCATTTCCATACCATCTAGTTGTCCTTGTGGAATTGGACGTAAGTAGAGATAATTATCAATCGTACGCGTATATGTTTTGGGAGTATGGTCACCGTAATTAGTACCACATATCTCGTAAGTGCCAGCATATTCGGCCCATTTTTGAGTACGGACTAAGTCAAACCAACGATAACCTTCACCATAATACTCACGTGAACGTTCATCTAAAAGGTAATTGATTGTAATGATAGCAGGTGTGGCTGTAGTCATTGCAACACTATTATCTTTCTCCTTCAATACATTTCCATTATTATCCCAACCCCATTTACCAGCACGTGCGCGAATTATGTTTATTAGATCTCTTGCGCTCTTGCCTGTTGTTGTGGTGGCACCTTTTACTGCAGCTTCTGCAGCAATAAAATAAAGTTCAGAGAATTTAGCTATGTTAAAAGGACGAGTACTTCCTGCATTAGGTTGTCCTAATCCAGTGCCATTATCTGTGCGATATGGGCCTAATTTCCATAAACCCGGATAAACAATTCGACTTATTCCACGAGGAGAAATTACAAAATCAGATCTTCCCGGCAATGTACCTGCACCTATATTACTTTTTCCAGCATCATTTGGATAAGTAATGGCTGTAGCCGGTTCTTCTCCAAGGAATGTTAAGATAGCTCCACCTGGATAGACTTTCATATCATTTGCATTGTATACGAATTCTTCTGCAGCCCCTCCCTTTGGCCAATTTCCACGATAGACCGTAGTAAAGGTACCATCAAAGCGAGAATCATTAATTTTATCTGCAAAAGTTTTTTCAACAACATTAATAGTGGGGCACATACGTGTCCAAGGACGCCCTAGAGCTTGCACAGCTTCACGTTGTACCGGGCTAATTTTGGTACTCCAGTCACTTGTGCTAGCACTTCTGATATTGGTATAATTCCATGTTGTCATCCATCCCGCAAAATTGTCAGGAGCTCCACCGCTTCCATATGTAAGGCTACCCGCATTATAAAATTCACTATTCTCAGTATGGTCTGCATATAATAAAATTTCACTATTACGATCGTTAGTTGCTACATTTACATCGTAAAAAGTCGGTTGAAGATTGAAGGGACCAGGGTTATCAATGGCGTTTGTGGATATATTGTATGCTTGTTGGAAATACCACTGTGCGTTATGTCCATCAGGATCAGTCCGATCGCATTCCGGATAAGTTGGAATATTATTCGGATTTTCCAACCACCACGCGTAAGTAAGGTAAGCTTTTGATAAATATAGGCGAGCAAGAGTCTTGGTTGCACTTCCAGTAACACGCCCCGTTTCAGGTAACTGCTCTATAGCGATCAATAAATCAGGAAATATAGCTTTAGTATATACTTCTGGCACCGTATTACGTACAGATGTTCGCACGGTAGAAATATTAAACTTTAATTCACCAGAACCAAGATCTAATGGAACTCCGCCAAAAGTTTGCACTAATAAGAAATAGTCAAATGCTCGGAAAAATCGGGCTTCTGCAATTAATGCATCAGAAATTCCGACTTCGGCAGCATTTTCAAGTATCCCGCTTGCCGTATTGATATTAGCGAATGCTGTGCCCCACAGCGCATCTGAACGACTAGTGCTAGCTGTTAGTTGCCCAACACCTGAAAGGTCTGCATCTTTAAAATTTCCATCTGCAGATTGCGCATATGTTACTTCGTCAGTTCCCGTAAGGCACGAGTTGTAATAATAAGCTTGGCCATAAATGTAACGTAAATGGGCATACATTGAAGTTAAGCCACCCATGACACCTGTCTCCGTTTTAAAGAACCCAGGATCGTAAATGCTACGTGGTTGTTCATTCAGAATATCGGAACATGAGGTTATAAACAGTATTGCCATTATAACAGTTCCCACTTTTTTAATTTTGCATAATATCTGTTTCATAATTTTTTTTATTTAGAATGTCAAGTTTAGGCCAAACAAATAATTACGTGTGGAAGGAGTGTTAGTGCCAATTGTCAATAAACGTTTTAAATTATCAGACAATGGTACTGCTGCATTCTCGTTGCCATAAGAGTTTGTTTCAGGATCCATACCAGATTCATCATGATATGGAGAGAAAAAAACAAATGGGTTTTGCACCGTAACATAAGCACGCATTCCTTCAATACCTAAACTCTTTGTCCATTTACAATTCTCAAAATTATAGCCTAAAGTGATCGTACGTATTTTCATATATGAAGCATCAAAATAGCCTAAAGTACTTCCATATTTAGGGTTGTCACTACTCATTACGCCACCCGGTTTTGGATATTTAGCATTAGTGTTCTCTGGTGTCCAATAGTCTACTTTAACCTGTCCACGGCGTCCTGTTAACATATTTAAATAACCACTGGATGAATAGAGGGCACTAATAAGCTTACCTCCGCTCTTAAAGGCTCCAATTATACTCAAATCAAATCCTTTGTAAGCTACACGCGTATTGAAACCGCCTTGAAAGTCAGGTTCCATGCTCATTATTTGGCGATCATCGGCCCCAATAGCTCTTGTTGGAGTTCCGTCCGCATTATAATCTCCTGTATATTTTACTTTAATCATGCCGGCATTTCCTCCTGGTTCCAAAATGTCTAAGTATTTGTCTCCCTCTTGCCAAAGGCCTATTTTCTGGTAATCAAAGATAACATCTATGGGATGTCCTACAAACCACTGATTGCTTTCATCTTTTAATTGTCCTGATGCCAGCTCTGTAAGTTTATTGTGATTTGCATAGATATTGATTCCTGCTTCCCAAGTCCATCCATTATAGTTATTTAATATTGTACCATTTAAAGAGAGTTCAACACCCTTATTTTGGGTCTTTCCAATGTTTCCCATATAACTACTTACTCCTGACGTAGAGGGCATATTTACATTTAGCAAAAGATCATGAGTTTTTTGGATATAGTACTCGACTGTACCGGATAAACGTCCACCAAGTAGGGTAAAATCCAATCCAAAATTCCATGTGGTAGAATATTCCCATCCTAAATCTGAGTTAGGAAGTTTTGATACATAATATCCTGTAGAGTATGTATTTCCGAAATTGTAAGGACGTGTGCTCAAAAGTCCTAAAGTCGAATATGGATTAACTGCTTGGTTGGAGGTCTGTCCATACCCTACACGCAGCTTTAAAATATCTATCTGTTTGATATCTTCCATAAATGCCTCTTTTTTCAGATTCCATCCGGCTGAAACAGCTGGGTAAGTATGCCATTGATGTCCTTTTGCCAATCTGGATGATGCATCGGAACGAATGGTAGCCATTAGCATATAACGATTGTCATAAGTATACATTGCACGCCCCATCCATGACATCAGTCCACTCTTCTGATAATCTTGGTTGTCCGGGTTCACGGTAATTTCACCATCGGCACGTCCCAAATTATAATATTGGAAGTACGAAGCCGGGATATCTTTAGCTGATACATTCGATTTGTTATACACCGTCTGTTCTGCGGAAAACATTCCAACTACATTTAGCTGGTGTTTTTCTGCAAATGTACGGTCATAGCTTAACAAGTGCTCTACAGCCCAATTTGTGGTTTTAGTATTGGTAATGGATGCAGTGGAAGGAGTATCCGCTGTACTACTGTTCACTCCTTTCCCTGTAAAAGAACCATCATTTGTTGTACGGTAATTTAGACCCAAGTTTATGCGATATTTTAATCCTTTCACCCATGGATTTGTTACTTCTGCAAATAGAGTATTGTATGAGCCGAATGCTTTGTTTTCACTAATCCATTCATCACCTAAATCATCAATTACATCTTTAGTCATTACCCACTGATTATCCAATGGCATTTGTATGGTTCTCTTCAGTGTACCGTTCTCATTATAAGGGTTAGCGATAGGAGAAGCACTCAATACGCCATATATACCGATTTGCCCCCCCTTAGTAATATTATAATTAGTATTTGTATTCAATCCAAAGCGGAAATATTTACCGACTTTTTGATCAAGACTAGCTCTTATAGAATAGCGATCATATGATTGGGTAGGAATGACAGCTTCGTCGCGATAATATCCCCCGCCAAAACTATAACTTCCACCATTAGTACCACCTGTCACCCCAATATCGTGACTGGTTACAATCCCCGTTTTATACATTAGGTCTTGCCAATCGGTGTTTGTTTCATCCGATTCGTCCAAAGCGTTTTGGTACATTCCTGCCGCTTTACGTAACTCTACAAATTCTTTTCCATCCATCATAGGGTATTTTGCAAAAATATCTTTTATGCCGAAATATCCATTGTAGCTAACTTTTGCAGGGGCACCTTGGGTTCCTTTAATTGTAGTGATAAGAATAACTCCATTTGCACCACGCGAGCCATAAATAGCTGTGGAAGAGGCATCTTTTAATATATCCATACTTTTGATATCATTTGGATTGATATCTGATAAGTTTCCCATAAATGGGATTCCATCTAAGACAACTAACGGATCGTTAGAAGCAGTAAGTGAACGAGTACCACGGATACGAATTTGCATATTGGCGCCTGGCTTAGAAGAGGTTTGACTCATATCCACACCGGCAATTCTACTTTGTAAAGCGTACGAGATATTAGTTGCCGGCACTTCCCGAAGTTTATCAGACTGCACAGAAGCAATAGAACCTGTTACATCTGAACGTCTTGCTGTCCCGTAGCCAATGACCACTACTTCATCAAGAGCTTTGGTATCTTCTTTAAGAACAACTTGCATAGGAGTGTTTCCATTTGCTTTTAACTCTAGTGTTTGGTATCCAATAAAAGAGATTACCAAGGTCGCATTTTTAGGTACATTTAATGCAAATTTACCATCAAGATCAGTCACAATACCATTTGTTGTCCCTTTCTCGACAACACTAGCGCCAATTATTGATTCGCTATTTGCGTCTTTTACAACGCCTCTTACCATAATGCT
The DNA here is from genome assembly GCA_965140335.1 of uncultured Bacteroides sp. Classification (GTDB taxonomy): domain Bacteria; phylum Bacteroidota; class Bacteroidia; order Bacteroidales; family Bacteroidaceae; genus Bacteroides. The sequence goes on from OZ223189.1 coordinate 403,586, forward strand.
TTGTGAGAAGCCCCACAAAGGTATCATACAAAATAGCAGTAGTAACCCAATAGGCTTAAAAAAATGATCGGTGTTTTTCATAAAACCATCAATTTTAAATTAATAATATAATCCATTACTTAAGTCAAATTAATAATTAATGAAGAACATGGCTATGCGGGGTAAAAACTACAACATAAAATTTACCATAACTAAATGGCTTATTAATAGATAATTATAAATTAATAAATTCCAGATGGATGGTTTCTAAAATGATTTTTATAGTATATAAAATATACTATTTTTATGCTAAAGTCGGAATAAAAGGCTTGTTCTATAGTGGGAAATAAAAATACATTAGCACCTTACTATTTCATAAGAAATAATATACAAGTCGCTGATGTCTATTTGGAAATTTCAACTAGAATGATCAAGGTTTAGTGACAGAAGAAAAAAACTGAATGATGATGCTTGTTAAGAGGAGATTAATGGGGACAAGTCCATATCTGCCGATAGTCATGGTAGATTACATGCCGATTCTTTAAAGATGGATGCAAAGTTAGCAACCACTACATTGATAAATTGTGATAATTCTTTCTCTCTAGCTCATTTTGCGACTTATTACAAAGAAGTTCAGAGCGCTTTCTATAAAGTGTAAGCATAAAGAAGAAAGACAGAAAGATGATTCACCGCGCTTAATTCTGTCTGATCTATTTGAATAGAGATTTTTGTAGTTTCATTCTGCTGGTAGCTACAGCGGGTATTGCTGTAAAACTAGCGGGAATTTTCATGTCGTGCTATTTCTTCTCCGCCCGAATAAATGATACATCCGGAAGTACAGGTACCTTCTATCACTACACCATAATCTGTCATAGAATCAGCTGTATAAAAACTGACATGAGCTATTCCTGAACTATCGGTTTGTACATTTGGATTCCAATAAATGGTGGAACGTAAATCGGGTGTAGCGGATTCTTTTTTCCTTTCTGTATCGTATATCGGTGAGTAAAACTCTACGGTCTGCTGATATCCAATAGGCGTAACAATCTGTATATTAGTATTTATTTTATTCTTCTGTACAAACCCGTTTTTCGTAGTTATCACCACCGCACCATTTGCCGCAACTGTTCCATAGATAGGTCCGACAGAGGTTGGAGGAGAGACGAAAATATCTTTGATATCATTCACATCCAATCTGTTATAATCAAAGTTCTCTTCAGGTACATTATCCAATAGTACCATAGGAAGTCCGCCTCGATAACGCACTTCATCACCACTGACTGTGATGCCTGGCAAGCGTCGTAAGAGTTCGAACACAGAAATAAAATTCTCCTTTTCTATATCTTCTTCTGTGAGCACTTTGGAAGTTGAAACCGAATAAAAAGGTGATTCTGTCTTCACGGCATACTTTTTGCGAGCTGTCACAACCACTTCTGCCAAATTATATACCCTCATTCCATTCTCAATAGCATACTTTTGATCCATTTTCGCCATATAATATTCTTCTATGTGCGGCTTTTCAAAGTATGGAATAAATTTTATATTGGGAGTAGGAAGTGATTTATAAGGATTTAGTTCTATAAAGACCCTTGAAGAGCCTTTCTTACTGAGAGCTTGAACAATATACCGAGTACCACTGGGATATTCCAGCCCAGAAAATATAAATTTCCCATTCCTATCGGGCTTCGTTAGCTTTGTTCCAATAAGTGAATCGTTAATAGCGAGCAAAGAGATGTTTCCCTCTTTTAGTGTAGAAAACAAGCCTTCTACCTTACCAGATACTTCATCTCCCAATTCTACATTGTAGTTCAAGGTGCGCGTTATGTTACCCTTTAAAACCTCGGGAATATTGTATTTACGCCACCCCTGTGTCATCATCAGTAAATCCAAAGCAAAAAAAGAATTACGATTATCTTGTATGTAACTCAATGGCGATTCAATATATCCTTTAAGCTCGGATGTTAGTAACAAGGTAGAAATGATGTTAGAAACTGTGTCTAATTTCACATCGGCCCTGTCAACAACAGCCAATGAGAAGTTACCCTGCATAGGATTTCCATTTACATCTTTGATAGATATATCCATATTTACTTTTTCTCTTGCCAAGTAGTTTTTTCGATTGAGCCGAATTGTTGTTTGTGCCAACGCACTGTTCTGCATAGAAAACACCAAACGTTCGCTTATAATGTTTCGATTTTCATCAATCAGAAGAAAATGAACGATTCCTGCCGGGAAAAAACCTTTTTCAAAATCAATATGATTTTGTTTGTTATCCCATGGTTGTGCATATAGAACGATCCCGCGCAAATGCGCCACTAACATCAACGGAACACGAGGTTTAGTATCGGGTGATCTGGAAAGACTCACCCGTAAATAATTCTTAGTCCAGAGCGTGTTTAAAGAGATGGCATCTAAAGAGGGCTCAGGCAATTCGAACCGTTTAGAAGTACCTGTCTCATCACTACAAACAGCATGGTACTTCTTTCCTGGGACATAATACATCCGAAAGCTCCCCATACCTAAGTGCCAGCTCTTGAAATTGGCACATACATGACCTTCTTCGTCAAGCACACGCCCCTTTATTTCTGTTGATAAGCCGTTTGGCTTAATTGCCTTGAATGCCATTCTAACATCTGTGGAATAAGCCGCATGCCCTCCTTCGGGAAAGAAAGTGACATCAAAGGTCTTACCTAATTCTGGAACTCTAAAATAGCGATTAGAAATCTTATCTTCATACACTGTCTGCAACAAGAATGTGCGCGAAGCAGAAATCTCTTTTCTCTTAAAAGTGTATTGAGCCTTTTTTCCTTCAAATGACAATAACATTCCCTTTTTCTCCGTATTTCCATCAGGAAAAAGGAGCACTTGTTTGGGAATAATAAGCCGATTGTCTGGTGTACTGAAAAAACGGATCTCTGCATTAATATTCCCATTATCAGCTGAATAGTTGATTTTTGGAGAAATACTCTCGGACACGGGATCTGATACATAAATCAATTTATAGAAAAAATACTCATCACCCATATTTTGCATAAACCAAGTATAAGCCTTGAGTGAGTAGTTTCCCGCAGGCAGGTCTTCACCTAATGGAATATGCCCATAAAAGCATCCTAAAGAGTCTGGTCTTGTTTTTACTCTTTTCACCAAGTGCCCTAACGGATTTATCAACTCCACATATACATATCGGCTGGCATTGGCTTGCTTCAGCATAAGAGCATCAACTAAATGTGCCCTGAACCAAAGATTTTCACCAGACATATATATGCTACGGTCTGTTTGAAGATAGACCTTTTCTTGAGGAAAGTGGGATAACTCTTCCTTAAATAAACTGTCAATAGTATCCGGCACTATTTGCTGAGCACAAATATCATTGCTCAAAATTATTATTATTGTTAATGTAAAGAATAAAATTTTCATAAACGATATATTAGTGCTCAAATTAAAATCATATTTATTAAATAATTATTGATATTTGTTTTGCCATAGCTCATTTAAGAATGTTTTCTTTACTCTGTCTATTTTTTAATATTATTGAGTTATTTACAATAACAAAAAAGTACAAAAAGACCTATTTTTTTTGTATCCTGAATTTGCGATTTCTTTATTAGACTCCTTCAGCATTCAACAAAGAACATCCCTAAATGGACTTATAGACATAGATAAGAATGTTTGTTTAGACTATACGATATTTTCATTTACAAGTAGTATTATTTGCATTAATAGTCCTATTATTCCATTTTAATGGAATCCTGAAGAATACCGAAAAAAGTATCCTTCAGGATTTCAATTATTCATAGAAAATACTAATAGTCGTATTTTCTATTCTCTTCCATCCAGTCATTTATCTTACGCACTTCATCATCATTTTCACGCTCTTTGTATACAAATCCTCTCGTTTTCTTCAGTATGCCATCTTCTTCGAAGGTGTACCACAAATCATACACTTTCATTTCTGGATAATATTTGCCACCGCCACTAATAAGTTTAAATTTATCCCAAGGCTTCAAGGTTACCGAATAATCAGGGTTGACAGTAATGTTAAAGCAATAGTTCGGTCTGTAATCGGTTGAACCTTTTGACCATTCGTTTTTCTGATGATACATACGCACAGTATTGCCATCGACTACCGCTTGCAGAGTTCGCGGCGATTTGTAGATTATCGAGTCTTTAGGATTATCTGCCGGTTTAATCACACCGTCCATGTAGTAAAGCCCTGAATAATTATTCATTAGGTTCAAACGAATCATTACCACAGTATCTTCTTTGGCCAGTTCAAAATGGGATGTTTCATCAAGCTTGAGTGCAAGCATATAGAGTGAATCAATATGTAGGGTAGATGGATCAATGTATATGGGATAGGTGCCATACACTTCGTTTTTTTTCACCTCAACATTTTTTTGAGGAAAACTATAGATGCCGTTTGCCAGAGTACGATATAGAATGTCATCTGATCCACGTTCTTTTCTGTTATATTCATCAATACTCCAAGGAGACTCTTCTATTTTAACAATCACATTTTCCTTTGTAGGCAGTGACCCGCTTACTGCAACCGATGTATATATGGTATCTTTCTCATAACCGATATTTAAATTCCGGTCTATAATCTTGTCCTTTGCCCCAACGAGATAAACCGTTTCAGGCCATAAGTCCTCATTCATAGGTATCTTATTATCGCAACCTACCATAGCAATAAGCAAGGTCATCGATAAAAATGCTATCTTTTTCATATTGTTTTAATTATTAAGCTTTTAGTATTTAATTACCATCCAGGATTCTGTACCAATTTACCGTTTTTTCTCAACACATTTCTGTCAATAGGCCATAAGTACATTTTGTTAGAAAACATACGCTTCATGGTTTTCTCGGTATTCCAGATTCTTTCCGTATAAAACTGTTCACGTTGAGCTTCTCTAGCACTGACATCCAATCCTCTGATAGGCTTGTTGTAGGCGTCGTAAGCATCTTTCCAGCGGCGCAGATCCCAATAACGCTGACCTTCAAATGCAAATTCAATGAATCTCTCGTGTTTAATCAGTGTTCTCATTGTTGCTTGGTCTGCAGCATCGGTAGCAGTGATTCCCGGTTGACCGGCACGGTAACGAATCTGATTGAAATAACTTACAATCTGGTCAATATCACGGCTAACAGTCACTCCGTTCTCTCCATCGGTGTAAGAATCATCCATCTCATTCATTGCTTCTACATACCCTAACAATACTTCGGCATAGCGAAACAACGGATAAGTTTTTGCTTTCATTACTCCATTCCAGAAAATACAATCGTCCTGATGCACATATTTCCGATTGGTATATCCCGTTCTGTTTCTGTTGTTATTATTATTCATATCAGATGCACTACCTCCATAAAAATAATCAGCTACATAGTTTCTAGTACCTGCTGACAAACCATCACGATGAGACGTTGTGGGCCAAACGCAGGCATTAAAACCAATAGTGGCATAAAAACGTGGCTCACGCCCATCATCTCGGTGAGCTCTGTTTCCGGAAAGTGGATAATCCAAGGAGAATGTTTTGTCCTGTCCTACAGCTTGCCATGACTTCTCTTCCTGGCTGGCTTCACTAAATGCTCTTCCATCAGCCATGCGATACTCGTCAATCATATCTAAGGTTATACTGAAAGAGGAATTTCCGCCCAATTTGGCAGGCATAACGAGACGATAGTCTCCGTTTCCACCCATATTGTTGCGCGAATAATAAATATATTCTTTAACGATGTAAGGCTGATAAGTGCCATCGAACAGTGTCTTGTATGATTTATAAGGGTCTATATCACCAGCTCCTTCTGGAAAACTAGCTTTTGACACGGACTGGGGAAGAGGCAATGTTCCGGTACCCTTTTCATTATTTATTTTGCCCACTGTATGAATGGCATATTTATTCATATCAATAATTCTTTTGAATGTAGCTGCTGCTTTTCCCCATTTTGTTTTATCTTCTGTCTGAGAGATGAAGTTTCTTCCTTGCGTATCCTTCCAATCGGAATAATAACTATTTCCATTGAAAAGAGGACTGGCTGCATAAAGTTGCATACGTGCTCTAAATGCCAATGCAGCACCTTTAGTAGGCAGGTATTGTAATGCCTCTATTCTGTCGGCCGGTAGTAGTTTGGCAGCTTCTTCAAAGTCTGTACAAATTTTTTCTACACATTCATCATAAGTGGAACGTTCAAAGGAAGCTGATGCCACATCTTCGTCTGTGTCGAAAGCCCGGTCGGGAAAGATGACTACCGGTCCATATAACCTGACAAGATAGAAATAAAAATAAGCCCGCAGAAAATAAGCTCTACCTTTGAAATCACGCATCTCCATCTCGGTAAGTTCTGGATTTTTCGAAATATTTTCTAAGACGATATTAGCCTTACGTATTCCCTTATAGCATGTCGGCCACGGATTATATCGTACATTTGTTTCTTTCACTTCATCATAGAGTATTGCATTTCCGGGTAACTCAAACGGAATAATAGCTTCATCTGTTCCTAGTCCGCTAGGCAATGTCGAAGCATATCCCCATTCGCTTCCAGTAAGTAATGACTCATCAGGAAGTAGAGCCGCCGCTCCATTGATATACTGTTCTGTTCTTGCACGAGAGAGGAAGATAGAGTCAAGCGTAGTTTGATCATAAACGTATTTTTCAATGTCCAAATACTTTTCGCATGAGCCCAACATGAAAATTGAGCTAAGGATAATGGTAATCACGGTTAATTTACCGAGAAGACCTGTTTTTCTTTTAAGATTATCTAATTTTATCATAATTGACACTTTTTGTTAGAATGAAAGATTGAACTGCAAAGTATAAACACGTTGAATGGGATACTCATTCCCATGATCTTTCCCCTGTGCCGGATCCAAAATTTTTTCATTAGACCAGAGAGCCAGATTATCACCAATCACACTGACTACTGCTTTCTGAAGACCAAACTTTTTAAGGGTTTTACCTTTTAAAGTATAAGATACTTGCACATTCTTTAAGCGAAGGTAATTACCACTCTGGAGCCAAAAAGAGGAATTTTGACTATTGTTGTTACTACCTCCATAATAAAGACGAGGGTATTTGGCATTTGGGTTCTCAGTAGCAGGATTACCTGAAATCTCACGAGATATCCAGCGATTTGCGGGGTTGGCAAAATCGGTAATCACATTACCCGTAGTTCTTCCAGAAAACGGCCGATACATGTTACCGCTATTAAAATAAGTAACGCGACTTACCCCTTCAAAAAGAATACTCACATTGAAATTTTTCCAATTCAATTCTGTGGCAAACCCATACTGTATCTGAGGTACATTGGAGTATTTTAGTGGCACCATGTCATCTGAATTCACAAGTCCGTCGCCATTTACATCTTTATATTTAATATCGCCTGGCAAGTAGCTTCCAAATTCCTGACGGGGACTATTTTGTACATCCGCCTCGTCTTTAAATAGTCCTAAGGCAACAAGGCCTCTATTGATGCCGCTTTGATATCCAACAGCTGATTGGTAGTCATATTTCTTGAGGTCTTCTTCAAAATTAGTGATTTTGTTCAAAGACTGTGTATAGTTAGCGCGTATAACCAAATATTTATCATTATCACCGAGTGGCTGTGTATAGGAAATATGTCCATCTGCACCCCAACTTTTCATTGTGCCCACATTTGCCCAAGGTAGTGATGCAAGGCCCATTTCTTCGGGTACACTTTGGCGCTGTTGGTAAATACCTGAGCGTACATCCTTGAAGAAGTCAACAGTCATATCGAATCGTTCATGGAAGAAACGTGTATCAATACCAAAATTATACTTTATAGCTTTTTCCCATCGTAGATTACTAGACCCTACCTGCGTTTCTGTTACACCTGTACCATTATTCCACGTACCGGATCCTGTATATCCTATCAATGTCAAATACGGAAAACGGACTGAATCGTCCCATGTAAGTCGGTCGTTACCTACAACACCATATGAACCTCTGAATTTGAGATAATTCACAAAAAAGTTCCCGTCGCGGTAGAAATGATACTGTGTGGGGGCCCACCCAAAAGAAACGGCCGGGAACCAACCGAACTTTTTGCCTTTCTCGAATGCTTCCGAACCAGTGTATCCCACATTGAATTCCGCCATATAAGTGTCATCATACGAATAAGAGAAACGACTTGCATAACTATTGTAACGTTTAGGTATAGCAGTTAGCAGCTCACCAAATTTAGAAGATTCAAAATCACTCCAATAAGCATTTACCAAAGCTCCCACACGGTGTATTTTATTAAATACACGATCGTAGTTGAGACGAAATTCATAATAAAATTTGCGATCATTTTGGGTACCTCTAGCATACGAGGGTTCTTGAGCATCTATTACCTTTTCCAGATCAAGTGTACCATCACGTTTTCGACCATTGGCATAGTAGATTGCTGGCAATTTCTCACGAATTTGAGTATGGGAACTATTGGAGTCAATATTGAATAATCCTATGATAGAAAGTCCGGGAGTGATTGCTTTCAAATCCTGATTAAGCTGCATGGTGATTTTATTATTATTAGAATAAAGCTTTCTGTATCCGGTCATATTCAACAATACATAGGGGCTTATATTCGATCTATCAGTACCATATCCTGGAGCCTGTCCGGTAGTATACATCAACGGAACAGTAACTGGCGTAAGGCTGGACTGTGCCTGCCATAACAACTTACTATCATTACCAAAGCCTGGATAATTCTGAGTGACAATTACGGTTTCTTCGTTCAACGAAAGGGTAGTAGTAGGAGTCACATTCACGTCTACATTGGCACGGAAGTTGAACTTATTGTAATTAACGTTTGTACTATACTTATTTATCCCTTTATCTTGTTTAAAGATAGCATCTTTTGTTGTATATCCGGCACTAATATAATAGCGTGCAATTTCACCACCACCTGATGCGCTAAGGAAGTATTGTTGATTCCAAGTATAGTCTTTCAGGATTACATCTCTCCAGTTCACATCAGGATGCAAATTTGGATCCATATGATTTGCATACAATGCCACATCCACATCCGAATAGATAGGAATACCTCCGCGTGTCACAGATGCTTCGTTGGCAAGTGCCGCATATTGCGCTGCATTCACATAATCAAGCATTCGAGGGGAGTAGGAAATACCTGCATTGGCTTTCACTAGTAGGCTCAGCTTACCTGCTTTACCTTTCTTGGTGGTTACCAATACTACGCCGTTTGCACCGCGCACACCATAAACGGCGGTGGAAGATGCATCCTTTAAGATAGAGAAGCTTTCAATGTCTTCGGGGTCAAGCGTATTCAAATTTCCTTCAATACCGTCAATCAATACCAAGGCACCCTGTCCTGCACCAAATGTACTGATACCACGTACCCAAAATTCCGAGAAATCTTTTCCAGGCTCACCGCTACTAGTGATGGAGATAATACCAGGAACACGTCCTCCAAGCATATTGCTCACCGACGAAGCTGGTGTTTTCAGCGTCGCTACTTCTACCCCAGTAATAGCACCGGTAACATTGATTTTTTTCTGTACTTTACCTGATGCTGTAATCACAACCTCATCCATTACGTTGGTACTTTCTTTCAACACTACGCGCATGCGTTCGTTGTTTTTATTCATCACAATCTCTTGTGTATCATACCCTACATAGGATATAACCAATGTATTTCTGACTTTTATTCCTGTTATTCTGAACCGACCGTCAAGGTCGGTGATAGTACCCATTGAAGGCACTTCTTTTACCGATACAGACACTCCAATTAAGGGTTCACCTTTCTCATCCATAACTGATCCGGAAGCCGTTACAACCTGCTGCCCATAAGCTGAACTCATCGAGACCACCCATGCCATGAAAAGCAGTAATATATATTTTATCTTCATATTTGGTTTATTTTATATTGGTTTCTATTATATCCATACATCACTCAATAGTCATTTTTCTGACGACTCGGGAATTTTCTTCACCAATAAAGAAGTTCTCATCAGAATCAATAGCAATGCATAACGGACCATCAAAAAATGCATCTGTGGGATATCCGTTCACTTTTCCGGATTTGTCAGGATTTCCTGCTACCAAAGAGACAAGGCTACCTTTAATCTTCACTATACAATGTGAATTATGGCAGCACACGTATAGTTCGCCAGCGCTATTTACAGCCATTCCACAGGGCTGTTTTAGTACGGCATCATTCAGTCTGTCTCCAAACGTGGTCGGTAACCACCCGGGTCTAAAGCCTGCATAACGTTCCACTTGCCATGCATCTGAGGTGTCTTTCCATATCTTAAGTATACCATTATTTTCAGGATAAGAAGCAAAAAAGCATTTGTCAAATTTACTATAAATCAGATAATGCCTCCATTGGGTTGTATTTAAATCTTTGAAAGCTTGGTACTGCGATTTATCGAATAATTTTATAAAACTTTTATCTTCCAAATCAATTTCATAAAGGCCGTCACCTGACATTGCATATACATAGCGGTTATCTTCAGCATAAGCCAATGCTCCTTGGCAGTCACCTTGAAAAGGAATATTTATACCGAGAGAGTTTATTGTCCATCCGTCTTCGCGAGTAGCCGTATATACTGCACCTCCGTTACGGGGCATAATACATACTTTCTCTTTAGAATTATCTACTGCAATGCCTCCCATATAACCTATGTCGATCAGCCTCATTATCATATTATCATCCAATGATACAAAATAGGTTCTAGCATCCCATCCTCCTGCTACGAAAATGAGATTGTCTCCCTTTTCTCCTCCTACAGTTACTATTTCCGAAGCATATCCTAATCGAAATTCATCTAACGTACCTTCAGCCCAGTCTCCCTCACCAAATTTTCCAAATACGGTTTTGACAGATTGAGTCTGATAATATTTGAATTGTGCATTCGTAGATACGTACTTCTGTCCATTTATCTCCAAGGATACTTCGTTGTAACCTGGTGTTTGCTTTGGAACAAGTCCATACAACTCGTGACCATCACTGTTTATCAAGACAGCTTCTTTGTCTGCGAAATAAACTTTAATTTGTTTACAATCAGTAGGAAAATTTCCTTTAATGACGAAAGACTCGTTAATTCTGCCCCAACTAGGTATCATGGATTCAAAAGTAATTGGTTTACTTGAATCGTAAAAATTACCTGTTTTGGGCCACTTCTCAATAACTTCTTGATCATTACAAGCAGAGTATAAAAAACTCAAGAAGATAAAAATGAAATACAGCTTGTTGATTTTCATAATATTAAATGATGGGGTTCTATGTTTTTCACTAATAATAGTAGCAAATGGCACCAGCCCCCTTTAAATGCCAAAGCTACGTAAAGCTCATTTCAAACTAACCGAGGGACAAAAAACATATGCCTCTACGATTATTCCTTGTTTTATAATTATTGTAGTAATTATTTTATTATTATTTACATAAGTCCTATTCTATTTTTTAGGCTTGAAATTGATATTATTACTTATAACAGTATCTCTTTTGCAATAATCGTCATATAAGTGAGTAGCAGACGTAAAAATAAATAATGAATAATTTTGCTATATCCCTTATTTGCTATTAGTTTACCAAAGGTTAAATTACTTACTTTTTTTAATTAATGAAGAACATTAACTACTATTATTCCAATTTTTCATATCCATACTAAATTAAGATTAACATGACGCACAATTCCTATTATTTCATAGTTATATACACTTAAATAGCTTCAATAAAATTACTAAATCAAGTACAAAGCAATGGAGTATCTCAATGCCATGGTGAAGCTATTTTCTCCACTCTGGGTTATAAGGAATCAAGCACACCTTAATTATATATAAAATAGCAATAAAAAGACATAAGGCATTTATTCCTCCATTAAAATTCGATTTACCATCAATTCATAGATTCAAAACCAGAGCAGTATTCAGGAAGTGTCTTTCACAGCAAATAATCTTTCATCAAATATATATCTCCCTAATTAGAGCTCAATATTTCTCGGAACAAAGATATCAAGTTGGTTTTATAGAAACGAATAATTGTGTTACATGTATTTTTATCTACATTACACAACCTAAAAATATGTTACATTTATTTTCGTTTGTATTACATATGCCACATATATCACTATATATTAGCTTTTTATGCTCATTGTATTTAAACACAAAAAAACTTTTATTTTGAATGTATAATACTCTTAGTTGTCTAGTCACTTATATAAAAAAGGATTAGCTTCTGTAAGACTTATTTAAGTCTTACAAAAAAGACGAATAAGAATATCCTATAATATTTAAGTGAAATCAGTATTAAAAAGTCAGCAAGTGAAGCTTTGAGTAAAGCTAAATCAAAAGACAGGGGAAACAAACAAGATGCACAACAATTATATTGTGGCAAGCAGCAATAGCCACAATCGTTATAGATACTCCGATTTGATAGACGACGCCCCAGAGTTAAATCTCAGAAAAGAGTCAACCTCTAATATAATATAACGTCAGCTCAATGGAATTCTAGAATAAAGGACGCTACCTTATGATTTTCTCCGTAAAATAATCGTAGTCGGAATGCTCTCTGAAACAAATAGATCAATCACTTGGGTATAGACTATAACATAAAGCGCAGTATAGTTCAATTAAGGAAGAAAGATTAATGACCGTACTAAATAAAGGCACTAACCTTGGTTAACGGATCGGCTAGTCAGCTATTTAGCCGACCAAGATAACAGATCTAACAACCAAGATTAATGCCCTATTGATGAGGAGGCAAAGAAATTTATCTCCTAGAACTTTCTCGTAGGAATCCAACTCTTTACCAATTCTTGATGCTCTTTAATCCAAGCACGAGCAGCATCTAATTCATTCGTTTTCGTCTCATCCATTGCTGTCATCAATGAACTTATTTGTTCATCATTTAAGTGAATATTCTTAATCAGCTCTGCTGCAAACGGATCTTTTTTACTAAATCCTTTCCATGCAATAGAATTAATTTTTTCAGCTTTACCATATATATTCTTAGGGTCTTTAAGGATATGAAGTTTAAAACGATCGAACATCCAGTGAGGAGTCCAACCGGTAACCACAATCCACTCGTTCTTATCAATCGCTTTTTTCAATGAAGCCGTCATTGCCGGGCCACTTGAAGTAAGCAACTTGTATCCTAATTCGTATTCTTTAATTGCTTTATCAGTAGCTTTCATGATTCCTGCACCAGCATCAATACCGACAATTTCACCAGAGAAGCGTCCCTTTTCTTTATTCATCTCCTCAATGGAGTTGACTGTCACATAATCAGGAACAACCAAACCAATGCGTGCGCTATCGTAAACATCACCCAAATATTCCAACTTATCACCATACTTCTTAAAATAATCGGCCATTGTCACCGGCATCCAAGCATCCATAAAGACATCAGCTTTCTTACGCGATAATGAAGCAAAGACAGGAGCCAAGTCAGCATTCAACAACTTCACCTCATACCCCTGATCTTCTAAAATAACCTTAGTCAAATTGGTAACAGCAATACCTTCTGCCCAATTAACATATCCAATGCTTATTTCCTTACTATTCTTTCCACCACCACATGAAGCTAGTAATACGGCAATACCCAATAATATTCCTGTTAAATTCATTTTTTTCATCATACAATCTTTCTTCTTTAAATAATTACTATTCATTATTTTTTCTTCTGAGCCATACCTTGTGTGATACGATCCAGTACAATGGCAAGTATCACGACTGCAATACCACCTTCGAAACCAAGTCCGATTTTCATCTGTGTTATACCTTTCAGTACAATTTCGCCCAATCCACCGGCAGAGATCATTGCAGCTATCACCACCATGGATAACGACATCATTATTGTTTGGTTAATTCCAGTCAGGATAGTAGGCAATGCCAAAGGTAGCTGCACCTTAAACAATAACTGCGAAGAAGTAGCCCCAAAAGAACGCGATGCTTCCATTACATTCTTTGGAACTTGCCGGATACCCAGTCCGGTAAGACGAATCACCGGAGGCATTGCAAAAATAATGGTAGCAAAAGTTCCGGGCACAGTACCCAATCCAAAGAACAACACAGCAGGAATCAGGTAAACAAAAGCCGGCATGGTCTGCATAAAATCGAGAATAGGACGCATGACTTTATTACAACGCTCACTATTACCCGTCCATATGCCTAAAGGAATACCTATAATTAAAGCCAAGCAAGTCGAAGAGAGGACCAAAGCAAGAGTCTGCATCGTTTCTTCCCAAAATCCCATACCATAAATAAGCGACAATCCCAGCAGGGTAAAAATAGCTGTACCTTTACCAGCTTTAAACCATGCCAAAGCAGAAATAGCAAGGATTGTAATATAGAAAGGTATAGCAAATAATGCGCTTTGAAATCCGCTAATAAACCCTCCAATACCCATACTCATAGCATCAAAGACTGAACCAAAATTATTGGTCAGCCAATTAATTGCTGTTTCTATATATTTCCCGATATCTATCATAATTCTATTGCATTTTGAATGATTTCATTAATTTCTTGTTTATCCTTACCAGTGACTTCAATGATAAGTGAAGACAACGGAACTGTTCCCTGGAACTCACGATTCTCATCCACGACCCATATTGGTGAATTCGTTTTCGTTAGCAACGGCAGAATGTCTTCCAAGATCGTATCACTCAACACCGAGTGAACTTCCTGCTTTACAATCGATTCAATGGAACGAACTTCTTCCTTACGCAATCTAATTAAATCTTTCAGATGAACTTCCCCTACAAGAATATCATTCGCATCAACTACAGGTAAAACAGTCAAGTTCCTCTCACGCATCTTACGGATCAACACCTCTGGTCCCTCCTTCTTAAAGCGTGCTACCAGCGGCTTATCAGCCATAATAGCCCCCGCCGTAATAATTTTAGTGCGATCTACATTTTCAACAAAACGCTCCACATAGTCATCGGCCGGTTCAGTTAGAATTTCCTCTGAAGTACCGATCTGCACAATTTCCCCATCTTTCATAATAGCAATGCGGTCGCCCAACTTTATAGCCTCATTCAGATCATGTGTGATGAATATAATTGTTTTTTTCATCTTGGCCTGAATCATTAATAATTCATCTTGCATCTGTACACGGATCAAAGGATCAAGAGCAGAAAAAGCCTCATCCATCAATAAAACTTCCGGATTATTAGCCAATGCACGGGCCAGCCCCACGCGTTGTTGCATTCCACCCGATAGTTCACTAACCATTTGATCTTCATACCCCTTTAGCCCTACAAGCTTCATACTTTCCATTGCTCTTTTCTCACGATCCTCTTTCTTCACTCTCTGCAACTCCAAGCCGAATGCTATATTCTGAAGAACCGAACGATGGGGTAGCAATCCAAAGTTTTGGAATACCATAGCCAATTCTTTCCTTCTCACTTCTAAAAGAGCCTTATCGGACATCTTTGCTATATCCTTACCATTGATAAGAACCTCGCCGGTAGTGGGCTTTATCAATCGGTTAATACAACGTAGCAAGGTAGATTTCCCGCTACCAGACAACCCCATAATGACAAATATTTCTCCTTCATTAATAGAAAGATTAGCCTCTTTCACAGCAACCGTACACCCTGTTGCTTTCAAAATTTCGCTCTTCGTCTTACCTTCCTTCAACAGTTTAAAAGCTCTATGCTTATCGCTACCAAAAATCAGATACAGATCTTTTATTTCAACCTTGCTCATATTTTAATAAATTAGCTTTTTAAAAATAATAGCCTATATTCACGTTCATACGTGTATGCCACTTTGCAGAAGATTCCCCCTCAGCAAAAGCATTAGTCCAATCACCACCAAGCCAAGCTTGATTTTTGCCCATAGCACAATCTATATAAGTATAAACTGGCCCCATACTCACCATACAGCCCAAAATGTTCTGGAAACTATCGTGAAAATCTTTTTCTTTTTTCTTCATGACACTAAAATCATTGTAAAGGCGGACTGCATCAAACACTCCCCTATGAATAGGAATAGTATAAGCCAACGCAATAATATAAGTATCAGCCTTAGCGGCAACCATATATGGCGAGCCATAGGCAGACATACTGACTTCGGCACGGCTCTCCCCTTCCTTATTATTAGGCTTCATTTTATAAGTTGTGTACTGCGCACGAAAATTCCAATTTCTGTAATCAAGAACATAATGCAAAGCCAAAGCAGAATATAGTCCGGTCTTCTCCGTATCTAAATTATAAATACCACCCAGCATAGCCGAAGTACCGAACTGTTGTTTCCACTTATTTCCCCAATGATAAACAAGTTGTCCATTTCCACGATTAACTTCCTTATTCCGACCGGAAACATCATATGCATAACGATCGGGGGAGATTTCTGAAGTTTCGCTAAAACTAAGCAAATCCGAGTTTTTGAAGAAAGCTAAAGCGAAGTCCCAATGCCCCTTATGATACAAATATTTCAGTCCCATGTCAGCATCATCTTCCAAACCTAAATAATAATTGATATTGAAAAAATAGCTATTTGCTGTATAAGGCATAATACCGAAAGGGACGGAAGTCAAGCCCAACTGAAGTTGTTGGGAATCGTCAAATTTATACCCTATCCATCCCGACTTAAGCATCCCCCCACCTGAAGATGCTGCATAAAAACGATATTCTGCAGAAAAAAGAATATTCTTATAGGAACCATCCACATTAAAACGGAACATATCAAATCCCAAATCACCACCACGAGCTTTATTCGCAGGCTTCCAATCAGAATAATTATAATTAAAGCGAAGCGCACCACCAATCTTTAAAGTAGGCTTTTCTTGTGCTAATGCGAAGAAAGCAATACACCATACGAATAAAAAAGAAAAAGAAAATCTTGCCTTATCTCTCATAAAGTTTTGATTAAACACGAGACATTATAAAATGTACCCGAATAATTAATAATATTAAATTATAACAGACTGAGTAAAATAAAAAATGATAATATTTGAAAAGTTTATCCCTTTAAAGAACAACAAAAAACGGTATTTGATGTATAAAAACAGTCTGCACATACCTTTTGATAATGCAAAAGTACAAAAAAAAAAGAGAGTATACAAATATCATTTGGATACAGCTCACTTTTTAGATATAGACAAGCCCATACAAATGCAATAGATCAAAGACATTTAAGAAACCTTTTATTTAAATAGGCCTTTTCCCTAGTTCTATGTGCACGCTCTGCTAAAGGGCACAATAAGGAAACCGGGCTCTATCTCATTCCAAAGTATCAGATCGAGAAGAAGCCCTATTATCTGGTGATGAATAACGTAGCCAATAAATTACTTCGGCTGCTCTACAGCTTAATCCATAAAGGAGAATGATATGACAGAGACTATATACAGATTGATCCCAGAAACAATCAGGAAATCAGAAAAGAAAGAATAGTGAAGTTGGCTTCATAACGGAAGTTATAGCGAAGAAAAGAAGCAACAAAAGAAAAAAGCATAAATAGCTATATATCAAGCTTTTATAAAATAATATTAAATCTCGTAGAGTAACGAAGTCTTCCTCTACGACGAACTAGACTTTTCTCGTAGAGAATCAGCATCTTATACAGAGATACTGACAATGAGATAACAGAGACAAATGAAATAGATATTTGAATGTAATACTATATTATTAATTGAGCATAAAAGCGGCATCAAATAGAGAAAATAACATTAGACTTTATTGACCCTTTTTCCTTTTAAAATAGTTGCTTTTGCTAGAGTATGCAAGCAACGATACCACTCGCGTAGAGATTCCCGTATATCTTCTTGAAATCTGACAGACAAACAATATGAATAGCCCCCAATTAGCCCCAGAAAGCAAAAGGAAGCTGAGAAATAATAAAAGCCACTCGGCAATATCCGAGTGGCCCTATTTTAAAATGATGAGAAAGAATACTTCGTAGATTATCCTTCATCCATCAAAATTTCCAAAATCTGACAGGCAGCCTTAGCAACAGGCGTACCTGGTCCAAAGATCGCTGCCACGCCAGCTTTATATAAGAAATCATAGTCCTGTGCGGGAATAACTCCACCAGCAATTACTACAATATCTTCACGCCCCAACTTCTTCAATTCCTCCATAATCTGAGGAATCAGAGTCTTATGTCCGGCAGCCAATGAGGAAACGCCAACTGCATGAACATCATTCTCAACAGCTTCACGAGCTGCCTCAGCAGGAGTCTGAAATAAAGGCCCCATGTCTACATCAAAACCGCAGTCTGCATAACCTGTTGCAACCACCTTGGCACCACGATCGTGACCATCTTGACCCATCTTCGCTATCATAATACGAGGTTGACGCCCCTCCTTCTTTGCAAACTTCTCGGCCAACTCACAAGCACGATTGAAGTCGCTATCATTTTTACTTTCTGCTGAATACACGCCTGATATAGTTCTAATTATTGCTTTATAACGTCCAACAATCTTCTCACAAGCAAAAGAAATCTCACCTAGAGTTGCACGAAGACGGGCAGCTTCCACTGCAAGTTCCAACAGATTGCCCTTACCAGTCTTCACACATTCAGTAATTGCATCAAGTGCCTTATCTACCTCAGCCTGATTACGCCCTTCTTTCAAACGCTTCAAGTTTTCAATCTGCTCTTTACGTACAGCAGTATTATCAATTTCAAGAATATCAATCGGAGCTTCTTTACTCAACCTGTACTTATTGACCCCCACAATTGTCTGTGATCCGCTATCAATACGAGCTTGTGTACGAGCTGCCGCTTCTTCAATACGCATTTTAGGAATACCTGTTTCAATAGCTTTCGCCATACCACCCAGCGTCTCAATTTCCTGAATGCGTTCCCAAGCCTTATGAGCAATCTCATTCGTCAACGACTCTACATAATAAGAACCACCCCATGGATCTACATTTTTACAAACATAAGTCTCTTCTTGAATATAAATCTGCGTATTACGAGCTATACGTGCAGAAAAATCCGTTGGCAAAGCAATCGCTTCATCCAAGGCATTAGTATGCAACGACTGTGTATGTCCCAGAGCGGCAGCCATAGCCTCAATACAAGTACGTCCAACGTTATTAAACGGATCTTGTTCTGTCAACGACCAACCAGAAGTCTGTGAATGTGTACGCAAAGCTAAAGATTTCGGATTCTTCGGATTAAATTGTTTCACGATCTTGGCCCACAACATACGAGCCGCACGCATCTTGGCTATTTCCATAAAATGGTTAGTACCAATAGCCCAGAAGAAAGACAAACGGGGTGCAAACGCATCAATATCAATACCTGCAGCAACCCCTGCACGGATATATTCCAAACCGTCTGCAAGTGTATAAGCCAATTCGATATCCGCTGTAGCACCAGCTTCCTGCATGTGATAACCAGAGATCGAAATAGAGTTGAACTTTGGCATCTTCTGAGAAGTATACTCAAAAATATCTGAAATAATCTTCATAGAGAATGCAGGCGGATAAATATAGGTATTACGCACCATGAACTCCTTTAAAATATCATTCTGAATGGTACCTGCCATCTCCTCCAATTTAGCCCCCTGTTCCAGACCAGCATTGATATAGAATGCCATAATAGGAAGTACAGCACCATTCATTGTCATAGAAACGGACATTTTATTTAAAGGAATCCCATCAAATAAAACCTTCATATTCTCCAACGAACAAATAGAAACGCCAGCCTTACCAACATCACCAACCACACGCTCATGATCAGGATCATAGCCACGATGCGTGGCCAAATCAAATGCTACAGACAAGCCTTTTTGACCGGCAGCCAGATTACGGCGATAAAAAGCATTTGATTCTTCAGCCGTAGAGAATCCTGCGTACTGGCGGATCGTCCATGGACGAAAAGTATACATCATAGAATAAGGGCCACGCAAATAAGGAGGCAGACCAGCTGCATATCCTAAATGCTCCATTCCCTCAAGATCTTCTTTCGTATAAACAGGCTTAACATCAATATGTTCGGGCGTTTCCCAATTAGACGAGATCCCGTTAGCCTTCTGCCACTCTGCACCATTACTAGGTTGAAGTGCAGCGTATATATCTAAATTCTTAAAATCTTTTCTCATCTTACTTCAAAAGTTTAGCGTTGTATTCCTTTAATGTTTCCAATACATTAACACGGACATGAATAAAATTCTCAATACCAGCAGCCTTTAGTTCATCCATGCAAGCAGGAGCACCCGCTACAATAAACACGGCACGACCCTTAAGGGCATTGAAAGCAGGAATAGCATATTCCATATACTCATCATCACTAGAACAAAGTACTACAATATCCGCCTTGGCATCCATCGCAGCCTCTATACCAGCCTCCACACTTTTAAAGCCTAAATTATCTACAACTTCATATCCGGCGCAACCGAGGAAGTTACAAGAGAATTGTGCACGCGCCTGACGCATGGATAGATTACCAATAGTCAACATAAATGCTTTCGGACGCTTACCAGAGGCTTCCGTCTCCAAACGCATCGCTTCAAACTCAGACGTAGCGCGATCAAAATTCAAAACAGCTGCATCCTTATGGCAATGATCACTACCACCACAGCAAGATGCCTGAACTAGAGGTTCCTTATTCCCTGACAGCTCATTAATATTAGGATACTGATTTGTACCCAGAAATACTTCACGGCGTTTGGCTACAGCAAGATGACGGGCGGTATTGCTTTCATTCACTGCCGCCTGTACTGTACCAGCCTTTACAGCAACGTAAAAACCACCTTCTTCTTCAACTGCAAGGAACAAGCTCCATGCCTGCTTAGCCATGGAAACAGTTAGATTCTCAATATAATAAGAACCGGCAGCCGGATCAATAACTTTATCAAAGTGAGATTCTTCCTTTAACAGTAATTGCTGGTTACGCGCCATACGCTCTGAAAAGTCATTCGCCACTTCGTAAACCTTATCAAAAGGAACAACGGTCATCGAATCAACCCCTGCAAGGGCTGCACTCATTGCTTCCGTTTGAGTACGCAATAAGTTGACATGAGCATCGAACAGAGTCAGATTGAAGGTAGAAGTCTCAGCATGCACCCGCATCTTAGCTGCACAACGGCATTCACCGTTAGCACCTTTATTCTTACAGTCACGCAAACATTCAGGATTGTATGAAGCTACAATATCCGCCCATAGCAATCGGGCAGCACGGAATTTTGCTATTTCAAGAAAGTAATTGGAACTGATACCAAAGTTAAACTTAATCTTCTTGGCAACCAAGGCAGCAGGAAGTCCGGCATCAGTCAACTGGCTCAAATATTCATTTCCCCAAGCCAAAGCATAACCCATCTCCTGGTAAATATAAGCCCCGGCATTATTCAAAGTCAGGGCATTTACATTCAGCACACGATATTTAGGCAATGCGGCAGTTGCTTCTATCAACGCCTTGGCCGTCTGTACCATGTCACCTTTTTCCTTACCTTTCGTCAGCATTTTATTGAAGAAATCATAATTGATTGATCCTTGCAATTTGCTCAAATCATAATCTTTCTTCTGAAAATAAGAGACCAGAAGTTCCGCTAACTCAACCACATGCCCTTGGCACGTTGAAAAGTTGAGTTCCACTGCTTCGGCGCAAATACCTTCCAGCAAAGTTTCAATAAACTCCGCTCCAAGATCTTTGGCATTCAAATGAAAAGAAAGAGAATCTATACCTTTATTAAGAATATCCAATGCCTTGACATTAGCATCTTTAGGGCTTTCTACTTTGATTTCCTGACGAACAAGCCACTCGTTGTTGCTGTTCTTAGTTCCTCTAAGATAAGGAAATTCACCGGGAAGCGCATCAATTGTTTTAAGCCCCTCGACATCTTCCATACGGTAAAACGGTTTTACCTTAAATCCTTCGTTTGTCTTCCAAACGAGTTTCTTCTCAAAATCAGCACCTTTTAAATCCGCTGTTATTTTCTCCATCCACGTTTCTGTAGAAATAGGAGAAAAGTCCGAGAAGAGTTTTTCTTTACAGTCTGCCATAGTTTATTTAAAAATTAAAAAGATGATTAGTAATCTCTTCACTTTCTATCTTTTTTAATAAAAGATAGAACACGCAAATATAGTCAATTACCCACAAAAACAAGGTTTTTTTAGCGAATTTTCGTACGTCTGACAACCTCTCTAATATACTCAAACAATTATTCATCTTCTCGGAAAGAAAAAGAAGAAGAAACACTTTGCAGGCTCCTAATCAATATCTACCTTTGCAGTGTAAAAGCGACAAAATTAAAAATAATTATACAATATTATGAGTTGGTTAGAAACATTGTTGTGGGACCCCTCGTCTGTCGCCCACATCGTATGCCTATATGCATTTGTCATATCTCTAGGTGTACTTTTAGGAAAAATCAAGATCTTTGGAATTTCGCTGGGGGTCACATTTGTACTCTTTGTCGGTATATTGATGGGACATTTCGGCTTTACAGGAGAAACACATATTCTGCATTTTATCCGTGAATTCGGATTAATTCTATTTGTCTTCTGCATCGGTTTACAAGTCGGTCCATCTTTCTTTTCCTCTTTCAAAAAAGGAGGAATGACCCTGAATATGCTTGCTGTCGGAATAGTCCTATTAAACATTGCAATGGCATTGGGATTATACTACATGGCTGGAGGTCGCATTGAACTTCCGATGATAGTGGGTATTCTATACGGTGCCGTAACTAATACGCCCGGACTGGGAGCCGCCCAAGAAGCATTAAATCAGTTACATTATACGGGAGATCCTATCGCTTTAGGCTATGCATGCGCGTATCCCCTTGGTGTAGTCGGTATTATAGGCTCTATTATTGCCATCCGGTACATTTTCAGAATCAACCTGTCCAAAGAAGAAGAAGACCTAAAGAGTCAGGGAGCCGACATGAAACATAAACCGCATATGCTCCATCTTGAAGTACGGAATGAATCTATCGATGGAAAAAATCTGCTCCAAATCAACGAATTCTTAGGAAGATCTTTTGTTTGCTCACGAATTTGTCATAACGGACATGTGAGTATCCCCGATCAAGATACGATCTTCAGCATTGGAGACCAACTATTTATCGTATGTTCTGAAGAAGATGCCGAAGCGATTTCCGCTTTTATCGGGAAACCCATACAAGTCGATTGGGAAAAGCAAGATATGCCAATGGTTTCACGACGCATATTAGTTACAAAATCGGAAATAAACGGAAAAAAGCTCGGGAGTCTGCATTTTCGTAGTCTCTACGGTGTAAACGTAACTCGCATCAACCGTTCAGGAATGGACCTTTTTGCCGATCCAAACTTAACATTGCAAGTCGGAGACCGTGTAATGGTAGTCGGACAGCAAGATGCAGTAGAGCGCGCAGCCCAAGTTTTGGGTAACTCACTCAAGCGGTTGGATACGCCTAACATCGTTACCATATTCGTAGGGATCTTTTTTGGTATATTATTGGGAAGTTTACCTATTGCTTTCCCGGGAATGCCAACTCCTGTCAAACTAGGCCTGGCCGGAGGACCACTTGTCATAGCGATTCTCATTGGACGGTTTGGATATAAATTCAAATTGGTGACTTATACGACAATGAGTGCTAACCTGATGTTACGTGAAATGGGCATCGTCCTTTTCCTTGCCAGTGTAGGAATAGAGGCTGGCGAACACTTCATACAAACAGTAGTGGAAGGCGATGGATTATTATATGTGGGATTCGGTTTTTTAGTAACCGTTGTTCCACTACTGATCATTGGTATTATAGCCCGGCTCTATTTCAAAATCAACTGTTTCACCCTGATGGGACTGATAGCCGGTAGCAATACAGATCCACCTGCATTAGCTTATGCCAATCAAGCTTCTGGGAATGACGCACCATCTGTTGGGTATTCCACCGTTTATCCGTTAACCATGTTCTTACGCATTTTGGGCGGACAAATTATCCTTTTGCTAATGATGTAAAGTCTATCAAGAGTTAAAGCCGAAGTCCTTTCAAAACAAGAACGGGACTATCTCCGGAATGATGAACTCAAACATAAAAGAATCCTTTATTAGCTTCCTGAAAAGGGCACTAATAAAGGATTCTTCTTAAAATCTATTTCAATCAACCTAACTTTATAGTTCTCCGAATTACCGCTCATTAATAGCAGCCCTGACATACTTCTCAACAAAATTCACCGTATTTTCAATGCCCAATCTCGACGAGTCAATACAAAGATGATAAGTCGTAGCAGCTCCCCATACCTTATAACTATAATAATTATAATATTCAGACCGCTTTT
The DNA here is from genome assembly GCA_965140335.1 of uncultured Bacteroides sp. Classification (GTDB taxonomy): domain Bacteria; phylum Bacteroidota; class Bacteroidia; order Bacteroidales; family Bacteroidaceae; genus Bacteroides. The sequence goes on from OZ223189.1 coordinate 427,737, forward strand.
TATCCGTCTTTTCAATCATGTCGGCAGCCTCATCTTCCGTACAATGGTGCAATGAACACAAATGGGAAATACGAAATTCACGCGAAGCTGAAATGAAGAGATTGACACTACACGGATGATCCCGTAAAATATAATCGGCACAACGACCTACAAAGAGACAAGACTTTTCCTCGGCAAGTTCTCGAATAACATCACTCTGTACCTTAAAAAGAGCATCATTACTCAAACAATTGGCAGTAGCTACCGCCCCATCTGTAACAAAAGGGAAACGAATGCCAAACATACCTCCTAAAATAGTCTTTGAGGGACGTTCATCGGCTTTCTCGAAAAATTCGCGGCATAGACCACTCTCCTTAGAAGCTAAGGATATCAATTCCTTATCATAAAAATCAATACCTAAACGAGCAGCCAGTTTCTCCCCGATTTCCCGTCCTCCACTACCCAGTTGACGACCGATATTTACAACAAATTTCTTATTCATGGCTTCGAGTTATTCGGTTGTGAATAACAAAGTTAGAAAAAGGAGAGAATAAATAAAAATAATACAGACATTTTTGATAAATAATAATCAGTATCGGGACATTGGGAATCATATCAGCAATAATAACAAGAGGCTTTAAACTTTTCCTAAATCTAGGGCTATCATGCCATAATATAGAAAATGTTTCGTATTTTTGCCCCAAATTGTGTTAAAGTACAACGAAATGAATGTATTAGAACTAAGTGAACAGGAAATCATTCGACGCAACAGTATGAATGAACTTCGCGCGATGGGCATTGAACCTTATCCCGCTGCAGAGTATATAACCAATACTTTTTCTACAGACATAAAAGCGAATTTTAAAGATGATGCAGCAGAGCCGCTTCAAGTATCCGTTGCGGGACGAATAATGACCCGCCGTGTAATGGGTAAAGCATCTTTTGTGGAACTTCAGGATTCTAAAGGACGTATCCAAGTCTACATTACCCGCGATGATATCTGTCCGGAAGAAGATAAAGAACTATATAATACAGTATTCAAACGTTTGCTCGACTTGGGCGATTTCATTGGCATAGAAGGCTTTGTCTTTCGTACAAAGATGGGCGAAATCAGTATTCATGCCCAAAAGCTCACAGTACTTTCTAAGTCCATAAAGCCCCTCCCTAGTGTAAAGTACAAAGACGGAGTGGCATTCGACTCTTTTGAAGACCCTGAAATGCGTTACCGTCAACGTTACGTAGACCTTGCCGTAAACGATGGCATCAAAGATATATTCATCAAACGTACTAAAGTATATACTTCCATGCGTGAATACTTCAACTCACGCGAATATTTAGAAGTGGAGACCCCTATCCTGCAAGCAATACCGGGAGGAGCTTCGGCACGTCCGTTTATAACACATCACAATGCGCTGGATATCCCCTTGTATTTACGTGTTGCCGATGAGCTTTATTTAAAACGTCTCATTGTTGGTGGCTTTGAAGGTGTGTACGAATTCTCCAAAAACTTCCGTAATGAAGGAATGGATCGCACACATAATCCGGAGTTCACCGCAATGGAAATTTATGTTTCCTATAAAGATTATAACTGGATGATGACCTTTACTGAAAACATGATTGAGAAAATCTGTCTGGATGTAAACGGCACCACCGAACTTAAGGTTGGTGATAAAGTCATCAACTTCAAAACTCCGTACAAACGCATCACAATGCTTGATTCCATTAAGGAATTCACCGGATATGATTTGAGTGAAATGGACGAGAGCCAAATCCGTGAAGTATGCGGGAAGTTGAAGATGGAAATAGATGAGACAATGGGCAAAGGCAAGCTTATTGATGAAATATTCGGTGAGTTCTGCGAAGGCAATTATATACAACCCACCTTTATAACCGACTATCCTATTGAGATGTCGCCGCTTTGTAAGCGTCATCGCAGTAACCCTAACCTGACCGAGCGCTTTGAACTAATGGTCAATGGTAAAGAGTTGGCCAATGCCTATTCCGAGCTCAATGACCCAATCGATCAGCTATCACGTTTTCAAGAACAATTGCGTTTGAGTGAGAAAGGTGACGATGAAGCGATGTTCATTGATATGGATTTTGTCCGCGCATTAGAATATGGCATGCCTCCGACTTCAGGAATGGGAATCGGCATGGACCGTCTGGTAATGCTAATGACCGGACAGACTACCATTCAGGAAGTCTTGTTCTTCCCACAAATGCGTCCGGAAAAGATGGTAAAGAAAGACCCGGCAAGCAAATATACCGAACTGGGTATTGCTGAAGACTGGGTACAAGTCATTCAGAAAGCCGGATATAATATGGTAGAGGATATGAAAGAAGTAAATCCTCAAAAATTACATATGGATATTTGCGGAATTAATAAAAAATATAAATTAGAACTCACCAACCCGACTGTGGAGGACGTAGCCGGCTGGGTAAGCAAATTAAATCAGAAATGACGAATTAAGAATTGAAGAGGCAATTTCAATTGCCAACTCAATTTTTAGATTTTAATCATTCATTGTTTATGAAACTACCCGGAAAGATAGCCATAATGGGCGGAGGAAGTTGGGCTACAGCTATTGCAAAAATGGTATTGGGCCAAGCTGAATCAATTAATTGGTATATGCGTCGTGAAGACCGTATTACCGAGTTCAAGCGATTGGGACATAACCCTGCTTACCTAACGAGCGTTAAGTTCGACATTAGGCGGATTAATTTTAGCCCCAATATCAACGATATAGTGAAGGAGTCGGATACACTGATATTTGTAACCCCCTCACCCTATCTGAAAGCCCATTTAAAGAAACTCAAGACACGGTTAAAAGACAAATTCATAATCACCGCCATAAAAGGAATTGTACCCGACGATAATCTGATTGTATCGGAATACTTCACAAAAGAATATGGCGTTTCTCCCGAAAACATTGCGGTACTTGCGGGTCCATGCCATGCCGAGGAGGTTGCCCTGGAACGTCTGTCTTACCTCACAATTGCTTGTCCTGATACAGATAAAGCATGTAGCGTAGCTCGCCATTTGGCCAGTTCCTTCATAAAAACCTCCGTTAGCAACGACGTGGCTGGCATTGAATACAGCTCGGTTCTGAAAAATGTCTATGCCATTGGTGCCGGTATATGCAGCGGACTGAAATACGGTGATAATTTTCAGGCCGTATTAATGTCGAATGCCGTACAGGAAATGAATAGATTCCTGCAAACCGTCCACCCATTGAACAGAAACGTGAATGATTCTGTTTATTTGGGAGACCTGTTAGTGACAGGATACTCTAACTTTAGCCGTAACCGTACTTTTGGTACAATGATCGGGAAAGGATATTCTGTGAAAAGTGCACAGATAGAAATGGAAATGATTGCCGAAGGATATTACGGCACCAAATGTATCAAAGAGATCAACAAGCACTTCCACGTGAATATGCCCATATTGGATGCAGTCTACAATATCTTGTACGAACGCATTTCACCGATGATCGAAATCAAGCTGCTGACCGATTCGCTGAGATAGAGTACCTAACAGCAACTTAAGACTCTTTAAACCTTTAAATAAATTTGAATATGATTAGTTTGAACATTGAAAAGACTTTTGGATTCATTTCCAAAGCTTCTGTTGCCGCCTATGAAACACAGGTAAAGGCTGCACAGGAAGCATTGGAGAATGGTACCGGAAAAGGAAATGATTTTCTGGGCTGGCTACACCTCCCCTCGTCTATCAGTAAAGAGCATCTGGCTGATCTGAAAGCTACCGCACAGATATTGCGCGACAATTGCGAGGTCGTAATCGTTGCAGGCATTGGCGGCAGCTACCTCGGCGCTCGTGCAGTCATTGAAGCTCTGTCAAACAGTTTCACCTGGTTGCAAGAAAAAAAATCTGCTCCTGCTATCATTTATGCGGGACACAACATTAGCGAAGATTATTTGTATGAACTTACCGAATATTTAAAAAACAAGAAATTCGGTGTGATCAACATTTCAAAGTCGGGTACTACTACCGAAACAGCCTTGACCTTCCGTTTGCTTAAGAAACAATGTGAAGATCAACGGGGTAAAGAAATGGCAAAGAAAGTAATTGTTGCCATTACAGATACGCAAAAAGGTGCAGCCCGTGTCACTGCCGACAAGGAAGGATACAAGTCCTTTATCATTCCCGACAATGTAGGGGGGCGCTTCTCCGTACTGACTCCCGTAGGTTTATTGCCTATTGCCGTAGCCGGATATGACATTGAGAAATTAGTTGCCGGAGCAGCTGACATGGAGAAAGCTTGCGGAGTTAATGTTCCGTTTACTGATAATCTGGCAGCTCAATATGCCGCTACCCGTAATGAACTCTACAAGAGGAACAAGAAGATAGAGATTCTGGTCAACTTCTGCCCCAAGTTGCATTATGTAAGTGAATGGTGGAAACAACTTTACGGAGAATCTGAGGGAAAAGAGCACAAAGGTATCTTTCCCGCAGCCGTAGACTTCTCTACCGACCTTCACTCAATGGGACAATGGATACAAGAAGGTGAACGCAGTATTTTCGAAACGGTAATCTCCATAGAGAAAGTTAATCATAAGTTAGTAGTGCCTTCGGACGAAGCTAATTTGGACGGACTGAACTTTCTGGCTGGCAAACGTGTGGATGAAGTCAACAAAATGGCGGAACTTGGCACACAGTTGGCACATGTCGACGGAGGTGTACCAAATATCCGTATCGTGATTCCATCACTGGATGAGTACAATATCGGACAATTACTGTATTTCTTTGAAATTGCTTGCGGCATCAGCGGTTATCTGCTGGGCGTCAACCCATTCAACCAACCAGGTGTGGAAGCTTACAAGAAAAACATGTTTGCTTTGTTGAACAAACCCGGATACGAAGAAGAATCCAAGGCCATTCAAGCAAAGCTTTAACACAAATGACGATGAGTGGATTTCTGCCAGAGAGCTTACAAATGAAAGCTTAATGAAGGGGTTCACTAAGTGATATTAAAAAAAGGAGCCGACTCTATAGTCGCTCCTTTTTTTATTATTTGATCTGCCTGATAGAGGTGGGTCCGTTCATAAACAACTTCCAATAGTCCATTGACAGGATTAAACAGATAACAGATTTAATCCTGCTAACAAGCTTATTCGTTGACTCCTTCCACACCATCCATATTTACTGCTGTCGCAACCCTGGGCATTGTTCCCCGCAACCCTGGGCATTTTGGCTCTTTCCCCAGGGCAACAACTGATTTCCCCCAGGGCAGCGACCCTTCATGCCCAGGGAAAAAACCCTTTATTCCCTGGGGAGCAACCGTTTCTCTTTCAGACAACCATTTGCCCCGGTCTTAAAGGATGGTTCTTCGACACCTTAGTAGAAAAGGATTAAAAGCAAAAAAACTTTTTATCTAAAAGCATGTTTTATAATAACCTCATTCAACCTTTTACTTTTTATCTCGCGAAAATGCAAGTCGTTTTCAACTAAAGTGACGAAGAACCGTCTGCATTAAGACAACTAATCGAAGCAAGTTCAATTTAGCTGTTTTCGAACCTTCATCTGCCTTTAGAAAAGAGGGGAAAAGGCCTTGAAGTCAAACAGATGATCTACTAAGGTCAAACAGACCGTCTATCAGGGTCAAACAGATGATCTGTTGGGGCTCAACTGATGGTCTGTTCAGGGTCAACAGATCGTCTGTTTGACCTTAATAGACCATCTGTTTTGAGAATAGGGCAAATACCCTTGCCGGAAGGCCTCAACAAGTAGGAATTTAATAGAAGAGCAGGAACCAATCATCACACATGATGTTCCGGTCTGTAGCAGATTAAAGCTGATCCACTGAATCCCGGGTTGTCTTCAAACCGCCGATCCATTTAGGCAGAATAATGGCTCCGATAATTAAATAAGGATAATAAGTCACGATACGCCACAAGAAAGCGACAACAAGCGCCACAGCAGCTACAGCAAAGAAATCAGCATAGTAAACCCTGAACATATATTCCGCAACGCCACTTCCACCAGGAGTAGGACTGACAATCATTACAATCCACAAAACCAGTTGCCGTGCAAATGCTAGAAAAGCATGACCTTTTATCGCAAAAGCCAGCAACAAGGCATTTACAACCAAGTAGCGAGAGATCCATGAAAGACAAGTCAACCCGAAAGCCTTAAACCAAAAACTTAATGGGCGTTTTTTCATCTCACGGGAACTCAAAATCAAATTATCCGTCAACCGGTCCACTGCTCCCTCCCACTTCCTTAGCCAAGAGAAAGAAAACAAACCGACTAACAATGCTTTCACCCAGTTGGGTTTATGGAATAAAGCCAAATAAAGCAGTGAAGTCCACAACAAAATACACACATAAATAACCCAAAAGAGAATCTCCACACCTGAAGAAAAAACAGCAACGGAACCAAAGAGAGTTCGTAACGGCAAGAAAAGCAATACAATCGGACAAGCTAATGTAAGGAACAGCTCGTCCAGAAACAAACAGGCCATCATCATGGCAACACTCTTCCCCGCATTAATCCCTTCCTTATTTAAAAACAGTACAATCAGGCTGCTTCCTCCAACCACCGAAGGAGTTACTGCAGAAGTAAACTCACACAGCATATTCACCCGAAGAGCCCGCTTTAAGCTCAGTGTTCTATCGGAAAGTATGCGAAAGCGATACACCTGTCCCACATCCCGACCTGCAATAAAAACAAACGCGAGCAAAATGAAAAACAGTGTACCAACAGAGCAACAAAGACCTGAAAACAACTCCGAATTAAAATCACGGTAAAATAGCCAGCCAATAACTGACAAGCCTATAATAGAAGGGATGATTATATAAGATGTTTTAAAAACATTTACACGCATGCTTTCCTCTTTATCAATTTCATATAACGATCAAGAACTTCCTCCGCCACATCCTCCCACGAGCGGGCAATGGTCTGTAATGCATTCTTTCCAACCACCCGGACTTCATTATGTGCACACATCAACTGCCGGATTTTCCCCGAAAAAGCATCCAAAGAATAATCGGACAAAAAGCCATTGTAACCATCTTCAACAATCTCCGCACAAGTCGATCCTTTAATCAAGACGGAAGGAGTGGACAACGCAGCGGCCTCACGTACAACCAACGGGGCATTATCATACAAGGAAGGAAAAAGGAATAAATCAGCTGCGCCGTAATACCGTTCCAATTCCTGTCTATCCGTTAATACCCCGACAAAACAAACCTTATCCATCAAATTTAACTGCTCCGCTCTACGTCTGATTTCCATTTCGGCATATCCAGTACCGATGAAATACATTCGAAAAGGAACATCACGCAGCTGAACCAAAGCAGCGAGTAAGAAATCCAAATTCTTTTCCCAAATATGCTGACCCACGAATAATAAAACAAACTCTTCGGAAGTAATGTTTAAATGTCTTCGAGAAGCACTCCTGAAAACATCCACATCCCTGTCAACCGAAAAATCATTCCCATTATCGACCACCTCAATCCGCCCCTTATAGCCATATTCACGCAAAGTCTCTTCAACAGCAGGCTGTGGAATCCAGACTTCATCCGCCATTTCATAAAAACGAATAATATTTCTCAATAATAAATCAACAATAACTTTGCTCGGAATAGCCCGCTCAAAGTCGGCCCGATATTTAGAATGAAAGGTTGCAACGATTGGTACCTTCTGTTCACGGGCAATCCTCATAGCCAGGTTACCGGAAGAAAAAGGACAATGAGCATGCACCAATTCAAAAGAGAGCTTACTTATTTTCTCATGGAAAGGCCAATCCACACGTGGAAATCCCAACCGATAAGGTTTTCGCATAGGAATAGGAAGAGACGAATAGCGAAACACTGGATAATCGGCATCATCTTTAGCACAAGGAGATTTAGGAGTGACTACGCAAACATTACCCATTTTCTTATGCAACCAATGTGCATAGTTTTGTGTTGTCAAAGAGACTCCGTCCATTATAGGAGGAAAGCAATCGTTAAAGAGACCTACCATTATTATTATATTAAAGTTTCTTTTAATTAGCAAATTAACCACCGAGATGTTACAACTCCTTGAAAACCATGTTACAATAAAAATTTTATTGTACTTTTGCAAGCATAAAAGCACAATAGGTATATGTATAAAGACGCGATAACCCGTTTTCTCAATAAACACGGGCATCAAAATATCAAATTAAAATCCGTACTATTCGACATGGATGGTGTTCTCTTTAACTCCATGCCTTACCATGCTGATGCCTGGCACAAAGTCATGGAACGTCGAGGACTACATCTCAGTCGCGAAGAAGCCTATCTACACGAAGGCAGAACGGGCGCAGCAACAATTAATATTGTCTACCAACGTCAGTTCCATGAGAAAGCAACGCAGGAAATGATTCAAGCTATTTACAATGAAAAGACCATAGAATTCAATAAAAACCCCGAACCCGAACGGATGCCAGGTGCCTGGGAGGTACTTCAAAAGGTAAAGGCAAACGGACTACAACCAATGGTGGTGACAGGCTCCGGGCAAAAAGCTCTGTTAAGCAAGTTGACTCAGAACTTTCCCGGAATGTTTTGCCGTGAACTTATGGTAACTGCATTTGACGTAAAATATGGAAAACCCAATCCCGAACCTTACCTGATGGCATTACAAAAAGGAGGTATACAAGCCAACGAAGCCATTGTTATAGAAAATGCTCCTATGGGCGTCCAAGCAGGAGCAGCAGCCGGTATCTTTACCATAGCTGTCAATACCGGTCCCATTGATGATCAAATATTACTTGATGCCGGAGCTGATATATTGTACCCTTCAATGCAAGCCTTCTGCGATAATTGGGAAGACTTATACGGAAAGTTACAAATGGCTCTCAATCAAGCCTGAATAATGCTATTCCAACTGACTCCTAACGCTAATTTTGATTAGCCTTGAGAACCTGCTCTTTAAAGAAATCGGCCAAATGATGTTTCCCATATACAGGAGACTTCATATCCATGACCATCGTCGTCATAAAAAACTCAAACGGGCCGTAAGTCTTTGAAGAGGTGAAAGTTCGCAAAAGCCACAAAACATTTCTTCTTATCCAATCCGGCAAATGCACAATTTTCACTTTTTTAGCGCAAGCCTGCAATGCAAGCGTTGCGATTTCATTCTGCGTTAACAAGTCGGGACCTCCCACAAGAAGTTCTTTGTCATCAGATTCAATGGCACTAATGCAAACTTCCGCAAGATCTGCCCCATGAATTGGATTTAGGACATAATGCCCATCACCAAATAGATAAACGCAACCTTTTTTCGCCATGTTCAGAAAATCACCCATATCGGAAAAGAAACCATTAGGACGGATAATACAATACTCCATTCCACTAGCCATAAGATAATCCACCAATTTTTCTTTTGCCTCGCAGATCTTGAGTTGCCTCAACTTATCGCCATTCAAGACAGATACGTAGATAAATTTCCTGACTCCACTACGCTTCGCTTCTTCTATAAGATTCACATTTGCCTGATAATCAACATCCATATAAGTCAAATGATCTTTTTGCCTTGTAATGCCAATACTGCTTATCACAGTATCAACGCCTTCGCAAATTCCCTTCAAAGTCTCCGGACAAGTCACCTCTGCTTCCACAATATCAAACTCAGAGGAGGAGAAAGGAAACTTCTTTTTATTTCTCAAAACCACCCGGGTTTCGTAATTTTCTCCTGACAACTGTTTTGCAATATAGTGCCCCAAATAACCTGTTGCCCCGGCTAACAATACCCTTTTCTTCATAAATTAATAAATTATGTAAATCGTAAAGAAAGTAATAGGCGCTAATATATTGAAAAAAATGGATATCATAAATAGAAAAACACATTTTATGAATCAAGTGAATCGTATAATAGTTCAATACTGGAATAAAAAAGCCGCATACGTTAATAAACATATACGACCTCATTAGTGACCCCGGTGCGATTCAAACGCACGACCTTCAGAACCGGAATCTGACGCTCTATTCACTAAGCTACGGAGCCAATTGCGGGGCAAAATTATAAAAAATTGCAGCATATTCCTAATGAATCTCTTTTATTTTGTGGAAAAGCAACCTAATGTTCTTATCGAATTCATCTTAATAACTTTGACATAAGAGAGTAAGCGGATAACACAACTGTTATTTTGAAACAATAAACAAGACATTAATATACATTTTGCTTATATTTAAAGCGAACAACAATACATTTATAAATATTATCTTTATATTTGCCAACCAACAATCTAAAAAGAAGATATGAGCTATTTGCTAAAACCTGAAGGTTATAAACCTTTGTTAGACCTAAAACAAACAGAGCTTGGAATCAAGCAGATCAAAGAGTTCTTCCAATTGAACCTTTCATCAGAATTACGCTTAAGACGGGTCACCGCCCCACTCTTTGTACTAAAGGGAACAGGAATAAATGATGATCTAAATGGCGTGGAACGTGCTGTAACATTTCCTATTAAAGATTTAGGTGATGCCCAAGCAGAAGTGGTCCACTCGTTGGCTAAATGGAAGAGAGTGACTCTAGCTGATTATCATATTGAACCGGGTTACGGCATATATACGGACATGAACGCTATCCGGTCGGATGAAGAATTGGGTAATTTCCACTCATTATATGTGGATCAGTGGGATTGGGAACGTGTCATTACCATCACAGACCGAAATACTGATTTCTTGAAAGGAATCGTCAACCGCATTTATGCAGCTATGATACGTACTGAATACATGGTATATGAAATGTATCCACAGATAAAGCCTTGCTTACCGGAGAAACTCCACTTCATACACGCAGAAGAATTGAGGCAACTATATCCGAATTTAGAACCGAAAGACCGGGAACATGCCATTACAGAAAAATATAAAGCTGTATTTGTGATAGGTATCGGTTGTAAATTAGGTGATGGAAAGAAACATGACGGACGTGCTCCTGATTATGATGATTATACTTCGCCAGGCATAAATGGACTCCCTGGACTTAATGGGGACTTACTACTATGGGATGAAGTGCTCCAACGTAGTATAGAGCTTTCATCCATGGGTATCAGAGTCGATAAAGAAGCCTTGCTACGCCAACTCCAACAGGAAGGAGAAGAGAAGAGGCTTAAATTATACTTCCACAAACGATTAATGGATGATACCTTACCACTCTCTATAGGTGGCGGAATCGGCCAATCACGCTTATGTATGTACTATTTGCGAAAAGCACACATCGGGGAGATTCAAGCCAGTATCTGGCCTGAGGAAATGCGCGAAACCTGCAAAAAGCACAATATCTACTTGATATAGATTCACAAAATAATATCTATTACCTTCAACTACACACTCAACGCAAGCATTACAAACCTCTCCGGTTTTGATGCTTGCGCTTTTTATGAAGCTACTCTTCATCAGTACCTCAAGCACTAGTGCTACAAGATTTCATTAAAAGGTCCGGCTAGATTAAACATTTTTTTCGTACCTTAGCCTCATAAATGGATTAAATTGACTACAAGATGAATGTTCAGATAGAAGAAAGTTGGAAATCACATTTGGAAGGAGAATTTAATAAAGACTACTTCCGCAAACTGACAGAGTTTGTACGCGAAGAGTACACTAATTATCCGGTATACCCTCCGGGAAAACTCATTTTCAATGCCTTCAATCTGTGCCCCTTTAACAAGGTAAAGGTTGTGATCATCGGACAGGATCCATATCATGGACCCGGACAAGCTCATGGTCTATGTTTCTCTGTAAACGATGGAGTGGCATTCCCACCTTCTTTAATTAACATATTCAAAGAAATAAAAAGTGATTTAGGAACCAATCCGCCTGCAACAGGAAACTTGACGCGTTGGGCAGAACAAGGTGTATTGTTGCTTAACGCAACGCTAACGGTCCGGGCCCATCAAGCAGGCTCCCACCAGAATCACGGCTGGGAAACATTCACCGATGCAGCAATTCGTGTATTAGCAGAACAACAGGAACACTTGGTCTTTATACTTTGGGGAGCTTATGCACAAAAAAAAGGAGCTTTCATAGATCGGAGTAAACATCTCGTCCTAAGTTCCGCACATCCCTCTCCTCTATCGGCGTATAATGGTTTCTTTGGGAATAAGCATTTCAGTAAAACAAACACGTATTTGAAAGACCACGGAGAACAGGAAATTATCTGGTAGTATTAATACCACTGAATATTACTTTGTGTCTGACTTCTCTGGTCCCATTTCAGGTCTTGCAGAATGCTTGCATTTGCCCGTATAGTGAAGCTATAATATTTCCACTGCCCAAAAGGTGAGAGACTGGTAGACATTGTAAAGCAATGTAAATCACGAGTGATGTTGAATGTAGTCTGAACCAATTTCTTTGCATTAAAATCATAAGTCGAATTAAAGCTAACAGCCCACTTATCCGAAAGTTTTATATTACCGGATCCACTCAAATTCTGCGTATATTTATAAGGATAACGCATGTTCTTACGATTGATTGGCTTAGATCGATCTTCAGAGATACCAAATCCATAATTCAAATTCAGCGACCATGGCATATTGAACACCTGGTACCCATCAGCATCAGCTGAAGCCTTTTTCACCACCTTTTTCTTGGGAAGACCATTCTCGTCAGAGGTTGAATCCATATCATCTTTATCTCCCTTGTTCTCTTCCCCTTTTTTCTTCTGATCTTCATCTTCAGCATCCCCCTTACCTAAAAGCTTTAATATCTTCTTCCAAGTATCATTATTAAAATTATAACTAAACGAAGAACTATAACCTTGAAAACGGCCAAAACGCCCATAAGACCATTCAGTACGGTCACCGACAACAACATTCCCTTTGTTGTCAAACGTGTAAGCATAGGTTGCAAAACTGGAATTCAGACTGAATGTATAGCTCTTACTCAACTTCAAACGCAAACGAAGACTCAAATCGCTCCAGGGACGTACTTGAGCTGCGGTGTTGTATGAAATGCTCCCACCAAGTTCATCAATCAAACTAACTTTATGTATTGAATCATTTTTATCTTTATACTTCATTTCCAAATTATTGGAAATATCTAATTGAACATTTCCAGAACGTCCACGGCCCGGTACTCCAAAAGTTTGATTAGCATATGGTGAATAAACAATAGTGTCACGAGTTCCATCACGACTGGTCTTTATATAGGAATCATAATACCCATATCTTGAAGATCCAAAATCCGGAGCAGCACTAATACTAATTTGGGGCGTAATAACATGACGGATTTGTATCTCTCTCTTCTTCGCAAACATAGGCTTATACATACCATATATTTTAGTACTGACTCCTAAACTGGCACTATAATTATAAACTCGATGAAATCCGTAGATCGTATCAGTATTGATTTCCCTGTTAGCATCAGTATCCCAATCTTTCATCACTTTTTGAGTATACCAACGTTCCGTATAACTAAAAGTAGGAGTCACATTGAAATACTTGAATAAAGTGAAAGTAGCACTAACAGGTATTTCATGCTTCATTGCATTTTTCCAGTCCTTAATCAGATTGGACTTAAATAACAAATCATTCTTCGTCCTAATACTATTGGTAAGACGTCCACTATAACGAAGAGAAACTTTTTCATACCACCGTTCATTTCCCACAATATGCTTCCGTTTAAATGGATATATCGTACTCATCGTAATATTTAAGTCGGGCAACGTAACAGCAATAGAAGAGTCTTTCATTGTCTGTGCAATATTGGCCGTACTGGAAATAGTCAGCTTTTGATCCGGAAAACTGCGGGAATAACTAACACTGGAAGTCTTAGTATTCTGAGACATTGCAGTAGCATTATAAAGATTACCGATATTAGTACGTTCATAGCTGGTCGACGAGTAGTTTACACTAGCTGAAAAAGTGGAGTTCGGACTAGCCTTGGCATCCTGCCGATGATTCCAAACAATCTTAAAATCCTTTTGAACTGAATAGTCTTTTAAGCCTTTATCTCCGGTCTTGGTAACTTGATAATTCGCTTGGAATAAACCGGAGTATTTATAACGAACGTTATAATTCGACTCTGCATTCAACGCCCACGAACCTTTAGTAAAAATGTCTCCGCGAAGTTTTAAATCCATCTTATCACTAATGGCAAAATAATATCCTCCGTCAGTCAACCCAAATCCGCGGCTGGAATCATCCATATAAGTCGGCATAATTAATCCCGAAGAGTAACTACTTGAGAATGGAAAGAAAAAGAAAGGAACAACGATAGGCAGGGGCACATCTTCTACAACCAAGTATGCCGGCCCTGTCACTACATTTTTTTTAGGACGGACCTTTGCGTAAGTCATCTGCATATAGAAATGAGGATGTTCATGATGATCACATGTCGTGTATCTTCCTCCTTTCATATATAGTTCATCTTCCGTTCCTTTTTTCGCATTATTACCGGTTACATACCCTTCTCCCTGTTGAGAGACAACATTACTAATAATCCCTTTCTTACTCTTAAAGTTATATCGTATGGTATTGGTTTCATAAGGGGTTTCTCCATCTTTAAAGACAGGGGTGTCTTTCATAACTCCTAGAGAATCCGGCACTCCATGAGCATAAACCGTACTACTATCCATATTCATTGTAATGACGGCAGCAGTCAGCTCTATTTGTTGATAGTCCACTTTACCCTCACCGAATAAATGGGCATAACCACCTTGTTCGAAAACAATCGAATCATTTGCTTCATACTTGACCGGTGCTTCCAGAGCTTCCTTCTTTTGAGCTCCAGATTTTAAGGAATCTCTCTGCAATGTGTCAGACACGCTTATTTTATCCTTTGAAGAAGGGAGCAATGAATCTGTAGAAAGTCTGTTACTTTGTGGAACAGAAAGAATTGCCCCTGAAGGAATAACATCAACTTTCCGACGTTGCGAAACAGCATCGACAGAAAGCATCAATAAAACAAATAGTAGTATGAACGATATAAATATATTTGCTTTCAATGGCATCATTAACTAATAATTTGCGCTTGAAAGCACAAAAGTACGTAATTAAAACGGATAAATTCTCTTTTTAAAGAAATTTAGATTGCTATATAAACTGTTCGCACCAATGGTTAAAACGCTCCAAACCTGCTTCACCGAAGTGAGACACACTCTTGCGTATTTTATCAATGCTTTTCTCGGTCTCCAAGTGCGTCTTAGAATAGAACTTATCCGCAAAGCAAATAACCTGTTCTTCCAAACTTTGCGGAAGCATATTCCGATGCGGGATGGGCAGTTTATTCGCAACAATGTCCTCCAAGGAGAGCCCCGCACCGGTATGACGTTCACAAACAAGTGCGTGACGGGGGAAGCCTTCTTTCCTTATAAGATCAGCTCCCAAATAGCCGTGGCAAACATAAGGCTGATCACCAAAACAAAAAATACTCGGAGCATCCGTCAGAAAAATACCTATATCATGTAACATAGCAGCTTCAAACAGAAAATCACGGTCCAAATTCAACTCCGGATGTCTATCCGCTACCCACAAAGATTTCTCTGCAACCAAACGACTATGCACTGTCAAAATATGCTTCAGTTCGTTAGCTTCTGTATAATACTTATCAATAATGCTATCAGGTAACATATACTCTATAATATCAAGTTCTCTTATTCTTAAAACAATTATCCAATTCGCGTCTGGAATCCAATACGATAAAGCGAATTTAGGATAGTTTCCATACAAGGATTTACCTTTCAGGGACAAAAATACGATTATTATGAGAAAAATAAAGAATCTTCATCTTAAATAAAAAGGCGCAGAATTAACTAAAGAGTTACATCTACCACCTGCATTCCGATTATCAATTTTGCTTACGCTGTTTCCATAACTGCCAGCTATTAATCAAATTCTGCCACAAGACATAAGAACCCGGGCCAACAGAAGACAATGGATTTAAATAAGTATAAGCCATCCAAATAGCAAGCACTGTGTTTTTTTGTCCCAATGCCTGCCCTCCACTAATACGCTCCTTATAATAACCACCGATCTTCTTCCCCAAGAAAAATTGCAAACAGCAAATCACCAAACCAGCAAATGCAATGAACAATTCGATAAAAACAGAAGCATTGCTATGAACCAGAGAACGTACTGTCTGCCCCGATACAATGGCAAGGGCAACGCCCCATAAATAAAAGGCCAAGTTAGGAAAGCCCAATAGAAAATGGTGAATCTTAGGTAAAAATAAGCGTAAGAACCAAGCCAAAAAGAAAGGTAGTAGCAACAGAGGGAATACTTTACTTAATATCTTAAAGAATGCAACCAGAAATGTACTACCCGAATGGGGCTCTACCAATGGGAATACTAGAGGAACTAGTATGGCAGCCAATAAATTGGACAATAAAGTATATGTAGTAATGGTAGAAGCACTTCCACCCAACTTTGCTGTAATAACTGCGGCAGCTGTAGCAGTTGGACATACAAGACAGACCATCGCACCTTCCAACACCTTCTTATAGGCATCCGACATCTCGCAATTCAGCAACAACACTGCAACTAATAGACAAGACACTAGCTGGAACAAAAGTAACCACACATGCCATAATCTAGGCTTTAATTCATGCAGATCTTCCACCCTGCAAAAGGTTAATAACAATTGGGCGAAAATAAGAAATGGAGTGAGAAAGGCTATTAGGCCATCTATATATGGCTTAGCCGAGGACAAAAACTGAATATCCGCAAAGACGAAATAGCCTAAAGTACCGAAGAGCATAGCCAAAGGCAAAGTCCAGTTCTTCAAAAAACGAACTAACATACCTACTTTTCTTAATAATGAATTATCGTGCAAAGTTAGTTTCTATTCTAAGAAAACAAACATAAATCAAAGAGAAAAGCAACAAAACCGGATACAAATCAGTCGTTTTCTATAAAATTCCACTACATTTGCAGCAATTTCGAATATGAAACCCTTAAAAAAATACATAGGATATTTCTGCTTTTGCTTCGGACTGTTTATATCTCCTTGTTGTACCAACAGTATTGAAGCCAAACAGATTATTGTAGTCATTGATGCCGGTCATGGAGGACATGACCCCGGAGCAATAGGATCATTTTCTAAAGAAAAAAATATAAATTTGAATGTTGCTCTAAAGCTAGGAAAAAAAATTGAGAGGGAATGCTCCGATGTCAAAGTGATATACACACGAAAACAAGATGTTTTCATTCCTTTAGGGCGTCGCGCCGAAATTGCCAATGACGCTAAAGCCGACCTATTCATTTCTATCCATACAAATTCAGTTGAAAATAATAGCCATGTATGTGGCGCATCAATCTGGACGCTGGGACTAGCAAAATCCGCCGCTAATCTAGAAGTGGCCAAACGTGAAAACTCGGTGATTTTATATGAGAATGATTACAAGACGCGTTATGCAGGCTTCAATCCTAATTCAGCAGAGTCATATATTATTTTTGAGTTTATGCAAGACAAATATATGTCGCAAAGTGTACACTTGGCATCATTAGTTCAGAATGAATTTCATCACACTTGCAAACGTAAGGACAGAGGAGTACATCAAGCAGGCTTCCTTGTATTAAAAGCAAGTGCCATGCCAAGCATTTTGGTAGAACTAGGTTTCATTTCAAATAAAAGCGAAGAAAACTACCTGAATTCCGATATCGGAATAACCACACTTGCAAACGGAATTTTCCGGGCTTTCCTAACATACAAGCGTGAACAGGAAATAAAACGAACAGGGAGCAGCCAAACAAAGAAAGCAGATGATTATGACCTTGTAACAAAAGAAGTCCCTGATACAGTAGAAAAAATACAGGATACAGTTCAAGAGAATCAATCTGAGTCGAAACACCCGGTTCCGGTACAGTCCATTCAAAAACAAAACAAGCAAGAAAAAGATAATACCGAGAACAAAGCCCCGATATTCAAAATACAGATTTTAACCTCAACCCGACAATTAGGCTTAGAGGACTATAGACTAAAAGGACTAAAAGAAACCGAGTATTATAAAGAAAACGGGCTTTATAAATATACATATGCATCATCAACAAATTATAATATAATCGTACGCATAAAACGGGAAATCTCAAAGCAATTTAAAGATGCTTTCATTATAGCCTTCAAGAATGGGCAGAAAATGGATATCCATGAAGCAATCAACCAATTTAAAAATAGAAAATAATAATAAAAAGGCCGCTACATTATGAAGTATATAACTAAAGAAGTCAGAATAGGGATCGCAAGCATAATAGCCTTGGGCGTACTAATATATGGGATCAATTACCTCAAAGGCATTGATATGTTTAAGCCATCCAGCTATTTCTACGTCAAATTTCACAATATCAACGGACTTACCAAGTCGAGCCCGGTATTTGCAGATGGTTACCGGGTAGGTATTGTTCGTGATCTCTACTATGATTATAAAGAACAAGGCAAAGTTCTTGCCGAAATTGATGTCAATCCCGAATTAAGAATACCTATAGGAAGCACTGCTGAACTCACTTCAGAATTAATGGGAGGAGTAAAAATGAATATCCTGCTAGCCAACAACCCGAGGGAAAAATATAAGATAGGAGATACAATCCCAGGTGTCATTAATAATGGAGTGATGGACAAAGTCTCTTCTATGATGCCACAAATGGAACAGATGCTTCCAAAATTAGACTCAATATTAGCTTCCTTAAATGCATTATTGGCAGATCCAGCAATCCCCGGCACATTACATAGCATGCAGAAAACAATGGCAAATATGGAAACAAGCAGCCAGCAATTGAAAAGGCTAATGAAGAGTGACATCCCCCAATTAACCAATAAACTAAATACTATTGGAGACAACTTCGTTACAATTAGCAATAATCTAAAGGAAGTAGACTATAGTGCTACATTTGCAAAAGTCGACTCAACCTTAACAAATGTAAAAATGATTACAGACAAATTGAATAGAAAGGATAATACAATTGGTTTATTGCTAAATGACACCTCCTTGTATCACAATTTAAATGCAACAACGTCCAATGCAGCCAGTCTATTGGATGATTTAAAGATGCACCCTAAAAGGTATGTACACTTCTCCTTATTCGGGAAAAAAGACAAATAGAAACAGCCCATTATATAGATTGTATCTAAATAGATAACAAATAAATAAAATATAGAAAAGCGCTCTAAAAAGGTTATACAGAAAGCTAAAACATGTTTCAACTTGTTACATTCTTTAAAAGTAACAATTAGCAACTTGCTCTCCATATATCTAATTATCAACAGTTTATACAAACAGAATCGTCTATTTTTGGAGACGGTTAGTATGCAACACTATAAGTCTCTGAAATTAAGGCATTTATTCTTTTCGATAAAAACACAAGAAAAAAACCATTTGTTTTTTTGAAATAAGATTCCCAAATTTGCAAGTGTAGAAGTTTTCGCTAAATCAATAAATGTTTTAAGCCGTTATGAGTGAATCGCATCATGTCGGGCTATGGAACCGCTGCCTTGAAATCATAAGAGATAATGTTCCGGAGCAGACATACAAAACATGGTTTCTCCCCATTATTCCTTTAAAATATGAGGACAAGACACTGGTCGTACAAGTGCCCAGTCAGTTCTTTTATGAATTTTTAGAGGATAAATTCGTAGACCTATTACGCAAAACTTTGTATAAAGTAATAGGTGAAGGCACCAAACTGATGTACAACGTAATGGTGGACAAGAGCTCACGTACAACAGTAAATCTCGAATCAACGCCACGTACTATCATTACACAAAAAAATGTAATCGGAAAAGAGATTCCTCAGATTCCTGTTTCAGAATTAGATCCACATCTAAATCCTGAATATAACTTTGAAACATTTATTGAAGGATATAGCAACAAGCTCTCCCGCAGTGTCGCTGAAGCAGTAGCACTAAACCCGGCAAAAACAATATTCAATCCACTATTCTTTTATGGTGCATCCGGCGTAGGAAAAACTCATTTGGCCAATGCTATCGGTACTAAAATAAAAGAACTCTATCCAAACAAAAGGGTATTGTACGTATCGGCGCATTTATTTCAGGTACAGTACACTGATTCTGTACGGAATAATACCACTAATGATTTTATTAATTTCTATCAATCAATAGATGCACTTATCATAGATGATATCCAAGAATTTGCAGGTGTAACAAAAACACAAAACACTTTCTTCCACATCTTTAATCATCTACATCAGAATGGGAAACAGTTGATTCTAACTTCCGACCGTTCTCCGGTACTTTTGCAAGGAATGGAGGAACGACTGATTACGCGCTTCAAATGGGGAATGGTTGCTGAACTGGAAAAGCCAACTGTAGAATTAAGAAGGAATATACTTCGTAACAAGATTCATCGTGACGGCTTACAATTTCCTCCAGAAGTCATTGACTATATTGCAGAAAATGTATGTGATAGTGTACGCGATTTAGAAGGTATTATTATATCAATTATGGCTCATTCTACTATTTACAATAAAGAAATAGACCTTGAATTAGCGCAAAGAATTATTCGAAAAGTTGTTAATAGCGAAAAGAAGATAGTAACAGTAGATAATATTGTTAACACTGTCTGCAAGCATTTTTCACTTGAAGTTGCCACCATACATACTAAATCAAGAAAACGGGAAGTGGTACAAGCTCGCCAAATAGCCATGTACCTAGCAAAAAATTATACAGACTTTTCCACATCCAAAATTGGAACATTAATAGGCAATAAAGATCATGCAACTGTCTTACATGCTTGTAAAACGATAAAAGAATTACGCGAAGTAGATAAAGCCTTTCGCGCAGAACTTGAGGACATACAAAACGTATTAAAAAAGTAGGGCTAAAAGCCCTGCTTTTTCATTGCCTGCCAAAGAATTTCAGACATTGCTTCACTATCCTCTTTTTTATATCGGACATCGGTAAAGACTTGAGCTAATGATTTCTTATCATTCTCAATAATAAATTGTTTATTGGAAGCCAAAGATTCTTTATACGAATAAATACGATCAATATCTTTTGATGTATAATCATGATAAGTTTCATTGTGTACAATACCCTCCAAAGGCAAGCGATCCACTTGGACCGGATTCTCGGCAGGCCACCCTACAGTAACAGTAGCAATAGGAAATACCAATTCAGGGAGTTCCAGAATATCAATAATCATCTGGGGATTATAGGTAGTCGTCCCCAAATAACAGATACCAAGCCCCCGGGCTTCAGCAGCAACGCAAAATGTCTGGGCAGCAAGCAAAGTATCAACAGCCCCAGTCATAAACCACTCAAAATTATTGTAACCAGGTACCGCTTCTCTTTGATCACACCATTTACTAAAGCGACGTAAATCAATGCAAAAGGTAAGAACTATAGGAGCTCCTTTAACCATAGGCTGATTAAAATGTGCAGGAGATAATTTCGCCTTCCTTTCCTCGTCGCGGGTCACAATCACACTGTATGTTTGCATGTTGCCAACAGTAGAAGCCCGAAAGGCTGATTCAAATAAATCATTTAACAAATCATCCGAAATATCTTTCTCCTGATACTTGCGAATTGTTCTTCTATTTTTCAGATTATCCATTCTTACTTGTTTTGCGCAAATATAATAAAAGAATAGCAAAATATCACATATCAGAAAAGAAAAAGCATCTCAAATTTCCAAAAAGAGAAATAAAATACAGCATAACAACGATTATACTATTCTAAAAAATACAACTTAAAAGAAACAATATATAACTAATTATTTGATTATCAAATAAATAATATATAGGAATAGACAACTTTAAAAATAATTAGAACTTATTCTATCTTTATTTTGCAATAGTGAAAAACATTAATTAGATTTGCAATCACATTTATTAAAAGCAAGTAACACTTCTACTAATTTACTTTAGTTACTTACAACATTAAGATATATACATCGTGGAAAAGCAAGTTTACTCTTACGAAGAAGCCTACGAAGAATCTTTACGATATTTTCAAGGCGATGAATTGGCAGCCCGTGTTTGGGTGAATAAATACGCGGTCAAAGATTCATTTGGGAACATCTATGAAAAGTCTCCAAAAGATATGCATTGGAGAATTGCAAATGAGATTGCTCGAATTGAGGCTAAGTACCCTAATGCACTGAGTTCTGAAGAGCTATTTGGTTTACTGGACCATTTCAAGTACATTGTTCCGCAAGGAAGCCCTATGACAGGGATAGGCAATAATTATCAGGTAGCCTCTCTCTCTAACTGTTTTGTTATTGGAGTAGATGGCGAAGCTGATTCATATGGTGCTATTTTTAAAGTCGATGAAGAGCAAGTTCAATTAATGAAACGTCGAGGTGGGGTTGGCCATGACCTATCTCATATTCGTCCCAAAGGCTCTCCTGTTAAGAATTCGGCATTGACATCTACCGGATTAGTTCCATTCATGGAACGTTATTCCAATTCAACTCGGGAAGTTGCACAAGATGGACGTCGCGGAGCATTAATGTTAAGCGTATCCATAAAGCACCCCGATTCAGAAGCTTTTATTGACGCCAAAATGACCGAAGGAAAAGTCACAGGAGCCAATGTCTCTGTAAAGTTAGACGACGCATTTATGACCGCTATCACTGAAGGCAAACCTTACATTCAGCAATATCCCGTTGACTCAAAGAAGCCTATTGTGAAGAAAGAAATCAATGCTGCTAACTTATGGAAGAAGATTGTACATAATGCATGGAAGTCAGCTGAACCTGGCGTTCTCTTTTGGGACACCATTATCCGAGAATCCGTTCCTGACTGTTACGCTGATCTGGGCTACAAAACGATATCAACCAATCCATGCGGTGAGATCCCACTATGTCCTTATGATTCGTGTCGGTTATTAGCTATTAACCTCTATTCCTACGTAATAAACCCATTTAAACCAGATGCCTATTTTGATTTTGAGTTATTTAAGAAACATGTGGCACTGGGACAACGTATTATGGATGATATCATCGATCTGGAATTAGAAAAGATCGAGCGTATTATGACTAAAATAGAGTCAGATCCGGAAGGAGAAGAAGTAAAACATACCGAAAGAAATTTATGGAAAAAAATATATAAGAAAAGTTCTCAGGGACGTCGTACCGGAGTCGGTATCACTGCTGAAGGAGATATGTTAGCTGCTTTAGGGCTTTGCTACGGAACGGAAGCGGCTACGGACTTTTCAGAGAAAGTACACAAAGCTGTTGCTCTAAATGCTTATCGCTCATCTGTTGAAATGGCTAAAGAGCGTGGCTCTTTCGAAATATATGATACGAAACGCGAACTAAATAATCCATTTATCAACCGCCTTCGCGAGGCAGACCCGGAGCTATACGAAGAAATGGAGAAGTACGGACGCCGTAACATCGCTTGTTTAACCATAGCCCCAACTGGAACCACCAGTTTAATGACGCAGACGACTTCAGGTATAGAACCAGTGTTCTTGCCGGTATATAAACGACGTAGAAAGGTAAATCCGAACGACACGAATGTACACGTTGATTTTGTCGACGAGACAGGAGATGCTTTTGAAGAATATATAGTATTCCATCCTAAATTTGTGACATGGATGGAAGCGCAGGGCTACGATCCATCGAAGCGCTATAGCCAAGAAGAAGTCGATGCTCTTGTTGAGAAATCACCCTATTACAAAGCCACCTCTAACGATGTAGACTGGTTAATGAAAGTCAAGATGCAAGGACGTATTCAAAAATGGGTAGACCACTCTATCAGTGTGACCATCAACCTGCCGAATGACGTAGATGAGGATTTAGTTAACCGTCTTTATGTAGAAGCATGGAAATCAGGATGTAAAGGTTGCACAGTCTATCGTGACGGATCACGTTCAGGAGTCCTTGTGTCAGCAAAGAGCGATAAGAAAGATGAACTTCCACCCTGCAAGCCACCTACTGTAGTAGAAACCCGGCCCACAATATTGGATGCAGATGTCGTGCGATTTCAGAATAATAAAGAAAAATGGGTCGCATTTGTCGGCCTGCTTGACGGACATCCTTATGAAATATTCACGGGGCTCCAGGATGATGATGAAGGTATCATTCTTCCCAAGAATGTGATATGCGGACATATTATCAAAAATATAGATAAAGACGGGAATAAGCGCTACGATTTTCAATTCGAGAATAAGCGTGGATATAAAGTAACAATCGAGGGTCTGTCTGAAAAATTCAATAAAGAATATTGGAATTATGCCAAATTGATTTCAGGTGTTTTGCGCTATCGCATGCCTATTGAACAAGTGATCAAATTGGTCAGCTCATTGCAATTGGATAGTGAAAACATCAATACCTGGAAGAATGGAGTGGAACGTGCCTTGAAAAAATACATTACCGATGGTACGGAAGCAAAAGGAAAGAGATGCCCGAATTGCGGAAATGAAACATTGGTTTATCAGGAAGGTTGTCTGATCTGTACCACCTGCGGAACATCCCGTTGTGGATAATACAACAAAGGGCACAAACGTTTGCATATGATTTTAATTTAGTTAGACGGTAATAGCTGTATGATTGTGATGGATAATTTCTATACTTGCATAATCATTACAGCTATTACTAAATCTAATATATATGACACTATCTTTTCATATTGAATATCGTACCAACTGGGGTGAAGAAGTCAGAGTTTCAGGTTCTATACCGGAATTAGGACAAAACCAGATTGATCAAGCTATCCCTCTACAAACAACAGATGGAATTCATTGGAAATTGGAAATTGAAATTCAAGATACAGAAAATAACGCCATTGAATATTGCTATCAAATCTATCGTGACCATAAATCCATACGAACCGAATGGAATATTCTTCCCCGTACCCTATATACAGGAAAGACTGCAAAAACATATCTCATACAAGATAACTGGAAAGATTCCCCTGAACAACAATATCTCTATACCTCCGCCTTCACCGAATCCCTATTAGCACATACACAGCGGTCTTATAAGCTTACGAATTATAAGAAAGGAATACAGATAAAAGCCTATGCACCGACACTTAACAACGAACAGGGTTTGGTCCTTTGTGGAAATCAAGAGTCGATAGGAAATTGGAATCCCGATAAAGGCATCATGATGAATGACATTCATTTTCCAGAATGGCAAATCGAACTGAACGCAGATAAAATAAAATTTCCTCTAGAATATAAGTTTGTCCTTTATGATAAAAAGGAAAATCGTGTCATTAAATGGGAAGATAATCCTAACCGTTATATACCCGATCCACTATTAAAAGTCAATGAAACATTAGTCATAGGCGACCGTTACGTCAATTTCAAGGAACCTGCATGGAAAGGAGCGGGAGTTGCAATACCTGTCTTCTCCCTACGTTCGGAGAAGAGTTTTGGAGTAGGCGACTTCGGAGATCTGCAGCAACTGATCCATTGGGCAGCATCAACCTATCAAAAAGTAGTGCAAATACTACCCGTAAACGATACGACAATGACGCACACTTGGACTGACTCCTACCCCTATAATAGTATATCCATTTATGCTTTCCACCCCATGTATGCCGATCTGAGACAAATGGGCGAATTGAAAAGTAAAAAGAAAATGGAAGAATTCCGTAAACGTCAAAAAGAACTAAATGCCCTACCTACCGTAAATTATGAAGAAGTCAATCAAATAAAATGGGAATATTTTCATTTGATATTCGAAGAAGAAGGTCAACAAGTATTAGCTACCGAATCTTTTAAATTATTCTTTGAAGCTAATAAAGATTGGCTACAACCCTATGCGGTATTCAGTTATTTGCGAGATGCCTATAAAACACCCAACTTCCGGGAATGGCCCAAATACCAGACCTATAACAAAGAAGAAATTGACCGACTATCCGCCCCCGGAAAAGCTGATTATCCTCATATTGCAATCTACTATTATATTCAATATCACTTGCATTTACAACTCTTGGCAGCAAACAATTTAGCCCGCCAGAAAGGACTTGTCCTAAAAGGAGATATCCCAATAGGAATCAGCCGGAATAGTGTGGAAGCATGGAAAGAGCCCCACTATTTTAACTTGAATGGACAAGCAGGTGCTCCCCCTGATGATTTTTCCGCAAACGGACAGAACTGGGGATTTCCCACCTATAATTGGGATGTGATGGAAAAAGACGGTTATCAATGGTGGATGAAACGCTTTCGCAAAATGTCGGAATACTTCGATGCTTACCGCATCGACCACATACTCGGTTTCTTCCGGATCTGGGAGATTCCAATGCATGCCGTGCACGGACTACTCGGACAGTTTGTTCCAGCCCTTCCTATGACACGTGAAGAAATAGAAAGTTATGGACTTCCATTCCGTAAAGACTTCTATCTAAAGCCCTATATTCATGAATACTTCTTGAAACAAATTTTTGGTGCACACACTGATGAGGTAAAACAAGAGTTTATTGAACCGACAAGCACGTGGGAAATCTACCGTATGCGCCCCGAATTTGATACGCAGCGTAAAGTGGAAGCCTTTTTTGCAGGGAAAACCGATGAGAAAAGTATATGGATTAGAGACGGCCTGTATGCATTGATCAGCGACGTATTATTTGTACCCGATCGGAATGATGCGAACAAATATCATCCACGTATCGGCGTACAATACGATTTCATTTACCGGGCCTTAAATGATAAGGAAAAAGCAGCTTTCAATCAACTGTACGATCAATACTATTATCATCGGCATAATGAATTCTGGCGGGAACAAGCCATGAGAAAGTTACCTCAGCTCACACAATCGACCCGTATGCTAGTCTGTGGTGAAGATTTAGGAATGATTCCCCAATGCGTAGCCTGGGTAATGAACGATTTACGCATACTCAGTCTGGAAATACAACGCATGCCCAAAGATCCTATGCAAGAGTTTGGGCACCCTGATGAGTATCCTTATCGCTCGGTATGCACCATTTCAACACACGACATGTCAACTTTACGAGGCTGGTGGGAAGAAGATGCTCAGCAAACCCAGCATTATTACAATACCATGCTTGGACATTACGGAACAGCACCAAGTATTGCCACTCCGGAAATCTGCGAAGAAGTCGTACGCAACCATCTTTATAGTAACTCTATTTTTTGTATTCTCTCTCTACCGGATTGGCTTTCAATGGACAAGCAATGGCGCAACCCGAACGTTAAGGAAGAACGAATCAATATTCCGGCAAACCCTCGCCACTATTGGCGCTATCGTATGCATATAACACTAGAGCAGCTAATGAAAGCCGAGAGCCTGAACCAAAAGATAGAAGCACTAATCAAACAGACGGGACGGAATAAATAGGCTATTCACATACAGACTGAGAATGACTGAATTATCAATAGCGACAGCAACAGTAAACCGCTTGCTTTCCTTCAGTCGGAAACAGGAGATACCGTTTTCTGAGGTTCTTTTTTGAATAATCAAACCATTATTGCTATTTTTACCGAATATCATAAATAACTAACATGAATAGCTATATATTCCTTGAAAATATTCACTTGTTTGCCTACCACGGCATAGGCAAACAAGAGCAACAAGTAGGGAACGAATTCATCGTCAACATAAAAATGACAGTAAATATATCCCGTTCAGGCGCAACGGACGATATAAAAGATACAGTCAGCTATGCCGAAGTATTCGAAGTGATCAAATCAGAAATGAATATCCCCTCTAAACTATTAGAACATGCTTGCGTTCGCATAATCAGACAACTATTCCTGAACTTTAGGCCAATCGAAGCCATTGACCTAAAACTAGTTAAACGTAATCCGCCCATGGGAGGGGATCTTGACGGAGCCGGCATTCAAATCCAGTGCGACAGAAGTGAGTTCCAGATGACCTAGCCAAAGTCTTTTCAGATCACAACCTTTTTACATAAATCCTAAAAATATGATCCAAGCTATTCCAATCTGAAAGGAACAGGTAAACACCCTCATTTTAACCATAGTTTGCCTTATTCAAAGCTTTGTCACTGCAAAATAAAACAGGGGTTTCTACCGATGAAGAATAAAAAGTTTATTTTTATGCAATAGAATATTGGAATTTTAATGAAAGAATTGAAGCTACAAATAGTATCTTTGTAAAAAAAAGGAGGAATATATGTTTTCAGATTTTAATATTCAACAGCTCATTAGTGCTTTTATCGTCTTGTTTGCAGTAATTGATATTATCGGTTCCATACCTATAATTATTAATTTGAAAGAAAAGGGCAAAGACATCAATGCCACAAAGGCTACCATACTCTCTTTCCTGCTATTACTGGGCTTCTTCTATGCGGGAGATATGATGCTAAAGCTCTTTCATGTCGATATAGAGTCATTTGCAGTAGCCGGTGCCGTAGTCATTTTCTTAATGTCTTTGGAAATGATTCTGGATATAGAGATCTTTAAAAATCAAGGACCGATCAAAGAAGCGACACTTGTCCCACTGGTATTTCCGCTAGTAGCTGGAGCCGGCGCCTTTACCACCCTACTCTCCCTCCGTGCCGAATATGCCAGCATTAATATCATTATGGCTTTGGTCTTAAACATGATATGGGTTTACATTGTAATAAAAATGACCAATCGCATACAACGTTTTTTAGGTAAGGGAGGAATTTATATTATCCGCAAGTTCTTTGGTATTATACTTTTGGCCATTTCGGTAAGACTGTTCATGGCAAATATCACCCTATTAGTAGAAGCCTTACAGAAATAATCCACCAAACATTCCCTGCCTCTTTAATCATTTGATAGGAGGGAATAATTTATGTTGAATAAAAAAACACTGAATAGAATAAATCTTATTTTAAGAAAACAAAAAAGGGGATGACCTAAATCATCCCCTTACTCTATATCATCTAATTTAAATTAGCCGTTTACAGAAGCCATGTGAGCAACCAGATCAAGAACTTTGTTAGAATAACCGATCTCATTGTCATACCATGATACAACCTTAACGAAAGTATCAGTCAAAGCGATACCAGCTTTTGCATCGAAGATAGAAGTACGGGCATCACCCAAGAAGTCAGAAGAAACAACAGCATCTTCAGTATATCCTAGAATACCTTTCAATTCACCTTCAGCAGCAGCTTTCATTGCAGCACAAATTTCAGCATAGGTTGCAGGCTTAGCCAAGTTTACAGTCAAGTCAACAACAGATACGTCCAAAGTTGGAACACGCATAGACATACCAGTCAATTTACCGTTCAATGCAGGAATAACTTTACCTACAGCTTTAGCAGCACCGGTAGAAGAAGGAATGATATTGCCAGAAGCGGCACGACCACCTCTCCAGTCTTTCATAGAAGGACCGTCAACTGTTTTCTGAGTTGCAGTTGTAGAGTGAACAGTAGTCATCAAACCATCAGTAATACCAAACTTATCGTTCAATACTTTAGCGATAGGAGCCAAGCAGTTAGTAGTACAAGAAGCGTTAGATACGAATTTAGTACCTTTAGCATAAGTCTTCTCATTAACACCACAAACAAACATTGGGGTATCATCTTTAGAAGGAGCAGACATTACAACGTATTTTGCACCAGCTTCAATATGAGCTTGAGCTTTTTCTTTAGTCAAGAACAAACCAGTAGATTCAACCACATACTCAGCACCTACTGCATCCCACTTCAAGTCAGCCGGGTTTCTTTCTGCAGTAACACGAATTACATTACCGTTAACAATCAATTTGCTGTTTTCAACATCTGCTTCGATTGTTCCTTCAAACTGACCGTGCATTGTATCATACTTCAGCATATAAGCCAAATAATCAACCGGACAAAGGTCATTAATACCAACGATCTGAATATCGTTTCTTGTCTGAGCAGCGCGGAATACGAAACGACCGATACGTCCGAATCCATTAATACCTACTTTAATCATTTTGTTTAAACTTTTAAGGGTTTTATAAAATTTGTTGAAATACCTCTCATTTCCAATGCATTTATCTTTTTCAAATGCGGTGCAAAAGTAAGAAAATCTTTTCATATATGCACTTAAAAACACAATTAAATAGTTTTAAAGAATAGAAAAAAACAAGCTTTTGCAAAGTAGACAAAGCATTGTGAATAAAAAAGTTCCCCCTACACTTGAAAAGAACTTTATAAACAAACAATGCGTACTCGAAAGAAATATCACATCGGAATCCAACACAGTCATAATTGGAAAAACGGGAGAAAACAAACCAAGTAAATACTCCGCTATTTTACGGTTTTTAGAGAATTTAAATCAAAATCAAACAACTATTTCATCAAAATCCCCCACACGATAAAGAGTAGGAAGGCACAGGGGAAATCCCCTAGTTCATCACTTCAATTTACACTTCAATCCTTTCATATTCAATAACAAAGGCTAAATAAGGCTCCCGGACGCTTCCGGGAGCACAAATAAACAAACAAACAAACAATAACCGTGATTCACATCATGGGTATATCCTGACAAGCCTCTCCATGTGCTCCTTATAGTATTTCAGCTTCAAGTCCAGTCGCTTGCGCCAGTCATCCATATCTTCAAAAGGAAAACGGAACAACCAGTTATGTCCGCCCCCCATACGCTCCCGGATCAGAACAATAGCACCACAAGACAAGGGCACAAAGCAAAGCCTATTATCCGGCCTTCTGCGATACCAGATTCCATCTTCATGCACATCTTCCAACTTTAGTTCGAGAAGGTCCGTAAAGGCTATTTCAGGAGCATAATGTTTTAGCAGCAGAAGGTTACGGGCCGAAGACAGCCCCTCTTCTCTGATCCGTAATGCCAATAGCCGTTCAATATCCCCTCCATTTACCAAATGAGTAAAAGCCTTTTCAGGAAAATCCTGAACGGAAGCGCCCTCAGGCGAAAAAAGTTCTTTGGCCCCACTGACCCTGCACGTTTCCGAATAGACTTTCCACAGCAGATCCATGTAGCCGGAAGTTTCTTTGACAGAACATCCCGAAGCCTGAAGGTACGTTTTAAAACCTTCAAACCAGTCCGCATCCATCATCTTCACATCCATTGATACGACTTCAGGGCAATAGCCCCGTAACTTTCTCAATAGGGAGGAATAAGACTGCGCTTCGCGCTTCTTATTGGAACGGCGGGCGCAACGAATCAACTTTTTCAGATAAACCAGAGGTCTGAGAAGCATCTTGTTATTTTTATAAAGACGCACGATATCCGTCACAGAAAAGTCAAGCATGTGCTCTCTAAGCAGACTGATGGCATATTTCAATTCCAGAGCATCTTCCAAAAGAGGCAAAGTCGATAAACTCCATTGTTTCCAACCCCTGCCAAAGAGTAGGGGCTTCAATTGCTCAAAATCAGCTCTCGACAATTGATAGACATGATTGACCATTCGCTTACGATGATGCTGCTCCACTTCCAGCTTCACCGGTAAGAGATTATCAGGAGAAAAAGTAACTGTATCCACAGAGAGAGAAACTAAAGCTTCTTCATTTGTCATAACCAGAGTTTTTTTTCATTGTTATTTACTTTAAAGAGAAAGACAAAACCTTTTCCTGTCTCACAGAAGGGGCGATTTCCTACACAATCACACCCAAGCCCAACAGCAGTAGATAAACCACACTCAGGATCACACAGATCAAGAGCGTGTAACCCAACATGACCACTGAATTTCTTCGCTTCGGATGCCGAATATATTTACCGTTTTTCATATTGCGTACTAAAAAAGCTTCAATTTCTGTTTAATATAGTGACACAATCCATAGCACGCGAACGTTCCTGATAATCTGTCAAAAGAACATTCATGCCATAGCTGGAGCATTCAGCACTAAAGCGTCTAAGCTCCTCGTTACAACAGTCCATTTTTTGTTTGATTCATATTTCTGTATCTTCTACCATAATTTTATAACGTTTAGTTCATTCTTGATCATTTATACAGATCACAGCTGTGATGGTTTTGAAGTCCCCGCACCCCCTATTGAGAGTGCGGGAAGCTCTTAAAACCATTCAATTGTTTATTGCTTCGCCCATTGCCCAGAGATTTTGCCCGGATATTCACCTGCTGCAGCAAAATAAGCAGCTTTATAAGTACTCCCGTTGTAAGTGACTAATGCACCGCCTACGTAAACGTAAGCACTATTATAGGGATATGCGGGTTGCCCGCTACCACCATACTGATAAACCCAATATCCGCTTCCCGGATGCTCACCAACAGCAACCCATCCTGTTGCTAACCAAAGGCAATTGTCATAAACCACATAATCCCCATTATTATATGAACCTCCTGAACTCCAGTTTGGATAAAGTTCCAAAGAATTATCCGAGACCGTTTTAACCGTGACGGATGCAGTTGCTGTTTCACCACTATCTTCATTGGTACCAACAGCCTTAATAACATGCTCGCCCAGTGCCAGCGTACCGAGGCCATAGCTATATGGTTCGGCGGTTAAAGTAGTTTTCAAAACATCATCCAAATAAATATCAACTTTCGTTACCCGTTTGGCACTCACCTCAACTGTCAGTGAAGTACTAACTTTGGTTGGTCCTCCATTCGGAGATGTGATAGCCACCGAAGGACTGATCAGCGGCGTTGCGGCATCCAATGCGTCATAGGCTATCTGGCAATAGTCTATACCATCCACTGAAGGATCGAGGGCAGACTCCATCAACAATTCCCAGAACATCACTCCGTCACCTTTTCCTTTTCGATTCTCACGTCCGCCATTGGCTACGTAATTGGCGTAATACGCCACTCGTTCGGGCGTGTATTTATAGTACCCCGTACCTGGCACCGGACCCCAAGGTTCTTCAGGAACATGCATACCCGCAGCAACACGGAAACCATAAAGATTGCCATAGTAAGCATAGGAGTCATACATCAGCTCGCGTTGCGTAGCGGCACCCACATTGTAGCCCTGGAAAGCAACAAAATCAATTTGATCTCCAACAGCCTGGAAAACAGGTATCATATGCCCCGTTGATTGAAAGCCGTAAAGTGAAACGCTATTACCGTTTTCATAATCAGATGTATAAGCCTCTGATTCACCCGTCATAGTCGCCCGGTTAGCATAGCGATACGGAGAACTAGGGTCGTCATTGGTGACGCCGCCCAAAGCACCGCATCCCGCAGGAGCACAAGTTATCTCAAATCCTTCCGAACGTGGCAGTAAGGTACGGGTGGAGCTGATCATGTCAATAAAATGCTGTACTTCCGTTGGATTTCCAATGGTATCGAAACGACCGCTGGGTTCATAATCCCAGTCTACTCCATCAAAACCTAGATCACGAACAAAATCGGCTATTTGCTGATAATCAATATTATAAGCAGCAGATGTATTCCAATATGTTTCACCACCAATGGAGAGAATCACTTTGACGTTCCGCGCATGCAGGGTGGAAATAACAGATTTCAGCTTGGCGCCATCATAAGAGAGATTTAACCCGGTGCCGCCAATATCGTAACTTCCTTTAGTATACGTCATATTAGATTTAGCAAAACACAGGAAAATATAGGTGACCTCTTCAGGAAGACCCAGAAGTTTGTCTGCACTAGAATTATCACTCCAGGAAGGGAAGTAACCGATCACCAGATGATTATCAAAAGTTTTGGTATAGGCTGGCTGTTTAACGGTCATCTCATAACTTTTAGCTACCCCGTTTATGGTATATTCGCAGACCAGTGTACCCACCCGTTCAACTTCCGTGGTGTTGGCGGCAGCTGTAACAGTAGCCACGCCACCGCTGACAATGTCAACCGAGCGGCTGGTTCCAACAGCCACGCTCAACCAGGGAGATGCAGTCGGGTCTTTCACGGAGACCGACGCATCATTGCTGAAGGTCAAATCGAACTTTGTCTGACTCGAACCCAATAATTTGATGTATGAATTCTTATTCGAATCCAGTGACCATTCCACCGTATTGGCAGCATGGGGGAACACCCCTGTAATGCGAGTTCCGCTATTGACAATGTAAGTCGTACCACCAACCAGCGC
Organism: uncultured Bacteroides sp.; assembly: GCA_965140335.1. GTDB lineage: Bacteria > Bacteroidota > Bacteroidia > Bacteroidales > Bacteroidaceae > Bacteroides. The sequence goes on from OZ223189.1 coordinate 461,516, forward strand.
CTTAGCAAGCGTAAAGGTACCCGTTCCCTTATCCACCACATCGATACTTAGCGACATACTGTTGCTCGTATTGGGATAAACGTAATAGTATCCCTTCTGCGCAGAAGAGCCTTCAATACCCACTTTGGTGTCGGTTATCGTAGTAGTGGCACTACTACTTTGACCTAACAGGGTGCCTTCGCTCGACACTCCGTCAATCGTAATGCTGCTCACTGTTTGGAAAGCATCGCTCAACACAGCAAGCCGTGAAGCCACATTGGTCATCTTTACACTTCCCGCCGTAGCACCGGCGGAGGTATCGGTCAAGGTAATACTTTTAGAGATTACCGTTAAATTACAAGCCGAACTGATCTTGACCAGTGAAGGCGGTGCCTGAACCGTACTGTTCAGGGATGTCATAGCAGGCTTGAGTTTGAATGACTCAAAATCACCAAAAGTGCTAAGGGAGGTAAGATCTCCGGCAGCTTTGTTTTCATTTATATTCGCCACAATATAGGCGTTATAAGTCTTCGACTCATCAAATAGTCCCGGGTTCAGCTTGACACCATATAAACCACCCTGACTGCTCAAAGGCTCCACGACCATGATCGGGCTGGAAGTTGAGGTGCCTTCTGATACTACAATCCACACATCCTGAATCGTATTCTCGAAAGCTACATCCTCAGGCAATATAGCCCTTGTGGATTGTTGCGTATTGACCTGATCCGTAATATCGCTGTTTAACTCCAGACGAAAGCGATAAATGGAACTATCCGATTGCCCGGACAGTCCCGGAAGATCTTTTGTGCAAGAGTAAATTAAACAACTGATTAACAATAAATATATCTTTCTCATAATTCTATTTATTTATAAGGTGAACATGCTAAAAACTGGCAGAACCAGACTCATCAGTATCCCACGAGGAATCGTTTACAAAAGAGAAACTTACCTGATCTGTATTGGATTCCTGAACACAACGGATAGTAGAACCACGCCCCCGACTAACACTTCCACTATTTATCACACTGTTATAGTTGAAATACATATTACCACCTCCGGTACCACTAACTTCAGACAACCAGGTATAACCATTCCCACCCACTGAAGCCAGACCTCCTGTGTCGGAACTACGATAACCGGCCGCTGGGTACCATGAACCGGAAACTCCAGTCACAGAACGCCCCCAATTAGTAGCATCCCAACTAGTGGTAGAAGTGGACCAGCTGCTTAAAGCTGCAGCAGGCGGTACCTTCCAGCCGGCAGGACAGGGATCGTAAACGGTTTTAGTTACTCCCCAAAGTGTATTATTCTGGACAGTACTGCTACCACAATACCAGTCGTAACTCTTAGCAGAGATGCTATAATAAAAGCCCCCCGGAGTGCGGACTGCAGTTTCGAGATTATTGGCAAAAGTGGAAGGAGCTACTGCAATTGTAGAAGGATAAGTAGAAGTTCCTGATTCACCTGAATAAAGCGTTTTAAAAGAACTGGTACCGGCTGTGGCAGAACTCGCCCCCGCAAATGGATCCTTACGTCCCCATTGGTACATCAGGCCCAGTGCATTTACATCACCCGGAGTATCACTCACCGCACCCAAATTACGATCCATAAAGGTATAACGGTTATAAGTGTCATTTTCACTTTCAGGATCATAATTCGTCACCCAAATTTGCCAGCTCCAAAGAATATTGCTACCATCCGTAATGTAAACTACCGCATTACCCTCGGCGGCAAGATCGGGAACTTTTACCGTAAAGAAACCTTCGCTCTGCAAAGTGGCATCATCAGTAGTAACGGTTAGTGCACTGTTATCACGCCACAAAACTGCAGAACTCCAACCCGTAGTGATATCGGGCAGTTGTTCGCCAAGCATGGTAGTCTGATTCGCACGTTTCACCGGAATATTGATGCTTGAACCCGGACGAACAATGTATGTATTCGCCAAAGGGGTCTTCTTTACCCGTGCATCATCTTCGTAAATACCTGTGATAGCGGCATTGATCGTATAGGTCGTATTACGAATAAGATCATAGTTCTTTACAGCATCACCACCGGGATAGATATTATAAGTAATCTCATCACCGTTTGTGTAACCCACCAACTGGATGCAGGTGGCACCCGTAATACCGGTTTTAGCCGTTTCAGTAGTACTGGTACCGTCACCACGCATATTCTCCGGAAGGTAGAACGACAGCGATACGGCACTGCTGGTCTGATCTGTAGCCGCGATGGCTTCATAATCAAAAGTACGAACCGTCACATCATTCAACGCCGGGAAGGTGGTCACTGTGGCATCTTTATAAGGAAAACTCTTATCCGGCACATTCATCAGGCGGACAGACTTGATTTTAAAACCAGTAGGAAGTCCCGTGGAAGCCAACTGGAAGCTAAAATCCACCCGGTTGACCATACGGGTCAGTGTCACCGCGTTCGAGTTGTTAATAAAGTCATCAGGAAGCGTCAACCCCGTCAACGAACCGCACATCGGCACAAAACCGATGGTGCGAAGTATGGAAGCTTCATCGGTAATGGGCAATCCATTAGCCTTGAATAAATCTTCCGTAGCGAGCACATCAGGGAAAGCATCAGGCCCCACATTCGCCACAAAGTAAAGGTCACTTGTCTCTCCCGATACATTAGTGGAAAGATCCATACGGAAATCTTCCGTATCCACACTACTGAAATATCTCTTACGTACAAACTGTCCTCCAGTGACGTACTGGAATACCCAGAGGTTGTCAATAGTACTCTCGTCCACCGTCGCTTTGTCAGTAGAGCGGGTAGTACCCGAAGAGAAATTGATCTCCGAGGCGTTGCCGCCCCCCAGATTCAGCACACCCTCCCCGCTACGGGTGGAAAAGCCTGCCTGCTGCATGGCAACCGTTTTAAAGGAGAACTGCACCGCAACATCCTCACCCGGAGGAGTGGTCCCGATCGAATTATCGTCGGAACACGCCGCAAAAAACAACGCGGCGCTCAAAATGATTGATAAGCTACTAATTTTCATATGTATTGGTTTATTTCATTTTAAAATACTTTTTTATACCCACTGGAAATAATCATACACCACGAGACCCCTATTATTCCAGGACACAGCGCATCGAGAGAGCGTATGACCGCCCTGCTCCATTATCCGTAACATTAAATGTACCGGCTCCTACGTTCACATTTAAAGAAGCAGTACCAGTAGAAGAAATCGTTGATGACCACAAATAACAAGAACTGCCAACCCCGGTTAGCGCTCCACTATTATCTCTAAGACCGCCAGCAAAAGGATACCATGATCCTGTCACTGAATTATAAGAAACGCCACCAGTACTTAATGTTGTTGTGCTTGGAGACCATGTGCTGAATGCTCCCATAGGAGGAACCTTCCAACCTGCCGGACAGGGATCATAAACTGTCTTTGTAACTCCCCAAAGAACATTATTCTTAATCGCATTACTACCAGGATACCAATCAGACGAAGAGGAATAATAAACTGTTTGTGGATTACGTATGGCATTCTCCAGATTATTGGCAGAAGTAGTAGGAGCGGCTACTCTTATAGAAGTATAGGTAGTAGAGCCTGATCCACCCAAATAAAGCGTTTTAAAAGAAGTGGTACCACTTGTCACAGCACTGGCTCCCACAAATGGATCCTTACGTCCCCACTGGTACAGCAGTCCCAGTGCACCTACATTATTTTGGGTATCATTCACCGCACCTAAATTGCGGTCCATAAAAGTATAGTTATTATAAGTTTCATAGTCCATATCGGGATCATAGTCCGTCACCCAAATATGCCAACTCCACAGAATATTATTATTACCGTCTTTGATGCAAACCAGCGCATTACCGGACTGACCAACACTGGTTACTTTCACGTTGAAAATGCCGTAAGCCTTATCCGTATCATCCGTTTCAATCTCCAACGAAGAGTTATCCCGCCAAATGACCGATGAGCTCCAACCACTGCCTAAATCGGGAAGCTGCTCACCCAACTCCGCACTCTGGTTGGCACGTTTCACCGGGATGTAGACTGCACCTGAAGCCGTACTTACGATGTAACTGTTTGAGGTAGCAGTACGTGCCACCACCCGCTTGTCAGTTGTGGAAATGCCCGTCACGTTCAAGCTCATCCGATAGTCCGTATTGCGCACGATATTATAGTCATTGATATCGTCCGCACCAGGATACAAGTGATACACCACACGGTCGCCGTTATAGAAACCGGTGAGTTCGATGTAGGTGGCGTTATTTACACCGGTCTTACCCATAGCATTGCCACCTACATTAGTGCCTACGCCACGACGGTTGTCCGGCAGGTAATACACCAGACTATCGGGAGTGCCTGCAACCGTCAGGTCGGTGAGCTCCCCGTTATACAAGGTTGGCGTAGCAGGGAAAACAGAATCATCCGTAGGAGCGGAGAAGTAAAGTTCGTGCGGTACGTTACACAACTGCGCAGAGGTCAGCTTCAGCTGCGAATTCAAGGCGGGGTCAATGGTCCATTTCAGGCTCACACGAGCTACCAGCCGTTCCAGATACACCGTCTGGGAAAGCACTGCATCCTTTACCTCCAGATCAAAGTCTCCTATCATTGGCAAGCTGCCAGAGGTAAGTTGAAGCCCGGACTCCGCAGCAATGTTCAGACTACTTGCCTGAAACGCAGCTTCCGAAACCGGATCGGTTGCAAAAGCCGTTTCACCCGCATTAACCACCACATAGATATGGCTCTGTACACCACTATCATTCTGAGTTAGCTTCACGCTGAATGTTTTGTCAATCCCGCTATCTTCGTAGACTTTCTTCTCGAAATTACCATCAATAAACTGAAGCACCCAGGCATTGTGCAGTACCGTATCGTTTACCGACGAAGGGTCGGTGCTACGGCTCAGGGCATTTGTGCCACTCCCCGAAAGGGTGGCAACCGCACTCTTAAGCGACAAACTTACTTCAACGGAAGGGGAAGACTCCCCGGAGGCAGCATCTGTAAACTCATTGCTGCACGAACTACCCAGAAGCAAGGTCAACAAAACAACTATCAGGGTTTCTTTCTTTTTCATTTTTTATCGTTTTTCAGTTTTAGCAACTGCATATTTTCTTCTTTAAATGCGGATTCCAATATTAAAATATCATACGTCTTCATATCTTTCTTTTCACGAACTGCTATACGGCAGTGATCAACTGCAAACTTTCAATAACCGTTGAAAATTCGAATATGTGCTACGAGAGTACTTATTCTTTTACACAACGAACAGAGCTCCCAACGACTCGGTAGGAATGACTTGTAGACTGCCCACTTTTAGTTAGATATAAACTTAAACACCTTTCGCTAGACACACTAGATGAAAGATAGAACCCCGCATTTCCAACACCATTTAAAGTTCCGTTATATGTAAAAAGTAGACCAGATAATGGATACCATGAACCGGAAACTCCATTCACTGAATACCCCAACTTAGCACTATTAAAACTAACAGTAGAAGAGGACCAACTACTGAATGCATCATTAGGAGGGATTTTCCAACCGTAAGGGCAAGGATCGTAAATTGTTTTGGTAGTCCCCCAAAGTGTATCGTTATGGACAGTTCCACTACCAGAATACCAGTCAGTAACAGTAAAAGAGCTATTCCCATAAAAGAACGTTCCTGGTCTACGGACAGCCTCCTGCAAATTATTGACCGAAGTTGAAGGAACTGATTTTTTATAAGATGTATAAATAGTACTACCCGATCTACCCGAATAAAGCGTTTTGAATACCGAATTAGAATTAATACTGCTTGATCCCGCAAATGGATCCTTGCGTCCCCACTGATAAAACAAACCTAGTGCACCGACATCGCCCGGAGTATCACTCATCGCACCTAAATTGCGGTCCATAAAAGTATAACCATTATAAGTTTCATTGTTTGTTTCTGGCTTATAGTCTGTAATCCAGATATGCCAGCTCCAGAGAATATTGCGGCTAGCATCCCTGATGCACACCAGCGCATTACCTGTAGCACCAGAACTAACATACATTCTCATAAAGCGACCATCACCATATACAATAGGAGATAGACTTAAGGATGAATTATCCCGCCAAATTACCTCCGGAGTCCAGCCAGTAGTAATGTCAGATAATTGTTTTCCCAAATCACTATTATTGACACGAGCAATAGGGATAATCAGGTAACTACCCGGTCTAACAATATACGAATTTGCATCTGGATAAGTTGTTTTTCTAACCCGTTTATCTATTGTATTAATACCAGTAATACCTGCTTTTACCGTATAGATTGTGTTTCGAAATAGATCATAATTCTTTATGACATCACTACCAGGATACATTCTATAAGTGACTTCCTCAGTATCTGTGTATCCAAACAACTGGATATAAGTAGCACCTGAAATACCGGTTTTATTGGCAGCAGTGCTACTAGTGCCATCACCACGGGCATTCTCCGGAAGGTAAAACGATAAAGTCACAGCACTGCTCGTCTGGTCCGTGGCAATAATGGTTTCCGAAGAAAAGCTGCGAAATGACACATCGGTGCTCGCTGGGAATATGGTGGCAGAAGCATCCTTATAAGGGAAGCTCTTATTTGGAACATTCATTAAGCTAACAGAGGAGATCCTGAAACCAGCGGGAAGTCCTGTGGAAGCAAGCTGAAAACTCAGATCCACCCGGTTCACCATACGGGTCATCGTCACGGTATTTGAATTGTTGACAAAATCATCCGGAAGCGTCAAATCCGTCAGCGAACCGGACATCGGAAGAAAACCCGTAGTAGGAAGCACAGAGGCTTCATCGGTGACACTAATCCCATTGGCTTTGAAGGCGTCTTCCGTAGCCAGCACATTGGGAAAAGCATTGGGACCCACGTTCGCCACGAAATAAAGATTGCTCTTCTCACCGGATGCATTTTTGGAAAGATCCATGCGGAAGTCCTCCGCATCCACTGTGCTAAAGTATTGCTTGCGAACAAAGTTGCCACCGGTAATATACTGGAACACCCAAAGATTATTGATGGTACTTTCATCCACCGTTGTTTTATCAGTGGAGCGGGTGCCATTTGAAGGGAAGGTAATGCCCGTAGCATTACCGCCTCCCAGATTCAGCACATCGCCTCCACTACGGGTGGACGAACCCGCCTGCTGCATCGCAACCGTCTTAAAAGAGAGCTGCACTGTAACATCCTCACCCGGAGGAGTGATAACGACCGAATCATCATTGGAGCACGCCCCGAAAAACAAGGCAGCGCCCAGAATGATTAATAAACTATTCAATTTCATATTGTATATTCTTTTGTTATGCTTCACCCCCTTTAAGGTAGTGATGAACTACGGCACCTGAATGCCCGCAGCAAACAATTGTCACACAAAGGCTTCTATCATTCCTGAACACAACGGATAGTAAAACCATCTGCACGTCCCCCACTTAATTGAGGCTGGTATATGGTAGTAGGACTAAAATTTAAAAAGCCCAGGCTAGAGAGTTGACTCGTTTGATAATAACCCATTACACTTACACTACCCAAGTTCGCTGTCTTCCAATTACGGGCACCCGTTGCCGGATACCAAGAATCGGTAATTCCTAGTACAGAACGACCTTTATATGAATTATTCCAGGCATAACTGGTAGTCCAACTACTAAAAGCGTCGGTAGGAGGAACTTTCCAGCCTGTAGGACAAGGATCATAAACTGTTTTTGTAGTTCCCCAAAGCACAACGTTATGAGAAAGATTGGAGCCACAATACCAATCCGCACTTCTAGTACCATCCGAATCAATATAGAATATATGCGGATTACGAACTGAATTTTCAAGGTTATTAGCTACATTGACAGGAGCTTTAGCATAATAATCAGAGTAGAGCCCGGTTCCTGAACCACCTGAGTAGAAATTCCGTAATGTTTTATTGTCAAGCGTTGTAGAACTTGACCCCCGGAAAGGATCCTTACGTCCCCATTGATAAAGCAAGCCGAATGAGCCAAGACTACCTTTGGTATCATTCACCGCACCTAAATTACGGTCCATAAAAGTATAGTTATTATAAGTTTCATTTTCACTTGCAGGATCGTAATCAGTTACCCAGATCTGCCAGCTCCACAGAATATTGTCTGAAGCATCCTTAATGTAAACCAACGCATTGCCCGTAGCGGTAGCATCGGAAGCGGTTACTTCCATAATACCATTCCCCGCATCGGTTGCAGTAATAGTCAGCGAAGAATTATCCCGCCAGAGTACACCCGGAGTCCAGCCCATGCTCAGATCAGGAAGTTGCTCGCCCAAATCACTCTGGTTCGCACGTTTCACCGGAATCATCACCGTTTTGCCAGGTTTAACCATATAGGTATTAGAGGTTTCGGTCTTCGTCACGCGCAGGTCACCCGTAGAAGTTCCATCCAGATCGGCTGTCAACGTATATTTTGTATTACGCTTGAGGTTATAGTCATTGAACTCATCACCACCCAGATAAAAATTATAAATGATTTCATCGCCATCCTTATAGCCGATTAACTGAATGGCTGTGGCATCATCAATACCTGCCTTCAGTTTGGCATCAGAGCCTGCGGTATTACTGCCCTCACCCCGGCGGTTGTCCGGAAGATAGAAAGTCAGCGTACCACCTGTTGCTTTAGATGAAGCAATGTCTTCACGATCAAAGTTCTTCGTAGTTAACCCATCAGCAGGAAAATGAGTGGCATCTGAAATAGCAGAGTCAATATAAGGATACATGGAAACAGGAACATTGATCAGGCGCGATCGCTTGAGCACGAAGCCAGTGGACATATTATCGGTCACCGTATAGGTCAGATCAACCCGTGAAACCAGATAGTCCATTGTTACAGTGGCACCACTCGTGAAATAACCGGGAACAGCCACCGAAGTCACCGCACCAAACATCGGAAGGTAACCTGCCGAAGGAGTAATGGAGGCCTCATCGGTAATGCTTAAACTGTAATTCTGAAAATCGATTTCCGTTGCCAGTGTCTTCCCCTTATAGGCTGCCTGCCCCACATTGGCCACAAAGTAAATATTGGCATTGGTTGCTGTGGAAAGATCCAGGTTCAGCTTGGTGGCATCCACCGTGCTCAGGTATTGCCCGCGTACATAGGTGCCTCCAACATACTCAAATACCCAGAGATTATTGATCACTTTTTCGGCATCGTCTGTTAAAGCCGTTACGGAACGGGTTACTGTCAAAGCCGAAGAGAGGGGATCACCCGAGAGCTCTACCTGCTGCATACCCGAGGGTTGTAGGGAGACTCCAACGGTAACGTTTTCACCTGCTGATGGCTGACCGGTATTCAAATCCTCGGAGCATGCCCCAAAAACAAGTAATGCAGTCGCCAAATAAATGAACTGTTTAATTTTCATTGTCTTCATTGTTTAAGAGTTATTATTTTTTTAATCTTTTGTTTTATCCATCAGGTAGAGATGCGCCGTAGCTTATTCCCCACCCATATTCCCCATATCATTAGTCTTGGTATCCCAGGGAGCTGTAACCGTGGAATTGGACGAATCGGTACCGGTAGAACCCGTACCCCAGCTTCCAGAACCCCAGCTGCTACCACCAATGGCATTACCTGTTCCTGCCCCCGTATTAGTGGCATTCCAACTACCACCGTTGTTCCAATCATCACTGTTCACTGCATTGGGTCGGTCAGTGGCAACATTCCCCGTATTCCACGTATCGGAACTCCAGTCATTGCCACCAAGGGTGTTATCCCCATTACCAGCACCTGTATTATTAGCATCCCAGCTACCACCGTTGCTCCAGTCATCGCCATCTACAGTATTAGGATGATCGGTAGCAACATCCCCCGCATTCCACGAACCGGATCCCCAGTCGCTGCCATCAAGAGTGTCATCCCCGTTACCTGCACCTGTATTATTAGCATCCCAACTGTCACTATTATTCCAATCATCACCGTTCGCAGAGTTGGGATGGTCGGTGGCTACATTACCAGCACCCCAAGAAGTTCCATTCCAATCACCCAGATGCAAGATATTGCTATCTCCCGCACCCATGTCACCCGTGCTCCATGCTTCGGGAGAAACGTCCCAGGAATCCACCAAAATGGTATTCGGCTGATCACCACTACCAATCAGCCCCGGATCCCAGTTGTCCGTAACCCAGTCACCAATCAGCGTAATACCTTCGTCACCGCCCAGGTCACCGCTCGTTTCCACACCGTCCCAGTCCGTCACCTTCAAGGTGAGATAAACCTTCGGATCGGTGAACAATACGGTAAACGTATATTTCTTACCCGGCAGGAAAGCCATCTCCGGGATCTCTGCGGAAAAGGTGGAAGGAGTGGTGCCATTGGCTGTGATATAGGCCGTGATACGGAAAGGAGCCGACTTCTTTGGAAGAACATAGCCCAGAGAAGTGTACAACTCATTAGCCGTGACTTCCGTAATAGCACTCACTGGAATATCCAACGAACCATCCACCTCTGAAGAAGAGGCATCTATACCGGCATCACCAAGCGTATACAGGTAAGGGCTGCGTGTAAGTTCCGTGAAGCTCACCCCACCCTTGCTGACATCAGGAGCAATGGAAGTCACCGAAGTGGATTCCGTATCCCGTTGAAGGGTCAACCGAATAGCTGAGTATTCCAGTCGCAAAGCCTCAAAAGCCAGGTTGGCCGTGGAAGAGGTCAGCGTCTCCTGCAGGGAAGAAACCTTGAAGTCCTCCGTGTAAGAGTGCCCCAATTCAAACTGTTTCTCGCTGCCGGAGGCAAGGCTGTGAACCGGACTCACCGCATAAAACATATAGGTCAGTCCGGAGAGCAGAGCCATGGGCTTCCCATTATCGGGAACCAGTGCACCGGAAGCATCAGCCGTATAGAGTTTGCTCTGCGTATAGGTGCTCGATTCAACCCCACCCACGACCTCGTAGGCATAAACCGTCACTGTTGTCCCTTCCGCCAGAGCCACCGTGGCACGCGTATCGCTGCCCACCGAAAGGGAAGGCACCTGAAAGTTCACGGCTGTATAAGTGCCGGAGGAGGGAAAATCATCGTCTTCATGCTCGCACGAGCCAAGCGGCAGGAGCAGAAGCAAAAGAGATAGGTAGATGAGTTTATATATTTTCATTGTTATTCTTTTTTCAATAGTTAGTACCACACATGCTTAAATGGTAGTAGGAATCACGTCATCATAAGGAACTTCCTCCCATTCGGTTGTTTCAATGGTGGGGATTACGTCCTGTCCGTTAATCACTACGGAGGCCTGGTAGTTTACACCTGCTTCCAGTTTTGTATAGATTGTTGTAGTCGCTTTTAGTGTATAGCCATCGACCACAAAGGTCAATGTGAGGCCAGAAGGAAGGGCAGCAGTGGGGACCACGCGGAAACCGACTTCCGTATCGGCATCCGTTGCCGTGGAAGTGATACCGGGTGAAAGGGTGATATCACCGGCAACCTGGCCGGTATAAACCCCGTTAGCCAAATTCAGATTTGAAGAGGTATAAAGACCGTCACCTGAAAGGGTGATACTGCTCACCGCACCGACACCCTGATAAGTACCGCGACGGATTTTAAGGGTGATACGCGTATAAGCGTGTCCCATAGTCAGGATGACATCCCTGTTCAGGGCGTTCACCGGACCTGGAAGTGTACTGCTGTAGGTCACATCAGTGGAATCATCGTAAAGTCCCGAAGTTAGGGGGACTGAAGTATAATCGCTCAAGGTCACATCATAAGGGGCATAAGCACATACAGCGGCATCAGCGGAACGAAGATAAATTTCATCGCCGGTTGCAGCCCATTCACCAGCCGCATAAGCGTATTCCTTGTTTGTCTGCAGGATATAGCCGTTGGAGGTGGAAGTCTGGAACACCCCGATAGAACCTGAAATGAGTTCCGTGACCGAGCGTGTGAGCTCCACCGAAGAAGAAGCGGAAACCACATGAAGCGTGGACTGATCTCCCGAAAGAGGTTCGGATCCATCCGAAGAACTGCACGAAAAGAGCTGGAAGCAGAGAAATGCCCCCGAAAGCAGCGTGAGTCCTTTAAAACCGGTGAGTCGTATTAAGAGCTTATTCATTTTGTTTTCTTTTAGTTCGTTACATTGTTCCTGCACCTGCAAGGTTGAAGAAACTTATAAAGTGTTGCCGGAGCGTCTCACGACGCCAACCGGACAACTTTCATTGAGATAAAAATCGAAAAGTATTCCGATTTTGCCTTTAAACTAGATTCTATTAATGTTACATAAAGTTCAGGTTAATTTTATAGAGAATTATAGTTGAAAAGACTTCAAGAATCCTGATCAATCGTGGGTTCCAGAGGATCTGTAAGATCTTCATTGTCCAACCAGTCGACGATGTCAACCTTAGTTACCTGAAGGCCTCTACCCTTGATCGTTACATTGATTTTATAGTTGGTACCGGCAGCAAGTGCTTTCAATATCCCTGTGGTGTCACTGGTATCCAACGTGGTGCTCATCACATTGCCGTCTACCGTAAAGGATATCTTAGTGGATGCATCCAAGGCAGCTACAGGGACCATCAGTAAAGAAGCTTCTTCAGGAGTGGCTACGTCGGTAATGCCATCATAAACAGGGGTGGTGTCTGTCAAAGGACAATCCACTGCTCCGGCGGTACTTAATGTATAAAGTTGATCACCTATGATGTCTAGTGTAGCCGAAGGGATAATTTTACTATCGGCATTCGTAGCATCTTCAATCTTGATATTGGTTACCGCACACGTACTGGCATAGCTTTCATCACGGGTAATGCTAAAGGTGATCTTGGAGTAGGCATGCTGCATGGTCAGCGCAATCTGATTATTGGCATTGTTCAAATTGGCTGTATTGTAATAGCTGTAACACAAATCCTTACTGCCATCAACCAGGTTTTCCTGGGAAGTCAGCGCCACAGCAGCAGGATCTGTTACTGCAGCGTCATACGGATAGTAGGCGCAAACCTGGGCGTCGTTATTGTTCAGGTAAATCACATCGGCGGGGGTGGCACCTCCCCATTTCGGAGTGTTGGCTGCCGTGTAAACGTACTGTATATTACTGTTATCCGCTGCAACATAGCCATTAGTAGGATCATCCTTAAGGAACATACCGATAGCAGCACCTTCAGTAGCCAGTTCAGTGACAGAACCAGCACGCGTAGCGAAAGCATCCATTGAAGCAGAAGAAACTGCAAGGGCTTTCATAACTCCATTATCCTTTGTAGCTACGCCATTATCGTCATTGGAGCAGCTGCACAAAAATGCACAGGCTGCCGATAGATAAATTAATTCTTTTTTCATTATAATACTTTTTAGTGTTAGCTTATTCTTTTAATTGTTGTATCAACCTCTCCGGTTAGTTGAGATCAACCGGATCACCCGAGTTCACATCCACAGCATTCCAGTCAACAATGGAAACAGTGGTTACTTCAAGTTCCGTTCCCTTAACCAGCAAGGTATAGATATAGTTATCACCAGCTTTCCAAGCAAGCTGATCACCAATTAGATAGGGAAGTGTGGCTGTCATCTCTTTGCCGTCTATAGTAAGGGTAAGAGTTATACCATCAACTACACACGGGAACACAAGCCCACTAGCAATTATATCAGTGGAAGCAGGGCTGCTATATTCATTAGCTACAACACCCGGGTCGCTGATGAAAGTCAAGGTCTCTCCGCCTGCGTTGGCTGAAGTATCAAGAGCCCCATCACTTAGCTTAAGGGTAAAACTACCGGAGAGCACCGTCGTTCCACCCCAAGGAGGATTAACTTTAATGGAAGTAACCAAGCCTGTACCGCTGTAGGTCTCAGCTTTATTCACCACAAAGGAAAGCTTGGTAAACACATGATGCATGTAAAGGTCCACTTTCTTATCATAAACGCCTGTTCCATCTGCCGGAGCATTGCTGGCAAGAGCCAGGGGATATGTATAAGCAGGAGTTCCACTACCATCGCCTTCACGCGAAGTACCATACATGTAGTCTGTTTGACCACTACCATCAAAACTCGCCTCAAGAGAACCAAGAGAACCTTCAATCTTATCGGTGCCATCACCCGCCAATGTACCGGAAACAGTAGCATCTGAAGGATAGAATGCATAAACCGTGGCTAGTTCATTACTTAAATAAATTTTATCGGCAGAAGTCGTGGGACTCACCCATGTATCAGGAGTACCATCCGTATCGCTATCCGTAAAGGTATAGGCGGCTACCTTCGGGGTATAACCTGTTCCACCAACAAACACACCGATCGCATCACCGCTTTCAAAAAGGACACCGTCTCTTAAAGAACGTGTGTTCACTCCGGAAAGCACATTGACAGATACCCCTAATTCACTGGACGTAGAAGGAGCAACAGATACATTCTCCTCATTGGAGCAACTTGCAAGCATAGCCGCTGCAAGCGTGACAAATAATACTTGTTTTTTCATTTTTGCTTTTTTAAGTTATTTCTTAAGATAGGAAGAACCTATTCAACATCGGCAGAGCCGCCGTCGATATCAGTCCAGGGAAGTATAGATACACTACTGACAATCAATTCCGTACCCTTCACTGTTATGGTATAGGTATAGTTCTTTTCAGCAAGCCAGGTATCCGCATTGTTTGCTGCATCAGCAGGAAGAACAACAGACATTTCCTTGCCATCAATAGTCAACTTCAGGGTGATGCCCGAAGTATCGCCAAGAGGAGCTACCAAAGCTGCCGAAGTAACCGTAGTGGAAGGAGTGGAATTATAATCATTGATATCCACAGTACCCGTGGTAGTGCTCTTTGTCAGCATATTCTGGTGTACGCCACTAATAACCAGTTCATCTGAAACCGCAGTTCCGGTGATAGTACCATCTTCAAGGCTCATCGTTAAAGCACCGCTCTGGAACTTGGGACTACCTGTAACAGGCGCAGTGGTTGCTAAAACAATTTGGGATAATTTACCCGCACCCACATAGCTCTCGTCTTTGTTCACCACAAAGGAAAGTTTACTCAAGGCATGGTGCATGTACAGATTAACCTTATTGTCATACACATCCGTTGCGTCAGCAACTGCATTGCTGGCCTGAGCCAAAGGATAGGTATAATCGGGACCTGATCCTTCACGCGTGGTGGCATACATGTAATCGGATACATCAGTAGCATTGAATTGCTGTGTGGCCGGCACACTGATATCAATAGCCTTATAGTAGTCCGGAGCTCCGGCATCCGTAGAATTGCTGATGCCATCCGCCGCATAAGGATAGAAGGCATAAACCGTAGCTGTTACATTGGCCAGATAGATCTTTTCTAATTCCGCTGTTGGAGAAGTCCAAACCCCGGTAGGATCGGTTGGACAGGTGTAAGCAGCCAAGTGAGGCTCGTAAGAGGTATTTCCATCAATAGAGGTTCCTTTAATGAATACACCGATCTGGTCGCCCGAAACAAAGTCTTCCGTCAGTGAACGGGTAGAAACCGAACTGGCAATCCGGGTGGTCAAACCCAATTCTGTACCTTGCGAAACAACAGGAACAGCTGTGTCATTACTACAGGAGGCAAACATTAACGATACCAAACCTGAAAAAATTAGTTCTTTTCTCATTTTACTTTTTTAGAATTTTGGGATTACTTTTTTCTTATCACATCTTGTTATTTTTCATGTCTCTATACAATATTTCTCTAATGCACTTCACCGCCACCACCGTTGACCTCATCACGGGGTTTGATAGTGACACCGGAAAGTACGACTTCACTATTAAGCACATCAACGGTAACATCGACTTCCACATCCACCTGGACAACATTCACATCTTTAAGCTCGTCCGTGATATCCACTGTTAAAAACTGAGTACTACCGGCAGCCATGGCAAGGTCAAGATGAAGGATATTGTCTTCACTCACATTCTTGCCAAAAAAAGAGACGCCGGCTACAAAAGAGGTATTTTCCTGTTCCGATTCGAAATACAGGTTGCTTCCTTCAGCCAGTAGCTCGCCTGAAGAGATATAGGCGCCTGTAGCAAAACCACTCAGCGTGCCTGAACAATGACTAATCTGACTAGCGTATTCACCTGCTTCCAACCGGATGACTGCCTGACGCACAAAATTGCGCGGCACCATCGTAGCCGAACTGGATTCACCATCTACTACCGTAAGCGTGCCCAGTCCCACCCCATAACTATGATAAGGCTGATATAAATAGGAAGAAGCACGCGTATAAGCAGGAGCATAAACTTCCGCACCTTCATAAGAGGTCAGGTTACGTTGTTCTACGTTCTTCCCGTCCGTATTGTAGGCAAGCACCTGATAGATACCCGTATGAAGGGTGCCTGTAAAACCCGAAGCCGGGGATTCACGCATAAGGATGGTACCATCGGAAGAATAGAAATAGAGCTGCATCCCGCCGGGAAGAGTATCATTGGTGCCCAGATTCTTCCAATCGAAATTCAGACTGACGTTGCCGGCAGGCTGTTCTTCCTCCAAGTCACGGCGCGTACACCCTCCCAGAAAAGCGGAAAAGAAACTACTTGCGACAAACCAGGCGATTAATGTATATGTTATGTTCTTTTTCATACGGATTATATTACTTGCGAGGTGAATATTGTTTGCCAAAGCGGTAAGAGACGGACACCCGGAAACCAGTGGCTTTTAGGCTGCTTTCGGTATAAGAATCCTTATAGTAGTAGTGAGGATCGCTGTAATAGTAGCGGTCACCATCCACGGAGCGATACCCCAGGCGGGCGCCAACTTCCAAACCCAGACGGGAACCCAGAGGGATATAGCATCCCAAAGAGAATCCACCTTCATGATAAGAACCGGTATGCCCATCATCAAGAGCATCGTTAAGGAGTTCGTCAAATTCGCCCATCAACCCGTAAATGCCAATATACAGCCACCGGTGTTCTCCCGAGGAATCAAAGAACCAATAACGGGGTTCGAGACTCAGGCTCGAGGGAGACCATACATGTGCATCCGCACCTTGTGTGTCAGTCACGCTATAAACCCATTCACCAGACACAGACCAATGGGGAAAAGGGAAATATTCCAATTCCAGATTGGGAGTGAGGTATTTCTTTTTCAATTCAGCCGAGTAACCCGCCAGATAAAGTAAATTGGTCTTTACCGCAAAAACAGGTTTAAACAGCCCGGGTGCTGAACGGGGAACAGGCAATGGGACAGGTTCCTGTTTCACCGCTACCTCCTCTTTCAAGCGCACGATGGAGTCTACTTTTGCAACTGGCTCCAACGGCTTAACCTCCACTTCTTTTGATGCCTGCAGTGTATCAGCGGCAGGTCCAGCAGTACTCAAGCGACGCTTCTCACGTTCCAGTACCACAGCAAAGTCTTTTTGTGCAATCTTTACCTGATAATGCTCTTCCATCACTTTTTGGAGATCATATTCCACCTTCACCTGTACCCGACGCAACAAAGGGAAATAATTTTGCTTCAGTTCACGATAAAGATCACCTCCGGAAAGCTCCATCAACTGTCGTTCCCGCCCGTCAAATACGGAAGCTTTATCTATTATAGATAATATGCGATTCTTTTCTTTTAGAGAGGAAGAGGATATAAGAGCCCGGAGCCCATCCCAGTCTTCGGCCACGTGTAATGTACGCAACGAATAGGAAGATAGACGCGGATAATGAAGACGAAGGTAAAGCACAAAACCTTCAGAACGGGCACGGGAAAGTTCTTCATTGCGAACATAGGACCCGTCAATAGAACCATAACCCGTGACAGAAATGCTTTTAATATGTATTAGCGTATCCGAAAGCGTAGCACGCAAAAAAGCCTCTAAACGACGCAATTCTTCCGAGTTACCTCCATAAGAAGGCAAGATGACCGAACTCCCGATTCGGTACGACAAATGGCAATCAATACTCTCCCCTCCTTCCATGATGATGCGACGGTACACCGAATCACGATAACTTGATTCCGCATCTGGAGAGACACCCTCCCGTACGGATTTGGCCGGTAGAGACTGGGCCGAAACCATCAATCCTCGAAAGATGCAGATCAGCAGACTGAAAATAAATATCTTCCTTACAATTCCCATTTCGTTTCCTTTTTGTTTACTGGTAAAACCATCTATTCATTTCATTTATATACAGCACGGAGTTCTATCTATTCCGCTACTTTGTAAGTAACGGAATAGATAAAAACCGCGGAAAGTGCTTCTGAATCAGGAAAAAGCAAAAAAAAATCAAATGAGAAAATTTGATTTACAAAAGGACTAAACAGAATGAGAATAACAACAAAAATAGTTTACTTAACAAAAACAAAATCACCTTTTTAAAATGACTATTGATCAGCAAAAGGCATTCTCTAAACAATAAAAACGAGTTAAATAAGTTATTTTTTTAAAAAAGGGAAATAACAAACGTATGAAAATGAGTAAAT
This sequence comes from uncultured Bacteroides sp., assembly GCA_965140335.1. GTDB lineage: Bacteria > Bacteroidota > Bacteroidia > Bacteroidales > Bacteroidaceae > Bacteroides. The sequence goes on from OZ223189.1 coordinate 479,792, forward strand.
ACATGAAATCATGTCATCACTTGCTAATTAAAACATTTATATTGTATAAAATAACCATTTAAAGACGAAGGGGAAGATAATTTACAGGTAAATCAAATACAATTTTTAAATTATTTCTATTTTTTTTGCTAATTACAAAAAAATAGATATATTTGTCCCCACAGATTAATTCCGTTACTTACAAAGTAGCGGAATTTTTTTATCGGATAAATTCTTATCAAATCCCTTGCTGGAAAGGGGTTTAAGACATAGTAAAGAAGATATCTGTAAAAGTATAAATAGAAGTTTCAACTAAATGCAAAAATCACAACTATTATTATCCAGGTTCATACTAAAATCCTAGGGGATTTAGAAATTAGGCACAAATATTAGCCCGCCTAAATAGAAAAAAAGAATATCTCTCCTCCTCTAAGCAGTACCTTAAACAGTTTAATCTTCGCATTAAAAGATTCACTAGTTGCATTGGTAACTCGATTTCTGAAAAAAGCCACAAATCTCACCCCAGGAGAGCCTTATCTCATCAAATCCGACAGGAGCCCCCCTCTTTTCCTCAAATAAAATCCAATCCAGAGCATGGGAAAATTGTTCCCGAGTTTTGTAATTACTCAGGTAACGCTAATATTGTACTTCAAGTTGCTTCTCATCCAGACGGTAATGTTCTGCCAATGAACTAATGCTAATGGCGCGAGTCAGGATTTCAGTATGATCTATTATCAATGACCCAAAGGTTCCCCGCGAAGTCCGTAACGCCGATCTTTCCTGCGTTCCTCTTTGGCAGAACGGGACGGGCTGACGATCAGCGAAAGCACCTTGAGGTTGGCCATGCTCAGCGTCTTATTGCTGAAGGAAGCCAAATAGGTATAGGTCACTTTCTCAGAAGAATGCCCCAGAGACTCACAGATCACAGAGACGGGAATACCCTGCCGATAGGCCGCAGTAGCCCAAGAGTGCCGCGCAACATAGGAAGTGAGCTTGACATTCAGACCCAAACGTTTACTGATCTTACCCAAATGGAGATTGTACTTACGAAGCGCACTCTGGTATTCCATATAACCCGCTTCCCCTTCAAGACTCAAAATACGCAACAGGAAAGGAGAATGACGGCTACGAGAAGCGTGTCTAGAAATCAGCTCCTGCGCACAAGCTTCGACTTTGACTGTCAGAAGAGTCCCTGTCTTACTGCGGCGGTAACGAATCACCCCCCCGCGAAGGTCGGTTTTACGCAGTCTAGCAAGGTCAACGAAAGGAATGCCACGAAGATAGAAAGAGAGCAGGAACAGATCACGGCTCATTTCCAACTGGGGCGAATCGCTTAAATCAGCCTCTTTCAAACGACGAATCACCTCGGGGGAGACCGCACGTTTCTCCGTGGTATCATTACCTGTAAACACATCGGCAAAAAGCTTTGGATAAGGAGGCGCAAGACCGATTTCCACAGCCTGATTATACACACTGCGCAACATACGCATATACATTGAAACGGTGTTGCGACTACAGCGGCAACTGAACAGATGCTGTTCAAAGCGTTTCAACAAATCCGGAGTCAGATCCGAAAAAAAGATATCATCAACTTCCATAAAACGGAGAAGTTGTCTGATCGAAGTACGGTAGGAACGTGCAGTAGAATAACAACCTACCGAATTAAGCTGTTTTATTAAAACGTTGATAAAACTAAGAAAGGTATTCATAAATGCCGTTTGTTTGTTTTGCGGTGTAAATTCTTTTTCCATTGGTCTATTGTTAGCTATTAAACATCCACACAATGGTAGAATAATAAACCATACAAAAAAAAAAGCCCGCCGTTATACAATTTGAAAATTATCGACAAAAACAAAAATCAAAAGCTGTCTTTAACTTTTCGCACAGTTAAAGACAATCATCAAATTGGAAAATGCAAATTAAATAAAAAAAAAGAAATAATGAACAATAAAAGCAATAAAAAAAACAGGAAATACAACATATTCTGAATAAAATAAAGAAAATGCTTCAACACAAATCGCTTCTATTCCCCTCTCACACACCTCACCACACATCCGTAAGCCCTTGGAATAACCGGGAGAAACAGAACTTGATCTGAAAAGAAAGCACATAAGTATAATCTATTAAGGAGGAGCCGTCCGCCCCCGGTTTCGGTCAAAATCAAACAACTATTTCATCAGAATCCCCCACGCGATAAAGATTTCACTTTTTCCCAAGCCCAATAATAGGACATTTAAAAAGGTTCCCATACGCTTCTGACGGAAAAAGCTAAAAAAAGAAAGGGAGAGAAATAAAAAGTAAAACAGAAATAAGCATGATATAGTGATTAATAGCTCGTTTTTTTCTACTTTTGCACATCATTTATTAAACCCTTACAAACTTTATGCAGGAAAAGATTATCATCCTTGATTTCGGTTCCCAAACGACACAACTCATCGGACGTCGTGTTCGCGAATTGAATACCTATTGTGAAATTGTTCCATACAATAAATTTCCTAAAGAAGATAAAAGTGTAAAAGGAGTTATTTTATCAGGTAGTCCCTTCTCGGTTTATGATACGAATGCCTTCAAAATCGAGTTGAGCGAACTTCGTGGTAAATATCCCATCTTAGGCATCTGCTATGGTGCACAGTTCATTGCTTACACAAACGAGGGCAATGTGGAACCGGCAGGAAGTCGCGAATATGGTCGCGCCCACCTAAGTTCTTTTGACAAAGAAAACGCCCTATTAAAAGGTGTGAAAGAAAACACGCAGGTATGGATGAGTCATGGGGATACCATCACCGAAATTCCTGCTAACTTTAAGAAAATAGCTTCTACCGACAAGGTTGCAATTGCTGCTTACCAGATAGAAAACGAAAAAATTTGGGGAGTGCAATTCCACCCGGAGGTCTTTCATACGGAAGATGGCACACAGATCTTAAAGAATTTTGTTGTAGATATATGCGGATGCAAGCAGAATTGGAGCGCAGCTTCATTTATCGAAACCACCGTAGCCCAACTAAAAGAACAGTTGGGGAATGACAGGGTCGTACTCGGGTTAAGTGGAGGAGTGGACTCATCAGTAGCCGCAGTCCTACTCAACCGTGCTATCGGAAAGAATCTGACTTGCATCTTCGTAGATCACGGAATGCTTCGCAAGAACGAATTCAAAAACGTGATGCACGACTATGAATGTCTTGGGCTGAATGTTATAGGAATCGATGCCAGCAAAAAATTCTTTGATGAACTGGCAGGAGTTACCGAACCCGAGCATAAGCGTAAAATCATAGGCAAAGGCTTCATCGACGTTTTCGATGAAGAAGCTCATAAAATACAAGGGGTAAAATGGTTGGCCCAAGGGACAATCTATCCGGATTGCATTGAGTCATTATCTATAACAGGTACGGTAATCAAAAGCCATCACAACGTGGGAGGATTACCCCAGAAAATGGATCTCAAACTGTGTGAACCACTCCGTCTATTATTTAAAGACGAAGTCCGCCGTGTAGGACGTGAATTAGGAATGCCCGAACATTTAATTACGCGCCATCCATTTCCAGGTCCGGGATTGGCAGTGCGTATTCTAGGGGATATTACTCCGGAAAAAGTTCGCATCTTGCAAGATGCGGATGATATTTTCATTCAAGGATTACGTGATTGGAGGCTTTACGACCAAGTATGGCAAGCCGGTGTAATCTTACTGCCGGTACAATCTGTAGGTGTAATGGGAGATGAGCGGACTTATGAACGGGCAGTTGCACTACGTGCGGTAACATCCACCGACGCGATGACGGCCGATTGGGCACATTTACCTTACGACTTCTTGGGAAAAGTATCTAACGATATCATTAATAAGGTAAAAGGGGTAAACCGGGTAACCTACGATATTTCCTCTAAACCACCTTCGACCATAGAATGGGAATAAATCCCCAACTATATAAGTAAGAAAGCTGTCCCGACAAGTTAGTTGATCATTTAAAAACTTGATGGGACAGTTTTTTTTAATAAACAAAGGCAACCGCCTTTAGCAATCGTATCTTTATATCCTCCTTTTAGCTTTTTTGCAATTGAGTTGAAAAGAGCCAAAGACAAACAGAAGTTTTATCCAAACTGTTTTAGAATAACTTTATTCAAGCTTCTATTTCCTCTTTCTTAAAGTCCAGTTCGTCTTCAACTCAAGCAACGAAGCATCCTCGGACTGAGTAAGGGCCATTGTGCCACTGCTCTTTATCAAAAACCAAGAGAATATCGAACCCTATTAACTTTTACCGAGAAGCAAAAGTAGACTCGGATTTGCCCTTTATTTCCTATCTAACAGCCTCTATAGGCAAGAAAACCGGAATAAGATAACCTTTTTAGAAAAGATCAATAGAATAGGACAACTGACTTAGCAACTAACGACAATGGTAATGAGCATAACTTGCTGATATACAATAGATAAAGAAGAAGACAGTTCCCTATGGGAGGGAACTAGGATCACCTGGGGAGGGAACCTAGATCACCTAGGAAGGGAACTGGGATCACCTAGGGAGGGAACTCTAATGGAGTAAAAGGGGGTAGCTCTTACTTCATAAAGTTTGACTTCTACTCAGCCAGGGAATGCTTCGTTGCTTGAGTTGACAAGAGTTAAAGGCAAACATTTTTTTCATCCAAAAGGCTGTTTTAGAGTAACGTATGAATGCATCGAAATAAAGACAAATGTTATGTTAATACATCCTCCCCCAGATGAGTTTGCGACTCACGCAACTCACGTTCTTTCACCTCTTTGGCTTTCCGTGCATAAACGATAAGGCGGATGGAAGTATCGTACGTGATATAATTCCATATCCAGTTTAGTAACACAAAGATCTTATTACGGACACCCAGTATCGAACGTAAATGTACCACCAGCCAAGTCAGCCAGGCAAACCACCCGCTAAAATGAAATTTAGGTAAATCAACCACAGCGGAATTACGTCCTATCGTAGCCATACTTCCCAAATTTTTATAATGAAATGGCTGCAAATCCTGCTCTTTCGATATACGCTTAAAATTGGCAGCAAGCAATGTGGCTTGTTGGATGGCAACCTGTGCAAGTTGCGGATGCCCCGCAGGATATGCTTCTTCCGTTTGTATACACTGGTCGCCAATAGCAAATACATTGTTCAATCCCTTCACACGGTTGTACTCATCCACAATGATTCGCCCGCCATGACCGATCAATTCGGGGTTGAAGTTCCTGATACGCACCGCTGTAACCCCACTTGTCCAGATGAACGACCGGGTAGGAATTGTATTTCCATTCTCAAACACAATCTCCCGGTTGATATACTCCTTCACCCTTTGCCCCAGGATGATCTTCACCCCCATTTCTTCCAATGATTTATAGGCAGCTCTTGAAGCATCCTCCGACATCCCGTGCAACAGCCTGCTATTGGCTTCAATCAGATAGAGATGTACATCTTTCCAATTCAGTTCCGGGTAATCTTTGGGTATGACATAGCGCCTCATTTCGCTTAATGCACCGGCTATTTCAATACCGGTGGCCCCTCCACCGACAATGACGATATTAAGCAATTCCCGTTTCTCTTCTTCCGTAGTACACGTAATCGCGCGTTCAAAATTAGCCAGTAAAGCATTGCGCAATCCCATTGCTTCTGAAATGCTCTTCATGGGCATTGCAGCCTCCTCAAAGTGCTTGTTACCAAAGAAATTAGAGGCAGTTCCCGCCGCAAGCACCAAATAATCATATTCTATTTTCCCGATAGAGGTTTGCAATAGATTGCGTTCAGGAACAATAGCGCGTGCTTCGGCCATGCGGAAGTAAAAATCTTTTTTCCGGTTTTTATATACGTTCCTAAAAGGAAAGGCTATTGAAGAAGGCTCCATGCCGGCGGTAGCCACCTGATAGATGAGCGGTAAAAACTGATGGTAGTTATTCTGATCTACAATTACCACCTGGTAGTTGCTCCCTTTCAGCTTATTGGCCAATTGCAGCCCTCCGAATCCACCACCGACAATGACGATTCTCTTTTTTTCAGTTTTGGTTATATTTATACTCATAATAGATTGTTTAAGATCTTCTCTATGAGTAAAAAACAGCTCCGCAACGAACTTTGTTTGAGTATTTATATTTTATTATTGTGAAGCATAGAGATAGAAGTGGGTAGAAAGCTCCTGGCATATATTCACAACGGCGAGTAATCCTAACATTTCGATCCTCTACTTAGTCAAAGTATCTCCTTCTCTTGCCTATCATCCGATTTTTCCGGAATCGCTTTCCATTTTTTTCCTATCGTAAGCCGGGCAACCAACACCGAACTCACCACATTACCGGTGGAATTGAGCAAGGTAGCAGGCACATCAATAATAGTGCTGATCACCATTAATGTTCCAGCCAATTGAGGGGAAAAACCAAATACCGAGCAAATAAGCAATTCCCCGGTCATCCCCCCACTGGGTATGGCTCCCATCACCGCACCGACCAGCAGTGCTACACCAACGATAAAAAACACATTGCCGGAAGTACCCGTATCTTGTCCGAAGATAGTAAGCAAAAATACAATTTTAATCACTCCCCCCATCACAGAGCCATCTTTGTGCATGTTAGTCCCCAAAGGGATTACTGTTTCGGCAATACTCGCCGGCACTCCCATCTTCTTTGCCGCTTCAATGTTAACCGGGATGCACGCCGCACTCGATGAAGTCGCCACTGCCGTTAATGATGGTGTAATGATCTGCCGCCAAAAAGTTCCTAGTCCTTTCTTGCCTCTGGCAAGCCATATATAAAATGAGTTCAGCCCTACATAACAGAGAAGTGTAAGTACCATAAAAAGCACAAAGGCATTAAGATAACCGTTTAGAATTTGTCCTCCAACTTTCCCTACCGTATCGGCAAAATAACACCCCAATCCTATAGGCGCTGCATACATAATGAGACGCATCATTCTCAAGATCACAACCATTCCGGAATTCAACAAGCCAGCCACGACCCGTCCCGGCTCTCCGGCATGAGCTGTAGCCAGTCCCAGAAAAGCGGAAAACAAGATCAGAGGCAACAGATTCGTTTTCGTGAACAATTGCATAAAGTCCGGAACCGTGAAAGTCTTCACAAACAACTCCCCCGATGACAAGGATCCCCCCTCCACATATTGAGGTAAACTGGACATCACTGCCGTTTTATCAACACCCTCCAACGGGTTATAAAATAAAGTGAGTACGTATGCAGTCACCGCCGCAAGAATGCCGGAAGCAAGAAAAACGAATATGATATTGGCTACGATCTTACCTACCATATTCATTTGTTTCATGTTGTATATGGCAGATGACACACTGAGAAAAACCAACGGTACAATAAGTACAAACATCAGATTCAAGAATAAGTCCCCTATCGGCTTCACAATAGCAGTCCCTTCACCAAAGATTATTCCGCATAAACCACCTATCAGAATTCCGATTAATAAGAAGATAGTAAACGCATAATTTCTTATCACATTCATTAGAAAGACAATTTGTTTGATTTTGCAAAAATACACTTTCTAATTGGAAAGAGAACCCTTCTTCTTCAAAAAATACAGATGCAATAGGAGCAGATATGAAAACAAAATCACAATTTCAGGAATAAAAAGATTCAATGTAGAATTAACATCAGAGAATAGAAAGGGAAAAAAACCTTGACCTGTAACGACATGTCTACTTTTTAGACCAGCCGGGACACTTCAGGGATCACAATTTCACCGCGGTGAAGTTCCAGAAGCCCCCGCTCCTGCAGACCATTTAAAACCTTGGAAACCCCTAACCGGGTATCATTAATAATGTCAGCCAAAGTCTCCATCTTAATTTTTAATATTTTTTCTCCCGACATACGTTCCAGATGTGAAAAGATGAAATTTAAAATACGTTCCTCGGTACTTTCGGGTATCTCAACCCATAGGCGGTTATTCAGAACCTGCACACGATTACTTATAATATTCATATAATTCAACCGGAATATTTCATACTTAAAAAGCTCATTAAAGATAAATGCCTTACTTATATTTACAGTATGAGTCTCAACAGATGAAACACAAGTTGATGCGAAACAGGTATTCATACCAAACAGAGCTTGCGGCTCAATCAGGTATGGAGCTTCAAATAATTCCGTGAAAGTATAAGTGTTACCCACAGAGGACACCGATGAACTGATACGCCCCTTCAAGACAAATATCAGCCGATCGCATATTGCACTTTTTTTTACCAGAACTTCACCCGCCCTATGTTGAGTAAAATGCAATTTCACTTTCCCCAATATATTGGTAAAATCCTCTTGGGCAAGCCCTTGAAAAAGGGGTAACTGAAGAAGCGTATTGTACATTGTTTCCATAACGTCCCATCTGGTTAAAAAACAAAAATAGAAATAAACCCGTTCCCTTATAGAATTATTTGCTTTCTTTTTATTATATTTTATTGTTTCTTAAACGTCCTGTTCCTTTTTAAAGGAAAAAGACAGGCTTTTATCTCCAAAAGCATTCATACGCTTTACATTAAGTATAATATACTTTGTTAAAAGATATCAGATTCTTCACCAATTCAACTATTTTTTTTGCACTTTTGCATTTTAATAATTCTAACCTAACTATCACAGATGAAAAGAGCGCAACTAATATTAATATTACTTTGCTTTATGAATATTCTACAGGCTCAGAATCCTTTTCTTGAGAAATATTTAACTCCCCATGGTACTGTTCCATTTGACAAAATAAAAGCAGAACATTTCGAACCTGCAATCGAAAAAGGAATCGAAGAAAATCGCAATGAAATAGATGCAATCACCAATAACCCCGAAAGTCCGGACTTCACCAATACAATAGTCGCATTTGAAAAGTCAGGTAGCCTATTAAACCGGGTAACAACCGTATTTGGAAATTTGCTTAGCGCGGAGACCAACGATACCTTGCAGGAAATAGCGAAAAAGGTGATGCCTTTACTGAGCGAGCATAGCAATAACATCACACTGAACGAAAAGCTATTCAGCCGAATTAAAAGTGTATATGAGCAAAAAGACAAGCTCCATCTTTCCACCGAACAGAGACAATTGCTCAATAACAGTTATAAGGAATTTATCCGCAATGGGGCTAATTTAACAGAAGCAGAAAAAGATAAATTCAGGGAACTGAACAAAAAGCTCAGCCTATTAACCTTGCAATTCAGTGAAAACAGTTTGAAAGAAACAAATGACTATCAACTGGTGCTAACTGAAAAGGAGCAACTTGCCGGATTACCAGAAAATGCCATTAATGCTGCTGCCGAAACCGCAAAAGAAAAGGATGTCAAAGGATGGGTATTCACCTTGCAAGCGCCAAGCTACGGTCCCTTTATGATGTATGCGGATAACCGTGCTTTAAGACAACAGCTATACCTGGCATACAATACAAAATGCCTTCACAATAACGAGACTGATAACCAAAAGATTGTAAGAGACATCGTCAATACGCGCATGGAATTAGCACAGTTACTGGGCTATAGCAATTATGCAGAGTATAACCTGGAAGAGAAGATGGCTCAAAACAGTTCTAACGTATACAAATTACTCAATCAGCTTATAGAAGCCTATACGCCAGCGGCCAAACAAGAATACAAGGAAATAGAAGAATTTGCACGTCAAACACAAGGAAACGGATTCACCGTCATGCCTTGGGACTGGAGCTATTACGCCGACAAGCTGAAAAATCAAAAATATAAGATTGATAATGAGATGCTTCGCCCCTACTTTGAATTAGGCAAAGTAAAAGAGGGTGTTTTTGGTTTAGCCACTCGTCTATACGGCATAACGTTTAAGAAGAACCCGGACATACCAGTCTACCACAAAGATGTTGAAGCATATGAAGTTTATGACAAAGACGGAAGTTTTCTTGCCGTACTCTATGTCGATTTCCATCCGAGGGAGGGTAAACGTTCAGGAGCATGGATGACTGAATTCAAAGGACAATGGATTGATGAAAACACGGGAGAAAACAGCCGCCCGCAAGTATCCATAGTCACCAATTTCACAAAGCCGACGAAGAATAAACCCGCATTACTCACATTCGATGAAGTTGAAACATTCCTCCATGAATTCGGGCATAGCCTCCATGGCATGTTCGCCAATACCACTTACGAGAGTCTGAGCGGCACTAATGTTTATTGGGATTTTGTAGAGTTACCTTCCCAAATCATGGAAAACTTTGCAACCGAAAAAGAATTCCTTCATACTTTTGCCAGACACTATGAAACAGGGGAAGAAATCTCCGACGATTTAATACAACGCATCATCGACTCCTCTAACTTTAATGTTGCTTATGCCTGCTTACGCCAAGTCAGCTTTGGGTTATTAGACATGGCATGGTACACGCGCACCGACCCATTTGAAGGGGATGTAAAGGCCTATGAGAAAGCAGCATGGGCTAAAGCGCAAATACTTCCGGAACTTGAGGAGACCTGTATGAGTACTCAGTTCTCACACATCTTTGCAGGAGGTTATTCCGCCGGATATTACAGTTATAAGTGGGCTGAAGTATTGGATGCAGATGCATTCTCTCTATTCAAGCAAAAAGGCATTTTCAACCCGGAAGTCGCTGCATCATTCCGCGGAAATATCCTCTCAAAGGGCGGAACAGAACACCCGATGACGCTGTATAAACGTTTTCGCGGACAGGAACCTACAATAGATGCATTATTAATTAGAAACGGAATAAAAAAATGAAAAAATACGATCAACATTCCGGTTATTTATATAACCTATTAATTGCGTTTTCTATGGCTTTAATGCTAACAGGCTGTACCAATAAAGACGATGTCATCAGTATCTTTACAGGCAAAACATGGAAGTTGACTTACATTTCGGAGAAAGGTAAAAATAAAATGTATAATTTTTGGGGAAATAATGATACAGCCTTCAAATCGAGCATGGATGCATTGAAAAGCTCCTCCAACTTTATCATCGTATTTGAAGGTACCGATTTGAATGGTGTCATCGGAGGCAGTTTTAACGCGTACGCAACTTCCACAAAAATATCAGGTCAATGGAATGCAGACGGAAGTTCCAACAAACTGACAATAAACAATACCAGCCCAGGGACAGATGCCGATGCTTATATCGGAAAAGCCTATATTTACGGGTTGGAAAATGCACAAAGTTATAGTGGAGACGAAAACAACCTATTTATTTATTATACGGAAGGACAAAGAACTTTCTTTTTAGCCTTTGCACCTCAAAAAAAGTAGATAATGAAGGATTCAGTTAAAGAAAAACAAGAGGCACTAGATAAGCGTTATATACGCATGGCAAGCATTTGGGCGGAAAATTCATATTGCAAACGCCGGCAAGTGGGAGCACTGATCGTAAAAGACAAAATGATCATTTCTGATGGTTATAACGGCACTCCTTCCGGATTTGAAAATGTATGCGAAGATGAAGATGGTATGACCAAGCCGTACGTACTGCATGCCGAAGCCAATGCCATCACCAAAATAGCGCGTTCGAACAATAGCAGCGACGGAGCAACCATGTACGTCACCGCATCGCCTTGTATAGAGTGTTCTAAGTTAATTATCCAGGCCGGTATAAAAAGAGTGGTCTACTCCGAAAAATACCGTCTTGAGGATGGACTGGAGCTCCTGAAACGTGCAGGGATAGAAGTAGTTTATATTGAAAAATTATAAAGCCGAAATACGATGAGTACAAAAAACTCTTCTCGCTTCACACCACTCATTATTGCAATCAGTGTGGTAGCGGGTATTTTAATCGGGACGTTCTATACCAGTCATTTTGCTGGAAATAGACTTGGAATCATCAACGGATCATCCAATAAATTAAATGCTCTGCTAAGAGTCATTGATGATCAATACGTTGACACTGTAAACATGACTGATCTGGTAGAAAAAGCCATGCCGCAGATATTGGCGGAACTTGATCCTCACTCCACCTATATTCCTGCGAAAGATCTGGAAGATGTGAATTCCGAATTGGAAGGCAGTTTTAGTGGAATAGGCATCCAATTCACCATCCAAAACGATACAATCCACGTCAATAGTGTGATTCAAGGAGGTCCATCTGAGAAAGTCGGATTAATGGCGGGTGACCGTATTATCACAGTAAACGACACCTTGTTTGTTGGCAAAAATGTAACCAATGAAAAGGCAATGCGCACTTTAAAAGGGCCTAAAGGAACTCAAGTCAAGATAGGCGTAAAACGGTTTGGTGAAAATGACTTACTCAATTTCACAATAACTCGTGGAGAAATTCCGCAAAATACGATTGACGCCACTTACATGCTAAACAAAGATTTTGGTTATGTGGAAATTAGCAAGTTCGGACGTACAACCCACATAGAGCTACTTAATGCGATTGCACAACTAAGCCATCAGAACTTTAAAGGGCTAATTATCGATTTACGAAACAACACAGGCGGTTATATGGAAGCTGCAGTCCGCATGGTAAATGAATTCCTACCCGAAGGACAACTTATTGTATACGCACAGGGGCGCAAATATCCGCGCACCGAAGATTATGCAAATGGAACAGGTAGCTGCCAGAAACTCCCATTAATAGTACTCGTCAACGAAGGCTCTGCTTCAGCCAGTGAAATATTTTCAGGTGCCATTCAGGACAACGACAGAGGGATTATCGTAGGACGTCGCACTTTCGGAAAAGGCTTGGTACAACAACCCATTGATTTTAGCGACGGATCCGCAATCCGCTTAACAATAGCCCGCTACTATACGCCATCCGGACGTTGTATCCAGCGCCCGTATAAAAGTGGGAATGATGCTAAATATGAGATGGACTGGCTAACTCGATATGAGCATGGGGAATTTTTCTCCAAGGACAGTATAAAATTAAATAAAAAGCTACGATACTCAACCAGATTGGGACGCCCCGTCTATGGTGGAGGAGGAATAATGCCAGATGTATTTGTCCCGCAAGACACCATAGGCACCTCTTCTTATCTGATTGAGGCCATCAACAGAGGACTAACCCTTCAGTACAGTTTCCAATATACGGACAGAAACCGTACAAAGCTAAATGAATACAAGAATGAAGATGACCTGCTAAAATATCTGCAACATCAGCGGCTTGTAGAACAATTCGTACGTTTCGCTGATAGTAAAGGAGTGAAAAGGCGTAATATTCTGATACGCAAATCATACAAATTACTGGAAAGGAATTTATACGGAAATGTCATTTATAACATCTTGGGAAAAGAGGCTTATATAGAATACTCCAACAAGAGCGACCCAACTGTTCAAAAAGCATTAGAGCTACTTGAGCATGGAGAGGCTTTTCCTAAAGCTCCTGTAAAGAAAGAGGAGAAGAAGGATGAAGGAAAGAAAAAAAGAACTGCGCAGGCATATGGCATTGTTGAAGACCCAACATTGCCTTTCCACTACGCATCAGTCGGTTGAAATACTTGCTAATCTAGAAGCTCATCCGGCCTTTAAAAAAGCCAAAATCGTATTACTTTACCATTCTTTGGAAGATGAAGTAAATACGCATAAATTCATTGAGAAGTGGAGTCTGCATAAACAGATCATACTCCCTGTTGTCGTAGGTAACAACTTGGAATTACGCCCATATACGGGAGACAGCGGATTGAAAATTGGAGCTTTTGGAATTGAAGAGCCCACCGGAATGATATTTAAGGATTACGAAGCAATAGATTTAGTCGTAGTCCCGGGAGTTGCATTTGATCATGCGGGAAATCGCTTAGGAAGAGGTAAAGGCTATTACGACCGTTTACTTTCCCATATACCAGCTTTCAAAATAGGCATATGCTTTCCGTTCCAATTCATTGAGAATGTTCCATCGGAGCCTTTAGACATACGTATGGATACAATTATAACAACCAAATGAAGACAAATTATCATACTCACACGGTGCGCTGCATGCACGCAACCGGTAGTGATGAAGATTTTATATGCAGTGCAATAAAAGGAGGATTTAAAGAATTAGGATTTTCAGATCACACCCCCTGGAAGTATCGAACCAATTATGTGGCCGATATGAGAATGCTTCCGGAAGAACTTCCCGGTTATGTAGAAAATTTACGTACGCTTCGCAACAAATACAAAGATAAAATTAAAATTAGAATAGGGCTGGAGTGTGAATACTTCCCCGATTACATGCCATGGCTAAAAGAGCAAATTAAAGAATATCAGTTGGATTACATTCTGTTCGGAAATCATCATTATCATACGGATGAGAAATTCCCCTATTTCGGACATCACACCGATAGCCGGGATATGCTGGACTTATACGAGGAGAGTGCTATTGAAGGAATGGAAAGTGGAATATTCGCATGTTTGGCTCATCCGGATCTATTCATGCGTTCTTATCCTGAATTTGATCATCATTGCAGCATCATAAGCCGGCATATCTGTCGTACGGCCGCCCGCCTGAACATCCCGTTAGAGTATAATATAGGGTACGTAGCCTATAACGAAACCCACGGATTATCAACATATCCATCACCTGAGTTCTGGCATATCGCAACTAAAGAAAATTGTACCGCAATTATTGGTATGGATGCACACAATAACAAAGAATTGGAGAGTTCCGTATATTACGACCGGGCGGTAAAAGAATTGGAAGCACTGAAAATAAACAGAATTGATACGTTTCGGTTCCTAAGATAAGAATTTACCGGAAAATAATATTATTAATTACCGTAGCACCAACATGCTGGTTTAAGTTACGTACCAGCAAGTCGCGCCCCATCATCAGTTCTTGACGGAGTGCGGCAGAGGTCAGATGTACATACAAAATTTGATTACGGATATAGAGACCGTGAGTATAGGATGCGATAGTAGGTCCTAAAACTTCCTTCCAGGAATTGATAAGCCGTTGTTCGTTTAACGGAGTTTCCAAACTTTCCTGACGAAGGAAATTACGGATAAGAGCGCCGATTTGTTCTGCATTATTACGTTTCATTCCTCACTCTCCTTTCTTTCAGTCACAACACCCCGTTCCACTTGAAACATTTTATAATCCCCCCCTATTTTTTGTAAAATGCGATCCAGATGTTCACGGTTTGTATCTGTCACAAATATTTGCCCGAAATTATCACCAGCCACCAATTTAATAATCTGTTCAACACGAGAAGCATCCAGCTTATCAAAGATATCATCCAGCAAAAGTAACGGAACCTTTATTCCTGTACGCCTCAAGAAATCAAATTGAGCCAATTTCAAGGCAACCAAATACGTTTTATTCTGCCCTTGCGAACCTTCCCTTTTAATCGGAAAACCCGCTAGAGACATATTCAATTCGTCACGATGAATGCCGCGCAAAGAATGCCCTACAATTTGGTCGCGGAGCCGACTTTCCCTTATAACATCGAATAAGTCAGCATCTTGTGCGTGGGAAGTATAAGTCAACCCGACCTCCTCCTTATCCTGTGAAATAAAAGCATAAAACGATTGGAAAATCGGCGTAAATTCACTTATAAAAGCTGCTCTTTTATGAAAGACCGTTTCACCAGCATCAGCCATCATCCCTTCCCAAACCAAAAACAAGTCTTCTTCCACAGGTCTTTCGCTTTTCAACAAAACATTTCGCTGGGCCAAAGCCTTATTATAACGAATTAATGCATCCAGATACTCCTTGTCATATTGTGAAATTACAACATCCATAAACCGGCGGCGTTCATCACTACCTTCATCAATCAAGCCCGAATCAGTAGGAGAAACCATGACTAAAGGGAGAAAACCGATATGATCGGAAAAGCGGGTATACTCTTTTTTGTTTCGCTTAAACTGCTTCTTTTGCTTTCTTTTCATTCCACAATAAACTTCCTCCGGACTGCCGTCGGCCGCTTCATAAAAGCCCTGAATCACAAAGAAATCTTGATCATGGTAGATATTTTGAGAATCTATCGGATTACCGGCACTCTTGCAAAATGAGAGAAAATAGATGGCATCAAGCAAATTCGTTTTCCCCATGCCATTTTGTCCAAAGAAACAATTTAGTTTAGGTGAAAAAGCGAGTTCTACCTGCTCCAGATTTTTATAATTTATTATGGATATACGTTTCAATATCATATCAAAGCACTAATTTCAATTACAAAAGTAGGAAGATTTTCGAGGTTTTCGAGTATAGCATAAAAAAAGATGCTCCTAAATTTCTTTGATAGCTACAAAAAAGTTACTTTTGCGGGTCAAATCAGCTTTTTACGAGAAATAACAAAAAAATATAAAGATGGCAGAACAAAAGAAACCGAAGGAAGCCTTAAATGTAGAGGAAGCGCTAACGCAGTCAGAGGCTTTTCTCATTAAAAACAAAAAAGCAATTATCGGCGCAATAGTAATTGTTATACTTGTAGCTATTGCTATAGTAATGTATAAGACCTTCTACATGGCACCACGTGAAGAGAAGGCGCAAGTAGCATTATTTAAAGGACAAGAATATTTTGAAGCCAACTCTTATGAACAAGCTTTAAATGGTGACAGCATCGGATTTGTCGGATTCTTAAAAATAGCAGATCAATACAGTGGGACAAAAGCTGGAAATCTGGCAAAAGCATATATGGGACTTTGCTATGCCCACATGGGTAAATACGACGAAGCGGTAAAAGCATTAGATAGTTTCAAGGGAGATGACCAAATGGTGGCTCCTTCTATTAAAGGTGCAATGGGCAACTGTTATGCACAACTTGGCCAACTGGACAAAGCTTCTACCTTATTGTTAAAAGCCGCTGACGAAGCAGATAACAACTCATTAAGCCCTATCTTCTTATTGCAGGCAGGTGAAATATTAGTTAAGCAAGGAAAGTACGATAATGCCATTGAAGCTTATACTAAGATTAAAGACAAATATTTCCGTTCATATCAAGCAATGGATATTGACAAATACATCGAACGGGCCAAACTACTAAAGAAATAGTAGATAGACTTTGTGCAAGGAAATCTAAATCACGGATTACCCAGATTCTACACGGACTAAAAGCTCCCGTAAAAATCGTGTAATCCGTGATTTATTAATACCAAATTTAAAATTAAACATCATGGCAACAGCCTATCATAACTTATCGGACTATGATTTCAATTCGGTCCCGAATGCACAGGATATGAAATTTGGAATTGTAATTTCAGAATGGAATTATAATATCACAGGAAAACTTCTTGAAGGAGCAATATCGACTCTAAAAAAACATGGTGCAAAAGAAGAGAACATTTTATTAAAAACAGTTCCGGGCAGTTTTGAACTCACATTCGGTGCCAATCAATTTATAGAGTACAGCAATGTGGATGCCGTAATTGTTTTAGGCTGTGTAGTACGAGGAGATACCCCGCATTTTGATTACGTATGTATGGGAGTTACCCAAGGAATCACACAATTAAACGCAACAGGCAATGTTCCAGTTATTTACGGTCTCGTTACTACCAATACGATGGAACAGGCTGAAGAACGGGCAGGAGGAAAGCTAGGCAATAAAGGCGATGAGTGTGCAATTACTGCAATAAAAATGACCGATTTCGCTTGGAGTTTACAAAAATAGTCCTATCTTTGCACCGCAATTGAGAAAACAAGGTCGTAAGACGATAGTTCTTAAAAGCAAAAGGGCAAATACCAGAGTGGCCAAATGGGGCAGACTGTAAATCTGCTGGCTTACGCCTTCGGTGGTTCGAATCCATCTTTGCCCACAAAATTGCGGAAGTAGCTCAGTTGATAGAGCATTAGCCTTCCAAGCTGAGGGTCGCGGGTTTGAGCCCCGTCTTCCGCTCTACAGAAGAGATATCATTCAAGATATCTCTTCTTTTTTTTAGTTTATTCAGCAATAAATTTCCCGGCTTCCCAACGATAGACTTTATCTGCTTTCAAATAAGGTTTTAATTTATCCGCGACATTTTTACCTACATACTCAGGAACCGTAAAACTAAAAGTAAGATTCTTGTTACCAGCCGTAAAATCGGCTTTCATTAATAACATATCCGCCTTCTCCCGGGCATCTCTTACCCCATAATCTTCAACCGTATCCGGAATAGCCAAAAAGTCAGCAATCACAGGAAGTTTTAAAAAAGAAGAAACAGGTAGTTCTTTCCATTTCGTGGTATAAAAACGGATATCACTATCACAAGCCGGTCCGCAAGAAGTAGATATCGTACAAATAACCTTGGTAGAGTCACTTGTCGCCAGTAATTTCATCTGCCAAGAACTCTCCGGGCTCATTTGCACACGAATATAGTCAGCTGAAAGATTTGTCATTTCAGATTTTGCACCAAAACGGTTGGTGACCTCTGCTTTCATCTTACTTTCCAGAAAGTCAACGCAATCGGCCCTATTTACAGCGGTCAATATCGGACAGAGACTATCAGGCATACCTACAAAATAAGTTTTGGCGTCTTGGGCATACAAACAAGTGACACACAAAAAAGCCAGACACAAAAAAGTTTTCAATTTATTCATTTGCTTTATTTTATTTCAAATTGAGAATTAAAACAGCTGTAACCAGTTTGGAAAATGCCTTCAATGCACTTCCCAATAGAAGATGAACAGCTACTGAAGCTAGTCTCCTCTATGATTTACTCCCCAAATATAGGAAGAACATTCCGATCAATACCAAGATAAGATCGACCGCTTTGCTTTTTAAATTCTTTTCACGGAAAAACAATGCTCCAAACAGAAATGAAACGACAACACTCCCACGACGAACCATTGAAACAATGGAGATCATGGAATCAGGATAACTTAACGCATAAAAATAAGCGAAATCAGCAGCACTAAGGAATATAGAGATAAAAATAATACTCCAGTCCCATCGAAACTTCGTACTCTCTTTTCGGTGAGGATACCAAAGCAGGATTAGAATAGGACACATAATAAGCATCTGGTAAACGTTATACCACGATTGAACCACCATCGGATTCAGAAATGCCATCAAATATTTATCATAGAGTCCACTAACTGCACCGGTCATAGCTGCCAATACAATAAAAAAGATCCATTTATTATGCTTAAAGTCAATTCCTTCCTTTTTCCCTGAACGGCTCAACATCAAAAAAGAAAGTGCAGCCAACATGACTCCAATCCACTGGTACAGATTCAACCGCTCGCCAAAGATAAGCATGGCACCAACGAGAACCATCACAGGCCGGGTAGCATTGATCGGGCCGACAATCGTCAGTGGTAAATGCTTCATTCCAAAATAACCGAAAATCCATGAAGAGAGTACAATAAATGACTTGACGATAATAAACTTATGCACTTCCCAACCCACAACCGGAACATTAAACATCGTTCCCCCCAACACATGGGGGGAAAAAACCGACAACAGAATAAACGGCAGGAAAATCAAACTTGAAAACATTGTATTCAGGAACAAAACCGGTAGCACGGCATTATCACGTAATGATTGCTTCTTAAAAGCATCATAAAAGCCCAACAAGGCAGCCGAAAGAAAAGCAAGTAATAACCACATTCGCTAATTCATTTTTTAGAAAATAAAAAGAGTCTGACACCTTCTCTGTCTTAATCCAAGAACAAACTTTTCGGATAAGTAATATCAACCAGAAACAACGCATGACCCGGCACTGAAGTACCAGCCTTACAACGATCTTTTGCTTCAATAATATGGCGGAAACCTTCCGTTGTAAGTTTACCGCGCCCAACCTCAAGTAATGTGCCGACTACAGCCCGTACCATATTCCTTAAAAAACGATCGGCCTGAATAGTAAAAACCCATGTATTCTCATCTTCACGAGTCCATAACGCCTGCGTAATACGGCAATTATTTGTTTTCACATCAGTATGCAGCTTACTGAAACTCGTAAAATCCACATAATCAAATAAAATAGAAGCAGCCTCATTCATTCCCTCAAAATCCGGTTCCTGAAACAACCGACAGCTATACAGCCGGTTAAAAGGACTTTTTGCTGTCGTCACATAATATTTATATGTCCGCGCCATGGCATCAAAGCGGGCATGTGCATCCATCCTTACCCGGCGAAGACGGTAAACCGATATATCCGGAGGTAAAAGCCGGTTCAATTTATCCGCAAAGAGCTCCGTATTCAAAATTGTTTCACTGTCAAAATGGGCCACCATTAAAGAAGCATGTACCCCGGCATCAGTACGACCCGCTCCTATCACTTCCGCTTCACGACGCAATAATGTAGCAAGTGCGCTTGTCAAACATCCTTGCACACTCGTACCATTCGGTTGTACCTGCCAACCATGATAAGCCGTCCCATCGTAAGCTAAATAGATAAAATAACGCTCCATACTTTGTACTCCGTTTTTCAGGTGCAAAGGTATAAAAAGATAAGAAAAATGCAGAAATCTTTGCAAGCTGTTTCGAATGATTGCCCTATATTTGCGTTGCTTTATCCGAAAAAGAAAGGATAAAGCCTTCAAATTTAAGATTTACCTTATCTGCAGGATTGGTGAATTCTTAAAACGAATTTCAAGAAGAGCTCTCATGACAGATTGAGCTTACAGTTCCCCAATATTAAAGAGATAATTACGCTATTAACCCAAACGAGAAATAAGATGCAACGCAAACACCGCTTCTTGCCCATTCTTTTATTATCCGGAGCCCTTTTCACCGCAGCTTTCGCGGGATGTAAGAAAAAAGACATGTCACTAAAGTTAAATCACCCACATAACATCAAAGGAGTCATCAGCTACAGACGTTCTTTCGGCGATCTGAATGAAATCCAATTGAAAAGAGCCCAAACGATAGGGATTACCCCACTTGCTTCGCGTGCAGAAGCCGAAGCAATGAAAAGCGACCTTAAGCATATCAAAACCAATGAATGTTATACCGTAGACTCTTTAACCTATTCCATCCCTTATCTCATACCATCTGCTGCAGATTTACTGGGAGTAATAGGAAATAATTTTCTTGATTCTTTAAACGCCAAAGGGCTAAATCCGAATAAAATCGTCGTGACTTCAGCTTTACGTACTCAAAATGACGTAAAGCGGCTTCGCCGACGTAATACAAATGCTTCGGAAAATTCCGCCCATTTTTATGGAACGACTTTTGACATCAGTTGGAAACGTTTTGAGAAGATAGAGGATCAAGATGGTCGCCCATTGCAAGATGTAAAGCCCGAAACATTGAAACTGGTACTTGCAGAAGTACTGAGAGACCTCCGAAAATCAGATAAATGCTACGTCAAATATGAGTTAAAACAAGGGTGCTTTCATATTACCCTAAGATAAGACAAAGCATAAACACGGCATTCCTGCAATTTTGCAACATTAATTCCTACCCAAAACCGCAGGAATGCAACTTATCCTTCCAGTATTTTCCAAGCTAAAGGTAACGAAGAAATAAGATCTCCGGCTTTCATTCCTATCATCCCCCTTTTCTTTCGGGCAATATCCCCTGCCAGGCCATGCACATAAGTCGCCAAGCAAGCCGCCTCCTCGGATTTATATCCTTGCGCCAATAAGGCAAGCACCACTCCGGTCAACACATCTCCACATCCCCCAGTCGCCATACCGGGATTTCCGGTTGTATTAAAATAGCACTCTCCGGAAGGAGTAATAATAGCAGAAAAAGCTCCTTTCAAAATGAGATACACTCCCGTAGTACGTGCCAACTCACGGGCTTTAGTCAGGCGCTCGTAGGAATCTTGACATTTGCCCACCAGGCGCTCCAGTTCCTTAGGATGGGGCGTAAGAATACTTCCCTTTGGTAAGCGTCCCATATAATTGTGATGTCTTGCCAGTATATTTAAAGCATCGGCATCAATCACCATAGGTGCCTGACAAGCATCAATCTGTTCTAATAAAGCAGTCTCTGTCAACTCGGATTTACCTAATCCGGGCCCGATAGCTACTGCCTGATAATCATCCGTATCCGTAGGACAACCAAAGCAAGCCTCACATGAATCAAGCTCCGTCATTGCTTCAGGCACAGCAGTCTGTACAATCGCATTGTTACAAAGGGGGACGTGCACGGTAAGCAATCCCACGCCCGAACGCAGACAAGCTTGTGCTGCCAACACAGAAGCCCCCGCCATTCCTTGTGAACCCGCAATCAATAAAGCATGCCCGAAATCACCCTTATGCGCAAACCTGTTCCGCGGCTCCAGCAGATAATCCACATCTTCCCGTTCCAACAAAGAATAGTCCGTATCCATTTCCTCTATCGCCGTCTGACTCAACCCAATATCCAGCAACTGCCATTCCCCGACAAATTCTTCATTCTCCGCAAAGAGAAAAGCCAATTTTGGAAGTTGCAGACTTAAAGTCCAATTAGCCCTGATAATATTAGATCTTACATTAAAGGTATTCTCCTCCCCCATTAATCCGGAAGGAATATCAATGGACACAACTTTCGCTGAAGAAGCATTAATATACTTTACCACAGCTGCAAAGCCACCACTCAGCGGCTGATTCAGTCCGCTACCGAACAAACCGTCGATAACAACATGTTCATCAGTCAGCTCAGGCGATATGAACTGTGAAGTCACTTCATGAAAATCAATATTCGATACTTCCTCAATCCGTTCCTTATTTACCTCACAATCAACCGAAAGATGTCCTTTCGTATTGAACAGGTAAACCGATAGATGATAGCCCTTTTCTGCCAATAAACGCGCCACAGCCAATGCATCCCCACCGTTGTTTCCCGGTCCGGCAAAAACAATAAAAGACGTATCCAGGCCCCAGCCTTCGGCTATAACTTTGGCCAATGCCTTCGCAGCACGTTCCATTAAATCAATAGAAGCAATCGGCTCATGTTCTATAGTGTACGCATCCAAATCCTTGATGCGTTGGGTCGGAAATATTTTCATTTATTCAATCCTCCAAAAATAGATTCTGCTTTTGTTTCAACCTCTTATCAATCTGATTTGATAACATAAGCAAAATTACATCTTTTACCATAAGGAAACAAGAAAAACGAAAGAAGAGATCAAAGAAAACATCGTGTACGGAATATAGAATAAAAACTAAATTATTTCTCAACTATTACATTAATGCCTAATTTTGCTATCATATAAAATTAAATACCGCATAATTCCATCCGGGTGGTAATCATTTCATCCGGAGAAGCATTAAAATCACAATTCAAAGCACAAGATTCTTATGAGTGCATCCAGACCCCCCAAAGGTCTTTACCAAATCTTTGCCACTAGTACAGCAGAACGTTTCAGTTATTACGGCATGCGTTCCATCTTGCTTCTCTCATCCCCTTCCTGCTTTCAAAGAAATTACAAAAGATGATGCACGGAGCGGAATAAAATTGTATTTTTGTGCCAACTATTAAAAATAACCCCTATGGATAGTATACAAATTAAAGACAAAAAGTTCACCGTCTCCATCAGGCAAGAGGATATACAGAAAGAAGTCATACGCGTGGCGAACGAAATCAATAGAGATTTAAAAGGTAAAACCCCATTGTTTCTAAGTGTGTTGAACGGTTCGTTCATGTTCACCGCCGATTTAATGAAACACATTACCATTCCCTGTGAGATATCGTTTATCAAATTGGCTTCTTATCAAGGTGTATCTTCCACCGGGGTCATTAAAGAAGTCATTGGAATCAACGAAGATCTTACCGGAAGAACCGTTGTAATTGTAGAAGATATTGTTGACACCGGTTTTACAATGCAACGTTTGCTCGAAACATTGGGCACTCGCAATCCAAAAGATATTCACATTGCTTCATTACTGGTAAAGCCCGATAAATTGAAGGTGAATTTAAACATAGAATACAATGCGATGAGAATTCCGAATGACTTCATCGTGGGCTACGGCTTGGATTATGATGGGTTCGGACGTAATTATCCGGACATTTACACGGTCATAGAATAATACAACTAAATAAATTAGAGAATCAGCATGTTGAACATTGTAATTTTCGGTGCTCCCGGTTCAGGAAAAGGGACACAAAGCGAGCGTATTGTAAATAAGTATGGCATCAATCACATCTCTACAGGAGATGTTTTGCGTGCGGAGATTAAAAATGGAACTGAACTGGGTAAAGTAGCTAAAGGTTATATTGACCAAGGGCAGTTGTTACCGGATGAACTGATTATTGACATATTGGCTAGCACGCTTGATAGCCTCAAAGAGAGCAAAGGAGTGATATTCGACGGCTTTCCACGTACCATTCCACAAGCAGAAGCATTAAAGAAAGTATTGGCTGACAGAGGACAAGATGTCAATGTTATGCTCGATTTGAATGTTCCCGAAGAAGAATTAATGAGGCGTCTGATTAAACGCGGACAGGAATCCGGTCGTGCAGATGATAATGAAGAGACGATCAAAAAACGTCTTGCCGTCTATCATTCTCAGACTTCTCCATTGATTGACTGGTACAAACAGGAAGGAAAATATCAATATATCAAAGGCTATGGCGACATGGACCAAATCTTGACCGATATCTGTGAGGCTATTGATAAAGCAAAATAAATCATAACGAATAATATGGCTGAATCGAATTTTGTTGACTACGTAAAGATATACTGCCGTTCCGGTAAGGGGGGTAGGGGCTCTACGCATATGAGGCGTGCGAAATATGTTCCCAACGGAGGACCCGACGGGGGCGATGGCGGACGAGGCGGTCATATCATTCTGCGGGGTAACCGTAACTATTGGACGCTACTTCATCTAAAGTACGACCGACACGCATTGGCTGGTCACGGAGGATCAGGGTCTAAAGACCGCAGTTTCGGTAAAGATGGTGCGGACAAAGTGATTGAAGTACCTTGCGGTACAGTTGTATATAACGCTGAAACAGGCGAATACCTTTGTGATGTTACCGAACATGGGCAAGAAGTGATCTTGCTAAAAGGCGGACGCGGAGGCCAAGGTAACACTCACTTCAAAACAGCAACACGCCAGGCACCGCGCTTTGCCCAACCAGGAGAGCCAATGCAAGAGATGACGATTATCCTCGAATTGAAGTTATTGGCCGACGTCGGTTTGGTAGGGTTTCCCAATGCCGGGAAGTCAACGCTCCTTTCCTCCGTATCTTCAGCCAAACCTAAGATTGCCAACTATCCTTTCACTACTCTGGAACCCAATTTAGGTATCGTATCATATCATGATAATAAGTCATTTGTCATGGCAGACATACCCGGAATCATCGAAGGTGCCAGTGCCGGCAAAGGATTAGGACTACGCTTTCTGCGACACATCGAGCGAAATTCACTGCTGCTATTCATGGTACCAGCGGACAGTGACGACATCCGTAAGGAATATGACATCCTGTTAAATGAACTTCGCACTTTCAATCCTGAAATGTTGGATAAGGAACGGGTACTTGCCATCACTAAAAGTGATATGCTCGATCAGGAGCTTATGGAAGAGATAGAACCTGCGTTGCCGGAAAATATCCCGCACATCTTTATTTCTTCTATTTCAGGCTTTGGGATAGCAGCATTGAAAGATATTCTGTGGACAGAACTAAACAAGGATAGCAACAAGATTGAAGGAATTGTTCACCGTTCGAAAGATATCAGTAACCTGCAACTGGAGTTAAAGGAACTGGGTGAAGACCAAGACATCACCTACAAACCCGGAAACAATCAGGAAGATGTGGAAGAACTGGAGGACTTTGAATACGAAGACGAAGATTGGGAGGAAGATGATCAATGAGTTCTCTCAGTCCTGATAAAAGAATGTTGAAATATGACGTGACAGCGCCATATTCCAACATTCTTTGTTTTTCCACAACCCGTCATGGAGGATGTAGCAAAGGCAACTACGCTTCCCTCAACTGCACACCCTACACCGGTGATAATCCCGAATATATCCGCCAAAACCAGAAATTACTTTGCGAAGCAATGTCACAACCGCCACGGGAATTGGTGATTCCTTTCCAAAACCATGGCACTAAAATTAAAGTAATAGACAAAGCTTACGTCCACGCGACCAAAAGTGAACGAACCACCCTGCTTCAGGGAATAGACGCTTTGATGACCTGTGAACCCGGCTTCTGCATCTGTGTTTCTACGGCAGACTGTATCCCCATCTTACTCTACGACCGTAAACATCAGGCAATCGCCATTGTACATGCAGGATGGAGAGGGACTGTAAATCGCATCTTGAAACAAACACTGGAACAGATGCAACAATGCTATCAAACTAAAGGAGAAGAAGTGATAGCCTGTATTGGTCCGGGCATTTCGCTCCCCTCATTCGAAGTCGGAGACGAGGTCTATGAGAATTTCCGTGAAAAAGGTTTTCCAATGGACTATATCTCGGAATGGGCACCCTCAACTCATAAATATCACATTGACTTATGGGCTGCCAACCGGATGCAACTGGAAGATTTCGGTGTACCTCCCGCTCAAATTGAATCGGCAGGTATTTGTACCTTTACCCGGCACGAAGACTTTTTCTCAGCCCGACGTTTGGGTATAAAATCCGGTCGAATGTTATCGGGCATCATGTTGCTAGAATGAATAAACGGTAAAGGAATAATTTGTCCCTTAAACGATCAACAGCACGAGCAAGCCACTTGGAATAAAGGCAACTAACTAAAGCTAAAACAGAAAAAAGTATGTATCATATTACAGTATCCGAAGAAATAAAAACAGCCTGCCCTGATTTTAAAGGAGTAGCTGTATATGCAGCAGTAACTAACACTGCTTTTAGTAAAGGATTATGGGAGGAAATTGCAACTTTCACCCGTGAACTGACCTGTTCGACAAAATTGGAAGACATCAAGAACCAATCAGCAATCGCAGCAACCCGGGAGGCCTATAAACATTGCGGAAAAGATCCCGGACGCTACCGCCCCTCTGCCGAAGCATTACGACGGAGATTAATGCGAGGATTAGAACTCTACCAAATAGACACCCTGGTGGATCTAATCAATTTGGTATCTCTGCGCACCGGTTATTCCATCGGCGGATTTGATGCTGACAAGATACAAGGTACGGACATAGAATTAGGTATTGGCAAAGCCGGTGAACCTTTTGAAGGCATAGGACGTGGAATCCTGAATATTGAAGGACTTCCCGTCTATCGGGATGTCATAGGAGGAATCGGCACACCCACCAGTGATAATGAACGGACTAAAATGGAAGTTAAGACCAAACATATACTTGCCATTATAAATGGGTATAGTGGCAGCCAAGGTCTACAGGAGGCTGCCGAAATGATCCGCTACCTACTCATAAAGTATGCATCATCCGACGGTGGACAAATTTGCTTTTTCAACTAAGAAAACATAAAGAACAATGAAAATATCCCTTTTCCTTATCCCGCTTATTATACTCCCCATCACTCCGAGGGAGAAAAAGACAAATTTCTCCCAAATGGAAATCAACCATATCCAGGTTGCTACGCCGGGACTGTTTGCAGACGGAAACAAACTGGATATACATTTGGAAAACTTAACGGATGCAGACTATTGCTTTCCGTTGGCAGGAGCAAAAGTGATTTCTCCTTATGGACGGGGACATGGACGACATACGGGAGTCGACATCAAAACCTGTGCAAAAGATACCATCCGAAGTGCTTTTGAAGGTGTTGTGCGCATGTCAAAGTCATACAGTGGCTACGGCAAAGTAATTGTAGTACGCCATTCTTCGGGACTGGAAACAATTTACAGCCACAACTACAAGAATTTTGTTAAAAGCGGAGATTCGGTAAAGGCCGGACAACCCATTGCTTTGACAGGACGCAGCGGCAGAGCGAGCACGGAACATTTACATTTTGAAACCCGCATTAGCGGGCAACATTTCAATCCCAATCTAATCTTTGATTTTGCCAAAAACAAGCTTCACAAGGTATGCCTCCATTGCATTAAAAAAGGCAAGCGGATAATCGTCAAATCAGAGTAAAAAAAAAGATAGGAACGGCCTAAGTATCCAAACGTTTCACTAAATTTGCATTTCATTTAAATTTATAACCAACTGACTTTATAAGGAGATTAAATGATAGAAAAATTGATTGTTCTTGAGGATATTGATCCGGTTATTTTTTATGGTGTAAACAATACTAACATACAGTTGATAAAAGCTTTGTATCCCAAATTGCGGATTGTAGCCCGCGGCAATGTCATTAAAGTATTAGGAGACGAAGAACAGATGTGTGCATTCGAAGAGAACATCACCAAACTGGAAAAATATTGTGCGGAATACAACTCCCTGAAAGAAGAGATTATTATTGATATTATCAAAGGAAATGCACCGCAAGCTGAAAAGTCGGGGAACGTGATTGTATTCAGTGTTACAGGAAAACCCATCATCCCCCGAAGCGAAAATCAACTGAAACTGGTTGAAGGCTTCGCCAAGAACGATATGATTTTCGCTATAGGTCCGGCCGGCTCGGGGAAGACCTATACCGCAATAGCACTCGCTGTAAGAGCTTTAAAAAACAAAGAAATCAAGAAAATCATCCTTAGTCGGCCGGCGGTGGAAGCCGGAGAAAAATTAGGTTTCCTTCCGGGTGATATGAAAGATAAGATAGACCCTTATCTGCAACCTTTATACGATGCACTACAAGATATGATTCCGTCTGCCAAGTTGAAAGAGTATATGGAACTAAATATCATTCAGATTGCTCCGCTTGCTTTTATGCGCGGACGTACCTTAAATGATGCCGTAGTCATACTGGATGAAGCGCAGAATACCACAGCCCAACAAATTAAAATGTTCCTGACCCGTATGGGACTGAATACCAAGATGATTGTGACTGGAGATATGACACAAATTGATCTTCCCGCATCACAAACTTCCGGTCTGGTACAAGCACTTCGCATTCTGAAAGGTGTAAAAGGTATTAGTTTTGTGGAATTGAACAAGAAGGATATTGTCCGTCATAAACTGGTGGAACGGATTGTAGATGCCTATGACAAGTTCGATAAAGAACAGAAAGTCGAAAAAGAAAGAAAAAGGCTGACTCTGGGTGAAAGAGCCTGAGACGGCAAAAAAGCTTGAATCCTTTGCTCAAATTAACTTAAAAGCTTTCGGTCGTCTGAAAACATATGAGTCAGGATAACGTTATACTATCAAAACAACAGCATTTTAAGTTAGTATAAACTAAAATATAAATAGTCAATCAAAAGTATACGAAGATGAAAGCATTAACTCAAACAGATTTCCACTTTTCAGGACAGAAAAGTGTGTATCACGGAAAAGTACGTGACGTTTATAACATCAACAATGAAAAACTAGTTATGGTAGCAACCGATCGCATCTCCGCATTTGACGTTGTATTGCCGAAAGGGATTCCTTTCAAAGGACAGATGTTGAACCAGATCGCAGCAAAGTTTTTGGATGCAACCACCGATATATGCCCAAATTGGAAAATGGCTACACCAGACCCGATGGTAACAGTAGGCGTAATGTGCGAAGGCTTCCCGGTTGAAATGATTGTCCGTGGCTACCTCTGCGGAAGCGCATGGCGTGCTTATAAAAGTGGGGTACGTGAGATTTGTGGCATAAAACTGCCGGAAGGCATGAGGGAAAACCAAAAATTCCCCGAACCGATTATCACACCAACAACTAAAGCTGAGATTGGTGAACACGATGCCGACATTTCCAAGGAAGAGATACTGGCTAAAGGGCTGGCAACTCCCGAAGAATATGCCGTACTCGAAAAATATACTATGGGACTCTTCAAACGAGGAACCGAAATAGCTGCCGAACGCGGCTTGATTTTGGTAGACACCAAGTATGAATTCGGTAAACATAATGGAACCATTTACTTGATGGATGAAATCCATACTCCGGATTCCAGTCGCTATTTTTATAGCAAAGGCTACGAAACTCTTTTTGAAAAAGGTGAACCACAGAAACAATTATCTAAAGAATTTGTCCGCGAATGGTTAATGGAAAACGGCTTCCAAGGCAAAGCCGGGCAACAAGTACCGAAAATGACCAATGAAATCGTAACCTCAATCAGCGAACGTTATATTGAGCTATACGAACATATCACCGGAGAAAAATTCGTGAAAGAAGACACCACTAATATTGCCGAACGTATAGAAAAAAACGTAAAAACTTACCTCGGTTAATAAAAAAATGAACTACCCACAAGAACAGATAAAACCTTACGGTAAAGACGGCGATAAGAGCGAGCAAGTAGAAAATATGTTCGACAACATTGCTCCCGCCTATGATAGGCTAAACCATGCTCTCTCCTTTGGGATTGATAAAAAGTGGCGACAGGAAGCCATCAATCATCTCCGTCCTTTCCATCCTAAGCAAATAATGGATGTGGCCACTGGTACCGGCGATTTTGCTATTCTTGCTTGTCAGGAACTACAACCGGAATCTCTTATAGGGACAGACATTTCGGAAGGTATGATGGAAATCGGACGTGAGAAAGTCAAAAAAGTACTGTTATCACATAAAATTTCATTTGCCCGTGAAGACTGCACTTCGCTCTCCTTTGCCAATAAATCTTTTGATGCCATAACCGTGGCATTCGGCATTCGTAACTTTGAATCATTAGATAAAGGGTTGACCGAAATGCACCGAGTGCTAAAACCCGGGGGACATCTCGCCATTCTGGAGCTCTCCACACCTGAGAAATTCCCGATGAAACAACTTTTCGCTCTATATTCAAAGGTTATAATCCCTTTGCTAGGAAAGTGCTTATCAAAAGATAAAAGAGCCTACATCTACCTGCCCCGGAGCATCCGGGCCTTTCCGCAAGGAGAAGTCATGCAAGGAGTTATCCAAAAAGCAGGATTCAATCAGGTGAACTTTAAAAGACTGACGTTCGGTATATGTACCCTATATATCGCTACGAAATAAACCAAACATACGAGATATAAGTAATTCTAAAGAAAACTGAAGGATGCTTATATCTCGTTGTCTATATATTAAAACCTTTTTAAACAAACATTTATGCAAAAATATGGTTTAATAGGCTACCCGCTAAGACATTCGTTTTCCATGGGATATTTCAATGAAAAATTCAGTTCGGAAAATATTGATGCCGAATATGTGAATTTTGAAATACCAACCCTTGATGATTTCATGGAGGTAATTGAAGAAAATCCAAATCTTTGTGGTCTGAATGTGACCATTCCATATAAGGAGAAGGTCATCTCTTTTCTGGATGAATTAGATCAAGACACCACCAAAATAGGGGCTGTAAACGTGATCAAGATTATTCGCCAGAAAGGGAAGATAAAATTGGTCGGTTATAACTCGGACATTATTGGGTTTACAAAATCCATTCAGCCATTATTGCAGCCTCATCACAAACGTGCATTGATACTGGGTACCGGAGGCGCATCAAAAGCGGTTTTCCACGGATTGGCAAATCTGGGCATCCGCAGTCTATTTGTCTCACGAACAAAAAAGAGTCCCACAACGCTGACTTATGAAGAGCTAACTCCCGAGATTATGAAAGAGCATACGGTCATCGTCAATTGCACCCCGGTAGGCATGTACCCCAAGGTTGACTTTTGCCCTGATATCCCCTACGACTTACTAACCCCCGACCACCTGCTGTACGATTTGCTATACAACCCTAATGAAACACTATTCATGAAGAAAGGCCAAGCAAAAGGTACTGTGACCAAGAATGGTCTGGAAATGCTTCTGTTACAAGCCTTTGCTGCTTGGGAAATTTGGAATAAATGAAAAAGAGTCTCAAATACGGTTTAACGGGATTTATCCTTGCTTTACTCCTTCTCACAGGAGGGGGAAGTATTTATATGCTCAACTATTCATTAAGCCCAAGCCAAAATAAAGGTAAAGAGCTCTCTACATCCTATCAGTACATGTATAAAGAATACCCTTTCCTCCGGACATGGGTGGACAGTCTACAAACTCTTTCAGCTTTACGCGATACCTTTATAACCAACCTCGATGGAATACGTCTGCATGCCATCTATATAAAAGCAGTCCCAGCGACCGATAAAACAGCTGTCATTGTACACGGCTATTCTGACAACAGCATACGAATGCTAATGATTGGTTATCTCTACAACAACGCCCTGCGATATAATATTCTATTACCCGACTTGCAGGATCACGGTTTAAGTAAAGGCTCCGCAATCCAGATGGGCTGGAAAGATCGGTCCGACGTATTGCAGTGGATGGATGTAGCTAACCGGATATTCGGAGGACATACCCAAATGGTAGTACACGGCATTTCCATGGGAGCAGCCACTACCATGATGGTTTCCGGGGAAACACAACAGCCATACGTAAAATGCTTTGTGGAAGATTGCGGCTATACCAGTGTGTGGGATGAATTCAACTACGAACTTAAGAGTCGGTTCGGACTCCCTGCCTTCCCATTATTATATACAACAAGCGCTTTATGCCAACTTAAATACGGCTGGAATTTCAAAGAAGCTTCGGCACTGAAGCAAGTCAAGAAATGCCACTACCCGATGCTTTTTATCCATGGAGGTGCCGACACCTATGTTCCCACACGAATGGTCTACCCACTTTATAAAGCCAAACCGGAACCTAAAAAACTATGGATTGTTCCGAGGGTGCCACATGCCCTCTCCTATAAGACATTTCCGGCAGAATATACCTGGCGGGTAGGCACCTTTGTCGGTAAATATATCCACTGATTAAAAGATTATTTATATATTTGCCAATATTAATGACCGGCAATTATGAAGCAATTCACCCTTTTAGGACTTTTTCTAAGCTTGTTCTTTTCAGTTCAGGCCCAACAAATATATACCGTTGACAACATTCCCAAGGTTCACCTACAAGATAAAACCCGATATGTTTGCAACCCGGCAAATA
This sequence comes from uncultured Bacteroides sp., assembly GCA_965140335.1. Lineage (GTDB taxonomy): Bacteria > Bacteroidota > Bacteroidia > Bacteroidales > Bacteroidaceae > Bacteroides. The sequence goes on from OZ223189.1 coordinate 512,387, forward strand.
TCTTATCGCCGATGGCATGCGACAGTATTGACCACATGCTCTATGCATTGGAACAACAGACGGGCATTGAGACCGTAGTAGCAGTACTGCCTTCCATCGGTCAGGAAGATTGTTTTAATTTCGCTCACGAATTACTCAACAAATGGGGCGTTGGGAAGAAAGATAAAGATAACGGATTGGTCATTCTACTAGTAACCGATCAGCGTTGCGTGCAATTTTATACCGGCTATGGATTGGAAGGCGATTTACCGGATGCCATCTGCAAGCGCATACAGACGCTTAAGATGGTACCCTATCTGAAAAAGGGCAATTGGGATGCAGGTATGGTTGCCGGCGTAAAAGCCACTTACGCCCGATTGGATGGAAGCATGGTCAACAATAGTGCGGATAATAACGGGGATAGCGACCCCATCGGCATTATCCTGTTAGCAATTCTCGGCACATTCGCCGTTGCAGGATTCATTGGTTATGTCACAGCACGGGCCATGAACCGGTGCCCAAACTGCGGACAACATAAACTGCAACGTACAGGCAGCGTTCTTCTTTCCAACCGTAACGGAGTAAAAACGGAAGATATTACCTATACCTGCCTGAATTGTAAACATCAAGTCGTACGTCGCAAGCAATCGTATGATGATAACTACCGCGGAGGCGGAGGAGGCGGTCCGTTTATCGGCGGCTTCGGTGGCGGCTTTGGCGGAAGTAGCGGAGGAGGCTTCGGCGGTGGCAGCTTCGGAGGAGGAATGGGCGGAGGCGGAGGAGCCGGAACCCGTTTCTAAAAAGTCTCGTTTATATTAATATCAGCTATAAATAAGAATAATAAGTAAGAATAGTATTTACAATTAATAAATAAAACGTATGAAGAAATCAACCATCATTCTAGGCGTAGCCATAGCTATTATTGTACTCTGGGGAGTGACAGGCTATAACGGACTGGTCAGCATGGACGAAAAAGTAAGCAACGAATGGGCCAATGTAGAAACACAATACCAACGGCGTGCCGATTTGATTCCAAATCTGGTAAACACCGTAAAAGGATATGCAAGTCACGAGAAAGAAACCCTGGAAGGCGTAGTACAGGCCCGTAGTCAGGCCACTCAAATCAAAGTAGATCCCAATGATCTTACTCCTGAGAAATTAGCCGAATATCAAAAAGCACAAGGTGCGGTAACCTCGGCACTTGGCAAACTACTCGCCATTACTGAAAATTATCCCGACTTGAAAGCCAATCAGAATTTTCTTGAATTACAAGCTCAATTGGAAGGAACGGAAAACCGCATCAACGTGGCACGCAAGAATTTCAACGATGCAGCCAAAAATTACAATGTAGGTATCCGTCGTTTCCCCAAAAACATATTAGCCGGTATTTTCGGTTTCAGTAAGCGCGCTTATTTTGAAGCTGCCGCAGGCACTGAGAATGTACCAAAGGTTGAGTTCTAAAGTCTTCTCCCATTAATACAAAGCCCTTCTCCCATAAAAAAGATGCCATAAGAGAGAACGAACTCATACCGGATGAAGAAACTTTTTAATAAGGCACCGGATTAAAGCGGCTCCAAAGAAAAAACGCATTATAAACATTAAAATAATAATGCGTTTTTTCTTTGGAGTTAATTTTTAGATCACATTCTTCATAGTAATGCCCCTATTTCTTACCTAAAAGTATAGCTAACCGATCCGGAGAGCCAAAATCCCGCCTGAGGTATATTTCCCAAGTCAAAGTAACGGGTGTTATAAAGATTATTGAAATTCAGACTCAACAATACCTCCTTGTATTGGTAGTCCAATTTTAAATCAAGTGTGGAAAATGCCGGATAAGGTTCATCCCCTACCTTCTTCAAATCAACATATTTTTCATAAGTCCCCATCCTCTTTTGATAACGGAAATACCAGCCGGCAGACAGTCCTTTTAAGATAGGATGACTAAAGCGAACGGTAAATTTGTCACGCAAATAATTCAAAGCATAATGAGATATCAAATTTTTAGCATCGTGCTCCGAATTCATGCGGGTATAGTCCAAGGCTAACCGACTGCGATTGCCTAAAGCTGGAAACAATTCTTCCAAATCGAAATCCACTCCCATTTCCAACCCCTGCGTATTGAGTTTGGAAAGATTCCATGACGACCATTTTGTCGCAGAAGGATCATCTTTCACCCAGTCAATCATATCGCGCCCCCATTGCAGGAATCCGGTCAGATAAGCTCTCAACAATGGGGTATTGTACTTAAGAGTTAGATCCACCGACTCCGATCGCTCCGGCTTCAATCCTTCATTTCCATTATGTGTTTCCGTGGTGTAATATAAGTCTACAAATGTTGGCATACGAGTCGATTTACTCCAAGAAGAAGATACGGAAAAGCAATCTGCAGATTTATAAGTAGCACTAACGGAAGGGAAGAATTTATACTCCCCACTCAGTAACGTATTATGATTCATCAGCACTCCGGCGGAAATGACAAAGCGGTTCCAGTTCACCGTATGCTCCAGTGTCACACTCGTATTAGTCCGATCATCATACATCTTATATTTGCCATGTGGTTCGGCAAGTGGTTTTCCCAACACGCTACTCATGATATCTTCCCGCCGTACTTCCCCTCCTAAACTCGTAGTACCTAGTTTGGATTGATAGAGAAAAATCAGATTTCCACCATAAGTATCGTTGCGGTGATAGTTACGTCCGGTAGTGGTATTTTTAATCAAATCGAACTGATCGTAATGCCTGTCCCAGAATAAGATGGGAATCACTTTCAAAGCCATACCGAACTCTCCTTTTAATGATCCTAGATAGTTGCTGGTGCGCTCATACTGATTGGGATATTTGGCCGAATAAAAAGTATTGGCACCGTAGTGCTTGTTATTATAACCCATTTGCAAATCCAACTTTGAGTCACCATTCAAATGAAAACGGGTTTGCCACAATGCATTGTAAATGTCATAATCACTATTAGCTATATATCCACCGGATGAAGCGTAACCAAATGACATGCTATTGGTCGTGATCCCCACCTTCGAGGCACCACGCACTTCAACACCCGCCATCTTATGCATACCTCCTTCTATCTTCGCATATAATTTCTCCCGAACATCCTTCTTTGTAATAATATTAATTCCCCCCGAGAAAGCACTAGTACCATAGATTAATGCTGCAGGGCCATGTACGATTTCAATCCGCTCGATATCAGGGAGGTTAATGGGAATATCAAAACTATAGTGCCCGGTATGTGCGTTTGAAATATTGATACCATTAAGTAATACCGCATTCTCATCGAATGTGCCTCCGCGGATGGATACATCAGCTTGTACACCATGACCACCACGTTGAATCACATCTACATTGGCCGCATAAGCCAGCAACTCCTGAATACTTTGCACAGGAGCCTGAGCTATTTGCTCCTTAGTAATGACAGATACAAATTTGGCCGCTTGATTCACCGGCATCTCTACTTTAGCCGCTGTCACCATTACTTCATTCAATTTCACCTGTCTGGTACTGTCTTGTACAGTTTGTGCCCCTATGGAAACAGCCATCAATAATAACACCACAGTCAATAATAAAAGCCTATCTATTTCAAATATTGATTTCATTCTCATTTTTTCTTAATCAAAATACTTTATCCTTCATCTATCGATTTATTCGTGAGACCTACGTACTATTGCAATCTTCATACAATGTGTACTAAATCTCATAAACGCGGCAAAGTTAACCATTCTAAAACCTCTCTCAAGCGAAATGCCCTTTTTCAAAGCAAGATGGAAGACTTCTTCTGACTAATCAGCATCAATCCGATAAACGTCACCCCACCATTAAACAATAGAATCTCATAACCTACCTGATAGCCAAAAGCCAACTTTACCCCCCACTCCACGGCATAGCTCAGCAATGGAGCCACAATGCAAATATACGGAGTCAATTTGTCGCGAACAGATCGCTTGCAGAACAAGCCGAAGGCAAATAACCCTAATAACGGACCGTAAGTATAGGACACCGCCACGTAAATGGTATTCAGAATATTAGTCTGCCCCATATAATTAATGAACAAAATAATCAGAATAAACAGCATGCAAATAGAGAAATGAACAATGTTCCGGATTGATCGGGCATTTCCCTTCTTGTTATGTTCAATACCCAAGATATCCACACAAAAAGAAGTAGTCAGCGAAGTCAGTGCGGAATCGGCATTCGAAAAAGAAGCCGCCACAATACCCAGCGTAAAACAAAGCAATGCAGGAACACCCAAATAGTGCGAAGCCAGCAACGGTAATATCTCATCAGAATGAGCAGGCAGACTGATCTGGTATTGAGCAGCAAAAGCCAATAGCAGAATACCTAAAACGAGAAAAAGGAAATTCATCGGAATAAAACCGAAACCATAACTCAACATATTTTTCTGCGCTTCCTTCAGATTACGACAAGTCAGATTCTTTTGCATCATGTTCTGGTCGAGCCCTGTCATCACAATCACAATAAAGATACCACTCAGAAACTGCTTGAAAAAGTTTTGCCGGGAATACCAATCATCAAACACAAAGATTCGGGAATGCGGACTGGCTTTCACAGTGGCAACAATATCAGACAGTCCAAGGCCCAATTTAGAAGAGACCTGCCAAACAATCAACCCAAGTGCCATGAGCAAACAAACGGTCTGCAATACATCGGTCCAGATAATAGTCCCCATACCACCACGGAAAGTATACAACCAGATAATCAGCACCACCCCGGTCACCGTAACATAGAAAGGGACACCCATCTGATTAAAAACAAGTGTTTGCAGGATCAGTACAATCAGATAAAGTTTAGCAGCCGCACCCACCGTTTTAGACAACAAGAAAAACGAAGCACCTGTTCTATAAGAATATACACCGAAACGCTTCTCCAGATAGGTATAAATAGAAACCAAGTTCAATCGGTAATAAAGAGGCAACAAGACATAAGCCACCACAATGTAACCGAAGAAGAAACCAAACACCAATTGCATATAGGTCATGTCAAAACCTCCCACCATACCCGGCACCGATACAAAAGTAACTCCGGAAATGGAATCACCCAACATTCCAATAGCAACTACATACCAAGGAGTAACCCGATTAGCTAAAAAGAAAGTCTCATTACTTGAATTTTTCTTTCCCGACAGATAAGAGATCAGAATAATGATGGCAAGATAAGCCACCATTATCATCAATATATAATTGCCCATAATCTATATTATGCTTCAAAAAAAGATAAGAAAGTGCCCTAAAATCACCTTTAAAACAAGGATTCCAACCTACCTGAAGTAAACTTACATAAGAGGTAAACTTTGGAGAATGACTTTTAGCATATCTTTTATCGGAGACAAAACTATAAAAAACCATTGGAATAGCAAAAAAGGACGGGCTATTTGCGGTTTATCCATGAGCGGATTTCAACCGCTCTATATCTCAGCACAATATCACTTTTTATACAAAGACAATGCCGGCTTTCGCTCAAAAACTTTTTAAATAACGCAAGTCCATATGCCCGATTTGCGTCTCGGGAAAATCTAATCCCACTACGAATAACTATAACGAGGAAAATGTGACTTTAAACCCTTTGGAATTTCCTCGTAGAGAAACGAAGCATTACTCGTAGAGGAACACATCGTTGCTCTACGACGAACAAGGCTTTTCTCGTAAACGGTCTGTCTCTTGCACAGAGAGACTGACAATGAGATAACAGAGACAAATGAAATAGAGACTTGAATGTAATACTTATTATTAATTAAACCGGGTTACCTTTCCCATAAAGAGAATAGCTCCCGTACTCTTTTCTTTTATCATGAAGGCAAAAGGTCTGTTAAGATAGAAGTCAATAGAAGATGACGGACCAGCGGAAGTCTCCAACATTCCAACAACAGTAACAGCAGCAGCCTCTGTTCCCTCTTCGTCCACTTTTATATAAGTAAACTGTTGCAAAAGGCCGATATATAAATCAACCGCCGACATTTTAGAAAAGTCTGCTTCATCAACATTAAAAGCCTTTTTCATCCCAAGTTCTTCCATATCTTCTTTCAAGTCCCTATCATATTTCAGCTCAAACTTCGGGAACTTAACTTTCAACTCCGCTCCACTCATTTCAGTATTCCACTTTTTCCAATGTTCAGAAGTCAAACCGGATAAACTTTCATCCAGCGTCTGACCTTCCGCAGGAAGCAGAACGACCATACTAAAAGCTCCATTTCCATATGGGAACTCCGCCATGGAGAAATAATCATTTTGAAGGTAATTGAAAGCGCCCGTTTGATTCATCATGGCCACCATACTCTTACTGCCATCGGCATTGGTAAAACTTTCAGAACCGGTAATTGACTTATCAAACTTAGAAATCCATGTACCTTTAAAATAAAGCGCATTGATCAAATACAACTTTATATCGACAGGTATTTCTTCAATAACGTCTTTTATACGCTGGTTTGTTTTATCGGCACACCATTGATTAATTACATCTTTTGCCGTAGGAGAATTAAAATCCAAGTTACTCACTTCTGCATTATAATAGTTCTGATTCAAACTTACAAAGAAATCATAAACCTTAAATCCCTGTCTAACCCAAATAGAATTGGCAATGCCGATCTGAGCCGTATTATCCAAGTCGAGTAGTGCGGCTGTAAGCGTCTGATTATACTTGTTCATCTCATCAAGAGAAAAGGATGAAGGAGAAAAGCCTAAAACCGACTGCATCTCTGCCAAGGTATTTCCATTTGCTCCATTGGCCGTCATGGATAATGCCAGCGAAGCACTCAAGGGAGAGATAAAAACATTCGGTTTTTTTGTCTCGGTTCTGCAAACCTGATTAAAGAAACGGAATGCAAAGTCCGTATTTGCATTCATCATTACTTTCTCTGACGGGGAAAGCATAATATTTTTACGCGTTTTGGGAGTTACCTGAGAAGAGTTCTCATCCGTTTGACAAGCTGCAAGCACGCCTAGCAAAGTCAATAGAACAAACATTTTCTTAGCCATAAATAGATAGCATTAGTTGTGTTACTAAAAAGTAAATGCATAATCAACGTAAATACTGCACCCAACAATTATCGTTATTCAAAAGACTTTTCTATCTTTGCCACAAGTTTTGTTGGAGAAATGTTAATCGGCATCTCTCCATGAAAAGGGAATCGGGTGCAAATCCCGGACAGTCCCGCTGCTGTGAGCTCTTTCTAAAGATAAAACCATCACCCTATGCCACTGCCGAAATAAACGGTGGGAAGGCGGTTTATCAGAGTAAGTCAGAAGACCTGCAAGACCTTTCTACTTTTGAATCCTCGAGGACGGATACAAGAGGCACATTTTTTTAGAATAGCAATTTATGATAAAAAGTAATCCATGCCGGAATATCCAGCTACGATTCTGCTTGTGTTGTGTTATCCTATGGGTATCATCAAGCACTTTTGCACAACAGACAGGCGACTCTATCACCGGAAAGGTACATAACATTCCAGGAGTGACGGTAAAGGCACGGCGTGCACCACAACAAATAGCCGTTGCAATGCCTACACAGGTACTGGATCATACCGAACTGGAAAATAGCGGATTACAGAATATAGCGGATGCTGTACGACGCTTTGCCGGAGCCAATGTAAAAGATTACGGTGGAATAGGAGGCCTAAAAACAATATCCATCCGGAATCTGGGAGCAGCCCATACCGCTGTAGCCTACGATGGAATAGCAGTAAGCAATTGTCAGGCCGGACAAATAGATATTGGGCGATTTGCGATAGACGATATTGATATGTTATCATTATCCGTTGGACAAAACAATGAATTACTCCAATCAGCACGCTTATTTGCATCAGCAGGAGTTCTGTCTATCTACGAAAAGAACATATTGGACACCACTACCAAATCTTATGCCTTTAAAGGTTTGCTTAAAAGCGGATCGTTCGGATATGTAAATCCCTCCATTAAATGGGGACAAAGAATCAACGCCCGGACTTCTTACAATCTGGGTGGCAACTTTCTCCGGGCAGACGGTAATTATCCTTTCAAATTAGTTAATGGCAAATATACCACCACAGAAAGAAGACATAATTCCGATATTAATTCCTGGCATAGTGAAGCAAACTTGTATTATACGTTGAAAGATAGTAGCAAGATTAATGTAAAATCATACTATTTCTATTCCAACCGGGGGCTTCCGGGATCTGTTATTCTATACAATGACCAAGCAAATGAAAGATTATGGGATAAGAATTTCTTCACTCAGGCACAATACAAAAAGGAAATATCACCCGCCTGGTCTTTTCAGGCACAGGCAAAATACAATTATTCATGGAATAAATATGAAGATACTGATGTAAAATATGAGGGTGGCAAACAAACTGATATCAATAAACAACAGGAGTATTATTTATCGGCAACCGCGCTATGGAAACCTTTAAGAAGAGCTTCCATCTCTTTAGCAAATGATTTTTCAATCAACACTTTACACAGTAATCTGCCGGACAGTCCGCTTCCCACACGTTATAGCTGGCTAAGCGCTTTCAACATTCATTATCAATGGGAAAAGATCACAGCCACAGGAACATTAGTCCATACTCTTATCACGGAAAAGGTAAAGCAGGGTGAACGCCCGGATAACCGTCAACGTCTCTCTCCCACGGTTTCTTTGATTTATAAACCCTGGCAGGAACGTTCTTTCTATTTGCGCTTAATGTATAAAAACACATTCAGAGTGCCCACATTCAATGATTTATACTACAGACGACTGGGGAATACAAATCTAAAGCCGGAAAAAGCCCATGAATACAATTTAGGAATAACATGGAGCGGTTCCCCTTTCTCTTTCACCGATTATGCCATGTTGACAATCGACGGATATTACAATCAGATTGACGATAAGATAGTCGCAATACCTACTACATATGTATGGAAAATGATGAATTTCGGAAAAGTCCGTATCACAGGAATTGATGTGACTTTACGCACATCTTTCCCCATTCAACGTAACGTCCACTTACTATTAACAGGCAATTACACCTATCAGAAAGCTATTGACCTGACAGATCCTACAGAAAAGAATTATAAGGATCAAGTCCCGTATACTCCCGTACACAACGGAAATCTCAATCTGCTATGCGAAACCAACTGGTTCAACCTAAGCTACACCTTAACGGGAGTAAGTAAACGATATAGCCTACCTCAAAATTTAGCAGAGAACAGAATTGACGGTTACATCGAACAGACAGTTTCAGCATCCAAAAGGTTTAGATTAAGGAGCTGTCGGTTACGCTTGCAAGCAGAACTTGTTAATTTAACAAACGAACAATATGATGTGATAAAGTATTATCCCATGCCCGGACGTTCTTTTCGTGTATCGGGAAGCATAGAATTTTAGAAGATTAAAGACTCCAAATATTCATAATTACAAAAAGTAAATCAAATGAAAGTAAGAAACTTATTATTAGAAGGCCTGTGTATATTGGCTCTATCGGTCCAATTTACCTCTTGCAATGACGACGATAACAACGTATGGAATGACGAAGGCTCCACCATTAGTTTACCACAACACCGCAGTTTTATTCTAAATGAGGGTGCATATGGAGACAACAATACGAAGATCACCTTTTACGCCCCGAATAAAGATGCAGAAGACAAAAATAATAACCTTATACCCAACTTCTATTTTGCACAAAACAAAAAAGGATTAGGAGACACCGGACAAGACATCGCTGAATATGACGGAAATATTTATGTCATTGTATACGGTTCTAAACTATTGTTGAAGTTAAATGCTGCAGGAGTAGAAGAAAAGCGCCTTTCATTCTCGGAGAAGGATGGTAGTCCAAGGTATATGGCGATTAAAGATGATAAAATATACGTCACTCTTTATAGCGGGAAAGTAGCCCGCATAGATGCCAATACACTAACTGTGGAGAAGTACGTAAATGTGAACAGTAATCCGGAACAAATAGTAGAGGCAAAGGGAAAACTATATGTAGCCAATTCCGGTTGGGGAAAAGAGAAGACCATCTCTGTGATCAACATGGAAAGTTTCACCAAAGAAAAAGATATTCAAGTGATAATCAATCCCAATTATCTCTTAAAAGCCAATGATGAAGTTTATGTTATCTCCTTTGGAGACTATGGAGAAATCCCCTATACCTTCCAGCGAATAAAAGCAGACGACAGTTATGAAAATATAGCAAAAGCATCCTATTTCGCCGAATATAATAATACGATATATTTAGTTCATTCCGAAACAAATTGGGCCACTTATTCCACCGTAAACAAATTCTTCACTTACAATTCGCAGACACATCAATTAAACGAAACATCATTCCTTACCAATATGCCGGATGAGTTAAAGAGCAAATTAATACGGGGAATCAACATTGATAAAAAGACCGGTGATATTTATATCCTGACTGCCAATAAAACGACAAACGGTGATATTTACCGCTTTAAGAACAACGGAAACTTTATTGAGAAATTTGACTGCGGAGGGCTCAATCCAAGTAAAATAATATGGTTATAATGAGACGGATATTTCTCTTCATAAATATAGCTTTTTCAGTCTTGCTTCTTTCCGCCTGTGGTGGCAAAAGCAAGACTGCTTTTGCCACCTCACAAGGAGACACCATCACCTTGCGTTATGCCGCTAATCTTTCGTTGATCCACTACAAAGAATATACGTTGGCACGGATAAGGAATCCATGGGATACAACAAAGGTTTTGCATACTTATATTTTGGTAGACAAGCAGCAACCGCTACCCAAAGGTCTACCGAGCGGCACTGTGATACGCACACCACTTCAGAAAGCAGTGATCTATTCTTCCGTACATTGCAGTCTGCTGAAACAACTCGGGGCAATGGGAAGCATTGCAGGGGTCTGCGATTTAAAGTATATCAAGTTGCCGGAGATTCAAGAGGCTTGTGCCGAAGGAAAAATCATGGATGTGGGTGACGGCATGAATCCTGACATTGAAAAGATTATAGATTTGCATCCTGATGCCATCATGCTTTCGCCTTTCGAAAATAGCGGAGGATATGGACGAGTAGAAAAATTGAATATACCTATTATAGAATGTGCCGACTATATGGAAACATCAGCCTTAGGACGCGCAGAATGGATGCGTTTCTACGGATTGCTGTTCGGAAAGGCGACTGCGGCAGACTCGCTATTCACCGAAGTGGAAACAGATTATAATGCACTGAAAGAACGGGTGAAGCTGGAGAAAAAGCGACCGACCGTGATGACTGACTTGAAAACAAGTTCCACTTGGTACACTCCCGGTGGCAAAAGCACCGTTGCCGGATTGTATGCCGATGCAGGTGCAGACTACATATTCAAGGAAGATACCCACAGCGGATCATTACCCTTATCGTTCGAAGCAGTCTTGGATAAAGGACAACAAGCTGACTTTTGGCTCATCAAGTATAACCAACCCAAGGATAAGACTTACGAAGAGTTGGAAAAGGATTATGCCCCTTACGCCGGATTCCGTGCTTTCAAAGAACGGCACATCTACGGTTGCAATACAAATGCCGTACCTTTCTATGAAGAATCCCCCTTTCATCCGGACCTACTGCTAAAAGATTTTATCAAAATCTTCCATCCATCGCTAGTAAAGACACATCAAATGAGATATTTCACTAAATTAGCGGACTAATTCAAGAAAAAGAAAAGATTGGTTTGAGAAGTAAAGGTTCTAAATACGGCATCGCTTTAATTCTTGTCATCCTGTTACTGCTGGGGGCGAACCTCTTATTCGGTTCGGTACACATCCCGGCCGATGCGGTATGGAGTATATTGACAGGACATCCGGTAGAGAAAACAAGTTGGAGGTTCATCCTTTTGGAATCGCGCATTCCGCAAGCCATCACGGCATTGCTCTGTGGCTCGGCATTGGCGGCTTCGGGACTAATGTTGCAAACGGCTTTCAACAATCCGCTGGCAGGTCCGTCTATTCTGGGCATCAACTCCGGTGCCAGTCTGGGAGTTGCTTTAGTAATGCTGGCAGGCGGCGGAACAATTGCTACGGGCATGTTCTCCCTTTCGGGATTCTTCGCCGTAATACTCGGTGCTTTCATCGGTTCGATGATTGTCATGGGACTCATTCTCTTCTTTTCCACACTGATTAAAAGTAACGTCATGCTACTGATTATCGGTATCATGATCGGCTACATCACTTCTTCCGCCATATCCTTACTCAATTTCTTCGCCACGGCAGAGGGGGTGCATTCCTACATCATTTGGGGAATGGGAAACTTTGGCGGCGTTTCGTTGAAACAATTACCCTATTTCTCGGCGATCTGTGCGGCGGGACTGTTGATTTCCATCTTATTGATCAAACCCCTCAATGCCTTGCTGCTCGGAACGCGTTATGCTGAAAATCTAGGTGTAAATATCCGCCGTACCCGCAATTTACTGCTGATTGCAACAGGACTATTGACCGCCATTACCACAGCCTTTTGCGGACCGATAGCGTTTATCGGGCTAGCCGTACCACATATCGCCCGCCTGATGCTAGGCACCTCCAATCACAACTCCCTGCTCCCCGTCACCTTGCTGACCGGTGGAGCCATTGCGCTACTCTGCAATTTGATTTGCGTATTGCCGGGTGAATCGGGCATCATCCCATTGAATGCCGTCACCCCTATACTCGGCGCACCAGTCATTATCTATGTCATAGTCAACCAACGCAAAATACAATACTTCAACTGATGGAAAAGAAAGCTGTCATCACCGCCAACGATTTGTGCATCGGCTACCGTATGGGAAAGCGGGAAAAGCGGGTACACCAGCACCTCTCCTTCCAACTCTATACCGGCGAACTGACTTGTCTGCTGGGTGCCAACGGCACGGGCAAATCAACTATGCTCCGCACTTTATCGGCTTCGCAACCTCCTTTGGATGGCGAACTACTGTTGAAGGACAAAGCCCTGACCGATTATACCGAAAAGGAACGGTCGCGCGCTATTGGCATTGTACTGACGGACAAGACACAAGCAGGTGGACTAACGGTCTACGAACTGGTGGCACTCGGTCGTCAACCCCATACCGGATTCTTCGGACGTTTGCAAAAGGAAGATCATGCACAGATACATAAAGCGTTGGAAGCTGTAAGCATCAGCCATAAAGCACACTCCTACCTGTCGGAATTATCAGATGGGGAAAGACAAAAAGCCATGATTGCCAAAGCATTAGTGCAAGAATGTCCGCTCATTTTGCTGGACGAACCGACAGCTTTTCTGGATGTGGTGAGCCGCATTGAGATCATGACACTACTCCACAATTTGGCAGTGCAACAAAACAAAGCAATCCTTCTCTCCACGCACGATATTGAACAGGCACTAGTTCTAGCCGACAAACTCTGGTTACTCTCAAAAGGAAACGGATTGCAATGTGGCGTAACCGAAGATCTGATTCTAAGCCACCGCATGGACGCCCTCTTCGCCCGCAACGAAATACTGTTCGACTACGCCCACGGCGTCTATTACCCCGAAGTGAAAAGCCGCCACTTCATCGTTGTGGAAGCTCACGATGACATCCTACTACACTGGACCACCAATGCGCTCAACCGTCACGGCTACGCCTGTCTCCCGATAGAAGAAAAGAAGAAAGACCTTCCCACCCTGCAAATCAAGTCCCGCAACCAACTACTCTACACCAACAACGCAGTGCAAAAAGAATTCACTTCCTTTGAGCAATTGCTCCGGGAAATAGACAACCAATATGATTCTTCTTCAGTTTAGTTGAAAATGAATAGTACTACTTCACGAAACAAGAAGTAAAAGGTTGAATGAAGTCACTATAAAACAAGCTTTTAGATAAAAGACTTTAGATTCTTAGTTTCTAAATTCAAGTTATAAACGCGACAGAAGAAAATTACTTTTTCAATAAACGGAATATTTCCGCAGCTCCCTTTTGCGGTGCCCCTGCTTCACCCAAACGCGAAGCCATCACTTCATAATTCTGAAGCATTTTTTCTCTATAACCATTATCATGCAGAAGGAGTTCTAACTCTTCACGCATACCAGCAACCGTCATCGCATCCGCCACCAATTCTTTAACAACCTCTTGGTCGGCAATCAAATTCACTAACGAAATATACTTAACCTTCAACAGATACTTCTTGAGGAAAGCAAAGAGTTTGCCAAGAGGAGTATGATAACACACCACTTGCGGCACTCTGAACAAAGCGGTCTCCAAAGTCGCTGTGCCGGAAGTGACCAATGCGGCCTCTGCATGTTGCAACAAACCAAAGGTCTGTCCGAAAAGGATCGTGGCATTGGAACCGGCTAAATATTGCTGATAATATCCGGAAGAGATGCCCGGAGCACCGGCTACCACCAACTGATAATCGGTAAAAGAGGAAGCAGCACGAATCATGTCCGGCAGATTATCTTTAATCTCCTGCTTACGACTACCCGCAAGCAGGGCGATAATCGGCTTTGACGATAGTCCACCGGCTTTGCGGAAATCCTCTTTTTCCACCGTATTCTCTTTCAAAAATTCAGCCACCTCATCTACAGTCGGATTGCCGACATAATGAATGGGATATTGATGTTTTGCAAAAAAGTCCACTTCAAAAGGCAAAATGGAAAAGAGTTCATTAACATCTCTCTTGATATTCTTTATCCGATACTCCTTCCATGCCCATATTTTAGGAGAGATATAATAGTACACCGGAATGGAAGTATGAGCATGAACGTATTTGGCTATATTAAGGTTGAAACCGGGATAGTCAACCAAAATGAGTACATCCGGTTGCCAGTCCGCAATATCATTCTTGCAGTGCCGCATATTAGAAAAGATAGTTCGCAGGTGCAGCAATACAGGAATAAAACCCATATAAGCCAACTCTTTATAATGCTTTACCATCGTTCCGCCAACTCCAGCCATTAAATCGCCACCGAAGAAACGGAATTCCGCATCATCATCTTCTTTCTTCAATGCAGCCATCAACCGGGAAGCATGTAAGTCCCCGGAAGCTTCACCTACAATCAGATAATATTTCATAACCGAGAAGAACTAGATTAAGTTTAAAACCAACTCTTTAATTCATCTATAAAATGATATGCCGTAACATCCACTGTAACAGGAGTCACAGCGACCCATCCATTAGCTAGCGCCCAATGATCATCTTTTTCATTTTTTTCATCGCTCGCATTAAACTCTCCGGTTAACCAAAAATAATGAGCATCTCCGCGATCTGCAAAACTCTCCCATTCATTGTCCCACAGACCTTTAGCCTGTTCGCAAATCTTTATTCCTTTTAATTCCTTCTCATTGGGAATATTGACATTCAGACAAGTTAATGAAGGTAAACCCTTATCCAAAACCTGACGTGCTATCTCACGTATATAAGGTCCGGCAGCATCAAAATCAGCATTCGGCTCATGACTGCAAAGCGAGAAGCCAATAGATGGAATGCCTTTTAAGCAGCCCTCTATAACAACTCCCATCGTCCCGGAGTAATGCACATTAACAGCCGAATTATCCCCATGATTAATCCCCCCGACCACCAAGTCCGGTTTACGATCAAGTACGGAATGAAAAGCAAGCTTAACACAATCTACAGGAGTGCCCGAACATTTATAAACACTCACTCCAACCTCTTTACGAAGCAATTTATAATAAATAGGCTCGGTCACAGTCAGTGCCCCCGCACTCCCCGAACGAGGTGCATCCGGAGCCATTACCACAATTTCACCCAATGGGCGAAGAAACTTTATTAGTTCACTAATACCTTTCGCCATGATGCCATCATCATTCGAAATCAATATCAAAGGTCGTTGATTATCCATATTCAAAATACTGGTTATTGATTGCAAAGGTAAAGAAAAAAGCCATCTCCCCCTATATTAATCGATAAAAAGGGCAAAACTGAATTGAAGCCGTTTAGAAATCTTAATCTTCTACAAGTGAGCGCAAAAAGAAACCTTCATCTCAAGATAAATACCTATATTTGCAAAATAGTAGAAGCATAGCATATACTCTAAACAACGATAAGAAGAGATCATGACGGTTAAGTTATTAACAAAATGGATGACTTATCAACAGATTTGGCAATCTCTCCTTTCTTTAGTAGGTGCTATTCATTATTATCATTTATTTCGCTGCCAATAAACACTATGAATATGGGAAAAATTATTGCTTTGGCAAATCAAAAAGGCGGTGTAGGCAAAACGACAACAACGATTAACTTAGCCGCCTCTCTCGCTACTCTGGAGAAGAAAGTACTTGTAGTGGATGCCGATCCCCAAGCAAATGCTTCTTCTGGTTTAGGTGTTGATATTAAACAAGCCGATAATACCATTTATGAATGTATTATCGACCGGATCAATGTCAAGGATGCCATCCTTGATACAGAAATTGAAACATTGAAAGTCATTTCTTCCCACATTAACCTTGTTGGAGCTGAAATAGAAATGCTCAATCTCAAAAATCGCGAGAAAATATTAAAAGAAGTGCTTACTCCACTGAAAGACGAATTTGACTATATCCTGATAGACTGTTCACCTTCGTTGGGACTGATTACAATCAATGCTTTAACTGCTGCAAATTCGGTCATTATTCCTGTTCAGGCTGAATATTTCGCTCTGGAAGGTATCAGCAAATTGTTGAATACCATCAAAATCATAAAATCAAAGTTAAACCCCGACCTTGAAATTGAAGGGTTTCTATTAACAATGTACGACTCACGCCTCCGACAGGCGAACCAAATCTATGATGAAGTAAAACGTCATTTTCAGGAATTAGTATTCAACACGGTCATCCAGCGCAATGTCAAACTGAGCGAAGCTCCCAGCTACGGACTCCCCACCATCCTCTACGATGCCGATTCCAGCGGAGCAAAGAACCACATGGCACTTGCAAAAGAACTCATACAACGAAATAGTCATTAATAAAGAGAAGAACCATGGCACAAAAAAGAAATGCATTAGGGCGTGGATTAGACGTATTACTTTCTATGGACGAAGTACAGACCGAAGGGTCTTCTTCAATGAATGAGATCGAATTATCAAAAATAACGGTCAATCCTAATCAACCACGAAGAGACTTTGACGATACATCCCTGCAAGAACTAGCCGATTCTATTTCGGAAATAGGAATTATACAACCCATCACACTTCGCAAACTTTCTGATAATGAATATCAAATCATTGCAGGTGAACGGCGCTTCCGCGCTTCTCAGCGAGCTGGACTGAAAAGCATCCCTGCTTATATCCGTACAGCCGATGACGAGAATGTCATGGAAATGGCACTTATTGAGAACATACAACGTGAGGATTTAAACTCCGTGGAAATAGCACTTGCTTACCAACATTTATTAGAACAGTACGGACTTACGCAAGAGCGTCTTAGCGAACGTGTCGGAAAAAAGAGAACGACCATTGCCAATTACTTACGCTTGTTGAAATTACCGGCTCCGATACAACTGGGACTGCAAGACAAGCAAATCGACATGGGGCATGCCCGTGCTTTGGTGGCATTGAACAATCCCAAACTACAGGTGAAACTGTTTGAAGAAATAATAGAGCACGGCTATTCCGTACGCAAAGTAGAAGAACTGGTCAAATCACTTGGTGAAGGCGAAACCATAATCAGTGGAAAGCGTAAGATAGCTCCGAAACGAGGCAAACTTCCAGAAGAATTCAATCTACTAAAGCAACATCTCTCCGGTTTTTTCAATACCAAAGTGCAACTGACTTGCTCAGAAAAAGGCAAAGGTAAAATCAGCATCCCTTTTAACAATGAAGAAGAATTGGAACGTATCATTGGCATTCTTGATACGCTGAAGAAATAAATGACGACAAAAGAGAAAATACATAACGGTTGCATCATCCTGCTGCTTTGCTTTATGCAAACAGCAGGAGTTGCTGTATATGGACAAAACCACCCCCGGGCAGCAGAAAAGCGAATGCGCCATCAAGAAAAGTCAGACAGTTTGCACAACTCAAAACAAGTCGCAACACTACAGATCGATTCTTTAATAACCAAACAGGGCGTTTTTCAGCAGCAAATGCATTCTGACAGTATCACCGTTTCGGATAGCATTGCCATGGAGAACAAGAAAAAACTATTGGAAATGACCGGAAGACCTCTTCCCAAAATAGCGCCTGCCCCAATAGACAGTATCAGAAGGAAGCTCAACGATAAGAAAAAATGGATTCCCAGTTCGGCAAAGGCAACTTGGCTTGCCCTTGTCATTCCCGGTGGAGGACAGATATACAACCACAAATACTGGAAGCTGCCAATCATATACGGCGGATTTGTAGGTTGTGCCTATGCGCTTACATGGAACAATAAAATGTATAAGGATTATTCGCAGGCCTACAAAGATATCTCGAATGGTAATCCAAAGGCAAGCAGTATTACGGATTTGCTTCCTAGAGGATACGCCAGTAAGCTTACGACAAGCCAATTGACCACCATCATCAAAAATCAGAAAGACCGCTACCGCCGATACAGAGACCTGAGCATATTCTCATTTATAGGCGTCTATCTGATCTCCGTCATTGATGCTTATGTCGATGCAGAACTCTCTAATTTTGACATTACCCCGGATCTGAGTATGCGAGTGGAACCTGCTATAATGAACAATCAGGCAGGAAACTATTACTCTAAGAAATCGGTGGGCGTACAGTGCAGTTTGCAATTCTAAGAAACAGTGAATGAATAGATATAAAAAATAGTCACGAATGAAGAATAAGACAATAAAGATGAGAAAAGCAGCAATCATATCTTTGCTTTTTTGCTTGCCCTTTTTTACTCCAAAAGTAAAGGCACAGGAAAGTGTAGACGTATTTATAAAGCAAAATGGAACGGAACAAAAAGAATCCATAGAGCTCCCCAAGAGTATGACCTATCCGCTGGACAGTCTGTTTACCGATTGGAAAGCAAAGAATTATATCGATCTGGGAAAGGATTGCAGTACCTCGACAGAGAATCCTTATTTCAGCGACTCTGTTTATATTGATCGCCTTTCACGCATTCCTTCCGTGATAGAGATGCCTTATAATGAAATCGTACGGAAATTTATAGATTTATATACGGGACGTCTACGAAACCAGGTTGCTTTCATGCTCAGCGCCTGCAATTTCTATATGCCTATTTTTGAGGAAGCATTGGATGCTTACGGGTTACCCTATGAGTTGAAATATCTTCCGATCATAGAATCAGCACTTAACCCTTCGGCCTCCTCCAGAGTAGGCGCTTGCGGCTTATGGCAGTTCATGTTAGCTACAGGCAAAATGTACGGATTGGAAAGTAACAGTCTGGTAGACGAGCGCCGCGATCCGATCAAAGCCACTTGGGCTGCGGCCCGCTATTTAAAAGATATGTATGCCATCTATCAGGATTGGAATCTGGTCATTGCAGCCTACAATTGCGGCCCCGGAACAATTAACAAAGCGATTCGTCGCTCCGGTGGTGAAAAAGACTATTGGAAGCTCTACAATTATCTTCCAAGAGAAACTCAAGGCTACGTGCCAGCCTTTATTGCGGTGAATTATGTGATGACCTATTACTGCAAGCACAACATCTGTCCGATGGAAACAAATATTCCGGAAGCCACCGACACCGTACAAGTGACCAAGAATCTTCATTTCCAACAACTCGCAGACATCTGCGGAATAAGTATCAATGAGATCAAAAGCCTCAATCCGCAATATAAGCGGGAAATCATTCCCGGAGCAACAAAGCCGGAGACCTTGCGCCTCCCCATAAACAATATAAGCACATTCCTCGATAATCAGGATACAATCTATGCTTATAAGAAAGACGAACTGTTCACAAAAAGGAAAATAGTACCTATTACCCGCACAAGAAGTAATAAAAAGTACGCGAGACAAAAAAGCAAAAACGGAAAAATATCCTATCACAAAATACGCAGAGGTGAAACGTTATCCCACATAGCAGGACATTACGGCGTAACAGTTAGCGAGCTGAAACGCTGGAACAATTTACGAAACAATAAGATCACAGCAGGCAAGCGTTTGAAGATATATAAATAAAAACAGTTGTATGATATTGAAAATTGCTTATTTTTGCATCGAGTAAAAAGAAATATAGGGTTATGGAAGATAATGTGAGCCAAAAGGACAAAGAACAGGTCGAAGAAGAAATGATTGAACAGGCATTTCAAGAGCTGTTAAACGATTATTTGGCGACAAAACACCGTAAACGCATTGAGATCATTATAAAAGCTTTTAATTTTGCCAATCAGGCACATAAGGGCATTAAACGCAGATCGGGAGAACCCTATATTATGCATCCTATCGCTGTTGCCAATATTGTCTGTAATGAGATCGGGCTCGGTTCCACTTCCATTTGTGCCGCACTATTGCATGATGTCGTAGAAGATACGGACTATACAATTGAGGATATTGAAAACATCTTCGGTCCTAAGATCGCTCAGATTGTTGACGGACTGACCAAGATATCCGGCGGCATTTTCGGTGATCGCGCCTCGGCACAAGCGGAAAACTTCAAGAAGCTTCTGCTTACCATGTCCGATGATATCCGGGTAATCCTGATAAAGATAGCAGACCGCTTGCACAACATGCGCACATTAGGTTCGATGTTGCCTAACAAACAATTCAAGATTGCAGGAGAAACCCTTTATATTTATGCTCCACTTGCCAACCGACTGGGACTCAATAAAATTAAAACCGAGCTTGAAAACCTAAGTTTTAAATATGAGCATCCTGAGGAATACGAAGAGATAGAAGCGAAATTGGCGGAAACCGCTGCCGAACGAGATCTGGTATTCAAGGAATTCACCGCTCCCATACGCGCACAATTAGACAAGATGGGACTCAAATATCACATCCTGGCACGCATCAAATCAATCTATTCCATCTGGAACAAGATGCAAACAAAGCATGTGCCGTTTGAGGAGATATACGATCTGTTAGCCGTACGTATTATATTTGAGCCACGCAACAAAGAAGAGGAATTGAATGACTGTTTCGACATTTATGTATCCATCTCAAAAATCTATAAACCCCATCCCGATCGCCTCCGTGACTGGGTAAGCCATCCCAAAGCAAATGGTTATCAGGCACTCCATGTCACGCTCATGGGAAATAACGGTCAATGGATTGAAGTGCAAATCAGAAGCGAACGGATGAACGATGTCGCCGAACAGGGTTTTGCCGCACATTGGAAGTACAAAGAAGGAGGCGGAAGTGAAGATGAAGGTGAATTGGAAAAATGGCTCCGCACCATTAAAGAAATACTCGACGATCCGCAACCGGATGCCATAGACTTTCTGGATACAATCAAACTCAACTTATTTGCCTCGGAGATTTTTGTCTTCACACCGAAAGGTGAAATCAAAACAATGCCTCAACACTCCACAGCGCTGGATTTTGCTTTCTCTCTCCATACCGATATCGGCAGCCATTGCATCGGCGCAAAAGTCAACCATAAGCTGGTACCTTTAAGCCATAAGTTGCAAAGTGGAGACCAAGTGGAAATCCTGACTTCCAAATCGCAACGCGTCCAACCGCAATGGGAAGTATTTGCCACCACAGCACGCGCACGCGCTAAAATAGCCACGATACTGCGCAAGGAACAAAGAAGCAACCAAAAAGAAGGTGAAGACCTTTTGAATGAGTTCTTCAAAAAAGAAGAAATCAAACCGGATGAAACGAACATGGAGAAGCTCAAAAAGCTTCACAACATGAAGACAGATGAAGAACTTCTGATAGCTATTGGTAGCAAAAAGGTTGTATTGGGCGATTTAGACAGAAATGCCATCAAAGAGAAAATGGGAGCCAACTGGAAAAAGTTTCTCACCTTTCCGTTCGGCAATAAAGATAACAAGGTGCCATTACTTCCCGATCAAGCCTCCCAAGATAAGATTAACATCAGGCAAGTACTGAAGTTAACGGAAGAAAACATCCAGAAAAGCTATATCATGGCCGATTGTTGCCACCCAATTCCCGGAGACGACGTACTAGGATACATGGATGAAAACGACCGGGTTACTATTCACAAACGCCAATGTCCTGTCGTTGCGCGACTCAAGAGCAGTTATGGCAACCGTATTCTTGCCACAGTATGGGATACTCACAAGGGACTCTCGTTTCTGGTAAATATTTATATTAAAGGTATAGATGCGATGGGAGTACTCAATGAAGTAACCCAAGTCATTTCACGGCAGTTGAATGTGAACATCAGAAAACTGGGCATCGAAACAACAGACGGCATTTTCGAAGGAAATATCCAGCTATATGTCCATGATGTAGATGATGTTAAAACAATTTGCAACAACCTTAAGCAGATACAAAACATAAAACAAGTGACACGTGTGGAAGGTTAACCGGTATTATTCTCCTTTGATTTGTTCCCTCAGCCCTTCCACTTGCTGATAAGTGAATCCGTCAAGTTCCCTTTTCATGCCCAACAATTCTTTCCGTATCCCCTTTAGCCGCTCCAGTATTTCAAAGTTCTTCAATGTCTTATCCTTATTTATATTCATCCGTTGTCGGGCACCGGGCAAAGTCAACCCCAGTTCCTTTACCAAGTGATAAATCAGCTTAACCGTCTCAATATCTTCCTTTTGATACCGACGTATGCCCCTGCCACCTTTTTTAGGAGATAGTTGCGGAAACTCTTTCTCCCAAAAACGGAGTAACGATTCATTCACATCGAACATCTGCGCCACCTCACTGATGGAATAATACAATTTTAAATCTTTATCCTTCTTCAGCATAATTATCAGTCAAGAACTTTTCCATGATTAGCAGCAATCTGAATCATCCGGTCATAATCATCCGCACTCAGATCCATAAAGTAATAGTTAACAGGGTTGACCACTTCACCTTTCACATGAACTTCATAGTGCAGATGCGGTCCGGTACTCCTCCCAGTGCTTCCCACCTCCGCGATCACCTCGCCACGAAGCACTTTTTTACCAAGTTTAGTACGGAATTTACTCAAATGAGCATATAACGTCCGATACCCAAATCCATGATCAATCACAATACGGTTGCCATATCCCGTTTCCCAACCCATTGCAACGACCTTTCCATCACCTGTGGCATAAACATCCGTTCCAATCGGTGCCGAGAAATCCATACCCGGATGAAATTTAATCGTACCGTAAATGGGATCTATACGCATTCCATAACCGGAAGCCGTCCGCCGCAAGTCTTTATTAGAGACAGGCTGGATAGCCGGAATAGCCTTCAGTCGATCATCATATTTTCTGCACATCGCCACTACGTCATCAAACGAGCGGGACTGTATATAAAGCTGCTTGGTAAGCATATCAATTTTCTGCGTGGTATTGATGACCAAAGCCGAGTTAGCCATATTCATCAAATGTTCGTAACGGTTCGTCCCTCCATATCCGGCTTTGCGAATTGCCGAAGGCACCGGATCGGCCTGAAAGATAACCCGGTAAAGGTTATCATCGCGCTGCTGAATATCCTGCAACACTCCCATCGCTTCATCCGCCCGCCGCGAAAGAATATTATACTGCGCAAGGAGTTTGTTATTCTCCGTCTTCAATTCTTTTTCAGAAGGCGAGCCAAAGATCAACAACAATACGATAAAACAACCCGCGCCCAAACCCATGCCGATAAACAACCTACGCAATATGCTCAATGCCCGTTGCCGGACAGTAGGATAAATACGGTCATAAGTTTGTGTCTGGGGGTTATAGATGTAGTATACTTTGCGCATCTTTTGGAAATATTTCGCTTATTGATAAGGCAAAAGTAATAAAAACGAGCTATCTTTGCGTTGTTTTTTCAAGAATATTAACCTCAAGGATAGAGATATAGAGTATGTTGACAGCAAATGAAATCAGAAATTCTTTTAAGGATTTCTTTGAATCGAAAGGTCACCAGATCGTGCCTTCGGCTCCGATGGTAATTAAAGATGATCCTACACTGATGTTCACCAATGCGGGAATGAATCAGTTCAAAGATATTATTTTGGGGAATCACCCCGCCCAATATAGAAGAGTCGCGGATTCACAAAAATGTTTACGTGTAAGTGGCAAGCACAACGATTTGGAGGAAGTGGGACACGATACTTATCATCATACTATGTTCGAGATGCTGGGCAACTGGTCGTTTGGCGATTATTTCAAGAAAGAAGCGATTTCATGGGCATGGGAATATTTGGTGGAGGTATTGAAGCTGGATCCTTCCAATCTCTATGCAACGGTCTTTGAAGGAAGTCCCGAAGAAGGATTGGAACGGGATAATGAGGCTGCATCATACTGGGAACAGTTCCTGCCGAAAGATCACATTATCAACGGCAATAAACATGATAACTTCTGGGAAATGGGTGATACCGGCCCGTGCGGTCCGTGTTCGGAGATTCACATTGACCTCCGTCCGCTTGAAGAACGTGCCAAAGCCAGTGGGCGCGACTTGGTCAACCATGACCATCCTCAGGTTATAGAAATATGGAATCTGGTATTCATGCAATTTAACCGCAAGGCTGATGGCAGTCTGGAAGGATTACCCGCCAAAGTGATTGATACGGGCATGGGCTTTGAACGTTTATGTATGGCGCTTCAGGGAAAGATCTCCAATTATGACACAGACGTCTTCCAGCCAATTATAAAGGTTATTGCCAATATGGCAAGGACAACATACGGAGCGGATCAGCAAAAAGATATTGCAATGCGTGTCATCGCAGATCACATCCGCACCATTGCTTTCTCCATCACTGACGGACAGTTGCCAGGCAACGCCAAAGCGGGTTATGTCATCCGACGTATTCTCCGCCGTGCCGTACGTTACGGCTATACATTCCTCGACCAAAAGCAGGCTTTCATGTACAAACTGCTCCCTACGTTGATTGAAAATATGGGAGGTGCTTATCCCGAACTGAATGCACAGAAAGATTTGATTGGAAGAGTAATCAAGGAAGAAGAGGATGCCTTTTTACGTACACTGGAAACGGGTATCCGTTTATTGGATAAAACCATGACCGAAGCCAAGGAAAATGGTAAAAGCGAAATCAGCGGTAAAGATGCCTTTACGCTATACGATACTTTCGGCTTCCCGTTGGATCTTACCGAACTGATTCTCCGCGAAAACGGAATGACAGCGGACATTAATGAGTTTGATACTGAAATGCAGCAACAAAAGCAACGTGCCCGTAATGCCGCAGCGGTCGAAACCGGCGACTGGATCACATTGAAAGAAGGTACCACTCAATTTGTGGGTTATGACTATACTGAATACGAAACGTCAATCCTCCGCTACCGTCAGGTCAAACAAAAGAACCAAACACTCTACCAAATCGTGTTGGACTACACTCCGTTTTATGCCGAAAGTGGTGGTCAGGTAGGCGATACGGGGGTATTGGTCAGTGAATTCGAGACCATAGAAGTGATCGACACCAAGAAGGAGAATAATCTGCCCATCCATATCACAAAGAAATTACCGGAACATCCCGATGCTCCGATGATGGCTTGCGTGGATACTGAAAAACGTGCGGCCTGTGCGGCCAACCATTCGGCTACGCACTTACTGGACGAAGCTCTTCGCGAAGTACTGGGCGAACATGTGGAACAAAAGGGATCGTTGGTAACTCCCGATTCTCTTCGTTTCGATTTTTCTCACTTCCAAAAGGTGAGTGACGAAGAAATACGCAAAATAGAACATTTGGCCAACGCTAAGATTCGCGCCAATATTCCGCTTCAAGAATACCGCAACATGCCTATTGAAGAAGCCAAAGAACTTGGTGCGATTGCATTGTTCGGCGAGAAATATGGCGATAGTGTACGTGTTATCCAGTTCGGTTCATCTATCGAATTCTGCGGGGGAACGCACGTTGCCGCTACCGGGAGCATCGGAATGGTAAAAATCGTCTCCGAAAGTTCTGTTGCAGCCGGTGTGCGCCGTATAGAAGCCTATACCGGAGCTAAGGTGGAAGAAATGCTGGATACCATTCAAGATACCTTGCACGACTTGAGAGGACTCTTCAATAATGCACCGGACTTGATGGGAACCATCCATAAATACATTGAAGATAATGCCGGACTCAAAAAGCAGGTTGAGGACTTCATGAAAGAGAAAGAAGCCGAAATAAAAGCTCGTTTACTAAAAGATATAAAGGAAGTCAACGGAATAAAAGTGATTAAATTCTGTGCTCCGCTACCAGCTGATATGGTAAAGAACATTGCTTTCCAACTGCGTGGCGAAATCACTGAGAACTTATTCTTTGTAGCCGGTACGGAATACGAAGGTAAGCCAATGCTGACTGTAATGTTAAGCGACAATCTGGTTACCGGAGGCTTGAAAGCAGGTAACCTGGTGAAAGAAGCAGCCAAACTGATTCAAGGGGGCGGAGGCGGTCAGCCTCACTTCGCAACAGCCGGTGGCAAAAATCCCGATGGACTGAGTGCTGCGGTGGATAAAGTGATTGAACTGGCCGGCTTGTAGATCAGTCGGCATGCAAGGCACTGGTCTATCAGCCAAATGTACCACTAGCAAGTAAAAGTAAAGCCCTTGAAATAAGTAACGAAAAACTTGACTTTGGCTTTTCAATAGACTATCTTTGTAGACATAAAAGTGATTTAATTTTGAATTATCATACACTTAAAAAGGAGAGACCCGGGTTTCTCCTTTTTTTATACCCCATAGCCCTAATCCCTTCATTCGTAAATCATTCTCTGACAAATCATCCATTTTTACTCCTCAAAAGATCATCTCTATGGAGAGAACAGACCATCTATCCGGGGTAAACACACCTTCTATCAGTACCAAACAGACGTTCTATTTCGTGCAAATAGAGCCTCTGTTTTAGAAGAACAGTAACAGAACGGCAAAAGCATTGCTGCTCTGTTAATAATCCATAAATCAGCTCTTGACAAAAATCCAAGCAATCCCGCCGCATTTACAAAGTACCCTCAAACAAAAAGACATATTCCTTTCTTTGCAATCAGGGTCCCATATATCCCATAAAGACCAATTTAGTGTTAAAAATAAAGCATATCAAGTAAGAAGATATAATAACCCGATCAAATTCATTCCCCTCACTCATTTCGCCGATCAAATACACTACATTTACAACGTTATTTAATAACATTATAAATGAAAATATTGACAATTGGAGATCTTAAGGCTCGCCTTCCGATTATTCAGGGAGGAATGGGAGTCGGAGTCTCCTTATCGGGCTTAGCATCGGCTGTAGCAAATGAAGGGGGTATAGGAACTATTTCATGTGCCGGTTTGGGACTATTATATAAAAACCTATCCGCTGATTTCGCCGAAGCCAGCATCTTAGGTCTGAAAGAAGAGTTGAGAAAAGCCCGCGAAAAAGCAAAAGGTATTATCGGGATTAACGTGATGGTAGCCATGACAAACTTTGCCGATATGGTAAAAACAGCTATCGCGGAAAAAGTGGACATCATATTCAGCGGAGCAGGATTACCTCTCGACCTGCCTAGCTTTTTGGAAAAAGACAGTACGACCAAACTTGTACCCATCGTTTCATCGGCACGTGCCATAAGAGTTATCTGTGACAAATGGATGAGCCATTACAATTACCTGCCCGATGCAGTTGTTGTGGAAGGCCCCAAAGCGGGTGGACACCTAGGGTTTAAAGAGAATCAAATTACAGACGAGCATTTCTCGCTGGAAGAAATTCTACCACAGGTCGTACACGAAGTCTCTCTTTACGAACTAAAAAATAATAAGCAGATACCGGTCATTGCAGCAGGAGGAATCTATACGGGGGAAGACATCTACCGCATGATGCAGCTTGGTGCCTCCGGCGTACAGCTGGGCACCCGCTTCGTCACAACCGAAGAGTGCGATGCTTCCTATGCATTTAAGGAACAATATCTCAAGGCTAAAGAAGGCGATATTGAAATCATTAAGAGCCCGGTGGGGATGCCTGGTCGCGCTATTATCAGCAAATTTATCGAGCAAGTGAAAGCCGGCGTAAAACGCCCCAAGTCCTGCCCTTTCCATTGTATTAAGACCTGCGATATATCCAAAAGTCCATACTGCATCATGTTAGCTCTCTATAATGCCTTCAAAGGTAACTTCAACTATGGGTATGCCTTTGCCGGAGCAAATGCATACAGAGCGACCCAGATTATGAGTGTAAAAGCAATGATGACCGGTCTGATGACCGAATGGAAGGAAAAAGAAGCCAGTTCGAAACAATAAAACCAGGATATGCTCCTCCCGGGAGCTTGATTAACTTCAACATAGAATCATAAACCACAAGTAACGGGGGGATCAAAGCTAAAAAGAGAACCAGAAGATATCAAGAACTCAATTTTAAAGAAGGAACTTCTAAATCTGACACTTGATTATCCTCACCAGCAAAAAGAAGAGCACTATCATTACGCAGAGATAGAGTATGATAAAGCTCTTCCATACCTATATAGTTGCAATCGATAACTTTTAGAGTGATCATTTTAGTTTTGGCTAGAATGATCATTTCCGTTTTGGCACACTCCCGTCATCTTTTTGACTTTGATGTACCCTCGTGACGCATTACACCAGTTGCTTATTAGAATAATTCACCAGATAAAGCGTACCTGTAGCACGGGTAAAAGCCGTATAAAGCCAACGGAAATAATCGGGGGTAAGATAATCATCCGTCATATATCCCTGATCAAGAAAAACGTTCTTCCACTGTCCTCCCTGTGCCTTATGACCAGTAATAGCATACGCATACTTCACTTGCAAGGCATTATAATGCGGGTCGACTTTCATCTTCTTCATCCGTTCCCGTTTCAAAGAAACATCGGCATAATCCTCCAGCACGGAGTAAAACAACCGGTCGTTATCCGTCTTAGCCAATGCCGGCGCATCACTATGTAGCGTATCCAACAACAAGTTCACATCCAATTCCAACTCTCCATAATCGGGGAAAGTCAAGGTAGCCTCTGCAAAGCGAAAGCCATAAAGTTCATGTGTACGCCGTACCCTACGCACCACGGCAACCTCCCCATTGGCAATGAACTCCATCTCTTTGCATTTCGCCGTCCAATAATAATTATTCTTAGCGACCATCAACAAGTCCCCCGTATTCAATTCATCTTCCCGCCAAAGAATCTGTGCACGAATCCCTTTATTATAAATATTCGCCCGCTTATTCGAGCGGCAAATCACAATCGTCTCCTCCATCCCGTCACGTCCGTAACAAGTATTCAAAGCCTCAATCAGTTCATCACCCGGCATACGCTGCACATCGGCAAAGCCGGTTATCTTTATTTGCGGCAAAGCAGCAAAGGCCTCCTCCGCTATCAACTCACGTAAACGCGTCGCATTCCATAGAATACCGGAGTCCTGCACCTGACGAACCACCTGGGTCAAGTTCTGCTCCGTCACTTCCAGCCCATATCCTTGCAAGGCACCGACAAACAGAGCGGGACTTAATTCCTCCCCTACCGGTGGTAACTGCGCCGTATCCCCCATGAGCAGCAAACGACACCCCTGACCGGAATAGACAAATTGCACCAAGTCATCCAACAGTCGCCCCGTGCCGAACATTGCACCGGACAACCCCTCATTGGAAATCATCGAAGCCTCGTCAACAATATACAAAGTATGAGTAGTCAAATTATCATTTACCGAAAAATTGCTGACTTCATTTGAAAATGACTGCTGCCGGTAAATCTTCTTATGAATGGTAAATGCCGGATGCCCCGCATAAGCAGAAAGCACTTTCGCCGCACGTCCTGTGGGAGCAAGCAACACCACCTTCTGTTCTAACTGATCGAGCGTCCGTACAAGCGCCGCAACCAGCGAAGTCTTTCCCGTTCCGGCATATCCCCTAAGGATAAAAGCACCATCATTACGGGGCGCCAATAAGAAGCCGGATAACAATTTAACAGCCATTTCTTGCTCAAAAGTTGGTTCGTATGGAAAATTTTCCTTAATTCGCCTCTCCAAATAGTTATTTATCATTTCTGTAATAGAAAAAAGTGACAGGAACCATCGCCATTAAAATTATTTATTTTATTTTTGCGCTACGAATATAAACTAAAAAAAACATATTTATCATGAGAAAAGCATTTAATATCATTTTAGGCTTATGCATATTGGTCTTGATCTATATTTGCTATGCCAGTATTATGGGTCCTATCAATTTCGAGAAGGCTAAAAAGCATAGAGATAAAGCTGTTATCACCCGTTTGATTGATATTCGTAAGGCACAACAAGAGTATCGTAACATGAATCATCAGAAGTACACTGCTAGTTTTGATACCTTGATTGCTTTTGTGAAAAATCAAAAATTACCGTTTATATTCAAGGCCGGTGTATTAACCGACAAGCAGTTGGAAAATGGTTTGACAGAAGCAAAAGCCACTAAAATTGTCAATGCAGCAAAGAAAAGTGGAAAATATGCGGAAGTAAAAAAATGGGGATTGGAAAACTTTAAGCGTGATACGATGTGGGTTGCTATTACAGATACAATCTTCCCTAAAGGCTTTAATCCTGACTCTATGAGATATGTACCATTTGGTAACGGCACACAATTCGAAATGGCCATTCGTAATGATACAGCCAAATCCGGAGCTCCTTTCTGTCTATTGGAAGTTAAAACTCCATATGAGGTCTATCTAAACGGATTGGATAAACAAGAAATTGAAAATCAGAAAGATCTGCAAACAAAATTGGGCAAATATCCCGGTTTGATGATTGGTAGTCTGGAAACAGCTAACAACAATGCGGGTAACTGGGAATAACCCTCTTATCTGAAACAAGATGTAAATGATACAAACGGTTGACTTCAGTAAATCGGAACAATATACATTATCCATCCGTCTTAGTGCGGATGGATTTTCTTTTTCTGTATTCAACCCTCTTCCAGAAGGAGGGCATTCTGACTCTAACCGTAAGATAGATGAGTCGCTCTCTCTGACAGCCAACCTTAAACAGACTTTCCGTGAATTAGAATGGCTAAAGCACTCTTTTTACAAGGTTAATATTATAGTAGCCGACAAACGCTTTACTCTTGTACCGCTCGATTTCTTTGAGGATGAACAATGTGAGATACTTTTCTACCATAACCATCCCAAACGCGATAATGAAATAGTACAATATAATATCTTGCAAAAGAACAACACGGTGGTCCTTTTTGGAATGGATAAAAGTGCCTACTCGTTTTTACAAGAGCAATACCCTAACGCTAGATTTTGTGCACAAGCCAGTCCGCTCATTGAGCACTTCTCCGCCAAAAGTCGTTTAGGCAATACACGGAAAATGTATGCCGATCTACAAAGCAATTATGCAAATATCTATTGCTATGATCGTGGACGTCTGCTATTAGCCAACTCTTTTGAATGTAAAGTAACAGCCGATCGCCTCTATTACCTATTATATATATGGAAGCAATTGGGTTTTGAACAAATGCACGACGAATTGCACCTCAGTGGTAATCTCGAAGACAAAGATGCTTTGGTATCCCAACTGCAAAAATTCATCAAGCAGGTATTTATTGTAACCCCGGCCTTAAATATTGATCTACAAGCCATCACCACATGCGAGTAATCAGCGGAAAATATAAAAGAAGAAGATTTGATGTGCCTCGCACTTTCAAGGCACGTCCCACTACAGACTTTGCAAAAGAAAATCTGTTCAACGTACTTTCAAACTACATTGATTTTGAAGACAACATCTCTGCCCTTGATTTATTCTCTGGTACAGGGGGCATTGGCATTGAACTGGTTTCACGCGGTTGCGACAGAGTAGTCAGTGTTGAAAAAGACCGTGATCACTACGCCTTCATCTCGAAGATTAAACAAGAAGTCAACGCAGAAGACTGGTTTCCTATGCGAGGTGATGCATTCAAATTTATTAAAGGGAGCAGCAGCAAGTTCGACTTTATTTTTGCAGATCCCCCCTATGAATTGAAAGAACTATGCACCCTGCCCGACTTGATCTTTGAATATGAATTACTGAAAGAGGACGGCATATTTGTATTGGAACATGGCAAGACAGATAACTTTGAAACTCATCCACACTTTACGGAACGGCGTATCTATGGAAGTGTCAACTTCTCTTTCTTCAAATAAGATCAAAAAGAAAGTGATGTCGATGCCCCAAATAGCTTAAAACTCACAAAGACCATACTCTTCCCTTTCATTCAACAGAGCATTACAGTAACGGAGAGAACAATCGCATCAGACTCTCACCGGCTTTACGCCACCATGGGCGTTTAATCCAGTTTTTAAGAAAGACTTGCACGCATGCCCGCTGATCATGCAGAAAGATCTCACGCATCTCAAGCGCAGTTGCCATATCGTAAATGAAAGCATTCACCTCAAAATTATGTTCAAAACTGCGGAAGTCCACATTAGTAGAACCTGCTGTAGAAAATTCATCATCCGAAACCATCATCTTAGAATGTAAAAAGCCTTTCTGATAAAAGTAGACTTTAACGCCTGCCCGCAACACATCCTCCAAATACGAACAAGAGCCTAAATGCGTCAGACGGTTATCAGCCTTCATCGGCAACATAAGTCGGATATCCACGCCAGCCAATGCAGCTGTCTGCATAGCATTCAAGAATGTTTCCGTAGGCAGAAAGTAAGGAGTCTGTATATAAAAATAACGCTTAGCGCCGGAAATAGCCATCACCAGACCTTGCATAATTTCCTCCCAGTCACCGATCGGATCACTCGTCACCACCTGTATCAATGAGGTTCCTTTTATCTCCAATTTGGGAAAATAACTGGCGGAACTAATTAGGGTACGGTCAACAAAGTACCAATCCAATAAAAAGGCTGTCTGCAATCCATGTACAGCACTCCCCTCCATAAGCAAATGTGTATCACGCCAAACGCCCCAAGATACACCACGCATATAACGTTCGGCCAAGTTCATTCCACCCACAAAACCTACACGCCCGTCAATCACCACAATCTTGCGATGATTGCGATAATTCACCTTGCTGGTGAACAAGGGGAAACGAACTTTCAAAAAGCTTCGCACTTCGATACCTTCCGCACGCATTTCATCAAAGAAACGATTAGGGACCTTCCAACACCCCACGTCGTCATAGATTACACGGACTTCCACTCCTGCCCGTGCCTTATCTATAAGCATATCACGTACCATACGCCCGATAGCGTCATCCTCAAAGATATAAAATTCAAGATGAATATGTTTGGTTGCCTTTTGCAATTCCCTCAATAAAGACTGCAACATTGAGAGTCCACTCGTATAAATCTCCACCTTATTCCCATCAAATGGAAAAGCTTGATTAGTTCCCTGAAACAATGAGATAAGCCGACTATACGGCCTTGGGAAATTCGACATATCTTGTGCCAGATACTCCGCCATCGGCTTTTTCAATAAACGGTTATAGACCTTCTTTCCTATAATACGCTCCCGCCTCTGACTCCGTCCGAAAAAGACATAAAAGAGCAAACCTACAACAGGAAGAAACATTAAAACCAATATCCACGCAAGTGTTTTTACCGGATTTCGATTGTCTAAAATAATAATGACAATAATCCCGATAATGATGCCAAAATAGAAGACATCAAAAGTAGCCGTTGCAATCTTACTTGTAAAAATACTCCAATCCATTATTCTCTATTGACGATGCACCTATAATAGGCAAATGTAGAAAAAGCTAACTGAATTTTACATGCGATTATAGAATTTAACATCTCCGATTTCTTATAAAGAAAATCCCCCTGCCTTCTTTATAAAAAAGAGCAGAGGGAATATAAAAAACGGGTTAGGTAGTTTCTAAAAAGGACGACCGCCGCCGAAGCCACCACGTCTACCTCCATGAGAACGACCACTGAATCCCGGTCGGCCAAAGCCACGCCCATCTTGCATCTTTTCGCGGGCTGATTTACTCCCAAAGATATTTAATCTATAAATAAAATGTACCATACAATAGCTGTTTATCCCATTAAATTCAGAAACCGTACGGGCATTTGCCGTAAGTGAACGGCTAATATTACTCTGCTGCTTCAATATATCATACATTTCAAAACTAATGGTGGCAGCACCTTTCAAAAGGTTTTGGGAGAGTTGCGCATTCCAAATCAACTCATTACGGTTCATACTTTCATCCGTGTAGCCCCGACGACTCTGATTGGCAATATTAGTAGAAACGGTCATTTGCCAAGGTAAAGTCACATTTGTATTCGCCCCATAAGAATAGGTATAAGGTTTCTGATTATTTTCAGGACGAAGTTTATTCTTTTCAGAAGTATAAGAAACAGAACTGTTTAATCCGAATTCAAACCAGTTGTTCCGATAAGATCCATTTAAACGTTCGCCCAGTGTGAGCCCGGTAGTTGTATTCTTGTCATCCGCCATCTTCGTTTGATCAAACAAATACGCTACGTTATTTTGATAGTTTAGCGTAGAGAATGTATTAATAGTAAACTTCTTATTCTTCAGTGCCGTATTATATCCAAACATTCCGAATGCATTCCAATTCCCATTAATATTTTTAGGAGTGGTGATTTTTCCTCCCGTTTGTTCATTGTACTCCGTACTGTTACTGATACTATTCTGTATCACCGATATTCTGGCATGTGCAATAATACTTCGCTGATGATCCGCATTAAAATTATTGTAGAAGAAACGCATCATATGTGTGAACGAAGGCTTCAAGCCCGGATTACCCATTCTTATATTCAATGGATTGGAAGTATCTGCAATAGGCAACAAATTCTCCATACTCGGCTGACTGGAACGTCCACGGTAAATCATCCGGAGTTGGCTTACTTTGGAGAACCGGAAGCGTAAATCCACATTCGGAGCAAAATTGAAAACCGTACGAGTCGTATCAATCATGTAATCCCCCCTTTTATAAGAGAGTTTGGAATTCTGAGGCTGGAAAGACATGCCCACACTCAATTGGTATTTTTCACGTATGAATCTCAGAGAAAGAGAAGCGTCATGATTATAGTAGCGATATTGCGCATTCTTACTCAAACTATCCACCGCATAATCTTCATAACCCTCAGGTAATGGGGAATTAATATCCCAGGGTAAGTCCTGTAAATCAAATGTTGATTTATCGCTCTTACTATATTTATAACTGAATTTATAACTGAACTGTAAGAAAGTCGCCCGTGCAATCGGTTCACTGTAAGTCACCTGTGCACTATAATTATAATTTTTTGTAGGCGTGGTGATATACTGATTGCGTATCAGCACTGAATCACCACCCAGATAGTTTTGTAACTGATAATAATTAGTAGTGGACTCTGTATAATTATTATTGTCATTATCACCGTACCCAAAGCTACCCCTAAAAGTGATATTCCGCCCCTTGTTATTCAGCTTACGGTTAAACTGGATATTGGCATCGCTTGATAGGCTCTTACTATCAGTAAGCCCGTTACTATTCGTCCCGTTTACACGGATAGCGGCTAAAGGATCATCATTTCCCAAATGATTAAAGTTGAGATAATCATTGGGATTTTCGACCAAACTATAAGGATCCTCATTAAATGTACCTGATTCAGAGTTTGAAGCATTATTTGTCTTTCCATACGAAAAGTTAGGTCGGAAAATTATATTAGTCATGGAATCCGGTTTCCACTCCATTCTGAAATCCGCATTAAAAGATTTATTTTTATTCCGATTCAACGAATTTGAATTTGAATAAGAGTTACGAGATTGCAAGAAACTCTCCACAGAGTTCACACTTGCAATGTCCGCATCACTATAATTATAACGGGCACTTCCCCCCAACTCCAATTTTGGAGTTTCAGTAGCAAAATTAAGTCCGACTTCTTTAGGTGCATTTAAACCATTGTTAGAACGCCAGCGAGGACCTCCACCACCGCCCGAAAATCCCTGGTCATTCACATTGTTGGTTGAACTAATAAAAGAAATCTGTGCATTATCCACAAAGCGGTTTAGCATAGCACGCCCTGC
Source organism: uncultured Bacteroides sp. (assembly GCA_965140335.1). Classification (GTDB taxonomy): domain Bacteria; phylum Bacteroidota; class Bacteroidia; order Bacteroidales; family Bacteroidaceae; genus Bacteroides. The sequence goes on from OZ223189.1 coordinate 548,207, forward strand.
ATACCGATGTTTATTCCCCACAGAAGCATCTAGATTACCAAACCATCCTTGATTCATACCCTTCTTTACAGTCAGATCCAGCACTGTTTCTTCCTCGCCATCATCAATGCCGGTTATTCGAGCAAGATCCGATTTCTTATCATAGGTCTTTAGTTTATCAATCATGTCCACCGGCAAGTTCTTCAGCCCTGTTTTTACATCACCACCAAAGAACTCCTTACCATCTACCATGATTTTCTTCAAATCTTTACCATTAATCTTCACATTCCCATCGCCATCAATCTCTGCCCCGGGAAGTTTTTTAACCAATTCTTCCAACATAGCTCCCTGAGGAGTACGATAAGCGGAAGAGTTATAAACCAATGTATCCTCTACGGCTTGTACCTGAGGCGCTTCGGCGGTAACCACAGCTTCAGAAAGCATTACGGCATCTGTATTCAACACTATTGTACCCACATTCTTATCAGGAACGGAAGCTACCAAGCGTAAAGGTATCATTTTGGGAATAAATCCGATATAGGATATTTTCAAGACATAACGCCCGCCTTTTACTTGGGGAAGCTTAAAATATCCGTTTTGCGAAGTGGCAATACCTTTTACAAAAGCACTGTCAGGTAATGAAAGCAACTGAATCGTGGCTTGTGCCGCCGGTTGTTTACTATCATCCTCAATAACACGTCCGGATACAGTTATACCTGCCGTTTGTGGAAAAGCAGAGAAGGTCGTTGCAAAAAGCAACACCAATCCAAGGAAAGTCTTTTTCATGCGTCTATTTTTAATTGATCAGCAATGTCTCATTTTACACTGCTTCATTTGACGCAATTTTCATGGAAAGGTTTAAATGAATAAGAAGAAAAGATCCTATTTATCGACGATTATTCTTAAATAATCGATCAAGGAGCGCTTTCTTTATACCAAATTCCAAACAGAGCACATTCAATATAAGAAAGATAAGAAAAGAGGAGGTGTCCATCGAAAAAGTATCGCCTTTAGCCAGCCGATAAAGCATACCCCCGAAAATAAAAAGTACCGTAAGAAAAATCGCATTACGTGTCGCCTTATTGCGTATCTGCTCCGTCTCTTTTGTCTCATCCTTGGTCAAAGCAAACAAAATCATTAAGGCGCCAAGTATCATAAGCAATTTGGAACACTCTTTATAAAAGAGCAAATTCTGGTCTGTCACTCTTCCCATCATTAACATCATAATAGGAAGAAACAAAGCCAATGCAATAATGGCATAGCCCAACGGACGGCAAAATACAGGCAGCAATGCTTTCATCTTTTATTCTTATTTTTATAGACAAAGATAACTCTTTCACAGAGAAATCCTATCTTTGCGAAGCTAAAAAGAGAAAACATCATGAGCAAGCAAGAAGTTATCATCTGCAAAAATTTAAAAGACAGTCTGACAAAGGCACTCCAAAAAGAGAGCTATGACAAACTCTTTATCCTTACCGACGAGAACACCCATCAGCTCTGCCTGCCTCAATTAAAGGAATTCAGTCTATTGAAAGAGGCGGAAGAGATTATCATAGGAGCCAGTGATGTACATAAAACATTAGAGACACTAGCTTCCGTATGGCAAGCTTTAAGCGAATGTGGTGCCACCCGTCATTCTCTACTGATCAATCTGGGAGGAGGTATGGTAACCGACCTGGGAGGATTTGCCGCTTCCACTTTCAAACGTGGAATCCCGTACATCAATATACCAACTACGCTACTGGCCATGGTGGACGCTTCCGTTGGCGGCAAAACAGGCATTAACTTCAACGGACTGAAAAACGAGATAGGCGTATTTTCCCCTGCCATCAGTGTATTGCTCGATACCGAATTTCTAAGAAGCCTCGATGCACATAACTTTTTCTCCGGTTATGCCGAAATGCTCAAACATGGACTCATCAGTACCTCCCAGCACTGGATTGAATTACTGACATTTGATACCGACAAAATTGATTACTCTATATTGAAAACACTGGTTGGACACTCCGTGCAAGTCAAAGAAGACATTGTGCAGCAAGATCCACTGGAGCACAACATTCGTAAAGCATTGAATCTCGGACACACCGCAGGTCATGCCTTTGAAAGCCTGGCTTTGGCACAAAACCGCCCGATACTTCATGGCTATGCTGTGGCATGGGGTATTGTATGCGAACTCTACCTCTCCCATATTAAAGCCGGATTCCCATTGGAAAAAATGCGCCGGACCAGCCAATTTATCCGGCAAAATTATGGGACCTTTACTTTTGATTGCAGCCAATACGAACAACTCTACGAACTGATGAAACATGACAAGAAAAATACTGCCGGTATTATCAACTTCACCCTACTAAAAGAAATCGGAGATATTAGCCTCAACCAGACAGCAGATAAAAAAACGATCTTTGAAATGTTCGACTTTTATCGGGAATGTATGGGGATATAAAAATGAGATATAAAATTTGCATTTTAAAAATAAAGCCGTACTTTTGCATCCGCAATTCGGGGTGTAGCTCAGCCCGGTTAGAGTACGCGTCTGGGGGGCGTGTGGTCGGAAGTTCGAATCTTCTCACCCCGACTGAGTAAAAGAAAAGACCAATAATCAATTGATTATTGGTCTTTTCTTTTTTGCGTCTTAACCTACTACTTATAAGATTACTTATATAGGATCATACCTAAATTCTGAGGGATTGCCATGTTAAGCATAAATTTTAGATAATCTGAATAAGAAGAATGCCACATCCCTGACTCCTCTGAGTTGTGCTCTGAATAGCTTTATTTTTGCATTAAAAGATTCGCTTGCCGCATTAGTTGCACGGTTCTTGAAGAAAGCTACGATTCTTAAGTAATGCGTTTGTATGGTTCTTGCCACTGTACCAAAGGATAGAAACCCAGATTTATCAACCTCATCGTACCAACGAGCCAGTTTGGTTAATGCCACATCAGCATGCGTGGGCTGATGATAAATGAGTCCTAAGCGCATACTTAAATAGTATGCCTTTTTGATATCCGGGTATTCTCTAAACAGAATAGCTGCACGCTTACTTTGAGAACTACTCCAGGCTGTCTCTTTCTTAAATAACAAATAACGGCTTCTGGCAAGTAGTTGTTTTTTAGTATCTCCATTCTCCAATATCAAAGGTTTGTACTGCATTCCACAAGCCTTAGCATGGCTAATCTGTATATTTTCTTTATCCATAGCCTCCCAACGTGCTTTAATACGCATTTCCTGTACGGCTTCAAAGGCCAATTGCTGTACATGAAAACGATCGACCACTTGCTTGGCACCGGGAAAACAGATACGGGCAATCTGATGCATGTTCGAAGCCATGTCTAAAGTGATCTCACGAACTTGAAAACGACGTCTGCGCGATAGCTGAAGCAATACAGCCGAGATTGTTTGCACATCCGTTCCTTTAATCATGGCAATAATACTTCCTTTCTTACCTTTAGCTCCCTTATTGATTAGAATAGTGTATAACTCTCCACGAGAAAGGCTTGTTTCATCCAGCCCCACATGAGCACCCATATTCTTTTCAAACAAGATCCAATCTTCTGCATGGGGAAGTTGATCCCAGCATCTGTAATTGCTCAGATGATTCTTATATTGTGATTCAAGTTGCTTGGCCTCCAAACCATAGTGATCGGCCAATGAACTGATGCTAAGGGCGCGAGAGTCGATCCATAGCTTTTAAAAAAGACGCAAATTCAGAGCTAATTTGCGTGCCTTGAGCCATAAGCTTCCAATTTCTTGAAACATAATTGGATTGAGTGTGATTGTACCATCTGCGTTTCTTTATATAAAGTATACAGCTCCGTCCACGCATGGGATAATCATGCATACGGACTTCCTCATAGAACCCTTTACTTTCAAGCTTATCCTGATGATATTCTTCAGGAGGATTATTTTTCTCCTCAAAATAGATTTCAACTTTATCGGAAAGTTCATTGAAACGAGTCATATCAAAGTAATCAAACATACCATCTGGAAAGATGAAGCGAAGGAAAGTATCGTAATTCATATCCTGTTTTTCAGGCAAAGATATAATATTTAAGATGAACAACCCTCAACATTTCAGTATGATCCCTTATATATCGAAAGGATTGCTTCATCACTCAGCAAATAAGGATCAAAAGAAAACAACCCTCTCGTAGCTCTGGCTTTTTACCAAATCTTCACCCTCTCACTTTCAGGCCGCCACATCTTATCACCTTTCTTCACATTGAAGGTAGAATAAAACTCCGGCATATTAGAAAGAGGACCTAGAACACGCCACTTTGCAGGAGCATGTTCATTACTCTTAATTTGAGTAGCCATTGCTTCAGGGCGCATATTCAACATCCATGCCAAAGCATAACCCAAGAAATAGCGTTGACTTGGATTCAGACCGGCAATCATCTCATTCTCTTTATATTGCTTCGTGTTCTTAAAGGCTTCATATCCCATAATCACACCACCCAGATCCGCGATATTCTCTCCCTGAGTCAGCTCTCCATTAATATGCAAGCTATCAACCGCCACATAATCATCAAACTGTTTCACGATCATCTTGGTCTTTGTATCAAATTTCGACTTGTCTTCCTTAGTCCACCAATTCACCAAATTACCGTTCGCATCATATTTACAACCTTGATCATCAAATCCATGAGTAATTTCATGCCCGAAAGTAGCCCCGATAATAGCGTAAAGAATAGCATCATCAGCCATCTTGCGCTCATAGCCCGGAACAATAATATTACAACCCGGTATCACGATCTCATTATTCGACGGATTATAATAAGCATTATAAGTCTGCGGTTCCATATCCCATTCTGTACGATCAACCGGTTTACCATACTTATGAATCATGTAAGCAACCTCCCATCTATTGGCATTCATCACATTTTTCACATAAGAAGAACGATCTATTTGCATACTGCTCAGGTCTTTCCATTTATCAGGATAACCAACCTTCATAATCAAACCATCCAGCTTCTTCAACGCTTTCTCCTTTGTAGTTTCACTCATCCAGTCAAGTGCCTTAATCCGCCGGGCAAATTCAACTTTAATTGCGTTGCCTATTTCTTCAAGCTTCTCTTTGGTCCCTTTAGGAAGATATTCTTCTACATAGACCTGCCCGATAAGGTCTCCAAGTGCACCATCCGTCATAGCAACCACACGTTTCCATCTATCACGAGGTTCCTCCACGCCACGTAGCGTTTTAGAGTAGAAGTCGAAATATTTCATATAGGTATTATCATCCACGAAAGGAGCAAGCCCATCCACAAAATGGAACTTAAGATAGTTTTTCCAATCGTCTATGGTATATTTCTTGAGATTAACGTTTAGGCCGGTAAGAAACTCAGGTTGGCCGACTACTACGCTATCCGCTTTAGCAAGTCCCATACCGTCCATAAAAGTCTTCCAATTGAGATTAGGCGTCAAAGTAGCCAGTTTAGCCAACGACATCTTATGATAATTCGTAAACGGATCACGTGTGTCTTCACGCTTGCGAGATACTTTTGCCAATGCCGTTTCCATTTCCAACAACTTATCAGCTGCCAGTTTGGCCTTGGCATTATCGTATCCCATAATTCTAAACATATCGCCTGCATAACCGACGAACTTATCACGAATCGCCTTGGACTTTGCATCCATATCAACATAATAGTTACGATCCGGCATGCTCAATCCGCCTTGATTGATATAAATTTGATATTTACTACTGTTCTTATCATCCTGAGCAACATAAAATCCCATCAGTGGAGAAGCTGCCACCGTATGAATATAAGAAGCCTCGGCAATAATACCTCCCAAATCTTTGATATGATCTATTTTAGCCAAATCATTTTTCAGGTCGTCAATTCCCTTCTTATTCAATGAAATGCTATCCATACCGGAATAGAAAAAATCACCGATTTTCTGTTTATTACTGCCTTTTTGTTCTTCCTTAGCCGCAGCCGATTTGCAAATATTCAACACTTGAGCATTCACCGTATCTTGTACCAGCTGGAAGATACCATTGCTCTGCTCACTCGCAGGAATAGGGTGTTGCTTAAACCAGCGCCCATCGGCGAATTGAAAGAAATCATCCTGAGGTCTTGTTGTGGAGTCAATGTGTGAAACAAGAGGATCAACTTCATCTACCACACTTTTAGTCTGCTTGCAAGAAGACATTGTAGCTGCTAGTAAAATAGTACCGCAGCTAAGAGACTTAAACACATACTTTTTCATATTTCATACTTAAAAAGTTATTTTTACCAAAAACACTATACAACCAATAAATTGTAACAATATTCAAAATTACAATAATCTTTTAAGGCAACACTAATATATTTCAAAGAATTAAGGCAGATACTCCATCCTATAGATATGAATATCTTTCCGCATCTTAAGAAAGGAGCCCTAAAGAAGAAGCATATTTAATTGCTTCCATCGAATTATTTGCATTAAGTTTCATAAGAATCTTCTGTCGGTGAGTATTTACCGTATGAACACTGATACACAATTTATCCGAAATTTCTTTGCTTAACAATCCCTCTTTGATGAGCCTCAGGATTTCCACCTCTCGAGCAGAAAGAGGCAGCTCCATGGACGTAGCCTTCGCCAAATCGTATAACGAATAGCTTTCAGCTGTTCTACAATTCAGCATCTGTGTCCGAACTCCCTGAAAAGGGCTTTGATCGGGCGAAACATCCCATACACTAATAGACAACCAAGGATTAGAGCGCTTATCCACTTCCAGAATCTGATGCTGCTCAATCACCCGCATATACGTTTTTTCTTTATTATGAATCCTATATTCATTAATAAACTTATATTCTTTACACTTTTCTTTGTGAGCCAAAATATATTTAAAAGCACAAACACCATTACGCATCAGCACCTTAAAATCATCAGGATGCACCCGCTTGTCGAAATATTGATTACCTTCCTGCTTCAAACCCTCACGATTAAAGCCAAACAATTTTTCAAAATTGTAAGTGATAAATAGATGCTCCCTACGGTATAGATCAAACACCGCTATGCCACTATTAGCCACCCTTGCCATCTCGGATAACATCGGCTTGTGCTGATCCAACAAGGTGTAGTCCAGATCCGCTTCATCAAAGGAAAGAGAGTGAATCAATTCATTATATTGATCAAAATAAATTTCCATATTCAAGTCCACTTTATACTGATAAATCAGTATTGATATCAAATTTCAATTACCGGATCTTTGCATCGCAATAAATTAATCATCAAAAATACTCAAAAAAATATGAACAAACTAGTAGCAACACTCCTTTTTATCTTCATTTATTCGGTACAGGTATATGGGCAAACCATACAAGGTATCAGAGGAACAGTGAAAGATGAAACATCAGATGAACCTCTTTCTTTCGCGTCGGTCATTGTGCAACATAGCCAGATAGGCACCAGTACCGATAATAATGGAAATTTCATATTACGAAATTTGCCCGTAGGACGATACAATCTGACTATAAGTTATCTTGGGTATGAACCTGTAATTATTAGCGAAGTAATGGTTTCATCCTCCAAGGAGGTTGTACTGAATGTCCGGCTAAAAGAAAGTGTCTCTGAATTAGGAGCTGTAGTCATCGTGCCGAAAGTTAACAAGAGCATGCCACTCAATCGGATGGCTACCGTCAGCGCCCGGATGCTTAGTGTAGAGGAAGCGAGCCGGTATGCCGGTGGCTTTGATGATCCGGCAAGGCTAGCAACCGCTTTTGCAGGTGTTAGCAGTAATATTGGTAATAACGGTATTGTGGTCCGTGGAAATGCACCGAAATTTCTTCAATGGAAACTAGAAGATGTGGAAATTCCCAATCCCAACCACTTTGCGGACATCACCGGCTTTGGAGGCGGAGGTCTGACAGCTCTTAGCAGTCAGGTTCTTGGCAATTCCGATTTCTTCACCGGAGCTTTTCCTGCGGATTATAGTAATGCATTATCAGGAGTGTTTGATATCAAACTCCGAAATGGTAATAACATTAAAAATGAAAACACGTTTCAAGTCGGGCTACTAGGTGTTGATGTTGCCTCTGAGGGACCTTTTAAGAAAGGGGGAAAAGCATCTTACCTGTTTAATTATCGCTATTCCACACTATCACTACTCTCTCCGTTAATGCCGGACGATGCCGAAGGAACAAAATATCAAGATTTATCTTTTAAAATAAATATGCCTACAACAAATAAGGGAACATTCTCCTTATGGGGACTGGGACTCATTGATCGTTCAGGGCAAACAGCAGAAGATAATCCAGAGAAATGGAAGTATCTTCAGGATAAACAAGATCAGGATGCCAAACAGTATATGGGAGCAATAGGGCTACAGCATAAAATACATATCGGGCAGAATACCTTACTTAAATCAACACTCGCAGCAACTGTTAGTGGGTTGGATATGCATACTGAGCAAATGAATCAACAAATTTACCTACTCCCCAAGGATAAAATTCGGAATACCAATTATGACTTTGTCTTCTCAAGTTCAATCAGTCAGAAGATTAGTGCAAAGCACACGAATAAAACAGGGATACAAATAACCGGATTACTTTACAATATGCTTTTAAAAGAGGCTGACCCGGTAGGAACAGAACTAGCAACTCAAGCCGATGAAAATGGATTTAGCACCTTATTCACCGCTTACAGTACTTCCTCCATCCGTCTAGCAAAACAATGGACGCTGAATCTAGGTATCAACGGACAGTTCTTCACCCTCAATAAGCATTACACAATAGAACCCCGAATCGGTCTGAAATGGGATTTCAATTCGAAACAATCCTTCGGTCTAGCCTACGGACTTCATAGTAGATTGGAAATGCTGAATTACTATTTTACCCGTTCACAAAGCGGTGAGTCAATCAATAAGGACCTAAACTTTACACGGGCACATCACTGGGTTCTTTCATACGATTTCAATATCAGTTCCGACTATCATCTACATTTAGAATCGTACATTCAACAATTATACCATGTCCCGGTTATTGCAGACAGCTCATATTCCTTTATTAATTTACAGAAAGACTGGTTTGTAAAAAGTCCCCTAATAAATAAAGGTAAAGGACTAAATTATGGAATAGACCTCACATTTGAGAAATATATGTCCCAAGGCTACTATTACATGATTACCGCTTCCCTCTTCAGCTCTCGTTATAAAGGAGGCGACGGGATATGGCGAAACACCCGGTATAACCGCAACTATTTAATAAATTTACTTGCTGGCAAAGAATGGTTCGTAGGCAGAAGCAAAAAGAATGTATTTAGCGCCAATGTCCGCCTATCCTATCAAGGTGGTGAACGTTATTCCCTAATAGATGCAGAAGCTTCAAAAGAACAGGAAGATGCTATATATAATGAAAGACTAGCTTTCAGTAAGCAACTTTCCCCAGCCTTATTAGGTCATTTCACTATAAGTTATAAAGTCAATAAAAGAAAATGCGCCCATGAGTTTGCTTTTAAAGCTCTTAATGCAACAGCTTATAAAGAGTATAATGGATACAGATACAACTTTAAAACTCAACTGTGCGAACAGGAAAGGGAAGCAACAGTAATCCCTAATATTAGCTATAAAATAGAGTTTTAGGTCCACGATCAATAGTCCCAATCTAGTTAAAAATTGGCAAATAAACTATATTTACCGCATAGCGAAATAAAGTAAGACTTCCTGAAATACATAAGAGTCCAATCCATAAACTACTAAATCTTATAACGGGAACGGAATGATTAATGAGTGTTATCTCCGCAGCCTTTTATTCCCTTTCAGGGGTTTTATTAGGAATCAGACTTGCTTATTTAAGCAAAAGCTGGCATCTGGTTTTCTAAAGTAACTCCTCCATACTCGTCAGACCACTTAACGTGTTTGGCAGTGCTCAATAAATTAACGAACTTATAATCATGAACTAAAAAAGGATAAATATCGATATAAGTATCCAACATTATAAAAGTTGTTCTGTTCATAGTTCATAACACAACAAAAGCAAATGTCAAGTAAAAGTCTAATAAACATAAATAAATATAGTATGGAAACGAACAAGAGCATTTCATCGATTAAAACTGTGAATCCCTTCAATAATGAAGTGGTAAAACAGTTTGAGGTCATGTCAAAAGACCAAGTCAATACAATTATCTCCAAAGCAGATGAAGCTTTTAAGAGTTGGAGAAAAACCTCCTTTGCACAGCGTTCAGCCATTATTCATAAAGTAGCTGAGATTATGCGCTCCAGAAAAGAAGAACTGAGTAAACTGGCAACACTTGAGATGGGAAAACTATTAAGAGAAAGCATTGCAGAAGTTGAACTTAGTGCGGACATCTTTGATTACTATGCTTCAAAAGCAGAATCTCTCCTTGCCGACAAGAAACTTGAAACTCCTATTGGTAAAGCTTTTATCAGCTATGAGCCCATCGGAGTTATACTTAGCGTACAACCATGGAATTTCCCCTTCTATCAAATCACCCGCTCGGCGGCACCTAATCTGATGGCAGGAAATACAATGGTTTTGAAACATGCTTCCAATGTTCCTCAATGTGCGCAAGTCATGGAAGATATTATCCGTGAAGCCGGAGCACCGGATGGAGTATACAGTAATCTATTTATCCCAGGGAAAGACATTGAAAGTTATGTCAATAATCCAAAGATTAAAGCGGTGACATTAACCGGAAGCGAACCGGCAGGTGCATCTATTGCAGCTGCTGCAGGGGCTAAGGTAAAGAAATCTACCTTGGAACTCGGAGGTAGTGATCCGTTTGTTGTACTCGATGATGCCGATTTGGATGATGCCGTACAGACCGCTGTTTACGGAAGGATGTGGAATGCCGGACAAGTTTGTGTATCTCCTAAGAGAGTCATTGTTCCCGAATCAAAATATGATGAGTTTCTACAAAAAGTAAAGGACATATTCTCCAAGCTGAAAGTAGGTGATCCGATGGACCCGGAGACCGATGTTGCTCCGTTGAGCTCCGAAAAAGCTGCCGCCGATGTAGCAGTACAAATAGATAAAGCTAAGGCACAAGGTGCACACATTCTTCTTGGCGGACATCGTGTTGATCGTCCCGGAGCATTTGTGGAACCAACCCTGATTACCGACATCACACCCAACATGGATGCTTATTTCGAAGAAATATTCGGCCCGGTATTCATGCTCTACAAATACAAGACACTGGAAGAAGCTATTGAACTGGCCAATGCCACCGAATTTGGATTAGGCGGTACCGTATTCGCTACCGATAAAGAGAAAGCTGTTGAAGTAGCTCGGCAAATTGAGACCGGAATGGTTTACATCAATCATGTCACCGGAATAGCTCCCGAACTACCATTCGGAGGAACCAAGGGATCCGGTTATGGTCGTGAACAGTCCGAAGCCGGCATATACGAGTTTGTCAACGAAAAGCTTATTCGCGTTACCGATTCAAAGAATCCCTATTAATCTGTAGCTATTCAGAGACGGAGTAGTATTAAAACATCATTGCCCTCTCTACAGAACATAATATCTATATATATAAAAAGCCGTTCTAAAAATTCCTCTTCGGAATTAAATTAGAACGGCTTTCCCTTTATTTTTCTATCTTACTTTAAGATACAAACTTTGATCAAAGTTTCCACAAATCAATGATAAACTAACGTGAATTCGATATAAGCATTAAATTATTTCTTTGAAAAGAAACTTGCTATTGGTCTGAACCTCATCAATGACGAACAGCTTACCATATTTTAAATCTTTATATTGAATTCATGTTAATAGAAGATACATTCCATCTTTTCTATTCACTTTCACTTTGGATCAACCAACTGCCCCACTCCTCTCTATTGCTTGAAGAATTAAGTATAGAATGTGCTAAGTATGAGTAAAAAAAATAGCCACCGATTCCCTATCCAGAAAGCTTCTGAAGGGGGGTAGGCAAAGGTAGGGACTGAGGCTGGCAAAGGTAGGAACTGTGCCTACCTCAGTCCCTACCTTTGCCTAGCTCTGTTTAAGGGCGCTCTTCTTTTCGCCAAGAAAAATTACAAACGAAGAAACAAGCATCCCATATTCTCAAAGATTAGAGTTTGCTTATGTAAACAGTCAATGTTGCTTGTTTATAAAAGCTTTAAATACTCTTCACGCCCAATCCGCTCTTTTATATATAATCTATATTATAGAACTTCTCTTTTACTGTAATTATAAACTCAAATGTAACTCAACCAACAATCTCCGATAGATAAAACTGATAAAACTTTTCTTTAATCTCATCACGCACCCGGTGAAATTCGTTTTCGATAAAGAGAGGAGAACCTTCCGCTTTCGAAGGATCATCAAAGCCAATATGCATCCGATGTTTAACAGAACCGGTAAATACCGGACATTTTTCATTTGCTCCGTCACATACAGTAATAACGTAATCCCATTTCCGGTCCAAGTACTTAGTTATGTTTTCAGGCACATGATTACTGATGTCAACACCAGCCTCAGCCATCACTTTTACAGCCATCGGATTCACTTCAGAGGTCGGTTCCGTTCCCGCCGAAGCAACTTCAATATCAGGGTCGAACGATTGCAAAAAGCCATGAGCCATCTGGCTACGGCAGCTATTCCCGGTACAGATAACCAGTATGCTGGGGGAACGATACAAGATCAACTCCCAATGCCCCACATCACGCCAACGATCAAACTTCCATCCGACCTGCTTCATATGCGAGACTTTTTTAAAGCCAAACTTCTCATGCAAACTAACACTTCCTTCGTTAGGCAAACAAATACCTGAAACCAATACATGAGTATCCTTTAAGTCAACCGCCCTAAGCAAATGCTCAAACAACAACGTTCCGATGCCCTGTTGCATGTATGCTTTATCTAAATAAACCGTCAACTCTTTTGTAGAAGCATATGCGCATCTGTTCTTCCACTTGTGGATGTAGCAATACCCCACCACCCTATTCTCTTTTTCAGCGACGAGATAAGGCAAACCTGCAGCAAGAACTTCTTCAATACGACCCTTCATTTCAGCAACTTCCACAGCAATCGTTTCAAAGGTTATTACAGTATACTCCACATAGTAATTGTAAATTCGGCAAATCGTCTCTGCGTCTTTCAACTCAACCGGACGTATCTTAATATCTTCCCTCTCCATCTATCTAAATCATTAGTAATATCACATAATACACACCCACAAAGATAAAAACAATTGCAACCACTCTCCGAAACCATTTTTCAAAAAGTTGCATCCTATTATAGAACTGACTCAGACCCGAAAGACTATAAGCTATAATCCACGCTACAAAGATCACAGGCAATCCGGTGGCGAGAGCATATACCACAGGAAGCCAGTAACCACCTGATTCCGCCGCAGACAGAGGAATAAGCATCCCGAAATAGAAAACACCACTGGTGGGGCAAAAAGCTAAAGCAAAAACGATTCCGAGAAATAAAGCTCCCAAACCACCTTTCGCTTTCTTTTGCAACTGATCCCCGCCAATATTGATACGAAATAGGTTCAGCTTAATTAAATCGAGCATATAAACACCCACCACAATCAGTACCGGACCAATTAGCCATTCACCATATTTACTTACAGCTTTCTGTACAGCAAACATACTGGCACCTTCACGCAAGATCGGAATCAAAATAAACCCGAGTAGAGTGTAAGTAATCACACGCCCAGCAGCATAAAGCAGGCCGTTGAAAAAGATGCGATGCCGGTTATCCAAATCCTTTCCGATAAAACCGATAGCGGTAATATTAGTCGCCAGCGGGCAGGGACTCACAGCAGTAAGTAGTCCGAGAATAAAGGCCGTAATTGCCGGAACCGAACTCTGTTCCAAAAGTGCTTGAAGAAAGTTCATTCCTGTTTTATTTTAATAATTCATCTATTTTCTGACGAATCCCTTCCTGAAACTTCGCCGGATTATTCCGGGCATTGCCAAAAGCAAATTCAGTCATATTATTGACATTCTCCTTGTCCGCTTTCCAACCATTGACAAACAAAGAAGACCACGATACTTCATACTTATCTGCTATTGCTTCATTCTCCTTTTTAGAGATGTCAATGACCCTATACACCACCTTACCCGATGCCAACTCTTGGGAATAAATACTATCCAACAGCTCTTTAGTATATTTCTCTATAGCCCGGCAAGTGATGCAGCGTTGAGCTCCATGAAAATAGAGTATTTCCACGCGATCCTTCTGTACAGTTGCCGTTTCCTGAGAAGCATTCTTCTTTGCCGCGTTGCCGCAAGAGATAAATAAAATTGTGCTCACGGCTAAAGCCAATAACAATCTTAAAGAAATCAACTTATTCATAGTTACTATAATATTGAATTAAACAAATAACCGGAAAGGATAATAAATAATGCAATGACTCCGAAGAAGATACCGATCAGTTTCCAGGTCATGACTTTCTTCAGCAAAGTGGCTTCCGGGAAAGACAGACCTACCACAGCCATCATAAAAGCCAAAGCCGTACCGATAGGAATACCTTTCGCTACAAAGACCTCAATCACGGGCACAATACCGGCAGCGTTAGCATACATCGGTACTGCCAAAATCACCGAAATGGGAACGGCATACCAATGACTCTTTGATAAATACTGCTCAAAGAAACCTTCGGGCACATAGCCGTGCATTACTGCTCCGAGAGCTATACCTATAATAATATAGAGCAATACCCCGCGTACAATATCCCATGCACCTTGCATAATCGAAGGTAGGCGCTTCATAAACGGAGTTTTCTCCTTTTCCCAAACCGCCGACTCGGTAGTTGCATTCTGCTGAATTTGCCGAACCCAATCACTTAAATAAGGCTCCAGCTTCAACCTCCCCAACACAAAACCACCAATCATACCAAGTAAAATGCCGCTTACCACATAAATCACCGTGATACGCAGTCCGAAAGTACCTGCAAACATCGCCACCGCAACCTCATTAACCAAAGGGGAAGTAATGAGATAAGCGAACGTCACCCCCAAAGGAATGCCTCCTTTCACAAAGCCGATAAACAGCGGGATGGATGAACAAGAACAAAACGGAGTAATAGCTCCAAACAGGGAAGCAAAGAAATATTGCAATCCAAAGAGTTTATGCGTCGTCAAATAGTGACGTAAACGGTCTATAGGAAAATAAGCATTGATTATACCCATCAACGTACTGATGAGAAAAAGAAGGATCAATATCTTGATGGTATCATAAAAGAAAAAGTTCACAGCCATTCCCAAATGAGTGTCTGCACCAAGCCCAAACAGCTGATAAACCAGCCAGTCTACAAAATTCTGTATCATATATAATCTCTATTTACATTCGTAATAATACGAACAATAAGGACACAATAAACCGGAGAAACAGAACAGTCTCTATTTCTTCAACAAAGCTTTAACTTCCGCCACCGACAAAACTTTGCCCGAAGCCACTACTTTGCCATCGACAGCAAGAGCTGGTAAACGCATTACATCATATTCCATAATCTTCATCAAGTCTTCCTCTTTTACCAATGAAGCTTCAAGACCTTCTTCGGCAATTGCTTTTTCTACCGAAGCATACAATGCTTTGCAATTGGAACAACCCGTTCCTAATACTTTAATTTCCATAACTTTTTATTTTTATTAAAATGAATAATCACACCTCACTAAACAAAAATCAAACTCCCCTTATCCGTCTTCCGGAAGTAAAAGTTCTCGCCAGTCATAATCAAATCACAATAGGTGCCGCGACGGATGAATGTGAAGTGTCTACAGTTCTCACTAATCATAATCAAATCAGTAACGCGCAAACTGAAACAGCTTCTTTCCTTCAATTTATCAATCCTTCTATAAAGCAGCTCTATCCATTCGTAACATGACGAACATTGAAAGCATAAAAAAAGAACTGTTTTAGCAACAGAGATCCTTCTTTTCAGCACAGCTCCGGAAAAGATCGGCAAAGAGTTGCTGAGCCAATCGCCAATTCTCCCGATTAATACAATACTTCACTTTCGGGGTTTCTATTTCACCCTGTATCAATCCGGCATCCTTCAATTCCTTTAAATGTTGCGAAACCGTAGCTTTGGCAATAGGTAACTCCTCATGAATATCACCGAAGTAACAAGTATCCCGGCTGGCTAAAAATTGAAGAATGGCAATACGGGCCGGATGCCCCAACGCCTTTGCGAAACGGGCCACTTCTTCTTGCTTTGCTGTATAATCTCCTTTTGCCATTTTCTTATAATCTTTAATCCGCTACTTCTTAACTGATTTACTTTCCAAGAGAATCATAGTCAGATCATAACAGTCTATGATTACTTTATTGTTCGCAAATATACGAACAATATTTTATTAGCAAAAGAATAGCTCACAAAATTCATTGCAAAACCTGCTTAATCTTCATTCGCACAGGCTCAAGCAAGAGATATTAACTATTACAGAAAATAGCTTGAAACGCAAATAGAATTAATTCACGTCTCGAAAAACAACTAAAAGGAATCAATGAGCATCATCTAAATATCAGAGCATACTGTTCCCTTTTTATTGAGGTTCAATTTTTAGTTGAAGTTCATCCCCTTTATTCCTAAAAAAGAAAGGGGCAAACCGATTTGTCTCATCGACAACGATCTGCCCCACGGTTAGCAAAAATCAATAAAAGTCCAGAACTCAATTTTTGCCTTTACGGTATCCTTTGCCTACTCCCTTATTTTGGCTTTGACCGGGAGCATAACCATTCACAGTTTGCGTACAAACCCCAGCTTGGTTCACCTTTCCTTTTGCACCGGTTGCTTTTCCGCCCTTTTGGCTATTTTTATTTCCTCCTTTACCTTTATATTGCCCGTAAGCATTCCCATGCGTGAAAGGAGCATTGATTATTGCATCAAAATCTTCTTGCGACAGAACCACAGGTACATAAGTTCCACCTAATACGGTAATCTGACGGACAACCGCTTTCAAATGATTGGACGATGCTTTCATCAAGTTTGATACGACAAGAGCGATATTCTCGTTTGCAACATCCGGCAACACCTCTTTATAAGCGGCAACACTTTCTTCTTCCATGAAAGCCATAGTCGAGAATGTTTGCACCAACGTAGTGTCTTGAGTAATCAATTGATTGTAAGAAGCTTGACGGGTTGGATCGGAGAAAACACCTGCTTCCGTAAGAGGAGTATATTCTATTTCATAATAGTCGAGCAACGAATCCACACAAGCAATGTGCGACTCCTCGGCGTTCATAATACGTGAAATTTGAGGTGCTGTAGGATATTTGTCCGCAAATACGGCATAAACATCATGCGCCAGCTTTTCATCTTCACGCATGGCATAAAGGAACTCTATTTCATCTGCATCAAGCGGTGAAGTAGCCGTTAGTACCGGCACCACATTAGAACGGGTCATTGCACTGACTCCTTCCGCATCCACACTCAACAAAGCCATTTGAGAAGAACCGGTTTCATCCAAAGGAGTGCTGTCCGACTGACTGCACGACGACATCAGACACAAAGAGAATGCCGAGAAAGCAATTGCGGTAAATAGATTCGTTTTCATATTCGTTTGGTTTTAGAAGTTAATATTCAATTGTCTTTTTACTATTAACCGCACGAACTCAACTTTACCCTACCACATAAATTCAAGAAAAAACATCGAAGTGAAAGGCATTGCTTTGGAATAGAACGTAACAGGCTCATCTTTAGCTTGAAGAGTATAACTATATTTCAGATTATCAGCACCAAACACATTGATAACGGAAGCTCCCACATGCAACTGACAGGTCCTGAACCTCAACCTGTAGGTGGCGGAAGCATCCAAACGACTGTACGACGTCTCCTTCTCCGTTTGCTTAATGCCTGTACCTTTACCTTTTCCGTTCGAGTTATTCCCGGAATAATCGGGGATGGAAAAACCTGTACCATACACATAATCGGCAGAAAGAAGAAAGGACTTTAGCTTTAACAATCCGCCCAACTTTATCTCATGTCCGGTTTCCGAATAAGCTTCCTTCACGGAAGTCAGGGAATAAGAACCGAAGACTGCACCCGCCTTGAACTCCTGTTTGGCAAAGACATCCACTCCACGAACATCCACCGCAATAGGCGTTGGCTCAAAGTCCACCAACCGCACGGCATTACGGGTATTCTTCAAATACCCTTCCACACTTGCAGTGAAACCACGAGCCGATTGATAAGAGAAATTCGCAACACCGTGCATGGAATGGAGTTGCGAATGAATGCCCCAATTTGAAAGGTAGTTTTTATCACTAACTTCATAAGGAATGCGACTCAGATATTGGTTGTACAATCCCCAGGCCGCACTCAACGAAAATCCTTTACCAAGATCATATCCGGCAGATAAACGAGGCTGCGCTTTAACGGCATCCGGCAACCAGTCAGCCCTTAATCCGGCATCCATCCACAAGCGCCCCAACGTCAACCGGTCGGAAAAGAAAGTACTCCAGTCACTCAACCCTTCGCCCGCTGCTTCATAACGATTGAACTCCGCCCCCGCACTAATCCGCTGCCGCGTACCGAGGGGAAAGTCATGCACCAGACGTGCGGATAACTGACGGACGGAACGACTGACTGCATATAATCCCGTCTCTTCATCCTCTGTTTTCATTCTCGAAAAGGCAAAGGACAGGCGGGTATGTGATGCATTCCGCCAATAACGGTCGTACAAACCGGATGCTCCTATCTGGTGGCAATGCTGCTTACCTTCTATCAGCTCAGCATCAACGGGTTGTGCGGTAAAACCGAACTTATCGTCCGCTCCATACAAGGCAATGCGGTAGGTATCATTTTCAAACGCTTCACCGGTATAACTGACATTCAGGTCGGAAAACGTATAAGAAGGGGTGACGTACATTTCATCGGCAGTCTGGCTCGAAGCTTTTTCGGCTATCTTATCCAATCCTTTCCCCTGCCCCTGCGCCTTTCCCGCCGTACTCTTACCGTTGTAGGGATTGAGCAGGGAACTGTGATATAAATCATAGAAGGTTCGACGATAGGCAACGGCTAATGCCGAACGTTTAGTCACCGGCACACTGCCATACACATTGGCTGTCAATGTACTAACCATTGCTTTAAAAGAAGGTTTGCTATAATCAGCTTCATTACCCTGTATCTCTGCAATAGCTCCCGTCTGATTTCCATATTCCGTTCCGTATCCTCCCTTCATCAAGCGGATGCTACGCACCAGATAGGGATTGATAAAGCTGATGTTATCACTAAAACCGCGCATACCGTATAAAGGAATACCGTCAAATACAATCCGACTCTCACCCGCATTACTTCCCCACACCATCAGTTCATCGGAAGGTTCACCTGACGCTCTCACTCCCGGCATCATCCGCAACAAATTGAAGACAATATTATCACTACTCCCCGGCAGGGCACGTGCACTCTGCTGACTGCCGGTCAGCTCACCCGCTTCCCGCCCCGTACTACCGAAAATCAACTGCATTCGCGGTGCGGTAATCGTAATTTCCCCTACATCCACTACTTTTATCTCCGGCGGACGTTCAAGGTAAGTCACTGTTTTTGAAGCAGGTTTCTTTGATGAAGGTTTTGGTTGGGCTGGTTCTTCTTTCAACCGTGAAATGACATACACTCCACCAATCTCTTCGCAAACATAAGGCTTATCGGCAAGCAAGAAGAGAATGGCAGCTTTAGGAGAAGGAAAGGAACGGTTCAAAGTTACCTTATAAGCCGAAAGTGCACGGCTATCGAATGAAAGATCCACACCTAATCGTTCGAGCACTTTATCCAACGGCTCTCTGTCAGCTTTTACCCGTACTTGCTGGGCCATAGCTGTATTCAGCACCATGCACAAGCCGGTCAATATGATCAGTATTCTTCTCAATCAATTTGCGGTTAACGTAATACCAAATGGTTTTCCTATAATCTCCAGCACCACATCGGGCGTCTTATCTCTTGAAAATGAACCGGTATAGTACACATCGGGCAAACTGGAAGCTGTGACGTGGATATTATACTGCCGCTCCACTTCATCAATCACCTCATGCAAAGGAGTATGATCAAAATAGAACCATCCTTTCGTCCACCCGATAGCCTGCTTGGCATGCTCCACAGCGGAAGTCTGAAATTGTCGCCCCACTAACCGGACTTGCATTGACGGGGTAATCACTGCAGATTGTTCTCCCGAAGTGACTTGAACCTTTCCGGTAAGGCAGGTCACATCAAACCGTTCTTTCCGGGAAAACACGTTGAACGAAGTCCCCAACACAGCAACCGAACCATGGACGGTATTCACCGTAAAGCGACTACCTCTCATAACCCTGAAAAAGCCTTCGCCGTTCAGCGTCACTTCACGCGACACTTTCCACCACAACGGACGGTAAGTCAAACGACTATCTGCATTTAAATTGACCTGTGAACCATCCGGCAGGGCTACGGCAAGCTGTTTGCCCCGTTCCACCACCACCTCCGTGGTATATAGATAGGCTATCGTTGGCAGAAAAATAAGTGCTGCGATCACTGCGGCAACTGCATAACGCACCCACAGCCGGCGATGCAACGGTTTCACCCGGGGAGCCTCATCGACAAGACCGGCAAAGCGTTCCGCCCACACCTGCTCTTTACTTTTCTTCCATTCCGGAGTAACTTTTATATGCTTAGTATCCATATCACAACAGTTTTTTCCGTAACAGCGACAAAGCCGCATTCATTCTTTTCTCTATAGCCTTTACACTCAAATTCAATCGTTCGGCTATTTCATGATACTTCAGGGATTCTTCCCTGTTCATCAAGAACACTTCCCGCTGACCATCAGGCATCTCTTCCAACACCGCCGCATAACGCGCCTTCAACTCTTCAAATTGTAATTCTTCTTGTGGCGAAAGAGAGGCACTTCCATCCGGCCGCATATTCTCCGCAAAGCTAAGCCGCACATCCTGCTTCCGGTAGTAGCTCACTACGTTATCCGACGCCATCTTATAAAGTAAAGCTTTGATGTTAAGCATTTCCAACTGGTCACGACGCTCCCACAATTGCATAAACACATCTTCCGCTATATCTTCAGCAACCTGCTCATCCGAAGTTTTATAATAAACAAACCGCCGGATAACTTCAAAATAAGTATTGAATATATCTTGAAAATCGTCTTTATTCATAAGTCATTTCATGAAATAAACCGCATTAACCGACAGATACCCTACCCATAGCCAAAAAAAAGAATCACTTTCCTTTATCCATGTCCTTTAGGTGTAACTCAAGTGCTTTTACCGAAATATAAATCTCGTAAGCGGAAATCGTTAAAGAAATAATAAGCAATGCCATCCCTAAGCCAAAGATAAATACCGAGATAAGATAGAAGTTAACATAAAGCATGAACATACTGATGACGCACAGCAGTAAGCTACCGATGCCAGTGACCTGCATGGCACGGGTAAGATAAAGTCGCTTGCGAAGATTTTCAATCTGTGCGGCAGTCACTGTCGACGGATTTGCAAGATGCTGCTCCTTAAGTGTACGTACCAGTTGGGCATACGACAAAAAACGATTGGTATGCGCCAATAAAATCAACGATATGGCAGAGAACAACAATGCCGGAGTGGTCAAATCAAAATTCATAGTTGTTTTTTTTATAAATTCCAAATAAACAATATCAAACACAAATAACCATACTGATCAGCGAAATTACATTTTTTATTCTATTTGAGCGTCAACTCTTAATAAAAAATTGACACCATCCGGATGAAGCAAAGACAAGCAATGAAAAAAACGATGGATCACCACTTTTCACAAGTGATCATCCACCGCATCCTACTCAGGCAAATCAGAAACGCGATCTCTTAATGAAATAGCTTTTTAATTTTACGGGGAATATCATAATTATAGTATTTACCTATGAACTGCTGAGCTTGCGGCCCATAGATCAGTACGGGAATCATAATAGGCGTATGATCGTTAGTCACATAGCAAGCCGTTACACGTCCGGTCTTATTGTCACCATCAATCGGTGTCAGTCCACCGGTTTCATGATCAGCAGTAACAATAACCAGAGTCTCGCCATTCCGGTCGGCAAACTTCAACGCTTCGGCCACCGCCATATCAAAACTCAGGGTTTCCATTATTGAACCTGGCAGACAACCGGAATGTCCCGCATAATCAATCTTAGCCCCTTCTACCATCAGGAAGAAGCCTTTTGAGCCACTTTGGTCAAGCTTCTCAATAGCATTATGGGTTGTGCGTGCCAACAAACCGATATTCCCGGTATCGGCTGCTTTTCCCATTTCTTCATCCACACAAATCTCTTTTCCAGCCGTAGTGCTAATCTTGTTAATGTCCGTGATAAAGCTGTACTGTTTCTCTTTCAGCTTATCCACAAGGTCCACCCCGTCATGACGCTGAGTGAAAACATTCATTCCGCTACCCGCCAGTAAGGTTAACTTACCATCCAGCAAATCACGTGTCAGGGCATCGGAATTATCCCGTTCCACATTATGACCGTAGAATACCGCAGGAGTTGCGTCGGCGATATTCCCCAACGTAACGACTCCACACGCCTTATCCCGGGCTGCAAAAAAATCAGTAATCAACGGATAAGGTTTACCATCATCACTGACGCAGATATGTCTGTTGGATACTTGGTGTCCACAGGAAAGTGCACTTCCTGATGCGGCTGAATCAGTAGTAAACGCATCCAGTGCGGAAGTAGTCATCAGGCCCATATACTTCATATTAAGCATTGAAAGTCCCTTATTCACACGAAAAGCCGTAGTGATCTGCGCCAGTCCCATACCATCACCGATGAGCAAGATTACATTCTTTACCGGCAGATCAGCCCCATCATTCCGATATGAAGGAGTATAAGTAGGTATGCTTTTAGTCAGTTGCAACTTATCATTCTCAAATCCGGAAAAGTTATGAGTGATCTTATCAAGACGATCGGTATTCGTCACCCCGGTAGCAACCATTTTAGGAGCCGATGTAATCACATAATTCTTATTTTTCCAATCGCTAAAAAACTCGGTGCACTGCTCTACATGGTCCGTATTGATATAATCGGCTCCCATCCAAAAGAAGGTATTCCATGCCGTTATGCAATCGGGTGCTCCCCAGAACCGGATAGGCTTACCTAAAGCATGAGCTTTATGGATGGCAGCAAGTACCTTTTCCTTGTCTTCCTTCACCAGCGAACCTTTACCATTCCAATGCGACAGACTTCCGAAATCAAGACTGAACAAAGCTACCTGCTTCAACTCTTCAGCCGTATATTTATCATTTAAATCACCATCAAAACGAATATAGGACGGATAGCGGGAAAACTGACCGGCAGCGGGAACCCTGCCCGTAATGACAAGATGAACAGCATTCGGGTTCTGTTCCGGATTAAAGACTTCGGGATACTGTTTGAAAATTCCTACCAAAGCATTCATAAAAGCATCCGTATTATCGGATTTTATTTCAATAACCAACTGTAAAGGCCGGTCGGCATCGGCCCACGCCCTCCCCTTGTTCATCCTGTAGAGAGCAAGCAAGGGATCAAGATACAACGCATCAAAAGTCTTTTGTGGATCAATATCCTTTTCTTCGTGACTAACATAGAATTTCCCGCTACGGTAAAACAAATCCACCTCTATGGAATAAACTTTCTGCGAATACGCCTCATAAAAAGGCATGGTACGCGTATAATCATTGTGCGAATGTATTTTAACGGGATATTGTGCCATAGCAGACTGTGTCATCAGCAAACTGGCTGCAAATGCACACACTAAAATCAGTTTCTTTAATTTCATAATAATGAGTCGTTTATAAAATAACAATAAGCTGTGCCGAAAGTTAATTCCTCCTCTTGCCGGAACAAATGCCTGTTAACGACAAGATTCTCATACTTTCCGGCACAGCCTAAGCAAATCAAGATAATGATATTATCCTAATCGTTTCTTTCCCATTGACTAATTATAGCCTTCATTTTGTGTTAACTTCCCATTCGATTTGGTAATCTGATTCGACGGATAAGGAAATACCATCATATAAGGCTGATACGTCAACTTGTTCGTATAGTCCTCATAGCCTGTAATCGTATACGTCGATTCGGGATTGGAACGGTCCTCATATTTACGAACACGCGGATGTGCATTCAACTCTTTATCGGCCAAAGTCTTGATTATCGTATTGAAAGAACGATCCCAACGCTTCAAGTCGAAAAGATGATCGGTAAATTCAAACGCTAATTCGCAACGACGTTCATGATACAAATCAGCCATAGTCGGCGTATAAGTATCAGCCAGAGGAGTCAGGTTGGAACGTACACGGATTCTGTTCAAGTCCGTTCTGGCTTTAACAGGCTGATCCGTCATTAGATAAGCTTCCGCACGAAATAACAACATATCGGCAAAACGGATAATCGGGAAGTTAAGACGGGCCGTCGGCCAATCGCCGCTGGTGTTGACATAACCCTCCTGATCCGCATTGGCATACTTAAACGGATCCATATACTTATTAATCATAAACCCGGCTTCAATATCCGATGTGGAGTAAAACTTACGTGTTTCTCCCCAGAACTGGAATTCCTGATTATACTCAAGGATAGAGCGCTTCATACGATCATTCCCGGCACCGTCTTTCGCCATTTCTTCATAAATGTCGTAACTCGGTTTAAATTGTCCCCAGCCATTATAATGTCCCCAACCTTTGTTCTCGAGCACCACACCGGGGAACTCACTTCCTCCGCCGTTGGAACCACCATCCGAAGGAATAGACCAAATATATTCCTTATTCCAAAAGTTACTGTAATCCGAAGAGAAGAAATCAGACAGTGAAGCAACAAGACCACGTCCATAATCGCTTTCAAGTGAATTTACCATACTAATGACATTAGTCCATTGTGTAGGATCCCAAGTCGCCCAATAAGCATAGACCTCAGCCTTGTAAGCCACGGCGGCAGCCTGATGTGCCCGTCCCTTATCCTCATCGGCATAATCCTCGAACTTCGGAAGATACTTAATGGCATTATCCATGTCTTCTATAATATACTTATAATTATCCACCACAGATGCTTGTTGGGGAGGAATGGAATTATCGTAACCATCGGGATGATCCTCATAACGGACGAAAGGCACCCCCTGCTTATCGGTACCATAACGATAAGCAATCATAAAGTGCGACATTCCCCGCATGAAGTAAGCTTCACCCAGACTACGGGTTTCAATATCCGTCAGCGTAGTGCTGCTTTGTTTATTCAGAAGTTGTTGAATCACCCAGTTGGAGCGTGCCATGATCTGATAAAACAGATTAAAATTGTCGCTCAGCGGGCTCTCATTTCCCGTATAGGCAAAAGTGGCAAGTGTATTGAAACCACGAGTGCGCCCCCAAACCAAGTCGCACGCCGCGCCCTGTTCCCAATAAAGGTTACGACCGAATGCCGTTTCCTTATGAAGCGGCTTGTATAAGGCGGTAATGGCATTAACAGCCTGCTGATCATTCTGAAAATAAGATGTGGTCGTAGAATTTCCTTCCGACTGTACATCCAAAAAGTCGCTGCACGAACTAAACATCAGTGTCGACAGGACCAAGGCATATATATATTTCTTTATCTTCATCATCTTTCTAATTATTATATTGTTAATCACTGATCATCGACTATTAATAAGTCAGTTTCAACCCTAAGGAGAACACGCGTGATACCGGATATTTCATTCCGTCATATCCTCCGCATTCAGGATCCATACCGGAGTAGTTGGTGAAAGTGTATAAGTTTTCCCCGCTAACGTAAACAGACATACTGCTGTTACGTTTAGCCAGATAATCACATTTATGGAGCAAGTCAGTCATATCATAAGAAATCGTGAAGTTTTTGAAACGGAGATACGAAGCATTCTCCAGATACCAATCTGATGGAGTGGCAAAATTACCGTTCGGATCGGATTTAGACAGACGGGGAATATCAGATGAAGTATTTGTGGAACTCCAAGCATTCAAGATCTCATTGGAACGATTAAAGTTTCCTTCCACGTCGCTCAATGTCATATACTTGGCTACGTACAAAGCCTGCGCACCGCCTACACCCTGAAACATGGCACTAACCGATAGTTTCTTGTAATTGAATCCAAGGGTGAAAGCAAATGTAGTCTTAGGCGTGGCACTCCCGCAATACTGACGGTCTTTATCATTAATGCTACCATCACCGTTATAATCCACAAACTTCAAATCACCAGCTACAGCATTCGGCTGAATGCGATTCCCATCTTTATTCACATAAGCGGCCGCCTCGGCATCAGTCTGAAAGATTCCGGTTGTCTTAATCAGGTAGTAAGAATTGAGCGGTTCTCCCTGAGCTGTCTGGTACATATAAGGAAGGTTACGGAATGAATCGTCGCCCGTCCAGACCCCCGGAGTACCATCAGTATTCTTCACCCCGATGTCCGACACCCAATTCTTCAACGTAGCGAAATTGCCCGATACGAAGTAAGAAAAGTTTTTGTTGATACGATCGGACCAGTTAGCCTGTACCTCAAAGCCGCGATTGCGCACCTCCCCCTGATTCACCAACATAGCATTAATACCTATTGTAGAAGGCCAGTCCATCGTCTGCTTCTGTATCAGGTTGAACGTACGTTTCTCAAAATAATCGAATGACAATGACAACCGCTTCTTGAACATATCAACATCCAAGCCCAGATCGGTCTGTTCCGAAGTCTCCCAAGTCAAGTCGGGATTGAGCGCTACCTTATTATAAACCGCCGTGCCCCATTTCTTGCCAGCAGTAACGCCATACTGACCGGATTCATTCCCGGTATTCTCATCTTTACCCAATAACGCCGATTTGTAATTATAGTCTATCGACCCTAAGTTACCGACGCGTCCCCATGACGCACGGAATTTAAGCAGCGAGATAAAGTCACTTTTCTTAAAGAACTTCTCGTTTGAAATCTTCCATGCCACCGTTGCAGCCGGAAAGTCTCCATGATTATTGGCTTTAGGCAAACGTCCGGCATAGTCACGACGCCATGAAGCCGTCACAAAATAGCGATCATTGAACGAATACCCTAAACGGGAAATCAACGAAACATTGGCGTCCGGTCCGGTCAGATAATCCTGTGCCGTGGTAGAACCTGCATAGGCCAAATACTGTAAGGCTTCCGTTTCGTCGGCAAAGCCCGAACCTGAAACACTAAGTCCACGCTTCTCATAATGATCGGCAGTGGTAGAAAGTAAAGCACTCACCGTATGCTCGCCAAATGTACGGTCGTACGTCAGAGTATTCTCTGTTTTCCAACGATCGGAACGGTAAGTAGACTCATCCAGACTGTTCGATGTATTAGGCTTACCCACCTCATCACGTATCGGATTGAAATTCTTATAATAATTACTTGCCAGATTATATGTAAACCGGCTCGTAAACTTCAACCCCTTGATAACATTGGCTATCTCCAGGCTCGTTGTACTCCACGTATCACTGGTCTTATTATATCTCGTATCCGCCTGAAGCGTACGCATAGGATTAATTACGTCACCATGAATATCCGAATAGTTTGAACCATATTTAGCAATATAATCAGGATCCTCGGTTGTCGTCCCGCCATAAGAACCATCCAACGGATTGTATACCGTGGCACTACGTGGCATATAAAGGGCCGAAAGGATCACTCCCGAATAAGCACTTGAGGTATTAGTACCCGGATTCGAGGTATTATTACCCTGACTTGAAGTATTCTTCCAGACAAAGTCCTCACCTATTGTCACCCACTTGTTCAGTTTGAAACTACTGTTATAGCGCATCGTAAGCGACTTGTTATAAGTATTGATCAACGTCCCCTGATCATCGTCATAGGCAAATGATATGCGATGTTTGAAACTATCGGTACCTACATTCAGCGCTACATTGTGACGTTGGTAAAGTGCCGTACGGAAAATCGCATCCATCCAGTCGGTACGGGTTGTCCCAACCCATGGATTGGCACTAGTATCCCAACCCGTAGGAAGCGTAAGTCCTGCATTGGCATACGACGTTTTGCGCATCTCAATCTCCTGTTCCGCAGTAAGCGACTGTGGCAGATTGGTAGCCTGGCGCAAACCGAATATCGCATCATAAGTCAGAGATGGTTCTCCCTTCTTCGCTTTTTTGGTCGTTACCAGAATAACTCCACCCGCACCGGATTGTGCACCATAGATAGCTGCAGAAGCCGCATCCTTCAACACGACAATGGAGGCAATGTCATCCATTGATGCAATAGGAGCACCGGGAACTCCGTCCACCACCCACAAAACGTTATCACCGTTCTGCGAACCTTGTCCTCGAATCACAACCGAAGGTGTGGACATAGGGTCCCCCCCGTTGGCACTCACCGTAACACCAGCTAACTGCCCTTGCAACATACTCTCAGTCGAAGTCACCGGACGCGTCACCAACTGATCGGTATTACTGATCACACCCACCGAAGCGGACAAGTCC
The DNA here is from genome assembly GCA_965140335.1 of uncultured Bacteroides sp. Lineage (GTDB taxonomy): Bacteria > Bacteroidota > Bacteroidia > Bacteroidales > Bacteroidaceae > Bacteroides. The sequence goes on from OZ223189.1 coordinate 576,514, forward strand.
TGTTTACGCGTATTGGCACCATAACCCAATACGACAACTTCATTCAGTAATTTTGTATCTTCCGTCAGATTGACATTAATCACTCTTGAATTTGCAAGACGTTCTTCCGATTTGTATCCTATAAAAGAATACAATAATACGGAGCTCGAACCGGGAACATTCAATATATATTTCCCGTCCACGTCCGTAATTGCCCCGGTAGTGGTACCTTTTACCACAACAGTTACCCCCGCCATCGGCGATCCATCGGCCGATACAGTTCCTGAAATCTTAAAGCCCTGTCCCCATGCACCACAAGGCACACTAAGAAGGACAAGAGAAGTAATAATACCTAAAAATAATCTTTTCAACATAATTAAACAAATTTGGATTGTTATGCAATGCTCTCTAAAAAACGTCACAAAGCTATGTTGAAGAATGCACAGGAATAATAAGAATACATAAAGAAAACATTGCATTTATATTACGTACAAACACCTTTTACACGTAATTCACAGAAGTGTCACATCAATGAAACAAGATGATTCCTGAGACAATAAAACGAGCCATATAAACAAAACAGAATGATCCGACACACAACATAAAATGCATAGTACAAACCCTGGAAAACACATGATATATGCAGACAGAAAGAAAATAATGACTCGCAGCATTGTTTTTATTTCAAAACGAATATCTTTGCAAAAGACTATTAGCACAAATCAATTATGGAAACAAGAATTACGCCCGTCCGCATCTCCACGCTGCGTACCAATGAGATATTTGTTTTCGGCAGTAACCTACAAGGCTCCCACGGCGGCGGAGCAGCTCTATTAGCATGGCAAAAATGGGGAGCCATTTGGGGACAAGGTACCGGATTGCAGGGACAAACCTATGGAATACCGACAATGCATGGTGGCCCCGAAGCCATTAAACCCTATGTAGACGACTTTATTCGTTTTGCAGAGGAAAAACCCGAGTTCACATTCCTCGTCACCGAGATTGGGTGTGGCATTGCCGGATTTACTCCGCAGCAGATTGCTCCGCTCTTTAAAGCAGCAGTGAACGTACCCAACATTCACCTGCCACAGCGCTTTTGGGAAGTACTCAACGAAAAGTAATAATACACTTCCCTGACATAAACTCCGCTATTTTAGTTGAAAAGGGTTAAAGACATAAAATAGGATAAGACCCCCCATTTAGCTACTAATCGCAAAAAGCACACAATATAAATAGCTGATAATCAGCATACATAAAAGAGAGAAGTTCCCCTGGGAAGGGAACCTAGATCACCTAGGGAGGGAACTCTGATGGGTCAAGGAATGATACCACTTCATCTAAAAAGCTTGTTTTATAATAACCTTACTCAACCTTTTATTCTTTTGTCTCTTGAAGTGCAAGTCGTCTTCAACTTCATTGCAAAAGAACCAATTAATACAAGATAAGGCGGAATATATAGGAGGAAACGCATATCCCTTCTATTATATCGTTTATAATCACCGCATATATTGCGGCGAAAAGGGCTCTTAATCTCCGCATTACAAAGCCTAAACTCAAGAGAGTCTGATTAAGATTACAATACCTGTTCAGCCCCGAACTTTACCTAACTTATAAGATAGCCTTACATCATCACAAGTAAATATGCAGGCTTCTGTTCCAGCTTCCCTTACCTCTTATCCAGTAATTCACCTGCTGTATATAAGTTTGCAAACTTGTTTTCATCTAACTTTCTCATAACTCAAGGTCATTCAATATCCGTTTTGCAACAATATTTAAAGAACTGAAGCCGTTACTTTTTTCATCCTCATAGCAAGCAAGATGCAGGTCAGAGAAAGCACCGCACTAATCACAAAGATGATACCAGTGGAATGAAGTATATTACCAAGTCCGACCAAAGGAGAAACAATGCCACCTGAAGCAAAACAGACAGCACCAAGTAGTGCGGAAGCTGTGCCGGAATTAGCACGTTCACTCTGCATGGCAAGCGTGGTGGAGGAAGTAAAAGTGAGTCCCATGGTAAAAAGAAGGACAATTAAAATGGATTCGTAAATCCAGAAATTACAGTTCAACCATAAGGCAATACATTCAACAATAGCAAAGATAAGCATACCGATGCAACCCGCCAAAGTTCCATTTTCCAACTGATGAAACTTGATCGAAAGTGCGGCTGCCACACCAATCGCAATGCCGTTAAAACTGAAACAGAGGCTGAAAGCCAAAGGGGAGAAGCCATAATGTTGCTGTATAATGAAAGGGGAAGATGCGATATTGGCAAATAGGATTCCCTGGGCAAAAGCCAACTGCAAAACATAGAATACGTAACGCCGATTACGAAGTACCACTTTAAAGCTACCGAAGGTATCCCCCCATGTGGATGTTTGTCGTTTTTCAACCGGAAGGGATTCATTGAAATAAGTGCAAGCCGCCAAAAGAAGGATACCCAATACCAGTAGAATAGCAAAGATTCCCTGCCACCCGATAAGGTCGGTAAAAACTCCTCCAATAATAGGAGCTGCTACCGGCGCCACACCATTGATGCCACCAATAATAGCTAAAGTCGTAGCTAAATCTCTGCCCGAAAATTTATCCGTCGCAATGGAGCGGGAAATCACAATGCCTCCTGCTCCGGCAATGCCTTGTATCAGGCGGAAAGCGACAAATTGATGAATGTCGCGGGACAGCATACAGCAAATTGTCGAGAGAATAAAAAGCCACATGGCAACAAGCAATGGCAGACGCCTGCCGTAACGATCACTCAAGGGACCGAAGAAGATTTGTCCCGTAGCCAGACCAATCATACTGGTAGTCAATCCCAGTTGAACCATCGAAGAAGTTGTTTTAAAATAACTGCTCATGGACGGTAGCGTAGGTAAATACATGTCGGTGATAAACGGACCAAAAGCGGATAACATCCCAAGGAGTACGAGTAAGAATAGCTTTGAATTATATCTTTCCATTTCTTTAATGAATGCCTCTATATAAAGCAATGTGCAAAAGTACTTAGTTTTTTCCTTATTCGAGATATTTATTCTACTTTTGCAGTATCAACTCCAACAAAAGGGTGATCCCTGACTTAGAGAAAATTTAATTATGCGCTACAAACTTTTAGCACCCGGAGTGCTCTACACATCTCTCCAATTGCCGGCTTCCAAAAGTATCAGCAACCGGGCTCTAATCTTACATGCTTTATCCAAAGGCAGCATCAAACCGTCTAATTTAAGCGACTGTGACGATACGCGTGTAATGGTCAAGGCACTGGAAGAAGAGTCGGAATGCATTGACATTATGGCCGCGGGCACTGCCATGCGCTTCCTGACGGCTTACCTTAGTGTGACACCGGGGACGCGGGTGATTACAGGCACGGAACGAATGAGGCAACGCCCTATTCGCGTACTGGTAGATGCGTTGCGTAGTTTAGGGGCACAAATAGAATATATCGAAAACGAAGGGTATCCTCCACTTCGCATCACGGGTAGTCAATTGAAGGGTGATGCAGTAAGTCTGGCGGGAAACGTTAGTTCGCAATACATCTCAGCTTTATTAATGATCGGCCCGATACTGCACGGGGGATTGACTTTACACTTGACGGGGAAAATCATCTCCCGCCCTTACATCAACCTAACGCTGCAACTGATGCAAGAGTTTGGTGCAGAAGCTTCATGGACTGCCGAAGATACGATTACCGTACATCCGGGAGCCTATAAAGACGTGCCATTTACGGTGGAAAGCGACTGGAGTGCAGCATCTTACTGGTATCAGATGGTAGCCTTAAACACGGAGGCAAAGGTAGAACTGACCGGACTATTCCGCAACAGTTATCAGGGCGACAGTCGGTGCGCCGAGCTATTTACCCGACTTGGGGTGCAAACGGAATTTACCGATAACGGAGTGGTCTTGACTAAAACAGCAAATGTCGTTAGCAGACTGGACGAAGATTTTGTAGATATACCCGATTTGGCCCAAACATTTGTGGTAACGTGTGTGTTACTTGGTATCAAGTTTCGCTTTACAGGATTACAGAGTTTAAAAATAAAAGAAACAGACCGCATCAATGCATTGATTACCGAACTACGGAAAATAGGATATGTGCTGCGTGCGGAACAGGATAGTATATTGATAGGAGACGGCGAACGTTGTAAGCCAGAAGCTTCTCCCGTCATTGCAACCTACGAAGACCACCGCATGGCAATGGCCTTTGCTCCTGCCGCTTTCCTGCTACCGGCATTGCAGATCGCAGATCCGCAGGTGGTGTCAAAATCTTATCCCGGTTATTGGGATGACTTGGAGGATGCGGGTTTCACAATTCAGAAAGGATAACAGTTATGTGGATTTTAATCATCAGTCTCTTAGTATTGGCAGGAATTGCTCTCCTGGCAGGATATATACGTAATCATAACTTACAAAAGAAAATCGATCGTGGGGAACTGGATGCCATGCCTGAAGTACAACAGGTGGAACTGGAATGTTGCGGGCAGCATGAAATCTGTGAACGCGACAGTCTCCTGGCTGCCGTCAGCAAAAAGGTGGAATATTACGACGATGAGGAACTGGATAAGTATATCGGGCAAACACCGGATAGTTATACTCCGGAACAGGAGGATGAGTTCAGAGATATTTTTTACACCATGCAAGATACGGATGTGGCTGGATGGGTGAGAAGTCTGCAATTGCGCGGTATCGCTTTACCCAACAATATCAAGGACGAAGTGTTTCTTATCATAGGAGAAAGAAGAATATAATTAGAGAGAGCACAAAAAATGGATTTACTGCAATACACGTTTTTTCAACATGCGCTTATCGGTAGCTTATTGGCAAGTATTGTCTGCGGCATCATCGGCACATACATCGTGACGCGACGGTTGGTATTCATCAGCGGTGGTCTGACACATGCTTCGTTTGGAGGAATCGGCATCGGACTGTATTCAGGCATTTCCCCTATCTTGTCTGCAGCGGTCTTTGCCATATTATCGGCATTCGGTGTGGAGTGGCTCAGCAAACGGAAGGATATGCGCGAAGATTCGGCCATTGCCGTATTCTGGACTTTCGGCATGGCCATCGGAGTTATCTTCACGTACCTGTCTCCTGCTTTTGCCCCCGATCTTTCAGCCTATTTGTTTGGCAATATCCTCACCATAACCAGGGGGGATATCATTCTACTAGGCATCCTAACCGTCATGGTCTCTTTCTTCTTCTACTTATACATACACCCCATTATCAGCATTGCATTCGATCGTGAATTCGCCCGTTCGCAAAGGCTTCCCGTCCGCTTATTCGAATATGTATTAATGATGTTCATCGCACTGACTATTGTGGCTTGCCTGCGAATGGTAGGCATTGTGTTGGTTATCTCGCTACTTACCATTCCACAAATGACGGCCAACATCTTTACGCATCGCTTTCAACGGATAATCTGGCTCTCAATAGGACTTGGGTGCATCAGTTGTCTGGGTGGATTATTTATATCTTACTTCATGAATGTACCTTCGGGCGCATCCATCATCTTCTTTTCCATACTGATTTATGCTGTATCCAAACTGGGGAAAACGTTATATCTATCTTCACAAAAGAGCAACTGAACAAGAGACCGTGCAACCTCAATAAACTATAAACAAAAGGAATCAACTCCATCTTCTCCGAAGCAGACAAAGTTGCCAGACAAAGAAAATCGACCGATAAGAAGGGAGAAGCAAAAAAATGGCATTATCTTTGAGCACTAAATCATTAGTGATACAACATGGAAATAAAGATTCAATCATTAGATCAGATTCACGAAGCCGCTCGTGAGTTTATTGCTGCCATGGGCGACAATACTGTTTTTGCCTTTTTTGGAAAAATGGGTGCAGGTAAAACAACTTTTATTAAAGCGATATGCGAGGAACTAGGGGTATCGGATGTTATTAGCTCCCCCACATTTGCCATTGTAAACGAGTATCGCTCGGACAAAGGTGGAGAGCTCATCTACCATTTTGACTTTTATCGCATTAAGAAACTTGAAGAAGCTTATGACATGGGGTACGAAGATTATTTCTACTGTGGCGCCCTTTGCTTCATCGAATGGCCGGAACTGATAGAAGAACTTTTGCCGGGAAACACAGCTAAAGTAACCATAGAAGAGGTGGAGAACGGAGAACGGAAAGTCACCCTCGAAGAGTATCACCAATAAGAGAACAATTAGTCCTAAAAGAATGGAGGACGGAAAATGAGCCAATACATTATCCAAGGCATCTTTGCTGTTGCAGGGATTGTATCCCTGCTGGCAGCTTTGCTCGATTGGGACTGGTTCTTCACAGCCCAGAACTCTCAACTCATTGTAAAAAACGTGGGTAGAAAGCGTGCCCGATTATTTTATGGCGTTCTGGGATTCATACTCATTAGCACATCAATATTCTTCTTCCTGAATACTCCACAGACTGCATAAACATTAAACTATAGAAAATAATAAGGAGCTGATAAAAATCAACTCCTTATTATTTTTATATTGACTGTCCGCCAACTTGCCCTTACATTCGAACAACAAAGAAGGTCCTTTTTCTATCAAGAAAAAACTGGCTTATTCCTCATCCAAAGATTCAGTATATTCCATTTCAGCCTGGACTATAAAAAGAATCTCGTCTGAATCATATTCGCCCATCTCATTTTTATGAGCTTCTTTAATGATATAACCTACGATTTTCTCCAAATCGATGTCGATGAAACCATCTGCATCAGGTTTTGCATCCAAAACACCACTTTCTGAATAATACTCGTCAATTAAGTCCAAAAAGTAATAGAGTTCGTCGTCAGAGAACTTCTCTTTCAACTCTTGCGGCAAATAATTCTTGATGTATTCAATGGTTTTTTCATCATCGATATCATCTTTCAAGAAATCGTCTTCCAGTCCCATACTTTTATATTTTAAAGGTTAATGAATCCCCTTCCTCTTTTATGACAGCAAAGCTTTTACTTTTGCCTCAAAAACAGATTTCGTTGTAGAACCGACTTGCTTGTCGACCATCTGCCCATTCTTAAAGAATAACACAGTAGGAATGTTACGAATTCCAAATTCCGCTGGCAAATCAGCATTCTGATCCACATCACATTTCCCGATAATCACTTGATCCTTGTATTCTTCTGCCAATTCCTCAATGATAGGACCTACTATTTTACAAGGGCCACACCATGGCGCCCAAAAATCTATCACTACGGGTTTTCCTTCTGCAAGCTTCTTTTTGAAGTTGCTGTCTGTAATTTCTAAAGCCATTTTAATTCTTTGTTATTTAAAGTTTAACAATTCAAAGTTTATTACACTTCTTTATGGAAGCAAAGATAATTAATTTATCCGAAAACCTAGTTCCGGACGCTCATTTAAATAAGAAATTAAATCACGCCCCACAGATAGTTTCACCGGACGGGAAACCATGTCCACAGTGACCTTAATGTCAGGATCGGTAACCTTAAAATAGAGTTCCGTATTACCGGGATGTTCTTTTGTCAGTGCTGACAATTCGGCAACCAAAGGCAGATTTAAGACTGAAATCGGAATTAAGATAGTGATTTTGTTAATCAGACTATCCTTCACATCAGGCAAGAGTTCCATCGAACCGATCTTAAGTTCCAGTTCGTCCTGCCGCCACTGTTTAGGCTGACAACGGGCCTTTATGAAAAGAAAGGTTCCTTCTCCCAAATAGCCTTGCCACGTCACCCAGTCATTGCCAAAGAAAGGTATCTCAGTTGCTCCCGAATAATCTTCAATTTTGGCAATACCATAAGGATTGCCATTCTTGCTCGTGCCCCGGCGTACAGCTGTTACAATTCCTCCCAGCGTCAGATCACGTCCAACAAGACTACTTTTATCATCTAAGTCCGCCATGTGGGTATTACATACATATTGCAAAACAACCGCATATTCGTCTAGTGGATGGGCTGAAAGATAAATACCTATTAGATCACGCTCTTTATTCAAACGTTCCAGATCATTCCACCGCTCTGCCGGCAAAATTTCCGGTGTCGCAATATCAATAATGTTCTCACCACCAAACAAGGAATTGGCGGCAACGGCCTGATCGGCCTGGAAACGGTTGCCATAGCGTAGTAGTGTCTCAAGGAATACTTCATTTTTCGAATTAACAGCAAAGTATTGCTCGCGATTCAGTTCAGGAAAACTATCAAAACCACCGGCTAAGGCCAGGCATTCAAAATTCTTTTTATTACACGTGCTCAAATTAACCCTTTGAACAAAATCGAATATGCCTTTAAAAGGACCGTTCTTTTCCCGTTCTTCCATAATATTGAGCACAGCACCTTCACCTACTCCTTTTACAGCTCCAAGTCCGAAACGAATGTTCCCTTCCGCATTTACGGTAAATTTCAAATTACTTTCATTGACATCCGGCCCAAGGACTTTTATTCCCATTACCTTACATTCATCCATCAATTTGGTAATATCAGTAATATTCGAAAGGCTTCGACTCATCACCGCCGCCATATACTCAGACGGATAATTGGCCTTTAGATAAGCGGTTTGATAAGCGACCCAGGAATAGCAGGTGGCATGAGACTTGTTAAAGGCATATGATGCAAACTTTTCCCAATCCGCCCAGATTTTTTCCAAGACCTTGGGGTCATGTCCATTCTTCCGTCCCCCTTCAATGAACTTCGGTTTCATATGGTCCAACTTATCCCGAAGTTTTTTACCCATTGCCTTACGCAAGGCATCGGATTCACCACGGGTGAAATCAGCCAGCAAACGTGACAAAAGCATCACCTGTTCCTGATAGACTGTAATACCATACGTGTCTTTCAGATATTTCTCCATGACCGGAATATCATAAACAATCGGCTTACGTCCATGCTTACGGTCAATAAAGTCAGGTATATAATCCATTGGACCCGGTCGATAAAGGGCATTCATGGCAATCAGATCTTCAAAAGTGGTAGGCTGAAGTTCACGCAGGTATTTCTGCATACCCGCAGATTCAAACTGGAAAGTACCGATTGTCCGCCCGTCACTATATAATTTATAAGTCGCCGGATCATCAATCGGGATATTATCTATATCTAACAAAAGGCCATGATGCAAGCGGACATTTTCAACAGCTTCCTTTATGATTGAAAGTGTTTTCAGCCCCAGGAAGTCCATCTTGATCAGCCCGGTATCTTCAATAACAGAACCTTCATACTGAGTAACCAGCATCTTTTCACCGGTTTCTTTGTCATCCGCAGTACTGACAGGCACCCAGTCTGTAATATCATCACGGCAGATGATCGTACCACAAGCATGCACACCGGTCCCTCGTACGTTGCCTTCAAGCATTTTAGCGTATTTCAGGGTGTCACGTACTAAAAGATTAGAAGAAGCTTCCGCCGCCCGTAATTCGGGAACATATTCTATTGCATTCCTTAAGTTCAGCTTTTTATCAGGTATCTTGTCCGGTACCAATTTGGCAAGACGATCAGACTCTGACAATGGCAGTTTCTGTACACGGGCCACGTCTTTAATAGCCAGTTTGGTAGCCATCGTACCATAAGTGATGATATGCGCCACCTTTTCCTGTCCATATTTTTCCGTCACCCAACGCAACACTTCTCCACGTCCATCATCATCGAAATCCACATCAATATCGGGCAATGAAATACGGTCGGGATTCAAGAAGCGCTCAAATAGCAAATCGTATTGTATAGGATCAATCTTCGTAATACCTAGACAATAGGCTACAGCCGACCCTGCGGCAGAACCACGTCCTGGACCGACAGATACGCCTAGTTGAGTGCGGGCCGCATTAATAAAATCTTGCACAATAAGAAAGTAGCCCGGGAAACCCATCGTTTTCATAATGTACAACTCAAATATCAACCGTTCCTTCACTTCATCAGATAGGGGATCGCCATATTTAATTTTAGCTCCGTCAAAAGTCAGTTTGGCCAAGTAGTCCGCTTCCAGTTTGATACGATACAATTTCTCGTAGCCTCCCAGTCTTTTAATCTTGTCATTGGCCGCGTCTTCATCAAGGACAACCTTACCATTCTCATCCCGGGTAAACTCATCAAACAAATCTTTCTCCGTATATTTCTTCCGATATCCATCCTCTGTACCAAAAGTTTCAGGAATTGCAAAGGTCGGCATAATAGGTGCATGATCAATAGAGTAATACTCTACCTTGTTCAGCACTTCCATTGTATTAGCAAGGGCTTCCGGAATATCCGCAAAGATTTCACTCATTTCCGCCCGGGTCTTCATCCACTCCTGCTTGGTATAAAGCATCCGCTTCGGATCATCCAAGTCCCGCCCTGTACTCAAGCAAATCAAGCGATCATGAGCTTCGGCGTTTTCTTCGTTGACAAAATGAACATCATTAGAGCAAATTACTTTAATATTGTATTTCTGAGCAAACTCAAGTATCTTTGCATTCGCTTTCTGCTGAAGCGGATAAGCTTGGTAATTAGCCCTGGGAGCTGTAGCCTTATGACGCTGAAGTTCCAGATAATAATCATCCCCGAAAACCCGTTTAAACCAGCGGACTGCTTCTTCCGCTTCCTCCAGCCTATCCTGAATAATCTTTTTAGGGACCTCACCGCCAATACAGGCGGAGCAGACAATCAAACCTTCATGATACTTTTCCAATTCAGTCCGATCGGTTCGCGGACGCATATAGAAGCCTCTGGTCCAAGCCTTAGAAACCAGTTTTATCAAATTATGATAGCCTTTCTCATTCTTTGCCAAAACAATAAGGTGATAACCGCTTTGATCCGGCTTCCCTTCCTTCTTATCCATGCTCCGACGAGCCACATACATTTCACAACCAATAATTGGCTTGAACAATCGACCCTCGGCTTGCTCAATCTTTAATTTGCAATCGGCTAGCTCAGCTTCTCTGTCACCACACTCAATCTTTCCTTCTTCAATTTGAGATAAATGTTTTTTAAGTTCCTTTATTTCAGCTTTGGTCCCGCTATTCTTTTTATTGACGTAGTTGGTAAATTCTTTAATGGCAAACATATTACCGTGGTCGGTAACCGCAATCCCCTTCATCCCATCTTTTATAGCCTTGTCAACCAGTGCGCTAACACTGGCCTGACCATCAAGGAGAGAGTATTGGGTATGCACATGTAAATGAACAAAATCCTGCATAAAATATTATTTCTATTAAGTGCCTAAAAGTACAACGTATGCAACTACTAACAAAAACATTCTTCAAAAAGTTATCAACAGTTGCATTTATCTCTATAATACTTGTTAGATTTTCAAAATAAGTCTATTTTTGCAGATATTTTGATTTAAAAGCGTAAAACAACTTACATGGGCCGACTAAAGCGTTTAAAGAAGATACGAATTCACCGCGAAGGAACACATACACTTACCGGCAGCTTATTACTACTGTTAATTATCAATGCAGCTCTTTACTTTGGATTGGAATACAAGCTTCCTTTCTATATTATAGCAGTAGCCAGTATAATAGTATATGGTATGTTAGTGAACTTCTTCCGATGTCCTATCCGTTTATTCGGTCAAGATACGGAAAAGATTGTTGTAGCACCGGCCGATGGTAGAGTCGTCGTGGTAGAAGAAGTAGACGAGCATGAGCATTTTCATGACCGCCGGATCATGGTTTCCATCTTTATGAGCATTACAAACGTACATGCCAATTGGTATCCGGTAGATGGTACGGTAAAATCCGTATCTCATCAGAATGGAAAATTTCTGAAAGCTTGGCTTCCCAAGGCGAGCACCGACAATGAACGCTCAACGGTTGTTATTGAAACTCCCGAGGGAATTGAAGTCATGGCCAGACAGATTGCTGGTGCTATGGCGCGGCGCATCGTCACTTATGCCGAACCCGACGAGGAATGTTATATAGACGAACACATGGGGTTCATTAAATTCGGCTCCCGCGTAGATGTATTTTTACCATTAGATGCGGAAGTCTTTGTCAAACTAGGGCAATCAACAACCGGTAACCAAACCGTAATAGCCAAACTTAAATAAATAATAATGGCTAATCAAGTAACTTGTCACATACCAAATACCTTAACATGCCTGAATTTATTTTCCGGCTGTATAGCATCTGTAATGGCATTTGAAGCCAATTATAACTTAGCTCTCACTTTTATTATATTAAGCGCAACATTCGACTTTTTTGATGGTATGTCGGCCCGGCTATTAAAAGCTCCTTCTCCTATTGGAAAGGAGCTGGACTCTCTTGCCGACGACGTTAGTTTTGGAGTGGCACCAGCTTTAATCGTATTTGCATTATTACGCGAATCAATCTATCCGGTGTGGATGAGTGGCATTCAGACATACATTCCTTATATTGCTTTTCTAATTGCCGTTTTCTCAGCACTCCGACTGGCAAAATTCAACATTGATGAACGGCAGACCAGTATGTTCATCGGATTGCCGACTCCGGCAAATGCTCTGTTTTGGGCTGCTGCAGCGGCCCAGCACCATGAATTCCTCACCAATGGTGGTCTTTCGCTATACGGATTGCTCATCGGGATTATTGTCTTCTCATTACTGATGGTTTCAGAGTTTCCTATGTTTTCTTTGAAGCTAAAAAACTTATCGTGGGGAGACAATAAAGTCCGCTACTTGTTCTTGGCCATTAGTGTTCCTTTAATCATCTTTGTCGGATTAGCTTCTGTCATTGGATGGTATATTATTCTATGCTGGTTTGCAAAAGAAAAGCATTAAACAATATTTTGGCACAGTTGTTGTTCTAACGTAGTATAACTATTTATTAAAACCATTGATTGCCTATGTTTCACATTTTAGGATTTTTATTCATCTTCGTTCTTGCAATTATATTTATAGGTTTAAGTATTATTGGCTCCGTTATCCGAAAAATCTTTGGATTAGGGAAGCGTAATACTTCGAATACTTATCAAAACGGAAATGGCAATTATCATACTTCCGAAGGATACTCATTTTCAGGAGACCAGCAACAAAACAATGCGACAGAACATGATGATATTGACCCAGACGCCAAGCACAAAAAGATTTTTTCAAAAGATGATGGTGAGTATGTTGACTATGAAGAAGTCAAAGAATAGCGGAAACTCTAAAATAATCGCGCTATTATATAAGAATTAATCTACGCATTATTAATCAAGAAGAACAGCACAGTTGCTGGAAAATAAACTTATAGGTCTCATTCAACGGCGCTTTGTAAGAAAGAACTCTTTCATCAATGCTGCACATTCATCAGCAAGAAGCCCTTGCAACACTATCGTTTTAGGATGAAGCGCTTGAGGTGCAAACTTCTGATAACCACGCTTTTCATCGGATGCTCCGAAAACAAGCTTTCCTGTCTGCGCCCATGCTATAGCTCCGGCACACATCACACAGGGTTCTAACGTAACATACAACGTGCATTCATTAAGATACTTTGCACCAAGAGTTGACGATGCAGCGGTTATAGCCTGCATCTCAGCATGCGCAGTGACATCCGTCAATGTTTCAGTCAAATTATGGGCACGAGCTATGATCCGTTCTTTGCACACAACAACAGCCCCCACTGGTATTTCACCTTGCTCATTAGCCTTTTGTGCTTCAATGAGCGCCTGTTTCATAAAATAAGAATCATCAAACATGAAGCTGAAATTAGATATATAAACTAGAAAAAAGAAAATTATCGGCGCATATCATGCTCACCGAATAATGTAGGATAGTCTTCCTCCATATTCTTATGGATAAACATGAGAACCGTTTCACGCAACCAACGCGATTTGTTCGTTATTTTATACTTATCTAAATAACGATCCACAATCCGCATTTCCTCATCACTCATCAGACAAACTATTCGCTGCTGACGCTTCGGATCTTCAAGCGTTGCTTTTATGCATGTTTTATTTCTCTTTCTCATATTTTCTGCAAAAATACTTTTACTTCTGCAAAAACAAAGAAGAAAATCTGTATTTTTGCTGAAAACAATTAAAAAAACAGGGAAAAAGAGACATGGCGCAGCATAATATACTTGGAGAATCAGGAGAAGATGCAGCCATTAAGTATCTTGAAGATCAGAAATATTACATTCGGGACCGAAATTGGCGAAAGAATCATCTGGAATTGGATATTGTCGCCGAGAAAAATGGTGAACTCATTATCATAGAAGTGAAGACCCGTAGTAACACTCGTTACAAAGAACCTCAAGACGCTGTTGACCGCCAAAAGGTCCGACACCTTGTTATCGCCGCCGATGCTTATATTAAACATTTCGGAATTGATCTTCCGGTACGCTTTGATATTATCACAATTATTGGCAAAGAGGGTGCATTTACAATAGAGCACTTGGAAAATGCCTTCTATCCGCCTCTATTTTAGAAAGCTCATAATAACTAAAAAACATTTTAATAGAATAAGATGAATATTGAAATTGCCAGGGAATATTGCTTATCCAAGAAAGGAACAACAGAATGTCTTCCTTTTGATGAATATTCACTTGTAATAAAAGTATTGGATAAGATGTTTGCATTGATTGATTTGGAAAGCGCAAACAAAATTGCATTGAAGTGCGATCCGGACTATGCCACAGATTTGCGGGAGCATTATTCCGCTATAGGATATGCCAGTCATTTCAATAAAAAATATTGGAACCGAGTTACTTTCAATGAAGATGTCGATGATGATTTAGTCAAAAGACTAATTGATCATTCTTATGAGGAAGTTCTCAAGAAGTTTACCAAAAAAATGCGTGCGGAATATGATGCCTTGCCTTAACAAATTTCCAACACCTTTGATAGAGCTTGAAGAAACAGACTCAACAATCAACTTTTTAGGAGAGTTGTACACTAAGAAACAAAGAGTGCTTGAGGAATTCACAACAGTAACATCCGAATTTCAAACTTCTGGAAAGGGACAACGGGGAAATAGTTGGGAAGCAGAAAAAGGCAAGAATCTATTATTTAGTTTTATTCTCTACCCCTCTTTTCTTGAAGTGAAGCAACAATTTATCCTATCACAACTCATTTCGTTGTCTATTAAAGAAGTATTGGATAAATGGACTACAGACATCTCTATCAAATGGCCTAACGATATTTACTGGAAAAATAGGAAAATCTGTGGCATCTTGATAGAAAATGACATTGAGGGACACACATTCAGCCGATGTATTGCCGGTATAGGACTAAATATTAATCAAGAAAAGTTTGAGAGCAATGCCCCTAATCCTGTTTCATTGAAACGGATCACAGGAGAAGAACAAAACCGGCACCAGATTTTGGCCCAGATATTGGAAAGAGTGAAGCAATACTATTTCAGTTTGAAAGATAACAGAAGGTACATGGATACTATCTCCCAAAAATACAATAATTCTCTTTTCCGGAGGAACGAAATCCATCCCTATAAAGATGTATCCGGCACTTTTGAAGCCCGTTTAGTAAAAGTAGAAACCGACGGACGTTTTATTCTTGAAGATGAAACCGGGAAGCACAGAACTTATTTGTTTAAAGAGGTACAATATATCATCTAACTATCATTAGAAACTCTACGAGGAAGGATGCGTTGCTCGGTAAAGAATTATAAACAAATAACTTAAGCTTCATTTAAGAGCCATTTCCACAGCCTTTATCTTCTCTAAAGTATTTCCGACTTCTGTTGAAGGAAAAAGCTGAAGAACTTTTAGCAAATACATTTTGGCTTTGGTATAATTAGTAGAAAAAATATCGGCAAGTCCGTTCCGATAACGAGCATATTGCATCCGCGTAGGAGAACTTATTTTATGATATTCATCATCTAAAACCTTCCGATCCTGTTCTGCTTGTAAATAGTAATAATTTCCCAGGAAAATATTGGCTTGCAAATTATCCGGATCCAATTTCAAGACTTTTGTATAGAGTTCCACGGCATCTTTATCTTTACCACGCATCATCTCCATTTCCGCACACGGCACAAGCACAGTAATCTTATTCGGATAATATTGCAACAATTCCTTATAGAAAAGATAAGCCTTATCATAATTGCGCTCACTTTTATAATAGGTAGCCAGCTCTTTTGCCAAACGCGGAGCGACCGTACTGGTTTTATCCACATGAGTCCAGTAAAACATTTCCGGTTGATCGGCTCCCAAAGAGACAGCCTGACGAAAAAGACTGACGGCATAATCATCCTTCCCTTCAATGAGAGCAGTAGAAACCTTATGCAATAAATCGCCAACCGATTGCGCTGATAACGCAAAAGGGAAAGATAAAATTAGAGATAATAGCAAAGTCAAGATTTTCATTACTCCAGCAAAATAATATTACGTTAGTATCTTTTACAAAGATATTCATTTTCAGCATTTATTGGATATATTATTGCTATTATTCCAACCTTTTTTATCTATTCCGCCAAAAGAATTATCTTTGTTTATCATAGAAAACAAACCATAGAAGTTAATGATAAATCAAAGTATACAAACCGAGAACAGAAAAATTCTCCAAATTGCCATACCTTCAATCATTTCGAATATCACAGTCCCCTTGCTGGGCTTGATAGACATAACGATTGCGGGGCATCTGGGATCGGCTGCCTATATCGGAGCAATAGCGGTGGGAGGCATGTTGTTTAATCTCATCTATTGGATATTCGGATTCTTAAGAATGGGGACGAGTGGAATGACCTCACAAGCCTATGGCAAACGCGATCTGAATGAAGTGACCCGACTATTGATACGCGCTGTAGGTATCGGAATAGTAATTGCATTATGCTTGCTTATCCTTCAATATCCCATTCGCAAACTGGCTTTCACTTTCATAAAAACGACCACGGAAGTTGAACAGTTAGCCACTCTTTATTACCGAACATGCATTTGGGGTGCACCGGCCATGTTAGGGCTTTATGGGTTTGCCGGATGGTTCGTTGGCATGCAAAATTCCCGTTTCCCTATGTATATTGCCATTACGCAAAACATTGTCAATATCGCAGCAAGCCTTTGCTTCGTGTATTTATTCCATCTGAGAATCGCAGGAATTGCCTTGGGAACACTCACCGCCCAATATGCGGGTTTTTTGATGGCCATTCTTTTATGGATAAACTATTATGGTGGTTTAAGAAAATATATATCCCGAAAAGGATTATTTGCTAAACAGGTTATGATCCGTTTCTTCCAAGTCAACAGGGATATTTTTTTCCGTACACTATGCCTCGTCTGCGTAACCCTTTATTTTACCACTGCCGGCGCTTCCCAAGGAGAGACTGTATTAGCGGTCAATGCCCTCCTTATGCAACTCTTTACACTCTTTTCTTTCTTTATGGATGGCTTTGCCTATGCTGGAGAAGCATTGTCCGGGAAATATATCGGTGCCGGCAACAAGACAGCTTTTATCCAAACCATCCGCCTGCTTTTTATTTGGGGACTGGGACTAGCCTGTATGTTTACGTTATTGTATTTTTTCGGCGGAAAAGTCCTACTGAAACTGCTAACTAACGATAAAGCGGTCATTGAAGAAGCAAACAATTATTTCTATTGGGCACTAGCAATACCTCTCGCAGGATTTTCAGCATTCCTCTGGGACGGGATTTTCATAGGAGCCACGGCGACTAAGCCCATGTTTTACTCTATGCTAATCGCCTCTGTTTCTTTTTTCTTGGTTTACCTGATATTCCACGGATTACTTGGCAATCATGCGCTTTGGCTAGCCTTTATGGTCTATTTATCGCTCCGCGGCATCCTTCAATACTATTTAAGCCGAAAAATTATATGCCAAATTTAATCTTTACAAACAGAAAGCCGTATATTTGCATAAATTAAAAAAAGAGACACATGGCAAAATATAAAAGAGTCCTGTTGAAACTCAGCGGCGAAAGTCTGATGGGAGAAAAGCAATACGGAATTGACGAAAAGCGCTTGGGAGAATATGCTGAACAGATTAAAGAAATACATCAAACAGGTGTTCAAATAGGAATTATAATTGGCGGAGGTAACATTTTCCGTGGACTAAGCGGCACCAATAAAGGATTTGACCGTGTAAAGGGAGATCAAATGGGCATGCTGGCTACTGTCATCAACAGTCTGGCACTCAGTTCGGCTCTTGTTGCCGCCAATGTCAAAACACGAGTATTAACTGCCGTTCGCATGGAGCCAATCGGCGAATTCTACAGCAAGTGGAAAGCTGTAGAAGCCATGGAAGCCGGAGAAGTTGTGATTATGTCCGCCGGGACTGGGAATCCATTTTTCACCACTGACACCGGATCTTCTTTGCGGGGCATTGAAATAGAAGCTAACGTCATGCTAAAAGGCACACGTGTAGACGGGATATATACAGCCGATCCCGAAAAAGACCCGACAGCTACCAAATTCCACGACATCACTTATAACGAAGTCTTAAAACGGGGATTGAAAGTAATGGATCTTACTGCCACTTGCATGTGCATGGAAAACAATCTACCGATTGTCGTTTTCAATATGGATACCACCGGTAACCTGAAGAAGGTGATAGAAGGAGAAGACATCGGTACTTTGGTACATAACTAAATAGAGAAGTACTTTTATACGAAGATAAAATTCATTATTTTTGTTTTAGAATCAATTTGAAAAGAAATCCTCAATATAATAAGAATATGATAGACGTAAAAGACTGCCTGAACGAAGCGCAAGAAAAGATGGATATGGCGCTCATGTACCTTGAAGAAACTCTGGCACACATCCGTGCCGGCAAAGCAGATATCCGTTTGTTGGATGGTATTCGTGTAGACTCATACGGAAGCATGGTAGCTATCAACAATGTAGCTGCCATTACAACTCCGGATACTCGCAGCATTGCTATCAAACCATGGGACAAAAACATGTTCCGTGTAATTGAAAAAGCTATTATCGATTCTGAACTGGGCATCATGCCTGAAAATAACGGAGAAATTATCAGGATCGGCATTCCCCCACTAACGGAAGAACGCCGTAAACAACTAGCCAAACAGTGTAAAAGCGAAGGAGAAACAGCCAAAGTCAGTGTACGTAATGCCCGGCGTGAAGGAATTGATGTCCTGAAAAAAGCGGTAAAAGACGGACTGCCCGAAGATATGCAAAAAGATACTGAAGGACAGTTACAAAAAATGCATGATAAATGCATCAAGCAAATTGATGACATGCTGGCCAAAAAAGACAAAGAAATTATGACTGTTTAAAAGACAGAAAGAAAAACAGATAAACAGACGGGAGAAAGGAATATTGTAATACTGCTTAAATTCCTTTTCCGTCAAGTTATCTGGCAATTCACTAGGAAACAAAGTATGCGGGGATTAGTCATTAAGAATACTGGAAGCTGGTATCTGGTAAAGACAGATGAAGGAAAGTGCGTGGAATGCAAAGTCAAAGGGAACTTCCGGCTTAAAGGTATCCGCAGTACGAACCCGGTAGCTGTGGGCGATTATGTGCAAATCATAGAAAATCAGGGAGGAATCGCTTTTATCTGCGAGATAGAAGATCGTAAGAACTATATCGTCCGCCGTGCTTCCAACCTATCCAAACTCTCTCATATTCTGGCAGCAAATGTAGATCAATGTATGTTGATTGTTACCATTAACTACCCCGAGACTTCCACCATCTTTATAGATCGTTTTCTTGCTTCTGCGGAAGCATATCGTGTCCCTGTAAAAATTATATTTAACAAAATTGATATCTACTCGGAAGAAGAGCTTCATTATCTTGACAAGTTGATTCAGCTCTATACAACAATTGGCTATTCTTGCTTCAAAGTCTCTGCTCAAACCGGTGAAGGCCTTACCACTATTCAAAAACAATTAAATGAAAAGATAACGCTGTTTTCGGGAAATTCTGGAGTAGGAAAATCGACATTAATCAATGCCATATTACCGGAAACGGATACTAAAACCGGAGAAATTTCAACCTATCATAATAAGGGCATGCATACCACCACTTTTTCCGAGATGTATCCGACCGAAGGTAACGGTTATATCATTGACACTCCGGGGGTAAAAGGATTCGGTACTTTTGATATGCAAACAGAAGAGATCGGGCACTATTTCCCGGAAATATTCCAAGCATCTACCAATTGCCGCTATGGAAATTGTACACATAGAAACGAGCCCGGTTGTGCGGTAAGAAAAGCTATAGAAGAACATTATATCAGCGAGTCACGTTATACATCCTATTTAAATATACTGGAGGATAAAGAAGAAGGAAAATATCGTGCGGCGTATTAGCAACTAAAAGAGCAAACTTCACCGCCCCTACTTTTTCTATTATTTCTTCCTCTAATAAGAACAATTATTCCCCCTCAAGAAATTAGATTTCCTATATATTTGTTCCTATAAACTCTAAAAAGGAACAAAACCATGAAAAGAATCAGTATTTTTTGTCTGGCATTATTCAGTCTGCTAAATACTTTTGCACAAGAGTATGCAACTTATAAAGAAAAGCAGCCTTATACAAATTGGGTAAGGATGGCTCCCAAACTTGATGATGCATTCTTTAAAACTCCGGAAGCCCTTCGCATAGCAAACAATGTGTTACTTTATCAACAGACAACTGGAGGATGGCCCAAAAATATCTACATGCCAGCTGAGCTTTCACAAAAAGAATTGAAAGATGTACTTTCCGAAAAAAAGAATATCAACGAGAGTACAATAGACAACAACGCAACGAGTACGGAAATTCGCTATTTAGCTCGTGTATATCAGGCTACCGGAATCGAAAAATACAAAAATGCAGTATTGCAAGGAATCCGTTATATACTTAAAGCACAGTATCCAAATGGGGGATGGCCACAATTCTGGCCCCGCAATACAGGTTACTATACGCATATCACTTATAATGATAACGCCATGGTAAATGTAATGAACCTAGTCCGTGAAGCTTATGAGAAAAAAGCTCCTTATACCTTTATACCGGATAATCTTTGCGACAGTATGCGCACAGCTTTCAACAAGGGCATTGACTGTATTTTGAAAACCCAGGTAAAGCAAAATGGAAAACTGACAGTATGGTGTGCACAGCATGATGAACATACACTTGCCCCAGCAAAAGCCCGGGCATATGAACTCCCCTCTTTAAGTGGGCAAGAATCGGATGAAATAGTGCTTTTATTGATGTCGCTCCCCCACCCTTCAAAAGAAATTATCAAAGCTGTTGAAGCTGCTGTCGACTGGTTTAAAACGACTCAGATCAATGGACTAAAAAAGGAATATTTCACGAATAGTGATGGTAAGAAGGATTTCCGCATGGTATCGTGCAACGACTGCGAACCTTTATGGGCCCGTTTTTATACCCTAGAAAACAACCGTCCTTTTGTATGTGACCGTGACGGAGTAAAAAAGTTCAATATTTCGGAAATCGGCTATGAACGTCGCAACGGTTATAAATGGTATAACAATGACGGTTTAAAAGTATTCAAGAAATATGAGAAATGGAAAAAAGGATTAGAGCAATAAAAAGTTCCAAATATCATTTGGAACATCAAGAATATTCTGTGCTTACTATAATTTAATGTGAGTTCGATGAATTAATCATTGACTGAAAAGTCGTCAATTGCTAACGAACGATTGACAAAACGGTTTCTAAATCTATTCCTGTTTTCAATAAAGTCCCCCCCCTTCATTTGATAAGAAGGCGGCATAGAGTGCCTATTTTTTACTACTACCATCATTTTCCTTTTCTATAAACCATGAAACGATTTCACCCCCTCTCAGGAGCCTCCTGAGAGGGGGTATAAACAGTTCTGGGCTGAAATAGGATCAGTATACGATTGAATGGCATTCAGTCCAGGACTGAATCAGGATTAGATTAGGACTGATTTATTTCCATCCTAAAACAAAGTCTGAAAAGTATAGAATGTAAGAGCGAAATATAACCATTTTTTATTTCACAAAAGAAGAAGAACAGCATCATTGAAGAAGAGAGTAAGGCACGCCAACCCAAAATCTGTAATTCGTCGAACTGATGTTAATTTATTATTCTCTTGCAATAAAAAATTATGCCCTTGAAATAGAATTCTATTTCAAGGGCATATCTTATAAATCTTGGGTCACTCCAAGTCACAAACGGCTTATACTAGCAACGAGGTTTTAACAATTTAAAGAAATCATTACCTTTATCATCAACTAGAATAAATGCCGGAAAATCCTCCACTTCAATTTTCCAAATAGCTTCCATACCTAGTTCTGGATACTCTACGCATTCAATGCTCTTAATATTATTTTGAGCAAGAATTGCTGCCGGACCGCCAATAGAACCAAGATAAAAGCCACCATGTTTTTTGCAGGCATCGGTCACGATCTGACCACGATTACCCTTAGCCAGCATAATCATACTTCCACCACGACTCTGGAACAAATCAACATAAGGATCCATACGATTAGCTGTTGTCGGTCCCATTGAACCGCAAGCCATGCCAGCTGGCGTTTTAGCCGGACCAGCATAATAAATAGGATGATCCTTGATATATTGTGGTAGATCTTCACCGCGATCCAAACGCTCTTTCAACTTAGCATGCGCAATATCGCGCCCTACAATGATGGTTCCGTTTAATGATAAGCGGGTAGAGACAGGATATTTAGTCAGCTCTTTTAGTATTTCCTTCATTGGTTGGTTCAAATTGATCTTTACCACATCTCCTTCACCTGCCTTACGTAATTCTGCAGGAATTAGTTCGCCCGGGTTCTCATCCAATTTTTCAATCCAGATCCCTTCCTTATTAATCTTACACTTAACATTACGATCGGCAGAACAAGAAACACCCAAACCTACGGGACAGGATGCACCATGACGAGGCAAACGAATGATACGCACATCATGTGCGAGATATTTGCCACCAAACTGCGCACCTAAGCCAATATTGTGAGCTTCTTTGAGTACTTCTTTTTCAAGCTCTACATCACGGAAAGCACGCCCATATTCATTTCCAGTAGTAGGTAACTCGTCATAATAGTGGGTAGAAGCCAACTTCACCGTCAATAAGTTCTTCTCGGCCGAAGTCCCCCCAATAACGAACGCAATATGATAAGGCGGACAAGCAGCTGTCCCCAAAGTTTTCATCTTCTCAACTAAAAAAGGAACCAATGTATCCGGATTTAGTATAGCTTTTGTTTCTTGATACAAGTAGGTCTTATTGGCAGATCCCCCTCCTTTGGTAACACAAAGAAAGCGATATTCCATTCCTTCTGTAGCTTCAATATCAATCTGCGCCGGTAAGTTACACTTCGTATTTACTTCATCATACATCGTCAGCGGTGCATTCTGCGAATAACGCAAGTTCTCTTCCGTATAAGTTCTGTAAACACCAAGCGATAAAGCCTCTTCATCACAATATCCGGTCCATACCTGCTGACCTTTTTCACCGTGTACGATAGCTGTACCGGTATCCTGACAGAAAGGAAGGACACCCTTGGAAGCAACTTCAGCATTACGCAAAAAAGTCAGCGCTACATACTTATCATTATCACTGGCTTCTGGATCACTCAGAATTTTTGCCACCTGCTCATTATGCGAACGGCGCAGCATAAATGACACATCACGGAAAGCGTTATTAGCCATTGCCGTAAGACCTTCTTTTTCAATCTTCAGCATTGGCTTGCCTTCAAACTCGCCTACAGATACATAATCTTTTGTAAGCAGATAATACTCAGTCTTATCTTCCCCATGCTCAAACATGGGTTGATACTTAAACGGAGGTGTTGTTGCCATATCTCTTTTTATTATTTAATGTTAGTTAGTTGGGCAAAAGTAATAAAACTCTGCGAAACTCTGTACCACTCTGTTGTGAAAAGATGTACATTTGCAAACAGACAAATTAAAGTGTATGCAACCATCAATATTAATCATTGAAGATGACCAACGAATGGCAGAGCTGATTCGTAGAGGTCTGGAAGAAAGTGGTTATGCGATATCATTAGCAACAAATGGCAGAGAAGGGTTATCACTTGCCTTCAGAAAACATTTTGACGTAGTTATTACGGACATTATACTTCCTTCAATAAACGGGCTCGAGCTCTGTAAAAAGTTGAAAGAGTATGACGAGAAATACCCTGTCATCATGTTGACGGCTCTCGGCACTACCGACGACAAGGTGGATGGTTTTGATGCCGGAGCAGATGATTATATGGTGAAGCCCTTTGAAATGCGTGAATTAACGGCGCGCATACATGCACTAATAAAGAGAAGTACGGCGCATGCTACAGAAGAGGCGTTACGTATTGCCGACTTGGAACTAAATCAACGAACAAAAACAGTCAAGCGGAATGGTGAGGAACTAAATCTCACCCCTAAAGAATTTAATCTGCTTGCTTATATGATGGCAAACAACGGACGGGTTTTATCCAAAAGTGAAATTGCCGAAAAAGTATGGGATACGACATTCGACACCGGTACAAATTTCATAGAAGTATACATCAGCTACCTGCGCCGAAAGGTAGATAAGGGTTATTCGAAGAAATTAATTCATACCAAATCGGGAATGGGATTTATTCTAAGGGAAGAACATGAAAATAAAGACTAAATTAGCACTGATCTTTTCGATCATATTTGGCATTGTCTTACTGCTTTTCATCCTAGGCGTATACCGCTTTTACAGTAAAAAGTGCCATGACGATTTCTTCGATCGGCTACATCTTAGGGCCGCCGTAAAAGTCGATCTGATTGATGGGGGAACCGTCGAACCGGAAATATTACACTTGCTGTATGAGAACTCCCCTCAAAACTATGAACCGCAAGTAAGTATTTTTAATAGAGATGGAAAATTAATCTATCACGATAAACAGAGTGGATTTCCTGAAAACCAACAAAAGGACATGATCAAGCAGATACAAAGTACCGGAATCTGCCGGACATGGCACGGAGAAAAGCAAACTTACGCTTTCCTTATAGAAGGTTTGAAAAGTGACTATATAGCCATAGCATCAGGATATGACATCCATGGAGAAGCCCAGCTACGCATGCTTCGCATCGTTTTCGGTGTCGCCTATCTTATTGTCATGATCTGCATCATATTTATCCTCCGTTTATTTATCAAACAAGCTTTTCGCCCTATTTCACGAATGATAGATAAAGTAAAGGATATCAATGACTCTAATCACTTGGATATACGGATTGATGAAGGAAATAAAAAAGATGAATTGGCGGAACTGGCCATCACTTTTAACCAGATGCTAGAACAACTTGAGACATCTTTTGATGCGCAAAAGCAATTCGTTTATAACATATCGCATGAACTGAGAACTCCACTCTCCGCCATTATCACAGAATTGGGATTATCCCAATCAAAAAAATTGGAGGAGAATGATTATAAACAAGTAATTGACAGAACTCTGCAGGATGCTAAACGCCTTGCAAAGCTGTCAACAAATCTCCTTGATATAGCCAAAACAAATTATGCGCCGGCTCAAATAGCAATGCACGAAATACGCCTTGATGAATTATTAATGGAAGTTTGTGGAAAAATACAGAAATCAGAGCCCGACTACAGCGTATCCCTCTTCTTCGACAAAGAAGATTTTGAAGATGAGCGCTTCATCTCTATCGAAGGGAATGAATACCTGCTCAACGTAACATTTAGTAATCTTATAGATAATGGTTGCAAATTTTCGCCTGACAGAACATGTGAGGTGCATATATCGTACGAAGAGACAGAAGCCGTAATACGAATAATCGACCATGGTATCGGCATTGCCTCAAACGAACAACAGCTCATCTTCACTCCTTTTTACAGAGGTAGTAACAAAGGGTTTGCACCCGGAAATGGCATCGGCTTATCACTGACTCATAAGATTGTAGAACTTCATGGAGGCACCATACATATAGATTCTCAACCAGGAATGACAATATTCACCGTACGGTTAAAAAACCTGATGCAACAACATAATTAATTCTAATGATCTTCTAATGTTTTTATAAGAGATTTCTAACTCCAATGAAAAGTCAAATCCCCCTATCTTTGTCGTGTCCAAAAGAGATGAGGACAACAAAGAAAAATGAATAATCAACTTTTAAACATTACAATCATGAAAAAAATTATGTTAGGCATGGCACTTGTTGCAGTTATGGTATTAGGAACTAATGTTTGTGCACAAAATCCTCAGAAAAAAGAAGCAAAAACAGAACAAACCGTAACAAAGAAAAAAGCTACTAAAGCTAAAAAGGCATGTTGCACAGCAAAGAAAGCAGAGACAGCTACTCCTGCCGCCGCTACCGCAAAAAAAGTATCTAAGAAGAAATAAGCTAAGGAATAAAGCTTATACGTATAAAAGGTTACCCAATTTATGGGTAGCCTTTTATTTTTATAATTTCAGACCAAGTGGACCAAGCGGTTTATAAGTTCATTACCTAGAGTTGTTTTGTCATCAATATGCTTCAATACAGCTGTAACAAAAGGATTACTCTCAAAATCACCACGTACTTGCTCAAAATCCAATTCTTTCTCCAAGCGTGATCCGTCAGCACCAAAACCCGTCATTGAAGCAAGTGAGAATTCCTTTTTAGCATCCTCATAAACCATACGATCAAGCCCTACTACGGCTTCTTTCCATTTTTCGACGATTGAACAAACCTGCCGGGCAGTGATTTTTTCAGGATCAAATTCATAAAATTCCTCTATTCTTTCATATGCCCAAGTCCATTCATAGGTATAATAATTTGCATGCATCCGTGCAAATTCAGCATTAATGGTTTTCAATCGATTAATTTTGCCCGACTCAATATCATCAATTAAGGCATCTATTTCACTTTTAGGAACGATCAACCCTGATATATCAACCCATTCACCACTCCCAACCGTCATATCAGGCTTTAAGCGAGCACGTATTTCTTCCTCGTCCTTAAATTGAATACCTTCTAGACGTTTAATGATAGAATTCCCAAGAAATTTATGAATAGCCGTTTCATAGAAATGAATGCCTTTCACTAAAGCGGAGTTACGAATTTTCGCACTATGGAACGAGTAAATATCGGACAATTCACCGGAAGCTTTCCTTAAGTTTAAAAGAGTTTCCCGCCCTTTAAGCATTTTCTGCACTGTATAAGGACTCAATAAGTTATAGTTTATACAGTCTAACTTATTTGTATCCGTACGTGCATCTCGTTTTGGCCACTTCTGAGCATCGCGGATAGTACCAACACTACGCAAATTGACTCCCGGCACCAAATAAGTAGTGTTGTTCTGCTCAATCAAATAAGAAAAAGGCAAATTTGATGTATCAGCATGATTAACATGCCGTCCCATAACCAATGAAAAAGCTCCTACTCGCGCAGGCCATAATATATAAGAATCAGAAGTTGTCTTGGCGCCCCGCTCCAACGTACCTTGATGAATGGGACCCAACTTATACATATGATTACTTTGATTGGAACCGGAACCGGCATTCATGAAAGAAAACATACCGGCAATCAATAAAGTCGATTTGTGATGCGTCACTGTAAACGGCCCGGCAAATATAGCACATGCTTCCCCGTTTTCTCCCTGACAATTACTGAAGAATAAGGAATCGGATGCAGAATAATTATGACCAAGACGACAAGCCTGTCCGACAAAGCACCTGGATAGCATGGCTCCATCATCGACATGCGAACCGGAAGAAATAATAAAATCATCACAAATGACACCATGTCCTATATGTACCGGAGCCAATTTGTTACTATTAATACTCCCGTTAAATAAACGGCACGTACCACAGATACGGCAATAATCACCAATGCGTACATCCTTAATCGATCCCGTATTCAATATCATGACATGACTGCCGATAGAACCGACTCTAGAGGCATGTTTATTTGAATAATAATCAATAATGGATTTGATCCGGCTAATCAGCTCGGGGCGATGACGATAAAGTGCAAGAATATAAGCCTGATGTGCAGAAAGCTTATCATTAATAAAAACTTCTCTTCCACCTGTTTCATTCAATACAGACACTGCAACTCCGTTACCAAAAGTAGTTAAATCATCTACCAAGATAATATCAACATTCTCAATAAAAGTATCTGTTCCGATATCATAGTTTGCAATGTAATTCTGAATATTCTCAATACAGCAATTGTCGCCAACCATCACATTGTGAAGTGTTACATGCCTTAAGCCGGAATGCTTTTTAATCCCTCCAGGTAGAATAAACTCTGAATCAAATACTCCCAAACGAACATCTCCGGAGAAACGGGTATGATGGACATGCTCCGTAGTAAATTTGTTCGCAACTAAAACTTTCCCCCAATCATCTGCCAGACAAGACTGGCTTTTCAACCGAAGTATCTCATCTTCAGTCAAATGTCTGTAATTCATATTCTTTATCGGTTTAATGCACGAAGACACTCTAGCCCGAAGTGGTTAAAATCAAAATCAGCAAAAACAATACACTTTGCCGGGATTCCCACTCCAGCCTTATTAACTTCGCACAGAGTCTGCTACTCTTCGTAAGTCTGATAAAGAAAATCATTATAAGGATACTTCTGAACATGTAATTCTTTTACACGCTCATAAATCACACTCTTCATCTCCTCAATATTGATTTTTTCACGGGCTGATATAAAGAGGCAATTATCTTCCATCTTTGCCATCCACGTCTTCATCAGTTCTTCGAGTGTTAAGTTTTCCTTTATTTTGGGGGTAAGGTCATCCGCGCCCTTCTCTATATAAGTATAGGCATCTATTTTATTAAATATCAATATCACAGGTTTACCGGAGGCATCAATATCAGCAAGAGTTTTATTCACAACCTCTATCTGTTCTTCAAAATCAGGATGCGAAACATCAACAATATGCACCAACAAATCAGCCTCACGTACTTCATCCAAGGTCGACTTGAAAGAGTCAACTAAATCCGTAGGTAATTTACGAATGAATCCAACCGTATCAGAAAGTAAGAAAGGTAGATTCTCAATGATTACCTTACGCACAGTGGTATCCAATGTTGCAAATAACTTATTCTCCGCAAAGACTTCGCTTTTAGCCATCAAATTCATCAACGTGGATTTACCAACATTGGTATAGCCCACCAACGCCACACGAATCATTCGGCCACGATTCTTCCGCTGGGTAGACTTTTGCTGATCAATTTCAGCAAGACGATTCTTCAAAAGAGACATTCGGTTCAAGATAATACGCCGGTCCATTTCCAACTGCGTTTCACCAGGACCACGAAGTCCAACCGATCCACCTTTACCGCTTCCCGATCCTCCGCCTTGACGTTCCAAGTGAGTCCACAAACGCTGCAAACGAGGAAGCATATACTTATATTGCGCAAGTTCAACCTGAGTCTTTGCATTGGCTGTTTGTGCCCTCATCGCAAAAATATCAAGAATTAGGGAAGTACGATCCAGTATCTTTATTTGTAATTCAGATTCAATATTACGAATTTGCTTAGCAGAGAGTTCATCATCAAAGATCACCATCCCCACTTCTCGTTCCTCGTCCGCTTCAGTTTGAATATATAGTCTAATTTCTTCCAACTTACCCTTACCAACATACGTCACAGAGTTAGCCATATCCAACTTCTGGGTAAATCGCTTCACAACTTGCGCCCCAGCCGTCTCTGCCAGAAACTCCAGTTCATCGAGATATTCATCCGTCTTACGCTCACCCTGAGTTTTAGTAGTAAGTCCCACCAAAACAGCAGTCTCCACCTGTGCCTCGGAAATTACGAATTCTTTCATCAATTATACTTCTTATTATATCAGGCAGCAAATATAAGCAATTAAAAAAAAACTTATCAGAGAATATTCTTTTTTCTAAAAAAAGACATTCACTATTTTATAGCAATATGATCTCTTAATTGAAGATAGTTAGAGTAATACTATAGTTAAGACAAAGAGACATCAGCCCTTTGGTTTACAGCATAGGCAGAGTGATTTGCCTGATCCTGAAATAGCATTAGGCAAAAAGTAAGATTCTAGAATAAAAAATAAAGAAAAGAGTACTAAGCATACTCAAGAGAAAAAATCAGATAGTTACAAAACAAATTTTGTAACTATCTGACTAACAACTTGATTTTTTTTTATCGTATAAACCGGTAACGCTTATTAAGACCAGTCATACTTATAAAAATCATTTTTGTAAGTACTTAATTAGCTTTTTAACCTAATCAGTAACTAGGATTCTGTTCCATGTTCGGATTAGCATTGATCTCGGATACAGGTATCAATGGCAATGCCTTTTTAGAATCTCGACTGAATGATCTGGCATCGTCTGTTAAAACATCATGCCATCCTCTGTTATTAACAGATTCATAGCGTGTAACAGTCTCTCCACGACGTAGGACGTCAAAATAGCGTTGACCTTCCCCTACAAGCTCTTTACGGCGCTCAAGATAGATGCGATCTAACGTAATATTGCTACTAGTTACTACTTTGCTTCCATCTGTTGTACGATTCGTAATAACATCATTCAGCAGTTTTGCGGCTTTTACTTTATCGCTTGACTGGAATGCAGCTTCTGCTGCTGACAAGTAAATTTCAGATAGACGAAGTAACGGTACATTAGAATAGCGTACATCACCGTTCACTGCTGGCATCTTATTTATATAAACTTTGTATCCAGTATACTTAGAGTCTGTCTTCCCTGGAGCTAATAATATATTATTGCGAACATCCAAAGGATCAGAAGTCAACATATCAGAAAAACTCTTTGTTACAATAACGTCACCATAACCAGGAGAAGTACCGCCATTATCTGCATAGAGGTATGCTATGCCCTCACGGTCTGTCCAATCTGTAGTATTGTTTATGCTTAGTTCAAATATCATTTCATTTGAGTGCGAACTATTATCTTTGTTCCATGCGCTGACATATTCAGAAGGTGTCCACAATTGATATGGCGAATTTTCTATAATGTCTTCTGCAACAGATAATGCTTGACCCCATTCTCCTTTTGTGAGATACACGCGTACTTGCAAAGCCTTTGCTGCCCATAAGTTTACATAACCAGTAGAGTTCTCTTTAACAAGTGCGCCTGAGCTAATAGCCTCATTTAGATCTTTTTCGATGGCTGTATAGCATTCAGCAACTGTACTACGACTTGGCTTAGCTGTAGATTCCAACGGAGATGTAGTGATCGGTACACCTAGTGAAGCACCTTGGTCCATGATGTAGGGTTTACCATAGACACGTGTAAGATCAAACAGAGCCATGGCACGCAAGACTTTTGCTTCGGCATTATACTGCGCAATGTCTGCCGCAGCTTCTTCTGCGTCAGTAAGATTTCCACTTTCAGCAGCCTCTATCACGCGGTTAGCACGGGCAATCACCACATAAGGAGTTTGCCATATAGCCGTTGACGAGCTTGTTGAAGATGTGAAATTATCGGCGGTGGTATAGTCCATGTAATAATAGAAGCGAGCACGACTACTTCCGTTCTCGTATTCATATTGTATATCTTCTCCTCTCATGTCGCCATAAATAAACATCAAACGACCATAATAATCAGTAAGCGAGCTATTGCCCTTGACTGCAGCATAAAGTCCAACTCTCACGTTTGCTAAATCTGAGCTGGTATTGACGGCTGTTTCAGCATCTACACCGTCCGCCGGTGACTGGTCTAACCAATTATTGGCGCATGATGACATTGCGGCTATCATCACCACGCAAGCTGTAGCTGTATATATATTTTTAAGTATTCTCATTTGTCTTGATTATTTAATTAGAAACTCAACTCTATACCAAATGTATATGTTCTCAATGCCGGCGTTTCGAAAGTACAGACGCCGCTTACTGGCATTTCAGGATCTACGAACAAGTCGTCCGATTTCCATGTTAGTAAATTGGAGCCAGAGAAATAAACTCTCGCCTTGTTAATACCAATCTTACTAATATACTTCTGAGGAACGCTAATACCTAATGTGAGATTCTTCAGTCTCAAATAGTCAGTCGGCATAAGCCAGCGTGATGAAAGTGAAGCCGTACTTCCGTACTCAAACTTCGGCAATGTAGCGTTTGTATCGCCAGGCCCTGTCCACATCTTTGAACTGTTATAATATGCAGGAACTGCTCCATTGTACAGATGCGATCCACCGTTGCTATGCTGCCATGTCGCATAGTCGAAAGCATCGCCCCCCAATGAATAGGTAAAGGTGAATCCCAAATCAATGAATTTCCATTTGAGGTTATTTGTCAAACCGCCCTCAATAGTTGCCTGATGCTTACCGACAATCGTTTTTTTAGCTTCAGAGATTTTGGTGGTTGTATTACGTGCATTCGCTGTACCGTCATTCAGATAGAACTGCTCTTTACCTGTTTCAGGATCAACCCCAGCATATTCATAAAGGTAGTATGAATAATACGCTTCGCCAACACGATGAGTCAATGGACCAGAAACTATTTCATTCTGTTCACCGTCCAATTTCACAAGCTTATTACTGTTATGCGCCATGTTAAGCGATGTAGTCCATGTGAAGTCATCAGTACTGAGATTGCTTGATTGAATAGTCAATTCAATACCAGAGTTTTTCAATGACCCGATGTTTTGTGGAGTAGTATATCCATAGCTAGAATTATAGTAACCGGGAACCTGTGATACAGGAAGGTCATAAATCAAATCAGTCGTCTTACGCTGGTAGTAGTCAATATTCACGGATATACGGTCAATAAACGTAAGGTCAAGACCTAAATTAAAAGTTTTGTTCTTCTCCCACTTAAGATCTGGATTGGCAATTCCCACAATAGACATACCAGACTGCCCATCGTAGATAATACCATATTTGTACAAATTCAGATAATCATAGTAACCCGAAGGCTGCGTTCCATTCACACCATAAGAAAAGCGAAATTTGCCATCTGTTAACACGCTTTTTATGGGCTTCATAAAATTCTCATCTGTAAATCTCCATGCTCCAGAAACAGACCAGAAGTTTCCCCAACGGTTTGCTCTGGATAAGCGAGAACTTCCGTCTGTACGGTAGCTTAATCCCAAATAATACTTCTCTGCATAGTTATAATTTAATCGTCCTAGAAATGAAGTAAGACGATACGTTTTTTTATTAGTTTCAGCACTTGTTGTACCAGCATTAATAAGCTCATACAAATCACCAGGATAATCTTGTCCAGACATGTAATTGTATGCGTAAGTGTTATCTTCTGTTTCAAAACCAAGCAATGCATCCACATTATGCGAGCCGAAAGAATTAATATAAGCGAGCTGTGTCTGTGTGTTTAATTGCTCACTCTTATTTATAATACGCTGCATGACACCACCAGGAGCACCATTGTTAGAAGAACGGTCCCACAAGACATCTTCTGTTCCTGTTGTATAATCATATGAGACTTTTTCACTTAAATTTAATTTGTCCCCAATATTATATGTAAGTTTCGCTGTGTTGAAAGTCTTCACAACCACATTACGGTCATAGCTATGTAGTCGTTCATATAACGGATTAACTCCAAACATACCAGAAGCATCCGATAGTGTACCATCTTCGTTATAAGGTGTAGATGACGGACTCTGGAAGAAGGCATAGTTTGCTACTGCACCATCATAAGATGTACCCTCGTCTGTTAAATCCTGCCGCATCTTGGAAATCTGGCTTGTCACTTGTAACTTAAAATCATTAAAAGTATGAGTAAGATTCGCATTTCCTGTAAATCTTTCCAACCCTTGATTTGGAACGATACCATCCTGTTTTGTATAAGATAATGAGGCATAAAACTTAGTATTTGCACCTCCGCCAGATGCACTGATTTGATAATTCTGATGCCCACCTGTTTGAAAGAGTAAATCTTTCCAATCAGTCCATCCTGTAGATGGTTTTGCAGCATAGTCATCAATATTGGAATCAGCAAAGGCAGAAGCGTCTGAATCCGACATGCTCCCTGAATATAAACCATAATTCTTAAGACCAGTCCATAGCAATTCACGACGGTCATTTCCGTTTAGCATTGGACGGTAATTTATAGCCATATTAGCCCCTCCCCAATCACTACGGAAATTTATCTTTGTTTTGCCTTGACTACCGCCCTTTGTCGTGATGACAATTACACCGTTCGCCGCACGCGAACCATAAAGAGAGGCAGCAGCTGCATCTTTGATGACTGTTATCGACTCAATATCATTCGTATTAAGCGCAGCCAAAACACTTGTGCCAGCATCACTATAACTAAACTCACTAAAATTTTTGCTTGTTACGGGTGTACCATCAATAACATATAGCGGATCGTTACCTGCGTTAATAGATCCCATACCGCGAATGCGAATACTGCTTACACTACCAGGACTACTAGAAGAAGAACCTATAGATACTCCAGATACATTACCTGAGAGTTTATCCTCTACAGACAAGACTGGTACATCCTCCATACTCGATGTATTCACGGTAGAAGCTGCTCCAGTAAAGGATGCTTTCTTGAAATTACCGTAACCTGTGACTACTACTTCATCAAGAATTTTCGAATCCCCTTTCATAACGACCTTCACGTTTGGTTTGATAGTAACTTCTTGCGTCTGCATACCAATATATGATATCTGCAAAGTCTTTGCAGAACTTGGTGCATTTTTCCTTAGCTTAGTCAAGAGGGATAAAAAATATAATCAGCGGTGAGCTTATGTGTATCTGTTATCTATAACTAGAACCCATTTTAAAATTTTGTTATTTCTTTATGTTCTCTTATATGAGTATATTTAATCTAAGTTCGATAAATAAACATCTGATTACAGATAGCCTGAAACAGAAAAACTACAATCGCTTCTGTAGAATAGCAGAGAGTTAGATCATGACTCTATTAATGGGCTTCTCCTCTGAAGTAGACAGTTATTCGTCGGACTGGCATTATTTAATACTTTGCAACAGATGAAATGATTCCATTTTGTCTGCTATAATTTATTTCTAGATCATGTACAATGGTCATGTCCATAATGTTCGTATATATTTGTGTCGTTTTCACGCTTTTATGACCTAATAGTTTTTGTACCGTTGTTATGCTTATTCCATTGTATATAAGTAGCGTTGCGTTTGTATGTCGTGCAGTGTGGAATGATATTCTCTTAGATAATCCTGCTAAGCGAGCAATTATTGTTAACTCTTTATTTACATTTGAATTATCCTGCAAATGAAAGAAGTCTGCCAAGTGATCTTGGTACTTTTTCAGTATTATAAGTCCTTTCCCCTCAAAAAGTAAATAAAGAGGGAGGCGTACTTCTGTACTTGTTTTCACCGATCTGTATATTAGCCATGTTCTTTGGTGTATTTCTATAAAATTCATAGGAGACAAACTAATAAAATCCGAATATCGCATTCCGGCATAGCAGCAAAACAAAAATGCATCTAGACTTTTTTGAAGTTTCTCATGACGTCCCTCCAAATGTAATTTTTCCAATTCTATCAACTCTTCTGGGGATAAGTGTGTGTGACTGCTTTCGACTGTTTTGATCTTATATTTTCGAAAAGCATATTTCTGTATATCCATATATTCTTTATTTATGGCTACATTTATATATCGTTTTAGGTGCTTCATATGCTTTGCTATTGTATTAACGTGGTATCTCTTGGATTGTAGGAAATATTCAAAGGAAGATATAAATTCGAACGTAAGTTCTGAAAAAGATATTTCTCTCTTAAATTCTTTAAGTAGTTTAATTGTAGATAGTTGATTGCGCTTAGTGCTTTCCTTTAGAGAGGAATTTAGTATTTCTTGGCGAAAGAAAGGAATAAAAGATATACTATCTTCTTGAGTCGTTAATGATTTCTTCAGCATTTCTAATGTAATAGGTTTACCTTGCTGCCATAATTCGAGCTCTTTCTTTTCTATTTGTGCCATATATCCATAGATTAATTGATTTAGGGCTTCAGCATTCGGGTGCTTTTTAACTAACATTCTTTTTGCATCCCATTGATCTGGTTTCAAATATACTTTAGTTGAAAAATATTTTTTTTTACGATTTAAATAAGCTTCAACCTGAACTAATGCGGTGCCTTTTTTATTAAGGCTCTTCTTTCTGTTATAAACTAAACTGTAAATAACTTTTTCCATCTTTTCGTATGGGTTACTTTGGGTAGATATAATAATATGATTTTTAAAGATTTAGCAGGAAGATAGAAATATATACTTTTTATATAGAAAATGATTGTCTATACTTGCTATATCTATTAAAGTCCGCAAAAGAAAGCAATCTATAGCACTTAAATCATAATAATGCGTATTTAGAAGTCTGTTTTAACATTATAATTTAAATTTTGGTTAACTTTTCGTCTGAATAGCTTAAAAAACGAAATTCATATTGATAGTTTAGCCCTATATATAAAGCTCAATAGAATTAAAAAAAACTGCTATTCAGCATAAAAAAAGGTTAGTTATTAACAAAATGATAGAGTTACAAGGTTTTTTCAATAAATTAGTTGCTATTTTCAGCTTTATTAATATATTTGCATTTCGTTAGAGTTAAGAAACAATTAATGTAAAGTTAAACTTTAAGAGAGAATTTATGAAAAGAAAATTAACGCTGTTATTAGCCTGTCTTTTTATTGGAATAGGCTTAGTAACTGCCCAAACGAAGAAAGTTACAGGTGTTGTAATTTCCGAGGAAGACGGGCAGCCAGTTATTGGGGCTTCTGTATTGGTTAAAGGCACGCAAATAGGTGTCATCACTGGTATAGATGGTGATTTCACATTAACGAACGTACCAAGTTCTGCAAAGACTTTGCAGGTCTCTTATATTGGTATGGAAACGCAGGAAGTTGCTATCAAACCGAATGTGAAAATAGTACTGAAAGCTGATAATAAAATGCTTGATGAAGTTGTTGTTGTGGCCTATGGTACAGCAAAGAAAGAATCACTTACGGGTTCCATCTCAGTTGTGGATTCAAAAAAGATAGAGAAACGTATAAGTACAAGTGTTACTGGCGCTCTTGAAGGTTCTGCACCTGGCGTACAAGTCAACAATACTTATGGCGAACCGGGTAAAGCTCCATCAGTTCGTATTCGCGGTTTCGGAACGATTGTAAGTGGTGCATCAAATCCGCTATATGTAGTGGACGGTGTACCTTTCGACGGAAACATTGCCGAACTGAACCCCAATGATATTGAAAGCATGTCTATTCTGAAAGATGCAGCATCTGCTGCTTTATACGGTAACCGTGCCGCTAATGGGGTTATCCTTATTACGACCAAGAACGGTCATGGCTCAGGCAAACCTTCGATTACTCTTCAGATCAATCAAGGAATCTATAATCGTGGCCTTCCTGAATATGAACGTCTTGGCGCTGACGAATGGATGGAAGCGTCATGGATTGCTATGAAGAATTATGCTATGACGGGCAGCATGGAACTTAATGCTAATGCTGCGGCCGCCTACGCCACTCAACACGTAGTTGCCGATTATGTACGCCGCAATATCTACGATGGTGCTGACGATGCATTATTTGATGCAAATGGTAAGCTAATTGCCAAAAAGATTTCAGGCTATGATGATCTTGATTGGGCTAAAGATATTGAACGAAATGGTTACCGTCAAGAATACAACTTGTCGGCAAATTCTTCAAGCGATAAACTTAATGTTTATTCTTCTATTGGCTATCTAAATGAAAAGGGCTATATTATAGCCTCTGGCTATGAGCGCTTTTCAGGGCGTATCAATACCACTTATACTCCCAATAAATGGATAAAAACCGGATTGAACATGAGTGGTTCTATTACTAAGAGAAACTTCAATAATGATGCAAGCGGTAATGCTTACAGTAACCCATTTTACATTGTTCGTTACACAGCTCCTGTTTACCCCTTGTTTATGCATAATGCTGATGGTTCTTATGCCCTTGATGAATTAGGTAGCAAGCAATACGACACTACTTCTCCCTATCTGGATAATCGTAACATTGCTTACGAATTACGCAACAACAAGCAAGAAAGTCGCCGTAATGTACTTAATAGCCAAATATTCACAACAATTACTCTGCCCTATAACTTTTCAGTAACTGTTAAAGGAGATATAAGTAATAGCACTACTAATAATAAGAAATACGATAATCCGAAGATTGGTGATGGTGCGACCAATAATGGACGACTCACTAGTTATGCTTATCAATACACCAACTATACTATGCAGGAGTTGATTAACTGGAACCAAGCTTATGAAATGCACAATATTGATATAATGTTCGGCCATGAAAATTATAGCTGGGAACGTAAGTATACGGTTGGGATGAACACTGGTATGGCTGTTGATGGTAATCTAACGATGGGCAACTTCTTAAACAATTCTTATTTTCAAGGTTCAGATGACGAATATAAGACAGAATCTTATCTTGCGCGCGCGCGTTACAATTATGACGAGCGCTATTTTGTAGAAGGTTCTTTCAGGCGTGATGGTTCTTCCCGTTTCCATACTGACCATCGTTGGGGTAACTTTTACTCAATTGGTGCAAGCTGGAACATCAAACATGAAAAGTTTATGCAGCCTATTGATTGGGTAAACTACTTAAAGTTTCGTACTTCTTACGGTGAAGTAGGTAACGATGCAGGCGTCACCTTATATGGTTATATGGCGCTCTATAGCATCGAAAAGAATGCGAGTGAAGCTGCTTTAATAAAAGAATCTTTGCCGGCTCCCAATATCAAATGGGAAACTACTCAAACAATAGATGTTGCTCTTGAAGGTCGCTTGTTCGATCGTCTTAATTTTCAAATCGGCTATTTTGACAAACGATCTAAAGATCTTCTTTTTGAAGTACGCTTACCACTCTCTGCGGGTTCATATCCATTTGATGATGCGAAAATGAATTTGACTCAGTATAAAAATATAGGTACAATTTCTAACCGAGGCGTAGAGTTCTCTGCGGATATTGACGCCATTCGCACTCATGACTGGAAATGGAATATAGGCATTGATGCAACATTCTTGAAAAACAAAATTGTTAAGTTACCCGATGGAAAAGATATATTGAATGGTACACAGAATTATTCAGAAGGTCATTCCATCTATGAATTCTACACTTATCACTTCGTTGGTGTAGACCAAATGACAGGTCAATCACTCTATACAATTGACCCTGAAAAAGCAGAAAGTGCTGCTGGAGCTGGCGCATTGGTAAATATCAATGGAACAGATTACACAACTGTCACCTCTTACGGCAAACGCGACTGGGCCGGTTCTGCTCTTCCTAAAGTCTATGGTTCAGTAAGTTCTAACCTTTCTTGGAAAAATTTGAATTTTAACATATTATTCACTTATGGCCTTGGAGGTAAGGTTTATGATGCAACATATAAATCATTAATGAGCACTTCATCTGCAGCTTCCGCCAGTGCCAATCACAAAGATATCTTGAAATCATGGATGGATATCCCAGAAGGTATGACCGAAACTTCACCGAACCGTATTGATCCAAATGGGCTTCCTGCAATTGACTTCAACCGCAGTACAGATAATAATACGACGAGTGACCGTTGGTTAACTAGCGCATCTTATTTGGTTTGTAAGAACTTAAACTTATCTTACAACCTTCCAAATACTTGGACTCAACGCATGGGTATTGATGGTATTATGCTAACAGCTGGTATCGAGAACCTTTTCACTGTAACGGCACGCCAAGGCATGAATCCACAGTATTCATTCAACGGTACTTCAGACGATACTTATGTGACAGCTAGAGTATATAACTTTGGTCTTACAGTTAAATTCTAAGGAATTAAAAATTTAAAAGAAAAAGCAATGAAGAATTATATAAATAAATTGTTTATTGGTGGCCTTCTCATAGGAATGTCATTCGGGGCATCCTCTTGTGGTAAAGATTATTTGGATACAGTTCCAACTGATTCCACTGGTGCCCCAGACGCAATTGGTACAACGGAAAATGCGGCAAAAGCCTTAAATGGAGTTGCGAAAATTATGACTACCCAGCAATATTATTTTGGACAAGGATTTGCTGGTGAAAATGGCGTTATGTCACTATACGAAAATTATCCGAGTGAAAACTATCTATTCAATTATTATGCAAGTGGTTGGTCAGTTATTCATAACCAGCAATTTCATAACCGTACAGATAGAATTTATGATGCTTATGCATGGTACTATTACTACACAATTATAGGCAATGCTAATACAATCATCAACAATATTGATGCCGCAAGTGGTAGTGATTCCGAAAAGCTATTCATCAAAGCTTCAGCTTTAACTTTTCGCGCCTATGCCTTTGAGAAACTAATTCATTATTATTGTTGGCGTTGGCAAGATTCGAATAATGGGACATCTCAGGGACTCGTTCTTCGCATCGATGAGTCAACTGGTAGTCTGCCTTATTCTACATTAGCCGAAACTTACACTCAAATTTACAAAGACCTTGACAGTGCTATTAACTTATTTGAGAAAAGTGGCACAGATCGTACAGCAAGCCAAGTTTGGATCCCTAACATAAATGTTGCTCATGCTGTTTATGCTCGGGCCGCATTGACAAAGCAAGACTATACTAAAGCACTATCCGAGGCTAAACTTGCTCGTAAAGGTTATCCATTAATGAATAATACGGACTATCAAGCTGGGTTCTGTGCCCCGACTAGTGAATGGATTTTTGGTAGTTTTGGTGGCTCACAAGAGAATAACTGGTACTGGAGTTATGGTACTCAATTTTCGTGTAATGGCTACTATGCAAGTAGCCAACCAACAGGAGGCGGTGCAATTGGACGTGAACTCATTAATCGCATACCCAACAACGACGCTCGTAAAGCATTGTTTCTAACAGAAGACAAATTTCCAGGGTATGATTGGGCAGATCCAAAAGTGCTTCAGCAAACCTATGGGATATTTTGGGATGACAATTTAATTGAAAAAGTATATGCATACATGAAAAAAATGACTCCAAGCGGTTTAGTAGATCCTTATAAATCAGGCTATGCCTACCTTGACGGTCATCTAAAGTTTTGGGTCACCGATACCCCAGGAGTAAGTTACTTGCCATTTATTCGTTCTTCTGAAATGGTACTTATTGAAGCCGAAGCCAACTACTTCTTGAATGATATTCCCTCTGCGCAAAATGCTCTTATAGAGTTAAACAAGACATCCGGTCGCAACCCTAATTACACTTGTACAAAAACAGGAAGTGATCTTTGGAATGAAATTATGGATTATCGTGAAGTAGAACTCTGGGGCGAAGGATTTGCTTGGAGTGACTACAAACGTTGGAATCGTCCTGTAATTCGTAAAACATTTAAGGATGGTGGCAATGCGCATGTATCAATTGCTGTTACGATTCCTGCTGATGGAGTAAACAAATGGACCTGGGACGTTCCATTAAATGAAACAGATTATAATGATGCCCTTAAATAAAATTATTTCAGAGCCTAAATAAAAGGTGCTATCTCTAATACACACACTTTTATTTATAAAAAGACCGTTTGCTAAAAGTAAACGGTTTTTTTATAAATACAGTTCTAAATATAATATCTCACATTAATAACATCTTCAAAGAGACCAAATGTAATACCCTAAAACGACTAAAATCAAAGCAGTTCAATCAATTCATCTAGACTATCAATAGTATAAGTTGGCTGAAAAGGAAATCCCTTACGCCCTGCCACATTATAAAAGACTTGATGCATTCCTACTCCTCGTGCCCCTGCAATATCATTATCCCAACTGTCACCAATCATCAAAGAATCTTGCAATTGAGATTGGGTTGCAGATAAAGCAAAATGAAAGATCTCAGGCCAAGGCTTCAATATACCTATGTCATCAGACAAAACTACCTTTTTAAAAAAAACATCAATGCCAGACGAACGCATCTTATGATACTGCAACTCTCTAAAGCCATTAGATAAGATATAAAGATGATATCGAGATGACAAATATTTCAATACTTCACGAGCATGAGGCATTAATTTAGTCTTTGTAGGTATTACGGCAAAGAAGTCATCGGAAAAACATCTCGCCAATTCCCCATCAGAAGCACCAACAGCCTCTAGCGGATACAGAAAACGCTGACGATTCAATTCGTCTTTCGTAACCTCTCCCCTTTCATATTCTTTCCACAATTCCATATTACGACGCTGATACAAATCATAGAAATGAGAAAAGGAAGAAAAGAAACGATCATATCTATATTTATGATACATCTCCTCAAAGGTATCATATGCATTGAGCGAGAAAGCCCAAAGTGTATCGTCCAAATCGAAAAACAGATTTTTATATTTCATAAGAAAAAAGAAGATGACAGAATTCGGCTACCCCCAATCCTGTCATCTTAGTTTCGATATTTATTATGAGCGCAATCTATTTCAATTTTAGCTAAATCACATTAGAAAAGGCCTATAAAATTCAAACAGCAAGCTCTGATTAATAAAAAACAAATTCAATTATTTCACTTGGATCACTAAATACTTTGAAACACTCCAGAATTCTTTCGGATTTGTAATCTTTAATGTTAGGAGTCCTTCATCGTCTTTATCCAATACATAAGAACCGGCAGGATGAGTGGTCAAGAGATCGGCATCTTTAGAATACAATTTTATCTCTTTTGTAGTACGG
This sequence comes from uncultured Bacteroides sp., assembly GCA_965140335.1. Taxonomy (GTDB): domain Bacteria; phylum Bacteroidota; class Bacteroidia; order Bacteroidales; family Bacteroidaceae; genus Bacteroides. Next base: position 618,814 of record OZ223189.1, read on the forward strand.
ATATCCACTTGAGTAAAGTAATCCTTGTTTATATCTCCACCCTTCAGGACTTTCCCTTTTCTGAAAAGGCCGGTATCAGTCAATATTTTCTGATCTTTCAGTTCTTTCTTTGTGCCAAAAACGAACCACGCAGCATTCAAAGCCTTATCCTGCTCTGCCACTGTTTTAGCTTTAGACTCATTTTCTACTGAAAGAGCATCTTTATCAGATTTCAGCCCCGTAACTGTTGCATCCAACTCTTGAATACGGATATTCTTGGAAGCCAACTCCGTCTGTAATTCTTCAATACGTTGTGTCTTCTCAGCCAATTCAGCAGTCAAAGCCTCTATCGCCTTTTTCAATTGACCCGATTGATTTTTGCTCTTCTTTAACATTGATTGCAATTTACCAATCTGATCTTTATTTTCATCCATCTGCTTACGAATGAACTCAATATCCTGCGTTATTTTCTGCTTGGCATCCAACGACCCTTCGGTCACAGCTCCACGCTGCAAATCAACACGACTTTCAGCTGCATTTATTTGGCGGAAGCCTTCGGATATATCATTAAAGGTGCCCATCATTTCATCCAGTTCGGTATTGCGCTGGGTTAATTCCATCAAAAGAGAATCATTTTCAGCTTTTAACTGGTCTTTATTTCCACCAGAAAAGTTGCTACACGATGCCATTGCGGCTGCGCATACAATTAGAAACGCTAACTTTTTCATACGCTTTTGTTTTACGTTGGTTAATGAAGTTATTTAATTGTCTATTCCTGCTACAACTATTACAATTTCCCCCCGCGGTTCATTCGCAGTGAAATGCTCTACCACTTCACAAAGACGACCTCTTACAGCCTCTTCGTGGACTTTCGATATCTCTCTTGAGACAGAAACCGATCTGTCTTCACCGAAATATTCTACAAATTGAACCAAAGTCTTCAATAAACGATGAGGTGATTCATAAAAGACCATCGTTCTCGATTCCTCTGCTAAAAACTTTAACCGTGTCATGCGCCCTTTTTTCTGCGGAAGAAAGCCTTCGAAACAGAACTTTTCATTAGGCAATCCCGAAGCCACCAATGCCGGAACAAAAGCCGTAGCGCCAGGCAAACATTGTACCTCAATCCCATTACGAACACATTCCCGGACCACAAGAAACCCCGGGTCCGATATACCGGGAGTACCCGCATCCGAAATCAATGCGATAGTCTCACCTGCTTTTATCCTAGAAATAACGCTCTCTACGGTTTTATGTTCATTAAATTTATGATGGGATTGCATGGTGTTCTTAATTTCAAAATGTTTCATAAGAATACCGGAAGTACGAGTATCTTCAGCGAGGACCAAATCGACTTCCTTCAAAATACGAATAGCCCGGAAAGTCATATCTTCCAAATTGCCTACAGGTGTAGGTACAACGTAAAGTTTTCCCATTTCAACTAAAATATTTTTTTAGAAATTCAACGAAATCCAAAACCACGGCATCATCTTCCTCCGAATAAGCAGTAGTGTCAAATACTGTCAAAGCCTCATCTAATGAATTCGTTTTCTCTATCTCTTTCAGCATTTCATTCATCCTATCAGCATCTCCGCCAAAAAGTTCACGAGTAAAACGAAACGAATCATTCAAACTCATTGAATGCCATAGATCACGGGTTATTCTTATTCGCTCAGCCAAAATGGCAGAACCGGATTCGACCGATCCAGTAGATTCCGGAGTTTTTTCCACAACCTGATTCAGCTCACTTCCCGCAGCAATAGCTTCAGAATTACGATTCTCAAGTAAAGCCTCCAAATTATCCAAGCGTAAACGCAACTGCTGAATATTCCGTTTTGCCACGGTTTTCAAAGTTGAATCAACTTCACCAGAGAGTCCCCGGAACAAAAGTCTTAATTCCTGAACATCTAATTCCATGTCTTCCAACAATCTCTGCATATCCTTTCTCTAACCTCAGATTAATGCCGCAAATGTAGAAATAAATAATGGAAAAAGGTCCGAAAGCCAACAAAAGTATTACATTTGCGGATAAAATAAACATTCCTAAACACATGATATTATTCTCGGAAGATCACATACAAGAGACAAGACAAAGAGGGCGGATAGAAGTTATTTGCGGATCAATGTTTTCTGGCAAGACAGAAGAACTAATCCGTCGCTTAAGACGTGCCAACTTTGCCAAACAACGTGTTGAGATATTTAAACCCGCTATTGATACGCGCTATTCAGAAGAAGATGTCGTATCCCATGATAGCCATTCCATTGCCTCCACTCCCATAGACACCTCAGCTAGTATTCTCCTCTTCTCATCCGAGATAGACGTAGTAGGTATTGATGAAGCACAATTCTTTGACGAAGGACTAATCGATGTATGCAATCAGCTTGCCAACAATGGAATACGTGTCATCGTAGCCGGGTTGGATATGGATTTCCGAGGTAAACCGTTTGGTCCCATGCCGGGTCTTTGCGCCATTGCCGATGAAGTCTCTAAGGTACATGCTATCTGCGTGAAATGTGGACAATTGGCTTCTTTCTCTCACCGTACCGTGAAGAACGACAAGCAAGTCATGCTAGGCGAAACAGCCGAATATGAACCCCTATGTCGCGAGTGCTATTTAAAAGCTATAAAAGAAGATTCAAGAGAACCGGCTATTCAAAATTAATCATAAAAACCAATAATTATGGAGCGGAAAAAGATCACATTCGACAGTTTCATACGCGTGGTTATTTGCGGAACAATAGCTATAGGTACACTGATGCTCCTAAAACGGTTAAGCACCGTTTTACTCCCCTTCTTCATTGCATGGTTAGCTGCCTACCTCATTTACCCATTGGTCACGTTCTTCCAACACAAATTGCATTGCAAGTACCGTATTATTTCGATTTTTTGTGCTTTACTAACTCTCCTTCTGATAGGAACAGCCTTCTTCTTCTTACTGGTACCGCCAATGCTCGAAGAATTCAGCCGTGTAAAAGATTTATTAACCGAATACTTTAACGGTCCCTCTCCCATTAGTAATGTTCCCCAGGCACTCTCTAACTTCCTACACCAGCATATCGATATGCAAGTATGGGAACGCGCCTTCAGTCAGGAGAGCCTGTTCAATGCCCTAAAAGTAGCTCTGCCACAATTGTGGACACTAATATCAGAATCCATCAATATCCTATTTGGCATATTCACTTTCTTCATTATACTGCTCTACATCATCTTTATATTGATGGATTACGAAAGCATAGCAGATGGATGGGTAAATTTAGTGCCAAAAAAATATCGTCCTTTTACTATAAAATTATTGAATGACGTAAAAGACGGAATGAATAGATATTTCCGTGGACAAGCGCTAGTTGCCTTATGCGTAGGGATCTTGTTCTCCATCGGCTTCCTCATTATTGATTTTCCTCTAGCCATCGGTTTAGGCTTATTCATCGGCGCACTTAACATGGTACCTTATTTGCAGATTATCGGTTACGTTCCAACCATTATGCTTGCAATACTGAAAGCATCGGACACCGGAGGTAATTTCTGGATTATTCTGGCATCGGCCACCGCTGTATTTGCCATAGTCCAAATCATACAAGACGGTTTCTTAGTACCCCGCATCATGGGAAAGATAACCGGATTAAATCCTGCCATCATTCTATTATCACTGAGCATTTGGGGATCATTGATGGGAATGCTGGGAATGATTATCGCACTTCCACTGACGACATTACTGCTCTCCTACTACCAGCGCTATTTTATAAATAAAGAAAATATTTATCCAACAGAAAACACTGATATTCAGTGACAAGTAATATAAAGAGGAAAATAATACAAAGTTTTTCTTTTACAAGGCTTGCATTTTAAATAAAAGCACCTATCTTTGCACCCGCTTAACAGCACTAAGGATTGATTCGCTAGCTCAGCTGGTAGAGCACAACACTTTTAATGTTGGGGTCTTGGGTTCGAGCCCCAAGCGGATCACCAAGAGTAAGAAGTCCTCGATAATTTTATTATCGGGGACTTTTTTTAGAGATTATCATAACAACTTTTTCAAATGATTCAAAAATTCAGTCTCTTGCTGTGACTATTTATGATGTCCGCCAACTAATGAGCTAAACTATTATATTTTTTATCGCAAAAAAGCGTACCACACTCATAGAAAATTAAAATCAGACAAATATGAATAAGCTATTAATTATTATTTTATTTTTCATCTTTTGTGCCTGTCAAAAAGAAAGTGCAGACGCACCGATACTAGACAACAACTTGTTCGGAATAGAAAAAATCACAATTAATGGCAAGGATTTCACGCTGAAAGACAATTCTTTCCTGATCAATACCGAGATTGACAACTCCCTCGTTCTAATAGGTTCAACGAGTACTACTACAAGACAGGAACTCAATTACGCTTGGCTATCAGTAACAGAAAAACTCTCTTCCGCCTCAATGACTTGCAAAAAGGCACAAGTTAGTATCAAAAAAGAAAAAGGCCAATCGGTACAAACCTTTATTTTAACAGCATACACCACAAATCCACAAGCAGAAATGCCTACACTATTTCAGGTCCTTTAGAATAAACCCATATAAGTTCTATTCGAAAGACAACAAAATTAAGCATTCTGTGGAATGGTGAAAATGAATTTACTTCCTTCACCCAATGTACTCTCAACCTTAATCGTTCCTTTATTTCGTAAGACAAAGTCATTGCACAATACAAGCCCCAACCCCGAACCTTTTTCTTGATTGGTACCATAAGTAGAATGGAATTCATTATGAGTGAACAGATCATCAACTACTTTCTGAGACATTCCCACACCATTATCCGCAATCGTAACTTCAACAAACCCATTCCGCTCGGAAAGATTGATTTTAATCAGTCCCTGGGGACGAGTAAATTTTATTGCATTGGAAAGTAAATTACGAACCACTAAATTAATCATATCATAATCTGCATAGGCCTCATATGTCTTCTTCTCTTCAAATTGAATATCAATTGACTTTTGATTTGCTGCCGTAGAGATCAATAATATATTTTGAGTAATTAGCTCATTCACAATAAGTGATTGGGGATTACAAACAATTTCACTCCGCTGGGACCGCGACCAATTTAGGAGATTTTCCAGCAAATAGAAAGTATTTTTCGACATATTCTTCAATTCATTGAGAAGATCTGCTTGCAAATCAGGAGTAATTTCCATATCACTGGTTAAAAGTTCAATGATCTGCATAAAATTTCCAACCGGACCACGAAGATCATGCGAGATAATAGAAAAAAGATTATTTTTTGTTGAGAGCATTTCCTGCAATTGTTGCTCAATCTTTTTCTGTTTACTCATATCAATATGAGTACCGACAGCCCGAATAGCCTTGCCGTTCTCATCCCTCTCTACAACTCTTCCATGATCTAAAATCCATCTCCATTCTCCTGATTGATCTTTTATTCGAAAAACACTCTCGTAATAATCTGTTTTACTCTTTACATGATTATCGAAAGCACGCAACACATTAGGCAAGTCTTCCGGATGAATCAGTTTTCTCCACCAATGATCATCTTTTGGCATCTCATCGTACTCATAACCAAGCATAGTGTAACAAGTATCGGTGAAAAAAGTTTCATTTGTCACCAGATTCCAATCCCATAATCCTTCCTTAGCACCTCTTAACGCAAGCCTAAGCCGTAGTTCACTATTCTGAAACTGATTCAAATAAAATTTCCGTTCTAGGGCATTAGTCACATTGCTAGTTATAGCCGATAAGAGAGTTATCTCATCTTCCATCCAGACTTTATTTCGCAAGCATTCATCAAAGCCCATAAATCCCCAGAAACGATTCTGTATATAAATAGGATAAGCCAATAATGATTTAATATTTAAAGGTACCAATAAGTCTACCATATCCTGAGGTAATTCCTGTATATTCACAGAAAAGATGCGTCCTTCTTCCTTCAATATTTTTTTCCATGAAGGAATTGCTTCAAAAGGGACCATTTGAAATTCATCTTTCTTTTCAGCAATACCTTCATTACACCATTCATGAGTATTACTAGTAAACTTTTCATCCACTGTATTCTCACAAATATAAACACGACTAACATTGGAGTGCTGACCGACTAATTTCAAGACCGTATTAATAACACTATCAAAATCATCCGACTTGTTAAGAAGTTGTGCAACATCAGCCAGCAATTTCTGCTGATGATTAAGATGCTTCAATTTCTCTTCCATTTGCTTTCTTTGGGTTATATTCGTTACAGCAGCAAGCAAATAGTCCTTGTTTTGTATTTTTATCCGTTTGAACGAAAGTAAACATTCTAACAATTCTCCTGATTTCGTCTTTATCGTTGCTTCTCCTTCAGCTTTCCCTCGAGCAGAGAACTGTTCAAGCATATCCTCTCGTTGAGTATACTTATAATAGATACCTAATTCACGAACGGTTTTGCCAGAAACTTCTTCTAAAGTATACCCCAGTACTTCAAGAAAAGCATTATTTACATTAAAAACGACATTCGAATCAAGAGCGGTAATCGCCATCATCGTTTCTGTGCCATTGAATATACTGAGAAAGATATCTTCGGAAAAATACTTTGCAGCCAAATTGGTACTGACCGCCACAACAACATTCTTTCCCTTCCACCAACCGATGTAGAATTTAGTATCAACAGGAATAATTTCACCACTTTTTGCTATAAACGGATATGGACACGAAAGAACATCCCCTCTTATTGCCAAAGGTATGATAACACCCATTTTTTCTCGATAATGAGAAGAATAAACGGTAAGAAGTGTTTTCTTACTTAAATTTTTTCGACTATACCCAAGAATAGAATTAACAGCCGGATTCACATCAATAATATTCCCGTCCATGTCTAATATGAACAGAAAATCGAGCTTATCACCAAACAGTTCATCAAGTTTACTTTCCGAAATAAAATTCATGCATTTTACGATTAAGGTCCTATACAAGCACAATAAACTAAAGAGTAGTAAATGTAATCAGAAAGTCTAATTCAACAAAATAAAATACCAAAAAATATATTCATCTACACCTCTACAAGAGACAAAGCGTTGGTCGTAGAGGAAGCATGCTTTCCTCGTAGAGGAACATCCCGTTCCTCTACGAGGAAAAACGAGTTACTTCTGAGCCCGCAACAAGAGAGGAATCTCGCTTGGTTCTCTTGCCACAGGAATACCAGCAACTTCAAATGCTGCAATTTTTTCAGCCGCAGTGCCCGCACCACTTGAGATAATAGCTCCGGCATGCCCCATTTGCTTACCCGGGGGAGCTTGCTGTCCAGCAATAAACACAGCAACAGGCTTAGTCACATACTTCTTAATATATTCCGCGGCTCGTTCTTCGGCATCACCACCAATCTCTCCGATAAGAGCAATAGAATCCGTATCCGGGTCCTGTTCAAAAAGCTCCAATAATTCCTGATAATAAAGTCCCACAACAGGATCACCGCCAATGCCAATCGCTGTAGATTGTCCTATTCCGGCAACTGTAAGATTATAAACCACCTCATAGGTCAACGTTCCGCTCCGACTAATGACCGCAGTGTTTCCTTCTTTAAATATCTGTGCAGGCATAATTCCCACCAGACTTTCACCGGGGGAAATTAATCCGGGGCAATTCGGACCAATCAATTGAGCCCCCTTCCGTTTAATATAATGATAAGCTTCCACCACATCAAGTGTAGGAACTCCTTCCGTAATACAAACAATCAGTTTTACTCCTGCATCAGCTGCTTCCATCATCGCATCCTTGGCAAAAGCCGCGGGTACAAAAATCACAGATGTATTCGCTCCGACAGAGTGTACCGCATCATCCACCGTATTAAACACCGGAATGCCATCCGCCAAGCATCCTCCTCTGCCCGGTGAAACACCGCCAACAACATGAGTTCCGTAAGCCCTCATCTTCGAAGCATGAAAACCACCATCCCGTCCGGTTATCCCCTGAACAATCAACCGCGTATCCTTATTAATCAAAATACTCATACTCTTTTATTATTTAATTGTTCTTACTAAGTCAACCGCTTTTCTAGTAGCTTCACCCATTGTTTCGGCAACATAGAACTTGGTTCCCTGCAATAAAGCACGTCCTTCCTTTTCATTTGTTCCAGTCAAACGAATCACAATTGGGATCTTCGTCTCTATCTGCTTAAAAGCCTCCAACAATCCAGTGGCTACATCATTACATCGCGTTATCCCACCGAAAATATTAATCAGCACCACTTTTACATCCCTATCCTCAAGTAACAGTTTCATCGCTTCAATCACTTTGACCGGATTAGAACTTCCCCCAATGTCCAGGAAATTCGCCGGATTGCCTCCATATAGCTTAATCATATCCATCGTGGTCATAGCCAGTCCGGCACCATTGACCATGCAGCCAATCTCGCCTCCAATATGAACATAACTAATCCCCTTGTCCTTGGCCTCACGTTCTTTCTGCTCTGCCTCAGTCGGTTCAAAAAGAGCTGCTATTTCAGGATGGCGATACAAAGCATTATCATCAAAAGTCATTTTAGCATCTATTGCAATCAACTCTCCCCGAGGAGTAAGAACCAGCGGATTAATCTCCGCAAGCGAAGCATCAGTTTCAACAAACAACTGATAAAGCCTTTGTAAAATAGCAGCAACCTGCTTCACCTGTGCCATTTGATCAAAGAGCAGAAAAGCCGCTTTACGAGCGAGGTAATCAGGAATGCCAATAGCCGGATCAATCGGAATCTTATAAATTCTTTCAGGAGTGGTACGTGCCACCTCCTCAATATCAACCCCGCCCTCTTTACTCAACATCAGAATCACCGATTTGGAAGTTCGATCCACAACATAACTCACATAATACTCCGCCGCAATATCAACCCCCTGGGCTATTAACACGCGATCCACCACATAACCTTTAATATTCATGCCCAAAATCGCTGCAGTCTGGCTTTGCAGTTCCTCCTCATTTCGAACCAGTTTCACCCCTCCGGCTTTACCCCGGCCACCACTTAGAACCTGGGCCTTAACAACGGCAACAGAAGAGTCTAATTTCCGGTAAGCCTCAACAGCTTCCATCACATTCCCACACAGATAACCAACATTCACCGGTATCCCGTATCGGACAAAAAAAGTTTTTGCTTGATATTCATGAATTTTCATGGAATCTTTATTATAAGTTTCTCAAACGATATTTCGCACAAACAGCTCAAAAAGCGACATTCTTTTTAGATTATTTTCTTAGAACAACAGCCAATGACAAAATGTTTACCAGTTAAAGCAGCCTAATTAAAGAAGGAGTCCAAAAAGCAAAATGATTGAACCAATAACCCGGAATGAATGTTATACGAATAAAACACTTAAATACTTACGATCATGGAAAAGTATCTTATCCACAGCAATGAACTGCACCTCATCAGCAAAAAGCGCATCCATCAGGCAGTAGAACAAATCGTAGAGGACCTAGATATTGCTGCAGGTTCAACCGCAGGGTTCAATCTATATGCTGTAGTCGAAAACTACTTTACCAATTTGGAAAAACGAAAAGACATCAACAAACTACTGAACATAGAAAAATCACCTTGTGAGGTGATAGAAGAATAAATCATCATATAAAAAAGGAAGCGTAAATTAATATAACGCTTCCTTTCTTTGTCTATTATTTATCAGTCATTAGCCCGATGTAGCGTCAATTGCGGGAAAGGGAAATCTATCCCCTCCTTATTAAAGACTTCATAAACGGCTTTATTGACATCAAAGTAAACATTCCAAAAGTCCTCACTCTTTACCCAAGCCCGAATCACCACATTTACGCTACTGGAGTCCAACGCATGAAGAGCGACAAATGGCGGAGGCACATCCAACACCCGCTGATCAGAAGCAAGAATCGTACGAACCGTAGATTCCACCTTGTCATAATTTTCCCCGTACTCCACACCTATAATCCATTCCAACCTACGGGTATTCTCACGACTGTAATTGGTTATAGTCCCACTACTCAACGCACCGTTGGGAATATAAATGACTTTATTGTCGGCCGTAACTAAAATGGTATGAAAAATTTGAATCTCACGCACCGTACCAATAACTCCCTGGCTCTCAATCACATCTCCAACCTTATAAGGACGAAGTAGCAATACAATCAATCCGCCGGCAAAGTTTTGTAAATTACCGGATAATGCCATACCGATCGCCACACCGGCAGATGCCAGCAAAGCGGCGAATGAGGTGGTCTCCACTCCCAACTTACCGATTACGGCAATAACCAATAAAATCATCAGGGCAATATTCACCAAACTTCTCACAAAACTTTGAATACTGGCATCCACCTGACGCTTCAGCATCAATTTAGCAACCAATTTATTGATGAAAGAGATAAGAATCCGTCCCACTACAAAAATGAGCAACGCCCCGAGGAGGCGGCCGCCCGCAGTCACGCTCAAATCAAGCAACTGCTGGGCTACTGTACCCAATTTACTAAGTCCCTCTTCGGCTGAAGGAATAGGAACAAGCCCCAATAACAATGATAATATCATACGTATTCATTTTGAAATTAATAAAAAACGGAACGTATAAAACAGGAAAACAGTCCGTCATCTTTTTGCAAAACTAATCATTTTGGGGGATTACCAACAAAAAGACTTGCATATTTTGACTGAAACCCCTACATTTGTCCCGATTTCAACTAAGGGGTGCCCTAACATAACGGGCTGAGATCATACCCATTGACCTGATCCGGATAGTACCGGCGTAGGGAAAAAGAAGAAAAGTTCCCCTTTTCTGTATTAATCTTTAATAGTTAAAATTAAAATGAAAAAACATGCTACAACAGCATGCCTGTTAATGGCAGTGCTGAGTGTCTGTGCGCAGACGCATAAAAAAGACAGCTTGCAGATGGTTCATTTGCAAGAAGTGGAAATTATCTCTACACGTGCCACCGCTAATACTCCGGTGGCGTTTACTAATATCAATACAGAACAGCTCAAAAAAGAGAATTTCGGTCAAGATCTTCCCTATTTGTTAAGCATGACTCCTTCAGCCATTACAACAAGTGATGCTGGGACAGGTATCGGTTATACGAGTATCCGCGTACGTGGAACAGATGGTACGCGAATAAATGTAACGGCCAACGGCATACCCCTGAATGATGCCGAAAGTCATAGCGTTTATTGGGTGAACATGCCTGATTTTGCTTCTTCGGTAAAAGACATGCAAGTACAACGTGGTGCCGGAACATCAACCAATGGTGCGGGTGCTTTCGGAGCTAGTATCAACATGCAAACCAGTGACTTTTCGCTGCAGCCGTATGCAGAGTTTAACGGGTCTTACGGTTCGTTCAATACCCATAAAGAGACAGTTAAGGTCGGTACGGGATTAATGAACAAACATTGGTCGTTTGATGCCCGATTATCCAATATCGGGACAGATGGTTACATTGACCGCGCAGAGGTTGACTTGAATTCCTATTATATACAAGCAGGGTATTATGCAGATAACACCTCGATCAAATTCATTACTTTCGGAGGAAAAGAGCGTACCTATCATGCCTGGAATTATGCCAGTAAAGAGCAAATGGAACTATTCGGAAGACGTTTTAACTCCTGCGGATATATGTACGTAACAGACAAAAACGGAGCCGTACATCCACAAAGTGAATACAGTATAGATTATACAGCTCAAGATATTTATAATCTGGCAGAAGACGGCGGAACAATACATTACTATAATGACCAAACGGATAATTACATTCAGAATCACTATCAACTATTATTCAATCACAGTTTCACATCGGCTTGGAATATGAACATCGGGCTCCACTTTACTAAAGGAGATGGTTACTATCAAGAATATAAGGGAGACCGTACATTAGTAGAATATGGACTTATTCCTTATGTACTAAACGGAAATACTGTAAAAGGAAGTGATCTTGTTCGCAAAAAAGAGATGGACAATGGCTTCGGTGGTGGCATCTTTTCTTTCAGCTATAATGGAAACCGCCTCGCCGCATCATTGGGAGGAGGACTAAACCGATACGATGGCAATCACTTTGGCAAACTTCTATGGGTAAAGAATTACATTGGAGAACTGGACCCCGATAAAGATTACTACCGCAACAAGGGTACCAAGAATGACGGTAATATTTATTTAAAAGCCAATTATAAACTCATCGGAGGGCTTAGTACATACGCCGATCTGCAATATCGCTATATCGTTTATAAAATCAACGGGCTTAACGATAAGTGGAACGATGCCACCAACACCTTACAGCAGTTAGCCATTGATGAGCATTTCAGTTTCTTCAACCCTAAAGCCGGGCTTTCATGGAAGATCAACCGGAACAACCGCCTATACGGGTCATTCAGTGTGGCTCACAAAGAACCCACACGGAACAACTATACCGATGGAAAACTGACCGTTCGCCCTAAAGCCGAACGCTTATTCGACTATGAATTGGGCTATACTTTTGCCAAGTCATGGTTTAGTGCAGGAGCTAACCTTTACTACATGGACTACAAAGACCAGTTGGTACTCACCGGAGAATTAAATGAAATTGGGGAACCGATGGCAAACAATGTACCGAATAGCTATCGGACAGGGATGGAATTAATGGCAGGTTTAAAACTACCTTGCGGTTTCCAATGGGATGCAAACGCCACCCTGAGCCGCAACCGCATCAAGAATTTCACCGAAACGCTTTACAAAGATGAAAAAGTAGATTCCGAACCTCTCGAAATCAAACATGGCGATACTCCGATTGCCTTTTCTCCTGACTTCATCTTCAACAATCGTTTTTCATACACTTATAAAGGTTTTGAGGCTGCTTTACAATCACAGTACGTTAGCAAACAGTATTTAAGTAACTCCGAACAGAAAGACCAGAGACTGGATGCCTATTTTGTCAGCAATCTAGATCTGGCTTATACCTTCAAACTTCCTCGTATAAAATCAGCTACCGTAGGTCTCACTATTTATAACTTACTCAACGAAAAGTACGAAAATAACGGATATGCAGGCAGCGGATATTATATGGACAACGGAAAGAAAGTCCGCTATAATTATTCCGGCTATGCCGCACAAGCAGGTACTAATGTGTTGGGGCATCTGTCGTTTAGTTTCTAAAGATGGAACAGACTCTTGAAATAATTGGAACGGTCATCGGACTCATCTACCTCTGGTTGGAGTACCGGGCGAGTATATATCTTTGGATAGCGGGCATAATAATGCCCGCTATTTATCTCGTTGTCTATTATGATGCGGGGCTGTACGCCGACTTCGGCATCAATGTCTACTATCTTTTAGCCGCCATATATGGTTGGATCATGTGGAAATACGGCAAATCTTTCAAACGGCATATAAGAAAAAACAAGAAAAAAGAAATAGTGGCTAACGTTACAGTACACATAACAGAGCCAGAAACAACTTCATACGCTAAAGAAGACGAACTGCCTATCAGCCGGATGCCCTTGCATTTCCTTCTCCCCCTGATTCTAGTATTTATAGGTGCATTACTGACCATCGCATGGATTTTAATTCGCTTCACCGATAGTTCAGTACCTTGGCTTGATTCATTCACTACAGCCATGAGTATTATCGGCATGTGGATGCTGGCACGTAAGCACCTCGAACAGTGGTTAATCTGGATTGTAGTGGATGCAGTCAGCACAGGACTCTACATCTACAAAGGATTAGATTTCACCGCCGGACTCTACGGACTTTACACTATAATCGCTATCTTTGGCTATTTTAAATGGAAAAGACTCATGGAATATGAGAAATGAAATTATACCCTATATAGATGCGGTAATTCTAGCCAACGGTGAATACCCTTCACACCCTCTACCTTTACAAGTACTAACAGAAGCTCCTTACGTAGTTTGCTGCGACGGCGGTGCAGATGCATATATCAACAGCGGGCACATTCCCGATGCCATTATCGGTGACGGAGATTCCCTCTCTGCAGAGAATGTTCTTCATTTCTCCTCTATCCTTCACCGAATAACCGATCAAGAGAGTAATGATCAGACAAAATCGGTCAACTTCCTGCTATCACAAGGGAAACAAAATATTGCTATTGTGGGAGCCACAGGCAAACGGGAAGATCATACCCTGGGAAACATCAGTCTGCTCATCGAATATATGCGTGCAGGCGCTACAGTCCGCATGCTGACCGATTACGGCATTTTTGAACCCTGCCGAGATACTAAAACTTTTACTTGCCAGCCCGGACAACAAATATCCATCATTAATTTCAGTGCCACAAAATTGCATGGTAACGGTCTGGCTTACCCGCTCAGCGACTTTACCAACTGGTGGCAAGGCACCTTGAACGGATGTACCGGCACTGAATTCACCATTTACGCTAAAGGAGAATATTTAGTTTTTCTCAACTACTAAAAAAAACATATTACTGATTTCAAGTTCAGAATTTACAATGGATATCAGGCCAATAATCATATAAAACTAAAGCAGCTATCTTATTATGAAACAAGCGTTTTAGATTTAAACTTAATCATAAGTAGGTATTCAGCTTCACTTTTTTACAATTTTATACCTTATATTAGGTATATTCTTTCATTTTGAATGTTTTTTAAGGCAAACATTGTGACTATTGTCTTTTTTTAATTTATTTTGTGCTCTCATTGAATAATTCTGCTACATGCTAAGAAAATCCACAAGAGAGCGGGAATTTGAGTTATTGTTTAAAGACAATTATAATAGGCTATATGCTTATGCTCAAATTTTAATAGACCGGCGGGAAGAAGCCCGGGATATTGTGAGTGGTGTGTTTACCGACTTATGGGCACATTATGATGCAGTAGATACTACTAAAACGCTTACTCCTCTATTATATAAGTTAGTCTACAACAAGTGTGTGGACTATCTTCGTCATCAGAAAGCTGCATTTTCTTATCTGGAATCCCTGAAACAGGAAAGTGGACTGGTCAATAGCTATGAGTTGTTGGAATACGACGATAGGCTGGAAGAGGCAATTGAGGCTATGAATGATTTACCACCACGGGCAAAGAACGTGTTTCACAAGTGTGTGATTGAGAACAGAACTTATAGAGAAGTGGCGGAAGAGATGCACGTAAGCGTCAACACCATAAAGACGCATATGCTGAGGGCCTTGAAGATACTGCGTAGCAAGGTTACAGTTAATAAATGTTAATCACTGATTATCCTTTCACCCGTTGGGTGGGGGCTTTCCGTGTAAAGTATGGTTATGGATACGAATAACGAAAAAACAGCGTTTGACCCTGTTTGTGTGGCCTTATATGCCATTGAACATCCTGAATTTCGCAATAGTGAGAAATTCAGGGAGTGGTTGCTTGTTGATAACCATAAGGTGCTGTTTGAAGAAATCTGCCGGAAGGCAGCCAATGGACTGGATCGTCTGAAGGAGGAAGAAATTGATCGGGAATGGATGAAATGGCGGAGTGAAATGCGGAGAATACGGCTGAGACAGGTGAAGGTGTGGACTTCGGTCGCAGCAGTTGCAGCGGTTTTGGCCGGGGCTATTTTCTGGATCAATATGAAACCGATGATTCAACCAGCGGTGGTGGCTCCTGAATATACGGCAGTGTTGGGTATGAAGGAAGTGACCGTACAAGTGGACCGGCATCATCCAGTGGCAATAGCTGCCGGAAAGGAAGATGCTAAAGGGAATATTCCGGTAGTGAATTTGGGACATTTGCAAAAACCGGTGGGAATTTTGCCAATGGGGGCAACGACCTCGGCAACAGCAGTCCATGAAATGGTTATTACCGTACCCCGTGGGAGGAGTTGTCATTTTATTCTGGAGGACGGTTCAGAAGTCTGGTTGAATGCAGATAGCCGGTTGAAGTATCAAATGCCGTTTGCCCGTGATGAGAGAGTAGTTGAACTAGAGGGAGAAGGATTCTTTAAGGTGGCAAAGAATAAGAAACGACCTTTTTACGTATACACAAAATACTTCACCACACAGGTTTTGGGAACCGAATTCAATGTCCGTTCGTATCACCGGGAGGATGCCGGCGTAACGTTAGTGGAAGGCTCGGTGAGGGTAAAGGATGAAGTGCACGAAGCGCTGATTCATCCGGGAGAACAGGCGCGCCCGGGAGAGGATGGCTTTACAGTGGAAACCGTAGACATACGTCCCTATAAAGCCTGGATGGAAGGTTACTTCTTTTTTGATGGAGCCACATTGGGTGATATTATGAAAGAATTAGGACGGTGGTATAATGTGAATATTGAATTTGCCGATCCGGAAACAGCCGCTTATAAATTTAATTACTGGGCCTACAGGACAGAAGATTTTCAACATGCAATAGCCATTCTGAATCGATTAGGAAAGGTGTCTGTTGTGATAGAAGATAATAAGGCGGTGATTCATAAACAGTAAAAAAGAAGGAATGAGGTACCAGCTCAATCCTTCTCCAAAATAAATATAGCTGCTGTGTTGGCAGCAATTTTTTGTATCAAATACACAATTACAAAGTTATGGAAAAAAAATCTATTCCGTTGCTTTTTTTACTGATTTTTGCATTTGTCTTTCAGTTTCATGCGGAAGCTCAGACTTTGCAAAACAGGCAGCGGAAAACAATCAGTATTGAGATGAAGGCGCAGCGGTTGTCAGTCATCTTAAAAAAGATTGAGAAGCTGAGTTCGCTCAAATTTGTATTCAATTATGAGGATGTGGACCGGTATATGCTGAGTGTTTCGGCAAAAGATGAACCGGTATCGGTGGTTTTGGAGCGCTTGTTCCGTCATCGTCCTTTTACGTATGAAATCAAAGGTGAAATCGTAACGGTCCGGTTGAAACGGAAGACTGCAAGGCCCTCGGGAAACAGGACGGTATCAGGGGTCATTACTACTGTTGAAGGGCGAAAAACAGAGGTCTTACCGTATGCTTATGTGGCTTGCCCGACGACAGGAATGGCTACACAGACGGATGCCAACGGAAGATATGAGTTAAAGAATTTACCTAAGGGAACGGTACAGTTGACGGTGAGATATGTAGGTAAGGAGACACAAAGTAAAACCGTGGAATTGACTTCGGATATGGAGGTGAATTTCAAGTTAACAGATGACAATTTTATGACGAAGGAAGTGGTGGTAACCGCCCGTCCGAGTCAAAATGAGATAACAACCAACTCGGTGATTTCGCAGAAGGCGGTGGAACACCTGCAGGCAAACAGTTTGCAGGATGTACTGTCGCTACTGCCCGGTGGTGTGGTCGGTCAGCGGAATTTGAATAATTCGTCCCAGATTACGCTTCGTAATGTTATTAGTAAAAGCGGAGATCAAGATGTGGATATGAACGCATTGGGTACTTCGGTGGTGACCGACGGAGCTCCCTTGTCGAACAATGCGAATTTGCAGGCCTTCAATCCGACTGTGGGTGGAGCGTCAGCCGCTTTAGGTGGAGGTGCTTCTCCGATCGGTGGGGTGGATATCCGGAATGTGCAAATGGATAATGTGGAATCAATCGAAGTGATACGGGGTATTCCTTCGGTGGAATATGGAGATGTGGCTTCGGGGGTTGTACTGATTCGCACGAAAGCGGGGATATCTCCTCTGCAGATGGTGGCTAAGGCCAATCGTAACGTATATGAGTTTTCGGCCGGTAAGGGGTTGGACTTGGGAAAAGACAACGGTGCTTTGAATATGAGTGTGAACTATGCACACAATGTGGATGAGCCGCATACTTCCTATAAATATTATGAACGGGTGGCTGCAAAAGCTCTTTACTCGAATGTGTTCTGGGAGAATAAATGGAGGACTAATACCTCGTTGGATCTAATTTACGGAATGGACCGGAGCAAACAGAATCCGGATGATGAAGCTTATTTGAGAGCCAGCAAAGGAAAGAGCCTGGGACTAAGATTGAATACGAACGGGCAACTTTACCTGAACAAAGGGTTCTTGAAGAATTTCCGTTATGTGTTGTCTGCCAATTATACGGCAAAAGACAGTTATTCTCAACAGAATTATTCGTCTGCCAATGCGCCTTACTCCATGACTACAACAGATGGTACGGTATTGGCGAATGGGCCAGGTAAACGGATTTATGATACTGACGGCAATGAGGTTACTCATTTCGGTAGTGCGGATGCCTCGAACTATGCGGTATATCTGCCTTCAACTTATTTTGGAAAGTATAACATTGAGGGACGTGAATTGAATTTATTCGGTAAAGGGGTGTTTACGCTATTCCAAAAATTAGGATGGACTAATCACCGGATATTGTTGGGCATGGATGCTAAATTGGATAAGAACTATGGTAAGGGGAAACTGTTTGATCCCACTACGCCACCTTATCGGAATTTGTCAATGGCTAATGCTTCGTTCAGACCACGAAAATATAGTGATATCCCGGGGTTGAAACAATTCGGTTTTTTTGCAGAGGAAAACTTTTCATTAAATATTGGTGAGTGGCGAATGCGTATGCAGGCTGGGTTGCGCTATGATGATGTTTCGGTGGTAAAGAATGCTTTGTCGTTCAGAGTAAATGCTTCGATTGATGTATTACCGCATGTGTTTACGCTGGAAGGAGGATACGGAGTGACGGCTAAAGCACCGACTTTGCTTTATTTATACCCCGAAACGGCTTACTTTGAGTATGTCAATGTCAATGAACTGGCGGATGAGAGCATTGCGGAAGATCAACGGGTATTTATGACAACCACCCGTGCACTAAACACACAGAATAAAGAGTTGGAAATGGCGAAAAATAAACGAGCTGAACTCGGGTTTAAATTACACTTGGGACAAACGCGTTTATCGGTTACGGCTTTCAGGGACCGGATGAACAATGGATATGCTATGGCGAATGCCTACAGTCCGTTTGTTTATAACACGTATGTACGGGAAGGAGAAGCTTTTAGATTAAATGCTTCCGTACCTCTGTTATCGGTTTATAAGAAGCCGGGGAATACGCGTACCATCAATACAAAAGGGGTGGAATTTGATCTGGACTTGGGACGTTTTGATGCCATACGGACGGCTTTTTCGGTAAACGGGGCCTGGATAGTGACAAAGAGTTATAATAATGATTATGATATTTATGATCCTAATGGAAATTCGACGGCAGACCGGACACATGTGGCGCTGTACGAGAAGGGATTGTATAAGCATAATTATGAACGGATGAGCACGGCTGTGCGGGTGACGCATAACATTCCGGAGTTGGGATTTGTGGTGACTTTGACCGGACAAACGATTTGGAAAGAGGCCGATTGGTATAATATCGGTGATACTAGTATGCCAGTGAAATATATTTCAAAAGAAGATGGGATGATATATGATTTTGATCCAAGTCAGGTTTCTAAACCGGAGTTCAAGGTATTGCTTTGGAATGTGGATGAAACAAAACAAATTAAAGAAAGCTATTCTCCATTATTTTGTCTCAATGTTAATGTAACAAAGCATATTGGTAAGTATGCCCGGTTATCTTTCTTCTCAAATAATATGTTCCGTAGTTATCCGGTAACAGAATCCAAACGAGTACCGGGGACGTATATCAAGCGTAATAGCGGCTTATTTTCTTTTGGTGTAGAACTGGGATTAAAAATTAATTAGCAGGTTATGAAATCTATCAAATATTTTATTTTATCCGTTTGTCTGACGGGTATATTGTTAGCTTCGTGCGACTCGTTTAATGATGCTACGGATGCCGGGAAGGTGGCGTATGTATCAGTGAAGATTAAAACGAATTTGCAACTTGAGGGCCTTACAGATTTCAGTGATTTGAAAATGGAACTGAAGAATTATGATGAGGGCGCCACGATTACGAAACCTTTTGCAACCGAGTTGACGGTGGATAGCATAATCCCCGGAATATGGGATGTGTTTTTGTCCGGTCGTGTTAAGAACAATGAGGGGGAATCTTTTCTCATGAACGGAAGTCTGAGCAGGGAAGTGATTTTGAAGGACCAGTCACTGGAAATGGAAGCGAATAGCATGGCTGTGACCCCATTGGTGTTTAGCGAAATCTATTATAGTGGCTCAAGGACCCCGTCAAATACCGTGTGGTTCCGTGATCAGTTTTATGAGATTTATAATAACTCGCTGGACCGGATTTATCTGGATGGGGTATATTTTGCCACATTGGTACCGACGGCGACATCATCTAAAGTGGCAACATGGCCAGCGGAAGACGGAGATAATTATGTGTATGCCGACCGTGTATGGAAAATACCGGGAAATGGGACCGATTATCCGCTGGAGCCCGGAGAATCGTTTGTGATTGCCCAGTTTGCTGCTAACCAGCAACTGGATATTTATAATCCGAATTCGCCGGTGAATTGCTATAGTGCGGAGTTTGAGTTTAATATGAATAATGCTAATTTCCCGGATCAGCCGGCTGTGGACATGGAACATGTATTCTATGATGGGGTAGCTGCTATGGGAAGGGTTCCACAGTATCTGACACCGGTCTTTGGCGGGGCTTATGTCATTTTCCGTCCGAAAGAAGGAGATACGTATGAGCCGGCAAATGACAAAAATATGCAAACCAAGGATTTGTCGGGAAATCTGTCGAAGACGAAAGTGTTTGCCAAAGTACCTATTTCGTATGTGCTGGATGCAGTGGAAGCCGGACGTAATGAGGCGGATATTGAGCGTAAGCGTATACCCAATATCCTAGATATCGGGATGACTTATGTGGGAAGTACCTATATCGGTCAAAGTGTGGCTCGGAAACTGGTGGGTACCAATGAGGACGGTACTCCGATATTGGAAGATACAAATAACAGTACGGATGATTTTGACCGGAACCTTGTTCCGCAATTCCGTCGTTACGGTTCTAAAATGCCGGCATGGAATCATACGTTATTGAATTAGAAACACGCTAAATTGGAAGGAATAGTAAAATGAAAAAATATAGATATGTTTCGTGGAGCTACGTCTGGAGTGTGATGGCTCTATTGCTTATTGCTACTTCGGGGATGGCACAGGACTTGAATACACCCGCTGCATTTGAATTGATGAAAGAGAAGAGCTTATGGCGGCAATCGGAGAATGCAGCAGGGTTGTTGCTGGATAATCCTTACCGGTATAGTGAGTTGAAAGCCGGGTATAACTGGTCGAAAGGAAATTATCGTCGTCCCCAACAAGGTGATGGGAATCATGATTTGAATTTCGGAGCCGAAGGTGGGGTGTTCTTGAAGAATATGTATATATGGGGAGCGTTTGGTTATTCGCGTGAAAGCCTGAAGGATGTGGACTTTAAGCAGTCCATTATTGACCCTTATCGGGGAATGCCATACTATGTGACCGATCTGAATACCAGTGACTGGGAAAATCAGTTTTATGACATGCGCTTTAAAGTGAGTTTGCCTGTCAACCAGTGGCTATTGGGACTGGATGGTAAGTATAGTGTGGCACAGGGAGCTAAGCAGCGAGATATTCGTACCACGAATTTATATTACCAGCTGGATGTGAAACCGGCTGTGGTTTATTCGTTCAACGATTTGCATCATGTGGGTCTGGTATTGGAGTATATGAACCTGAAGGAAGAAGCAAACCCGGATATGGCGAATACGGATGATCACCAACCTTATTATGAATTGTACGGACTGGGTACGGCCTCAGAAAATGTCGGAAGCGGCAAAACAGTAAACTACATAGGAAATCGCGTAGGTGCAGGTCTTCAATATGGCTATCAGGAAGGTGCGGTCAAGTTATTATTGACCGGTGACTACTCATATAGAGTGGAGGATGCTGAATTTTCGTTTGACCGTCCTGAAAAATTTGGTACGGCAAAGGAGAAGCTATGGCAGGGAAAGTTGCTTTTTCAACTTTGGAGCGCAAGTTATTCGCATCATTTTGAAGCTTCGTACCGAAATAGTGGGATTGATGGAATTCAGTATGTTCAGCAGAATACCTCAAGTGAGGGATGGCAAACGCTGCATAGTAATATTCGTTCAACGTACAAGACCCAATTGGCTGGACTGGATTATGCGTTGATTGCTAACCGTGGGAATGAATATCGGTGGAAGCTGGGTGTCGGTGTGAAATACGATAATGAAAAGGATGAATACTTGCTTCCCTATTCGGTGAAACGGGCGGAGAACCTGGCCTTTTCGATGAACTGGAAGGTGAATATTGCGTTATCCGACCGATTGGCAGAGCGATTGCTAATTGCTGCTAAGGTGATGTATAAGCATAATTTATCCGGCAGTTACAGTTATAACGGGAGTAATCCGGATTATGCGGTGGTAACCGATTTTGAACAGACGGACCTAAATTATTTAGCTTCGGATTCCTATGGTCTCAGTGGGAACATGACTTATTCACGAAAAATAAAACCATTGCAACCGGCAAATCTGTATGTGAAGGGAATGGTGGACTATCGGAAAACGAATGATTTTAATTTTGGTGACCGTACCACAATAAGCTTCGCACTGGGTTGTAATTTCTAATTGGATGGATATTAAATAACTAATAAAAGTAGAATAGAATTATTTTAAACGAAATGAATACGAAAAGAATTGTTGTGGTTTTACTCACTTGCCTGATCACCGGAATGGGATGGGCTAAGGACTTTATTTCACCTTCGGTGAAGAGTGCAACCTCATTTGCCATTGTGGTGGATAGTGTGAGTTATGCCAAAGCTACCGCGGAAATTAAGGCTTACCGAGCGGTAGTGGAACGTGATGGGCTGGGAACGTACATCTTTGCAACGAACTGGAAATCGCCGGATGAGATCAGGCAGTTGTTGATTAAATTACATAAGGACCGGAAGTCGCCGCTTGAAGGAGTGGTGCTGGTAGGGGATATTCCCATTCCGATGCTTCGGGATGCACAGCATTTGACTTCGGCTTTTAAAATGAAGCAGTCACGTAACTGGCAATGGTCGAGTGTACCGTCGGATCGGTTTTATGACGATTTCGGACTGACATTCGATTTCATCAAACAGGATAGTATAAAGACGTTGTACTATTACTATTCGCTTCGGGCGGACAGTGAACAGCGAATTAATTCGGATATTTATTCGGCTCGGATTAAGCCATTGGAAAAAGGATTGACGGATAAATATACGCAATTGAAGGAGTATTTACAGAAGGTAGTAGCCGAGAGAAGCGGAGAGCCGGAAGTGATCGATCAGTTGTCAATGGCTCGTGGTCATGGCTATAATTCGGAATCGAAGGTGGCATGGGCCGGTGAACAGTTAGCCTTGAAAGAGCAGTTCCCTGAATTATTTGGGGCGGATCATTGCGTAAGATTTATGGATTTTGAATCGATATGGCCTATGAAGCCGGTTTGGCTGTCTGAAGTGCAGCGGTCTGATCTGGACATTATGTTGTTTCATCACCATGGGGCAAATGATGTGCAGTATGTCAACGGGTACAAAAATGGAAGTGATGTGAATACTTCAGTGGCAAATATTAAATTGTATTTGCGTAGCAAGATCCGTACCGCGGTGAAACGTGGAAAGAGTAAGGAAGAAGCCATAGCTTATTATCAAAAGTATCTGGATGTGCCTCGTAAGTGGTGTGAAGAAGCTTTTGATCCGAAATGGGCAATAGAGGATTCGATCTTTAACTTGGGATTGGATATCCATGTGGATGATGTGCTTAGGATTAAGCCGAATGCCCGCTTTGTGATGTTCGACGCTTGCTACAACGGTTCGTTTTATGAAGATCAGTACATTGCCGGTGCTTATCTCTTTAACGGAGGAACGACTATTGTGACTCAAGGAAATACGGTGAATACGATTCAGGATAAATGGCCGGATGAGTTTCTGGGATTGCTGAATGCAGGTCTCCGCGTAGGTTTATGGGGTAAGCAAGTTCATTTTTTGGAAACGCATATTTTAGGTGATCCAACGTATCATTTTGCCAATCGGTCTGTAGTGACGTTTGACGTTAACCGGGCACTAACTGTGGATGCCCAAAAGAACCGTTTCTGGTTGAAGATGCTGAAACATCCGGATGTGGATGTGCAGGCTATGGCTTTGAGAAGGCTTTATCTCAATAAATATGATAAGATTTCACAGTTGTTGAAGGATACTTATTTCTCATCCCCCAGTGCAGTGGTGCGTTTAGAGGCAATGCGACTGCTGGTAGACGTAGATGATGCAAATACGCTGGATCTGCTGAAAGCAGCGGTGAGCGACAGTTATGAATTGACACGCCGTTTTGCTTTGGATTATATCGGCAAGAACGGGTCGGATGAGTTAATCCCCGCTTTTGTTCGTAGTTTCTTTGTGGATTATACTTCGGAGCGTGTACGGTTTAAGCAACAGCAGTCCTATGGCTTCCTTAACCCGGAATTATTGGCTCAAGAGATTGGTAAACAGCGTTCTCAACATCCGTTTTATGACGAAAAAGTGGTGGATAAGTTTTTGAAAGATATAAAAGGAAATAAGAAGTCACTTGAAGAAAGTATTGAGCTGATTGAGAATAATACAGCTCCGGTGAAGAAACGGTTATCGGAAATCCGTTCTTTCCGTAACCGTCCCGTGACCATGGCAATAGCTCCAATGCTGGCTTTTGCAATGGATGCATCTCGTGATATGAATCAGCGGATAATGGTGGCCGAGCTGTTGGGTTGGTATAATTATTCTTCTCATAAGGATGAGGTGATTGCCGGTTTGAAGAAATTGATGAATACGACGGACAATGCGTCATTGAAAGCGGAAGCTTTAAAAAGTATAAACCGATTGACCCTGAATTAAATTATAGGCTCTGGAACTTGTTCTTTGATTTCCTGGAAGTAATAAAGAACCAGAAGATAAAGCGGTTGTCTCGTTGTGGGGCAACCGCTTTACATACATTTACAAAGATTTCAACATGGCATTGCAAGCACAATATGTTAATCCACTCTTATTAGTCTTTTATCGGAATTTCCATCCTTTGGAGAAGCATTTTCCCATCTCATCTCTTTCGATGTCAGTTTACGAATAGTGTATTGCTCCGTATATTTATCTTCTTCATTAAACAATGTAATTAATTTATTATCCATGCTAATGATATAAGTCCGGTAAATAATCGTATCCCTACCGGACAGAAAATCGGAATTAATAATAGTACAAGCTTTATCGGAGTTAAATATATACTCAACTGAACCGTCAACTGCAAGGCGAGGATCATCGTTAGTAACACTCCATTTCCCCGTTAATTGAGCGATATCTAATTCATCATCCTTACCACATGATGTAAGACTGAGCACAGCAAAAAATAAAAGCATTCCATAGAGATTAGTTGTTTTCATAATCATTAAATTTTTATATTCTCTTATTGTAAATGCGTTATCCTTCATTTTACTGCACATGTCGTATACTAAAGTCAAATTACTTGATTTCACTGTTGATATAACCGAGAAAGGAAGCACCTAGAAGGAGCACTATATCAATTGAAGCAATATCTCCATATTGAAATGCATATCATGATATAAAAACATCTCATACCATCGGTACTCACTAAATAAATAATTATAATAGTTTAATTTTTAGTGAATAAAAATAAATACCTTTGCCGTGAAATACAAAAATAAATAATGGCCGGAATCTATATACACATACCGTTTTGCAAAACTCGTTGTATCTATTGCGATTTTTATTCGAGCACTCATTCGGAACTAAAATCCAGCTATATCAGTGCACTATGCCAAGAATTGAAAGAACGCAAAAGCTATCTTAAAGAAGAGTGCGTCCAAACAATCTATTTTGGTGGAGGAACGCCATCACAACTTTCCGAAGAAGATTTCCAATCCATATTTCGCACAATTGAAGAGGTTTATGGTTTAAAGGGCACACAAGAAATCACTCTTGAAGCAAATCCGGATGATTTAACGGACGAATATGTAACAATGCTGCGTACACTACCGTTCAATCGTATCAGTATAGGCATACAAACCTTTCACAACAAAACATTGCAACTTTTGAAACGAAGACATACCGGAATCCAAGCTATTAATGCGGTAAAACGATGCCAATCTCAGGGATTCAACAATATCAGCATTGACCTTATCTATGGATTACCTGATGAAACCGAAGAGCGTTGGAAAGAGGATATTCAACAAGCTTTGCAGCTGGATGTTGAGCATATTTCCGCTTATCACCTTACTTACGAAACCGGTACACCTATTTACAAGATGCTGAAACTACATCAGTTAAAAGAAGTAGACGAAGGAAGCAGTATCCTTTTCTTTACAGGACTGATCGATAGCTTAGCTTCATCCGGATACGAACATTACGAAATTTCTAATTTTTGCAAACCGGGAATGTATTCCCGGCATAACACATCTTATTGGAAAGGAATACCCTACTTGGGATGCGGCCCATCAGCCCATTCTTTTAACGGTTCCACGCGAGAATGGAATGTCGCGTCATTAAAGGATTATATATCTTCCATCGAACAAGGACAATTCCCGCATGAGACAGAGCAATTGGACTTTTCGACACAATACAATGAGTATATTATCACAAGACTGCGGACAAAGTGGGGTATATCCATAGAAGAATTACAAGAAAAATTTGGCATTACCATGTGGAATTATTGTCAACAACAAGCAAAGTCCTATTTAAAAGAGGAGAAGTTGGAAATTAGAGATCAATACCTATTATTAACACGCAAAGGTATATTCGTATCTGATGGTATCATGAGCGATCTGCTTTATGTGGAATAAAAACATAATCATAAATGAGCTGAAATGACAGAACAGGAAGTCAGAAAGTACCTCAGAAAAATGAGTGAGCAAAACTCACAAGAGGCTTTTAAAGGATTCTATGACTTAACATACGACCGTCTATTTCGTATAGCTTACTACTATACGCATCACGAAGAATGGGCTCAAGAAATAGTGCTGGACGCATTTATGAAATTGTGGGAACATCGCAGCCATTTACCGGAAATAAATAATATAGAAGATTATTGCTTTATTCTGGTAAAAAATGCGTCTCTAAATTATATTGAAAAAGAAAATCGCCATCCTATAATATCAACCGACACCATACAAGAGCCATCCGAAGAAGCAATATCTCCTGAAGATATACTAATCAACGAAGAACTGTTTGCCCACTATGTCAAAGCACTCGATCGCCTGCCAGAACGTTGCAGAGAAATCTTTATCCGGGTTCGTGAAGAGAAACAGTCCTATGCCCAAGTTGCAGAAGATTTAGGTATCAGTCCTAAAACCGTGGACGCACAATTGCAAAAAGCGACAACGCGACTTAAAGAAATGCTCCTTAAATAAAACAGTCGCTTTCCCTTTAACCTTTTTTATTTTAAGAGTTATAGGGATATTTCCCTTTATTCCGGTCTTTATAGACAAAGAATGATAGCATGAAAGCATCATGAAAAAAGTATTAGGATTAAATAGACCTCTTCTTGATGCCCGCAAGAAATAGTCTCAGAAGATATAAATATAAACTCAAGAGTGTTTAGCTAAAAACGAACATGAAGTATGGAAGAAAGATTCGAGACAATACTGGACAAGCTTATTGCGTCGACGCGCTCTCCAAGAGGAAAATTCTCTAAAGCAAACGGCTGGAGACTCTTGGAAAAAAGACTGCGACGTATTCACCGATATAGCCTAACCTTTCGAATGACTGCCACGGCAGCAGCTATAGCCCTATTCTGCGGAATGGGATTCTGGATGTATGAAACACTTTCTCCAGCGCCCTTACATACAATATCAACTTTAGCAGAGACCCGTATCATGATCTTGCCTGACCAAACAAGAGTCATATTAAACCGCTATTCTTCATTAACTTATCCTGAAAAATTCAAAGGAGGCGACCGAAAAGTACAATTACAAGGAGAAGCTTATTTTGAAGTCACTAAAGATGCTTCACAGCCATTCAAAGTAGAAACTGAAAAATTACAAGTCAGAGTATTGGGTACCCACTTCAATATAGATGCTTACCCCAGTGATCCCCAAGTAAAAACGACCTTGTTAGAAGGTTCCGTCTTAGTAACCACAAGCGGAACACCTCACAAACAAGTCCGCCTGAAGCCTAATGAAAGCGTTATATATGATAAGAGGAACGATTGCCTGACCATGACATCTGAAACAGATGCCTCTAAAGAAATAGCTTGGCGCAATGGAATTATTTCTTTCAACAATGAATCCCTGCAAGAGATTATACGGCAATTGTCCAATACTTACCACATGAACATCCAAATTACTGACAATAAGATACAAAACTACCGCATGACAGCTACTTTTTCTGACAAAGAAACCCTCGACGAAGTTCTCTCTCTTCTCTGTCGTAATCAGAAATTCAAGTATACAAAGAAAGAGAATAACACAATAACCATCACACAAAAAACAAACTAGAATGGGATCATCTGTTTTTACTTCCCACCCCATCAGGTTATTTGTCCTGATGGGGGTGGTTCTCCTCTCCATTTTTTCTGCACAAGGCAATATTCTTTTTTCTCACTCGGAAGTTCATCCTCCACAAGCACGTTTCAATTTCAGCATCCGTAATGCAACGTTGGAAGAATTTGTTAAACAACTAGAGAGAACCACCGGCTATTCTTTCATTTATGGAGAAGAAGTACACCTTGGCAAACAAATCTCAATCTCCGTACATCGTTCTACAATTCAGGAGCTACTACAAAAGGCTTTTGAAAACGAGCCGATAAACTTTGAAATCGTTGGCCAACATATACTCTTGCACAGACGGACTACACCTCATAATCCTTCAAAGCGTAAGTTTACGATCAGCGGATACATTACCGACAAAGCATCTTCAGAAACCTTAATCGGTGCCAATATCCTCGAAAGGAATGAACATGTGGGCACAACGACCAACCCTTTTGGTTTCTACAGCCTCACACTGCCGGAAGGAGATGCAAAATTAACTTTCTCGTACCTTGGATACGCAACCGGACATCAGACTTTTTCACTTGAGAAAGATACCGTACTCAATGTTTCTCTTAAAACAAACAATGAATTAGCGGAAGTAGTGGTATTATCGGATAAGAAAGAAGCCGGCATCCATTCAGTAAACATGGGGGCACACGAGATTCCAATGGCCCAAATTCAAAATACCCCCACCGTGCTGGGGGAAGCCGACTTATTGAAAACCATCCAGCTAATGCCAGGTGTACAAGCTGGCGTAGAAGGCTTTTCCGGATTGTACGTACGAGGTGGCGGTCCCGACCAGAACCTTATTCTTTTGGATGGCATCCCTATATACAATGCCGATCATCTATTCGGCATTTTTTCAATCTTCACCCCGGAAGCAGTGAAAAATGTAACTCTTTACAAGAGTTCCTTCCCCGCCCGGTACGGGGGACGCTTGTCCTCCATCGTAGACGTACGCACCAACAATGGAGATATGAAGCGATTCCATGGCACGTTTAGCCTCGGATCGCTCACCAGCAAAATACATTTGGAAGGTCCTATCATCAAAGATAAGACCTCCTTTTGTTTTAGTGCGCGCGGTACATATACCGCTTTTCTTGCCAATGCGATCAAAAGCGAAGGCGATGCCTACAACTATTATTTTTATGATCTTAACGCCAAAGTAAACCACAAATTCAATGACCGAAGTCGGCTATTTCTTAACTTTTACAAGGGAAAAGATCATTATCACTTCGATTCAGAAGCAAATACCGACTATTATGGTCAGACAGAAAGTGATGCCTATTCTTATCTTTATGCCGACAAAAGTAGCATTAACTGGGGAAATACAATCGTGGCTGGACGTTGGAATTATGTATTCAACAACAAGCTCTTCAGTAATACGACCGTAGCTTTCAACCGTTATCAAATGCTTATGGGAAATAACATGGAAGAGCAGCAAAAAGACTATAACAACCTGCATGTCTACCAATATCATTCCAAGTACCGTTCTGGAATCAGTGATTCGAATTTCCGAATGGACTTTGACTACGCACCTGCCCCAGCCCACCATGTCCGATTCGGTGGAGAATACCTTCATCACACTTTCCGTCCTGAAACAACCACCTCCAAAATCAAAGAAGACAATAATGGAAGAGTCGAGCAAGACACCTTATACCACAATACCTCCAACAGTTACCTCCACGGCCAAGAGGCGGCAGCTTATGTAGAAGATAATTTCGATATTAACCGTCACATCAGTATGAATGCAGGTATGCGCCTATCTTTCTTCCAGACACAAGGCAAAAATTATATTTCAATACAACCCCGCTTATCGGCCCGCTATCGCTTCAACGATGCATTTTCTGCCAAAGCATCCTTCACACAGATGGAACAATACGTACATTTGCTTTCGTCAACCCCACTTTCCATGCCAACCGATCTTTGGGTTCCCATCACTAAGAATATACGCCCGATGATCTCCAACCAGTACTCCATCGGAGGATACTACACCGGACTTTCCGAATGGGAATTCTCGCTGGAAGGGTATTACAAACAAATGCAGAATGTACTGGAATACAAAAACGGGGTTACCTTTTTCGGCAGTTCCACAAATTGGGAAGATAAAGTCGAAATGGGAAACGGTCGCTCTATAGGTGTTGAATTCATGGCACGAAAAACAGTAGGAAAAACGACCGGATGGTTAGCATATACGCTAGCCAAAAGCGATCGACAATTCAAAAACGGTACGATTAATGACGGCAAACGATTTCCCTATAAATACGACCGCCGGCATAGCATAAGCCTTTGCATTAACCATAAATTCAATAAGCGCATTGATGTTGGCGCATCTTGGATTTTTAATACCGGCGGAACAGCTACCATACCGGAACAGCAAACTGTCTATATCACCCCTGATGGAAATCCCCAAGAAACCAACTACATCTCGCAACGCAACAATTATCGATTGCCAGCCAGTCATCGACTCAATCTCAGTATCAATTTCAACAAAAAAACCAGGCATGGCATACGGACATGGAATGTGAGTCTCTATAATGTATACAACGCTATGAATCCAACTTTAGTCTATACAGAACGGAAATATGGAAGTTGGGATTATTATCCCACTGACGGAACCTATGTAAGTGCTCCCGGCAAAGGGAAAACCATAATCAAGAAATTGACTTTATTACCTCTTATCCCTTCGGTGACCTATACCTATAAGTTTTAAATAGAAAGACCAACAACATTAAAGAAAAAATATGAAGCAGATGAAACGCCACATTTTATACCTTATTATATATATAAGTATAACAAGCCTGCTTACGGCTTGCGAAAACGAGATACCCTACAGCCCAAAGCAGCAAGATCCCCAGCTAATTATGAATGCGCTACTCAATGGCGGCGAAAAAGAAAACTTTGTATACCTCAACTTAAGTGGTACACAAAATATACAGCATGTCGAGGATGCCACGGTTACGCTCTATATCAATGGAAAAGAGGCCGAAATAGCCGAAGTGGTGGAACTCCCCGAAGCATACAGTCAGAACAATTCAATACCGGAAATAATGAAACAGAAGAAATTCCGCCTGAGTTCTTCTTTCAAGCCGGGAGATATACTCCGACTGGAAGCCATAGCAGAAGAAGGACAATACCACGTAATAGCAGAAGTAAAAGTCCCCCAACCAATCAGCCCCATCCAAGTAGACACCTGTCTGGTTTATATCAAGAATAACAATAATTGGGGCTGGTACCGCCAATTCAAGATCGCCATACAAGACCGTTCCGATGAAAAGAACTACTATCGCCTTGACATTCAGCATGAATCAACGTTATACGGATATAACTGGATGGAGAAAGATACCATTGTTACAGAACGCGAGAGCAGAGAACTGATCAACAGAGAAGATATAGTGCTAACCGACGGGCATTCCAGTACCAGCGACGACGATGACAATGGAATGTTTACGACAAACATTCCCAATAAATATAACATATTCACCGACAGTCGCTTCCTTAATGCCAACTACACCTTAAAAGTCTACGAGCAAATGGAGAACACCTATGACACTCAATACATATATTATGTCCACCGTATTAGCGAGAGTATTACCGTACGTCTGCTAAGCATTACAGAACGAGAATACCAATACCTCAAAGCATTAAACAGTCTCGAATCGTATGATTATGATGAAACAATTATGGAACCCATCATTCTTCCGAACAACGTAGAAGGAGGGCTTGGCTTTGTAGGTGTCAGTTCCGAAACGAGAGCGACATTACAACTACCCGACCAACTTTGATTTGCCCATTCCATACCAATAAACTATCTTTGTAGCCATAGAGTAGAAAGCAAAGATATGTTTATTCTTATCATCATTTTCCTCATGCTGACGGGGATTGCTATTGGCTATCTCCTACGTAGCCGTAATACCCATATCATACGCCATATTATCACCGTACTCATTTGGAGCCTTTTATTCCTTTTGGGTACAGAAGTTGGTACGAATCATTCTATTATAAATGGTTTGCAGACAATCGGACTTAAAGCATTAACGATCACGGCATTCAGTGTGTTAGGAAGCAGTGCGGCTGCATGGCTACTCTGGAAATATATTCTCCAAACTGATAAAAAAGGAAGGAAGCGACAATGAAAGGTAGCCTCATCATCATCGTTTTCTTTATCTTAGGAATTACTACCAGCCATTTCCAACTTCTGCCCGAAAGACTCTCAGATGGAAACTTAAGTCTCTATGCCCTTTGCGGACTCATGTTCTGTGTAGGGATCAGCATAGGAGCCGATCCTAACACATTACTAAGCTTTCGCAAACTGAACCCGCGCTTTACCTTACTTCCTGTCGTGACTATTGTAGGGACACTCACCGGCTGCACTGTCGCATCCCTCTTCCTACCAAGTCTGCATATGGTAGAATGTTGTGCCATTGGTTCAGGAATGGGTTATTACTCTCTATCCACCATCATCATCTCGCAATACAAGGGTGCCGAATTGGGAACAATCGCACTTCTTAGCAATATTCTGCGTGAAATCACAGTTTTAATCGCCGCCCCTTTACTACTACGTCTATTCGGACCCTTAGCTCCTATTTCTGTTGGAGGAGCAACCACTATGGATACAACCTTACCTATTATTTCACAAACCTGTGGACAGAAATATGTCATCATTTCTATTTTTCACGGTTGCGTCACCGATTTCTCAGTTACATTTCTCGTAACTCTGTTCTGCTCGCTGTAATCAATTCCTTTTTGATAGATGAAAAGACGAAATAATATCTTTATGACCTTTCGTGCGCGAAAACAATATTTCATTCATATTACAAATAAAAGAGTAAATCAATCAAAATAATACTTCATAATTGATCTAAATCAAGAAATGAATGTATAAACTACACTTTTCCCGCCTTTTGTTTTTATGTTATAAAACATATTTCTATATTTGCAGAGGTAAAAAGAAAAGATTAAGCGCTTACAGATTTCAATAGGTATTAGATTTTTTATTAAGAACAGTTTTTAGGTATAACAATTTAAAAAGTAGGTATTATGAAACGTTTAGGATTAACATTAGTGGCAGCAGTCTGCCTGACTGCTACAGTATTTGCAGCAGGGAACCAACCTACTACTGCAAAATGGGATGGAAACATCAATGTAAGTAAGTTGAGCAAGTATTTAAACTTGTCTTCTGATCAACACCAAGAAGTCGCAAACATTTGCGAATACTTTAACACCCAAATGGAACGTGTGGGATATTCTAAAAAGAATCAAGACAAATTGCTCCACAACGCTGTCTATGGAAATTTGAAGTTGATGAGACAGACACTTACAGACAAGCAGTATGCTGATTATGCAAAAGTGCTCAACATCACTTTGCAAAACAAAGGTATCGAAGTGAAGTAATTTCACTCCGATAATTACGAAGAACCTTTTAGTTGATAAATAATAAAAAAGAGGTGAGACCGGTCTGATTCCAGCGGTTCTCACCTCTTTTTTATTTAATTGTAACCATCGTAGCACCGAAACCATATTCTTGAAAAGAGGCATCCTGATGCCGACAGGCAGGATATTTATGCTTTAACTCGTCGAGCACAGCTTTACGAAGCACTCCATCTCCCTTGCCATGAATAAAGACAATACGCTGTTCCCGCTTAGTTTTATATTTATCCATAACCTCGCGAAACTTATCTAGTTGGTAGTCTAACATTTCACGATTGCTCATCCCTTTAGTATCATCAAGCAATTCACCAATATGAAGATCCACTTCAAGAATATCCTGCTGTCCCCCATGCTTCATGATAGTGCGTGCTTTAGGCTGAATCTCTTCATCTACTTTCCGCAGCAAAGCATCTTGTAACTCTTCCGCTGAAGCATAAACCTCCTTTGCCGGAACGTCATTCCTTACGATATCGTAAACAAGGGCAGGCGTTTCAAAGAAATCCGATTCACTAAAAGTATGCAATTTATAAAACTTCACCACATCAATCCTCAATTCAACGCTAACTGGCGGTTTCAATGCAAAGGAGCGATTATCCTTGAAGGCAACAAACTGAACTGCGACATGTTCCTTATCGTTCAACTCCGCCTTTTCAAACTCTTCAAGCAATAATTTGGTATTCGGCTCCATCAAACCATGCCCAATGACGCTCCAAGATTTCCCCTCGGCACAGAGATAAGTATAATAAAGACTGTAATTACTATCATTCACAAGATACGATTCAAACGGAGTAGTGCTCACCGCCTTTATATCCGCCGGCACAAAAGCGAGATAAACATTCAGTACGTCTCCGCCACGCATCTCAGGTTGGCGAAATGCAGAAGACCCCGGCTGGGACATCTTACTCTTTCCAACGATATCATCCATCTTGTCCAACAAAGAGTCAGCCGCATCATCTCCTGACTTTGAAGCACTCATCCTTGGACGGGCGACCTTTTTATCGTCTCGTTTAGTTTCAACTTTCAGCATAGGGCGAACCATGTTATAATCATCCGTATCAATTACCACACATTCATGCACCGACATGGGAATATCAAATCCATCAGTATCCTCAATCAAGACAATATTCTTACCTTGGAAACCAGATACCACACCGCCTCCCACTTCATTTAGAAAGCGAACCTTATCTCCTATTTTCATTGTTCTGCTATTTTAAATTCGTAAATCCATCCTCTTTACCGTTTAAAGAGCCTAGGCAAAGTTAGGAAATATTTCCCTGATTATTCAATTCTGCCCAATTATCAGTACTTTTGTGCCGATAAAGAAATAGAAGAATGAAAGAAAATCCAAAACATATCCACATCAGCGACTACAATTACCCGTTGCCTGATGAGCGAATCGCCAAATTTCCACTCCCCGTACGCGACCAGTCCAAATTACTCGTCTACCGACATGGAGAAGTAACCGAAGATACATTCACCTCACTTCCAGCCTACTTACCCAAAGGAAGTTTGATGATTTTCAACAATACCAAAGTCGTTCAGGCACGCATGCACTTTTACAAAGAGACCGGAGCACTCATCGAAATTTTCTGTCTGGAACCTATTCAGCCCAATGATTATGTGCTCAACTTTCAACAGACCGAACAGGCTGCCTGGCTCTGCATGATCGGTAACCTCAAGAAATGGAAAGAGGGAACACTGAAACGGCAAATGATAGTAAAAGAACAGAATATCATCCTGACCGCTACCCGTGGTGAATGCCGGGGCACCAGCCACTGGATTGATTTTCGCTGGAATAATACAGAAATCACGTTTGCCGATATTCTCGAAGTTTTCGGAGAATTGCCCATCCCTCCCTATCTCAACCGTGAGACCCAAGAAAGCGATAAGGAAACCTATCAGACTGTCTATTCTAAAATAAAAGGCTCTGTAGCCGCACCTACCGCCGGACTTCACTTCACCCCGCGTGTGCTGGACGCTCTAAAGAATAAAGGTATCGAACTTGAAGAGCTCACTTTGCATGTGGGTGCCGGTACCTTCAAACCGGTAAAGAGCGAAGAAATAGAAGGACATGAAATGCATACCGAATATATTTCTGTTTCCCGGAGTACCATTGAGAAACTGATCGCTCACGAAGCGCAAGCTATTGCCGTAGGCACAACTTCGGTGCGTACTCTAGAGAGTCTTTATCACATTGGAGTCGCACTACTCCATAATTCTGAAGCCACCGATGAAGAGCTGCACGTCAAACAGTGGCAACCTTACGACACAAAAGATGAATGCCAAAACATCCCCGCCACCGAAGCCCTAAAAGCCATACTCAACTATTTGGATCGCCACCACATGGAGGCCTTGCACACCAGCACGCAAATCATCATTGCCCCTAGTTACGACTACAAGATCGTCCGCGCTATGGTCACCAATTTCCACCAACCCAAAAGTACACTATTGTTGCTGGTATCAGCTTTTGTAAAAGGAGACTGGCGGACGATTTACGACTATGCCTTAAAGCACGATTTCCGCTTTTTAAGTTATGGAGACTCATCACTCTTAATTCCTTAAAAAACGAAATTCAAAAATAAAAACATCAGCTTCGGCGGTAACCATTTAATCCTTTTATTATAAAGTCATGTTTGAAGAAGATTATATACTACGCTTGCTCAACCAGTTTCTTGAAGGCATCAGTCTCTTTTTAAGTAAAAGAAGCAAAGATAACTCCGAAAAAGAAATACAAATTTTGTATAATACCTACTTCCGTTCCTCTCAATATTATTATGAGAATAATATCAATACAATAAACGACTCGCTCGCCCAATATAAGGAGAACGAGCAAGAATGTAGAATGCAAATGCTTGCGGAACTTCTTTACCAAGATGCACTAATAAAGGATAATGAAATCAAAGTAGACTTATTAAAAAAGTCACTCTATCTATTTCAAAAATTAGATTCCCAAAGCAAAACTTATTCTCTGGATAGGCAAGACAAGATTCAAAAAATCAAATTACTTTTAGCATAGCAAGGCAATTATAATCAGACTAATTAAAGTAAAACAATGAACAGCGATAATAATCAGGAGCAATTTCCCATTGTCAACGAACAGGGAAATATCATTGGGTCCGCCACGCGCGGAGAGTGCCACAATGGAAGCAAACTACTTCATCCAGTGGTTCATCTACATGTGTTCAATTCCAAAGGCGAACTCTACCTACAGAAACGTCCGGCCTGGAAAGATATACAACCGAATAAATGGGACACCTCCGTAGGAGGCCATGTCGACCTCGGTGAAAGTGTAGAGAGTGCTTTAAAGCGTGAAGTACAGGAAGAATTGGGTTTTAGCGAATTCACGCCCGAGACAGTGACTCATTACATTTTTGAATCGACTCGAGAAAGGGAACTGGTATTCGTCCACAAAACGGTCTACGATGGAGAGATCCATCCCAGCGAAGAGTTGGACGAAGGTCGTTTCTGGAGCAAAGACGAAATAAAAGCGAATCTTGGCAAAGGCGTCTTTACCCCTAATTTCGAAATTGATATGGATAAAATCAAACTCTTCCGGTAGAGAATAGACAAACAGTAACATGCAGATTTACAACAGGCCGGAAGCTATTCAGCGCATTAACCGACTAAGCACAGCGGGCAAAGCATTTGTCTGCCTCATTAATTATAAACAAGATTGCAATTATATTGAAGAGGTTGCACAAATTAATTCCGGTGAACTACTCTATCAATTTAACAACCAAAGCAACTATGTACAGTCCGACAATCCTTACCGGCAAACAGTAACGTGGACACCCACCCCTATTTCATTTGATGATTACCAGCAATCATTTAATATTGTACGCAGAAATATCCTGCTCGGCAACAGTTTCCTCACCAATCTGACTTGCAGCACACTGGTAAAAACCAACCTCAGCCTCAAAGACATCTTTACCCATTCCACAGCTCCCTATAAGATATGGCTAAAAAACCGATTCGTCTGTTTTTCACCTGAAATATTCGTCCGCATCCACAACAAGCTTATTCACAGCTATCCCATGAAAGGGACCATAGATGCCACCCTGCCGGATTCCGCACAACAATTATTGAACGATCCGAAAGAGATGGCCGAACATGCCACCATTACAGATCTCATCCGCAACGATTTAAGCACGATCGCCGATCACGTTAGAGTGAAGCGCTATCGTTACATTGATGCCCTACCCACCAACCAGGGTAAGATACTGCAAACCAGCACCGAAGTTACAGGCCAGTTACCCGACGATTACCAATCCCGTCTCGGTGAAATTTTATTTAAACTGCTTCCCGCAGGCTCCATCACCGGTGCACCTAAGTCCAAGACAATAGATATCATCCGACAGGCCGAAACTCATCAACGAGGTTTCTACACCGGCATTGCCGGGTATTTCGACGGCTGCTCGCTTGACACTGCTGTAATGATTCGATTCATAGAAGAGAAAAACGGAAAGTACTTCTTCAAGAGTGGTGGCGGGATCACCTCCCAAAGCTGTGTAGAAAATGAATACAACGAAATGATACAAAAAATATATGTGCCAATTTATTGAAACGATACGAATAGAAAACGGACAGATACACAACCTGTCCTACCATAACCATCGTCTTAATGAGACGCGAGCTCGTTTCTTCAAAGACAGTCAACCCATTGATTTGGCTGACTTTATTGAGGTCCCTGCAACTGAGCAAGAAAAGGACAGAATCAAATGTCGTGTGCTCTATGCCCGATCCATCGAAGAAGTCACCTATGCCCCTTATCGGCTCCATCCCGTACACACTTTGAAGCTCATCAACTGCAATGAAATCAGTTACTCCTATAAAAGCACCGACCGCAATCTATTGAACAAGCTCCATAACCAGCGCGGAAAAGCAGACGAGATCCTCATCATAAAAAATCACCTCCTTACCGACACATCCATTGCCAACATCGCGCTATTCGATGGAACACACTGGTACACCCCTTCCATCCCGCTATTAAAAGGCACCCAAAGAGCCGATCTACTAGAAAAAGAAATGCTTTTAGAGAGAACCTTGACAATAGATACCCTCTATTCTTATCAGCAAATCGCCTTGTTCAATGCCATGATTTCTTTCGGAGAAGTCTGCCTACCTGTTAACAAAACACTAATTTCGTTTTAACTAAGTTCCTCTTCTACATATCCGTCCGATGAAGATTCTGCCGTGGTGTCTCTAGCCAAACTGATGCGATGTTTCTTTTGCGCACTTGTAACGGATAGATTCCTTTGCTCTATCTCTGTTACTGCCAATAACTTAAAGGATAGAGTGTAATCCTTTTGACTATGTCTTATGTACCGATTTTTAATCTCTTCCATAACATTACTCTTTTATTGTAACGCTATTTCAGGACCAGACATGTTATTATTTCTCTTTTATAGGTATCCATATTTCTTCTTCCGAATTGGGGTCGTTATTTTTATATTTTTCTCCTAAAACCTCAAAATGAGGTCTATCGTCCAAAATATATTCAGATGTAGGTAACCATACTCCTAAAATATATTGGAAAATAGAATTGTCTGTACTAAGTCCTTTGTAATCGAAAACGGCATAAAGTCCAACTGGCAAGATAAATGTATCCATTCCATTTGGAATATGGCCAAAGTTAGAAACTTCAACAGCAGCCCATTTTTCAAAATCGTTTGTCGGTTTGAAATTTTTAAAATGTGTTGGTTTATAAATTGACATTGAGATCAAATTATTTGTTAGATTGTTTACTATTTCTCCACGTCTTGGCATAAAGTTTTTCCAAAGTTCATGCATTTTATAATCAGCAAAACTCATTGTCAAATGTTTACCAATTAATCTTTTTTCGCTTAATGTTTCTATTCTCGGTTTCATTGTTCTATAATAATATAATATTTATCTAAAAGACTCAAAACTGCTGAACTTGAAAATTTTACTTTTCTAATTTTGTTAGTTTATGGAGCAATAGAATAGTTATAAGATGTTCTAAAATCTACATTTTCATGTCTTTTATAACGGACATATTGGATACAAAAAAAACCTACAAATAACTGACTTGTAGGTTTTTATACTGTTATTATCCAGACCTTTTAGCGGAGAGATAGGTCGGTGAACCTTCCCATCCATATAACTTTAAGTCAACACTTTATATTTTCCAAACTTATTGTCGGTAATGAATTAGCCACAAGTTTCAGAGCCATATTTGTCCACCTTTGACCTATGCTTTTCTGCATATATCTAGGGTTCAAAGATACAAGCATTTTCTAAATTGGCAAAACATCTATCCCATAATGTTTTACTTTAGTGCAAGGTGCAAGTATCTATATATAAATATGCTTGCACCTTGCACTAAAACTATTTATCAATCTCTGTCCTCTTTAAAAAGTCAGCTTTGTACTTATCTCCCCACTGCCATAAATTATCAATGATTGAAATCAGTTCTTTACCAGATTCCGTCAGTGAGTATTCCACTTTTAATGGCAACACAGGATAAACCTTCTTTTGTAGGATACCCATTTTTCCCAATTCGCCCAATTGTTTTGTCAATACACGTTTTGGAGCGACACTTAAGCGGCAAGTGAGTGGCAAAATCGCCCGTTAGAACGATTATATATGGTTATTTGGATGGATGGCATCGTATTCAAGGTTAGAGAATCAGGGAAAGTTATAAACAAGACTATTTATCTATGTGTGGGGCTTAATAATAGAGGATACAAAGAAGTTCTTGGCATGTGGATAGGAAAGGCTGAAAGTTCTTCTTTCTGGATGTCTGTTCTAACGGACCTCAAAGCACGTGGCGTGGAGGATATCCTTATAACGGTAACTGACAACCTAAATGGCTTTACCAAACCATACGCGCTGTATTTCCGCAATCGGCCACTCAGATATGCGTAGTGCATCAAATACGTAACTCCTGCCGATATGTGGTATGGAAGGATTTAAAAGAATTTACCGCTGATATGAAAGTGATTTACACCTCCGTCAATCGAGATCAAGCAGCCATCGCATTGGAGCATTTTGAGCAAAAATGGGGCTCTAGATATCGCCATGCCGTACAAAGCTGGCATCGCAACTGGAACGATCTGACTGCCTTCTTTGATTTTCCCATAGAGATACGTACGATCATTTATACAACCAATTTAATTGAAAATCTGAATGGCAAGATGCGGAAATATACCAAAACAAAATTATCTTTTCCTACTGACGATGCCCTCAGAAAGTCCGTTTGGTTGGCTATAGGAGAGATTGAAAAGAAATAGACGATGCCTATTAGAAATTGGGGGATTGTGATGAATCAATTTTTAGTTATCTTTGAAAACAGAATCGAGCTTTAGCACTCGACTAAAGCTTGAACCCGAATATAGTTTACACAAAATGGGGGACAGTGCCTAGCAGAATAAACATCACGCACTATTTTAATCACTCATGATAGAGTAAGCATCCTGAATAACCGTTTTCGGATAATCATAAATCTCAAGGATCTTAATCGCACTTCTCTCCGTGGCAACGCCTTTCTTCAATTTATAATCAAATAAAAGTTCATCATTCTTAACGGACTCACTGAAATAGTATAAATCATATTCATCCTCTAACAATTTCCCTAATTCAAGATCATGGGTGGAAACAAATACAATATTACCATCCTTCCCCAAAGAAGAAAGGACAGCTTTACCTATAGCAACTCGTTCTTTAGTATTAGTCCCCTTAAAAGGCTCATCCAACAAGAAAAGAGAAGATCCCTTTGAAGCGGCATCAATCATCTCTTTTACTTGCTCCACTTCTTGTAAAAAATAACTTTTCCCTTCCACCAAATTGTCGGTAGTATGAATAGCCGATAGTAATTTTAAATTAGTAGAAATTGTGAAACTTCGAGCAAAGCAGGTGCCTAGAACTTTAGCAGAGAGTAAGTTGAGCCCGATGGCGCGGATAAAGCTTGTTTTACCCGACATATTGGAACCGGTAACTAATACAGATTTGCCATACAGTACAATATCATTAGAAACGGCATCTTTTATTAATGGATGATATAGAGCATTGACGCGTAGACTTTCCTCATTAGCCGGTTCGGCAGGAAGGCAATAATAAGGTAACTGCCCGCGCAATAAGGCTATGGAGCACAATACATCTAACATTCCACAAAAACAAAAAACTTCGTTGATTTGAGATTTCTTATTGTCAAGTAGAATCAATGACTTAGAAACAATATAAGCCTCAGCCAAAAAGAAAATATTAAATAGTTCGGAAAAGGTATAGAACAACATCGCCATTTCATTATCTAAATGGATGCCCAACTGAACAAAACGCAACCTCTTTCTTAAGAGATTCAGTTCGTCGAGTATTGGGACAATTTCCCCGTGAACAGACGCAAACAATGGTTCTTTGGATAATATCCGCGCCTGCTTCAGCATACAAAGCAATTGGGGAATAGAAGAATAGTACTGATACATTTTCCGCTTACTCCTATAGTGTAGAAACAGGTTGGATAAAAGCATAAAAAGCAATAGAAACAACCAGCTAACAGCATGTGTCGTCAGCAACAGCCCAACTGAAAGAAAAGGTAAAAAACGGCAGACCTTCAACAGTTGAAGTTCTTTCTTTGAAGGCATCGGTATAGTCTCGGCAAACAAAGAAGCTATATAATAAGCATCCACATTATTCAACTTTCCAAGAGCAACCATCAATCGGGTACGCATTCCCTTATCCTGAGCCAGCTTGCAAATCAGCCCCTCGTATTTCTCTACTCCCGACAGACGATCATGATGCAAAATAGAGTATAGATACTGTTGCCCTATGCGTGACGAAGTAAAATCTATAGCACTGTAAAAGTCATCAAGGTTTAAGTCTTCACATACTCCGTCAGGTAAAGACGAATTTTTATTGTGCATGTATGTATAATAAGACGAAATGTGCGACATATTATGTTCTTCCATTGAGGTCGTGTATATTCTAATTAAAAATCGGCATTCATCAATCTTTCGTTCATATGTCGCCCCGGAAAAGAAATAATCACAGGATTTTAGACACGAACCATCTATTTGGCAGAGATAGTACCTATATTCCTACACTTGGCTTACTATTCAAAAGCAGAAAGACAAGGGCTGTCTCCTATGGTTTAGGAAACAGCCCCTAGGGTATCTCTATCACACAATGTGACTAATTTTAATCTTTCGCGAGATCTGCAATAACTTTCATGATTTGCTGACCAATTTCTTCGGCGGCTTCTGTAGTCGATGCCTCACTATATACACGAATAATGGGTTCGGTATTACTCTTACGCAAGTGTACCCACTTATCGGCAAAGTCAATCTTCACTCCGTCAATATCATTAATCTCTTCATCTTTATAAAGCTCTTTCACTTTGGCAAGAATGGCATCCACATCTGTTTCGGGAGTAAGGTCTACGCGATTCTTTGCCATAAAATAAGGAGGGTATGTAGCACGCAGTTCAGTCACTTTTTTGCCTTCATGCGCCAAATAGCTCAAAAATAAAGCAATACCCACCAAAGCATCACGACCATAATGGCTCTCAGGATAAATGACTCCGCCATTGCCTTCACCACCAATCACGGCACCGACTTCCTTCATCTTTGTAGTGACATTGACTTCACCCACCGCAGAAGCATAATACTGCTGTCCATATTTACGGGTCACATCGCGCAAAGCACGAGTAGAACTTAAGTTAGATACGGTATTTCCCGGTGTATGCTTCAGCACGTAATCGGCAACCGTAACCAGCGTGTATTCTTCACCATACATCTGCCCATTTTCACAAATCATTGCCAAACGGTCTACATCAGGGTCTACCACAAAAGCCACATCGGCTTTCCCACCTTTCATCAGGTTCATGATATCACCCAAGTTCTTCTCCAGTGGTTCGGGATTATGTTGAAAGTTACCAGTTGGTTCGCAATACAACTTCTCGACATGCTGTACGCCCAAGCACTCCAACAATTGAGGAAGGATAATACCACCGACGGAATTAACACAATCAATAGCAACACGGAAGTCCGCTTTCTTAATTGCTTCCACATCCACCAAGTCGAGTGCCAAGACACTGTCAATATGTTTTTTGTTATAAGTCAGATCTTGACGATAAGAACCAAGGTGATCTACCTCAGCATAGTCAAAAGCCTCAGCTTCTGCAATACGAAGTACTTCATTTCCCTCTTCCTTATTGAGAAATTCACCACGCTCATTAAGCAATTTAAGCGCATTCCATTGTTTGGGATTATGCGAAGCTGTCAGAATAATACCACCACTGGCCTTTTCCATCGTCACAGCCAATTCGGTGGTCGGTGTCGAAGCCAAATCAATGTCCACTACATCCCAGCCCATTCCCATTAAAGTTCCCACCACTACGTTCTTGACCATCTCACCCGAAATACGAGCATCACGTCCAACAACAATCTTGTTGTTCTTTATCGTACGTGTTTTACGGATTAAAGTCGCATACGCAGAAGTGAATTTCACAATATCAAGCGGATTCAATCCTTCTCCTGTTTTTCCGCCTATTGTACCGCGGATACCTGAGATTGATTTGATTAGAGTCATGGTTATTATTAATTAAAAGATTGTCGTTATATCTATCTATAAATCTGGTATTTCCTAATATCATAGAAATACGGGTACACATATTGCGAAGCTGTAGAATGTCCCATTTTAGAAGGAACAATCAGTTTGACATGAGCCATACTACGTATATAGGGGAGA
This sequence comes from uncultured Bacteroides sp., assembly GCA_965140335.1. GTDB lineage: Bacteria > Bacteroidota > Bacteroidia > Bacteroidales > Bacteroidaceae > Bacteroides. The sequence goes on from OZ223189.1 coordinate 663,196, forward strand.
GGGACCAACCAACCGGCAGGAACCGCAGGTCCATAAACAGAAGACATGTATCCTTGGGTGAAAATACCGGACAGGGAAGAACCGCTGGTCGTATAATTGAATTCATCTACAACCTCAGGATTATCTAGATTGGAAAGAGTGGTGTCCGCAGCCATAATACTGTACTCCATAAAACGCACCAAAATTTTATCATTCTTCCTTACCGTATCTGCTAGATCCGTCGATCCTTTACTCACAATCTGCATGTATACCCCACTAGACAGATGCACATATTCATTTTTCAATGTGTCCGTAGTCGAATCATTGGCATAGAATTCACTTTGAGTAATCACCTTTATATCATGATCTTTGATAAAAGCGCTGATCGCAGCTTTTTCATCATCCAGCATATCTGCATAGCTTTTCGTATTGCTACAAGACTCAAAAGACAAACCGAATGCCAATAAAAACAAAAAGAAGAATACAAGTTTTTTCATTTGGATTATTTAGTAATATCGTACAAAAATATCTGATTTCAGCGAAAGATAAAAACACAGCATGGAAACTTCGTATCTTTTAACCTTTGCGACTGAAGTTTTGTTATCCTTTGGCATTCAACAGCGGTCTAAACTTTTCCAAAGCCTTTTCAAACACCTTCTTAGCCTCTTCCATCGTACCGTGAAACTCACCACCGGAAGCATTCAAATGTCCACCTCCGTTAAAGAACTCTGCAGCTAACTGATTGCATGGAAAAGTTCCCACAGAACGCAAAGAGATTTTAATCATGGGCCTTTCAGTATCTTCACGTAAGAAGCAAGAGAAAATCACCCCTTTTATACTCAACGGAATATTCACAAAGCCTTCACTATCACCACGGATATAATCAAACTGCCCCTGCTCTTTCTTAGTTAGAGAAATAAGCGCCGCATGATGATCTGGATAAACTTTCATTTGCGAAAGCACATAACCCATCAGACGAAGACGACTCTCGGAATAGGTATTATAAACTTTCCGATAAATATCATCCTTATCAATTCCTTTAGAAAGCAATTCACTAATGATAAAATAAATCTCCTGATTATTCGAGTTATAAGTAAAACCACCAGTATCTGTCATCATACCGGTATAGATGCATTCGGCCCCCTCTTTAGTAATATCACTAAAATAGCCCATCCGACAAATCAATCGAAAGACTAACTCGGAAGTCGAGGAGATCTGCGAATAAGACATCGTGATATCACAAAATTCTTCCGGATGTAAATGATGGTCTACCAGAATTTTCTTCGCATTGGAAGCTTTCACCGCATCCTTCATACGATCAATACGGTTCACCGCATTAAAGTCGAGACAACAAACAATATCGGCCTCGGCAATCAACTTATCAGCAAATTCTTTATAACGATCGTAGAACAAAATATCCTTGCTACCCGGCATCCACTTTAAGAAATCAGGAAAAGCGTTCGGCACAATAATATTCACCGTCTTCTCCTGCGACTCAAGGAAATGTAACATTCCCAGCGAAGAACCGATAGCATCACCATCAGGAGCCACATGAGCCACTATCACAATCTTATCTGCATGATCCAGCCATTTGGTAAAACGATCTATCTTAGCTTGCTCTATAACTTTACTCAACATAACTCTTTTTCATCTATAACAATTAAGATGGCAAAAGTACGAAAAGTTTGGAAGTAGATTGAATATTACAGTTGTTTTCTTTTCAAACAAAACACAGGCAGGAAGAAAAATAGACCAATGACCGACATAATCAACCCGCCAACAGTACCCACAGCCAAGGGAAACCAGAATGCTTCCTTTACAGTACCAACCATAAAAGGAACAAAGCCCAGAATAGTGGAAACAACTGTGAGGAAAATGGGCACAATTTTTGAATTCCAAGCTTTGGTATAGGCATGCAATGACGAAAGTCGCGGAAAACGATGCCGGATACTATTGTACTCGTTCAGAATATAGATACTGGAATTCACTGTAATACCACACAACAAAACAAAAGAAGCGAATCCACCTTGATCAAAATTTAAGTGAAACCAATAAAACGTAAGAAACACTCCAATGTATGACACTGGAATAATAAAAATAATGGCTAACGGTTGCCGTAGCGAATTGAACAGAATGCTTGTGGTAAAGAAAATAATAGCAATCACCACCAACAACAGCAGATACTGCTTATTGTCTTTCTTTCCCCATGTCCACGATTGGCTGTCCGATTCAGCTGTATACCCCATTGGTAAGATGGAATTAAACTCTTTCAAATCACGTTCTTGTATCTTCTCCCCTTGTTCATTGGAGCCAATATATTCATATTGCAAGCACAACCGGTATTGTTGATTTTCTTTAGCTATCTCCTGAGGCATTTGTCCTTTCTCTACCGTAGCCAATTCAGATAGTTTATACTGCTCTCCCCCACTGGCTTTATTGGGGAAGTATTGCATAGCCCATACATCATATTCATGTGATTGCCGGGAAGAGAGTTTGATTTTCTCCGTTCCTTCGTCAGTTGCAACGGAACCCACCTCCATCTCTTTACCAAAGATAGGCTGAACAGCAGCAAACAGACGACTTGCATCAATATTTTCCTGAACCATCCGCATCCGGTCCAAATTAAAATAGAACTCTTGATAATCGTCTTTCCACCAAGAAAATCCCGAATTGATCAGTACCTCTTTAATTCGCCGGTGGGAAAGTAACTTAGCCTTCAATTTTTCAGCCAAGACATAAAGATCATCATAATTGTATCCATACATCTTAATTCGATACGAACCAGCATTTTCGCGTACACTATTACTAAATCCCTGATCCTGCAACCCGTATATATTCCAATCACCTCCACCCAATTGCAAAGCTTTACTTATCATATCGGCCTTCAATGTATAAGGAAAACCACTACGTTGATACTCTTTCTTAAAGTAAATCTGTATGGTAGCACGCCGGGCGCTATAAATAGATGTTTGAAACTGTTTTATCTCTTTAAATTGACTTAAATAAGTCTCCATACGCTTCACCAATGTATTCATTTGCTCCAAGGTACTCCCATTAGGCAAATTCGCATTGGCATAAAGTACCACTTCCTCATTACGACTGAAATAGCTCCCGTCATATACTTTTTCTATAAACAAGCGAAGGCTGCCACCCAACGCCTTATCCACCACCGGCTTTACCGATTCCTTATAAGTAGCCGATCCGAATGTTTTATTATACCATTCATCCCATCTGCTTTCCCCGCTAAGTTTCTCTGGCAATAAAAAGACAGGAAGGCCGAAGCCTAAAATTAATAAAAGGCATACAGCCACACGCCAACGAATCAGAAAACAGATGAGAATTTCATAAACACGGGTAAAGTACACCGTCATCCGCCGCATTCTGATCTGTTTGTGCAACCACGATATCATTTTCCAGCGGCTTGTCTTCTTCGGCAACCGCTTCCTTAACCCAATCCGTTCAATTAAAGCAGGGACAAAAAAGAGAGCAACCAATAAAGAAACCGCCAGATTTACAATCACCACAGCCGCAAAGTCCTGCAAATTCAACCGAATCTTTTCATTCAAAAAGAAGATAATAACCAGTGCTCCAATAGTAGTCAGTGTCGCGGCTAAAACGGACATGAAAGCTTTCAAGTTACGTCGGTGCAAGATATGGTCGGTCATGACGATAGTACAGTCTATCACCAGATTCAATGACACCGTAATACCCGCCAATGAATATAATTGCATCTCCAATCCCAACAAATAATAAAAAATCACAGCTATGGCAATATTTACCGCAAGACTGGTAACTATGAGAAAAAGATACTTCAAATTACGCGTAATCAGCCAGACAAAAACCAAGAGAATAAGTACCGTTAATCCGGTACGGAAATATATTTTATTTAGTTCTCCCCTGATATATTCCGTAGCGTCATAGCTGGTATGAACTTCATAGCCTGCAGGAAGCAAAGCCATTATCCCATCCATTTCAGTCTTAATAGCATTACTCAATTCCAACTGATTAGCCGCCACGTCCGCCGTAATAGACATGTAAATGGAATTCAGTCCGTTTATACGGTAATAACTTTGCGGTTCCTCTTCTACATGTGTCACTTTAACCAGTTCATTCAAACGGATTACTTTTCCATCCGAAGCCGTTACGGTAATAGAAGAAGGATTGAAACTTCCTGCTTCCTCATCCGGTACCAATGCCAGCCGTATCCACTTTTCACCTGCAGACGTCTCCACATTATGTGTCCCTAAAAATTCTTTATTGTAATGCCTCTTTATTGCTCCTTGAATATCAGCAAGCGTAACTCCGAGTATACGTAATTGTTCGCTATCGTATTCCAACCTCCACTCCATGGGAGTCGCTCCACTCAATTCTATCTTATAAATACCCGACAGTTTAGCCAGACGGGGCTTAATTTGTTCTTCGGCATAACGCTGAATCAAAATAGGTGAAGAAGGTGCATTGAGGGTAAATGTCATAAACGGACCGGAATCGTCTTGATCCGGCACTCTCATCTGAATATAAGGGTAACTCACACCAGATGGCAACTCCGGCCAGGTCTGTCGGATAATAGTGGAAACCTCAAACCGCACCATATCCACATCAGCATGCTTATCCAATTCCACTGTTATACGCCCAAAACCATTACCGGAAGTGGAATTTAACCTCTTAACCCCCTTAATACGGGCCAACATGGCTTCCAACTTACTGGTAGCCTCCATCTCCACCACACGAGCAGAAGTACCCGGCATATTGAAACAAACCGTAAATCCGGGTAACGTACGCGAAGGATTGAGCTTAACCGGAAGCAAGGGCACAAGGACCATCCCCACCAGAGCCAGGCAGACGAACGTTACAATAATGGTAAAAGAAGACAAACGATTCATTTCAAACAATCAAATTACAAATATTCCATAAAAAGAAAACATCATGGCATAATAACAATCAAATCTCACTAATCCTCCCTTAGTCCCGTTAAGCAGCAATCTATTTCACAAAAGGAAATTCTCAATCTCATTATCAGAAGAGTAAGACTCAATTATCCCTAAAGCGCAATTGACTTTCAAAATCAAACTTATCCGAAAGAGAAAAACCGGAAGCAAAATCAAACAAAGTCAGCTTGCGTATTTTATAATAATTCAACCAATAATTTTGTAAGGCAGAAATATAATTGCGCTGTGCCTCCTGCTGGCGGTTAAGTGAAAGTGTTAAACTACTAATATCGGCTTTGCCAATGATAAAACGCTGCCGGGTTTCATTATAAGCCATAATGGATAAGTCTAGCGCTTCCTCCGCACTTTTCACGAGATCCTGCTGCACATTAAAATCGTTCACAGCCATAATCACATCTTCTTCGACGCTAATCTCATTCTGGCGGGAAGAGATCTTCACCACATTCAAGTTATTACGGGCCATATTATATTTTCCCTTACGTACCCCCCAATCCACCAAAGGGATAGACACACTCACCGAGACCATTTCCTGCTGCATAGGATGCTTATAAGCCTGATTAAACTTCTCAGCTACCTGATTAAATCCAACACTCGCATTAATGCTCGCATCAAAACGGGACTCCTTTTTAGTCTTATCCACAGTTTGCCGGGCTTCCAATATGTTCTGCCTGGATTCCAGGAACGTCGGATTATTCTCGCGTGCACTAGTTAACGCCTCATCCGCAGAGACCCGGAAGTCGGCAGGATGTCCGGGAAGTTTCAGCCTAATCTCCGTATTCTTGTCCAGATTAAGAAAGGAAGCTAACGAGAACATTGCACGCTTCAACGAGCTGATCGCATTTTGCAAGGTATTACGTGCATTCACCACATCCAATTTCAAAGTCAATAAATCGGCGCGACTAATGGAAGCAATTTTCAGCCGTTGCATACCGATGCGATACAGCGTATCGGAAGAAGCTACATTTTCCTTAGCCAAATCATACTCGGCTTGCGCCATAGCCAATTCAAAGAAACAAGTAGTAGCCTGTTCGGACACCGCTTCAGCGTTATGCAAGTATTCTTTCTTCACCTTCTCATACTTTAACGGCTCTATTCTCCGGTCCCAGCGAAAAGCATTATACCCCACCAAACTTTGTGAATAAGCCAAACGCACAGGGACACTGGTATATTGAGTATAGTTATTATCTCCGATACTTCGCATATATCCTAACTCAGAATACAGATAAAACGTACCACCCGTCCAGTCAAAATTTTGCTTAACCGCTAGATTACCGTAAGCATAAAAAGATTGCTGATTCCGGTAAACATCCAGATCTTCCGAAGAATCATAACGTTTGGTAATATCCCGGTTATACTCGGCAGGAGTCATATTCAATGTCAGGCTGGGTAAACGGTTTGCCTTATAGGTACAATATTCCCAATACCCCGACAAATACATGTTCTTGGTCCGAAAAGCCTCCAACGAGCTATCATTGGCCATTGCAATGGTTTGCTTCAAATCCAATGTAATTTGCTGCTGAGCGTTGACAGAAGAGGTACATGCCCCCAACAGTAAACACACAATCCACCAACATTTCCACTTACCATTCATCTTTGTTCTTTTTACTTTATCCATTTTCAAAAACGATAATTATCTTATTTCTTTAGTTCTGTAAATCACCCAGTAAATCAACGGGATAATGAATAAACTCACTAACGTACCAATAAACATCGCCCCGATCATCGCAATAGATAATGGTTTCTGCAATTCAGACCCCATATCAGAAGAGAACAGTAATGGCACCATAGCAAAAATAGTAGTCAACGACGTCATAATGATGGGACGTAGCCGCCTTCTCCCCGCTTCATGAATAGCTTCCAGCAAAGGCACCCCCTCTTTTCTCAGCTCGTTAATGGCATCCAACTTCAATATGGAATCATTGATAATGATACCACATGTCACAATCAGTCCGATAGCAGACATCAAATTCAGTGTATGGCCGCAAATCCAAAGCAAAACCAACGCAAAGGCCACATCTATCGGAATTTCCAAGAGCACAATAAGTGGCTGGACAAAACTTTCGAATTGAGCTGCAAGAATGAAGTACATCAACAAAATGGAGATGAATAAAATAATAACCAGCTCATCCATCATCTCACGGTTGGAAAAGAAACTTCCTGAAAATTCCGTATCCCAATCGCCTGTATTACCCGCCTCCTCTTTCACCTGCTTCACTAACGATTTAGCATCCTTAACCCCATAAAAACAAAACGGGATATATTCACCGTTACGCCCGGCGGTAATCGTTTTCAAATCTTCAGTCGGCGTGACGGAAATCAAATTATTCAGAGGAATATAATCCACCTTACCCTCTTTATCCGCTTGTGTTTGTACCAAAGTATTACGCAACACTTCATTTACGGTTTGGTCCTCCCCCGCAATGACAATAGGTAAATATTGTTGGTAAGAATGAAGGGTAGCCACACTGTTTTCCTTGAAAGCAGTTTTTAGCGTCCGATACAGTTCATCATACGAAACACGGTAAAGGAGTAACTTCTCCTGATCAATATGAATATCCAGCTGATTTTCAAAGGCAATACCGGTAGGTTCATACCCTGTATGCACACTAAACCGTCGCTCCAACCCGCGCAAAGTCTCGGGAGTCGGTGCTTTCTGCTTCTTCCGCGCATACAGCTCCGCCACAATATCAGGCTCACCGGTCACAAACAATTTTTCGAACACCGTTTCCGGAGGAGAAAAAGAGACCACGGCCAGCGGATAATTAGATTTCATAAATCCGGCTATAGCTTGTTGTAGAGGTTCAATCTCCGAAGGCTTTTCCGTCTTAAAATAGAGTTCGGTCTCCGAAGGAGAAAGCGTCTGTTCATTATTCAACAAGTAGTCTTGTTCTCCTACGGCAGCCGCCTCTTCCACAGTCTCCTTTTTAAAGGTTTTAAATACTCCATCCACCCTCCTACTATTCTCATCCACATGGATATTCTCATTCCATTCCACCCGTACGGCCAGCTCGTTCCGGTCCAACTCAGGCATCCGTTCTTTACGGATAAAGAAAAACATCACCACACATAGTGGAACGGAAATTCCACAAAAAAGCAGACTGCTTGTTTTATGAGAAAAGATCCAGTTTATCCCTGCATCATAAAAATGATCGAGTGTATGCGCTTTCAACGGATTATGAATACGGATGCCTGAAAACCATGACTTGCGCCTGATCCCGGTACGGTAGACCAGCAGATAAAGTACCGGAAGCAACATTATACCGGTAAAATAAGAGACCATCAATCCCACCGTTACAGAGAAAGCCTGATCAAAAAAGATAGCTCCTGCAATACCGCTCATAAAAACGAGGGGGATAAATACGGCTATGGTAGTCAGCGAAGAACTGAGCATTGGTGTAATTACTTCACTCGTTCCCGCGATACAAGCCCTTCTCAACGTATAACCCCGTTCACGATACTGCGAGATATTTTCCGTAACAATGATGGAACTGTCAATCATCATACCCAAAGCGAGAATCAGCCCGGCCAGTGAAATAATATTAAGTGAAACCTTAAACAGATAAAAGAAAAGGAAACTGATAACAATGGACACCACCATGCTCAGACCAATAATAAACGGAGACTTCACATCTCCTAAAAACAGTACAGCCACAATACAAATCAAGATAAAACCCAACGACAGGTTTTGCTGCAAGTTAGAAATGGTATAATCCAACAGTTCCGTCTGATTACGGCTGACCTTGAAATCAATGTCAGGATAAACCTTTTTAAAGTAATCCATTGTCCCGGTAACCGCCTGCTTCATATCGTCCATATTCTCATCTGCCTGCTTAATCACAGCCAGGGTTACCGCCCGCTTACCGTTACTAATAGACACCCCTTTTTCTTTGACCGGCACCACGGTCACCCGGCAAAAATCACCCAACCGGATAATCCGTTCCTCCTTACGAATCAAGATATTTTCCACATCTTCTTTTGTACGCAGTAGAGTGGAGAATTTAATATTATACTCATAGTACCCGTCACGCACCGTCATGCTGCCCGGTTCCACATTATTCTTGTTCAGCGTATTTTCCAGATCCTCAATGGAAAGTCCCAATACGGCCAGTTTATTTTCATCCGGTACAATTTGCACCTGCTGCTCTACCAATCCGGTAATATCCACCATCGCCACCTCCGGTAATTGCTCGATACGCCGCTTAATCACCCCTTCCGCAAATTGACTCAACCGGATAAATGCCTGCTCATCCGTCCGTCCATAAGCACTATCACTTTTCAACGTCAAGTTCAGATAAAACACAGGGATATCCGTTGCACTGGCTTTCACTACCTTGGGACGGTCAGTGTCCTTAGGCAGATAATTCATAGCCGCATCAATCTTTTCGTTCACCTCAATAAAAGCCAGATCCGTATTGGTGCCATAATCAAAGTTAAGCCTGATAATTCCCGAGCCGTCACGCGTTTCACTGCTCATTTCTTTCAGTTTGGAAACCTGAATGAGTTGCTGCCGCAAAATTTTCACCACTGTGTTTTCCAACTCACGCGCCGACGTATTTTTAGCTGATACCTGTACGGTAATTTCCGGTATGGCAATATCCGGCAACAAAGAGACCGGCAAGGTGAAATAGGTCACCAATCCCACAATGAAACACGCAGTAAATGCCATGAATACCGCAATAGGTCGCTCTATCAAAAACTTTACCATTCCCGTCTAATCATTTCCATACCCCATATTCCGTTACTTGCCACTCACTACTTTAACCGGAGCATCATGCGCCAGATTCACATTACCGGTCACAATAACCGTATCACCTTCTTTCAATCCGTCCGCCGCATCTTCCACTACGGTATAACTCTCTGCATTCTCCAACCCGGTATCCACATAGTTCCAACATGCTTTACCCTTTTTCAATGTAAAGACCACCTGACGCCCCGAGCGCAACACAACCGCACTTTTGGGAATCACTAACTGTTTACCTAACGAACGATGTACGTTAATACGTATATTCATACCACTGAAAAGCTTCCCTTTATCACTAACCAATGCTCTCACTTGCACCATTCCCTTATCATTCACCAACGGATTAATCTCGCTAATGCGCCCCTCATAGTGAGTATCAGGAAGAGCATAAGGAGTCACCACCACCTTGTCCCCCACCTTAATCATAGACAGTTCGCTCTCCAACACTGTAAACTCGGCTTCCATCCTCTGTGTTCCGATTATCGTACAAAAAGCATCCGTAGTACTCGACATATTAAAAGGCTTGGAAAAAAGATTCGCAACGACTCCGTCAACAGGGGCAATCAATGTAGCATGGTCCTCTTCATATTTAGCCAGTTCATATTGTGAAAGAGTCTGGTCATATCCACTCTTTACCCGAGCCAATTGCATAATATCCGCCGGGACTTTGGAAGAATCATCCGTTGCATATCCCTGCCCTATCAGCACATCTTTCAATTCCAATTTGGCTTTATCCAACGACTCTTTAGCTTGCTCCGTTTTATTCTTCAAGCGAAATTTATCCAGTTCCGCCAACTTCTGCCCACGATGTACCCGGTCTCCGTTCTTCACATAAATATGAGCCAACACACCAGAAGTTTCAAAACGTAAATCAGCTTTGCTTCCGGCTGAAAGCTTACCATTACTCACCAATTCATGGTTAAACGTTTGTCGTTTTAAAGTCATCACAGTTACTTCATTCTTTTCCTCGGGAAGAACTGTTGCGACTCCTTCCTTATCCGTTTCTGTCTTCTGTCCGGAACAAGCCGCCAGCACAAGAAGTGCCATTCCAATCCAATATCGGTAGTTACGTGTTTTCATTATTTCATATCTATTAAATCAAGAGTAAATGAAGTTGTCTCCACAAATATAAAAAATTAATATCCTAAGATCTTTTTCTAATTCACAAATCTAAAGAAATTCATAATAAAAATAATCATTTCCACTTTCCAAGTAGAATATAATTATTATCGTCTTCTGAAATAGAATTATTCAGCTTCACCAATTTCGATACCTCTTCAGGAGTCATAAGTTCTTTGTGAGAAAGTCGCTCTTCAATCATAGTCTGCAACTTCCCGGGTTCTACACAATACATGAAATAGTCAAAACGACAGTTTTCAAGCGTATTTTGGTTTAAAGGAATCCCTCCTAATTCATCTATCACTATTTTAAGCTGACCACCTTTCAGTGTTGACTTATCAATAAAGAGACGCTTATTTACATCCTTTACAAATAGATTACGGTTTAATATATCAACCATATAATAATCAGGAAATTCATAATAAATATGGAGTGGAACTTCATTGCCCGGAAACTTTACTGTAAATTTTGGAATGCACCTATTTCTCACTGCATCATAATAATATAACGAATCAACCCGCGGTACACAGGAAAATAAATAGAAATCAGTCAACCGTTTACTTTTATCAACTTTTCGAGTCATGACTTCATTGCTATAATCAGGCCATAAATCCAAGTATTTCGGTTTGACTTCATGTATTATTCGCCCTTCAAAGTCTTGAGTCCATGCCAGAGGATCATTCCCTTCACCAAAAGGTAATTGCACAACCGATATATGCTGTCGCCTAATGTCTATATTCAGAATGCATTTATGAACAAGGTAAGGAAGAGAAATATTTCTCAGAAAACGGCCACCTAAATCATAAACAAACAGATTCTTTGTCGTCCAAGGTAGTAAATAAATTCGCTTATTCTTTTCGTCTATTTGCGAATCATATACGAAAGTGTACTCTCCAGGACCTTGTCCCCGACGTCCTATATCAGTCAGATACTTTCCAGCCCTTGTAAACAGTTTATAAGAAAACTGAGAATTAACTCCAATATAATTATCAGTAATATCAATATTTACAGGATTTATCATAGCTGTATCTATGCTTTCCAAACGAATGATTTCTAAGCTATCAATCAGCCTACTTAAAGGAATAGTTATAGCTTCCTTCACCGATGAAACATTACACACAATGACCGTATCGCCGGAAGTCGCAATATTTTTAGTAGCAATTACACTACATTTATCCAATAATCCTACAACTTCCTTATTCTGTGTGTTACAAGATAAAAAGAATAAAGCAAGAGGAACCAAGTATTTAGAAGCCCGATATTTCATAAGCCTTTAATAAACGAACATTTAACTTCATTTCATGCGGTTACATTGTTACAGAAGATATAGATACCCTATCTGATTATTATAGAATACAATAATTATCATTATTTTTTAAAAGTATAAATAATAATAACCGGATTGCTATCTTCAGTAAGATTAAGCTCAGGAGGAGCATCTTTCAAGTATCCCTTATTTCGCAGCGATGAAATAGCATACGAATTGACAACCTGGGCACGAGTACCATTGTAACCTACATATTCCGGCCAAAAAGGTACTCCACCATCTATATTATTTTCAAGCCCAATGACATTATTACCAGGGATTGCTTCACTACTCTTTGAATAATCATCCGGAACTTTACAAGATTTTAATTCCCCATTTTTTTTATTAAACCGTTGTATATAGATATCATCTCTCTTATAAAGTCTCATATAAATATAGCTCGGAGATTCAAAGAAATCATATACCCCAATTGTTTCGCCATTTTCTATGGTTTTATCTCTGCGCTTATTAATATCAGCAATACCATCATAATAGGCTTGAGTATTTTTTCGTTGTAAAATACAAGCAGGTTTAATACCAAAATCATTAATACGAAAGACAGTATCATTACAAGGAGTAAACAACAAGACACCCTCTGGAGAAGGAGAAAAACAAAGTTCTTTCATGTACAAGGCATTTTTGTCTACAATACCGGGATACAAACTTTTTGTTACTACCAATGTATTTGTATTATCCCTTAATGCACCAGCCCATGGAGCCTGTTGTACAGGTTTCATTGTTAATCCTTTCAATGCAGATTTACCATCTGAAAATAGATACATCCCACCGGCATATTTCATTGTCGTGTCATTACGAAGATAATCCCCATCAAAAGAATAAACTAATACAGGACCACTATATTGAAAAATAAACAGCTCACTTTTTTTATTATCAAGAGCCAACTCACTAAGCAAGCCATATTCACCGAGACCATTCCCTTCACGGGCTATTTGACGAATGAATTTGCCTTTCTTATCAAACTGCAAAATTTTTCCAGTTTTGCCATTGTATATAAACATAAAATCCTTTGATATCTGCAAATTAAGTAAATTACTTATTAAACAAGAATCTTTCGTCTCCAACGGTATATACTCAATACTTTGCACGTCATTTTTCAATGAGATAAGATCCTCTCTCTGTATAGTTGTACGTACATTAATAACCGGAATCTCCGAAGATGAATTTTGCCTTGATTGACATGCAGTCATACCTAAAGCCCAACAGCCTAATAAGAAAATGTATTTTTTCATAACTTACCAATTTTATATATTATCTGAGAATTAAAAGGAAAAATTGCATCTTCTATTTATCTTATAGCTTATAAGTAACTTTTCCCTTCTTGTTTATTAAGGCTTGGCAATAACAACTACCGGATTATCATCCTCTGTCAACCCTTTCAAAACAGAATACTTACTATTCCGGGCGAGCTCAGAATGTTCTTTAAGCCAGTCCATGGCTTCACCCGCCTCCACAAGACCTGCATATTCCCCCTGCGGACTACATGCCTTAGGATGAAACGGCATAAAACCATTAATGTCATCAATAATCCCATTCTTCTCAGGACCCATATACGTCATCCCCGACTTACGATTATAAATGCCATTCAACATTTCCGGTTCATTGGTATACAACCCACGAATACATTGAAAAAATACGGCTTGCGGAGATTCAAAAACCTCCCCTATAAGCAATCGTTTCTCATTATCTTTTGAATCAGTACGTGCTTCCGCACCCCAATGCCACTTTCCCGTTTTAAAGACAATATATGGAGCCAGCTCACTTCGTCTAAGGGTAAAAACAGTATCGTTAAAACTTTCTTTAAAGCGTGTTTCTCCCTTACTATTCCAAAGAAAGGTTCTTCCTCCAATGCCAGCCATATAGCCTCCATCCTTAAAACGAGTCAACACGATCATCATATCACCCAATCTTTTTACATTGATATTATCAATATCACTCACCTCCTTTTTAGAAAGCACTGGTAGCAGACTAGGTATAGTATCCACTTCTTCCCCATTCTCATTAAAAAGTAACAAAGCCCGCGGAGCATATCCCATAGCTATATTATTATAATGGCCTATAACCAAAGAATCCATAAAACTGAATTCACTTGGCATTGCAGGAGGAGTAGGTATTTTCAGCTTACCTTGATAGCGACCACTTGCATCATATTTTTGCAACCACTCAGGTTCCCGTTTAAAATAGAACATCTCATTGTGTTCATTATAAAACGGTACGGGATAGGAGTAAGCTTCAGGATCATCTCCACCATGCCCTAGCCTACACAAAAATTTCCCATCTGCTTTATTAAATAATAAACACTCTTTATTTGAATATACTACTATCTGTTTATCAAGCAATAAAATGTTAGGATTCGCTCCTATCAAACAAGAATCTGTCGTTTCCAAGGGAACATAGCGCACATCACTCGCTAATTCCGAAAGTTTTAATTCCCCCGAATTTTCCATTGCCCCCTCCACATCAATAGTACACAATTTAGCAGATTGTGGAGTGTTACTACAAGAAATCAATAAGCCTATTAAACCAATAACCAATAATCGCCTTACCTTCATGTTTTTGTTAGTTTTTAGATTCAACATTTATAACATCTCCACAAATAAACTAAATAATATAGTTATGAAACTAACTTTGACAGTTAAATAACTAAAAAGGAACACAACATAGATAACTGTAATAAATCCTTCTTCCATCTTTTGAACGCTCTTATTTTTGAGCGATATTTAGAATAATCACTGATAAAGAAATTCAAGAAATTACATATATTTTCATAAGCTTATTTTTTTAAGGTTGCAACTATAATAACAGGATTACTATCTTCAGTTATATTCTCTATAATATTCACTAATTTATCTCGTTGAGCGGGGCTCTTCACACTTTCCTCTTTAAGCATTTTCAGATCTAAATCCAATAAATCTTCCGCCTTATAAATACCAATCCAATGATCACAGTCATGATGATCCGGATAAAATAATGGACCACCACAAATATCATTTGTCCACCCAGATTCCAGCGTTTTTCGTATTTTCCCACCAAGAATAGCATCCTTAATTTCCCCTTTGTTTCGAATAGAGCAAACATTTCCACTGTTTTTGTCCCACTCCACTAAATAAGCATTATCATCTTTTTCAACTGAAATATATAAATAATCTTTAGACTCATATATTTCCCTTGCAACAATTTCTTTGAAATAGAGCTCTGACTTCCCCAATACTCTTAATGTTTTAAAATCCAACTTCGGATTTCGGTCCATATTCATTATATAACGCGAAGCCATTTTCTTTTTACTCCAACAATAGGAATAAATAGTATCATTCGCTTCAAAAAGAATATTAGTTTTATCATGAAAGAAATCTATCATTGGACTAAATGTTCCCCACGTATAAGGTAGTTGTTTCATCGATATACCTTTAGTTCTAACCATTTCTTTTTCATAAGCAAGGCAGGCAGGATCATAAATCTTATCAATCACATTCCCTAATGTATCTCTACGCTCTATTTGCCAAATATCTTTACTCCCATCATAAACAGGTAACAAGCGCCTGAACAAATGTTCATTATTAATATAGCAATATCCCCGTTCTTCACGATGATAGCTCGAACTGGCCATCTGAGCACCATACTTAGCTATATGCATCGAGCCAATAAATTTTCCAGTAAACGAATAAGATTTCAATTCATTATTACTCCCCAAGCCAGAAGCAATATACACAATTCGTTTAACAGAATTAACACCTATTCCACCACAATAATTATAGTCAGAACTTCCTTGCCCAAGATGACCGATATCATATTTATATTTACCTGCACGATCAAAACATAATACCCTGTCCATTGTATTTACAAATATACAATTAGAAGTAAGAACAATATTTTTTATTCTAGAATAATTAAAAAGACTAGAAGCATTCGTTTCCAAAGGAATAAGTTCAACATCATCTATTGCTTTACTTAACAAGATTTTATCTACAACAGTAGAGACTCCTTTTGCTACAGGAATTACATTATTCAAAGGCAACTCTTTATTCAATCTAGTACCCTGACAAGAGATAAAAAGCAAGAATATATATACATAGTTCTTCATACAGGATCAATTAATAACATTTTCATTACATCTTCCCTTTATTATTAAAAACCGACAGCATCTAGTGACACATTTTTCATCAAAAGATTTAGTTACATCCAACCAACCTTGATAGTTAAATAGCCAAAAGGTTCAACGTACAGGCAGTTTATAATCTTAAACTACAAATATAAGATACTAATATTGGCATTCATTATTAAACTAAAATTACTTACTCTCTCCAACAACCGATTTCGACAATTTCTCCAACTCTTCACGCATTTTCCGGATAGCAGTAGATGAAACCTTAGGCTTCTTAGTCATTACAATCCGCTACATTTCCATTGATCCTTAATTGAATAGAAGAAGAGGGAACATTGCAATAAATATGTAGATACACTTTTCACATCGTATTATTTAACAATAGGCACTACTCCAATACAATAATCCGGTGCAGCCATTACACAATAAAATACAGCATCAGCTTCATCAACACAAAAGCATTCTACCTGAGCATCTACCAAAATCTTGCGTACCGGTTCTCCTTCCCAACTGAAAACCCAAATCTCGTTATTTAGTGTTTCTTTGTGTTCTTCGTGCATCCGATGAGTATTTGGATTATACAATACATAAACATAATCACTGGAAATAGCAATGCTTCGTGCTCCCAATTCAGCATCCGGGTTATCACTTTCTGCATAGACGCCATCCGGACTTGAATTAAACTGGTAATGATAGGGGGCTAACAAGAGTCTTTTATGGAGCATTAATGTTTCCGGTGTATAATCCCATAATTCAAGCACATTACTTGTAGCACATGCTAAGCGTTTCCGTATGGGATTGTAACCAAACTGCGATTGATGAAACATGGCTTTAGCTGTATTAGGTATGTCTTCTTCTCCATTTTGATAGTTCGGAAAACTACCACATTTTGATATAACATTACCACTGTTATCTAAGATAAGGAATCGGCAATCATCAAAAACACCAGACGCTATAAAGCGCGATTCACTTATCGGATAAATTCTGTCAATATTCATGGGAAGATGCATTGATTCTCCTTGTGACCGGATTGAAAAGTCCTTCGCATTGAATGTGTAGTTTTGCGCCGTAAAATGCCATCGATTATGTATAAAGACAGACGAATCAGATATAAAAAACTCGATAGGGCTTAGAAATTCATTAGGTCCTTGTCCTTGTGGCAGCATTTGCTTCACAAAACATCGTTTCCTAAGACTATAGCAACGCAAAAGACTATCTCCCTTAAAATCACTGATATATAAGATATTTCCTCTCTTTTTTATATCCATTGGAATGGAAATTAAGGCTTTCGTAAAAGCAGTCGATTTAGCAGTTGTACTCTCGCTAAATGATGCTCTCTTCTGTGATCCACTACAACTAACCAGAAGTAGTGTCAATGCAAATAACTGAGCTTTCATATCTTTTTTCATTTAAAATAACACTTTATCAAAACAGGATTATCGTCTTCCTTTCTCTTTATTAACTTGCGATTTTCCTTTTCATCCAAAACCCTTATATAAGCATTCAAGTCAGCATTAGATGCTAAACATAGCATAAACTCATCACAAAAAAGTAAAGGATTAAGTTTAATACCTTCTTCAGTCTTCTTAAAGAAAAAGCTTTTACCATCACTCTTTCTATAAAAAACATGATATTGACCATTAGGAGTAAATCCAAAGATTAATTTAGTATAATAATATTTATTTGATTGAGCTTGATTACTAATTAGATAAGGAATACTCGAATCCTTCAACTTTTTCACCAACAAAGAACCCTCCTGTTCCCCTTTTGATTTCGTCTTTGAAAAGCCTAAATCTTCAACTGAATAGTTATCTTTACCAAAATCCCATTTATACGCAATATTCATATTATTTTTATCAAACTGATAAACTTCTCTACCAAATGGTCTAAAGAAATACATTTTGCCTCTAAATTTATAAAATCCTCTTGGATACAAAAAGTCAAGATTCCTATTCTCTTTCCAATACTTTTTTACATATTGCATCGTTCTTTTTGATATAATACTTATTCCAGCATCTTCATCTTTTCCAGATAAAGTCCAAGTCACGAAATAATTTTTAAAACTTTCGAAAGATTGATAGTTTGCTCTTTGCGGCAATTGCATTCTACTTAAAAAAGTACCATTTAACGCATATATAAAAATTTCACCAAATGGTGATAACATACAAATATGTCCTGCTTCTTCATCGTAGGTAACATCATATATCTCGGTATATTCATTAGGAGAATTCCCTTTTTTTCCTATTTGTCTCACAAATTTTCCATCTTCATTAAAAACAAAGAGAGCTGGATGCTTTGAATCAAAGACTTCATAATAACCATCTTCATACAATACTTTATCCGGGCAGATTAACAAACAAGAATCTTTCGTTTCTAAAGGTATGACTTCTAACCTTTTAAATAAATCCATCATTGCAACATTATCTACCTTAAGAGGCACTTTCAAGACAGAGTCGCTTTTATTCTTATCTGTATTATTGCAAGAACAAAAAAGGGACAAACAAAAAAGCAGTATAAATACATCTTTTATAAGCATATATCTATATTTCATCAGCACTATTTTTCTTTTAGCTTATATAACAGAATTGTTGGATTATCACCAATTTTCACCTCACCCAATTGCTTCTTTAAAACAGAATGAATATCTAGTTCATTTGCATACAGCTCATTATCTGCAAGCATCAACAAATAGGCACCATCTGAGAAGAAACGTACTCCGCACTTTGTAACATCTACTAGGGTACTACCCAGGAAAGCTTTATCCGTTAATTGATTGAAGGCAACAGCAATCTGCGTTCCTTTATTGTAATAAATAAAATGTTTCCTCTTATGGATGAAACAAGAAGTAATAAAACCTGTCTGAAAATTAGCTAATGAGTTCATTCCATAGCTATAATCATGTTTATGGAGCTTAGTTTGGAAATCCATGATATCAGCATATCCAGCTTCATAAAAAGAAGAAGGAATTTTCTGCTTTCCAAAATCTATGTAATACCGAAGAACATATTTTGAGGCAGATACCGAATAAATCGTATCATTAAACATCTCGCAAAGCAATACTTCATCCCCACATCGACTGAAGTTATTGTCAGTAAAAACATGAAGATAGGATGACTTCTCCTTTGATATAGGATAGAAATGTACAGAAACGTTACACGACAATAAATTATAAACCGTCAGCTTATATTTATTTTCTTCAGAAAGCTGATTTCCGCTGTATAGCACACACATAGAATCGTTTAGTTGCTGAAAACCTACCGTCCAACAGTTTAAATCACTCTTCTTAATAAATGTACCATTCCAATCGTATTGCAATAATTGCTGTTTGCCAGCATCCAAAAGTGTGATTACATGATCTTTTCTGTCTATTTCAAAATCTGAAATACTAAGATATTCATCAGGACCGTTGCCCTGATGATAGATTTTATGATCAAAAGTTCCGTTTTTATTAAAGAAAAGAATAGCTTTGTGATCACTACCCACTATTATATAATCGTCTACATAAAGCAACTTATTGACTTCACCAATCAGACAAGAGTCTGCCGTAGCTAACTTTACATAAGAAACTTCCTTAGAAAGGCCCGATAATTCAAGAGGAATACAGTTTTCAGTGGTCACAGGGATAACTACGAGATTACTTTGTGCATTTTCTTTTTGCTTTCCAGTACAACTGAAAAGTAAGCTCAGAGACAAAATAAAAATAAGCTTTTTCATTTATAAATCTTTTTTATTTCTTAATTGTATCTTATATTTTAATTCCACAAATGTATTATTGCAGAAAACTACATTTACAGTTAAGTTAATTATAAGAAAATTCTACAATATGAAACTCCGGTTTATCACTAATGCCGTATATCAACTTATTTTTAGCATCTACAATAAAGGTAAAAACGCCCTGATCCAAAGAAAGTATTTTCTCCGGCTTTCCATCCCAACTATAAACTAGAATTTTATCAGCTAAGATGCTATAATCCGGTTCATCCTCGGACTTTCCACTAAATAGAACAAAAACTTCATCGCCAACACTTACCGGATTATAATAAGCATCTCTTGTTTCACCTTTTACAGGTTTAGCAAATATAGTATTTCCATTATGAGATTCTTTATAATGCGAAGTAAAATGCATAGGGCCATAAATACTAGTTTTCAAAACTTTATCTTTTCCATAAAAATTCAATCTGTCAGTCCAATTATAACATATCACGACGTTGCCTTCGCTATCCGTAGTAAATGAATATTGGTAGGTTTCTAATATTTCATTATTTGAAAGTTTCTCACTTTCTTCGGGATAATGACCAACAGAATCTATCCTTTCCCCCTCCTTATTCAAGACCTGTAACAGATAATTGGGGTTACGAGCAGGAGCAATAAATGTATTATTCAATAAGCAGGGTTCACCGGATATTTTATCTTTAAATGCTACGCGCTTAATAGGTTTAGGAGCCTCTCCTTGTACAAAATTATCAATATCATATTCAAACAAAACAGAAGTAGCAACATCGAATAACAACATTTTATTATCCTTATTTTCCACAAAACGGGGAGCAACCATCTCTTTAGGTCCCTGCCCCAATGAAATATGTTCAGCCACTTTCTGCCTTGTATTCAAGTTATACACTTGCAAAAGTTGATCTTCGCCAGAATTTACCGTAAAAAGCAAACTATCATGATACAAATGTAGCCTTATCGGTCTCAATGCAGAACCATCAAACTCCACAGTTCTTCCCACCAAATGCTGCGTACTTCTGAAATCGTCATAATTGATCAGAACAGTCTTCTGAACTTCATCTTTTCTAGAACAAGAGAAAATAAAGCCACAGAGTAGAGCTATAAAAAATATTATTTTATACATATTTTACTATAAAATTATATACTTTATCTCAACTATACGGACAATCAACTGCCCCAACCCCATAGCAACCTACTCCGCCTGATTCTCCCTGAGCTAACGCTTCAATATTTTCTAATAGTAAAGACGTAACTTTTGCAGAATGATGATAAGATACCCACCATCCCCCAATAGCCAAGGCCATAATTGCCACAATAAGTCCTAATTTCATGTTGTTTCTCATAAGACACTCCCTTTTATATTAATACGGAAACAAATGTAAAAAATTACATAGATGGTAGTTAAATCCCCATGTGAAAAGCGCGTGAAAAAGGCGTGAAAAAAATTTCACGCCTCATATACTGACTATAATCAATCTGATTTTATTCATTAGCAACAAACATGCGATATCCGTTTTTTTCTTTCACATGCTCCACATAGATATGGCTTTCTCCCGATTGGAGTTGTTTACGTAACAACTTTATGGCAGATCTCCTCCTCTCATTGATCCCTGCATCATCCACAGACCAGCTACAAATTCCGGCTATATCATCATTGGAAAGAAAATGCTGCGGAGCCTGAACAAATGCGATTAACAATTTATGAGGTTGCGGGGAATAAACAGACGAATAGTCCAAACAGGTAAAGGTTCCTGTTTTCTCTTCAAAAACCGCTTCACCTATTTGATATGAATCTTCTGAAATTTGATAAATAAGGTCATCACTATCCCTCGTTTCATAACGGCCATTTTTATTGCTATTTAAAACATAAACAAGTCCTCCCAACAGCAACAAACCAATGATTATACTATTCAAGATGTCCAATCGGCGCCAATCCACACAAACGACAAACGAAGGTGCTTTCAAATAAGCTTTTGCCTCTATCAAATATAAATCATCCAAATAATAAGTACAGAGCAAATTACGAGGAACACAAAGTGTTGAATCCCCTCCTACGAGAAGTGTATCCTTTTTATCCCACAACTTGGCAATCCGGGCAGTAAGCACACAGTGATATTTTTCCAGTCCATGATGTCCCAAACTTCTCTGCCAGCAGTTATTCAAAGAGTCTAAAAACAAGTGATCAAATGCATATAGAATTAATGTCCTTTCACCTAACTCAGGTGAAAACATACACATTCTCTCTTTCGCAGAATCCACATCAACCTCAATAGTACCATCGGCAGAAGTCATAGACCTCTTAGTCCGATATCCGACCCTTCCACTGGAAGAATAAGGCATACCCAATTTATCAAACTCACGGTTTACCCAAAGTTCCGATACGTCTTTCAATCTCTGTTCAGCTCTCTTCCTGTTTTCTACTTGATTATTAACTCCACTCTGGTATATAAAATAAGATAATACGCCCAGATTAGCTACAAAAAGGAACAGAAGTAAATATTTAGTTTGTCGATAGTATTTCATGATCAGTTAATCTTTCGAACACAAAAATAACCTTTTCATGACAAGACGAAGCATTTATTAACAAATATTCTAAGAGTATATTAAAAAAACGTCAATTACTAACTAGTGATTGACGAAACTGTTTCTAAAGCTGTTCCTCTTTTCAATAAAGAAACTCTGGCATTTGAAGAGAATGCGGCGTAAAATATCTATTTATTACCATCACCATTACTTCCGTCTTTTAGAAACCACGAAGTTATTCTATCCCCCTTCAGGAGCCTTCTGAAAGGGGGGGGGGGTATAAACAGTCCAGGACTGAAATAGGATGAGTATACGAGTGAATGCCATTCAGTCTAGGACTGAATCAGGATGAGGTTAGGACTGATTTATTCCCATCCTAAAACGAGGCCTGAAAAGTATCACATAAAAAGGCACAAAAGTATAATATTTTCAATACGCAGGAAAAGATTTAATAATAGATTATTATAATTAAACTCTGAATTAAAGGCATCTATTGTTGTATATAGTCCAGTTTTATAACAACCACCCGAATACTTTGGTCTTTCTTATCAGTAGCGACTTTAGCAATATGCCAGTCGGAAGGGAAGAACAGGAAAAACTTGCCCGGAACAGAATCCATAAACTTTGTTTTAGCTGGATCATAGTCATAATGAATTACATCTTTCTTCTCACTATATTCACAATTTGGCTTCGATGAAGCATGGTCCAGTAAACCAAAACGTTCGGTACCCTTCACCACATATTGCAGATCAATATGTTTCCGGTGTGATTCAGAACCTCTCTTTTCCAACGGTTCATTATTACTGTCTTCCACCGAAGCGACCAATGAAGTACCATCAATGGGATATCGACCTTTAGCAATAGTCACTAAATCATGCGAAGCCAACCACTTAAAAGCTGCTTTCCATTGTTCAGGATTAGCATTGTACTGCGCCCTGAATTCTGCAAGATTGGTGGACGCATGAGGTTTAGCCTTTAATCCCTCGTTCCAGACTCCGGACTTTACCCATTTTTTTAAAGAGCCTTCTTTTGTCCCTTCGCAATTTTGAGCAGGGAGTGACAAACAAACAACTGATAAACATGCCGTCATCAATAAGCATTGAATGTATTTCATCTTAGTATTCCTTTATATATTAATTAGCAAGCACAAAGATATAAATTATTATCAGTATACAAACTGAGCTAAATAGTCCCCTAAAATGAATTATATACAGAGGTCATTAGATTTAATATTATTTATCTTTGCCAATAAAAACCAATAAAGCCCCGTAAAATGATGAAGACCATTTTCCTGAGTTTAATATTCACGACTATAAGCTCACTCGGAACAAGTTTATCTAATGCACAGACAGTAGCAGCACCTCTAACTGCAACACAGGAAGCAACACAAAAAGGACAAGAAAACTTTAGTATCGGCAAAAACACCTTCCTGTTGAATGGAAAGCCCATTGTGATTAAAGCCGCAGAAATACACTATCCCCGTATCCCGGAACCTTATTGGGAACAACGCATTGAGATGTGTAAGGCATTGGGCATGAATACCATCTGTATCTATATCTTTTGGAATTTACATGAACAACAACCAGGCGAATTTGATTTTACAGGAAATAAAGATATTGCAAAGTTTTGCCGGTTAGCCCAAAAGCATGGCATGTACGTCATCGTCCGTCCCGGCCCTTATGTATGTGCAGAGTGGGAAATGGGCGGACTTCCCTGGTGGTTACTAAAAAAGAAGGACATTGCACTCCGTACCCTTGATCCCTATTATATGGAACGGGTAAAAATATTCATGAATAAAGTCGGAGAACAACTTGCCGGATTACAAATCACCCGGGGAGGGAACATTATCATGGTCCAAGTAGAGAATGAATACGGCTCTTATGGCACTGATAAACCTTACGTATCGGCCATACGCGATATAGTGGAAGGAGCCGGTTTTACAGACGTTCCTCTTTTTCAATGCGACTGGAGTAGTAACTTTCTAAACAATGCCCTCCCGGACCTTCTATGGACAGTTAATTTCGGAACAGGCGCCAACATTGACAATCAATTCAAAAAACTAAAAGAAATACGCCCCGACTCCCCACTCATGTGCAGTGAGTTTTGGAGTGGATGGTTCGACCACTGGGGACGTAAACACGAAACACGTGACGCCACCGCTATGGTCAATGGCATTCGTGATATGCTGGACCGGAACATTTCATTCAGCCTTTATATGACGCACGGAGGAACCACCTTTGGTCATTGGGGAGGCGCCAATAATCCGGCTTATTCCTGCATGTGCAGCTCATATGATTACGACGCTCCCATCAGCGAAGCAGGCTGGACCACCGACAAATACTGGAAACTACGCAATCTTTTAGCGTCTTATCTTCCCAAAGGAGAAAAACTACCGGATGTTCCGGCTCAATATCCTGTTATTGAGATTCCTACCATCCGCTTCAATCAGGTAGCTCCGCTATTCAATAACTTACCGGAAAAGAAGTCTTCACAGGACATTCAACCAATGGAACAATTCAACCAAGGTTGGGGAAGCATCTTATACCGTACCAAACTACCGGAAACGATCCAAAAAGGTACACTAAAAATTACCGAAGTACACGATTGGGCACAAGTTTATGCCAATGGCAAATTATTAGGTCGTTTAGACCGGCGCCATGGTGAATATACATTGCCCTTATCCGGTCTGAAAGCAGGAACACAGCTTGACCTATTGATAGAAGCAATGGGGCGTGTGAATTTCGACAAATCAATCCATGACTGTAAAGGCATTACGGAGAAAGTGGAAATCCTTAAAAAGAACAGAACCTTGAATCTAAAAAACTGGGAAGTATACAATTTTCCTACCGACTATTCCTTCACGGAAAACAAGCATTTTATCGACACTCAAAACCCCAAAAACCATAAAATAATAGGCGGAAAAACAGAGCAAACGCAGCCTGCCTACTACCGCGCCACATTTACTTTAGCTAAAGTTGGTGATACCTTCCTCGATATGCGGACATGGGGAAAAGGGATGGTATGGGTCAATGGACATGCTATGGGACGTTTCTGGGAAATTGGCCCCCAGCAAACACTGTACATGCCGGGATGCTGGCTCAAAAAAGGGAAAAACGAAATCATTGTACTCGATCTCTTAGGCCCTCAAAAAGCAGAAATAGCCGGACTTAAAAAACCGATACTCGACATGCTTCGCGAAAAAGCACCGGAAACTCATCGAAAAGAAGGGCAAACCCTAAAACTGAATAATGAACAGCCGGTTTGGACAGGAACATTCACTAAAGGCAACGGATGGCAGGACATTAAATTCAACACAGCTGTAAAAGGTCGCTTTTTCTGTTTGGAAGCTGATTCCCCTTTTGATGAGACAAACATAGCTTCTATTGCAGAGATGGATGTACTGGGAATAGATGGTAAACCTGTCAGTCGTGAGAAATGGAACATCAGGTATGCCGATAGTGAAGAAACACGCAGTGGTAACCATACGGCAGATAAGATCTACGACCGGCAGGAATCCACTTATTGGCAAACCGTAGACAACACCGCATACCCGCATCAACTCGTCATAGACCTCGGCAAAGAATACACCCTTACCGGATTTCGCATTTTGCCACGCATGGAAAAGGAAGTTCCTGGACAGATCAAAGAGTCTAAAATATATGTAAAGTCACAAGATTTTATTTATTAATTCAAGCTGATAATTCTCAGCCCTTCATTAATAATTCAAGAAAGAAAAGATAATATATTATACGACAATGCATTTAAGCATAATATATATATTTTTCACGAAAAGAGCCTCAAAATTTCATCATAGTACCCCATTGATTCACACCCCTCTCAGAATATCTTCTGAGAGGGGTATAAACAATATAGGACTGAATAGGTTTAAATATACGAGTGAATGCCATTCAGTATACGAGTGAATAAACTTAAGTCACGACTGAATTGCATGATGTTAAAGGAGTATCACAAAAAGACCTTTTTCAGCAATAAAACCATAAAATTAAAATGATAAAAACTTGAATTCTATTTATTAATTTCCACTTATATACCGTGCCATTTCGCAGGCAGCTAATAAAAAAGCACCTACTCCAAAGCTAGCCGTGGAATCAGCATCCACCACTTGCCCGGGAATAGCTTTTTCACCTATGGGCTGGACGTACCCAATGCGTCCATCAGATTGTAAAGCAACTGTAGTCAAGTACTTCCACGATTTCTCTATAACCGGTAAATAAGTACCCTTGTCCAAAAGCCCATTATTCACCCCCCACAATAAACCATATGTGAAAAAAGCCGTACCACTGGTTTCCGGTCCGGGAGCATATTTCGGATCAAGGAGACTACGGGTCCAGTAACCCTCCAATTGCTGGCAATCAGCCACAACTTTTGCCATAGTCCGAAAACGATCAAGATACTTTCCACGATACTGATCAGCTTCAGGCAAGTCCTTCAGTACTTTTGCCAAAGCGGCAAAAACCCATCCATCCCCACGTGCCCAAAAATCTTTCTTACCATTTATAGTTTTGTGCTTGGGATAAATATATTTTCCATCCCGATAATAAAGTCCCGCCTTTTTATCATACATCAGATCATCCGCATACTTCCAATACTCATAAAGTTTTTCCAGATAAAGTGGGTTACCCGTTATCTTATACAACTTTGTCATAACAGGCATCACCATATACAATCCGTCAGCCCACCACCAATAATCGACCTTGTTAGTGCTCATCTGGTATTCCATTACCTCACGGGCACGAGCTATTTTTTGGGGATCGGGCGAAAGAGTGTAAAGATCAGCATAGGTCTGGAAACAAACTTGCTGATCACCAAAAAGTACATATTTGTCACTTTCTCCATAAGAGTATTTCCATTCCGCTTTATTATTGGATTTTGCTCCCTTCCATTCATTATGTTCAGCCCAAACCTCGGAGTAATGAAGAAAATCAGAATTCCCAGTCAAAAAACAAACTTCCATATTCCCGGTATGATAAACGGCATTATCCCAAAATGCGCTTCCCGGAAGCGGATGTGAATCTTGCCAATAGTTATTCACTCTATTTATAATATCTATAACACCTTGCGATGTATCTGGAATATTCGCCAATGCAGATGTCCCTGCCGCACAGAAGACCAAGGCCAAGGTCATTCTAAAAATCTTCCTCATATCCTGTTTTATTTGATTACACCTATCTTCAATTCTCTATTTCTCTAAGTTCAATTCTAACACATATACCGGTTGGGGAGGAAAATCAACAGTACGCTCTCCGTCTCCTTGTTCTGTCCGTTGGACAAAAAGGTGCAGAAGATGTTTTTGTTTCCACAATTCGGTATCATACGAAGGTTCCCAGGCATCTACCGGAAAAGTCGTTAAATCAGAAATAGACCACTTTCCACCTCTCACATCAGAAGTATATGCCACGGAAACTTTACTTCCTCTCTCTTGATCCCGAAAGAAACAAAAAGCTTCTTTTCCATCTACCACAATCCGTGGACGTGAGACTGGAATCATTTTCGTTCCTCCTCCTTTTAAGGAAAAGGGAGTATGTCTATGCGAAATTTGATTATTATTCCACTTATTCCCATCAAACCATACCACGCGAAATTGAGGTATATCACCATCCCTATCCCTCCAATAAGTGACGACAAAAGGATTCCCTCCGGAATCGGCTCCCATGCTGGTTTGATTAATCAATTCGGCGTTTTGAGGAATCCGGCAAGCATACTCGGCATTCTCCATTCGAATGGGCAAATCATATTTCCGTCCGTTTGTTTTATACCAAGTCACCCCATTATCGTGAGAGCAAGCATAGCAAAGATCATGATTTGTTTCCACTTTCCATGTCTCCCTCCAAACCCATGATAAATGAATAGTCCCCCGTTTATCCACGTACATTTGCCAATAAGCATTTCGTTTACCTTCCCCATCTATCAGCACATTCTGCACCCTGTACCATTTCTTTTGTTTCAACGAGTAACGGTTCATCACAAGGTTTCCGCAACCAGAAACTCCTGAACGGTATACAAACAATAAATCACCTCCTGCCAGAGCATAAAACTCCGGGTAAGTCACGTCTTCTTCATCAGTGCCTACCATCGATTCCTTCTTTCCCAATTCCAGAGAATGAGGAGCCAAACTGCGGCAATAATTCAATGCATTGCCATGATGATCAAAAGCCACATGCAAATAGCCATCGCCATCAATCATCATACTAATTATATTATGAGCATCTTTTACCTTCCCTCTATATGGTGTCCGGTGTAACGTCCACTTATCCGAATTCAGCTTCCGTTTGCCCAGTACAACATAACCTTCGGCATCATAATAAGAAATGTATTGCTCATTATCCTGAGTCACTAACGAATTATTCCGAAAGATTGCAGTATTGACAGAAGTCTGGCTATATCCCATTCCAACTTTCACCAATTTGGAATTGCATAAACTTTTCGTCGAGGACTGGGCCTGAAGGCCCAATGCTATGATGCAGGAACATAAAAAGGAAAGGGTAATAGATTTGCCGCTCATAATTCAACTATTTTTCAATCGCACTGGTTATCAATTCTTTGCTTAAAACAAGTCACATGAATTACTCGTAAAAAGCATGGTCTCGTGGAAAGTCATCACCTCCCCAAGCTTTCTTAGACGTCCAAGGCAGTGAGGCATCCGTCCAGAAAGGATCATTCACCGGGAGTCCCAATGGAAGAAAAGCCAAGGAAGCCATATATAAGCTTCCATTATCCGTATACCAATCGGATATATTCGGCTGCGAGCCGTTAAAGCCCAAAGTCAGAAAGCCTTTTGCATTAAAGTTATGATCATCACCAAACATACGCTCGATAACCGCCGTCATTGCAGCCCTAACCTGTCCTCCGGGCAATTCTTTCGGTAACCAGCCCCGCAAAGCCAACAAGGCAAGTGGCTGAAACACAGCTGTACGATACGTTATAGAACGGCCAAATACAGGAAAAGTACCTTCAGGAGAAACCAATCTTTCCAGTATCATGCCAAAACGCTGCATCCGTTTCACTGCTTTAGGAAAATCACCTCCTTTTACATTCCAGATATGATTTTTCCCTCCGTTCGTCATCACCTCAAGGCATTCCACATACATGGGATGAAGCACATAACTATTATAATAATCAAATGCAAAATCCGGCCCGTCGCTATACCAACCATCACCTACATACCATTCATCCACCTTACGTAAAGCAGAAGTTATCCGGTAATGATCAGCTTGTGCACCAGCTTTTTTTAAGAAGCATTCCACTGTTGACGAAAAGAGCAACCAGTTGGTATATGGCGGATCCACACGCCTCAACCCTTGGAACTCAGCAATGTAACGCTGTTTCGTCAGGCTATCCAGAGGGAGCCATAACGCATCATATCCCCGAAGAAAGCTCTCGGCAACGTAAGCGGCATCTACCAACGTCTGCCCTTCCTTGCGCCATAGAAGATAGTCCTTACTTTGAGGGTCAACAGCCTGGGCATAGCTCTTCAAAGCCCACTCCCGAAGTTGCTTCCGCTGTAAACCTTCCGGCGTATCATCATCCGGTAAAGAAATCCAAGGCGCAAGTCCCGCCATTAAACGCCCGAAGCATTCCATGTATGTCACACCCTTATCCCGGCCGTCCCAAGTCGGGCTCAATTCCACCAGCATATTCTTATGAAGCTTCCCTTCACTCATATTACTCAATACAGGAACAGCCATCTTATATAAGATATTGCACCAAGCTTCACGATCGGTTTGCGACTTTTCAACCTTCTTTTTCGCCGAAACATTCTGCAATGGCACCAAAGCCAAAGCAGCAAATAATAATAATAAGAAGAAATTCTTTGCTGTCTTTATCATAATACTATTCTCTAGTTTTTATATACCTACAAATATAAAATCTTTCTTATAAATAGATGGTTACTAATACTTCAAAAAAGAGAAACAATCATTCAACTTTACTAAAAAATATTTTCAAAAGCCCATTAAAAGTGAAAGTGTGTCAAAATGCTCTCGACACACTTTCATCTTTCCTTTCTACAAATTATTCATATCCCTGATTCTGACCAAGTTCCACATCCTTATTCAACTGTATTTCTGTTAAAGGAATAGGTAATAGCACATTATAATCCTGGAATCCAGTAATCACTTTATTATCAGGAGCATAAGGAACTTTATCACCATTAAGTGCAATACGTTCCTTTAGCGTATTTGTACGAACCAGAGTCATACGCCGGTTCTCTTCAGCTATCAATTCACGTGCACGTTCGTCAAGAATAAAATCGATATCAATCTCATCGGCATATACTTTACCAAGATCCGGATTACCCATTGCTATACGCGATTCTTTAAAAGCCCGGTCACGAAGTACATTGATATCAGCTGCCGCACCAAGCTTGTCTCCTTGACGGAAACGAGCTTCCGCGCGTAATAAATAAGTTTCTCCAAGACGCATCAATGGCCAGTCTTTTACCAAAGCATAACCAAAATCATCAGTAGGATCATAACCACCCCATTTAGTCGGATGTGGATAGTACACATTCAACGAATCCGCTGCACGTGGAATTACCCGGTCTCCGGTTTTCACCGTGAGGTTCTTCACTCCCGCGTCTTTCTCAACCCGGAACCCATTCGCATCTATTCCTATAACTTCTTGGTATCCCGGTTTATTATAATAAAGTACCCGCCGGATATTATAGTTCGAGTTACGAATGTCTCCTTTTGCATACAGACCATATTTTATAAAATTACTTAGCCGAAGACGACCGTTTCCGCGCCCGCCAATTGAGTCGGCATTAACCATACCGGAATATTTATGAAAAGCCGGAACCCAATTACGACGCTGTTGAGGACTGTCAATCGTACCTCCATTCACATCACGATTATATTCAACCTGGAAAATCCAAATTCCTTCGGTATTGCCCTGCGAACGACGCTGATTACCATAACGGAACATATCGGAATAATAATCGCCGCCTTCGGACAAGAATTTACCGTAACGTTCCTTAATCAAAGAATAATTTCCCTCGGTGATAATTGGATCTACCGCATCCTCTGCTTTTTTAAAGTAAGAAGCATCACGCATTCCCATACGCAAATAAGCTTCTCCCGCGAGTTGACGCGCCATATCTTTATTGATGCGACCTTCGGTTTTAGCTTTTCCTACCGCCGGTAAATTAGCCATGGCAAAAGTCAGATCAGTATCAATCACAGCATCTATCTTAGCAACCTCTTCACGAACATAGTCTGTTCTGGGCGTAGTAGTAGATTCCGTAATCAATGGAACTTTTCCCCACAAGGTTACCAACATGTTATAAGAATATGCACGGAAGAACATAGCCTCCCCTTTCGCTGCAACATCACCATCTTCACCCAATGCAGCAATAATTAAATTAGAACTGTTAATCAACTCATAGAGTTTTTCCCATAAGAAACTAATCCCGGCATTCTCTGAATTCAGCTCCTGATATCGGTAGAACGGAACTTCAACTCCCTGTGTATCACCCGGAGAAGCCACATCTGTACCATCCTGCCAACATCCTACAAAACCTTGCTGGCCAGCCATTCCCCAAATAGACGCAAACTGCCTGTGCAGACCGATCAGCTTTGCATTTACATCTTCAACTTCAGGACCATAATTGGAATACATTTTTTCATTCAAGAAACTATCGCTGCAAGAAGTCCCCCCCAACATAAAGGAGAAAGCAGCAAAAATTATTAAAAGTATATTATTTCGTTTCATTATTCTCTTTTTTTAGAAGGTTACATTAATACCAAATACAAAACTCTTTGTTGCAGGGTAATTGCTACTGTCATACACTCTTTCTCCCCTCGTACTATCCCAAGAACTATTTCCACGAGATATCTGACGCGCCTCAGGATCCCAACCGATCCAATCGGTAAACGTAAAGAGATTGCGACCGCTAACATACATTTGCAAAGCGTTCAAACCCACTTTTCCCATCAGAGTTTTAGGGAAATTATAACTCAATGTAATATCTTTGATACGGGTAAAACTTGCATCGGAAGGGAATCCATAACCATGTTTATTGGAATTTTTTCCGAGTGAGCGCCATTCATTGCTTTTGTTCTCAGGAGTCCAATATCCAATTTCCGTTGTTGTGTTACGACGACCCATCTCATCACCGGCAATACTAATCAATGAATTATTCTTTTTCAACCCTTGTACGGTCTGAATAAAGACGCTTAATGTGAAATCCTTATAGGTAAATGTGTTGGTTAATCCTCCGATCCATTTGGGAGTCGTTTGTCCTTGTATCTTACGGTCATAATCATCAATCTTTCCATCAGGTTTACCATCAGGGCCACTAAGGTCAGCCAATTTCACATCACCTGCTTCTGCTATAGGATCCCATGTTTTATTCAATCCTGCTGCAATTTCATCTTCCTGCCATATCCCAACTTTGACATAGTCATAGATCACCCCTATAGGATGTCCTAAGAACCAACGGTTTCCAAGATCATCTTTTCCATCACCATAAAGATCTTTGATTTCATTCTTATTCCAGGAAAATACCAATGTAGAATTCCAGCTAAAATCTTTCATAGCAACATTGTGTGAATTCAACGTGATTTCAAGACCTTTATTTTCAGTTTCTCCCATATTGGAATACACCGTATTATAACCGGAAATCTTAGGCAAGTTACGTTTCAGTAATAAGTCGGTGGTTTTAGAGAAGTACATGTCGACATTTCCGCTCAAACGATTATTCCAGAAGCCAAAGTCCATACCAACATTAAAAGTCTTAGTTGTCTCCCAGCTTAAGTCATTGTTCCCCATCAGTTCGTTAGGCCATAATGCAGCTGTACTGCTTCCACTCATCGTCAACATTCCACTATCCATTTTCACCAACGATTGATAAACCCCGATTGCTTCGTTACCAGCCTTACCATAGGAGAGGCGTAGTTTCAACGTATTCAACCAATCAGTAGTTTTCTCCATGAAGCTTTCGCGCGCAATATTCCAACCTAAAGCTACAGATGGGAAGACACCGTATTTATTATTATTGCCAAATACAGAAGAACCATCGCGACGTACCGTAAAAGTAAATAAGTAACGACTATCATAAGAATAGTTAACACGTCCCATTTGCGAAACCGTGGTATGAAGATCTGTATATGATGCCACTTTTTGTGTTTCTGCACTCCCCATATTATTCCACTGTAAATCGTCATTTATAAACTTTTCAGCTTCCGCTGTGGAGCTTTGATACTTTTTACGGGAAGCAGCGTACAATGCCGTGAGATCTATATGGTGTTTACCCAAATCGCGGGCATAGGAAAGAATGTTCTCTATGGTATAACTTTGTGTTTCCTCATTCTGAATCTTGGCCCAGCCGGAATTCTTATTAACTGACTTTCCTTCGTATTCATTTGTCCGTTTTGGAACATATGCAAAACCACCGTTAAACTTATACTTCAATCCCTTCAACGGCTTTATCAACTTCCCGAAGTCCATCTCAGCATATCCGTTTATATTCAAATTGAATTGGCGACGTTCAGGATTTGTCGTTGTCCACATCAAAGGATTGGTAAACAACGTTTCACTATACATCGGGTTGATACAATAACTACCATCTTCATTATACATCCGTGCATAAGGGCTCATGGCTTCTGCCATAAGAAGGTTCGCCCGACCACCATCCCGGTTGTGCGATACCACATAAGTATTAGTTCCTACCGTCAAATAGTCGGTCACATTCAAATCCAGATTCGTACGAACGGAATAACGCTTATAATTAAACCCTTTGATAATCCCTTTCTGATCCGTAAAATCAGCAGAGACGTAATACTTCACATTTTCCGCCCCACCGGATATATTCACATTGTGATTCTGAATAACCCCTGTTTGGGAAACAGCATCAATCCAATCGTTGGTTATGCCATTATTATAATTATCCGACTCATACTCATTCTTTACATGCCCGTCGTATAATGTTTCGCCCGGATTTTGACTTACATAATCTTTATAGCGTTGCAAAATCTGCTCACCGTTACAAAAATTAAGTTTGTGGGTGAAATCTTCAAAGCCGACATAACCATTATAACGAATGGTCGGCTTACCTAAATTACCCCGTTTTGTAGTGATTAAGATTACTCCATTTGCACCATTGGTACCGTAAATGGCCGTGGCTGATGCATCCTTCAATATCTCCATTGACTCAATATCATTAGGATTGATATCGTTCAACGTTCCCCCCGCCTTGCTGATAGGCACACCATCAACAACGATATAAGGACCTGAAGATGCATTAATGGAGTTACGACCACGAACTAAAGCGTCGGGAGCATCACCGGGAATAGAAGAAGTCTGCGTTATAGTAACACCGGCCGCTGCACCTTGCAAGGCCTGCAAGACATTCGTTACAGGCAATTTCGACAACCTCTCCTTTGAAACGGAAGTTACGGACCCGGTTATATCCGATTTCTTCTGTGTTCCATAGCCCACCACCACAACTTCATCAAGAGCTCTGGCATCTTCTTTAAGAACAACAGACAACGGTTTTTCTCCGACAACTTTTATCTCTTGGGCTACATATCCAATATACGATAGTTGCAATATGCTCCCTATTTGAGCAGACAAGGAAAAATTACCATCTACATCTGTAATTGTACCATTCGTTGTACCTTTTTGAATCACGCTCGCTCCAATAATAGGATCTCCCATAGTATCACTCACTTTCCCGGAAATCTGAATTTTCCGTTGAGTTTGAGCGAGACTCAATTGTGTACTCATAACGAGACTTAACCCTATCAATAAGACATAAACTATCTTACCCAGAGTTTTTCCATGAAATGTTTTTTCATTTTTCATTAGTATAAACTTTAAGATTAAACTTGGATTTAAAGAAATCACGATTACAAAAATAAGCCTAGGGATGGACAATATAGTCTGAAGATAGCCTGAACTGGTAGAAATTAATTTATTCTACTAATTCAGGCTATAATTCGACCCGGGCATTGACCGTCCGACAGACGACTAAAGCAGGGAAATCCTGTAAAAAGCGAAGAGAGTATAACTATACTCAAGGGGTGGTATCTTCAAACTGCTTATCGGGCAAGAATCTTTCCATATATTCGGAAGGAAGCATACCGAATTCTTTTTTGAAACAAGAACTAAAATATTTAGGATCATTGAACCCTACGGCATAAGCCAACTCTGAGACCCGGACCGATTGTTTTTCTTCCATAATCCGACAAGCCGCCTTTAAACGGATATTCCGTATGAATGCGGAAGTATTCAGACCGGCAAGTGATTTGAGTTTGCTATATAAGGTGGATTTACTTGTTCCCATTTCATCTATAAATTGTAATTGGTCAAAATCAGGATCGCTTAAATGACGATTGACGCAAGCGATAGCACGCCGCATAAAATCTTCATCAAGACTGGTATAATTAAAATCTTTCAATTCAAAGACCAGTTGATTCTTGAAATCGTGTGCCACGCGCTCTTTAGCCTTTAGCAAATTCTTAATGCGGGCATGAAGCACCTGCAAGTTAAACGGCTTGCTAATAAAAGCATCAGCACCTGACTCATAGGCGATAGCCCTATCTTCCTCCGTATTCTTAGCAGTTAGCAAAATAACCGGTATATGGCTATATTCCAAATTACTCTTTATATACTGACAGAATTCTATACCATCCATCTCCGGCATCATGATATCAGCTACAATCAAGTCCACATGCTCGTTCTCCACAACTTCCACCCCCTCTTTCCCATTTGTCCCTGTAAATATGTTATATTCATGACCCAGCAGGTTTGCCATGAGTTGAAGCAAGTCAGTATTATCCTCAATAATCAAAACGGAATGTGTTTTATTCTCATTACTTTTAATCCGATTGGTTATAGTATCATCCAAGTCCGGAATTATCTCCTGTATTGATATCGCCCCTTCATCTATTTCCTCTTCCTTAAAATAAGACTTGCTAATCGGCAAATTGACAATAAAGGTACTTCCCTTTCCCAATTCACTTTCCACGGTAATGCCTCCTCCATGAAGTTTAACCAAATCCTTGGTTAAAGACAATCCTATACCCGTCCCGATCGTATTAAATTTCCGATAGTCCCCTTCATAAAAACGTTTAAACAAGTTTGACTGTTTT
Source organism: uncultured Bacteroides sp. (assembly GCA_965140335.1). Taxonomy (GTDB): domain Bacteria; phylum Bacteroidota; class Bacteroidia; order Bacteroidales; family Bacteroidaceae; genus Bacteroides. Next base: position 699,773 of record OZ223189.1, read on the forward strand.
TCTTTTGAAATACCCTTTCCGTCATCCCTTACCCGAAGAATGATAAAATCCTTATCGCCCGCATAAGAACAGTTCACCTGTATAAAACCACCTTCATCATTATACTTTGCCGCATTCGACAATAAGTTATATAATATCTTATCTAATTTATCAGGGTCAAAATAACCTATTATGGATTCCGGATCACAAACCACTGAGAAATGCAATTTTTTCTTTTTCACCAGAGGGAGGAAACTCTCTGCTTCGTTCTTTACAAAAACAGAAATATCACCTTGCGACACCCGTAGCTTCAGGTTACCCGTTTCCGCTTTACGGAACTCCAAGATCTGCTGTAGCAACCGGATCAATCTTCTTATATTATTATCCATTACATTATAAAGATTACCATGCCGTGGCGACTGCATTTTCAGTTCATCTACCGTAGCGGAAATAATCGTCAAAGGGGTTAACAATTCATGCGTTATATTGGTAAAGAACTGTAATTTGGCATGGTTGAGTTCTTCCGCTTTACGTTGTTCCATCTCTTTCAAGTGCAAACAGTTCTTCAAAACAATCCTGTTTCGTGCCAACCGATAAAAATAGTAAATCATAGAAAGAAGGAGAATGGCATAAATAACATAAGCCCACCCTGTTTTCCAGGGAGCGGGAAGAACCGTTACTTCCAGTGAAATAGGATGCTCATTCCAAAAGCCTCCCTCGTTAGACGTTTTCAATTCAAACCGATATGTTCCGGGATTCAGATTATTATAATAGGCAAACCTTCTTGAGGCATCGGTATATTGCCACTCTTTATCAAACCCTTTCAACCTGTATGCATATAAGCATTGCATAGGTGCTATATAATTTAGTGCAGCAAACTCTATACTAAAATTATTCTGATTATATCCTAGTGTAATCTTCTTAGTATATCCCGGAGCGTCTTTTGAAATGGCATATTTCACCTTATTTGCCAACGAGTTCCATGAATTATTAAAGATTTTTATATCGGTTATAACCACCGGCAAAACCATAGAGTTGTCCTTCACAGAAGTCGGATAAAAATAGTTATACCCATTATGACCTCCAAAAAGGAATTCCCCATCCTTCGTTTTACAGGAAGCCCCTCTCAAAAAAACGTTCCCCTGAAGTCCAAATTCTGTAGTGTAAAGCCGGTAAGTCCCTTTCTCCACACCTTTTTGAACGGATAGTTTAATCAGTCCGACGTTGGTACCTAACCACAGATTTCCCTGCGAATCTTCCTGGATGGAAAAGACTCCGTCTCCGGGTATATTCAGTAACGAACTGACAGCTACAAACTCATCTTTCTCCCTGTCATATAAGTCGAGACCTCCCCCGTCTGTTCCCAACCAGATACGTCCTTTACTATCCAAATAAATGCATTGGACGTCGGCACAATTCAGTTTCTTGTTCTGGGGAGAGTATTCTTTATAAACCATATTTTCAGGATTCCCCCCGGGATAAGTAACCCTTATCACCCCATAACTACCGGTACCAGCCCATATATAGCCTTGATAGTCCTGTTCCACACAATAAAAGAAACCGGGATATAAATTTTTCGTCAGATTATAACCCTTATTATTCGCAGTAAGCAATGCCAGACCGGAGCGCGTCGCAAACCAGTGATTACCGTGAATATCTTCTTTAATCCCATAAACACACGAGCTTGGCAACCAATTATCCGCATGAGTAGAGATCTGGTTGATCCGTTTACCGGATGGTTTGCGTGAATCATAGACATAAACGCCCATAGAAAAAGTGCCCATCCATATTCTCTTGTCCACCTGGGACTGGATAAATGTATTAATTGTAGGGAGCTCGGGCAGTCGGGAAAAGTCTTCCATATCTTTATAATATTTCCATGCCCCCGTATAAGGATTCTTAATGATAAAGCCATAACTACCGATTCCAATCCAATACTGCCCCTTATCATCAACCAAAATACTTCTTACCGCATTTGAAGCCAGTTCTCTTTTAACATCCTGCAAGGCATCCCATTGGAATTTAGATTTACCGGTGGAAACATAACTCACACCGCCTCCCAGCATACCCATCCACATGATTCCTTCATTGTCCCTGATGATCGCATTCACTTCATTAAACGCCAAAAAAGACGAATTCTTACTAGGCTGGTAATTCGTGATAGAAACATTCGGGGAATTATAGTCAAGAATGCTCAACCCGCTTCTCGTACCCACCCACAAAGTATGAGTATTCAAATCTTCCGCTATTGCATACACCACATTATCTCCCAGACTGTTTTCATTTCCGGGTTGATGGGCAAATCGATGAAAGACCGTGATCTTCGGATCATAAGGATTCTCCAAAAGATAAAGCCCGCCTCCGTAAGTCCCAACCCAGATCCGATGTTGACTATCTTCAAATACGCGGTGGGCGGACGGAAAGGAATAAATATAATACTTATCCCTTTTTACGTCATACCTAAAAAGTCCGGAACCTGTGGCAATCCACAACTGTTTATGCGAATCTTCATACAAATGTTGAGTATTCAGCAAATGAGCATTAAAATTTGCAGGAAAAGCGCAAACGAAGCACGTATCCCGTTTAGAATCATAGCGGAAAAGTTCCTTTTCCGTACCGATAAACGTAATGTTATCACGCGTCGTAATAATGGTATTCACCACATTATTATAAAAGCGGTCATCTGCTATTTTACGAATCCGTCCCGTTGGTTTATTCAAAACATTAATCCCATTATTCGTACCGATCCATAGATTATGTTCATTATCTTCTGAAAGACACCTAATATTATTATTACTCAATAGATCAGGTGTATAGAGATTAGACTTATAAATTTTGATTTGATAAGAATCGAACAGGCACAAGCCACTCGTTGTCGCAATCCAGATGTATCCATCTTTATCCTGATATAACCTTCGAACCTCATTGGTTGGAAGTCCGTTAACGGTGGAAAGCTGCTTAAACTTAAGCTGGGCTATAATATCACTATTCTCAGAGAAAAGTGATGCTGTTGCCATAAACAAAAGCGCAAGAGTTGCGTATAAGCGAGAGTTCTTCATAATATCAAGTATTAAGAATACAAAGATATATGGTTCATTTGAAAAACTCCTATTTTTTCGGACGAAAAACAACAGATAATGTCAGGAAAAATACAGACAGACGTCAAAATCAATAAGTCACTGTATATCAGGCAATATACAATTAAAATAAAACCTCTACGAGAAAAACCCTGTTCCTCGTAGAGGGAGCATACCTTGCTCGTAGACCAACGGGGCTTTTCTCGTAGAGATTTTATCTGTTATTCTGAAAAGCAGACAATTAAATAGAAAAAGACTTATATATAAAACACAAACGGCACTTGACTAATCATACGTAACCGATTTCTTATTATCCTACTTGAAAATCTGCTGTGCCATGTGATACAGGCTTCTGCGCCAAGTCAGGAATTCATGTGCCGTACCGGGAGAGACGAAAGCCGTTGCCTTGAAACCGGCAGCCTTGAGCTCATCCACAGCCTTAGTCACGCCGTCAGGATTCTCCTTGCTTCCACAACTGATAAAAATGGATTTCACCTGATTCTTGTCCTTGATGTCGCTGGACGCATACAGACCACCGCTCAGCAACCCGTAGTAGTTGAAGGCCTCCGGACGACGCAAAGTAATCAGTTTCGTTTCAAAGCCTCCCATGGAAAGCCCTGCCATCGCACGGTACTTCTTGTCTGCCAACGTGCGGAAGTTACTGTCAATATAAGGTATCAGTTCATCCACCAGTACCGTTTCAAACTCCTTGGCCGTGAATTTATTTAGACCTCCGAATTTGATATCGTTCGTCATGCCATACGTCATTACAATGATGAACGGCGCAATCTTGCCTTCAGCAATCAGATTGTCCATTATCAAATTTGCATGTCCCTGATTAGACCATGCCGTCTCATCCTCTCCCCATCCATGCTGCAAATAAAGAACCGGATATTTCTTCTTATCCTTGTCATAAGCGGGCGGTGTATAGACGAATGCACGACGATTGATGCCTGTGCTCTTGGAATAGAAGTAAACCTGCTGAACATTTCCATGAGGAACCTGCTTCATGGCATAGAAATCCGCGTCATGAGCCGGAATCTCAATGCCACTTTCCCAACGGCAGGAACCATAATAATTCTTGGTACCCGGGTCGTTAAACACTCCACCGTCGATAGTGAGATGGTAATAATGGAATCCTTCGTCCATGGGCCCATCTGTGGTTCCCACCCATACACCTTCTTTATTCTGGCGGAGAACCGTGCCACCGCGACCACCCAGTCCGAGACTAACAATGACCGATTTAGCATAAGGAGCAGTTACACGGAAACGGGCATATCCTTGCGAATTAACCATGGGATATTCCTGTCCGGGTTGATTGAGTTCGGAAGGACGGAAATCGTCTTTCACTTCGGCATTGTCAAGTGCCGGATTGAAGTCTTTTATGAGAGTGTACACCCGTTTCGGCTTGTAGTTCTCGTCGTAAGGGAGCGGATAGTTACGGGCGCCGAGCCATGAATCGCGGTCGGAAAGATTCCAAAAGGTAACGTTATCCACCACATCCTTATGTTTGCGAAGGACTCTGAACAAACGTGCGTATTGGTCTTCCTGAAGCGTTTTCATCACCGGACTGATATTACCAGCCTCACGAGTGAAGTTGAGCTGGCCTCCCATCTCCTCGTTGGCGCGAATGTCCAACTCGGTAATATGAATATGCTTCACTATCGTGGCATACTTCGTCAAAGCGGCATCCACATCTTCCATGCTCGGCCCATAGATATTGTAGTGCCCCTGCATGCCGATACCATCAATGGGCACACCCTCTTCCTTCATGGTCTTCACCATGTTGTAGATACGGTCGCGCTTGCCCGGATCAACCGCATTATAGTCATTGTAGAAAAGTAGTACGTTAGGGTCGGCCTCACGGGCATAAATAAAAGCTTTTTTGATGAACTCATCACCGGCTATCTGATAAAGGGGCGAATTGCGATATGGACCGGATTGCATCCCCATACCCGGCCAACCACCTTGCCGACCACCGTCGGAGATCGCTTCGTTCACCACATCCCACGCATATACCACGTCTTTGTAGCGTTCCATGATGGCTGTGATATGATGCTTCATGTTCGCAAACAATTTCTCTTTCGACACAAGATTTCCTTTTTCGTCCTGATACATCCATTTTCCTATTTGAGAATGCCACATCAGACAATGTCCACGAAGCTTAATTCCGTTGCTGCGGCAGAAGTTCGCAATCTTATCCGCATTCTCCCAGTTAAACTGCCCATAAGCAGGTTCGGTAGGTTGCGGCTTCATATCATTTTCCGCCGTAATACTGTTAAAGTCTTTTTTAATGATTGCAATCTGTTCGGGAGTCGAAATATTACGCATATTAACGGCTACACCGATAGAGAAGTAATCCTTATAAGCATCCTTCAATCCCGTTTCGCTGTTTTGCGCAAGCCCGATATTCACATTCATGGCAAGTGCCAATCCGCAAATAGAAAACTTGAATAAATGTTTCATGTTGTTATTTTTAAAGGTTTTTCATCACATACCGGCCTCTTTAAGGAAGAATGCCGCCATTTTACCAAATGTTTCTTTATTGAATGTCACCGGACTGAGCAATGCCAACATATCAAGATGATCGACCTGTGTACCACCAATCAGAATACCATCGCCCACATAGTCCATGTCCAGCCATTCTGCTTCCTGCCCAAACGAACAAATGGTAGGAATCAGCATCAAAATGAATAGTAATTTTCTCATACCAGGAAATTCGTTTAAATCGAAAGCTATTTTAGCTCTAAATATAACTGATAAAATAATAGAATTCGGTACGTTTATGTTACACAGTTATTCGATGATGTTACATTTTAAACATGAATGGTATTTATTTCATAGGTATTTCTCATTCAAACTTAAGCCAATCCAAATCCACAGTCCCCTTATACTGTCCATAACAACAGTCAGGTTGTGTACTCCCTTTAGAATATTCCGGACAGAAACCGTGATCAGTTCGTCCTTTCCGGTAGTAATCCCGGCAACAGCTGTTCAAAAGGATAAAAGCACCTACCGGCATATACGTTGTAGACTTCATACGCAGCATACGACTAGCTTTAAGTAACGGTAAGTATTGCCTGACCTATACCTCGCGCGGAGAAGACAGATATCGCTTTTCTCAGAGAAAAGCGATATCGTTACTATTATAAAGAGTAAGAATCTAGTTTTTTTATCACACAAGAAAGGTAAGTGATCAATAACGAACTAAATAGAAGTAATTATTAAACATATACAAATTGGAACCAACTTTACTTCTTTAAATATGCCACTCGCTCCTCCATTCAACATAAGGAGTTCCATCCGGCTCAAAGCAAACAGGTAACCAGATATAACGGGAATCTGCTAGATTCTTTGGATTCCATTTATCCGCCATAAATATAAATACACCAGTCCTATCCACCACTGGAAAGACGTAAGTGCTCTGCCCTCCAAAAGTAACATTGGCTTTTCTTCCCCTACACGGATTGGAATGTTGCTTCCAAGGTCCCCAGATAGAAGAGGCTGAAAATAAACGGGCTTCATTAGGTTCCCAACCTGTACATCCTGAAGTGATCAGCCAGTAGGTACTACCATGCTTAAAAATAGCCGGAGCTTCATTATGACCACCCGGGGCTACACGTATATATCTTCCGGTATGACCCAAATAATCATCTGTTAACTCCGCTATTTGCAAAGTCAGATTTTCCTCCGAAGAATAAATATGATATGCCTTACCATCTTCATCCACAAAGAGAGTCATATCCCGTGACATCTGTCCGGTTTGTAAATCACGCTTCACAAACATACCTTGCTCCACCGCTCTACGCCATTCGGGAGTCCACCAAGTAGAATTAAGAGTTGAATTAAAGGAAGTTTCACGTATTGTCTCCGTTTCATTAACCGGATAGGTTTCGGGATTTATCCGCCCGGAACGGATAAAATGATATGGCCCCGCAGGAGTATCACTCACAGCCACTGCCGCCCGTGCCGCCTCATAGCCTTTACCTTTAAGCTCCAAATGAAACCACATGATAAATTTCTTAGTCCGGGTATTGTAAATCACCTTAGGGCGTTCAATGATGCATCCCTTTTCAATATCACTACCGCTTTTATTCGAAACGGCTAAAGCCACACTTTCATAAGTCCAATGATGTAAATCTTTAGAGGAATAACAAGTCACACCCACTTCCGTCGTAAAACCGGATGAAGGACGATGCTCACCAAACCAGTAATACGTTCCGGCATAAAAAAGGATTCCTCCTCCATGAGCATTAATGACTTCTCCTCCTGAATCCTTCCATACTGCACCCGGCACAAAAACTTCTCCGCCATTATCCTGACCAAGGACCATCTCATTTTCTCCATACAAATGTTCGGGAGCACATATTCCCTTAAAGCCTAACAAAAAAAAGATCAGGCCACATATAATTTTCTTTATCTTATCCATTTTATTTAAGCAAAACTAAATAGCTACATTATAAAAGATGCGTACCACTCAATAAATAAGAAACAATACAAAAGGCAGAATCCCTTAATCTTAGAAAAAAGAATTCTGCCTTTATTTCTACCTACTGATTTCTTTAATAGTTATCCTCTAAAAACAACAATCTTTCTCTTATTGCTCTGCTGGTTGATCTGCTACAACCGGCCAATAAGGATTTTGATAAATGGGTGAAGAAGATAAGTCCGCTCCACTTGTAGCAGTTAATTGGAATTGGCTAACCATAATCGGCTGTAAATAATGTGCCATCTTCCAAGTCAACCCATTATAACCAGCCTGATCGCTGTAGCGCTCATGCGGACGGAGATATTCACTTTTATCTCTCGAAGAAACAGTAGCGTTCTTGCTCCCGTCAGCTATCAAATCTGTATACCAACTCTCCATCGGCGTATTCCATAAATGAAAACCTTCTGCATGATAAGGAGTAATAATCAACTGGTCCATGGAACGCCATCTGCGCAAATCCATATAACGAAGCCCTTCAGCCATCAACTCACAACGACGTTCACGACGGATATTATATAAGATTTTATCTGTCAAAATATGTCCGGCAGAATAAGCCCCCCAGTCATTTTCAGCTTCTTTATTCATGTCAGTCTCAGCAATGGTCTTGTCAATATCATCACTCACATGCGAACGCACGCGAAGCAATTTCCAATATTCACGTGAGGAAGCGTCCAAGGTACCATTACGCTCATAGCTTGCTTCCATATAATTCAGGAGAGCCTCTGCGGCACGATAGCAGACAGCAGCCGTATAGCCACCTCCATTGGCATAATATTTACGATTAAACGAACCACCCTTACGTAAAGCATACCCTGTAGCATATCCACGTTCTCCATCACCTAAGGTAACTAAAGGTTTTGGCTCTTCCATAACAGCTTCCGTACCTTCATTATTATCCAGTTCAAATAAAATATTCTTTTGCCCGGGTTCTTTTAAAAAGACAGATAGACGCGAGTCTCGATTAGCACGAACATCGGCTATCGTTTTATCGCCCTCATAATAGCCATCACCATCGGCATAAGAGCCATGTGCATAGACCGGAGTACCGTCCGCCATCAAGAAATTGTTTACCAATCCCCGGGTAACACCTATGCGGTAATTACCACGACTAGCAGCTGCGTTCACATTATGAGTAACCAAGCCGCGAGCATATTGCCTCCACAACAGCACTTCCTTCATATTGGACAAATCTTCCTGCGCAAACATATTATAGAAGGGATTTTCAGAAGCATTCGCCGATTGTTGCAAGACTCCAGTATTCGTTGTCAGATTCCCCTTATAAGCCTCAGCCACTTGTTTTGAAGCAGCAATCGCTTGATCCAGAAAGTAATTAATTTCATTATCTATGCTACCACTCGAATATTCATAACTCGCATTATAATCCTTCGCCTTACCAGGCCAGCCTTCACCGTTCGGAACAAAGGCCGTACCTTTAAAATACTTCAACCACGTCCCTTCAAATAGTGCCACACGTGATTTCAACAACAAAGCCACATCTTTATTAATACGTGTAGTCGCCATATTCTCATCCCCCATCAAACTGATGGCCTTGTCCAGATCCGATATAATGAAACGTGCCACTTCATTGCATGGCATACGTTTGCTAGCTTCGCGCAAGACCTCCATGTTATCCGGTTCAGGCGTTTCTATAATTGGAAAATCGCCAAAGAGCTGAAGTTTCTTAAAATATTCACTGGCACGTAAGAAATACATTTCCCCAATATAATGCTTTACATCAGGCAAATTTCCACCAATAGTATTTTGCGATCCATCCAAATTATCTCCAAACTTGGGCAAAACTTGTTCAAAAAAGTAATTACAACGATAAATCAATTCAAATTTCCAATTATCCTTCTCTGAATGTGGCACTTTCCACCGATTCGACGTATAGCGGTCATGAGCATCCACTCCAACTTGATTATCGGTATTGTTATCTTCTCCAAAAATACCGTAACTCCAATTTGAATGTGAGGGAAGTATGTCCGGATATAACTTGTCAGCATATGCCTGCAATTGGGAAGCCTCTGAGAAATAAAGCTCCGGAGCAACATTAGACATTGGCTCTTTATCCAGAAAGTCATCACACGAAGAAAAGCCTCCCGCCAACGCCAAAATTAATAACGACCTTAAAATAGCTTTTTTATTTGTTTTCATATCTATATTTCTTTTTGAAGGTTTAAAGAGTTACACTAACACCGAATGACCAGGTTCTGGAAAGCGGATAGGCATTTCCCGCATTCTTAATCCAGCCGTTTGCATTACTATCCGTATTTCCACCATCAAGGGTCTCAGGATCAAACAATTTGGATAATGATGTACCTGTCCATAAGTTCTCACCCGATACAAATAAACGACATTTCTCTATTGAGATTTTATGTGCCCATGCAGTAGGAAGTGTATAACCTATTTGCAAGTTTTTCAGACGGATATAAGAGGCATCCTGTAAATAACGGGTTTGTGCCTTTTGATTTTTATCGGTCTTAAATAAAGGACGGGGATAATAAGCATTTAAATTGGCAGAAACTTCATGGCCTTGCAGACCAACAGACTCAGCACGGAAATAATCATTGTGCTCTTCCAAACCTGTTGACCACCACTGGTTATTAACAACGCCCCAGAACATATTACTACCTTGCCAGTAGTCACGCTTCATTACTCCCTGAAAGAAACAGCGAAAATCAAACCCTTTCCAGTCAGCAGTAAGATCAATACCAAAGTGATAACGGGGAGTATTGTTCCCTATAACTTTCAAGTCTCCATGATCTTCCATTGTTCCTGCACCTTGTGTAATACCCGGCTTTCCATCCAAGTCCGCATACATAATGTCGCCAGCTCCCCATTCGGAACCTATGGCATCTTGTCCGCCTACTTTAGTCAAATGGGATTGCATCTCTTCATCTGTTTTAGCAATGCCCACAGTTTCATATCCCCAAATTTGACCCATTTTACGCCCGGCACCGTAACTCCATATCGAATTAGTCGAATTACCCGGATAGCTTTCAATTGTGGTCTGCGCATCGGACAACATTAATTTGACGCCATATCCTAAACCGTTATTCAAGCGATCATTCCATGCTAATTCCAATTCCCAACCGACCGTTTTCAAATCACAATTATTCGTTTTCGGTGAACTAATGCCTAAAACTTTAGGTAATTCCGGAGAGGGACCAACCATATTATCGGTATAACGAGTGTAAAAATCAAACGAACCGGTCAAACGATTTTTAAACATTCCCCAATCCAAACCCACATTCCAGGTACGAACAGTTTCCCAGGTTAAGACGGTACTAATTAAGTCTCCGACCTTAGCCGTATTTGGCTTTACTCCATTTTGCAGCCAACCACCATCTGCACTCTTCAATTCCATCGCACGGTAAGTAGGATACCAGCCATTTGTGTTTTGATTACCCAACTCACCATAAGAGCCACGAAGCTTTAATGTACCAATAACATCTTCTAATGGCTCCCAGAATTCCTCACGGGCAATATTCCAACCTAAAGAAAAAGAAGGATACAATTTCCAACGGTTTCCCCGGCGAAAGCGTGAAGTACCATCATAGCGCATATTCACTTCAGCTAAATATTTACCTTCATAATCATAGTTCAAACGCCCAAAGAAACCAGCCGTAGCCCACTCATTGCGGTATCCGCCGACTTCAGGAATCTTTTCTTTGCCGGTACCATCCAGACTTGTCGCCAAATCAAATTCGGGCAAACCATTAATAAGTAACCCATACTTCTTTGCACTATAAAAAGATTGCTTCATCTCTTCCGCCTGAAAGCCACCCATCACTTTGAAGTTATGTTTCTGGTTAAGTGAGAAACTATAATCAGAATAAATATTCAAATTCAGATAATTTTCTTTTTTATGATCCTGATATAAACTGGAAGTACCTTTCGTGTCGACAATATTACCAGCTACATCATGGTTATAATAAGGTAATTTAGTCTCACGAACATCCACTGTATTTGTACTATAATTAAACTCAAAATGAGTTTTCCAATTTTTTATAGGTTCCAGAATAAAAGCAGCCTGATGATATAATTTATCGGTCTGCACATTGCGATCTCCTCCCAAAGCAAGTTGCATCGCAGGAGTTTCGGCATTACTATTGTGGAAATAACCGTTCTCATCATATATAGGAAGATTTGGCCAAGTCTGACGTCCGATCCTCTCATACAATCCCCCTCCGAAGTTAGAAGGCCGCCAATTATCGGTACGGACAAAGCGCATGCCATAGCTAAAATCCAACCAGGGAGTCAATTTTGCATTGATCTTCGCAGTAGCATTATATCGCTTCAGCCCATCATTACCATAATTAAGTAATCCTTTCTGGTCAAGATAACCCAACGAAGCATAATAGGTAATTTTATCTGAACCACCATTAATACTTAAGTTATGCTCCTGAGAGAAGCTGTTATCCCTATAAATTTCCGAATACCAGTCTGTATTGGCATAAGCCTTAGTGAACGGATCACCTCCAGGTTTTCCCCAAACTTTACCATCGGTCGGCAGTCCTCCTTTAATAGTACCGCCTGCTGCCTGAAAATCGAGCATCTGCTGCATTACATCATTGGTAAATACAGCTCCCCAGCCACTATTAAGAGCCGCTTCATTAAAGTAATTAGCAAAAGTGTATGAGTCCATCATCTTAGGTAAGTGAACCGGACTGCTAATACGGAAACTATTGTTATAGTTTATACTAGCCTTGCCTGCTTTTCCTTTTTTAGTTGTGATCAAAATAACGCCAAACGGCGCACGTGATCCATAAATGGAAGATGCCGCCGCATCCTTCAAGACCGAAACACTTTCAATATCCTGCGGATTAATCGTATTAATATCACCTTCCATGCCATCAATCAATACAAGAGGACTGCCACTTGATCCTTCACCGATAGTCCCTGTACCGCGGATATTAATACTCATATTCTTATCCATCTCACCGGTATTGGCTGAAATTTGCAATCCTGGTACCAATCCTTGTAGTGCTTGTGTTGCACTTGTTACCGGACGGGACTCCAGTTCCTTGGCATCAGCAAGTCCTACGGAACCTGTAAGATTCACTTTCTTCTGAGTACCAAAACCCACTACTACCACCTCATCTAATGTTTGGGTGTCTTCTGCTAAAGTTATATTCAAAACACCCTTTCCATTTACAGCAACATGCTCTGTCTTATAACCAATAAAACTGACTTCCAGCGTTGCTTTAGAAGATACACTAAGAGAAAAAGCGCCATTTATATCCGTAATGGTACCTGTCCCCGTGGCTTTATCTGCAATACTGGCTCCAATAATCGCTTCTCCGGCCATATCTTTTACAGTACCTTTCACCCTGATTTGCTGGCTTTGGGCATTTAAAAGAGGTAGATTGGGAAAAAGACCAATGCACATTAATAAGAAGATGATATATACCTTATGATGCAAGGCATATTCACGAAAAGTTCTCTGTTCATTCATTAGTACAAACTTTAAGATTAAACATATACAGTTAACTATTAGCGGATGATTATTCTTCATCCGCTACTTGTACAAATGTAAGCCAGCGCATAATCCACGGACTCCAAAGAAGGGTATTAAGAGTAGACTTTGGGATATTCTACCAATTTGAACCATAATTCAACTTAATGCCATAGCATTCTTTTAGAATCCGACAGAACAATTTCGAACAAAACGAATTTAAACACGATAAAGATTCATACGTCCACAAGTGCAGATTCGTAGTTGTTCCGTAGTAACGACGAATCTAATTATAGTTTTGGTAGGGAGAAAACAAAGTTACTTTTGTTCCTCCCCGTCTCTCTTGGAGGATGGAACAAAACGTTCCGCATATTCAGATGGCAACAAGCCAAACTCTTTTTTAAAACAAGAACTGAAATACTTAGGATCATTAAAACCAACGGCATAGGCCAATTCTGAGATTCGGACTCCACTACCCTTTTCTTCCATAATACGGCAAGCCGCTTTAAGTCGGATATTACGAATAAAGGATGAAGTATTCAATCCGGTCAGTGATTTTAATTTTTTATATAGCGTTGACTTACTAGTACCCATCTCTTCCATAAACTGAGGCTGATCAAACTCACAATCTTCCAAATGCCGGTGAACACAAGCCATGGCACGTTGAATAAACTCCTCGTCAACGGTAGTATAATTTAAGTCTTTGATTTCTAAGACTATTTGTTTTTTAAAATCATGTGCCACACGTTCCTTATATTTCAGCAGATTCCGGACCCGGGCGTAAAGCACTGTAAGATTGAAAGGTTTGCTTATAAATGCATCCGCACCCACTTCATATGCTTCTGCCCGATCCTCTTCTTTATTTTTAGCTGTCAATAAAATAATAGGAATATGACTGATTTCCAGTTTATTTTTCACATATTTACAGAGCTCTGTCCCATCCATTTCAGGCATCATCACATCCGATACGATCAAATCAATATCTTCATTTTCAAGCACTGCTATGGCTACTTTACCGTTTTCCGCTGTGAAAACATTATATTCACGTCCTAGCAACTTAACCATTAGTAACAGAAGTTCCTCGTTATCTTCTACAATTAAAAGCGTATGCATCTTTTTAATGACATCGGCTTTGTCCTCTTGTTCCTTCATTTCCAAAGCCTCATCAAAGTTTGCGATCTGATTCACTGCAACAACCCGATCTTCATCAATCTGGTCCTCTTTAAAATAGGAACGATCTATAGGCAACCTTACTTCAAACTCTGTTCCCTCACCAACTTTGCTCATCACTTCAATGGTACCACCGTGTAACTTCACCAGATCCTTTACCAGTGAAAGTCCGATGCCCGTACCGATTGTATTGAATTTACGATAATCCCCTTCATAGAAACGTTGGAATAATGTTTTCTGTCGCTCTCTTGAAATTCCTTGTCCCCCATCTCTTACCCGAAGGGAAATAAAATCTTTATCTCCTCCATACGAAAGAATGACCTTTACATATCCTTCCTCTTTATTATATTTAGCAGCATTGGAAAGCAGGTTATAAAGAATTTTATCCAATTTATCAGTATCAAAATATCCGATAATAGAGTCAGGTTCACAAAGAACAGAAAAATGAATTTTGCGTTTCCTGATTAACGGACGGAAGCTTTCCGCCTCATTCTTCACAAAAGTAGCAATATCCCCTTTGGAGACACGTAGCTTCAGATTTCCCGTTTCCACTTTACGAAATTCCAGAATTTGTTGCAGCAGACGGATAAGCCGTCGGATATTATTTCCCATCACCGCATACAAGTCGTCATGTGCGGGAGCTTGCATTTTAAGTTCATCCACAGCTGCTGAAATAATAGTAAGCGGACTCAGTAATTCATGAGTTATATTGGTAAAGAACTGTAACTTAGCATGGTTCAACTCTTCTGATTTAGTTCTTTCCATCTCACGATATTGAAGTTCATTACGCAAAACCATCCGATTCCTTGCCATGCGGTAAAAATAGAAAGCAATAATACCGCCAACAAACAGATAAATGATATAAGCCCACCATCTATTCCACCAAGGAGGCAAAACGATCACTGATATTTCACGGAAATCATTGCTCCAAATGCCGTTCTCGTTAGTCGCTTTTAAAAGAAATCGATAAGTCCCGCTCTTTAAATTATTGTAATAGGCGAAGCGACGACGAGCATCAGTATACTGCCAACCTTCATCAAAACCAATCAGCATATAAGCATACTGGTTCAGCTCCGAATTTTTATAAGTCAACGAAGCAAATTCAATACTGAAATTATTATAATTATAGGGTAGTCTTATTTCATGAGTAAAAGACGGTGCGATTTTTGAGATGCTTTTGCGTATTCCGTCAGGTAATCTGTTTAATGAACGATTGAAGATTTTAATATCGGTAACTGCAAAACAAACGTCTTTAGAAAGTTCCGGCACCTTATCCGGAAAGAAACTATTGTATCCTTTACTCCCACCAAAGAAGAATTGCCCGTCACTCTGACAAGAGGAATGGGTAATAAAGGAATTATCCTGCAAACCATCAGCAACTGTATATACACAGACTTCCGGTCTTTTTGCACTATCTGGAGAAAGAGTAAGTTTGACTAATCCCGCATTCGTCCCCATCCACAGATTTCCGATGCGATCTTCTTCTATGCTCCCTACCACATCCCCGGGAATATTGAACTCACGGTTTTTCTCCTCAAAATGTCCGGTCTTTCTATTATATAGATATAGCCCTCCCCCTTCTGTTCCAGCCCATAAGCGCCCTTTCATGTCCAACTGCAAGCACAGGCAGGCATTGGTCACAAGCTCATGGTTGTACAAGCTGAAATTCGTGTACTTTAATGTTTTCGGACGATGAAAATCTCCATAGATATGAATCAAACCGTTATTTGTAGTAGCCAACCATAAAGTACCATCAGCATCTTCTATAATATCTTGCACGCAATATCCGCTTAGAGTTCTCTCGGTATTCTCAAAGTTCAATACATCAAAACAATAACTACTACCATCAGCGAACCGTACCCCTAAGGCTCCCCGGGTTCCGACCCAGCAATTCCCCTTTTTATCTTCATATAACGACAAAACAGAAGAGTAAGGCAAGAACTTACAATTATCAGGCATCAAATTCTGAACCTTTTGTCCCTTTTTATAGACAAAAATACCTCCTCCATAAGTACCAAACCAGATTTCCCCATTACGCTTACGCTGAAGAATGGCGTAAACGCTCGGCAGAGAAACGACTCCCGAGAACTCAGGCAAATGGGAATACAGCACGAGATGTCCTGTTCTGTGATCTAATCGTGCCAGTCCGTAACTTCCTATACCCAACCACAGATTCTGATCAGAATCCGCAAAGAGGGAACGCACAAAGGTAGTAGGTATATCATCCTCAGAGAGATTCAGATCATGACGGATAAAACTGGACTGATGAGTATCAACCCACAAAACACCTCCGCCAATAGATCCAATCCACATATTCCCGGAGCGGTCACGTACAATAGAATTTATTTCATCACAAGGTAAATGAAAAGGAGATTTACTTGATTTATAATTAATGAAATGCCCACTCGTATCACAGTCCATAATGCTCAACCCACTACGTGTACCGACCCATAGTGTGTGCGTATTTAAATCCTCCGAAATGGCATACACAATATCATCGGACAGACTACTTGCATCATTGTTTTTATGACGGTAATTCGTATAAGTAACCCGCTTTAAATCCTTCGGATGAGAGAGCCGGAAAAGGCCAGCATCCCAACCTCCAACCCAGATATTCTTATGACTATCTTCATAAATAACATGAGCGGAATTCTGTTGATTTATTTTAGGATAAGCATAAAACCGCCCCGAAGCCGGAGAATACCGGTAAAGTCCCGAAGCCCAGGTTCCGATCCAGATGTCTCCGTCCGAATCTTCATATAACGACTTGATGGTAGCGCGACCCAATACCCCACCGGTCTGCTTTTTATCATAAATAGCAAAAGAATCTTTATACGCCACATACCGGCACAATCCATAATCGGTACCGACATAAATCTCATTATTACGGGTTACCAACAGGCAGGACACAACGTTGTTAGGCAAAGCAGGCGACGAATACTTCCGGATATTACCGGTCTTCTTATCCAGTACATTCAGCCCCTCCAGCGTTCCAATCCACAAATTATGACTATAATCGTCGGCAAAACAGAAAACATTGTTATTAGTCAACAGATCCGGAGAATATAGGTTTGACTTATAAAGTGTCATTTCATAACCATCGTACTTGCAAAAGCCGTACCTTGTGGCAAACCACATCCATCCCTCTTTATCTTGAAAAACTTTTTGTACCTCATTGGTAGGAAGCCCATCTTTTATAGTTAGTTGCCTAAAATCAAGGTGTAAACTTGTATTCGTTTTGGGTAGGACGGAAGAAGCCCAAAGGGAAGAAAAAGTAAATAAAAAAAGTATCCCCAATATTACTCCCTGATCGCGCATTAGCATTGACTGTTCTTTCATTTCTTCACGATTGAGTTAACAACCGGACAAAGATAATGTAAAACAATCAATATCCGTCATCGTATTCAGTCAGATTCATGCTCTTTCCACAGCTAATAAATAGTGCTTAAAGTCTTCAAAATCCTTAGAAATAGGCAAACTTTGTTTCTGTCCTTCCATAAAAGCCTTTAACTTAGGCGGTATCTCCACGGTTCCGCCAATGATTTCTTCAACAGTATCCCTAAACTTTGCCGGATGTGCGGTTTCCAAAAAGACTCCGACCTCTCCGGCTTTCAGCCCTTCCCTCAATGCGCGGTAGCCGCAAGCACCATGAGGGTCGAGCAAATAATGGCACGATTTCCATGTCTCCCGCATTGTTTCAGCTATCTGCTCGTTCGTGTAAGTTGTTCCGCTAATCTCAGCGGCAATAGCATCGTGACTGCCTCCGTATAGATCAAGTACACGGGCAAAATTACTCGGATCACCCACATCCATTGCATTGGCAATCGTAGCAACGGAAGAACGGGGAGAATAAACTCCGGTCTTCAAGTATTGATAGAAAATATCATTCCGGTTGTTGGCCGCAATAAAACGACGGATTGGCAATCCCATCCGCTTACCGAAAAGTCCGGCTGTAATATTCCCGAAATTACCACTGGGCACACAAACCACCATATTATCCGCCTGACCCGCACGTTTCAACTGGGCGTAGGCATAAAAATAGTAGAAGGCTTGTGGCAGAAAGCGCGCCACATTGATGGAATTGGCACTGGTCAGTTGCATGTGTTCATTCAACTCCTTATCCATAAAAGCAGCCTTTACCAAAGCTTGACAGTCATCGAATGTTCCGTCCACTTCAAGAGCTGTGATATTCCGCCCCAACGTAGTGAACTGTTTTTCCTGTATTTCACTGACCTTTCCTTTGGGATAAAGCACATAAACATGGATCCCTTCCACTCCAAGAAAACCATTAGCCACGGCACTGCCCGTATCACCCGAAGTCGCAACCAGCACATTGACCTGCTTCTGACCCTCTTTTTTTATGAAATAACCGAGGAGACGCGCCATAAACCTTCCGCCTACATCCTTGAAAGCAAGCGTCGGTCCGTGAAAAAGCTCCAATGAATAAATAAACGGCTCAACTACTGCGTTTACCGGAACCAACGGTACATCAAAACTCAACGTGTCGTAAACGATTTGCTTCAGCGTAGCCGCCGGCACATCTTCACCAAAGAAAGCGTCTGCTACACGATAAGCAATTTCCTGAAAAGACAGCGTATCGATTTTATCGTAAAATTCTTTTGGAAGCGGTTTTATCGCACGGGGCATGAAAAGTCCCTTATCGGATGCAAGTCCCCTGACCACTGCTTCTTCCAGTGTAGCCTCAGGAGCTTGTTTATTGGTACTGTAATAATTCATATCTTCTAGTTTTTCTTTTAAAAACCCGAATCTAGTATTTCATAAATTCGTTGATAAATTCATCCCCCTTCATCACCCCGTAACTGCCTTCACATGCGGCGACCTCATCGTAAGTCTGCACCTCATCCGCTTCGATACCCGAATACCAGATCAAGAAAGGAATCGGATCGGACGTATGCGTACGCAGTTCACAAGGCGTGGGATGATCGGGTAAAACGGCTATTGCCACCGGTTCATCCCAGTCCTTCACCGCTTCGTAGATAGGACCCACCGCACGACTATCCAAATTTTCAATCGTCAACAATTTCAAATCGACATTTCCTTCATGTCCGGCCTCATCACTCGCCTCAATATGCAAGTAGACAAAATCATCCGTTTTCAAGGCTTCCAAAGCCGCAGCCACCTTGTTCTCGTAATTCGTATCGTACAATCCCGTAGCACCTTCCACCAGCAACCGACGCAGACCGGCATAATAGCCGATACCACGGATGAGATCCACAGCAGAAATCACCGTTCCTTTTTTTACTTGCGGGAACTTATCGGACAGCCGTTCCATTTTTGGGCGGTAACCCGGACTCCATGGCCAAATACTATTCGCCGGATCTTTACCCTCGCCCACCCGTTTTAAATTCAACGGATGATTTTTCAGTAATTCCTGCGAACGGAGTATTAAATCATTGATCAAATCCGCTGTTTGCCGTGGCGTTAACTCCGCCCCGTCTTCCGGGACGGTAATCTTCTCAGCACCCTCCATCGGCTTTACCAGCAGCGGACGGAAAGCCTTTAACGGAACATCATGCGGTGGCGTACAGTCTATCCGCTTATCTCCGCCTTTAATCACCAGCAGATGCCGGTATTGAACCCCCGTATGGAAGCGTACCCGTGCATTGCCCAATTCCTTTTCCAAATATTGAATCAGTACATCCGCCTCTTCAGTGGTGATATGCCCCGAAGAATGATTCTTAATATGATCACCTTCTATACAAATCAAATTACAACGCATCGCCATTTCACCGGGTTTCAAATCCACCCCGATGCTGGCAGCTTCCAAGGCACCACGTCCTTCATAAACCTTCGACAAATCATAGCCCATTACAGACATGTTCGCCACCTCGCTACCCGGATGGAATCCTTCGGGAACCGTCATTAAACGCCCCACCCGCCCCATACGGGCCAATTTATCCATATAAGGCGTCTTGGCATATTGCAACAGCGTTTTACCGCCCAAAGCCTTTACCGGCCAGTCCGCCATTCCGTCACCTAAGATTATAATATGTTTCATGATCTTCTGTTTTTAATTCGACCAAAGAAATTCTATTTCTAAACATTTGCAATGCTCATGATATCAGCAAAAACACCTGCCGCCGTAACTCCTGCACCCGCACCATATCCCTGAATCATCATCGGATACTCTTTATAACGTTGGGTGGTCAACAGAATAATATTGTTGCTACCTTCCAATCCATAGAACGGGTGACCGGTACCAACTTCCATCAGACCAACAGAGGCCTTCCCATTCTCTAAACGGGCAACGAAGCGCCAATGTTTATGCTCATGCTCCAAAATCTGGCGTCGCGCTTCAAAATCGGCATCAAGGCTGGGCACACGTTTCCAGAAATCATCCAGTGAACCTTCAAAGAAGTCATCGGGGACAAACAACTGTTTCTCCACATCCGATTGTTCCAACCGGTAACCCGCTTCACGCGCCAGAATCACCAGTTTACGAATCACATCCTTTCCACTCAGGTCAATACGTGGATCGGGTTCGGAGTAACGCTCCTCTTGCGCCATTTTGATGGTCTGGCTGAAAGGGATGTCCGCACTCAGTTTATTGAAAATATAGTTCAACGTACCACTCAACACAGCTTCTATCTTCAGAATCTTATCCCCGCTGTGAATCAAATCATTAATCGTATTAATAATCGGTAATCCGGCTCCAACATTTGTTTCAAACAAATACTTCACTCCACGTTGACGGGCAATCTGTTTCAGTTCGTGATAATTCTCATACTCCGAAGAAGCTGCAATCTTATTGGCCGCCACCACCGAAACATTATGTTCCAGAAGATCTTTATATAGAGACGCCACACCGGAACTTGCCGTACAGTCCACAAATACCGAATTAAAGATATTCATACTGATAATCTCTTTACGAAGTGCGTTCAATGTACTCTCCTGCCCTTTATTGACCATATCCTCCCGAAAGTTCGACAGGTCAAGTCCTTCACGGTTAAACATCGCTTTAGTCGCATCCGCAATGCCTACAATATTTAGTTTCAGTCCGTTTTCCAACATTAACTTTTCCTGCTGGCAACGAATCTGCTCCAGCAAACTACCTCCAACCGTACCAACGCCACAAACAAAAAGATTGAGCACCTGATATTCCGACAGGAAGAAAGAATCATGAATCACATTCAGCGACTTTCGAAGTGAATTGGAATTTACAACAAACGAAATATTGGTTTCCGAAGCACCCTGTGCACAAGCAATCACATTGATACCATTACGCCCCAACGTACCAAATAATTTTCCGGCAATACCGGGGGTATGCTTCATATTCTCACCGACAATGGCAATGGTAGCCAGATTCCGTTCGGCTTGAATCGGCGAAATTTCACCCATCTCTATTTCTTTCAAGAACTCCTCGTTCAACACTTCACAGGCCAAATCAGCATCAGCATCCCGCACCCCGATGGAAGTTGAATTCTCAGAAGAAGCCTGTGATACCAGAAACACACTGATTCCACTCTTGGCCAATGCTCTAAAAATGCGATAGTTCACGCCAATCACACCCACCATGCCTAAGCCTTGTACGGTGATTAAGCTGGTATCATTAATCGACGAAATTCCTTTAATGGCTTTACACAAAGAATTGGAAACACTTTGCTTAATCACTGTTCCGGAAGCCTCCGGATTGAAGGTATTCCTAATTAAGATAGGAATATTCTTATGACATACTGGATAAATCGTCGGCGGATAAACCACTTTGGCACCAAAGTTACAAAGTTCGGTTGCTTCCACATAACTCAACTCACTAATGGTATAAGCACCCTGAATAACACGTGGATCGGCAGTCATAAAGCCATCCACATCCGTCCAGATCTCCAAAACCTCAGCTTCCAGCGCGGCGGCGATAATCGCAGCCGTATAATCCGAGCCACCTCTTCCCAGATTAGTCACATCCCCGGTCAACTTATCCGTTGAAATAAAGCCGGGCACTAACGAACGCTCCGGCAATTCAGCGAACGTCTTTCTTATTAATCCGTTCGTCAGATCGGCATCCAAAACATGTTTGGCATGTTTTCTTTCCGTTTTAATAAAAGCACGCGAATCAAACCACCGGGCTCCCGTTAATTCGGCTACAATGATAGACGACAAGCGCTCTCCATAACTGACAATCGTATCGGACGTTTTGGGCGAAATATCTTTTATCAAATAAATACCCTGAAATATATCTTTCAACTCATTTAACAGTCCACCCACCTGCTTTTGCAGTTCCAACTGTTTCTCCCCATCGGGAATCACCTCCTTGATCATCTCCACATGGCGATAGACAATTTCCCGGAATTCATTCTCGTATGCAGAATCACCCGATGCCGCCATTTTCGACGTGTTAATCAGCTTATCCGTGATGCCACCTAAAGCAGATACAACTACGATAACCGGCTCTTTCACCGCTTCCACAATTCTCTTGACATTCAAAATGCTGTTCACGGAACCTACGGACGTTCCGCCGAATTTTATTACTTTCATTTCCTTTTATGCTGTTGATAAGGTTGATACAATATGTCCAAACAGACGTAAGGCCTGCTGTGACTTTGATTGAATAACAAAAACTGTTGAAAAATGGTGTAACACGTAGAAACACAAATACTATCCCTAACCCCTAAGGGTTGTGGTCATGCACATGGATGTGACTGTATGTAGATAGTAATTGTTCATAAATTCTGTTTCTATCAATTTTGATAAGTGTTGCAAAAGTAACAATAAAAACATTCAATCTATCACTTTTTGAGACTTTTTTGCGATAAAAATATAGTTGGCTTCACGGAAAGAGCAGAAATAAGACAAAGAGCAACTTACATTTTAACACATAAATATACCAAATACATACATATGAAAGAATATTTTGCTTTCATTTTGTCACATTATTAAAGACATATCACTATATTTGCAGCCAATTACTAGAAGAGAATGTATATGAATCCCGACGAAACTTCCGTTCTGCTAATTTATACCGGTGGCACTATCGGTATGATAGAGAATCCTGAAACAGGAATTCTGGAGAACTTTAATATGGAACAACTGCAAAAGCACATCCCCGAATTGCAGAAACTTACATTCCACATCGACAGCTACCAGTTTGATCCGCCAATGGATTCTTCCGACATGGACCCGGATGCCTGGAGAAAGCTGGTGCACATCATCAACGAGCATTACGCAGAGTATTCCGGCTTTGTGATTCTTCACGGCACGGACACTATGGCTTACACTGCTTCGGCACTAAGTTTCATGTTGGAAGGGCTCGCCAAACCGGTGATTCTGACCGGCTCTCAACTCCCTATCGGAGTGCTCCGAACGGATGGAAAGGAAAATCTGCTAACCAGCATAGAAATTGCCGCCGCACAAGATGAGAAAGGAATGCCATTAATTCCCGAAGTCTGCATTTTCTTCGAGAACCACCTGATGCGCGGTAACCGCACCACCAAAATGAATGCCGAGAATTTCAATGCATTCCGTTCCTTCAACTACCCGGTACTGGCTTCGGTGGGCATTCATATTAAATACAACCGGAACTTGTCCTTGCATACCGACGGAACAACAAGTCAATTAATTCCCCACTATTTACTGGATACAAACATTGCCGTATTGAAACTCTTCCCCGGTATTCAAGAAAATGTCGTCGCTTCCATACTGAATATAGAAGGACTCAAAGCGGTAGTACTGGAGACTTACGGATCGGGCAACGCCCCCCGCAAAGAATGGTTTGTAAAATTGCTGTATCAGGCCAGTCAGAAAGGGATCGTATTAGTCAACGTAACTCAATGTAGTGCGGGAACCGTAGAGATGGAACGTTATGAAACGGGTTATCAACTCTTACAGGCGGGTGTATCGTGTGGTTACGACAGCACCACCGAATCGGCGGTCACCAAACTCATGTTCCTCCTCGGGCATGACTATACCCCCGAAGAGATCCGCTTGCAGATGAGTCGGCCTTTAGCGGGAGAAATCACCCGGTAACAGCCGAATCCGGTAGTTCCAAACGGTCAACTCACTCACACCCTATCGCAACAATAGGGCATAATAAGTATAAATTATCGCACAATCTCCCAACAAAACAGAGGGTAAATCGGTTGTACTCAAAAGCTGTTTAAATAAAACAGAGTGAAATTTAAGCAGACCACTTTTACTAACGATTAATACTAATATTAAATCATGAAAGAGTTTTGGGATAACCGGTACAATCAGAACACCTATGTATATGGCGAAGAGGCAAATCTATTCTTTAGAGAATCAATCGACAAACTGACAAGCGGACGCATCCTTCTTCCTGCCGAAGGAGAAGGACGGAACGCTGTCTACGCTGCACGGAAAGGATGGCAGGTCGAAGCTTTCGACCAAAGCGTGCAGGGACAGAGCAAAGCCCTACAACTGGCAGAGAGATTCAACGTTACCATTTCATATACCATCGGAAGTGTTGATGAAATGAACTACTCCCCTGAATCATTCGACGCAATCGCTTTTATCTATGCACATACCCCTGCTGACATCCGCCCTCATTTCCATAGCGGACTACTTCCTTATTTAAAGCGTGGAGGTTATGTCATTCTCGAAGGTTTCAGCAAAGCCCACCAAAAGCATCAACAGGAAAATCCACATGCAGGAGGACCCCGAGAGAAAGAGATGCTCTATTCAAAAGAAGAAATTCCCTCTTTATTTCCAGGGCTGGAAACAATTGAGTTAACGGAGCAGGAAATTATTCTTGCCGAAGGCATCGCCCACAAAGGTGAAGCTTCAGTAGTACGCTACTTAGGACGGAAGATTTAAAACTTGAACCTGAGTAATTTGAACTCAGGAATTCAACACACTGTATTTTAGTTCAACTTTTACTTGCACAGTTGCACCATTGCACATATCATACTGATATACAGATAGTAACAAGCGGTGCAAGTAAAAAAAATAAGGGTGCAAGTAAAATTACTTGCACCACAGAATAGTTGATATACAATACTGATTTACAATTAATTAAACCTATCACAGTCTATTTGAGCGCAACAAAAACTGCATTATTTCATCCCGCTTTTAAGCAATTTTGCAGCGCAAAGAATACCTAATAAATTTACTCCCTGACAAATGGAAAAGGAAGAGCTAAAACGGAGACGCTTACAAAAAGATAGATAAATAGATAAGAAGAATAAAGATACGACTGCGGATACGCTTACTCAAAAATAGAGCATATTCCTATAATAACCATAATATTCGACTTCAAAACCCCGTTCTTCCTAGGCTCAAAAGCAGGTCTTCTTTGCGTTAATACCCTATATCCCTTTTGATGATACACCGTCTAAATTGTTTGCCCACTCTTGTGACTCTTCTTACTCACAAACGTAAAGAAGCTTACTCACATCTGTGAGTAAGAAGAGCAACAGCTGTGGTTAATTAGATACACATAAAGACTTATATAAATAGAGATGGTTTGCTGATGTAAGTTGCCTTATCTTTATCTGTTTTTATATATAGCTGACTCAAAAAAAGACCATATCTATATATCGTAGACTCCCCTTTTCTTATTTCTTATTCCTTTTTCAGGTAGTTCTTCTTCAATTTAGTTGAAAAGCGCTAAAGACAAAAAAATCTTTTATCTAAAAGCCTGTTTTGTAGTCACCTTATTCAAATTTCGCCTCTTGTTTCGTGAAGTACGATTCATTTTCAACTAAACTAAAGAAGAACCTTTCAGGTTGACCGTTTTTTATATTGTCCCTGATATAAGTTGACTTTTTATCTTTGAAAGAAGAAAAGAAAGCCATTTCCCTTTTGCTCCCTCTTAGTCCGTTTAATAAAAGACCCCGAACCTTTTCTATTGCAAATGTACTGATGTTCATCCCATTTTGCTTGAGACAGGAAACATCTTCCTATTGTACTCCCCGGTCCAAATAGCGGATAAAGTCGCTTTTCGCAGGAAAAGTAACGGAATAAGGAGCAAATGCCGCACGATTACTATTTATAGAGTAAATAAAAGCTGATGATCCGTACTACCGCTTACATCAAGTTTAAAACCTTCCCAACTAAATGTCTTGAGTTGTTCGGGATCTTCAACACGGTTCTTTATGACGAAACGCACCATCTCTCCACGGCACATCTTGGTATAAATCACAATGGTTTTGAGCGTTCCACCTTTCCACACCTGGAACTCCGGAGTAATAACCCGCACCTCCTCTTCCACCTTACGCCAGTCAAACAAGTTCTTCATTTCACCACTGGCCAGATTAAGCAACACCCCTCCCTGTCGCTTAATAGAATCAATAAACCAATCCGTCAGCAAAGGCTTCCAAAAATCAAACATCGTGACACCGCCCCTCTCAGGCAAGCGGACATCCCCCTCCAGACGATAAGATTTAATGCCATCCAAAGGACGAAGCAATCCATATAAAAAAGAAGTAATACGTAAATGTTCCTGCGCAAACGCAAAATCATCCGCAGAGAAATCATCGGGTAAAATACGTTTATAGACAGCCCCGGTATAAGCATAAATGGCAGGAAGCAAGCGATTGTCTTCCGAAAAGAAATCATGATAACGCATCTGATTCTCGGCCGCAATCCGGGCATTAACTTTCAAGAACCGTTCCAGTTCACCGGCTGAAAATTGTGCCATATCAAGTGCATTCCGGATAGCCTCATCCTGATAGTGAGGTACAGTCGTCTCCGGCATTTTCTTATTGAGACGAACAGCCATCGTCTTCGCACAGGAAATAAATGTAAGCATAGCGTCCCCTTTTATTTTCTTCAAAAACAAAGATAACTATTAATAGATAAATACCCGTATTCTCGTTCCTTTTATGAAAGTTTTTAGAACTATCTTTCAAGATTGTCCATACTTTTTCGTACTTTTACACCTTGTTGGGATAAAATACTTTTATAGTTTCAGCACCTTCGAGACCGAAAAAAAGAAAATAAATATATAAAATGACTCACAAATGGAATTATCAACCCATTACATCCGAACAGACAGAGACAAGCCGGGAGCTGGCCAAAGAATTGAATATTAATCCGATTCTTGGAAATCTACTGGTGAAGCGGGGAATTACAAAAGTTCAAGAAGCTAAAAAATTCTTCCGCCCACAACTACCTGATTTATACGACCCATTCCTTATGGAAGATATGGATGTGGCCGTGGAGCGCCTGAATAAGGCAATGGGGAGAAAAGAACGCATTCTCGTTTATGGAGATTATGATGTGGACGGAACAACTGCGGTATCTCTTGTCTACAAGTTTATTCAACAGTTTTATTCAAACATTGACTATTACATACCTGACCGCTACGATGAAGGATATGGAGTATCAACACAGGGAGTAGACTATGCCGCGGAAACGGGGGTTAAACTTATCATTGTTCTGGACTGTGGCATTAAAGCAGTGGACAAGATAGCTTATGCCAAAGAGAAAGGTATTGATTTTATTATCTGCGATCACCATGTGCCGGACGACGAGCTTCCTCCGGCGGTAGCCATACTGAATGCCAAACGGCAGGATAACACCTACCCCTATGAGCACCTTTCCGGCTGCGGAGTCGGATTTAAGTTCATGCAGGCATTCGCCATAAACAATGGCATAGAATTCCATCACCTCATTCCGTTACTTGACCTTGTTGCCGTAAGTATAGCATCGGACATTGTCCCCATTATGGGAGAAAACCGCATCTTGGCTTTTCATGGACTGAAACAGCTCAACAGCAATCCGAGCGTAGGACTAAAGGCTATTATTGACGTTTGCGGATTAGCCGGCAAGGAGATCACAATCAGCGATATCGTATTCAAAATAGGACCGCGTATAAATGCCTCCGGCCGGATTCAAAACGGAAAGAAAGCCGTTGACCTGCTAACCGAGAAGGATCTGTCCGTTGCCTTAGAAAAAGCCGGACAAATCAACCAGTATAACGAGACCCGAAAGGACTTGGACAAGAACATGACGGAAGAGGCAAACTCCATTGTAGAGGGACTGGACGGACTATCGGACCGCCGTTCCATTGTATTGTACAATGAAGATTGGCATAAAGGAGTGATTGGCATCGTGGCTTCGCGCCTGACGGAAATATTCTACCGCCCGGCTGTAGTACTGACCAGAACAGATGATATGGCAACCGGTTCGGCACGTTCGGTAACCGGATTTGACGTATATAAAGCTGTGGAAAATTGCCGGGATCTGCTTGAGAGCTTTGGCGGGCATACTTACGCCGCCGGACTTTCAATGAAAGTGGAAAACGTTCAGGCTTTCACCGAACGCTTTGAGGAATATGTATCAAAACACATTCTGCCCGAGCAGACCAGTCCCATCATTGATATTGATGCAGAGATAGACTTTAGGGATATTACTTCAAGGTTTTATAATGACCTTAAAAAGTTCAACCCCTTCGGGCCGGATAATCCGAAGCCTATTTTTTGTACGCACAATGTTTATGATTATGGCACCAGCAAAGTAGTGGGGCGCGATCAGGAACACATCAAACTGGAATTAGTGGACAATAAATCGAACAATGTGATGAATGGAATTGCTTTCGGACAAAGCTCACACGTACGATTCATCAAAACCAAGCATTCGTTCGATATTTGTTATTCCATTGAAGAAAACACTCATAAGCGAGGGGAAGTACAATTACAAATAGAAGATATAAAGCCAAACTAATAAAATGAGATACAGCTTCCGGCTGTTGCTAAATCATCTATTATTGCATGTCTTACCATGACATCTTAAAGCAGTATTGGGGATATGATGTCTTTCGGGGCATCCAAGAGGAGATTATCACCAGTATAGGCGAAGGCAAAGACACTTTGGGACTAATGCCAACCGGTGGTGGAAAGTCAATTGCCTTTCAAGTGCCGGCACTCGCCAAGGAGGGGTTATGCCTCGTCATTACCCCGCTGATTGCCTTGATGAAAGATCAGGTGCAGAACCTGAAAAAACGGGGCATAAAAGCAATAGCCATTTATTCCGGCATGACGCGGAAAGAAATTGTTATCGCATTGGAAAATTGCATCTTCGGAGACTTTAAGTTCCTGTATATTTCACCGGAACGTTTGGATACGGAAATCTTCCGTACCAAATTACAGAAGATGAAAATCAGCATGATTACCGTAGACGAAAGTCATTGCATCTCGCAATGGGGCTATGATTTCCGTCCGGCTTACTTAAAGATTGCAGAAATACGTAAATTGCTTCCCGGTATCCCGGTATTGGCATTGACAGCAACTGCAACTCCCGAAGTGGTCGAAGACATCCAGCTACGGCTCCACTTTAAGCAGTCCAATGTATTTGGCATGAGCTTTGAACGGAAAAATCTGGCTTATGTGGTCCGCAAAACGGAAAACAAAACCGGGGAACTGCTCCACATCCTGCAACAGATACCGGGCAGTACAATTATTTATGCCCGCAACCGCCGCCGTACAAAAGAAATTGCCGAACTGCTCACAGACGAAGGAATTACAGCCGATTTTTATCATGCGGGACTGGATGACGCAACCAAAGATATACGCCAGCAACGTTGGCAAAGCGGAGAAAGCCGGGTCATAGTGGCCACCAATGCTTTCGGCATGGGCATTGACAAACCCGACGTACGCATCGTCATTCACCTTGACCTGCCGGACTCTATTGAAGCATATTTTCAAGAGGCGGGAAGAGCCGGACGCGACGGAGAGAAAGCATATGCCGTCATTCTATATGCAAAATCGGATAAAACCACCCTTCATAAACGTATCCCCGACACCTTCCCCGAAAAAAAATACATTATACAACTGTACGAACACCTCCAGTATTATTACCAGATGGCTATGGGTGACGGACAAGGATGTATCAGGGAATTTAACTTGGAAGACTTTTGCAGAAAATTCAAGTACTTCCCTGTACAAGCGGACAGCGCTCTCAAAATTCTGACACAAGCCGGATATATTGAATATACCAGCGAGCAGGACAATGCCTCAAGACTACTCTTTACCATTCATCGGGATGAGCTTTACAAGCTTCAGGGGATGGGTGACGACACCGATCAACTCATTCAAATCCTTCTTCGCTCATACACCGGATTATTCACCGAGTACACCTACATCAACGAAGCCTCTCTTGCCGTACGTAGCTCACTTACCCGTTCACAAGTCTACGACATTCTGATCCGTCTGTCCAAACTTCACATCATCGACTACATTCCGCGCAAAAAGACGCCGTACATTCTGTACACCCGCGAACGTGTGGACATTGAGCAACTGCATCTCTCGCCCGATGTTTATGAAAAGAGAAAAGAACGTTACGAATCGCGCATTCAGGCAATAATAGATTATGTAACCACCGATACTATCTGCCGCAGTCGCATGCTGCTCCGCTACTTCGGAGAAAAGAACGAGCACAATTGCGGACAATGTGATGCATGCATCAATCAACGGAAAGCAACCGGGACCGGGAAGCACCTCAATCAAGAAGAGATTTCAAAAAAGATACTCACTCTCGTATCCTCCACCCCCCGGACACCGGCGGATATTGCCCGGCAAATAGGTGAAGATAAGGATATTGTAAGCGAAATCATACAGAACCTACTTGAGGAACGGAAAATAATTGCCGAGAATGGAATAATTCACTACTTTTGTGATCATTAACGCATTAAATATACTTATTCACTAAAACAGATAAGCATGGGATTTCTAAAATCACTCTTTTCAGGAAAAGTCGAAAGCACAGAAGTTGAAAAGCAGAAAAACGACAAAAAGAATTTTGAAATATTCAAATACGATGGTATGCGAGCCCAACGAATGGGACAAACAGATTATGCCATTAAGTGCTTCACAAAAGCGCTGACACTTCAGGAAGACTTTGAAACGATGAGCTACTTAAGTCAGGTATACATCCAGAAAGGTGCACTTGATGAAGCGAGAAGTCTACTGGAACAAATGATTACATTGGATCCCGGTTATATCAACACCTACCTGACACTGGCCAATCTTTGCTATATGCAAGAAGATTACCGCACAATGGCTGATACTGCTCAAAAAGCGATTGAAATCGAAGAAGGAAACGCCATGGCTCATTATCTGTCGGGTAAAGCAGAACGGGGATTGGACAACGATCTTATGGCGGTAGCACACCTGACTAAGGCCATCGTACTAAAAGATGACTTTATCGAGGCACGCCTCCTTCGTGCGGAAACACTCATCAAAATGGAGCAATATAACGAAGCGATGCAAGATGTTGAAGCAATACTAGCTCATGATGCTAATGAAGAGAGTGCCCTCCTCCTGCGCGGAAAAACGGAGGAAGCCACAGGAAAGACAGAGGAAGCAGAAAAAGACTATCGCTATGTCACAGAACTAAATCCGTTCAATGAACGTGCATTCCTCTACCTCGGCCAGCTCTATATCAGCCAGAAGAAGCTAACGGAAGCCATTGAGCTTTTTGAAGACGCCATTGACCTGAATCCTGACTTCGCCCAAGCTTATCATGAACGGGGACGAGCCAAATTACTGAATGGAGACAAAGAAGGCTCCATCGAAGACATGAAAAAAGAATTGGAGCTAAATCCAAAAGAAGGACAAAACGTCACCGGCGAATATGATAATTTACAAGGTCATAGCGGCAATGTTTTAGGGCTATAACTACAAGATAAGAATAAGCTAAAAGCAGTACGCAAGAGCCTTTATCTAAAAACATCATTTATGAAAACGATTATTAATTTGCTTTTTTGGACTATCTTCCCATTTGCCACAGTATTGGCACAAAGCGTTACAGTAAATGCCTTATCATACAATACGCACAATTGCATCGGCATGGACGGGAAGCTCGACTATCAGCGCATCACCAATGTCATTAACGAAGCATCGCCCGACATTGTTTCCTTACAAGAATTAGATAGCGTAACAAAAAGAAATAGCAAATTTGTTCTCCAGGAGTTAAAAGAACGTACTCGGATGCACGCCTTCTATGCTTCCGCCATTGCTTTTCAGGGAGGAAGTTACGGCATAGGCATCTTATCTAAAGAGCAGCCTTTACAATGCCGCATTATTCCGATGCCCGGACGGGAAGAAAAACGCACCCTGATTATAGCCGAATACAAAGACTATGTCTTTTGTGCCACCCACCAATCACTCACCCCGCAAGACCAACTGGCATCCGTTCCCCTGATCGGGAAAGCATTGAAAGGAATAAAGAAACCGATACTAATGGCAGGAGATATGAACTCCCGCCCTACAAGTCAATCTCAACAAAAACTGAGAAAGATATTCACCCCGTTAAATGATACAAGCGCCTGCACATTCCTGGCGGATCATCCGGATGAATGCATCGACTACATCTACGGCTACAAGAAGAACGATTATGTTTTCAACGTGCAAAAGAGGGAAGTAATTGAAGAGCCTGTTGCATCAGACCATCGCCCCATACAAGTCATTGTCCGGATCAACAAAAAGTAGAAGATCGCTCACCCGAAAAGATCTTATAAAATGATATAAATCGCAATGATATGGCATAGACTTCCTCCCAAGACAAAGAGATGGAAAACCGTATGCATATATTTCACCTTCGTCAGTGAATAGAATGCGGCACCTATGATATAAGAGACCCCTCCGCCGATGAGCCAATAAAGCGCATCCAAACCTCCGGTTCGGCCCAACACATCAATCAAGGGTTTAAAAGCGACAAAAATGAAACACCCCATCGCAACGTAACAAACCGTCTCCACATAACTATGCTTACCGGATTTTCTGAAACTCACAACAGCACCGGCTATGGCAGAGAGCCAGACAAATGTAAACAATGCCCATCCCCACAAGCCTTCCGTCCTAAGCGTAATTAACGTAAAAGGAGTATATGTCCCCGCAATATGCACATAAATTAAGGCATGGTCAAACTTCTGAAGCAACCGCTTCCGCTTTCCCTCCTTACTGCCATGATACAATGTCGACACCGTATAACAAGAAAGCATTCCACACAAATACACCAATACACTACCTGTCTCCCAAAATCCGCCACCTCTAAGAGAAACTTTAGAAAGGAGAATATATCCGGCTATTACGCCTAAGAGAATGCCTATGGCATGGGAAACGGCATTTGCCAATTCTTCCTCATGCGAATATGTTTTTAGTTTGTTCAAGCTATTTAATTTTAGTAATATCCAACGCTTAGTTCAATGGCAAAATCGATACTCCGTTCTCCATTGTTTGCTAAGCAAGGCAAAGATATAACTTTTTAGTGAAGAACGAACAAAAGAGTTACAATTGATAGATGTGTAAGTCTATATGATCACACACAAAACATTCTACATAAAAGCAGTATAAAGCTAAACGACAGTAAACAAAATAAGGCAACATAAACACAGATATCATCCACTTATCAATGATATGTGCAACATATATACATACGACTATTTAGGACACTTCTCTTTATCATATTCAAGCATTACCTTTGACTGAAAATTAACGAATATCTCAATGATTACACAATTAGAGATCAAATCTTTTATTAATTATTTTATAACTCAAAATTTTCTAGAAATTATGAAAAAGAAAATGTTATTAGTTGCAGTCGCAATCAGTGCTTTAACACTAGGTGCTTGCGTGGACGACAACGAATCGCAGTCCGTTACGGATGTACGCACTGCAAAAGCTGAGGCTTTAAAGGCCGTTGCAGCATTGGATAATGCAAAAGCTGCAGCAGAAACAACAATGGCAGAAGCTCAGGCTGAATGGTACAAAGCTCAGGCTGAATATGAAAAAGCAAAAGCTGCAGCAGAAAATGCAAAAGCTGAACTAAAGCAACAGCAAAAAGAACAGGCTGCACAAGAATTTGCTTTTGAAATACAAAGAATCGAAGCAGAAACAAATAAAGCTATAGCAGAAGCAAAAGTTGCAATAGCGAACTATGAAAGCCAAGTTATTACAACAAATAACACGAAGCTAAACACTCTCTATCACAATTATTCAGATGCTTTAGGAGAGTTAATGGGGTTGAATAAAGACTTGACAACTGCAAAGGCTAGCATCGCCTATCTGGAAGCTGGTGTAGATTTTGCAAAAGCTTTTGCAAAAACTCAGGTTATTCAATCTGAACAGAAAATTGCAGGTTATAATGCCCAAATTGCAATCTTAAAAGATCCAGCATATACTAATATCGATAGTAAAGAAGTATATGCTAAATGGCAAACTGCCAAGAAAAAAGCTGATTTAGCATGGAATGCACTTTATGACAATGAAGGTGTTGCAGCAAAAGCAGCTGGTGACACTGTAAAAATGGCATTGGAAGGAATAGACATGCGTCCTGTTACCACAGTAAATAACCTATATTACGTTATTGAATATACAGTCAGTTCGGTTGAGTATGTTACAGATGTTGATATAACAAATGGCATGTATTCTACTAATTTATCCAGTTTACCTAAAAATTTCCGGGTAAATGAAACGAATAAATTAAATGCAGACAGATATTATGCTAATCAAGTAACCTCTGCTAAAGAACAGCTAGGTACATCTACCGACACTAAAGATAAGAATACAGCTTATGGTCGTTTAGCAGCTGCTAATGCAGAAATGACTGACGCAAAAAAATTACCGGAAACGACAGACGCAGAGAAAGCAACTAAAAAAGCTGCAATAGAAACAGCAGAATACCATATTGCAGACGCTAAGGATAAACTGGCATCCGCTCAAGAGAACTATGATAAAGCAGCAACAGCAAAGAAAACCTTCGATGATGCTTTTGCCGCCATTGACATTGCTGCATATAAGAAGGTATTTGATAACGCTATTGCAGCCGAAAAGAAACAGGAAACAACTCTTAATGCTTTAGTAGAGGCAAGACAAGCCCCTAACAAACTGAGTGCAGAAGCGACAGCACTATATAATCTGTATATAAATGCTAGTGATATTGACAACCAAATTGCAGGACTTGAAGCAAGCATAGCTAAGGCAAACCAAGAAATTGCTAAATATAGTGCCAATGGTAGCTACTTAACAGACTCAGAAGTTGCTCTAGCAGAAGCCAATAAGAAAGTAGAGAATCTAACAGCTGAAATTGCTGCTCAAACCAAAATTGTAGACACTGCAAAAGCAGCATTAGATACCGCATTAGCAGAATAGCTTCAATATTAACGGCATAAAAACAAAAGTAATATGAGAATAAAAAGACTTTTAATGTTAGCCGTTATGCCCATGATGTGTCTTGCAGCTAATGCACAGGAGAGTACCTGTAATAAGGTATATACTCCGAAAAAAGGAGATTTTACAATAGCAGCAACTGTAGGATATAATAGTTACGCAAGCGTCACAGCCCAATCGGGGCTGCTGACCGATTATGAAGCAGCAGCACTCTCTACCAACTGGACAGACAAAAAACTGATGGTTGGTTTTGAAGGTGGCTGGTTCTTCAAAGACTTGTGGAAACTAAACTTGGGTGGCGGTGTGAACTTCACGAATAATCCCGGTTATTCGGCTGTTCCCGGCACGATTGATGATACGAATAGAAACAGCTCTGCGGAAGAGAATATGGGAGAGGTCCCAAACTATCGCGCCGTAGCAGATGCCTACTCGTTCTCCTATAACGTGTTTACAGGAGTCGATCGTTATTTTAAAATGAAGAGTATGCCGAACCTCATGCCTTATTTAGGTGTACGTGCAGGTTTTGCCTACGGATTAAACGAGATGAAATATGATGAATATGAAACAATGGGAAAATCAACAGCTGAGACTTACAATCTCCGCGGCTCCATTACATTCGGTATTGATTATTTCGTTCTTCCTTCAATGTTTGTAGGCATTCAGGTTGATCCGTTCTCCTATACGTACAACATGACTACGTATAAACCACAAGAAGGCTTGGGTGACCTATCGGCAGACAGTCACAACTATAGTGTATTAGCAGCGCCAACAATAAAGTTTGGATTTAAATTTTAATATACTAAGTAAATAAAAATAAATCACCTCTGTTTTGTATTCAGGGGTGTTTTATTTTTATTAAATTAAATTTATTCTTTAATCTAAGAAACACATATTGTATATATAAATCAATTTTAATAGAAAGACTATTAGAATTTCACATACCTTTGTCAAGACAACGTCAAAAGAACTATTCATTAATCATGAAAAAGTGCATTATCAAGACCAAATATAAATTTGATATTATAAATGATTTGTCTTTTATTACGATACTCTTATTTCTGTCAATATCGTGTAAAGGCAGACATAACTTTCAAAAAGAAAAAATATATAGCACTGCGTCATTATTAGACAGTGCAAGAAAAAATATTTTCAGAAAGACTGCTAGGTCCAAATGCCTGTTACAAAAGATAATGAACACAACAAAAGATAGCATGGTGTATTATGACGCATATGAAGCATATGCCACCACCTATTTACTGAATAATCAATATGATTCAGGCATGATCATGAAAAGAAAAATAGAATCCTTTCTCAAAAAGAAAAGTAATACTTATGTTAAGAAAAGGTTACTATCATCAATTAATAATTCATATGGCGTTTATTATTCTTTAATCAACAAACCTGATTCCTCAATTATTTACTTAATGAAAGCATTATATTTACAATATGATAAATCTGAATTGCCCAATATATACATCAATCTATCCGATCAATACAAAGCCAAAGGCAATCTTTCAACCGCCGCATTCTATTTGAGAAAAGCATTAAGCATCAGTGATTCACTAAATTTGAACGAGTACAAATTTCCACTCTATTATGGTTTAGGCGATATCTACTTGGATTTAAGAGACTTTAAACAGGCTAATGAGTATTATCTTCGAGCAGAAAAAGACTACAAAAACAGACGATTTGACGAGAAAGTACTTTTCTGCAATAACAGAGGAAATTATTATTACTATAAACAGGAATATAGCAATGCCTTATTATGGTTTAAAAGAGCAGAAAACTATTTAAGAAATACCAAACACGATTATTTTAAAAGCCTTATCTATATTAATCTGTCAGACATTTATCTTAATCTAAACAAAACAGATTCATGTAAATTTTATCTGAACCATGCAGAACCTTATTTCAAGAGTCTTAATCATAAAAGTGCCTTGTTTTATATCAATGCCATACGGATCGGGCTGGCAACCGCCCAAAAGAACTTCTCTTTAGCTAACCAATTGAAGGATAAAATAAAAAGCAACAAAGGCATAGAGCCCAATATTAAATTAATTCGTATAAAGTATTTAGAGAAACTTTCCCTAAAAGAAAGGAATTACAAAAATGCCTACTTTTACTTAGTTGAATATAAAACTCTTAGCGATTCATTACGCAATGATGCCACGCAAAAAAGAATTGCAGAGTTGGACATGCATTATAAAGAAGACAGCACATTAATGAAAAAGAATTTGCTTATAGAGCAACAAAAAGCCGAGGTTAAAACCTTTAAACTAAGTTCATATATTTGGATACTGATCTCCATACTAAGCGTGTCTGGGGCAATTTTCACTCTTCGTATGATAAAGAAAAAGAACAACTCGGAAAGAGACAAATACATTGATAAAATCCTAAGACTAAAAATCAGCAATATACGCAACAGAATATCACCTCATTTTATGTTCAACGTATTAAATAATGAAATGCAGGGATTGGATGAAGAAAAGAAAAATCGCCTCTATACTTTAGCGCAATTATTACGCAAAAGTCTGGAAATGGCAGAACAAATCAGTATAAAACTAAGCAATGAAATTGAATTCGCCAAGGCTTATATAGAACTAAACAGATACAGAATAGGTCATAATTTCAAAATGACTTGGAGCATCAGTCCCGAAATCAATCCCGACAAGATAATGATAATTCCAATGATGCTACAAATTCCCATCGAGAATGCTTTGAAACATGGTCTTGCCAATATTGAAGGAGAGAAAAGACTAACTGTAGAAATAAACAAAGAACTTCTAGGCATTCAAATAAATATTATTGATAACGGGACAGGATATCACCCGAACGCTGCGACTGCATGCCCGGGTATAGGAACAGGACTTAAGGTATTAATGCAATCTATACAAATTTTAAATTCAAAAAACATACATAAGATAACAGCATCCGTCCAAAACAGAAATAAGATATCACCTGAAGTAACAGGAACAAAAGTTGAAATTTTCATTCCTTATAACTTTAAATTTAATTACAAATGAAAGACAAATATACTGCTATCATTATTGATGATGAATCAACAGGAATATCCAATTTATCGCATTCACTACAACTTATAGATAAAATTAAAGTTATCAAATCAGCCCAAAATCCCATAATAGGCAAAGAGCTCATTCTGAGAGACAGGCCGGATCTACTCTTCCTTGATGTAGAAATGCCGGAGACAAACGGATTTGACCTGTTGAGAGATATTAAAGATGTATTAAGTTGGCCCATGCAAGTTATTTTCTATACAGCCTATAACAACTATTTGTTAAACGCACTCCGCGAATCAGCTTTTGACTATCTGCTAAAGCCCTATACCAACGAAGAATTTCAAGTGGTAATCAATCATTTTTTAAGTTACATGGATTCTGAAGAGAAAAAAAAGCCGTTGCAAGATTCTCTCTCTAAAATATGCGCCAAAGACAATTCTCATTTTCTCATAACAACAATAAAGGGCTACCGCTCTTTGAAGATCGATGATGTGGGTTACTTTGAATATAATAAGGAAAGAAAACATTGGTTCACTATTATCCAAAATCAAAGAATCCCACTTAAGAGAAATACAACCGCCGATGATATATTAAAATTAGCAATCCAATTTACACAAATCAACCAGCAACAAATTATCAATATCAACTATTTAGGAGCAATTGAGGGGAAAAGGTGCATTATGCTCCCCCCATTTGAGAAAGCAGATGAACTGAATATATCAAGAAACTATTTCAATTCGGTTCAAGAACGCTTCTATATGATATAGTACCATTATAGAAACCAATAATAGGGACAATAACGGTATAATTTATCAAACGGGCAGAATACCCAATATAATAAGACTGTAACAATCGGACCTGTTTAGACTAGACATTCTAAGAAAGTGTTGCCAAAAACAAAAAAAATATCATGTTTTGTTTGTATATCAAAGAAAAGCATTACTTTTGCCTCAAAATAGAAACTATAAAGAAATAGTATGAATTTGTTTACTTACGCATTTTACTTCTTCTTTTACTTTTACTTTAGCAAAAAAGTGAAGCGGGGGTTTGTATGTGTCAAGTGACAGTGATGCTTAAGAACTGATAAAACTTAAATAGTAATATAAAGTCCCGCTCCAATCATGGATGCGGGATTTTTTTTTAAAGAACATTATGAAGAAGATAGCCATTCAAGGAACTTTGGGCTCGTATCACGACATTGCCGCACATAAGTATTTCGAAGGAGAAGAAATAGAGCTGATCTGTTGCAATACCTTTGAAGAGGTATTCGCTTCAATGAAAAAAGACAGCAAAACAATAGGTATGCTAGCTATAGAAAATACAATCGCAGGCAGTCTGCTACATAATAATGAACTACTGAGGCAAAGCGGAGCACAAATTGTAGGGGAATGCAAGTTACGTATTTCACATTGTTTCGCCTGCCTTCCCGAAGAAGATTGGGAGGATCTTACAGAAGTAAATTCGCACCCGATCGCCTTGATGCAATGCCGTGATTTTCTGGCGCTTCATCCGAAGATAAAATTAGTGGAAAGTGAAGATACGGCTCTCAGTGCGGAATTTATAAAAAAGGAGAACCTGAAAGGACATGCCGCTATCTGCTCTAAAGCAGCTGCTGAACGATATGGATTAAAGGTTTTACAAGAAGCGATTGAAACCAACAAGCACAATTTCACACGTTTCTTAATAGTGGCAGATTCCTGCCAAGTTGATGATTTACGTCATCATCAAGACAAAGAAGCGGATAAGTCGAGTATGGTATTCACGCTACCTCATATAGAAGGAAGTCTTTCACAAGTGTTATCAATCTTATCTTTCTACCGCATTAACCTGACAAAAATCCAATCGCTACCTATCATCGGAAGGGAATGGGAGTATCAATTTTATGTAGACATCGTATTTGATAATTTATTAAAATATAAACAAGCCATTGCGGCAATCACACCGCTGACCAAGGAACTTAAAATATTAGGTGAATATGCAGAAGGAAAATCAAGCTTCTAGAGTAAGACCGGCCGATCGGTTGGCTGGTGTGAGTGAATATTACTTCTCGAAAAAATTGAAGGAAGTAGCGCAGATGAATGCCGAAGGCAAAAATGTAATCAGCCTGGGCATCGGGAGTCCGGATATGCCACCATCGACAGAAACGATACATGCATTGTGTGAAGAAGCACAAAATCCTGACGGACACGGATACCAACCTTATGTAGGCATCCCCGAATTACGCCAGGGGTTTGCCAAATGGTACCGGAAATGGTATGGTGTCAACCTGGATCCGAACTCCGAGATTCAACCGTTGATCGGATCAAAAGAAGGTATTCTACATGTTACACTTGCTTTTGTCAATCCCGGCGAACAGGTTTTGGTGCCGAATCCCGGCTACCCGACCTACACCTCTTTAAGCAAAATTCTTGGCGCAGATGTCGTAAACTACAATCTAAAGGAGGAGAACAACTGGATGCCCGACTTTGAGGAGCTGGAGTGCATGGACATGAGTCGCGTGAAGTTAATGTGGACCAATTATCCCAACATGCCGACCGGAGCAAATGCAACTCCTGAACTTTATGCCAAATTAGTGGACTTTGCCCGCCGCAAAGGTATTGTCATTGTCAACGACAACCCTTACAGTTTCATACTCAATGACCATCCTCTAAGTATCTTGAGTATACCCGGAGCCAAAGAGTGTTGCATTGAGTTCAACTCCATGAGCAAAAGCCATAACATGCCGGGCTGGCGCATCGGGATGTTGGCCAGCAATGCCGAATTCATACAATGGGTATTGAAAGTAAAAAGCAATATAGATAGCGGTATGTTTCGCGCCATGCAAGTAGCAGCAGCTAAAGCCCTTGAGGCGGAAGAGGAATGGTACGCAGGTAACAATAAGAATTATCGTAACCGTCGTCAATTGGCCGGAGAAATTATGCAAGCCTTGGGATGCAAATATAATGAAAGGCAAGTCGGCATGTTTCTTTGGGGAAAGATACCGGACAGCTGTACGGATGTGGAAGAACTAACCGAAAGAGTATTGCATGAAGCGCGCGTCTTCATCACCCCCGGTTTTATTTTTGGGTCGAACGGTAAACGGTTTATCCGTATATCGCTTTGCTGTAAAGACAACAAATTAGCAGAAGCGCTTGAAAGAATTAAGGCAATGCCCGGGATCTTGAAGAAAGACAATAAGGTATGATTCAGCTTACCAGATGAAAGGACAGGTTTAGAATTCAGCAGCTGAAATAAGTTTAGCCCTCAAAGCAAGAACAAACCTTTATAGCTTCTTAAAAAAATGAAGTAGCTGTAATCAAAGAGAAAGCCGGACTTTATCAGAGAATAGGCACATTGGATGAACAGAATAATAATTAAATAAATAATAAAATGGAACTGGAATTAGAATCAATTTTACTACCGGGAATAGAGGACAAACGTCCTTTGGTCATTGCCGGTCCGTGTAGTGCAGAAACCGAGGAGCAAGTCATGTCTACCGCCAAACAGTTGTCGGAAAAAGGATTGAAAATATTCCGTGCAGGAATATGGAAACCCCGTACGAAACCGGGAGGTTTTGAAGGTGTTGGTGTGGAAGGACTCCCCTGGCTGAAAGAAGTTAAGAAGGAAACAGGTATGTATGTCTCTACAGAAGTAGCCACAGCCAAACATGTATACGAAGCGCTCAAGGCCGGAGTGGATATTCTATGGGTCGGTGCGCGTACCACGGCTAATCCTTTCGCAGTACAAGAAATTGCCGATGCACTGAAAGGTGTAGACATTCCGGTATTGGTTAAGAATCCGGTAAACCCCGATCTGGAACTCTGGATCGGAGCATTGGAGCGAATTAATAATGCGGGACTGAAACGTTTGGGTGTGATTCATCGTGGTTTCAGTAGTTATGACAAGAAAATATACCGTAACTTACCCCAGTGGCACATCCCCATCGAACTACGTCGCCGTATTCCAAATCTACCTATCATTTGCGACCCCAGTCACATTGGCGGTAAACGTGAACTGATTGCACCACTCTGTCAACAAGCCATGGATTTAGGATTCAACGGATTGATCATTGAAAGTCACTGCGATCCCGATTGTGCATGGAGCGATGCATCACAACAGGTGACTCCGGACGTACTGGATTATATCTTGAACTTGTTAGTGATCCGCAAAGAGACGCAAAGCACTGAGAGCCTAAGCCAACTGCGTAAGCAAATAGACGAATGCGACAATAATCTGATTGAAGAATTATCCAAACGGATGCGCATTGCCCGTGAAATAGGTACTTATAAGAAAGAACACGATATGACTATCCTACAAACCGGACGTTATAATGAAATTCTCGAAAAGCGCGGTTCTCAAGGTGCACTCTGTGGCATGGATGCCGAATTTATTAAAAAAGTATTCGAAGCTATCCATGAAGAGAGCGTAAGGCAACAAATGGAAATAATCAACAAATGAAAAGCGGAATGGCTAACTACCTGCTTATACAATAAAAAGTGTTATGAGAATATTAATATTAGGAGCGGGAAAAATGGGCTCCTTCTTCACGGACATCCTTAGTTTCGACCATGAGACAGCTGTATTCGACGTTAATCCGCTCCAATTACGATTCGTCTACAATACCTATCGTTTTACAACACTGGAAGAGATAAAGGATTTCGAACCTGAACTGGTCATCAATGCTGTTACGGTTAAATATACATTGGATGCCTTTCGTAATGTACTACCGGCGCTGCCGAAAGATTGCATCATTAGCGATATTGCTTCGGTAAAAACCGGATTGAAGAAATTCTACGAAGAGAGCGGATTTCGCTATGTATCCACACATCCGATGTTCGGCCCGACCTTTGCCAGTCTGAACAATCTGGGAAGCGAGAGTGCGATCATTATCAGCGAAAGCGATCACT
The DNA here is from genome assembly GCA_965140335.1 of uncultured Bacteroides sp. Taxonomy (GTDB): domain Bacteria; phylum Bacteroidota; class Bacteroidia; order Bacteroidales; family Bacteroidaceae; genus Bacteroides. Next base: position 742,929 of record OZ223189.1, read on the forward strand.
TGGGAAAGGTGTTCTTCAAGGACTTATATAGCAGTCTGAACCTGAATATTTTCAATTACACTTTCGACGAACATGATGAAACAGTAGCATACTCGCTATCTATTCCTTTTGTCTCCACATTTGTGTTTGCCGCGGTCATGAAACACCAGGAAGCACCAGGAACAACATTTAAAAAACATATGGCTATAGCCAAAGGACTACTAAATGAAGATGATTACCTACTTCAGGAAATTCTTTTCAATCCGCGTACTCCGGCGCAAGTGGAAAATATCCGGTTGGAATTGAAGAGGTTATTGGAGATCATCAGCAACAAGGATGCAGAAGGCATGAAGAAATTCCTGACGCGCATCCGGGAAAACATTAAATAGAAAGCATTTAAGAAAGAGGTGACTCTATACAATAAAGATTAAATTGGTCAAAAAGGCTCCAGGTAAATGGGGCCTTTTTGATTTGATCTGATTATCATAATAAGGAGAAAGAGAGCTCTTCAGGATTTCACCTTAATGCTGTTTTATCAATTATTTATCAGCCAACCCCGTTCAGCGCACTCAACTTTTTTTGCAAGGGTTCATTTTTATAGTAACTTTGTATATTACAAAAGAAAGAACGATGATAGATCAAGCGACCATAGACCGTATTCTCGATGCAGCACAGATTGTAGACGTTGTATCTGAGTTTGTTACACTCAAAAAGCGTGGAGTGAATTATGTCGGTCTATGCCCTTTTCATAATGAGAAGACGCCCTCGTTCAGTGTATCCCCCTCCAAGGGAGTTTGCAAATGCTTCAGTTGCGGCAAAGGTGGAAACGTGGTACATTTTATTATGGAACATGAACAGATGTCCTATTATGAAGCATTAAAGTATCTGGCTAAAAAATACGGAATTGAAGTTAAAGAGCGGGAACTGAGCAATGAAGAAAAAGCAGCCCAAAGCACGCGGGAAAGCATGTTCATTGTCAACAACTTCGCCCGCGATTATTTTCAAGACATCTTAAAGAATAATGACGAAGGACGAAATATAGGTATGTCCTATTTCCGTCAACGTGGCTTTCGTGATGATATCATTGAAAAGTTTCAGTTGGGTTATTGCACCGAAGCACGTAATGCTTTCGGACAGAAAGCGTTGCACAAAGGTTATCAACAGGAATATCTGGTAAAGACTGGACTTTGCTACGAAACGGACGACCATAAACTACGCGACCGTTTCTGGGGACGGGTCATATTTCCGGTACATACACTTTCAGGCAAGGTTGTTGCTTTTGGCGGACGGGTACTGAGCTCGCAAACCAAAAAGGTTACGATGAAGTACGTCAATTCACCGGAATCTGAAATTTATCACAAAAGTAACGAACTATACGGCATTTATTTCGCCAAACAGGCCATTGTACGGCAAGACCGTTGTTTTCTGGTAGAGGGTTATACGGACGTAATTTCAATGCACCAGTCCGGTATTGAAAATGTCGTTGCATCATCGGGAACATCACTGACCGCTGGACAGATTCGTTTAATACACCGGTTCACCAATAACATAACGGTGCTTTACGATGGTGACATGGCTGGTATCAAGGCTTCTATCAGAGGCATAGACATGCTATTGGAAGAAGGCATGAATGTCAAAGTCTGTCTGATTCCCGATGGAGATGATCCGGATTCTTTTGCTCGCAAACATAACTCCACCGAATTTCAAGAGTTTATTCAAAAGTATGAGACTGATTTTATCCGGTTCAAAACAAATCTGTTACTGGAAGAAGCGGGAAAAGATCCCATCAAACGAGCCGAACTGATTGCCGATATTGTCAGAAGTATCTCGGTCATTCCCGAAGCTATTGTACGTGATGTGTACATTAAGGAATGCGGTTCCTCTTTAAAAGTAGAAGACAAACTATTAGTCTCGGAAGTCGCAAAGATCAGGGAAAAGCAAACCATCAAGGATGCTGAACGACAAAGCAGGGAAAAAAGCTATGCTAACAATACCTATTCCCAAGCCGCATCGGGTTCGCAAGCTAATCTAAACGGACCAGAAAATCCGGCTGAAACAAGTGAACTCACGCCAGAAGCAGCAGAGTATATTTCATTTATTCCGGAAGAAGGAAAAGAAGGACAGGAATTCTATAAGTACGAGCGCCTTATCCTGCAGATGATCGTCCGCTATGGGGAAAGAATCATGTATAATGTAACCGATGAAGAAGGAAACGAAACTCCCGTCACGGTCATTGAATATGTGATAAACGATTTGCAAGAAGATGACTTGGCCTTCCATAATCCGCTCCATCGAAAAATATTATCGGAGGCTGCCGAACAAGTAAAAAGGGAACATTTTATCTCGGAAAAGTATTTTCTGTCACATCCCGATCCTGTCATCAGCAAACTAAGTGCAGAACTGATCAGTAATCGCTATCAATTGAGTAAATACCATTCCAAAGGACAGAAAGTCGTAACAGATGAAGAACGATTGTACGACTTGGTACCAGCTTTGATGATTAACTTCAAATATGCTATAGTAACAGAAGAACTCAAGCACATGATGTTTGCCTTACAAGACCCTGAGATAGCCAATGACGATGAGAAGTGTGAGAACTTGATGCAACGTTATAATAGTTTACGTAGTGTACGATCGACCATTGCGAAGCAACTGGGAGAAAGAGTTGTCCTACCCTAATCAGCAAGTTCAAAGTACCCGTCGCTAGTGATACATACCACCAGTAACCATTACAAGATACCGGCACTCTATCTTCATACAAAGTAAATTAAAAAGCAGAATGCTGGTGAATGAGATTAATAAATTCCTCACGAGTTTTAGCCTGATTGAACGCGCCCGTAAAATCAGAAGTCGTAGTCACGGAATTCTGCTTCTCAACTCCACGCATTTGCATACACATGTGTTTGGCCTCTACCACTACCATCACCCCTAGCGGATTTAAGGTCTCCTGTATGCATTCTTTTATTTGCAAAGTCATTCGCTCTTGCACTTGCAAACGATGGGAAAAGATATCAACCACACGCGCTATCTTGCTCAAACCGGTAATATAACCATTGGGGATATAAGCAACATGAGCCTTACCATAGAAAGGCAGCATGTGGTGTTCACAAAGCGAGAAGAAATCAATGTCCTTCACAATGACCATTTGGCTATATTCTTCCTTAAACTTGGCGGAACGAAGTACTGCATGCGGATCCATCTGATACCCTTTGGTCAATGTCAACATCGCTTTTGCCACGCGCTCCGGCGTTTTCAGAAGACCTTCACGTGCAACATCTTCACCCAGAAGAGATATAATTTGATGATAATGCTCTTTCAATTCCTCCAACGCAGGAGAACTGATTTCTTCTTTTTCTAACATGATTACTATTTATAAAGGAATGTTTATCTGATCTTTCACAATAGAAACTTCTTTAAATACACCAGTGGCATGCAATTGCCTCATCATAGCATCAGCCTCCTCAATACTACGAAAATCGCCCACCCTGCATAACCAACGGGGAGGATTGAAAGAGGTATAAATTGGCAATTCCGGGAAGTATTCTTTGATTTGGGAAGCGACAGAATAAGCATCATTCTTGGCTTTACGGGTATTGTTTCCGGCATAAACCTGTATACGATAACCCGAGCTTTTAATCACTTTCACATCATCAGTCCCGGTTGGAACATATTCCGTACCAATCAATGCCTCAATACGGGAATCTTCGTGAATCTCAACTTTCCCCTGACCGGGTACGTCGCGTTCCAGACTTTTCACAATGTTATTCTGCGCCAGCATGGAAAGGCTGGAAACAGAACATAGAATCAAAAGCAAACCAATTTTATTCATACTGATATTATTGAATGAGGAAATAGAAAAGAGAGTTGAAAGCCCGTACTCTTCCAATAACGGCAGACACCGCTTTCAACTCAAACCTTCTATATCTTCAATTAGTTAAAAGCATCAATGATCCCCTTGAAATCGGCAACTTTCAAAGCAGCGCCACCAATCAAGCCACCATCAACGTCAGGATTGGCAAATAATTCTTTTGCGTTAGACGGTTTGCAGCTACCTCCATAAAGGATAGAGCAATCATCTGCTATCTTTTTCCCATATTTATTAGCTACGGTAGAACGGATAAATGCATGAATCTCCTGTGCCTGATCAGGAGTTGCAGTCTTACCTGTACCAATAGCCCAAACAGGTTCATAAGCCAAAATGATTTTAGAAAAGTCTTCGGCTGACAAAGAGAAGACAGAAGCCAACTGAGCAGCTACAACTTCATTTTGCTTATTAGCTTCACGTTCTTCCAAAACCTCACCAATACAGAAGATCGGAGTCAAACCATTAGCCAAAGCCAATTTCACTTTTTCCTCCAAGATAGCAACTGTCTCATGATAATAAGCACGACGTTCCGAGTGACCAAGAATGACATATTTAGCACCAGTGGAAGCCACCATGGCAGCCGATACTTCACCGGTATAAGCACCGGATTCTTTGTCTGCACAGTTTTCTGCACCTACGCCAATCTTAGCAGCGTCAACCAAAGGGGTAACCGATGCCAAATGAATGAACGGAGTACAAATTATTACATCACAATTTTGTGTTTCATTAGCCAAAGCCTCGTTCAAGTCTTTTGCAAGAGCAATGCCCTCCTGAAGGGTCTCGTTCATCTTCCAGTTTCCTGCAACAATGTTTTTTCTCATTTTGTTTTTAATTATTAAAAGGGTTAATATTTCATCTAAAATATAACATCTTGGTTCTTTCTATCCTAATACCTTTACCGTCCGTTCGACAGGTGCGAGCCGTCTATGGGTTCTGATCATCCAACCGGGGGCGAAGCTTTTCTTTCTCCCGCCGCTTCACGACCAACACATCAACGAAAATAACCAGCAATAGCGGAATCATAAACCAAAGAAAGACATGACCTATAGTACGCCAATTACTTACATTTTTTTGATATCCCAGCTTCAACCGGCTTAACTTATCATTCAAAATATATTCATCGGGTAAATGATTTCCGCTCCATTTATTCAGGATGGCACCTCCTTTTATCAGCATCAATCCGGGATTGGAACGAATCATGGTTTTCAACGTAATATCATCCATCTGGCAGAACGGATACTCTGCACCGGTTTTATCGCTCCACAATTCAACCTGATCTTGAGGTGACGAGGTCAGCGCATAGAAATGATAACCATGCTCCACACTATAATCATATATTTCATTAATCAAATCAATATTACTGTCATCAGCCTCCTCCACGCGATGAACAACCAGCAAGAAAGTATATCCGCGATTGGACAAAAGACTGTCTGTGAGGTCTTGCCCCGTTTGCATACTGATCATTGAGAAATCGTGAATCGGCGGCTCATAGCCTTTTTCTTTTAACACCGTACGGGCCTTGACAAATGTCCAGGTACTATCCGGATAATTATTTAATGTAAATTCCTCTTGCTTACCATTCTTCTCCAAAATAAAGCGGTTCTCAAAAACACTGGGTTTTGCTCCTTCCGGCATACTCATCCCCGCTTTTATATCAGTACCAATCTTATACGGACGAAAATCGATCACGGGTAAATCATGAAGACAATAGAATGAGAGGGCAAAAGCAAACAGCAATGTATACGTAGAAATCATCCACTCCATCTTCATAGACACAAAACGAAGAATAGAATCACGACCTCTGAAGACAGATAATGCCAAGAATAACGAGATCAGATCTTTTCCGAAAGTCTCCCAGTTAGTCAGCACCAAAGCATCTCCGAAACAACCACAATCGGACACCGGATTGGCTATTGCCAAATAAAAAGTCAGCGGTGTCATCACAACCAGCAAGAGCAACGCCACTGCCGAAGAAAAATGCCGGCGTATGCCAAAGAAAAGGAAAACACCTACTGAAAGTTCCAGAACAGACAATGCAATACCGCACAAAAGCAAAAGATACGTAGGAAACCAATTAATAATCCCAAAAGCTGTCAGATAGTCCTGTATCTTATAAAGGAACCCTAATGGATCAATTGCTTTCACGAACCCGGAAAAGATAAATAATACCGCCAACAAAAAGCGGCAGACGTTTACCCAGCTTTCCCAAATGATATGTTTTTGTTTAGTCTCCAAACTCTATTTTTATCAAACCAAATACAGAATAATTTATCATATCCATATAGTTGGCATCTACTCCTTCCGAAACCAATGTTTGTCCGGACAAACTCTCTATCTGCTTCGTCCTATAGATCTTCATCAATATCAAATCCGTATAGGAACTGATACGCATGCTACGCCATGCTTCATCATAATCATGATTCTTAGCAAGCATCAAATCAAGCGCCTGCTTGGCATACTTATCATAAAGTGCCAAAGTTTCTTCATTGGAGAGATCGGCAGATTCCGCATACCCCAATTCCAATTGTATCAGCCCGATAATACCATAATTCACGATAGCAATAAACTCGGAACGGATACCCTCATCCACCAGAGTCACCCCTTTGGTCTCAATACTTCTAATGCGGTTCGCTTTAATAAATATCTGATCCGTTACGGAAGCCACACGAAGGATTCGCCATGCAGGACCATAATCATGAAGTTTCTTTGAAAACAAATCACGACAGATAGAAATGATCTGTTCAAATTGATGTCGAGTATCTTTCATTTCTTTACAAATAGGACACAAAGGTATAAATAATTAAAGGAAAAAGAAAAGAGGGCACTCTAAATTATATTAAAGTGCCCTCGCTCTATAATGAGTTTATAAATTTATGAACAACGAAGTATTTGTCCCGGACGTAATAATGTTCTACGGGTAATACGATTCAACTGACAGAGCTTTTTAACAGAAATACCCTGGCGGGATGCAATTCGGGATAAGGTATCTCCCCGCTTCACTTTATAAAACATTCCATTACCGGCAGCAAGATTGCGTGCGGTTCCCGGAACATTTTTTGCTTTATGGAAAGTATATGAGTCTGCAACGACGTCTTGTTTTTCAAAATTGAACATGAATGCCGGATTAATCGGTATCCCTAAAAAACGAGTTTCAAAATGAAGATGAGATCCGGTTGATCGGCCGGTATTTCCACCTAAAGCAATAGGCTCACCAGCCTTTACCCGTTCATTCTCTACAACCAATTGTTTCGATAGGTGACCATATACGGTTTCAAGTCCATTATCATGTCGGATCACAACATATTTACCATACCCCCGACGACGGCCCTGATTCTTAACAATACGGACTTTACCATCAAAAGCAGCGCGGATTGTATCTCCAACGTAGACTTTAACATCTAATCCGTAGTGCATTCTACGTCTGCGAGGACGATAGCCAAAAACATCTGTAATCTTCGTACTGTTAGTTGGCATACAAAACCCTCTTAGGTCGAATGTATAGTTATCTGGCACAATTGCGTTACCATAAGCTTTTACATGTTTATTATCCCAACTCGGATATACATCCAGTCCCGGATAAGCGGCTTGCTCCGCACGTATTTGCTTTTGCAAAGCCAGCGAATCAACACTTTTAAGTTTTCTATCAATGGGAGCCTGACGAGCAATCAGATCTTGAGAAAAAGAACTCAAGCTGACCATTACCGCAGCACCTGCTAAAACCAGTTTTATGCCTTTAAAATTCATTCGTTTCGTCATTCATATTTTTGATATCCGTTGCAAGCGTTTCAAAAAATAGCAACATTTCCTGTCTTTATCGAATATCTAAATCAATAAAATTCTCCCAAAGGTAGTATTTCTTATTGAAAATCAAAGTTTACCATTAACTATTTTTTCGTGACACATCGCAAATTAAAAGCAGAAAAGCGAGTCTAAACTCTTATAAACAGGAAAAACAAGGGGAACATATGTTATACAACATAAAATAAGGGTAAAGCGTATATTTAACCGTTTTTCAGCTAATGGAGGACCAGTTAACATTGCTCTTTCTCAATTGCTTTAACTGCCGCCACAAAATTGCATTTTCCGAATGCGTGCCTTCAGGATCGCTATCGACAATAGATGCGGCAATAGCACGCACGTACTGCAAAAGCTGTCCGTCGCGGGCAAGATCTGCGATCTTCAAATCAAAAGCAATGCCACTCTGCTGGGTTCCTTCCAGATCTCCGGGCCCACGCAACTTCAAGTCGGCCTCAGCGATCTCAAATCCATCATTAGTACGCACCATGATTTCAAGACGTTTTCTGGTTTCTTCGGCAAGTTTGTAATCGGTCACCAAGATGCAGTAAGACTGCTCGGCTCCGCGTCCCACTCTCCCCCTTAATTGATGGAGTTGTGACAAACCGAATCGTTCCGCATTCTCAATCACCATCACTGAAGCATTAGGTACGTTCACCCCGACTTCAATAACGGTAGTAGCAACCAGAATCCGGGCCTCTCCCGAAACAAAGAGCCGCATTTGTTCATCCTTTTCCGCAGCCTTCATCTTACCATGTACCTTACACGCCCTGCATTCAGGGAATTCCTCGCAAATCAGAGAATAGCCTTCCTCCAGATTTTTCAGATCGATCTTTTCACTTTCTTGAATCAAGGGATACACAATATACACCTGACGTCCTTCTGCAAGCTGTTTATGTATAAATCCGTACAGGCTCTCCCGCCGGTTATCATATTGATGGATGGTTGCTATCGGTTTACGACCGGGAGGTAATTCATCAATCACAGAAACATCCAAGTCGCCATACAAGGTCATCGCCAAAGTACGCGGAATCGGAGTAGCCGTCATCACAAGAATATGAGGAGGTTGCGTATTTTTAGTCCACAAGCGCGCCCGCTGTGCCACCCCAAAACGATGCTGTTCATCAATCACAACCAATCCCAGTGAAGAAAAATTAACCGTATCTTCTATCACGGCATGCGTTCCTATCAATATTTTCACCTCACCGGTCAGCAGTCCGGAAAGTATATTATCGCGCCTCTTCCCACGGATAGAACCAGTGAGTAACTCCACCCGGATGCCCATGCCATACAGCAGTTCCCGAATGGTTTCAAGATGCTGATTTGCCAGAATCTCCGTAGGCACCATCAAACAAGTCTGATAGCCATTATCCAAAGCAATCAACATACTCATCAACGCCACCAAAGTCTTTCCGCTACCCACATCTCCTTGCAACAAACGGTTCATCTGCCTACCACTCCCGACATCACGGCGTATCTCTTTCATAACGCGCTTTTGAGCACCGGTCAATTCAAAGGGAAGATTTTTGGAGTAGAACGTATTGAAAATATCTCCCACCGTTTCAAAAATATACCCCCGATATTTCTGCTGACGATCTTTCGCATAACGAAGTATATTCAGTTGCACATAAAACAACTCTTCAAACTTTAAACGATACTGGGCCTTACGAAGCAATTCGGGATTCGCCGGAAAATGGATATTAACCAAAGCCTCGGTCAACGGCATCAAATGATATTCAGCCAGAATTGCAGGTGATAACGTTTCAGGCAGGGGTTCGTTCAACTGCCCCAATACAGTAGCCATCATCTTTTCTATCGCACGGGAATTGAGAAAACCGCGCTTCATCTTCTCGGTGGTATTGTAATAAGGCTGCAACCCCATGGGTGAAAGCTTCAATTCCGAAACATCATCAAGATCAGGATGGGCAATGTTTATTCTACCATTAAAAACCGATGGCTTTCCAAAAACAAGATACTCCTGATGCAATTTATACTTCCCGAGAAGATACTTGATGCCCTGAAACCAGACCAAATCGACAAGACCTGTCCCATCTGAAAAATGAGCGATCAAACGCCGCTGCCGCCCTTCTCCTGCGGTTTCAAACCCCAGGACTTCACCTTTCAGTTGGATATACGGCATATTCCCGTCTATTTCACGAATGAGATAAATCCGGCTTCGGTCTACATATTTATAAGGGTAATAATATAACAGATCATGCAAAGAATAGATGCTCAATTCTTTATTGAGTACGGAAGCACGCCGCGGACCGACGCCAGAAATGTATTTTATGTCACGAGATGCTAAATCGAACATGAATCTAATAAAGCAGTAGCTATTTTCAAATCAAAGGGGGTTGTTATCTTTATATTCTCACGGTTACCTTCTGTTAAGGATACAGGAACACCAAAAGCTTCCACTACAGATGCATCATCTGTAAAGCCCGGTCTATACTCCTGTTCATAAGCTTGTTTCAGTAAATCCGCATCAAAGACTTGAGGCGTCTGTACCAACTTATACCCGTTCCGGTCAACGGTTACACTATGCTCTTTATCTTCCAGATGACGAATCGTTTCCACCAAGTCGATCACCGGCACTACCGCCTTCTTTTTCGCAGCCAGTGCATAACAAGCAGCAATGACCTCCTGCGAAACAAACGGACGTACCCCATCATGCACACCAACCAGTCCGGAAGTTTTGACGCAAGACAGACCGTTCTTCACCGAATGAAACCGGGTTTCACCACCATTTGCAACTTCGTGAGGTATGGAGAAATGATAAGATTCACACAACTCCGTCCAATAGGACTGCTGGGTTTGAGGCAACACCAATATGATTTTGATTTCCCGACTATAGGTATGGAATGCCTCCAAAGTTCGCATTAAGACCGGCCTTCCCTTAAGAGGTATAAACTGCTTCGGCAGTTCTCCCCCCATACGAAGCCCCTTACCCCCTGCAACGATCAGAGCATATTCCATCACAAACTATCCGGCTATGCACATGGCGTTCTTCAATTCATCCACCTTCTCTTTACCCAAAAGCCGTTCAACAAGAGCAAAAGCAAAATCCATGGCAGCTCCGGGACCTTTTCCGGTAATGATATTACCATCCAATTCCACCATAGCAGCGGTATATTCGGCTCCTTCAAGATACTTCTCAAAACCGGGATAGCAAGTCACCTTACGCCCCTTTAACAATCCGAGTTTGCCTAATACCATAGGAGCCGCACAAATTGCACCGATCAGCTTTCCTTCTTCATTAAAACGCAAAAGAAGTTTGTGGAGATCATCACATTCCCCCAGATTAGTCGCCCCGGGCATTCCGCCGGGCAATACAAGCAAATTCGCATCAAAGAAGTCGCAGTTGACAATATTCTTATCACAAAGGACAGATACCCCATGCGCTCCTCTCACGATTTCATTAGGAGTCACAGTTACCATTACAACTTTCAAACCCGCCCGTTTCATGACATCAACGGAAGTGAAAGCTTCTACTTCTTCAAAGCCATCGGCAAAAAAAACATAAACTGTTCCCATGATTGTTTCTCCTTTACTTTAATTTAAAATAATATGTAATTGTACCTGACTGATTATCCAAGCCGTCGACAGCATTAAAACGCGCCTTTTTCGCTGCATCTTCGGCGGCCTTGCGTAAAGCAGGATTCACTGTATTCGTCTGTCTATTGATACTCGTTGAGATGACGTAACCGGCGGGGTTGACAAGAATAGAAACCACGACCTTGCCTTCATCCTGAACATTATATACAGGACGGGGCAAACCACCTTCACCAATAGAACGCCCTCCTAAACTGAAAGAACCATATCCTCCCACTCCGGAAGAGGCTCCAGAAGCGGAATTTCCATCCGGGCTGCCTTGCATGCCAGCCCCTTTTGTCGTTCCCTTACTTCCCATCTCAGCCCCCTTGCCAAAGGCTCCGGCCACTCGCTTACGGGCCAACTCCTCCGCCGCCTTCCTTTCTTTTTCCGCTTTAGCTTCAGCTTGCTTGCGAGCCTCTTCAGCTTTCTCAGCAGCAGTCTTCTCAGGTTTCTTCACCTCTTTCTTCTTGGATTCGGTTTTCGGCTTTATTGCAACGGTTTCTTCTTCGGCTTGAGTAATCATATTCTGTTCGGGAGCCTTCTGCTCCTCTGCCGGCGGCTGCTCTTCCATCACGTCCACTTTTACTAAAGACGGATCGGCACTCCCCAATGCATCGGGCACTTCTCCCAACATCACAGGAATCCCCCCCTCCTCCGAAGGTTTAGGAAAAGTAAAGCCAACCAATATCAAAAGGGCAAGGACAACCACGTGCACCAATAGCGCACCAACAATTCCGATATATTTCCCTCTTCTTCTCTGATTCACCCTATTATTTCCTTTCTTATCTTAAATGCCTATCATTTATCTTCGGGAGGGCGAGTCGCCAACACCATCTTAAAATGATTTTCATTTGCAATATTCAACACTTTTACAATCTCGCGATAAGGCACCGATTCGTCCGCATATAAAGCCACATACATATCTGGTTCCTTAGCCGCACAACTTTGCAAGAAAGCAGGCAGGGTTTCCAAAGTTAAAGCATGTTCCTTATCGCTCCCGAAAGCAGCATAATAATTCAAATCCGCATCAATGATAACCCTTGTCAGCGGTTTGGCAGAAGTCTGCTGCTTGCCTTGCGGAAGCAACACCTTTATAGCATTAGGCGAGACGACCGTAGAAGTGATCATAAAAAAGATCAGCAACAAGAAGATGACGTCCGTCATGGATGCCATACTGAAATTTGGCGATATTTTAGCTCTACGTTTTAACACTAAGTTCTGATTTAGTTGATATCAAACAATTATTTGGCTGGTTCATTCAGCAAATCCATAAATTCCATGGTCCGGCTTTCCATCTTATTCACAATGCCATCGACCAAGGTCACCAGATAGTTGTATGCAAACATAGCGATGATGCCCACAACCAAACCGCCAACGGTAGTAATCATAGCTTCGTAAATGCCACTGGACAACAATGTAATATCAATATTATTACCGGCATTGGCCATTTCAAAGAAGGCCCGTACCATACCGGTTACGGTTCCGAGGAAACCAATCATCGGAGCACCTCCGGAAATAGTCGCCATAATCGTCAGCCCCTTTTCCAGCTTAGCCACTTCTATGTTTCCAACATTCTCAATCGCAGCCTGCACATCATTGACCGGGCGGCCCAGACGACTGATTCCTTTCTCGATCATACGTGCGGACGGAGTCTTTGCACTGCGGCAATAAGACAGAGCCGACTTAATTTCACCATCCAGAATATAATCTTTTATTTTATCCATGAACATCGGATCATCCTTCCCTGCTTTGCGGATCACATAATTCCGTTCAAACAGAATATAGAAGCAAACAATAGATAATAACCCGAGAACAATCATAATCCAACCACCTTTGACAGCCATACTCCACAAATTCATTTGGTCGGGAGTTGCTACCGAAGTCAATACGGGGTTGTTTCCTGCAATAGAATCAGTCAGAGCAGGGGCTACTTGAGCCAACAGACATATTAAATTCATCAGCGAAGACAGTTTTTATATTCATTAATAGTACGTTCCAATCCCAAATACAGCGCATCACTTATCAGCGAATGTCCAATGGATACTTCGTCCGTCCAAGGAATATTCTGATAGAAATACGCGAGGTTCAACAGACTTAAATCGTGCCCGGCATTCAGCCCCAATCCCAGTTTCCTGACCACTTTGGCTGCTTCTACAAAGGGAGCAACGGCAGCTTCCTTATCAAGCGGATAGGCTGTGGCATAAGGCTCGGTATAGAGTTCCACCCTATCCGCTCCCGCCTTTGCAGCATATTCTATCATCTCCGCATCGGTCGAGACAAATACAGACGTGCGAATGCCGGCATTGTTGAAGACATCCAGCACTTCGGTTAAGAATGAAAGATTCGCTTTGGTATCCCATCCCGAATTAGAAGTCAATTGGGCCGGGCTGTCCGGAACCAATGTCACCTGATGCGGCTTCACCTTCAATACCAAATCAATAAATTCCGGTGCCGGATATCCTTCTATATTAAACTCCGTGCGAAGCAACGGACGTAAATCATAAACGTCGCTACGGCGGATATGTCGCTCGTCAGGACGCGGATGGACGGTAATCCCTTCCGCCCCGAAGTTTTCGCAATCCAATGCAACTTTCACAACATTAGGTACATTCCCCCCGCGGGCATTACGCAGCGTTGCAACCTTATTTATGTTTACACTCAATTTAGTCATGATTCAATTTATAGTTTCAGGCAAAAGTACAAATAATCGCAATACAATGGGCGCAATTGAGAAAAAAATACCATCTTTGCAATTCATTAAGAAAAGAACCACAATGAGATTTGCCATATTTGGGAATACATATCAGCCAAAGGAGTCGGTGCACTTGGAAGTCTTGTTTCGTTTATTGGAAAAGCACAATGCACAGCTTTGCATTTGTAAAAAGTTTTACGACTTTTTAGTTACCGAACTGCAACTAAACATCCCCTCCGCTGAATTATTTGAAAAGGATGAGTTTACAGCCGATATTGCTATCAGTATCGGAGGAGACGGCACATTTTTAAGAGCAGCAAATCGTGTCGGCAAAAAGAATATCCCCATATTGGGAATCAATACAGGCCGTTTGGGTTTTTTGGCGGATATCTCTCTCAATGAGATGGAAGAGACATTCGATGAGATCTATAACAATCACTACAAAATAGAGGAGCATAGTGTATTACAGCTGAAATGTGATGATGAGAATCTGATGAAATCGCCTTTCGCATTAAATGAAATAGCAATACTGAAACGGGACAACTCTTCCATGATCAGCATTCACACGTCAATCAATGATGTACCGTTGGCCACCTATCAGGCGGACGGACTAATCATTGCTACGCCGACAGGCTCCACGGCCTACTCGCTAAGCGTTGGCGGTCCCATCATTGTCTCCAATAGCAAAACAATAGCCATCACTCCTGTAGCCCCACATAGCCTGAATATCCGCCCCATTGTAATCTGTGACGACTGGAAGGTGACGCTGGATGTGGAAAGCCGTAGCCATAGTTTTCTCGTTGCAATTGACGGGCATAGCGAACCGTGCAAGGAAACCACCCATCTTTCCATCTTCCGTGCCGACTACACCGTTAAAGTCATAAAGCGTTTCAACCATTCTTTCTTTAACACGCTGAGAAACAAAATGATGTGGGGAGCCGATATCAGATAAATAGGTTGATTGCTCCCGGTTTCTTTCCTTATGGCACAACCCGCACTGACCGACTATGGGTTATTACTTTATTCCACCAGGCAATACAACTAAAAAGCAGTAGCACCAATTGTTTGCAGACCGTGCACCGTCTATCTTAAACAGGTCTGAAAGTAGTGTGACACTCCAGTGGCAAACGAATGACACTCCAATGGCAAAGCTTTGACACAGCCGTGGCAAACGAGTGACACTCCAGTGACACACCGATTTTGCTAGATTCAAACGCGTACTAAGAACACTTACCAGCATCATTCCCCCAGGTCTAAACGACTATAAACCTATAGCAAACCAAGGCTATCCCTTAGCCACTCCGTTGAAGCCAAAACAGAGAGCCGCTGACCAACCGGCATAAAAAAAAGCTGTCCCCATTACAGGAACAGCCTAAATCACTTATTTAATACGAAAACTAAGATCTAGCAAATTAAAGAGCACCAACCTCTTTTAATGCTGCATTTGTTTTATGAACAGCAATTGCACTAGCTGCAAATTTAGCTTTCTCGTCAGCATTCAGATTCAGTTCAACGATCTTTTCGATACCATTCTTGCCCAAAATCACAGGTACACCGATGCAAAGATCAGATTCACCATATTCTCCTTCCAAATAGACAGAGCAAGGAATCATCTTCTTCTGATTGTGAATGATAGATTCAACAACGTAAGCTCCTGCAGCACCCGGTGCATACCAAGCAGAAGTACCCAACAACTTAGTTAGTGTAGCCCCACCAACCATTGTAGAAGCAACAACTTCATCCAATTTCTCTGCACTCAAAAGAGTACTTACAGGCTGACCTTTGTAAGTTGCCAAACGAGCCAAAGGAATCATAGTTGTGTCACCATGACCACCGATAACCATGCCTTCAACTTCATTGGCATTGCAACCTAGAGCCTGAGACAAGAAATATTTGAAACGAGAGCTATCCAAAGCACCACCCATACCAATGATACGGTTCTTGGGTACACCAAGAGACTTCAAAGACAAATAGGTCATTGTATCCATCGGATTAGAGATCACTACAAGAATAGCATTGGGAGAATATTTCAAAATGTTCTGTGCAACCGATTTAACGATGCCGGCATTCACGCCAATCAGCTCTTCACGAGTCATACCCGGTTTACGAGGAATACCGGAAGTAATAACAACTACATCTGAATTTGCTGTTTTCTCATAATCATTGGTGCAACCAACAACCGTGGTATCAAAGCCCAACAGCTGAGCAGTCTGCATCATATCCATTGCTTTACCTTCCGAAACGCCTTCTTTAACATCCAGCATTACCACTTCGTCAGCCACTTCATTAAAGGCTAACACATTAGCGCATGTAGCACCCACGTTACCTGCACCTACTACGGTTACTTTTGACATAATTCCTAAGTTTTTGTTTATATGCGTTATAAAGTTGAGGCAAAAGTACAACGACATTCCTAATTAAAGAAATATTTCCGTAATAAATTAAGTTAAATGATTATTTAGTTTCTATTCCTTTTTAGCAATTAGCAATTTATGATTACTTTTGTCGGCAGAATAGACTTCAATTCTAATCCATTACTTATAAATTACGACGAAAAAGATGACTAATAGAAATAAGTTATTCATTACAACAGGAATTATATTAACGCTCGCACTTGTCGGACTTACCGTACTTTTGATTTCAGAAAAGAAAACAAACAAAGAGTTGACTGAAGAATTTCAACTGGATAAGGAAGATCTGGAAAATCAATACACTGATTTCGCCAAACAATACGATGAATTGAAGATGACCGTTTCGAATGATTCGCTCTCTAATTTACTGGGGCAGGAGCAATTGAAAACCCAACGCCTGCTGGAAGAACTTCGTACGGTAAAAAGCAGCAATGCAACAGAGATACGACGCCTGAAGAAGGAGTTAGCCACTTTACGTAAAGTCATGATAGGATATATCAACCAGATTGACTCGCTAAACCGCCTGACCGCACACCAAAAAGAGGTGATAGCAGAGGTGACACAAAAATACAATGTGGCTTCGCGAAGAATCGATAATCTCGCAGAAGAAAAGAAGCAACTCAACAAGAAAGTGAACCTGGCCGCTCAATTGGATGCTACCAATATCAGCATATTCGCAGCCAATAAACGAAACAAAAAAGCCAAGAAAGTTAAAGACGTAGTAAAATTCAAAATAGGATTTGCCATCGTCAAGAACATAACGGCTGAAACCGGCGAACGGACTCTTTATGTACGTATCACCAAACCGGACAATGGTGTTCTGACTAAGAACCCATCCGACACCTTTGCTTACGAGAATCGACAATTGACCTACTCCATAAAGAAATACATCGAATATACCGGAGATGAACAAGACGTAACAGTCTACTGGGACGTTGATGAATACCTTTATGCAGGTACTTACCGGGTTGATATTTTTGCTGATGGCACATTAATCGGCTCGCAATCATTTACACTGGACTAGGGCAACGCCATCTCCCCACCCATGTCCAAAGCCGTTGAAGGCTGCATTGAAATGCACACTGATGTATTCCAATGCAGCCTTCAATCATTATAAAAGCGACTGCTCCAGTATATCCACGAAGGTAAGAAGAGCTCTTTTAGATTAATTAACTAACTAATAACTGGATAATTACGATATATTCGTAGATTTGTATCGAATTCATTATAAAACTTTTATTCCATGGAAAAGTTAACGATACAAGAAGAAGAAGCGATGATTTACATTTGGGACTTAGGCAGTTGTTTCATCAAGGATATTGTAGCTAAATATCCCGGACAAGCTCCACCCTACACCACTGTGGCCTCCATAGTGAAGAATCTGGAACGAAAAGGATACGTAAAACCCTCCCGCGTAGGAAATACCTATCAGTATACCCCTGCTATCCGTGAAAGCGAATATAAGCAGAGTTTCATGAGCGGTTTTGTGAATAACTATTTTGAGAACTCTTATAAGGAAATGGTCTCTTTCTTCGCTAAAGAACAAAAACTGTCCGCTAACGACCTGAAAGAAATCATTAATATGATCGAAAAAGGAAAAGAATAGGAAGTCAGTAATGACACACCTTAAATAACATCCATAAAAAACAAATCTTATGTTGGCTTACTTTTTGAAAATAAACATAGCCATTGCACTCTTTTATGCATTCTATCGGCTATTCTTTTATAAAGATACTTTCTTCACCTGGCGTAGAGCGGCATTGCTCTGTTTCTTTTTCTTATCAGCCATCTGTCCGCTACTTAACATCCAGACATGGGTTACCCAACAAGAACCAATGGCGGAAATGGCCAACTTGTACGCCAATATTATGTTACCCGAGTTGCAAGTGACTCCCACTTTGGACTGGAAAAGTCTGCTGCTGGAGTACGCAAGCATTCTTTATTGGGGCACAGTGATTCTTTTGTCTATCCGGTTTCTCATACAATTAACCGCGATCATCCGCATATCCTTACGTGCTACAAAGAAGGAAATTAACGGAAGAACGGTTTACTTACTTTCCCATCCCGGAAGCCCTTTTTCTTTCTTCCACTGGATCTTTATCAATCCGGAAGTTCAATCTGAAAGCGAATTCAACGAAATACTAACGCACGAACTAACGCATGCCAGGCAATGGCACTCCATAGATGTCATCATTAGCGAGGTGGCCTGCATACTCTGTTGGTTCAACCCTTTCATCTGGCTTATAAGACGCGAGATACGTACCAACCTTGAATACATGGCGGACAATCATGTATTGGAAACAGGGTACGACTCCAAAGCATACCAGTACCATTTACTCGGACTGGCTCATCACAAGGCTGCAGCAACAATCTATAATAGTTTTAATGTTTTACCATTAAAAAAACGAATCAAGATGATGAATACCAAAAGAACAAAGAAAATCGGAAGGACAAAATACCTCATGTTTCTTCCCCTGGCAGCCCTGCTCATGCTCATCAGTAATATAGAAGCCATAGCCCACACAACAAAGCAGGTGGCAAAAGATGTCATAGAGAGTATAGAACAAAGCTCAAGCAACGAAAGCCCAACCGCTACAGCGATCCAGAAAGATAGAGGGATTGTAGCAGACACACAATCCGACCAACAGCAAAAGCTGGTCACCTATAAAGGCAGCGTAACGGATAAAGACGGGACACCTTTAGCCGGAGTTGAGTTTAGCACAGAGAAAGGCTGGAAATTTTCGGGGACACTCCCTACAAGTGATAAAGAAGGTCATTTTCAATTTGAAGCTCCTGCTACCAGCCAGTTTATAGCCGTATATAAGAAAGGAGACAAATTTACCAGCGCGGTTTTCGACGGTAAAAGCGTACAAAGAAATGCACTTCACCTCATCATAGACGGTAAAGTCTGGCTTAATATGCCGAGTAAGAATCCAAAAGATCAACCCTTCAGAGTTGTAGATCAAATGCCCGAATTCCCGGGAGGCATGAATGCATTGCTGAAGTATTTATCAGCAAACATTAAATATCCGGACACCGCATTGAAAGCAGGCATACAGGGACGGGTAATTGCCCAATATATCGTCAATCGAGATGGCAGTATCTCGGATATAAAGATACTCCGGGGAGTCAATCCTGACATAGATAAAGAGGCAATACGTGTAATTAACAGTATGCCTAAATGGAAACCCGGAATGCAGAAAGGCAAAGTGGAACGTGTCACCTATACGATTCCTATTATGTTTAGTCTGGACAATGCAAAGACAAATGCTAAATACAAATCAGTTCCCGGCAAAGCTGAAACAACTCTTATAGCAGATGCTCCCCAAGAGCAAAATAGTTCCACTGTTTTTGAAGTAGTAGAAGATATGCCTCAATTCCCCGGGGGTAAGGAAGGGCTCATGCAATATCTCGCTCAAAACATAAAATATCCGGAAAGCGCACAGAATAGCGGAGCACAAGGAAGGGTGATCGTCCAAATGATCATTGACCAAAAAGGTAACGTCACTTCCCCTAGAGTTCTTCAAGGTGTAAATCCGGCAATTGATGCCGAGGCCATCCGCATAGTGGAAACCATGCCCAAATGGAAACCGGGAAAGCAACGGGGAAAATCGGTCCGTGTGAGATACACTTTACCCATCGTTTTCAAACTACAATAAACGAATCTCTAATACTAATTCTCTCTAACAAACGATTATCCATGCATCCTGTCAATGATTACCTTATAAGGTTTCAGAGGTAGGATGCAGGTAATCCATTTTCAAAATAAGCCATGAAAAGAATCATCTGCTTCCTCTTTTTCTTTGCTTCTTTCAGTTGCATAAATGCTCAAGTGGACAAGAAAAGCTATCTGCAAGAGGTACTCAACAACCTTGAACAAATTAAATCTGCGAGTTATTATATCACTAGCGAAGCATGGCAACCGGGTGACACTACAGCACTATCCACTTTCCGCAACTTCGTTAAAGAATACAACAACCCAAAAGACACAACCATAGGAGCATGCTTCGTGGACTTAGATCCGAACGATACAACAAAATTGGATTTCTGCTACGACGGAGATAAAAGAGTATTGGTCTATCACGACGTAAAAGGAATAGTCATAGATGACTTCACAGCCAGACCATTGCCTTTCAGACCATTACGCCCCCCTTTCTTTAACTATACGAAGAACATTATTAAATATGCCCTAGAGACAAAAGATAATATAACCACAAAACTAGAAGATCGGAATGACTATTACCATTTTAAAATGGTAATTAACGAGGATAAGCAAGTGGAGTTCCTCGGGAGAGCTTATCACATGCCTGAGGGCCCCTTCTTTTGTGACCCCACATCGATCTATGAACTATGGATAAGCAAATCAGACAATCTACCCTATAAAGTACGAAGAGAAATGTCGCACAATATCTCTGCAACGACTTGTTCAGATATCACGCTCAACCATTTGTCCATTGCCAACTTTAAAGCGGTGAATTACTATCCGAAAGGTTATGAAATAAGAAAGTACAGCTACGGCAATGCTAAAGAAAAAACAATTCCCGCACTGACAGGAAAAGAAGCACCGGAGTGGACACTGACAGATAAAAATGGAAAATCGGTCTCGCTTCATGATATCAAAAGCAAGGTTGTACTCATCAACTTTACCGGAATAGGCTGTGGTGCATGTCTCTCTTCTCTTCCGTTTTTAAAAGCATTGAAAGAAGAATTCAACAATACCGATTTTGAGTTGGTCGCAATCGAAAGTTGGGCCCGTAAAGCGCGTGCGCTCGACAACTACATTCATAGAAAAGGAATCAATTATACCATGCTTAATGCGACGGATAAAGTGATTAAAGATTATCAGACCGGCGGAACAGCACCTTTCTTCTTTATTCTGGATCAACAACGAATTATAAGAAAAGTAGTAAGAGGCTATGGTGGAAAAGCAACAGACCATGAAATACGAGAAGCAATAAAA
Organism: uncultured Bacteroides sp.; assembly: GCA_965140335.1. GTDB lineage: Bacteria > Bacteroidota > Bacteroidia > Bacteroidales > Bacteroidaceae > Bacteroides. The sequence goes on from OZ223189.1 coordinate 764,225, forward strand.
CCTCTACTATAAAGGCAAACAAGCAGAAATGAAGAAGAGGCTGTTTCTGGATTGAGATATACGCTACTTCCAAGTACTTAAATCAAAGACTTGAGCCACATACCAATCAAGAGACGACCTCTTCCTTATTTACAATAAAATGCTATTTATGCATTTTTACAATTTTGGTTGGAGCCATTTCAACGTTACGACGATCAACCTGGCGGACAACACTGGCAGCCAGTTGTAAGAAGGCACGTCCCGTTACCGAATCTTCATTCAAAGCGACAGGGGTTCCCTTATCACCACTTTCACAGATACTTTGTACGATAGGAATCTGCCCCAACAACGGAACATTCATCTCCTCGGCCAATTGCTTAGCTCCTTCTCTTCCGAAAATATAATATTTATTCTCCGGTAATTCAGCAGGGGTAAACCACGCCATGTTCTCAACCAAACCTAAAATAGGAACGTTTACCTTTTCATTGGTAAACATGTTGATTCCCTTACGGGCATCCGCCAAAGCAACTGCCTGAGGGGTACTAACCACAATTGCACCCGACATAGCCAACGTCTGTACCACCGTCAAGTGAATATCACTCGTACCGGGAGGTAAGTCAATCAGGAAATAATCCAACTCTCCCCATTTAGCATCGCCAATCAGTTGTTTCAACGCGTTACTGGCCATTCCACCACGCCACAAAGTAGCCTGATCCGGATCAACAAAGAAACCGATAGAGAGTAATTTGATGCCATACTTCTCAATGGGAACAATCAAGTCACGTCCATCCACCTTCTCGGAATACGGACGTGCATCCTCCACTTGAAACATTTTAGGCATGGACGGACCAAAGATATCCGCATCAAGCAGTCCGACCTTATAACCCAGTTTCGCCAAAGCAACAGCCAGATTAGCCGAAACGGTCGATTTACCAACGCCACCTTTGCCAGAAGAAATACCAATAATATTATTTACCTGAGGCAATAGTTTGCCAGGTTCAGGACGTTCCGCCTGTTTCGACCTCACACTAATATTTCCCTCTATTTCCACATCCTGACCAACATGCGCAAGAATAGCCGCTTCCGCAGCCTTAACCACCGATTTCAAAAAAGGATCGGTCGGCTTCTCAAAAAGAAGAGAAAAAGAGACTTTCATTCCGTCAATACGGATATTATCTTCCACCATACCGGCCTCAACAAGGTTCTTTCCGGTACCCGGATAACGCACTGTAGCCAGTGCATCTAAAATAAGTTTAGGATATAATGTCATATTATTTACTTGTTTGCAGCCCGCTCCGCTTGCTACGGTTATAGCTGCGATATTCGTCTAATTCTATTTCCACGTCGGGTTCACAAAGTTCCCCCTCCTTTGGTAAAATGAATTTGATATACTTAATGTTCAGTCCGCGGTCCAACCATTGTTGCTCATAATAGGTCCTAATATTTAAAATATCATCGGCCAACCCCGAATGATAAAGGTCTTCAGTCATCACCTCAACAGGCAGACTATTTCGTTCAATCATATAACGGGTATAAGCAAACATGAAATTACTGTCCGTCTTCAAATGTATGATCCCATCTGGTTTTAGAAAGCGCCGGTAACGTTCCATAAAAAAGGTGGAAGATAACCGTTTGGTCGCCTTTTTCATTTGCGGATCAGAGAAAGTCAGCCAGATCTCACTGACTTCATTCTCTGCAAAGAAGCGATCAATAATCTCAATATTGGTACGCAGAAAGGCAACGTTCTTCATGTCCGACTCCAGTGCTTCCGTGGCTCCGGACCACATGCGGGCTCCTTTGATATCCACACCAATAAAGTTTTTATCAGGGAACATCCGTCCCAAGCCGACTGTATACTCACCGCGTCCACAACCTAATTCCAATACAATAGGCCGATCATTCTTAAAGAAGCCCTCGTTCCACTTACCCCTCAACTCAAAAGACACATTATCCGCCAAGGAATAAGGATATTCAAAGACATGCGGATAAGTTGCCAGATCAGCAAACTTTGCTAATTTCCCTTTACTCATGCACCGCTATTCTACAATTGTCACCCAGCCATGTACATCAGGTTCATCACCATATTGAATGCCACGTAACTTATTATATAATTTAGTAGAGATAGGACCCGGTTTACCATCTTTGGCAATTACGTAAGATTTACCCGTTTCCACATCATCAATACGTTCAATCGGACTAATCACCGCAGCCGTGCCACAGGCACCAGCTTCATCAAACAAATTCAATTCTTCTTCCGGCACCGGACGACGTTCTACCTTAAGTCCCATATCTTCGGCCAATTGCATCAAACTCTTATTGGTGATAGATGGCAAAATAGACGTTGATTTCGGAGTAATGTATGTATTATCGCGAATACCAAAGAAATTGGCAGCGCCACATTCATCAATGTATTTCTTCTCCTTTGCATCCAAATAAAACTCACTGGAATATCCAAGATCATGAGCCTTTTTATTCGCACGCAGACTGGCTGCATAATTACCCCCAACCTTATAAATGCCCGTACCCAAAGGTGCGGAACGATCGAATTCACGAACAATAACATACGGATTGGTCGCAAATCCACCTTTGAAATAAGGGCCTACCGGAGTCACAAAGATTAAAAATAGATATTCACTTGCAGGATGCACACCTACTTGGGCCCCCGTTCCAATCAGCAACGGACGAATATAGAGAGAAGCTCCACTTTCATAAGGAGGTATGAAGCGTGCATTTAATTTCACTGCTCTCAACACCGCTTCCTTAAAACGTTCCGTAGACAGTTCCGGCATCAATATACCACGACAGGTTGATTGCAACCGGGCAGCATTTTCCTCCAAACGGAAAATACGCACCTTTCCATCTTTTCCGCGAAAAGCTTTCAAACCTTCGAAAGCCTCTTGTCCGTAATGCAGACAAGTTGCAGCCATGTGCATCGGAATGGTTTCCTCACTGCAAACTTCAAGTTCACCCCACTGTTCATTACGATAGTAAATTCTCACATTGTAATCTGTCTTCATATATCCAAAAGACAAATTGGCCCAATCTATTTCTTTCATTATTTCGATATATTAATTCGCTTCTTATTGCCTGAAAAAACAATCAGACATTACAATTAGCAACAAAATTAGCTTTTATTCTTCACTTTCTTGCTTCTCCGACAGCAATTTTTCAATTTCCTTGTCCGCTTTAGTTAACTTTTCTGTGCAAAACGCAATTATTTCATTAGCCTCCTTTATTTTATCAGCCAATTCATCTATTTCCAGTTCATTGTTATCAATCTGACGAACAATCTTCTCAAGACGTTCCATTGCTTGAGAATAGGTTTCTTTCTTCTTTACAGGCATAATCCATTGATTTATAAGTATACTCAAACATGATAATTCATGTACAAAGGTAGCATTTTCTTAACAGTAATAATAAAAGAGTAAAAATTAAGATATTAACAAGGTGAAATATTATCTTTTTACGATGGATCTCACATTCCCCGATTTCAGACGTGTCATAATTTCATCTCCTTCACTCAACAAAGAAGCATCCTTCACCACTTTTCCACTCTTTAGAGTGATACTGTAACCACGTGCCAACTGTTTTTCGGGTGCGGCATCTCCGATACGCTGTCGCAACAATTCCATACGGTGATGATGAGAAGATAAAGAAGTCTTCACCGCTTGCGCAAGATCTTTCCTGACAGAAAGTAATGAAAATCTAGCATCTGAGACGTGATGGATCACAGCAGAATGAACACGATCCTTATAGCTGGCAAGCCGTTGTTGTTCTTTCTCCAAACAAGCAAACACAGTATCATATAATTCACTAGCAAGTCCATCCAGCCGATCGGCGGCATTCTCCATGCAACCAATCAGAAATTCAGCCGCAGCCGTCGGTGTTTTAACGCGAGTATGTGCCACTGAGTCGAGGACCGTATCATCCCGCTCATGACCAATGCCGGTAATTACAGGCAAAGGAAACTGCGCACAAGAGGCGGCAAGCAAGTAAGTATCAAATCCGGATAAGTCCGAAGTTGCCCCTCCTCCACGAATAATGACGACGACATCAAAGCTATCCCGACGAGCCAGAATCGCATCAAGAGCAACAAGTACCGACTGCTCCACCCTGTCGCCCTGCATCAAAGCGGGAAACAACTCCGTATAAAAGAAAAAGCCACGGGTATTATTTCTGAGCTGATGGCAGAAGTCGCCGTAACCAGCAGCCGTAGCAGAAGAAATGACAGCAATACGCTGCGGAAGGACAGGCATTTCCAATTCCTTATTCAACGTCAGCACTCCCTCTTCTTCCAATTGTTTCAAAATCTCACGCCGACGACGCGCCATATCACCCAAAGTATAAGTCGGGTCAATATCCTGTACTGTCAGCGTATAACCATAAAGTTCATGAAAGCTCACCGACACCTGAACCAAAACCTTAATACCCGAAACAAGTGCTTGCCCCGTAGCCTCTTCAAAATAAGGCTTCAACAAACGAAACACATTCGCCCAGATAGCCCCCCGCGCCTTTGCAATCAGATTATTACTACGGGCATCTTTCTGTATAAATTCCAGATAGCAATGTCCCGTACTGTTGGTACGCACATCACTCAACTCCGCCTGTACCCAATAAACATCAGGCAAGCATTGTTCCAAGCTGCGTTTTACCAACGTGTTCAATTCATAAAGAGAAAGCGCTTCCATTCAATACCTTAATCTAATAATTCCATAATAAGGGTTACTGCAATCTTTGCATCCTCCTTAGCTATCAATTCTCGAAAAGCTAATGCTACATACCAATTGCTTCCTTATTAAAACGTTACAGTGTGCAATACTGAAAACTCACAGAATGCAATTGAGAGGTCCTACTTGTCCAGCCCTGCTTTATAAGTTGCATAAGCTTTCCACATATCCGGCACACCACAACCATAGATATTATCGGGATAAGCTGCACGATCACCCGATTGGCGAACCAGCTGAATCAATTCTTTAGCTGTCAATGTGGGACAAGCCTGCCACAGACAAGCCACCATACCACACATAATGGGTGAAGAAAAGGAAGTTCCGTTCGCTTTACCCTGATTACCATCAGAACGCATCACATCCGCCCCCAGCCCTACAGCCACCACATCAGGCTTGATCCGTCCGTCAGCTGTATTGCCGATAGAGGAGAAAGGAGCCAGCACCCCCTTTTTGTCAATGGCGCCTACGGTCAATACATGCTCAGCATCACCCGGAGGAGTAATTTTCTTCCAAGGTCCCATACCGGCATTTCCCGCACTGCAAACCAGTGCCATTCCTTTATCCGCAATCTTCGAGGCTTCACGCGACATCAATGCATAATGTCCGTTTAATTCCCGGTAATTGTAATTCTTCGAAGGGTCATCAAATATATAATAGCCCAAAGACGTATTAATAACATCCACCCCCACACTATCGGCAAACTCAACGGCAGCTGACCAATAGTCCTGCTCCACCAGATTCTCCGAGTATTCATCTTCACTGCGGAGCAGCCAGAAAGAAGCATCAGGAGCAGTACCGGTCATCACATTCGGCTGATTCATGCCAATACACGAAAGCACACTCATACCGTGTGTGCTCTCTGCAAAGATATCCGCTTTCGGATTTACAAAATCTTTCACTCCCAAGATATGGATATTCTTCATAGCCGTCATCCTGTCTGCATTGTGAAAGCCTGCATCAATAATGGCTATTGTCATGCCATCCCCCCGGAAACCGGCTTTATGTAGTTTATCCCCGTTACTGATGTGGATTTGCGCGTAAGCCGTCCCATACAGGCTATCAGGATAAATAGTCAGCTGATTCGCTAAAGAATCACGTTTAGTAGCCATCGAAGGCTTATCCGCACCCGGCGAGGTCCAGACTTTCTCCGTAGAACGGACAAAAGGTAGCGCTGCAATACGGGCAATCACCGCAGAATCATTGCACGAAACAGTCACGAAATTATCCCACTTCCCTTTCACTACAATATGTACCCCTTCTTTACTGATAGCGGCAACATATTTAAGGCAGACAGGCAAATCGGTGGAATCAATAGCCAGATGCTGCTTCCGGCGACGTTCAATGGCTTTCTCCGAAAGGAAAGCAGCCGGTTTCTCCAACGAATAAGTGGTAGCAGCCTTATCTTTCAGACTAATGCGATACTTTAATGTATCTTGTTGTGCCGACAGTCCCGTAGCAAATAGGACGAAGGCTAAAACGACAAACAAATTTTTCACTCTATATTTAATTATCAGTTGAACTTTCAATAAGAACCAAACCAAGCCCGCGTTGCGAACCAATAAAAGCACCTCCCAAGACCCGTCTGCCGACATAAAATACAGCCGACTGTCCAGGAGCAATAGCCGAAGCCTGTGACAAGAAGTGCACCAATAACCGACCATCACCCAGCCGTTTCACTTCACAAGGTATCGGCTTACTACGATAACGGATACGTACAGTCAGACTAGTAGCTGAAAAGAATTCCCTCTCATCCACAAGGCAATCCTGCTCCACCAGCATATATTCCGCTTTCAGCAAATCAGCATCACCTAACATCACCGTATTCTTCTGAGGATTGGTTTTCAATACATAAGCCGGTTTGCCCAACGCAATTTCCAACCCTTTGCGCTGTCCCACGGTATAATACGGAAAACCCTTATGCTCTCCAAGTTTAACGCCTTCCGCATTCACAAACCAGCCGGGTCCGACTTCCCGATCAATCTCAGGACAATATTCACGCAAGAAGTCCCGGTAGTCACCCTTAATAAAACAAACCTCCATACTTTCCCCCTCCTCTGCTTTCAGCTGGTAACCCTTTTCACAGAGATAAGCACGCACCATCGGTTTTGTATAAGTACCCAATGGGAAAACGCAGCGGTTCAAAATATCCTGTCCCAGACGCCAGAGGAAATAAGACTGATCTTTTTTATCATCATCACCGGCCACAATGTAGATTTTACCATTTATTTCCTCCAACCGGGTATAATGTCCGGTAGCAATATAATCGCAAGCCAATTTATCCGCCCATTCCTTCAAAATGCGGAATTTAAACAATGGATTGCACATCACACATGGATTGGGCGTCCGGCCCTGACGGTATTCATCAATAAAGTTCTGTACCACACTAGCCCTGAACGCAATACGCTCATCTACAATATGATGTTCAATTCCCATGCTCAGGGCCAGTTGTTGCGCTTCCAACGGTTCATCCCCCCAGACCCACATGGTGAGGCCGATAATCTCGTACCCCTGTTCTCTCAACATTAAACAAGTCGCGGTGCTGTCAATACCACCGCTCATTCCAACCAATACACGTTTTTTTGCTTCTTTCATTAACCGGACGTTTAGCACTCTTAAAACGCAAAGATAAGAAAAAGCACGTTTCCCTCTTTATCTCCGACAAATTGTTTGCTAAAAGAAGATTATTAATTGTTCCTTATTTTATACATTTGTAGTGGATGCCACCCCCAAAAGAGAAAAAATGCCAGAGAAATAGAGAATGTAACAATATTGAAACATTATTGAAATACATTTATAATAGATATGACCGCATCTTTGCATTTGAAATACATATTACAAAAGACCGATTATGAAAAAAAGCATGCTTGCCCTCGTTGGCATCTCACTGTTTTACACAGTCTCTGCCCAGACTCCGTACAGCAATGAAGACGGAAAGAAAGTGGACAAACAGGAATTGGATATCAAAGATTACTTGCCGGAAATACATGGAACGATCCGCAGTAAGTTTGAATATCAAACACAAATGCAAGCCGGACGGTTTGAAGTCCGCAACGCACGTATCAGTGCCACCGGCAACATTCTACCAACAGTAGCCTATAAAGCTGAAATTGATTTATCCGATGAAGGACAAATCAAAATGCTGGATGCTTATGCGCGCCTTTTCCCACTAAAAGATATCACCGTCACAGCCGGACAAATGCGTGTGCCATTTACCATTGACGCCCACCGCTCCCCTCACCAACAGTATTTTGCCAACCGCTCTTTCATTGCCAAGCAAGTAGGCAATGTACGTGATGTGGGCGTCACTTTCGGCTATCGTCAGGGAACAACACTTCCCATTATCATAGAAGGAGGATTTTATAACGGTTCAGGACTAACCAACCAGAAAGTCTGGCACAAAGAAGTCAACTATTCCGCTAAAGCACAGTTCTTCTTTGCTCCCAAACTGAACCTCACTCTTAGTGCGCAAAGCATTCAGCCCTACACTGTGCGTGTCAGCTCCTACGATGTGGGTACATACTATGAATTCGGGCGTTTCCACATTGAAGGCGAGTACCTGTACAAGCGTTATTCCGACCATGCGTATGCCGATGTACATGCACTAAACAGCTTTATCAACTACGATCTTCCTCTGCGTAAAGTCTTTCAAAAGATGTCGTTTCTGGTTCGCTACGATATGATGACCGATCAAAGTGAAGGTCAACCGGACGAAACAACAGGGCTACTCAAAACAGACGATTACAAACGCCACCGTATAACCGGCGGTATCACCTTCAGCCTCAGCAAAGCATTCCAAACAGACCTCCGACTGAACTTTGAAAAGTATCTCTATGCCAAAAACAGCATAGCCAAAGAATCGGAGCAAGACAAAGCGGTATTGGAATTGATGATACGATTCTAAGCAGAATTACCTTTAGATATTAGAGAAATAGCTTTCTATCTTATCTTTTACCATCGCGTCTATATTCGATTCATCATATAGAATATGACCCGAATCTAATACGACAATTCTAGAACAAATGTCCATAGTATATTGAAGATTATGGCTTGATAATAGGATTGCCGTATTATATTTCTGATTATATTCCACCAACAACCGCTTCAACCTAATTTGGGAAGACGGGTCTAAGAAATTAAACGGCTCATCCAGTATCAGAATATCCGGTCGTGGAAGCATTGCACCTATAATCCCGATCTTCTGCTTATTTCCTCTTGAATAAGCTTGGATAAATTTCTTCTTCTGAAGAATTTCACCATTCATAAAATCATGGAAGACTTCTAAAGTCGAAGAGAAATCGTCCTTACTAATCTTATAAACATCTCTAATCAATTCAAAATATTCTTCCGAATAAAGGAAGTCTATCAAAAACTTCTCGTCAAGAAAGGAACCTGTATATTCTTTCCACTGATCAGATTCACTAACGTTATTTCCACCAATCAGCACTTCTCCTCGTTCCGCTTCAAGCAAATCGAGAATCAACCTGAATAGGGTGGTTTTACCCGATCCATTATTACCTACCAGACCCACAATTTGCCCCGGCTCGATAATCATATCGGGTATATTCAATACTTCTATTCCCTGAAAGACTTTAGTTATATCCTTTATTTCAATTTTCATCGCCTATCCTTATCTTTTTATATTTATTCTTCACATAATATCTTGCCAACACAGATAACCATATCCGGTGAGTGAGAACAAAAATGAATGAGAAAACCAACATGCAAATACGTAGCTCTTCGGAAGACATAATATAGCTCCCCCCTGCTACCATCAAGAAAAATACAATATATAGTATAATACTAAAAAGGTATTGCTTTAAGTTATTACCTTGCCAATTCAGAAAAACACTCTTATTTAAGTCCAACTTCTCTGAAGTCCATCGAGATGTTTGGAAAGCAAGGAAAAAGATTGGTCCGATACTCATCATAAAATAAGTAAAAAGCTCCAGAACAGATATTCCTCTTAGTAACATGGGTAATAACAGCACCGTTATTATTAAGGCCATTAGACAATACAAATAATATTTTTGATTCAGCACGGTGTTTATGGATATAGGTATGGTAAATAGTTTATCAACATAATTTGCCTCAATACCTGAAAAGTATTGAGCACAAAAAGCTCCTGGTAACGCTATAAGCATAGGGAAATAAATAATCTTGCATAAAGCAAAGCCTATCAGACTGCCATTAAAGAGAAGATAAGTAAAGACCAGATAATATACACACAAAATTAATGCGTGTTTCAATCTTTTAGTCCTTAAGATTAGTGCTAACTCAAACTTTATATAATTATTCATAAATCATAGAAGTACTAAAAATTCAACTTGTTAAATTGCTTATAGATAGACTGCTTTACTGATAGTTTATTAATATAGAATATGCCTACTACCAACAATACCATTAAGATAACAAACCATCCGTTTAGTAATATCAAAAAATACAAAGCGGAAATTGGAAACAAACATAACAAGTATAATAAAAATGACATATAGATATTTGCAAAGAGCTTTATAAACGTGATGCAATAGTTACTAAATACAATAAGAAGAAAATAATTCAAATAAAAGAATGAAGAAGCGATACTTAATCCGCTTCCTGCAAATAAGTTCATTGACCACAAATAAAGGATGACAATAATATTATATAATGTCCACAAGTCTACGATCTCTAATAATAGAAAAGACGACAGTACAAACCCTTTCCTAAAGGGATACGTCCAATATGGAATTACATTAGCACTATTATTGCCAAAAAAGTATTTGAGTGTGTAATTAAAGATTAGAATTATCATTGGTATTGCTCCAGCATACTCCACCGGAACAACAGTTTTCAATATATTACAAAAAGACAAGATAACAACAATCGTAAAGACAGGAGTAAGGATCAAGGCACTTCCCGACTGTTTCCTAAACATAAAGAGATACTTATGTCTTATCAATATTTTGAATAGACTTATAAAGTCTCTTGCCACGATGAAGTTAGTTTTCTGCTCCTCCATTTTATATAGTATTCAAATACAAAAGTATGAAAGTTCTTTATTTAAGGATTGAAAAAAGTAAGAAATTATATTCTTAGTTTAATTTATCCTAAAAAGGAAAGATATATTTCTATAGTTAAGATATAAGACTTTACTTTGTTTCACTGAAAAAGGGGTGCTATTAACACTATAGCTGAGATCATACCCAATGAACCTGATACGGTTAGTACCGTCGAAGGGAATTTTCTTCTTCTCAATTTACCTATAAGGAATTAATATTCCCCTTCTTTCTATTTTATTAGAATCTCTAATTGAAGGGCGAATGTTTAACGTACAATTCATTTCACATTTTACAGCAAGTATTTCTTACCTTGACTCCGTGCGTATGGCGCTCGAGGGGGGATGCCGCTGGATACAACTCCGCATGAAGGATGTGCCGGAGGAGGAAGTGCGTGTCACGGCTATTGCAGCAAAAGAGCTGTGCCGGCAATATCATGCTACTTTTATCATCGACGACCGGGTGGAACTGGTCAAGCAGATTAAAGCGGACGGAGTGCATCTGGGAAAAGCGGATATGCCCGTTGGAGAAGCACGGAAGATACTGGGCAATGACTACCTCATCGGAGGAACGGCCAATACCTTTGAAGATGTGCAACGGCATTATGCAGACGGGGCTGACTACATCGGCTGCGGACCGTTCCGGTTCACCACTACCAAGAAGAAGCTCTCTCCTATTCTAGGCATGGAGGGTTACCGCAACATCCGGCAACAAATGCAGCTAAATCACATCAATATCCCCATCATAGCCATTGGAGGCATCAACAAGGAAGATATTCCACAACTTAAAGCGCTCGGACTTGACGGAATTGCGTTGAGCGGAACAATTCTGCGGGCAAAGGATCCGGTTGAGGAGATGAAAGAAGTCATGGCATTAACACAGCATGACCAACCACTAAAAGAATAACCTATTGAATATGGATAATCAAATAAAAATTACCTATCCCGACTCGGAAAAGATTTACAAACAAGGAGAAATACATCCTGAAATCAGGGTCGGTATGCGAAGAGTCAGTCTGACCCCTACCGTCGTTATTGAGAACGGAAAGAAAGTCATCACCGAAAACCCACCCGTTTACCTTTATGATACCAGCGGAGTTTACAGTGATCCGGCAGTCGGCATTGATTTGAAAGAGGGACTACCCCGCTTACGGGAATCTTGGATACGGCAAAGGGAAGTGGAACAGTTGCCGGAGATTTCTTCGGAATACGGGAAGATGCGGCTGGCCGACAAGCACCTCGATGCCCTCCGGTTCGATCACATCACTTTGCCTTACCGGGCAAAGAAGGGGCGACAAATCACCCAAATGTATTACGCCAAACAGGGTATTATCACACCGGAAATGGAATACGTCGCCATACGTGAGAACCTGAACTGCAAGGAATTGGGCATTGAATCGTACATCACCCCGGAGTTTGTCCGCAACGAAATTGCTGCGGGGCGCGCCGCTTTGCCGGCCAATATCAACCATCCCGAAGCCGAACCGATGATTATTGGCTCGAAGTTTCTGGTAAAGATCAATACCAATATTGGCAATTCCGCTACGTCTTCCACCATTGAGGAGGAAGTGGAAAAGGCGGTATGGAGCTGTAAGTGGGGCGGCGATACGCTGATGGACTTATCAACGGGGGAAAACATCCATGAGACGCGGGAATGGATCATCCGCAATTGTCCCGTTCCGGTGGGGACGGTGCCGATGTATCAGGCTATGGAAAAGGTCAGGGGAAAAGCGGAAGACCTCACTTGGGAACTTTTCCGTGATACATTGATCGAGCAATGCGAACAGGGAGTGGACTACTTCACCATTCATTGCGGCATCCGGCTAAAGAATATCCACTATGCCAACGAACGGCTCTGCGGCATGGTGAGCCGTGGGGGAAGCATCATCTCGCAATGGTGCAAGGTGCATCAACAGGAGAGTTTCTTATATGAACATTTCGACGACATTTGCGACCTCTGTGCACAGTATGACGTGGCGCTTTCACTTGGCGACGGTCTGCGCCCCGGTGCCATCCATGATGCCAACGACCGCGCACAGTTTGCCGAATTGGACACGATGGGCGAACTCGTGGAACGGGCATGGAAGAGAAACGTACAGGCTTTCATCGAAGGACCGGGACATGTGCCGATGCATAAAATCAGGGAGAATATGGAACGGCAGATTGAGAAGTGCCATGAGGCTCCATTCTATACGCTCGGACCGCTGGTCACCGACATTGCTCCGGGATACGACCACATTACGAGTGCCATCGGTGCGGCACAGATAGGCTGGTATGGTACGGCTATGTTATGCTACGTCACGCCCAAAGAGCATTTAGCACTTCCGCAACGGGAGGATGTCCGCGTAGGAGTGGTCACCTACAAGATTGCAGCCCACGCCGCCGATCTAGCTAAGGGACATCCCGGAGCACAAGTCAGGGATGATGCGTTGAGCAAAGCGCGGTATGAATTCCGCTGGAAAGACCAATTCAACCTGAGCCTTGATCCCGAAAGGGCGCTGGCTTACTATCAGGAAGCCAATCATCTGAACGGGAAGTATTGTACGATGTGCGGGCCTAACTTCTGTGCCATGCGTATTAGTCAGGGGTTACGCGACTGCAATTACGATACGCAAACCACAAGTGACGCGAAGAATGCGAATGCAGAATAAGCTTCGGAAGCGACACTGTATCCTAAGCTTTATTGCTCTGGCAATGAATAATCGATTTTTAAACAGATCATAGATAAATAAGGACTTTAAAAACACAGTAAGAAAATGATTGAAACAAGAGTATCCAAAGGTATCATCAGTACCTATTTCGAAAAAATGGAGAGGAATCTCGATTTGGATGTAGCCATTGTAGGTGGCGGACCTTCCGGTATTGTAGCAGCTTATTATCTGGCTAAAGCCGGACTGAAGGTTGCCGAGTTCGACCGCAAGCTGTCTCCCGGTGGAGGCATGTGGGGTGGCGCCATGATGTTCAACCAGATTGTCATTCAGGAGGAAGCGTTGGATATCGTTAAAGAATTTGGCATCAATCACCAGCAGTACGATAAGGAACTCTATGTGATGGACTCCGTGGAAAGTACTTCCGCCCTGCTTTATCATGCCGTACATGCAGGAGCCACTATCTTTAATTGCTATTCCGTGGAGGATGTAATCTTCAAGAACAATACGGTAGGCGGGGTCGTAGTGAACTGGACTCCGGTATTGCGTGAAGGCTTGCACGTTGATCCGCTGAACATTCTGGCAAAGGTAGTGATAGACGGCACCGGGCACGACAGTGAAATTTGTAAAACCGTAGCCCGTAAGAATGGCATCCGCCTGGCAACAGAAACAGGAGAGGTTATTGGTGAACGTTCACTGGACGTCGCAGCCGGTGAAGAGGAAGTGGTGAAAGGTACTAAGGAAATCTATCCCGGACTGTACGTCTGCGGCATGGCAGCTTCCGCCGTATCGGGTACTCCGCGTATGGGACCCATCTTCGGAGGTATGTTGATGTCCGGCAAGAAGGTTGCCGATGAAATCATCGCCCGATTGAAGAAATAAAAGTTGTTCCCCTTTACTGCGATTCAGGACTGACTCACAGTCTATCAATCAAGGTGAAGGGAAACTCTTTGGCAAATACTTGCCCCATTATTCTTTTTTGATCACTAACCTCATAATATTCATAATCAGCAAGTGAAGATAGATCTTCTAAATTTAATTTCTTTACCTTGATCTATAAGTTCTTGAAGTGACATCTTGTTATTTTTTATTAGTTTGTTTCCATTCTTTTGCCTTGTCCGTCAATCGATACTGCTGATGAGGATGATTAGGCAGGTTTGGATATTTACGTTCAATAGCTCCTTCTTCCGAGGCAGGAATGACATAATTCTCACGAAATGTCATTCTACTTCTCATTCCACAAGTATTCATCATTTCACTCATTGTCATATAATCATTTGACATGGATTCAATCAGTTTTTGAACTTGGATGGTACTTGGATGGTACTTGTCCCTTCTGTCAACCTCTTGAATGTCACAATCACAAATCCACCTTGCGTGCTCCATGTCGGTTCTGGCACATTCTGCCGCTTGCAAGCGTCAATGATACGGCCAGCACCTGAACCCCAATTCTCGAGGAACGTCGTCTTAAAAAGAACATCAGCAATAATAGGATTGTATGGATAGGAAATGTGTGGCTGTTTAATCGTCTCAGTAGTTAACTGTGGAGGAAGCATACCAGGATTCTCTATTTCAATACGATCGTCATAAATAGCAATGCCATTACAATGAATTTCCAAAACAGAACCATAAATGAACGGAAATGAGATATTCCGTAATGAAATATCTCATATAGCTACACCATGAACCTACTTTTGCGGTAAAGCTCTTGTTCTTATAGCTTACTCAACTAAATACTTTTACAACCTTCATTATCATCGAAATAGCTATCACAGCTCACTACTTCTGCCAACTAATCTCCGAAAGAGTGTTAACTACACTTCAAAAGATTGTTCTAAACAATGAATAGACACTAGCATTATGCAGTTCTTGTACAAGCATTTGCACACAAACTCTATTTCCCTATAGAAAACGGTTTGTTTTGCAGGCCAAAACGATTTGTATTGACATTCGAAACAACTTGTTTCGAGTATTAAAACGAATTGTTTTCCTATAGAAAACAGATTATTCTCTTTAGTTGTACTATCAATAGAATGTAAGTAAACTTATTAGGTATGTATTGATGCAATAACGAAACCCTCATTTGGAAGTAAAGTTCAGGATTGGATTTCGGCATACAAGGCTTTCAAATGCGCAACTACCACATCAATATCTGCTAAAGAATGAAAACGGTTCCAGATGTCCCCCAACAAGGCGGCACCTCCAAAGCCCAAACAAGCTACCTGCCTGATATTCGTAATGTCAATGCCCGACAGCGCTACGACCTTGGAATTAATGATACCCTTACGAGCAGCTTCATTCAGTTCTTCCGTGGAATATCCCGAATGGTATCCCTGTTTGGAAATGCTATTGTAAACCGGACTCATAAAGACGTAATCGAAACGGGGAGTGGAAGCGGCAACTTCTTCCAAACTATGACACGAACGGCTAAGCTGTCCGCAATAACCAGTCGGTGCTTCAGGATGACGGGAGTTTAAATGAATACCCCGCAAACCGTACTGCTCCTTCAAAGCAAAGAAATCGTGAATCACGATGCGGGAATAGTAAGCAGAAGGTATTGCTTTCAAGAGTTCTTCCACTTGTCCGGCATCCGCCTGAGGTTTACGTAAATGAAGCAAATCCAGTCCGGCACTAAACAATGCAGCAATAGCTTCCGCCTCACCCGGCAGAAAGACAGGGGATGTAATTACAATCAATTTCATCATTCTTCTTTATATTTCTTGGTTCTTCGTCACTTTGGTTAAAAACGAATAGTACTTGACAATACAAAAAATAAGAGTTTGAATAAGGTTAGTATAAAACAGACTTTCAAATAAAAAATTCTTTTGCTTTTAAACCTCTTCAACTAAAGTAACAAAGAGCCTATTTCCTTATACCTTTTTGTACTTTTGCATAATCTATGACTTTACACTCCACTTCATTTCGTCTTCACTTTCCCCCACTCTTCTTATTCCTTTTGTACCTTCCCTATTTTATTACCTATTCTTCCTTCTTTGGTTATTTTTTCTATAAATACAAAACATGCAGCCTTCCGTATTCTACGGCTTCTTCCTTCCCGCTATTCTCCTGTATCTACTTATTCCTCCATGCCCTATTCTTCTGAACTTTCGGTCGTTTCTCTATCCGAAAAATGCCATAGCGGACCGTTACCATGACCAATATGCAGATCACGTCCCGCTTCAATGGCTTCGGAGATATAGTGTTTGGCAGCCTTCACCGCATCGGGTAACACACGCCCCTGTCCCAAGAAAGTGGCAATAGCCGAAGATAGCGTACAACCTGTTCCATGGAGGTTTCCGCTATCGATACGCGGACTTTTATAGTAGTGGATTTGTCCACAATCGCAAAGTACATCACACATCTCCTCACCCGCCAGATGGCCGCCCTTAATCAAAAACGAACAACCGTAAAGCTCTGCTAGACTACGAGCCGCGACCTGCATTGTCTCTACAGTGTGTATTGGTTGCCCGAACAGCAGTTCCGCTTCATGCAGGTTAGGCGTGACCAAAGTCACTACCGGAAACAGATCTTTACAGAGGGCCTCAACGGTATCCTCCTCCATCAGTCTGCGACCACTGGTAGACACCATTACCGGATCGAAAACCACCCGTTTCACTTTAGAATCATGCAATACCTTAGCTATTTCGCACACAACAGCCGCACTGCCCGTCATTCCAATCTTGACAGCATCAGGCTGTAAGTCATCGAGCACCGCTATCATCTGCTTACCGACAAAGTCAGCCGGAAGCCAGTGAACCGCACTCACTCCCAGCGTATTTTGCACTGTCACCGCAGTAATTGCCGCAGCGGCATAAGCGCCCAATGCCGAAATCGTTTTAATATCCGCTTGTATGCCTGCTCCCCCCGAAGGGTCGGAGCCTGCAACGGATAGGATTATTGCCTTCTGATTCATATTCTTTATTCCGTCCATAGACTGCTCTACTCCTTTAAGCAGACCCGATCATCCCCGTCCGCTTTATTATTCACACGCTCCACGTCCATCTGTTACTCAATAATCTTCACCCGGTCGGGATAGCGTTGGGGAGCAACCGGTTGTTCGTCGGCATAACCCAGCGCCACGTTAATTGCCACGACATAATCTTCCGGAATATTCAGTAACTTCAATAAATCTCTATTCTCAGGTAAGTTGAGCACAGAAACCAGCGAGCCAATAGGACAGCTCCCCAACCCCATGCCATGAGCGCTCAACAAAATGTTCTCTAACAAAATACCACAGTCAAGCGAGGAATTATTATTGTTTTTATCCCGCGCAATGACAATAAGAGTCGGTGCGTTATGGAAAATGCTGAAACCCGGTTCCTTATAATGTGCCGCACTCCCCAAAAGCGTCTTCCCCTCGGCGTATTTCAGAAAGCGGTTATTGATTTCGGCTAAGACTTCCAGTTTGCGGATCACCCTGATTTCCCAAGGTTGTTTATTCAATGAACTCGGAGCGAAAATGGCACATTTCATAATCGTATCAATTTGCTCTTTACTCACTTGCCGGGCTTTATACTTGCGAATGGACCGCCGCGTCAGAATATTATCAACAATAGCCTCCTTTTGTGATTTACTATAAACAACGGTCGGTGGAACGGCTTGCTTACATCCTCCCAATACTATTGCGGATAAAAAAAACAAATACATTAACTTCTTCATGTTCTCTCTATTTTAAAGTGATTAAATAGATGAATGGATATTCTCACAGCGAGAATGCCTCCCAACAAAAGTCTTCTCTTTTATAATCGGACAGATAGATTCATATCCTTACTATAAGAAGATATAAATTTCAAAATCAAATATACGATAAAAATAAATACCAGCCAATGGGTTAATTTGTAATGATTCAAAGCCGTAATGGCATAAGCAGTGGAAAGAATGCGAAGTGTCAGCAAAAAGATCTCTTCCAAACGCCCGCTTTTATTCTCCAATGCTCCCCAAGGTTGAGGTTGAAAGACTTTACTGATTTTAGGTGCATAACCATTCAACAACAGAATGGAATAAGACATATATTCATATCTCACTCCGGTCCGGATAAACAATAGCGTCACAACGCCAATCATCACACCGTAATAAAGTTTACCGTTCTGATTCGTGGGACTGGAAGGCATATCTGTCGCCATAAACAGAGTAGCCATCAACACCCCCGCCACAGAGTACTTTAGCTCATGTTCCCCCTGAAGTAACCAGGCTCCTATTCCGAAAGTCACTAATAGACTAAAAGGAATGTGCCAGGAGATGCGTTGTCGCAACAGCAGATAGAGTCCGCCCAAAACAATTGCCACAATGGAATATTCACCCAAAGCTCCACTCGTTTTATAAATCAACCCGTCAGTAAACTGTGACAAGACTTCACTACTAAAGGAACTAAAACCGGTCAACCCGGGGACATTAATCAGTGGCCTGATTGCCCAGATAGCTGCACCATTCATAATAGCAGGGAAAAAGGCAGCCATAAACTCCCGCCCAAGTAAAGCCGGATTGAATCGGTTCTTTCCCAATCCACCCCAAAGCAATTTACCAAATAAGATGGCGGAAACGGCACCAAAAGCAACCACGTACAACGGCGTTTTGGGCGAAAGGGTGAAACACATCAGCAGGGCGGTTACCAATGCGGAACCATCTTTTACACTTGCTCTCCACTTGCCCGGTAAAAGAAAGGAGAATAAGGCCTCCCCCAATAAAGCGCTTCCCATAGCTGTGAGCATCATCCACAGGGCGGTATAGCCATAAGCCACACAGGCGACTACAGCCATTGGAAATAATGCCAGCAAAACATCCAGCATAATACCATTTACTTTATCTCTTGTCCTAATATACGGATTCATCTTTCGTTCTATTTCTTAGTTTGATTTCATAATGTTCGCAACAGTTGCTTGCCTCGATAAATACTTTCCAATAAAGGTACGTCACTGGGACAGATATATGCACACGCTGCACACTCAATGCAATCCATCACATGGTAGTGTTCCAAACCGGCTTTATCTTCTTTGGCGGCAGGACGGACAAACTCCAGCGGCATGAGTTTCTGCGGACAAACATCTACGCAATAGCCACAACCAATACAATTATTAGTCTGTGTTTTTACAGGAGGTAAGATTAAAATCCCCCCTGTACCCTTCGCAATACCTTCATCCGGATACCGCAGTGCCTGTCCCATCATCGGACCACCTTTAACAAATAGCATAGAGGCTTCCACAGGAGTATTCTCAGGAACGATTTGCTTGATTACCTCATGAACCGGAGTACCAAGACGCAACAGGAAGTTGCCGCCAATCACATTCCGCGGACTGTTTACACTCACGATACGTTCAATAAAATTCTTCCCTTCGCACACTGCCCGGTAAACCGCCCATAGTGTGCCGACATTACTCACCGCAACACCATGTTCCACCGTTCTGGAACCTTTACGCAATTCCATTCCGGTAACCGATTTTATCAATTGCAACTCACCTCCTTGCGGGTAAACATCAGGGACCAATTGGACACGAACCGGCAAATCGAAGTCAGCGAAAGAACGTTCAAGCTTTGCTTTCAACTCCCTATTCTGCCGTTCCAATGTAATCACAATTTCACCTGCATTGACAATTCGTTGCACATAGGAGATTCCCTTCAGAAGCTGACTTGTATACTCGTTCATCACTGCATAGTCAGCCGTCAAATAGGGTTCGCACTCCGTACCATTTACAATAAAATGATTAATCTTCTTTTCTTTGGCCAAACCGGACTTTAAGTGAGTGGGAAACTGGGCTCCGCCACAGCCTACAATACCAGCTTCCTCAATTCGCTGTAAAAGTTCATCAGGTGTCAGTTGGTCAGGATCATAAGTTGGCAATACAAGTTCTTCTTCCTTAAAATCGTTTCGAATCACGAGGAAAGCCTCGGAAGACCGTTCGATACGTTCCACAATGCCGGATACCGGAGCGTGAAGACAGGTAGCAAAAGTCCCCTCAAACCGTGCAATCAGTTGATACTTCAACACGCGATCGCCTTCCTTCACCACCGCTTGCATTGTTCCGCCGAAGACTTTTAGCGATAAATAATATACCGCTACCGGATCAAGCGTTCTTATTTTCAGTTTCTGATTCTCCTTTTTAGGAGAGTGAATTAATAATTTCATAAGGTATAATTTTGTAGAGATTCATCCGTCAGATAACCGGAGAAAGGATGCAAACGTTTCAACTCCCCTAAAAAGCCATTGACCGCCTCAATAGGCGATGCCATTAAAGCAGTAGCCAGAACATCCCCCCAGAAAGCACTATTTGTAGTCAGTACGATCTGTAAATGGCTGGAAGGCATTCCGGTTCGGGCATTAAGAATATGACTATATCTGCGATGATCGATCAATAAATAATTATTAGCCTGCCCGGATAGCGTGAGACAAGCATTATGCAAGGCGATGGTCTTCGAATTCTCATCTCCTGCCAGAGGATGCAATCAGGGCATCATCCACTCCTTTCGAACGTAAGTAATCCAATACGCAATCCACGGCATACGCTTTCAGAAAGGAGCCGGTCGTCAGTTCTTGTCCCACACCGATCTTCACCCGATTCTCACTCACCTCAATGCGGGAATAGTCGACCAACTGCAATACCCCGTCCAGTTCTGACCTTCGAGGTACACGAGCACTATCCTGACAATAGAATCCCCATAACCGTAATAATGGCATTATACTAATATCATAATCTCCATTTACGATTCGTGAAATCTCTTTCAAACCGGAAATCAGCTGTATCGTTGTGTTGTCGACTGCTACAAAATGCCCCGCATTACGATTGATCCGGTCAAAGAAGGAATCTTCCTGATAAGAATTGTATTTTTTGTCAACCTCCGCCAACAAATCAAAGCAATGCACAAGAATATCAGCATCATAGCAAACGGGGAGTTTGATCTTGATATGGCAATGGAAAAGCCATTCGGTATGCGAGAGATAATATTTAGTGACTGTCCGAAGCATGTTCTACGTGGCGGTTGGTTTCTATACGGACTTTAAACTTTTTCTTTCTCAAGCCCGCCACTTCATCATCTCTCAGATGAATAGTCTGAAAATAAGAAGTCGGATTTACCCACTGACCTTGCGTCCGGTTAAATTCTAACCGCTGCACTTCAAACTTCGACTCAAGGTCTTGATTGGCTTTAATGGTCTCTTCCTGCTTTTTCTTCAGCACTTGCTCCGCTCTTAATTTCTTCCAGAGGTCAGTATTCCCCAATAAGAACAAGCATAAAGCAAGGAGATAGAGTAAGATGGATTTCAAATGCATCGTAAATACAATTATTAAAAGACAAATGATGTATCTACAACACTAAATAAGAATGGATGGTTTGGTATGATCTTCCTAAAATACCTGAAGAATCAATTAAAGAAACAAAAAAGGAACATTCTTTCTATTCTTTTTGAATCAAGACCGTAGCATATGCAGAGATGCCTTCTTCCCGTCCGGTAAATCCCAGTCTCTCTGTCGTGGTGGCTTTTATGGAAATATCTTCTTCCTCAATGCCCATTACCCCGGCCAGTACCTTTTGCATCAAGGGAATATGAACTTTCAACTTAGGACGTTCGGCACAAACAGTGGCATCAATATTCCCAATGGAATAGCCCTTTTCTGCGATCAGCTCCACCGTCTTCTTTAAGAGAATCTTACTATCTACATCTTTAAAGGCTCCTGCCGTATCAGGAAAATGGTAACCAATATCACGCATATTAGCAGCACCCAATAGAGCATCGCAAATGGCATGTACCAATACATCAGCATCAGAATGGCCCAACAATCCCTTTTCATATTCCAAGCGAATGCCACCCAACCACAGCTCACGGCCCACGACTAACTGATGGACATCAAATCCAAAGCCTACACGTATCTTCATCTTCTCTTGCTTTCGTAGTTATTTAATGCACGAAAATACAAAAAAAAAGTGATGTGCCAACAAGGATAGTCAATAGTCTGCCATCTTATTCAACAAACAAAGAAAAAAGGATTGATGTCATATCAAAGTAAAGGCAGGGGAAAGAGGAATAGAAAAAGGGCTTATAAGCTGCTTAATTTAACCTTGCGTTCTTAAAAGAAATACGGGTTGAAGAGACTATCCTACTTCAGCTGAAAGATAAGAAACTATCAATACGACGACTCAATAAGAATAACGATGAAAGGAAGTAAAAAGCTTTTAAAACAGGATATTAACTGTGAGAAGGACTAACATTAGACCTAAAAGATCAGCGAATATTAAAGTCGAGTACTTTTTCTTCGCCAAGATAGCCTTGTAAATGCTGGCCGATATCCACCGGACCAACTCCGGCAGGAGTTCCTGTAAAAAGTAAATCACCGATCTTCAACGTCATAAACCGGCTGACATAAGCAATGATGTCATCGACTTTAAATAACATGTCGGATGTATTTCCCTGTTGCACTTTTTGTCCGTCAATCTCCAAATGAAAATCCAAATTTTGCAGATCTCCTGCATCCTCTAAAGGAATAAAAGTACCTATAGCAGCAGAATTATCAAACCCTTTACATAATTCCCAAGGTTGCCCCTCGGAACGGAAACGGCGTTGCAAATCACGAGCGGTAAAATCAATGCCTACGGTCACTGCATCATAATAACGATGGGCAAATCGGGAAGCAATATTCTTCCCCAACCGACAGATACGTACAACCACCTCGGTTTCGTAATGCACCTCGCTAGAAAAATCAGGAATAAAAAAGGGCTTTCCATCTTTTAGTATTGCAGAATCCGGCTTCATGAAAATAACCGGTTCTTTACTGGCAGACGTATCACCCAGTTCCTTATTATGCGCGGCATAATTCATGCCCACAGCTATAATCTTCATTACTTAATCTCGTTAAAATTCAAACGGTTGAACATTACCGCTAAATGAGCGTATAAGGAAGTGTTTTGAACAACAATATTCTCGGGAACACGAATACGGAAAGGGGTAAAGTTCCAAACGGCTTTAATGCCACCCGCCACCATTTTATCAGTAATGCGTTGGGCAATCTCAATCGGTACAGTCAACACTCCGATATTCACATCATATTCCTGCATCTTCTTTTCAAACTCATTCGAGTGAAAAACAGGTATTCCGTTCACCGTAGTTCCCACCATCTCGGATTTAACATCAAAAGCGGCCACAATCTCCAGTCCGAAATGCTGTAAACCAGAGTCACTGAGCAGTGCCCCACCCAAACTACCCACTCCAAAAAGAAAGGCTTTATGTATATTGGTAAAACCAAGAAAACTCTCTAAAACAGAAATTAGTGTATCAACTTCATAACCGACACGCGTACGTCCCGATATATTCACATAAGATAAGTCCTTGGCTATCTGGGACGCATCAACATTGATCTCCTTTGAAATCTGCGTAGAAGATACGTAACGCTCTCCTTTTTGTTTTAACAGCTTTACATTAGAAAGATACCAAGGGAGTCGGCGCAAAGTCGGTTCCGGTACTCTCAAGGTTTCTTTAGTGTGTAATGTATTGCTCATATTCAATCCTTTGGTTCGCTACTAGCCGTTGACAAAAGTAGTGTTTTTTTTCAAAAATGCAACGGACTTGTCACAGAAGGTTAACATAATTTCTACAAAAATACTAATCTTATAAAACATCCGATAAAGACAAACTAAAAGAGACGCCGGCAGAACGGGACTTAAGGCGATCAAACCCAGCAAAGACACCTATCCTGAAAACATCTGAAAAACCGACCGAATAGCCCACTTCGGAATAGGGATGCTTACCATGTATGATTAACGAACGGACATGAATAGCTTCATTAAACGATTTTCTCCGTAAAAAAGGAAGCTGTTTCAGAATCAAATAAGGTGTATACCAAGACAAACCGGCTTGTACCCAACGGCTATCGGTGGAGTACTCATAATTGTCAAGCAAAGAAAATCCCTCATCAAGCCGACGTCCGGTCAATAAAAGCTTGGTGGTTGCAAAATGCTTAAAATCGGGAAATTGCATTTCTTCAGTATTGATAAACGTACCGGCATTCATGTTCCATGAAATTGAATTAAACATACCGAACTCAACTTTCTGCTTTGCAGAAAACTCTATCCGTTGGTAGGATGGAGAGACCGCAGTCCCTCCCAATGAAAAGGCTTTATCATAACGAAGCGCAAAAGTGGGATAATGGGATGGTTCATATATTTTCCGTCGCCCTGACATCCGATAATAATGGGCGGGAGTATACTCCAAAGCAAACGATGCTTTCAAGAGCTTATTCTCAGGCATCGGAGTAAATAAGGCATTATCAGGAATGTTCTCTTCGGCTTCTTTCTTAAACCAGCTTTTTGAAATATGGTTATCCAACATTTTACGTTGCTGCCACGACAGTGAGGAAGTAAGTAACAGGCTATTGGCCAATTCTATCTCATTTCCAATAGATAAGAAACGCTTATCATAGAGTTTCACATCATTCCGAGCAAACAATAAAGAAGCAAAAGCATTGATGATCCGGGATTCTCCGCTCTCCCCATTATAGTCAGCTGAAAGTACGCCTCCGTCAAGTGTTAACTTACCGTTACGACGGGGGGCGTACAATAAGGTGAAGACTCCTTCTCCGACCGCCGATTTACGTGCAGTCGTATAATATAAAGAAGGCGTAAAAGATAGTTTGGAAGATTTTGAAAGATCAACTCCGGCACGCACTTTAGCTCCCAACCAATATCCATCAACAAAATTGTATTCAGGCAAATAGGATGTCAATCCGGATAAAGTGATCCAAGCCTTTCCTTTTTTTGTCCGGAAAGTATTACCCGACAAAAAAGTATCAAGCACTTTATTACCTTTGGAGGATTTATTTCCTTTCTTAACCGACAACGTATCTTTGGATAACTCCTCGCTTTTACGTACATAACTTTGCAATTCTTCCGGAAGCAAAGGCACACTACGAACAGTGGACCAATAGAGTGAATCTCTCTTTTCAGCCAATGAGTCTTTCTTTACATTCTCAACAGACTTCACAGTTACCCGCTCATACTTATGCGCCGAACGGCAGGTATCTGCCGAAGCAATGGATTCTTCCATCAACTTAGATAATTTATAAGCTTCGCTTGTAGTCAGCTCTTCTTTGGAAGAAAGCTTCTCTATTTTTTCCCTTATCTTCTTCTGCTGCTTCGTCTCCGTTCCGGTGACTTCCATCCCCGCTACGGAGGAATTATTCACTACCGGGACTTCATGCTTCCCCTTTGCTATAGCTACTGTACTTTGACCTGCTTGCTTCGAACCATCCGCAGTTTGCTCTTTTAGCCTTATCTCCTTTTCATTGCCATTCACCCCCATTTTCAAAACCTTCAACGGTTCACTTGCCTCCACATCTTTATAATGAACGGCAGCAAGATAGGATGCCTCGGCTTTAAATCCAAGCATATTAATTGTACACGACATACTAGTGGATGTTGATAGAAAGACGGAAGGTTTAACTTCGTTACAAGTCGATTTGATATCCGCTTTTAACCCGCCTGCATCAATTTGAAGGTTCACCGCTGAAACGCACCATAGATTTTCCACAATGTATAATTCGCCCTTAAGTAGCTTGGGGCTATCTTTCTTCGGAATGACCCTGATCTTGTTAATCATATTATTATTTTCCACATAGCACCCTTCCAATTTAAAACGATAGAAAGAGAAAGCTTTGCTGCTCAATGGAGAAACTTTACCAAATAGCATAGGCTCGTAGAAATTGATTGTAGTTAGGTCTATATTTACATCTACATTATCCGGAAAAGAATTACGACGAGCTTTCACCTGTATATCCCATGTATCAGGTGCTTTAAACTTGACAAACTTTTGTTCTTCAATTACAAAAAGCTTCCCCATCCACTTCTTTGATTCGGTCCTCACTTCTTTCGAAAGTTTGAGCAGGACAGGAATACTTTGCATCTTTCCTGTTCCCTTTAAATAAGTGCCCGCCTTAAACCCTGTGACCTGTCTCCGATAATAAGGCGCATAAGCAATAGCTTTTCTCATCACCGCATAAGCAGGATCTTCAGCACCTTTTACCACATTCACCTCTTGCAAAGAGTAAACCCTCTCTTTCAATATAATATTCCTCTCCAAATCATGGTTTGGCATCTGCAAATTAACTCTCTGTCTGGTATATCCTAACGAAGAAATTTCGCATGTATAATTTCCCTCTTTTAAGATGGTTTCAAAGCAACCGTTATCATCTGTTGTAAAACCAGACTGCAGTTCCTTCAAATAAATAGCAGCATAAGGCACAGGGCTACCTGATTCATCGAGTACCTTTCCCTTAAATGTTTGTGCATAAATTCCCAAGGTTAGTGTACAGAAAGATAAGAAGCAAAGAAGTCGTGTCATATTCGTAGTCATTTAGTTCAGTATTCAAACTCTTTCAATTAATAGTCTACAAAGATGGCAATAAATTGCAAAATATCCCATAAAATATTACTTTTGGCACAAATAGACAGATTAGAATATGAAAGATAATGATTGGAAGAGCCGTTTAAATATCGTCTACTCCACCAATAAAGAGTATGATTACAAAGTGGAAAACGATGAAGAGCAGGCAACGCTACCCCATGCTCAACAAAAATTAAAGGTCCAACTCGATCGCAAGAACCGCGGTGGAAAAGTAGTAACGCTTATCACCAACTTTATAGGAACGGAAAATGATCTCAAAGAACTGGGACGTATGCTGAAGAGTAAGTGCGGGGTAGGCGGAAGCACCAAAGACGGGGAGATTATCGTGCAGGGTGACTTTAAGCAAAAAGTCCTGGCTCTGCTAAAGCAGGAAGGATACACACAAACCAAACCTGTAGGATGAGCCCCTTAAAGGATCAAGCTCGCCAATTCTACAATAAGAAGCTTTAGTGGCTATAAGAAACCTGAGACAAACGAATAATCCGTTTTCACGAATAAACAGATTGATTTAAGACAAAACATATCTAACAAAAAACGATCGTTCAAAACCTGAACGATCGTTTTTCTATTTCAAAGCAATTTATTTATTCAGCTCTCAAAGTAAAACGTTTGAAAGCAAGAACGGTCAAATCCTTATCGAAAGATTTCAAATATTCAGCTACGGTTTTACTACCATCCTGAATATATTCTTGCTTCAACAAGCAAACTTCCTTGTAGAACTTGTTCAGACGTCCCATTGCAATCTTCTCAATCATGTTCTCAGGTTTACCTTCCTGACGTGCTTTTTCAGCAGCAATTTCTTTCTCATTCTTCAATACATCAGCTGGAACATCAGCTTCACTCACAGCAATAGGAGACATCGCAGCAATCTGCATTGCCACTTCATGTCCTACGGTCGGATCCACTTCTTTATTCAACAAAACCATTGTGCAGAGAAAGTTCTTATTTTGGTGATTGTAAACAGAGATAGAAGGACCTTCTACAGTTAGATATCCATCCAATTCCATTTTCTCACCGGTAATACCAATCCGGTCTGTTATAGCTTGAGCAATTGTAGCATCGCCCATTGGAAGAGCTTTCACTTCATCCAAAGTCTTACACTTATTAGCGATAGCAGCATCCAGAATATCCTGAGTTAATTTAACGAAGTCAGCATTTTGAGCAACAAAGTCAGTTTCACATTTCAAAGCAATCATAGCTCCAAAACCATCTACTGCTTTTACCAAAACGCAACCTTCAGAAGCATCGCGATCAGAACGTTTAGCAGCAACAGCTTGTCCCTTCTCGCGAATAATCTTCATCGCTTCATCCATATTTCCATCAGCCTGAGTCAAGGCATTTTTGCAATCCATCATACCAGCTCCGGTCATTTTACGAAGCTTGGTAATTTCAGCCATTGTTACAGCCATATATCCTTATCTATTTAATTCATTTATAAAAGTTAAGCTTCTTCATCTCCCTTCAGGAAAGCAGATGCTTTTGCAGCATTAATTGCTTCCTCATCAGATTTTTCAAGTCTAGCTTTAGTAGTTCTCTTCCGACCTTTGTTGACAGAAGTTTCACCAGCAGCTTCCATATCTACTTTTTCAGCTTTTCTCTCTTCCAAACCTTCTTGCATAGCAATGCAACATGCATCCAAAACAACTTCAATTGATTTGGTTGCATCATCATTTGCCGGAATTACAAAATCAATATCACTAGGATCAGAGTTTGTATCAATAATAGCAAACACAGGAATACCAAGACGATTGGCTTCACGAACTGCAATATTTTCTTTCATTACGTCTACAATAAACAATGCAGCAGGAAGACGTGTAAGATCAGCAATAGATCCTAATGTCTTATCCAACTTAGCACGTTGACGTGAAATCTGCAGAACTTCCCGCTTAGAAAGATTAGAATAAGTGCCATCATTGGTTAATTTATCAATGGTAGCCATTTTTTTAACGGCCTTACGGATAGTTGGAAAATTCGTCAACATACCGCCTGGCCAGCGCTCGATTACATAAGGCATATTTACAGCAGCAGCTTTCTCAGCAACTACTTGCTTTGCTTGTTTTTTAGTAGCAACGAACAGGACTTTCTTTCCTGATTTAGCTATTTGCTTCAAAGCTTCAGCAGCTTCGTCCACTTTAGCTACGGTTTTGTGGAGGTCAATGATATGAATACCATTACGTTCCATGAAAATATAAGGAGCCATTGCAGGATTCCACTTTCTTTTAAGGTGACCGAAGTGGCAACCGGCTTCTAATAATGTATCAAAATTCGTTCTTGACATTTTTGTTTTTCTTTAAATCGTTTACCTTCTTTTTTTGTTTTTTCTAAACCAACCGCCGGGTAGTCATCTGAAGAAGAATCCCGGTAGTTTAGATACTAAACGCTTCATTAGTAGAGAGTAGAGAGTTAACAGTTGAGAATTATACAACTTGTCCGCCCCAACAAACCTCCAACTCTTAACGTTTACTGAACTGGAATCTTTTACGAGCTTTCGGACGTCCCGGTTTTTTACGCTCTACAGAACGCGGATCACGAGTCATGAAGCCTTCAGCGCGAAGTGCAGATTTATCTTCTGCATTTATTTTAACCAATGCGCGGGCAATAGCCAAGCGCAAAGCTTGAGACTGGCCGGTAAAACCACCACCGTCAAGATTTACTTTAATATCATATTTTTCAGTAGCACCCAACTTGCTCAAAGGTTGTTTAACGACATACTGAAGAATAGATGATGGAAAGTACTCTGCAAGGTCTCTCTTGTTAATGGTAATCTTTCCAGTACCTTCGGTTACGAAAATGCGTGCGATTGCACTTTTACGTCTGCCTAATGCATTTACTACTTCCATTCTTTTTTATTTAAGTAAGTTTATATCAATTGATTTAGGACTTTGAGCCTCATGTTTGTGCTCACTTCCAGCGTAAACATACATATTGCCAAGCAACTTGGCACCCAATTTATTCTTTGGCAACATGCCCTTTACAACTTTTCTCAATAGTCTGTCTTCACCGTTAGGCTTAGCAAGCAAACGGATAGGAGTCATTTCTCTCTGACCACCGGGATAACCCGTATATGAAAGATAAACTCTTTCTTCCATTTTATTTCCGGTCATCTTCACCTTATCGGCATTAATAATGATGACGTTGTCACCACAATCTACATGGGGAGTAAAATTTGGTTTATACTTCCCTCTCAGCAATTTCGCAACTTTTGCGCCCAGACGACCTAATACTTGGTCTGTAGCATCAACAACAACCCACTCTTTAGTCGCCGTTGCCTTGTTTGCAGAAATGGTTTTGTAACTTAAAGTATCCACTCTTAATTGTTTTTTAAATGTTACTACTAATTTTCTTCACCACGAACATGCCTCCCCGGACAAAGGAGGATTAATCCGCTATGAATTAAATACTTATCCTTACTAGATAATAATCGGCTTGCAAAGGTACGGATTTTCTAAAAACTGGCAAACGTTTTCTCTCTTTTTTTAAAATCATTAAAGTCCTAGCGGACAATGTCCTCTGGAAATTTCGGGGGCATTGTCAAACGCCTCCATGTTTCATGATACCAAGTATTTAGCTCATTTCCATTCAAGTCTTTTCGAATGTAATATTTCAGATACATAATTCCTTCTTCCCCCATTTCAAATTGCAAAAGATTATCACTGTTATCCAGCATTGGCAAATGAATATTTTTTTCAATACTTTCACGATAAGTCGTATCCGAGATCTGATCATAAGTGCCATACCCCGTAATAATGGCATCTGAACCGGGAATTAGAGTAAAATTGATGATATGTCCATCCTTACTTAACACTTTAAATGTGTTACTAGGATTCAAAACGCCTGGAATACCAGGTTCCTCCGAGATATAATGACATAATTGCCAGATGCCTTCCAGGTCGGCAGACTTAAAGTTCTTTTTCTGCTGTGCCATCCCTCCTGTTACTGCTAGCAAAAACGCTGCTAGAATAGTAATAAAACGAGTTGTTTTCATGGTGTATTATATTAGTTAACATACTGACAAACTACACATTACAAATATACATATTTATTCGAATAAAGCAACATAGGAAGCATAAAAAACCTGCGCAACATCAAAAAGATATTACGCAGGCAATAGTATAACAGAAGTATTTAATCAGAACTCGGCATTACGCGGTGTCCGCGGGAATGGAATGACATCCCGGATATTAGCCATGCCGGTCACAAACAGCAACAGACGCTCAAATCCCAATCCAAAACCAGAATGAGGACATGAGCCGAATTTACGGGTATCAAGATACCACCACATATCTTTCATCGGGATATTCAATTCATTAATACGGCCCATCAATTTATCATAATCCGATTCACGCTCGGAGCCTCCAATAATCTCACCGATCTTAGGAAACAATACATCCATGGCACGAACGGTCTTACCATCTTCATTCTGCTTCATATAGAAAGCTTTGATTTCCTTCGGATAGTCAGTCAAGATTACCGGCCGATTAAAATGCTCTTCTACAAGATAACGCTCGTGCTCTGAAGCCAAATCAACCCCCCAATATACGGGAAATTCAAATTTATGTCCCTTGGCAACAGCCTCTTCAAGGATATGAATTCCATCAGTATAAGACAAGCGAACAAAAGAGTCGCTCAATACCGCCTTCAAGCGTTCTATCAGACCCTTATCAAACATATCATTCAGGAATTTCACATCATCGGCGCAATAGTCTAATGCCCACTGCACACAATGCTTGATAAATTCTTCTGCCAAATCCATATTATCAAAGATGTCATTGAAAGCAACTTCCGGTTCAATCATCCAGAATTCGGCAAGATGACGAGGTGTGTTGGAATTTTCAGCACGGAATGTCGGACCGAAAGTATAAACAGAACCCAATGCAGTAGCTGCAAGTTCCCCTTCGAGTTGACCAGACACCGTCAAACTCGCCTGTTTTCCAAAAAAATCGTCATCGTAAATGATCGCACCGTTCTCATCTTTCTTCAAGTCATACAGATTTTTCGTCGTAACTTGAAACATCTGACCAGCACCCTCACAATCGGAAGCCGTAATGATGGGAGTATGAAAATAGAAGAAACCCTTCTGATGGAAGAATGTATGAATAGCAATTGCCATATTATGACGAATGCGAAATACAGCGCCAAATGTATTGGTACGGGGACGCAAATGAGCTATCTCACGCAAGAATTCAAGCGTATGCCCCTTCTTCTGCAACGGATAGGTATTATCACAAGCACCCAAAACCTCAATCTCGCGAGCTTGAATTTCGTTCTTCTGACCAGAGCCCACAGACGCGGTCAATTCACCGTTCACACTTAAGCATGCCCCCGTAGTAATATTCTTCAGCATATCCTCACCGAAACTTGCCAAATCAACAACTATTTGCACATTATTTATTGTAGAACCGTCATTCAGGGCGATAAAGTTAACTTGTTTACTACCTCTGCGGGAACGAACCCAACCTTTAACGTTGACCATTGCGCTAAAATCATCCTGTTTCAACAGATCAACAATCTTTGTTCTACTAATTTTCTCCATAAGTTTATGTTTAACACCTATTCTTTTACATTATTCAAATGATCCCATACTCAAATAGTTCAGCTCTTGTTGAGTAAGAAAACGCCACTCGCCGCGACGCAAGCCTTTTTTAGTCAGCCCGGCAAAATAAACACGATCCAACTTGATGACTTTATATCCCAGTGATTCAAAGATACGACGTACAATACGATTTTTACCACTATGAATTTCAATCCCAACCTCATTACGCTTCACTTCGTCGGAATAGCTGATTTCATCAGCATGAATCTCGCCGTCATCCAGTTCGATACCTGTAGCAATCCTATCCATATCCGCTTTAGTCACATTTTTATCGGTATGAACCTGATATATTTTCTTTTTCAAGAATTTAGGATGCGTCAACTTAGAGGCCAAATCTCCATCATTTGTTAGCAGGAGCACCCCCGTCGTATTACGGTCAAGACGACCAACCGGATAGATGCGTTCATCACAAGCTCCTTTCACCAAATCCATCACTGTAAGACGCGCCTGCGGATCATCCGAAGTCGTCACACAATCTTTCGGCTTATTTAATAAGATGTAAATTTTACGTTCAAGACTAACGGTCTGGTCATGGAACTTTACTTCATCACTGCGCTTGATCTTCGTCCCAAGCTCCGTTACAGCGACTCCATTGACAGAAACAACCCCCGCTGCAATAAACTCATCAGCCTCCCTGCGAGAACATACACCGGCATTAGCCAAAAATTTATTCAACCGGATCGGTGCATTCGGATCGGAAAATTGCTCCTTATATTCTATTTGTTTCTTCTTACTGTACTTTGCATTCGGATCATAATCAGCGGTTCGGCGTTGCTGCGGACGTCCATAAGAAGGTCTTCCGCCTCCGTATGAATCAAAGCGCGGACGCTGCGAACGGTTACCGTCATAAGGACGTGACGGACGATTATCACCACCATAATTATTGGGACGCGGGCGCTGAGGACGATCAGTACTGTAAGAACGCTGAGGGCGATCAGTACTATAAGAACGTTGAGGGCGTTCCCCATTTTCCTCATTTGGACTAAACCGTACCCGTTGAGGACGGTCTGTACTGTAAGGGCGCTGAGAATAATTACCATCAGCATTATTGTAACGTGGCCGATAAGGGCGGTCATTCCCATAAGAATGCTGTGGACGATCTCCATTATCATTGTTCAAACGCGGACGATAAGGACGGTCAGTGTTATAAGACCGTTGCGGACGGTCTCCATTGTCTGAATTCGGATTAAAACGCGGACGATAAGGACGGTCGGTGTTGTAAGACCGTTGCGGACGGCCACCATTGTCGTTGTTAAAGCGCGGACGGTAGGGACGGTCAGCCCCGTTTTCTCTTTCAATTTTGTTGCCTGAATTCTCCTCATTAGAAGAATCGTCACGCCAGTTTTCTTTTTCTGTACTCATTGTTTTATTCGAATAAAATTAAACGTAATGACCTCACGGTCATATTTTACAATATCTCACTTATACTCTATGATATCAACAAATGTTTAGCTAAAAAGTTAGTCTTTCAAATCTAAAAATTCCTAGTAGTTTCTTTAAATTCCCGTATAATTATGGGGTGTAATAAGGCGCAACTCTTTCTTTATATCTTCACCGACATCAAGCCCCTCTATAAAATCTTTAATGGATGCTGCCGTAATAGCCTGATTGGTACGTGTTAGGGCCTTCAATGCTTCATACGGATGCGGATACGCCTCGCGGCGAAGAATCGTTTGAATTGCTTCCGCCACAACACTCCAGCAATTATCTAAATCACGAGAAATAACCTTTTCATTCAGCAAGAGTTTACGCAGTCCCTTTAAAGAGCTTTGGACGGCAACAATAGTGTGTCCAAAAGGAACACCAATATTCCGCAACACCGTAGAATCCGTCAGGTCACGCTGCAACCGTGATACCGGCAATTTCGACGCCAGATGTTCCAGAATGGCATTAGCAAGCCCTAAGTTTCCCTCCGCATTTTCAAAGTCTATCGGATTAACCTTATGTGGCATGGCGCTGGAACCAACCTCTCCTGCTTTGATTTTCTGCTTGAAATACTCCATCGAGATATATTGCCAGAAATCACGATTCAGATCCACCATGATCGTATTAATACGCCTCATTGCATCAAAAATGGCACCAAGGTTATCATAATTGGAAATCTGGGTAGTATACTCTTCCCGCTCCAAACC
The DNA here is from genome assembly GCA_965140335.1 of uncultured Bacteroides sp. GTDB lineage: Bacteria > Bacteroidota > Bacteroidia > Bacteroidales > Bacteroidaceae > Bacteroides. The sequence continues at coordinate 798,719 of OZ223189.1, forward strand.
AAGTTTCTCGGCAACAAACTTATTGCCAAAAACTTTCCAGTCACGATCGGGATAAGCCACATGATGAGCATTGTAATTCCCCGTCGCTCCACCAAACTTAGCTGTCAACGGGCAAGCCTTCAATACCGTCAGCTGACGCTCAAGACGATAAACAAAAACCATGATTTCTTTTCCCAATCGAGTTGGGGAAGCAGGTTGTCCATGGGTTTTAGCCAGCATTGGAATATTCGCCCATTCCTCAGCATAGATACGGAGCTGTGCGATCAGCTCTTCTATTTGAGGGTAATAAACGTCTTGCAATGCCTCTTTCAACGATAACGGTACCGAAGTATTGTTAATATCCTGCGAAGTCAATCCAAAGTGGATAAACTCTTTATAATCATCCATTCCACCAAGCGCATCAAACTTTTCTTTCAGAAAGTATTCAACCGCCTTGACATCGTGGTTCGTTACACTTTCAATATCTTTTATACGCCGTGCATCTCCTTCGGAAAAATCGCGATAGATTTTTCTGAGAGATTCAAAAACCTGCACATCCACACTTTTCAGTTGCGGCAAAGGTAATTCGCACAAAGCAATAAAATATTCCACTTCCACCTGAACGCGGTACTTCATCAATGCAAATTCGGAAAAGTAGCCTGCCAAAGGTTCCGTTTTTCCTCTATATCGACCGTCAATCGGAGAGATTGCGGTAAGTAAATCAAGTTCCATAAGTCGTATTTCGATAATTATCAGGCTACAAAGTTAGCGTTTTTTCAAGTAATAAGAAGGAAAATCACAAAAAAATCAGCAAGAAGATCAATATACCATCCACATCATAACATTGCAACCTGGTTGCATCTGGCAAAGATTAACTTTGCAGCCGAAATACAAAAACAAGATATATGGAAAATCATTGCAATTGTTGTACAGACAACCCTATTCATATCAATGCCAACCTTAAAAAAGACACAGGTACCCCCTCTGAATCATCAGGTTGGTTTAAAAGTTACTGGAGAATCTCATTCTCTGCAATTTTATTGGGCAGTGCCATTCTGCTCCAAGTAGCCGACATGGAATTCTTCAAAAATAACTATTTCAAACTTACATGGTATATTTTTGCTTATCTTCCGGTAGGACTTCCGGTAATTCAGGAGGCTTGGGAAGGCATTAGGAAAAGAGATTATTTCAATGAATTCACACTAATGTGCATTGCTACACTTGGTGCATTCTATATCGGACAATACCCGGAAGGAGCCGCCGTAATGCTATTTTATTCGTTGGGGGAACTATTTCAAGATAAGGCTGTAAAGAAGGCTAAACAGAGTATTAATGCCTTACTGAATATCCGCCCCGAACAAACAACTGTTATCGATAAAGGGCAACGCCAAATCAAATCCCCCCAAAAAGTTGCAATAGGCGATATAATAGAAATTAAGGCGGGGGAACGAATCCCCTTGGATGGTACATTACTAAGTGACACGGCGGTATTCAACACTTCCGCACTAACTGGTGAAAGTGCTCCCTGCCACATCCATCAAAATGAAGAAGTGCTTGCAGGAATGATTGTAACCGACAAAGTCATCCAAATGAAAGTCACTCGCTCTTTTGCCAAAAGCGCTCTATCCCGCATATTGGAACTAGTACAGGATGCCGCACAGCGGAAAGCACCGGCCGAGCTTTTTATTCGCAAGATTGCCCGCATTTACACCCCCATTGTCATCATACTGGCAGTACTGATTGTGCTCCTACCCGCAACTTACGCCTCACTTGCCACACAGTACACATTCTATTTTGACGAGTGGTTCTATAGAGCACTTGTGTTTCTGGTAATTTCCTGTCCGTGCGCATTAGTTGTCAGTATTCCATTAGCCTACTTTGCAGCCATTGGCAAAGCATCTCAAACCGGCATCCTGTTCAAAGGAGGAAATTACCTGGATATCATCACTCAAATAGACACCGTGGTTTTTGACAAAACAGGTACGCTGACCAAAGGCTCTTTCGAAGTACAATCATGCCAGACAGCTCCTTCCATCACAGAAGAACAATTAATACAAACAATAGCCTCGGTGGAACAAGGAAGCACGCATCCCATTGCAAAAGCCATTGTAACCTATGCCGCCAATCACCAGATTACACTTGTTCGCCCGACAGAGATCAAAGAGCGTACCGGATACGGCATGGAAGGAATCATCAATGGACAGCATGTTCTGATCGGAAGCATCCGATTATTCCTTGAAAACAATATAACTATTCCTCACGAGCTTTCCAATTCAACCGATAGTATAATTATCGGCGCCATAGATCAGCAATATATCGGCTACCTGATTCTTTCTGATACATTAAAAGAAGACTCACTCATTGCTATCGAAAGATTAAAAGCCTTAAAAATCAGCAATATCCAGATACTTTCGGGGGATAAGCAAAATATTGTTACTAGCTTTGCCCAAAAGCTTGGTATTTCTAAAGCCTATGGTAATTTATTGCCAGAAGGTAAAGCTGCGCACTTGGAACAGCTGCAACGTACTCAGAGGAAACAGGTTGCTTTCATAGGAGACGGTATTAACGATGCGCCTGTATTAGCCCTCAGTGATGTAGGCATAGCAATGGGAGGACTAGGCAGTGATGCCGCCATAGAGACGGCAGACATTGTCATTCAAACCGACCAGCCGTCCAAAGTTGCTACCGCCATAGAAATCGGCCTGCAAACACGCCGCATTGTCTGGCAAAATATTATTTTTGCTCTTGGCATAAAAATACTGGTTATCTTACTAAATACTTTCGGATTTGCCACTCTTTGGGAAGCCGTTTTTGCCGATGTAGGAGTTACAATCATTGCAGTATTGAATGCAATGCGTTTACAAAGAATTATAAAATAGAAAAATAATGGAAGAGAAGAGATGCCTAGATATGCTGATCAAAAGGAATATCAAACCTACAGCAATCCGGCTTTTAGTTTTAAAATCAATGCTCCAAGCTAAACAGGCGGTTTCACTGCTTGACTTGGAGAATCAGCTTGATACTGTAGATAAGTCCACCTTGTTCCGTACCATCACTTTATTTCTGGCGCATTCCCTCATTCACAGCATAGATGATGGCAGCGGATCACTAAAGTATGCCGTATGCAATAATGGTTGCAATTGCTTGCTTGAGGACCTTCACACTCATTTCTATTGTGAAAATTGCCATAAGACATTTTGCATCCGGAATATTCCCATTCCTATGGTCGAGCTACCAGAGAGGTTCACGCTACAGAGCATTAATTATGTACTAAAGGGACTTTGCCCGGACTGTAGCGAGAAAGTGCGCACAGATTGACTAGCCAGCCTGCAAGAAAAATTATCAACTTGCCAAAAGTTTCTATCGGTTCATGATATGAAACATTCAAGTCATATAGCCACCTTCTTACCTCTAATAATAATCTGCGGCATAGACTTCCCCACATTAACCGTAGCATGATTAAAGAGTAACATCTCCGAACTCTCCATACCAAAACTCTAATATAAATGCACGCTGTTTTATTATCAAGAATGATTTCAAAAAGCCTGGCAAAGTAAAAAGAATAGCACAGCGGAACAATCACCATAAACAGGCGCATTGGAATAGACAAATACCTGATAACAGTGATTTGATCTCGACTTTTTTTACGATATTTGCAGCTTATTTTAATTATTCACACTTTATTAACATTCTATGAAAACCAAAAACATCATTCTGGCATTCATGTTTCTGGCAATGGGAACAATCGGTCTAAATGCCCAAAACCTGCAATTGCATTTCGATCCGCGCCACTCACTCTATGGCAATGACGCCGCTCCGGTTAACTTCATGACCGCTACTTTCGAAATGTATAAACCCGATAAATGGGGATCCACCTTTATGTTTGCAGATTTCGATTTCAGCTATAACGACCGTAACATCGGATTAGTATATACCGAAATTGCGCGCGATTTTAAAATCGGCAACTTTCCTTTGATGCCCCATATTGAATATAACGGCGGAATCGGACTGGCACGGGATACGGAATTCGGCTTTACCATCCCCAACGCTTATTTGGTAGGAGCTTCATATTCATTCAAACTGGGAAGTTTTTTCATGGGGACCTATCTAGCCTACAAGTTAAATGCATTCGATAAGAAGAGCAATGATGTTCAATGGACAGTAAACTGGAATGGCAATCTATTCAATGATAAGTTAACACTATCTGGATTTATGGATCTATGGTCCGAAAACAAAGACCGCACCGGAACATCCGGAAAATCGGGAAAAAAAGCCGTATTATTAAGCGAACCACAAATCTGGTACAACTTCATGCCAAACTTCAGTATGGGTAGTGAAGTGGAACTCAGTTACAATTTCGTAAAAGCGCAAGAGCAGAACCGTTTCTTCGTCTGCCCTACTATAGCAGCAAAATGGAATTTTTAAATAAAAACTACAAGATACAATTATGTTAGACAAACTGTTTAAACTAAAAGAAAACCACACGACTATACGTACGGAACTCATTGCCGGCGTTATCACATTCTTAACCATGTCTTATATTTTGGTAGTTAATCCCAATATTCTTGGCGAAACCGGAATGGACAAAGCCGCACTATTCACAGCTACAGCTCTTGCCAGTGTACTTGGAACACTATTCATGGCCTTCATACCTAATCTACCTATAGCACAGGCACCAGGCATGGGATTGAACAATTTTTTTGCATTCTCTGTAGTGCTTGGTTTAGGATACTCCTGGCAGATGGCCTTGACTGCCGTATTCATTGAAGGAATTGTTTTCCTTATCTTAACTTTTTTCAATGTACGTGAAATGATTGTGAAAAGCATTCCAAAGTCTATAAAGAATGCTATTCCTGTAGGCATCGGGCTCTTTATCACGCTTATTGGCATGAAGAATGCCGGTTTGGTTGTGGCAAATAGCAACACCGTAGTTTCCCTTGGCGACTTTTCCGACCATAACGTATGGGTAGCCTTAATCGGGTTGATAGCCACGGCAGCATTATATATTAAAAAGGTGTACGGCTCTTTTTTCATTGGCATAGCTATAGCAACCATCGCGGCAGCATTACTCGGACTGGTACATTTACCTCAAAACGGAATATTTTCCTTGCCCCCCGACATCTCTCCCATCTTTTTTCAATTTAGCCTTGATAAGATATTCTCACTTGATATGTTGATCGTTGTCTTCACTTTCCTCTTCGTAAACCTATTTGATACTGTTGGCACCTTGTTGGGAGTGGCTAGTAAAGCGGGATTGATAGACAAAGACGGCAATTTTCCACAAATAAAAAAAGCATTATTTGCTGACGCCCTAGGCACCACCGTTGGTGCGGTATTAGGAACCAGCACCGTGACTTCATACGTGGAAAGTGCATCGGGGGCGGCAGCTGGTGGACGAACCGGATTGACTTCCGTATCTACCGCTACGATGTTTGCTTTATCATTATTTTTAGCTCCGCTTTTCCTAATGGTTCCGGCTGCCGCCACTTCACCGGCACTAATCATTGTAGGGTTATTCATGATTACCTCCGTTGTCAATATTGATTTTAATGATATGAGTGAGTCACTCCCGGCCTTTCTCACCATGACTATGATGCCTTTTACTTTCAGCATTGCCAATGGAATCGTATTTGGCATGTTATCATATGTCATCCTTAAGGCTCTTTCTGGTAAGTTCAAACATATATCAACGACAATGTGGATAATCTTTGCCTTACTACTGCTCAAGTTGGTATTGGGAGGAATGCATATTATTTAAATAAAACTCGAAGAGACTTGAAATGAGTAAATGGCAGATCCAAAAGATACTAAATTTTAAGTCTCTTCTTTAAAGAATATTCCAAATCGGATTCAAGAGCACAATTCTTTAGTCTATTTCCAAAGAAATTTATCAAAGAACATAAGTTAGTTACCATGAAAAGAATTTTATACCTCATCTTACTCGTTTCTTTTTCCTTCAACTTAAATGCTCAAAACAGCTACAAGATAGAGAAGGATATTTCATACATCCCTTCGTCAGAGACAGATGCTTATAGAAAAGAGCGATGCAAACTGGACATTTACTATCCCGAAAACAACAAAAACTTTTCCACAGTTGTATGGTTTCATGGAGGTGGTTTGGAAGGTGGTGAAAAATATATCCCTAAAGAATTAAAGGAGAATGGAATTGCTGTCGTTGCTGTAAATTACAGATTGAGCCCTAGAGCAAAAAATCCAGCCTATACCGAAGATGCAGCAGCTGCTGTAGCATGGGTTTTTAACAATATTGAAAAATATGGAGGGGGTAGAAACAAGATATTTGTGTCGGGACATTCGGCTGGCGGATACCTTACCCTAATGCTGGCCCTTGACAAAAAATATCTAAAAGAATATAACATAGATGCCGATCAGGTAGCTGCTTATTTACCTGTCAGCGGACAAACATTGACACACTTTACCATCCGTAAAGAACGCGGACTATCACTGCAAATCCCCGTAATAGATGAATATGCTCCTGTACACAACATACGTCAGGATACAGCACCTATCGCATTAATTACAGGTGACCGAAACCTAGAAATGGCAGATCGTTGGGAAGAAAATGCCCTTTTAGCTTCAATGCTGAAGAATATTGGAAACAAAAATGTATCAATATATCAATTGGCCGGATTCGATCATGGACGAGTCGTAGGACCTGCATGTATCCTTATAGCCAATTACATCAAAGGCAAATAAGAGAACATCTTCAACAAATGCAATGCAAGACATAAACCTTGGTTGATTTTGCCCTTTCATTAGTTATTGGCAAACTCGATTCAGTAAAGCCCTAATAACAAAGTAATGAAAAGGCCTGATTATGAAGAAATAAATCTTACCCAAAAGATTATGATATTTCACAACTGTTGAACATCGCACAACATAACTATCCTCAGGACATAGTTCATACTCAATTGCACACCAAGCCTCCAGATGTTTGTCTGTTCCATACAGCAGGATTTCCGTATCATTACGTTCCAATACTTCAAAAAAAGCAAACCGGTCACCCTTCTGAACATCAGTATTCTTATTTACGACCTGCTCTGTTTTTAACCCGAAAGGTTTCACTAATACAGCACGTAACTTATAAAGAAAAGATAGCCAAGCTGGAGTATAAAGGAAGGCAGCCAAACATTTCTTCATAGAAACAGCTCCCCTCACCAATTCAGTTTGATAGCACTCCTTATAGTCAGAGTTTCGCGAAGGATCATATATAAATGCCCCCTTCGCTATTTTAACTTGTTTTAATCTTACCATACTTCATATTCAAAAGATTCCTATAAATACGCGGTACTACACTTTACCCCTATGAAAAGTATTTAAAGAGAATAAAAACAGGTCGTATTCTAAAATTGTAGCTTCATCCGAAAAGCATCGGACGAATCAGCATAATAATTTTCAAGGACAGATACTATATTAAACCCGTTTTTTTTATATAGATCAATCGCTACAAAGTTATCAGTTTTTACTTCAAGACTAATCTGATGAAAACCATTATGAGAAGCATAATCTTTCGCTTTATCGACAAATTTCGCTCCTAGGTGTCTCCCCCGGAAGTCAGGATGGACAGCTACAGAATAAATACGAATGCTGCTCGATCCTACACGATACAGGAGCGAAATGTATCCGACAATCCGCTCCTTGCATTCCGCAACATAACAAACGCCTTGTGCACGCACAATAAGGTAGTCCAACTGACGTTTGGAGAATCGATCATAATCAAAACAAACGTTCTCTATCTCTACGATCTGTTCCAAATCGGCATGACTAGCGATCCTTATGTTCACGGAATTTTCCATCCGATTGCTCACTTATTAATCAATTGTCCAAAATGATCAATAATACGATAATAGAGTTCATCTCCAAGTATCTTATCTTCCAATCCATGGTCAATGCTAGGATTATCATTAATTTCTATAATAACCACTTTCCCGTTTACCACCTTCAAGTCCACCCCATAAAGTCCTTTACCGATAAAAGAAGTTGCTTTAAGTGCTGTTTTAAGTATCTGAGGTGGAACACTATAAATAGGAATAGTATCAACAAGTCCCTCTTCACATTTTCCATTATCACAATGCAAATAAATTTGCCAGTGCCCCTTCGCCATATAATATTTACAAGCAAACAACGGCTCTCCATTCAATATACCAATCCGCCAGTCAAAATCAGTTGGAATGAACTCCTGTGCCAGCAATATGGCAGACCTCTCAAAAAGTATAGAGAAAGCCTTTTCTAAATCGTCTTCATTACAGATCTTTTTCATCCCGTGCGAAAAGGACCCATCGGGGATTTTCAGTATAAACGGAGCACCTAATTTACGGCTAATTTCCTCGAAAGAATTATTATTGGAATGAAAAACCAACGTCGATAAAGGTGCGGGAATCTTTTCTTTTTCCAGTAACTCATTCAAGTATACTTTATTCGTACAACGAATAATAGACTGCGGATCATCAATGACAGCTATTCCATATTGCGTTGCTTTTTGAGATAAGTGAAAAGTATAATGATTCAGTGAAGTAGTAGCCCTTATAAATAGCGCATCAAATTCCATCAATCGTGCCGCATCTTCTTCGGTTATCATTTCCGCATGCACATTCATCTTTCGGGCAACTTCCAATATCTTGGATAATGCCCCTCTATTACTTGGAGGAAATTTTTCTTCGGGTTCATACAATACAGCCAAACTAAAACGTGGCGCTTTATGAGAACGGGGAGTACGCCATACTTTTTTATTAAAATTATCAAGCGCATCGGCGAAATAGTCCTGCTCTTCATCAGAAAGCCGACCGATGGGTAAAGCCTGTACACTTTCAATCTGATTTTTGGCTGTTGCATTGAAATAAACCTGCAACAAAGGACATGGATAATTATCAAAAACAAACCGTGCAATCTTTTCCAATCCCTTTTCCTTGCATCTGCCAAAATAAATATTAAGATTCCAATTCTCGGTAATATTTTTTTTTTGTATCCACTGATAGCAAAGTTTTTGTAGTCCCACATCCATACGAACACCTGTACCTGATTCCAGCTTATTGAGAACCTCTACTCCCGGAATTACCCGATGCCCCCTGGCTTGTGCAAGTAATGAGCTATAATAACCTTCCGAATTATAACTATAATCATTACTTAGATTAATTACCAGCCGTGTCCCTTTACCCAAAGATTTATCCTTCAGATACTCCGACACAGTAAGTGTGCTGCTGGTCTCACAATACGGTTTCCAGTCATCCAGACTGTCCAGCAGAATAACAACATTATTCATTCTTTATTGTATCTCAATCATGGGCGCAAATGTAGCTAATAAACTAGTATTATATTATGCGTGGAATATTATTTTTTTCGTGTAGCCAATAATTTATTCGTTTTTTTATTGTCTGCCCCATCCAGGAAGAATAACATAGACAAAATTAGATTCAAGGCATCTCCAAGATGATCAATGTGTAAGAATAAGAGAGAAAGCAAGATCGCTTTATAAAAAGGGAAAGCAAAGAAAAATAAGAATAGACAATCATGTACTAATAAACTGTATAACAGGACTTTGCAAATCTTTAAAAAACTCTACGAGAAAAAGAATGTTCCTCTACGACCAAGGTATGGTTCCTCTACGACCAACGGGGGTTTTCTCGTAGAGATCCAATCCTTTACTCCGAAAAGCAAACAGTGGAACTACTAAAAGAGACAAATCATAAAATTAAATGTAAAATTTAAAGAGGTCAGCATTCCTTCCTACAAGACTGAAAACAAAAATGCACAGACAAGCAATCATGTACTTACACAAACTTACCCAAGGATACGTTATTATTCGTAAACTTGGGTAAGATTCTATTAATTTAATATGGAGAATATTTAGGATTCACCAATAAAAACCGATTAATTAGCCTTTGTAAGCTTGATATTATCAAGAAACCAACGGCGGTAAACGCTACTACCGGTAGTGCTCTTCGTGTCTCCCCAACCATCGGACTTGATACTAATACGGGTATCCTTGGTAATCGTGACGCCGTCTATCATCACATCGGCGTGGAGCCACTCTAATTTATCCACTGTATTTACAAAACTATGCCCGATAGGATCTAATTCAACAACTTGACCTCCATTAGTAACGGAAACAATAAGTTTTACCGGATCAAATTTTCTTGAACCACCTACCATAGGTGCCCAGTCGAAAGAAAGCTTCAGTTTGGTATTTGCCGGAATATTTTGCAATGCAGGAAGTGTAATACCAGCCTGATAATCCGTCTTACCAAATTTAAGATAGTTTTTTTGAAGATAAATGGCATGTCCGGGTATTTCTTCAAGACCATATCCACGCGCTACTAAAGCTTCCGATGCCAACTGACCGAACCCATTCTCCGCCGTATAAATCTGCGGGGCTGAACCGGTTCCATCATTCTCTACCGTCTGACCGGCTCCACTATTATCAGCCCAAGGTTGCAACCATTCAAAGTCGTCTGAGAAATAGATGACCTCTACAACACCACGATCCTTGACAGCGGCAGCCATCACTTTGACTACAGGAGCTGCTACGCCGGCAAAATACCCGGTAACAGTTACTTTGTGACCATTCAGTGAAGCAAGATTCAAGTTTTCCGGAGCATCAGTGATAGCAACAGAGTTGTTGGCACCTTCCACCGTGACGTTAGTACCGTTCAATATACCATTGACTGTAACAAAATCCCTCGAAGCGGAAGTATAGGTATCCACTTTACCAGTAATATCCATTGCCGTAGGATAAGTTACCGCACCACCCTTGGAATCAACATTTACTCCATCGCATTCTACGTAAACAAGAGACTGCGCATCAGTGAGCTTAGTTCCTTTCACCGATATTTTATCACCGATATTTACAGCTGCTGTACTCAGCATATACACATTCACCTGATTTAATGCATCGGTAACCACAAAACCGGCTGTTGTAACAGCCGTCACCGTAACCCCGGGCACAGAGACCACCGCTTCGTCGGCCAGTGCAGCCAGTTCACTTAAAGAATATTCGGGACAATCACGATATTTATCTCCATTTTGAGAAATAACAACTTCCGCCCGACTAGCCAACGTACTACCTTTAAAGACCAGAGAAGCTTTACGGGGATTGTCAATAGCACCATCGCGCATATTATCGTTTACAGAAATAGTCACATCCATCGTTCCAGTGCCTGTAGCAGGCGTCACTGTAACCCAGTCCGGAACTTCCGAAACCCAATCGCCATCAGCATAGACGGTGATGATTTTTTCCGTAGCTCCATTCGCCTCAAAATTCAGTGTACCAGCGCTCGTCAGTACCGCTTTTGAGAGTGTACTTCCATCCTCGCTGTCACAACTTCCCAAAAAGCAGGTGAATACGAACAGGAGTGAAGCCATTATATAATATATCCGTTTCATTGTTTTATCAGTTTATATATCAAATTCCATTGCTTAATTTAAAAGTCGAGTCCATCCTTCCATCCCGGATTTTGCGTAAGATCCTTATTCAGTGAACGCTCGTTGGTCGGAATAGGGTAAAGATAATCACGCTCTTCAGAGAAAGGAGTACGCTCAATATTCTTATGATAAGAGATGTAGCCCGAGTTGTTGCCGGAAAGGATGAGTTCTTCCCCGATCTTATAAACCTGCACTCCGGAAGCAGCTACCGGTTTATAAGTACCTGCAGCATAAAGAATTACGTCAGCCTTTCCGTCACCGGTGAGGTCATATTCACCAGGTCCGGGGAAGTACATACCACTAATGGATTGGTCAATGCAATGACCAGCTTTCCAACGCACCAAATCATCGAAACGGAATCCCTCCTGCATCAACTCAATGGCCCGCTCACGACGAATTTCGAGGATGACACCCTTGTTCGCACCCGTAACGTTCGGATAACCCGTCTCATCTGAAGAGAGATACCGATCCGGATTGGCGTTGGCGACACTCATGTTAAGGTCAGGCATTCCAACGCGTTGACGGATCAAATTGATGGATTTGTCTAAATCATCTTGCGTTAAAGTACCTAATTCCGCCTTTGCTTCGGCATAATTCAAAAGCACCTCTGCATAGCGGTAGACCGGAAGGTCACAAGTGGAGCGATCATTGCGGTCGACATTCCCCCCCGAAGCTGTAGGGTCTTGAACAAACTTGATAGGTTGATAACCGGTGATACTGGTAGACAGATCGGGTGCAAGCACTTCTGTCCTGCCTATGCGGGTATAACCCGGAGTACGGATGCTTTGAGCCAAACGGGGATCGCGATCCTTCACTTCGTCTATGAACGACATTTCTTGCCAGCCTGCTTGATTGGTAAATGCCGTACCGTCTTTCTTCAGATACGTATTCACCATTTTGCGGGTTAACCCTGGTCGCCCTTGTGTCGGCACCAACGTATAAGCCGTAGCATTATGGTAAATATTGAGTCCGTAATCGAACTTGATGGCAAAAATATACTCATTAGGATTAGCATTTTCTTCGGCAAAAAGAGTCAGATAGTCTTTTTCCGGATGTCCGGTGGTATACAGTTTATATGGACCTGTCTTCATCAATTCCTCTGCAGCTGCGGCCGACTGTTCCAAATAATAGGTATAGTCATGTCCTTCAAGACTGAGCTGGTGGTATTTCCGGTAAGTTCCTTCGTAAAGGCAAAACTGTGCTTTTAATGCCATAGCCGCCCACCTATTGACACGGTAAGGACTACTTGCTTCCTCTTTTTCGTTCGGAAGATTGGCAATGGCATAGTCAATGTCCTTAATCATATGAGTCATGATCAATTCACGCGAATCGCGTGCCTTATAAAGAGCCTCATCGGCTGAACCCAGTTCGATGTCATACCAAGGTACATCACCAAAACGTTTGACCTTTTCAAAATAGAAGAAAGCCCGGAAGAAACGAGTCAGTGCGGTATACTTAAGAACGGCAGCCTCATCTTTACACTGATCGGCATAAGCCAGCAATGTGTTCATTTTGCGTAAATCCGTCCACGACCATCCACCACCCGAAGCAGGAACAGTACGGTTACTACCTCCCAGCATCTCATCCGAAAGGTTCTGCTGGACACAAAGATCACTCTGGTTATCGTAAGGTGACTTGTCCAGCAAGTTGTTATAGAAAGAATTACTGAAAAGTTGAAGATCCGTTTCCGTTTTGAAATAATCCGTTTGCGAAATCTGGCTCAAGGGTTGCAAATCAAGCAAGTTGTCACAAGCCGAAAGCCCGATGAGCAATATTATTGCTGCTGTAATAAATCGTTTCATTATAATTGTAACTTTATAAGATTAAAAAGTAATATCTACACCAAACATAAAGGTTTGCTGCCACGGATAGTAAGCGTTGTTGTAAGCGCTACTTCGGTCAATAGCCGCCTCAGGATCAATGTATTTGGTATGCTTCTTGAGAGGCGACCAATAACAAAGATTCTCTCCCGAGAAATAGAAGCGGGCCATGTCAATGCCGATTCTTTTCGTCAAGCTGGCTGGGATAGTATATCCTACAGTCAGATTCTTGAAGCGTAGATAACGTATATTCTGAAGATAACGGTCGTTCACTTTACTTAAAGGACCGGAAGTAGACGAATAAGCCATAGGGCGTGTGAAGTAAGCATCTTTGTTATCTTCCGCCCATACATCTTTAAGGAAGTCTTTTTGCAGATAAGTAAGGTAAGGGTATGAATAAGGTCCCCAAAACGGCATTGCCTGTCCGGTGGGATACCAACAATGGTTACCGGTACCTTGGAAAAAGACCGAAGCGTCGAAACCGGACCAGCGTACACTGGCATTGATACCATAAGAAAAACTAGGGAGTGAATTGCCTAAGATCTTGCGGTCACCTGGCTTATCAACGGTATTGCCACCAATGCCCAATATATTATCTCCGTCAAGATCAACAAACTTAAGGTCTCCGGCTTGCCAACCACCGGTTACCCCTTTGTTGATGTAACCCAAATCCACCTTTTTGGCATAAGCTTGTGCTTCCTCTGTGCTCTGGAATAAACCGTCGGTAACAAATCCCCAGATTTCACCGAGCCGCATGCCTTTATAGTATTTCTTAGCAAAGGTCTTTTCACTATTGTCATACCGGGTGATGATACTTTTATAGTCACTGACATTAAAGCCGATGCTGTACTCCAATTTCCGCTGCGCTACAGTAAACTGATCTCTCCAGGTAACGGACAACTCATAGCCATTCGTACGTAAGTCGGCGGTATTCATTTGCGGGACACTAGCCCCGTATACTGCGGGCAGTTCAATGCCGTCGGTCAACATGTTCTTAGTGTTACGGACATACCCGTCGGCAGTGACATTCAACCGGTTATTCAACATGGAAAGATCGAAACCAAAATCCCACTGCTGAGCAGTTTCCCAGGTCAAATCAGAAGCCACAGGAGCACTTAGTGTTGAATATTTAGCCATAGCGCTACCTTCGCCAAATGAATAACCGGCAAAGTCGTTAATGGAAACCAATCGCATATAAGTATAATAAGAAGAAACATTCTGGTTACCTAAGCTACCGTAAGAAGCCCTCAACTTCAGATTATTGATCACATTGCGTGCCGGCTTGAAGAAAGGCTCTTCCGAAATGCGCCAGCCTGCCGAAGCGGAAGGAAACCAACCCCAACGGCTACCCTTGGCAAAGCGGGAAGTTCCGTCGTAACGTCCACTGGCCTCAAAGAGATAGCGACCTTTGTAATCATAGTTAACACGACCGAAAAAGCCTGCTAAAGCATATTCATTCTGTCCGCCGCCAACACCGGTGATGGTTTCACCATCCGGATTCTGACCAACCAAGTCCAAGTCATCCAACGTTGTGGAAGAGAGATATTCCCCGTAAGCTGAAACGTTTTTCCGTTTCAACGTTTCATAATTGAATCCGGCAACCCCCGACAAATGATGTACCTCATTGAAGGTTTGATCATAGTTAGCATACGCATTGGTCGAATAATAATTACGCGTATTAACCGCTTCATCCAATCGGTTGGCACCGGCACCGGTTGCATAGACGCCAAGTTCGGCATCTGGATATTCCCGGAAATACATATTATTGGAACGACTCGTATTGCGCGTCTGATACAAACGATAAGTAAAGTCCGCCGTAATGCTCAGCGGCTTTATCGGAGTAATGACAAGACGTGTCGTGGTGGAGAAATCGCTTGCACGTTGCACATTGCGGTGTGATCCTTCACCAAGCATAATATGGCGACCATTGCCTACCTTATAGTTAAGATAAGGAGTACTGTAAAGCCAAGATCCATCAGGATTCTTCATAGGGAAACAAGCCAAGGCATGCCGCGCGCCATAAGCAAGAGTATTCTCTACGCTACCATCGCCCTGAAAAGTATATTGCGAACCGAAGAACGACGTATTATTAGACATCGTGGTCCATTTGTTAATCCGGAAGTCTATTTTCGAACGCATATTGTATTTCCGATAGATATCAGGATTCGCCTTCAGAATCCCCTGCTGATAATCGTATGCGCCAGACAGAAGATACTTAATATCTTTCGTTCCACCACTAATGGAGACATTGTGTTCCTGTACCGGATGATTATCCCGGTACTGCATGTGCCACCAGTCGTAGTTTCCGTAATAAACCCACTGCTTCCGTCCGTTTCTTTCTTCTTCAACCCCCCACGGCCGGTCAGGATTTTCTGTCTTGTCGTTTACACGAGCCAGCAACTGCTGCATATCATGATCGGTATAGTTGACGTACAATGTTCCCGAATTGGCTTTCCAAAACTTATTAATGGTATATACAGACCAATATCCGGTAGTCTCATAATCCGTGGAAGTAGTCGGACTCTCCCACCCGATACGTCCGCTATAACGGACTGTTGCCTTGCCATCCTGAGCCGATCCTGACTTTGTCGTGACAAGAATGACACCAAAAGCTGCACGTGCACCGTAAACAGCAGCAGCCGAAGCATCTTTGATAACGGAGATGGATTCGACATCATTAGGATTGACACGATTCAAATCACCGACAGCGCCATCAACCAACACAAGCGGTTCAGCACCGTTGATGGAAGTCACACCACGTACATTGATGTCGGGTGAACTACCGGGGACACCCGAAGATGTGGTAATGTTAAGTCCCGCGACAGAACCTTGCAGCATGTTAGCCAGCGAATGTGAAGCACGGTTTTCGAGCGTTTTACTTTCCACCGTTGCTACGGCACCGGTCAAATTAACCTTTTTCTGTGTACCATAACCAATAACCACCGTTTCACCCAGCAGAATGGCATCTTCACGTAAATGAACAGTTATGTTCTTTTGACCCGGAGTAACCTTAACCTGCTGGGATAAATAACCCACATAAGAGAAACTCAATTCGATAGTCTCTGATGGAACTTGGAGACTAAAAGAACCATCCGCTTTGGATATACTCCCCTTTGATGTACCTTTGACTTGAATTGTAACACCAGCGAGAGGCTCCTGCTGAGTGTCCAGCACTTTACCTGATACCACTCTGTTTTGGGCAGAAAGAACAGAAATGCTCTCTGCCGCCAATAACAGCAGCAATAAAATCAATGATTTGAATACCTTCATAAGTTTATTTAAGAATTAAAATAGAAATCAATTATAATCTGCTTTATTTGGTTTTGTAAGCATCCGTAGAGAATGCTTTCGGACGCTGCATATTCTCTGTCCATACGTGCCCGAATTCATCTTTAACGGTGATCCGCAGATCCGTATCAGCATCAGGCGCTTGCACTTTAAAAAAGTGAGGGAACTTTTCAGTAATAAAACTGGGAACGGACGTGAGACTGGCCGAATTGAAACGCTTTACGGAAAGAGCGGCGATATGTAGCGGGTCATAAGCCCAAACCTTTGTAGGAGTCAGCTCTTTACCTGTTTCGTCAGTCACAGTCAAAGTCCAATAAGGATTCCAGTTCCAAATATTTATCAGTACTTCATTATTGCTATTCGCCGGATAAGCATCAACATATTTCATGTATTCTTTCTTAATAGAAGCAGAAACATTATCCGGCATCTGCGGAACATCGGCTAACGAGAAGTGCACATTATTCAGGTCATAACTACGGAATTGATAGTCCTCCGACCATCCGGTAGCCTTGTACGTCCATTGAAGGTTTGTCCCGGAAACATCCCAAACAGCATATCCACCCGGAGTACCGTCGGGACTAATATGCACACCCGGAGTCAGGTTACCAGACCACCACCAGGAAGCACAAACAGCTCCGGTGTTGTGTTCATAGAAATTCCGCCCGTCTGTAACAGCCGATTCAGGAGTTACATTGAAATTCATATGCGTATGCCCTGTCACAAAATGCACCCGATAGCCATTCAGGATACTAAATAGTTGAGCTGTATTGACCACATCGTGATCTATCTTGAAATCTCCGGTTTCCGTAGGATAGAACACCTGCGCATGCATTACCACCACCAGAGGCGTTGACTTGTCAATGTAAGCAAGGTCTTTGGAAAGCCAGTCCAATTGTTCCGAAGAAATCCGCTTTTCATAGTTACGTGAAGTTGTTCCATCGTAATTACTGCAATCAATATCGTCCATCACAACATAATGAACCTTACCTATATTAAAAGAGTAATAAGTAGGCGCAATGTAATGCATATATTTGCTCTCCGCATCAAAATCAGAAGTCGTTTTGTAATCGTAATCATGGTTACCAATGGTATGGAATATCTGCAAACCTTTGACTTGACTGTTGATGGTGTTGAGATATTCTGGTAACGCATAGTTGTTTGAATACCAATACAAATCCCAAGTCATGTCTCCTAAAGCAATAGCATACATCTTTTCATTCGGATGAAGATTTCGATAACTGTTTAAATCGGAGGTAAACTCCAAAAATTGCTTGCTGTCATTCGTCCTATTGGCAAGGTGCATATCCCCCAGCATAAAGACTTTATAAGTATCTTGTCCGGAAACCTTCTTTAGCGTAAAATCCATCCGTTCCGCCGTATTGGCATTACCTTTCAACTGCTGATAAAACAAAGGAAGCACTCCATCGGAAGGAACTTCATAACTGCTCGGTATAGAAATAAAAACATATCCCCATTTCTTCGCAGACTTAAGTTGATAAATACCATTTTCATCTGTGGTAGTCACTTCCACTCCATCCGAAACAACGACACCCTTCACAGCCCCTTCTGCTGAAGAGACAAGACCATATATTGTAGTGCCCGCATCCGGCGTAAAGTTCAACCCGTCAACAACGTTAATATATATACTTCCAACCCGTTTTTTCCGTGTATTCCGTTTGATGTAGACATTATAATAACCAGTTTCACATTCATCGGAGAGTTGCACAGTGAAACTTTCAGATGAAATTGTGGCGAAGTGGCATACATAAGATATTCCTGCATCCGACTCCAGGATGAATGAATCGGACATCTGAGGAGCTCCTCCATCCACTACCGTAAAGACACACTCTCCACCCTTACTCACATCAATCGTTTTCGGGAGATTAAACTGCACATTAAAATCATCCGTAACCACATCATCACTACTATCTCCACAACTATAAGCAAGCAACGGCAGAATACCACCTAACACCAGCCACAATACAAACTTTGCTATCTTTCTCATTCCTTTAATAGTTAATCATTTAATGAAAATACGATTCAACCCAGAGTAATTTGCCACCTAATCGCAAGGCAAATACTACAGACTTTTTTAGGATCCTTAATAAAAATTTTGTGCGAAGGTAAATCAGCAACGTTTCAGTTGTTAAACATACAGGTTACATTCCTGCTACATAGCTGTGTTGTGATCGCTCACGCAGAGATGAGAATGAATATAAAGATGAGTTGTGTATCATTTCACTAACGGGTATTTCTCTATAATTAAAATTTTCCTTTCCTGGAGTTTTTGCGTGATTTGTCGTCACTTCATCACTCGTTAGAGTAACATAATGTAGATCAGGATGTTATTGAGTGACGACGAGCGTGACGGCAAGTGACAACAAATGGTTTTCCGTCACGTTTTTTTTCTACATATTTACATAAAAATACACTTAGTCATTTTATTAGCAAAGAGTTATAACAATATTAGCAAAATTGGCAAAAAACATGCAACATTCCCTATTTTGAGTCTTAGATGTATCATACTGAGACCCAAACAAGTACCCTTAATCACACGTTTCCCCATTATCACAGGCCCCACCGCTACATATGTTTCAAAGGTTACATTTGAAGACCTTTCCTGAAGGTATTAGAAGAAAAAGGGATCATACTGAAATGTTGAGGGTTGTTCATCTTAAATATTATATCTTTGCCTGAAAAACAGGATATGAATTACGATACTTTCCTTCGCTTCATCTTTCCAGATGGTATGTTTGATTACTTTGATATGACTCGTTTCAATGAACTTTCCGATAAAGTTGAAATCTATTTTGAGGAGAAAAATAATCCTCCTGAAGAATATCATCAGGATAAGCTTGAAAGTAAAGGGTTCTATGAGGAAGTCCGTATGCATGATTATCCCATGCGTGGACGGAGCTGTATACTTTATATAAAGAAACGCAGATGGTACAATCACAC
Source organism: uncultured Bacteroides sp. (assembly GCA_965140335.1). Classification (GTDB taxonomy): domain Bacteria; phylum Bacteroidota; class Bacteroidia; order Bacteroidales; family Bacteroidaceae; genus Bacteroides. Next base: position 818,200 of record OZ223189.1, read on the forward strand.
TCAATCCAATTATGTTTCAAGAAATTGGAAGCTTATGGCTCAAGGCACGCAAATTAGCTCTGAATTTGCGTCTTTTTTAAAAGCTATGGATCGACTCTCGCGCCCTTAGCATCAGTTCATTGGCCGATCACTATGGTTTGGAGGCCAAGCAACTTGAATCACAATATAAGAATCATCTGAGCAATTACAGATGCTGGGATCAACTTCCCCATGCAGAAGATTGGATCTTGTTTGAAAAGAATATGGGTGCTCATGTGGGGCTGGATGAAACAAGCCTTTCTCGTGGAGAGTTATACACTATTCTAATCAATAAGGGAGCTAAAGGTAAGAAAGGAAGTATTATTGCCATGATTAAAGGAACGGATGTGCAAACAATCTCGGCTGTATTGCTTCAGCTATCGCGCAGACGTCGTTTTCAAGTTCGTGAGATCACTTTAGACATGGCTTCGAACATGCATCAGATTGCCCGTATCTGTTTTCCCGGTGCCAAGCAAGTGGTCGATCGTTTTCATGTACAGCAATTGGCCTTTGAAGCCGTACAGGAAATGCGTATTAAAGCACGTTGGGAGGCTATGGATAAAGAAAATATACAGATTAGCCATGCTAAGGCTTGTGGAATGCAGTACAAACCTTTGATATTGGAGAATGGAGATACTAAAAAACAACTACTTGCCAGAAGCCGTTATTTGTTATTTAAGAAAGAGACAGCCTGGAGTAGTTCTCAAAGTAAGCGTGCAGCTATTCTGTTTAGAGAATACCCGGATATCAAAAAGGCATACTATTTAAGTATGCGCTTAGGACTCATTTATCATCAGCCCACGCATGCTGATGTGGCATTAACCAAACTGGCTCGTTGGTACGATGAGGTTGATAAATCTGGGTTTCTATCCTTTGGTACAGTGGCAAGAACCATACAAACGCATTACTTAAGAATCGTAGCTTTCTTCAAGAACCGTGCAACTAATGCGGCAAGCGAATCTTTTAATGCAAAAATAAAGCTATTCAGAGCACAACTCAGAGGAGTCAGGGATGTGGCATTCTTCTTATTCAGATTATCTAAAATTTATGCTTAACATGGCAATCCCTCAGAATTTAGGTATGATCCAGAAAAAGTCGAGATTGCCCGTATACTTTTATCACAATTCCCGTAGAAAAACATCGGAATATTTAAAGTAAAACTCCAGCCCACAGTTGTGGGCTCTTGGGGAGACAGCTGTGGGCTCTCGGGCCCACAATTGTAAACCGGCGGGGGCACAGTTATGGGCCGAAGAAATGGAACTACTAAAAACAGAAAAAGACTAGCCTTTTCGGATAAAAGTAACAGTATGACTGTTTCTTTTTCCTATATATCGAGCGCCTTGCAGAAAGCGTACTAAATCTTAATAAACCTAACCGATAGATGCGGCGAATAAAGAAAAGTATAGGAATTAATTTAATTGGCAGCGAGCGCTTAAGGGGTCTTCAAAAAAAAGACCTACAAAATTGTAAGTCTTCAATATTAAAGTGGGCGTTGACGGATTCGAACCGCCGACCCTCTGCTTGTAAGGCAGATGCTCTGAACCAGCTGAGCTAAACGCCCGATATTTTGATTGAAAGTGTAAAGTTATTGAAGTGGGCGTTGACGGATTCGAACCGCCGACCCTCTGCTTGTAAGGCAGATGCTCTGAACCAGCTGAGCTAAACGCCCGTACACTTTCGTTTCAAAAGCGATGCAAAGGTACTGCTATTTTTGATTCCACCAAAAATTTTGAAAACTATTTTCTTGTAAAAGTAATGCAGGAGATTAACTACTATTGAAATTCAGGTAATTAAGATCATCTCAACTACCCCACCATAGTTCTTAGCTTAACTCGGGTAGCGTTTGAATAAATCATTTGTTTGGCAGTTTGAGAAGCTTTCATCGTGTTTAGACAGTCCTATATTAATTCTTGATAATTAGACCGACCAACGAAAGGTTGTCCATAAAAAGCAGACATGGCAATAGAAGCAATGGTTACCTTATATCCTGTTGATTTGTCCTTAAACAACTTTTAAAAATGAGGTTGCCGCAATTTATTATCAAAAGAATCTCCTTTACCAAGACCTCCCATGTCCATTTCCACCCCATCTCCCTTAAGCTCTTTAAACAATTCTAAAGAGCTCACTTTTTGGCGCTTCAATATCATCCAATCACATACGGCAATTTTATAATGTCGATTATGCGTTTGAATCCCTGCCCATAAAGGAAGAGAGTACCAAAAGAAGGCAAACAAAGCATATTTAAATTTCATAGTACCCCCAATAATAAAATATTTCTTGAGCTTTATTTACTAAAGACGGAGTGCCACAAACAATGTAATCAGTATTTAATAAAAAAGTTAGAAATACAAAATGGATTTGCCTAAAAGAGTATACATATCAAAACACCTCTTAAAATGTAAATTCATCCTAAGAGGTGTAATGATCCATTTAATAATAGAGATGTCAGAAGAAATTGCGCTTGTGTGCGTTGTAGAAGTTTTATGAGTTGCTTTAGAAGCCAATTTTAAATTGCAGACCAACTACCGAACGGGAGCCGCCCACATAAGTGGGATAATTAATTTGGCGTCCACTATTGCCTGCATCCACGATATATTTTGTATCGAAGACATTCTTACCAAAGGCGCCGATTTCATAATAGATATTTCCGGGATGAAAACGAAATCCGGCGGTAAAATTGGCCAATCCGTAACCATCCTGCGTCAACTCAGGTTCATTACTATCTTCAAAATAAACTTTCGATTTATAAGAATAAGTCGGCCGGAAAAAGACAGTAGCAGTCTTGCTCGTAGGAATGTCAACATCCACGCCTACCGAGTAACTACTCTTGGGTGTCAGCCGGAAACGATGACCGGCATATTCCTGTACCTGACCATTTTCGTCTTTATCGTTGAACTGACCATTAATATAAGAATAGTTACCGAAGATATTAAATAAACGGCAAGGAGCATAGCGTAATCCGGCTTCCAGACCAAAGGTATGGGCCTTTCCGGCATCATCCGCTATATATTTGCTTTTCTCCTGATCAAAACGGCTGGTCTGGAAATGGCTCCAATCGTAATAGTAAGCACAAAAGTCATAGCTGATTTTACCATTCATCAGCAATCCTTTGATTCCAGCCTCATAACTATAAATGATTTCAGGTTTCAAGGTGGAGAGATCCTCAGGGGTATTATTATAGTAAATTACTCCCGGACGTCTACCCCGCGAAACGCTAACATAGAAATTGTTGTGCTTAAGCATATAGTTTAAAGCCACACGACCTACCCAGGAATAGTAATTATCAGCAGCCTCAACCTTCTTTCCTCCCTCTGTTGGATTATAGAGTACCGCCGAACCAAACACTCCCGGCACAGTACCCGAAGAGTAACCGGATGACTGATGCTCGTAAGTTCCACGCACCCCCATGGTCAGCGACAGATTCTTAAACAATTTAAAGGTACCGTCCATAAAAAATTCAGCTGCCTGATTAGTTCCATAGTTCGTTCCGTTTTCCACATAGTTTTCGTTAAATGACTGATTGGACAAGCCCTTCAAAGTAGCCAAAATAGTCTGCCCTTGTTCGCCCATATTCCCCAAAACCTGATCCAGATCCATGCCCAAAGAAGCAAATAAATTTTTCACATCGCCGTAGAAATCAGGAGAAGCGGTGACACTAGCAGGCTTTCCATCAGAACCAACCGCCGGAACATCAGGAAACCATTTTTGCATTAATCCGGCAACAGCTTGCTCTACCATTGACTTATACGCATCGGGAAAGAGAGCGGGAAGGGTACTGGCTAATGCTGTAAATTTAGCTTTAAGAAGTGATTCGGTATAAACCGGATAGAGATTTTGTAGATTCGTATGGACTATAACTTCCTGAGAAGAATGCTCAAAGAAATAGCTCATGCCGGCAAAACCGGAAAACCAACTTTTATTATCATAATTCAAACGAAATTCCTGACTGAACTGTGTTCCTCTTTCTTTTTCTTCACACCACAACAAAGGGGCAAATGTACCGTCAGCATCAAAAGATTCATCGGACTTAAAAGCACGAAAGCCCGTGATAGAAGAGAGTTTAAAGTTTTCATTGAAACCATGGTCGCCCAAGAAAGTAATACCTCCGACATGACGCTTGATATACAGATCCTTTCCTTGCTCCAAATTAGCAGGGGCATTGGGATCGGTATCTGCATAATATGCAGATTTATCGCTTTTAAACGAAGTGCCGGGATAGTTATCATATTGATAGTCCAATATCAAATCATATTTTGTATGATCATTGGCCCATAGGCGAGTGGAATTTCTGAAAGCCCACGTATTCTTTCCATTCAGACGACCACCAGCCAGATTTTTGATAAAGCCGTCACGTTGATTGTATGCAAAAGCAAAGCGGTTAGCCAATTTGCCTTTCACAAGCGGAGTATTAATAAAGCCGTTCGCGAGTCTCTGATTGTAGCTACCATAACCTATATTCAATTCTCCGGTGAAGTAGTCCACCGGTTTGTTACGGATTACATGGATAGCTCCGATTTCCGCCCCACGCCCGAATAGCGTACCTTGCGGACCTTTCACGACTTCCACCCGTTCTTCGTCAAACAACTCGACTACGGAAGCACGTGAACGTGAAATAGATACTCCGTCCTGAAATACAGATACACGCGGCTGTGAATAAGATGCTCCGTCATCGGAGGTCACTCCGCGGATAACATACCCAGGATTATTGGGACTCTGTAACTGAATCTGTACTCCCGGTATAAATTGGGCAACATCATCAAATTGCTGCAAATTCAATTTACTAAGACTCTTACCGGACAAGGCACTTACAGCAACGGGGACTTCAATACTGCTCTGCGAACGCTTCTGAGTACTAACCACCACTTCACCCAAAGTTTGTGCATCTTCTCTCATCACCACTACCATATCCTTACTATTAATGGCCTCTTTCTGAATGGATAAATATCCGATGTACGAAAAAATCAGCTTACTTCCCTCGGGAATACGAATGAAAAAGGCGCCGTCCATATCAGTACTTGTCCCTCTATTCACCGTCTTTACAAAAATATTCACACCCGGAAGCGATTCACCTTTCTCATTCACTACTTTTCCTTTCACCGTAATATCCGAATCATTAACTGGGAGTAAAGAAGGAGTAGAGGCCATAGCAACTGTCCCTGCAAACAGAAGAATTACTCCAACAAGAGATACTTTAAAGTCAGTTATTCTCAACATAATTCATTAATTTTTTATTAGCTTTTAAGTTGAATTTATCAGCAATGAATACATTTTACACGTACTCTCTAAACGGTGATACAGATTAAAATAATATTGATCGAATGTATTAAAACTTAGTAAGCATAGGGCGTTTCAATTGTCAGATTATTATCCTGCGGCGGAAAATCCGTATACAAATACTTACCCACTTTACCAAGGGCAAACGCATACTTCCAGGTATAATGCCGCAGTTGTTTACAAACCTTTTTCAACTCTATCCGATATGCATCCGGCATTCTTTCATCACCAGCCAAATGAGCTGCATAAGCCTTGCCCAATACTTTTCCCACTTTCCCGGCTACGGCATCGGGCACTTTAGCAGGAAGCATTCCCCGAACAATAGTCTCCATACCGGACTCAGCAAAACGGAGTGCGCGATCTTCCAGCTCTTTTTTCAAAGAAACAGAAGGGATGTGTCTAATATAGTGAGTCGTAATCTGCATCTGACGACCGTCAAAGGTAATCAGACGGTAAGGCAACGGATAGCTAACCGTAGAGCCGGTTTCAATATCATACACCATTTGACCTCTCTTTTTAATAGAAGAAATATCCTGAGCGTGAAAATGTCCCGTAAACACCACATTCAAACCCAGGCGGGCAAATTCTTTACTCCTTTTTTTCCAATGATCCACCAGATAAGGTTTCATCACTCTATCCTGCCACTTCCAGTGCCGGATTAGTCCATGATGCATCATTGCCAGCAGATGGCAGCCATGCAGTTCGGCATCCTCTACCTGAGCACGGATAAATTCCATAGTTTCGGACTTAATCCGTCCTCCCGTAACACAAATATTACGTTCAAAATTGTTCTCTTCGTATTTACAAGCATCAATACCAAGCAATCGGGTATGTTCGTTCAACTGTACCACATAACTCAATGAATGCGAATCGCGTGCAATGGCTTGCCCGTAACCGTAATCCTTATAATATCGGGCAAATTCTTCAGGAGTTATCGTCGCAGCACGTTTCATGGTATCTCCAAGAAAGATAGCTGCATGAGGATTGTTCACATCATGATTACCAGGAATGACATACACTGCTATACCGGCTTCTTTTAACGGGAGCAACAATTGTTGGGATAAGTATTCGTGCGATAGTTTTTCCCCGTCCTTTGTCAGATCCCCGGTTATCAACACGACTTGCGGATGGACATTTACCAATTCGGCAATGCAGGCTTGTAATAACTCGGGACTTTCCTTTAGCATCTTACGATCATGGGTGACATATTTTTGAAATGCACTTCCCTCCTGTTGCAGTAAGTCAGGCGACATTATATGAATATCGGATATAACAGCCATTTTCCAGCTATTAATATTTTGAGCTGTAATTGGTAAGAAACAACAAAGCAACACAAAAAATTGAATGATTCTTCTCATGAAAATATCTCCTATTTAAGACGAATCAAAAGTAAACGGAAAAGAATGCGGTAGCATAACAAAAAAGTTACAATTGCTTTACGTTTTCATGGAGCCCGTTCCACCGTATCCATCTTTGAGGACAACTATTTGTAGATGCCAGACCATTCTAATGATTGAAAGTAGTAACTGTATTCATGGCTGTCCTGCCACTTGCTCAATGGGATATACATGCTGAGGCCACTATACTGGTCCGGGTTAATTTTTAGGTTCACAAAGGAAGGCGTAGCAGCTTTGTAAAGAATGGTTTTATTTAATTGTGCCTCCAATGCTGTATCTGTGCTACCTTTAAACCGGTTAATCATGCCTTTCAAATCAAAAAACACCTGTGAGACATTTTGGGTATGGTAAACTTGCAATCCGCTGATATCCATGGTCCCGACTTCAGCTAAATGTCCGCTTAAAATAGTGTGCGCTGCATCAAACAATCCATCCAACTGCGAGGCATCTACCAGTGCAATGGTTGCCGAACGCAAGATTTCCTGTTTCATGCTCTGGTAGTGCTTGATGTAAGTCTGGCAAGCCTGCACCAATTCTTCTTTTCCACCGAAAAGATAGGGCAGGACTTTTGAATAAGGAATGCCCGAAGCATCATAATCCGCTTCTGCCAGTACTTCCGTAGGGGAAGCGATTAAGTAGTCACTTTTATTCCGTAACTCGTACAATGCTTCCACACTTCCCATCAAACAAACGTCAAACCAAATATACTCGGCTACATGATCTGGCAAAGCATCAGCAAGTTGGTCTATCTCCATCACGGGTACGGACGTATTGTTGCACGGATGCGCATCAATTCCAATATAGCGGGTTCGTGGAAATACGGAAGTTATGTTCCTGCTTAATAGTCTGGCAGTGCTTGCATTAGCATAATAAGGAAGCCATCCCATGGAATGCGACCACACTATCAGTCCGAATTTATGAGCAGGCTCCAGCTCTTTCACTTCCCGAATAACCCGCGCTAGCGTCTGAGGATCTGCGGAGTTCTCTTCCTCATAGTTTTTTAGTAGCACCTCGTCTCCCGAACGTGTAATTTTAAACAGACGCGGGGAGGCGTCCATCCTGTCCACGTACACAATTACTGTCCCCGCACTGTGTGCCGCCCCTTTTTTTAATTCCGCTATGGTATATTCCACTTCCGAGTCCATAGAATTATCGGCAGCCATGTATACCAAAGTGGTGTAGGAGACGGATGTAAGAGGTGTCTCGTCATTATTGGAGCAACTGTAAAAAGCCAGTAGCAAAAGGGTCAGGGCTGGTATTAATTGATTTGATATCCGTTTCATTTTAGATAAGGGTAAGTAAAAACAGAAGTAAAAGCCGGGTGTTTCGCAACATGCCAGCTTTGTTATTGCATCAATCCACTTAAATTCTCCTGACTCCAACTGAATAGTTAACGTAAAAAATGAGAGTAATTGAAGTCTTATCCCTATCAGGAAAATCTAGAGTTGCAATAATATCTATTTATACCAGTTAATTCATATTTAATTATTCCCAAGGAATGCATAAGGCGTTCACTCTTGAAGTTCGTATATCGTCTTGATTTTCTTGCTGAGGGTTATTATTAGTTATTCTAAAAGTCATAAACTTGTAAGTTCTTCCGTAAGGAAAGTCTTTAAACATTGTTGCTGATTTCATTTTTGTAGTATAATCTACTATTTTATTCCCATCATTGTCAATCAAATCATAGGTACCAACAACGTACCCTTCTCCGTAATAATTATTGTCAATCAATATGTACTCAGATAATTTGTTGGCTTTTAAGGTTATTGTTGCAATTGGTTCGGAAGGATTTTTTCCTTTCTTATTAGCAAGACGAAGAATCAATGTAAGTTCCGAATGTCTAGGGAAGGCATCTGCTGTGTAAAACATACGTGCTTTGAAGAATCCGTTCTCAGGATCGGCTTCGCTTGTTTCCGGAATCTCTAAAAAATCCGTATCGGATAGCTGCATTATATTAACATTATCGCTTGAATTTGCAGTTAATTCTTGAGCGAATAATTCATTGTTGCTTTCTTTGTTTATGATCTTCAGTGTTCCTGGTAAATTAGATTTAGGTATATAGTTTTCTTTACCGATCGTTAATTCATCTTCGTTCAAGCGGAGGCTGTACAAATTAGCATCACCTGAAAAGATAACGTTGGGAATGAATGTGATGTATTTATCCTCAGAATAAATGGCAAGTTCGCTTCCTACAGGCTTGATAAATACAATTTCGTCATTTGTTGTTGTCCAGTCCTCTTCCTTCAGAACAGGGGTTGTTGTGTTTCCGGATACGGGAAACACTTCTAAGGTGCCTGTCGGGTTATCTCTTTGAATATACCGTGACTCATTTCCATTAAAAGTAATGCGATAACTCTGACCTAGTTCAGATGGCTTAAAGGAGGTATTCAGCTTAACATAGCCTGTTGTTATCGGATCTCCTTCTGTATCACATCCTGCAAAGAATATGCTTGCAAATACAAATACAAATAAACTTTTTTTCATTTAATTTTTTTCTTTATGAGAATAAGATCGGGCAATAGCAATGATATGTATTGCCCGATCAATATTCAACAATTATACCTGGTTCATTATAATAACAATCGTGATGATTTCAATTATCTCACCCAATCTTCATCTAACCAGGATGAGAACTCATCCGGGTCAATAGCACCTTTATAAGTTACCACCTCTAATCCTGTAAGACCAGTGAAATGCGTGCCTGAATATGCAGGAGTGTCTTCTACAGGAGCTAAATCCATAGATTTATAATTTCCCCAAGGATCAGTTAATTGAATGCCACTTACTGCAACGAGGCTATTTCCAGATGCGTCAACAGCAGACGTTAACCCGCTAATTTCTTGACCGCTAGTTGTAGAACAAATAACATTGCTCTTTAAAATAGAAGAAGGCGTAGGATTTGTGTTGATATCCTGCAATAATATGCCTGTGGGGAAGCCATAAAGAACGCTGTTTACCAAAGTAAATTGAGTTCCTCTACGGAAATTAGCCGCAGATTTCAATGATGTTCCTGAAGTACTTCCTATAATAGTCAAGTTACTTAATACCGGGTGAGTATAAGGAGTGGAGCCGGCATACGGATTCTCATTGTCACATTCGATGCCATTCGGATCACTGGTCAATCCGACGGAAGCTACCATAGATACGGCAAACTGGATAGTCCCGGAATAACCAAAGTCGAAATCAAAAGAATCATCTGTTGTGCCGATTGCTACCAGATGATCGGCATTAACCGTTCCGCCAAAGAATTCGAAGCCGTCATCATCACCATAGTAAGCTTGGCAATGGTCAATAGTAGTTCCACGACCTACGCCTCCCAAGGTGAAAGAATTCAATTCGTTGTTAAATCCAATTGTAGCACCGGCATATTCCACGCGTACATATTGTAATATACCCGAATCGTCGTCAGGATCGGAACCTCCATAAGAAGTATCCACACCCGAAAGAGAGTTGGGAACAATGCCTTCTATATACAAAGGTTGGGGTTGATTGACCGGAGCTTTACCCAATATAACTAAGCCTCCCCAGCCTCCTCTTTGGCCGTTTTTTGCAGTCATCACAATAGGATTACTTGAAGTACCTACAGCGTGAATCTTGGCGCCCTTGGTAATTATTAGTGCCGTTGCATCCTGAGGCGTGCCGGTAGACCGTCCACGAATAATAGTTCCCGGTTGAATAGTTAGTGTAACGCCTTGACCTTCTACAGCAATTTTATTAGCCAGTTCGATTTCTCCCGACCAAGTGGTGCTACTGGTTACATTGTCCGTGATAACGGTGACCGCACGAGTGTTAACTCCCTCAAGAGTACTTCCTTCTTCATTGCTGCATGAAGCTACCGCAAATGCCAAAACACTTGCGCCAATAAGATTAAAAAACTTTTTCATAATGTTTGCACATTAAATTAAATGAATAATTAGTTAATTTTGACCGTTTTTGTCCAAGGGTAACCGCCCGAAACCTCCTGATATTGAGCTCAATTTATTTCTTTAGAATTTATAGTTAACGGAGAATGAATAAGTCGTTCCACGTTTATATTGTTTGATGACCCAGTCCTTTCCCTTATTGTATCCCATATCGTCCGTCAGGTCTTCTTTGGTACCTGCGGAAGAATTACGGTACACTACGTAAGCCTGGTTTAGCAAATCACTTGCATTTGCTTTGATTTCCATGTGTCCCTTGAGTAATCGTGCTGAAAGTTGAAGGTCGAGTATATGGCGGGGAGCTTCATATTCATCATCCATCTCGTATGTGCCGGATTGCAGTAATTTACGTCCCGTGGTACCATAATTAAACGCTGCCCCGAAGATTTTACCGGAATAATCCAAGCCCGCATTAACAGCATAGGGAACCAAGCCTTGTAAAGGACGCTTCCGGTCTTCCGGGAGTTCCACATCCTTGGGCATATCCATTCCGGCCGCTTCATAAATGAGTTTCCACACATTGTATTTTACATCTCCTTTCAGCATGGAAGCATTAGCTGTGAGATACAGATCTTTCAGAAAACTTCCCGGTGACAGAAACCCGAAAGATTTACGGATATTCAGTTCCACACCAAGAGCTGTGGCACTCCTTAGGTTGAAAGTATATCGGTCGTAATGTAGATCTTGTGGTGATTGAAGGTTAAGTAACTCTACGGGATTCTTGAATCGCTTGTAGAAACCGCTGATGGAGATTACCTCCCCGGGCTGTGGGTACCATTCTAAACGAAGGTCTACATTGTCGGTATACGACTGCTTGATGCCTATGCTGTTAATTACTAATATTCGGTCTTCCACGTTAAAGTATTCGGTGATGGCCAGTTCCCGGAAGTCGGGACGGGCAAGGGTCTTACTGTAAGCCGTCCGTAAATTCAGATTGTCGGTTATGTTATAGATGCCGGTTACCGCCGGTAGCCAATCGGTCTTTTTATTGATTAGCGTAGTGTCAACTGTTGCTTGTTTTTGATTATCTCTGTATTGTGAAGTCGCTTTCATTTTTCCGGCTTCCATACGTACGCCAGCTGTCAGGTGAAATCGCTTCCAGAAAGTGAAATCCCCCATCAGGTAGGCGGCATGGATATATTGTGGACCTTTATAATAATCTTTGTTGAATCCCGCTTTGCGTAGATAAAGTTTACCATCGGCATAAAGTTCCGGCGCGTATGCTTTTTCCAGAGAAATCCCTTCTTCATCGGGAAGCATGGTTTCATCTGCGGTTTGCCGTGTTTGCAGATATTCCCGGTTGAAATCTGCATTGCGGAAAGTACCCAGGTAGCCTGCTTTTAGCTTTTGCTTATTACCTCCAACGATAAAGGGATATTCCAGATTTCCCCCGATATTCTTTTTACTTTCATTCAGTTGATTGTACATTTGGAATCCTGTGGCAAGCTGTTGTTTATAGGGGTATCTCCAATTGATCAGATAGTTTCCGTCCGTAGGGCGGGGGTCGGACATGATGTTGCCCACAGCGAAACGATCGTCCGGGGTATTACGCACTATTTTGCTATAATCCGCCATCCATGAAAAAGTGATACCCAATGGTAACTGATGTTCACCAGATAGCTGGGTTTGCCACAGACGATTGATTTGAGGGCTACTGTATTGCTCCATCTGATAGGTATAAATATCGCTTTCCTTGAAGACTACCCGCTCAGTGTTAGTATGGGTAAAGCGATTGTTGAACAGGTTCCGCCATGTGATTTTGTGTCCCGGACGTTCCCAACCTATATTAACTACGGCTCCGGTAGTAGTGATAAACTTATATTGCTTTCCCGTTATAAGGGTATCTGTATTGGCGGCAAGATAGTATGCTTTTTGCAAATCTTCGGTATTCTCTTCGTGCCGGTAAGTTAGAGAGGCAATTACTCCTAATTTATTTCTATTGCCAAGATCGAAGGGCATACCAACCGTAACCGAATAATTCTGGGTGGGAGCTCCCTTATAGTTGCGCATACCCCAATAGTTGGGTACACGTGAGTCCATTGCGTTCAAAGTCTTCTTTTGATCATCGGTAAGTTGGCTATATGGAGCGGAAGGGCTTGGAAACATATCGCTACTGATTTCCGTTTTCCATACCTTACCGTACCAGTCACGACTGTTTCCAAAGAGGTAGTCACTTCCAAATCTTTTATTGCTGCGAAAATCCTTCCCTGTACTAATGGTATTGAAGCCTGTGCCCAGACTGACCGAAATAAGAGGCTTATCGGGTATTGAGAGAGTATTTACTTCCACCAGTCCTCCGGTAAATTCACCGGGTAGGTCGGGGGTAAAAGTTTTGGCAATGGTGACATTGTCTATCAATGCAGTAGGAATAATATCGAAAGAGAAGTTTCGCCGATTGGGTTCCGTACTTGGTACTGAACTTCCGTTTAGTTGGACATTGTTGTAACGTTCGCTCAAACCGCGGACGGTGACGTATTTACCACTTTCCACCGTTACGCCAGAAACTCGTTTCAATACTTGGGCCACGTTGTTATCGGCGGTTTTCTTAATGAGGTCGGCACTTACTCCGTCACTTAATGCCACGATGGCTTTTTGACGGGCATAAAGACCATTAGCACTGGCTTTGTTGTAGGTTGCGGTGACCACCACTTCGGTTAGATTTTGCGTGGCATCCTGAAGAATCACATCCAATGGCTTGGTTTGTCCCCCACGTACTTTGATGTCGCTGATGCGCATCGTGGCGTAGGAAATGCACCGAACTTCAACGGAAACTGTACTTGCAGGTATGTCCTTCAAGACGAAGGTTCCTTTACTGTCGGTAGCCGTACCGCTTGTAGTCCCTAAAACAATTACAGTAACTCCCGGTATGGGCATTCCGTCCTTATCGATCACTGTACCTTTAATTGCTCCTTTCTTCGAGTTCTTATCCTTCTTGTTGATTACAAACGATTTATCCGTTAGCTTATGATAGGTGAAATCTGTTTCAGAAAGACTTTCCGTAAGTGTGGTTTCCGCTGTGGAAGAAACCTCTATATTCAGTTCCGGTACGTTAATGCCTTTCATCATGGCATCTTCGAAAGTTATATCCACTTTATAGGTTTTCATAATCTTACTAAGCCGCACGGAAAGTGCTTCACGGGGAAATTTCAGACTTTTATCCGCCTGGGCGTTAGCACCGTGGGACATTAGCAATAGTACACCTGTTAATAATAGGATGAAGCGCATGTTCATTGTCTTACTTCTTTTCATTTTTTTAATCATTACTTTTAAATGTTCTGTGTTAGTTACTGTTGCTTATTTAATTAGATATTTGATAATCATCGTTTTATCCTTTTTAAGCCTAAGCAGATAGGGATGAAAAGGACCTGTTCTTTCTCTAAAGAGAAGAATTAATCCTGACGATTCCCTTTTCGGAAATCCGCCTGTCTCTATCCTAAAAAGTCATGTTTTATGTGTACGGAACTCTTGGTACACTCACCTTTATATATTATTCACCGGGCTCACAATAACCCGGTTACCGTCTCTTCTGCTTTTTACCCCAAATAGTGCACACAGCCTCATCATTACATTATCCAGTGTGACTTCCTCATAATTGAATGAAGAGCTGAAGCGCAAGTCTTCTTTTAGGGCGTGGTTTTCTATCACTAAGTTTTTGCCGAAATATTGTCGCAAACGTAGTCGGAGTTCCGGTAGTGAAGCGTTATGCAGGATCAACCGCCCTTCACGCCATGCCGTTACGCTTTCCGCATCTACCATATTAATCTCCGCTTTGTTGTTTTCCGGATTGAAAATCAGTTGCATTCCTTTAGTTAATGTTGTCAGCAGTTCTCCGGTCCGTGAGTTTCTTACTTCTACCTTACCGTGACATACCGTTACGGCTCTTTCGGGTATTTCGTCGTAGGACATTACTTCAAAAGCTGTTCCGCGTACCGTGACATTTATTCCCGAGGCGTCAATAACAAACGGTCTCCTTGCATCTTTGGATACGTCAAAGAATATCTGCCCACTCATACTCACCTCGCGCTTACTCTTACCAAAGGCCTTACTGAGTTTCAACGAACTTTCGCGGTTCAATTCCACTTGTGTCCCATCGGGGAGGTTTATTCTTTTTAGTTGTGAACTGCCAGTACTTCCATAAGTCATTGTCTCATTTGCAAGGCTTTTCTCCACATTATGATTGCTATTTTTACTATTAAAGAAATAACCAGTTCCCACTACTATGGCTACCATTGCGGCTACGGCTGCATAATGATAAACAATGCGCATCAGAGCTCTCTTTTTACGGGATCTTGATTCCAGCTCATAAGCCTTTTGGTAGTCTACTTCTGTAAACTGATGTTCTTCTGCCGAAAGTAAAGGCTGTGACAGATTTAACTTTTCCGTTACCCGCTCCCACATTTGTTGCATTTCTGCTTCTTCCGCCTCTTTTTCATGCTCTGATAGAGGTGTTCGTTTCTCTTTTGGGAGCAACCGGTTCTTTAGCTTTTCAATTAAAGCCGGACTGAATTTCTCTGCAATCCTCAGGTCTTGCGGACTGCCCTTTCCCATTAAACATCGATAGTAGATTGCCGAAAGTTCTCTCATATACCGTTCCTGTTCTTCCGGTGTATGTTTAAAGCGATTCACGCCTTTTTTATTTCCGTTATTCTTTTCCATACAAAGACTTGCTTTTCTTAAACTCAATTGCATTTTATTTACTTCATGTCCACATTCTCTTTTTATCTTTCATAAAGAATGCCTCCCAATATATAATTGCATGTTGGGGCATTTTTTTCATACAAAAACCGATTACGATTCTATGACATTTTTCAATGTATTAGAAATCAATAACATACAATCTCATGAATGCTCGCTATTATTTCATAAAAATGTAATATTATATAATGTAAGTGAATGGTTTTTTCGGTTTATCTTTGCTTCAAGTAATGTTCCTTTATAGCGAAAAACATGGATACAGATAAAGAATTGTTGGAAAGGATTCAGCAGAGGGATAGTGAAGCATTTGCTATCTTTTATAAGCGTCATTACCGATTTATCACCAGGCGGATAAAGAGATTGATGATTGATAAGGATATGCTTGATGATTTCATGCAAGAGTTTTGGATACAATTGTGGGAGAAACCGAATATGCTTAAAACGAATCAGGATAGTTCCGTATTCAACTTCCTATATAGTTTTCTATATACATTTGTCTTATTAGTCCAGCGTATATACAACAAACAGAGTTCTAAGCTGACCAATATTGAAGCTCTGGATCTGTTACCAGAGCAGCAATATACTCATGTGCTGGAGGAAGTGGAAGTGAACGAACTGATAGATTTTATAGATTCCATTGTGAATACTCTTCCCGAGCCGCAATATACAATTTATGATCTCTATCAAAAAAACTATTCTATTGATCGTATAGCTGATATTTTAAACTTATCTGAGGGCAGTGTGCGTAACTACTTAACAAAAATATTCAAGTCAATTCGTAAACATATTTGTAAGCAATATCAATTGGGATATAATTGATAGATATATCTTTCTTAATTTAATAGCTATAACGCTAAAAGGATATAAGTCTTTTCATTTCTGTTAATAAACCGGATCATGCTAATTTTTTAATCACTCTTGCCGGATTACCAACCGCCATGCTATCAGACAGAACATCTTTGGTCACTACACTCCCGGCTCCAATGATACAACGATCTCCAATAGTCACTCCCGGACAAATTACAGCCCCTCCTCCAATCCAACAATCCTCTCCTATCGTCACAGGATAAGCATACTCCTTAGGAACACGCCGCTCCAAGTAATTGACAGGATGATGGGGTGTATAAATCTGAACACAAGGCCCGACCAAGGTGTGGGCACCAATTGTAATATAACCACCATCTAGGAAAGTGCAATTGGCATTGACAAAAACATAAGCTCCAAGACGGATGCCATCACCATGATCGCAATGAAACGGCGGGCAGATAACAGACGTTTCAGGAATACCGGGAATCAGTTCCTCAAGCATCCCACGATAGTCTTTATCATACATGCTTAACTGTCTCATCCGGGCCAACAATTTCTTGGCATGTTCAAACCGCTCTTGTATCTCAGGAGCTGTCATATCCGCCAATTGCGAATTCCGCATTTTATCAATTTCATTCATACCATTTTCTATAAGAATAGATTCTACACTGTGAAATAGGAACTGCGCCAAAATCCTTAACTTACCCTTCTCGCCCCTATTACAAGCACTTCCAGATAGAGGGATAATGATAAAACAATGCTTTTGGTACAGACTATTATTACAAAGCCAACTTAAAAACTGTCTGCAACAAATGTACGCAATACTTTTCATCCTTCACTGCCACAAAAATAAAGAATTTCCCTATCCTTTTTCTGATATAGGTAGATTTTAGGTATCTTTGCGCTACTTTATTAAGAGGAGCAATTTATAAATAGAATGGGAAAAGAAAAAATTATATTGACTGGCGACCGTCCCACCGGACGATTGCATATTGGACACTACGTAGGATCACTAAGAAGGCGAGTGGAATTGCAGAACTCCGGATTATACGACAAGATATTTATTTTCATTGCTGATGCACAAGCACTGACCGATAATATGGAAAATCCGGAAAAGGTACGCCAAAACGTTATTGAAGTAGCACTTGACTATCTGGCATGCGGACTGGACCCCAAAATATCGACTATCTTTATTCAATCACAAATACCGGAACTCTGCGAACTGAGCTTCTACTACATGGATTTGGTAACGGTATCGCGTCTACAACGCAATCCGACGGTAAAAACGGAAATCCAAATGCGCAATTTCGAAACCAGTATACCCGTTGGTTTTTTCACGTATCCCATCAGCCAGGCTGCCGACATTACTGCATTCAAAGCCACTACCGTTCCCGTCGGTGAAGATCAAGAGCCAATGATTGAACAGGCCCGTGAAATTGTGCGTCGTTTCAACCATATTTATGGCGACACCTTAGTAGAGCCGGAAATCTTATTGCCGGATAATGCAGCTTGCTTACGCTTACCGGGAACTGACGGAAAAGCCAAGATGAGCAAATCATTAGGTAATTGCATTTATTTGTCCGATTCAGCAGAAGAGGTAGAGAAAAAAATACGTAGCATGTATACCGACCCGGACCACTTACGTGTACAAGACCCAGGGAAAGTAGAAGGCAACCCTGTATTCACTTATCTGGATGCATTTTGTCGTCCCGAACATTTCGAACGTTACCTACCTGAATATCCGAATCTTGATGAATTGAAAGCTCATTATCAAAGAGGCGGATTAGGAGACGTAAAGGTAAAGAAATTACTAAATGCCGTTATTCAAGAAGAATTAGAACCGATACGTAATCGTCGTAAAGAATTCGAAAAAGATATTCCTGCCATTTATGATATGCTGAGAAAAGGCTGTGAGAAGGCACGCGAAACCGCTTCCGCGACATTAGATGATGTACGCAGGGCAATGAAAATCAATTACTTTGATGATGATGAGTTGATAGCAGAACAAATAAAAAGATTTAGTGGTAAGTAATCAGCAATGTTTTAATTAAAATATTGCGTTATACTGAACACACATCGATATTTCTCTACCATCAAAGGAGAGGACCTCTCTACGAGCAACAAAGCCTTCCTCCACGAGCTTTTTTCTATTTACTCGTTGAGGAAGGCTTCGTTTATAGAGAGCGAATTACCGGGAAAACAATTTCTCAATATCTTCTTCCTTTATCGTAGCCAGTACAACCAAGCCGTCAGGGGTATAGTTCGGAGTAGGACAAGCAAACAGACTGTCCACCAGATTCGCCATCTCTTCATTGGTTAGGACTTGTCCATAAACAATAGCTGCTGCACGCGCCAGCGTTAGTGCCAACATATCTTGGACTTCTTCTTTCACGTCGCTTCCTTTCTCCATTGCTGTATGCACCATGTTACGGACCAACTCCACCGGATTCAACCCCTCGATGCCGGAAGGAATACCATTAATCGCATAACTCCCACCCCCCAAAGACGTCAACTCAAACCCTACAGCAGAGAAATCATCCAGAATACCATCAAGTACAGCAACTTCCGAAGCGGGAAACTGCACAATTTCAGGAAAGAGTACTCCCTGAGACATACCTTGCTTTTGACGGATCTGCATTTGATAACGTTCGAACAAGACACGGATATGCGCGCGGTGCTGATCAATCAGCATTAAACCCGACTTTACGGAGGTTAGAATAAAGCGCCCCTTGAATTGGAAATGCAGCGCTCCTTTTTCAATCTTCTTCTCTTCGGGATAAAGAGAAGTATGTACCCCATAAGAATTAGTGGTAGACTCCTCTGCAAGATGCTCATCACTAGTCTGACCAGCAATACCTGCAGACTGACCTATAGGGTCTTCATTCACCTGATCAGGTAACGGTTCATCCGGAGAATCATTCATCTTACTGGCCTTCTGCAGACCATCATAAAGTTCCTCCCAGTCGACTTTCTTACGGGAATAGCTTTCCGAGCCTCCAATATTGGAAGCCGAAGAGGTCTTAAAAGGGTTAAAACTAGTATCATAATGTACCTTCGGAGGAGCTGACGGCAAACTATCGTTAAACGCAGGAAATTCAAGCAAACCTTCAGTATCGAAATCAATGGAAGGTACGGCATTGAATTTACCCAGCGATTCTTTTACGGCAGCAGACAAGATCTGCCAGATGGCTTGCTCATTCTCAAATTTGATTTCTGTCTTGGTAGGATGGATATTGACATCAATATTAGCCGGATCCACTTCCAGATAAAGGAAATAGGAGACCTGATCACCTGCAGGAATCAAATGCTCATAAGCATCCATCACCGCCTTGTGGAAGTAGGGATGCCGCATATAACGTCCGTTTACAAAAAAATATTGATGAGCCCCCTTTTTACGGGCAGTCTCCGGCTTAGTCACAAATCCGGATATCTTAATCATGGTGGTAGCCACATCCACCGCCAGCAACTGTTGGTTCAACTTTTTGCCAAACACGGACAGAATACGTTGCCGGATAGTCGCAACCGGCAAATTAAAAAGTTCCGTATCGTTGCTATATAAATAAAAAGCCACATCAGGATGTACCAGCACAATACGTTCGAACTCTGTCAGAATATTGCTGAGTTCGGTTGAGTTAGCTTTCAGGAATTTACGACGGGCTGGTATATTAAAGAACAAGTTCTTAACAGAAAAATTACTTCCCTTCGGACAAGATACCGCTTCCTGATTCTCGACTTTTGAACCGGCCAACATAATCTTGGTCCCCAACTCCTCGCCTTCCCTACGCGTTTTTACCTCAACCTCCGCCACGGCTGCAATTGAAGCAAGTGCTTCTCCACGAAACCCCATGGTCCGTAAAGCAAATAAATCAACCGCCTCACGTATCTTTGAAGTAGCATGTCTTTCAAAAGACAGACGGGCATCTGTTTCGGACATGCCTTTCCCGTCATCAATCACCTGAATGCAGGTTTTCCCGGCATCGGTCACCAAAACATGTATTTCTTTAGCCTCGGCATCAACTGCATTCTCCACCAGCTCTTTAATAACGGAAGCCGGACGTTGGATGACTTCTCCGGCTGCAATCTGATTAGCAACCGAATCGGGCAGTAAATGAATTATATCACTCATAAAGAATTAATTGTTCAAGTTTGCGGCAAGTATGACTAAAAAGCCCAACTTCCCGTATATAGATAATGCCATAAGTATATCAGCAAAGCGATGAGAACCAATATCACTCCTACATGAACAGGCCTGCGTCCGCTTTCCTTACGGCGCTTTAAATGAGTCGTTCCTTCTATGAACTTACCTCTGATATCTTCCGGAGATATTTCCTTTTCAGGCAACATCCCCAACTCCCGTTTGGCTTCTTCTTCCATCTTAGCCAACTTTTCTTTCCGCTCATCCACATAAATATACGGATGATGAAAGCCACGTGGCTTTCTCACACTAAACATCCCCATAACGCTTACTCCTTTCGTTTAACATGTATACTTCTAGGTGAAGCCATTGGACCACGGTCAATCTTTTGCAGAACCTCACTTGCCTTCTTGGCGCGCCATTCAAAAAGGTCTTTCTTATTCCGTGGCCGAATATAATCAAGCCACACAAATGATGGCAATCTCAATTTATCGACAGGTATCTGACTCATCGGATACATCATGCCATTAGACTTACCTATCAAAGAAGCACGTTCCATACGACGATCCTTCAGATACATTCGTAGAAGACTGCCTTCAGCATAGTTCATCCCAATCATGGAACTGTCTTTTTCTTCCGGATAGAACGCAATGAGAACATTCCCGATCACATCTACCTGATGCATATCTCCATTAATAAAGAACGCCTTCATTTCCTTACCGGTAACCTGATTATAATGGATAGAATCTTTCTGCTCCACCACTAAAGCCTGATTAATAATATGTGCCCGATCAATAGTACTGTCGTTCATATAAACTTTAATCTTCTCCCCTAACAATTGCTGCCTAGCATGCCAAAGAACAGGATCGGTATACATGGTCAGACAGGAATCTTTAGAATTAAACACCAAAGAATCACAAACACCCTGAACATCGGTACGATAAATGCGGACCTTATGATAGGCTCTCATCTCTCTAAACATAGAATCCGTGTTAAGATTGAATGTCACCATCCGCAACGTATCAGCATGCATAAACAGACTATCCCCTTGAGAGTAATCAATAGCCACAGCACGTTTGGTCGCTATAGCATTTTGAGTCAGTTCATTATAAAAGCAGTAATCACCGGTAAGCATGTTCTTGTTCACAGTATCATTCATTTGAACATGTTCAAATGCTTCTCCATAACCAACCTTACGATCATAAAAGATACTGTCTCCCGTTAGTTTCTTACCTTCATTTGTAATTATAGAACGATCCAGAAGCTCTGCTTGTTCAGTCAGGGTATTATAAACACCCCGATCGGAGTAGATATGGTTGCGATCGCTTACAATGTTCGACGGTCCAAGAATTGTGGCATCTTTAGTTAGCGTACTGTATTTCAATGTATCGGAAGTTAATGTAAACTTGGGATTAACCAGTTTAACATCATGGTTAAACACGGCCAATTTGGTAGCCGGGCTATATTCTCCCCACTCCGAAGTCAACACATTCTCTTCATCAGTCAACGTTCCTCCTTCAAAGTAATAGCCCAAATTGTAGACACGATCGTAATTCAAACTATCTGTCGTCAGAACGGTCTTCCTATTGATCATACGGACATTCCCGCGCAACATAGCCAGTTGTGCAATACCATCATAATATAGATAGTCTCCATAAATAAAAAGCGTATCACCCTGTTCCATGCGTACATGATTAAAAGCTTCCACCGAATTGGTCTTCTCATAGATCAAAGCGCTGTCGCAATACATATACATACTATCATGACGGAGTTTAACGGAACCAATAAGAACCTGTACGTCAGGGCGCAGTTTTTTATCGGCCTGAGCTTCGTCTGCATACAGCAAATCCACTCGCGTCTTCTTCTTTTCAGCTTCCTTCTTCTTATTTTGGGCGCTCAATAAACAAATACCAAACAGGCATAGGACAACCATGAAGAGGAGTCTATGCCTGTTGGAAAAATGTATTCTTATTTTTTTCTTTTGCATATAAAGTCTGTGAAATAGGCAAATCATTTCTTAATCCATCCCGGATATTTAAATGCACAATGCTGCCATTTCTCATTAATACGAACATATGTACGTTTCTGCTTTTCCCGGATCCAATCGTCCAGTAACTCCTGCCGTTTATTATCAAGCACAATTTCTTTCAATTTGTGATAATCTTCAGTTATAGCAGCTTTATGTCCATTGATACGGCTTTTCAACTTAACAATCACACACTCTTCCTTACCGGTTTTGGGATGTATCATAGTAAAGGCATCCGAGATTTCACCGACTTTCATTTTATCGACAACCTTGGCAATCTCAGCCGGCAATTCCTGCATTTCAAACTTGGAAGTGTTTGTATTGGGGTTAGGCAGCAAACCATGGTTGTTACGGGTATCCTTATCTTGCGAAAGGATTGAAGCTGCTTCATCAAAAGAAAATTTATTATTCCGGATATCATCGGCAATAGAATCCAATCGAACTTCAGACTTCTTAATGGACTCTTCAGGAATCTGAGGTTTTAACAAGATATGACGCACCTTAATGCGATCACCTCTCTTCTCAATCAACTGGATAATATGAAACCCGAACTCCGATTCAACAATCTTGGAAACCTTCTTAGGGTCCTGCAAGTTAAAAGCAACATTAGCAAATGCCGGATCAAGCTGAGCACGGCCATAGAAAGGCAATTCTCCTCCGTTCATTGCTGAACTGCGATCCTCGGAATAAAGACGGGCAAGTGTGGAGAAACTGGTTTCCCCCTTGTTGATGCGGTCGGTATAATCACGCAAACGCTTCTTCACATCTTCGACTTCCGACTGGGGGATTCTAGGTTGTTGAGTTATGATCTGCACTTCCACCTGGGTGGGTATATAGGGAATACTGTCCTGAGGCAGATCCTTAAAATAACGGCGTACATCCGCTGGAGTCACCTTTATGTCTCCTACAATTTTCTGCTGCATTTTTTGCACCGTTAGCCCTTCACGTGCATTTTCACGCAATGTCTCCCGAATCTGACTGGATGTTTTATTAAAATATTCCTCCATCTTCTCCCGGGATCCAATATTGGATATGTACATGTTGGTCATATAATCAACACGCTGGATGATTTCATTTTCAGGAACCTCAATGCTATCGAGCTTAGCTTGATGCAAGAATAATTTCTGTACAGCCATCTCCTCCGGTATCACACAATAAGGATCACGATCAAACTTGCGCCCTTCATACAAGGCGCTCATACGAGCCTCCTCAACTTCAGACTTCAATATTGCCTCATCACCCACTACCCAAACAACCTCATCAATAACATTGTCCTGTCCGTAAACGGAAGTGCCTGCCAATAATGCAATAGCACATGAAATGACAAATTTAAAGTTCATAAACTTCTTCATTCTTTGTATCTTACTAATTATATTTAATCCGCTTTTTCTTCACTGCCTGCTGATATAAGTCAGACTTAATCTGTTTTATAAATTCCACCTGTTTTAAATTGAGCAACATGTCTTTCACATTGGAACGGACAAACCTATACGGAGCCTCCTCTCCAGCCGCATGATAATCACTCACATTCAAAAAATAATAAAAGGCCGTATCTTTCAATTCAATGTGCCGCTGCTTATTCAATAAATCTCCAATATCAGATGTTTTATGCGGAATCAAATTCAGGATTTCAGCTAACGGTATCCACTTATCATAAAAGTATTCGTACTTTACGGCATTCTGCAAACTATATTTCTCCAAATGATCCACAGCATTCTGGTCGGATGACTTATACCAACGCCGTACATTGGCAAGTTGGGGAGCTTTCAATGGTAATTTAATAAAGAGCCCCCGGATTACCGGAGCCTCCAATTTGAAAAGCTCCTTATTTTTATCGTAATAATCAACCAACTCTTTTTCAACTATTTTATCAGAAAGCTTCTGGTGAATCAAAGCCTGTTGATAAGTATGCATAATCAATGCTCTACGGTAATTTTCAACAAGTTTCTCTATTGTACCGTCATCAGGTACATTATCTTGTGCTTTCTCGTATAATAAGACATCCTCAACCCAATTGCGAATGTAATGTTCTGCAAAAAGCAGACTATCTTCCTTATGAAGATTTCCGGGAAATGCAGACTCTAAATCTTCACGGTAAAGAAAATTGCCATCAATTTCTACCAACGGCGTTCTTCCTTTATTCTCGTACCGCCTACTACAAGCCATACATAAAAGAATAGATAAAAGTCCACAGCAAATTACCCGCATTACCGATTTATATTTACGCTATTTAAAGTACGAAGATAACAGTTTAATTGGTTTCCTCAGTGATTATTAACGGTTTTTAAAACCTCTTGGTTAATTTCAACCTTAGCACCTTTCCGGAGCTGCTCGTTCCAACGCCTTTCCAAAATTTTTTGATAATCAACGACTACCAGACTTCGAATCGCCGAATAATCCCGAGGTCCCTTCAACTTTTTACCCGACAGAACTATATAAGGGAAAGACGGCATAGGAACAAACGATCCCCTTCTGAATATTTTTGCATCAACAAAAGCATTATCTCCCGGAGAAAAAAGTCCCTGACAAGCTTTTACAAGAGGCTGTTCGCCAGAATTCAGCATGAGGCGGATAGCATCCATCCACTCCTCTTCAGACAGAGATTTCACCAACTTACGAGCTCGCCTTGCAACCCGTTTAGAAGAACAACAGATGACGATGCCTTTGTACCGGGGAACTGCCCAATTATAATCAGAGCGATGTTTCTCAAAGTAACCAGCCAGATTTTCTTCATTTACCGTGGCTTGATTACCAATCACCCGGTTGGTCACCTCAGACACTAGGAGTCTTTCCTTATATTCCTGCATAAGCAGGCGAAATTGCGGGTCTCTTCTTTCTAAACAAGAATCGGCATAGGCTAGTACTGATTTTGCGATAAAACCGGTTAATTGATCTCGTAATTTTGCAGGATGAGATGTTGCAAAAGCCTTAAACAGACGACCCGAATAAGGATGCTTATCCAGCATAA
Organism: uncultured Bacteroides sp.; assembly: GCA_965140335.1. Lineage (GTDB taxonomy): Bacteria > Bacteroidota > Bacteroidia > Bacteroidales > Bacteroidaceae > Bacteroides. Next base: position 843,440 of record OZ223189.1, read on the forward strand.
ACAGATTTCTCGCGGTATATCCTTTCGAATACAACTCATCTAACCCTTGTTTATCGGGGGAATAATGATAATCAGACTTCAGCTGTTCAATCACTGAATCGAAAACTGCGTTCATGGCATAACCAGTTGCCAACCGGTGAATAATAGTATCTTTTATTTCGCTAAAAGGAGGTATATTTCTCTTGGCAAGTACTTTTACAATATATATCCCTTGAGGAGTAAAAAACGGACAAGATATCTCACCTACTTTTAAGCCGAAAACAATATTTTCAAATTCGGTAGTCATCTGCAACGTTTTCACCCATGGAGTTGACCGATCATCGGAGAATCGCCCGACGTACAACTCAAAGTTCACACTATCCTTTTGCAAACTATTGTAGATAGAATCCATTGATTGCTCAATCTGCCGTAAGGCAGAGGCCGAGATCGTTTGAGGAAGGTGCTTGAATATTTGGGTAATTTTTACCTCGCCGGCATGATGATTCGCCTTCATCTCATTATAAATTCTAAGAGCAGCCCGCCCTACTTCAGGCCGATTCAACAAATAAGACTGTGCCAATCGACCTCGGAAAGCAGACAGTTGATTACAAAAAAAACGGGTAGTATCAATACCTTCCGACTCTGCAGCAGCAACCTTCAACTTAAAGTCGGTAAACTGATTTACATAATCTTGCGCAGTGCCCTTTTTCTCACCTGCCTCCTCACGGTTCTTATTATAAAAATATTCGAACTCAGAACGGTGAATATTTCGACCATTAACACGCATTAGCACAGGATCACCATCCTGAGCAGACAGAGTAGTTATAATAAAAAGGAACAATATTATCAATTCATTCTTTACCATAGACTAAATATCTTAACAAACCAACTAACTAGTGAGACAATAGGTCTATTTTGTCAACAAAAATAAAACTAATAAAGAAGATGAAAGCATCTTTCTTCATAAAAATCACAGAAATATTCCTTTTACATAAAAGAGTACGTTGTAAAAAGATAAATAACCAACAGGAGATTATCCAAAGGGCACAAAAACAATCAATAACTTAACAACATATGCAGATACAAAGGTAACTCATAAGTGCAGAACTTTTGATATAGTTCTCATAAAAATCTCCTTACTTCACTCATTCGTAGTACTAGAGCAAAATAAGGAGATTAATTTTTGAAGCAACAACAATAAGACTTCTACTGAAATCCGATGCCGGAAACTCCGCTATTATTCTATTCCGGACGACTATAATTAGGAGCTTCACTCGTAATTGACACGTCATGCGGGTGACTCTCTAGTACTCCGGCATTTGTGATGCGAGTAAACTTGGCCTCATGCAGGTGATCGATATTGGAAGCACCACAATACCCCATTCCAGCACGTAAACCACCTACCAACTGATAGATCACTTCGTATAAAGTACCCTTATAAGGAACGCGGGCTGCGATTCCTTCAGGAACCAGTTTTTTTACATCACTGGTCGCACTCTGGAAATAACGGTCTTTAGAGCCATTTTCCATCGCTTCCAAAGATCCCATACCACGATAAGATTTGAATTTACGTCCATTAAAAATGATTGTATCTCCAGGAGATTCTTCCGTACCAGCTACCAACGAACCAATCATTACGCTATAACCGCCAGCGGCCAAGGCCTTTACAATATCACCTGAGTAGCGCAATCCGCCATCTGCGATCAAAGGAACGCCTGTTCCTTCAAGCGCTTTAGCAACATCATAAACAGCGGACAATTGAGGTACTCCGACTCCGGCAACCACGCGAGTCGTACAAATTGATCCTGGGCCGATTCCCACCTTAACGGCATCAGCACCAGCTTCTACTAAAGCCTTCGCAGCATCACCGGTAGCAATGTTACCAACAACAATATCAATATTGGAAAATAACTTCTTGGCTTCCTTCAACTTTTCAATTACATATTTTGAGTGTCCATGAGCCGTATCAATGACAATGGCATCCGCACCAGCATCTACCAATGCCTTCATACGAATGAGCGTATCATCCGTCACACCAACTCCGGCAGCTACCCGCAAACGCCCTTTGGCATCTTTGCAAGCCATCGGTTTATCTTTTGCCTTTGTGATATCTTTATATGTAATCAAGCCTACCAATCTACCATCTTTATCAACAACCGGAAGTTTCTCTATCTTATGTTCCTGCAGAATTTGCGAAACAACTTCCATATCTGTAGTCTGATTAGTAGTAATGATATTTTCCTTAGTCATCACATCATCAATATGTTTATTGAAATCTTTCTCAAAGCGAAGATCACGATTAGTCACAATACCAACCAGAAACCTCTCATCATCGACCACAGGAATTCCCCCAATACGATATTCAGCCATCAAATCCAACGCATCCCCCACCGTCGACCCTCTTTTAATTGTTACAGGATCGTAAATCATACCATTCTCGGCACGCTTTACAATAGCAACCTGACGAGCCTGTTCTTCAATAGGCATGTTTTTATGGATAACTCCGATACCACCTTCACGAGCAATAGCTATAGCCATCTTCGACTCAGTAACGGTATCCATAGCGGCAGTTACAAATGGGATTTTTAATTCAATGTTTCTAGAGAATTTTGTTGAGAGCTCAACCATTCGAGGCAGTACTTCAGAGTAAGCAGGGATTAACAACACATCATCGTAAGTCAACCCATCCATGACAATTTTATCAGCAATAAATGACATAAAGCTATGGCGTTTTAAAATTTATTGCGTGCAAATATACAGCTTTTATTCCATACCATATATCTACACGCAATAATTTTTTCTTTTTTATCTATTGACGCAATTCTTAATTTGCCATCTCTGAAATAAATTTAATACGAACCAAACGGACTTCATCCTCTGTAAATTCATCACCCAATTCATCCAATGCATTATCAATCCGATCAGTCACGGATTCCTTAAAATAATCATAGATATCAAGCATATGATCTTCATCCATGATCTCATCCAAGAAGTAATCGATATTAAGTTTTGTACCGGAATATACAATAGCCTCTATCTCATCCAGCAGCTCACTAAATTCAATTCCTTTAGATACAGCAATATCATCAAGAGCAACCTTTCGATCAACAGCCTGAATAATTGAAACTTTCAATTTTGATTTGTTTGCCACCGTACGGACACGCAAATCTTCAGGACGTTCTATTTCGTTTTCCTCACAATGGCGTTTAATTAACTTACAAAACTCTTCGCCATAACGCTTCGCTTTGCCTGCACCCACTCCGGGTATATTCTGAAGTTCGTCCAACGTTACCGGATAGATAGTAGCCATCGCTTCCAATGAAGGATCCTGAAAAATCACATAAGGAGGTACTTCTAAATTCTTGGAAAGTTTCTTACGCAGATCTTTCAACATGGAATAGAGTGCAGGATCAACAGCACAAGTTCCCCCACCACGTGCAGGTGCTTCTTCCTCCACATCATCAAAATCATTATCTTCGGTGATTTTAAATGATTTTGGAGACTTAAGGAACTTTTTACCCGCGTCCGTAACCTTCAGCAATCCGTAATTCTCTACGTCCTTGCTAAGGTAACCACCTATTAAAGCCTGGCGGATTACTGCGTTCCACACTTTGTCTTCTTCACCCATTCCTGAGCCAAAAACTTCTAAATCTTCGTGCAGATGTGCTTGTACCTCTGAGGTCTCACGCCCTTGTATAATATCTATAATATAGTCTGCCTTAAAATTTTCTTTCACCGCTAGAACTGCTTCTATCACGGTACACAACAAATCTTGAGCTTCCACTTGTTTCTTAGGATTTAAACAATTGTCACAATTACCACAATTATCCTCCGTATATTCTTCACCGAAATAGTGTAATAATGTTTTTCGGCGGCAGACGGAGGATTCCGCATATGCAGCAGTCTCCAACAAGAGCTGCTTACCTATTTCCTGTTCTGCCACAGGTTTACCTTGCATAAACTTCTCGAGCTTTTGCAAGTCTTTATTAGTATAAAAAGTAATGCACTGCCCTTCGCCACCATCTCTACCGGCACGCCCAGTTTCTTGATAATAGCCTTCCAGGCTTTTAGGAATATCATAATGAATAACATAACGCACATCCGGCTTGTCAATACCCATACCAAAAGCAATAGTTGCTACAATCACATCTATTTTTTCCATCAAGAAGTTGTCCTGATTTTGGGTACGTGTCACAGAATCCATCCCTGCATGATATGCACAAGCATTAATGCCGTTTGCCTGAAGTATTTCAGCTAGTTCTTCCACCTTCTTCCGGCTCAAGCAATAAATGATACCGGATTTTTCAGGATTGTTTTTAATGAACTTAATGATCTCTTTATCTACACTAGCAGTCTTAGGACGCACTTCGTAATATAAATTCGGACGATTAAAGGATGACTTGAACACCTGCGCGCCCACCATGCCTAGATTCTTTTGTATGTCATGTTGTACTTTTGGAGTAGCGGTAGCCGTCAACGCAATTAACGGAGCCTTTCCAATTTCATTAATAATAGGACGAATGCGCCGATATTCCGGACGAAAATCATGCCCCCATTCAGAAATACAATGAGCTTCATCAACAGCATAAAAAGAAATTTTCACCATCTTAAGAAACTCTACATACTCATCCTTGGTCAGAGACTCGGGAGCTACATACAATAGTTTTGTAACTCCATTCATTATATCTGTTTTAACCTGATCTATCGCACTTTTATTAAGAGAAGAATTTATAAAATGGGCAACACCATCCTGCTCACTGAAATGACGCATAGCATCAACTTGATTCTTCATCAAAGCAATTAACGGAGAAATAACAATCGCAGTACCATCGATCAGTAATGATGGCAATTGATAACACAATGATTTCCCTCCTCCCGTCGGCATTAACACGAACGTATCGTTTCCTGCCAATAAATTGCGTATAATTGCTTCCTGGTTTCCTTTAAATGTATCAAACCCGAAAAATTTCTTCAGTTGGTCTGTCAATTCTATCTTCTTCCCTGCCATGATCCATTATTAGGTTGTTTATTCAATAAAAAATTGGATATCTAAATTAGACATTCTATTATTAGAACCCTAACAAAGTTATAAACAACTTCTTAAAATTCAAGCATAATTCATCGATATTTTTCAATATAGGGAATAAATCCATCTATTTCTTATATATGTGAATCCCTTTTAAGCCGTTTCCAATCTTACCACATTAGCTTTTTCAAGTTGCTGCTGGGCATAAACTAAAGTCACCACGAAAGTTTCCTTATTTTCTGACGGTATTTCAAACATAGCATCCATCATAATTGTCTCAACAATAGAGCGTAACCCACGAGCTCCCAATTTATATTCCACCGCTTTATCCACAATATACTCAAAAACGGTATCTTCAAAGATCAACTTGACACCATCCATTTCGAAGAGCTTGATATACTGTTTAATGATAGAATTCTTGGGATTGGTTAAAATAGCACGCAACGCCGAGCGGTCCAACGAATTAAGGTACGTTAGCACCGGTAAACGACCTATAATCTCGGGAATCAACCCAAAAGATTTCAAATCTTGCGGAGCAATATATTGCATCAGATTGCTTTTATCAACAACTGCGGCATTACGAACCGCACTATACCCAACAACATGCGTATTCAAACGCTGAGCAATTTTCTTTTCAATACCGTCAAACGCGCCTCCGCAAATAAATAAGATATTTTTAGTATTTACAGGAATCATTTTCTGATCAGGGTGTTTACGCCCCCCTTGTGGTGGAACATTAACCATTGAACCCTCCAGCAGCTTCAACAGCCCCTGTTGAACGCCTTCACCACTCACATCACGGGTGATAGAAGGGTTGTCACCCTTACGGGCAATCTTATCTATTTCGTCAATAAAAACAATACCCTGCTCAGCCCGCGGCACATTATAATCGGCAACTTGCAATAACCGGGTTAAGATACTTTCGATGTCTTCTCCCACATAACCAGCTTCGGTTAAGACCGTCGCATCCACTATTGTAAAAGGAACATGGAGCAGCTTCGCAATAGTACGCGCCAACAAGGTCTTCCCTGTCCCGGTGCTTCCTACCATTATGATATTGGATTTTTCAATCTCTACATCATCACCTGCATCATTCTGCAACAGCCTTTTATAATGATTATAAACAGACACAGAAAGGAAACGTTTTGCATCATCTTGCCCGATAACATATTGATCTAGGAAATTCTTTATTTCGATTGGCTTCGGCAATTCCTGCAAACTAAGCTTCGGAACATTATTCCCCTTCTGCGTTGAGCCCATTGCCTCTTGCGTAATCTCATAGGCTTGAGTTACACAGGTATCACAAATAAAACCATTTATTCCAGTAATAAGAAATCCGACCTCATTTTCCGAACGTCCACAAAAGCTACACTTATTCTTATTTCGTTTTGTTTCTGCCATATTTATTTTTTAATCAACACTTCATCTACCATACCATATTCTTTAGCCTCCTCCGCAGTCATCCAGTAATCACGGTCAGAATCAGCCCAGACCTTATCAAAGGGAGTATGAGAATGCTCAGCAATTATTGTATAAAGCTCCTTCTTTGTCTTTTGAATTTCCCGAGCTGTTATTTCAATATCAGAAGCCTGTCCCTGAGCTCCCCCCATAGGCTGATGAATCATCACACGGGAATGAGTCAAGGCCGAACGCTTGCCTTCGGCACCGGCCACCAACAAAACGGCAGCCATACTTGCCGCCATACCGGTACAAATAGTAGCGACATCACTCGTAATAAACTGCATTGTATCATAAATCCCCAAACCTGCATATACAGATCCACCAGGCGAATTAATATATATAGAAATGTCCTTACCAGCATCAACCGAGTCCAAATACAGAAGCTGAGCTTGCAATGTATTGGCAGTATAATCATCAATCTGTGTGCCTAGAAATATAATGCGATCCATCATCAGACGAGAGAAGACATCCAACTGCGTAACATTTAACTGGCGCTCTTCCAGAATATAGGGATTCAAATACCCTGCTTGTGACTTAATCACATCATCCAACACCAAACTATTCATTCCTAAATGTTTGGTAGCGTATTTTCTAAAATCATCCATAATATTTTGCTTTTAATTGAATTGAATGCAAAGAAACAAAAAAGAACACAGAGACACAAAAAAACACAGAGTTATATATTCTAAAAAGCTCTGTGTTTCTTTATAAAAAAGGAATCTATTTCGATCTAATGTTTATGCAAACATTTTATTGAATTCTTCTAAAGATATAGTTTTGCTATTCAATTTCACTTGCGTTTTCAAAGCGGTTGCCAGCTTTCCTTCAACTACGCGATTCACTAATCCCTCAACACTATCTTTTTTCTTCAACATTTCCTTAGCATAGTTATCAAGAAGTTCATCAGGGACACTCAACATACCATATTGAGCAAACTGAGCACGGGTAGATTCCCTAGCCATATCAGTTATATCCGACTGCTCCACCTTTATATCATTGGCTTTTACCAATTGCTCTTTAATAAGATGCCATGTCAGTTCTTCGATACTTTTAGCATAGTTGTCTTCAACAAACGTCTCATCTTTATCTTGATTATTCATACGCATAATCCGCTTCAGCAAAGCATCAGGGAATTCCAATGCCCCAATTTTATTGATCAACATCTTCCGAACATCAATTAAGAATTTGTAGTCACTGTCTACACCAAATTGATCAGCAATAGACTCTTTTACCTTTGCTTCAAATTCTTCCTTTGTCTTCACAACATCTTTCCCAAAAACCTGATCAAAGATCTCCTGAGTCAATTCACCCTCAACAAATCGAGTGATTTCTTTAACCTGAAAACTAAAATCAGATTTTAGTTCAGCAGCTTCTTGCTTACCAATTTTCAACAAAGAAGACAACTCGGTAGCATTGCCATCCCATGCCACACTAGGGTTAAAAACGAGTACATCATTCACCTTTGCATTAGCGAAGATTGCTTTCTGATCATCACTCTTTATATAGGAAGGCATCATCACAGCCTCTTCAACTTGAACGCCACCTTCTTTTACACTACCAGTTTCATCAAGCTCGGCAAGCAGTCCCTTCAACATATCCTTGTCTTCATAGACCTCTACCTTCTCATAATTACCGCTACGCTGTGTATAGTTCTTTATCTGATTATTTACCATCTCCTCGGTGACTTCGATCGTGTAATAGTTCACTTTATCTTTTGCACCGATCTCAACATTGAATTCTGGAGCTAGAGCAATATCAAAAACAAATTCAAACTCCTCCATTGTTTCAAAATCAATCTCCTGCTGCTTCTCTTCATCAGGAAGAGGTTCGCCAAGAATATCTATCTTATTGTCTTGAATATACTTATATACGGAGTCTGAAAGTAATTTGTTCACTTCTTCAGCAACAACGGACTTACCGTACATTTTCTTTACTAGACTTGTCGGTACCATACCCTTACGAAATCCAGGAACTTGAGCCTTCTGGCGAAGATTTTTCAAGGATTTATCTACGTTTTCCTGATAATCAGTTTTTTCAAGCTTCACTGTAAGCGATGCACTTACACTGTCAATGTTTTGTAATGAAACGTTCATTCTTACAATTATTTATTTGATTTATAATTTGTTTCAACTCCAAATGAGCCTGCAAAATTAGTGTTAATCTTTCAATTATCAAAAAAACGCAATACTTTATTTACGTCTGAAAGCTATTGTGACAGATAGAAAAAAGATTAAAAAAAAGATGGTTTATCCAAAATAAATCCGTTTCTTTGCTGAGGAATGATACTGCATTAGTTTCTCGATTTTCATTGCATGGTTTTTACTTCCGTTTAACAAACGATTTTGTAAACTCTCTGTTGCTGTAATCCTTTTATTATTGATCAGATCATTCCAAGAGAGTTTTTATTCAATTTATTTATTTTTTATTATTTTCATTATGAACATTTATGTTGGAAACCTTAACTATCGCGTTAAGGAGTCAGACCTTCAGAAGGTTATGGAAGATTATGGCACTGTTTCATCTGTTAAATTTATCAAGGACCGTGAAACAGGTCGCTTTAGAGGCATTGCATTTGTAGAAATGGACGATCAGGAAGCTGCAGCGAAAGCTATCGCAGAATTAGACGGCGCTGAATATTTTGGACGCAACATGGTAGTCAAAGAAGCAAGACCGCCAAAATACTAATTATATAGTAATGAAATAAAAAAGTCCGGTCGCGATTCGCGCAACCGGGCTTTTTTATTTTAAACGATATATTTAGAGAACCTGTTTTTACTTCAATTGAAAATCTTTCCGACGGAGAACAAAACTGTTACTTAAATACTTAGCACGCACTATCTGATTCTCCGCAAGTTCTTCGGGAGTTCCTTGAAAAAGAATCTTACCTTCAAAAAGCAAATAAGCACGGTCGGTAATGCTCAATGTCTCCTGTACATTATGGTCTGTAATCAAAATACCAATATTCTTATCCTTCAGTTTCCAAACGATTTGCTGAATATCTTCAACGGCAATAGGATCAACCCCGGCAAACGGCTCATCCAGCATAATAAATTTAGGATCGATGGCCAAACAACGTGCGATTTCGGTACGCCGACGTTCCCCACCTGATAATTGATTACCCTGATTCTTACGCACTTTCTGCAAGCGAAATTCCGCAATCAAACTTTCCAACTTATCTTTCTGATAAGCCAAAGGTTTATCTGTCATTTCCAACACAGAAGCAATGTTATCTTCCACACTCATCTGCCGGAATACCGATGCTTCCTGGGCTAAATACCCAATCCCGGTCTGCGCCCGTTTATACACAGGATATTTGGTTATATCCAAATCATCTAAAAAAATACGCCCTTCATTAGGAGTAATCAGCCCGACAGTCATGTAAAAAGAGGTCGTTTTACCAGCTCCATTAGGTCCCAACAACCCCACGATCTCACCTTGCTTTACATCAATGGATACATGGCTGACAACCGTACGTTTCCCATACTTCTTTACCAAGTTCTCCGTACGAAGCATCATTTTGCTTTCTTCCATAGTTGCGTTATTTTGCGACAAATGTAGCAATTATCAGCATAAAATGGGCTATATTTGCGAACAAATTACTTAAGAATCATGATCAAAGCACTTAGAACAGTCGGAAGATACATTATGTTAATGGGACGTACATTTTCCCGTCCTGAACGCATGCGAATGTTCTTCCGACAATATATTCATGAAATAGAGCAACTTGGAGTGAATTCAATAGGAATCGTTTTATTAATCTCATTTTTCATAGGTGCGGTTATAACGATACAAATCAAGTTGAATATTGAAAGCCCTTTCATGCCAAGATGGACTGTAGGTTATGTAACCAGGGAAATCATGTTACTTGAATTTTCATCAGCAATCATGTGCTTAATATTAGCTGGCAAGGTTGGCTCTAACATTGCTTCCGAATTGGGTACAATGAGAGTGACACAGCAGATAGACGCTCTTGAAATTATGGGTATCAATTCAGCTAATTATTTAATACTTCCCAAAATAGCCGCCATGGTGACAACGATTCCGTTACTGGTAATATTCAGTATCTTCGCAGGGATCATCGGTGCCTTCTGCTCCTGTTGGTTTGTGGGAATAATGTCTGCCGTTGACTTGGAATATGGTCTACAATACATGTTTGTAGAATGGTTTATTTGGAGTGGAATCATTAAATCGTTATTCTTTGCCTTTATTATTGCTAGTGTATCTGCCTTTTTTGGTTATACCGTGGAAGGTGGTTCCATTGAAGTTGGTAAAGCATCAACCAATTCGGTAGTAACGAGTAGTGTACTGATTCTATTCGCAGATTTAATATTAACTCAACTCTTAATGGGATGATCGAATTAAAAGGACTTTGGAAATCGTTTGAAGGAAAAGATGTCCTAAAAGATATCAATACTACATTTGAAAATGGAAAGACCAATCTCATCATTGGTCAGAGCGGCTCGGGAAAAACGGTGCTAATGAAATGCATAGTCGGTTTACTCACACCAGAAAAAGGCGAACTGCTCTATGACAACCGGAACTTTCTGATCATGGGTAAAAAAGAGAAGAAAATATTGCGAAGAGAGATGGGAATGATCTTTCAAAGCGCTGCTTTATTTGATTCTATGACAGTATTGGACAATGTGATGTTTCCACTAAACATGTTCAGTGATGATACTCTGCGTAACCGAACACAAAGAGCCATGCTGTGTTTAGACCGCGTGAACCTATCGGAAGCAAAAGATAAATATCCCGGAGAAATCAGCGGTGGAATGCAAAAGCGTGTAGCCATAGCCCGTGCCATAGCTCTAAAGCCGCAATATCTTTTTTGCGATGAACCTAACTCGGGATTGGATCCCAAGACTTCTCTAGTCATTGATGAACTGATACATGATATAACACTTGAATATAATATGACAACTCTGATCAATACCCATGATATGAACTCAGTGATGGGAATTGGAGAAAAAATCATCTATATCCATGAAGGGCATAAGGAATGGGAAGGAAGCAAAGAGGATATCTTTACTTCGAATAATAAGCAACTAAATGATTTTATCTTTGCATCAGACCTTTTCCGGAAAGTGAAAGAAGCGGAGGTACAAAACCTAGAAGGTTAAACAAATACCTCAACAAAGCATAAAAAAGCCGCCTATAAAAGTAGGCGGCTTTTTTATTTTATAGTTCATTCTATTATTATTTCTGACGAATAAAGACATTGATAGGCGTACCTGTTAAATTCCATTTTTCACGCATCTTATTTTCAAGGAAACGTCGATATGGCTCTTTCACATACTGTGGTAAGTTTGCAAAATAGACAAAAGAGGGAACCTGAGTATTGGGCAACTGTGTAATATATTTAATCTTAATATATTTCCCTTTAATTGAAGGTGGTGGATAAGCCTCAATTAGCGGCAACATCTCTTCATTTAAGCGAGCTGTAGGAATTCTGGTCATACGATTCTCATAGACCTTACGTGCTTCTTCCAACACCTTAAGAATACGTTGTTTAGTTAAAGCAGAACCAAAAATAATTGGAAAGTCAACAAAAGGTGCGAAACGTGAACGAATAGCATCTTCAAAAGTCTTTATTACCTTAGCCGTTTTATCCTGCACCAAATCCCACTTATTTACAACGACAACCAAGCCTTTAGCATTTTTCTGAATCAGAGAAAAAATATTTAAATCCTGACTCTCGACACCACGAGTCGCATCCAGCATTAAGATGCAAACATCTGCTCCTTCTATCGAACGAATAGAACGAATAACAGAATAATATTCCAAGTCCTCATTGACTTTATTTCTCTTACGAATACCCGCAGTATCCACCAGATAAAAGTCAAACCCAAACTTATCATATCGAGTATATATGGAATCACGGGTCGTACCTGCAATCTCCGTTACAATATTACGATCCTCTCCTATAAGAGCATTAACAATAGAAGACTTACCAGCATTCGGTCGCCCCACTATTGCAAAACGCGGAATATCTTCGTCTAATATTTCTTCAGCCTCTTTCTTAAATTTGCTAACAATCAAATCCATCATATCCCCAGTACCGCTACCAGTCATAGCCGATATACAGTAAGGCTCTCCCAACCCCAAACTATAAAATTCGGGAGCATTATAACGCAAATCATTATTATCCGTCTTATTAGCAATCAACAACACCGTTTTTGTAGCCCGCCGCAGAATAGCCGCCACTTCCATATCTAAGTCAGTCACCCCATTCATTACATCGACCACAAACAAAAGGATATCCGCCTCTTCCACAGCCATCAATACCTGCTTGCGTATTTCTTCCTCAAAGACGTCATCAGAATTAACCACCCAGCCCCCTGTGTCGACAACCGAGAATTCTTTTCCCAACCATTCGGTTTTACCATATTGCCGGTCACGAGTAGTTCCTGCTTCCTCATTAACAATAGCCTGACGTGTTTTAGTCAAGCGATTAAATAAAGTAGACTTGCCCACATTCGGGCGTCCAACTATTGCAACTAAATTTCCCATAGTTTACTTACTTCTTTGTTTCACAACTATCACAGTTGTATGAATACTTTAATCAAGTTGATAGCCAAAGTTACGCAACTCTTTATCCGAGTTACGCCAATCTTTATCAACTTTCACATATGTTTCCAAGAAGATGGTCTTCCCGAAAAAACGTTCCAAGTCACGACGTGCCTCCGAAGCAACTTTTTTCAAAGCCTTACCCTGCTTACCAATAATAATGCCTTTTTGAGATTCCCGTTCGACATAAATTACAGCATTAATATGAATCTTCTTCATATCCTCTTTAAATTGTTCGATAACAATTTCCACAGAATAAGGGATCTCTTTATCATAATATAACAGAATCTTTTCTCTAATAATTTCGGTCACAAAAAAACGTGCAGGTTTATCCGTCCACTGATCCTTTTCAAAATAGGGAGGAGAATCGGGCAACAATTCCTGCACCCTCTTCATCACATATTCCACATTGAATTTTGAAGTCGCAGAGATAGGGATAATTTCAGCTTTTGGCAACAAACTTTTCCAATTATCCACAAGCTCTACTAATTTGATCTGATCAGTAAGGTCTATCTTATTAATCAACAGCAACACCGGTATATTCATCTGAGAGACCTTTGCCACAAAATCACTATACTTGTCAGCTGTCTCAACCACATCAGTCACATATAACAATATATCTGCATCTGAAAGCGCCGAAGTAGAAAAATTCAGCATGGATTCTTGCAACTTGTACATGGGCTTTAATATCCCCGGAGTATCTGAAAAAACGATTTGCATTTCTTCCGTATTATAAATGCCCATAATGCGATGCCTTGTTGTTTGCGCCTTAAAAGTCGCAATAGAAATACGCTCACCCACAAGCACATTCATTAATGTAGACTTACCTACATTCGGATTTCCAACGATATTTACGAACCCTGCTTTATGCATTTCTGTATATTTTATATGAGACAAAAAAACGCATCGAAAATAGGATGCGTTTTTTCTTTCTTATTTTGAGTACTTATCACTAATTTTTCGCATCATAACCCCACTTTACATAAACAGCCCCCCAAGTAAATCCGGCACCAAAAGCAGTAAAAATCAGGTTGTCTCCTTTTTTTAACTTATTTTCAAAATCCCAAATACATAGAGGTAAAGTTCCTGCACTCGTATTACCATAGCGTTCAATATTAATCATGACTTTCTCATGGGGTAATTCCAAGCGGTGGGCAATAGCGTCAATAATACGCAGATTAGCCTGATGAGGGATGACCCAGTCAATATTATCTTTATTCAACTTATTTCTTTCCGCGATAGTGACACAAGCATCGGACATATTAGAAACAGCATACTTAAATACGGTACGCCCTTCCTGATAGAGATAATGCATCTTATTATCCACAGTGAAATAAGAAGGAGGACATACTGAACCACCCGCCTTCATATGCAAAAACGGAAGTCCTTTCCCATCTGTCCTTAGTATCGAATCCATTACTCCTACATCTTCAGTAGTCGGTTCCATCATAAAAGCTGCAGCACCATCACCAAATATAGGACAGGTTGAGCGATCTGTATAATCTACCATAGAGGACATCTTATCAGCCCCCACAATAATCACTTTCTGATATCTACCCGAACGGATAAAGTTTGCAGCTGTCTCCAAAAGATACAGAAAACCACTACAAGCAGCTTGAAGATCAAAAGCGAAAGCATTCTTCAAACCTAATTTATCGCAGAGTATGGAAGCAGTCGAAGGAAAATGATAGTCAGGGGTAGTAGTAGCGACAATTACCAAATCAATATCGTCAGGGTTAGCACCAGCACGCTGCATCAATTGCTTAGCGGCTTTACGTGCCATATACGAGGTACCCAAACCTTCTTCATTCAATATTCGTCTTTCTTTCACCCCTATACGGGTCATAATCCATTCATCATTGGTATCCACCATCCTTGATATCTCGTCATTAGTCAAGACATAATCAGGAACATAACCACCAACTCCCGTAATTACTGCATTTATTTTTTCCATTAAATCACATTTACTTGATAATACTTAAACAACGGCAGTCTAAAAAGGTCTGTATCAACAAATCTTTTCAGACTTCCCGGCATTTAAGTACAATAACGGTCTTTGGCTACAATTAAACTGCAGCCTCTTTCTCGATAGCAAGCTTGCCTCTATAATATCCACAAGCGCCACATACAGTATGATATACATGCCATTCACCACAATTTGGACAAATTGCCAATGTAGGAACCGCAGCTTTATCATGAGTTCTTCTCTTTGCAGTTCTAGTTTTAGACTGCCTTCTCTTAGGATGTGCCATTTTTCTTAATCTTTAATTGTTATCTAATATTTTCTTCAATTCATCCCAACGCGGATCAGTAGAATCATCTTTCATATCCGAATCCGCATCACCCGCAGGCTCTCCATATTCGTCCGAAACAAAAATTTCATCATCATCCGAATTTGTACGAAGATGTTTACTGAGCTTACCGCTCATTGCCTTATTACATTTTCCAAAAGGATGTACATGCTTCATCGGGATAGCTAAAGCTATAAACTCATACATAAACCAAGCAATATTGATTTCACCTTCCTCTTCAGGAATAACAATGAGATTTTCTCCCTCTTCCGCATATTCATGTCCAAACTTAACAATCAACTTATCTGTCGATGAAATAAGTTGCTCCATATCATCTAGACAACGATCACACGGAATCCAAACCATACCTTCTGTCTGGAAATTCAATTCAAAAGCATGAGATGTTTTCTTTACCGTCAAGACTACATTAATTTTACCCTTCTGAACTTCAGGTCCATCAATATTGGCAAAAAAAAGGTTATCCAAGACAAATTCATATTTACAAGAATCAGCTTGCATCCCTTTCAAGTCTATTTTATATTTATCAAACTTTCCCAAAGCTTATTTCAATTATTGGGTCACAAAGATACAAATAATAATAATCATAATACAGAAATTAGCAGCTAAATATTCATTTTTTAAGTAGTATTCAAGAAGAAATAACGAAACTCTCAAAATTCTATAGTTTCATAAGAAGATTTCCGAAAGTGCCCTAATAGCTGAATTCCAAGAGTTGAATAATGCGGCTTTCCGTTTAAGATTATAAGAGCCTTGCGTTAAATAAGAAAAGTATCTTTAATCACCAAATAAAAAAAGGTCCCCCGCCATTGATTAATGACGGGGGACCCGGATAAAACGGCGACTACCTACTCTCCCACTGTGACGCAGTACCATCGGCGTGACAAGGCTTAACTTCTCTGTTCGGAATGGGAAGAGGTGGAACCCTTGTGCTATAGTCACCTTAATAAGGTTGACATGATGAAGGAAAAAGTAAAAATATACTCCAAAAAAGAGTATTACTGAAAGTATATACCTGCCATACAGGTAAAAGAAAAGTATACGGGCAATTAGTAATGCTCGGCTATGATGTCACCACCTGTACACCTGCATCCTATCAACGTCATCGTCTTTGACGACCCTAAGAAATCTAATCTTGTGGCTGGCTTCGTACTTAGATGCTTTCAGCACTTATCCAATCCCGACTTAGATACCCAGCAATGCACCTGGCGGCACAACTGGTAAACCAGAGGTCAGTCCAACACGGTCCTCTCGTACTAGTGTCAGAGCCACGCAAATTTCATACGCCCACGATAGATAGAGACCGAACTGTCTCACGACGTTCTGAACCCAGCTCGCGTGCCACTTTAATGGGCGAACAGCCCAACCCTTGGGACCTTCTCCAGCCCCAGGATGTGACGAGCCGACATCGAGGTGCCAAACCCCTCCGTCGATATGAGCTCTTGGGAGGGATCAGCCTGTTATCCCCGGAGTACCTTTTATCCTTTGAGCGATGTCCTTTCCATACAGAAACACCGGATCACTATGCTCTAGTTTCCTACCTGATCGACTTGTCGGTCTCCCAGTCAAGCACCCTTATGCCATTACACTCTGCGGACGGTTACCAATCGTCCTGAGGGTACCTTTAGAAGCCTCCGTTACTTTTTTGGAGGCGACCACCCCAGTCAAACTACCCACCAAACAGTGTCCTCGGATTTCCGAGTTAGAATTCAAACAATCAAAGGGCCGTATTTCAACAGCGGCTCCACAAATACTAGCGTACCTGATTCAATGCCTCCGGCCTATCCTACACATCAAGTGCCCAAATTCAATGTTAAGCTATAGTAAAGGTTCACGGGGTCTTTTCGTCCCATCGCGGGTAATCGGCATCTTCACCGATACTACAATTTCACTGAGCTCACGGTTGAGACAGCGTCCAGATCATTACACCATTCGTGCAGGTCGGAACTTACCCGACAAGGAATTTCGCTACCTTAGGACCGTTATAGTTACGGCCGCCGTTTACTGGGGCTTCAATTCAATGCTTCTCTTGCGATGACATCTCCTCTTAACCTTCCAGCACCGGGCAGGTGTCAGGCTGTATACTTCATCTTTCAATTTTGCACAGCCCTGTGTTTTTGTTAAACAGTTGCCTGGACCTATTCTCTGCGCCTCAAGTTGCCCTGAGGACCCTTTATCCCGAAGTTACAGGGTCAATTTGCCTAGTTCCTTAACCGTGATTCACTCAAGCGCCTTAGTATATTCTACCCGACTACGTGTGTCCGTTTGAGGTACGGGTACCTTAAAGATAAGTTTAGCGGATTTTCTAGGAAGTTTGATTACATGCACTATTGGATTGTCCAAGGACGCTCCATACTATCAGGTTCGACTCTCACAGCGGATTTGCCTACTGTGATCAACATCTACACCATTCAACGGACTATTCCGTCAGTCCGCGGCACTTTCACTACTCCGTCCCCACATCACTCTTTAAGCTAGTACAGGAATATTAACCTGTTCGGCCATCGGTTTCGCCATTCGGCTACACCTTAGGACCCGACTTACCCTGATCCGATTAGCGTTGATCAGGAAACCTTAGTCTTTCGGCGAGGGGGTTTCTCACCCCCTTTATCGTTACTTATACCTACATTTGCTTTTCCACACGCTCCAGTAAAGCTTACGCTTCGCCTTCAACGCAGAGTGGAATGCTCCCCTACCGATATTTTCATATCCCATAGCTTCGGTAAATCGCTTATGCCCGATTATTATCCACGCCAAACTCCTCGACTAGTGAGCTGTTACGCACTCTTTAAATGAATGGCTGCTTCCAAGCCAACATCCTAGCTGTCGTTGCAATCTGACTTCGTTAGATCAACTTAGCGATTATTTCGGGACCTTAGCTGATGGTCTGGATTGTTCTCCTTTAGGACATGGACCTTAGCACCCATGCCCTCACTCCTGATATTAAACTAATGCGCATTCGGAGTTTATCAAGACTTGATAGGCGGTGAAGCCCTCGCATCTTATCAGTCGCTCTACCTCACAATAGTAATTATCAAGGCTGCACCTAAATGCATTTCGGGGAGTACGAGCTATCTCCAAGTTTGATTAGCCTTTCACCCCCACCCTCAGCTCATCCAGAAGCTTTTCAACGCTTATTGGTGCGGTCCTCCAGATGGTGTTACCCATCCTTCAACCTGGCCAAGGGTAGATCACTTGGTTTCGCGTCTACTCCTTCCGACTAGCCGCCCTATTCAGACTCGCTTTCGCTTCGGCTACAGAATTCATATTCCTTAACCTTGCCGGAAAAAGTAACTCGTAGGTTCATTATGCAAAAGGCACGCCGTCACAGCAAAAAGCTGCTCCGACCGCTTGTAGGCACATGGTTTCAGGAACTATTTCACTCTTCTATTCGAAGTGCTTTTCACCTTTCCTTCACAGTACTGGTTCACTATCGGTCTCTCGGGAGTATTTAGCCTTACCGGATGGTCCCGGCAGATTCACGCAAGATTTCTCGTGTCCCGCGTTACTCAGGATACCACTAGAATTCATCTGGGTTCGAATACGCAACTTTCATGCTCTTTGGTTGAACTTTCCAGAACATTCTTCTCGCCAGAGTTCATTTCATAACGTGGTCCTACAACCCCAACATTGCCGTAACAACATTGGTTTGGGCTAGTCCCCGTTCGCTCGCCACTACTAGGGGAATCATTTTTATTTTATTTTCCTGCAGGTACTAAGATGTTTCAGTTCCCTGCGTTAGCTTCTATCATAGATAGATAATACTTCTTCAAAGTATTAGGTTGTCCCATTCGGAAATCCGCGGATCAAAGGTTATTTGCACCTACCCGCAGCTTATCGCAGCTTATCACGTCCTTCATCGCCTCCGAGAGCCTAGGCATCCACCATGTGCCCTTTCTTTCTTTTCGTTTTACCGTAGCCGTATGGCTCGATATATACATTCAGCTCTTTTTTTACTTTTTCTTGTACATCATGTCAAAGATCGTTTTGCTTCTTTTTTTTTAAGCAAGTGTGGAGAATAACGGATTCGAACCGTTGACCCCCTGCGTGCAAAGCAGGTGCTCTAGCCAGCTGAGCTAATCCCCCGTGATTTGGAATTGAGCGTTAGTGTATCGTTATTTCTATATATATAGTTAATACATAAAATAATCCATTAACGTGTCAAGTTCCTGGAGTAGTCCCAGGCAGAGTTGAACTGCCGACCTCTACATTATCAGTGTAGCGCTCTAACCAACTGAGCTATAGGACTGTCAGTAAAACCCTTGCCTTGCGGCTCGGCTTCTTCTTTCTCTTGATTCTATATTCCTATTACTAGGTATATTTTTTATAAACAAATACGGTAGTACGGTAAAAAAAAACCTTTTACTTGTTTTTTTTACTGCTTTTCTGTTTTCTTGCGAAACCAGATTAACAGTTCCTTACGTCGCTCCAGAAAGGAGGTGTTCCAGCCGCACCTTCCGGTACGGCTACCTTGTTACGACTTAGCCCCAATTACCAGTTTTACCCTAGGACGATCCTTGCGGTTACGTCCTTCAGGTACCCCCAGCTTTCATGGCTTGACGGGCGGTGTGTACAAGGCCCGGGAACGTATTCACCGCGCCGTGGCTGATGCGCGATTACTAGCGAATCCAGCTTCATGGAGTCGAGTTGCAGACTCCAATCCGAACTGAGAATGGTTTTGGGGATTAGCATCACGTTGCCGTGTAGCTGCCTTCTGTACCATCCATTGTAACACGTGTGTAGCCCCGGACGTAAGGGCCGTGCTGATTTGACGTCATCCCCACCTTCCTCACATCTTACGACGGCAGTCTTTTCAGAGTCCTCAGCATTGCCTGTTAGTAACTGAAAATAAGGGTTGCGCTCGTTATGGCACTTAAGCCGACACCTCACGGCACGAGCTGACGACAACCATGCAGCACCTTCACACTCGCCTTGCGGCTAACCTGTTTCCAAGTTATTCGAGTGCAATTCAAGCCCGGGTAAGGTTCCTCGCGTATCATCGAATTAAACCACATGTTCCTCCGCTTGTGCGGGCCCCCGTCAATTCCTTTGAGTTTCACCGTTGCCGGCGTACTCCCCAGGTGGAATACTTAACGCTTTCGCTTGGCCGCTTACTGTATATCGCAAACAGCGAGTATTCATCGTTTACTGTGTGGACTACCAGGGTATCTAATCCTGTTTGATACCCACACTTTCGAGCATCAGCGTCAGTTACACTCCAGTGAGCTGCCTTCGCAATTGGAGTTCTTCGTGATATCTAAGCATTTCACCGCTACACCACGAATTCCGCCCACCTTTACTGCACTCAAGACGACCAGTTTCAACTGCAATTTCACGGTTGAGCCGTAAACTTTCACAGCTGACTTAATAGTCCGCCTACGCTCCCTTTAAACCCAATAAATCCGGATAACGCTTGCATCCTCCGTATTACCGCGGCTGCTGGCACGGAGTTAGCCGATGCTTATTCCTAAGGTACATACAATAAGGCACACGTGCCTCACTTTATTCCCTTATAAAAGAAGTTTACAACCCATAGGGCAGTCATCCTTCACGCTACTTGGCTGGTTCAGGCTCTCGCCCATTGACCAATATTCCTCACTGCTGCCTCCCGTAGGAGTTTGGACCGTGTCTCAGTTCCAATGTGGGGGACCTTCCTCTCAGAACCCCTATCCATCGTAGTCTTGGTGGGCCGTTACCTCACCAACAAACTAATGGAACGCATCCCCATCTTTTACCGAAGTTCTTTAATAATTCAACCAGGAGGAAGAATTATACTATCGGGGATTAATCTTTCTTTCGAAAGGCTATACCCGAGTAAAAGGTAGGTTGGATACGTGTTACTCACCCGTGCGCCGGTTGCCAGCTATTATATTGCTATAATACTGATGCCCCTCGACTTGCATGTGTTAAGCCTGTAGCTAGCGTTCATCCTGAGCCAGGATCAAACTCTTCATTGTAATAGTATTTTAATTTGTGATGCTATGCCAATTACTTGGTACGTCATCACAAGTTGTTGCTCTGTTCAGGACGCTTGGTTTATTCAAGTTTATCTCACCTTTTATATATAGTAAACCATACATAAATGGATTGACGGTTCTTTTTTACCCAAATTCTTTACTTCTCGCAAAGTAAGATTTTGTTCTTGTACTACTTGTATTGTTTATGTAAATTTCTCAAAGATCGCTCGATTTCTTTTTAGAAAGCGGATGCAAAGGTAATGCCTTTTTTATATATACTCCAAATTTTTTCTGAAGTTTTTTTCCTTTTTTATTTTCATACCCTCTGTTCATTTCTACACTCTCTTAACGAAAGAGAAACAAGACGGAGATAAGTATGTCATATAAAAACGGAACGTCATTACCGCAGGCTTTCAATATGTCAATCTGAATACGCTTTCACTCTCTTGGAAAGCGGGTGCAAAAGTAGACCTTTTCACAATCCAATCCAAACTTATTATACTCTTTTTTTAGGTAAAACGACTCTTTTTTACTAATCGGCTGATTTGTAATGCCATCCAATAAAACTTTTTTTTAAAACTAAAGCTGAATGAATCCCGCACTCTGAAAGACTCATAATATATATAAGGGCTTTGCAATGGGATAGAGAGAGGGGGCACACCAATCACGGCTGACTACAAAGGCCGATCCTAGGCAAAAAGTACGGAGGCATGAAAGGATTCACTCCTCTATACAGCCTCAGCCAAGGGATTCGTATACTTCCAGAAACATTGAATGCTCAAAATAGGCTTCGAAAAGAAAGCGAAGAGACAAAGGGGAATGATAGGACAGAGACTATATACAGATTGAGCCCGAAAGTAATCAGGATATCAGAAAAGAAGGGAAGGTTAAGTTAGCTTCATAGCGAAAGTTACAGCGAAGAAAAGAAGCAACAAAAGAAAAAAGCATAAATAACTGTATATCAGTTTTCTACAAAGTAACACTGAATCTCGTAGAGCAACGAAATCTTCCTCTACGAGGAAACTATGGTTCCTCTACGACGAACAAAACTTTTCTCGTAGAGAATCAGCATCTTATACAGAGATACTGACAATGAGACAACAGAGACTAATGAAAGACGGATTTCAATGTAACACTATATTATTAATGGAGCATAAAAACAGCATCAAATAGAGAAAATAACATTAGACTCAACAACTATTTTATCTTTGAAAGAGTTGCGTTTACTAAAGTATACAAGCAATGAAGTTTTATAAAACCCACCTCTTTTACGCAAAAAAGGCAAGCACAACTGAAGCACTGCATTACTCTTTAGACTGCGCCTTTGTTTCCTCCTGAGGAATACGAATAGAAGTATACAATTCCAAAAACGCAGCAATTGTCAGACAAACGATCCAATCATTGCCATGAGTAAAGAACATAAAAGCACCCGCCAATACAAGTAGCAAAGCAGCAAAAATCTGTTGACGACGCAATCGTTTAATATTACTATTCTTTATTAAAGAAGGAGAATTGATTTGAGCGATGGCTACCATGCAGGCGCCAACAGTATAGACATAAGGAGCACCTGTCCAACCGGTCACATAAATCGCCGCTCCGGCCAAAGTCATTACCGCCCCTACCACAAACAAAGCTTGTATCAATTGTTTCATTTATCGATTTTATCATCAAATACGTAAATATCCTCATTCGGCTTTTTCATCAGGTACTTTTCACGCGCAACACGTTCAATAGCCCCGGAATCCACAACTAACTCATTCAAGCGTTCCGTACTTTCATTATATTCTGCACGGTGCTTCTCTATTTCATCATTCAAACGAGTAATCTCATGCGCATACCCCAAGCGGTGCACGATACTATTCTCGTCCAAAAAGCCCACCACTACAACAAATATTGCAAGCGTTATCAAATATTTATGTTTGCTCACAAATGCCCAAAGACTCACCAATTTATCCATACGCAATCAAAAAGGAGTTAGGATTCTTCGCCTACAAAGATAAAACGAATAACCGGAATATTCCATTTTTTTGTGTACATTTGCACAAATATAATCTATTAGAAGCCTCCAAATCATGGAAAATTATATTGTCTCTGCACGAAAATACCGCCCGGCAACATTCGACTCCGTAGTAGGACAACTCTCCTTGACTACAACATTAAAAAATGCAATTGCTACAGGTAAATTGGCACATGCTTATTTATTTTGCGGACCACGTGGTGTAGGCAAGACAACTTGTGCACGCATTTTTGCAAAAACGATCAATTGCTTGAACCTTACGGAAGAAGGCGAAGCTTGCAATCAATGCGAATCCTGTACCGCTTTTAACGAACAAAGATCTTATAATATTCATGAACTGGATGCCGCTTCCAATAATTCAGTAGACGATATCCGCCAGCTAGTGGAGCAGGTCCGCATTCCACCTCAAATCGGAAAATACAAAGTCTATATTATTGACGAAGTACACATGCTCTCTGCATCAGCGTTCAATGCCTTCTTGAAAACATTGGAAGAACCACCTCGACATGCCATTTTCATATTGGCAACTACAGAAAAGCATAAAATACTTCCCACTATTCTCTCACGATGCCAAATCTATGATTTCAGCCGCATTACTGTGGAAGACACTGTTGCGCATCTGTCATACGTTGCTTCCAAAGAAGGAATTGACGCAGAACCGGAAGCACTGAATGTCATTGCATTAAAAGCTGATGGAGGAATGCGCGATGCTTTATCCATATTTGATCAGGTAGTTAGTTTCACAGGAGGTCACATCACCTACCAAAGTGTTATTGAGAATCTCAATGTCCTTGATTACGAGTATTATTTCCGACTAACGGATTTTTTCCTTGAAAACAAAGTCACTGATGCCTTACTCCTCTTGAATGACGTATTAAACAAAGGGTTTGATGCTAGCCATTTCATCACAGGACTCTCATCGCACATGCGAGATCTTCTGGTAAGTAAGGACCCCAGTACTCTAACGCTGCTTGAAGTTGGCTCCAGTATCCGTCAACGGTATCAAATCCAAGCGCAGAAATGCCCGCTACCGTTCTTATACAAGGCAATGAAGCTATGCAACGACTGCGATTTAAACTACCGGCTTAGTAAAAACAAGCGGTTATTGGTGGAATTGACTTTGATACAAGTTGCACAGCTAACATCGGAAGATGAAGATCTCAGTGATGGGCATAGCCCTAAACAAGTAATAAAACCTATATCTAAGAAAACAAGCGTTTCCCAACAGCCGCAAGAAATGTCAAGCAATCCACCGTTGGAAAGAACGCAGGGAAGCGCCCAAGCCGTTATGGCACAAGCAACTCCCAATCATGTTGTCGCTGTCACACCCCATCCCTTGCAAATGGCCAAGCAGCCTGAAATAAGGATAACAAGTTCCAATACAGCACAAGCCCCCCATCCTGCCAAAACCAAAACAGATGGTAATCTCTCTACAGCTTCCTTTTTGAAACAGGACAAAAGTCCCAAAATACCTGTCATAAAGAAGCCGAAACTGGGAATTTCCATCAGGCACACACATGCGGAGGAGGAAACAAAGCAACAATCATCTATAACCAATGCGCGGCAAGAAGAAGAAACCTCCGAAGATCATATCTTCACCGAAAAAGAGGTGAACTATTACTGGCAAGAATATTCCGGGAAACTGGATCATGACCAAATAGCCCTTTCCAGACGCATGCAGATGATCAACCTCAACATGACGGATGCTACCACGTTCGAAGTCGTAGTAGATAATGACATCGCTGCCAAAGAATTTTCCGAGCTGATTCCCGTCATTCAGGACTATATGCAGAAACGACTGAAAAATCGAAAAGCCACGATGAAAGTACGTGTCAGCGCACCACAAGAAAATGTACGTGCCTATAGTCGCGTAGAAAAATTCCAGTTACTCACTAAAAAAAACGATACGCTTTTAAAGCTTAAGGAGGAGTTCGGTCTAGAACTTTATTAACTTCTAATCTCTCATCCGATTATTATAAGCTCAGATCCCCAGCGCAACTTCTTCAAATAGTTTTAAACACTTTTCTGGTCAAAACGCACAAGAAATCACCGCACATTCACTTAGGATTTTGCCAACCCATTATTTAGACAAGATACAAATTAGCCTTTTTTTAATCTGGAATAGGAACAAATAAATAAGAAAACCCTTATTTTTGCCGAACTAATTAGTACTAATAATTAAAAATAAAAAAAATGGCTTACGTAATTAATGAAAATTGTGTTGCTTGTGGTACTTGTATTGACGAATGTCCGGTAGAGGCAATCTCTGAGGGGGATATCTACTCTATCGATCCTGATACTTGCACGGAGTGCGGTACTTGTGCCGATGTATGTCCTTCTGAGGCTATTCATCCGGCTGAATAACAACAACATTCATAAAAAAGGCTGGGTCATGAGACCCAGCCTTTTTTATATCCCTATGCCTTATCCTAAAACGAGACTTGATTTTTAATCATCTTCTCAACATCATAAGGTGCAGGAGCTCCACCAAGGTACCTATGGAACCAATCGAGATGCGCATCATAATAAAGCGGCATTGATTTCACATTACTCGGCCAATGCCCATCATTCTTCAAGATAATAAGACGCGAAGGAACTCCTAAGGTCTGCAACGTGCTAAAATACTGTAAACTCTGAGTATATGAAACACGGAAGTCACGCTGTCCGGTCATAATCAAAGTAGGAGTAACAAAGTTACCAACGTACTCTGATGGAGAAAACTTTTTATAAAGTTCTGAGTTCCAAGGCTGACCTTTCAACTCAAAATTCGGGAACCAGAGTTCTTCCGTTGCTCCCCACATAGATCTTAGATCATATAATCCCATCATGGATGCCAAACACTTAAACCGCTTGGTACGAGCCTGAAACCAATTCATCATATAGCCACCGTACGACCACCCCATAGCACCCATACGTGTAGAATCCACATACGCTAATTTAGCTAAAACATCAGTCACTTTCATCAAATCCACAAAAGGTTTCCCTCCCCAGTCACCTGAAATCGCACGGGTATATTTTTGCCCATAACCAGTAGAGCCATGCGGATTAGGATAAGCCACCACATAACCGGCACCGGGATAGACTTGCCAGTCACCACGAAAAGAGTTCATCCATTGCATTTGCGGACCACCATGTACATTTAAGATTAACGGATATTTCTTATTCGGATCAAAATTATGCGGTTTCACAATAAAGACTTCCACCTTATCACCGTCGGCACCATCGACCCACATTGTTTCCGAAGGGCGAATATCCACACTCTCCTCAAGAACTTTGTTCAAAAAAGTAAGTTGCGTCACCGTCTTCGCTTGTAAGTTCTCCCGATAAAGTGCCGTCGGTTTCCCAGTAGTACTTGCCGTATAATAAATGTTCCCTTTGAAATCTAGATTAAAAGAAGAAATGGCTTTACCGCTAACCACCGGAGTGATTTTTCGGGTTGAAATATCGATCTTATATACAGGCTCATACCCTTCTACTTCCCCTGTGAAATAGATTGATTTGGAATCTTCATTCCATTTCACTTCATCCACCCAATTATCAAAATTAGAAGTCAGCACTTCGGAAGTTCCGCTCTCACGATTATAAATTGCAACGCTGAAACGATCCGACTCATAGCAGGGAACTTCCTGCTTGCGATAAGCAATATATTTACCATCGGGTGAATAAACAGGAGATCCGTCCCATGCCTCATTATCCTTTGTTATGTTTACCGCTTTCCCTCCCGTCACAGGGACCAAGAATAAATCGGCATTCGTGTTCGCCTCAGGATGGTCGGTATGATTGGATACATAACAAAGTTCTTTACTATCCGGTGAAAAGTTGAAGCCAACCCCACCACCAAGCATAAATACAGGAGAAACAAAATCACCAGGAGTCACATCTGTATAAGTATGCTCCGCCAAATTATAAATAATAATATGTGTACATTTACCAGCGGAATATTCCGTCCAATGACGATACAACAAGTGATCTGCCAGATAAGCCTGAACCGGACCACTGATTGCTATCGAGTCCATTTTTTTATTAGCCTGGCTATTTGCTCCGCACTCCGGATAAACCGTCGAAGAAAAAGCAAGCATTTTTTTGTCAGGAGATAATACCGGATTCTCTACGCCCATTGAAAAATCAGTCACCTGTAACACCTTTCCATCCTCGAACGAATAGCAATAAATCTGAGATGATCCGCTTCTTGTAGAAACAAAATAAAGCTTCTCGGCATCATTTCCCCAAAAAGGTTCGAAGCTCTTTCCATCAGTCGTTATGGCCGTTTTATTAGAGCCATCAACATCCATCACATAAATATTTGAATATGATTTACCAGCAGGCAAATCAGCACCACTCTCTACCAATGCAATATGATTGCCATTAGAAGAGATTACCGGGCCACTCACATAGCGAATCTTATATAAATCCGCAATTGTAAAAGCTCGTTTTTGAGCATACACTGAAGTCGCTGTAAAACAAGCTACCAGCAAGAACAATAAATTTAGTTTTTTCATATAGCAATAAAGAATTAATATAATACCTTCAAAACAACATTTTTAATTAAAGGGTTAATCCACTATATTAAAGCAAAGAATGTAACATATTACTGATATTTAAGTAGCATCACCAGCCTTCATCGGGGCAACTATTTTTCAATGGCACCCAGCAATAAACAAAAAGAGTGAGGTTTTCAAGGCCCCACTCTTTATTTATTTTACAGTAATGCTGGGTACAACATTCATTTCAATCCAGCCAAAGCCTCCTTTATTCTACGAATAGCCTCAACAATATTTTCATCGCTGGTTGCGTAACTCATGCGAATACACTCAGGTGCACCGAATGATGCCCCTCCCACACAAGCAACGTGAGCAACTTCCAAAAGATACATTGCCAAATCATCAGAGTTTTCAATCTTGCGTTCACCTACTGATTTTCCAAAGAAAGAACTACATTTCGGAAATAAATAAAAAGCACCTTGCGGAACATTCACCTCAAAACCCGGAACATCCTTTGCTAGTTTAACAATCAAATCACGGCGACGCTCAAACGCTTTGCGCATTTCTTCAACAGGAACCTGCGTACCTGTATAAGCAGCTTCCGCCGCTTTCTGAGAAACAGAGCAAGGACCCGATGTGTACTGACCCTGTAATTTATTACAAGCCTTCACGATCCATTCGGGAGCTGCAATAAAACCAATACGCCAACCCGTCATGGCATAGGCCTTCGAGACACCGTTCACTATGACCGTACGATCTTTCATTCCTGGGAACTGCGCGATACTCTGATGCTTACCTATATAATTAATGTGTTCATAGATTTCATCAGCGATTACAATCACTTGCGGATATTTACCCAACACGTCAGCCAGCCCTTTCAACTCCTCTTTCGTATAAACAGAACCGGTAGGATTAGATGGGGAACATAATATCAGCGCCTTAGTTTTCGGAGTTATAGCAGCTTCCAATTGAGCAGGAGTAATTTTAAAATCTTGTTCAATACCCGCAGTAACAACGACCGGTTTACCTTCAGCCAACTTTACCATTTCAGGATAACTTACCCAATAGGGAGCCGGTACAATGACTTCATCCCCCGGGTTTACTAGGACAAGAACTGTATTACAAACCGACTGTTTAGCCCCATTAGCACAAGAAATCTGAGCAATAGTATAATCCAAATCATTCTCTTTCTTCAGCTTTTCCACAATAGCGCTCCGCAAAGCGGGATAGCCTGGAACGGGAGAATAACGGGAAAAATTATCATCCACCGCCTTTTTCGCTGCCACTTTAATATGATCGGGAGTATTAAAATCCGGTTCCCCCACACTCAAATTAATTACATCAACACCCTGTGCCTTCAATTCGGCACTCTTTTGTGACATCGCTAGTGTAGCAGATGGCGACAAACTATTTAAACGGTCAGATAATTGGTTCATTTTTCTATCTATTTTATTATTATAGCACAAAACTGACTGCAAATAAAAGAAAAATCCATGAAATAAGAAAGCAAAAAGACAGCTTACTTATTAAAATGCAATGTATGCCCCATACGCTCCTTTTTAGTGCGTAAATAACGCTCATTAAACTGATTCGGAGTTGTTTCAATGGGCACATTCTCGGTAATTTCCAGGCCATAAGCCTGCAAGCCAACACGTTTCACCGGATTATTGGTCATCAACTTCATCTTATGCACTCCTATCTCGCGCAAAATCTGAGCACCAACTCCATAATCACGTTCATCAGCTAAGTGTCCTAGATAGATATTAGCATCTACCGTATCCATACCATCCTCTTGCAATTTATAAGCTTTCATCTTTTCCATCAATCCAATGCCACGACCTTCCTGATTCAGGTAAACAATTACCCCTTTACCTTCTTTCTCAACCATTTCCATCGCTTTGTGCAACTGTTCACCGCAATCACAACGCTTCGATCCGAAAATATCACCGGTAGCACAAGAAGAATGGACGCGTACTAATATCGGCTCATTTTCCTCCCAACTCCCCTTGATCAAAGCCACATGCTCCAAGCCGTTAGACTTCTGGCGAAACGGAATTAAATGAAAATCACCATGATCGGTCGGCATATTCACTTCCACCCCCTTCTCAACAATAGATTCCTGCTTCAAGCGGTAAGCGATCAAATCACGAATGGAAATCAACTTCAGATTAAACTCATCAGCCATTTCCCTCAAACGTGGCAAACGAGCCATTGTGCCATCCTCATTCATTATCTCCATCAAAGCACCAGCTAGATATAAGCCTGCTAGTCGGGCCATATCAATTGCAGCCTCCGTATGCCCAGCACGACGCAAAACACCTTTCTCCTGAGCATACAGCGGATTTATATGTCCGGGACGTCCAAAAGTTGCCGGGGTAGAGTTGGGATCTGCAAGCGCCAGAATCGTAGCCGCACGATCAGCAGCAGAAACTCCGGTTGTACATCCCTCCAATTTATCAATAGTCACGGTAAAAGGAGTGCCCAATACCGATGTATTATCCAATACCTGATGTGGCAAATCAAGTTCCTTGCAACGCGATACGGTAATAGGAGCGCAAAGCACACCACGAGCATGCTTCAACATAAAGTTTACCTTCTCCGGGGTCACCATTTCAGCGGCAATAATCAAATCCCCCTCATTCTCACGATCTTCATCGTCAACAACAATCACAAAGTTACCGGCTTTGAATTCCTCAATAGCTTCTTCTATTGAATCTAACTTTACTTTTTCCATCCTGAATATCTATTTTATTTTATATTGATTGTTTATCACCTGCGCCACCTCTTCATTTGTTTTTATAATGCACTCAACATCTTTATTCAAGCGAATGCGGAAAGCCCAGATACGGAAATAAAAGAACAAGCCTACCGGAATTACAATACCGCAAAGCAAATTTAACCAATAGTTACGAAAAGGACGCACATGAGCATGAACGGGGATAAGCGGGTAATTGTTCAACTGAGCCAACAAGCGGGATGAGTTTGTATTAGACATCTCCTCAATCAACTCTTCCATAGCACCATTTATTTCAGCCATCTCCTCGTCACGTACCTCCGCTATCCACATCTTCAAATAATTCGGAGCATGCATCAGGTTCTTCTTTCGGGCATAAGTACGGCATTCATCAGACAATCTTTTTAAGTCAACAAGCAAACGATCATAATCAGGATCCTGTATGATTACCTCCTTACGGGACAGATGACGCGTACTCCGGATACCCGCTATTTTTTTGAACCACTCAACATACGCGTCCGCATTCAACACTACAGAATCCCGATTCGACTTATAAGTCAAGAATGCACCCAAAGGAGCGAGTACGGCAGAACTTGTCCACATTCCCATCCATACAATCCATCTCCCGTCACGAGCCATTTTATAACCCGTAGTATTAATGATATAATAAACAATAAATATCAGCACTGATACCACTACCGGCATGCCGAGTCCGCCTTTACGAATAATTCCCCCTAACGGAGCACCAATAAAGAAAAAGATAAGACAAGCTAATGATAATGTCAACTTTTCATGCCACGCCGTCATATGTCGACGCAAACTATGATCTGTAGATTCAAGATTAAAACTCTTAAAATTCCAGTCACTCCCCGCACTCTCCGCACGACTTAGGGCAGAAGATACTATTTTTTGCTTTTGCAGTAAAGAAGCTACATTAAACAAGCTATCTACATTGTAATTGCCCAAATGAGCCTGGGCAATCTTCATCGTATCGGTTTTGGTCAATCCATTTGCCACCTGATAAGTACCGGTCATGGCCTGTTTATAATAAATTTGACCTACACTATCTCTCAATACCTTCATAGAATCAATGCCCAACTGCAACATCTTCAGATTCTTACTTCCCGACTGATTACTCATGATACCTTCATCCACCATCTTAAAATCAGAATTAAAATCAATAAGTGCATGCTTTTCCCTAAAGCTTTCCCGTCGATACGGAACATTATTCTGATTCATATTCTGCGACCTCAGATTCTCAAATAGCTCACCACTATATAGATGCAAATACAAGTGCTTTTTATCCGCCGTCATTTCCAATCTGCCCGAATCCGACTTAATAATTTCCGCATTTTCAAACCCCTTATCAAAGTTATAAATCAATACATCATAAAGCATTCCCGTATCCCGGTTCTTATGCTTTACATACAGATTATACCCTTCTATTTCATCATAAAACACCCCTTCAGGAATATCCAACTCAGGAGATTTCTGTTTCATAGAAATTAACAGAGTTCCCAACATAGACTGAGCCTTCGGTCCAATCACATTTTGGAAGCAAAAAGAGACACAACATATAAAAATAACGAATACAATTAACGGACGCATAATGCTCAGTAAAGAGATTCCTGCAGCCTTCATTGCCAAAAGTTCGAAGTGTTCGCCGAAGTTACCGAAAGTAATAAGTGAAGCCAATAGCACGGCCAGAGGCAAAGATGCCGGTACGAGCACTAAAGCCGAATAAAAGAAAAACTGGGCAAGGACGCTCAGTTCCAAACCTTTCCCCACCATTTGATCTACATACCTCCACAGAAATTGCATCATGAAGATAAAAAGGCAAATGAAGAAAGTACCCATGAAGAGCAGACCAAAGCTCTTCAATATAAAAATATCTAACTTTTTTATGCGCAGCATGTTATTCATTCCATGGGATGAGAGCACAAAATTAGCATAAAAAAAGCAGTGCGGAAAATTTTTAGGTCAAAGTTAACTAAAAACCACAAGTTCTCCGCAAAGTCTCTATTTGAGAATCCCACAATTCATACATACCCTCCTCATCATGGGCATCCGAGAAATCAGTCACCTCAAGAACATAATCGTTGGTCAACTCACTATATGTCATCTTCAGTTCAAAATACTCCCGTTCATTCTCATCATCCAGCCACCGGAAACGTATGAACGAAAAAGCCCTTATTCCTATAATCTCAGCACTCCGCTCCTCAGTCTTTCCCCAAGAAAAAACGACGGTCTTATCATCCGATTGAACTGCATCGGCAAACCACCCCTCCAAACCGGTAGGAGTACTGATAGCCGCCCAGATAATATTCCTAGAAGTCGCATTTAATGGATATTCACGATGTATTTTTTGTCGTTCCATAGTCTATTCTGTATGTTTAATGCGTTGGCAAGATAGAGACTTTTTTCTAATTATGGAACATTTTCACCCAAATTTATCAAACGATGTTCCACCTTTGTATTTCAAAGCATTAGAAACGTCTCAAACAAACTTTTAAAAGAAAAACGAAAGCATGATTTTTTTTTCTATGAAAAAGCACAGCACAGAATTTCACACTAAAGTTTTGGAGGTTTCAAGAAAAGCTATATCTTTGCACCCGCAATTGAGAGAAGATGGCGGGATAGCTCAGCTGGTTAGAGCGCATGATTCATAATCATGAGGTCCCCGGTTCAATCCCGGGTCCCGCTACCATTAAGATTTAGACTGTTAGGAGGCTTCCACTCTTGGCGGTCTTTTTTCTTTATTTCTTCCGCCAAATACTAACTTCCGAAATTCGTACCTCGGAGCAACGGGAGCTTCTCCGAAAGGCGCATGGTACATCAACTGGCGGCTGTTCTAAAATAAACCATTCTTCTAAGATGGATTTAATGCCGTCGAAGGAAGCAACCGGCTCGCCATCTCGTTTAAAGCCACCGGGACGGCATTCTTTTCCTATTCCATTCACTTCCCAATCGTAGGTGGAAGCAATAATGAACGTACCACCACTGCTCAACCGTTCGTGTATCTGTTCCAAAAAAGCAATGGGGTTCGTCAGTTCTTCAAGCAAATTGGGCGCAAGAATTAAATCGTAGCCAGTATATATGGGTTTTATGTTATTACCATTTTCCTGCATAAAGAGGATATGTTCCTTGCCCTCTCCCAAACCTGTTTCATGGAGTACGAGCTCACGATAAAACACCAACTCGTCTTCGTCTTTTACAATATAGCGAATAAAACCTTTTTCCTGCAACTGAATGGGCATACGGATGAAACGGGCAGAGAAATCAAGGGCGGTGATATCGCTAAAATATGGCGCTAATTCAAAAGGAAGGCGACCGGTATCGGCATTCAAGTCGAGTACGCGCGTCACTTTGCGGCCTTTCACCGCATTCAGCACAAGGGCGGCAAGCTCTTTGTGAAAGTTTGACTTCGCACCAAAAATATCCCCCCAATTGTTTTCACAGGAATTAGCCACCTCCGTATCCGTTTCGTATTCATCATTCTCAATCACCAGCGGATGTTCCGATTCCACTACGCGGAACCCAGCATGTTGGTAAAAATGACGACGGAACGCATAGCGGGCGTGAAGCGTTGCTTCGTTTCCTGTGGAAATCCACGACCCACCCTTTATAAGGTTATGCTTTCCATCGAAAGTAGGTGTGGAAAAATCATCGTATAGAGGATGTACACGGAAGCCGGAAAAACCCGTGATCGGTGTCTCCGTCCACTGCCAGACATTACCCAGTACATCATAAAAATCACCTTGTTTGAATTTGTCTACGGGACAAGGTGATCCATAATATTCCAAATCGATATTTCCAGGCGCACCATTCCACGATTCCACATCGGGAATCCCACAATACTCAACCAAACGATACCATTCAACTTCGGTGGGCAAGCGAAAAGTCTTCCCCCGTTTTGCTGATAACCAGTTGCAATATGCCTTGGCTTCAAGATAGTTCACTTCAGCCGGCCAGTTCCACGGCATCGAAATTTCTTCAGCGACCAGACGCAAAACATATCCTTCGCCCTTCTTCCTCCAGAATAGCGGCATATGTGCCTGTTTAAAGTTGCGCCAATTCCATCCTTCTTCGGTCCAATAATCCTCCACATTATAGCCATCGTCTTCTACAAATTGCAGAAACTCGCCGTTGGACACCAGCATCCTGCCTGCGCAGAAGTCTTCCACTTTCTCTACGCGGTTACCATATTCATTATCCCAACCATAAAGTGGATGATCCATAGGTTTACCTAACTTCATTTCAGCTCCGGGAACCGGTAAAAAGGCATTAACAAGTGCATCGCCTCGTTCCTCACAAATCCGGCCAAACCGTCCGCTCACCACCTGATCAAGCGGTAACTGGCGAATTAATACAGACGAAGTCTCCAAATGAATACGCTCATGCTCAATACCCATCATTATAATCCAAAACGGACTGTCCCAATCAATTGGAAGAAGTAACGGTGTACGATCAATCACATCCAGAATAACTTTCTTAACCTCATCTCGATAATGGCGCACTTCCGACACCGACGGCCAATTATAGTGTCGTTCATCCAAATCGTCCCAACTCATTTCATCCACTCCAATGGCAAAGATTGATTCAAAACCCGGATCGATACGAAAGTCGATAATCCGAGCTAAAAAGAACTTATTAATAAAGAATACAGCGGTGTGCCCCAAATAGAACAGAATCACATGCCGGAGTGGATCACCTCGCAAATAAAAAGTATCATCATCCACCAATTGTGTGTAAAGTTTCTCATCTATCTCCCACGTCTTCAAAAAAGAATCGCGTATTTCTGCTCTTTTGCTCTCTGGTGTTCCCTCCTTCAAGTTTACCGTTTTGGTTATCAAATTCTGCATGAATATTGTAGTTTTTCTTTCTATAATTGTATTATTAACACTTCACAAAGGTATTATGTTGAGAGAGAACATGAATATCGGAAATTACCGACTCTTATTTTATTTTTCTAATGCTGATTCTTCTGAATGCAGCATCTGTTGCTGTCCCAACAAAGAGCCCCGCATGCCCTGACGTGAGATAATAAGAAGCTTTCTTATTTAAAACAAGCTCATCGTTTACATAAATTGATATATTCTTTCCTTTTACAACAGCTTTTGCTTTAAACCAATTATTCAAAGGGACTTTCACTGTTCCTTTCTCCGAATTAATATATCCTTCCGCCCAATACGGAGCTATGCCATGAGCAAATGGAATATATGCCACATTATCCTTTTTCATCCCAGGCATAAACCAAACACACTCAAAGTTGTCAAAATCTTGTGCCCGTATAGCAAATCCAAGCCACCCACAGTCGCTACAATCGTCAAGATTAACTCTTATAAATTTCATTTCAGCAGTCATAATATAATCTGTTTGTTTCTCGCCTATCAAGAAGACCTCCGCGCCTCTGGAATTACTTCTCTCCATCCCTGTAAACGGATCAATTGAACTATCAAATTTATTCCCTTCAAGAATAATAGTCTCCTCATTATCAATTGTCTCAATCCTGAACAAGTCTGAATTATTACAAGTTACGATTTCATCAAAATTGATATTTTGGGCAAAACCATTAGACGTCATTACGACTAAACAAATCACCATTGTTAACCTTTTCATAGTTCATATTTTATAAATTAATACTATCTGTAATAAAGAGATACAACGCTGCATTAAATTGATAAGCATCGGCCAGTATCTGTCCAAAATTTATATCATAAAAATCTCGATCAATTTTCCTTATACAAGTTACTGCAATATTTTTCTTCTGAAACCAAGGCTGAAATTCTTCAGGAAGTTCATTAGGAATTGTTTTTTTATAATTCTCCCCTATTAGTTTGAAAGAATCCTGTCCCTTGTAAGCCTCAATTATTTCCCTGAAACGCTGAGGATAACGACTAATATATTCCCTTAAGCATCTCATATTATAAGAAGTTGCAGCATAATACCCCATGCCATATTGATATTCTTCGGGGGTAAAATAAAAATAAAATTCAGGTACGTTCCCCCATAACTTATTCGGTCGCTTAAAAGTAAGCCACAACCCTGTGCGAAAAGGTCTTTTATCATGAGAGAAACGAGTATCTCTATAAATTTTAGAAATGGTTTTATTCACTTGAGGAGCAATTTCTATCTCCTTGTCAATACTACTAACCACCACTCCCAAGCCCATAGATAACTTCTTAAGTGGTTCCAAAAGGCAGGTTTCATAAATATTATGATTATTTTCAAACCATTCTTTGTTGTTATTCGCAGCCAAATTCTTTAAGAATTCAATAGAGGCTGTCGTAAATCCTGTAAATACCATATCTTTCATTTTTAAATACAAAGTTATAATAGTCTTTTCTTAAACTATACCACAAAACAATGTAAAAATAGTACTTTTCAAGGATTTTGTTCTTTCCGAAAAGAAAGCGGAGTCTGTCCTACCTCCCCCTTAAACCATCTAATAAAATAAGAAATATCTATAAAGCCCAACTCTAAAGCGATATCAGAAATTGGTGAATCAGTAAACAGAAGAAGTCTGCGGGCTTCTATTACCATTCGCTTGGAAATATATTTTTTAGCACTAGTCCCTAAAAACGACTTGGACAAATCATTCAGATGACCTGCAGATATACTGAGTGCATCGGAATAAAACGACACACAATGCTCCTGCTTAAATTTTGCTGATACCAAACGGACAAAACGATGAATATGCCGGTTCGTTTCAAGATGGCTTTGCGCTGACTCAGATGCCTTAAATTTCCGATTCAACCAAATAAGCACTTGAAATAATAATGCCCGCAAAATAGACTCATCATTATTTCTAAAATTCTTGATTTCACTCTCAATCTCACAGCAAAGATTAATGATGTATGCTGTATCCACCTTACCCAGTTGCAAGGAATAATCTTCTAAATTAGGATTAAAATATTTCAGCTTCCCAATAAACTTTGGGTCACTAAGAAAAGAAGTAAGAAAGGCCTCCTCAAAAATGAGGACATAACCTCTCGGCAGTTCATTAAAATTCCACTTTCTGATTTGGTTTGGTGAAGAAAAGACAACAAGTCCCTGCTCTAATTCATATTTCGTTCCATCTAAAACAAATTGTCCTCTTCCGCCAGTAATCAACGTAATATCGAAATAAGACAAATAATGGGAATTGGCCGAGCTAATATAATTCTCCAAAGCCTCTAAATGGATCAAATCAATTAAAAGGCTTTTCCCATACTTCGTTTCATAAAAATCAAACCTGTCACTTTTTATTTTCAATGCCATCAATAATTACTTTTCTCCATAAAACTTTAAATGCGTTCCTCTATTTTGCTTAATATACTCTTCATTATCATAATCTGGAAATACATAATTCTCAGGAAAATGTAATATAAGAACACAAACATAGAGATTTAAATTCGAACAGAATTAATTAATCTTGCTCTTTTTATATTTAAGTTAACCCCCTAATATCTTTTCAACTAAATAGAAGCAAGTTAAAAACTCTCATTTTTGGAAATGATATCCCCTGTTTTGTATATTTGCGAAAAATAAATGGCAGAAATAATCTGCTCAATTAATAATTTAAAATTAAGCATATAATGAAAAGACTAGAGTGTATTTCAGAAAACACCAACTACACGGCAGTGAATATTGGTTCTTTAGATCAATTGAATGACTATATGCTAGTTCACCCTAAAATAGGGCAAGAAATCCATGGAAAAATATTTCTAAAAGATGCGACAAAAGCCACAGCAACAGAAATATCCTTTACCACCATCCCTCCCCACAGCGAACTGCCCTACTTCCATATTCATACCAAAGATGAAGAAACATATATTATACTTAAAGGAAGTGGATTTTACCAAGTAGATGAAGACTGTTTCCCCATTTCAGAAGGCAGCGTTATCCGGGTAGCTCCTCAAGGGAAGAGAGGCCTTAAAAACACATCTGATGATCCGATGGTTTATATCTGCATCCAAGCAAAAGAAAACTCTTTGGAAGAACATACCACAGACGACGGCAAACGAGTGAAATGCGAACCAAAATGGTAAATTAAAAATAGTTATTACGAATTTCTTTGGCAATATATCTCCCCATAAGATGTTGTCCTTCTACTTCTGGATGTAACCCATCTTTAAGGTAACGACCGCGACCGGAGGAGATCTCAAACTTCTCCGTAATGCTACTGTTGGCATAGCAGTCTATCAGTTGAACGGAAAGCGCGCGACAGATCTTGCGCATAATTTCAATCTGACGGAGGTTGCGCTCATTGTGTTCCACATTCCCTGTCTGGATAGGAGTGCAGACAAACACACGACATTTAGGATAGTGCTCCAGAATGGTCTGGATGGCCCAACGCGCACCGCCCGCCATTGTGATTACATCTACCTGATCCAGTGTCTTGCCTTTCAGGGCTTCTTCAGCAAATCCCAAGTTAGTATCGTTAGTGCCCATGGAAAAGACAAAAACATCAGGTTCGGGATAGCGTCCGCTGTCTACATCGGCGATAAAATGCTGGATGTGCACTTTCGATACATTGTTATGCCGTTTTTGAAGTTCCGCTTTATTGTTAGTAGGTTGCCAACCATTCGATATTCCCGCAAAACCCGGACTTCCATAGTTTTGAGTATCGGGATGACACGCCCAGGTGGCGGAACCGACTGCGACATTGTGATGAGTGGCAAAGCCCAACAAATCGACCACCGTACGCGACCATTGATTACCTGCCGTAATACTGTTGCCGTCGCAACCAAAATTCAGATGACTGAAATCGGGATATACGTTACTTTGAAGCTCCACCTTGTTTTTTTCCACAGAGACATTCTTATCTCCGGATGATAGCGACTGTGCTTGCACAAAACACCCACACAACAACGTGCTAATCAAAAAGAGAATCTTATTTATTTTCATACTAATAACCAATTTCACTTATCTGCTGTTTATCTGAACTATCTATACTCTAATATCTGATTGCTCTTCAGTCAATTTCCGCTCCATAATTTCCATACACATACGCCCGTTATGGTAAGGACATTTCCAAAAGCCAGCCTTATCGTCAGTCACGTTCAATTCACCATCAGCCGATACACTCCAATGCCATTCGCCATAATTGAAGTCTATCAGTTTGTCTTTAATAAACGCCCAGCAACGGAATGCTTTATCCAATGCTTCTTCATTACCGAAATAGTGGTAAAGGTTGATATGCCCCAGCACGTTTTCGGCCTGTACCCACCAATGACGGTCAGTATCACTATGCTGCTGGTCGGGAAAGGTTTCATAAATCAAAGCTCCTTCAGACGTCAAACCTTCATCGGCAGCATCAGCTATCCTTTTCACAATAGGCTCCACACGCTGAATCAGCGCCTCATCACCCAAGACCAATGCAGCTTCGTGAATCAACCAAGAAGCTTCGATATCATGACCATAGGAAATAATACGGTATTTGCTGCACCAGTTATCATCGAAGAACAACTCCAAATGCTTCGTTTCCGGATTATAGATTTTCTCAATAAATAGCAAGATGAGATTACGAAGTTGCTGTGCCAGTCGCTCATCTTTCCACACCCTATACAAATTGGTATAGGCCTCCAAAATGTGCAAATGGGTATTCATCGTCTTCCGTTCGTTTTCGTCCTTATCACTAAGCCGCATATCCGCCATCTCGCCCCATCCACGGGTTAATGCTTCACAATAGCCATTTTTTTCGGCATCAAAGCTATACCGTTCTATACTCTCAAAAAGATAAATAGCATAGGTCAATGCTTCGGCATCATCCGTAGCACGATTATATTCGCTCAACCCGTAAATGGCAAATCCAATAGCATAAATTTGCTTTTTGGTGTCGAGCGGATGCCCCTGAGCATCGAGCGACCAATAAACGCCACCGTACTCTTTATCGTAAAACTTTTCAATAATATAATCTTTAGCCCGTGTAGCGGCGGCAAGGTATTCCGCTTTTCTCAACAGACGATAAGCAGCCGAGAATGTCCACAGGATGCGCGCATTCAATATGGCTCCCTTCTCCGTCTCCGGCATCACGACTTCGGTCCCGGTAATGCGTCCGTAAAAGCCTCCATGCTCTTCGTCCTGCATATGTTCCATCCAATAAGGCAGAATGTTCGTCTCCAATACATTGCGTACCTCCGCTTTCAACTCATCAACTATTTTTTCCATTTTACAATTCAATCCTCACACATTAATTCCTTATCTACAGGGCTCACTTCATTAGATGAACGGCTTGTTCCACCGTCCGCGTCTCCACAGGTTTGAAGATTTATCAATTTTCTTTCACTATATTCCCCCGCTTAGCATCCAGTTCCTCCGTAATCGCTTTCACTTTTTTCTCCGAAAGTGGGTAGAACACCATACCAATAATAGCCAATACACAACTAGCGGCAGGTAACCAACTCATCATGAGACGTACACCGAGAATAGCATGTTCGCTCTGCACCGCCGCATCCTGATTGTAACCGAACCAGGCCAACAGCCAGCCGGTTAAAGCCCCACCCAATGCCCAGCCCATCTTTTGCGACATGGACGAAGAGGAAAAGATCAGTCCCGTGGCACGACGACCAGTCTTCAATTCCTGATGATCAACAATATCGGCATACATGCTCCATAAAAGCGGAAGTACATAACCGGCGCAAATTGAAATCAGAGCTTGCAGAATAAGGATAGACACCATCTGATTGGGAGTGAGGATAAAAAAGAAGATGCTAAGCACTGCTGCTACTGCCATAGCTACCATATAGGTGAATTTCTTACCATAACGGTTGGATAACGGGGCCGCCAGAGCCACACCAATCATATTGGCTGCCTGTCCAACCAACAAGTAAATAGTGGCTATGGTCCAACCTAGATAAGGCAATTTATAATTCATCTGAATATAATCGGAAAAATAGAATAAAGCTACTCCGTCACGAATGGCGTTGAATAATAGGGCTGCCAAACCGGAGCCCAGCAAAATCCACCAAGGAGAATTGCGAAACAGATTTCTCAAGTCCTGCTTCACCGAAACATGGTTCTTAGCTTCATCAATCGGCTTCACCCGCTCCTTAGTCCATCTAAAACAAAAGAAAAACAATACGGTGCAAAGGACTCCTATGACGCCCACTGCACAAACCCAGCCAAGAGGATCACTACTAATACTGCTTTCATTACCGCCTGTGGTATTGTCCGATGCAAAAAAATCGACCAACGGCTGCAACAACATAAAAGTAATGAAGCTCCCTATAAAAGCAAAGAACATGCGGTAGGAAGCCAGAGTATTACGTTCTTTGGGATGGGAAGACATCACTCCGAGCAAAGAGGCATAAGGTACATTGATTGCCGTATATACCATCATCATAGCTGTATAAGTAATGTAAGCGTAAATTAGTTTACCGTTGGTATCAAGATTTGGCGTATAAAATGTGAGTACCCCCATCACGGCAAAAGGAATAGCAAACCAGAATAGATAAGGACGATATTTTCCCCAACGAGTTTGAGTACGGTCGGCAATCACCCCCATAATCGGGTCGTTAACCGAATCCCAGATGCGAGTAACGAGAAACATTGTACCCGCCGCCGCCGGAGAAATACCAAACACCTTCGTATAAAAAAACAATAAATACATTCCGAATATCTTCCAAAACATGGAGGAGGACATATCACCAAAGCCGTAGCCAATTTTTTCTTTCAGTTTTACCATAGTATTCTATTCATTTCATCACCGTTGCCCCATCAATTCTATATTTTGGCCGATCATTTTTTTTAGTGTCTCTACCGAAGTAAAAGAAAAAAAGCCATCCGCCGGAGTATTCATGCAATAGTCCACCAGCTTATCCACGGTGGAAGTAGCCACATGCATTCGAGTATCGGAAGAAGCATAATAGATAAAGACCGTGCCATCATCATCAGCAATCCAGCCATTAGCAAAGAGCACGTTACTGACATCTCCTATCCGCTCTTCATTTTCGGGAGCCATAAAGTAGCCTCCAGGAGTGGCAATGAGTTTGGTTGGATCGTCCAGTGCAGTCATATACATATAAAGTACATAGCGTAATCCTGCAGCACAGGCTCTCACGCCATGAGCCAGATGAAGCCAACCCTTATCAGTCTTAATGGGATGGGGCCCTTCCCCGTTCTTTACTTCTTTTATGGTATGGTAATATCGCTGATCAATAATGAATTCTTCCTTAATCTCAGCATGAGTAATATCGTCCACCAAAGCCCAGCCTATTCCGCCGCCGCTACCGGCATCAATGAAACCATCTTGCGGACGAGTATAGAGTGCGTATTTACCTTGTACAAATTCAGGATGGAGTACGACGTTGCGCTGCTGACTCTTGGTTTTAAGATCGGGCAGGCGTTCCCATGTTTTCAAATCTTTGGTACGTGCAATTCCCGCCGTAGCCGTTGCTGCGGAAAGATCGCCCACAGGAGCGAAGTCATCGTGCCGTTCTGCACAGAACACACCATATATCCAGCCATCTTCATGAGCGGTAAGACGCATATCATAAATATTTGTGGCGGGAATTACATCTTCGGGCATCGTGATGGGATAATCCCAAAAACGAAAATGATCCACACCATTAGGGCTCTCAGCCACTGCAAAGAATGATTTACGGTCGACTCCTTCCACCCGTACCAGCAATAAATATTTATCCTTCCACTTCATCGCACCCGAGTTCATAGCACCGTTCATTCCAATTCGCTCCATCAGGTAGGGATTACGAGCTTCATCAAGATCATACCGCCAGAAGACCGGCGTATGTGCTGCCG
Source organism: uncultured Bacteroides sp. (assembly GCA_965140335.1). Taxonomy (GTDB): domain Bacteria; phylum Bacteroidota; class Bacteroidia; order Bacteroidales; family Bacteroidaceae; genus Bacteroides. The sequence goes on from OZ223189.1 coordinate 886,712, forward strand.
TCAAGACCGGATACTTATAACGCACAAACACGCCGTTTCCATTCTCTAAGGGTTGGTTTTTTCTTGCAATCAATTCCTCATATTCCTGAAAGAGTCTTGATACCTTTTCTTTAAAAGCTTCCATACTGTTTATTACAATCTTTCTTATTTATACAAATTAACGTCTGTCGCAAAAAGGGTTTTAGGGCTCCTATAAAACTTCACAAAATCTTCTGCAGAAGCTTGTCCCGGATAAGGGGCGAAGAAGTGAGTCGGCTTCTCACGAGCATTGCGCCATACCAGAAGATAGGCAATAGGATACTTTTCAACAGCAGTCAATAGCGTCTTTGTCCACCATTCAGGATCGGGTATTCCTTCATAACCCGCCTCCGTGAGGGCAATTATTTTGTGATGTGTCTTCCCTATACTATCTATGATCGTCAGCTCCCGATGCATGGAAGCCAGAAAATCGTCCCGCTTAAATTGATAGTTATCAAACCCGATAACATCAATAAGATCATCACCCGGATATCGTTGCAAGTATTGTGTGGTGTCTTGGGGCTCAGTCCCTGTAGAGTATGCATAAAGAACGTTATCCACTCCTCTGGCACGGAGACTGTCCACCGTCATTCGCCAAAGTGTTTTATATTGATCAGGGGTACACAATTTTGCTCCCCACCAAAACCAACTACCAGTATGTTCGTGCCAGGGACGAAAGAGAACAGGAATTTTTGTCCCTGCCTTTGTTTTTAAGGAGTTGATAAATCCAGCTACATCCGTTAACCATCCTGCAAACTTATTATGGTCGACACCTCCCGGCAATATGGATTTTACCACTGTAGTATCTGCCACATCCCATGCATCGCCACCAGTCTTCGGGTTGCGCAAATGCCAACTAAGTGTCACCATTCCCCCACGCTGATATTGATTTAATATTTCCTTCTTTATCTTACTGAACGGAACCTTGTCTAGATTCATTGTATCTTTCAGCTCGATACCTCCCAAATCAAAGCTTATGACAGCGGGGTAATCACCACAGACACTCTTTACATCAGAACGGCCTTCATCACCTTCCCACCCGATGCCATAATTGGTATCGTCATGATGACCAAACATGATTCCTCTTGAAGAAATACTCTTTAAAGCAGACAACAATTTTCCCGTTTCGAGAGTAAGAGAGGGAGATTTTTTTTCTTTTTGCTGCCCCGACTTACTCGGTCCGCAAGCAACCATTGTACCGGCAAATACCGTAAATGCCATTAACGTAAAGACCTTCATTGCTATGATTTTCATAATATCTTTCATTTAAAGATACAAAGATAACCTATCAGTTCCAGAGATACTGATACGATTTTATCCCTTTGCTATATTATAAGTTCCTATGTTCCCTTTTCAATACCTTTAATAGACATTAAAATATATTCTATTTTTTAATGTTTACCTGAACACGCCTGTCTGAAGTCAGCCCCCGCTCAGTGTTACGCAGATTCAACCGGACAGGCTGGCTGGTAAAGTCAGGAACATTATAGGAATAAACCGAACTATCGTAGTATTTTTCAGGCTCTTCCTGCGGTAGCAGAAACGGCTTGCTAACATGACCTTTTTTATCTATACTAGCAAGATAAAGACGAGTGTATAATCCATCTCCGCGCCGACTACTGAAAACAAACCAACGGGAGTTACTGCTCCAGTTGTGAAAACTTTCGGTATTATCACTATTCACCTCAACTAGCGGACGCAAAGAATGATTTTTCAGATCTAATAACCATAAGTCGGCTTCTTTATGCCAGATAGAAAAATTTCCATAATCAGATAAGGTAAACATAACATATCGCCCATCGTAGGATGTACGGGGAAAAGAAATGCTTTTCCCCGTACTGTCTGCACGAACCAGTGTATCAACGCGCGAACCGAAGGTTCCATTCTCTGCATTAAAGTCGATACTGCACAAATTATATTTCACTTCCTTGTACTGAGCAGGAAGATCTGCCGCCTTGGCAGAGCAGAAATAGAGTTTCGTGCCATCTGCAGAGAAAACGGGAAATGTTTCATATGCCTCTTTCTTTTGTAATAAAGGACAAAGTAGCAAGTGATGCGTAGCCGGATGGTAAACGACTATATCCGATGCCAGATCGAGCACTTCAATTCGCTCATTCTTTACGGAATGAAAAGACTGGCGTGTTTTATTAACGGAATACGCAATGTACTTTCCACCGGGATGCCAATAAGGATAAACGCAAGCAGAAAGCGTAGAGTCAGTCTTAGTATCAAGCATTTCCATTGTCCCATTGATTTGCATCAATGTGGCACCATGGCTTCCCCGCACATGAAGGCTTAAATGATTGGGGTTCGTTTTGTTAAACGCGTGACAGTTGATGCACATGCCGGGGACAAGGGTGTTTTCTATCAAAGCTTTTTCTTTAAAGGAAGAAAGATTGCGCTCGTAAATTCCCATCTTACTATAGACCTCGTAACCCGGCGCTATCTTACGGTAAACCAATCCGTAGTCAATAGAATATGTACTGACATACATAGAGAACGAGCGATATTGTTTCCATTTACCCCCCTCTTCTATTGAAACGGTAAATGACAAGCGATTTCCTTTATTTGCACTGAGCAATTGTAACCAATCTTTGCGTGGAAAATCCACCTGTCTGCTATTGATATGCAATGTGCCCGACTTTCCACCGGTGACGACTACATCGATGCGATCAGCAGCACCACCCTTATAAACAAAGTTCATCGGAGCAATTGTTGCCGGAATGGTAACCCCTATATAATCGGGATAAATACAGGGTAATACATTTATCAGTTCGGGAGAACTCACCCGATGATTACAAGAAGCCAACATCAAAAAACTTGAAACAACACAAAATATTATTTTCTTCATTTACTCTACTTGTTTGTTGAATACGACTTTATCTTCTAACCCTATTTTCAAACTCTGCTTGTTAAAGCCTTCTTTATTTTCGAAACAATAAATAGTACCAAAAAGTAGTACTGTACTTTCCCTTCAGAACAACTTCCGCATCTTTCTGCCTGACGTACACGCGCGCAAACTCTGTTACCTCATCCATCACCTGCGATGAGATACTCCACGGCATGCCGCTAAAAGAGCTATGCTGCTGAGTCCAGACAAAAACCAAGGCTTCCTGATAGGAACGGGGAATATGATCGTAGCCTAGTGTTTTACCCAACGGATAGTATTTCAAGAAAGCATTAAGATCCTTCTTTTCCAGTTCATAAGCTAACAGATACTCAAACGCCATGCGGTTTCCTGAGTTGTGTTGAAATAGCAGTCCCAGCATAATATCGACTTCACGGTCACTAAACAGAAAATCATCAGTATATCGCAATTTACGCAACCATCCCCATTCCTTATGCGCATTGATTCTATCTTCATGATAGAGGTAAGTCAATGTGTTTTCAGCCCATTTACGATAAAATAAAGTCTTGCACAATGCATGCAAGTATTTAGCAGCCACCTTATACTGTCCGTTAATCAAATTAGTCTCCGCCAAACGCTTATAACAACGGCTACTCTTTCGGAAATTAGGAATGGCTTCCATTGCCTCAAATGCAAATCGCTGGGCCGTATTGATCATACCCAAATGGTAGAAAACTTCACCTGTAGGCAATGGAGAAGTAAAATCGCGTTGAAATTCAGGCAAAAGCCCTTCTACCCCGTTCTGGTAAAATTCAAACATTCGATCCGCCAACTGTCCGGTTTCAGCCAAAGCCAGATTCAGACAAGTAACCGTAAACGGAGAAGTCGGTGATTTCTTTTCAGCCCTGTTAATTAGGTCGGTCCACCGTTCGTTCTTTGCCAGATAATCATACATCATGGCTTCTTCCTTATCCCTATCGCTTCCTTTGAAAATCAACCATCCACTTGCTATTAAAAGCACAATCAACTGTAAAGCAATGCCTACTGTAACCCGACGTTTAAAAGCTGGGAGCAAGGATAACACCAAAGGGAAGGCCATTATAACGAATGCAACACCAACTTCAGAAAGAGGTATCACGACCGGAAAACGATAATAGTTGAGCCCGCCCATCAAACGATACAACGGGTATTGCAAAAACAGACTGGAAAGTAGTGGACAAACAATTCCCCAAATTCCAATAACAACGGTATACAAAAGTGGCGTGAACCACTCCCGTTCTTTTCTCGACACTTGCCACTCGTAGAGTATACCCCAACCCGCAAAGACAAAATGAACCGGACCGGCTATCCAATATAGCAAAGGAATGGAAATGCAAAGGTAAAGTGCCTTTGTCCAAGTCCTGCTAAAAGTTGCATAAGCAAGAGCTGCCAACAAAGTCATCAATAGAGCTACAACATAAGAAAGCAAAGCATTTTCATCACACAAGAAGTACCATAATGCAACCACCGGTAAAAAAGAGAACGGATAATAAACCGCCGAAGCACCTTGCAGTCTACTCAATCTCCAGAGAAGCCTTTGGATAGCAACAAAAAGCAAAGCCAGAATCAATGCACCAGCCCATGCATAATAATAAAATTGTATCAGAAACTCTGATAAGTAATCAGCAACGCCACCAGGTACAGTCACACGTTGCCACCAGTAATTCCAATCAAAAAGAAAAAGCTGAAATTGCTCCTGATAATAAAGATGTCCCGGGTAATACAACCAAAAATAAAGAAACACGATCCACCCGAACAACACGGACAATAAAACGGTTCCATATTTTCCCTTACTGTTTCTTAAGTATTCTTCTCCATTGTTTTTCATAGACATTCCTATTTAAAAGATTCCGTCGGTAATTCCCTTACTATACGTTCCACAGAATAAGCATCGAAGGGTACGCACGTTGCCGAAAGTTCAGGTATGTTATACGATTTTAAATTCAAATCATCATCTTCAGGATCAGCCTGCGGCAGGACAAAAGGTTTATATGCTTTCCCATTTCTATCGATATAGGAAAAATAAATACGCCCGTACTGTCCATCCCCCCGCTTACTAGCGAAGGCAAACCACCGACTATTGGAAGCCCAACTGTGATAAGTATCCGACCGACTGGAGTTCACCGACGTTAACTTATCAATATGATGATTGCGAAGGTCAAGCAGTTGTAAATCCGTTTCACGATGCCAAATGGGAAAAGTACCATAATTGGCCACCGTATACAACAAATAACGGCCATCCGGAGAGGACTTTGGAAAACAAGTCGAACCAGCTTCCACACGTGCATTCCAAAGAGTGTCCACACGGTCGCCCCACCTGCCGGTTGCTGCATTAAAAGCAATGCGACAAAGAGAATAGCGGACTTTCTGTATACTGTCGGGCAGTACGGCTAACGGAGCAGAAGAGAAATACACCCACCTGCCATCGGCTGAAAAAGTAGGAAAGGTTTCCAACACTGTACTGTCAGTTACCAAAGGGGAGAAAATCAGACTATCTTTATTAAAGTCGGCGATTACCAGATCAGAGGCCGTATCGTAAACTTCCAAACGCCGATTACTCTGAACATGAAATGCAGGAATTATAATATTCGTGGAGAAAACGCCATAACGTCCGGAAGGATGAAACCCGCCATACACAGCGGCAGAAATCATTCGGTTATTCCTCAACCCTAGTTTTCGTAACTTTCCCTCCCTGTTCAGTATCGTCCCCCCATCCTTTCCACGCAAATGAAACATGGACAGATTTCCTCTGTTTGCTCCATAAACATGACAATTCATACATTTTCCGCTTGTCAGGTTATTATCTGCTATAACTTTTACATCAAAGTTCTCCAGACAGCGTTCACATATCTGCAATTTATTCCATACTTCATAACCCGGTTCTATTAAACGATAACTAACATAAGCATCCAATCGATCTTTCATGACCTGCCAAGCAAAAGCGGGGAATTGCAACCACTTCCCCTGCTTCCGGGCAGCTACAGTGACATGAAGCGTATTTCCGCCTTCCGTCTCAAGCAAATGATGCCATCGCCTTATCGGAAAGATAACTTTATGCCCTTTGGCATTCACAATCAAGCTATCAGTTCGTCCTTTCACTTTAACATAAATTGCATCCACACCCTCATTCCGTAACATAAAGTTCAGCGGTGCAATATTGCAGGGAAAAGTAACCTCCGTATAATCAGGATAGATAACTAATGGTTCTCCTGCAGGAATCAATTGACTGGGGCAGGGTGTGCAACTTTGCAGATTAATCAGTCCAAGTCCAAACAATATAAAATATAATAATACTTTTTTCATGGTCTTATTCTTGCATAATGAAAGTAAAACCAATAAGTCTTTCCATATTTACTCTCCAAAAAGGTGCCATCTCCTCGGCTACGTTCATAAACCTTAGAATAGTCACTAAATTCAGCACAAACCTGCAATGGAATTTTCCATTGCCTAACAGATTCAGGAGATTGACCACTCCCCGCAAGATAGATAAGCAAACCTTCAGCGTAAAGCCTACAAAGAGGACGTTCACCATAAAACTCCCGAAAATCAGTAAAAAAATCTCCAATCCTCTTACTCAGCAAATCATAACAAAGTAAATAATCACAAGCCATTACATTTTTCCGATTGGCACTTAATAAACAACGTAATGACAAACGAATATCCGATGCTCTACGCAAAGTATCCCGATGGGGCAATACACTCTTCTTCTCCTCAAGCCATTTCCGCACCCTTTCCGTTTGTTTTCCAGGTAATCGCTTTGTTGCCCATTCTCTATAACAAAGAGTTTTACCAAGCATACGCAAATATTTCATTGCAGCTGCATCATCACCATTGATCAAATTGATTTCAGCCAATCGTTTTATAGCTCTTGCTCCAGTGTGACGGGGAGAAAAAATCATGCCTAAAAAAGCTGCATGTTCCGCCATTGTCATATCTCCCAATTCAAACCAAACTTCATTAGCTGCATAAATTTCCATATAGTTTGATGTTGGAATAACCGGTAAAAACAGTCCTTTGCTCCCCGGTTGCCAAACATTCATCAATTGAAGAGGTAAAAACCCCTTATTCCCATTTAGCAAATTATAATAATATGTAGGGAGCATCTGTTCGGTTTTAATCGCCAACAAATCCCCCTCTACTTTATTTATGCGCCCGAAGTAATATTCCGAGTCAACTGCCAGCATACGCTCCAAATGAAAATCAGGACGATTAAACCAAGTGGTGGAAGGATAAGTATATGCTTGCTTCCAAGTTAACAGACATGAACAATGTCCATAAATCGGCACAAGAATGGCCTCAAACAACAATAAATAAGAAAGAAGCAATTGTCTTTTATTAAACAAGAAAACAGCAGTCAAAAAGCAACCATATCCAAAAAGCATATAACTGCCCGCAACCACAACAAATGCTAAAAGTTTTACAACAAATATTCTCTCACCAAATCTTTGCATTAGCCTACGGATTAAGAGTGAACAACCCCCACCACCGATCAAAGCTATAGTTGCCGATAAAGGATACTCCACACCACTTTGCCGAGCGGTTTCCCATACAACCGCCACCGCAGCCAACAGCAAAGCCCATTTCCCCATATAAGGAAAAAACAAACGATAGACTACAATTCCCCAAACCAACAAAACTAAAGTAACGATTATCGGACCTCCTCCTTCGTAGTAAAAAAATTGGGTAAGAAAATCACCCGCCAAACAAGCTAATATTCCCGGATGTTTAAAATAGGACTCCAAAGCATACGACGCATACATAAAAAGCTGAGTCTGCTCCCTATAAAATAAATGGTAAGGCAGTCCCCAGAAGAAATAAGCGAAGAGAGCTAATGCAGCAACTAGAATGCTTAAAGATGCAATGTGTCTACTGATTCTATTCATTCCAGTATTTTTGTTATTCTCCAGTCAACGAAGAAAAAACTTTTCACTTTTCATTAAGTATTATTTATAAAATAAGATCCTTTCAAAGATATTCCTTTTATTCAATATATATCTAATATCAGCTTAACAAAAGATGATACTATATTAACCTAAAAACCGGCATAAGCCTGATTCCGATTTTGTCTAATCCCCATGCATTCCATTTCAATCAACCAACCCGAACGACAAACAGAAGCCTGAGCTATCACTTTAGGTATGTGAGGAAAACGCTCATCAAAAAGCTGCTTCACCACGACATAATCGGCTATATCCCGCAAATAAACAATCATTTGTCCCATATCCTCAAAACAGCTATCGGCTTCTTTCAACAAAGCCTCAACATTTTCCCACATTCGTTCTGTCTGCTGCCGAATATCACCTGGACAAACTATTTCTCCCCGATTATTAATACTTGCCGTACCAGAAATAAAGATGTGACTACGGTCACCATACTCCACTACGGTACCACGCTCAAAAGCCACTCCATATTCGGATGTCGGATTCAGGTGAGTTCGTGCATAAAGGTGCTTAACTTGTTCGGGAGATACCCCATCTACTGCATAAGCATCGAATGTAACAAGGACTTTTGGATCAACATAACGTCCGCCAATACCTGTACTTGCAATATAATGTGTATGCTCCGTGAGATTCTGAGTCGCAAAAACTTCATTTCGCGCTTTGACGACCCCAGCATAATTAAGATCCACATCCCTTACAAAAATCCAAGTACGAATACAATTGCCTGCCAATGTACATTGCTGCTCCATCAGTTGCATAATATATTCATTGAATAGCAAACGCATCTGATATTCCGAATTTGCTGCACGATTAAAAGCTCCCCCCTGCCATAAATGGCGGTAAGCTCCATGCCTAACCTCATATAATCCGTTATGCAAAGTTCGCGTTTGTACATCGGCTTGCAGATACGCCCACAAGGCAACCTTCGTACCATCCAGTGGCGACTGTTCCACAATAGAACAGGCACAATCCGAACTATCTGCCATAACCGACTGCAATTCATCCCATTGATTAGCCGAGTCACTGATAAAAAAGCGTTTAAAAACAGCGACAGCCCCTTTTAACTCAGCTCCAAGTAATATGGCATAAGCAGTCAATACGGAATCCAATTGTTGTTTGTAAGTTTGCAAAGGATTGGTTGCATGTATCATAAGATGATATTCGCCTACTTCCCCTAAAGGAGAAAAAGCTGCCACTTCAACGCAAGCAGACGGATATAAATAATTTGTGTATTTCATGTAGAGAGGCTATCATTATATTCTTTACAAAGATAAAAAATTGATTGTTCCATGCAAAGAAAAGACGAATCTAATGATTCGTCTTTTCTTTGCATAGAGCATTCATAAACTACAGTTACATCATGCTATTTATCACTTTTCACCTTAAAATTCCAGAACCAAGCTGTACCTCCCTCACCTGAACCTGGTTCAGGAGCGCAAAGCCTTAGGTGTTCTCCATCCATACCAATAATTTGATACTCGTATTGACGTTGGTTATTAATATTAGGTTGAACCCCCAATAAAGGAACTGTCCCTGTAAATGTTAATGTTCCATAACTCCAGCCATCTTTGGCGGAAGCAGACAAGTCCCAAGAAATCGTACCTGTTTCCCCACGGCTAGTTGTTACCTTTTTCCCCTTAAGAGTAAAAGTCATCCACCCATCCAAACCGTCTTTCGGATATCCTTTGCCCTGACACTGCTCATCAATGCCAGCCGCTTGAACAACCCACCAACCCGGTCCGGTATTTGACATATAACCTCCATTTCCCCAAACACCATCAGATGCGTCCGTATCCCAAACCCATGTCTGACTTTCGAACTTATCACCAAAGAGATTTGAGTAGATAATTGGAACATCCACATACTCTGTAATCGTTACGTCTTTAGAATACGAAACAAGAGAACCGTCTTGATTAATAGCTCGTACAGTTAATCCTGTCAACGGAGGAATACCTATTATAGATCCTGAAGTTCCTGTAGAAACGATATTACCATCTTGGTCCAGAAGTTGTATAGTCGTTGCCGGAGACGTAGAATAAGTAAACTTATTCTGGTTAGCAACCGTCTGGGTTAATGTTACCAAATTTTTCAGTTCATCAACAGTCTTACTCGATGACAAAGCCGGAGCATCCTCTATTATCGGATCACAAGATACCAGAAACCCTGAAAGCAATACTAAAGCTAAATATATATTTTTCATATCAAGTCAATTTTATTATTATCAATTACCAGCCCGTATATTCTGCATCTGCACTTTCCCAACCCGGGTTCTGTGTTAGTACTTTGGATAAAGAAATTTGAGATTCAGGAATCTTGAAAAATCCCGCAGTAGCATTATACCGAGTCGTATATCCGCCATTATGTGGCACATTTGTTGCAACTGTCCCTGCTAAATAGCAAGCCTGTCCAGTTTGCTTTTCCAAAGCAGCGGCAGCAATATGCCAACGACGAATATCATTCCACCGGGTACCTTCAAAAGAAAGTTCCCAACGCCGTTCATTTTGAAGAGCTTCCAATGTATAGCCGGGGATTGGAGTCAAACCGGCACGTGCCCGCACCCTGTTGAGACCTGTAATATCCTCTTTCAACTCAGATTGCATCAACAACACATCCGCATAACGTATCAAAACCAAATCATGAATATTATTCAATTGCATGTTCAATGGCTTACTATCATTACTCCAATTATCAGAACCATACATCAAAACTTCAAAGCAACAGATATATTTATCATCCGGATAAGCATTTTTATCGGTATTCACACAACTGACTGGGGATATCTTCTTCTCATAATAATCTGTTTCCTGAACAAAATCAGACCAACCTCCTTTAGTATATGCCGGTAATTCATTTAGATTTTGTACAGATGCTTCACGTCGCATATCACTAGGTTCGGCCGCTTTCCATGCTGTAACTAAATTAGTTGCAACCGGGCCTGCGCCCCATCCTTGACCAAACGGAAAGGTGTTACCATAATCTTGACCACCACGAACACCAAAGTGAAGAGCATATCCATTTGCATAACCAATAGTTGTCTGCCAAGAAGCTAGCTTATTATACTTAATCATAAACATTGCTTCAGGATTAACGCTATTATCATCTTCCACCCATTGCAAATTCTTACCTTTCGTATAGCTATACTCCTCTACGGAAAGACGGTTAGTATAGGCCCACAAATTACGATAATCGGGAACAAGTGAATAGCCGGATTTATCAGCACATTCATCAATATAAGTAATCACTTGGTCTTTTGTCAATGTAGTCCCATCAGCCAAAGTAACAGAACTCAAAGGATTATAGGTAGTACTGGTCAAGTCGGCAATTTCTTCTCCATTGCAATACATCCCTGTATAAAATAACCACGCGCGAGCTAACAACGCTTCTGCCGTATATTTATCAGCATGCCCATCTCCTGAAGCACGAGTGCTTGGCATTATATCAGCAGCAGTTTTTAAATCCAGCAAGATTTGCCCAAAAACATCTGCTGCAGAGGCCTGAGGGTTATCAACCGGCTCTGGCGTTATAACCAAAGGGATACGCCCAAACTCTGATATTAACTCATAATAATAGAAGGCCCGCAAGAAAAGAGCTTCCCCCATAATTTGATTGCGCGCATCTTCACTTGGAAAGCCCTTGCAATTATCCAAATTCTGAATTAAACTGTTAGCACGAAATATACCGGTATAACGGTCTGCCCAAAATTGTTGCAACATATTAGATTGATAATTACACAGCAAATCTTCTGCTTGCATTAGCTTATCATTTGTACCGCCGCCTCCGAAGTTATCATCACTGGCTAACATAGAAATATAGAAAAATGATGCTTGAGGAGTCGCATTTACTTGACTGAGATTTTGATAAACAGCTGCCAGCATTTGTTGAGCATCCGCATATGTTTCAGGAAAAGTAGCAGTAGTCTTCTGAGTGTAATTAGTCGAATCCAACGCATCCTCACAAGAGCATAACGAAAAGACCAAAGCTACAGCTAAATATATAATCTTTTTCATACTATTCAATATTAAAATTTAATGTTAACACCTACCATGTATGTTCTTGGGGATGGATAATAGCCTAAATCTATACCTTGTGCCCAAGAATCGCTTGTTCCTCCATTTGAACCAATCTCAGGATCCATTCCTTTGTAACCTGTAAAGGTAAATAAGTTCTGTGCAGTAAAATAAAGACGAACTTGCTGCAAAGGACAAGCTTTCCACAATTTTTTAAAGTCGTAACCAATCGTCATATTCTGAATACGGAAATAATCAGCATTCTCTACGTAAATGTCTGATACTTGTTGGAAGTTAACACCTGTATTGCCAGGAATTAGACGGGGATACTTATTAGAAGTTCCTTCTCCATGCCAATAATCAAAAACTTCAGTTGTATAATTTTCATATTGTCCATCAGTAAATTTACGGTATGAGCGGATATTTTGTTGCCCAAAAGCTCCGTAAGTCGTTACTGCAAAATCCAAGCCCTTATATTCAAAATTCAAAGAAATACCCATTGTCAAATCAGGGTGAGGATTACCTATCTCTGTTTTATCATCACTATTTATAACACCATTTCCATCTGTATCCACAAATTTTAAATCACCCGACTGAATTGTGCTCCCTTGTAACGAATTGGCAGCTTTCCCACCACAATTTTTATCCAAATAAGCTTGAATGTCAGCTTCACTTTGCATCACCCCCTCAGTTCTGTAACCATAAAAATAACCGATAGGTTTACCTACTTCCATACGATAACACGGAGTCGTATTTTCTGATAGTACGTTTTTTGCTCCTTCTATATACCCTTTTGAGTTTTTGACTTCAGTAACTTTGTTCTTATTACGAGCAAGATTTAAATTAACCCCATAATGAAAATCTGTCCCAATCAGATCATTCCAACTCAATGCCAGTTCAAGACCCTTATTCTCAACCGTACCTCCATTAATATAAGCACTAGAGGTCCCATAAGATGCCAAGTTGTCTGGATTAATCAATAAATCTTTAGTCTTCTTGATATAATAATCCACATTAACTCCCAAACGGCTACGCATAAACCGCAAATCTAAACCTAAATCAGTCTGCTCTGATGTTTCCCAGGTCAGGTCAGGGTTCGGAACAATATTGGCATAACCACCTTGTACGGCACCATCTTTACTACCAAAAGGATATTGCCCATAAGCATCAAAAGCAACAGTTGCCAAATATTGAAAGTTCTTTACGTTACAATTGCCATTCTGCCCCCAACTAGCACGGATTTTCATGAAATCCATCCAAGAAGAAGTTCTTTCCATCCAAGTCTCATTCGAAACAACCCAACCTGCAGAAAAAGAGGGGAAAGTACCCCAACGATGACCACGAGCAAAGTTAGAAGAGCCATCAGTTCGCAAGATGACACTTGCCATATAAGTCTCCTTATAGTTATAATTGATACGCCCAAAGAAAGAAGCTAAAGAACTATCATCCCAAGGTTCGCCAGTAGCAGCTGTTGGCTGGGTAGATGTAGAATTGGATATATACGCTCTTTCCCAATCAGTAAACAAAAGGCTCCCTGCCGTAGCCGATAAGTTCTCACCCATTCCATGTCCCTCCTTTTGAAACGCCTGTCCGGCTAACACATCAAAACTATGATCCTGGAATAATCTAAACTGATAATTAATGGTATTTTCAACCTGCCAACTCCATCCAGAGTCCATTGATTGTTGAACACTATCGTCCGAACGGCTATCGCCCGAATCATTTATTTTATAGGCAGGAGAATAGCTCCGATCAGAACTGGAACTTTGCTTATAAGTAAACTGACTCTTGAAAAATAAATTCTTAACAGGCTGTATTTTCAAGTATCCATTCATTGTAAGTCCATAATTCTTACTCAAGTTATTACCTCCTTGACTGTTTACCATTTTTGCAATAGGATTGCCTGTATAAGAATTGAAATCAAACCAACCATTAGAACTTGTTCCACCAGAATTCTTTAGATCATCATACATATAATAATCCCCATTTTCATTGTAAACCGGAATTAAAGGATTCGCACGCAACATATTAGAGAGATCATTACCGTACTGATTACCAGTTTGAATACCTGATTTTTGATTATGATTATAGTAAAAGTTTTCTCCAAAAGTTATAATATTCAGGTCACCTTTCTTCCACAAAATATGATCGGAGTTCAAACGAACTGTAGCCCGTTGATAATTAGAGGCACAAGGTTTACCTAATACTCCTTCCTGCTTAGAATAAGAAACACCTGTAGAGAAAGTAGATAATTCCGAACCGCCAGAGATATTAATAGAATGACTTGTTGTAATAGCATTCTTATTCCGGATTACATCCAGCCAGTTAGTCCCCTTATCCGTTCCGTTTGTATAAGCATCATATTGTGCCTGAGACATATATCTTGTCCATGTATAAGGATCTTTACCCGTATTGATATTAATTTGATCCATTACATTCATATATTCTTTGGCATCCAGTAAATCCGGCATTTTATAAACATTCTGCCAACCAACATAACCATCATAAGTAACTTGTACTTTACCTACTTTACCTTGCTTTGTAGTTACCAAAATGACGCCATTAGCAGCACGAGCTCCATAAATGGCACACGACGCTGCATCTTTCAAGACATCCAAAGATTGGATATCCGCAGGGCTAATTGAATTAATATCTCCTTCCACTCCATCAATAATATAAAGAGGAGTAGTTGAACCATTTGTACCGGCACCACGGATATTGACTTTAAAGCCCTCACCGGGTTGTCCGGAAGAAGCAACAATATTTACGCCTGGAGTTTGGCTCTGCAAAGCACCCAAAGGATTAACGGTATTCAATTTGGCAATATCATCACCTTTTACCTGAATAGTGGCGCCTGTCACTAATTTCTTTTTCTGTACACCATATCCTATCACTACAACTTCGTCCAACGACTGTGCATCTTCTCTCAGGATAACATTTAAAGTAGACTGGCTAGTAACTTTTATGTTTTGGGTTATATAACCGATAAAAGAAACTTCAACTATAGCTCCCGGTTTAATACTAAAAGAGAATTTTCCATCCAAGTCGGTAATTACACCGTTTCCTGTACCTTTTTCCACGACATTAGCACCAATAACCGGTTCACCGGTAGCATCAACCACGGTACCTGTGATTTTCTTCATCTGTTGCACAGCTTCAAGATTATCTGAAGAAGCTGCATAAAGCTGCGGACTATTGCCCAATCCTAAAATTGTACATGCGCCCACAAGCAATGTTGTTTTTAAAAATTTTAAATGCATACTTGTATTTTTCTTAGATTAGTTAATTTTTCTTTGCCCTACGACTGATACAGTCTACTAAGGTTAACTTTATTCTCACTATCATTACATGAATTTTCAAACAAATAGGGAATTGGATTCAATCAGATTATTTTTTCATAGGCTATCTTTTAATTTTATAAGGTTAAACATTGTCATTAAATCTTTTCTATCTAGCTTTCGGCATATGCAAAATTAAGCTTTCGGTTTCAGCCATATACGTACTATTTTATCATTTATTGATACTTGGTTAACATTTTAAAACAAAAAGAGGCAACTGATCACAACTGGGTAGCCAATACCATTCATTTTAATTTCTCATTAGCCCTCTTGATTACTTTTACTGTTGTATCCGTTGCAAAAACAGAATTCAATCCCTGCTCCTCCTGTGCGGGATCTCCTGTGTAATCATCTCCTCTCTGCCAATAAACATGCCCGGGAGTCTGTTTGGCAAAGCCGCCCCATGACCAAAAATTACATCCCGCCAACAATCCTTCCTTTTTACAAGACTGTTCCACAAGATTAAAAATAAAAGCATAATATTCATCACGGAGCGTAGTGGAGGTTTCTTTAGAAAATTTAAAGCCATTCCGCGGAAAGCCGAACTCTTCAAGAGCAATAGGCTTATGATATTTACGGGCAATGACTAAATGCTCATCAATATAACGTTTCGTGTTCTCTTCTGCTTTTACCAATAGTTCTTTCAGACTATCAGCTTTTACCCATCCCCAATTATAAGGCCAAATATGAATATTCAAATAATCAACATTCGGATCAGAATGGATTTGATCATAGAGAGTGATATCACCCTCACATCCCCAAGAGCCTTCACTTCCGGAAGAAACCATGTGATTTGGATCCAATGATTTGATTAGCCCGGCCACACTCGACATCCAACGCGCAAAAAGAGGTTTGTTATCATCCGAAAAAGCGCGAGGCTCATTCCCAATTTGCCAGGACATAATCGTGGGATCATCCACATATTTTAATTGATTATACCTATTTGTTCTTGTAATAATATCCTTCACATAATTGGCAAATAAAGCCTTAGCGCTATCCGATTGTTGAAACTGTTTCACGTATTTCATATAGGCAGGCCACCCATCCACAGCGGGTACCACAGCTTTTCCATGCCCACTCCACTGAAGGTATACCGAATAACCGCCACTCCATTCCCAAGAATTATTAAGATATAGAACAGCAGTCATACTACGTTTATGAAGTTCATTCATGAAGTAGTCAAGACCTGCTAAAATTGTATCATTATATATTCCCGGCGCAGTTTGCAAGGAAGGTTGAACACGTGTTTTTACTCCGTTCTCACCATCGGCGCCGACCAATACACGCAGATTGTCTATGCCGATACTTTTCATAAAATCCAGTTCTTTGCACAATCGCCCGCGGTCTCCTCCTTCACCCTCCGAACCAAGAATTGCACCATACCAGAAATTTGCCCCTATATAATAATAAGGTTTTCCATTGCGAATGAACTGCCCGTTCTTATCAACATGAATAAAATTATTCGACACTGGTTGAGAAGCACATGCGCCTAATGAGAATAGAGACATTACAGCAAAAAGAAAGTATTTCATACTATTAGTCTGTTTGTTACTTGTTTTTATTATTCGTAACCCTACAAAGTTAAAAGGTTCAACACAAGGATAACGATACTATTTTATCCAATCATTCCTATTTCCTGAAATTAATCAGTTTTTATCACCCGACAAATGCATTTGGGTAAGCAGCCATGCTTCCCATGCATCCCATTGTTCCTGATACCAATAATGTCCTGTTTGAAGGTAGGGATGATATTCCTTAGATGAAGCGACGACATTATAAGCAGCAAACATGGAGGTCGGTGGACAAACTTCATCATTATATCCCCAGCTAAACCATCCCGGCACTTTAAGGAAACGGGCAAAGTTAGCCGTATCATAATATCGAACAACCTTAAGTTCTTTGGCATCGGGTACACCGTAATAATAGAAATAATGTGGCCAGCCTGCCGCACGTTTTTTAAAGTAGGCTTCATGATCACATAAAGCGGGATGCACAGCCGCAAAAAACGTAACACGTTCATCAAGAGCAGCTGTCATTACAGAAAGAGCTCCTCCCTGACTGGAACCTGTAACACCTAATGCCTGATGATTAAATTGCGGAAGTGAACAAATGAAATCAACTGCACGCAAGGCACCTATAATGACCCGATGATAATAAAAGCTCTTCAAATCATTCCTACAAAATGTCCAATAGCAATTCAACGCTCCATTGGCCAAATCATCGTAGACGACTTGATCCATAGTTACCGGTATGCCGTGAACACCGACTTCCAACGTAATGGCTCCTTTTGATGCTGTATAAATATCTCCGGTATAGGGCCGTACTCCCGCTCCGGGAACACGTAATAAGGCCGGATACTTGCCTTCTTTCTTGGGTATACAGAGAATGCCATAAAAACGTGATCCGGGATGATCTACCTGAAAACTGACTTGATAAACATTAACTTTATCCGTGCAACGTTCGGGAATCACAGTCATTAAAGGCACTAAAGGTGTACGCCGTGCTTCCAAAAGTTCATTCGCCCAGAATCCACGAAAGTCTGCCGGCAATTCCGTTACAGGACGTAATTGCTCACGAGCATAAGCAGCGGTAGCCAATCCTTCGTAAACTTTACTCCCTACATGCGCCGTAACCTTACAGCGAAAAAAGCCGGGAGTCTTCATAGAACCTTTCAAGATCAATTCCCCGTTTTTCAGCACAACCCCTTTCTTGACTTCAAGCGGGTACATCTCCGGTCCAATTTCATAGTCCACTATAACACCGGACAGCAAGTTCTGAGCTTCAAACACATGCACTGTAAAGGTACATTCCTCATTCAACTCATAGTTCCAGTCCAAATGATCGGGCGATACCATTACACTAATTTCACTACCACGTATCTGCGCCATCTGAGGAAGAGAACAGCACAAAAGCACTAAAAGAATATATATATTTTTCATAACATGACATATAAATCGATGATTAGCAAAAGTAGACTATTCAAAGGAAGAAAAGTGATACAACCTTATCATATAACAATCTTCTTCTTTCTGTAATTTTCTCTAAACTCTTTTGGTGAACAATACTTCTTACGCTTAAACATCCGGTTGAAATTAGAAAGATTATTGAAGCCGGAATCATAACAGATTTCTGCAACAGTCTGCGCAGAATCCACCAACATGCGGGTAGCATAACCCAAACGTATATCAATGATGTAGTCGGAAAGTGTTTTTCCGGTACGCAAACGAAAGAAACGACTAAAAGAAACCGGAGTCATCCCTACCATATCAGCCAAAATGGGCAAACGAATATCTTCCTGATAATGATCTGATATATATTTCTGAACTCTATGAACACGACGGCTATCCGAGAAAGTCTCAATCTTGGCAAACGAAGAGCTGGAAAGCACCTTTGCATCATCATATAAAGACAATTCATATAGAATACACAAAAAGCTCATAACAGCATAAAAGCCCTGTTCCTCGGAAGCGAGTCTATCCAGCCCATTATAGACTTTCATAATTGCCTGCATGGGGAAACTGATCCCTCGCTGTGCCTTCTCAAGCATCTTATGAATACTATCAAACTGGTTTTTATTCACAAAACTCTTAAAGAACAGATCTGGAGAAAATTGGATGGTAATCTCACGAATCTCTTTCGACGTACATTCATTCTGTTCCCAGACATGCTCTAGTTCTTTACCTGTAATAAGTACCAAATCATAATCACTTATTACTTCCGAAGAGTCACCCACCACCCGCCGTACACCCGCCGCATGTTCGGTGAAATTAAGTTCAAATTCAGCATGACAATGGATCGGATAAGTAAATTCAGTCTTACGTCGGTCGGCTATATAAAAACAATCACGATCCGACAAAGGAGTAATCTCCCTCATAATATAATTTAGGTTCTCCATAATACATGGTTAAAAAGTATCAGACTACAAATGTATCTGTTTCCATACTCAGACCATGGCATTATTTGTTTAATTCAACGGTACAATTTGTTAGATTCACCATTTTTATATCTTTATTTTATTAATAGATCTCCAAAGAGGATGAGCAAGTTGGCAATCCCTTAGATTGTAAAGTCAAGATAGCTTTCCCTTTCTGATGAGTACTTTGCAACAGAATCTGAGCTAATCCGTTAAACGTCTTAAGATGAAATGTCCGTGCATTAGGATTCTCAGGCCGTTCTTTATCATGATAAGCAGGATCACCATTACCAACACCTAAAATCCTGACAGGACCTTCGATTGTTAAAGTCAAGTTAGTACAAGCTGTTGGTACAAAACGCCCCTTTTCATCGCATAATTCAACGTTAAAAACAGCGACATCACGATTATCGGCTTTAATCGCGGCATGATCCGGAACAGCTACAATGCGCGAAGGCTTACCGACGGTCTCTACGCTCTGTATCATAACTCTTTTCCCCGATTTATAGCCAATAGCTTTAATCGAGCCAAGAGAGTAAACCGTACGCCATGATAAATAGCCATTTCCCATCATAGACTTCTTACCTAGCTTTTTACCATTTACAATTAAGTCAACTTCATCACAATTACTATAAACCCATACATCTACATTCTCTCCCTCATGACCGGATAAATTCCAATGAGGGAAAATGTGCAATACAGGCTCTTTAGTCCACCAAGCCTTTAAATAAAAAGCTTCATCTTTTGGGAATCCACAATAATCAAATATACCATATTGTGAACCTGTGGCTGGATATTTCAACGGATTAGGTTCCCCACGATAATCAAACCCTGTCCAATAAAACAAACCTCCCAAATAAGGACGTTCCGAATAAAACTTCCACCCATGCTCAATGATATTCAGAATACTATCCGGTCCATAAGGCTTACGATTATATGCAGCCATGTGACCGGCCGCCGGATCATCAAAATAAATACCACGAGTCCCGGTTCCCGATGTTTCTTCCGAACCCAATGCGATCCAATCAGGATGCACTTTATGATATTCCTCCACCGGATTCTGAACAATATAATTATAGCCTACCACATCAAGAGATTTCAACAGTTGATTACCACCACTCAAGGCTGCCGTTACCAAACGCGTCGAGTCAAATTGATGACAGTATTCCTTCATTGTAGCTGCAATACGCAACCCTGCCTCTTTGCTTTCTATCCCCCATTCTTCATTTCCTATACTCCATAAAATAATGCACGGATGGTTACGGTCGCGTACAATCATCCGCTTCAACAAATCAATATGCTCTTGATTTATCCCCATCAAACGATTCTCTTCAATAACAAGTATCCCTTCACGATCACAAGCATCCAGCATTTCGGGAGTCATAGGATTATGGGAAGAACGATACGCATTACAACCGATTGATTTCAATTGCTTAACACGGTACAACTGTAAAGCATCAGGAATACCGATTCCTACCCCGGAGTGATCCTGGTGCATATTCACCCCTTTCAATTTCAACGGTTTTCCGTTTAATAAGAAACCCTTGTCCTGATCAAAATCGATTTGCCGTATACCAATAGAGGTAGTATAGGCATCTACCAGTTGCTCACCATCATAAACTTCCGTCAAAAGGGTATAAAGATAAGGATTGATAGTGCTCCATAAGTGCGGTTGTTTCACTTCTAGCCTATCCGAAACAACCGCAGTTCTTTTCGGAGAAAGTATATTCACCGGAGATTTTTCGCAATAAGCTACTTCTACGCCGTTTGCATCCCTCAGGCAATGCCGTAAATGATAAGTTGCTGGTTGGAATCCTGAATTTTCAACAGTTGTTTCAACTGTTATAACAGCTTCCTGGAAAGAAGAATCCAAAGTGCTGTGCGCAAAAGTCCCAAATGAAGCAATATGCAAAGGAGCTGTTTTGTTGAGCCATACATGCCGGTAAATGCCAGCACCTTCATAAAACCACCCTTCAGCAAGTGTTGCATCTACACGAACAGTAATCAAATTCTCACCTCCGTAATTCAAATAGTCCGTAACATCATAGACTTGAGTGGCATACCCGCTCTGTTCGTGTCCAATATAAAACCCATTTATCCAAATGCGGGAGTTTCTAAATATCCCATCAAACTGAAGGGAAATATGCTTTCCTAATTCACTCTTAGACAAAGTAAATTCTTTACGGTACCAACCGACACTCGTTTCAGGATATCTATAACCAACGGTTTTATAGCCATGGCTACGACTTGCTAAAGAATCAAAAGGTAAGTCAACCACCCAATCATGAGGTAAATTAACTCGTTTCCAATTAGAAGCATCAAACTTCGATGAATAAGGCCCTTCATTGTGAATTGAAGCCGCCTTTGTCAGGTAATTAAAGTATTCCGTACCACAACCAAAATCCTTAACAGGATCTGACGCATTTCCAAAAGCAAATCTCCAATCCTCATCGAGCAAGATGTGTTCACGGACAGATTGCGCAAATAGAAGTAAAGAAATACCCCAACAAAAAACAAGAATTGCAAATCGCTTCATAAATATAAACTTATTATTTTACAATGAATGTATCCTTAAGTAGATCTTTATCATCCGAAGAAGGGCCCGCCATCACGATAAACTCACCTGGTTCTACGATTTTATGCATTTGAATATCATAAAAAGCCAATTTATCCGGCGTGATTTTGAAATTAACGATCTTGCTTTCACCAGCCTTTAAAGCTATACGTGCAAAATCTTTAAGCTCTTTCACCGGACGGGTCACACAACTGAACTTATCGCGAATATAGAGTTGCACAATTTCTATCCCATCACGCTGTCCCGTATTGGTTACCCGCACGGAAACATCCAGACTACCTTCTTTCCCGATCTCTTTCTCACTCAGTTTCAGCTCATCATATTTATAAGTGGTATAAGACAAACCATACCCGAAAGGATAGAGCGGAGTACTTGGCTTACCGGCCGCATAGGGATGAAAGTATTGAGACGGTTTATGATTATAAATCATTTGGATTTGCCCCACACTCCGGGGAATGGTTATCGCTAACTTAGCGGAAGGATTCACTTTACCATAAAGGATTTCCGCTACGGCTTGCCCCCCACACATACCCGGTGCCCAAGCTTCCACTATCGCAGGAAGATGAGCAGCTGCCCATTGTACGCCTAATGGGCGCCCATTGACTAATACCAGAATAGTGGGCTTACCTGATGCTGCAATCTTTTCAATCAGCTCATTTTGCAACCCGACAAGATCAATATCCGAACGGTCGGTATCTTCCCCATCCGTACGATCGGTCCACCGAAAACGCATCATATACTCACCGGCAACCACAATATTCAAATCCGCCTCCTTAGCTTGTGCAGCTGCTTCATTCACTTTCTTCGGATCCATATTGCGAGGGTCCCATCCCTGATCTACAAAATCAAATTGCGTATCAGGGGCAATCATTTTAAGTCCTTCAAGAATAGTGGTCACATTCTCCGGCTTCTCTGGTGCACTCCAGTCCCCCAGAATATTCTGATCATCCGCGTTAATGCCTGTCACCAGCACTTTCTTATATTTAGCGGCATCCAAAGGTAGTACACCGTCGTTTTTCAAGAGAACAATGCCATCACGCGCTGCCTGAAGTGCAGTATGCCGGTGCTCCGGCGAAAGACGTATCTTCATGGTTTTAGCCTCATCGGCATAAGGCTGTTCAAACAGACCAAGACGGAACTTAATATCCAGAATACGACGGACAGATTCATCAATACGTGACTCGGGAATACGACCTTCTTTCACTAGTTCCACCACCATCTCATTCCAATGTATGCCATGCATGTGCATATCCATACCTGCCATAATGGATTGATAAAAGGCTTCTTTTATGTTTTCGGCTGTAGCGTGCAAATCCGAGATATGCTCTATGTCCATCCAATCACTGACGACAAAGCCGGGGAACTTCCATTCTCCACGCAAGATGTCTTCCATCAGCCACTCGTTGCTATGACAGGGAACGCCATTTAACTCATTATGTGCAGTCATCAGCGACATTGCCCCCGCTTTTACTCCGGCTTCAAAAGGTGGAAAGAAAACTTCACGCAAGGTACGTTCCGATAAGTCCGCCGGCGAGCCATTTGTTCCGTTAATCGGTTCGCTCCCCCCGACAAAATGCTTGATGCAAGCTAACACATCAGAGTCGCTATCCAATTTACCCTGATAGCCTTTCACTGCCTGAACACCCATTAACGACACCAAATACGGATCTTCACCATAAGTTTCCCCCACACGTCCCCAACGCGGATCACGGGCGACTTCCACATTCGGATTAAACGTCCAGTGCATATTCATAGCCCGCATTTCCTTTGCAGTCTGACGGGCAATGGTATAAGCCATCAGTGTGTCGAATGAACAAGCCAGATTTATATTGGTAGGATACACCGTATTATCAGGAGCATTGGCATTACCGTGGATGGCGTCAATACCAAAAAGGATAGGTATTTGCAGACGACTTTTCATGGCAAGTGACTGCAAATAGTTCGCTTCCTTCAAGGTCAGCACATGTAGAAAAGAGCCAATCTCACCTTCTTTTGTCCACTCTTCCACATTCTTATACGTAAAACCGGGATAAAAAGCATTGGCCGTGTTGTTCTTCAAATCAGCTTCGGTCATCACCGCACTATTTGCTTTTATATGTTCAATACCGACAAATTGATTCATTTGTCCGACTTTCTCTTCCAGCGTCATCCGGCTTAACAAATCTTCCACACGGTCTTTTACCGGAGCGGAAGCATCTTTATACACTTCCTTACGGTTACCGTCAAAGGAAGATAAACAAGCACCCATAGCCATCATTAGTATTATTTTTTTCATTGATATTATATTGATTTATTGCTTCTTTTTAGAATTAAGGGTTAATCGATACAAGGCAACGTCGTGTCCGGGAATAGTGACCGTTAGTTGTTTTCTGGTATCGCCCACCGTTTCTTTTGTCCACAAGTTACGCATATCATACACTTTCGAATCAAAATCAGTAAATCGTTTGGAGACTTCATCATAAAGATTAAACTTCTGCCAATCAATATTATACGTCTTTACTTCTGTCGTACGGTTTAATATACAAAAAGCCCAATCGCCCTTAGCAAGGGGCTTAAACCAGAATTCCAGTCCATCATCCTCGGCAAACTTCAATCCTTCAATACCCAGACTATCCTGATCGATGGCAATCACCTCACGATTCATCAGAATGTCTTTCGTTTCCTGTGACATCCGGCGTATATCATTGCCCAAAATCAGAGGAGCGGCAAGCATACACCACATGGAGAAATGGGCGCGGTCTTCATTGACAGTCTGACCGTTGCCGACTTCCAGCATGTCCGGGTCATTCCAATGTCCCGGTCCGGCATATTTACGGAGTCCCTTCTGCATATCCAGAATTTGTAACACCCCATAAGCGGTCCACCCGGGATGCTGATCCATGCAATCAAAGCAATTGAATATATCTCCGGTGGTACGCCACATGTGTCCGGTAGCAGCCGCCCATTCCCAAGGTTTGCTGTGTCCCCATTCGCACATACTAAACAAAATGAGTCTTCCGGCAGTTCTCAAAGCATCACGCATCAGGTTATAAGCGCCGACGGGATTTACATCCTCGGTATTGCACCAATCATATTTCAAGTAATCAATTCCCCATTTGGCATATTGCAAAGCATCCTGATATTCATGTCCCAAGCTACCCGGGCGCCCTCCGCACGTTTGTCGCCCTGCATCCGAATAGATACCAATCTTCAAGCCTTTGGAATGCACATAATCGGCTAAAGCCTTCATACCCGAAGGAAACTTCACGGGGTCGGGATGAATAAATCCCAGACTATCACGCTTACCATGCCAACAATCATCCAGATTCAGGTACACATAACCGGCATCACGCAAGCCCGTCTCCACCATGGCATCCGCAACGCTTTTAATTAAATTCTCATCAATGTTACAGGCAAATTTATTCCAACTATTCCAGCCCATGGGAGGAGTCAGCGCAAGCCCTTCAAACTTTTGGGCAAAGGAAGTTGTAACGCACAGATAAGTCAATAAAAGAAATAAAAGTCTCCTCTTCATAGTAGTATATTTAAAGAATTAAACATTGCAAAGATAATATTAGAAATGGCTCAGGAATAACATTATTTTAACTAATCGTGATACAAAGTTAAGACACTGCATCCCCTTCGTATGTCTTAAAAGAGATAAACCCGATAGAGTTATATAAAAAACTTAAAAGAGAAAATACACAATATGGAAATGAACTATATTTGTAGAGTGAAATACACAAATTTCCAAATAAGCAAATCCACACTTATGATATTGGAACTTTATGCAAAAAATAATGATTAAATAATATACAATGAAAAAAACAACTTTAATAGTTCTGCTTTGTGCAATGAACCTCTGCCCAAGCATTTATGCTGCTCATCACATACAAATACCGTCGCAAACAACTCTTTTCAATGCTCAAGCCGGCGAACAGCAAACCATACAAGAATCTCCGGCCTTAGCTCAAGTAGCAGACGAGAAGCACGATGTAGCAGACAATAAAACCTGGGCCAATTACGAACGGTATCAATCAGCGAATAAAGAAGTAAAGAAGCCCATTGCTGTCTTTATGGGCAACTCCATCACAGAAATATGGAATCGCAACGACTCGGCTTTCTTCAACCGGAACCATTACGTAGGTCGCGGTATCTCGGGACAGGTTACCGCCCAGATGCTAGCACGTTTCCGTTCTGATGTCATCAACTTGAAGCCTCGGGTAGTCAGCATCCTGGCCGGAACAAACGATATTGCTCAAAACAATATGTATATGCCCATAGAAAAGATTGCCGAAAATATCTTCTCAATGGCCGAATTAGCCCGGGCCAATAACATTAAAGTTATTATCTGTTCCGTGTTACCGGTATATCAATATCGGTGGAGACCGGCAATTAAGGACCCTGCAGGACAAATCATCCAATTGAACAACCTGCTGAAAGCCTATGCAAAAGAGCATAAGATAACCTATGTGGATTTTCATTCCGTAATGAAAGACAGCAACAACGGATTGCCCCTAAAGTATTCTGAAGATGGCGTTCATCCCACAAAGGACGGCTTTAATGTCATGGAACCAATCATAAAAAAAGCGATTGATAAATTATTAAAATGACAGTTATACGTGTTTTTTATTCAAAGATTTTATCTTTGCTCTAAATCAACTTTATAAATACAACATTATGATAGAACCCATTTACTCTCCCGACCAGGAAAGATATAATAAAGGAATGAAATACCGCCGTTGCAGAAAGAGTGGCATTCTTTTGCCTGAAATATCACTGGGTTTATGGCATAACTTTGGTGACGTAAATACACTATCCAACTCCCAGGCTATGGCCCACTATGCCTTCGACCAGGGGATAACGCACTTTGACCTGGCAAATAACTACGGCCCTTCCTTCGGCTCCGCAGAAGAAACATTTGGCTTGATTATGAAGAAATCATTCAGCCCTTACCGGGATGAATTGTTTATTTCGACTAAGGCAGGACACGAAATGTGGCCGGGACTCTACGGCGAATGGGGATCACGCAAATCACTCATGGCCAGTCTGGATCAAAGTTTAAAGCGGATGAATCTGGATTATGTAGACATTTTCTATTCTCATCGTTACGACCCGAATACTCCGTTGGAAGAGACGTTACAAACTTTAGTTGACATGGTGCGCCAAGGAAAGGCTTTGTACGTGGGAATCTCTAAATATCCTAAAGAAGCTGCGGCTTTTGCTTACAATTATCTTGAGCAACGGGATGTACATTGCCTGCTTTACCAAGGACGGTACAATCTCCTCAACCGGGAGCCTGAAGAGGAAGGCATCTTGCAACAGGCTAAAGAGAACGGAACGGGATTCATCGCCTTTTCGCCATTAGCACAAGGTTTACTCACCAACCGCTACCTGAACGGGATACCCGAAGATTCCCGTATGGCACAAAACAAGTTCTTGAAAAAAGAAGTCCTGACCGATAGCATTCTCCGGAAAATCAAAGCCTTGAACAATCTTGCCACCAAGCGGGGACAGACTTTAGCGGAAATGGCTTTGGCCTGGGTACTGAAAGATGAAATGGTAACTTCCGTTATTATAGGAGCAAGTTCCGTACCCCAACTAACCGACAATTTAAAGGCAATGGAGAATACTTCTTTCTCAGAAGAAGAACAAGAAGCCATACATCATATTTTAAACGAACAGGAATGAGGTATCTATAAAGACACGAATTAAAGTTAAGAGATAATCTTGTTATTTTATAGTTGGAAGCATTATGATAAAAGTAATTATATTATATGCTATATGCACACCAACGCAGTAAATGAGACCACACTGAATACGAATTTTATTCAGAAAGAATGCAAGTACTCCAAGTGGTAACACTTGTACAAGTGCAAAAATAAAATTATCCCAATGCAAATTAGTAAAGTTGGCGATATGTAACAGCGTAAAAACCGCCACACTGATGTAACCGGTTATCTGTTGAGCTTTAAAACTATATTCTTTTCGTACAAAATAAAAGATAATGCTGACCCAACAAAGGTTTAGCAAAATAATCAGCTGCAAAGACGGTCCTGTTTTATGAAGCAAATCAAAAACAAGTTTAAGTAGCATTCCGAATGTAAAACTCTTCAACAAGACTTTCCGTTCTAAGGTAATAGGATATCTGAATAACATCTCCTCAATAAAAGGGCCTACCAGGCATACCATGAGAAGACTGAAGAACAGATTATGGCTTTGTACAAACCATAATTGATCATTAACGGGAAGTGCAACAAGATGTTTTCCTATCCATAGTAAACCGGAAATTGGAATATTGATAATTACAATAAGCAGAAACGCCCATAAAGCATATTTGACAGATATCTTAAGTTTAGTCTGCATAAGTCTTATGAATAAATAAAGTGGTAAGGCTTTACATTGTTAAGCATCCGATTATTAGTTCAGCAAAAAACAGCCTAATAAGAAGTATTTCATAATGCGCTTGTTTTTAATCATTTTAGCTGCAAATATAAAGCATTTTCTTCTAACAATTAGTCTTTCATACGCTTTTTGCATGGCTCTATCGTTCTGAATAAAGAGTTACAAACTCTGTTTTCTTATAGAAAACGGTTTGTTTTGCAGGTCAAAACAAGTTGTATTGAACTTCAAAACACTTTGTTTCAAGTACCAAAACAAAATGTTTTAAAGAAGCAAAGCAACTTACTTATACTTTCCTGTGGTTTTACTTACTTTGAAAAGCAGGCCTGATAGATGACTTCTTGGATCTTCTCCCGTATCTCCAACTTTTGTAACTTAGTATTCCACGAATCGGGATAAGTCCGGTTACTCAAGAAGACATAAACCAAACCATTATCAGGATCAACCCATGCACAAGTTCCGGTAAAGCCGGTATGTCCGTACACAGATGACGGGGCAGAAGGAGCACAAGGGCTTTTTTGAGGATTCTTCAAATCCGGTTTGTCAAAGCCTAAGCCACGACGGCTTATTTTGGAAACCGTTGTTGTAAACACCTGGCAAGTGGTCTTGCTTAAATAACGCTTCCCACCCAACTCTCCTCCATTCAATAACATTTGATAGATACGGGCTACCTCCGAAGCATTGGAGAATAATCCCGCATTACCCGAAACGCCACCCAGAAAAGCAGCAGATTCATCGTGGACAAATCCTTGTAATGTTGTTTTCCGCAAGAACGGATCAACTCCGGCCGGTATAATATCTGCTTTGGTTATTGCCAAACTACCGCCCCTCCTGTTTGCTTCATTAGAAATCAGACCGCTTAAATCATGGCTTAACGGCAAATAGCCGGTCCGTTTCAGCCCCATCGGCCCATAAAATTCTTTTTCCAAAAACTGATCCATAGGCATACCCGCCCGTTCTTCGACTAATTGCTGCAACAAGATAAATCCCACACAGCTATAACGATAACGTTTATCCTTTAAAGGAGCATCCGCTATTCGTTTTAAATACGCGTCTTTGAAAGACGTTAACAGCCACAGGCTATCACAGACTTGCAAAGTATGTTCCGGGGTACGGATTTTTGAAGCCAGTCCTTCCTTAAATGAGAAATCTGGATTTGCCCAGACACGATTGCCAATGCGTACAGTATGCAATTTATCCTTCCGGTCTTTAAACAAGCCCCCCTTATAACTATTCTTATTTATTGCATCCTGATAGAACAAGATGGTGGAGGGTAAACCAGACTCATGCAACAATAATTGGCGAACGGTAATATTCTTCTTATTCGTGCCAAGTAAGAAAGGTAAATAAGTGGAAACCCTATCAGTCAGATTCAACCGTCCCATATCATATAACTTCATCACAGCCAGCAGTGTCGCCGTTGTTTTTGTAAGCGAAGCCAAATCGTAGAGATCCGTTGTACGTACCGGAAGGGAAGAAACCGTTGCCGGAGAGCTCATCGCCGAACCAGCCCGGTCTTGCTCTTTCCAGACATGAGTACCAAATGCCTTATTGTACATTTCTTTCCCATCCTTCATGACAACCACCTGACAACCGGGATATGCTCCTTGAAGAATACCATCTTTAGCAATACTGTCTATCTTAGCCAACAGCAGCGAACTCATACCGTAATCTTCCGGAATAAAATGATGAGGGGTTTGAGGGGTAAGCGTGACTCCATCTCCAATAGGGAACAAGTTTCCAAGACTTGCGGATAATCGTCCGTCAGCTGTGGCATCGGCATACAGCAACTTAGCAACTTGTGTTTGAACATCCGCATCAGTAGAATTTGCCAGTACAACGGCAGCCGCCTTGGATACGTCCGACTGAAGTTGCAACAGCTCCTTTCCGGGGATAAAAAACAAATAAGCTGACGGAACATCATCGGGTATTAATTTTGAAAGAAGATCACGGTAACCGCTCAAACGGTGTTCGGTGACACACACCAAGATGCGCTTGTAGTGAGACAGACTCTCTCGCAAAGCTGATATGGAATCATCCGAAAGCGCTTTATTCAAATCAAATTCCACCGGCTGATGGTATTCAGAGAGAGCAGTCCTGAAAGGCGTTATCTTTTGCGAATCCCCAATATTAAGTACGGCCACTTTAGTTAAGGCATCCAGTGGAAGAATTTCATCTTTATTCCCCAGTACCGTAATAGCAGCTAAATTCAATTGTCTGATCAACTCACGAGTCTGAGAAGTATTAATGCGGCTCCCAAGACCGGACAACCGAACGGCAGGTCTCCGGTTTAATCCGAGTGCATATTTGTAGGTCAGCACTTTACGGCATTTGCGTTCAATCTCTTTCTTACTCAGCTCACCCTCTTTGACAGCCTCCACTATGGCTTCCACTTCCTCTTTAATGCGACGCGGCACCAATAACAAATCATTCCCCGCCTTTAATGCCTTCAAGCAAACATTACTATTGCCGGAAACACCTCGCATAGCCAATGCATCAGTAAAGACAAGCCCTTCAAAATGCATCTCCTGTTGAAGCAGACCAGACACCACCTCATGCGAAAGAGAAGCAGGCAGTCCTTCTTTCCTTTCCAGAACAGGAACATCCAAATGGCCCACCATGATACCGTCTAGCCCTGCCTGAATTGCTTTCTTAAAGGGATAAAGTTCCACACTATCCAAGCGCTCACGGGTAAAGGGTAAAACAGGTAACGCTTTATGAGAATCCACATTGGTATCCCCATGTCCGGGAAAGTGTTTGCATACCGCCAATACCCCTCCATCTTCAAGTCCCCTGGCATAGGCAACGACCTTATCGGCAACATTTGCAGGACTGGCTCCGAAAGAACGGTTATTGATGACCGGGTTATGAGGATTTATATTCACATCCGTTACCGGAGCAAAGTTCACCAGTACTCCCAGTTCACGGCATTGCCGAGCCATTTCCCGACCATATTCATAAAGCAGACTATCATCTTGTATACACCCTAGAATTACATTTTTAGGAAAGACAGGCGTTCCCCGCAAACGCATCGACAAGCCCCATTCACCATCAAAAGTAATGAGTAAAGGGACATCAGCCATACGTTGCGCCTCGTTAGTCAGGATAGCCTGATTAGACATCAGTCCGCCTGAAAAGAGTAATCCTCCCACCTTATAGTCATCCACGACTTTATGCAATAACGCCCTATTAGCTTTACTGCGTTGCGGAGCGATAGTATAAATAAACAACTGTCCGATTTGTTCTTTCAAATTCAGTGTATTCAAAACCGAATCAACCCATTCTTTACACCGCTTATCCCCTTTTACCTGTTGCAAGATTAAAGGAGTAACCGAATGATCAACGGAATGTTGCATTGGAGTGAATCGTCCCTCTGCACTTAGAAAATGCGCACACACGATTAATATTGAAAAACAAACGAGCAGTTTCTTCATGATTTACCTACTTCAAACTTTTATAAATTACTTGCTGTATTTCTTTACAGAGATGTAAATCACCCAATTTCGTATTCCACACGTCGGGACACATCCTGTTACTTAGAAATATAAATATCATTTTGTTCACAGGATCCACCCATACACTTGTTCCCGTAAAGCCTGTATGTCCATAAACCGCAGCGCCTGCCAAAGAAGCACAAGCACTATTTCCCGGATCCACTAAATCCGGTTTATCAAAGCCCAGTCCCCTGCGACTAAGCTTGGAAGTTGCTGTAGTAAACAGACGGCAAGTTGCCTCAGTCAGGTAACGTTTTCCATCCAATTCCCCTCCATTCAACAACATCTGGTAAACACGTCCAAGATCTTCTGCTGTAGAGAATAATCCGGCATTACCACTTATACCTCCCAAAAAGGCGGCAGCCTCATCATGCACATATCCGCAGAGAGCTTGCCGGCGGAGAAAATCATTACCCGAAGTAGGCATCACCTGTTCTTTTGAATAACTACGCAGCGGCAAATACAACGTATGCTTCAAGCCCATCGGAGTATAAAACTCCTTTGCTAGAAAAGTATCTATCGATTGACCTGCAATTGCTTCCACAACCTGCTGTAAAAGAATAAAGCCAATATCACTAAAAACATATCGTTTACGATCCAGCTCGCATTTTGCGATTTTCTTCAAAACAGTATTCTTAAAACTCTTATTCAGCCAAAGATGATCAGCAACATGCAATGAATAAACCGACGTCGCTTTTGCAGAGATCAATCCTTTCTTAAAGTTGAAATCAGAGCAATAATAACTATGTTCGCTCACCTGAGTATTGTGCCATTGATCCTTCCAACTCTGCGCATAAGGTCCATGCACGGAATTCGGATCAATCGCCTCCAGATAGAAACGAATATAGGGAGGTAACCCGGATTCATGGTAAAGCAGTTCACTGATGGTCAGGTCTCTTTTATCGGCATTACGCAGAAACGGCAAGAACCGTGAGACTTTATCGGAAAGCTTCAACTGACCTTGATCGTACAATTTCATCACTCCAAGCAAAGTCGCTGTAGTATTCGTCAAAGATCCCAGATCAAACAGATCCGTAGAGTGGACTGGCAAGGTGTCATCGTAAGAATGAGTTCCAAAGCATTTATCATATATCGGCTTCCCCTCTTTTAAAACCAAGACCTGGCAACCCGGGAAAGCTCGAGAGCTGATTCCCATATGCACAATTTTATCAATGCGGTGCAGCACAGTGGAACTCATACCATAATCTTCGGGAATAGTCGCCCCGGAAAGCATGCCCGGAAAGATATCCTCTCCTGCACCCGCCTTAAACAATCGCCCAATGCTCATGGACAACCGACCGCGTGCCGGAACTTTGGCAAATAGCACGCCTGCTACGTACTTTTGAACATCGACCTCTCCCGAATGTGCCAACACTATTGCATTTGCTTTACCCAAAGCCGATTCCAACTCCTGCATCGCCCGGTAAGAAGTAAAGAAGGTATAGATCACAGGAACCGGTAAATTCAATTCTTTCAGAAGATCGGAATAAGCCGCTGCATCAAGATCTTTCCCCAGCACGCTAATTATCACACGCTGATAGCCGAATAGTTTTTGGATAATCTCCCGGCAACTATCATCTGACATCCCCTTCAGCAGATGGAAATGAGCAACCTTTACCGAAGAATAATTCTGGACTTCATCCACAAAAGCGCTGTCGGTACCTGCTCCTATACTCAGCACGGCAATAGACTGTCCAGATGCAGAGTTCAGAGGTAACACTCCGAAATAATTACCTAAAACAGTCACGGATTCCCGACGGAGTTTTGCAGCTAAAGTTCTCGCTGTATCCGTATTAATTCGAAAACTCATTCCGCTGACTTGAAGTTTGGGTTGCCTCTGGCGTAATCCCAATAGATATTTATAAGTAAGAACTTTGCGACATTTTGTATCAAGTACCGATTGTGGAAAAGAGCCCTCTTTCAAAGCCTTTAAGATTTCTTCCACCGCGTTTTTCGTATTGAATTGCACCAATACCATATCGTTCCCGGCAAGCAATGCTTTAGTCGTAACCTGAGGTACGGATGAGACTCCTTTCATATCCAAGGCATCAGAGAAAACAAGTCCTTTGAATCCCAGTTCATCTTTTAGCAAACCAGTTACAATGCTCTTTGAAAGAGAAGAAGCAATGCCATGTTCCGTCTCCAGTGCCGGGACCAGTAAATGCCCCACCATAACCCCACCTAATCCCGCACCGATCATGGTACGGAAAGGATACAACTCCACACTGTCGAGCCTTGAACGGTCATAGTTCAAAACGGGCAATCCCTTATGAGAATCAACTTCCGTATCACCGTGCCCAGGAAAATGTTTGCATACAGACAGCACACCCCCACTTTCCAATCCCCTCCCGTAGGCGACTACCTTTTCAGCCACCCTTTTCGGATTCTCGCCAAACGAACGTACATGAATAACCGGATTATGAGGATTTGTATTCACATCCGCATCAGGTGCAAAATTGACATTAACACCCAGTTCCCTGAACTCACGAGCCACTTCATGCCCATACTCTGTAAGAAGTGCATTATTTTGAATACAACCAAGAGCTGCGTTCTTAGGGAAATTCGGTGTACCTTCCAAGCGCATAGAAAGACCCCATTCTCCATCAAAAGTAATCAGAACCGGCACCTTGGCTTTTTTCTGAGCAATATTTGTCAAGATAGCCTGTTCTTCGGGTGTACCCTCGGAAAACAACAGTCCACCGACCTTATATTTCTTTGCCAGCTTCTGAATTTGTTTTTTCGTTTGTTTATCAGCTCTGGCCGGACAAGTCGCAACAATCAGCTGCCCCACCTTATCAGCTAAACTCAAGCGATTAAAAACAGAATCGACCCATTGTTTACAACGGATGTCCCGATCAGAAGGGAGAAAAGGAGACTCCGACTGCGCATAAACAAAGAAGCCGCTCCCCTCAAAGAACAGCAAAATAATAAAAAGTAGAGAAATAAGCTTCTTCATAGTTACTTCGCTGAGATGGCAGCGTGTTCTTTAATTCTTCGTAAGAGTCAAATTAAGTTGCCCAACATAAATACCATTTTTACCCGTATGCAAGACCGGAACTTCCACTCCGTCCTTATTCAAATAAAAAGCCGGTTTCTTCATAAACGTATGTGAATGCCCCCCAAGAATAACATCAATATGATCCGTCTTCTGAACAAGCTCCTCGTCACAAGGATTACCCGGTTGCTCGGCAGTCAACCCCAGATGTGACAGACAGACAACAACATCACACCTTTCTTTCTTTTTCAGGAGATCAGCCATCTGCTGAGCCACAGTCGTCGCATCTTCATAAACAATACCCTCATATTTATTCGCCTGAACCAGACCGGCAAGTTTCGGACCAAGACCAAATACACCGATCTTCAAACCATTACGTTCCAAAATAACATAAGGTTTCACCAAACCCTCAAGAACGGTACCTTTAACATCATAATTGGCACAAAGAATCGGAAACTTAGCCATACGGAACAATCGTGCCATATTGTCCATTCCAAAATCGAATTCATGGTTACCAATAGCCATAGCATCATACCCCATGAGATTCATCATTTTTATTTCCACCTCCCCACGAAATAAATTATAGTAAGGAGTTCCTTGAGAAATATCACCGCAATCAAACAATAATAAATCATCCTTGTCTTTTGCACGTGCTTCCTTTATAAAAGTGGCACGACGCACAACTCCGCCCATGCCGGCATTACGATCGGACGATTTAGCACTGATCGGTTCAATGCGACTATGCATATCACTGGTCTGTAAAATAACTAGCTGTTTGGTCTGCTGTGCTGATAACGGCAATAAAAAGCAAAGCATCAGCACTCCAAATACAGATATCTGTTTCATACTAATTTTCATTTTATAGATTACTAAACATCAAAGAAGTTTGTTATTCGTCGCCTAGAGTAATTCGACCTTCAATACGCGAAGTGATTTCCTTTCCGGCAGCAGTCTGTTGTTCCACATACTGCATAAACAACCCACGGAGTGTCGCGCCATCGGGACATACCCGCTTTTCAGCCTGCGGAAGAGCAGTCATACCATCATTTCCATCGGCCAGGTAATCAATCGTAGCAATCGTATAAAGTTGATCATCTTCAACCGCCTTCCCTCCGATCGTTGCATCCAAGAGTTTGCCCGTTTTGGTTATTCTCAGCTTAACCCCGCTTACTCCTTCACCGTGTTGCTCAGCGATGTTCTGAAAAAGAAGTTTTAAATAAGCTCCTTTTATTGTAAGTACACACAAAGAATTCTCAAAAGGCAGTATTTCATAAATATTATCGCGGGTAATCGGACCTTTAGTCAACACACTACGCAACCCGCCAATATTAACCAACCCCATATCGGCAGGTTTACCCAATACCTGAGAAGCAGCCGCTCTCAAGACATCAGCAACCAGATTGGAAAGTAACCCCTCAGGCTGCCCTTTATCCATACTCAGTGCAGCAACACCGACTACATGATACATCACACTATCAATCCGGGCTTTATAAGGAGCGAGTAAAGCCACAGCCGCAGAATCAGGTTTCACATCCCACGTAGAATCTATCGGCACCATCGTCCCCTCAACTTTAGTCACTTCATAAGCTGAGTGACAGGAACTCATCAGCATAATTACTGATAAAAGTAACCCCGGCATCAATTTTAATGTCTGTTTTTTCATCCTATCTCAATTTATAATTGCTACAAATATAACGAATAGAATGCTAGCAGCTAAAAAAAGAGCCAAACAAAAATAATAAATAAGCTGAGTTCGACGAAAAAACATCAGATGGCAACTAGCCTGAAACAGAAAAGAAGAAGGCGGTCATAAAAGACGATTGTAGTTTAACACCTCACTTTCATCTCTTATATTGCCATAGTAGTCAACCTGTTATATCATTAAGAGCCTGTTTAAATTTTGCACTGCATTTTTTTGAGAGTTATTTTTGAGGATATTTTCCTCTTTTCACTCGTCATATAGCCCGCTATGCTCCTCATGAAAACAGAAAAATAGACCGAAAATAGGCTCAAAACAAGCTGGATAAAAAACTTTCTAAGGAAAATTTAAACAGGCTCTAAGTCAGAAAGACTAAAATTATTCTTCATCCGGCTGATCTGATTGATTTGATTGGTCCGCTTGCCCCTGCTGCCCGGGCTGGTCGGGCACAAAGAACTCTTTCGCAGGTCCGCGCAACTGAATCACCGGCTGTATCGACTCCGCCTCAGCCTCCGAGATAAGTCCCTTTTTAGCCAAGCGCCGTGCGATCAAGCGAAAATAGCCTTCCTGATTCTCTTTCAATTGCCCGTCAGCTGTAAATGAATTCCGGAAATGTTTCGGCTTAGGTATAATAGATGCCAAGAAGATACTCTCTTCCAACGTTAATTCCGAAGGAAGCTTGTCGAAATAAAAAGCAGCGGCTTCTTTAATGCCATAAATCAATGGACCCCATTCGGCTATATTCAAATAAACTTCATACATCCGCTGTTTGGACGTCAGATGTTCATTCTCTATGAGCCACACAATAAGAGCCTCCTCCAGTTTGCGGGCAATATTTTTATTCCGGTTCAAAAAAACATTCTTCACCAACTGCATGGAGATCGTACTCCCCCCACGTGCGAAACGCCGTTCTTTCAAATCATAGATAAGCGCTTCCCGAAGTGCGTCCGGGAGAAAACCTCTATGATAAAAGAAAGCCCCGTCTTCACTCTGCATGACGGCCATTTGCAACAAAGGAGAAATGCTGTCAAGTGGTGTAAAATGCTCCCACGAAGGACCAATTGGAAAGGAACGGACGGGCTGTCCATTCTCATAAGCTGTGTATTCAAATTCACCGGACATCTTGTTCAGGTTCGTCTGCCCGAATCGTTCAATATGAAAGTTCCGGGCTTTCAAATCAGATTCTAATTTAAGACTATCCAAACGGGAAAAATCCACATCAAATAAAAAATGATAAGCCAGTTCACCATGAGTACGTATCCCTTGCAAATTGCCAAACAAGCCTATGGGTAGAGAACTAAATAAGTTCTGTGCAGGAAACCACGATTTTCTGACAGAAGCGGTGAAATGATATAACTGCTGAGGCCCCTCCAAACGTTCAATACGTAAATAAGGATTAAAATCCAACGCATTAAAACGCACACGACTACTGCTATCAAGTTCCAAGCAATGCGGCATCACATTCACATGATAGTCTAATAAACAATGACCCAGATTTATGACTTCAGGAGAAAGTCGCTGATGATAAATTTGTAGTCCGTAAGCCTTCGCTCCTCCTGCCAGAACGGCCAATTTACGCCCGGAGGATTCTTGTTGCAGACTTACACCAAGAGTATCAAACTTTACTTCCGCACCAAAACGCCGAGAAATATAAGGAAGCATAATTTGCTTATGACCAGGAGCATACAGACTGACATAAACTTTCCGGGCAGAAGGAAGTAGTTCCCCTTCAATCACCCAACTCTGCATTAAAGAATCTTCACGGACCAATACAGAAGAACGAAAACGATTATTGAGCACCGAAAACAATGGGATATGAAGAGTTACAGAATGTCCATCCTGCCGTTCCGTGACACGCAAATCCCTTAATGCACCATTTTCTGGTAATAAACCAAAAAGCAGTTCCAAAAAGACTTTCGTCTGCCGGACATAATCCTTTGAAACCTCCCCCCCATTTAAAGAGTCATCAACTTTCCGTGAAGGCAGGAATAGAAAATCATAATTAGCAAGAGTACCCCTCTTAATAAAGAAAAGATTCAACCCGTCCAAATCAATATCAGAAACCCTCAACCGCCCTGACAACAGACTCCACATCCCCAAGTGAACATTTAACTTTTTAAGAGTCAGAAGAGTATCACGTCCTTTGGGGATAACAGATAATTGGCGGAGCTTAATGATGTTCAGCCCCTCTATTCCCAAACCTTCATATTGAATGTTCAATCCATAATGTTCTTCTATAAGAGCAATACGGGCATCCGCAAAATAGCGTAATAAAGCACCACGACAAAAGAAGAGGCACGATAAGCACACAAGTAATGCAAATACGCCATATACCCACCATTTCCTTATGTTAGCCACCATTTTCTTTATCAAATTCAAAACCGTTTTTGTTTGAAGGACAAAGTTAACGAATAAAGCAAGGAAACTTTCGTTTTCGAACAGATAATCGTTTTCAAACAAATAAATAGAATCTCCTTAGGAACGCCTATAAGAATCAGTCAAGCGCTCAAAAAGATCAAACATAAAAATCCCCTTTCGAGCACATAAGCCCAAAAGAGGATTTTTATAAACGATAGGATAAACCCTATTTTATTGGAATACCTTTATAGAAATCCAAGATTTTAGTACGGAACAAATAATCATATTTTGCCTGTAGCTCATCCGATTGGGCTTTCTTCAAATTCTGTTTTGCTTCATTATATTCCACAGCAGTCGCTTTTCCATTCTGATACTTTTCACTCATCAACTTAAAAGAAGATTCGCTGGCATCAGTCGCAGCGGTACTGCTATTATACTTACTTTCCGCAGCAACAGCACTATACCAGGCCTGCTGGATTTCTTTATATAATGTTTTTTTCGCATTATCCAGCTGTAATTCATAGTTCTCCCTTTGAAAACGAGCCGTACGAATTTTATTACGCGTCGTGAAACGATTAAAGATAGGAACACTTAAACTCAGTCCCACATACTTACTATAATTATCGCTCATTTGCTGACGAAAAGTACGATTAAGTGTAGAGTAATAATCGGTACCCAGACTTGCGTTCAAACTCAATTGAGGATATAAACCGCTTTGAGCAATGCGAACACGATGTTTACTACCTTCCAAACGATACTTTGCAGCCTGAATAGAAGCCTTACTAACCAAAGCTGTCTGAAAGATCTCGTCCGGAATGGTTAAAGGTTGAAGCTCCAACTTCACCTCAGGTGTAGCCAGTTTAAACCCTTCAGGAGAATCTAATTCAATCAGCTGACTAAGATCCAGCAAAGCCAGTTTATAATTATTTTCGGCTTGCACGGCACTCAATTCATCCTGTGCCACACGGGACTTGGCATCAGCAACTTCGGCAGGAGATGCCTTTCCCAGCTCTGCCAAACGAGCAATCCGCTCATATTGCTCTTTACTCAAGTCCACCTGACCAAGAGCAACCTGATGCAACTCTCTATTAAATAAGACCTGAAGATAATCAGATGCAATATTGATAGAGATATCTTCCTTCGCTTTCTCCAAATCAGCCATAGCCGCTTTAAGATTTAGTTTAGCCAAGGCATACTGGTTGGGAATTTCAAAACCAGTAAATAAGGGTACGCTCGTAGACAAGCTCAACCTCGTACTATTACTACTCGTATTCACATAGACAGTGGAATAGTCACCTGTTTGCTCATCTTTTATAGCTGTTTGCGTACGTCCCCAATTCCAACTCTGTCCAGCACTACCATTCAAATTCGGCAGACGCGCCCACTTTGCAGTATTCACATCGACCGCACTTTGCTTGGCGGAATTAGCCGTTCGGCGAATATCAATATTATGATCTATTGCATAATCGATGCACTGACGCAGAGTCCATCCTTCCTGAGCCTGCGATTGCACTGTTGCACAAAGGACTATTAAATATAAAAATATTTTTTTCTTCATAATGCTTCCGTTCATAAGTCAACAATGATCATTTATCTTTCTTTTCGGCACCACGTACTCTATCCTTAACAGTCAAACCGGACTTGATAGCAATCTTAAGGCCATCACTCATACCGACCTTAATTTGTGTACGTTTGAATTTCTGTTCGGGGACGCTATCTGTAAGGACATACACAAATGTGCTGTCACCGCTAAACTCAACTGTGCTCTCAGGCAAAGCCAAAGCCTTCTTAACATGATCTAATACGATTTCCGCATTTGCAGAATAGCCAGAACGGATTTCAACTGAATCGGGAACATGGATAGCCGCCTTAATTTCAAATTGGTTAGCTCCATTCTCTTCGACCCCTTTTGGAGAAATATATTCCAAGACAGCCTCAAATGAGAGATTTTGTAAAGCACCAATGGTCAACTTCACCGGCATTCCTTCGTGAAGACGTCCAACTTCCGTCTCATCTATTTTTCCCTTAAAAATCAAATCGTTCATGTTGGCTACTGTCGCAATCGTCGTACCATCATTAAATGTATTACTCATAATCACTGAGTTACCGGCTTTCACTGGCACATCCAAGATCAGCCCGTCAATTGTGGAACGAATTAGAGTACTCGAGAAAGAAGCACTGTTCTTTGTTATACCTTCTTTTACAATTTGAAGATTATCTTTAGCCGTAGCCAGCTCTTCACGAGCCTGTTTCACTGTAACTTCCCCTTTCTCATAGTCCTCGCGACTGATCAACTTATCATTAAATAGTTTCTTGATACGTGCAAAGTCAGTCTCCGCCTGTTTCCCATTAATTTCAGCCAATCTCAACCGACCTTCCGCCGAATTCAATGTTCCAAGTTCCGGAATAACCTTCACCTTAGCAATCACCTCTCCTTTACGAATACTTTGTCCAGCTTCTTTATAAAGCTCATCAATAATACCCGATATCTGAGGTTTGATGAGAATCTCGTCACGTGGTTCCACCTTTCCGGTAGCAACTGTCGTTTTTTTCAAATCGGTAACTTCCGGTTTAACAACTTCATAAACCGTCACTTTAGGCTGAGACTTCTTATACAAGAATACAAACGTTCCAATAAAAATGAGAGCAACAACCACTAACAATGCAATTTTCAGATACTTTTTCATATAAATCTTATATTATTTTCTAATTTATCCAATTATAATATCAATTTTCCCAAATGCGTATTTCCCAGACTAAACCTCAACAAAATGCTATTCATCTCTAATAGCTTCTATCGGTTTGATTGCCATTGCACGGTAAGCCGGTGCCAAACCAGCAAGAATACCCAGTCCCAACAGGAGTAAACATGTGCCAACTGCCAAACCAAAAGAGGCTTGATAATGCGTGGTAATATTACCCGGTTCATTGGCTGCGACCTCTAAAACCTGAAGCACCAGCACAGAAAAAGTAATACCTGCCATACCGGCTATAGTTGTCAGAACCAGACTTTCTGAAAGTATTTGTTGCAGAATATCACGAGGTCGCGCTCCGATAGCCCGACGGATACCAATCTCCGTAGTCCGTTCACGTACTGTCACCATCATGATATTAGAAACCCCAATGGCTCCTGCAAATAAGGTACCCAGACCAACCATCCAGATTAGAATACGAATCCCACTCATTAAATTATCAACCATTGAAAACATCGCTTCTGCATTCAACATCATCACAGCCTGCTTATCATCCGGAGCAATATAATGAGCAGCCTTTACAATAGCTTCCACCTTAGGCTGAATATCTGTAACCTTCACTCCCTTTTTTACTGTGAAACAAATCACATCAAGTTGGTTTCCCAGATTATAGGCCTGTTGCATTGTAGTAAATGGCAAAGTAACAGCCTCAGATGCCTGTCCCTCAATATTGATATTACCCTCGGATGCACACATCCCGACAACATAATAATAAATACCATCCACCCGGACGTATTTTCCACAAGGATCTTCTCCGGGACGAAACAGGCTTTCATAAACCCGCTTTCCGATCACACAAACTTTTCTCGCTTCCTTAATATCAACATCATTTATAAAGCGCCCGTATGCCATTTCCTGATGTTCGATATGCTCATAATCAGGATAAAGTCCTTTTACGCTACAACTGTATTTTTTATCTCCATATATAGCTGTATTTCCCCATTTTGCAATGGAAGGGGTTATAATATCGATTTCATTAACTCCCCTACGCAATCGATCAATGTCATCAAACTTCAGGTCCCATGAGCGACCTTTACGGAATCCTCTATAAGCTTCTCCAGTCTTCCTTGAAACTAGAAATGCGGAATTGGTAGCAAATCCCTTAAACTGCGATTTCATCTGTTCCTGCATTCCATAGCCACCTCCAATAAGTGTTACCAGCATAAAAATACCCCAGAACACACCAAAGGCAGTCAACAAACTACGTGTCTTATTTCTTGTAATCGTAATGAGGATCTCCTCACAAGAATCTATATCTATTCTCATAACTTCAACTTACATTTTATCAATCTGCTCTTAGTGCCTCAATAGGGCTTATACTTACCGCTTTTTTAGCCGGGAAGAAACCAGCCAGAGTACCAGCTATGACAAGAGTCAATGTAGCCTTTATGGCAACGCTCAGGTCTACCGTCGGATTGGAAAACATGGTCTCCTGAAACATGCCCGCATCCATCGTCTGGTTTCCAAAAGCGGAATTCATCCATTCCGTCACCGCAATGCCTGTGACCATTCCAATATAGCCAAATAGTGTGGTAATCGCCACACTTTCCACGATGATCAACCACAGAATAGAAAAAGGCTTGGCTCCAAGCGCTTTCCGTATTCCGAATTCACGGGTACGCTCCTTTACGGTAATCAACATGATGTTTGAGACTCCGACAATTCCACTCAAAAGGGTGAAAAGACCAATAACCCATATAGCCGTCTGCAGAAGATTCATTGCTTTCTGCGTTTTCATATAATTAGAAAGACGATTCCAAATCCAGATCGCACTGTCATCTGTCGGATCAAAACGATGGTTAGCTCCGATTACTCTACGATAATCAGCGTCAAAAGCATCATTCTGTTCTATTGTGTTTAACCCCTTAGTCGTAAATATAATGTTATTTAATTGCTCCCCTTTATCATAAATCGTCTGCAAAGTGGTAAAAGGAATATAAGCATCGGCTGCATCACGGTCTCCCTGATCATTGTAGGTTCCAACCACCTGATAAGCAACCCCAGATGCATTAACAAACTGCCCGATAGGATCAACATGCGCCTTTCCAAATAGAATATCAGCTGTCTTCTTATATAAAACAATCACCTTACGCCGCTCATTCAAATCATTCTGGTTAATAAAGCGTCCTGTAGCCGTCTTTACTGTTTCAACACTCGTAAAGTTAGGATGTACCCCCATCAAGGATAGATTCACATATTCTTTACCAAAACTAACATTGACACTACTCTGCCTGACCGTAGCACCCGCACTTATAACATTATCAGAAAAGAATCTCGTCGTAGTATTCAAATCCTTATTTTCCAGAGTTATCCGCCTGCCTTCCTTCAGACCTTTATAAGATTTGGAAGTCCAGCCCGGAAAAATACGAATGGAATTAAGGGCGCGTTCAGACGAAGATTTCTCAAAAGCGTGAATTAGTCCATTCCCGGCACCAAGCAATACAATGAGCATGAATATCCCCCATGCCACAGCAAAACCCGTGAGAAACGTACGCAGTTTATTCCGCCTAATCGTCCCGTATATTTCTTGCCAAATATCTAACATAAATATTTTATTTATTATTTCATATAACCGTTTTGTCCGAAAGGAGAAGCATCATGATTGCGATTTTCCTCAATACCACCAATAATGCCATCCTTGATATGTATAATCTTATCAGTTTGATTAGCAACCCCGCTTTCATGAGTGACAACAATAATCGTCATACCGGTCTGATGAAGATCCTTCAATATCTGCATCACCTCCACCGAAGTTTTGCTATCCAACGCCCCCGTAGGCTCATCCGCCAGAATGATTTGGGGTTTGGTAATCAAAGCACGGGCAATGGCCACCCGCTGTTTCTGCCCGCCGGACATTTCATTGGGCATGTGATTAGCCCAGTCTTTTAATCCTAAACGATCCAGATACTCCAACGCAAGTGCATTTCTTTTGCGTCGGCTCACACCTTGATAAAAAAGCGGTAATGCCACGTTTTCCACAGCATTCTTAAATGAAATCAAATTAAACGATTGGAAAATAAACCCAATCATCCGGTTACGATACTCAGCAGCCTTTGTTTCACTAAGATTCTTAATTAACGAACCGTTCAAATAATAATCTCCGGTATCATAATTATCCAATATACCTAATATATTAAGTAGCGTGGATTTTCCTGATCCCGAAGCCCCCATGATTGAAACAAATTCTCCTTTCTCGATATTGAGATTGATACCCTTGAGCACATGCATAGGTGCTCCGTTATTATAGGTTTTATTGATATTTTCCAGATGTATCACGCTATTATTTTTTATTAAATATAAGTTTATCCGTACTAATTTTCACTATTAGACGCAACAAGGTTACAAAAAGTTGCAAAACCCACAAAGTTTTTTTTAAAAAGATTTTGCAA
Source organism: uncultured Bacteroides sp. (assembly GCA_965140335.1). Classification (GTDB taxonomy): domain Bacteria; phylum Bacteroidota; class Bacteroidia; order Bacteroidales; family Bacteroidaceae; genus Bacteroides. Next base: position 931,459 of record OZ223189.1, read on the forward strand.
TACCGTTTTTCTTTGTGTAATTTGTAACCATAAACAAAATAACTAACCCTTTAAACAAATTAATAATTATCATGAATTCGAACATGGAGAAGCCCTACGTTGTAGGCATTGATATAGGCGGAACAAACACCGTCTTTGGTATTGTTGACGCACGCGGAACTATTATTGCAAGCAATTCAATTAAAACCGGAGCATACTCAAAGGTAGATGACTATGCAGATGAAGTATGCAAAGGACTGTTGGCACTCATCAATGCCAATGGCGGTCCGGAGAAAATAAAAGGAATTGGCATGGGTGCTCCAAACGGTAACTATTACAATGGAACCATTGAATTTGCTCCCAACTTACCCTGGAAAGGAGTCATTCCTTTGGCAGCCATGTTTGAAGAACGCTTGGAAATTCCGACCGCACTCACCAATGATGCCAATGCAGCTGCCATTGGAGAAATGACTTACGGTGCTGCACGCGGAATGAAAGATTTCATCATGATTACGCTCGGTACCGGTGTAGGCAGTGGCATTGTAATTAACGGTCAGATGGTCTATGGACACGATGGATTTGCAGGGGAATTGGGACATGTTATTGTACGCCGCGGAAACGGACGTCTATGCGGATGCGGACGCCACGGTTGTCTTGAGACTTATTGTTCGGCAACAGGTGTAGCTCGTACAGCACGGGAATTCCTGACTGCACGGACGGATGCCAGTCTACTTCGCTCCATTCCTGCAGAAAATATTACGAGTAAGGACGTTTATGATGCTGCCGTACAAGGAGACAAACTAGCTCAGGATATCTTTGAATTTACCGGTAGTATTCTCGGAGAGGCTCTTGCCGATTTCATTGCTTTCTCAAGTCCTGAAGCCATCGTATTATTCGGTGGTCTGGCTAAGTCCGGTGATTACATATTCAAACCGATACAAAAGGCTATTGACGATAATATTCTGACCATCTTCAAGGGTAAGACCAAATTATTGATGTCCGAACTGAAAGATTCTGATGCTGCGGTATTAGGTGCCAGCGCCTTAGGATGGGAACTAAAAGACATTAAATAGAACATTCTATTAATACATACTGAAATCTCCGGCGGGTTAAACTTGCCGGGGATTTATTTTTATGAATCAACTATTGCTTCGGAAATGATTCAGCAAGAGGCAAGAGAAAAGGCCCTGTCTCAGGAAGACATCGTTATCGAAGATTAAGCCAAAATAAAAAGGGAAGCTGTTTAGCTTCCCTTTTTATTTTAAAATCAGAACTTGGCAAATTAAGCACCAATCGTTCTTTTTTCTTTAATTCTAGCCTTTTTGCCGGTAAGAGCACGCAAATAATACAATTTAGCGCGACGAACTTTACCCACTTTATTAACCTCAATACGATCAATAGCTGGTGAATCCATCGGGAAAATTCTTTCGACTCCTATCGTTCCGGACATCTTACGTACAGTAAAGCGTTTCTTGTCGCCATGACCGGCAACTTTGATAACAACACCACGATACAACTGTACACGCTCTTTGTTACCTTCGACGATACGATATGCTACTGTAACTGTATCACCAGCTTTGAAGCTCGGGTGTTGTTTTCCGGTAGCAAATGCTTCTTCTGCAATTTTAATTAAATCCATTGTTGTTATTATTAAAAATGTTTGATCGTTACAACGCAACATATCAGGCTTCTCTCTATGGTCCTGACAGCGATTACGCGAAAGCGGTGCAAAGGAACGAATTATTTAGCAGATACACAAACAATTCACTTCTTTTTATTCATCAACGCCCCCTAGATGAACGTCGGGGACGAGAGGACGAGTTTTCAGATGATGAAGAGTTGTTATCGCGCCTCGAACTCCGTACGGTCCGCACCTCAGAAGGCTTACTTTCCCTCTTGATTGAATTAACAGAACTTCTATCCGTACTTCTGGAAGATCTTTCAACATTGTGTTGCTCTTCAGTACTTCTTTTTACGTAAGATCTACGGCTTCCACCAGTTGTCGCCCTACGCTTTTCATTACTTATACTACGTCGATTAGTATATACATCATCCCTGAAAGCTCTCCGGGGAGAATCATGACGAATAACAACTGTGCCAAAATCCGAACGACGATGAGTTATATAAAACTTATTATCCCGAATATGATGTGTCTTATTGTAGAATGGATGATTATAACGTCCGCGGTAATAACTCATATTATCATGATGTGTCCGGTAATGCCCACCTCTATAAGTGCGATAGTGATACGGACGGGGAAAATAGAAAAGTCCATGGTTAGGATAAGTCACATACACACGGAGATACCAATGATTATTACTTGCATAAACAGGGCGATAAAAATAGTCGGCACGCATAAAGCGGGCATACTGATCGCGATTAAGCACCCACCTCAGGTCATCATTGCGCAAATCCAAATATTCATAATAACGATTGATGGCCCAATCTTCCCCATACAATACATCATCCATCAAATAACGAATTTCCGTAATGAAATCATAATTAATCTCATAAACATCATTGTATTGTTTTGTACTCAGGTTCAATTCATAAGCCATTTTATCAGTAAGGAAGCGAGTTTCCTTACGAACTTTGCTATTACTCATAGCTTCCGTGCCTGCGCTGCAAACAGCAGTACTCATAAAGGCAAGCAAGATAAATATTATTCGTTTCATTGTAGCGTTTTTGGTTTAGTTCATGAATTGTCTATTCTTCTTAAAAACAAAGATAGGGGAAAAAATCCCCCTATCTTGTTGTTTCTCTCTATTCCTCTGTAGGGATTCCCCTATTCGGTTTAGGATTTCGACGTTTTCGCCAAAACAATACGGTCTTCGTGCAAAACAATGAAATGCTTCTTATACAAATCCCCCACCCCTTTCTTAAAGGTTTTCTTGCTAACGCCAAACTCGTCGTAAATATCTTCCGCAGGACTTTTATCGGTCAGCATCACACAGCCATCATGATCTTTTATATATTCCAGCAGCACTCTTGAAAAGTCATCCACTTTTTCAAAGCCCGGTTTTTGCAATATCAAATCTATCTTGCCATCTTCCCGTACCTGCTTGATATAAGCTTTCAGAGTATCACCTGTATGAAGGGACTGAAAAACTTCGTTATCATAAATTAAACCGGCATATTTATTCTCGATAATCGCTTTAAATCCTAAATCCGTTTTCTGCCAGATCAGGATGTCGACTTCATCATCCGGCTCATAAGGCGCTTCTTCTTTAGAAAGATAGCGATCCACCTTAGCTGAAGCAACAATACGGTAACTTTCGTCATCAAGATAAGCATAAACAACGTACTTCTTACCAATTAGCATTTTCATCTTTTGCTCACGGAATGGGACGAACAAATCTTTCATCAGTCCCCAGTTCAAAAAAGCCCCGAACTCATTAACCCATGACACTTCCAGACATGCAAACTCTCCCACCTGCACCAATGGCGTCAACGTAGTAGCAACCAGACGTTCCTCATTATCCAGATATATAAACACATTCAGCAAATCGCCAGGCTTACAATCCTCGGGAACATAACGCTTGGGTAAAAGGATCTCCCCCTCTTCACCACCATCCAGATACATGCCAAAGTCGACCTCTTTCACGACCTCCAGGACATTGAATTTTCCTAAATCTATACTCATCAAAATATCATTTGCGACAAAGATAAAGATAAGGAATAACTTTTCAATCTAAACCATAACTTTTTTCTATGAACAAAATTCCCGCTAAGGAGTTATCTTTGTAGCGTAAACTTAAAGTTATAAAGAATTTATTCACCTAATTAAATATACATATTTATGGAATTTCTAACTAGCGAAAAGTTAACGATTGTAGGCGCTGCCGGTATGATCGGCTCCAATATGGCGCAAACAGCTATCATGATGCATCTGACCCCGAATATCTGCCTGTACGATCCTTACGGACCGGGACTTGAAGGGGTGGCCGAAGAAATCTTTCACTGTGGGTTCGAAGGATTGAACCTGACCTTTACTTCTGATATAAAAGAAGCATTGACAGGCGCCAAATACATTGTATCTTCGGGAGGAGCAGCCCGTAAAGCAGGTATGACAAGAGAAGACTTACTGAAAGGGAATGCCGCCATTGCCGAAGAATTCGGTAAAAATATTAAAGCCTACTGTCCCGACGTTAAGCATGTGGTAGTGATCTTTAATCCAGCTGATATCACCGGACTCATCACACTGCTCTATTCTGGTTTAAAGCCTTCACAAGTAACGACTCTTGCCGCACTCGACAGTACCCGCCTACGTAGCGAACTCGCAAAGCACTTCCATATCTCTCCTGACAAAGTTGAAAACTGCCGCACATATGGCGGACACGGCGAACAAATGGCTGTTTACGCTTCCACTGCCAAAGTAGATGGGAAACCTTTGCTTGACTTAATCGGAACTCCCGCACTGACAACCGAGCAATGGGCCGAAATCCAAACAAAAGTCACCAAAGGTGGCGCCAACATTATTAACCTTCGTGGTCGTTCTTCTTTCCAAAGTCCGTCTTATGTTTCCATTGAAATGATTGCAGCCGCCATGGGTGGACATCCCTTCCGTTGGCCTGTAGGAACATACGTACATAGCCACGGCTTTGAGCACATCATGATGGCTATGGAAACAGAGTTGACCAAAAACGGCGTACGTTACAAAGAGTTGAAAGGTACCCCTGAAGAAGAGAGCAAACTGAAAGAGAGCTATGCCCATTTGTGCAAGCTGCGTGACGAAGTCATTAGTATGGGCGTACTTCCTGCAATAGCAGATTGGAAAAAGATCAATCCGAATATAGATTAATATTCCGTTATAGACCTGTTTTTTACAACACTAAGTCCCCTTTACATCTGTATTCTACAGATGCAAAAGGGGATTTTTATTTTTCTGGAAATCCTTTTGCTTATAAAAAAAACTATGTATCTTTGCACCCGCAAATAAAATGGTGCCATAGCTCAGTTGGTAGAGCAAAGGACTGAAAATCCTTGTGTCCCCGGTTCGATTCCTGGTGGCACCACAGCCAAATAAGGCATCGGAATGTAGCGCAGTTGGTAGCGCACTACGTTCGGGACGTAGGGGTCGGGCGTTCGAATCGCCTCATTCCGACAAAAAAGGTTTGACTCTCAATGAGTTAAGCCTTTTTTGTTCCGCTATTGTAATCATCAATAAAGTATTCTTTGTCCGGCTCTGTCATTTTAGGATTGAGAATGTATTTACCGTTGGCATCTTTTAGTAAGTAGCGGTTAGCGGTAATGCCTTCTTTGATTTCTCTGTATTCAGCTTTCTTTGTACCGGCAATAATCTAATCAAAATAAACCTGTTTAATAGGCAGGTAAAGTGTTTCTTCTTTATTCATAAAGCATCTTTGTTTTATAGTAGACAATGAAAGCCATTGCCAACCTAATTATATCATTTAGCTAGTAGTAGGATGATACCCGCTACTAGCATAAGGATTATTCAGCCCGCATCATTTAACTAATTCGCTTTTGGTTAAAGTTATTGGTATCTCTGAATTTTAGAAAATCATCTTCTAAGCCTTTTCGTTTTAGATAACTTTAAACGAAACTTAATGTATTCATGTACTTGATATTCTCGCACTGAAAAGAAATGCTTTCTGAGTAGTTAGCAGTAAAGGCCGCAAACAGGTTGTTTATGTTACCCTTCAGAGTTAAGTCTTTGCTACTTATGATGCCTTCTAAGCCATCTACGTAATGATCAGGATCAATCCTATACTCTCTCATTTTCCGATTTAGGCAGTCGATAAGTATTTTGTTTATTTTCTGGGCTTTCTCTACAAACTTCTCAATGATTTCTTTTTCGTCAATAAATGTTGTTTCCATAATGGTTTAATTTTATTTCTCGATAATATTATTATTTGGGGTTACTTTTCTCACTTTGTTAAGGGCTCGTATTATGCTATTCTAATGAAGTTTGCAACTTTAAAGCTTCTGAAAGAGGCTTTCTCATTATCATAATATGTGATGAGGCTCTCATTTCTTTTGTGTCCTGTATCTTTGTTTCAGGTATTAAAAGTCCCCCATGCTGTACGAACAGACCCATCTAATTTTTGATAGAAGAACTTAACTATGCCGTTCTTCAAAGCAGCTTTCAGTTTTAGTATTTGCCAAGCTTGTTTCATAGCCTCAGCCATTGAGAAACCATACACTTTGACAAGCATCCAACTTTGATTCATTAACTCTCTCATTTGATTTTTAAAATTTGTTGCCATAATCTTGTATTTTATGTGTTAGTACTTATATCCTAATTGATTTTCCCAATAATCAATTTCAACCTCAAAAGAAGCGATACACTCAGCTTTGCTTTCTTCGTACTTGGTGAATACTTCTGCTTCACTCATTACTAATACCTGTTGGTATTCTCTGCACATCTGATTTAATTCTGCTCTTGTCATAAGGCTTATATCGTATATCATTATTATTACATTGCAAATATAATGTTTGAGAATATAAAATTAAAATATAAAGCAACAAAATATTATGTATAGAGATATATTTAATCTTTATTTATGCTTTTATTCAATATAATATTCTATATTTGCATTATAATCTAGAACGATATAATATGAAGCTGAAAATTAAAGATGTATTAAAAGAAAAGAAAGTAACTGTTGTGTCACTTGCAGGAATGATAGGAATAACTCAACCGAATATGAGTAATATCGTTAATGGCAAATCGACTCCTTCTCTCGAAACATTAGAAAAAATAGCCAATGCTTTAGACGTTGACATCACAGAACTTTTCGACCAGCCCAAGAAAAGCGCTCTCGCCATCACCTGCCCTCATTGCGGGAAGAGTATTAATATTAAGATAGAAAAGGCATGAAGACATTAATACCATTTATTGTTCTTATAATAGGATTAATATGGAATTGGCGTGCCAATAAGCGACAAAAGATTGGAGAGACAAAAAACTTTAGATATGTTATATTTTCGTGGATAGATTCAACTCATGATTCTTTAGAGAAACAATATAATAAACTCTATAAGTTATCTAAAGCAATTAAATTATCAGAAGATGCTAATCCTGAAAGATTTGAATATTTGGCACTATCATATAATAAGTTAAATACTATGAGTCTAGACAAATACATATATATGTTTGTCATTAACTGTTTTGATAAGGATAGAAATGTCGAAAGGCAAATTGCCAATGTAACTAAACTAATAAGTTCATTGGAGTACCTAACCCAAGTATCATCCTATATCAAAGAAAAGTATGAAGACTATAGCAGATCATACAAAAATAATATGGACCATTGCAATACTTACTTTTTAAAGTTACTTGGGCTGATCAAAGAAGTAGATTCTCATCGTGATAAATATAATAAATCAGAAATGGAGCTTCATAAACGTATTATTTACGTTGTAAATAATTATATCGCAGAATGCTCAAAAGCAAATAACCATGCAAAAGGAAAAACATTAATCTTTAAAATCCTCGTCAGCCCTATTGAAAGAGAGATACCTGGCTATTCATCTGCATATTTTAATGAGGTCAAAGATGTTATAATGGGATACAATGCCATAAAAAGACAGTGGAATGCGGATCAGAAAGGTTTTAGCAAAATATTTGAAGATTATGCAAATAGTATGAAAAAGGTTGATGAGAACTTGAGAACTACAGAACGTTATTTGAGAGAAGGGACTATAGTTAAAAACATTTTTCATATATAGAACGACTAAAAAACATATTTTCATTGTCTTATTCTGTAATTTATGTAACTAATACTTGATATATATTTTAATTTTTAGAACGTGTAAGTATATACTTTCAAATCAATAGAAGTAAAGTTGCAATGTTTTTTTGAACATCTAAACTGTGTACTTGTTGTAACTATATTAATTGATTATCATTCTAATATATTGTTAATGAATGACATCTTCCATTTTGAAGTGATACTTGAAGCTTTTCTACAAAAAAAATGTAACTTTGTAACCGATAGATTATTTGTTTGTATGATCAAGAATGATAAAGATATAGTTGTTGTATGTAATTCTTTGCAAGGAGTGGCACGTATGCAAAATCAAGATGATATTTGGCTTATGCACACCTCTGCGTATAGCATTTTCATTCTATTTGATGGGGTTAGCTCACTAAATAGAAGTATTGATTATATTCAATATTGTAAAAGATTTTTAGATATAAATTATAACTCATATCTAAATTCAAATATTAAATTAGATGAATTGATTTATAATATGCATTTATCATCTTTGGCTTCTTCTATATATGGTAAAACCACATGTAGTGCTTTGTTACTCCATTTCGACCTACATAAAGCTTTTATTGTTAATGCTGGAGACTCTAGAATTTATTCTTTCTCAAACTCGTTTGTGGAACCATTAACAATAGATGATAATTTACCGGGAAACAATCGTGTACTGACTAAATATATAGGTTTAGAGGAGTTGGAGCTAGGTGATATAAAGCAAAGAGAATTTGATATAAAGCAAAATTTTATAATATGTTCCGATGGATTTTATACTTTTATGGAAGAAAATATAAAAAAGTATTTTATGATTTTTCAATATAAGCGTAAAAAAAACATAGTGAATGCCATTAATCGGCTACAAATAAATAAAAACAACGATGATTCAACATATATAATAATAAAACAAAATGGGCTTTAGCACAGAACAAGAGTTAGTAAATCTATTTAAAGATTCTTTTTCTAGCAAATTTAACATTGCGAATAAAAGAGTGTTGGAGGAAGTTAGCTTAGGTTTTGGCATTGCAGATTTAGTCGTTACAGAACTTAAAGATTCTGCATATATAGCTAAAAGGGAAAGGTTAACCCCTATTGACATAAATGTATATCAGATTGTAAAAAATAAGAAAAGAGTCTCTCTGGATATAATAACAACCATAACAGGTAGCAGGCGACAGGATATTACTAAATCTTTGGAAAAACTTATTCAATATAGCTATGTTAGGAGGATAGATTCTTATTATATCTTCAGTAATAAATATGAATTATCTTTTAAAAAAAATATAGCATTTGAAGCAAAGCTAAGGAATTGGAAAAAAGCGTTGATGCAAGCATATAGGTATAAATGGTTTGCAGATTATTCATATGTTATTTTAGATGAAGCACATTCTAGGGTTGCTATAGAGAATTTGTCTTTATTCGAAAAATTGAATGTGGGACTATTAACTATATCAATAGAAGGAGTGGTGAAGAAATATCATCATCCCAAAAAACAAAAGCCACTTGATCCTACAATGCAAATGTTATTATCAGAAGTTGTAATGTATCAATAATGTTTTTTTCGACTCTCATACATGGCATAAAATTCGTCAGGTTTCATTTTAATCACTTTCAATAGATACATTAGCCAAATGTCTAGATGATAATTTCGACCTTCACTCTGTAGGACAACATAATTATCGTCTAAAATTTGATAATTCTCTATAGCTTCTTGAATTAAAAATAGGACATAGATTATTCGTTCTTTTATGCTAACGATTTTAGAAATTTTTTTTAATAGTGATGAAATTGATAGAAGATAGTTTTTGTTCACATCGGGTTTGTGTATATTCCAAACATAATTTTCATTCAATATCACATCGGAAAATATATTCTGCTCATTTTTTATAATATGCAACATTCCGTTAGCACGAATATTTATTAGGTCTTTCGCACGCACCATATTGAGAAGCTTCTCTGAAAAATAGTACCCTTCAGAAGCTCCTCCCGAAATATCTTCTGTAAATCTTCTTATGGAAAAATTTCTTAGGTTTTCATATGTTCCGATTGTTATATAATCAATGTCTGTTTGAGCTAAAAAGAATATTGCATCCCAATTGGCATACCCATATATAGTTTTAAATCCTTGATATTTTAGAACTCTAAGGACATTGGATAAATTGGTAATAAGTCTTATATCATTAGAAATTTTGTGACCTTGTTCTGGTTTATTTTCGCAAACGACGAAATAACCATCAAAAATAATGCTCATATCTGTTAATTCAAAGAGTAAATTTTCTACATTATCCTGATTACGAATAATATCATAAGCCAGAGGAAGGGTCATAAAATATTCTATTCCGTTTTTTTTATGTTTTTTGAGGTATTGATTAATTACCTTTATAGTGGACGTAATACCTGCGATATAATTATCTTCATAATAGTGCGGGATTATGATTTTTTTAAATCCTAATGATATTTGATATTCAATAGCTTCTTCTATGCACTTATTGATTCGTATGTTAGTCGCCTCTTTATCATTAAAAAATCTTGCAGGATGAAAATCGAATCAGATAGTTTACCTCTTGACAAATGCGCACTGTTTTTTTGACCATAAAACTGAAGGTCTAACATTGATTTATCCAATATAGGTGCAACTCTTTTATTATCAGCAAACTTGTTTCCAAAAGAAATTGCTGTGATAAGGAATTCATCACCAATATTTTGGTTAGTAAAGACTTCAATGTTCCAGTTGGGATTATGTCCCAAAGTTTGTACTATTTTCATATGTTTAGTGATTTTATAAATTGTTCAACTGTCCTTGGCCGTTCTGCTACACTATATTTTAAGACTGTATTTAAGAATATATTCATTTCTTCATTATGTACATCGTATTCTTTTTGCGATTGTGTAAAGCTTTCAGCTATAGCAGATCTTGATTTTCCAAATGGTAGAGTTTGTGTGTATAAATAATATGCAATAATTCCCAAACAAAAGAAATCCGTACGATATGAAATTTGTTCTTTTTTGAAAAAATATTGTTCTGGACTTCCAAAACTCCAAGTGAAAGGTTGAAAACCTGTTGGAGTTATCGTTTCGTCATCTAAGTCTCTGGCAATTCCAAAATCTAATATAACTGGGTGTCCATCATTTTTGATAATGATATTCTGTGGCTTCAAATCTCTATGAACGCATCGGCTGTTCCATACAGGAGTTAAGATACAAGCAATATCAGCAATTAAATGACGTATTTTCTCAGAATTATTTATATACTGTGAGGATATGAGATTTAAATCATCTCCTTCAATAAATTCTTCAATAACAACAAGTTCATCTCCATATGTCTGTACTTTGATAACATTAGGTATTCCACAATTATCTTTAAAACGTTTGTAAATATTTAGTTCTCTTACTATCCTTTCGTCAGCCGTCGGTATGATCTTAAGAGCGAAAATAGAATTGTCTATCTCTACTATGTATACCTGCTTTTGGCCAGACTTTGGCTTTTCTTCAATTATTCGATGTATATTAAAAGCTCTAATAAACTCTTCAGTTAATTTTGTAGTTCTCATAATATTATGCTTATAACTACAAAAATAGAAAATATAAAAATAATAAACTCAATATATACAAATAAAAATGAAAATATCGAAAAGTATAAGAGATTACTTCGTGTTCTATTTTTTCTTCTTAAGTCACTGCAGAGTATAAATAAGAGGCGTATGTTGAACAAATTTTATGCCTTGTTAATAGCCTTAACTACAATATTTGATTAGATAATAATAAGACTTACCCTATTAATGGATTATGTCAGGTTCTAAACTATTTTAAGAAATCAGGTAACTCCATATCAGGAAGATCTATTTCTGGAATATTCTTGATGAGAGATAGAATATCATCATCTGAGACAGCCTCCTTTTCTAATTCTTCACGTTGGCTTTCCATATACTCATAAGCCTTTCGGGGTACGTACATCTGGCCTCTTCTTGCCTTGTGCTTTAGCAAGTGCCCAAAGAGCTTTGTTCCTTGCCGACTTCTCCTTTCGGGTATATTTCCAATGCTTTGAGCGGTAAGCATCATAAAGCATAACCCGAAGTAGTTCCGTATTCTCTTCTGTCAGGGTAATAGACGAGCCATTCATATCAATAACAATGTTTTCCGGTTGCTCCTGTGTGATCCGGATGCCATCCTGTTCTACAATAGTTGATCTCATAGCTAAATTTTATATTTTAGTGTTTGGATAGATCATCCGAAGCAGATCTACCCGGAATGTTATTATTATCAAAGCTCTAATAATTACGCTTATTTGCGATCTTGTTTTTTTCTACCTAAGAGCCGTATTATACCATTATAATAGCCTCTTACATATTCCATAATTACATCACTTTTAATAAATTCCCATTCTTTTGCCAGTGCATCATTAGCATTTTGGCGTGTTCTTCCTTGCTTACTTTGATATATTTGAGAAAGCTACTCTCTGTCTTGTGCCCGGTAATCTGCATAATACTAATACTTGGGAATCCAGATTTATACAGATTGGTAGCAAAACTTCTTCGGGCTGTATGAGAAGAAACGAGCTGCCATTTTTCATAAACAGTAGTTTGTTTCTTACCCCCTTTAGTTATTGACTTTAGAACATGTTCCGTCAATCCCGCTTCACGGCATACATCTTTTAAATTATCATTAAACTTCTGATTGCTTATATTACTTGGAAGATTACCATTATATTTTTCCCAAATACGAATAAATATTGGATGCAACGGGATTGTGACAAATTCATTCGTTTTTTGTTGCTGAATAGTTAGCATACCATCTTTTATGTTCTCTTCACGAATACGAGTAAAGTCAGAAAAACGTAAACCTGTCCAACAACCAATAAGAAATAAGTCTCGTGTACGCTCTAATCGAACAGAATGAGAAAAAGTACAGAAAAGTAGGTTACAAGTCGCCTCATTCCGACAGGAAGCAAATAACACATTGAAATTCAGCGCGTTATTTGCTTTTTATAAAAACAACCGGGACGAAATCGGGACGAGTACTATCGGATCAATCCGAAAGATAATGGAACAATACAGTAATTTAAACTATCCGAATGACGAAAGAAAACGCCTTCTGTATTGGGCTGGAGTAGTATCCAGCATTTTAAGAAACTGGCGATGCATATTATCTGAATTTTTCAATCCGCACCGAGAAGCAACTTCATCCAGCGACAATTGTGTCTCTACTAAATACTGACAAGCATAACCCACTCTTATTTTATCAAGATATTTCGCCGGAGTAATCCGTAACTCACGGGCAAATACCCTGGCAAAATTACGTGGGCTCATTGCCACGTATTCGGCCAATGTTTCCACCCTCAAGTCTTCATTAAAATGATTAAGCAACCATTCACACACTTTGCGGATGGACAAATTATTAATGTTCTGACACTCCAAAGGAGTAGTAAACTGAGCCTGATTCCCGGGACGCTTCAAGAATAAAACCATCCATCGGGCAATGTACAAAGCAAAAGATTTACCACAATCTTCCTCAACCAAAGCCAATGCCAAGTCCATCCCTGAACTGACTCCCCCCGCAGTATATATATTTCCGTCTTTACTAAAAACACGGGCTATCTTCACCTTAACCAAAGGATATTTTTTGGCTAACTCTTCACTCTTTGCCCAATGCGTAGTCACCTCTTTGCCATCCAGCAGACCAGCCTCAGCCAAGAAGAAGGCAGCAGAACATATCGAACAAATTCGACGGACACTCCCTGCCTGTTTCTGTAGCCACCCAATCAATTCCTTATTCATCTCATAATCCTGCAACTTTGGAAGTGCTGAAATAATTAAAGTATCAATCGGATAATCAATAGTCTTGTAACTACCTTCCGACAAAACAGATAAGCCTCCGGAGGTCGCTATCATTTTTCTACTCTCTGCTGAAACAACATGGGTTTGATACTTAAAACTCACCTTATCTTTTATCGTTTCAAACTTCTCTATTGCTTTATCAAAAACTTCTAGCGGCCCGGCAATATTCAATAGCGTAGAATTCTCAGGGGCTAATATCACAATATGTCTTACTTCACATTCCTCTTGCATGGTACAACAATTATAAAAATATATCTTAAGAATAAAAAAATAGAAAAAGTGGCAGGAATTGCCTTATTTTTGTCCTTGCAGACAATTATTAATTCCGGTAACTTTGCAGTATTAACAAGAGAGAGAAACAGAATGTTTAATTATTAAAACAACAATTATGAAAACAATTAAAGTAGGTATTAATGGCTTCGGCCGTATCGGACGCTTAGTTTTTCGTGCTGCTCAAAACAGAGAAGACATCCAAATCGTTGGTATCAATGACCTCCTCGACATAGAATATATTTCATATATGCTACGCTATGATACCATCCATGGAAAATTCGATGGCAGTGTAGAAGTTAAAGACGGCAAACTGATCGTCAACGGAAACAGCATACGGATTACAGCAGAAAGAGATCCGGCTCATCTTAATTGGAAAGAAGTGGAAGCGGAATACATTGTCGAGTCTACAGGTTTGTTCTTAACTAAAGAAAAGGCACAAGGACATATCACTGCCGGAGCTAAATATGTAGTGATGTCCGGACCATCCAAGGATGACACGCCAATGTTTGTTCCGGGGGTTAACGATGACAAATACACCAAAGGGGTACAAATCGTATCAAATGCATCCTGCACCACCAATTGCCTCGCACTTGTCGCCAAAGTTTTAAATGATAAATTCGGGATACTCGAAGCACTAATGACTACGGTACATTCTACCACAGCAACGCAGAAGACTGTTGACGGACCATCTATGAAAGATTGGAGAGGTGGACGTGCTGCGGCGGGAAACATCATACCATCCACTACCGGTGCAGCAAAAGCTGTTGGCAAAGTTATTCCTGAGCTGAATGGAAAATTGACCGGAATGTCTTTCCGCGTTCCCACACTGGATGTTTCCGTAGTGGACCTTACCGCGCGCCTGGCCCAAGAAACAACTTATGCAGAAATCTGCAATGCGATGAAAGAAGCTTCCGAAGGCCCGCTAAAAGGATATCTGGAATACAGCAATGAAGATCTTGTTTCTTCCGATCTTATCGGCAATTCTCACACGGCTATCTTTGACGAAAAAGCCGGTCTGCAATTAAGTCCAACATTTGTGAAAGTTGTAGCCTGGTATGATAATGAGTGGGGATTCTCTTGCAAAGTACTGGATTCAATAGCAACGATGAGCAAAATCAACTCATAGAGGCTAAGCTAATAGATTGAACAGGAGGAAAATGATTCATTTTCCTCCTGTTTTATTTTCAGACCCTCTCTACCAAACAAGTAAAAGGCAACAATAACAAAATTATGTACTTTCTCCCATGTCGTAACCATGTTGCCAAAAGTACAGATCTATAATCTTCATAACGCATTGCCTTTTCTACTTTACAAACGCATGTTCAACAATTTTCTTCATTGAACTTTGTAACAGACTCGCCTTACCAGTAACACTAAGATTACTTGCTGTATTAGCATACGCCTTACTAATATAAGCAACTCCATAATAAGAATCACTGATTGCGGCTAAAGCAATCAAGGTCTTTACCTTGTTGGCATCAAGATTATCTATGAATAATGCGTCGTAATCCTTCTTAATGTCTTGAATGAGATACCGCTCTGCAACAAAGTAAACCGCCTCATCCATGTATAAAGTAGGAACTAAAATCCATGAACAAACCAACTTTTGGGTGCTTTTATCAAATTCATAAACACAATAATCACCTTTGGAGTCATAAGAGGTATTTGTCAGTATATTATAATTTTCATCAGAGGACTCTTTCCAGGTAGTTCCCAACTCTGATTTCATTGACGAATATGTTTTAGTCCAATCAACTGAAGGCTCGGTATAAGCTTGATACTTGGGCTGGACCTTAACTGCTACATTGGCAGTACCTTCTTCACTTGTCACATGGATCGTCGTTTCACCGCAGCAGACCGATTCAATCAGTCCTGTACCAGAAACAGTAGCAACGTATTTATCATCCGATGAATATTGCAGATTAGAACCATTAGATGAGATTTGATGCTGATTGTTAGAACCAATGACTTTTGCACTCAGCGTAACAGAAGTTGAATCCAGACGAAAGTCATCATTATCACTACTACCACAAGACACAAATAACAATAATTGAGTTAAGATAATCGCTCCAATAAAATAATTTTTCATACGAATAACTTTTTTCTTTCAATAGGCTCCCTCTATTGAATTCTTTAAATAGACAAAAAGCGTAGGAACAGTTGTTTTTCTTTTTTATCAGCAAACGCATAGATAAAGGCGCTTACTTTTATCACAAGCAAAAAGAAAAGATTACCAATAAAATGCTAGCGAATACAGTAATAAACAGATTTATAGAGCTATTATTTAATCGCTTAGTAACAAATAATCAGCAACACGCTTTCCAAGAATAGTATTAAGTACCGCAAATATATATATAGTTTAGGATACAATGATCATATTTCTTCATTTATTTTATATAAAAAACGACATACAACCATCAAGATACTACACAACAAATATTTATACAGCACTAGCAGTTCTTTAGATATAAAACAGCAACTCTACGCAGACATAAGATTAAGATAAGGTCAGTTATATCAAGACACTACATCTCTATTAGCTGCTTTCTAGGTCTTTCTTTATGTAAATCTATATCAGGGCAGACGCATTAAAAAGCGGAACACTGCATTAGTTTTGATAAATAATTGTCATCCCATCCGGCTTTTAATCTTTTCAGATTCATACTTCCCTTCGTTGTCTTATCGTTTTTCAGAGTAGCCAACGCCATCTTAGTGAGTGCCGAAAAGTTTCTTGCGGCATTCTTGACTTTCTTGCTTTGATCCTCATGAAAAGTGACATCCAGTTGCCAATGAAGATTGTTTTCTATAGACCAATGTTGCCTAATTGCATTCGCAACTTCTTCCGGATTCTCATTTCCAAGTGAGGTTATATAATATCTGGTTTCTTCTGTTATTTCTCCCGTAGCATGGATTATTCTTTCGGAAGTTATACCCACAACCGATTTCAGACCGACAAATTTCCCCTTAAACATATTTGCCATGATATCAGCTCCATAATTAATAACCAGACAGGTTCTGGTTTCCGTCCTTCCATGTCCGGTAGTTTCGGAGGTGTGGGTTGCAGCTATCTTGTGACGGGGACTATGCTTAAAGTTCTCAACCAGTTCCTTGGCAAGTTCGTAACTTTTGGGCTGATTCTCTTTGAGGGCGATAACATAATCCCCTTTTTTTTCTACAATAGCCTTTGTTATTGCTGTTTGGCAACCCATTGCATCTATCGTTACAATGCACTCTTCAAGGGATAGGGCACTAATTAATCTGGGAACGGCTTCTATTTCATTGCTTTTTTCCTCCACCTTCTCTTGCCCTAAGGAAATCCCATTTGCAGCAGACCATGCTGAAACCATCCACAGTTTAAAGCCGTCCCGTCCTGTAGTATGTTCTGCATCGCATTTACTGGAACCGCGCATTAGTTTGCCATCTATAGCCACAACCCCTTCTACCTTATCGCAAATCTGCTTAACCCAATTGCGAAAGATCAGTTCGAAATGTTGGGGATCAAGAATACTAAAGAACCGGTTAAAGGTGTCATGGCTGGGGATCGATACTAAATCGGGGAATCGCTTTTTAAAGAAATCAATCTTGGAATTCCCAAATGCTTCTATCTCATTCCAAGATTGAGCACCACATATCACCGCAGATATGGCAATATATATGATATGCTCCATTTTATGGACTTTCTTACGGTCTAATCTGGGGTCCTCTATTTGTTTACAAATGTCAATAATACCTATTTTCATGTCAAAGGATGTTTAGTTTCACTCTGCAAATGTAATAAATTCATTAGACACATATAATAGTGTATCAGCTATATATACCATATATACAATGAGAAACAGATAGGCAATGTAGTAAAAACTATAATGCGTCTGCCCTGTTTACCTTAGCTACTATTTGATACGCACAACTGTGAAGAACATTACTCACAGTTGTGAAGAAACTTCTTCACTAATGTAAGTAAGAAGAACCACAACTGTAAGTAAACAATTTAGATGGTGCATTAACAAAAGAGACATGGGGTATTAACATAAGAAAGACCTACTTTTGACCTCAGAAAGAACGGGGCTTTGAATTAGAATACTATGGTTTTCACACAAAAAGACCCTATTTGTGATGAGAAATTGCTTAAAAACGAGGTAAAACAAGAAGGCTTTTTATCGCACTAGAACAGACTAAAATAGGATTAATCATTTATAAATCAGATGTTTATACCCATTTTCTAGTGGTGCAAGTAAAGTTTACTTGCACCGCTATTTTTTCTACTTGCACCCTTATTAGTTACTGTATATCAAACACTTAAACGCACGAGTGCAAGTGTGCAAGTAAAACACGCATTGAAATACAGTGTAGCTGAATTCCATGAGTTCAATTTTTAAATGCGACAATTCTTGACTGATCAATGTTAATACTCTTTTTTACTATTTCTCTTTCATATCATCTTTGCAAAGTAACACTCATCAAGCCAATCACCACGTCATTCGACAGGGTTTCAAGTGTAAGGCGTGATAAAGTTTTTCGGGCATCCAAAGGGAGTTCCAATAGTACGGCAGCTCCGCCGTCCACCATACAGGAGATTCCACGAAAGCCCAATTCTTTTCCAAACCGATTACTCACTTCTCCGGTCTTTAAACGAAGACGATACAAAGACGGGGCGTGCCGATTGAATGCCAATCCGTCTTCAAAGAAGAGTTGCTCAATCGGTGGCCAGTTATCCGGATTAATCAACGGTAACACAGTTGAGGTACCATCGGTATAGTAAACACAAATCCGTCCGTTATCTATATGGCATTGCATATGATTGGTAGTGCCTGCCATCAACAAATAAGCGCGCGATGCCTTTCCGCTAAGCGGTACGCTCAAACTATCGGGATAGTTATCCCAAAGAGAGGTAAAAGCAATGTTGCGACCTTGTGCTGGTGTACGGAATGGAATGCCTAAAGAGGTTTTGATCTGATTGTCACGCACAGCCGCACGCAATCCGGAATCGTCAATAGTCGCCGTGGTCAACGGATGACACCATTCGCCAATGCCTTGCACTGGTAGTTCGAGCGTGGTATACGGCGAACGCGGAGATAGATATTTGTTCTGGAAAAGGGCTGTCACCGATGCATTGAGCAGGGTGTCCATCAAAACCAGCTCGCATTTATCAGTAATCACATTTGCAAAATTGTCGCCTTCCAGAGAAGAAGCAACCTTTTTAACGAAACGGCTTACCGGTTTCCACCATTCCATCTGTCCCTCTTTTACACGGACAAAGCGTGTAGGTGCATCAGGTGAAAGATACTTGGAAGGCGGTATCGTATCTACAATCTGCAAATCGTTGGATGAGCCGGAGTCTAAAGCGATTTGCCGACCTCCCCATGTTATTGTTACCTGCACTCTTTTGCCCGATGAAGCCGGAACAGCAACAGTTATTTCAGGACGACCGATTGCATTCTGCACCAGCTTCCACTTCGCAACATGACCATTCACCGTCAGTGTTTTTAATTGGGAATAGCGTGCCGGAAAACGCAATTCCAAAGTCTGCACGGCTGTAAGATGATGAGTAATGGTATATTCCGTTATCGTTTTCGAATCCGCAACTGTGTTTTTATAGCCGAAGTCAATGTCGGGAGTATGCAGAGAAGCGTAGTCCCAAGCACTCGGAAAACCGGGTTTCACAAGCAGACGACCATTCATTGCATCCGGTAAGATACCATATAAACCCTGCACAAGTACACGGGAAGCGACTCCTATCGGATCGCCAAAATCACGGTAACACTCCCCACGGGCGGCATCATAAAAACTAATCTGACCGAAGTTTCCGGGACTGTCGCCCAAGTACATGCCATCCAATACCGAACTTTTCAGCAGTTTGAAACCCGCCTCATCCCGTCCGCCCTGAAAATAAGCAAGTGCAGTATGCATCACCTCGGCAAAGGCTACATTATTAATACTCCAAGAATAGGGCAACCAGTTCGTGGTGGAAACCGTAGCATAACTCTCATCCTTCAATCCTGCGCCACGTACGGGAATGTGCGGAATTGCCGTGTCCACATAGCGGGTAGCCTGATAAGCCTGAAACGGATCGGCAATATCACTATCCAAAGAATGATAGATGGTCCACACCCCGGCACTTTCATGCAAGCGTTTGTAACCCATAAAATCCTGATATTCGGCCCAATGCCCCTTTGAAGGCATCCATAAGCGCTTATTCAGTGCATTCAATATTTTATTCGCCTCCTGCTGATACGGCCTCGGATCCTCCCCGATCTTCGCCGCAATCATCGCCGCCATCCGGTTAGCCCGGTAATTATAAGCAGATGAATAGGTCACAGCTCCACTATTGTAAAATAGTGCATCACTCGCCCAGATACAAGCATAAGCATCATACAGTCCGTCATCATCGGGATCATAATTCCGCTTTTCCCATACCAAAGAACGTTTGATGACCGGCCACATCTTACGGGCGTAGTCCAAACTGCCCGTCCAATTAAGATGCCAAAGTAGTTCGTCAATATAGCAGAGATTCATATCGTAGTGGTGCATCTGGTCATTACGATGCGGATTACGACAGATATAGCCATTGCTATACATCGGAGTCCCCCAACGTTTATCCGCACGCGCCAACGCCAAAGCGGAATCTTGCGCCGGATGGGGAATCGTGTTCGGAACATCGGTCACCTGACTAGCTGCATAAGCGTCGAAATGCGTCTGCGCCCTGTCGTGCCAACCCAGCGCATCGCCTGCATAAGCGGCACGCCAGCCACTCAACGGCATTCGCCAACCAATAGCCCCATGCAACCAGACTTCCCCATCCCAGATACCATCGGCTGCAATGGCTAAAGCGCCTCCCAGTGTATTAAAGTAGGGATCAGGAGTCGTGATTCGTATGCGTGAGGCGATGCTTTTGCGTGCTTGTTCTGATTTGACATAGATGCCCGCACCTTCCGCAAAAGAAGGAATCTGTAACGCATAATTGCGGACAAGTAAATACTCCTCTTTCCCCGTCCCCTGCATTCTTTTAGAAGAGATCTTTTGTTTTGCATCCCTCTCCTGCTCTGGAAGAGCATTGGTGGTACCGGAATGTTTATCAATAAGTTGCGCAGCAGAATCCAGTGCGATATCCACGGTCTCCACCTGTTGCGGATGTTCCGGTGCATCAAAGCATCCCGGAGGATCGGCTCCCATATCACCGTTACGACTCAATTTAGGCAAACGGATTTCGGAAAGGTAGCAACGCAGAAAAGCGCCTTTAGGCATGCGGACAGGAGTGAACTTCCAGATTGCAGCATCCTCGTCAGACAGAGCAAGAACTGAAATCTGCAACTCGGCATTTGCACCCCAGCCCGGATGCTTCAGACGGTAAGTCCGCCTCCCCGGCGTATAGCGCGCTTCGCACCACTTGGTAGAGTCGAGTGCCACGTAACTTCCATCTTTGAGGTATAGTCGGAAATGAATATTCTTACTGTTTCGTTTCTCATAAACCGCAAAAACAGGACGATCACTGGTCTCCAACCGGAAAGCGGTATGACTGCCATAGAGCGCACGGGTGTAGCGGTTCTTGCCATTTACACAAACAAAATCTTCGCCATCCGGACGATATTGTAGACTGCGGGATGAGCCACGCTTATCGTCATTATAGGAAGTCGATTCGATCAGATCGCCCGCTCCTTTGGGCTTCTTACCGGTAGCATATTGCCCGCAGACTTTTGCAGACAATAGAGAAAGGACTATAAAAAGGAATAGATGCTTCATAAGATTTATTACATTCCGTTTATCACATTTGCACCCGGTAACCCAACCGGATATAAATGTCTGTTTTGGCTTGCAGGCATCAGCTATTAGCCTCAGCTCCCGCAAACAATAAAAAGCAATACAAGTCTGTATAAATTCAGCACTGCATTCTTTTGAGAATTCTTCCTGAAAGAGACTATTCTTTCTTTTGAAAGAGAAGAAACGATCCCACAATTAAGCTAAAAAGGGCTGATCGAAGCAGACTCAAAAGAAACAAATATAAAACTTACAAAGAAGAACTCAAACAGGCTTCAAAAATTAAGGCATTGGTTTCAGGTTCTCCCAACGAACATCCCACTTACCGTCTTTCGGAAAACCGGGATTCTTCGTATGACAACCATCCCATCCTGCACACATCATAGCGACAGCAGTCAGCAACCCGCCATTTCCGGGGAGATAAATGCGCAAGCGATTGTCTTGATAATTATGCCCGTTCACCAAATAGGTATTAGTTCGTTTATCCATCAACAATGCAGCTACCGCCTTTTCCGGTTCATTCAAACGGGCAGCATCCATTGCCGTCATCGGATAGTCCCATCCCCAGGTTTTATCCCAGTTCCAATTCGTCCAGATCCAGTCCAGCGTATTCTTCATATAATCTTCGCGAATCAGGTTGTTCATTGGCAGAATGCCAAGTGCACCCAACACCGCCATATGATCGGATGTAAAACGTATATCTTTATATGTCTGCGGAGCGGTTTCGGCAGCCAGATAGAGATGATCGTCGTTGTAGGCCAAAGGAGAAAGTTTCTTTATCATTTCATCCCAAGCTTCGTTTCTCTTTTCACCGGCACGTTCGCGCCACTGCTGAGCCACTTCCATTGCGAAATGCCAATAAGAAAGTTCAAAAGGAGGGTTCACCGTTTCCGATGCACGCAACGTTTCTTGTGCGGGAATAATCCCTTTTAAGATATAGCGGCCTTTTATTGAGTCGTAGGTTGCAAAAGAGTACATGAACTTAGCGGTCTCCTGTACCAAATGATTGTATTTTTGAATCACCGCTTCAGAAGGATGAGCACGATAAAGCAACTCGGCAAGATAAATCAGGTGGGGTTGTTGCCAAATCAGGAAACTACCGACTTTTGATGGAGCTTCCATTCCGCTCGGATCGGTCATCTTCATCCAGCGCACCCCGTCGAATCCCTGGCGATGAGCGATTTCGCGAGCAACGGGTTCCACCTTTTCATACCATCCCAAAGTACGATCTAACAAACCGGAGTGTCCCCACAGAGCCTGCCAGGACTGATGCCACCAGATCATTTCAAGATGGAATTTGCCATACCATGAATTATAAGTCAGCCCCGTCTCTTGTGGTGGAGTAGTACCGGCACACTGGATAGCAAGTAAATACTGACTGAGAACAACCCGGCGTTCCAACTCTTTAGCACGTGGATCGGTACAATGCGAAAAATCCACCGCTCCGCCTTTGCTCCAAAAGTTCATCCAATAGGTAGCAGCAGCAGTCTCCGTTTGTGCAAAAGAGGGTAAGACGGAGTTATCACCTGCATCAAAGCCTTTCCGTACGGAAGCTGAAATGAGCGTATCGGCAGGATCTTTAGCTGTAAACCGACAAGAGAAAGCCAATACATCTTCTTTAGGAGAGAGTACATAGTAATTCTTTTCCTTCTGCGTCAGCAAAGCCTTGTTATCCCAATGAATGGTTACATAATAAACGGTTGAATCCAACGTCCTTTTTAGGACAGCAGAAGAATCGTCCTGTCGGATGATCTCAGTGGAATGTTTATCATTGGCATTCCAGTTACAAGCGTCATCACTATGCCCGCCCGTGGGATAAGGGAAATGAAATTTAATACCGGCACGTGCTTCCGAGATTATACAAGCCGAAACCATATCAAGTTTCGGGTGACAAACCGTTTCCACCTCAAAAGCCATTCCTTTCAACATAAAATGGCTATTGATTTCACCCTTCCACATATTTAAAGTCTGGTGAATTCCGGTGATATCACCAGGTTTCACATCAGCCAGATCCAATCCGATAATTCCCAGATGTAAGCGGTGCGGATTCGCCCTGAACCAGTTTGCGGCTTCTTTCTGCCGACCGGGTTCTTTAAACTCTACGGAATACGGTTCCTTTCTTCCGCGACCAAAATCATAATCCTTTAACGTTTCATCATGGGTGAGATGCTTGGGATTGGCAAAGCTATGCCAGCCCCACTGACTTTGCGTGCCCAACGGTACACCGTCTTTATAAACTTCAGGAAAGGTTTGCAAACCGGTAGCGTCTACCGTAAAAGCAAATTCACCATTACCCACTGAAAGCGAAGATAATGAATCAAATGAAGAGACTTGAGGATTATTGCGCATCACCAAGGCTTCACGGTCTATCGGAGCTTGCTTTTCTGAACGACAAGCTGTAACGGCCAAAGCCGTAAGAAAGAAGTAAAATACTTTTCTCATGGTATTCATTACAGATATTTAGATTATTGATTTTACAAAGATAACAGTTACTACAACATTCCCATCTAATTGTATTGGCGGAAATGATAAGGGATTTGTTGTTCCAGTTGCCTGTCGTTATTCTCTATTCTTATGACGATTCGTCCCTACTTATTTCACAAGCCCATTCAAATAAACCTCAATATTGGTATATTCTTTAGACAAACGATAAGAAGAAGCATCCGAAGCATCCTCCGGGTTTAATCCGTGATGACGTTCCCAAGCATCAGGCATGCCATCAGCATCACTATCCACAGAAGCTTTGCCTTTCTTCAAAATAGGCCAGCCCCCAACATCTTCCTGCGAGTTGATAATGCCGTTAGTACCATAAGTGCCGAGCCCTTTGCGGACCTGACGAAGAACTTCACGGTCATAAGCATCGCGCGAAAGACTACATCCAACCGATTTCAAGACCCGTTGATAAGCCACATCAGGAGTATCTTCTTCAATGGGCTCGTAAGGAAATGGAGTGTCAACCAAGCAAGAAGTTGTTTCTTCCCCACGTGCAGGTATCGCTTCGGGAGAAATACCGGAAACCGGACCGGCACTTTTCCTTCCTGGTAGATAGCATTTTCCAGCACGATCAGTCACCGCTCCATGATTATTAAAAGTAACGCCATCATCTCCTGTCATCACATTACCTGCCACATAATAACGTCCGGTCCCATCTTCCGAAACGTCTAACAGGCGATGATGTTCGGAAGCCGGTCCCGGCTTATAATAATTCTTCACCATATTGATTTCACCATGATGTCCACCGCCATAAGCCGACTTAAATCCCCAATTATAAACCACATTATTACGGAAATCCACCCACTTGGTTCCGTCTACCGAAGAAAAGCGGGGATTACGACTGGCGTTATTAGCTAACAGATTATGATGGAACGTAGCTTTATATCCTCCCCATATTCCGCCAAATCCATGTTTTCCTTTGGTATGAATAGAATTATTCAGACTGTGGGTTACCAAGCACCATTGCACGGTAAGATTCTCTGTTTTATAAATAGATAAGCATTCGTCAATACTCCAACTGGCGGATAAATGGTCTAAAATAACATTTTTCTGTCCGTAACGTCCCCCGCCAATGCCATCACTATCCAAATGATGATGATCTCCCACCCGAACGCGGATGTAACGAACAATAGCATTACTAGCATTAACGATTAACGGATAGTCTTTCAAGCAGATTCCATCCCCCGGAGCAGACTGCCCCGCAATCGTAATGCTATCATTATTGATACGTAAAGGAGATTTTAGCCCAATAGTCCCATCTACCGCAAAGACAACGATACGCGGTCCTTTAGCTTCCACTGCTTCACGGAAACTCCCCGCCCCGCTATCATTCAAATTAGAAACGATAAACACGCGACCGCCACGACCGCCACTGGTGTACTTACCATACCCTTCAGCACCGGGAAAAGCTTGTTGTTGTGCTTCCGCACCTGTTAACACCGCCATCAACAAGATGCTGATGACAAAAGATAAGTTTTTCATTTTTATATCATAGATTATTAATGCCTCTCAAGACCAAATAACGTAAATAGGGAAAGCATCTTTCAACAGCAACTGACTCTTTCCCTCAATCAATCTTTTCTGAAATCAAACAGCAATCCTAGTCTTAACCCTTCATCTCCTTTCTTAATCCGTATAGTTCCCGGCTGACTTTGAGGACCTTGCTGACTAGTCGGCTTAAACGAACGTATAGCCGGTATATCCAGCAAGAAAGAAATATCTCCCGCGGGAAAATCAGGCATGGTATTGATCCCATCCTGTCGTCCATGCGGCTCTTCAGGTGTAAATACGCGTAAAAAGACACCATCGGTAGAAGCATAAACGGTGAAAGGAGCTATCGGACTTTGAATTGTAGCCCAATACAGATTGGCATGATAGCCTTTGAATTCAGGATATACCAAACTAACCGGAGCATTATTTCCCTTCGTTACAGGAATGCCATGACTCTCACCTGTTATTGTGTTATTGTAAGCCTTCTCCCAAATGCCATAATTAGTACCGGGAATACGGTTTTTCCACACCCGATAAGGACCACGTCCCAACCACCGCATACCGGAACATAACTTTTCAGGATAGGAGAACGTAAAGCCAAAGTTATAAACAGCTTCATCTGTAAAAGCATCGTCAAAGCCTCCGCCACCGGATGCTTTATTCAGCAAGACCGCATTCATCGAAAGTAAACCGTCCGGCTGCATTCGCCAAACGATGGAGTCCACAGCACCTTTATAACGTGCACAAAGTACGGCATCACCCTGCTCTGTGCGGGTATTAAGTGAAATTAAACGCACTTTCATACCAACCGGCAACGGACCATTGGTAAAAGGAACCGGCTTACCGTCCTTATTCCGAACAACAGAAGCAATCGTTGCATCAGCACGACGAAAAGTAACAGAAATAGCGATAGAACGCAACGTAATTAAAGAATCAGTCTCCTCAATCCCAGCCACAGAATGAGCTGCATCAGTTCCTGCCTGCGATTTATCCGTATAAATTCCGGCATTGTCAACGCTATTTCCACCTCTTTGCTCTTCACGCTTTAAATAATTCCCCGCAGACAAAACCGGATATGTACGAGTGCAAACCAATTGCCCATCAGGAGCATATGCCATAAGTTCCAAAACATCCCCTTCAAAGAAGTTTTGAGGCAAGGCCATCTTTGCATAACCCGTTTCTCCGGGAAGTAATGCCGGCAATTGCACAGATCCACTATCTAACGTTATCATTGCTCCACTCTTTTCAGTTATCGCATTTACATAGTGAGCCATTTGACCGTCCTTAGACTCACGAAACAAAGGAGACGGACAACGAAGTACCCGATAACGCATGGTACATTCATTTAAATTAGTAAACAAATAACGGTTTGAAACCAAAAAATGACCGTTGAAAGAGGGCGTAATTATTAAAGAACCGACTTTCAGTGGAGACCATATTTCACGGACAGAGTAAAAACTGCCCTCCTTTTCACGATAAGGACCGACAATTCCATCAGGAGCATTATAATCATCACTATCCAGCTCGCCATTCCGGTCGGAACGACGTACCGCTTCATCACAAAATGCCCACATAAAACCTCCGGCAAAAAGAGGATGAGCCGTATAGCGAGCCCAGAAGTCTTCCAAACCGGCACCAAGTCCCTGATCATACATTCCATGCATAAACTCAGTCGGCATAAAAATCTTATAGCCATTAGTAAAACGCCCCACCCCAGTAAGATAAGTCGGATAGTGATGAGTATCTAATTCATCAAAATCAGCCCAAGGATGAATCACATGCCGTCTTTGCGGATCATAAGCCCTAAATAGTGTATCCAAAGCAGTATTCCACCCTCCTTCGTTCCCATTGCTCCACAAAACAATACAAGGATGATTAACATCACGACATACCATCTCTTTCACCAGCTTTTTACCGGTAGAAGTATCATAGGCATTCTGCCAACCAGCTAATTCGTCAATATAGAGTAATCCCAACGAATCACAGGCGTCTAAGAAATGCTCATCGGGTGGATAATGCGAGCGTACAGCGTTCATATTCATTTCCTTGATCAACTTCACATCTTGCAGACTGATCTCCTTATTCGTCGTTCGTCCACCATCAGGATAGAAAGAATGTCGGTTAATACCTTTCATGACCAACTTTGTACCGTTCAGATAGATCCCGTCGCGGGGACGGAACTCAATAGTACGGAAACCGACACGCGTATTCATGGTGTGAATAATGCTTCCCGTTTTATCCAACAAGGAAACTTTCAGCGTATACAAATAAGGCGTTTCCGGTGTCCATGCCTTAATACCCTTCCAACAGATATCTGTAATACTTTTCACCAAATTGCCATCAACATCTAAATTACCATCAACATCAAGATTACTTTTAATCTCAAGATTATCTTTAATAGCTAAATTGACTTTAATAGCTAAAACAGGATGCTCTTGTTGCAAGAGTGGCTTATCTCCCCTCACTTCATCCACTCCGTCACAAACTTGTCCTTTCAAAGGATGTACATCTTCTCCAGTAGCCGTAAGCGGAATTAATTCAAAGCTCAACTTTTCTCCCTTTGAAATATTCTTCAGACAAACTTCCGTTTTTAAAGTTCCATCAGCTTTTGCATCCACGGCCAAACGTTCAATGTGAGAGGCCGGTTTTACTTCCAGCCACACCGGACGATAAATTCCCCCGAATAGCCACCAGTCGGCCTTGCGTTCCGCTGCATTTACCGATTTATTATCAGAGTGCTTCTTTACCCGCACTTCAATCTTATTCGATTTCCCATACTTCAATAAGCCCGTTACATCATAAGAAAAACGATAAAAGCCCCCCTTATGAACCTCACCGGCAGAAATACCATTAATAAGCACTTCCGTATCCGTCATCACTCCATCAAACCATAGACGAACGTCCTTTCCTCTCCAATCAGCGGGAACTATAAGAGTACGTCGGTAGGTACCTTCCTCCATACTCGGGCTCTTCACTCCTTTCTTTTTGTACCAGCGTCCGTAGGTATATTCTCCAAATCCCTGTAGCTCCCATTGCGATGGGACTTCAATCTTGCTCCATTTGCCACTATTACGACCTTCAGAACAACGAAACTGCCAAGTTACCGCATGCCCCAAACCTGTTCCTGATAAATAGACTTTTTGAGTTTGCTGTGCCTGTAATGTACAAATTGCCAGACAACTAAGAATAGTAAGAAAGAACCTTTTCTTCTTCATAGTATATATATTATTCAGTTCTACAAAGAAACATATTGAAATTCAGAGGAAGAGTAAAGTATCTGATTTTAAGTCTGTTGAAAATGATAAGAAAAAGGCGATCTTAAACAAAAGACCGCCTTTTCACTCACTGACCTATAATAAAGTAATCAAATCACTAATAACATGGATGTTGTTCTCCAGTCAGACCTGTATTAATATCAATAATACTTGTCTGATTTAAAGGAACGCATTCAACTTTATTCTTACCTTCAGGTTGAATACTGCGAGTATCACCACACATGCCTCGATACAAGTTCAATATCCAAGTTTGATCTGTCCCATCAATATCCTTTGCAATCTTACGCCCGCCAGAAGGAGCCACATTACCTGTCATATCCAGCCAAGTATAGCCTTTACTTACCATTTCCAAAGAATCAGTTTTTAAAGGATGTTCCTTATATCCGACAAAAGGTACAGCAACTACAGGATCTTCAAAACTAGTAGCAGTTTCTGCTTTATAAGCACGAAAGATATCTACGTTTGCAAATTCACCTTTGTGATCGACCATATTGAACAAACGTTGCTTAGTTTCAGCCAACTTTTCATACAAGATGCCCCAACGAATTAAATCCGTACGACGCCATCCTTCAAATCCCAATTCTAATTTACGCTCCTCTATAACTGCATTCTTAAAGGCTGCATAAGTAGTAGGCGTAATCCCAATCAGAGCCTTATCATTTCCAAATGCACGAAGGCGAACTTCCTCATAAGCCTTTATTGCTTCTGACGTTGGCCCGTTATTTAATTCATTAAGTGCTTCAGCATACATCAGTAAAACATCTGAATAACGTAAAATTGGGAAATTGATATCTCGTTTGTTCACAGCTGTACCCACTTCCGTTTTCCATGTTGCACGAAACTTTCCAATGGTATTATTCCCATAAGGATTCATTTGACGAACATTCTTAGACGTAATGCCATAGTTGCAGATAGTAACATCCCGGCGTTGATCCTTCTCATCAAAATCAAAATAATAAGTAGGAACAGCTGCCATTGCAGGCTGGCTCTTCATATACATTGAACTCGTATGGCAAAAGATACCATTAGTATAGCCATTAGCTATCCCATTGACATTAGTACCATATTGTCCATATTCAAGCATTGTTTCATCATTATATTTGCTTGCCAACAAATCACGGAAGACTTCTTCATAAGTCGGTAAAAGACCATTTTCTTTTTGAGCAACAACTGCACCACAAGCATCTGCCGCTATTTTATATAAAGCTTTTATACGAGCGGGATCATCGCGCTGAGCCAATTTAACGGTCGATTTATCATAAGGAACTGTAGCCAGATCCCAACGAAGTGAATAACCGGCTGCATACAAGGCCGTGCGAGCAAGTAAACCATAAGCTACATTTTTAGTGATACGCTCAGAACCGGAAACCATCCCTGCACTTTTCCAAGGTAAAAGGTCTATAGCTGTCTGTAAATCTTTCACACATCCATCGAGAATAGTGTCACGGCTAACACGGGATGAAGTAAAGACTCCGATATCCTCAACAGGTATTGTAGGATAAGGAGCATCACCAAAATAGCGAACAATATTAAGATAATTCATGGCACGAATTGCATATGCTTCACCTAATAACATGTTAACCCTTTTTTGTTCCGATTCACTAACCGACATCTTAGGCAAGTTCTTTATACAAATATTAGCATATTCAATCCCTGTATACATTGCATTATACGTAGATGAAGGCGCATTGGAAGTCGTATAAACATAATTGCCTATATTATTTTTAGAGTTATTATCCGACTCAGTGGAGAAACATTCATCAGTACCCATCCCAAATTGATAATATAACTCACGATTAAAAGTACTTGAATAGCAGCCTAGCAAAGCCTTCTCTGCTCTGGATACAGACTCAAAAACCGTAGTACTATCCACTTTTGTATCAGAAGGCATATCCAGCCAATCTTGGCAAGAAATTACTGTAAGAGTAACTGCTGCCAAACCTAATATATTAATTATCTTTTTCATTTTTACTTTCAATTATTAAAAGGTTAAGTTAAGTCCTACCACATAACTTTTAGAGCGTGGATAAGAAGAATTATCAATACCCATAGTCAATAAGCTGGAAGAAGATGCCACTTCTGGATCATAACCACTATAACCTGTTATCGTTGCTATATTATTTAGAGTGCAATACATACGAGCCTTGCTAATGTGAACTCTTTGCAACCATTGTTTAGGGAATGTATAACCAAAAGTTATTGTACTTAAGCGAAGGAATGAGCCGTCTTCCAAATAGTAATCCAGACCATCAGTAATAGCAATCTTATTATCTGAATGGAGACTCCACATTGCTTCTTTATCATATTGCTGCGGATTAAGTTCTGCTAAACGAGCCAGATTTGTAGTTTCTTTACCTGTAACCGGATCAACTAAAGTAAAGCGTTTGTTCATCTTCGACAAAGTATTCTGATTGGGAAGGTAAGGACCAATAAAGCGTTGCGTACTCATATTAAAGATTTTATTACCTACTGTAAAATTCATGAAGACAGTCAAATCAAAACCTTTATAAGTAAATGTATTATTAAAACCACCGGTGAATTTAGGCTGCGCTTTTCCAATCACAGTACGGTCATCAGTGGACCACACAGGATTTCCCTCTGAATCAGTTGTTCCATTTATACATTTGTATTTTACATCACCTGGTTTAATTGAGCTACGGTTTTTTCCTTTAAGACTAGCTACACCATCTTTTAAAGCATAAGTGCCATCTGATTTTTGGCTAAAGTCATCCGTCGTATAAACCCCGTCATATCGGTAACCATAAAATTGTCCCAAAGGCTCTCCCACTTTAATCATATAATCGATACGTGAATTTGAATTTTGAAGGAAATAGTCATTTCCATCCTTTCCATAAAGGTCTAGCACCTTGGAACGATTAAACGCAATATTGAAATCTGTTGTCCAACGAAAATCTTTAGTCTTGACATTCATTGTATTCAACACAACTTCCAAACCGCGATTACGAATAGCACCGATATTTTGGTATTGATAGCTATAGCCTGTAGAAGTAGGAATCTTATTCTTTATAAGCAAATTATCTGATTGATTATTATAAACATCAAGACTCAAATTAATACGACTATTCAAGATAGACATATCCAAACCAATATTTGTTGTCGTAGTTGTTTCCCATTTCAATTTTTTATTTCCAATTGTGTTTCCAGGTGTCAATGTCGAAACATCGGCATCATTGATAGCAACATGCCCGGAACCATAGTCCGTAGCATACATATTGTTATCAATATTATCATTACCAGCTTTACCATAACCAATACGCAATTTCAGTTGTTGAAATAAATTCTGGTCCTTCATAAATGACTCTTCTGATATACGCCATGCAGCAGAGGCCGATGGGAATGCACCCCATTGATTACCCTTCGCAAATTTCGAACTACCATCACCACGCAATGTCAGATTCACCAGATAACGCTCTGCATAGTTGTAACCAATACGACCAAAGAATGACACTTTCCCCCCACGAGATTTAGACGAGTCATAAATCACTTTTTTTGCATCCTTTACTTTGTTTAGCCCAAAATTGTCTGCATCGAATTCAAGATACTCATTTTCCAATTTAATGGACTCATTATAAGTTGTTTCCTGCCCGAGCAAGACACTCAACTTATGCTGCCCATAATCATGCGCCCAAGAAAGTGTGTTAGTAATTTGCCACTTATATTTTTCGCTATTATTTCTTGAGCCATACGGACCTTTGTTATTCTGGGCTGTCTTTGTACGCCCATCATCCCAATAATCAGAACGAGTCTGAGCCCAAGTATAGCTACCAGCTGTACGAAACATAAAATCCTTAGCAAGGTCAAATTCCAATCCCGCATTTACTGAATATTGACGAGTCTTCTTAATATTGGTTACAGCATCATTCATTATAATCGGATTGTAAATATCATATTGAGAATCAGACTCCAACATGGCATCACTAATATCCGTATGAATGAATTGGTCATTGGTAAATTGAATACCACCAGTAACCGGTTGCAAAATAGTCATTTTGAGAGCACCTCCCAAAGAACCACCACCTTCTATTTTCGTATCAGAGAAATTCGTATTAAAGTCAAAACGAACGCCTTTCCATAATTCATGATTTAATTTCAACCGGATATTGTTTTTATCATATCCATGTTTTTCCATAATACCATCTTGCCCGGTATAATTATAACTCAACAGGTATTTTGTCTTATCAGTACCACCTGATATATTCACATTATGATTCTGGCTCAACCCTGTCCCTCCAAATACAATATCCTGCCAATCAATACCAGCACGGGTTCCATAATCACTAGCTATACGACTATAAGCCCCTGTATAAAAATCAGAGGCATCCACATCACCACCAAACATATCGGCGAACTTATCAGCGTTACCACCCAAAGCCTGATATTCATACTGATATTTCACATAATCTTCAACACCAAGTAAATCAAGCTTCTTACCCAACTTCTCAAAACTAACATAACTATTATAGCTAACTTCTGTTTTTCCAGCTTTACCTGATTTAGTTGTGATCAAAATCACACCATTAGCACCGGCAGAGCCATATATGGCAGTAGCAGAAGCATCCTTCATAACATCAATGGTTGCAATATCATTGATATCTACATTCTGTAAGCCATTCTCCATTTGAAAACCATCTACAATATACAATGGTTCTGTACTTTGAGTTATTGACGTACCCCCACGCACTGTAATATTGATAGAAGCACCCGGAGCGCCACTTTGAGTCACGACACTAACTCCGGCGGCTTTACCAGTCAAAGCTTGCGCAGCAGTCGTCACAGGAGCAATCTTTAAGTCATCACCACCAACAGAAGCCGTAGCAGCTGTTAAATCTTTACGCTTAACTTTCGCATAACCAATAGCTACAACTTCGTCAAGCATCACAGATGATTCCTTCAATGTAACATCAAAATGAGTTTTACTGCCAAGAGTAATGATTCGGTCTTCATAACCAACAAAAGATACGATTAATTCTTTAGCAGACGCAGGAACAGAGAGCTTAAAGTTACCATCCATATCGGTAATTGTTCCGACAGATTTGTCACCTTTCACGGTTACAGCGGCACCGATAACTACATCAACAGCATCTCGGACTGTACCTGTAACCGTTTTGTTCTGAGCAAACACGCTTAGAGGAAAGCTCATTAATAAAACCATTAACAAGCACAAATTTTTGTGTAAGATTCTCATAGATTATTAATATATTGATAAATAAATAAATTCAAGCCTAACAAATTTCATCATCCGTTATCGAACACAGAATTTACGGGCACAAATATAAAGAACCTCACAACTTTGCGAAATACAACTTTTGACCGAAACACTTGCTTTTTTGATTTTATTCAAGAAAAAGAAGTGTTATAGCCATATAAACAGCAGAATCACAACGGTTTAATGATTGTTTTGATTTAAGAATAATTATTTTGACTTTACAATAAGCTATCATCGCTTACATCTGTCTCACGACCAAAAGAGCGATATTCCAAAGGGGTGAATCCTGTACGCTTTTTAAATAAGGAAAAGAAATGTTCAGTAGATTTATAATTGAGTGTAAAAGAGATTTCTTTTACAGATTGAGACGTCCCGACCAATAATTGTTTAGCCTTACGCAATTTCAGCTCCTGAAAATATTTAGCTGGAGCGTATCCTGTATAGTCTTTAAATACTTTTCGAAACCAAGAATAGCTAATATTTAATTTCATCGCAAGCTCTTCCGGATCAACATCTTTAAGCACATTCTCATTCATTATTATTTTGGCTTGCTCTATTTTTTGATCCACATCGCCAACCTCGAAAATCTTATTTTTTGAAATCGAAAGAATCATTCCTATCATATGCAAAACAATCCCGGAAAGATATTGTTGGGAGGAGATCTTGTCAGCTTCAGCAATATCCAAAGCACGTGAAAAGAGAGCTACCAATTCTTCATTCAACCCAACTTCTAAAACCTGGTTCTCTTTAGAAACAAAACCAGCTTTAACTAATGTATCAACAGCAGGACCCTCAAAACCAATATAATATTCGTTCCACCCGATTTGGGAATAAGGATGATAAGTATGCCACTGCCCCGGAAACAGCACCATCAGCCTTCCTTTACAGACTTGTTTTTCAGGTGTACTCTCAGAAGTAAACAAGCCACGTCCCCTGGTTATATATACTAATTGATATTCCCGCAAAATACGTCCCTTTTGAGCATTAAAGAAATATCCTGTAGGATGGTCTCTCAATGGATAAGGAGAATTGGGCTGAATAGATTGAAATCCGACCGTATTAACCCAAAGACCAAATTTCTGATCCATATCATTTACAATCAAATACTTGAATTCAACTCCTAAATCATTATAGTCCTTAGTCATAATACGTGTCTCGCATGATAGGTTTCGACAAAAATAAGAATTATTTGTGAAAAAGAGAATGTTTATTCGAAGTTTGAATATTAACAATCATAAGATTACGTAAAAGAAGAAAGAAAAAAGAGCACTCTAATTTTAAACACAAATAGCACAAATTGATTAAAAATATGGATATATAAAAACATTATCCCATAAAGATGAAAGAACCTTTTTGCAAGAAAAATAATTATATCTATACAAAAAGGTTACCCAAAACACTTTTCAAAAATTCACAATGCACTACTTATGCATTACGATCTTATCATATTGTTGTTCCGCCTTTATCTCCGTATATTTGGGAGCATCAATCATTTCAATTAAAGCACGAAGAACAGGACCTTCTCCCATAGGATCATTCTCTTGTGTAGGGCGATTATAATAATAAGACAAAGAGGGCATGATACCGGTTCCTACACAGATATCGGTAACATCACCATCATCGGAAATTTTTTGTAACATCCCTTTCAAGCCTTGTTCAGCCACATAAATGTAATCAGGATGAAGCCAGCCTTCTTTCACACCACGGGCAATGCCAAAAACAAACATGGCCGTACCTGTAATTTCGCCATATGAATCCTCTTTATCAAGCAACTGATGCCAAAGTCCATCTTTACCTTGATAACGAGCTATTCCACGAGCTTGTTGCCGGAAATTTTGAATAATAGCTTCACGAAGAGGATGACTTTTGGGCATCATAGTCAACAGATCAGCCTGAGCCATAAACATCCAACCATTAGCACGGCTCCAATGCGCCACTCCATGTTCTTTGGTATCAGTATGATAACAATGATAGTACAATTGCTTTTCAGGGCAACACAGATAGCGTGTATAATTTATAACTTGCTTAGCTGCATCATCAAAGTATTTCATATCACCCGTTAGCTTACCCATACGAGCCAGAAATGAAATCGCCATAAAAGAATCATCTGCCCAAATCGTATTCACATGAGGCCAAAGACGGGCAATTGTACCATCCACCAAACGAGGCTCTGCATAATTTAAATGATCGGCTGTTGCATTGATATAATTCAAGAATGCACGATCAGGATATTTCAACTGCAAATCTATCAAACTGGCACCCATAGGTCCATTATCATCCAAACGCTTACCACGGAAAATCATATGCCAACTCAATTTACGAATTGCATTCCATCCTCCTTCTTTAAAAGCCTTATCATATTGACGATGAAAGAAATCCAAATTGCCTTCATTAAAGACAAAATTCATATTCTTCAACACATACTTATCATATCTCTTATCCCCAATTTTATCAGCCAATTCCATAAGAGCAATATCAGTCACCCCATTGGTATAATGCCATTTATTATATTTACAGGTCACTCTGACATCCATGGAAAGCGGCAAATCTTTCACCGATTTATAAATCTCGCCTGTCTTCGTGTTTTTAAATTCATACGTAGTACTGGCTAAAATACGATCTGCTATTTTAATAGCCGCTTCCTTTGCCGACATTTTAGTTTGAGCAGAAAGAGACAGTACCCCAAATAGCAAAGTACAAAAAAAAGATATTCGTTTCATAGATTTATTGATATACTGAAATTCAACCAGGTTTCCAAGCTATTTAGGCAGATTAAATGCACGGGTCATCTCCTGCATTTGTTTTTGGCTCATCCCCTCTGGCTCAAAGCCCATATTCTTGGCACTAATGTAAATCTGAGCAGATTTATTTAGAACATCTACCTGATCAAAAGCTTGCATGATATCACAATCAACAGCAAACACCCCGTGTTTCTCCCACATGACTACGTCATAATCAGCCAATTCAGAAATGGTTGCTTCTGCCATTTCAACAGACCCAGGCAACTGATAAGGAATAATGCCCAGTCCCCGCGGACAAAAAGCTTTAGTTTCCGGTATCATACTCCACAAAAGATCGGTTGCAACATCTTTTTTAAGATATTTCTCACTATGAGTTAGTGCTATCAGTTCAATAGGGTGGGTATGTAAAGAGGCTTTATAAGAAGATCCCTTACTAATCAGATAGTTATGTACACTTAAATGCGAAGGAAGTTCCGACGTGGGATTCACAGGTGCATCTGCAATGATAACATAGCTTGCACAATCATCCAAGATACGAATAACAGAACCATTTTCCATTGGACGACGTGCTAAATCACGCATACGCATATTAGTCCCCTTACAAAAGAAATAGCAACCTTTCAAATAGGGTAATGTGGTACCTATTTGTTTGACTTCGCTAATGGCAGGCATGCTCTGAATCTCTGCATCCACATACTCGGTGATATTTACTGTAATATTACCGCCATTACGTTCTGCCCAGCCTTTTTGCCAGAGATAGCCGGCTACTTCAGCAACTTTCTCTACCTCCAACGCTAACGCGTGGCGATTTTCTAAAATTGATTTCATATTCTATAATAACTAAATTATAAACATAAAGTTGTCAACTTAGGCTTGTGCCATAGCTACAACTATAATAGAAGAAATAAGGATAACCAATCCGATTATCAGTACACCAATCGTCGATTTGTTGACACCCTTCCATTCTTTCAGTAAAATACCCCATACGTTACTGAACGTGACATTCAATGACATCAAGATACTCCAAGAAAAAGCAAGCAGTATCGGGTTATCTACCAAAAAGCTTTTCCCCATTTCCAAACCAAAAAACTGCGAATACCATAATACACCGGCAAGCGCACAGAACAAGAGGTTATTAATCAAAACATTGCTCTTTACAGAGAAATATTCCCGACCAGTCTTATTCTTAACATTCTGTTGAAGGCAATATGCAGCATTAGTAAAAAAGCCTCCCAATGTTACCAAAAAAATAACAGGTAATCCGGCATATAAAGGCGCAACGCCTCCAGCCAATGCTGCTTCCTTTATAGGTGTTCCAGCATCCAGACCAAGCGCAAAACAAGCACTCATTACACCTGCTAAAAGAGCAACCAATAACCCTTTCGTCAATGCAAACTCCTTAACAGCGGCTTTCTTCTCCTCATCCGTCATATTTTTAGAACGCAAGCCTCCGGCATAACCAATGACAGCAATCCCAGCCAAAGTAATGCATACGCCAATCAGTAGCATCAATCCATCACCTTCCAGCAAGTTTTTTCCAGCAAATAGGGCAGGGAATAATGTACCGAAAGCGGCACAAGTACCTAAAGCAATACTTTGACCAAGTGCCACACCTAAATAGCGCATACTTAATCCGAAAGTTAAGCCACCTACGCCCCATAAAACCCCATAGACAATTGCAGGAGCAGCACCACCGGCACTCCACAATTGTAGCAAGCCACTCCCTGCAGGAATGGCAAGTAATGCGCCCAATAAAGGAAAAACCAGCCAGGCAAAAAAGCCCTGCACTAACCAGAAGCTTTCCCAAGACCAATTCTTTACTTTATTGATCGGCACGTATGAACTACTTTGCCCAAAACTGCCAACAGCAATAATTAATAAACCAATCAACGTATTCATAATATTCGATTTTGATGAAAGAAATATTTTGTGTAAAAGAATGACACTGAACATTCAATACAATGTCATCCTTCTCAAAAGGGGAATTTCTACAAAAAGAAAATGCTTTTATACAAAAGTATACTCTTTCAACGTTTGGAAGTCACTTCGGCTTCATATTTTTCAATTTCTGCAATAAACTCTTCTCCTACAGGAACATCATTTTTAAGACAGAACATATCCCAAACAGCATTCCAAGGCAAAGATTTAGCTTCTTCAAGAAGAGCCAAACGTTCGAATAACTGATCATTTGCTTCGTATTTACGTAACTGATCAAGTGGCTCAAGCAACGCTTGCATCAAAGATTTCTGTGTGGCACGGCTGCCAATCACATAGGCGCCAATGCGGTTAATACTTGCGTCAAAGTAATCCAAACCGATATGAACACGATTCAGGGCATTGCAACGAACAATTTCTTTGCACAGATCCAGCGTATCATCATTCATAATTGTAACATGATCACTGTCCCAACGTACCGGGCGGCTCACATGTAACATAATCTCCGGAATAAATAGCAATAAAGAAGAAATCTTATCCGCAACACTTTCCGTAGGATGAAAATGACCGGTATCCAACGTTACAATCTTCTGATGGCTAACTCCATAACCAATATAGAAATCATTAGAACCCACCGTATAACTTTCAAGACCGATACCAAAGACTTTAGACTCAATACAGTCTTTCATATTCTTATATTCTTTCGTAAATATCCGATCAAGAGAGTCTTTCAACAATTCACGATATTTCATACGGTTTACTGTAATATCCTTACTCCCGTCATGTACCCATAAGTTCATGATACAAGGATCACCCTGGCGCTTTCCCATCTCTTCGGCAATGGCACGGCAACGAACAGTATGTTCCACCCAAAAGTCACGAATGCCCTTATCAGGATTAGCTAATGAAAGATT
The DNA here is from genome assembly GCA_965140335.1 of uncultured Bacteroides sp. Classification (GTDB taxonomy): domain Bacteria; phylum Bacteroidota; class Bacteroidia; order Bacteroidales; family Bacteroidaceae; genus Bacteroides. Next base: position 971,100 of record OZ223189.1, read on the forward strand.
ACCACTCTTCGGATGAGAGAAGGATGTAGAATTGAAGTCAAGCTTCATATTATTGTCGGCGGCCCACTGAATCCAGCTTTCAAAATGCATAGGTTCAACTTGATCACGATCCACAAACTTACCGCCAAAATCACCATAAATTTCGTGTAGATTCAAACGATGCGTACCCGGTATATAAGAAGCAGCCTTCAATACATCCTGTCTGACTTCCTCCATATTGCGAGCCTTCCCCGGATAATTCCCGGTTGCTTGAATTCCCCCTGTTAGCGACCCGCAGGATTCGAATCCGGCAACGTCATCAGCTTGCCAGCAATGAAGAGAAAGAGCTATTTTCTGCAAAGCGTCCATAGCTTTGTCTACATCTACACCAACAGCGGCATAACGTTCTTTTGCCACCTCATAAGCTTTTTGAATTAATTCTTGTTTCATGATATTTGAATTTTAATTATTTTGAATTGTAATTATTAAGAATCTCCTCGAATTGTAAATATGCAGCATCCCAAGCCTCTACATTTTGAGGCTGATATGTTTTTAAAGGAATAGAACGACTGATGAGTTGTCTCATAGAAAGAATATCCGTAGCCTCACCTCCGGCCAAAGCTTGTATCATGATATTGCCTATAGCCGTTGCTTCAGAAGGGCCGGCTATAACCGGAATACCGGCAGCATTTGCCGTAAACTGATTAAGCAACTCATTACGACTACCTCCACCAATCACATGTAAAACATCAATGGGACGAGGAGACAAACTACGCAAATTATCCAAAACCTGCCGATAACGTAATGCAAGGCTTTCAAAAATGCAACGAACTAACTCACCACGAGTCTCAGGCCGTAATTGGTGGTGAGAAGTGCAGTAATCGCAGATAGCCTGCTCCATATTATCAGGATTTGCAAATAAGGGATCATCTGGATTAATTAAACTACGAAAGGGTTCACATGCTTCAGCTTCTGCAATTAATTCGGCGTAGGACGTCTCCCCCCATTCCGAACGACAACGCTCCAACAACCACATTCCACAAATATTCTTAAGCAAACGAATCGTTTTGGAAACACCACCTTCATTTGTAAAGTTACAAGCTTCTGTTTCTTTAGTAATAACAGGTGTATCCGTTTCCACACCCATTAGCGACCAAGTACCACTGCTCAAGTATGCAAAATTCCGGTCAAGAGCCGGAACTGCCGCTACAGCAGAAGCCGTATCATGCCCTGCAACCGCAATAACAGGTATAGCCCCCAATCCTGTCTGCTTCCGGATTTCTTCACTCAACACCCCTATCTTATCACCCGGATAAACAAAACGACCAAAAGAATCTTCCGTAAGCCCCAGTTCCGACAATAATTCAGGTTCCAATTTACAAGTATACGCATTAACTATTTGAGCCGTGCTGGCAATCGTATATTCCGTCACCTTCTCCCCTGTTAATAAGTAACTAAGTGCATCCGGCATAAAAAGTATTTTGTCAGCAGCTTCAAAAGCACTATCACCATTCCGGCGTAACGTATCAAATTGAAAAAGAGTATTAAAGTTCATAACTTGAATGCCAGTCAACTCATAGACCCGACTACGAGGCATACGGGTAAAAAAATGATCTGCCGCCCCAACGGTATGGGGATCCCGATAAGAATAAGGTTGTCGTAACAAACCGCCATCCTTACCAACACAAACAAAATCAACTCCCCAAGTATCAATGCCGATAGACATAATTTCAACATCCTGCATTTGTGAAGCTAGTTTCAGACCCTCCAGAATATGACGATATAATTCGTAAATATCCCAATAATAATGTCCTCCAACTTCTATCAAATGATTGGAGAAACGATTCACTTCCTGCAAACTCAAACCGTCTGAAGAAAGGTTCCCCAATATTGTTCGGCCACTAGTAGCCCCCAAATCTACTGCAAAAAAAACTTGTCTCATGATATTGAATATGGTTTAATAATACAAAAATAGGGGATTACTCCCCCATTGCTTGTATTAGTTTTGACGGAAAGGGTGTATTATTTGATACGTATCAACATAACACGCTATACTTCCACTTAATTAAAATTCCTTTTTGATCGCTCAATCTCCCCCAAAAAGCACCAAAAGGTTCTTATTCCGATATTTGCAAAGGAATAAGCTGTACAGGTCCAAGCAAACCACTAGGAACAGGGCTCCAATTCTCATAAGTCGTACGTTTATAATTAAGATCAACAATATTTGCATCCTTAAAGATCCGCCATTTAACGCCCCGGCGATCCATATCAGCAATACGGTTAGCAGCCAAATTGGTAACCTCCACTTCAATCACATTTATTCCCGGATGTAAATATTTACCAACCAAACACTCATAAGGCAATGCGAAAAGTGTTTCCACTTTCTTACCGTTTACACGTACGCGGGCACTCTCACGAACATCTCCAAGGTCAAGTCTCCATTCGGCATAATCGGTCGGATGATCAATCATGACACGAATCGTATAAGAAGCTGTACCCATCGTTGCAGCCACATTCTTTGCATCCAAATCGCTCCACGACCCAAGACATACACTATCAGGCACCATAGATACAGACGGAGTGGCAGCAATAAAATGGAACCCCCATTTATCCGTAAGCCGAATAGCAGGAGCAGCCACTTTCCAATAACCATAATTAGGGAGCACCACATTTTTATCTGTAAAAGTTTTCAGAATAACAGATTCACCAGAACGTAATTGCAAAAAGACTTCTGTTTTCCCATCCCGCTGGCGCAAACGTGCCTTTCCCGATTCTCCGTTCATCGGATTATATAATACCGCCGAACGGGCATGAATACCCAAAGGAATCCAAGCTTCAGTATCATTGCCCTTCAGCGCGGAAATAAAATAATGATACCCCTCCATATTCAAACGACGAACGCAACTCAATCCGAACTTCGTCTTCAACTCCTCCGGTACAGCAGAAGTCTCGCCCAACGTTTTGCTATAATCGGTACCAAACAAGACACGTCCTTTACCCTGACAACTCTTAATAGCAGCTAAAACCTTATGGAAAAGAGCACGCCGCTTATCCAAATGAGCAAAGCCCGGCACGTCTGAAGGATATTGATCTAAGAAGACAATTGTTGCCCCATTATCCACAAGTTGCTTTAATTTACGCAAAACATCAACCGGCATCAACCGGGCACCAGGAATAACAAGCGCCTTATAAGCCGTTCCTCCGGCAGTCACAATCTTACCGTCACGACAGACCGCTGTGCGAATAAAATTATCGGAGATATAATCCATATCATAACCCGCTTCATTAATGCGATGGACTGCTTTGATAAAGCGTGGAGCACGTTCCGGCATTTTATGAATATCAAAAAGCAGTAAACGCCCGTCCTGCTTCTGCCACATGTCATATACCGGTAAATAGACCAGAAAGTCATTATCCGGTTTCCCCATTTGCAAGAAACTCTGGCAACGAGCAATATATTTAAAAAAGGCAGGAGCATCATGCCAAATGCTATTTGTCGGACTCATATCAATGGAAGCGTAAAACTTCCATCCCGGCCATGCAGCATCTACCGGCGAATAAGCGGTTCCGTGAAAGTACATATGATTCACTCCCGAAACAAACATCAAATCCATATCTGGTTTGCATTGCGACAATGAAGCACGAAAATGCTCTGTCAGCCAAGTAAAGGTTTCAGAACTCGTATAAGTCTTCCCGGTAAGATGAGCCGCAGAAGAAGCATATTTTAACATGGACAGATCAGAGAAGTTCGGTCGGGTCAAAGAGTCTTTTCTCAACCCTTTTATTCCAAAATCCGACAATCCAAAGCCTTCACACTCTGGCACGTCGACTGTTGCATATAAGTCTATCAGATTACCCGGAGAGCCATGCGCTTGATTTCGTGTGCGCGTACCATGGTGATGCGCCCATTCCGTCCATTGGCGGGTAAAGTTCTCCTCCAGCAACTCCCCTAACGTCTCCCGATAGTCCGCAACAATACGACAAGTAGCATCCGTGCGCTTAGCAGAAAGAAATTCAGGAAGATGTTCCTCCAGTTTATACCCTCTGCGGACAGCGAATTGTTCAAACAAATCATTCGTCCAATCGGCTCCATATACTTCATAAGAGTCATTAAAGAAATTATGTGGAAAAGCGGTCTTACTATCGGCAAAAGCTCGATCGAAGCGTGCCAAATAATCGGCAACAGCCTTTTTAGAAAAGTGATTCATCACATACCCTTCCCCACCGGGTGCCGCCCGTTTTACCTTCTGCAAGGTCTTTCCGCAGAAAGCCGCAATCAAATGCCAGGTACCAGCTGGCGCTTTCCAATTTAATACGCCATCTTTCACCCGACTAGTGAGGTTCAAGCACTTTCCTTTTTCGGAAAAAGCCATCAGCCGACTTAAAATAGCATACGGCTTTTGATTCGGATCAACAACTTCCACTTTCTCAGAAAGTACTTCCCCACTATGCAAAGTGTACTCACTCACCAACAGTTTACAAGCCGCATCTTGAATAGAGACCTGTGGCCCACCAAAAGGCCATCCCGTGCCTGTATTCATATCAACCTGCATCCCCAAACGGGCAGCCTCATCCTCCGTGTACTGCAACATACCCATCCACTTCGGAGAAAGAAACGATAACTCATGAGCATCATTGCCCTGAACTCCATATATGGGAGTAATCTCCATCGTTCCCATTCCCGCCTTGGCATAAGCCTTCATATTTTCTGTAAGATTTGCCTGATCTACGGCATTTCCCATCCACCACCAACGAGCAGCAGGTTTGCATTCGGTAGTTATTTCAGGCCAAGAAACATCCTGAGCAAAGAGCGATATGGATAAGAGAGAAAAGCCAAAGCTAATCAACATAACCCTTATGCCTTTGTTCAAGGAAGAGGCTTTTCCTTTTCTTTCAACCGTTTTTTTTACGTACTTCATTATAAAAGGTATTGAATGATATCATTATTTTCCCAATTCCAAACAACCCATGATAAAAGGACCTGTTGCCTTCGCATCATTATCCCGCATCTTCTCTCCGATGTAATAGTCAAAACTACCATCGCGATAAGGATGACCACCAAGTCCGCCAACCTGACAGCAACGGGTAAGGGTTAACGTCCCATCTTGCTTTCCCACCAACAGTTTACTCTTCAAGCCATTGAAAGCCCTTTCGGCCACAGCACGATATTTAGAGTCAATATACCCCTTATTCACCGCCTTTGCATAAGCATACATCAATTGAGACGTCACCGATGCTTCGGGAAAGTTTCCTTTACGCTTCGGCTGATCGATTACCTGATACCATAGTCCGTTCCGGTCCTGATACTTCGGCAATACCTCGGCCAATCCCTGTATCCAGCCCACCAATTTAGCATGCCCGGGATGCGTTTCTGGAATAAAGTCCAATGCATCTACCATTGCCATAAACCACCAACCGATACTACGTCCCCAGAAATTAGGCGAATGTCCCGTTACCGGATCGGCCCAACGCTGACTCTTGCTCTCATCCCACGCATGATAATACAAACCGGTTTTAGCATCATAAGTATGTTCTTGACAAATAGAGAACTGCTTCACCGCTTCATCAATCCATTCCGGCTGGTTAAACTCCGCACCATATTGAGCCAAAAAAGGAGATGCCATATACAAGCCATCCAACCAAATCTGATGTTGATAAACTAATTTATGCCAATAACCACCTTCGAGTGTACGGGGCTGATATTTCATCTGATGAATCAGCACATCCATCGCTAATTTATACTTTTTATTACCCGTTTCCCTATAAAGGTCAAACAAAACCTTTCCGGAGTTGACAAAATCAATATTGTAAGCTGCCGGATCATACAAATAGATTTCCCCTTTATCATTAATCAGTGAATCCGCCCATTGTTCCACGTAATCGAAATAACGGCGATCACCTGTCTCCTTCCACATCTTCAGCATCGCACAACAGCCTACTCCCTGCGCATAGCCAAAGAACAAGCGATTGCCATGGTCCAACTGATACGCTTTCGGAAAACGAATCATCTCCGAATCGGCAAACCAACGCGCATAAGATTCCGCCGACCAATTATCGGTACGGAACGGAATAGCAGGGAAGCCAGCCTTGTTACACAAATTTACTCTGAAGAAATTACAGTAAGCAAACCGCACCGCCACAGGATGAGCGAGTTGCGGAGCAGAAACTTCCAACTGATCACCCTTAATCACTGCCGTAGCCGGATAAAAACGACGATCGTCACCCGCGATAACAAAGCCTTTCACAGAACGGCTATCCGAAGTCACCAATCCGCCCTCCGTATATTTAAAACTCAAAACAGCTTTATTCCCCTTCACTTTCATTGATTTAAATAGCGGACCGGAATAGGACACCTTCTTGCCATACTGTTTGGCAAGCGCCCAAGCCGCTAGTCTCTCACCCGCCACCAATTTATTCCGGGGATGAATATTCAACGAATCGGCAGCATCTGTCACCACTGCCATACCCACATTCTTCAATCCGCTTTCCCAAACCTTGAGTTGCGCTTCACGTATACCAGCAGGCTGCTGGTATTGTGGAGCGATCTGCATAAAATAGAACGGCATATCAGGTTGCTTCCATTCCTTACGCCAACTCTTAATCAGGTTTGTAAACACCTGCTGATATTTTTCATAGCGAATGGCATTCGACTCTCCCTGATACCAGATATTCCCTTTAAACGTATACCCCAAAATAGGGTGTATCATCCCGTTCCATAGACTAGAAGGCACCTTGGGCTTGTCTTTCTCACGCTTGACATTCCCCTTTGCAAAATCTTTCAGCACATCGGCATACAAAGGATTATCTTTCATCACAGACATATTCGTCCACGACTCGGCATGCGTTCCACCCCAAGTAGACTGAATCAATCCGATCGGAGTATGCAACTCCTTATATAACTTACGACCAAACACAAATCCAATAGCCGAGAAATCGTACAGGTTCTGCGGATTGCAAACCATCCACCGCCCCGTACAATCATCCAACTCACCATCATCTGCTAACTGATGCTCTACATGAAACAGCCGGATTTCCGGATAATCCGCATCCTTCATTTCCTCCTTCTCATCAATCATACCGTTCATCCATTTCACATTCGGATGATGAGCCACTGGAAACTCCATATTACTCTGCCCTGTGCAAAGCCAAACCTCCCCAATCAACACATTATGAATGACAAGGGTATTCTCACCCTCTATTGTGATAGATTGATTCGTCATCTTTCCCGGCGTTTTCAATTTCAAAGCCCACTTTCCGTTGGATGTAGCTTTTGTCATCACCGGTTTGGAAGCCCATGATGCCTTAACCGACACCACCTCACCCGGGTCAGCCTTTCCCCACACATTAGCCTGTGCAGATTGCTGCAACACCATATTATCCGAAAAGATAGCAGGAAGGGTAACTTTGGCCTCTATAAAGGAAGTAACCACACTCAGAAAAAAGAGGAACGAAAACACGACAAACTTTCTCATGTGTTTTTAATAGTTTATAGAATTGACTAAAATACAAATAATCCCCCATTGGGAGACGAATCTTAATATTGCAAAAATAAACACTTCTTTCGAGATTTCCTCTCCCTTTTTTGGCAGTTCTCTTATTGTTTTTGGCTTAATCCATTCAAGAGAAAGACCTGCCCGTTTATCCATCAATAAGTCAACGTCAGTTCGACGGACTACAGACTCCTAATTTATTATATAATAGCGTATCTTGCTATTATATAATGATACTGTCATTCTTCTTTAATAGATAAAAAAAATAGTTATATTTCGCCTCTACATTTCATACTTTTAAGACTTCGTTTTAGGATGGACATAAATCAGTCCTAACCTCATCCTGATTCAGTATACGACTGAATGGCATTCAGTCGTATACTGATCCTATTTCAGTCCAGGACTGTTTATCCCCCCTCTCAGAAGGCTTCTGAGAGGGGGTAACGTTGCTTCATGATTTGTAGAAAATGAGAATAATGATAATGGTAAAAAACAGGCACTTTATACCGCATTCTTATCACATGCCAAGGTTCCTTTATTGAAAACAGGAATAGCCTTAGAAACAGCGACTCTCTACTATTCAGCAGAAACACTGTAGCTTTCTATTTCAAGGTAGCCGTTATCTGATGTCTTATCGGTAAACTCAGGTTAAATTGAATTCAAGTAATAACGGTGCTAATTATTCATTAATGGCTCCACAGTTGGAGCACACGCCTTTATCCCTCATTTTCTGCCCGCAATTACCACAACGATAACGATAGGTGACAAATGTGGAATAAGCCCTCTTCACCAGAATGGCAATAAAAACTAATAAGAAGAAATAACCGATATAAATATGCGTAGTAAGTATAAAAAAGAAATAGCAGAAGATACAACAAGAAGCCAAACCCAGCAAATAGAAAAAAGCTGCGGCAGCCGAGAGTTGTCGAAACAAATCGTCGAGTACGGCAAGCAGAACAATAATAAACAGCCAAATACTCAGTAGAAATGCAGACAAGATAAACGGTACCTTGAAAGGCGACAAAGTGGGGTTAAAATAGAAATGTTCCCACGTTTCGGGCACAAAGACTTGCATCGACTCATAAATCGTTGCACTACAGGCCATCAATAGGCAAAGCAATAATGGATATACACTATCTATATCATTAAAGTACACCATATTTAATTGCTTACGACGGAATAGGCGAAATATCCATGCCGCAATAAACAAGGCGAAAACAACAACAAAGTAAGAAGCATGTGTATCACTAAACAAATAAATGAACTGCGAAATGCTGTCAGTTGGCACAAAAGCACGTTTCATCTCTTTCTCCCTAATCCATCCTTGCACCTTTTGAGTATGCGCCAACTTCACCCATACAGTATCGACTGAATCTTTAGGATGAATTGCAAATTCAGCTACCACAACACGGTCGCCCCGATGAAGGGTATTATAAGAATCCTTCACTGGTAGACATTCAATCATTACGGAATCTTGTTGAACTTCAAAATTAGTATTGAGAGTATAATGTCTTTCATAAAGGTAAGAAAGAGAATCGCGAGTCTTAGCATCAAGTCCTTTAGCTTTTAAATCAGGACGGGAATAATGGCAGGAAACCAATGCAAATACGCTAAACAGGAGTAAAAAGGACAATACAAATTTAGGTAAACTGCACACAAAGCAGCTCTTCCGTAAAAAGTATTCTAGCACCTTCATGCCTGTATGGTTCCCTCTGTTAATCCACATAAACTTTCATTTGACAATTTCTACAATCAAATTCTAAACGAAAACGTTTCCCATCAGTGCCTACCAAATAGTAAGGCTCGTGATATGGGCTTTGACCTTTTTGATGCATTGGACACCAGCCCAGACTATAACGCAAGCAATGTTTGCAGAACATTAATGCCACATCGTCAACAGCTTGCTGTTCATAAGCCGGTGCGACAAATGAGACTCCGTGATCATGATAAAAAGAAGTGGCATGTGAATTCATCACATTTCCCAAATATGTCAAACCTTGTACTTGAACAGGAGCATTTGCCTCTCCTTTTTTGCTGATTAGAGGAAACAAATGAGTCGTTGGTTCCCATTTATGCAACTCCCTAGAATAATTAATCCGCCGCACTTTAATCAATTCGTCTATAATTTGTCGTCTCCATTCCGTCACTACTGATGCAGGTAGAAACCAATTATCAGATAGAATCAATTTAACATCAGGCGCTCCATTTATTTCGCCAATTTCAAAAGGCGTATTACCCAGTTTAGTCAACTGCTTTACCAGATTATCCACCTGTGGGCTACGGGCCAGTTCTTTTTCATAAGGAAAAGAAAGAGTGACCGAAACCCGATCTTCATCAATTAAATTAAGGGCAAACCCAATGGTCGTTTCCGCCAAGATAATAGATACACTAATTTTACGCTCAGAAGATTTACAAGAAAGAGCTTTCTCGAAGTCTTGATCAAAGTTACGGTAAAGAATAGTCCGGGGACGAACGGACGGCATCTCCTGTGGATAAAGCTTATTCTCATCCACCCGGTTAATACGAAATCCTTGCAGAACGCCCTGTTCATCTACAAAGCAAACACCATCTCCATTATGGAAAGACTTAATTCCCGCCACGGTCAGGTAATTTCCTCTTACCTCTTTCACTGTCCCCATTTCCTCACCCAAAGATTTCGGAGTATCAAAAGAGGTAATACCCGCATTACGCCCATCCAAAAAGTAATGTGAAAATCCACGGTTGAAACTTTTATCAAGCTGCGGACGAAAGGTATAGGAACATTTACCAGAAGATGCACGGATATACTCTTCACGCCGAGCAATGATGCTGTCCATTCTTTCACGATAAGCTGCTGTCACATTCTTCACATAGGTAACATCTTTTAACCGACCTTCTATCTTCAAAGAAGTTACTCCTGCATCAAGCAGCGCCTCCAATTCTTCACTCTGATTAAGATCTTTCAGTGAAAGTAAATGCTTATTCCTTATAATCATCTTTCCATCAGAATCGACCAGACTGAAAGGCAGACGACAAAATTGCGCACACACTCCTCGGTTCGCACTTCGCCCGAAGCAGGCCTGACTAATATAACATTGTCCGCTATAGCTGACACAAAGTGCTCCGTGGACAAACACCTCCAAAGCAACTTCGGGACAAGCATTGTGAATTGTCTTAATCTCATTCAATGAGAGTTCACGAGCCAACACCACTTGACGAAAGCCTGCTTGAGCAAGAAAAGTCACTTTTTCAGGGGTACGATTATCCATCTGGGTACTGCCATGCAAAGGTATAGGAGGAAGATTTAAATTAGTAATACCAAAATCTTGAATAATCAGTGCATCCACACCAATACGGTAAAGCGCTCCAATCATCTCTTCCATCTCATTCAATTCTTCTTCTTTCAGAATTGTATTGACAGTAACATAAATGCGAACATTATACAAATGAGCATGAGTTACCAATGCAGCTATATCTTCCAAAGAATTTCCTGCATCGGATCTGGCTCCGAATCGGGGAGCACCTATATAAACAGCATCCGCCCCATGATTTACAGCTTCAATACCGCACTCCAAGTTTTTGGCAGGTGCTAACAATTCTATCCTACGCTGTCCCTTATTTTTTTTCAAAGCCATTTTTATTTTCTATCGATTGATCTAATTGCAAAGACCATTTTATCCAATTGAACTGATATCGTAAGGCGTTTCCTGATAGACAAAATAATTCAGCCAATTAGAAAACAACAAATTAGCATGAGCACGCCAACGCACAGAAACCCCCTTGTTCGGATCATTCTCCACATAATAATTACATGGCACATCAATGTCTAATCCCTTTTTCAAGTCACGCCGATATTCCGTATCTAAAGTCAATGGAGAATATTCGGAATGCCCCGTTACAAAAAAGTCACGCCCTCCACGAGCCATTACCATATAGACACCAGCTTCATCCGACTCAGAAAGTAATGTCAACTCCGGAACGCTCAAAATATCTGCTTTCCGTACCTCCGTATGCCGGCTGTGAGGCACATAAAAATAATCATCAAAGCCACGAAATATCGGATGCAAAGGAATCAAGGGAGTATGCCGAAAGATGCCAAACATTTTCTTAGGCAAAGCATATTTGGGTATGTGATAATGATGATACAATCCAGCGTATGCGGCCCAGCAAATATATAAAGTAGAAGTTACATGTGTCCGCGCCCAATCAAAAATCGCGGTAAGCTCTTTCCAATAAGTTACCTCCTCAAAATCCAATTGCTCAACCGGAGCACCCGTAATAATCATACCATCATACTTTTCATCACGTATTTTTTCAAAATCAGTATAAAAAGCTCGCATATGTTCTACTGGAGTATTTTTGGAAGTATGACTTTTTATCTTCATAAATGAAATTTCTACCTGAAGAGGAGTATTGGAAAGCAAACGAATCAAATCAGTCTCCGTCGTAATTTTCAGCGGCATCAGATTTAATACCACAATACGCAATGGGCGAATATCCTGTTGCGTAGCACGGGAGCTATCAATGACAAATATATTTTCCTCTTTCAGCAACTCTATTGCCGGAAGCCTATCAGGTAAATTTAATGGCATAGGTTATCAACTATTTTAATTTTGCACACAAAGATACAAAAAAACGCCTATGCAATTTGTATATTAATAGTATTAATCTAACTTTGCGCCCGCTAACGTTAATTAACGCTGAAAAAAAAGAGAGCGAATGTCGGAATTCAATCATGAACTCAGAGAATTAGCATCCTAAAGCCTTAAGACTTTTCCATACCAATCATACACCACTCCCCAAAAAATCCGCAATATTAATGAATGTTAGTAATGAGGATCAATGGACTATTTTATACTGTTCATAAACTCTGAACTTAGAAACGACTATTATCTCAAATTCTTTTAAACATGAAAAAACACGCATTAAAGAGACAAAGCAGGATCGCTTTATTATGCAGTATGCTACTTCTAAACATTTCTTGTATCAATCAAGTTGAAGAAAAATTATCTCCCGGAACAATCCCCATCAGCTTTTCAACAAGAGTAACAGATTCTTCCACTCGAGTCACTAACACAGCCTTCGAACAAGGGGATAGAGTCGGACTATTCGCAATGCTTAGTTCTACCCCCATTAGCGGAAATCGATATATCGACAATATTTGGCTGGAATGTGATGATGCCTCAACTCTCATCCCCGAAAAGACTGTTTTTTATCCTGAAGGAGATGCAACTCTCGACTTTGTAAGTTATTATCCTTACCAAGAAACCAGCATAGCAGCAAAGCATTCATCTATTAATGTATCAGTAAAGACCGACCAAAGTAGTAAAGAAAACTATTCTTTATCCGACTTTGTGATCGCCACCGCCTCAGATATAAAAAGCAGTACCGAAGCTGTAGAATTAGAATACCAGCATAAATTTATCAAATTACAATTGGTTCTGACTCCTGAAGAAGGAGAAGATAGCGAAGAGATGTTGAAGGCTAATCCTCAAGTAACCGTAACAGGCTTCAAAACCAAGGCATCTTATGATTTTGAAACTAACTCTTTCTCGGATTTGGACGAAGAAGCAGATATCACTCCTTATGGCTCATGGAGTCTGAATAAAGAAGGAAATCTTGTCGGTAAAGAAGCCATCGTAATTCCGCAAACGGCAAATAGCACAACCCAAGCTGTTATCATTGACTGGAATGGAACCCTTTACACTTGTCCCATGCCTACTTTGGAAATAGAGAAATACCACGCATATCAAATAGAAATAGCAGCTAAGCAAAGTGAAAATCCAACCTTGAAAGGAATAGCCTCATCAATAACCGATTGGGATGCGGCAGCCGGAGAAAAAACAGAAGATAGCAATATTATGACAACCGTTCATTTAGCTTCACTTTCCTTCGCCCAATCAGATATATACCGCATTTACCACGAAGGAAAGCCCATAGCTGAAATTTGTAAGGAATACCTAAAATCACAAGATATTAACTCCAGAGCAATCATTGCATATCCAATTAAAGAAAACGAAGAAGCCGATTTAAACCAAGGAATCATACTAAAATTATTAGATAGCGATGCATCAATCTGCGGAGGAACAATAAGCTGGAAGAGCGGCACAACATTCTCTTACATTCAAGGCTCGGCCAAAGCAATTCCTATATTTAGCTTGGATCAAAGTGGGAAAATTATATCAGGAAAGACAGATGTCCCATTATCTATCAACGTAGTAAGTTATTGTATCCGAGATATTCGAGGCGGAGTATTGCAAACTTACCCGATTGTAAAAATAGGAACGCAATATTGGATGAAAGAAAACTTGCACGCCACAACTTATAAAAACGGAACAAGCATACCAAAGCGTACCGAACTCGGAACAGGAGCCGGATATTTCAAACCCGATAAGATAGATACGTACTTCTATAATGGGGAGGCAGTATTAGCAGGAAATCTGGCTCCTGAAAAATGGAAAATACCCAACGTCAATGATTGGAAGCAACTACAGACATACATCACAGAAGATGCATCCTTACTAAAAGCAGGAAATTGGATCGCATTTACAGCCGACAGTCCAAGCTGTCCTGCCACTGGAGAAAGTGGACTAGAAATCACTCCTCAAGGTCTTTATAATAAAAAAGAGCAAACAAAATATATAAATCTAGGCAGATCTGCCGCATATTGGATAAGTGGAGAAGAGGATTCCACATTATCAGAAAAGGCAGCTCTCTTTATGAGTAATAGTAATACCCTTGAACTTACAAATTGTAATCCTGAGAAGCAAGCCCTTTCTATTCGTTGTATAAAAGAATAAGAATGCAAAAAAGCAAATTTCATTTCTTTTTCGTATTTTTGTTCCGATGTATAAAAATTGTGTTTGAACAAGATACAAAAAAGAATGAAAATTATCGATTTAATACATAAAAATGAGAATACAGCTTTTTCTTTTGAATTATTGCCGCCACTGAAAGGAACCGGCATAGAGAAGTTGTACAACTCAATAGATACTCTTCTGGAATTTAATCCTCAATATATAAACATAACAACTCATCGCAGTGAATATGTTTACAAGGACCTAGGTAACGGACTATTCCAACGCAATCGCCTGCGCCGTCGACCAGGTACAGTTGCGGTAGCTGCCGCCATACAAAATAAGTATGATATCACTGTAGTCCCGCATTTGCTTTGCAGCGGATTCACACGTGAAGAGACGGAGTATGTACTGCTTGATCTGCAATTCCTTGGTATCACCGACTTGCTGGTACTACGTGGGGATAAAGCAAAACATGAGTCGACCTTTACCCCTGAGGAAGATGGGTACCATCATGCGATTGAATTACAGGAACAAATCAATAATTTCAACAAGGGAATATTTGTTGACGGCTCTGAAATGAGGATAACAAAAACGCCTTTTTCATACGGTGTGGCATGCTATCCTGAAAAACATGAAGAAGCCCCGAATATTGATATGGATATCTATTGGTTGAAACGTAAAATGGAAGCAGGAGCCGAATATGCTGTTACTCAGTTATTTTACGATAACAAAAAATATTTCAGTTTTGTTAAACGAGCACGCGAAGCAGGAGTGACGATTCCAATCATACCAGGAATCAAACCTTTAAAGAAATTATCACAGCTTAGTGTGATCCCCAAAACCTTCAAAATTGATCTACCTGAAGAACTTGCCAAAGAAACATTAAAATGTAAGACCGATCAAGAAGCCCAACAACTTGGAACAGAATGGTGCATCAATCAATGTAAGGAACTTATCGCAAGTGGAGTTCCCAGTCTACATTTTTATTCAATAGGGGCAATAGACAGCATAAAAGAAGTTGCAAAAATTATTTATTAATATAACTATAAAATAAATACTCTGTCGTGTTTTTTAAAGATATAGTAGGACAAAAAGAAATTAAAAACCGCTTAATAGAAGAAGTGCAAAAGGGACGGATACCTCATGCACAACTCTTTTGTGGCCCTCCCGGAATAGGCAAACTGCCTCTTGCGCTAGCATATGCCCGCTATATCTGTTGCTCTAACCCCACCAATACAGATGCCTGCGGAACATGTCCTTCGTGTATAAAATGGAATAAATTAGTTCATCCAGATGTCCATTTTATGTTTCCCATCATAAAAAAGGGAAAAAAAGAAGTCTGTGACGATTATATCGAGAATTGGCGACACCTGATATTAAACAATCCATACTTCAGCATTAATCAATGGCTCACTGAAATAGATGCAGAGAACGGACAAGCCATCATATATGCAAAGGAAAGTGATGAAATAGTCAGAAAACTCAACTTAAAATCAAGCGAAGGGGGATATAAAGTGACCATTGTGTGGTTACCCGAAAAGATGCACATAGTTTGTGCAAACAAACTATTAAAACTGTTGGAAGAGCCCCCGGAGCAGACTGTATTTCTATTAGTCTCTGATAATCAGGAAATGATATTACCCACAATATTGAGCCGTACACAACGATTCAATATAAGTAGGATAGAAGAAAATGACATCTCGTATGCATTGCAACAGAAGTATGGTGTAAGCCCTGCTGATAGCGCTACATTGGCTCACTTGGCCAACGGAGACTTTGTAAAAGCGCTGGAAACAATTCATTTAGATGAAGAAAAAGAGCAATTCTTTGAACTATTTATTAACTTAATGCGTCTTTCTTATCAAAAAAAGATACGGGAGATGAAACAATGGAGCGAACAATTGGCCAGCATGGGGCGAGAACAACAAAAAGGTTTTCTTGAATACTGTCAACAGATGATACGCGAAAATTTTATCTACAATCTGCATTGTGAACCAATGACCTATATGACACTTGCCGAACGAAACTTTGCGAATCGTTTTTCTCCATTTATCAACGAGCATAATGTTATACCAATTATGGAAGAGCTCAGTGAAGCGCAAACTCATATTGGACAAAATGTAAATGCTAAAATGGTTTTTTTCGATTTCTCACTTAAAATGATAGTCCTTCTGAAAAACTGAAGACTTTATACAATATATAATAATCTCAATTAGTAAATAAAAATATGGATTTTAAACTACATAATGGAAGTGGCAATCTTTGCTGCAAAAGCTGCGGGAGACAAGACAAGCAACTAAATACTTATGATTGGCTTGCTGATATTCCTGGAAACAATGAGGAAAGTGACCTGATAGAAGTACAATTTAAAAATACTCGAAAAGGCTATTTTCGTAATAGTAACAACATTCCTTTGGAAAAAGGCGATATTGTGGCTGTAGAGGCCTCTCCAGGGCATGACATAGGAGTAATTACCTTAACCGGACGCCTTGTTCCCCTACAAATGCAGAAAGCGAACATCAAGTCCGAAACCGATATTAAACGAATCTACCGGAAAGCAAAACCCGTAGATATAGAAAAATATAATGAAGCAAAAACTCGTGAACATAGTACAATGATACGTGCGCGCCAGATTGCTCTCAGCCTGAATCTCAATATGAAGATTGGGGATGTTGAATATCAGGGAGATGGGAATAAAGCGATCTTTTATTATATTGCCGACGAACGTGTCGATTTCCGGCAATTGATTAAAGTTCTGGCTGAAGCATTCCATGTTCGCATTGAGATGAAGCAAATAGGAGCCCGCCAAGAAGCAGGACGAATAGGAGGCATAGGTCCTTGCGGACGTGAACTCTGCTGCTCAACCTGGATGACATCATTTGTCTCGGTATCAACAAGCGCTGCACGGTTTCAGGATATCTCTCTTAATCCCCAAAAATTAGCAGGACAGTGTGCTAAATTAAAATGCTGCATGAATTACGAAGTTGACTGCTACGTGGAAGCGCAAAAGCGTTTACCATCAAAAGATATTGAATTGGAAACAAAAGATGGTACATTCTACTTTTTCAAAGCAGATATTTTAAGTAACCAAGCAACATATTCCACTGATAAAAATATTCCAGCTAATTTGACAACAATAAGTGGGAGGAGAGCCTTTGAAATAATTAATTTAAATAAAAAAGGCATTAAACCAGATAGTCTTCAAATGGAGATTCCGCAAAACACACCCCCAAAATCTTCCGACTTATTGGACCAAGATAGCTTAACTCGTTTCGATCGCAGTAAAAAAGCAAAAGAAAATGGTGTATCAAATAATGATAATAAGAGAAAAAAGAAGGGTAACAGGGCAAACCAACTTCCCCAAGACTCTTCTGAAAAAGAGCAACTCAATCTGAATCCGCAAAACGAAGAGAATAGACAACAAGGGAGAAATAATAGGCGGAATAAATCACATAATCGAGGAAGAGGCGACAGACCTCGCCGTGAAGAGGGAAATAGGACCAATAATCAAGCTAAGCAAGAAGGCGAGAAAAACATCGGAAATGAAAAGAAAGATCAGGAATAATATTTTCGCCCTGAATACGACTCTGTTATTATTGCTTGTTGCGAGCATCTGTATTGCTTGCAACAAGCAAACTTTATATTACAGTTTTCAATCAATCCCAACTCAAGGATGGTCACAAAAAGATACGCTTAATTTTGAGATGCAAATCACAGACTCAACAACGTTCTATAATCTATTTGTAGAAATAAGAAATCGAAATAACTATCCTTACCAGAATTTACCTCTGTTACTCCAATATTTTGCTCCGCAAAACAATAGTGTTCGAACCGACACGATAAACCTGACACTTGCCAATAAAGAAGGCAAATGGAAAGGGAATGGATGGGGAGGCTTATATCAAATAGAATCACCGACAAGGAAAATGCGTATTGATAAAGCGGGGAAATATAAGCTCAAAATTATAAGCTTATTACCAGACACTTTATTGCCGGGCATTAATGATATAGGGGTCAGAATTGAACGACAATAAGAATGATATAAGAACAATCAACTTACCCGCCATAAAAATTACGCAAGTCGTTTCTTGCGGGCAGCATCAATTCGAAGAAATATAAATAATAGAATGGTAAAGCCCCAGAGCGAAGAACCACCATAGCTAAAAAAAGGCAAGGGAATACCTATTACCGGAGTAAGCCCCAATACCATACCGATATTGATAAATAGATGAAACAAGAAAATACTAAGCACGCAATAGCCATAAACCCGCCCAAAAGTGGAAGACTGACGCTCTGCTAAAACAATTAAACGAAGTATTAGAGTGAGAAACAGCACTAATACAGCTATAGAGCCAATAAATCCCTCTTCCTCTCCTACAGTGCAAAAAATAAAATCCGTATCTTGCTCCGGAACATATTTAAGTTTGGTTTGTGTACCATGCAAGAATCCTTTTCCTGTTAAACCACCAGACCCGATCGCTATTTTAGACTGATTCACATTATATCCCGCCCCGGATAGATCTTCCTCCATCCCTAAAACAACCTTAATACGTACCTGCTGATGGGGCTCAAGAACCTCATTAAAAAAATAATCAGTAGAATATAAGAAAGCTACAGAACCAATAGCAAAAAGTCCGATGAAGAAATAAGCAATGCGACGTTCACTTAATGATAAAAAAATCAGATAACCAATAGTCAGTATACAGATACCACATTGTACCCATACTAGATTAAACGGTTTGAAATTAACCGAAATGGAATAGGCAACCAGTAAGACAGACATAGTACCCAACAATACATTACGAACCGGCTTCCATCGCTTCCCATACATCCACAACGTTCCAATTGTGAATAACTGGACAATTAAAAGTACAACAAACTTCCCAATAGGAGTTGGAGTATTCTCTATAAAAACATCACCAAAACGAATACCTATTACAAAGTACACTACCGCAGATAATCCGATAAAAAGAACCGTTCCAGACATACCTTCCCGATAAAGCATTAGGAAAAATGCGGTATAAACCAAAGCAGAACCAGTCTCTTTCTGCAATATAATGAGTAACATCGGAAACAAAATTAAGAATACCGATATAACAAGGTTCTTCCAATTCTTCATTGAAAAAGAATAAGCACTCATACATTTAGCAAGAGCTAACGCAGTTGCAAACTTAGCGAACTCTGCCGGTTGCAAGCTAACAGGCCCCATCACAAGCCACGAACGAGAGCCTTTTGTATCAGGTGCAATAAAAATGGTCACAATAAGTAATATGATAAGCCCTATGTAGATAAAGTAAGCAAACATATCATATAAGCTTTCTTCGAGCATCAACAAGACAAAACCTAATCCAAACGAACAAATAATCCAGAGCAATTGCTTTCCTGCGCGAGTTGAGAAATTAAAAAAATCAGGATCTCCATAATCATAGCTTGCGCCACAAACGCTAAACCATCCAAAGACTATCAATATAAGATAGATACAGATAGTCACCCAATCCAAAGACTGCCATATGTTATCTCTCCTCGTCACCATACACAATCACCTTATTGCTAAACTCTTCCGCTTTCTCTTCGCTCGCAGGAGAAAGTTTTCCATTCAAATATTGCTCCATCATTAAAACGCCAAAAGGTACACCATAAGTCGCCCCCCAACCCCCATTTTCTACATAAACAGCTATTGCAATACGAGGCTTATTCATTGGTGCGAAGCCGATAAACGCCGAATGGTCATGTCCTCTGTTTTGTGCCGTACCTGTCTTGCCGCAGATTTCAACTCCAGGCAAAATAGTTTGGGCTATTCGACAAGTTGCACCAGCGGTACTACCAGTAACAGCCTCTCTCATACCTTCCACAACTTCATCATAATATTGCCGTTCTATATCAGTATAATGCCTCCTTTGGAATGCCGTATCCAAAGGTTCATCTTGAACGGACTTCACAATATGAGGAGTAACATAAAATCCCCGATTAGCAATTGTAGCAGCCAAATTAGCCATTTGTAAAGGCGTGCTCAACACCTCGCCCTGTCCAATACCAATACTGATAATCGTCAACCCGTTCCACGACCCTCTGTAAGCCTTATCGTAAAAAGCAGCATTAGGAATAAGCCCCCTTTTTTCTCCCGGTAAATCCAAACCTAGTTTATAACCGAAGCCTTGAGATACCATATGATCTTTCCAAACAGTTAGCGCTTTCTGCGGAGAACCATATTTACGATCACCAATCATCTTATAGAGTCCCCAGCAAAAATAAGAATTGCAAGAAGTCGCAATGGCGGGAATCAAAGATAATGGAGAAGGATGGCTATGACATCCTACCCGTAAGCCACCATAGACAAATCCATGCGAACAAGGGAAAGATGTTGTTGGCTGAATAATACCTTCCTGCAGAAATGTTAAGGCTTGAGCCACTTTAAAAGTCGACCCCGGTGGATAGACTCCCATAATAGCACGATTCAATAGCGGCTTACGACCATCCAATTGCAACATTCTATGATTCTTACCTCGCTGCCGTCCAATCATTAAATGAGGATCAAATGCCGGAGAAGAAACCAAACAGAGAATTTCACCGGTTTCCGGTTCGATAGCAACAATCGCCCCTATCTTATTCTTCATTAATCGCTCACCTAACATTTGCAAATTAATATCCAACCCCAAAGTCAGATTCTTACCAGGGACAGCCGGTTTATCCTGCTTACCCCCCATATAATGCCCCTGAATACGTCCATGTGCATCACGAAGCAATACCTCAACTCCCTTTTCCCCTCTCAAATATTTCTCATACGATTTCTCAACCCCTTGCTTTCCAATATAATCACCCCGGGAATAATAATCATCTTTCTCCAAATCCCTCATGGAAACCTCGCCGATATCACCCAATGCAAGAGCAGCCGCATCGTAAGTATATTGCCGGATAGTACGCCTCTGAATATAGAAGCCGGGAAATTTAAATAACTTTTCCTGAAAGACCCCGCATTCTTCAGCAGAAAGCTGAGTCATAAAAACCTGATGCGTATATGAAGAATATCCTGGATTCATCCAGCGATTTTTAACATCCTTCATCCTCTTAAGAAACTGTTCTTTCTCAATATTAAGGGTCTTGCAAAAATCAAGAGTATCCAACTCTTTTACTTCTTTAGGAATAAATGTAATATCATATGCAGGCTGATTAAAGACCAGCAAACTTCCATTCCTATCATAAATGGCACCACGAGAAGGGTATTGGATCTTATTCAAGAAGGCATTACTGTCTGCATTCTTTTTATAAGCATCTGTCATAATCTGCAATACAAAAAGACGCATAACATAGAGAACTACAATAACTACTGCAGCAAGAGCTATTACAAACTTCCGGTTTTCAAGTGTATAGTCTTTTGGCATCTATTTTTTCTTCACCCCTTCCAGAGCCATTATACAGATTACAGTTAATAATGTACTTCCCAGAATTCTTAACAAAAGTGTCCCAATATGGACGAATGAAAAGAATCCAATGGTAAGCAATATTGTATGATGAACAAATACACAGAGAATTAAATATTTTAAGAAAGACACCATCCCCATTGTTCTGACTCCCGGAACAATGTTATCCAATGCATCACGGGAAACGAACAAACGTAAGAATGTAGGACGTAGAAAGGCGATAAAAACAGCTGCAGAAGCATTCATTCCCGGCGTATCCGAAAAGATATCAACTGCCAACCCTAAAAAAAACGCCCACAACATCAAAACATTTCTCGATGTATCCAATTCAAATATCAAGATCAAATAGACATATAAAAAGGGAGTGGCATATCCTACAATATGCACATTATTCAGGATCAGAACTTGAAGAAGCACCAATCCGATAAACCACCCTATTTTATGCAAATAATTAACAATCATAGCTACTCACTTGAGACTCCTTTTTCCAGCATTTTCCGTTCATCCTGACCTGTGCGAAATATCACACGGACATTACTTAATCGTCCAAAATCCGTAGAAAGTTTAATTTTTAATAAATAAGAAAGTCCATCATGAGAATCGGACATATCGTCAACAGTACCAACCATTATTCCCTCAGGAAAAACAGCAGAGTAACCACTTGTTACAACAGTATCTCCAAGATTAAATTCTGCATGACGTGGCAAATCTTTTAAATAAGCATACCGGGAGTCTCCATTCTCCCATTTCAGATAGCCGAAATAGTCACTCCCCAAAATCTTACAGCTAATACTTGACTTACTATTTAATAAAGAAATCACCAAAGAGTAATGAGGAGAAACCTTATAGACAATGCCAACAACTCCATTTACCCCAACAACCCCCATCTCCGGTTGTATACCGGCACTTCTCCCTTTATCAAGAACAATGTAATTATCCACAAGATTCACACTGTTCTTAATAGCACGAGCCTTAAATATCTGATAAGCATCAGGAGATACTAAGTCCAGGCTTTTCAGCTTTACCGAGTCCATGCCTTTCTCTAATAATGCTTTTTGAAGAGCAGAGACACGCTGTTCCAAGCTCATGTTGCGATCTAATAAATCGTCATTAGCCGATTTCAGATTAAAATAAGAAGCGATACCACCGGAAACCTCATAAACCTTACCGGAAACCTCATTAGCGGAAGTAAAGTAAATGCTCTGCTGATAATGATTGAAGCGGAACAATAAAACAAAACTGGCTACCTCTAACAACAGAAAGAGGAACCAGTAATTGTATCTAATAAGGAAATTCAATAAATTCCGCATATCCCTTTATTATCTCATCAAAAATGAGAAACGGTCCACATTCTTCAATGCAACACCTGTCCCTTTAGCAACAGCATGCAAAGGATCTTCCGCAATGTGGAATGGTATATTTATTTTATCAGTTAAACGTTTATCAAGTCCACGGAGCAAAGCACCGCCACCAGCTAAATAGATTCCATTATGTACAATATCCGCATACAATTCAGGAGGAGTCTTCTCAAGAGCACTTAAGATGGCCGTTTCAATCTTGGAAATTGATTTCTCCAAACAATGGGCAACCTCCTGATAACAAACCGGTACCTCCATGGGAAGTGCGGTGATTCTATTCGGCCCATGTACAATATAGTCTTCAGGTGCATCCTCTCCCAATTCGGTCAATGCAGCACCGGCATGAATTTTAATACGTTCCGCCATACGCTCACTGACCTTTACATTATGCTGACGGCTCATGTACTCCTGTATATCTGCGGTGAGATCATCACCTGCGATACGAATCGAATTATTCGACACAATTCCTCCTAAAGAAATCACGGCTATTTCAGTGGACCCTCCACCTATATCAACAATCATATTACCTTCCGGTGCTTCTACATCAATCCCTATTCCAATAGCAGCAGCCATTGGCTCAAAAATCAAATAAACATCACGTCCTCCGGCATGCTCCGCAGAATCACGCACGGCACGAAGTTCCACCTCCGTACTCCCCGAAGGAACACCTATAACCATACGAAGTGAAGGAGAGAATAAATGATTTCGTGTATTAACCATCTTTATCAAGCCACGTATCATCTGCTCGCAGGCATAAAAGTCAGCAATCACACCATCACGAAGCGGACGGATTGTACGTATATTCTCGTGGGTTTTTTCATACATCATTTTGGCCTTTTCCCCCACTGCGATCATCTTGTCTGTACGACGGTCAAGTGCAACCACCGATGGCTCATCGACCACAATCTTTCCATTACAGGTAATTATTGTATTGGCGGTGCCGAGATCCATTGCTATTTCTTGTGTAAAAGAAAATAATCCCATAGTCTTTTTATTAGGAATTTTGTATTTAGGAATTCTGTATTATAAGTATTCGATCTTATGACATACTAGTGTTTAAAATGACGGACTCCGGTAGTTACCATTGCAATGCCATGTTCATTACAATAATCAAAGGATAGTTGATCTCTGACGGAACCTCCCGGTTGTATCACAGCTGTCACCCCTTCATTTCCGGCTATCTCAACGCAGTCAGGAAAAGGGAAGAAAGCATCAGAAGACATTACCGCCCCTTGCAAACTAAATCCGAAATTTTTAGCCTTTTCAATAGCTTGTTTTAAAGCATCCACCCTGGAAGTCTGCCCAACGCCACTGGCCAATAATTGTTTCCCCTTCGCCAGAACAATGGAATTTGATTTGCTATTCTTCACAATCTTATTTGCAAAAAGCATATCCTCCACTTCTTGTTGAGTCGGAAGTTTAGTCGTAACGGTTTTCAGATCCTCCGGTTGTTCTATATTCAAATCGCGATCCTGAACTAAAACACCATTCAAGATAGAACGGAACTGCTTTTTAGGTAGAACAGTCTCTTTTCTGATTAAAATAATGCGGTTCTTCTTCTGTCCCAAAATCTCCAAAGCATCAACATCATAATCAGGAGCAATAATCACTTCAAAGAATATCTTATTTACTTCTTCGGCAACCTCCTTAGTGATCACAGCATTCGTGATAAGCACCCCACCGTAAGCAGACACCGGATCTCCCGCCAAAGCATCCTTCCACGCTTCAAGTAAAGTTGGGCGGGAAGCTAGCCCGCAAGCATTATTATGCTTCAACACCGCAAAAGTCGTCTCACTAAATTCATCAATCAAATCAACGGCGGCATTTATATCAAGTAAGTTGTTGTAAGAGATCTCTTTTCCGTGGATTTGATCGAACATATCGTCCAAATTCCCATAAAAATAACCTTTCTGATGAGGATTCTCACCATAACGAAGCATTTTAGGGTTATTAACGGAACTACGGAAAGATGAGCCCTCCTCCCCGTCAAAATAATTAAAGATTGCAGAATCGTAATGAGAAGAAACAGCAAATGCCTCTTTGGCAAACCAACGACGTTCTTCATTGGATGTAGCCGCACCATGTTCCATCAACATGTCGAGAAACGGCTTATATTGTGCTTGAGATGCTACAATAACAACATCGTTATAATTCTTAGCTGCAGCACGAATTAATGAGATACCACCAATGTCTATTTTTTCAATAATGGCCGCTTCGTCAGCACCCGAAGCTACTGTTGCTTCAAACGGATACAGATCAACGATCACCAAGTCTATTTCAGGAATCTCATACTTCTCCAGTTGTTGCATATCCTGTTCCAGTCCGCGACGACAAAGAATACCACCAAAAACTTTTGGATGCAAAGTTTTCACACGTCCTCCCAAAATTGAAGGATAACTCGTTAAATCTTCCACCGCTTTGCAGGGATAACCCAAAGATTCTATAAACTGGCGAGTTCCTCCGGTAGACAAGAACTCTACTCCTTCTTCATGCAGTTTGGTTATAATCTCGTCCAAACCATCTTTATGGTAAACCGACACCAATGCGGTTTTAATTCTTTTTGTCTCAGACATGGATGCGTGTATTAAAGTTTTTGATATGCAAAGGTACTAAAAATGTTCATTTGCACACATTCTTACACACAATTAATTAGACATAATTAAAAAGAGACTCCATTAAAAGTTTCAAAATGTCAAATTTCTAACTTTGTAGCCTTACAAACAAAAGAAACTCGAGCAAATGGACTTTTAATGGAGCCTTATTAAGTTTAAAACAAGAGCTGTAAATCAAAAAAATGATTTCGAAACCACTTCCAAACAGGAAGTCATTAACAGCCCCTTCTAGCTATACTGAATTACCAGATAGAAACCCGCTTCTCAACCGGTAAGAACATCGGATCTTTCTCCGTAATACCGAAAGCCTTATACCAAGCATCTATTTGGGGTAATGCACCATCCACGCGCCATTTACCAAGGGCATGAGGATCCATTTTGGTACGACGTAAGATTTCAGCATCACGAATGTTGCCAGCCCATACGTTAGCATAAGCCAGGAAGAATCGCTGATCGGGCGTAAAGCCATCTTCCACCTTCAGCGGAGCATTTGCAGTCGCCGTTTTGTAAGCCTGAAACGAGATTTGCAAACCACCATGATCCGCAATATTCTCGCCTAAAGTAAACCGTCCGTTAGCATGTACCCCCGGAGCAACCTGAATGCTATCAAAGAAATTAGCCATCACTGCGGCACGCTTCTCAAAGTTCTTAGCATCAGTATCTGTCCACCAATCTTTCAAGTTACCTTCTTTATCGTACTGACGTCCTTGGTCATCAAAGCCATGCGTCATTTCATGACCAATCACAACACCGATTGCACCATAATTGAAAGCATCATCAGCATTCATGTCGAAGAATGGATATTGAAGGATTCCGGCAGGGAAACAAATTTCATTTGTTGTCGGATTATAATAAGCATTCACCGTCTGAGGTGTCATCAGCCACTCATCCTTATCCACCGGCTTACCGATTTTATCAATCATACGATTATAACCCCAAGTATTGGCACGTTCTATATTACTCCAATAGTTATCCTTCTTAAGTTCCATATTGGAATAATCCTTCCATTTATCAGGATAACCTATTTTTACATGAAAAGCGGCTAACTTATCCAAAGCCTTATGTTTGGTTGTATCGCTCATCCAAGCAAGATTGCTAATACGCTCGCCCAATGACTTCTGCAGATTTTTAACCAATGCGACCATACGTTCTTTTGCTGCTGCAGGGAAGTACTTCTTCACATACATCTGGCCCACAGCTTCACCCAAAGTACCGTTAACCGTACTTACAGCACGTTTCCAACGGGGTTGCATTTCTTTTTTGCCAGACATCGTTTTGCCATAAAAGTCGAAATTCTGTGCAGCAAATGCATCACTCAGGTAACTAGCGGCACTATTAATCAAATTCCATTGCAGATATGCAATATTTTCTTCCAACGGGAACGTACTGATAATAGTCTCTACCTCTTTAAATGCTTCAGGCTGTCCGATATTTAAATCTCCAACTTTCCCCAAACGTGCAGAGGCAAGATAAGCCGCCCAGTCGAATGAAGGATATTCCTTTTCCCATTCGGCCAAAGTCTTTTTATTGTAATTTGCATGCGGATCACGTAATGCGACTTGCGTACGTGACTTTTTAGCTAATTCCGTTTCTATCTTCATGACAGCCTTCACAGCTTTCTGCGCAGTAGCCTCATCATATCCAGCCAGACGGAACATCTTGGCAACATGAACTTTATAAGCCTCACGTATGGCAGCCGTTTTCTTATCATTCTCCAGATAATAGTCACGTTCGCCCATACCCAAACCACCTTGAGAAAGGTGTGTAATGTTCATGGAGCTGTTCATGTCATCCGCACCGACATATAAATAAAAATAGGGATCAATGCCGACCTGCTGAAGATTACCTATTAGAGCATAAACTTCTTTCTTATCCTTTAATCCGGCGATCTTATCCAATTCACCTTTTATCGGTTCCATGCCATCTTTGTTCAGCTTCACACTGTCCATGGCCATATTATACATCTCACCGATCTTCTGAGCCACGCTACCTTCGGGCTGCGTTGTTTTAGCCAGTTCTTCGATTAATCCGCGAACTTGCTTGCGGTTGTTTTCACCCAATAAATCAAAAGTACCAAGACGTGCATACTCGTCGGTCAAAGGATGATTCTTCATCCATCCCCCACAAGCATATTGATAGAAGTCTGTCCCCGGGAGGGCAGTCGTATCCAAATTAGCAAGATCAATGCCGGCTTCCAAAGTCGCTCCTTTCTTGCTGCTGCATCCTGCTGTCATTAGGCAGAGTGCCAAAACGGGAAAATACTTTTTTATTCTCATTCTTATACAACATTTGTTAATATGATTAATAAACGAATTTCGATATATCAGACGAATCAATTGTTATTCTTCATTGCTCCAAGCTCGGTGGAAATCTCGTCCCATTTTTCCATCACCGCATCCAGTTGCTGTTTCAACTTCTGATGCCGCTCATAGAGTTCCATATCCGAAGAACCTTCAGGAGTCGCCATTTGAGCTTCCAGAATGGATATAGCTGACTCGGTTTGTGCAATTTCCCCCTCACAGTCAGCGACTTGTTTTTCCAACTTCCTAATCTTCTTATTCTGTTCTTTCTGCTCTTCATAAGAGAGCTTTGAAACGGTTTCAGAAGATTCCTTCTCCTGCGTCAACGAAGAATCAGCAGAAGTGGTCGACGAAGAAGAGGCGGACAGCGTCAGATTTCCCCTTTGCAAATCATTCAAACTCTCAATCTGCTTCTTTTGCAAGAAATCATAAATACCACCAAGATGCTCCTTTACCAAGCCGCCACCAAATTCATAAACCTTAGTCGCAAGTCCGTTAAGAAAATCACGATCATGGCTGACTAATATCACCGTGCCGTCAAATTGACGAATAGCATCCTTGAGCACATCTTTAGAACGCATATCCAAGTGATTGGTAGGCTCATCAAGTATTAATAGGTTGACCGGTTCAAGCAAGAGCTTAATCATCGCCAAACGGGTACGTTCTCCTCCGGATAAGACTTTAACTTTTTTATCGGAAGCCTCTCCTCCGAACATGAAAGCGCCCAGAATATCACGGATCTTCGAACGGATATCTCCGACCGCTACACGGTCTATCGTATCAAAGACCGTCAGACTCTCATCCAACAACTGAGCCTGATTCTGAGCAAAGTAACCGATCTGCACATTATGCCCGAGAGTCAGCTTGCCGGTATAATCTGTCACTTCATCCATAATACATTTTACGAGAGTGGACTTACCCTCGCCATTCTTACCGACAAAGGCAACTTTCTCCCCGCGGTTGATGGTCAGATTAACATCGTGGAAGATCACATGATCCCCATAAGCCTTGCAAACATCTTCACAAATCACAGGATAATTCCCGCTACGACTGGAACAGACAAACTTCAGACGAAGCGCAGAAGCATCTTCCTCATCCACCTCAATCCGGTCTATTTTCCCCAACTGCTTGATACGACTCTGAACCTGTACGGCTTTAGTGGCCTTATAACGGAAACGTTCAATGAATGCTTCAGTGTCTTCAATCTGCTTCTGTTGATTCTCATAAGCACGAAGCTGTTGCTCGCGACGTTCCTGACGTAAAGTCACAAATTCATCGTACTTCACTTTATAGTCATAGATATGTCCGCAGGTTATTTCAATGGTACGGGTTGTCACATTGTTCAGGAAAGCGCGGTCATGGCTGACCAATACGACTGCATTGGCGCGGGTGGATAAGAAATTCTCAAGCCACTGTATGCTCTCTATATCAAGATGGTTGGTCGGTTCATCAAGCAACAATACATCCGGACGGCGTAACAGAAGTTTGGCCAATTCCACACGCATGCGCCATCCTCCGGAAAATTCGGATGTAGGACGGTCAAAGTCATCACGACTAAATCCGAGTCCGATAAGCGTACGTTCCGTTTCAGCGTGAAAATTGGTACCACCCATCATCAGGAAACGATCGTTCTCGTGCGTAAAGCGCTCAATAAGTTTATGATAACCCTCCGATTCATAATCGGTACGTTCCGTCATTTCCCGATTCATTCGTTCCAGGTCATCCTGCAAACGGAAGATTTCTTCAAAAGCAAGTTCAGTCTCTTCTTTTACAGTACGGTTGTCGGACAAAATCATCACCTGTGGCAGGTAGCCTATGGTAACATCCTTTGGCATGGCCACAATCCCCGACGTAGGCGTCTGCAAACCGGCCAAGATTTTTAGCATGGTCGACTTTCCCGCACCATTCTTACCAACAAGAGCTATCCGGTCTTTCTTATTTATAACGTATGAAACATCTTCAAATAAAGCAGTGGCATTAAATTCCACTTTCAATCCTTCTACTGATATCATCTAGTCAAACAGATTTTTCAATTAAAGAGGCAAAGATAGTGATTTTTATGCAGAAGTTATTAAAAAGGCGAGCTTACTCAAGTAAACCCGCCTTTTTGATAGATATAGATGCTTCCAAGTCATCGTAAACAACCGTTATTGCCTGACAACTTGTAATAAAAGTTGGCTTACCCGAACAGTTTTGCCGGATATTCACCGGCATCAACCAATGCCTGTATCTTATCCACAACACTCTGGCGATCGGCAGCATAAGTCACGCCGAACCATTTACTGACCGTATCCAACACTTTTACACGAGCTGTTCCGTCATTAATCAGTTTATTCACCATCAAGGGAATGAAATACTCCGCTTTCAGGTTGCCCTTATTCTCGTTCAGAAATTCTTTGAAATAGGCTTCGGAATAACCAAAATAATCCGGTGTGAATCCCCACATATTCATTGATACCGGGGTATTGTCACCAATCGTTTGCAACACACCGTTCTCATCCGTAAAGGATACTTTACCGTCAATCCGTTCAATAGCCGTACGCTCCACAACGGTAGTCAGATAGCCGCCGGCATTGGTTTCGCAAACACCACGTGCCACAGAGCCACTATCGGACAAGGTATTACCTACGCGGTAACCCACCATGCAATAATCATTCTTCTTGCCTTCCATCTCCGCAAGAGCCTTGCCCAACACAGCAAAACTGTCACGTCCGTAAAAGTCATCGGCATTAATTACGGCAAACGGTTCCTGAATGACATCTTTCCCCATCAAAACCGCATGATTGGTTCCCCAAGGTTTCACACGCTCTTCAGGGCAGATAAATCCTTCCGGTAAACTATCCAAAGCCTGAAACACCAATTCCACAGGAATATGATTTTCATACTTATTCAAGATTTTAGTACGGAAATCCTGTTCAAAATCTTTCCGGATAACGAAGACCACCTTACCGAATCCGCCGCGAATCGCGTCGAAGATGGAATAGTCCATAATTGTTTCCCCGTTCGGTCCCAGACCGTCCAATTGTTTTAATCCCCCATAACGACTGCCCATACCGGCAGCAAGTACAAATAAAGTCGGTTTCATGATATCTATAAAATATTAAGAAATATATTGTTTATGCTGACAAAGGTACAAAAAGAAATAAAGACAGAATACGAATTATAGTTCAATGTTTATAGCTAAATCATTCATTTTGCGATTAAAGAGGGGGTAAAATGAGTCAGAAACATTCGGCGGAAGATCTATCGGATTCTTTTTTTACTTCTCTCATAAATCGTCCGAAAGACCGTTGAAGTAAGGCGGAAAGAGATAGGAAACCATCGCAGCCAAGCTTCCTTTTTGTGTATTTTCCTTATTCAAAATAGGTGTGACACTTCTGTGGCAAACGATTGACACTCCAGTGGCAAAGCTGTGACACACGAGTGACAATCGTTTGCCACTCGTGTGACAGAGTGAATTAATACTAGCAAAATCACAACATACAACCGTTAGTACACTCATTATCCCTTATAGATAAAAGCTCTTTCAACGAGGCAAGCCAGGATCAATCAATAAGTCTTTTGATAAAACGAAAGAATGGCACGCGTACACTTCAAAGAATCAGTTGCCGGGAAAAGCCCTATACACTGGCAATGTAAAGACATTAACCCCATCGAAATGCAGTTGATCAGAACGGATAACCTACGGCAAAATGGAAGACCAGTCCATCACTAAACTTCGGAATATTATAATACCCTGATTTGCCCGTATCGTACGGATCGTGCAACGCCATACCGCAATCGATACGGAAAACAAGATAATCCATATCATACCGAAGTCCCAATCCAGTCCCCAAAGCTATTTGCCCGGGCACATCCTTTAGTCTGAACTTTCCGCTCGGACGTTCTGCATCGTCTCTCATCAGCCAGACATTACCCGCATCTAGAAATGCCGCCCCATGCAAATCGCCGATGATACGGAAACGATATTCCACATTTGCTTCCAGCCGTATATCGCCAACCTGATTAATATAGGCAAACTTATTGCCATCTTCGGGAGAATAACCACCCGGACCTATGCTACGGGAATTAAACGCACGCACACTATTTGCACCGCCAACATAAAATTGCTCGGTATAAGGGGCGATTTTAGAATTACCATAAGACCATATTGCCCCTGCGGCGATACGCGAAGCAATCATTTGGTTCTTATCAATTTTATAATGATGACGCAACTCCGAATTAATTTTGAGAAACTGCGCAAAAGGTACGCCCAACAGTTCCTTGCCTTCATTACTGAACGGCCTTCCGAATGCTTTATATATGCATGAAGTCAGATTACCGGCAGAGGTGACTGTCGTCTGCCACCAAATGGGATTACGCACTCTGCGCACCGAAGCATTATCAAAAGTATAAGTGTATTCCATTGCCGGAATAAACTGATTGCGAAGGCTGATATATAAGGCCGGATTATTCTGGCGAAGCGTATCAAAAGCACTAGTCGGGTTACTCAATACGTTAAAAGTCAATCTAAAAGGAGTAAAACTATGCTTCACACTCCTCAGCGGCTGAAAGTCATACGTCACATTTCCTCCGAAAGACAACAGTTTATAATACTTGGCACGATTCAGCTCGTCTATATTGACACGGAAAGTCGTAGAGGCGGGAAAGTCATATTCCCGACGTCCCATATGAGGAAAGACAACACGGGGAAAAGTGAGTGAAGAAGAAATGCCCATTTCATAACTATCCATCAACGAATGATTATTCTTCCCGGTTTGCCATTCATAAGATCCATTCAGTTTCACGTTCCACGTCTCTCCCCCTCCGAAGACGTTTTTTTTGGAGATGGTAAAAGCCGCACCCGGACCAGCCTGGTTGTTACTTT
Organism: uncultured Bacteroides sp.; assembly: GCA_965140335.1. GTDB lineage: Bacteria > Bacteroidota > Bacteroidia > Bacteroidales > Bacteroidaceae > Bacteroides. The sequence goes on from OZ223189.1 coordinate 1,003,903, forward strand.
TCATCGTTACGTTAAAATCCAGTTCCGCATCATAAGGTTTATCCAACGCGGCATTAATGCGTAGATCAAGCGTATCGGAAACTAGCGCCGTATCTTTCGGGAGATATTGCAGTTCCATATAACGGAAGATGCCAAGGTTAGCCAAACGCTCCTGAATACGCGACTGCCGGTATTCACTGAACAACTTCTCCGGCCGCTGTCTCCTCCCGCCTTTATCCAATTCTTTCCGTTTCTTGCGGTAAGCTCTATAGTTAATCCACCGATAAAGCATATTGGGACGGACTTTCAACTGGTTATAATAATGAATCCAAAGATCCTTGTAAAGCAAACTATCATTAGGCAATTGCCCCGAAGGTCCCATTAAATGGAAAGAAGTATTCCCTAGATAGAAAGGCCGTTCAGCATCTTTCGGCATGCCTGCCACTGGAACAATGCGAAGACTGACATGACCACCGGGAACCAATGTTGTATCCGCCTGATAAGTGAGATAATCGGAACGGAAATAGTAATACCCCATATTACGCAATAAATCACTGATACGCGTACGCTCTCCATCCAGATCGATTACGTTGAACTGCTCTCCCGGAGCTATCAGAGAACGACGCCGACCTAATTCTATGATTTCGAGTGAACGACGGTTAAGACCATGATAATAAACCGTATCTATAAAATAAGGATTACTCATATCCACTGTATATTGAAGCTTTGACTTCAAACTGTCTTTAGGATTAACAAAGGTTTTATAGTTCACCGTTGCATTAAAATAACCATACTCATGCAGAATGTTACTCGCTGCCTTTATTCTAATGTCCGGATTGACGGTAGACATCAACACCGGAGTTGCTGCAAAATGATCGAAGAACCATTTGCCAAGTCCCCGCTTACTCCCCGCAAATCGATTATAGAACCATAACCCCACAGGGAAAGGAGTACGGTAAACCGAACTACCCAGAAAAGCATTATTAGGAGCCTTAGCCAAAGCGGCATCAACTTCCTCCAAAGCCGACACGCCTGTCTTTGTCTCCACAGGGTTCTTAATAATCATCGGCTTCTGTCCGGTATAAAGCACTTCCCCCTCGGGCAGACGCTTTGTTGTAGAACAAGAGGCCAACACTAAAATCACACCTATTATATATAACAATCGTTTCATTTCTCTCATTTACCCTTTACTTGTTTCTCTTCCGGCTCCGGAGTCGTTTTCTTTCTTTTTAAAAAGAACAATTCTCCTAAATGATCCATTTTCCGGCGGAACACGATACCGACTCCCGTCTCCGTGATTTCCCCATCCAGCACGCTCTCATAATTTTTATCATGAAAGACCCGGATGTAGCGAGTTCCCGATTTATCCAGCCGATACTCCAATGAAATATTGTCGATGAACGACTCCACATCATTCGTAGCATTGGTTCCGGTAGAGACCTTACCACCAATGATAATCTGCACCCGGTCATTGAAGAAACGTTGCGAATAACGGAAACTATAATCCGTACGCTTACTCCCCGTCTCGGAGGACTGATGATCTTCCACCCCCACGGAAAGACTTCCACTCCTGATGGCAGCACCAGCAAGTGAGTTTATCTGACTCTGCAACACACTATTCAAGGCTGTGCCCATATTCAGGTCCGACTTACCGCGGCTGTTCAGATAGATTCCCGTAGCCAACATCGCAATAGCCTGTTTGCTCCGTTCTTCCTGACCCATGGTCAACAATTCCGATGCTATGGTAGGATCATCCGGCGCATTCAAATCAAAAACGAGTTCGGGACTATCCAACCGTTTTTTGATACTAATGGAAACATCAAAGTTCACCATACGTGACACCCCTTCATCATCGGAGACAGAAGCTCTGACCCGTTCCGTAGCCTTAAGATTCAGACTCGGATCCATTGCTTTCCCTGTCCAATCCACATAACTACCGTTGACAAAGCTGAACTCCTTCAGTGGTATAATAGGCAGTGCATATTTCATGACACCTCCCGAAAGCGTATAACGACCGGTCAGATTCAAAGTCCCCTGTGGAGTATAATGAACAGCCAGATCTCCTCCACCTTCCAGTTCAACGTATTTACTACGATCCGGACTCAGATCGGCACGTAAGCGAACCGCATCGTCAATATGAAGTGACATCAGCATATCCATCCCGCCAAGTGACATCGTCGGGACTTGCTCCGCCACTTCCGCCGTATCACCAAAAGACTTAAAGGTCACCAAACCTTCCAGTCGATCTTCCACGGCAAATGGGGAGTCGGTAAGCACATAAGTCACATTGGTATTTCCAAGCAGATTCATGTTTCCTCTCATGCTCAATGCATCAAGCGGCCCTTTCACAACGGCACGGAGATCAACATATGCTTTTCCGTAAACCAGACTTTCCCGGGTACGGGGAGCATCCAATAAGGTATAGTTTTGTGCAAACAAACTCAACTGCGCCATAGGTTTTTGAAGATTACGGAAATCGACATAACCGTCAATAGTAAACGGATTCTTTGAAGTCGTATAAATGGCAAATTTATCAAATAACAGCCGGTCGTTTTTTATTTGAACGGGCCGATTGTCAAACCAATAGCGCGCACCCGCCTGCCGCGAGTAAATGGATACACTATCAAGAGACACATTACCTCGAACGTTCGGATCGCCCATTATTCCGGATGCGGAAACCTCGCCATCAACATCTCCGGTAAACGAAACCACATGGTAGGGGATGAAAGAATTGGCAAGCGAAAGCGGGAAGTGTTCCAAACGACCATCCAGCTGAATCGAATCCCTTCCGCTGATGCTTCTCAGCGTAGCATCAGCAGACAGCACTTCATTTCCTTCACTGGTAAAATAAGCATTCAGGTAATGTTTCCCCCGTTCCCCGGGAAGCCATGTCACACCAAAGCCAACGTTACCTACCTTCTCCCGTTCATAAGTCAGGTTTTCCACATTAGCCTCGGTAGAAACCTGCAACGAAGTCGGCGTTTGTATATAGTGGGCATCGGCAGAGAAGAGTCCCGAGAAGCTAGGCACATACGGCAACATGCTACTAATCTCATCCAACCTGATCCGGCTCAATTCAATATTCATATTCTGCAAAGAGACCGAGTCTTCCCTGACAGAGTGCATTCGGAATCCCATTCCCTCCTTATCGAGCATATCCACTTCGGCATAAACACGCAAGTTCTTATGCAAATAGACCCAATTGTTATTATCCACAAAATGGAATTTACGAAAGGCGATAATCGGTTCGGCAGGTGTTAGGCGGAAGAGTATGCCATCCCCCTTTCCATGCCCTTCGCTCAATCCCCGTGCATTAAGACCAAGTTGCAAGCCCGTATCACCATGACCATCCGTATAGATCAAGTTCAGTTCAGCATCATCATTTCGGATCTCACCCGTCATCGTACCGCGGAATACGTACTGAGGGTTTTTAGGACCGTTGATGACACCGGCTTGGAGTGTCATCCGACTGGTATCCTGACGTATCGCCAAAAATATCGTATCCAATCTCAATGAATCAATCCGCAACCCGTGAATCGCCGTACGCCCGTTAATTCCACGACGGGGGGTAAGACCAAAGTTCAAAGAGAGATCATCAAACGACATATTCCGGGTTGCCAGATAGTCAATCAAAGGGTTCTGCCGGCCTGCCGTCAGCCGCATACCTGCGGACGGTAACACTTTTCGTAAAGCAGCATGATCAAGGTGCTTTTTCTTCAGTTGCTTCACAAGCACCGTCGCAAACTCATCCGATTGTCTCAAGAAGTGTTGTACGGTACTGCGTGCGCGGAATCCGAGCGCTAAATCACCTGCATTCACCGCCAGACGGATAGAGTCGCCATACATCTCCGTCTTCAGGTCAAAGGCAAAAGGATGTTTCAACTCCTTGGACGACAAACCCAATTTATATAAGTTCAATTGCTCCACATTCATAGAAAGCTTACCTTCCTGATACTGCTTTCGAAGCCTGATTTCCCCATCAGCCTGCATCTTCAGCAATACATTATTACTCGTCAGGTGGAACGTTGCTAATGAACGCTTCAATCCCCCGTCCAATGCAATATTCGAGACTCTCCATCTACCGTAGCGCACCTTCTCTACGGCAGCCTTCACAGAAGCATTGGCATGCGCCGAAGTCAAATCGATTCCGGTTCCTTGAGCCTCCAGCCGGGCAGTCAGCCCATAGATGGAGTCTTTAGGCAGAAAGTGGTGCAATTGCAAATCAGCAATATCCAAACCGGCATGATAATTCTCCTTTATCACATCATAATCCGCTTTCAAGTCGACCAAACCCGCTCCTTCCTGTAATTGGAGAGCAGCATTGTAACGGGAACCCTCCATCCCGAACCGTGCACTTAGCTTCATACTATCCGGAATGGCCAAAGAACCGGCAACCGCTTTACCGGCGAAGTCAGTCAGGAAATTCAAATCCTGAGTCTGAAGTTCCACATTCAAATCACCCCTCCGCTTCACACTATCTGTCAGACTGGAGAACGATCCCTTTCCGGTCATGGAAAATGCACCGGGCAAATCAGCATCCAACCGGGTAACAAGCAAACGGTCCAGAGTGCCACCGGCCGCAACATGAATCACTAACGGACGAAAAGGATAAGCCGCTTTGAGCACACCGGAGGTATCACCCACAAGAAGCAACACATCCTGTTTGCCGATGTGCGCATCAAATCGTCCGGACAAATGGCTATCTCCCAAGACCGTCTTTGCACTTCTTTCGGACTGCCCCTCAAACGCCAATTCCGAATAAGGCGTCGATAATTGCAGTTGGGGAATACGAATCGTTTTAGCATCCGCAAAGAAACGACCGGTAAGCGAAGTGACGCTTAAACCCGAACGCTCATATAAAGAAAGCTGTCTGATCACCCCATTCATCTCTTCCCCGTGAACAAAAGTGGAATCAATCTCGCATGAAATACGATGTAAAGCAATATGAGAGACATCCAACCCGGAACTTCGCTTTAGAACACCTCTGTCATAACTTAACGACGAACCGGCTAACGTCAGTCCTTCGCAGCCATACCATTGATGTTTCAGATTCGCCGTCGCTTCACGAACCCGGAACGCTCCAACCTGGGCAAACAGATGAATGGAATCCAAAGACAACCGGAGATCAATCGAACTGTTATCCAGCTTCAGAGACTGAAGCTTCACGTTCCAGTTCAACGCCATCTTCGTCGTATCCTTAGGAGTGGTGCTCGTATCCGCCAATACAATTTGTAGATGTGTATCTTCAAGTTCCAACCGATTCACCACCACCTCTTCTTTCGTCAAATCAATGCCATGGCTCGACAAAAAGAAAGAACCCAATTTCCCCTTTAAGTATATCCCCTTTATTAATTCAGCCGAATTAGCATAAGCATTCTTTAAAGTGATATTATCAATTTCCACCTTCCCTTTAAAAAGAGGAAGGGCTTCTACTTTTACGTTCAGGCTCGCCATCGTCAACAACGTATCCGGCTGCTGTCGGAGATGCGGATTCTTCGATAAGAGAGCAGGCTGAATGACCTGAGCATCAGTAATTAATAAATTCAGTGGAAAGCGTAGGTCAATACGACGAACGGAGATCTCCATTCCCGTAGCTTTTGACGCATAGGCGGTAACCTCCTTTCGTAACAAGTTCTGTACAGGAGGTATATATAATAAAATCATTACTAAAAGGAATAGCAGTACCGGGGAAATCAGTACCCAAATGATTCCTTTTATCCATTTTCTTTTCATGAGAACACAAGTCATACCAATAAGAAACGCTACAAAGGAAACAAATTATTTCGACATCCTATTGATATAAACATCAAAAAGAGTAACACAAAGCGGATGCAAGAGTTTTTTCATCGACTTCTCTCTTTTATTTTATACTTTACAACACTATCTGGCTAAACTGTCGCATTTAAAAATTGAACTCAGGGTATACTGTAGTTTAATGCATGTTTTACTTGCACACTTGCACCAATGCCCATATACAACTGATACACAGGGAATAAGAGCGGTGCAAGTAAAAAAAATAAGGGTGCAACCAAAGTTTACTTGCACCGCTAAAATATAGAGATAATAATCTATTTATAAGCCGATTAAGTTCATTTACGTCCATTTAAGCACGACAAAACAGCCCGTCATTTCTCTCTGTTTTTAGGCGATTTTGCTTCACAGGTAGCCCCTTTTTATCGAAAAACGCCGTATTTCAATTACATGTTCCATCCTTTTTGAGGTCAAAAGCAAATATTCCTTGAATTAGCGCCCGATGTTTCTTGAAACAACACCTTATCTTTATGAAGTCAGTACCTTATGTCTTCTGAGTCAGTATACCTTGTTCTGTCTGCTCACACACCATCTATATTAATAGCTCACATTAGCAGGGCAGACGCATTAAAAAGCGGAACTCTGCATTAGTTTTGATAAATAATTGCCATCCCATCCGGCTTTTAATCTTTTCAGATTCATACTTCCCTTCGTTGTCTTATCGTTTTTCAGAGTAGCCAACGCCATCTTAGTGAGTGCCGAAAAGTTTCTTGCGGCATTCTTGACTTTCTTGCTTTGATCCTCATGAAAAGTGACATCCAGTTGCCAATGAAGATTGTTTTCTATAGACCAATGTTGCCTAATTGCATTCGCAACTTCTTCCGGATTGTTATTTCCAAGTGAGGTTATATAATATCTGGTTTCTTCTGTTATTTCTCCCGTAGCATGGATTATTCTTTCGGAAGTTATACCCACAACCGATTTCAGACCGACAAATTTCCCCTTAAACATATTTGCCATGATATCAGCTCCATAATTAATAACCAGACAGGTTCTGGTTTCCGTCCTTCCATGTCCGCTAGTTTCGGAGGTGTAGGTTGCAGCTATCTTGTGACGGGGACTATGCTTAAAGTTCTCAACCAGTTCCTTGGCAAGTTCATAACTTTTGGGCTGATTCTCTTTGAGGGCGATAACATAATCCCCTTTTTTTTCTACAATAGCCTTTGTTATTGCTGTTTGGCAACCCATTGCATCTATCGTTACAATGCACTCTTCAAGGGATAGGGCACTAATTAATCTGGGAACGGCTTCTATTTCATTGCTTTTTTCCTCCACCTTCTCTTGCCCTAAGGAAATCCCATTCGCAGCAGACCATGCTGAAACCATCCACAGTTTAAAGCCGCCCCGTCCTGTAGTATGTTCTGCATCGCATTTACTGGAACCGCGCATTAGTTTGCCATCTATAGCCACAACCCCTTCTACCTTATCGCAAATCTGCTTAACCCAATTGCGAAAGATCAGTTCGAAATGTTGGGGATCAAGAATACTAAAGAACCGGTTAAAGGTGTCATGGCTGGGGATCGATACTAAATCGGGGAATCGCTTTTTAAAGAAATCAATCTTGGAATTCCCAAATGCTTCTATCTCATTCCAAGATTGAGCACCACATATCACCGCAGATATGGCAATATATATGATATGCTCCATTTTATGGACTTTCTTACGGTCTAATCTGGGGTCCTCTATTTGTTTACAAATGTCAATAATACCTATTTTCATGTCAAAGGATGTTTAGTTTCACTCTGCAAATGTAATAAATTCATTAGACACATATAATAGTGTATCAGCTATATGTACCATATATACAGTGAGAAACATATATGCAATGTAGTAAAAACTATAATGCGTCTGCCCTGGCTCACATTAGTAGCACTTCTTCTTCACTATTGTGAAGAAGAAGTACCACTAATGTAAATAAGCTTACTCACAACTGTGAGTAAGCAATAAATGCCTATCTAAACAAGGATGGTGCACTATAGTTTATCTCTATATTATATAATGTCTTCGCTTTGTATATAGGGTCAAAACAGCTATAATATATAGTATAAAACAACTTGCACTGCCAGTTAGACGTCTCTTTCGACAAAGATGAAAAAAAGAAGGACCGAAATACCGCACAAAAGATGTCACTGATGAAAAGCTAACGAAAAAATACAATGTCATGGTAATATTTCGCTAACATTTGCCAATATTTACTAACATAAAACCAGTATAAGAACTAAGAAAGATAGGCAAAACCAGCTCAAGAAGGTATTTATCTTATTTAATTAGACAAAATAAGCGACAAAAAACTAACCTAATGCTAACATAAAACAGGACTACTGTTCCAAATAGAAGCCCTAATTTTAACGCGAAAAATACTAAAAAAAGATTAGCCAAGCATTATTATGCTGAAATCACTAATCTTAAAAAGAAAATGAGTTTATAAAAAAGAATAATTATGAGAAAAACTTTAGTACTATTACTTCTATGTGTATGCTTGTTCTCCTATTCCCAAGTAAATGGCGTAGATTTTCCGCACATTATCCCCGCTTCCCCTACAATTACCGCTTTAGATAAATTCGGTAATTACCCCATTGGTTACAATACGGGTACAGTAGGCATCTCCATACCTTTATTCAAGTTTCCGCTAGGTAAAGGGCCGGATTTAAATATAAGTCTGGATTACCATTCTTCGGGCATCAAGGTGGATGAATCCAAGGGTCTTGTAGGTTTGGGATGGGCTTTATCCGCCGGAGGTTATATTTCCCGTGAAGTACGCGGGATGCACGATGAAATCAATGGTGGATTTTATAGTTTTATAAAAACACATAAAGGGTATACTTTCCCATCAAATCCGCTGGCTTCAACCTACCCCTCCCTTTTTGATTCCATAACGACAAACAGTCTTGATCCGGAACCGGATCTCTTTTCTTTGGATATATTGGGAAGAAGATATAAATTCTTTTTTGGCAACGACGGGGAATTTCATACCATCCCTTACTCAAACATTAAATTCCAGGCCAGCGCACTTGAGCACCCATTAGGAAGAGGCACATGGAATGTTATCGACGAATCGGGTATCCATTATATATTTGATGCCGTGGAAGTTACGGACGAGAATGGCAGGTTGGGACACGCCACTGCGTGGAGGCTGAGCCAGGTGATATCCGCAGAAGGAACAACCCTTGCCACATTCGAGTATTTATCTACCGATGCAAACGGATCGACCCTTACACGAAGAACAAAGGCATTCGCAATGTTTGATCATGGCGTCAGACCGGACCTACGAAGTTCTGCGCTGGAACTTAAAGAAACTTCCCTGCAATACACTTTTGAAGGACAGGCTCTTTCTAAAATCACGATTCCCGGAACGGGATCGCTTGCTTTCACCTACACTTGGACAGATGAAATGCAACTTACCGGCATAGCCTACCAGACCCCGGGCGGACAACAGAAAGAAAGCTTCGGCTTTAATTACAGCACAGATTACCTTTCCAGTATAACACATACAAGCGGTAGTAGCGCCTCTACCAACTACCGGACTTTTACCTACTACCCGGGACTGCCGGGCAGAGGTTCATTCTCCCAGGACCGCTGGGGATATTATAACGGAGCAAACAACTCCAGTCTGTTTCCCGAAGTCGGAAATATGGGTAATGATCCGACACCAAACCATCAATATATAAGTGCCGACCGATATCCGACTAATAGAGCAGTAGCAGGCAGCCTTAAGGAAATCACTTATCCAACCGGAGGGAAGACCTTATTCGAATTTGAGAATAATAAGATAAAGGCCGAAGGAAATACTACCACCATCCAAAAAATATCCGGAAGCTATGCCCACTCCGGTTTCGGTCAAAAAAGCAGTGACACATTTACGCCCATACAAGAAAATGTGTCAGCTCAAATAGTCTTCTCCATCCACCCCGCCGGTTTATATTCCATCTCTATAAAATTGGTGCGGACAGACAACAATCAGACTGCACTTTCCATAAGTGATGCCAACGTTACGAATTCCGATTTCACCTTTCAAGGTACAAATTCGGACGGTACAAGACGTTATCAATATACTTATAGTACCGTACTTCCTGCAGGCACTTACCAGTGGGTCACCCAGATAACCAGCAATGAAGTACGCCCCAAGATTACTCCCCAACCCATTACCATTTCCTACAGTTATTACAAAAATGTAGTGACGACCACAAGCGAAAAGATGGTCGGTGGTTTGAGAATACTCCGCATCACCAATTATGATAAGAGCGGTGCAGTGACAGATCAGACCCGGTACACCTACCTGAATAAAGACGGGAAATGCTCTGGGGTGGGAGCACCGGAACCTCAGTTCATAAAAAGCTATGTACTGTCATTACAAGGCAATGGAGGATCAGTTTTTTATCCATTGACTTACCTTGGAGTGGAAGAGATCGGAGAGGTTGATCTTACCCGTTATACGGGAAGTGCAGTGCAATACGCTTATGTAACAGAGGAAAAGCTAAACGGTACATCGCCCGTACTCAAGACAGACTACGAATATAATATACGTCAGTTTGTTCGTAATGTAATCCCCACAATCGGTGACAGAGGCTATGTTCCCGTACCGTACAATCCGAATGACTATGCCGAAGGACTATTAACCGCCAAAACGGATTATAAATATGAGAACGGCACTTATACTCCCGTGAGGAAAGAACGCAACACCTATACAATAAAGGAGAGCGGGAGTGATATCCCTGCTTTCAGAGCACTTTCCATTACCAAATACTATATTGATCCACTACCGCAAGAGCCTGTAAATTATGATAATAGGTTCAAATATGGCACGTATGATCTGAAAGCCGCTAAAGTCTATCTTTCATCCAGACAAATAGAAGATTTAAGCGGAAGCAGTCCTGTGACTACTACGACAAACTATTCTTATGACAACTCGTCCTATCTTCTGCCCACAAGCACCACGGTGAATAAAAGCGGAGGAAGAACTATGCAGACTTCATACCGGTATAGTTTTGATGAAACTTCGCCCCCGTACGATAACATGAAAACAAAGAATATGATTAATATGCCGGTGGTCATAACCACAGCCACGGATAATGTACGCACAAGCCAAACCAGCATCCAATACGGCTATTTTAATAACAGCAGCATCATTGAACCGTCCATTGCAAGAAAGCAAAACGGCCTGTCCGGCGTGTATGATGAAACGGTTTACGACGCCTATGACAGCTATGGTAATCCTCTTCATCTCTCCCATAACGGGTTTAACAGCACGTTTTACCTTTGGTCCTACAAGGGCAAATATCCGGTTGCAGAAATAAAAGGAGGTAATTACACTTTTGCTCAAATAGAAACAGCTGTGAAGAATGTATTCTCCGTTACCGGAATCAATGCACTCTCCGAACTGGAATCCCCCAATGAGAGCAAGCTTAGAGACGGCTCCTTGCAAAGTGCTCTACCTGATGCTTTAGTAACGACTTATACTTATGATCCAAGAGGAGGAATGCTGACAACAACTACTTCTAATTCGGTCGTTACCGATTATGAATATGATAATTTTGAACGCTTACTCAAAAGTACCACAGGGAACAAAATTGATCAACAATACAATTATCATTATCAAAATCAATAACTTATGAAAACAAACAGTAAATTCATCTTATCTATATGCTGCCTGTTTCTCTCAGGCGTACTACCCAAAGCTTACTCTCAATCTGCTGATCAGAATTACATCCTGACCCGCACCTATACCAGTGAAGACGGGACCAAATATCTGGATGCCATCCAGTACTATGACGGACTGGGCCGGCCGGTGCAGAACGTGCAGCGAAAGATTACTCCTTCGGGAGTTGATCTGGTAACCCTGCAAGAGTATGATGCCGTAGGAAGGGAATCTAATCTCTGGCTACCGGGGACTTCTTCGGGGAACGGGGCGTACGTCACGCCCGGAACACTCGAAGCCTCGGCAAAAACTCTCAACGGAGATCAGGCGCCTTATTCCCGTCCCCTCTACGAAGCCTCGCCGCTAAACCGTGTATTAGAACAATACGGTCCGGGATCCGCCTGGCAAAGCAATTCACACAGTGCCAGAACAGCCTATCTGGCGAATATATCGGGCAACGACACCCTGAACTGCGTGTATTACAAAGTTTCCGACACGGCAGCCACTACTGACTCCGTAGTCACCGTGACTTTGGCAGGAAATTACGCCACGGCGGAACTTTACGTCACTCGCACTACCGATGAAGACGGTAACGCTTCTTTCGAATTCAAGGACAAGCAGGGACAGGTGCTACTTATCCGGCAGGTAGTTCGTAGTGGAAGCACAAAGATTCTTCACGACACCTACTACATCTATGACGACTTCGGAAACCTTACCGCCGTACTCCCTCCGCTGGCTTCTGACAATATGAAGAGCGGCAGTTCCTGGACAAACGCAAATTCGGCTGTGCTGAGAAATTATGCCTACCTGTATATGTACGACGGGCGGAACCGTTGCAAAGCCAAACGACTGCCGGGATGTGCATGGATGTATTATGTCTACGACACGGCAGACCGGCTGATCTTTTCACAGGATGGCAGGCAGCGGGCCTCGGGTGAATGGACGTTCACCTTGCCGGATATATTCGGGCGGACCTGCATCACGGGGACCTGTAAAAACAGTTACGCCGCACTCTCTACAACTCCACCGTTGAACAATATTGTGGTGAAGGTAACCCGTGACAATACCACAGGTACTTATAAGGGATATGCACTCTCGGGAGTGACACTTTCCACTCCTAAGGTACTGAACGTGAGTTATTACGATGACTATGCTTTTATCGGTACCAACGGGATTGATTCAAGCATTACCGCTTATGATGCCCTGACGGGATTCAATACCCGTTATACCACCAGTGCCAAGACTTTCCTTACAGGCACACTGACGGCGCAACTGCTTCCGAACGGTACGGTCTCTTCCACGTATCTTTACGCGGTGATGTATTACGATTACAGAGGACGCGTGATACAGGCCAAAGGCAACAATCACCTGAGCGGAGGAACGGAAAAGGAATACATCGCATATGATTTTATGGGGCAGCCGCTGCAAAAGAAGCACATTCATGCCGCCACGGGTAAAACGACACAAACCGAACTTTACACGTATGCGTATGATGAAGCGGAAAGATTGAAAACCACACAATACAGTCTGAATGGCGGAACAACAGTAACCTTGGCTTCAAACACGTATGATGAACTCGGAAGGCTGAAGACCACCACACGCAACGGGCTGGCCGCTCTTGCAACGACTTATACCTACAATGTGCGTTCATGGTTGAAATCATCCGCGTCACCGTTGTTCAACCAGACCCTGTATTACAATGATACTTACGGGGGAAGCACCGCACGGTACAATGGAAACATTGCAGCCATGAGCTGGAAGATGTCAAACGAGACTCCTACAAGGGGGTACAAATTCACGTACGACAATCTTTCACGGTTGACGGCAGCGGGTTATCTGGAAAACGGAAGTGCGAACAGTCATTTCAACACATCTTATGCATATGACAAGCAGGGGAACATGACGGCATTAACCCGTGGGGGGAATACCGGAACAAGTACGTACGGAACGATTGATAATCTGGCAATGACTTATGCGGGCAACCAATTAATCAAAGCGGAGGACAGCGGGGCAAATGTCAGTCTATCAGCTTCAATGGACTTTAAGAACAACTCCAATGCGGCCCGGGAGTATTTCTATGATGTCAATGGAAATTTAACGAAAGATTTAAATAAAGGGATTAGCGGTATTTCATATAATTTACTAAATTTGCCTCGGACACTAAGTATCAGCAATTCTTCCGGTTCCGCTACAAACAATTACACGTATGCGGCTGATGGAAGGAAGTTGGAAAGTGCCATCGGCAGTAAAACGACGGATTACTGCCGAAATGTGATCTATGAAAACGGGGCGTTAAAGCGGATTCTGATTGAAGGAGGTTATATTGAGGGCGGTACGTATTACTTCTACCTGACGGATCATCTGGGAAACAACAGGGTGGTAGCTAACAGTAGCGGGAGGATTGTACAAAGCACGCATTACTATCCTTTCGGGATGTCTTTTGCTAAAGGTACAATTACTTCTTCACAGCCTTACAAGTACAACGGTAAGGAACTGGATACGGACAGGGGGCTCAATCTGTATGACTACGGGGCAAGGTTGTATGACCCGGCTATTGGAAGGTTTACCACGGTAGATCCTTCAGCGGAAAGTTATTATGATAGCGGAGCATATGCTTATGTAGGGAATAGTCCGATAATGAGGATTGATCCTACCGGAGCGGATTGGTATGAAAAGACGAATGGAAATTTATATTGGCAGGAAGGAAATTCTGACATAAACGGATATAACAGAATCGGTTCATCAGTTTCCATCCAACTGGGTAAGGATTCCTATCTTAATGCTTACCAAAACGCAGGTATTATAGCAAATAAAGCAGTGAATGCTTTTAACTTGATTAATTCAAGTAAGAAACTGCAGAATCAGTTTTTGGGAAAGGATAGCCCTTTATCTGAAAATTCCAAGTCTCAGCTATTTAATGCTATAACCAGTCGTTCCATGGATCGTATAGCCAGACCTATCGGAGAAGCAATTGTTGAGTATGGTGCTGCAGAATTAGTTGGGCCCTGGGTTGGAAAAGCATTTGGTAAGCTTATTGAGAGACTTGTAGCGAGAAGCGCAGCAACTGCTGCTAGTACGAGTACGAGTGTAGTCGAGCAAGTTGCAGTGCACGGAAACTCTTTAAAAAGCCTAAGACCAACTTGGGGTTATAAATTATATTCACAGGATGGAACATTCTTAAAAAATGGTATTACTTCTAAATTAATACCCGAAAGTAGATATACGAAATCATTTATGGTTGATAAGATTATGCAAGAGAAGATTTTATTTCCCAATCGAAAGGCTGCTTGGGATTGGGAGTTTCAGCAAAATACAATATTAAGAGGTCCTTTAAATAAAAATATGCATTAACTATGAGAGACGATAAAAATATATTTGGTTGTTTTGTTTCATATCCTTCATTGGTGTATGGTGCAACAGATGAGCAAAAGTTAGATGCCAAAAAGCAAGGTGATTTGTTTCACAGCTATATCTGGGGTGATAAAGGAATATGTGATACACTAAAGAGATTAAATAACGATGATTATGGCGAAGATTTGAAGTTAGTGTTATTTCAATTTTATGTAAATCCAATCGCTTTTGAGAAAAGGAACTTAAAGGAGATAGAATCATATCGTAAAAAAGAAAAGTCTATCGGTATTCCAATAATCGTAACTAATGAAAATTTCTTTAGTAAATCAGAGGAGGAACGATACAGCTTTTTAAAACAGTCCATTTTACAAAAGTTAAATTTTCTGGCAGAAGTAGTAAAAAGAAAAAAGCTGGACACAAACATGGAGCAGCTCAAAACCGACTTACAAAAGTTACTGGATTAGAATACTTATAAACACAGAAAGAAGGTGTATCAAAACAGGTACATCTTCTTTCTTAATAACGTCATTACATTCTTTACAGAATAGAACATGGCGATTCAATAATCAGCAATCTCGGATAATCTCACTCCTGCAACTTATTGCCTTTGTCACTTTTACTTTGTTTTTAGAATTGATAAATTCAAGAAAACGGCTTAGTGCATACTGGATTTGTGAAGACTAAGAAAATATAATTATAAGTACACCATTTCGACAATAATCATACTACATTTAGGTAACAAGAACGCAATATGACAAACCGCCGGATATATTCGGACGGACCTGTGTAACGGGAACCTGTAAAAACAGTTACGCCGCACTCTCTACAACTCCACCGTTGAACAATATTGTGGTGAAGGTAACACGTAATTATAAGGGATATACCCTCTCTGGAGTGACACTTTCCACTCCTAAGGTACTGAACGTGAATTATTACGATGACTATGCTTTTATCGGTACCAACGGGATTGATTCGGGCATTACCGCTTATGATGCCCTGACGGGATTCAATACCCGTTATACCACCAGTGCCAAGACTTTCCTTACAGGCACACTGACGGCACAACTGCTTCCAAACGGCACGGTCTCTTCCACGTATCTTTACGCAGTGATGTATTACGATTACAGAGGACGCGTGATACAGGCCAAAGGAAACAATCACCTGAGCGGAGGAACGGAAAAGGAATACATCGCATATGATTTTATGGGGCAGCCGCTGCAAAAGAAGCACATTCATGCCGCCACGGGTAAAACGACACAGACCGAGCTTTACACGTATGCGTATGATGAAGCGGAAAGATTGAAAACCACAAAATACAGTCTGAATGGCGGAGCAACAGTAACCCTGGCTTCAAACACGTATGATGAACTGGGAAGGCTGAAGACCACCACACGCAACGGGCTGGCTGCTCTTGCAACGACTTATACCTACAATGTACGTTCATGGTTGAAATCATCCGCGTCACCGTTGTTCAACCAGACCCTGTATTACAATGATACTTACGGGGGAAGCACCGCACGGTACAACGGAAACATTGCTGCCATGAGCTGGAAGATGTCAAACGAGACTCCTACAAGGGGGTACAAATTCACGTACGACAATCTTTCACGGTTGACGGCGGCGGGTTATCTGGAAAACGGAAGTGCAAATAGTCATTTCAACACATCTTATGCATATGACAAGCAGGGGAATATGACGGCTCTAACCCGTGGGGGGAATACAGGAACAAGTACGTACGGAACGATTGATAATCTGGCAATGACTTATACGGGCAACCAATTAATCAAAGCGGAGGACAGCGGGGCAAGTGTCAGTCTATCGGCTTCAATGGACTTTAAGAACAACTCCAATGCGGCCCGGGAGTATTTTTATGATGTCAATGGAAATTTAACGAAAGATTTAAATAAAGGCATTAGCGGTATTTCATATAATTTACTAAATTTGCCTCGGACACTAAGTATCAGCAATTCTTCCGGTTCCGCTACAAACAATTATACGTATGCGGCTGACGGAAGGAAGTTGGAAAGTGCCATCGGCAGTAAGACCACGGATTACTGCGGAAATGTGATCTATGAAAACGGGGCGTTAAAGCGGATTCTGATTGAAGGAGGTTATATTGAGGGCGGTACGTATTACTTCTACCTGACGGATCATCTGGGAAACAACAGGGTGGTAGCTAACAGTAGCGGGAGGATTGTACAAAGCACGCATTACTATCCTTTCGGGATGTCTTTTGCTAAAGGTACAATTACTTCTTCACAGCCTTACAAGTACAACGGTAAGGAACTGGATACGGACAGGGGACTCAATCTGTATGACTACGGGGCAAGGTTGTATGACCCGGCTATTGGAAGGTTTACCACGGTAGATCCTTCAGCGGAAAGTTATTATGATAGCGGAGCATATTCTTATGTAGGGAATAGTCCGATAATGAGAATTGATCCCACCGGAGCGGATTGGTATGAAAAGACGAATGGAAATTTATATTGGCAGGAAGGAAATTCTGACATAAACGGATATAACAGAATCGGTTCATCAGTTTCCATCCAACTGGGTAAGGATTCCTATCTTAATGCTTACCAAAACGCAGGTATTATAGCAAATAAAGCAGTGAATGCTTTTAACTTGATTAATTCAAGTAAGAAACTGCAAAATCAGTTTTTGGGAAAGGATAGCCCTTTATCTGAAAATTCCAAGTCTCAGCTATTTAATGCTATAACCAGTCGTTCCATGGATCGTATAGCCAGACCTATCGGGGAAGCAATTGTTGAGTATGGTGCTGCAGAATTAGTTGGGCCCTGGGTTGGAAAAGCATTTGGACGATTAGTAGGAAGGATTTCAGGTAAAAGTACGACAACTGCCATTAAGCAGGCAGGAAATAAATTACCAACTCAAATACATCACTTTGCAACAAATAAGAATTCTGTTTGGACTTCAAAAATGGCAGATATTGCTAAGCAATATGGGTTAAATTTAAATGAATCGTGGAACAAAGCAACAATGCCCCATTTGGGTAGACATCCTAATGCTTATCATAATTTTGTTTATCAAAATATGCAAAGGGCTGCAACAGAAGCAGGTGGTAATCAAACGAAATTTTTACAACTCTTTGACCAGTATGTAAAACAGCCCATTCTTCAAAATCCAGAATTATTAAGAAAATCAGGTTGGTGATATGGAAAAGTATTATTTATTAAGTTGGAAAAATGGGAAAGAGCCAATTGCTAGTGCTTTTTCCAGTAAAGTAGCTATGTTAACTCACGAGTTGATTGAGGAATTAAATAATATCAATGAATTGCCCTTTGAGTTTAAATTGATTAAACTCAAAGGTAGTAAAAATGGGCTGATCAAAAGTAATAATTTGTCTGATTTACAAGAAACATGGTTGGATTACCAGCCTAACAACCTTGCCTTCCCTTTAATGTCTGAAAAATTAAAGTCTGTAATTGAAATGAGCCTAACAGGAAATGAACAAATCGATTGGATTGCCTGTAAAGTAAAAAACAGAGACAAAGAAAGACGATATTTTATACTTCGATTTAATAAAATATTGGACGTTTTAGACATGCAGAAAACAATGTTTGTACAAGGTACTGATGTTATTATAAAACCTGTCTTTTCCTTAAAGAAAACAAATAAGTACAGCATCTTTATGGCAACAACTTCTGGATATGGAAATTTATGGAAAATCACTTCTGGAATTTATATTAGTGAAAATCTGAAAAAAGCAATCCAAAAGCAGAAACTAACAGGAATAGATTTTGAAAAAGCATCAGTTATATAGAGCACAAAACATGCTTTTCAAGTCCTACTATTTTACGATCATGAGAGAGGAGGAAAGATATAAAACAAGCACATCCTCCTCTTTATTAATATTGTTTCTATATTAATTTCCTTTATAGACAAAGGAACAAATTCACGTATGATAATTTCTCACGGTTCACAGCGGCGGGTTATCTGAAAAACGGAAGTGCGAACAGTCATTTCAACACATCTTATGCATATGACAAGCAGGGGAATATGACGGCATTAACCCGTGGGGGGGGGAATACCGGAACAAGTACGTACGGAACGATTGATAATCTGACAATGACTTATATGGGCAACCAATTAATCAAAGCAGAGGACAGCGGGGAAAATGTCAGCCTCTCGGCATCAATGGACTTTAAGGACGGAAAAAACATCGCTACAGAATATACGTATGATAGCAATGGAAATTTAACGAAAGATTTAAATAAAGGCATTAGCGGTATTTCATATAATTTACTAAATTTGCCTCGGACACTAAGTATCAGCAATTCTTCCGGTTCCGCTACAAACAATTATACGTATGCGACGGAAGGAAGTTGGAAAGTGCCATCGGCAGTAAGACGACGGATTACTGCGGAAATGTGATCTATGAAAACGGGGCGTTAAAGCGGATTCTGATTGAAGGAGGTTATATTGAGGGCGGTACGTATTATTTCTACCTGACAGATCTTTGGGCAACAACCAGATGTTCTCCTTCCACTCCTTGAAGTAACTCTTCAATAGTATAAGGAAAATCCTTTCCCATACTTTTTCGATATTCAATAATAAAGGTCGAATAAATCTTCGACAGATTTTCAAAATCATTTAAGCTCTTATAGGAATGAATGCAATAAGATAACGCCTGCTCATTCAATGGATCTCTTTTCAGAATAATAAAGCAGATACGCAAAACATAACTGTACGCGTGCTGCTGGTAATAAACAGGTAAATCCTTTGGTAACAAAGACAAGATAATATTCTCTGAATCATGTTTATACTTATCGAACAGAAGGTTTTCTTCATTTTCCAAAAGCTTGCCTCTTTCCCATATAGGAAGAAGCCTTTCACAAGACTGCGAATAATTTACCCAAGAGGAATACATACTAAAATAATCGCAGAAGCAAATATCTTCCTTAATCGCAATTTTGAAAACACCTTTTTCATTTAAAAGTTTAATTCCATCGAGCTCCATCAGTACTTTACGCAAATTACTAATCGTGACTCCTTTCAAGTTTTTGGCTTTATCTTCAGACTTATCCGGCCAGAAAATTTCATTCAAAGCGTACGAATAAACTCCTTCTCCTTTTTCCGTACTATTTAATAAGATATACAGAAAGATATATTTTAGCCTCTTACTAAACAAATAAGTTATATCTCGCCCCGACTTATTATAAATAGTGAACATCCCATATACATAAATTCTATTGCATTCGCGTTCTCTACTTTTCACTTTAACCTGAAGAGAAGCTTTATCCAATAAAGCTTCATAGCTTTTCTCCTTCATGGGATTTTCTGGATAGATTTCTTCAGAAACAAAGTCGGGTATATCTTCTTTATTCTTCTGTTTTTTTCTTCGATAAAAGAATACCCACACTCCCAAACTACCCGATATAATGACACCTATCACCAATAGCAAGACCCAATTCAAGTCGGAATTTTCATTTTCCGCGGAGTAATAATCTATTTTCGCTCTGCTGACGGGAGGGGCAGATAACACATAAATATTAGCTTTCACCCTACTATGCCCTTCATCAACTTCCTGAGTGACACAATAGAGCTCCTTTAATATCGGATTATAATATAAAGATACGGTAGAAATAATTGATCCCGAAACGAAGGGAATAGAATCGCCCAACTGCTCCATATGTCCATCCGCAATAGAAATCCGATAAAGCTGTAGACTTGTATCTCTGGTATACTGTGCATACCGAATTACATAAAGCGACTTCCCATCCTCCGAAAAAACCATCTGTTCGGAAGGTACACGTTTCTCATCTGTCGGATGATTCCAAAGTTGCTTAATCGTATGCCGTTCCAAATCGATCCGATACAAATCGTTATAGTAATTCTGCCCGATGCTTTGGTCACCCGATTCATTACCCACCCCTCCATAAATATATAAATAATTGCCTTGCTTGGAAGGTGCCATCGAAGAAAAGAAACGCGGTGTCAGCTTATCGCCTTTAAATTGAAGTGTATCCCATCGATCGGAGATCTGATTATAAGTTAGGAATTTGTCACTGTACGATCGACTACCAAATCCTCCAAATACCATATAGCGATTCCGGTGATTATCCCACAAGCCATTATGATGATGTAGCTGAACTTTGGTAAACGCTCTTCCCACCGGTTGCCAAAGAAGTGTCGACAGATCCAACGCAGCCATTGTCAGGCTATTAATTGGAAGATTATTAATTTCATAAGCGTACAATTTCCCATCGGCCCCATTAATAAAACTCGTCCCCAGCAACATATGGACAGGCAGACTGTTTGCATAAGGCTTTTTTAGAGAATGTTTGGCATTCACTTGATAAATAAAGAGAGAATCAGATGTTATAAACTCTATTTCTTGTCTCCTAACATTGAATTTGGAGCCCATACATGGGGACGTTACAAACGTGGCGACTTTGGTCCAATGATACGAATCATTAATTAACCAATAAGGATTTACCACCGTCCCCTGAATATCACCGTTACTATCGTGTACTTCGTGTCCTATACTCTCATTCAATTTGAAAAAGTAAGTCTGTCCTTTACTTGATATTTTCAATTTTTGTATAGAGAAAGCAGGAACATCTACCAGATATTCCCTACGACCAAAGCTTAAAATCGGCTGAATTTTTTGAGGACGATTCGCTAAGCGAATTACTCCTTTTGCAACCTTAGTTCCAATAGTGAGTGCACTTCCTCCCGTTGCAAAATCAATATGCAATTTTACAGGAAGCCATTGAGATATTACAGAATCATTAAGAAAGTTCATGGAAATATGATTAACTTTCCCTTCAGTATTAAACTTAAACACGCTTGTTTTATCGTTTACATAACTATAAGTTAAACTATATGCATCATTATTAGCAGGATTAACCATGTGAAACAAATAACCAAAAGTTCTACTCTGAGAAATTCTCAAACTAAATTCAATATCAATATAGTCAGAAAAAACAGGCAGAAACTCTTCATTAAAAAGCTTATAAGAAGTACGTTGCTCTATAGGAACTTTATTACCATAGAATCGCAACCCTTGAGCACACAAATAAGGGCTTGCGAATAAAATGATAATCAACACAATAACCATAGACTTATTTCGTGTGCATTCTATCATATTAGTAAAGCTTACATTTGCGGGTATAAAGGTAATATTTAATATTATTATATTTTATGAAGAAACAATTATTTAAAAATTAGTTAATGTCATTTTCTCACCAAAAGAGCCAAGTCGTTAAAGCCTGCAAGATATTAATAAATTTCTTCTATTAATTAACCCGATTTTAATCTTCTCATTAATGCCAGAGGTCTTCTTTTGCAATTAATTAATCTTTAAGAAAATAATTGCGATGAGAAAAAAACACCATATGGTATCCTTGTTATGCTCGTTCTTACTTCTACTTATTTGCGAAAATGGTATGGGCCAAAAAGCGAACCCAAGACAACAAGTGAATTATGCAAAATTAGTAGACACAAAGATTGGAAGTGAAGGCAACGGATTAAGTTGCGGATATACATATATCGGTGCAAGTTACCCTTTTGGGATGATACAATTTACCCCTGCTTTTTTCTCCCCCCAAAAAGGAATAGTAATCAATCAAATGTCCGGTTCCGGATGCCCTCACATGGGTAATTTCCCTGTACTCCCCATTAGCGGAGGGATAATGGAATCACCTAAGGATATGGATGATTTCCCCCGTTATCAAGTTGTTAAAGAAGCAACAGCCGGCTGCTTGTCCATAGAAATGAAAGATGAGGTTATCTGTCATATAACTACATCCAAACGAAGCGGGATCGCCCGCTTTACTTTTCCTGCCAAGAAGAAGGAAGGTACCGTTTTAATCGGTTCTGGAGTAAGCTCCACCGAACTTTCCAACGCTTTTATTCGAATCACCTCTCCTTCTTCTTGCGAAGGATATGCAGAGGGAGGTAATTTCTGCGGCTATAAAACAGATTACCGTATATTCTTTGCCGCAGAATTCAATCACAAAGCTAAAGAATTCGGCACATGGAAAGGTAATAATCTGAAAGAAGGAAGAAATCAAATCGGAGGAACCCAATCCGGAGGATACTTTACGTTTGATACAGAGAAAGATCAGAGTATTGAGTATAAAATTGCCATTTCCTATGTTTCTATTAAAAACGCAAAAGAAAACCTCCGTGTAGACAACAATGGACGCAACTACCAACAAGTGCAGGCAGATACACAAAATGAATGGAACAAACAATTGGGGAAAATTGAAGTTCAATCGGAGAACAAGGACAAGCTCACCCAATTCTATACCCATTGGTATCACACCTTGATACATCCCAATATATTTAATGATGTAAACGGAGAATATATTGGAGGGGATTTTGCTATTTATAAAGTTCAACCGGGGAAAGAGCACTATACCACTTTTAGCGGATGGGATACTTATCGTACCCAATGCCAGCTTCTAGCCATGTTCTACCCGAAAGAGAGCTCCGATATGATGCAGTCTGCAATCGATTTTGCCGAACAGGCGGGAGGATACGGAAGATGGATTGCTGCCAACATAGAAACCGGAGTGATGCAAGGTGACCCTATACCTATTATTATTGCAAATACATATGCCTTCGGTGGACAGGATTTCGATATTCAAACAGCTTATAAACACATGAAGCAAGCAGCTTGTATTCCTGGCATATACTCACAAGATGTAGAAGTCCGCCCCAAATTGTCTAACTATATAAATAAAGGCATGGAAAACGCATCCTTATGCCTTGAATATACCTCATCTGATTATGCTATCGGACAATTTGCTCTACAAGCTATAAAAAATAAACAAGATGCGTCTTTTTTTATAAAGCGTTCTCATAACTGGAAGAATTTATACGATCCCTCTACCAATTGGCTACGTTCACGTCGTCCGCAAGATCTTAGTTGGAAGAATCCAAACGATGACTGGCGCGAAGCGACTAAAGAAAGTTATTTTTGGATGGTTCCTTACGATTTGAAAACATTGATAGATACAATCGGAGGAAAAGAATTCGCCTCCAAGCGTTTGGATAGCTTATTTGTTCGATTGAATGCCGGATATGATGACCATTATTTTGCGGCAGGCAATGAACCGGACTTTCAAGTTCCCTGGGTATATAACTGGACCGATCGTCCGTATAAAACCTCCGAAACAGTACATCGAATATTAAATGAAATGTATACATCAAAGCCTGACGGACTGCCCGGAAATGACGATTGCGGTTCGATGGGATCGTGGTTTGTTTTTGCTTCTATCGGTCTATATCCAATGATTCCCGGAGTAGCCGGATTCAGTATTAGTACACCCTATTTTGAGAACCTTACATTACATCTTCCTAAAGGAACGCTTACAATAGAAGGAGGCGGTATATCCAAACCTTATATACATCGCATGAAAATGAATGGAACCTATGTGAGGAAAAGTTGGATTGACTGGCCCAAAATCGAAAATGGGGCTTATATCAAGTACGAAACGAGCAATAAGATTTATAAAAAGTGGGGATTGTAATCATAAACAACAGTCCCCAAAATAATGAAATGATGCGCATCATATATATAAGAGATCTTTTTAATTAACTAATGAATTTAACTATTATGAAAAAAAAAGAAAGGCTAAAGATCAAACTAAAAAAATGGAGATTTGCAATGCTTTTAGTTGCTTGCATTATCCAGCCCGGAAATTTGAAGGCTGAATTTTATGAAGTTGCTAATACAATAAGCCCGACGCAATCTGAAGTCACGGTCAAAGGACAAGTTAAAGATCAGAATGGAGATGTTCTTCCGGGGGTTAATATTATGATAAAAGGTTCTCGCGGAGTTGGAACAATAACGGATGTTGACGGTAAATTTACGATGAAGGTTCCATATGAAAATGCGAGTCTTGTCTTTTCATACGTAGGTTATCAGCCTAAAGAAGTTCCTTTACAAGGTAGAAAAGACCTGGTTGTAGTACTTGTTGAAGACTCTAAAGCTTTGGAAGAAGTAGTCGTAGTAGGTTATACAACACAAAAAAAGGCTACTATAACAGGTGCTGTATCAACTTTGACGACCAAAGATCTGGTACAAAGCCCAACAGCCAATTTAAATAACGCTTTAGCAGGACGTATGCCTGGACTAATGGTCAATCAATTCAGTGGAGGTGAGCCAGGAGTTGATATGGCGAATATTAATATCAGAGGAGTTGCAACATACGGCGATAGCTCTCCAATTGTTATTGTTGACGGCGTAGAACGTGATATGTCTTATCTAGCTCCTGAAGAAATAGAAACCTTTACCATACTGAAGGATGCTTCCGCCACAGCAGCATACGGTATTAGAGGAGCAAATGGAGTTATTATTGTGACCACCAAGCGTGGAAAAGCCCAAGAACGTGCAACTGTTAATTTTAAAGCTTCCTTCGGTTTAAATAAGCCGATCAACCTCTCGGAGTATTTGGGTTCTGCCGATTATGCAACTTTATATAATGAAGCAATGCTAAATTCCGATCCGAATGTGAGCAATTCTCTACTCTTTAGTACCCAACAGATTGAGAACTATCGGAAAGCAAAAGGAGATAATTCAGATGGATTAGGTTATAATTGGGATTACAGAGATTATGCATTCAAATATGGAGCTCAACAAGATTATAGTTTATCTGTTCGTGGTGGATCAGATGTTGTACGGTACTATGTTCTTGCCAATTATTACAAACAGGATGGAAACTATAAACACACAACCGAAGGCTCTTCCGATGATATACAAGCAGTATTCAAGAGATATAATTTCCGCACTAATATGGATATTGATATCAATAAGAATTTTTATTTGAAGATAGATATTGGAGCCCGAATTACAGATCGTAACGCTCCGGGAACCACTGCTTCACGAGTTGTAGACATCATTAACACTCAGCCCTCTTATCTGCCAATAACTCTTCCCGATAATGGGAATAGTGCAAATGAAAGCTATGTAATTAATAATCCCTATGGATTATTATATGGTGATGCTATTCATAGATATAATCTACTTGGCGAGTTATCAAGAACAGGATATTTAAATGAAAAGAATACAGGTTTAAATGGTTCCTTTTCACTGGGACATAAACTGGATTTTATTACAAAAGGGCTTAAAATCGAAGGAACCTTTTCATATGATGCTTCGGAAGGTAGATGGATTAGGAGAGTCCTTGAAACCCGAGGATCTGGCTATGCTTCGTATGGCCGGTATGCCACTTTTCAACCGGCAGAAGGCAGCAACGGAAGTTATTTCATAAATCACAATGAATATGACGGAAAATATATATTGGGAAACCCTTGGTATGACCAAGATGAAACAATTAGCAATTCTCTCACTCGTAATGCAACAGAGAGCAAAACATATTATCAATTAAGACTTGACTACCAGCATAGATTTGGCATTCATGATGTTTCCGGATTATTACTATTTAATAGATCTGAAAGAACGTATGACAGTAGAATTCCTTATCGATACCAAGGTATGACAGGAAGGGCCACTTATGGCTATAACAGCAAATATCTAGCAGAATTTAATTTTGGCTATAACGGCTCTGAAAATTTTGCACCGGGTAAACGATATGGCTTTTTCCCTTCAGGGGCAATTGGCTGGGTTATTTCAGAAGAGAAATTTATGGCGAAAACTAAAAAGTGGTTAGATCATTTAAAGATAAGAGCCTCTTTAGGCTGGGTAGGAAGTGATAAAATATCCGATAGCAATAATGACCGCTTTGCCTATTTGCAGTTTTATGGAGGAGGATCTGGCTATTCTTTTGGAATAGATAATTTCTCTAATTCGATAGGTGGTTTGGCCGAAGGTAATTTTGCAAATCCTGATTTGACTTGGGAGAAAGCGAGAAAATCTAACATTGGATTGGATGCCGCTTTCTTTAATAATCGGTTAGCATTAACTGCGGATCTGTTCTTTGAACATCGGTACAACATTATAACGAATTTAAGTGACGGAAACAAACTGGGATTTCCCGATATTGTAGGGAAGAGTGCTCCTTTCGTAAATTCCGGAATAGTTGATAATCATGGAATTGACTTGGAATTATCATGGAATGGACAGATCGGTAAAGATTTTCGCTATTTCATCAAGCCTAATCTAACCTTTGCACGTAATAAAATCAAATTCATGAATGAAGTGAAGTACGATTATGCATGGAGAAGATCTACGGGACGTCCGGTTGGAGAGCATTTTGTATATATAGTTGATCATCTTGTATACGATCAGACTGAAGCTGACAAACTAAATGCTACTAATAAAGGTGATGGTTATCAGCCTTGGGGAAAGCTATTTCCAGGAGATGTCGTTTATAAAGATTTAAATGAAGATGGTAAGATAGACTCAGATGATAAGACTCACAGAGGATACCCAAGAACCCCGGAAATACAGTTTGGTTTACCTATTGGTTTCCAATACAAAGGATTCGATTTCACTCTTTTACTTCAAGGCGCAACTCGTAGCAGTATATTATTGAATGGAGCAGCGGTCTATGATTTCCCCTCTTTTGGACAAGATCAAATCGGCAAAGTCAAGAAACTGCATTTAAATCGCTGGACTGAAGCAACCAAAGATTATGCTACTTATCCTCGCTTGACATATGGTGCTAACCAAAATAATAAAAATGGAGAAAGCAGCATGGCTTTATTTGACGGTACTTATGTCCGCGTGAAAAACATTGAAATAGGTTATTCCTTATCAAGAAAATCTTTGCGCTTTGCTAATTTACAGTCTTGTAGGTTCTATTTTCAAGGTATGAATTTGTTGACTTTTGATAAATTAGGAGATATTGATGTAGACCCCGAGATAAAGGAAGGAAGAGGAGACTGGTACCCTGTACAACGTGTATTCAACCTTGGAGTAAGCATTAATTATTAATTATAAATATGAATAACATGAATAAGTTTAAATTTTATATATTCTCATTTGCTCTTATAATATGCTGTTCTTGTGAGAGCTATTTGGATAGAACCCCTGATGATAAAAAGAATGAAGCTGATATTTTCTCCAGATATAGTTACGTGGATGGTTTGGTTGCGGATTTGTACGCAAATGTAAAATCAGCCAATAGTCCTCTACTGTTTTTTAATCATTTTTCTTCCTCAGCGATTACTGACGAATGTAGTGCCAGTTCCCACGAAAATGCCATTCCTCATCAATTCTGGATAGGTAATTACGGACCGACTCAAGGCATGCCCTCTTCGAGTGGCAGAGGTCAATATTGGGATGGATTATGGTCGAAAATCAGAAAAGCGAACATTATTTTATCTGGAGTAAAAAAATACAATACTCCTGATAATCCTGAGGCCTCCGGTGAAGGTGATATCACACGCAGAGTTGGTGAAACTTACTTCTTGAGAGGCTATTTACATCTTTTATTAGTTCGTGCATATGGAGAAATTCCATACTTGAACCATTTGGTTGATCCATCTGATGATATGGGATTTGTTAAATTATCGGTACATACAATTGTTGACAAAATCTGTCAGGACGCCGACTCTGCTTATGCTCGTGTAGATGCTCTTTATACAAACGATGATTTTGGTAGGGTAGATAAAGGCGCTTGTCTGGGTCTGAAAGCTATGGCACGCTGGATAGCTGCAACTCCGATGTGGAATGGAGGTAATTTTCCTAATGATACCAGAGTTTATAAAGACGAGTATACGTATAATGCATCCCGCTGGGAGGCTGTAAAAGTAGCGTCAAAAGCCGTTCTAGAGTGTAAAAACAATAGTGGGGGAAAACGCTATAAATTGTATACGGGATCTAGCGATACAGACTTTGGAGATCTTGACGGCAACAATACCAGCAATGGTAAAGTCTATAAACGCTTGTGGAACATGGCTTATGATATGAACGCAGTACAACAAGAGTGGGTGTGGTTTGTAACCCGTGACAAAGATACAGGTTGGTCCGGCGATGTATTGCCTCCTACTGATGGAGGTCATGCACGCCAACGGCCTCTACAAGAACAGGTTGACGAATATGAATACATTGCCCCCGACGGATATGGCTATCCTGTCTATTCGGATAGAGCCACAAATGATGGGTACGATGATGCTAACCCTTATGAAAGTGTGCAACGTGATCCACGCTTTTATCGTGACATTCGCTATATGGGGTCTACATATAATGGAAAAGTCTTGAATACAGCTACTGGTAAGGATGCTGTGGGGACAAGCTATCTGACTGCTTCATCACATACCGGATATTATATGCGTAAATTTTATAAAGATGGTTGGATAAAGGGAGACGGAGGGCATGTTATAAATGCCCCAGCGATATGGAGGCTTCCTGAATTCATTTATATGTATTGTGAGGCTGTGAATGAAACAACCGGACCTACCCAAGAAATATATGATATGCTCAACGAGGTCAGGGCACGCTCATTTATGGCAAAGATAGCACCTACCGCATTATCCAGTAAAGAGATTATGAATGATTACATTCAGCGTGAGCGCAGAGTTGAACTATTTTATGAAAATCACAGAATATGGCATACGCGATTATATTTGGAAGCTGATGATGCAAAGCAACTATCACTTGAGAATAAGTATGTAGATGCTAATAGTTGGCCGTATCCCAAAACTCAGCGATGGGCTCATGGCATGAAACCTGTAGAAGATCCAAATGGAAAGATCGTTGTTAATGGTAAAAAGTATAAAATGGTACGTTTTGAAACAAGTGATAATCGCGTATTCCAAACGCCACGTTCCTATTTATTCCCTATTTTGACAGAAGAGTTGAAACGTACTCCATCTATTGTGCAAAACCCTGGTTGGTAATAATTTATAATAAATATACTATCTTGGTTTTTGTTTATAACAAGTAACTAATATTTATCATTTATATATAGGCAAAAGATGGGATACATAAGCCCCTAAAAGCAAATGTAGACTCTGTCTTTTGCCTATAATTAAGGACTCATTCAAAATAATAAAAACCAACTAAATGAGAAAACGACTAAGTCTAAAGTTGCTAAGCTTTCTATTAACTATTCCCATGATGGTGCAAGGTAGTCCTAAAAGTAATATCTATCATAGAGGCTGGATTGATTTCAACAAAAATGGTAGAATGGATATTTACGAGGACCCCTCTGCTCCAATAAATGCTCGCATCAAAGATTTGCTAAGTCAAATGAATATGGATGAGAAGACCTGCCAGATGGCAACTCTATATGGTTCGGGGCGAGTACTTAAAGATGCGTTGCCTACGGAAGGGTGGCAATCGGAAGTCTGGAAAGATGGCATAGGGAATATTGATGAAGAACATAATGGTTTGGGAAAGTTCGGTTCAGAGTATGCTTTTCCTTATTCCAAGCACGTGAAAGCAATTCATACAATCCAACGTTGGTTTGTCGAGAATACTCGATTAGGCATTCCTGTAGATTTTACCAACGAAGGTATTCGTGGAATATGCCATGAAAAAGCTACCTTCTTCCCCGCCCAATGTGGACAAGGAAGTACTTGGAACAAAGAATTAATTGCCCGTATTGCAGAAGTAGAAGCTACGGAAGCTTCTGCGCTTGGCTATACCAACATTTATTCTCCCATTCTCGATATTGCTCAAGATCCCCGGTGGGGACGTGTGGTAGAATGTTATGGCGAAGATCCTTATCTGGTAAGTCAATTAGGCAAACAAATGATCCAAGGGCTACAAAAACATAAGTTAGTTGCTACACCAAAACATTTTGCTGTATACAGCATTCCTGTTGGCGGACGTGATGGAGGCACTCGCACTGATCCCCATGTAGCACCTCGCGAAATGCGAACACTTTACCTTGAACCGTTCCGGGTTGCTTTTCAAGAGGCAGGAGCATTGGGGGTGATGAGTTCATACAATGATTATGACGGTGAACCAATTACCGGCAGCTACAAATTTCTGACAGAGATCTTACGTCAAGAGTGGGGGTTCAAAGGATATGTAGTTTCCGACAGCGGTGCTGTTGAATTTATTAATGGAAAACATAAAACAGCTGAGAATTATGAAGATGCAATAGCACAGGCTGTGAATGCCGGGCTCAATGTTAGGACTAATTTTAGTCCTCCAGAAGAATTCATAATACCTCTACGTAACAGCATTGCCAAAGGCAAAATTTCTCAGGAGACAATCAACCAACGTGTAAAAGATATATTGTACGTAAAATTTTGGTTGGGACTATTTGATAACCCGTATTCGGGAGATGGGAAGTTAGCTGATAAAATAGTACACAGTGAAAAGCATCAGGCAGTCGCCTTGGAAGCAGCTCGCCAGTCTATTGTCCTGCTAAAAAATCAGAACAACATATTACCACTAAAAAAAACACTAAGGTCTGTTGCGGTAATTGGACCAAACGCTGAAGAGCAAAAAGAACTGATTTGTCGCTACGGTCCAGCAGATGCACCAGTTAAAACTATTTATGAAGGCATTAAAGAAGCATTGCCTCAAACAAATGTAATCTATAAAAAAGGATGTGAGATTATAGACCCTCATTTTCCTGAAAGTGAAATCTTAACTTTCGACAAAACACAAAAAGAACAGCAGATGATGGATGAAGCTATAGAAGCGGCCAAAGCTTCTGAAGTTATCATTATGGCATTAGGAGGTAGTGAAATTACAGTGCGTGAAGAACGTTCACGTACCAGCCTCAATCTGCCAGGTAGACAAGAAGAACTATTGCAGGAAATATGTAAATTAGGAAAACCTGTCGTTTTGGTGATGATCGACGGTCGCGCTTCTAGCATTAATTATGCAAAGAAGCATGTTCCGGCCATTCTTCATGCATGGTTTCCCGGGGAGTTTTGCGGACAGGCAATTGCAGAGGTCATTTTTGGTGATTATAATCCAGGTGGCAAGCTAGCAGTCACTTTTCCTAAATCTGTAGGACAGATTCCGTATGCTTTTCCGTTCAAACCTGGATCCGAAAGCCCATGTAGCACTTCAGTATATGATGCTTTGTTTCCTTTTGGGTATGGACTTAGTTATACGACCTTCGGATACAGTAACTTAGAAATTTATCCAGAAAAGCAAGATGTACAAGGCAAAATTAAAGTAAGCTGCATGGTTAAAAATACGGGCAATAGAAAAGGCGACGAAGTTATTCAACTTTATTTAAGAGATGAAGTAAGCAGTGTGACTACCTATACCAAAGTGTTACGCGGTTTCGAGCGAGTCACTTTGGAACCGGGAGAGGAAAAAAGGGTTACTTTCATACTCCACTCACAAGACTTGGCAATCTGGGATAAAAACATGGAGTTCCGGATAGAGCCAGGCACATTCAAGGTGATGATTGGTGCTTCATCAAAAGATATAAAGTTGGAAGGCAAATTTGTAATTCAATAAGTTAATCAATCAAATATAGAACAGAACAAGAATATGAAAAAGAAAATTATATTATTGGCTTTACTCCTAGGGACAATTGGAATAAACTCAGCTACAGCTCAGAAAAAGTACAAAGCATATATAGTCTCCAATGCCCATTTGGACACTCAGTGGAACTGGGACGTACAAACGACCATTGATGAATACCTCAAAAACACGCTAGTACGAAATTTCTATTTATTCAGTCATTATCCCGATTATCTATTTAACTTCGAAGGTGGAGTGAAATATAGCTGGATAAAAGAATACTATCCGCTAGAATATAATTTACTGAAAAAGTATATAAAAGAGGGTCGCTGGCACATTGCAGGAAGCTCGTGGGATGCTAATGATTCCAATATACCTTCTACAGAATCTTTTTTTCGAAACATTCTACTCGGCCAGCAATTCTATAAGAAGGAATTCGGAGTCACTTCCACCGATATCTTTTTACCTGATTGCTTCGGATTTAGCTATACGCTTCCTACCGTAGCAGCTCACTGTGGACTAATCGGCTTTTCTACTCAGAAACTCCAGTGGAGGCATAGAAATATGAATGGTAAATCAAAAATGCCCTTCAACATTGGGCTCTGGCAGGGAGTAGACGGTTCATGTATCATGGCAGCACTTAACAGTAAAAACTACGTTCACGAGTGGGATGGAAGTGATATTAGCACTGATTCGGATTTAAAGAATACTGCCCAAAATGGAGTAAACAACACAGCTTACCGATACTATGGGACAGGGGATCGGGGAGGCTCTGCTCCCATCACTTCTGTGGTCTCCATAGAAAAAGGAGTCAAAGGCAAAGGAGAAATTGATATTATAAGTGCTGCTTCAGACCAATTATATAAAGATTACCTGCC
Organism: uncultured Bacteroides sp.; assembly: GCA_965140335.1. Classification (GTDB taxonomy): domain Bacteria; phylum Bacteroidota; class Bacteroidia; order Bacteroidales; family Bacteroidaceae; genus Bacteroides. The sequence continues at coordinate 1,036,877 of OZ223189.1, forward strand.
TTTCGAAAAACATACAGAGTTGCCGGTTTACAACGGAGAACTTCTAATGGATATACATGGCACAGGGTGTTATACCTCGCAGGCTGCAATGAAACTTTATAATCGTCGTAACGAACAATTAGGCGACGCAGCCGAACGCATTTCTGTAATGGCGGATTATATAGATGGTGCCAAATATCCTACAAATACGCTAACAGACGCATGGAGCCGTTTTATTTGGCATCAATTCCATGACGATCTTACTGGAACCAGCATACCTAAAGCATATACATACTCTTGGAATGACGAACTAATCTCACAAACACAATTCAATAACATTATTTCTACCGGTGCAGGATCAATCGCTTCTTGCTTGGATACAAGAGTAAAGGGAAATGCTGTTATCATCTATAATCCTATGGCTACAGAACGCAGGGAATTAACAAATGTATTTATCAGCACTCCTAACAAACCAATTGGTGTGCAAGTCCTCGATGTGAAGGGAAAAGAAGTACCCGCACAACTGTCGGATTGGAAAAACGGCAAAGCTAATATTATGTTCAGTGCCTTTGTTTCTCCACTAAGTTGTTCTGTATATGATGTGCGTTTCAAAAAAAACAACAAAACGTCTACTCTAAAAGCGACCAAAAACACATTGGAAAATCGTATTTATAAACTGATGCTAGACGCTAACGGAGATATTGCTTCTATCATTGACAAGCGTACGAATAAAGAGTTAGTGGAGCAAGGTAAAGCCTTCCGTTTAGCATTGCTTCTTGGAAATGAATCCAGTGAATGGCCTGCATGGGAAATTCAGAAAAGCACGATCGACAAATCATCTACAAAAATTTCCGATAATGTAAAAATAAGTATTGAAGAAAAAGGCTCTTGCTTTGCTGCACTTCGGATAGAACGAACTTACAAGACTTCCAAATTCGTTCAATACATTCGCATGAGTGAAGGTGCAAATGACGAACGCATAGATATTCTCAATGAAGTAGATTGGTCAACGAAAGATGCTCTATTGAAGGCTGAATTTCCAATGAATGTTCAAAATAAAGAAGCGGTATATGATTTAGGAATTGGAACAATTAGACGTGGTAATAATACCGAAACGGCTTACGAAGTATGCGCACAGCAGTGGGCGGACATCACAGCACCTGATAATAGCTATGGGATTGCGATTCTGAATAACTGTAAATATGGGTGGGATAAACCGAATGATAATACATTACGTCTGACTCTTCTTCATGCTCCATCTGTTAAAGATAGATATAAATATCAAGAAACCCAGGATTTCGGACATCATACATTTACTTATTCAATCGTAGGTCACCAAAATGAAGCACAGCAAGCAGGAATCACTCAACTGGCCGAATCATTAAATTCTCCCCTTGCCACATTTACTACTCCGAAACATAAAGGCAATTTAGGACGCAACTATTCATTTATTAAAATCAATACACCTCAAGTAGCCGTTCGATCATTAAAGAAAGCGGAGGAGAATGACTTATACATTATCCGCTTTTATGAGACGCAAGACAGAGCGGCCAACAATGTGGAGGTTGCATTTCCAACTGCTATTGAGTCTGCATATGAAGTAAATGGATTAGAAGAAAATATTGGAGGAGTCACTATTCGCGACAATAAGCTTTGCTTTAATATGCAGCCTTACCGTCCCAAAACGTTTGCTTTACGCTTAAAGAAAGGGAACGTAAAAGCTGCTCCTATAAAGAATATTCCGCTTCAACTGGCTTTCAATAGCAAAGCTTTCACACCAGAAAACTTCGGTTATACGGTTTCATTTGATGGGAAAGGGAATAGCTTTGCCGCCGAATTGATAGGTGATGAAATAACGAGCGATAACGTTACATTCCGCATAGGAAATTATGAAGAAAAAAATGTAATCAAATGCAAAGGTGATACCATTCAGCTACCTAAAGAGTCAGCAGGAAAGAAGTTGTATATATTGGCTGCTTCAACCGACAAAAACCGCAAGGCCTCGTTCCTGATCAATGGCAAACCTTACGAATTTGAAGTACCCTATTATTCCGGATTCTATGGTCAATGGGGGCACACCGGTGTAAATGACGGATACATTCGCAATGCCGTTCCCGCCTATATCGGCTCTCACCGTCACACCGAGAAAGGAAACGATGCCTACATCTTTACCTATATCTATAAATTCGGAATTCAACTTCCGAAAGGAGCACATTCGTTAATACTTCCCAAGGATGAACATATTGCTGTATTTGCCATTACGATGTCGGACAATTATATAGATAATATAAATGCTGCCAATGAGTTGCGTGCCCTACCACTGGATACGAGAAAATGAAACTAAAAAATTCAAATCATGAAAATCAAACTAGTATTTATCATTGCATATTTATTCCTTACGTTCTCTGTTTCAGCCTATAATGGAAGACATGGCTGGTTTGTGCAGCAAAGCCCGAAAAGTATAATTATTTGCAACGGCGAAGGATTAAAACAACCTGAAAGCATGCTTCTGGAATCGCTATCCGGTTTATGCGGACAGGCCGTCAATGATGGTATGTTTGACGAAATGGTTTGGATTGACTTTGCAAATGTCTCTTACAAACAAATCTTTCAAAGTTCACTGAAAATCCTAAATATCTATACACCTAAAAAGATGGATGTATGGGAATTATTGAAATATTTAGAAAGTAAGAAGATTGTAAAAGGATATATTTTATATAAAGCGGATAGGTCGAAAGGCGAAAATTACACCAAGAGGGAAGGAATAAACTATTCTTCTAATGTAGCGACTGTATATGCCGGACTACTAAAAGGAATTCTCGTGGAAGAATCCCTGGAGGCACAGATAAAAAAGACAGGGCTCAAGAGGTTAAAAGATGTCCGGAATGAATCTCCGGACATCTGCTTTGCCCGCTGCAAAGCTTTGTTGAACAGAGGCTCCGCTATCAGTATTGATCCTAAAGTCAGCAACTGCCGAGACATTGCCATTGCCCAAAAGTTAATGACGTATTATGGTAATGGACCTTTTTCGGAGCAGATTTTGGAATGGGTCACTCCGTTATCTCCCATATTAGGTTGGAACTGCGGTAATGAGGACGAATATACCGGAGCTATTACTCGTTGGGGGCATTACAATACCGCTTCCAACTGGTGCCATAACCTTCCTATCATCATGGCGGCTTCTGACAAAATGAAGCCGCTAGCTGTTCATGAAAAACAGCAAAGCAACATTCAACTGAGCGATACAATAGCATACCATTCATTTGTCGTCAGTGACGGTGACAATATGCAATGGGTAATGGGGAATTTTCTCGATAATTCTACGTATATGGGCAACGGAGAGAAAAATCCCTCTGCTGTATCATGGACATTATGCCCTGTTAACCTGTCAGTCGTAAGCACCTCGACTTGGAATCGTTTTGTATCTATGAAAAAAGATAACTCCAGTGTCATAGAGTACGGTGGAGGCTACCAATATCCAGATGAATTTGCCATAAACCGTCCGAATAGAGAAGAGCTCCTTACCGAATTTGCACGTCGCATGAATTGGCATTTCAAGAAACTGAATATTAAAATATTCGGATTCATCTGCAAAGATGTATTCTGTAAAGAGGCCAGACAGGCTTATGAAATTTATGCACGGGAAATAGAAGGATTGACCGGTATGATTGCCATTCAATATAATCCATATAATATGGGCGGAGATATCATATGGGTAAAGAATAAAGAAAACGCTGAAATACCAGTAGTAACTGCAAAATTTACAATATGGGCGAATTTACGCCATAATCCTTTATCCGGTAGCCCTGATTATATAGCCGCCTTGATTAACCGGGATGCTGCACAAGCAACGAATCAAAAAGATAAGCCATTATCTTGGACTATCATACATGCTTGGTCGGATTTTAGCAAAAACATTTCATCTTCAGTGAAACCGGTAAAGGGATATAATGCAGGTAAAGTTTCAGAACACTTACTATCACCGCAGATTAAGGATGTTCCATTGAATGAGTTATTATGGCGTATACGGGAGAGGCATAATAGATTAAAGAGCACGTCAATCAGATAATTAATAGATACATAAGTCCATATCTATTATTATTTAATTTATCCAACAGTTCTATGAATAAGTATCTCTTAGCCTTGACTGGAAAAATAGATTGTGTCCGTTTTCATACAACTTAAATTATAAATAAGTTGAAACATCTATCCATAATGGATTACACAGCAGACACCTTTACGGCTTCCTCAACGATTTCCTCAATCAACCGGATTGCGGTAAGCCCTTTTTCTCTTATTTCACGACTAAAAGCAGTGCTGTTATTGTCCAATGCTTCCAGCTCTTTCAATAAATCAATCAGCCGATGATCACCTAATAGAGTGAAAATAGGCAGCATTTTATGTGCAATCGCAGAGATTTGCTTTTGCTCCTTTTTATCTATTGCTTGTTGAAAAATGCCGATATTAATGCGGGTTTCGGTGATAAAGCTTTTCATAATAGAGTTGGAAGCCTCAACATCATTGCCCGAAAAAGCAGTTAATGCCGAAAAGTTGAATTTACTGTTTACAGAGGAGCAAGGGACTTCAACAGGCTCCGGCAAGTGAGAGCCCATCTCTGAATCACACGGATCTATCTTTTGTAAAACAGAGATCAGCTCTTTAGTAGTGAAAGGTTTATGCAGACATCCCGAAAAGCCTTGTTTCAAAAAGTCCTCAGCCTCCATGTCACTACGCGCAGTAACGGCAATAATCGGCATGGATTTGGCTTGTGCGATGTTAGAAGCCCGCAAGAGCTTCAATAAATCAAATCCGTTGAGTGCCGGCATCTGCACATCGGTCAGCAAGACATCAAAAGTATCCGTCTGTAAAGCTTCCAAAAGTTCGTCCAATTCCTGACAGCAAACGGCAGCAATGCCCTGCTCGGACAGCATGGCGGCAGTCAGTGTCAGTTGGATGCGGTCATCATCAATCAAAAGCACACGAATGGGGGCAGGTACCAACTCTTCTGATAAATTAGGAGTCTGCCCTACCTCGTCGTTCACGCTCAACTCATTTTTCTCCTCGTCACTGTCGGCAGCATCTATTGCAACAGGATAGAGTGGGACTTGCAGCGTAAAAACACTACCTTTACCCAGTTCGCTATCCACCTCAATACTCCCTTCGAGCAATTGAACCAACATGCGGACAATAGACAGTCCCAAGCCAAAGCCTTCTTCCCCTTGTGCACCCGGCAAACGGGTAAACTCTTGAAAAATACGTTCCCGATCATCCCGATTCATGCCCTTGCCGGTATCCGCAAGCATCACCTTCAGATGATCGCCTACACTAGAAGAAGAAGCACTTCTAGGCACAAAATCCGCTGTTAACGTAAGACCTCCTTCGTTGGTAAATTTAACCGCATTAGAAAGCAAATTATTCAAAATCTGACGCAGCCGCAAAGGATCGCTTATAAAGGTTTGCTGCAATACCGGATCAATAGTACAGTGAAGAAAGAGCCCCTTTGCTGCCACCAATGGCTCGAAACTGACACGGATTTCTTCCAGCAAGCGGGACGGATGGAAAGTCACCCGGTTGACTTCCGCCTTTTGCAAGTCAAGCCGATGAAAATCAAGAAGATCGGAAACTAATTTCAGCAGATGTTCAGATGAAATCTTCATATTATCCAGATAAAAACGCTGACGCTCATTCACCGTTAACCGTGAAAGTAAATCGGCATAGCCCATAATAGAACCTAAAGGTGCTTTAAAATCGTGGGTAATGGCAAGCATTAGTTTTTCCCGCGAAACCAATAAAGACTCAGCCCGGCGGTTCGCTTCTTCCAACTGACTGCGATAACGGTTACTGCGGGCAATATCACGCCAAATCAGAATTAAAAAGACAGCCGCCAGTAAAACACCGCCAATCGCAATACCTCCAATAATACCAGCTGAGCGCCGACGGACGGACTGTTGAAAAGCGGCTTCCACTTGTGCACGTTCCAATGTTTCCTGCTCATATCCTTTCAACAGACTGTCAATGCGGGCTGTCAGTGCACGGTCAAAATGTTGCAAAGTCTTCTTACGCCGTTGAATTATGCTGATTTCAGCCTTCTTGCGACGCCTCACATCCCGTAATTTCTCATGTAGAGAATCCGCCGGATTGTAAGTCTCAAGCAACGTATCCGTAGAAAATTCCAAAGAGGTCTGAACCTGAACAGCGGTATCTTTCTTGGGCGGGACGAAGACTTCCCCCAAACGTCTGAAAAAACCTTTCTTCTCTTGCTTTGTCAAAATGGTATCCCGGTGGGAAATGACACGATGCTGAACACGTTGCTGTAAGATGGTACTATCTTGTTCGGCTATGATATTTTCAACGTCACGAGCCGAAATCATCCCTTCATTGGCTTCACTCAACGTGCGGAGTAAACGAATGGTGTTAGCATCTTTCTCTTTCAGCAGTGTGATCAAACTATCCGTTCGGAGCAGATCATTATCATCCGAAGACATCAGGTTGCCCATCTCCCGGTAGACAAAAGATAGGGAAAAAAGCAATGCAGCCAGTAACAAAATATAACCGGCAGTGATCTTGCCTTTGGATAGATTATTCATATTACTCTGTTTTCAGGCTATTGCTTTTTACTTCATCTAAGTCCTGCCGGCAGCTGTTTTATACTGAAACCGTGCCCAAAGCATTACCCCTGCGCTGGTCAAGCCAAAAGGAAATGCCATCCATACACCGACAGCTCCCCAGTTCAGAACAAAGCCGAAAAAATAGCCTACAGGCAAAGATATTAAAAAGTAGGCAATAAACGCAATAATGATCATCGGCTTTACATCCGATATGCCACGCAGGGCATTTGCAAAGTTAATCTGCAAGCCATCGCCAAATTGATAGATCAGGAAAGGAATAAACAAAGAGGAAACCAAGGCAGACACTTCTTTATTATCGGTGAACCAGCCACCCAAATCTCCACGGAACAGGAATAAGATGGAAAGAAGAATCACCGCCACACCTAATATGAGGTGAAAACCTGCATAAGCGGAACGACGGACATTAACAAGATCATTCTGCCCCCTAAAGTTACTCACACGAACCGCCACTGCCGCACCCATCCCGTAGAAAATCATGAAAGTAAATTGTGAAATGGTGAGCATAACCTGATGGGAAGCCAAAGCAATGACACCTAACCAGCCGATCATTATCGTACTAAAGTTAAAGGAGGCTGTTTCCATACCCATCTGAAGGGCCACAGGCCATCCCAAAGCATTCAGTTGCTTGAAGAGGGGGCGCGACCATCCCAAACAGAAGAAGCCTACCTTATAACGCCAGAAACGACGGCTATAGAAGAGAACAAAGACATAAGCAACAACCATCAGTATCCGCGATACCAACGTGCTGACTCCCGCACCTAACAGTCCTAATTCCGGTAAACCGAATTTCCCATAAATCAAGCCATAATTGCCAATCAGGTTCAGCGAATTACCCCCAATCAAGATCCACATCGCTGTTTTAGTCGCAGTTATTCCATCAGTGAACTGTTTGAAACCATTAAAAAGCATTACAAAAATCAATGAAGCCAGCAACACCAGATAATAAGGCTTAATGAAAGGCATTAACTCCAGAGGTTGCCCCAGTTTTTCGATATTAAAATATAGAACTAACATTATTCCCGTCAACAGGAAGGCAACCAGAGCATCTGCAATAAGACTGCATTTTAGAGCTTGTCCGGCTTCTACATATCGACCTCTCCCATAAAATTCACCGACTATAGGAGTCAGCCCATAAGCAAAACCCATACTGAAAATAATACAGAGCGCAAATACATTGTTCACAAAAGAAGCCGCCGCCAATTCCATGGTACTATGATGCCCCACCATTAGCGTGTCTGCAAAGCCAAGAATAATAATGCCCATTTGCCCTATAACAATAGGAAGCCCTAAGTAAAACAGTGCTTTATAATGTTCTTTATATCTCTTGAAGAATGCTTCCATTATGAAATAAACTAATTTCAGGCTTTTTTATAGTAGAGCACGGAACTGTTTTCCACACGGAAAGCCTTCCGTGCGACCTGCATCAGTTGCTTGGCGGACACTGCACGATATCGCTCTACTTCACTATTTATATCTTCCGCCTGCCCGGTCACTTCATACCAGGCCAGGTTGGTTGCTATATTCAGGTAGTTGATATTACCAAAGACCTGAGATGATTCAAATTTATTTTTTACTTTCTCCAACTCAGGCTCGTCGATTAAAGACTTGCCCAATTCATCCAACTCTTTTCTAACCGCAGCTTCCGCCTGTTCCAACGTGACCCCTGTAACCGGTTTACCACTAATATTAAACAGCCCTGCATCCCGGGAACCGGAAATGTAAACATCTATATTGGAAAATAATCGCTGATCCTGTACCAAGTGCTGATAAAGCCGGGATGAACGCCCATTACTGAGAATATCCGACAACATATCATAGGCATAATAATCGGGATGCTGCCGATCGCACATATGATAAGCCATAAACAAAGAATCAATGGGAACGGAACGTTCCACAACCTGCCGGCGTTCTTCCACTTGTAAAGGCTCCTGGGGTAAATTGCGGACCAGAATCTCTCTCCGGGGAATAGGGGCAAACCATTTCTCGGCCAAACGGACCGTCTCTTCCCACGAGATGTTCCCGGTAACCGCCAACACTGCATTATTCGGTGCATAGAACCGGAAAAAGAAATCTTTTACCTCCGCCAATGTAGCATTGGAAATATGCGACAGCTCACGCCCGATCGTGGGCCAGCGATAAGGATGCACGCGATAGGCCAGCGCACGGATTAAATGACTCACATCACCATAAGGCTGATTCAGACAACGCTGTTTGAATTCCTCCATCACCACCCCCCGCTGCACATCAAGGCTTTGCTCATTGAAAGCCAATTCGAGCATGCGATCGGATTCCAACCAAAAACCAACTTCAACATTCGACTTGGGAAGAGTCAGATAATAGTTGGTGATGTCATTATTTGTCCACGCATTATTTTCCCCACCAGCTTCCTGAAGCGGAGTATCATAATCCGGAATATGCAACGACCCGCCAAACATTAAGTGTTCAAACAGATGGGCAAAGCCGGTATGATCGGGGTGCTCATCCCGGGCCCCCACATCATAAACAACATTCAAAGCCACCATCTGCACAGTACTATCCTGCACATGAACAATGCGCAGACCATTGGATAAAACCAGTTTATTTATTTTCATTCTAGTTCTAAAGCACCACTACTTTCTTGATCTTAATATCAACATCGGGACGATCATTCCGATCTGTCTTGACAGTCTGAATCTTATCTATGATATCCATTCCCTCAACCACTTCTCCAAAGACGGTATATTCACCATCAAGATGGGGAGTGCCACCTATAGTGGTATAAGCTTTCACTTGTTCGGGAGTAAAATGAAACTCCGGTTGCTTGGCTGCTTCTGCTTCCGCTTGTGTAAACAGGGTATCTTGTAAGTTCATTAATCCCTCCTGATCGTTCGCTTTCCGCATTTTATAAATATCTTTCATCCGCTTTTGAGCCATAGCGTTGAAAATATCTGTCAAACGGTTCTGATTCTTTTGGCTTTCCATACTTAGGAGCGCTGAATCGCTAAACACTTTCCCGGTAACAATATAGAACTGGCATCCGGAAGATTCCTTATTGGGATTTACGTTATCACCCTGACGGGCTGCTGCTAAAGCTCCCTTCTTATGAAAGTATTTAGGGTAAACAAACTCAGCCGGAACGGTATATCCCACATCTCCGGAACCAAGAGTCTTACCTTTTGGAGCTTCCTTTGAATCCGGATCACCGGCCTGTATCATAAAGTCCTTTATAACACGATGAAACAATGTACCCTCATACGTACCATCTTCCGCCAACTTAATAAAATTATCCCGATGGTGCGGAGTCTCATTATATAGTTTTACAACAATATCACCAACAGTCGTTTCAATCTTCAACATTGTCTCTTTTTCCATATTTCCATTCTTCTTTTGTCCCGGTTTGCATGCTGTGACACTACAAAACAGTATAGTTAATAATACAATAATATTCCTTTTCATAACACCTTATATCTTTAAGATTAGCAATTTATTATCTTCCCTGCTGATTAAACCGTTCAAAAACAATTATCAAAAGGGCGTTAAATTAAGTTTGCAAATATACGATTTTCAAGACAAACGGCTTACCTTTGTCTCTTAAAATAGACGAAAGCGAGATTTATGAGATCAATACTTATTGTTGAAGACGATATTACTTATAGCATGATGCTAAAGACATGGCTTGGCAAGAAAGGATTCCAAGTCACCTCCGTCAGCAATATTGCCCGCGCCCAAAAGCAGCTGGAAACAGAAAGTATTGATTTAATCTTATCGGACCTCCGCTTACCGGATAAGGACGGAATCTATCTTCTGCAATGGCTGGACATGAAGGGCATTGACATCCCATTAATCATCATGACGGGATATGCAGATATCCAGTCGGCGGTGCAGGCCATCAAGTTGGGTGCTTCGGACTATGTTTCGAAACCGGTCAACCCCGATGAACTACTCAAAAAGATCAAAGAAGCGATGCAAAAAGCATCGGACTCTCAACATCCCAAAGCCAATACCGAAGCTGCGATAGTACCTAAAATATCTTCCGAAAAGCAAAAAGGGTATTTCTCCCCACCCGATTATTTAGAAGGGGAAAGCGATGCCGCCAAAGAGTTATATAATTATGTCAGACTGGTAGCTCCCACTAATATGTCGGTATTGATCAACGGCGCCAGCGGAACGGGAAAGGAATATGTAGCCCAACGCATCCACCAACTCAGCAAACGGGCTAATCAGCCATTTATTGCAATTGATTGCGGAGCAATACCTAAGGAGTTAGCGGCATCTGAATTATTCGGCCATGTAAAAGGGGCTTTTACCGGTGCACTAACAGATAAGACAGGAGCTTTTGTAGCAGCCAATGGCGGCACACTTTTCTTAGATGAAATTGGAAATCTGAGTTACGAAATACAAGTCCAGCTACTGCGAGCTTTGCAAGAGCGAAAGGTTCGTCCTGTGGGGTCAAACGCCGAAATCAATCTGGATATACGACTAATCTCCGCCACAAATGAGGTGCTGGAAGAAGCAATAAGTAAAGGGGAATTTCGTGAAGATCTCTTTCACCGGATCAATGAATTTACACTCTACATCCCCCTCTTAAAAGACCGCAAAGAAGACATATTACTCTTTGCCAATCTGTTTCTCGACCAAGCCAACAATGAACTAGACAAACAGCTGGTAGGTTTTGACGCTACTGCGTCTAAAATGCTACTCACCTATCATTGGCCGGGGAACTTACGACAAATGAGAAACATCATTCGACGGGCAACCTTGCTTGCAACAGGCAAATTCATCACCTCAAATGAATTCACTGCACTTGAGGAAAATACATCTTCTCTCAATATGAACTTATATAATGAAGATACCGAAAAGCAACAGATAATGGAGGCTTTGCAACAAACCGGAAATAATAAAAGCCGCGCTGCCCAACTCTTAGGCATTGACCGGAAGACACTCTATAATAAATTAAAACTTTACCAGATAGAACTATAAATTAAAACTGTGGAGAAAATCCACAGTCGCTTCCACACATTCCACACTTTTCCACACTATCCCATCATTCTCTTACTCTACCATCAAATAAGTATCAACCTAAAAATCAAGTAATTAAAAGAATAAGGCATTTAATGGCATAAGGTTTGATCTATATTTACCGTAAGCGTTAAGCTTTCAATAAGTTCAAAACACTTAAACTAATGAACATATAGTATCAACCATTTAAAAGCAAATGATTATGAAAAAGTTAGTATTAGTAGCAGCATTATTTATGCTCGTATGCGGTGCCTCTTTTCTGGCCAGTGCTCAGGATCCGGTGAAAAAAGAAAAACCTGTAACTGAACAAAGCAAAGATTCTACAACGACTGAGCCGGCTAAAGAAGACTCAACCGTAGAAGAACCAAAATCGGAACAACCTGAATCAGAACAACCCGCAACGGAAGATTCTGAGAATGATGCTCCTGCAACAAACATTTCTACACAGTCTGCCGAATAAGAGTAAGCACACTAAGTTTTAAAAGCCATTCCCTACTTGTCTATTCCAGGGAATGGCTTTTATTGTTTTATGAAGGCAGAAGTAAATGGCTTCCTACTTATTTGTAATAATTAAGAAATCACTCGATTAAGAAGAGGACAAGCATTTTAGCGAATTTGAAGAATAATGATTATTTTTACGCCCGAATCAAAAAGCAGAACGATGAGAAGATCATTTAACTTTATAGGGCTACTATTCATGATCTGTGCATCATGTGGGAGCAAAAATAACGGTCAGCCCCAGGAAACAAAAGTAAATATCGATACACTCAAAGCATTCACCTTACCTACCGTGCCACTCATGCTGAATACGCCTGAAGCCCGCTCTAAATATCTGTCGAAACATTATTGGGACAGGATGAATTTCACCGATACAAATTATGTGCACCACCCCGAAATTACAGAACAGGCATGGGTTAATTACATTGACTTATTAAAAATAGTACCCGACACTCTGGCTAAACTTTCAGTAAAGGAACTTTTTAATAAGGCAGAAGCCAACAAAAAAATATACCTCTATTTCACTGGGATGGCGGACAAATACTTGTATGATCCCAATTCTCCATTTCGTAATGAGGAGCTCTATATCCCGGTATTGGACAATATGATTCATTCCACTGTACTCAGCAGCGCCGAGAAAATCCGTCCGGCAGAGCGCCGCAAATTAGCGGAACGCAACAGAAAAGGAAAGCGGGCTATTGATTTCAACTACACACTCGCCTCAGGAAAAAGTGGAACCCTCTATGGGATCAAATCGGAATACACGCTACTGTTTATCAACAACCCGGGATGCCACGCCTGTGAAGAAACGATTCAAGGCTTAAAGCAAGCGCCTGCTATTAACAAAAAGATCAACGAAGGGCGATTAACCATTTTATCAGTCTACCCCGATGAAGAGATGGGAGAATGGCAAAAGCATCTGGCTGATTTTCCCGCAAAATGGATCAACAGTTACGATAAGAAGCAAGTTATCAGAAACAAAAATATCTACGATTTAAAGGCCATCCCCACGCTCTACCTTTTGGACAGCAAGAAAACCGTTCTTTTAAAAGACGCCACGGTGATAGCTATTGATCAATACTTATCAAGATAAGCGTCCATACAATTCTGATAAACAAGCTATTCCGTCCATTTTGGTATCATCGTTTTTTCATTATCTTTGTACGATATCATTCGTATAATAATCAATTGAAATGAAAAAACTTAACTTATCACTTCTGGCTGGCCTCATGGTTTTGGCATGCACCATTTGCAACGCTCAAGAAACAGCCGATTATCAAGTCGTTCCTCTCCCCCAGGAGGTGACACTGACCCAACAAAAGCCTTTCATTCTGAATCAGAATGTCGCTATTGTTTATCCTAAGGATAACACTTTACTCAAAAGAGACGCTGAATTCTTATCGGAATATCTGAAGGAGAGTATCGGCTATGCATTGAAGGTGCGGCCGACAGCAGACAAGCCGACAACAATGAGAGCAATCTTTTTGGCATTAGACCCGACCATCTCCAACAAAGAAGGGTATACACTTGCCGTGAATTCAAAAGAGGTACAACTCAGAGGACAGACAGCCAACGGGATTTTTTACGCTATCCAAACCTTGCGCAAGGCTATTCCCGCGAAAGTAGAGCATGCGGAGGTTATATTACCCGCAGTGGTAATCAAGGATGAGCCACGTTTTGAATACCGTGGCATGCATCTGGATGTAGGGCGTCACTTCTTCCCTGTTCAATTCATCAAGAAATATATTGACCTGCTTGCTCTTCACAATATGAACACATTTCATTGGCATTTGACGGAAGATCAGGGATGGCGCATCGAGATTAAGAAATACCCCAAACTAACCCAGATCGGTTCGATACGTCAGCAAACGGTAATCGGTAAGAATACACAGGAATATGACCATACTCCATACGGAGGATTCTATACCCAAAAAGAAGCCCGCGAGATCGTAAGATATGCACAGGAACGATACATCACGGTCATCCCTGAAATAGACATGCCCGGGCACATGCTCGCCGCTCTGGCCGCATATCCGGAGTTGGGCTGCACGGGAGGGCCATACGAAGTCGCTACAAGATGGGGCATTTTCAACGATGTACTATGCATAGGTAACCCAAAATCCATTCAATTTCTAAAAGACGTACTTACGGAAATAATGGATATATTCCCCTCGAAATATATTCATATTGGAGGAGATGAAGCTCCACGCACTCGTTGGAAAACCTGCAAGAAATGTCAAGCACTTATAAAGAAAGAAGGATTAAAGAGCGACAAAAAACACACCGCCGAAGATCGTCTTCAAAGCTACTGCATGACTACTATCGAAAAGTTCCTGAATAGCAAAGGGCGGAAAATCATCGGTTGGGATGAAATTCTGGAAGGGGATGTCGCTCCCAACGCAACCGTCATGTCATGGCGGGGAATGGACGGAGGAATCAAAGCGGCACAAATGGGACATGATGTCATTATGACTCCCACGACTTATGCATACTTTGATTATTATCAGACTGATGACATTCAGGATGAACCGCTTGCCATCGGAGGTTATCTACCCGTGGAAAAGGTCTATGAAATGAAACCGGTTCCTGCATCACTAACCCCGGAACAGCAGAAACATATCCTCGGTGTACAAGCAAATGTGTGGACGGAATACATTCCCACTACCAGACAAGTGGAATATATGATTCTTCCCCGCATGGCTGCTCTCGCAGAGGTACAATGGACGCAACCGGAAAAGAAAAACTATAAAAATTTTACCCGGCGCTTAGTCCGTTTAATGAAGTTCTACGATAGAGACGGATTCAATTCGGCCCGACACTTATTCAACATTAAAGCTGATTTCACGGCTAATCCGCAAAGAAGGGCAGAGATTGTAACGCTCAGTACCATTGACAATGCGCCGATCTACTATACTCTAGACGGGAAAGAGCCTGATACAACTTCTACAAGATATAAAGATCCGATAGCCATCACCGGAACAATTGATTTCCGGGCAGTAGCCATACGTACTCAAAAACGAAGCAAAGAAATAAAAAAAAAAGTTTTTTTCAACAAAGCCACATTCTGTCCCATTAAACTGACAAATCAGCCATCCGATAAGTATAAGTTCAAAGGAGCGGTAACCTTGGTTGACGGAATAAAAGGGAATATAAGTTACGCCACCGGGGATTGGTTAGGTTTCGTCAACAACGATCCGGAAGCTGTTATCGACTTAGGAACGGATACGGACATCACTCAGGTCAACACAGATGCAATTGTGGATATGAGTGCATGGATAATGGGAAGTACCGGACTGACTGTAGCCATATCCGATGACAATCAAACGTTTCGAAAGATAGCCCATAAGAACATTCCAGCCGAAACCGACATCAATAAAAAAGGAGTGGAGCATTATGAATTATCATTTGATCCTGTGAAAACGCGCTACGTAAAAATCACGATCGAACGAAGTCCGGCACTCCCCAAAGGACATGACGGAGAAGGCAAAAGGCCTTACCTGTTTATTGATGAAATCGGAATCAACTAACATGATACCCAAATGGATAGGATGCCCTATCTCAAACCTCTAAAACTGGAAATAAATAAAAGGCTGAATATTCGCACTTTTGATCTGAATAATCCAGTAAACCAGAGCAATCATGATCAACGCCTTCCCCATAAGCGGAAGGCGGATCATGCCTTCTCCAACCAGGGCTTCCCAACGTTCAGGCACAAAATGAAGGAAATATCCCACAGCCATAAAAGTAAAGACTTGCCAATAGCCGGAAAGCAATTGGGGTAAAAGTTCCAAATGAAAATCCGTACCTATTTGCCTGAGCATACTCATTGAAGTGGCAAAATTGGCATTACGAAAGAAGATCCAACAAAAGCAAACAAAGTGAAACGTTATGGCAATACCAAGGATGCGACGAAGTCCATGGCTTCGCTCTCCTTTCTTCCGCCCGGTAAGGCTCATCCAAAATTTATGGGCGGCCAAGCCAATGCCATGAAACAATCCCCACACGATAAAATTCCACGATGCCCCATGCCATAAGCCTCCCAGAAACATGGTTATGATCAAATTGACATACTGCCGGATTTTCCCTTTACGGTTTCCTCCTAACGAGATATAGAGATAATCGCGCAACCAGGTGGATAGCGAAATATGCCACCGCCGCCAAAACTCTGTAATAGAAGCTGACTTATAAGGTGAATTAAAATTCTGGTTAAAATGAAAGCCAAGTAACAAGGCAATGCCAATGGCCATATCGCTATACCCAGAGAAATCACAATAGATTTGTAAGGCATAGCCGTAAACACCCATTAAGTTTTCAACTCCGGAATACAAATTAGGATTATCAAAAATCCGCTCCACGAAGTTCACACTGATATAATCAGAGATAATGGCTTTCTTGAATAATCCGCTCATAATAAGAAAAAGTCCTTGCCCAAACATCGCTTTCGAGACAAACAAAGGACGGCGGATTTGTGGAATAAAATCGCGCGCGCGAACAATAGGCCCTGCTACCAATTGCGGAAAGAATGAAACATAAAAAGCATAATCCAACAGGTTGCTTAAAGGTGCAATCTCCTTTCGGTAGACATCAATGGTGTAACTCAACGACTGGAAAGTAAAGAAAGAGATGCCTACGGGGAGGAAAATCTCATAATGTCGGAAGTTACCTCCGGTAAATGAAGAAAAGATCTCTAAAAGAAAATTGGTATACTTGAAATAACAAAGTAACCCGAGATTAATGGAAAGACTCAGCACCACCCATGCCTTACGTTTCCAAGGTATACTTGTTCTTTGCATAAAGCGGGCAATGCAAAAATCGGAAACCGTAATCAAAGCCAACAAAAAGAAATAAGTCCCGCTGCTCTTATAGTAAAAATAATAAGAGAACAACGTAACAAAAAATAATCGGGCAGTCAGTCGACGTTGCAATAACACATAAACAATAGAAAAACCAGCAAATAGCCAAAGGAATAGTCCACTGCTAAAAATCATTGGAGCATGCAAATCATAAGCAAACATGCTATGCAATTTCTCTATATCAATATTCCACATAATGATTATATGCTTTTAAAAGAGCTTGATAAAATAATTCTCCCTGCAATAAATAACCTTCGGCAAGATAATGAATGTGATCAGGTCGCATGAGCTTTGCTCCCTGCCAATTCATACAGGCCCTCCGGCTTCCCCCCGCTACATTGTATAAATTCCAGACAGCCAGACCATTGTCATCGGCAAAACGAAGAATTGTGCTTACAGCTACGACCGTACGCGGATTAATGTTATATACTCGGTGACGCCGGCGTTTACGGGTGCTTTCATAAGAGCCCGGAGGAGTGGTCATCAGTAAAGGAACTCCCGGCAAACGATCACGAATCATCCGAACCAATTCACCCATTTCTCTATAATGAAGTTCTCGGTTATACTTCCTATTATGACTTTCATTCGTTCCAAATGAAAGGATTAACAAGTCTGGATGTAAGGCTACTATTTGCGAAATACGGTCCGGATGTGTGAAAGTAGTGCAAAAGGCCCCATTAATCCCCCTGTCCACATACGAAATATCCCCAAAAGACTGTACTAGAAAATCACCAACGGCACGGGGAAAAAAGTGCCCCCTAATATGACTATCACCAATATGCACAATACGAATTGTATCGGAACGGAGTCCGGCATGAAGTAAACGTAACTTTTCCCAGAATGGATTGAGAATGCCCAAACTATCAATCAATTCATTTGCCCCGCAGTTCTGAAAATTCACAGGTAAATGTACAACCGGGACAGCTACGGTGTCCACTCGCTGACTATAGCAACAAAGCGTATCACAATTCGCGATCTTTTGCTCAGGAGCGAAAGATGACGGAAAGCGATCTTGCGAACAAATAAAAGAAAAAGGAGAAACAATAAAGCAGAAGAAGAGAAGATATTTATTGGGCTTCATAAGCACGCCTCCTATCGTATCGTTCTTTTCCGTATACCAAAGCGTCATACAACAATCCGGCCAAATGTTTCCCTCCTCTAAAATTAATATGGGTGTAATCATAGTTAGCCAAAGAAGGCTTGGCATTCACCATTTCAACCATGCTCCCATTGCCTCCCATTGCCTCAAACATATTCCAGAAAGCAATGCCATTATCGGCCGCCATATTTTGTTGATAACGGATCAGATTTCGGATGCCAGGCATAGTTCGAAGTTCGCCATCTTCCGTTTTATAATCGCGATCTCCTACACTCAGCAATAAAATTCCGGTTCCCGGAAAAGCCTTTTTAAGGTGACTAATGGCAGTCCGCATTCCATCTCTATATTTATCATAGTTTCTTCCACGCTCCGTTGCAACATTCAGACCATATTCCAGTATAATAAGGTCATACGGGCGAAGTGCATCAAAAGCTTTCAACCGTTCAACAGGAATTGAACGGAGCGACAAACCGGAATTACCACGCATAGAGAAATTGTCGACTAACACACCTTGTTCTCCATCTGCAGCCACACCATAAAATAAGGTTGAATCAGCATGATCCACAGTCCACCGAACACGACCAATACGTCCAACAACCTCCATCGTCTGGACTTTCCCCACAGGTACAAAATCACGAGTTTCAGTACGCCCATTATTAATAGTTGCAGATAAAGTGACATTCCCTTCATTATAAAAAAAGATAGAAGCCCGCTCACAAGTGTCTAAGCGGGAAGCATAATGAGTTTGTCCTCTTAACTCTACATAAGCTCCGCCATGAGGTACAAAATAACGATTTGATATGCCTTGTTTTGCACGGTCAAAATAAGTGGAGTCCATTATAGCATGACTTTTCCAGCCACCGAAAAAATGACGGACTGTAGGCCGATAACCATTAGTCGTAGAAGTTATATCCACAAAACCAACGCCACACCCCCCATATTTTTTCTGCAACATCTCACGCAAATCCGAAGTTAGGATGTCAGCTTCAATAAATGAATCCCCAAAAACAGCAATACGTACCAGGCGAGGGTGATCTTTCAACTCATCCAATGCATGATAAAAAGGAAGCATACCATGCCCTGTAGAGTCACCATAATCTTCAATACATGTCATTCCCTCACGGCAAGTATCAACAAAAGCCGGTTTGGAAGGAGGAGGTAATAAGCTATCTGAATCTTCTTTAACAACAACAGGAGGACGAACATCACTCAACAAGTCCACTCGCCTCAAATGATGCCCCCTTACCTTTAATGAAGGGAGACAATGCATTAGAAGCAAGCCGACCAATACAATTAATGACCAAACGCAAGTATATCTCAAATAGTTCTTTTCCATATTTTACTAAAGAAGTTGCAAAGATATAGAAAAGGTATAAAAAGCGAAGGCAATCTCCATCTTTTGTAGAATACTCCTCGCTTACAGTTATATTATAAAAGAGAATAAATCAAAAGGAAGAAAATCAGACTAATGCAAATATGTCGCCAAAACCAATAAGATTTCAGCCACTATGGTTGCATCTTTTTTAAAATTTCCCTATCTCGACGATATACTCGAATGAAATCTTCAAGCTCAGATGCACCTCTCTCAGTAGAAATGCCTCTAATGCAGGTAAACATAATAGACTCATAAACCTCAGGGAAAGAGAATTCCTTACATAAATCAGTATCCATTAGCAAATTAAGTTGTTCATGTACCAGCATATTTACAATTGCAAAATTAACATCACTACGGAAGAGGCCTTGTTCCACTCCCTTTTTTAAAAAAGAGATTGCATGCTCGGAATCTCTATTGTGACGCTTCATCAACATCTCATAAACTTTGGGATATTTCTTTATGTCTTCAAAAAAAAGTCTGTTTGTTTGATGCAGTTGCTCAATATTATGTTGATAACACTTCAATAAGACCTCCAATACATTGGAAGATTTATTATATATTCCTTGTGCATAAGCATCAGCTTCATGATGGACTTTTATGATACATTCTTTCAATAAGGTTTCTTTATCCGCAAACATCTCATATAAGGTACGCTTAGAAATGCTTAACTTTGCAGCAATATCATCCATCGTTACATTTCTGATTCCAAGTGTAGAGAAAGAGCCCAACGCTATATCAATAATACGCTCCCGTAATTCAATCCTAGAGAATGGTTCTCTTATAGTATCTCTCTTCATACCCTATTATTTAGATCATTCATTAAAAAGTAGATTCATACGCTCACCCTAGAGAAACCGGATATAACGCTTCGTAGACACATACTTAATTTAACTAGTGAGACCAAAAGAACAAAGGAGTAAAACTCTCATCTTAAAATTTATCTTTAATAGATAACAAATATTTTTTGATGATACTGGCAGTTTCTGAATTTTCTTTCAAAAAGGCCTCTTGCAAACAAGGAAAATCTTCCAGCAGAAGCATCATCTTATTTTTATCTACAAACTCAACTTTCCCCGTACCCGGATCCAATTCATAAACCACACGTACATTAACCAATCCGGAAGAAGCAATAGCTGTACCCACATCACCTCCCAATTTCGTTTCATCACTAGAATCCACAGCACTTGCAGCAA
>OZ223189.1:1062500-2434308 GCA_965140335.1 uncultured Bacteroides sp.
TAAAGCTTACGCTTCGCCTTCAACGCAGAGTGGAATGCTCCCCTACCGATATTTTCATATCCCATAGCTTCGGTAAATCGCTTATGCCCGATTATTATCCACGCCAAACTCCTCGACTAGTGAGCTGTTACGCACTCTTTAAATGAATGGCTGCTTCCAAGCCAACATCCTAGCTGTCGTTGCAATCTGACTTCGTTAGATCAACTTAGCGATTATTTCGGGACCTTAGCTGATGGTCTGGATTGTTCTCCTTTAGGACATGGACCTTAGCACCCATGCCCTCACTCCTGATATTAAACTAATGCGCATTCGGAGTTTATCAAGACTTGATAGGCGGTGAAGCCCTCGCATCTTATCAGTCGCTCTACCTCACAATAGTAATTATCAAGGCTGCACCTAAATGCATTTCGGGGAGTACGAGCTATCTCCAAGTTTGATTAGCCTTTCACCCCCACCCTCAGCTCATCCAGAAGCTTTTCAACGCTTATTGGTGCGGTCCTCCAGATGGTGTTACCCATCCTTCAACCTGGCCAAGGGTAGATCACTTGGTTTCGCGTCTACTCCTTCCGACTAGCCGCCCTATTCAGACTCGCTTTCGCTTCGGCTACAGAATTCATATTCCTTAACCTTGCCGGAAAAAGTAACTCGTAGGTTCATTATGCAAAAGGCACGCCGTCACAGCAAAAAGCTGCTCCGACCGCTTGTAGGCACATGGTTTCAGGAACTATTTCACTCTTCTATTCGAAGTGCTTTTCACCTTTCCTTCACAGTACTGGTTCACTATCGGTCTCTCGGGAGTATTTAGCCTTACCGGATGGTCCCGGCAGATTCACGCAAGATTTCTCGTGTCCCGCGTTACTCAGGATACCACTAGAATTCATCTGGGTTCGAATACGCAACTTTCATGCTCTTTGGTTGAACTTTCCAGAACATTCTTCTCGCCAGAGTTCATTTCATAACGTGGTCCTACAACCCCAACATTGCCGTAACAACATTGGTTTGGGCTAGTCCCCGTTCGCTCGCCACTACTAGGGGAATCATTTTTATTTTATTTTCCTGCAGGTACTAAGATGTTTCAGTTCCCTGCGTTAGCTTCTATCATAGATAGATAATACTTCTTCAAAGTATTAGGTTGTCCCATTCGGAAATCCGCGGATCAAAGGTTATTTGCACCTACCCGCAGCTTATCGCAGCTTATCACGTCCTTCATCGCCTCCGAGAGCCTAGGCATCCACCATGTGCCCTTTCTTT
Source organism: uncultured Bacteroides sp. (assembly GCA_965140335.1). Lineage (GTDB taxonomy): Bacteria > Bacteroidota > Bacteroidia > Bacteroidales > Bacteroidaceae > Bacteroides. The sequence goes on from OZ223189.1 coordinate 1,063,752, forward strand.
CTTTTCGTTTTACCGTAGCCGTATGGCTCGATATATACATTCAGCTCTTTTTTTACTTTTTCTTGTACATCATGTCAAAGATCGTTTTGCTTCTTTTTTTTTAAGCAAGTGTGGAGAATAACGGATTCGAACCGTTGACCCCCTGCGTGCAAAGCAGGTGCTCTAGCCAGCTGAGCTAATCCCCCGTGATTTGGAATTGAGCGTTAGTGTATCGTTATTTCTATATATATAGTTAATACATAAAATAATCCATTAACGTGTCAAGTTCCTGGAGTAGTCCCAGGCAGAGTTGAACTGCCGACCTCTACATTATCAGTGTAGCGCTCTAACCAACTGAGCTATAGGACTGTCAGTAAAACCCTTGCCTTGCGGCTCGGCTTCTTCTTTCTCTTGATTCTATATTCCTATTACTAGGTATATTTTTTATAAACAAATACGGTAGTACGGTAAAAAAAAACCTTTTACTTGTTTTTTTTACTGCTTTTCTGTTTTCTTGCGAAACCAGATTAACAGTTCCTTACGTCGCTCCAGAAAGGAGGTGTTCCAGCCGCACCTTCCGGTACGGCTACCTTGTTACGACTTAGCCCCAATTACCAGTTTTACCCTAGGACGATCCTTGCGGTTACGTCCTTCAGGTACCCCCAGCTTTCATGGCTTGACGGGCGGTGTGTACAAGGCCCGGGAACGTATTCACCGCGCCGTGGCTGATGCGCGATTACTAGCGAATCCAGCTTCATGGAGTCGAGTTGCAGACTCCAATCCGAACTGAGAATGGTTTTGGGGATTAGCATCACGTTGCCGTGTAGCTGCCTTCTGTACCATCCATTGTAACACGTGTGTAGCCCCGGACGTAAGGGCCGTGCTGATTTGACGTCATCCCCACCTTCCTCACATCTTACGACGGCAGTCTTTTCAGAGTCCTCAGCATTGCCTGTTAGTAACTGAAAATAAGGGTTGCGCTCGTTATGGCACTTAAGCCGACACCTCACGGCACGAGCTGACGACAACCATGCAGCACCTTCACACTCGCCTTGCGGCTAACCTGTTTCCAAGTTATTCGAGTGCAATTCAAGCCCGGGTAAGGTTCCTCGCGTATCATCGAATTAAACCACATGTTCCTCCGCTTGTGCGGGCCCCCGTCAATTCCTTTGAGTTTCACCGTTGCCGGCGTACTCCCCAGGTGGAATACTTAACGCTTTCGCTTGGCCGCTTACTGTATATCGCAAACAGCGAGTATTCATCGTTTACTGTGTGGACTACCAGGGTATCTAATCCTGTTTGATACCCACACTTTCGAGCATCAGCGTCAGTTACACTCCAGTGAGCTGCCTTCGCAATTGGAGTTCTTCGTGATATCTAAGCATTTCACCGCTACACCACGAATTCCGCCCACCTTTACTGCACTCAAGACGACCAGTTTCAACTGCAATTTCACGGTTGAGCCGTAAACTTTCACAGCTGACTTAATAGTCCGCCTACGCTCCCTTTAAACCCAATAAATCCGGATAACGCTTGCATCCTCCGTATTACCGCGGCTGCTGGCACGGAGTTAGCCGATGCTTATTCCTAAGGTACATACAATAAGGCACACGTGCCTCACTTTATTCCCTTATAAAAGAAGTTTACAACCCATAGGGCAGTCATCCTTCACGCTACTTGGCTGGTTCAGGCTCTCGCCCATTGACCAATATTCCTCACTGCTGCCTCCCGTAGGAGTTTGGACCGTGTCTCAGTTCCAATGTGGGGGACCTTCCTCTCAGAACCCCTATCCATCGTAGTCTTGGTGGGCCGTTACCTCACCAACAAACTAATGGAACGCATCCCCATCTTTTACCGAAGTTCTTTAATAATTCAACCAGGAGGAAGAATTATACTATCGGGGATTAATCTTTCTTTCGAAAGGCTATACCCGAGTAAAAGGTAGGTTGGATACGTGTTACTCACCCGTGCGCCGGTTGCCAGCTATTATATTGCTATAATACTGATGCCCCTCGACTTGCATGTGTTAAGCCTGTAGCTAGCGTTCATCCTGAGCCAGGATCAAACTCTTCATTGTAATAGTATTTTAATTTGTGATGCTATGCCAATTACTTGGTACGTCATCACAAGTTGTTGCTCTGTTCAGGACGCTTGGTTTATTCAAGTTTATCTCACCTTTTATATATAGTAAACCATACATAAATGGATTGACGGTTCTTTTTTACCCAAATTCTTTACTTCTCGCAAAGTAAGATTTTGTTCTTGTACTACTTGTATTGTTTATGTAAATTTCTCAAAGATCGCTCGATTTCTTTTTAGAAAGCGGATGCAAAGGTAATGCCTTTTTTATATATACTCCAAATTTTTTCTGAAGTTTTTTTCCTTTTTTATTTTCATACCCTCTGTTCATTTCTACACTCTCTTAACGAAAGAGAAACAAGACGGAGATAAGTATGTCATATAAAAACGGAACGTCATTACCGCAGGCTTTCAATATGTCAATCTGAATACGCTTTCACTCTCTTGGAAAGCGGGTGCAAAAGTAGACCTTTTCACAATCCAATCCAAACTTATTATACTCTTTTTTTAGGTAAAACGACTCTTTTTTACTAATCGGCTGATTTGTAATGCCATCCAATAAAACTTTTTTTTAAAACTAAAGCTGAATGAATCCCGCACTCTGAAAGACTCATAATATATATAAGGGCTTTGCAATGGGATAGAGAGAGGGGGCACACCAATCACGGCTGACTACAAAGGCCGATCCTAGGCAAAAAGTACGGAGGCATGAAAGGATTCACTCCTCTATACAGCCTCAGCCAAGGGATTCGTATACTTCCAGAAACATTGAATGCTCAAAATAGGCTTCGAAAAGAAAGCGAAGAGACAAAGGGGAATGATAGGACAGAGACTATATACAGATTGAGCCCGAAAGTAATCAGGATATCAGAAAAGAAGGGAAGGTTAAGTTAGCTTCATAGCGAAAGTTACAGCGAAGAAAAGAAGCAACAAAAGAAAAAAGCATAAATAACTGTATATCAGTTTTCTACAAAGTAACACTGAATCTCGTAGAGCAACGAAATCTTCCTCTACGAGGAAACTATGGTTCCTCTACGACGAACAAAACTTTTCTCGTAGAGAATCAGCATCTTATACAGAGATACTGACAATGAGACAACAGAGACTAATGAAAGACGGATTTCAATGTAACACTATATTATTAATGGAGCATAAAAACAGCATCAAATAGAGAAAATAACATTAGACTCTATTAATTCTATTCTCTCTTGGAAATAGTTGCGTTCTTTTCTATACTTATAAGCACAACAAAATCAAAAGCATTAATTATTTATTGGATAACCAATGCTCCTGACAAATCAAAACCGCCTGTTCCCTTATTTGAGAAATTCCAGTCTATTTCCCAAATTCTATTTATTATTGGAGATTACACTGGATATGAAAAGACTACTTCTCTTTAATTTGGTCCCAAGCAGGTGGGGTAACGTTTAGCAAATGACGGACAAAGAAGTCGTATCGCTTGTGCTCTCCATACGCCCCACCCATGGTATGGTTAGAGCCCGGAATGACAACCAATTCGAAATCTTTATTTGCCTTAATCAGAGCGTTCACCACTTGCATGGTCGAAGAGGGGTCCACATTATCGTCCATCTCACCAACCACCAGCATCAGCGGACGTTTCAACAAATGAGCATTAGCTACATTGGAACATTCCTCATATTGCTTACCTATGGGGTAGCCCATCCATTGCTCATTCCACCACATTTTATCCATACGATTATCCTGACAGCCACAGGATGAATAAGCCGCCTTATAGAAGTCGGGATGGAGCAGCACCGCATCGGCAGCTTCCTGTCCACCGGCCGAAGCGCCGAAGATGCCTACCCGGTCAATATCCATGTACGGATACTTAGCCGCAGCGGCTTTAATCCATTCCATCCGGTCGGGGAAACCTGCATCTTTCAAGTTCTTATAGCAAACGTCTTCAAAAGCCTTGGAACGGAACGAGGTCCCCATAGCATCCAATTGGACTACTATAAATCCGAGTTCCGCCAAACTACTCAGATTCCAGTTGTAAGCGATGAACGATTTCGGCGTGTATTGGCTGCCCGGTCCGGCATAAATATATTCAATGACGGGATACTTCTTATTCGGATCAAAGTTCGTAGGACGGACAATGATTCCCCACATATCCGTCTGATGATCCCGTCCCTTGGCACAAAAGACTTCGGGAGCTTTCCATCCGGCTTCAACTAATTTCGTAATATCCGCCTGCTCCAACGGCATCACAATCTTACCACTCTTCGCCTCACGCAGAACCGCAACCGGAGCTTTATTCACCAGCGAATAAGTATCCACCAGATACTTCATATCCGGAGAGAAAGTGGCCTGATGCATTCCTTCTTCGGGTGTTAAACAGGTCAGTCCGCTTCCGTCAAAATGAATGCGATAGTACCGGACTAAATAGGGATCTTCACCCTTCACCATTCCATTTGCGGAGAAGTAAATCAACCGGTTAGCCTCATCTATATGCATCACCTCACGTACATACCACGGCCCTTTGGTTATCTGGTTTTCCACCCTTCCCGTTTGACGATTGTACAGGTAGAAGTGATCCCAGTTGTCACGCTCACTCATCCAGATGATCTCTTTCCCATTGGAGAGATTTCTACGGAAGTAACGGTTGTAGTTGACAAACGTCTTACTGGTTTCTTCAATCACCGTCCGCACCTTACCGGTTCCGGCCGAGAGTTCCAACACACGATAGACCTGATGTCCGCGCTGATTATATTCAAACATCACGGTTTTACTATCGGCATCCCATTCCAGCCCTCTCACCCCAAATTGCGTGTTGAATAGTTCCGTAGAAGGAATAGCGGTTTGTCCCGTTTCAACATTGAAAACACAAGGGCACCTAAAGGGCAGTGCATCACCCGGTTTAGCATATTCCCGCTTATGCAACTTGGGCTGAAGCTGATCGGTGGGTGATGACTCAATAAAATAGATATACCGCTTCTCCGCCGGGCGTACCTTCATCACCGCTACTTTCTTAGAATCCGGCGACCACACGATTTGTGCCGCATAGAACTCGCCCGGAGACCCATCAAAACTTAGTGCCTTTTCTTTATCCGATTGATTATCCTTTACATAGACATTGCTATTCTTGATATAAGCGGTCCGCTTACCGTCTGGGGAAACCACCGGTTCTCCCTTATTCTCATCGAGATTTTCCGCCCAATAACGCATATTCGGCTTCTCTACTTTACCATTATCCGTTAAGACGCCTTTTCGTTCTGCATAAGTCCATTTATGGTCTTTATAAACAAACTTCAACGTATCCAAAGTCGCATTAATGCTTAAAAAGCTAATGGGAAGTTGCATGGCATCAATGTCCTTCTTTCCTTTCCCTAAAGGAGCAGAAGTATGAACGGATTGCACCGATGCTGTTGATGAAGCGGGTAATCGCCAACTCTCCTCCCGTTGAGCAGAAGTAGCGGATATGGCCTCTCCCCTTGCCTTTGTAACCGAGCCAAACGAACTTGCCAATAAAGGAGTTGTCTGTCCGGATAGCTCTGTCGCCATCTCCTTTCTCCAGGGATTTAAAGCGGATAAACATTTCGCCAGCTTCTCCTGATTAAACAAAGGAGAACGCTTCTTCTTTGTTGCATCCACCAGCACATACTCCTTACCTTGGGGAGTATCGCGAACATACCAAAACTTGTCAGTACCGACAATCCATTGCGGACGGACATTTCCATAAAATACGTTGTTACTGAATTTGTCGTGAAGCGAATAGGCCCGTTGATAGTCTTCCAACGTACCTTGTGCAAGGAGCTTATCCACATTCATAAAAGCTAAAACGGCACACAAGCCGATACAAGCCGCAACCTGTCTTTTTACCTGTTTCATTTGTGATTTATTTATTACTCAACTTCCCATTCAAACAGCCCGGAAGCGTATTCTGCGGGAAGCTTTATTTCCATCTTTAATGCGCCGGTTGTGACCGGAGTAAAGCTAACTTCGTTGCCAATGCCTTTCACTGTCCCATACGAGGTTGTATTTACCACTGCTACCCACGCTCCCGCACCATCTTTGTAATACAACTTCCAGGAATCGGGCACACGGCAACCTCCCCACGGGCCATCATCATACCAATAGACAGTGGATCCGGATATGGTTTTAGGGGAATCGAATGTATAAGCAATCCACTCGGTAGTCCCCTTTTTCGGCCACCAATGATAATAGGGTACTGAACGGTCATTTGCATTCTTCGGCACTAACCGGTCGTTGATCGCAGTAATCGCTGTCGCCTGATGTGAAGCGGAAACACGGCTCTCCGAAGCAATGGTCGGTGGCAACACAGGGCGGGTGGCATTGACATCAATAGGCAACCATACCGCCATTTCACCGCTACCGCGATGCGCCCATGCATAATAAGGAATCATATTTAATTTCACATCCTTTGCCACCAATCTACCAGTTGCATCATATTCCAATGTCTGTGCATCAGTCTGCACCATGTCAATGCCATACAATAAATCCGACTTCTTAATGACTTTAAACTGCGGATTCCGGTTTACCAGCATCCCTCTCACACTGAAATCATTGTCAGGCCATTCCGCACAATACACCAAAGGTCCACGCTCCACGGCAACTTTACCCTGATCTGCGGCTACCAGAGGATGGGCTTTTACCGTACGGACTTCCATATCAAAATGAATCTGTACTTCATCCCCTTTCTTCCATTTCCGGTTAATTACAAAATAGCCTTTTTCCAAAGCATTCTCCACCGGCTGCCCATTCACGTTAATAAAATAAGCAGGATGCTTCTTATCCGCGTAACGGTATAAATCACCGGGAACCACCGAGTTCCTCACCCATCCCGGAATACGGATCTTCAGCTTGAAGTCTTGCTTCCCTGCAGGTGAAACCGCCAGCCGGATGTCTCCCGACCATGGATAATCGGTTGTTTGCTCTAAAGTGACCTTTTTACCATTCAATGTCACCGTCGCTTTATCTCCCATAAACAGGTTTACATACAAGTCTTTGCCTTGTGTGGCATATACATAACCGGGAAGAGAAGGAATGAAGCGACAAATATTGGACGGACAGCAAGCACAACCAAACCAAGGCTGACGTTGGTGCTGCCCGATTGATTCCAAAGGATTGGGATAGAAGAACCGACCTCCATCCAGCGAAACGCCTGAGATCAATCCATTATATAAAGTGCGTTCCAGCACATCATAATATTTCGATTCTCCGTGTAACAGGAACAAACGGTAGTTAAGGTAAACATTCCCGATTGCCGCACACGTCTCGCAATAAGCGGACATGTTGGGCAATTCATAATTCTGCCCGAAAGCTTCTCCGTTACTAGTGGCTCCGATACCTCCGGTGATATACAACTTCTTATTCACAATATTATCCCAAATCCGGTCAATGGCATGTACGTAAGCGGTATCTCCGGTCAACGCAGCCACATCGGCCATGCCGGAATACATGTAAGCGGCACGTACGGCATGCCCCACTGCCTCATCCTGTTCCGTCACCGGCTTATGCGCCTGACTATATTCATCCCGGCGTGCAGTGTGTCCGCGCTCATCCAGAAAGAGCTTCGCTTCGTTGAGGTATTTCACATCTCCCGTAACCAAATAGAGCTTGGCTAAAGCCATCTCGGCAATCTGATGCCCGGGAACCACGACCAGTTGCCCCGGTTTATCTCCTATTGCCCGGCACACACAGTCGGCATAGCGGATAGCAATATCCAGAAAGTTACGCTTCCCCGTAGCCTGATAGTGCGCAATTGCTCCTTCTACCATGTGACCGAGATCATACAGTTCATGGCTCAGGTCTTCCACCTTTTCCCAACGCTTACTTCCCGACCATTCATGCGGATGTTTAGGGTTTTGCGTACGGGCGGTGTATAAATAGCCATCCGGTTCCTGAGCAGCTGCAACCAGAACAAGCACACTATCAATGTATTTCGACAGCTTCTTGTTGGGACAGGTTTGCATGGAATAGCTAGCTCCTTCTATCACCTTATATACATCCGTATCGTCAAAGGGCAAACCACCCACCTTAATCGTATCACTGGGATGCGCCGCCCTTACAAAATTATCATACCGTCCCGTTTCCTCACATTTGCTAAAAGCAAGCGGAATAGTGACTTCACGGTTTGCCTTCAATCGCTGCCCCCAGAAGGAGTCAGTCACTTTTACTGCTGTGAAAGGCACAGGAGTAAAGGGATATCCCTTATGCACAGGAACCTTTTGAGCATAGGACAACAAAGTTGCACCTGCCAAAAGGAATGTAAACAAACTCTTTTTCATGCTATTTGGTTTATTAATATTTAGTTTCCACTCTATCTTTTTCCGGTCCAAAGCCTGCTCTTTTCTCCGTTTCTTCCATCCTCATCCCGTTCTGTATCAGCTTTTCCCTTTTTTCAAAAAGTGACTTGCACTTAGACTGAACGTTCTATAAGTAAATCGACTTTCTTATAAGACCTAAAAGTTTTAATATCAGCATATAACTGCTGTTCTAAAAATTCTCTACAGATAAGCGATTGCTTGTCTATAGAGGTAATCCATACATCCTAATGCACCTTTCCCTTGAAATGCTTTCCGGTGTAATGCTTCAAAATTTCTTCAGCCTTAAGTCCCCCGTCATATAATCTCACTTCATGAAGAAGTCCGCTAAAGGGCCAGTCTCCACATGCAGTTCTGCCCAAAGTTACATATTTACTCTCTGGTAAAAGTAAAAGAATATCTTTTTCTTTGATCTTCCTTCCATTCAGATACACCTTCTCCATGTAGCCGTCATAGGTGATAACCCAATGCTGCCACTGTCCCGTACCGGCCAATTCGGGAAAACCCATGTCCTCAAACCAACCAAAATGACAAACCACCCCACAACGCGGCTCTTTACCACTGCAAAGCATCACCTTTTCCAACTCCCCTTCCGAAGAACTCAAATCGACAATGCACTCGTTCTGATTAGCTTCTGGATTCAAGACCCACACTTCCAGGGTGTAAGGTGCACTGTCCCTGATCTGGCTTGGCAATGCAAAGTCGGAACAGAACCACTGAACACTGTCAAAAGCAAAAGCCTTGACTCCTTTCTGTTCCACTACAGGTAATGCCGTAGTCAAGGTGTGAAATTTTCCCTTACCCGTGTGTTCACGGATTTCAGTAAGTGTATCACCTGCTTGGTAATCATCCGCACATACTTCCATCAAGAGCTCCGTGGCTTTCTCTCCTTTCTGCCCGGTAGTATCGGAAAGCTTCGAGGTAGTGTGGGAAAGTTTCGAAGTAGTGCCGGAAAGCTTTGAGATAGCAGGCTTTCTTCTTTGCTCGCTTCCTTTAGACGAACGATTCTCCTCTGATGAACTAACCGGAAAACCGGCACCATTGCCAGCTCCATTTATCCCAGAAGATTTACCAGATAGACAGGCCCTATCCTCATCCGCAAAAACCTTGATATTCCAAATGGCACCGAACTGTCCTTTTCGCTTTCCACCAATATAAGTAAAGCGAACATACCGGGTCTTGGCATTGCCCTGATCTATCATGGGACTGCCCGATAAATGGTTGTCCCGCCGGTCGGCAAACAACTTCCAATCTTTTCCATTCCGGGAAACTTCAATAAAGTACTGATAGTACAAAGTAGGATATTCGAACTGTGTCCAGATCCGTCGAATATCTTTCAAGCTTCCCAAATCAATCTCAATCCATTCTCTTCCCGAGGTCTTCGGGCGCCACAATGTAGCATTATTATCATCCACAGCATACTGCGGCTTGAAATACTCATTATAGTAAGAAGAAGCCTTTACCGACTTACAGAAAGCCAGATTAGGAGAAGCATTCGTCAAAGTACCAAGATGTCCGATTCCACGATGCGTAGGTACCACCTTGGCTATGGAACCATCTCCATTAAAGACCAGCTTATCAATAGCAATCTGCCTGTGCATGCCCCGCGTAGATTGCGGAATATTATGCCGGTGATATACAATATAATAGTTATCTCCGTCCTTCAAAATACTATGATGCCCCGGTCCATGAACCGAACGGTCAGCATTCGTCGAAAGGATTGGATTGTTCTTCCCGAAAGTAAAAGGTCCCATAGGTCCCACCGTACTTGTTGCATACTGCACCCGGTAAGTCTCATCATGGCAGGAACCGGAAGAATACATAAAGTAGTAAATGCCATTCCTCTTCAGCATAAAGGGAGCTTCGAAGAAATCGGTAGCTTCGGTATTCGGAATTAAGCGGGTCTGGGTGAAACTCTTTCTATCGGCCGATAGTTTTCCTACTCCACAACCAAAGCCTTTGTATATGCCCCATGTCCCCCAATAAAGGTAAACCGAGCCGTCATCATCCACAAAGGATTGCCCATCAAGTGTAATGGCATTCTTCACAAAACGGTCGGGCACCAACACCGTTGTATCGTTACCAAGCAAATTGTGCCACGGCCCAATCGGGGTATCACCCACCCCACAATAGATTTTGCAAGGCTCACAATAATACAGATAAAACTTTCCGTCTTTATCCCGCATCACATCCGGTGCCCAGATATGATAAGTAGTAGGCCAGTTCATCGGCACCATCGTCCAGTTTGCAAGATCTTTGGAAGTCCATGCCACCGACGGTCCTAACCCTCCGCCATTTCCATCAGTCGTAGCATAGATATAATAAGTATCCCCGAACTTCTTAATGGTAGGGTCGGCAAAGTAGCCTGCAATCACCGGATTGCCATCGTCCGGAGCATTCCACTTCTCTGCCTGCCCCAACACCTCAGCATAGAAGGACGAAGCTAAAACACCCAGTAAAAATAGAATAAGTTTCCTCATAAATAGTTATTTAAAGATAGATTAGGTATTCACGAAAGAAGTTTTTTACAAACCTTCAATCAAGGATGTATCTCATTTTTGATCGGAAGATCCGCTTCATAGAAATACGCCTTCAGTAGGTTATACATCTCCGGATCATAGGCTTTCAATTTCTCCCGTCGGTTGATTGCGTTATGCACTCCATTCGGCTCCTTGGAATAACGATTACAATTAAAGAAAGACTGAACGGTCTCTGCAAAATATTCCTCTTTATTGCTAATAGCATAGGTATCCTTCCACAACCCTTTTGCTTCAGCATGCTGCATCACCCATTCGAGCCTCTTGTTAAAGGTCGGATCAAGTCCTACAACACCTATGGTATGAATAAGATGAGCAAACTCATGAATTAAAATGTTCTCTCCTTTATACCGATCACCCGGTAGACAAAGTAGGTTCTCTTCCCCACAACTTGAACTGAGCGAATCCTCAGGAGCACCACCAAAGCCTCTTGCCCGTCTGTTCCAATAAGCTATTTTCTCTGGGGAACTGCAAATATGCGCATATTCAGGAATGTCGCAAACGTCTTCATGCTCTCCGATTACCATGAACCGGCAATGCTGTTTAACCATATAATTCCTAATATCTTCCCGCTTTGCCAACATTCCTATAATCAATTGCCGGGCTGTGAGCAGTGCTTCATCACGGACTTTATCCGATGACGCAACTGCTATGCCCCCGGCATCCACATATTTTTTATAAAATGAAGGCAAGTGCAAAGAGTCAGGAACATCTTTCACTTCCTGAGCCTGCACCAATCCTGTACCGTAAATCAAAGCCAATAAACCAATTATGGCTATAAATAAAGTTTGTCTCATAAATATTAGAGTTCTAATTTCAATCAATTTAAGACACTAGCACCTTCAAATTTTACTTTATAGGACCATTGTTCATCATTAGAATCATCATCATCCCAAACATGATGCCAATGAACTTTGGGTGCTCCACTCACTACAAAATACAGCTTCTTGCAATTAGGCGGACAGCCAAAAACCGCACTTCCTTTTGATTCTGAAAAGACATCGCTATAAACACATGTCCCATCATTAAGATAAGCCACAAAGCCATATCTCCACCCTGCCTCATCGGCATTCAGACTTCGGTAATCATCAGCCCCTGCTATTCCTTCAAAATCAGCTTTTATCTCCTCTGTTTCCGCAAGACTATTCAAAACAATCACATTATAGCCATAATTTTCAATACATTGATCGGGACTAATTCTATAATATCCATCTTCCTCTTTCAATAAAGAAACTTGCTTCCGTCCAACATAATTTTTACCATAGTCCCTTATGCCGTCAATGTCCCAATTTACAAAGCGTCTGGCCGCATCAAACATCTCATCATTAAATGTCTTTTGATCAATATTAGTTATTCGTTTATAAGTATCAACAGGATCTTCAGGTTTTCGCGCCATACGCCATAACTTCCCAATAAAATCAATGCCATGCTTCATACACCAATAGTCTTGTATAAAATAGTTGGAATAGCGGGGAGTTTCATGTAAAATATTCTTGTGGCAATATTTAAGATACTCTCCATAATAATAACTGGAAAACTGTTCTTCCGGATAAATTTTAAAGCTTTGCCATTGAGCACATTGTTCCCAAAAAGCATTTCCTCCTTCTCCATTTGGACCAAAGCCATAACGATAACCGGAATCACTGGCCGGATTATCGCAATAAACCTGATATTGAAAACAATGTCCTATTTCATGAGCAACAACAGAGCCAACCGGTTGAACAGCCGGAGCATTTACCCACAAAGCACCTATGACATCATCGTACCCAGCCCCTGTAGCACTCCACTCCTTATTATAGCTAAGGAAAATCATCATTCTATATTGACTTGCCTTAGAATCAGCTTCATCAATAAACTTTAAAGTATTCGCGTAGTATTTATATATATTTTCAGCTTTATCAAGAAGATTGTCTATATCGACTGCATATCCTCCTAGTGCCTTCCCCGGATCTTTTCCAAAGCCAGCTTCCCAAAAGACAACCCAATTCTCTGAAGCTTTCGACCGGCTCCAAGACCATTGGCTAGCTTCTTTCGTAAAATCATTACCTTTGAGTGCTTCTGGAATATAAATAGATTTACCAGAAGGTATTGTATAACTTGGCGGATCAGGCTCTATAGATTCCTTTCCATCAGAACAAGCATACAAATGAAGACAAAGAAGAGGTAATAATACAAAATCTATAAGTCTACTATTCATTAAATCTTCTTTTTAAAGGATGGAATGCTTGTTTCTTGCTCGCATTCCATCCTAGTTAATTTCTACCAACCATAATTCTGCACAAGCTTCGAATTTTTATTTATATCATCTTGAGGAATAGGGAATAAATACATCTTATCAGAAAAGACACAATTGACATCAACTGTACGCTTATAATAAATTTGCAATCCTGCATTCCTTGAATCCCAAACTCTATCCCATGCATAATTAGGATCACTTGCGTGGTCAGTCATTGAAGTATACCCCAGATCCTTTGCTTTGGCTAAGATTTCACTCTCTGCCGGTTGTGAATTCATTCGGTAATTAGGTATCCCAAAGCATCGATCCCCTATCATCCAACGACGTACATCCCAGAACCGATGCCCTTCAAAAAAGAGCTCTACCCGACGTTCATTCCGTATGCGTTTACGCATGCCTATTTTAGTATTATCTTCCGAAGTTATAGGTAGTTTTGGCATATCAACACGAGAGCGTATTTCATTAATTGCATTGTAAACTTCAGGATCTGGTGTATCATAATATTCATTCAAAGCTTCTGCTTTAATCAAATAAAGTTCGGACAAACGGAATAAAGGATAATTAGAGCTTGTTCCAATCCAGTTTTTTATATCAGCAACCGGATTCATAAATTTGCGTAATCCATACCCTGTTTCATTATTTGTGTTCACATTGGGATAACCATCAATCCACCAATAACTATAAGATTCCATATTCCTCCAGTAAGCAAAATGATAACAACGCTTGGAGCTTTCAGTTTCATTTCTAAATTTAGCACCCTGAAAAGTCAAAGAAGCATAAAAACGAGGATCCCGATTTACATACATATTATACAAATCATATTCCCCCATATCTCTAACCAAATTTCCATTCAAATCATCATAGGCATTGGTAGAAGATTGCCATGTTGTACCATCCCAAAGCTTATCAACATGTGAGAAACCAGTTTCGCTATATCCTGAATTGGGATCTATGCTTGGCTGTCCACTAGCATCATATTTAATACATCCATCATCATCCATTAAGAAAGGCAAATGTCCGTCAGCAGTCTCGTAAGCATCTACTTGATTTTGCATAATAGAGAAACGTCCCCATCCCCCTTTATCTTCAGCATGTGAGTTACAACTTACATCTTCATAAATGCCATAGGTTTGTATGCTAGCTAATATGATTTCCGAATTGGAAGAATTACTATAAAAAATCTTTTCATACTTATTAGATGCATTTTTACCATCCTGAGAAAGCTTGATCCCCGCTTTTAAGCAACAATCAATTGCATCTTGTGCTGCATCAGCAGCCCTTTTCCATAAATCTTTATCATAAGTCTGCGGAAACAGTTGGGTTCCATCTGTATCTTTTATATCTTTATACATACTATTTCCATTATAAAGAGGACTGGCTGCATAGAGTAGAGTACGAGCTTTTAAAGCCAAGCATGCAGACTTAGAAATTCGTCCATAATTTGTAACATCATTCCAAGTATCAGGTAATACAGAAGCTGCTTCATCCAATTCACTACAAATAAAATTAACGATCTTATCTACCGGATCACGGGGTACCTGTGTACCGGATACATCAGAAATATCTTGTACAGTAGTAATAAGGGGTACTGCACCATATTGGCGTAATAAATCAAAATACATATATGCACGTAAAAAACGAGCTTCTTGTTTAAACTGCTTCACCTTCACACCATAAGTATGCTGTTGACTTTGGGTCAGCGGAACACTTTCTATCTTATCAATAAAATTAGTTGCTTTACGAATCAAGGCATAATTCCAACTCCAATCTCCAAGTGGATTATAACTCGTTGTTAATCCACCCAGCTTAAAATAAGTAGTCGGAGCAGTCGTTCCCCAATGATCTATCATTTCATCACCAGCGCATCCGGTCCAACTAAAAGGCCCGTCCCTAAGAATACGAGTATCGCTGTTTTGCTCAGTCCACTTTAAAATATCATGATACATTGAGCCCAAATCTTGTTGAGCTAAAGTTATATCACTAAAGATTTTATCTTCCGTTACAATTTCAGCCGGAACAATATCCAAATAATCACAAGAGACAAGTATGGAACCTGCCAATAATAAAAGCGACAAGGCTTTTGATCTATAATTTTTCAACATAGCTATTCTCTTTAAGTTAATTTAGAATGAGACATGAACTCCAAAATTAAAAACTTTCATCTGTGGATAGTTAACCGCACCACCGGGTGATTCTGGATCAAAAATCTTCATATGATCCCATGTTATAAGATTCACTCCATTAGCATACAAACGAAGTCCTTCCACTCCTAAAAAATGAGTAACTCTTTTCGGGAAACGATAACCGACTTCCAGATTCTTCAAACGAAGATAATCACTGGATTTCATCCAATAAGTTGAATTTATATAATTATTATCACTATGATCTGATGATAAACGCGGATAAAACGCATTTGCATTTTGTTCCTCTGTATTATTCTGAGACCAATAATTATTCAGTACATCCCGAGAAACAGAAGCTTTTGAGTCAAAAGGCCAAATAGCAGACCCAGTAAACCAGGTATATCCTCCTAAAGCCCCTTGAAATAATATACTCATATCGAAATTTTTATAACTCCCACTCAACGATAATCCAATTATCTTGTCAGGTGTGGATATCTTACCCAAATAACCACGATCATCATCATTTATCACACCATCTTTGTTCAAATCCTTATAGCGGATATCTCCGGGTTGTAAATTAGACGCAGTTGTTTTAGGAATGGTAGGGTCCTTAATCTCATCCCAATTCTGGAAAAGTCCTTCAGCAATATACCCATACATTTCGTCAATATGAGTCCCAGCTCGACGCTGCCAAGGCTTGTCTGATTTGTCCGGTTCATCTGCACTAACAATTTTATTTGTAGCATAAGAGAAGTTACCTTTAATGGCATAACCCCAATCTTTAAAATTCTTACGGTGCTCAACTTCAACTTCAAATCCTTTATTGGTAACAATACCTGCATTAATAGAAGGAAGTGAAGCAACTCCTGAAGTGCTAGGAATAGTTCCTGGTGAACAAAGGATGTCCGTACGTCTTTCATGAAAGAAATCTAAAGTTAGATGCAAGGCGCTTTTCCACAAATCAAGATCAAAACCAAGATTCAATTTCTTAGCCTTTTCCCAAGTCACGCTTTCATTACCGGTTGAGTAAACACCTGCTCCGTATAAAGTCAAACCATTACCGGTCGGTCCAAAGGTATATCCCTTCCATCCTGTAGTCCATTGACTTTGATATAGAAAACGGGAACCATTATCATCATTACCTACCAAACCATAAGAAAAACGAACTTTTAATAAATCAATGGCTTGTATTTCTTTAATAAAATCTTCTTCTGATAGCACATAGCTCAAAGACAATGCAGGGAAAAAGCCCATCCGATGTCCCTTCATAAAGTTTTCAGAACCATTATACCCCATATTAAATTCTCCAAAATACTTGCCTGCATAATTATAAGTCAGACGCCCGACTAAGCCTTGTTTTCTAAAAGGTAAGCCCTTGACTGCATCCGTAGCGTCTAATAACTTACTGCTCTGATTGTACATCAATAGCCCTGTTACATTATGCCGGCCAAAACTACGATTATAATTCAGCATAGCCTCCAGTAAAGTGTAACGCGTTCCATTGGCAGAAACAGAATAACCTAGGGTCTCACTACCTGTTCTTACATTAGCATAAGTGCCTTTGGACAAATCCGTTTCCGTTTCAGCTATTGAAAACTTATAGGCATTATATCCTCTGGAACGGGTTACATTTCGATAGTTATCTGCATCAAAAGAAAGACGAGCTGTTACGCTTAATCCTCTGGTAACAAGACTACTCATGTCCCAAGTAACTCCAGCAGTCGCATTTAAGGTAGTGCTCTTATTAGCAGCATATCCTGTTTTAGTCAACATAGCATAAGGATTACCTTCGGCATTTGCATACTCTGCTATAGAACCATCAGGATTAGTCATCGGATAATAATAAGGTAAACGGGTTTTTATTGCATAAAAAAGATTATACGCACTCGTACCCGGATAATTCTGGTCTTGAATAATTCCTCCCAAATTGAGTAATAGCTTTACATTTTTACGTATATCCACATCAATATTCGTACGGAAATTATAGCGTTCCATCTTGGCATTTGTATTATATTCAGACATATCTGAATATTTATAAATGCCATCCTGACTTAAGTAACCTACCGACACAAAATAACGGAATAAAGATCCGCCACCTGTCACATTCACATTCGCTTGCATCTGTCCGGTAGCTTTTTTTAAAAGCTCATCAGTCCAATCTACATTAGGATATAGGTATTGATAAGTAGGATTACTTCGATCTCGATATTTAGCAATAGTCTCAGGCGTGTATTGACTGGATTTATTATCATTCGCCAATCCTTCTTCATACAAAGTCAATACATCATACGAATCACAATACTTCGTCAACCGCGTAGGAGTTTGAATTCCATAAGAATAATTTAAAGAAACTTTTGGGGCCCCTGCTTCTCCACGTTTTGTTGTAACCAAAACCACTCCATTAGCTCCCCGAACTCCGTAAACAGCAGTGGCCGAAGCATCCTTCAAAATAGAAACACTTTCTATCTCATTTGCATCAATATCTCCAAAAGCACGTTCCACTCCATCTACTAGAATAAGAGGAGTAGTGCTGCCTGTAAAAGTTGCTTTACCCCGAACAAAGATGGTGGCAGCGTCATATCCGGGTTCCCCAGACGATTGGATAGTAGTCAATCCCGTAACTTTACCGGCAAGCGCATTGGTTATATTAGCAACGGGAGTTTGTTTTAAAATTGTAGAATTAATGGACGTGATCGCACCTGTCACACTCGCTTTCTTTTGCGTGCCATAACCAACGACAACCACTTCTTCCAATGCTTGAACACTCGTTTTAAGAACAACATCTAAAGAGGTTTTTCCTTGAACATTCACTACCTGATCCTCGTATCCCATAAAAGAGAATTTCAATTGAGCATCCTTTTGAGATACTTTAATAGCATACTTCCCATTAAAATCAGTAATAGTACCATTGTTACTAACTCCGACTTCCCGAACAGTAGCTCCAATTAAAGTTTCTCCGCTTTGATCAATTATAGTACCAGACACCTGGAATTGCGCTTTAGCAACAATATTGATCAAGCACAGCAAAAACATAGATAAATAGATTTTTTTCATAACAACATGTGTTTTTCTTACAAAAATTTAAGGAATAACTTTAAATAAGATAACTAATACAATACAAGCTATCATTTTTAATAGGCTCTTAGACCAAAAGCCTGAATAACTCTGAAATATGCTCATCTTTTCTTTTACATTTAAGATTAATAATATAAGGTTACTTGTTCACTTTCCATTCAATGACACCACCTGATTCTCCTCTTTGAAGTTGGGCGGAAATTTTTAGCCCTTTTGTGGTAACTGATTTAAAATCAAGATGGTTATAGCAGTCTTTCTTAACCGTATAAGGGGTCAACGCTTCCACTTCTTTCCATCCTCCTTTATCTTTATAATAAAGCGTCCAACTTGCCGGAACACGAAAATTCCCATCATAATGATTGAAGTCCAGCCAATAAACGTCTACACTGGATACAGTTTCAGAATGCTCAAAGTCATAGGCAATGGTTGCCAACGTCCCTTTTTTAAGCCACCAATAATAATAAGGTTTAGAAATGTCGGAAGAACTTTTAGGCTCCCATTGGTCATTCACCCCCCAAATGCTCTCTTCTCTCCCAGCCGACAAAGGAGCGTCTTTTTGTCTCGGCATTGTTACGGTATATGCCCGGGCACGGGAAGCAATGGTCGGTTTAGGATTGGGACGCGCATAAGATGCGTCTGTCGGGATCCATACGGACATCTCATCGGCTCCCCGATTCTCCCAAACGGAATAGGGTATCGCTGTAAAATCAATATCTTTCTCCTTATTGTCTTGCAAGATTTCCTTAGCTTTACCTTTCAAAACCACCACCCCATTCAGTAAATCTTTATCATAGATTACCTGAAAAGAGGTATTCTCCGGAATGTATTTATTTAATACATAATGATCCGGCTGATCGTATCCTTCCAAGCAATAGACTATCGGACCACGCTGCATGGCCAGTTTTCCCCGATCATCCTCTACTTCCTGATTCGCTTTAATACGCCGTACGGGCATGGGGAATTCAATAATCACTTTATCACCCTTTTTCCAAGGTCTTAAAAGTGTGGCATAACCATCTTGTTCTTTCAATCGCACACTCTTTCCATTTACGGCTAGTTTGGTATCTGATACTTCATTGGTAAAAGAATATAAATCAGAAGGAACAGGTGTTGATTTTGCCCAACCGGGTATACGAAGCCGCAACGCAAAAGTCTCCTCCGTATCCGGATTTACCGTTAATTCAACTTTCCCTTCCCAAGGATATGAAGTTACCTGACTTAATTCCACTACATTATCAGAAGTACTGACAGAAGCATGACTCTGCACATAGAGATTGACAAAAACATCTTTCCCCTGAGTCGCATAAACATAATTGGGTATGGAAGGCATAAAACGGGTGATATTTCCCGGGCAACAAGCACAACCAAACCATTTCTGACGATCATGCTCTCCCATTGATTCCAACGGATTGTCATAAAAGAACTTATCACCACTGAGTGAAACTCCTGAAATCACTCCATTATACATGGCACGTTCCACGACGTCCACATATTTAGCATCACCCGTAGCCAAGAACATACGTTGATTCCAGAAGACATTCGCAATAGCCGCACACGTTTCACAATAATTCTGATGATTATTGAGTTCATAATTCGGGCCAAATCCTTCGCCCTGCGCCCGTGAACCTATACCACCGGTAATATAGAGCTTCTTGCCCACCATATTTTCCCAAATTCTTTTCAATGCAGCAAAATAAGCAGTATCATGAGTAAGTGCTGCTACATCAACCACGCCGGAATAGAGATATCCAGCCCGCACGGCATGACCCTTGATTTCAGTTTGCTGGAGGATAGGCTTGTAATCCTGACTATATTCACTTAATTTATGTCCATCTGTACCCCGCCCCGTTTCTTCAACAAAGTATTTAGCCAAAGCCAAGTATTTTTCCCTTCCCGTAATCTTATAAAGTTTAGCTAAGGCCATCTCTACAATAGGATGTCCCGACGGAACATGTTTTTGCCCATTACCCGGACCAAATACTTTGCAAATAAGATCGGCATTTTTAAGCGCTACATCCAGCAACGTCTTCTTCCCCGTAGCCTTATAATGCGCCACGGCTGCTTCATACAGATGACCGCAATTATAGAGTTCATGACTGTTGATTTTTTCCCATCGGTGGGTACCCCACCAACCGGATAGGCGCGTACATTTATTCGTGACGCAAGTACATAAATAACCATCCGGCTCTTGCGCCTTAGCAATTAAATGAATGACGCTATCCAAATAAGCATCGAGTTGCTTATCATATTTCACCGCCAAAGAATAAGACGCTCCCTCAATAATCTTATAAGGATCGGTATCGTCAAAAGAGAAGTCCCCCCTTTGCTCCCCTTTCATCAAACCTCCTGCTATGGCAAAGTTATCGAACCTTCCGTTTATTTCGCACTGCTTAAAAGCAGAAGGGATAGAAACTGTCCGATTAGTCTCAACCCTTGGAGTCCAGAAGCTATCACACAAATGAACTTGCGTAAACGAAACTTCCTTGATTGGATCCTCAGAAGGTTTGTAAGATGCATTGCAAGAAGATAAAATCGTAAGAATACATCCGGACAGAAGTAATTTACTTTTCATTATGACTACATTAAATTAGATTAAAGTTTTAGTGCAAATTAAAGCATTAGCAAAAACAGTCCATGCAAAAATCATCCACAAGCATACAACTATCATCCGAATGTCACAGACCTATCTATTTCATAAAGTCAGCTGATAATTAGGCATTTAATCATTATATTTGGATTATTTTGGCAACATTATAGATGATATTTGGGTTGCTTCCGAAATAAAAGCGTTAATATTGCACTTATTAAAATCATTAACCTTTGGAGCTCGTAAATGAAGAACTTTTTATATACTTTAATAGCGCTATTCCCTTTCATTTCGGGGTTTTCAGCTTCTCCGCGGACATTTAATTTCAGGCATTACACCGTAGATAACGGATTATCTTCCAATATCGTGCGAAGTATATTGCAAGATAAGAGGGGATTCATCTGGATAGGGACCGAGGAAGGGCTTAACTTCTTCGACGGACAAACCATCAAACAATATCTAAATAACAAGGAACCTTCATGCGCCTTGGGAAGCAATTATATCAATGCTCTTTTTGAAGACTCAGAAGGTAAAATATGGATCGGCACGGATACAGGGGCTTACACTTATCTCTATGAGAAAGATATGTTTCACTTTTTCCGTCCACAGACAAAGCCGGGCACCAGCATCACATCCATCATCAATAATATTGTTGAGGATAAACACAAGAATATCTGGTTTGCCACATACGGGCAAGGAATATTTAAGTACAATCTAATTTCCAGAAAGCTGGAACAATATATGCTTCCTGAAGAACCACAAGGCTTGATTAATTACATTTATGCGGATCATAATAATGATATATGGGTTGCATCCCGGAATCCACAACACCCATTAGCAAAGTATAATGTCCAAAAAAACAGCTTTGAATGCTTCCCCGTAAAATTATCCCCGGACAATACACAATCAAATATCTTCTATCTACTGGAAACATCAAAGAATGAATTCTATTTAGGTACTTGGAATGATGGAATACGAAAGTTAGACCGAAAGACGGGAAAGATAGAAACACTACTCTCCCCCAAAAACAAGGATGGAATTTTACACATACATAGCATAACAGAATTGGAACCGGATGTCTTAATGATCGGATCGGACGATGGACTTAGCATCCTTAATACAAAAACGAAAGAACACCAGTTATTGGTTTCGGATGAAACCAATGCCACCACTATCTCCAATAAATTTGTCTATCCTATCGTAAAAGATAACGAAGGAGGAATATGGGTGGGTACTTATTATGGAGGGGTAAATTATGTTTCGCCAAATAACGGAATGTTCAAGGGATACGCTCACTCTCACTTCAGAAACTCTATAAACGGTAATATTGTAGGGCGCTTCTGTGAAGACAAGGATGGTAGCATTTGGATAGCAACCGATGACGGGGGACTGAATCATTTTTATCCCAAAACAGGACTTTTTGAAGCTTACATGCCCCAACCAGGCCGGAATAGTATCTCCTACCATAACGTACATGCCCTTTGCCTGAGTAAAGAAAAGTTGTGGATCGGCACTTATTCCGGCGGACTGAATGCATTGGACTTGCGTACCGGACACTTCAAACATTACGATACCCGGGAAGAGGACTCCCGGACCTTGGACGGGAATAGCATTTACGCCATTTTTGAAGATAAAGACCAGAACATCTGGGTTGCCAGCATGTCGGGAGTTAATTTATATCATCCCGAGACGGATGACTTCACCAGAGTCAAGAAACTAGAGTTTATGACAATTGATATCAAACAGGACAAACAAGGATACATCTGGTTTGCAACCCAGGGAAAAGGATTGTTCCGCTATAACCCCGCCAACAAAAGCTGGCGCAATTATACTTGTAATGGGAATGACAGACACTCCATTGCCTGCAACCAAATCAATTGTATGTATATTGATTCCAACGGTAGGTTACAAATAGGCACAGGCAACGGACTTTGTACCTATAATGCTTCCAGAGATTATTTTGAAAGAGTACCATTGCAGATTCCCAGCAATAACATCTGTGGTATTGTGGAAAGTCACAATGTATTCTGGCTCACCACATCCAAAGGGTTGATACGTTATGATCCGGTACTCAAAGACAAAAGCAATTGCCAGATCTTTACTAAAAGCGACGGCTTGCAAAGCGAACAATTCATATTCAATTCGGTGCTAAAATCTTCTTTAGGAGAAATTTATATCGGCACCCTCAACGGTTTCAACTCTTTCTCACCCGACAGAATAAAAAAGAATACGCATACCCCATCGGTATTCATAACGCATTTGGAAATCTTTAATAAAGAAGTAGCCATAGACCCCAATGGAAAACTGCCTTGTGATTTATCCATATTAGATCATCTTGATCTCTCCTATCGGGATAATGTCTTCAGCCTCCGGTACGCTGCATTAAGCTACAGCACTCCTGAGAAAAACAAGTATGCGTATAAACTGGAAGGGTTTGATGAAGCTTGGAACAATGTGGGGGGACAGACCAAAGCCACCTATACCAATTTACCGGCAGGAACTTACACCTTTAGAGTGAGGGCATGCAATAACGATGGAATCTGGAATAAGGAAGGGGCTAAACTAACCATTATCATCCATCCGCCGTTTTACCTGACCACAGGGTTCAAAACCTTATATGCCATATTAGCAGCCTTACTGATATATGGCATTGTAAAAATGCAATTAAATCGTTCGGAAAGAACACACAAAGAGAAGATAAAAGAGTTGCAGCAAAAACAGGAGAAAGAAATTTATAATTCAAAGATCCAGTTTTTCACTACGATTGCCCACGAAATAAGAACTCCCGTCTCACTGATTATCGGTCCAATGGAAAATATTATGTCCGCAGCAGCCTCTTTGCCCGAAACAGTAAAAAAAGAATTGAGCATAATTAACCGCAACAGCATGCGCTTACTCACCTTGGTCAATCAACTGTTGGATTTCAGAAAAGTGGAACAGGGCGCATTTGCCCTTTCCCCCGCCAAATACCCTATTTACGAGTTATTGGAAAACATTTGCGAACGGTTCAGACCGCTGATTGAACAAAGGGGTATTGAATTCACTTTAAATCACCAAGAAAAAGATTTTGAAGCCGTCGTTGATCAGGAAGCCCTAACCAAAATCATTAGCAATCTACTCACCAATGCAAACAAGTTTACTAAAGATAAAATTTCTCTTTCGTGTAAAGCTGATCAACAAAGTAACTCCTTTAAAATAACGGTGAGTGATAACGGATGTGGCATCCCCGAAGACAAGAAGGAAAAGATATTCCATCCCTTCTACCAAATTGCCGGCAGTGGAAAACCCGGTACAGGAATCGGACTTAATCTGGTAAAAAGTCTGGTTGAGGCCCATCACGGCTTCATTGAAGTGGAATCAGAAATAGGGAAAGGGAGCAAATTTACCATTACGCTACCCATGAACAGCAACATTCAACAAGCAAAGCCTGCTTCCATCTCCCCCTTGCCGCCTCTGATTGAGATGGATCCACCCCCGTGTGAAGGGACTGCAAAAAGGTATGACAGTGGGAAGACATGTATCTTAATCATCGATGACAATGAGGAAATCAGAACCTTCTTAGCCGATAACTTTTTGGATGAGTACCAGATTATCACTGCAAATGACGGAGTTGAAGGGTTGGATGAATTAAACAGAAACAGCATTCACCTTATTATATGTGATCTTATGATGCCCCGTATGGATGGCATTGCTTTTTGCAAAGAGGTACGTAACAATAAGATGTATAGCCATATTCCCATTATTCTCCTGACAGCCAAAACCGAGATCAATTCAAAAGTAGAAGGCATGAACACGGGGGCTGATGCCTATATGGAAAAACCTTTCTCCATACAATATTTGCGTGCATGCGTCAGGAATTTACTGACCTCCCGTGAAATGCTTAAAAAGAAATTCTCCGAGCTGCCTTTCGTCCCCTTGAAAAGCATTGCAGTAAATAAGACAGAAGAGGACTTTCTAACTCAGATGAATTCAATCATTGAAAAGAATATAGCCAACCAGGAGTTTTCGGTGGATGCACTGGCCAAAGATTTATGTATTAGTCGCTCCGGACTGTTTGCCAAGATAAAGACCATGACGGACATCACCCCCAACGAATTGATCCAACTCATCCGGCTCAAAACCGCAGCCAGACTGCTAACGGAAAATAAATTCAGAATCAATGAAGTGGCCTATGCCGTAGGATTCAATAATCCGTCTTACTTCTCCAAATGCTTTCAAAAGCAGTTTGGAGTCAAACCCGGTGACTTCGCACTAAAGTCAAAGCAAATAAAAAATGCGTAGAGATAGAACAGTTCCCATACATTAAAACGACTCCTTTACATTAGAGGTAAAGCGAAGAGAGTAATCAAAAAGAATGATCTATATTTGCAAAATAATAAACCATTGTTCCTGCTCATGAAAAAAAGACTCTATTACTTTGACCTTATACGGGTTTTCCTAACGATGTTGGTATTCTATCACCACGCTGCTATTACATTTGGAGCCTCTGGTGGATGGTATTATATTTCTAAAGAGACAACGTCCGGTCTGACCCAGCAACTTTTATCCGCCAGTATGGCCATAGACCAATCTTATTTCATGAGTCTCTTCTTCTTTATTTCCGCTTATTTAATGCCGCGTTCTTATGATAGTAAAGGGGCGAAGGCTTTTCTTCTCGACCGCTTCAACCGACTGGGCATACCGTTATTGATTTATACATTCGCGCTCAATCCGTTATTAATATACTGGATTTACGGAAGTTGGTATGAAATAGGTTTCGGTCCGATGTGGTTTGTATTCACCTTATTAATCTTCGAGTTAAGTTATGCCTGCTACCGTTATATCCTCCCGAAACAATTCATCTTAAGATGGAAGCGACTCACCGCCGCCCACATCTTATGCTTTATACTGGCAACCGGAATCATCGCTTTTATCACCCGGTTCTATTACCCAGTAGGACGTAACTTTATTGGTCTGCAATTGGGATTCTATCCCCTGTACATTGGCATGTACCTGCTCGGAATCATTGCCTATCGCAATCAATGGCTGGAACGGTTGCAAGTAAAAAAAGCATTACCGCCCTTTCTTATAGCTATGCTATGCGGCATTCCTTCCTTATTAATAATGGCAGGACTATTTCCCACTCAAACAGAAAAGTTTATGGGGGGATTCAATTATATGGCACTTTTCTATGCGCTTTGGGAACCTGTTATGTGTGTCGGCATTTCCTATTTCTTGTTGGCTTACGGAAAAGCACATTATAACAGACCCATGCCCACCATACAGAAGTTATCGGCAGACAGTTACGCAGCTTATATCATCCATCCCATCATACTTGTAGGATGTACTTTTGCTTCGGAACAATTGCCCGTCAGTTCGCCATTAATGCGACTGGTCCTAGTCTGCATACTGGGCATCCCGATTTGCTTTATCTTTGCAAAAGGTTTTCGCCGGGCTCTGGACATAGTGCATGTAAACATCTGATTCACTCTGATCTACTAACATCATGTTAAAGAACGACAGACTCATAATCAGAGATACTGGACAGTAAAAAAAGGTTTGATTTATATGACATTTCATGATTCTTGATGGCATCCTATTAATATTGATTATCAAGAATTTATGCGCATGTTTGTTATTGCAGATATTCATAGAATACCTAACTGAAATAATTTGTTTACGCAGAATTCACTTAAATAAGGTTTTATAAATGGATTTAAGTCCATATTTTTGTTTGTAGATCTCTGTAAATAGCCAACGTAGCTCTATAAATATTGAAAATCATGGGAATATAATATTGAAAATTACAGGAATTCCATGACTTTGTACTCAAAAGATCGTTGGCTATGTATTATCAAAGACTTATTGAAAAAGAAATAGGACTAAAACTGAGAACTTCTGGAGATGTTGTAGTAGCGGGTCCAAAATCCTTGAAGACACTTCGCAATAAAATCGCAGAAAAAAGTGACGAAAAGGAGCCTGACTTTCTGGTAGTTCTTACTGTTATCGGTGGAGCCTATCAAAGAGAAGATGGAATTTATGTTGTCCCAATAAATTTATTAAAGCCGTAAATTATAGAATGTGGAATATCACCTAAGGTATGGATAATTTGCAAAACAAATATGATATACTTGCCAAGAAATGCCAAGACCTACTTGATGAAAATGAAGAATTGAAGACAAGGTCTCTCTTTTTCGTAGTATCTTCAAAGGTCGTGATGATGCTTTTGCACGCAGATGGTATGGTAAGACAGCGAATAGGCGAGGCTATCAGCCAGTGTGTACCAATGAATGGCGGAAGGAAATATGCGACAAGAAGGTGCATAAGTGCACAGAGTGCCCAAACCGGGATTTTACAGGGTCACTTTATTTTAAACTCCAGATGAAAGTTACTTCGGATCATACTGAAATGTTGAGGGTTGTTCATCTTAAATATTATATCTTTGCCTGAAAAACAGGATATGAATTACGATACTTTCCTTCGCTTCATCTTTCCAGATGGTATGTTTGATTACTTTGATATGACTCGTTTCAATGAACTTTCCGATAAAGTTGAAATCTATTTTGAGGAGAAAAATAATCCTCCTGAAGAATATCATCAGGATAAGCTTGAAAGTAAAGGGTTCTATGAGGAAGTCCGTATGCATGATTATCCCATGCGTGGACGGAGCTGTATACTTTATATAAAGAAACGCAGATGGTACAATCACACTCAATCCAATTATGTTTCAAGAAATTGGAAGCTTATGGCTCAAGGCACGCAAATTAGCTCTGAATTTGCGTCTTTTTTAAAAGCTATGGATCGACTCTCGCGCCCTTAGCATCAGTTCATTGGCCGATCACTATGGTTTGGAGGCCAAGCAACTTGAATCACAATATAAGAATCATCTGAGCAATTACAGATGCTGGGATCAACTTCCCCATGCAGAAGATTGGATCTTGTTTGAAAAGAATATGGGTGCTCATGTGGGGCTGGATGAAACAAGCCTTTCTCGTGGAGAGTTATACACTATTCTAATCAATAAGGGAGCTAAAGGTAAGAAAGGAAGTATTATTGCCATGATTAAAGGAACGGATGTGCAAACAATCTCGGCTGTATTGCTTCAGCTATCGCGCAGACGTCGTTTTCAAGTTCGTGAGATCACTTTAGACATGGCTTCGAACATGCATCAGATTGCCCGTATCTGTTTTCCCGGTGCCAAGCAAGTGGTCGATCGTTTTCATGTACAGCAATTGGCCTTTGAAGCCGTACAGGAAATGCGTATTAAAGCACGTTGGGAGGCTATGGATAAAGAAAATATACAGATTAGCCATGCTAAGGCTTGTGGAATGCAGTACAAACCTTTGATATTGGAGAATGGAGATACTAAAAAACAACTACTTGCCAGAAGCCGTTATTTGTTATTTAAGAAAGAGACAGCCTGGAGTAGTTCTCAAAGTAAGCGTGCAGCTATTCTGTTTAGAGAATACCCGGATATCAAAAAGGCATACTATTTAAGTATGCGCTTAGGACTCATTTATCATCAGCCCACGCATGCTGATGTGGCATTAACCAAACTGGCTCGTTGGTACGATGAGGTTGATAAATCTGGGTTTCTATCCTTTGGTACAGTGGCAAGAACCATACAAACGCATTACTTAAGAATCGTAGCTTTCTTCAAGAACCGTGCAACTAATGCGGCAAGCGAATCTTTTAATGCAAAAATAAAGCTATTCAGAGCACAACTCAGAGGAGTCAGGGATGTGGCATTCTTCTTATTCAGATTATCTAAAATTTATGCTTAACATGGCAATCCCTCAGAATTTAGGTATGATCCGTTACTTCAAGGATTGAAACCGATCAGCCAAAACAAAAAGAGCACAGATTATAGTCAGGATGCCTGGCAACAAAAAAGGTTGTAACACAATTATGTTACAACCTTTTCTTTGTGGACCAGCCTGGGCTTGAACCAGGGACCTCCAGATTATGAGTCTGTTGCTCTAACCAACTGAGCTACAAGTCCGATGTATCCTTGTGGATAGCGGGCACAAAAATAGTATATTTTACCGAAACATGCAAACCTTTCAAGCAAAATATACTACTTAATTCCAAAATTCAAAATTTATACTTACGCTTTGGATTCTTCGGAAACCATCCTTTCTTTACGCGCTCTTCCTGCTCAAAAAGCTCCTTTATTGTCCATAAGGAAGAAAAGGCAAACACACCCAATAAAGAAGCAATTAGAATATTGTCGGTAAACAAGGAAGCTACCGTCCCCAAAACACCCAATAAGAGGAAAACCCACCAAAACTTCGTTCCCCAATAATATTCGGTTTTCACCACTACAGGGTGGAAAAAGCCAATGATAAGGAACGTGCAAATACCAATAACCAATCCCGACAAATGATATGTATTCAAAAAATCCATAGACTAGTTCTTCTTTTACTTTTCAGGACAGATAGGTATTTCTTTCTTGATACTCTGCTCCAGTGAAATCAATGTCTCGGTAGCCGTAACACCGGGAATCTCCTGCATTTTATTATTTAGCAGATCCATAAGATGTTCGTTATCGCGGGCATACACTTTGGTAAGCATCGTATATGGCCCTGTAGTGAAATGACATTCCACCACTTCCGGTATCTTCTCTATTTCAGTGACTACCGCTTTATACATGGAACCTCTTTCCAACTTGATTCCCACATACGTACAGGTTCTGTAACCAAGCGACTTAGGATTCACATGATAGCCGGAGCCAACAATAACACCCAGATCGATCAAACGTTGCACACGTTGATGAATTGCGGCACGAGATACACCACATTCCGCGGCTACATCTTTAAAAGGGATACGGGCATTCTGAGAAATGATTCCCAAAATTTGCCGATCAAGATTGTCTATTTTCTCCATAATATCAATTTATGTAAATTGTTTGCCATATCAAATAGTAAGCAAATATAAGAATTTATTTTAATTTCTCTATAAAAAGAGAAAGATAATAAAGAAAAAGTAAAAAAGAGGCGAATGAAGCGGGTATTTTCACACTCATCCGCCTCATTCGCCCATTACCGGCTGGTAAAAAGACTTACCAGCTCTTATTTTTCAATACCAAGTAATTCCACTTCAAAAATCAAAGTAGAGAAAGGTTTGATCTTTCCACCGGTTTCTTTTGAGCCATAAGCCAAATCGTAAGGGATATAAAGTTCCCACTTAGAACCAACAGGCATCATTGTAAGTGCTTCGGTCCATCCCTTAATCACTTGATTGGCACGGAAGGTAGCAGGTTCTTTGCGTTGGTAAGAGCTATCAAACTCTGTACCGTCAATCAAAGTTCCTTTATAGTTGACTTTTACTTTGCAAGTATCGGCAGGAACGGCTCCCGTACCTTTTTTGATAATCTTGTATTGCAAACCGCTAGGAGTTGTTACAACGCCTGCTTTGGTTTTATTCTCAGCCAGGAATTTCTCTCCGGCTGCCTTATTATCACCATATTTCTTTTCTACGGCTTTTTCTTTGATGCTTTCCATGCGGGTACGCATATATTCGGTAGCAGCCTCTTTGGTCATCACTCCGCCTTTTCCGATAACACCGGCAATGAAGCCAGCCAATATATTGTCACGGCTTACGGTTTGTGTTGAATCTTCACCAAAGATCTGACGGTTAAATCCTTCCACCCACTGTGTACCTACCATTTGTCCGATTTGAAGACCTGCCATGTAAGCAACATCTTTCTTTCCGGTTTTAGCAGCGCCTTCATTAAAACCTTTAACAAAGTCGGCCATATACGTAGTATCAACGTGTAGTTGCTGTGTCAGATACTGTGTTAAGCCTTCGGTACGAGCCATACCGATAGCATAGGATAATGAATCAACATCTGTTTTCAGATTTGCTTTTGGGCTTTGTGCTGTGCAAGAAGCCAATCCAGCAGTTGCAGCAATAGCCACGATAAATGTAATTTTCTTCATGTTGCCTTTTATTTATTTAAAAATTTAAGATAAAATTTCGAGTAATTCCACTTCAAAAACCAGCGTACTATGAGGGGGGATCATCTCACCGGCTCCCTGTGCGCCATATCCCAGATTGGAAGGGATATAAAGTTTCCATTTAGCACCTTCGGGCATGAGCTGCAAAGCTTCAACCCATCCCGGAATGACCTGGTTCACTCCGAATACGGCAGGCTGTCCTCTCTTGACAGAACTGTCGAAGAGTGTGCCGTCGATCAGTGTTCCTTCATAATGGCACTTCACCTGATCGGTTAGCTTCGCTTTCTTTCCGGGTTTTCCTTCATTCACGATTTCATACTGTAATCCGCTGGGAAGGGTAACCACACCTTCGCGGTTTTTATTTTCTTCCAGGAATTTTTCACCTAATTCAATATTAGCCGCACTTACTTTTTCTTCTAGTTCAGAAAAGTATTTATTGACTATATCACGAGCCTCGGCATGTGTGATAGCAGTATCGTTACCTTCCAAAACATCTTTCACGGCTTTTGCGAAATCATCTACAACCAGCCCTTTAGCACCCATACTCATCAAATTCTGACCGATTCCAAGACCAATCGCATAACTGAATTTATCCATATATCTATTTTTTATTATGACCGGGAGCACTTAACTCCAGCCTATTGCAAATTAACAAGTGGCAAAAGTAAGTTTTTTATTTTAATGATTTTGATTTTAGTATTTAAAATATCTTATTTCTTACGGTTCTCAAACAATCTTCTCTATCTTTGTTGGTAGATTTGATTGAAAACAGGGACGAAGTCCATCAAAACTAACTAGCGGACAGCTCATAATGATATAAAACAGCTGCCATCCATGGCGTCGTTTCACAGAACACGAAGATCAAGACTTAAAGATAGATTCAGTATGAAAAAATTGGTTGTTTTATCCGGAGCGGGCATGAGTGCCGAAAGCGGTATCAACACTTTTCGTGATGCCGGTGGGTTATGGGAGAAATACCCGGTAATGCAAGTGGCAAGCATCGAGGGTTACGAACGTGACCCGGGACTGGTCATCCATTTTTATAACGAACGTCGTAAAGAGTTGCTTAAGGTGAAGCCGAATAACGGACATCTGGGACTGGCCCGGATGGAAAAAGATTTTGAGGTCACCGTCGTGACTCAAAACGTAGACAATCTGCACGAGCAGGCGGGCAGTTCGCACGTCATCCATCTACATGGGGAACTGACGAAAGTGTGTTCCAGTGATGCCCCTTACAACCCGAAGTATATCAAGGAGTTGAAGCCGGAGGAATATGAAGTAAAGTTAGGCGACAAGGCCGGCGACGGCTCGCAATTACGTCCTTTCATCGTTTGGTTTGGTGAGGCTGTCCCCCAAATAGAGACGGCGATCAAAGAGGTGGAGAAAGCAGATATCTTCGTCATCATCGGGACTTCCATGAATGTATATCCGGCTGCGGGACTGCTGAATTACGTTCCCCGCGAAGCTGAGGTCTACCTGATTGACCCCAAGCCGGTGGACACCCATTCACTGAGGAATATTCATGTCATTCAGAAAGGGGCTTCCGAAGGCGTAACGGAATTGAGAACTTTGCTCAAGTCTGAGTAAAGCCCACATTTATCTCTTTCGGTGCTGGTTACTAAGATGCAGGTTACCTATTAAACGGATTAAAAGGAAGGAAAAGTGAAATGGCTCTCTTTTCTTCTTTCAAAGATAACAAGTCAACCTCTTTTAGGAACAATGTAAAAAACGATCAACCTGAAAAAGGAATAAAGGACAGGAGAGCCAACGATATGCAGGTATAGTATCTTTTTTGAGTCAACCATATATAAAAATAAATAAAGATCAGTTAACCTATATCAGGAAACTACAAGGCGACGGAAAAGTATATTGTTGGAGATAGAGAACCAACGTATTGGATCTATAGATGCAACCTACTGGAGATAAATAGCCAACGCGCTGGAGATAGAGAGCCAACGTGACAGAGGTATAGGACCTGAATTTCAGAGATGCAACCAGCTAGCAAACAGGACATAAGATCTTGGAAATGAGGAGGAGTAATTTGCTTTTATGAATAGAACGAAATAAGAGAAGGTACAGAGCGCTATTTTTTCAACAGAAGTCGGAAAACGAACCACGCATGATGCATGACGGTAGTCAGTAATCCATAATGGTGCGCCATAATGCGGAAACGTTCTCCCAGCGAAGCTCTCCGGTTCTGAGTCGTCATTCCCTCATCCAGATAATCAATAATAGTCAGATGGGCGTTATGCAGCGTGTACGCTTTCTTCATGACACGGATGCACCAGTCAAAGTCAGCGGAAAAGCGATACTGCAGGTCGTATGGCTCCACCAACGTACGTTTGGCAAAAAAGGCCTGATGGCAGACCAGCATGCCTTGCTGAAAGCTCTTCCAAGTCAGGACTTCGGGAGCAGCAAATCGGCGCATACGCAGAAAATGTCCCTTAGCATCCACCAAAGCCGTCTCACCGTAAATCACATCCGGCAATTCCGTCCCCTGCAAAGAGTGGACTATCTGCTGCAAGGTATCATCTTCATGGAAACTATCACCTGCATTGAGGAAACACAGGTAATCACCCGTCGCTAGAGCGATGCCTTTGTTCATGGCATCATACAATCCTCCGTCCGGCTCACTTACCACGCGGGTAATACGCTCTTCGTATTTTTTTACCACATTAAGCGTGCCGTCTTTCGACGCACCGTCTATAATAAGGTATTCAATGTGATGGTAAGTTTGTGAAATAACACTTTGTATGGTATCCTCCAACACCGATGCAGCATTGTAGGTCACCGTAATCACGGTAAATTTGGGAGTAGGACGATTATTATGCATTCCTTCCACTGACTTTATTGTATACCTCAATATATCTTTTAGCGATGATCCCTTCGGAATAGTTCGCAACGGCCTTACGGGCAGCCTGTTCCGACAGTTCGGAATATCCGGCGTTTGTCAATGCCCAATAGATACCTTTTGCAAAATCCTCCGCAGACTTATACTCCGCCACATAACCGTTCTGTAGATGGTCGATCATTTCCGGAATGCCTCCCACGTTGAAACCGATACACGGAACACCACAAGCCATCGCCTCCATAATCGTATTCGGAAGATTATCTTCCAATGAAGGGGTCACATACAGATCCACCGCATTGTAAATGTCCACCAACCGGTGTTCGTCCA
The DNA here is from genome assembly GCA_965140335.1 of uncultured Bacteroides sp. Lineage (GTDB taxonomy): Bacteria > Bacteroidota > Bacteroidia > Bacteroidales > Bacteroidaceae > Bacteroides. Next base: position 1,097,789 of record OZ223189.1, read on the forward strand.
TCACAAAGTCCAACGGATACACCCTAAAAGGTAACTTGTCTTCCAACTGCTGCGACTGGCTGCCCAATACCACCACTCCCAGCTGTTTCTTCAATTCAGGATGACTATCCGCCAGGAGCTTACACGATTCAATCAGATAGTCCATCCCTTTCCGCTTATCGGTAATCTTCACCGATCCGAACAGAATGAGCTTAGGCTCCCGGGGTAACACACATTTAGCACGGGCCTCCTGTTTGTCGCCAGGCTGGAATAAGTTAACATTTATGGCATTGGGAATGCTGACAACCGCATGCCCGGCAAGTAAGGAGCTGCTCCGTACACGATCTTCGAGCCAGTGACTGCACGTCACAAAAGTGAGATGCCGCCCCTTATACAGTTTCTGCTTCTTGCGAAAGATGCGATTAGATAAATCCCTCTTTCCGCCTCCCCCATAAATATACGGACAGTGATGGCATTCTTTCTGATAGTTGGTACACTCACGGGCATGATGGCAGATGCCGGTACAGGGCCACATATCGTGCATGGTCCACACCACAGGCTTTCCCAAAGCCAGAATCTTATCAATGTTTTTCAGAGAAAGCATGCCTTGATTAATCCAATGCAGATGGATCACATCAGCTTCCTTAAACTCAGGCAGCCGCGTAATATCCATTCCCGTATTCGCTATATCGACCGAGAACAGATTGTTCTTTTTAAAATGATTGGCACGCCAAATCACGATACGTTCCCACACAAACTTCCAAAATAGCTTCCTGCTACGGTTCAATTCCACCACACTAATCTGGTCGGTCTGTTTATCCCGTACCAGCAACTTGGCCTTAACGCCATTATTTTTCAGTGATTCCATCAGACGACTTGCCGCTATGGCAGCCCCCCCGATACGCTCGGATGTATTGACTAATAATATTCTCATGGGACATTTATATTTTCCGACTCCGCATCAATTCACCGTTGGATTTCCAAAGTGATCATGTTTCATGCGGTTTATCTCTTGCAAAAATACACTTTCTGTTAGAAAAAGATATCTTTTACGCACCAAAATCACCTTTCAATGTACGCTTTATTCTTCTGATGGCCTTTGCCCAAAAGCCAAAGTTACGATGGTAATAGCGCGCAAAACACCGCCGGGCTTCTGTATCCTCCTCCACCACGCTGATTTTCTCTACCGGAAGGGGTTCCAGCCAGAGAGTGGAACCATAAAGATCGCCACCTCCACAGTTAGTCCCGCTCCCGTCAAACCCGTCGTTCTGTACCAAAGAACGCCCCACATTCAGCGATAAAATATTTGCTAAAAAGAGGCTTGCATTCCAGCGGATAGCCCATGAATTATTCTTTCCCTCTATTTGCCGGCGTAGCATACGGGTATAGCGATAGGTACCGTCGAAATCGAAAGTATAAGTCAGGTTACGCTCCTGTAGCTGTTGCAATAAGGTCGTACCGTCAGGGTTGAAATATTGCCAGGCCCGTTTCCACGTCGCCCACCCCCAACTGCCTGTCCACTTTATCAGGAACGTCGCGGGCAGAGAGGCATCCTGAGTAAAATCACAAGCCTGAATATGTCCCACACGCAGTTCATCCTTATAAACTTCCAGCGCATCATTCATAAAACGAAGGAAGTACGGAGCAACCACTAGATCGTCCTCCAGCACAATAACCCGTCCAAAACGATTAACCAGTGTTGTCACCCCCTCGATAATACTATCCGCCAGTCCCTTGTTCTCGCTCTGTTCCGTAATATGGACAGCCGCAAAGCCGGTAATGGCGGATATATAATTCCGCACCTCCCCGACAGCAGGTTTCCATTCGTCCCCCTTTGCCGCATCAGAATAGATAAACAGTTCGCTGTGGGCAGCCTCCTCATTACGCAATAAGCTCTCCACAGCGTGCCTGGTGTGCTCAGGGCGATTATAGACAAAAAGAAGAATAGGCGAATACGTTTTCATTTTCTTTTAGGATTTAACGGTAAACAATACCTTCATTTACATCCCGTCAGCTTTTTAAGCAGAAGGACAAACTCCTGTCCGAAGCTTTCCCAGCTATGCAACGTCAGAAAAGATTCATAATCCTCCGCTTTTGCTGTCTTGCCGGAGTTGCGAACAAGTCCGGGAATCTCATCAAAAGAATGGAATGTATATACATTAAGTGACTTCTCCCGGGCGTAGTCGCGGAAAGAACCCACATCCGGACCAATGACAGCCGCCCCGAAGGAGAGGGAGTCCATCAGTAAGCCCGAACTCAGTACCGATTGGGGCGCATAAGGGATCAGTACAAAGCGTGCCGCCCTAATTTCAGCGCCCAATTCATCAAAAGAAATGCTCCGGTTCTCGATATGAATGAATTCATTAGAGAGTTCTTTTAATCTTTCATATAAATCAGCAGAAGAGCACTTCCCTATAATCTTTATTCTCAGCGATAGATTCCTCTCAACGGCATACCGGACAAATTCCAAAACGCCTTTATACAGGGAGATATTCCCCCAGAGGAGTAAGTCTGTTCCGCCCTCCGCTTCGGTCTTTCTCCCCGTCACAGCCGCAATTTTACTCCCGGTTTCAGCTCTGTAAGTACTCTCGGGTACAGCCGCAGCTTTTTCCTGATGCAGGTCAAGCCTGTTTTTCGTGGGATGATGAAGGAAGACCGTGCGCGATGCAGCTGCAGGATATTGCTGCCGAATGAGTTCCAGCCCTTCCGTGGCATGCGTCACAATCAAGTCCGCTTTACGAACCAGCAACTTAATTATCAGGTTGTTAATAGCCCGGTGTCCGGCCGCATGAGGCTGCTTGTTATGTAGAAACCAGACCAGCTTCTTCCCTTTTAGCTTTATGACAAACATCAGCCAAATGGCAACGACAGTCTGTAACAGACCGTATTTATAATCCGGCACATTCTCCAACCAATGAAAGATATAAACATCACTATCCACCTTTTTCGGCAAAAGACTGAACAGCGGGTTTTTGTGAGGACCATTCGCAACCGTCACCCCATTCTCTTTCAATGCACCGACAAAGTCCCTGACGTAGGTGTTGGCATGCGCACCTCCGTAATCAATAAGCTGGGGATAAACAGTAACTTTCATTTTGTCTTTATCGCTGATAATTTATCTATAGCGCCCCATATCTTATTAAAGATATAGTTCTTACTCAACGGAGCCGTACGTTTCAAATCACGTTGATAAATGCCGACATACCCGAACCTGGTCGTCCTGAGAGCCTTCTCCTTGGGTGGATCAAATATATTCCGGAAGAAGTGGAGCAACTCATTTGCGTAAAACGCCCGTATATCCTTACTGAACCAGGGCTGCCGCAACTTATTCAAATAAGCCTCGTCGTCCCGATCCAAACGGATGATCTCTTCAATAGCGGCATCCACGGACTGACGGTCTTTAACCCAGACAAACGATTCCGGATTAAAGTCGGTGGAGATACGAGGGTCTCCATAGTAGACGGGTAACGAATTAACGCGCATCGGATCTATAATCTTTTCCGTGGCATAACCCGATACCGGACTGTTCTCAAAAGCAATAGTAAACTTATACTGTTTGATGAAATCCAATTTATCAGCAACCGGACCACCGATATTATTTAAATATCTGCCGCCTGAGTCAACCTTCTTATACTCAGAAAGTTTCATAAAGAAGTCCTCGCGCAAGGGGTCCGTCTGCTGTTTGTTGCGCGAATACACAAAATTGCAAAACTTTCTCTGCGCCAATTCAGGAGTCACGTCTTTCTCGCCGCCTAACCTTTCGAGCTCATCCCAGCACCCTTTGTGAATAAGGAAGAGAGGAAACCGAAGGTAACGGTCTTCAAATTGCAGATGGTGAAACCCCATCCCATAATCGCACATATTGAAATCAGGGACTAGATTCTCCCCCGTATAAAAGATGCGGACACTATCGGGATAGTTCAGGTAGTTATAGCCCATGCACGAATAGAAAAGATAATCGGGACGGGGAACAATACTCAATTGGTAATATTGCGATAAGAACTGATAAATAAGGCTCTTTTCAGGAACAAACCCTTCCCAAAAGTCCGTAAAGTTGATTCTTAATTCTTTCATATTGCTACTGACACACGTTTTTTTTATTATTAGAACGATCTATCGCCTCAACAAGGCTATCGGACAGACCGCTTACTACCTTGCGGCAGAACATCTTACCTGACTGTTGCAGCACCGGAAGATCCTTTAATGTCATTGTCCCGATCTCCTTCCCGTAAGCAATGTAATGCAAAGGTGTAAGCCCATGAAGTCCCGGATAAGATTCCCCCTCATAAAGTAAAGCCCGCTTTGCAAAAGGAGAATTAAAGACCAGGGTTTGTATGCAAAGTTCGCTCGGCACAAAACTGGTTTTAAAATAACGCTCCATCTCCTTCTCCGTGCATAGTCTTTCATACACATAACGGACACAAGGTAGCGTAAGCGCCCAATAATCCGAACCGAAATAGACATCGGCATCTTTACCGTCCAGCACTACCACCGGACGCTTCTTTACGGGCAACACTTTCATCAGACTCCGTGAAACTACAATAAATTTGTTCTTCCACCAAAGATTCATCCACTTTAAATCTCTGAACAAATGATAGTTAACGATCTTTCCCTGTTGATAGGCATTGGAGGAGCGCGTCAGATTCATGCCCATGATAAACTCCGTATCGTTGTGCTCCTGAAAAAAACGGTGGATACGTTCATTGGACCAAAGCGGATAATCCTGACCGCTGAGGCATACCACCCGGTCATAAGCGACTCCGCTACGAAGTACCGCAGCCAGCAATTCCTGCTGATATTCCACCTGCGCCCAGCCTCCCCAGCTGACCCAATGCCGCGGGACAAAAGTTACCCGGTCTTGCAAAAGTTTCTCAAACGGACGTATATCAGCTTTAAGATCAATATGGACATAGAAATCGGCATTAAAGTCCAGTGCCTCAATCAGACGTGCCAAATGAGGTGCATCCCGATATGCTGATAGGATATAAGCTATGCGATCCATCACTGTTCCTTTTTTCAATTTATAGCTAAAGTAGAATCCGCCAACGACGCTTTTGTCCCTTCCGCCTCCCAACAGACCTCCGGCATATACATGAAAAGGAATACGCTGGGATTGGATGTCCGGGTTCCTATATATAAGGAAGCACGAGTCAGAATATCCATGGAAGCAAAGAAACGAATCATCCGCTTCCTTAAATAGTCCTTACCGTTCTGCACAAAAGCCGTATGGTAATACCCCTGTTCGGATTCCTGACACAAGCTAAACCAATGATATTGAGCGTAGTTCTTTTTCAATTCCTCCATAATGCGGTAATCATCCGTCAGCACAAATATATCCTTCACTTCGGGATGACGGGAGAAAGTTTCGATATACGTTTCCACGGACAATAAATCGAACTCGATAAACTTATCACCACCACGAATCTGGCAACCGGCATAAGCCCCGGGAAGTGATACGGAAGAAACAATCGCTTTAATTTCAGCGGCTGTTTCAACATTAAAAGCCCACGTCAGTTCCGCCAACCTTTGAAGAGCATCCGTTAAATTACCATCAATTCCCAACTCCGGTATGCGGTAATGATCTTCTATTTTCAGCAAGATAAATTGAGGCCAGATGTCCTGCATATAATAATCAACCTGCTCGTAACGCTTATAGAAGAACAATATAAAATTGATAAAATAGCGCTTCAGCTTTCTGGTCAGCAAGGTCATCGAACGTTGTTTCCTGAACAACTTCCACGTCGTCTTCCAATCGCCAACGGGGCGCTGGTTGAAATACTTATTCAGCACACCAGCATTCTCTTCACAAAAAGGACGGAAATAATCGCTCCACCCCTTGTCATAAGCAAAGTTGGCATCGGCGGAATACAACGTAAACTTGATATGATGAATAAGACAATACAGCATCGCCAGCAACATCATGTTGTATTCGGAGAAGAAACCGGCACTCGCACCGATATGAAAAACACATTTCTTCTTAAAGGAGCCGTTCAACTTCCGGTAGGCTTCAAAGAGTTCTATTTTATCGTCCTGTCTCATGAGCGTTTTTTCAATTTCTCCCGCGCAAAAGTCATACATTCATTCAGAATTACCGATTTGCCCAACTTCATCACCACAAAGTACGACACCGCTACTATGATGATTTTAGCTATAATAAGGAAGTAATAATTCGTAATCGATAAAGTCAGATAGTAAGTTGCCCCCAATATAAGGCAGGTACACCCCATATACGGTAAAATACCCTTAAGAGCAGCTCTATAAGGGAAATGCACAAGCCGGTTAATAATGATTTGCCAGGCTATGAGTAGCAGGACATACCCTAAAACATTAGCCAGTACCATCCAGAGAATACCAAAGCGGAACATGAAAAAGGCAATGCCCACCTGTAAAGCTCCAAAGATCAGGTTGGTCCAGAAATAGATATCCGAACGTCCCTGACTAATCGCCACCTGAAAATAAAGATTAATGATAGGCCATATCGCCCCAAAGAAACACAGCAGCTGGAGGATGGGGACCGACGGGAGCCATTTCTCCCCCACGGCAATCACAATCAGTTCTTTCGACACGAAAGCAAGTCCCAGTAAAGCGGGAAAGGAGATAAAACTGGTAAAAGCAAGCATCTTTTTCAGTGCTCTGATCCGCCTTTCATTATCCTCGCCTATCTGAACAAAGACCGGTTGGGCGATATTATTGATCATCCCCCCGATGGTCTGCTGTCCCATCGACATCCACTTATTCCCCTGCGTATAGTAACCCACATCCAACGGGGTATAGAACCGTCCGAGTATGGCAGAAAAGATATTACCGTTTACCTGATTGATGATGTTGGTCAGAAACAGTTTGAAACTGAACCGGTACATTCCCCTAAGCGGATGAAACCAAAGGCGGAAAGTAGGACGCCAACTGGAATAGTGCCACCTCAAAAGGGTAACGCAGGTGATATAACTCACATTCTGACTTGCGATGCCCCAATAGCCCATTCCGTTGAAAGCCATGGTCAGTCCGATGCTACCGGAAACGACAAGAGATATAATACTGATTTTGGAGATCTCTTTTACTTGCAGGTTCTTAAAAAGGAGAGCATTGTGGGCGATACCTGTACTCGCTATCAGAAAGCCCAGAAAAAGGAAACGGGAGAGAGGGATAAGTCTCTGATTATTAAAGAAGTCCGCGATCAACGGCGCACAGAAAAAGAGAACGGCATACATCGTTATTCCCGCCAGCGTACTAAACCAGAAAACGGCATTATAATCTTCGTGCTTGATCTCTTTCTTATTGGTCAGGGCAGCGGTGAACCCACTGTCCTGAATAGTTGTGGCTATCGCCGAAAAGATAGCCAGCATGCCTACCGTCCCGTAATCATCCGCATTAAGAATACGCGCCAGAAAGATCCCGAAGAAGAGATTCAGTAACTGCTGTATACCGTTACTGAATCCCCCCCAGAATAAACCTCTAGCCGTTTTCTCTTTTAATGATGCTTCCATTGAATTAGTTATTGGAATCCTCGGATGTGACTTGCGGTGAACCATAAAACGTCCACGGGCTAACGGCGAAGTTCATTATTTCACTTCACTGCCCGGCTTTACCTCGCTCAACGTAGTGACAACAGAAAGCGAACCGTCGAAATTCTCTGCAGAGAGAATCATACCTTCACTGACAATGCCCTTCAACTTACGGGGAGCAAGATTGGCGACAAAGCAAACCTGTTTGCCCACCAAATCTTCAGGTTTATAATAATGCGCAATGCCGCTCACAATGGTCCGGTTCTCCAGTCCATCGGCTATCTTGAATTGCAATAACTTATCAGCCTTAGGAACCTTTTGGCACTCTAACACTGTACCTACGCGAATGTCCAGCTTCATAAAATCATCAAATGCGATATTCTCACGAATCGGATTAGCCTTATAGTTTGCTTCCTCATTCGCTTTCTTTGTATCGAGTAACTTCTGCACTTGTTGCTCAATCACCTCATCCTCAATCTTCTCGAAAAGCAATTCGGGCGTGCCCAACTGATGGCCTGCCGCCAGTAAATCGGTGTGTCCCAAATCAGCCCAATCAAAATGATCCATGTTCAACATCCCGCGAAGCCTATCACTACTAAAAGGCAGGAAAGGTTCAAAGGCAATAGCCAGATTACCGACCAACTGTAAAGCGATATTCAAGATCGTGCCGACACGCGACATATCGGTTTTAGCCACTTTCCAAGGCTCTGTATCCGCCAGATATTTGTTACCGATGCGAGCCAGATTCATAGCTTCCTTCTGCGCATCACGGAATTTAAAGACATCCAGCAACTTCTCTACTTCAGCCTTTACATCGACAAATTCCTTCAATGTTTCACGGTCATAATCCGTCAGTTCCCCTGCGGCAGGCACCACGCACTCAAAGTACTTCTTAGTCAACTGCAACGCACGGTTCACAAAGTTTCCGTACACCGCTACCAGTTCATTATTATTGCGTGCCTGAAAATCCTTCCAGGTAAAATCATTGTCCTTTGTCTCCGGAGCATTCGCCGTCAACACATACCGAAGCACATCCTGCTTACCGGGGAAATCGGCCAGATACTCATGCAACCATACCGCCCAGTTTCGTGAAGTGGAAATCTTATTTCCCTCCAAGTTCAGGAACTCGTTACTAGGCACATTATCCGGCAAGATGAAACTCCCTTCCGCTTTCAGCATCGCAGGGAATACAATGCAGTGGAATACAATATTATCCTTCCCGATGAAGTGAACCAAACGGGTTTCGGGGTCTTTCCACCATGTTTCCCAAGTCTCCGGAAGCAATTCTTTGGTATTGCTGATATAACCGATAGGAGCATCAAACCACACATACAGCACCTTGCCTTCAGCCCCTTCCACCGGAACGGGAATGCCCCAATCAAGGTCACGGCTCACTGCACGCGGCTGCAATCCCATATCCAGCCAGCTCTTGCACTGTCCGTAAACATTGGGACGCCATTCTTTGTGATCTTCCAGAATCCATTTACGCAACCACTCTTCGTGCTTGTCAAGCGGTAAATACCAATGCTTCGTCTCACGCATCACCGGTTTGCTACCGCTAATGGCACTCTTCGGATTAATCAATTCGGTGGGACTCAGTGAAGAACCGCACTTCTCACACTGATCTCCATACGCCCCTTCGGCATGACAGTACGGACATTCACCGGTAATGTAACGGTCGGCAAGGAAAGTCTTGGCCTCCTCGTCATAATATTGCATGGACGTTTTCTCAATGAACTCTCCTTTTTCATAAAGCTTCTTGAAAAAGCCGGAAGCCACTTCATGGTGGGTTTGGGAAGTCGTACGACTGTAAATATCAAAAGAAATACCAAACTCCTCAAACGATTTCTTTATCAGCGAGTGGTAACGATCAACGATGTCCTGCGGCGTAACCCCTTCCTTACGGGCACGTATCGTAATAGGCACTCCATGTTCATCCGATCCCCCGACAAAGAGTACTTCTTCCTTTTTTAATCTTAAATAGCGGACATAAATATCAGCAGGCACATACACCCCCGCCAAGTGTCCGATATGAACCGGCCCGTTTGCATAAGGCAATGCCGACGTCACGATAGTACGTTTGAATTTCTTTTCCATCTATGTATGTCTTTTGTTATGAACGTGTTTTGATGCGCAAAGATAGCTGTTTTCATGCAGAAAGCGTTAAAAGCCTTCATGGAATTTGCCGGAGTCAGCTATTATTACGTATTTTGTATGCGATAAAATGTGTAACAGACCTGATAAAATGAATCACAAAATAAAAGTCATTGCCTTTGATGCAGATGATACCCTCTGGAGTAACGAGCCCTTCTTTCAGGAAGTTGAAAAACAATATACCGAAATATTAACCCCATACGGAACTTCTAAAGAGATTTCATCCGAATTATTCCAGACGGAAATGGAGAATCTAGAAGGCCTTGGATATGGCGCAAAAGCTTTTACCATCTCCATGGTAGAGACAGCCTTACGTGTTAGCCGGAACACCATTCCGGGTTCCCGGATCCAACAAATCATTCAACTAGGCAAGTCTTTACTACAAATGCCTATTGAACTTCTTCCCGAAGTAGAAAAGACGTTGAAAGAGCTAAAAGAGAAAGGAGATTACAAGCTGGTCGTTGCCACAAAGGGTGATTTATTAGATCAAGAACGGAAACTACAACGTTCGGGGCTAAACTCCTACTTCGATCACATTGAAATCATGTCCGATAAGACAGAAAAGGAATACCTCCGTTTATTAAAAACATTACAAATTGCACCAGAAGCATTCCTTATGGTGGGCAACTCTCTGAAATCGGACATCCAACCGGTATTAAACATTGGTGGATATGGCGTTCACGTCCCCTTTGAAGTGATGTGGAAGCATGAAATAGTGGAATCATTCACTCATCCACGGCTTAAGCAGATAAAGCATTTGGACGAATTGCTTACATGGCTTTGATTAATCTTAGAGCAAAGTATACTTAAAATCTCACGATATACACGATATAATAAGAGAAGTTTTAAGTATACTTAAAACTTTTGCGTGTATTTGTATAAGTTTAAAGTACAATTAAATGCAATTGCAGGTAACACTTACAAAGTGTATACAGCAATGCTCCACCAGAGAATTCCTGATGCAATAACCTTCTTTCTAAAGCAAAGCTTACAAAAAAGGATTAGCGTCTTAACTCTGCAAGATTATCCAGCAATTGCTTTAAAAAGCGATTATTATCGGCGATGTACTCTTCTCCCCGAAGAATCTCACCGGCTGTCTGCACATATAACCCCTGTCCGTTGCAATCGTCGGAACAATGATGAATCATTCCCCGCATGGAGTCAGCGGTCGTTTCCAAATGAAACTGAAAAGCAAGCACATTGTTATCAATAGCAAAGGCTTGGTTACTGCACCCTTTACTATAGGCGATCCGCCGCGCGCCCCGGGGAATACCAAACATATCCTGATGCCAATGAAACACCACCGGTGGGAGATTTACAATTCCTCTAAAAGCCTCAACATCCGCAACCGCTTCCGTAAAATAAAGCGGATGCCAACCCACTTCCTTTTCCAATCCGCAATTCACCTTCGCCCCCATCACATGTGCAATAAGCTGGGCACCAAGACAAAAGCCCAACACCACTTTTCCACAATCAACCGCCTGCCTGATAAATTTCTTCTCCTCGCCAAGCCACGGATAATTATCCTCCTGATAAATATCCATTGGGCCTCCCATCACGATAAGCCAGTCTATATTCTCAATCCGGGGAAGCGCTTCCCCCGCATAAAACCGGGTGGACGACAACTGATGTCCATTTGCCAATACCCATTCCTCCATATACCCTATTCCTTCAAAAGGAACATGCTGAAAATAGTGAATCCTTAACTTATCCATTGCATTCATATTCATTTAGAAGACAAATATATCATACTATTCCTTTATAAGCCTATTAATACACATACAACCCGCAATCTTATAGTACAAAGTTACGAAAGAAAAACTAAACACGTTTAATATATACACTAAGTTTGAAACATTTATCTTTTTCATATACATTATAAATATTTACACAAGGAAGTATACCCCATAAAGGAAAGAATGATAGAGAAAATTCCCTATCATTCTTTCCTTTTGCTGCCAGCAAAAACTTTCTAAAATAAATACCCAAATAAAGAGCTCTTACGGCAGTTGCACAATCCAATGAATGAAAATCGCTTATACTTATCCCTAACAGTAAAACGAGTTTATCAATGTATCCTTATTTCTTATCCATATCAATTGGCCCTTCTCAATAAAGCATCATTACCACTTCTTCTTTTAAAAGGCGATCTTATCGTATTAAAAGTATAGCGTAGCAGAAATCTGACTCCACGGGTATCATATCTGTTGCGTCGCCAATACTTCGTATCATTGTAGTTATTTGTCCACCAAGGTGTAACACTCTTGGCAAACAAATCTTGCCCGGTGATCGAGATATATAATTTCTTCTTAAAAAAACGACCGGATATTCCTACATTTGTACCTAAAGAATATCCTATTTTCTGCGTGCCATCTCTCCACGGAGACGCATAGGATGTATTGGTAAACAGCTCATAACCCTGATAAAAATTATAACTGATATTCCCTCCGAGATTGGCATGCAAAGTCTTGTATGATACTTCCTCTCCTAAATATGGATATTTGATATAATCATAAGTTAAGTAGCCATAAGCCGAAAAGTTAAACTTATCCAGTGACAAAGAGTAATTCGCACCAACATCCCAACTATTCCAATGATGAATATTTTCCGGTTTGCTCACTAAAATATTAGGATTTACATCATCATGCGCATAAACAGAAACAATTGGATTTGTGATGTAGTAGTATGAGGTACTTAATGTTAAGTTAGAGATGTTAATCGTTAAAGACAGCGTATTTGTAAAGGATGGCTTCAATAAAGGATTGCCAGTCCAATAATGCAATGAATCTTCGTAATTGACTATCGGACTTAACTGACTGAACGAAGGTCGCCCAATACTTTTCCGGTAACTGAGAGAGTAAACTTCTCCATCCTTGCGCTTATAGGAAACCTTTGCATTAGGAAATAGATTGGAATAGGTCTTCTTTAACATAGTACTTTCACCATTTTCCATGGCTTTAGTATCGGTATAGTCATACTCATAACGCAACCCTAGAGAAACATTAAACTTCCCCAATTCACGACGAAATACTCCATAAGCAGCTAGCCAACGGTTAGTGCGATCCAGGCTTTGAGGTATTTCAGCAATCGCAGAACCAGAATTGTTGCTTGTATTTCCAGCCTCTATGCCAACTTGTTCATTGTCTTTCTCACCCACCTTGAATGAATAGTCACCATTAAACGTATAAATTCTGTAATCGGTAGAATTAGAGGTTGGGGTCAAATACGCTTTACCAATATTCAGATTTGTCTCTCTCAGTTCATTGTCCATTTTATTATTTCGGAACGCATAGTCTGTTATTAAGGTTAAAGTAGAATGCTTATTACGATTCCATACGTAACTGGCCGACAGACTATGATACTTTCTATCATCACTTCCTTTTGAGTCTGTTGTTTTAGTTGTAGTACTCCCATTATTATCTATATCTACATCATGAAAAGATGACCGCTCTACATTTGTGAAAAAGCCGGAATATTGGATTCCTAATGTACTTTTGGGAGAGAGAGCAAAGTTCAATCCTCCAAATAACATATAGGTATCCATATCTACGCCATATTCTCCTTTCGAACTATTTTCAAAGATATTATCAGCACTGTGTGTTATAGTAGTCATATATTCATCATACGAAAGTTGCTTTGACTTTCTATAGGTGAAAGAGACGTTTCCCGATACAATCCCTCTTTTACCTGACAGATTGACGTTAGGGCTTTCCGTTACTTTTCTGTTGAAGTTTAAAGAGTTGCTGACAGTTGCACCAAAATAATCTTTCAGTTGCTTTTTCAAGTAAATTCTTATCACGGCATTCGTTCCGTTTTTGTAGCGTGCATCCGGTTCTTTAATAACTTCTATCTTATTGACATCCGTCGAAGAAAGCATGGATAACTCAGATTTGTTTGTGATTTTCCTGTCATTTATATAAATGATTGGCTCGCCTGATCCTGCTACAGCTATATCGTTGTCATTCTTTACAATAATACCTGGTGTCCATTTCAACATATCCACCAGATTACCTGCATCCCCTATATGTGTACCCTGTATATTTCTTATGGTATAATCAGCTCCATTATGTTCTATTTCGCTTTTCTTCGCCTTTATTACGACCTCGCCCAGTAGTATACTCTTTTTAAAAAGTGTAATCTCCCCCAAATTGTTAATAGTGGGTTGCAAAGCCTTTCGCATCCGATAAATTTCATAACCATCCGAAGAGACCGTTAATTCTACTTCTCCAATAGAATCTAGGGGCATCTCAAAATTAGAATTATAAAAAGACCCCGTCAGAGTTTTAGTAGAATTTACATATTCCACTTTAATTCGATAGACGATGTTCTCATTATCTGCTGCAATCACCTTTCCAACAATCTTGTTCTGAGCAGATAAAGGGAAACCCAAGAAGCTAATGGTAAATAACGTTAGGAATAATTTCTTCATACTCTATTATTTGATTTCTTTACGGCGAAAGTAGAGTATGCTTTTATTTTATCCAAAGGATTAAGTACGGTTACAGTACGATTCTATATGATTGTGTATGAAAGCAGTACGATTATAGTACGATATAATACGATAAGCCACTAAAAATTCCTCACAAACTCATCCCACAAGTCAGGCGTACCTACCTCATTATGAGTCTTTTCATATAACTTTTTACGGGAAGAAGTAATAGCTTGTTTCGAATGTGAAGTCAACTTGGCAATACTCATCGGAGGAATAGCAATCTTTATTAAAATACAAATACGTAATTCATGTTCACTAATATTGGGATAGAAAATATGCAGGCGTTCAGTAAAATTATTATATGTCTGGTTTATCGCTATGGTCAATTCTTCCCAATCTTTAGTGGTGATCTTTTCCTTTGCTGAAATTCTTTCAGAATTAGGCATTCCGGCTACATGATAAAAGTCCCTGTATATCTGAGATGCTCTAAAAGCCGTTTCCGAAAGAGTCTGTATCTTTTGTCTGGTTTCTATCTGTTTATTGGTTAGTTCAAGTAATTCTTTCTCTGCCTTTTGTAAGTCCTCTTCCAGTTCACTCTTCTGGTTCTCAGCATCTTGCAGTTTATCTTTCAAGATTCCTATACGCTTTTCATTGTCAAGAATAAATTGCTGACTGCTACGATATTGTTCGTCTGCTATTTCCTTTAATTTCTCATGCTGCCGTTGGACTTGCATTTTCCTTTGCTTCTTTCTCAAGTAATAAATAGTACTTGCTGAAAGAGTAACTATTGCAATAAGAATGATGCTTGCCAAAAGAATAACGATCCAAACCTTCTGCTTTTGAGCAATATCTTTTAAAACATTGTTTTCTTTTTCACGAAGCTGGTAATTATATAAGGCGTTCATCTTTCGAATACTCTCTGCATTAACAGCCTTTTGTATGCTATCCGCATAGGCAAGATATCTATCCATATAATTGAGAGCCTCGACTAGCTTTCCTTTTTGACGGGCTATTTCGCTCAACCCTTTATAACAATCCCTTTTTTCTCGATAATAACCACTTGCGTTGTCATAACGGCTTCTGGCAGAGAGCAATTTCATATAATAATACTGTGCAGAATCTATTTTACCCGTTTCACAACATAAGCTAGCAAGGATTGAGCAACGTAACGGATCTTCATCTGCCACATGAGAGCGTTGTATAGCGGCAAATGCCTTTTCATACTTACCCAATTGTTTGTAAATACCAGCCATTTCTATATCAACAGACTTAACTAAGCGTGCATCACTTATACTTTTAGCCATTTCTCTTGCTTCTTCATAATAATAAGAAGCACTGTCTATATTATTCTGCCTGGCAAAAACCCTTCCAATATTACGCAAGTTATAAACAATATAAGTACTATCTCCTGATTTCTTTGTATAATAAAAACCTTCTTTAAAAGCACCCAGCGCTTTATTGCAAATATTCTGATACAGATATAGTACACCTATTTGATTATAGATCTTACTAAGTAACCAGTAGTCAGTCTTTTCTTTTGAGATTTCTAATGCTTTTTGCAAATATTCCAATGCTTGCGGTGCATCTCCCAGATCAAGATATACCCGCCCCGCATAATAATATGTTTCCGGTAGAATCTTCTTATCCTTTTTACTTTCATAGTAATTTAATAATTGTCTGATAACACTGTCTGAAGTATATGGAATATAAGCGTTATCATTGGCTTTAATCTGCAACAAGCGGTAATACATCTGTGCAGATTCGCCCCCATCACTAATTTGTGTTTTTAACGAACTTAATAAACTGATAACACTATCAGGATTGACATAAGTAAGACTGTCTACCATAGCAAGTGTATGCGAATAAGGGCGGTTTTTGCAGGAGCAAAGGCTGAGCAGGAATAGCAGTAATGTCAGTTCGAAAACTTGTTTCATATTTTTAGGTTTCGCATTGTATAAAGTGTTTTGTTCACCGGAAGGTAGTCCTATATTGAAGAACAAAAGGTCCCATTCCATACGCGTATAGCAGTATTCTCCTTAGATTCGTTCAGGAACTAATATGCAAGGAACGAAGCTTTGAATTATCTCCTGTTTTTACTTCTATGGGGAGTAAATGGGATTTGTATTTATAAATACATCAAGATTTCGGGCAAGGAACTCTACCAATGTGGGTTTTCCAACTTGCCTTGCTCCCCGCAAAACAAGAAGTTTCCGCCTTTCTATATCCGCCCATTGTTGCAGAGCCTTAAGTGCTAATTTGAGACATATCTAATCTATTAATATTCAGCACAAAATTAACAATTATAATTCAGAACCAAAGTAAAAGCAACCTTTATTTAAGGTAAAACCACACCAAGTAGTGCGATGAGAAGACCTGCTATAATATACTTTTTATTATTCATTTTCTTCTATATCCTTCTTACCTGAAATTGCAAAGATATAAGATTGCATTTAAAACAAAGATTGGTATCACTTACTTCTTTTCATTCAGTATCTTTCTCAGTAATGTTTTATTTGACAAAACAATAGACGCCCTTCCTTTCATTCCTTTCTCTATGACAGAGCTACTTTGCAATGTAACAATAAACGAGAAGAAGTTTTGTCCCCTCCGAGTAATCACTTTGTGAGAAACACTGGTTATCACTCCATGTTGATAACCATATTTTTGAGCATCATATCCTTCCAATTCTATTTCCACTTTCATCCCGGGTTTTAGTTGTGTGATATGAGAATAAGAGAGTTCTCCCACTGCACAAGCTTTTTTAGCATCCGTTATGGTTATCCCTCCTTCAATTACTTCCGGATAGGGAATAAAAGCAACAGCTACCATCAAGAAGGCCAGTATGAGTGCAATAATGCCAATCCCACTCCTGATAAGTGCCGGGGGAATTTTTCCAATTATCTTACGTACATGCTCACTTCTAAGCTCAATATTTTCCATAACGCATGGTTTTAACTACCCAATTCCAATTGATTTTTTACCAACTTGTAATAAGCACCTTTTGCTTTTATTAGCTCGCTGTGATGACCAATTTCCACTAATTGCCCTTTATCTATGACCACAATTTGATCCGCATTCTTTACCGTACTCAATCTATGTGCTACGATGATTACTGTTTTTCCCCGGTAGAAATCCGCCAGATTTTCGACAATAACCCGTTCATTATTAGCATCCAACGCATTGGTTGCTTCATCCAGAAAAATATAGTGGGGATTCTTGTACACCGCCCGTGCTATCAGGATCCGCTGCTTTTGCCCCTGGCTTAACCCAACTCCATCTTGCCCGATGAGCGTATTGTATTTTAAAGGCAAGCGCATAATGTATTCTTCTATATTCGCTATTCGTGCCGCCATTGCCAACTTCTCTTTATCTATTTCCCCATCATCCACAGCAATGTTACGGGCTATGGATTCCGAGAAGATTACCCCATCCTGCATCACTACCCCACACTGTCTGCGCCACCATTTCATATTATACTTGTTCAAAGAAGTTTGCCCAATGTTTATTTCACCCCCCAATACCTGATAATAGCCTAGCAGTAACTTAATGATAGTCGTTTTACCGCTTCCGCTAGTTCCTACAATGGCGGTTACTTTCCCTTCGGGTATGGTGAAGTCCACACGGTCAAGAATCTTATGCGGACTATACGGATCATACTTAAAATCAACGTATTGAAGATGAATGCTTTTATCCGTATCCTGAAACTGAGTCAGAGCCTTCGGGTTACTTTCTTCATTCTCCATCTCATGTATCTCATTGATCCGTTCCAGGCTAATTTTTACATCCTGCAAGGAATAGATAAAACTCATCAACTGATCAATAGGGCTGTTTAGCTGTCCGATAATGTACTGTACCGCCAGCATCATACCCAATGTCATATTGTTATGAATAACAGCTGTGGCTGCTAAAACGGTGATGATTATGTTTTTGATCTCATTGATAAAAATGCTTCCCGCTTCCTGCGCCTGCTGCAATTTCAGGCTTTTCATATTGGTTTCGAAAAGCTCTGCCTGCACATCCTCCCATTCCCACCGGCGACGTTGTTCGCAATCTTGTAGTTTGATTTCCTGCATGGCTGTGATAAACTGGTAGGTTTTATTGTTATTCTTTGCCTGACTTTCAAAATAAAGATAATCAATCTGTTTCCGTCTTTTCAAAAACAGGGCGATCCATAAGGCATAGCAAATACTCCCTATGAGAAATATACCAAAGATAGGCAGACTATACCATAATAGAACAAGACCAAAGACGATGAAACTTAGAAAAGAGAACATCACACTCAGCGTCTGTGTCGTTAGAAACTTCTCCACCCGGTTATGGTCGTTCATGCGTTGCATCAAATCTCCCAACAGTTTGGTATCGAAAAAAGACATTGGTAGCTTCAACAGTTTGATAAAGAAATCTGAAACAAGCGAAATATTGATGCGCATGCTGATATGCAGTAATATCCAACGATGGATGAAGTCCACAGATGTCCGGCTGTTTTATGAAAGGGAAATGAGTTTTCAAAATATTTATCTTAGAAGTGTGTTATTACTGAAAAGAGCAATGAATACGGGCGAATCTGATATTTCCTTTCAACTGCCATCATTTCGGTATAAGAAACATAAGAGAATTCCTTTTGATTAAATATGTTTTGAGCCGATAATTGAAAAATCCATTGTTGCGATAATTTATAATTTATAGCTGCATCGACTAAAAATAGATCTTTATGCCCACTTTCCAGCGCATTATTATAGTGATTTCCAGTTAAAACAACATTACCCTTTTTAAGCGGAGCAAAAGTCAGTGACAGTACTTGATGAATGAAATTTGATGATTGCTCACTCTTGCCTTTCTGCCGATAAGTATTTTCGGAGAAAGTAAACGTGTAATTGAGATCAAAGCTACTCGATGGAGAAGAGTAAATATTAGCAGACAACTGTTTCATTTTTGAAATGGCATATTGTTGTACTTCGTCTTGCAGAAAACGATTATGGGAAACAGAATAGGATCCTTTAAGAGATACACCTCCTTTGATCCGGTTAATCATGTAGTTTAAATTGGCAAAGAAATTATCTGATGTTGCCGTATGCGGATTCTTTGCCAATCCCATAATAACGTACTCGTAATTAAAATTCTGCGTATTCATCAAATTGCCATGCTGCCACAAGCGGTTATAACCGCCATTACAAAACAATCCTCTTAGAATATTCTTATAACGTATAAGAAAGCCTGCATTTGCTGTTTCAGTATCATTGAAATTAAGTAATCCTTTTTGGATAAACGGATAAGAAGAAAGCATAGGAGATGCATAAAAATTAAGAGGGCTCTCCGGTTCTTTCTTCCACCCTCCGTTACAAGATAGGGTGTATTTTTTATTAATCACCCACATCGCTGAGACAGATGGCGATATCAACCATTTTTTTTTAGAATAGGCTTGCCCTGCATATTTATCGGTATACTTGTTACTATTATAACTGACCGGCATGGAGAATGTAGTCTTCAAGACTCCTAAATTGGCTGCTAGTGAAGGCTTGGCATACAGCAATGCCGTATGATAATGAAAATTATTTTGAGGCACATTAGAAGAATAGAGTTCTTCAATGCCTGAGAGCCGACTTTTTAAGAATTGTGTTGAAAAGGAGTATCCTTCATCCAAAGAAAAGGTGTATTTACCAAAGCTAAAAACCTGACTAGCTGATGTCTGAGAATTAAACACTTCTGTCTTTAGATGTTCGTCAACAAACAAATCATCTTGCTTAATTTGCATATCCTGAGGGCGACGACTCCACCGGTTTTTAGATTTCACGCCAATAACTTTCTTTCCTATACGGAATAACATATCAAAATCATTACAGATATTCGCATAGTCCATATCACTCTTTTTAAAATTGGGATAAGTACCTGTAACAGATACCTCATTCTCTTTATGCACTACATTTGCAGAAAGTACATTATCAAAGTACATTTTCCGGGTATTGGCTTCCAGACGCACTGTGGGATCAATCTGCCATTTCTTCAATAGTCCCTTCTCCCGCGTAGAAATATCCAATGTTTTTCCACCTTCCAAAAAATAAGTCTTATCTTCTTCCTCATCGTTATCAAAAGAAGAACGACTGAGGTTTAATTGTGGAGTTAGAATGAATGATTTGCTTAACAAAACTTGATTATTTAAACTTAAAAGATGAGATTTGTTAAATAATGTTTTTCTCTTTTCCAAGAAAGGGTTACTCGCATTTTGTAACGTTATAATCTCACGAGCATCTTCGCCAACTCCTCCGGATAAATCCAAAAGGGGATTACCAATATCCGATACGTCATTTCCGGTATTGTTACCCTTATAAGTATCCAACATCTTTATTTTCTTTGCAAAGCGCATGGCATTCACATCAGCACTCCACAAATTCGGTACACCACCGCCAATATTCAGCATACCCACCCATCTGTCCTTCGCCTTTTCCTTAAGTGTTATGTTCACAGCCGTTTTGTCTGAATACAACAGATCATCAAACAGTTTAATTGACTGATGATTTTCAAGCACTTCCACACTCCCCACATCATTTTGATGAATGCTGTTAACCGCTATGGGATATTTATCCCCCATAATATTGGAACCCTCAACATAAAAATTACTAATTTCTTTCCCTTGATATTTAAGTCTGCCTTCATCAGAAAGTTGAAAACCGGGCATTCTTTTCAAGACATCTCCTAGTGTCACATCGTTCTTTTTAGCAAAAGATGAAGCATAATAGCGTATCGTATCTCCACTTCCGGTAATCTTAGCAGCTTTGATCTTCACCTCCTTCAATTGGACGGCTTTTTCCTTAAGAAATATCGCGTAAAAAGTTTTATCTTTAACCAAGGGGATGCTTTGAGTTGAATAGCCGATGAATCTAGCTGTGACAAACTTCCCCTTCTCCAAATCAATCTTCTTCAATAAGAATTTTCCGGAGTCATTTGTTATACCATAAGAAATGACATTCGTCACATCGTCTGTAGTAACAGTTACGACCACTCCAGGGAGCACGCCTGAAGCATCTTTTACCTCCCCACTAATAGCTAGCGTTTGGGACTTTAACGATAGAAGCAGCAGAAATAAGAATAAGAAAACAAATATAATTTTTTTATCCTTAAATCATTCAATAGTCTCTCTCCTGTAAATCATATTTTTGTCCAGTATCCGATGGCTTGATATCAGTATTAGCAGTTGTACTCGGAGCATTTGCCTTCATATAACGGAGTATACCTATTTGTGAAGATTTGGCATTAAGACGTAAGAATTTTATCCGATTAGTATGAGTATATTTACAGTTGCTATATTCAATATATTGAATCGGTTCTTTTGTTTTCATCAAACCTTTGATTTCAAACGTATAATGCGCTTTTGTGTCTTGTGCAGTCATTATCAGACCCGGTAGACCTGAAAACTTCCAGGGACCAACACTGACGGGTAAATCAGGACTATACCACGCTTCGTAGTTACGCCCACGATAGGAGCAAGTTGCTTTTTTACAGCTATAGCCCAAAATAGTCTTTGCCGAATCGGCAACTAGAGTCCACTGTTGCGGCGCATTGTTGTCCTCATAAATATAGTAATCGAAAAATGCAGCATCTTGAATAGTACGTTTTCCCTGAGGGTAGTTATTATAAATAACCAATGGGGAATATCGTGCTAATGGTGGCTTATCCATTAATCCTCCATTTTTCCTTGCTTTTTGAAGAGCCAATTCTAAATCTCTATCATACGCAGCTTTTGCTTTTGGATTACACATAACCCGTTCATACGCATCCGTTTTTTTACTATAATATTTTGATATCTTGGAGCCAACTTGCAGAATACAATCATCATCTATATAATTATTCATCGAAAGTGTATCCAGATGGTATCTCGTTTTGTATTCACATGCAAAATAAGTCGTATCTAAAGTAATAGGAGCATTTTGAGCAAATACACTTAAAACATTAGCTAATAAGAAGCATCCCAATAGCAAGTCTTTCATAATAAATTCTTTTTGATCATTAATTATGTATACAAATTTAAGCACTTTATTATTTAAATAACTATTTTTTTGTGCGGTTTTGTAACTTACAAACTAAAGCCAACTCCATCAATAAAGAGTTGACAAACTACAATGTCGAACTCAGAAGCCTGTCTATGAATGATATGTAGACCTACTTTTTCGCAAACATAATTAATCCATTACATTGTAAAAACAAAATAAATCTCACAAATATTTAAAGGCCTAAAACTTCAAGATTCTTCTTAATGAGTCTTTAAAATTCCCTTAATTTGTCGCATTCTCATTCTTCTATCAAGAGAGAAGGTATTACTCTTTGTTTCTATTGTTTCAAATAAAAA
This sequence comes from uncultured Bacteroides sp., assembly GCA_965140335.1. Lineage (GTDB taxonomy): Bacteria > Bacteroidota > Bacteroidia > Bacteroidales > Bacteroidaceae > Bacteroides. The sequence goes on from OZ223189.1 coordinate 1,120,197, forward strand.
TAAAGACTTTTCTAATAAACTATTTTTTAGGTCACTATTTTGAATCAATGCATCTTGATAAAAAAGCTCGGCTAACATACTCATTCTGTATATCTGTTCTTCTTGGCTGTACTGCAAGAATAGAGCATAGATATCATGAATATTCTTCTCATAATAATAAACAGATGGATGAAAATAAGTTTCATACAATATTTGTATTTCTTTCTCCTTATTTACCACCCTCTCTTTGCTTAGAAACAAACTTAAGTCCTCAAAGAATTGATTGAACATGCGCATTATATAATCTTCTTCAAACATATGCTTTCTTATATCGTTTATAAAGAAACATGACGTGGAATATCAATATAATAAATATCAATGCTATCATAATAATATATATAACTAATCTAGCAGAAAAATGTTGTATAAATGTTGTTCCCCCGAAGAATAAATACAAATTACTTATACATGCCATAAAGCTTGCTGTAATTATAACCCAAGGCAGCAAAAAAAATAAGACGGAGAAAATTGTTTTATAATCACTCTTTGCCTTAAAAATATTCTTTACCGGATATTCCAAGCAATATAAAAATTTCAAGTATTCCCAAAAGTCCATTTTGTTTATAATATTTCGTTCTTTATTTTCAATATGATGAATATTTCCAAAGAAAACAAATAAAAGAATAAAAGCAATAATAACGACAACATTATCCACAATTAGAGCTTTCCAATGTCCACTCCAGCAAGACACTATAGGGGCCGTTTCATTAGACAAGCTCCTATTACATAAAAAGGTCGTGTATAAATCTGCTATTCTAGATAGAATTAACAGCATTATTAAAAAGACTTTTCTCATTTTAGTTTACATTACAAAATTGCAGGAAAAAAGGATCTCTTTATTCCTGCAATTCTTCTTTTTATCGTTTAGACCCTGTCTCTGGATCATATCCATTAGCGAGACCAATACATTGTCCTGCAACAAATGCAACAGCAGCTATAATTACTAAAGCTGTGAACAAAAAGCCCCCATTAACCTCTTCCATTTCTTGAACAGTTAAATCTTTTAATTCTACATTCTTCATAATTCATTTTTTACAAGTCAATACAATAATTCATTTATCTCTGCAAATAAAACCGGCTTCTCTTTGCAAAGACAAAAATAAAGAGTTCAAGTGCAAAAAAACTGCATTATGTCATTTTTCCCTCCTCCCAAAATACACTTTTGCTCACTACTATCTAATATAGAAATTTTTATAAAAATTTCTATATTAAAAGGCTTCTCGTAGTAATATGTTCGTCGGATACGATCATAACTAATCTTAGCTCCCATATCCTTAAGCTCATCTAATGCATAATATAATTGGCGCAAGCATAAATGAAAATGTTGGGCTAAGTATTGTGGAGAACCAGTCCGTTCAAGTTTGATTAAATGGTGTAACTCTTTAATTCTATTTATATGTTCAAGTAGCAACATAGTTATATTTCATCATTTTGTGCGCTCCAAAGTTTAGCGTATGCTCCATTCTCATTACATAATTTTTCGTGATTTCCCATCTCCACAACTTTTCCTTGTTCCAACACAACAATGATATCCGCATTTTTTACAGTGCTCAAACGATGAGCAATAATAATAATAGTCTTCCCCATATATGCTAATTCTTTGAGCATTTGTTTTACATATTGTTCCGATATTGAATCAAGTGAAGAAGTCGCTTCATCGAAGATTAGAATATCAGGTTTTTTATATACTGCTCTTGCAATAGCAATGCGTTGACGTTCTCCCCCAGATAAAGACACTCCATGTTCCCCGACAAGTGTCATGTACCCTTTTGGCAAATTTTCTATAAAGTTTTTCAGTCCTAATTTTTGAGTAATATCTACAATCTGTTTCATATCAGGCTGAAGATCCCCAATTGCAATATTCTCTATAATACTCCCATTAAATAATTCAACCTGCTGTGAAACAACTCCCACTCTCTGGCGTAGACTTTCATTTGTAACTTGTGCTATATTATAGTCGCCTATATGAATTTGCCCCATCTGTATCGGATAAATATGTTGTAATAATGAAATTAAGGTTGTTTTTCCAGATCCACTTTCACCAACAATAGCCGTAGTCTTTCCTTTCTTAATAGTTAAATCCATTGATTCAAATACTTGTTTACGTGATCCATACCGAAAACTAACGCCCTTAAAAGTAATATCACTGACCATATTAGATTCCAATGTGATTTTTTGCTCATTTTCACTTTGTTCCAACTCTAAATCCATTATTTGAAAAAGGCGATCTGCTGCAATAGCAGCATCCTGAACAGTTTGATTAGCTGCAATCAGCGATCCAATGGGAGAGAGAATGTAACTAATCAAAGAATAAAAGACCATTAATGTTCCCGGAGTAAGGTCTTGATCAATAACTAATATACTACCATACCAAAGTACGACAATTGTAATACCTGTTGATAAAAACGAGATTCCTCCTTGCGCTAAAATTGCTCCATATAGGCTGTGGTAGCTATTCCTCAAGAGTTGGACAAAGCGTGACTCTGTCTTCAAATTTGCATATTCCTCAACCCCAAAGCATTTGATCGTTGAAATAGCATTAAGAGACTCAACCAATTGAGCCTCCAAGTCTGCTCCACTCTCCATAATCTTACGCTGATATTTGCGATTAAGCTTATTAAATATCCAATATATAAGAAAGAATAAAGGGGCAGATACCAAAACAATTATTGCTAGCTTCCATGAATAAACAAACATTAGGCATGTTGTAAAGAAAAGAATAAGGACGTTCACTATTAATTCTAGCAAAACATTATTAATAAAGGTTCGAATTTTTACAGCATCATTTACTCTAGAAATAATCTCACCAACTCTCATCGTATCAAAAAACTGCTGTGGCAAATGGAGCAAGTGTTTATAATATCTTAAAATTAATGCTGCATCAATTTTCTGTCCCGTTTTTAAAACTAATATACTCTTCATAACTCCAATGAAAGTACGAGCACATAAAATAAAGAGCATAATAACCCCCATGAGGTGGAGTAAGTTCAAATTTTTATCAACTAACACATAATCCGTTATCTTTCCTACATAAATAGAAGTTGATAACCCAAGAATACTAAAAACTAATGCTCCAAAAGCAGCTTGAAACATTACACTTTTATGAGGGAGCAATAAGGAAAAGAATTTTTTACTAATGCTCTGCTTCATGTCTCCCGATTTAAATGTGATGTCAGGTTCCATAATAACTAAAATGCCGGTCCAAACATTTCCAAAATCAGTATATGACTTTTGATGCATTTCCCCATCTGCTGGATCCATATAAACAACGTATTTATTTGTCGCTTGATAAACCACAATAAAGTGTTGAAGCATCTTCCTAACAACAATGTGAGCAATAGCTGGTTTTGGCACAATTTTTAAAGCTTCCAGATTTGCTTTTACACCTTTACAAGAAAAACCAAGTTTTGTTGCCGCTTTCACCAAACCAAGAACATTAGTACCTTGTTTATCGGTATAAGCATATTGCCTAATTCTTGATACAGGGTATTGTAATCCATAAAAAGCACATATAGATGCTAAACAAGTAGCACCACAATCTGTTATATCGTACTGTTTTATTTTTATTCCTTTCCCGTGCATAATCACTGCATACTTTTTGAAGACTTATATTGAGTAGGATTCACCCAATTGTCCATTCTTTGATACAATAAACTAAATAACGACCGCCGTGTAATTATAAAATGAACATTTGCTGACATACCTTTCTTTAGTATACCCTTTCGCCCATTCTTTAACCTGAGATAATCTCTGGACATACTACATTTCACTTTATAGTATGACTCACCTTGATTATTAATTAAAAAATCAGAAGACACTCCTATGACTGTTCCTGCGACTGTTCCCCACTCATTATAATTAAAAGACTCTATTTGAATCTGAACAGGCATATCTAACTCTATATATCCTATATTCTTAGGTTCTACATATGTTTCAATATACATTATCGAATCTGGACTGATTATAGCAATGGCTTGCCCAATTTGAAGACTGCTACCTTTGTATATACCCGAAAATTGATCAACTGTTCCACTAATTGGGCTCCTAACAATATATAATTCTTTTGATTTTATTGTTTCTTTCAATGTTTCTAACATTTCATTCAACGAATTCTGGCATGCATTTAAATCAGATTGCCATGTACTGAGTTGACTCTCTCTATACGATTCAAGCGCATCCTTATTATTTCGGTATTCATAAAAATATTTCAAGTACTCTTCTTCAGAAATCAGTTTTTTATCAAATAAAATTTTATTGCGACAGTATTCCCTATAACTATGTTCTACATTTTCGTTTAATTCATTTAAATGTTTTACATAATAAATATATTCCTGATTTTGCACTGATGAACGAAAAGAATTCGGTTTCTTACCTTTAGTAAGAAAGCCTAAGTCTGCTATATGAGCCTGTAAATCTCTTACTTTATCCGACTGATAATTAATTTTATAATCGGGTTCATTAGTCCTAAAGCGTAAAAGAACATCACCTTTCCTAATCTTTGCCCCTTCACGTACATAGATAGTATCAACTAGCTCTGCAACAGACGAAGTTACTTCACATTTTTCATTTGCAGGACGTACTATTCCTGTCGCTTGAACAGACACATCCACATAAATAAAGGGAAGCGTTATAATAGCAACACTCACAAGAAGTAATACTACCCAGTAAATTATTTGAGATTTTGTTGTATGTTGATAAATATAAGTTTCAATACTATTAGTCAACCAATCATTAGGAAGTATCATTTCATATTATTTAGTAAAATAGCCATATAGATCTCCGTTGCCGTAAATCAATTCTATTTCATATTCTCCACTCTCTATATTATCTAAAATAAATGAATATGGCTGATCATAAGACACACTAACTACATTGGAATATACCGTATTCCCCGATAAATCTTTAACGGTGACTTGAAGATTCTCCAATAAATAATCAGAATAATAAATGTGCACTACATTTTCATCATGAGTAGCAGTAGGTTCCATTGATAAAGAACGAGTCTTTGTCGGTTGACTGTCTTTTTCAAAATGAATATTTATTTCATCAGCAAAAGCACTGACACAAAATAGAGCTAAAAAACATCCCAATAAAAAACGTTTCATAATAAATTGAGTTTAAATATTATTATGAATACAAACTTAAAGAAAGTTTTTCCTTAAAAAGCTATTTATTTGTACGGTTTTTGTGCGGTTTTCGCAGCTTATATATAGCTTCCATACAGTTTTGCCTTAAAATTGTTCAATTAGGGCATCCCATTGTTCCGGTTTGCCTCCTTGACCATACACCTTCTCATACATTTTCTTTCGAGCCGAAGTAATAGCTGATTTAGAACGCCCAGTAAGTGCGGCAATGCCCGTAGCTGAAATATTAGCTTTAATCAATAAGCAAATCCTTATTTCCATCAGACTAAAAGAATAAAGCGCATAGAGACGGGAAGTAAACCCGTTATAAGTTTTATCTACTGCATTAGTGAGCTTTACCCAATCACTATCTACCATTAAACCACTTTTCTCTGACAATTGGTGAACATGTTGATAAATAGAAGATTGGCGAAATGCAGTTTCAGCAAGTTTTCGCTCACGTTTATCTATCTCAGCCTTACTATTCAATTGCTGGTATCGCTCTTTTTGAAGTTCAAGCAGTGGAAGTTGTGAACTTTCTTTTTCCTGAGCAGCGTGTAATTGTTCTTCCAATTCCTTAATCCTCCTATTATTTTCATCGATGAATTGGGCACTTTTTTGATACTGCTCTTCCTTAAGTTGTTCCAACTTCCTTAGTTGTTCTTTCAGCCTTTCCTTTCGTCGTCTATTGTATTGCATATAAATGATTCCAAAAGCAACAAGGACAACGAGAGCTAACAGAATATAACTGATCCAAAGCCGTTGCTCTGTATTTTCTGCTTTTAACCGACTATTTTCTTTTTCACGCAACTGATAATTATAAATCGACTGCATCTTCCCAATCACCTCCGAGTTTGTTATCCGTTGAATAGAATCAGTACAAGTTGCATATTGTCGAACTTGTTTCATTACAGACGAACATTCCCCGCGTTTTTCTGCTATCTGTGCTAAAATCCAATGAGCAGACTGCTTGGCGTAAATGCTACCGCCTCCTTCTGTAATACAATGTGCATAGTAAGAAGCTGAATCCAACCTTCCTAGTTGATAATACAATTTAGAAGAAATAGAATGAATTGCGCTTAAATCTGATTTATTTAATTCATTGTCAAGAGAGTATAAACAATCTTTGGCTTCTTCAACTCTTCTCATCTGAAAATAGAGTTCAGCCAATTCTATTTGAATAATATTCTCCAAACGACGACTATTCAGCTTTTCCGCTAAAGCATAAGCTGCCTTATAATAATACAAAGAACTATCTACTTTATTCAGTCCTGTATAATTACATCCTAAATCCCGTAGATTAAAAACAAGTCCCACACTATCCTTTGCCAATTTATTGTAATAATAAGCTTTTCTATAAGCTTCAAGTGCGCCATCATATATATCCTGATAAAGACAAAGCTCACCTATCTGGCTATAAATTCGACTAATAGCTCTGTAATCCGTATTCCCTTTAGAAGCCTCGGCTGCTTTTTGAAAATAACCCAATGCCTGTGGTGCATCACCAAGATCATTATAAACCCGACCAGCAAAATAATACGCTTCCATTAAATGCCCTTTATCTCTATTCTTTTCATAATATCTCACAATAGGGAGTATGATGCTGTCTGAGGTATGGGGAATATAAGCTTTATCATTGGCTTTAATCCGTAACAAGCGGTAATACATCTGTGTGGACTTAGACTCACGACTCATTTGTACTTTTAATGAGCTTAGCAAATTAATAGCGCTGTCAGGATGAACATAAGTAAGGCTATCTGCAACACTTAATATATAAGGTGGACGGTGATCTTTACAAGAACAGAGACACAATAGACAAAGGGAAAAGAACAGTAGTTTATGCAATTTCATAACGAAACTATTTAGTGACACAAAGTTATGAAAAAGGACAAAAATCATTCAACAAATCCTTTATTTTTTTCTCACGGTCACTTATTCCAGAGTCATTGTAATTAGCACCTGACTATTCCTAATAAGAGCCCCAACACATTCCAACGGTCAACCACTCTGATTTCCACTAGCAGAAACTATTGTATCTACAGTAGGAAATTGCAATTCCTATTAAGAGAAATTGTAATTTCTAGCAAAAGGAATCACAGTTCCCTACATATAGGAAACTTCATCACAATGCATATTAAAGAGATACGAAATACATATTGAATACAAAAATAACCGATTATTCGCCCCAACTATAACCATCAACATAGTCGTCAAAGTATTCATCAAGCTGAAGGCCAAGTTCTTTGGCAACCTTAATAACAAATTGTTGATCCGCAGGATTTATCAACCAGTCACCTTTCCGCACAAGATAGTATTTTTTACGGCCGAAGTGAGAAATGAGTCGCCACCTGAAAGTATCGGAAACACGCACTGTCAGAGAGTCCAACGTCCGCATAAAACCCTTGGCATAGCGTACCGTCTCATTCGAACAGTAATATTCGCAATTTCCTTTCATGGATTTCAGCTTACCGGGAGTCAGAGTAGGCAAAAAAGAATACTTTACAGGAGCATGTTCCAGTGCAATATGACGCAAACAGGTAGTAGCTTTAGAACAATCAGCCGATGCACACAGACCAAAACCATAAGGGACCTGAGAATAGTCAAATTTTTTTTCCATGTCGTATTAATTTTAATCATTAGCAAAGGTAAACAGAATAAATCAAAATTCAGAAGAAAACAAGATAAATGCTTTTTTCAAAGAGTGCAAGCAAAACGTGCAAGTAAAAAAGAAGCATAGACCGTCAATAACTATCTATTAATCAATAGTATAACAATATTATTGGCCCATCGGGAGTGTATGCAATTATTTTACTTACACACATATAACTGATTGTTTATAAGACGATTATTATAAAAAGTGCAAGTGTGTAAGTAAAATGAGTGAAAAAATACTAGGTATTGCTGCTGGACAAAAGAATAAACCGACTATAAGCCCAAAAATATTTTATAGGGTATCGCGAAGACACTTACAATTCAAGTTATAAATGTGACACGTTTAACCGAACGATTGTTCGGAAACGAACACCCCGTAAGTTGCATAAACCACTAATACACATAGCATTAAGATCATGGCACAGCTCTTGAATGTATAAGCAGCGAAAGGCGGTAAATAAAAAAAAGAATAACGAGTGCCACTTTTCGATAACTAATCACGTCTAATATAATGAAAGCGCTTTTATAGAAATGTGATAAAAACAAAAAGGTAACATCTAAAAGGGAAAAATTATGAAAGCTACAAATTTATTTAAAGCAACAGTAGTAACACTTACTATAATGGCAAGTGCCATGACTTTACAAGTACAAGCTCAGGATAGCTTCATCACCAATGAAGTGAAAAATAGCGAACAACAAGTGGTTTCAAAAACCGTTTTTAGAAAAGACGGGGCTTATCTCTATCGCCACACACGTTACGACTATACCTATGACGACCAGCAACGACTGACCGGTGAAAAAATGGCCAAATGGAATGCCGTGAACGAAGCATGGGAACCGTACAGCAAACGCACTTACGAATATAATGAAAAGACGCTGACCATATGCTATGCCCGTTGGAACAAAGCCCATAAGGCTTATGACGACAACGTAAAGAAAAGTGTTTGCGAGTTGAGTAATCAAGACCAATCCATCTCATATAAAGTTTATGAGCAAGAAAAGGCCAGCAAGCAGACAGATGATTGGGTGGCAACCACCAATAAATAAAACCTGCCGGAAGAAAACAGGAGGAATCACTAAAAAAGTAAAAGCTCTTTAGAGAGAACATTTATTAAAACTCCTTAAAGAAAGCCCCAAACGTCACTTTTTATTCGTTATTTTGCACCAAATTTAGGTGTAATGTAGTGCGACCGGAACAAGGCCGCACTATATTGTTACATGATTGCTAATGAATAAACTGACCATAAAGAACTGTCCGTTATGCGATAGCGCAAATTTGGAGCGTGCTATGACTTGCATTGACCATTATGCCTCAAGCGAAGCATTTTATTTGTGTCAGTGTAAAGACTGCGGATTCCTGTTTACGCAGGATTTTCCTGTAGAAGCAGAGATTGGCAGTTACTACGAAACACCCGACTATATTTCCCATTCCGACACCCGGAAAGGAATCACCAACAAAGTATACCATTGGGTACGGAGTTATATGCTGAAACGCAAAGCCCGCCTCGTGGAACATGAAGCCCATTCTAAATCCGGCCGGTTGCTGGACATAGGAACAGGCACGGGGTACTTCGCCAACACCATGCAACAGCGGGGCTGGAAGGTGAATGCAATAGAAAAGAATGAACAAGCACGCAAATTTGCTAGAGAACATTTCAACCTGGAGGTGGAACCCGACAATGCTTTACAGGAGTTCGCTCCCGAAAGCTTTGATGTGATCACCCTCTGGCATGTCATGGAGCATCTAGAACAACTCAACGAAACATGGGAAAGACTAAACACTCTGCTAACCGAAAAAGGAGTGCTGATTATTGCAGTCCCCAACTACACTTCCTACGATGCACAGAAATACGGTGCCCATTGGGCCGCGTATGATGTACCCCGTCATCTGTGGCATTTCACGCCGGATAGCATCCAGCGTTTCGGAGCGAAGCACGGATTTATTCTGGCGGAACATCACTCCATGCCATTCGATGCCTTTTATGTCTCGATGTTAAGTGAGAAGTACATGAAACATTCGCTCCCATTCCTGCGGGGCATGCTGACAGGCTGCATTGCATGGTTGAGCACCATGACGAAGAAAGAGCGGAGCAGTTCGATGATTTATGTATTCAGAAAAAAAAGATGAAATTGCAAGTATATGACTAAGACAGGTAAACACAACTCCGCATCCTATTTCGACATGCAGTTCATCACGTCCAGCATCAGTACCACTTTAGTTTTATTGCTACTGGGACTTGTCCTCTTTTTCGTATTGACCGCCCATAACCTCTCGGTATACGTCAAAGAAAACATCAATTTCTCTGTGATCATCAGTGATGACATGCGGGAACCGGACATCTTGAAATTACAAAAAAGTCTGAATCAAGAGCCATTTGTTAAAGAGACGGAATACATCTCGAAAAAACAAGCCCTCAAGGAGCAGACAGAGACCATGGGTACCAACCCCAAAGAATTTCTGGGCTATAACCCGTTTAAGGCATCCATTGAAATAAAGCTACATTCCGATTATGCCAACTCGGACAGCATTGCCAAGATCGAAAAACGAATTAAACAAAATACAGATATACAGGAAGTACTCTACCGAAGTGATCTGATCAACGCCGTGAATGAGAACATCAGAAATATCAGCATCATGTTGCTGGGATTAGCCGTATTGCTGGCATTTATTTCATTTGCACTGATCAATAATACCATCCGGCTGACCATTTATTCCAAACGTTTTCTGATTCATACCATGAAACTCGTCGGAGCCAACTGGAGTTTCATCCGAAGACCTTTCCTCCGGCGTAACTTCTGGATTGGCGTTCTGGCTGCACTTGTAGCGGATGGTATTTTATGGACTGCCGCTTACTGGCTGGTGTCGTACGAACCGGACCTGATAAATGTCATTACACCAAACGTCATGTTAATGATCTCCGCTACCGTTCTTGTATTCGGCGTATGCATCACTTGGTTTTGCGCCTATCTTTCCATTAATAAATATTTAAGGATGAAGGCGAGTACCTTGTATTATATATAAGTAAAGGAAGGTAAGTACATTGTGTTATTAAATAAAAGCAGGTTATGTTGTACTGTAACTAATTAAAGAAAAACAAGTATATCGTATATAAGTAAGAGGAAGGTGAGTACATTGTGTTATTAAGTGAAAACATATCTGTTGTACTATATAATTAAAGAAATACAAGTACGTTGTACTATGCATAAGTCAAAGAAGGAGAGCACATTGTGTTATATATAAGTAAAAGGAAAGTGAGTACATTGCATTATTAAATAAAAACAGGTTATGTTGTACTGTAACTAATTAAAGAAAGACAAGCATATCGTATATAAACAAAGGAAAGTGAGTACATTGTATTATTAAGTGAAAACAGGTATCTTGTACTGTATAATTAAAGAAAAACAAGTATATCGTATATAGGCAAAAGAAGGCGAGTACGTTGTATTATATATAATTAAAGGCAATAACTTAAACCGTAAAACGTTTCAATTGTTGTTTGTAGATAAAGAGTTGAAAACGAAATTCATAACAAAGAACTAAAGTAAAATAATTAGTAACTATATAGAAATGGCTGATAAACAAAAATTTGCTTTCGACAAAACCAATTTCATACTTCTCGCCATCGGGATGGCAGTGGTGATTTTAGGTTTTATATTGATGGGAGGACCTGGTTCCACACCAACGCACTACGAACCGAGTATCTTTAGTGTGAGGCGCATCAAAGTAGCCCCAGTGGTTTCCCTCGCAGGCTTCCTGTTCATGATCTACGCCATAGTACGCAAACCTAAAACAAAGGAGGAGAACAAATAAGATGAATTGGTTTGAAGCTCTCATCCTTGGGTTAATCCAGGGCTTTACGGAATACCTTCCCGTCAGCAGTAGCGGACATTTAGCCATAGGTTCGGCCTTGTTTGGTGTGAACGGGGAAGAAAATCTCTCTTTTACTATCATTGTTCACGTTGCCACCGTACTCAGTACGCTGGTCATCCTGTGGAAAGAAATCAACTGGATATTCCGTGGCCTTTTTAAGTGGAAGATGAATGATGAAACACGGTATGTGGGAAATATTGTGGTCTCCATGATCCCCGTCGCCATTGTCGGCGTATTCTTTAAAGACACCGTGGAGAATATCTTCGGTTCGGGACTGCTCATTGTGGGCTGCATGCTATTGCTCACCGCATGTCTACTGACTTTTTCCTATTATTACAAACCGAAACAGAAAGACCATATCTCCGTAAAAGATGCTTTCATCATCGGATTAGCACAGGCTTGTGCGGTTCTCCCGGGATTGTCACGTTCCGGTAGCACCATCGCCACTGGTTTACTATTGGGCAACAACAAAGCTAAATTGGCCCAGTTCTCTTTCCTCATGGTCATCCCCCCTATTTTGGGCGAGGCACTGCTGGATGGAATGAAACTGATTAAAGGAGAAGCAATAGGGGGAGGTATTTCGTCCCTCTCACTGGTGATTGGATTTATAGCTGCATTTGCCGCAGGCTGCATCGCCTGCAAATGGATGATTAACATCGTAAAGAAAGGCAAGCTAATCTATTTTGCCATTTATTGCGCCATAGCCGGACTGGTTACCCTTGCGCTTGCTTAAAACAACTAATGTAAAAAACCGCTGATGAATTTTAAAGAGGGAGAGGTTATCTATTTTAATAAACCGATAGGATGGACTTCATTCAAGGTCGTGGGGCATGCACGTTACCACATTTGCCACCGGATGAAAATAAAGAAGTTGAAAGTGGGGCATGCCGGAACACTCGATCCGCTGGCAACAGGAGTGATGATTGTATGCACCGGCAAAGCCACAAAAAGAATCGAAGAGTTCCAATACCATACTAAGGAGTATATCGCAACCATTCTTTTGGGAGCCACCACTCCTTCCTACGATTTGGAACATGAGATAGATGCGACTTACCCCACCGGACATATCACCCGCGAGTTAGTAGAAGATGTCCTAAAGAAGTTTGTGGGCGAAATCCAGCAGATTCCCCCCAGCTTCTCAGCCTGCAAAGTCGACGGGAAAAGAGCTTATGACCTTGCCCGCAAAGGTGAAGAGGTGGAATTGAAGGCCAAGTTGCTGGTCATAGACGAAATAGAATTATTGGAATGCAAGCTTCCCGAAATCAAAATAAGGGTGGTCTGCAGCAAAGGAACTTACATACGTGCCCTGGCACGTGATATTGGCGAAGCACTTAATAGTGGAGCCCACCTTACGGGACTGATACGTACGCGCGTAGGCGATATCCGGTTGGAAGATTGCCTCAACCCGATGGACTTTAAAGAATGGATAGACGCGCAAGAGATAGAAACAGAAGAATAATTTCAAAAGTAAAATAACAAATATGAAACTGTCGCAATTTAGATTCAAACTTCCGGAAGAGAAGATTGCATTGCATCCCACCAAGTTCAGAGACGAATCGCGCCTAATGGTGCTGCATAGAAAGACAGGCGAGATTGAGCACAAAGTGTTTAAAAACATTTTGGACTACTTTGATGATAAAGATGTATTTATCTTTAACGATACCAAAGTATTCCCGGCCCGTTTATATGGTAATAAAGAAAAAACCGGCGCCCGCATCGAAGTCTTTCTTTTACGCGAACTGAATGAAGAACTCCGTTTATGGGATGTTCTGGTCGACCCGGCCCGTAAAATCCGTATTGGCAACAAGCTCTATTTCGGAGAAGACGATTCGATGGTGGCCGAAGTCATAGACAACACCACTTCGCGTGGGCGTACCCTTCGTTTTTTGTACGACGGTCCGCACGACGAATTCAAAGAAGCACTTTACGCGCTGGGTGAAACCCCACTGCCTCATAGCATTGTCAACCGCCCCGTGGAGCCCGAAGATTCCGAACGGTTCCAGTCGATCTTCGCCCGCAACGAAGGAGCAGTAACGGCACCGACCGCCAGCCTTCACTTCAGTCGTGAATTAATGAAACGCCTTGAGATTAAAGGAATCAACTTCTCATATATCACCCTGCATGCCGGGTTAGGCAACTTCCGCGATATTGATGTGGAAGATCTGACCAAACACAAGACCGACTCCGAGCAGATGATAGTCAATGAAGAAACTGTGAAAATAGTCAATCAGGCTAAAGATCAAAACAGACAAGTCTGCGCAGTAGGAACAACGGTGATGCGTGCCATAGAAAGCACGGTCAGCACCGACGGGCACTTAAAACCTTATACCGGATGGACCAATAAGTTTATCTTCCCTCCGTACGACTTTACAGTCGCCAACGCGATGGTATCCAATTTCCATATGCCACTTTCTACGCTGCTGATGATCGAAGCCGCTTTTGGAGGTTACGATCAAGTCATGGCTGCCTATCAGGTTGCGCTGAAAGAAGACTACCGTTTCGGCACATACGGAGATGCCATGCTGATTACGGATAGGTAACAACCGAAGTAACAATGAACGTGTATTTCAGTTTAGGAAGCAATCTCGGCGACAAAGAGCAAAACCTTCGTCTGGCCGTACAGAACATAGAAAAGCGGATAGGGAGAATCATCTCCTTATCCGCTTTTTATACTACCGAGCCCTGGGGGTTTTCTTCCAAAAACACGTTTCTCAATGCTGCGCTCTGCGTAGAAACACCCCTTCGCCCACAAGAAGTCTTGCAAATCACGCAGGAGATTGAGCTAGAAATGGGACGGACTCATAAATCAGCCCGGGGCGTTTATGCCGACCGCGTGGTAGATATTGATTTGCTACTCTACGGAGACCTGATTCTTGAGACCCCTACCCTAAAATTGCCTCACCCTTTAATGCAGGAACGCCGCTTCGTCATGGAGCCACTAGCAGAGATTGCACCAGATGCGGTGCACCCCGTATTCGGGAGAACAATGAAAGAAATAGAATCTTTACTAGAGCGCTAATTCCCCACCTCACTCCAGAAATCCTCTGGGCATTAAAACAGCTCTCTCTGTTGCTCTCTTTGCAGAAAAACAAGCACAATATTTATGAATAAAGGTTTTCATTCATTAGTTTTAGTACTATCATTCCGTGCAGAAAGACAAGACACAGTAATACTTTTCATTTATCAAACTGAGCACAATATTCACTCTCTTTGCAGATAAGCAGGCACAATATTTATGAGAGATTTGCAGAAGGAGTCCTGCATGTAAGCCTCCTCCGCTCCCCCTAAATTCGATAAAAAGCCAATGCATACCCCTGCCGAACAAAACCAACAGATATATGTTAATATAGACGGTAAGCAATAAATCTTATAATAAATCTTATCCAAGATTAAAGATTTATCCTTATCTTTGCAACCAGAAATGAAAGTGTGGAAAGATTTGAGTAGCTTGCAACCACAGAAAAAAATGCTAAAAACACATCTCTTTTTCTGCATCTGTGCACCACTGTCTACTCACCCGTCTTCATCCCCATCTTCATTCTAATTATTCACGTTTAATTTTTTAATTGAAATGGGATACTTATTCACATCCGAATCGGTGTCAGAAGGACACCCCGACAAAGTGGCCGATCAAATATCGGACGCTGTACTTGACAAACTGTTGGCTTACGACCCCAGTTCTAAAGTAGCTTGCGAAACCCTGGTTACCACCGGACAGGTGGTGCTGGCTGGAGAAGTGAAAACGAATGCGTACATTGACTTACAACTCACTGCACGCGAAGTAATTCAGAAAATCGGCTATACCAAAGGAGAGTATATGTTCGAGAGCAATTCATGTGGCGTACTTTCGGCCATCCACGAACAAAGCCCCGACATCAACCGTGGCGTTGAACGGTCGGACCCGATGGAACAAGGCGCCGGCGACCAAGGCATGATGTTTGGCTATGCCACCAACGAAACAGAAAATTACATGCCGCTTTCACTCGATTTAGCGCATCGTATTCTGCTTGTATTGGCGGAAATCCGTCGCGAAGGCAAGCAAATGACTTACCTCCGTCCCGATGCAAAGAGTCAGGTCACCATCGAATATGATGACAATGGCAAACCGGTACGCATCGATACCATTGTGGTGTCTACGCAACACGATGACTTTATCTGTCCGAAGGACAGTAGCGAAACAGCGCAATTAAAAGCCGACGAAGAGATGTTAGCTAAAATCCGGTATGACGTGATCAACATACTCATGCCGCGTGTTATTGCTTCCATCCACAGCGAAAAGATACTGGCTTTATTCAACGACCATATCACTTATCATGTCAATCCCACCGGAAAGTTCGTTATTGGCGGCCCGCACGGGGACAGCGGTTTGACAGGCCGTAAAATTATTGTGGATACTTATGGTGGAAAAGGAGCTCATGGCGGCGGCGCCTTCTCGGGCAAAGACCCCAGCAAAGTGGACCGCAGTGCAGCTTATGCCGCACGGCACATCGCTAAGAATCTGGTGGCAGCAGGAGTAGCCGACGAGATATTGGTACAGATTTCATATGCCATTGGCGTGGCCCGTCCCATCAATATCTATGTCAACACCTACGGCCGCGGACATGTCAACCTGAGCGACGGAGAAATCGCCCGGAAGATAGACGGATTGTTCGATTTACGCCCCAAGGCCATTGAAGACCGTTTGAAACTCCGCAACCCGATTTATGAGGAAACGGCTGCATACGGACATATGGGACGTGAACCGCAAATCGTCACCAAACATTTCGATTCGCGTTATACCGGTCCGAAAGATTTGACCGTAGAACTCTTTACATGGGAGAAGCTGGACTATATTGATAAAATAAAAGCCGCTTTCGGACTATGACACGAACAAATTAAGTGAAATTTCCCGTCAATTCAATGATCGGTCCACTCCACGACATCAATTAATCAGCATAGCTTTACAAGCTATTTATATAGAAGACTGCCCTTTCCTGCCACCGGACTTCCGGCACAGGAGAGTGGCAGCCTTCGTTTTACCCCTACATCATCATATTCTTCCAAATGGAAAACTTCACAATGGCTATGGCATTGAAGCTGCGAAACAGCAGATCCATCGGGTCATGACGGGGATTGTAAATCAGCAACTTAAGACATCCCTATTAACAATCAGGTTCGTAACGATGTTGTTTCATGATACAACCTTAATTTCATTTTTTTTGATATTTCTGCAAAATCTATCTGTTCTCCTGCGGTTTATATCCTTCAACCAACAAAGGTAACTCTACCTTTGTAATTCTTTCATTAATCATAAAAAGTATTTCAAGATGAGTAAGACCGTTTTTATCACCGGAGCAGAATCCGGATTTGGAAAAGGAGTCGCTATTGGGTTAGCGAAGAAAGGTCATAAAGTGATTGCAGGCGTACAAGTAGAGCCGCTAAAAACCATTTTATTGGCAGATGCAAATACGGCCGGAGTAGAGTTAGAAGTTATAGTGCTGGACGTTACGAAAGAGTCTGACCGCCAATATGCCTTTAGCCGTTACGCCCATGCAGTGGACGTGGTAATCAGTAATGCGGGCGTAATGGAATCAGGTCCGGTAGCAGAAATCCCGATGGAAAAAGTACGCAGGAATTACGAAGTAAATGTTTTTTCTTCGTTAGCCATAGCCCGGGGATTCTTACCAAGTATGGTAAAGAAAGGAAAAGGACGAATGATTTTCACCTCTTCAATGGGAGGGCTGCTGACGATGCCTTTCGCAGCAATTTATACTTCAACCAAGCACGCTTTAGAAGGAATAGCGGAAGGTTTAAAAGATGAATTATTCGGAACAGGTGTGGAAATCTGCACCATTAACCCGGGTGTTTATGGCACCGGATTCAACGATAGAGGTGCAGAAACGATGGAAAAATGGTTCGACCCTGCCAACACGCTGACTAAACCAGAAGTGCTACAGGCAGCGATTGAAGGCGGCGATTTGAAAGGGCAATTAGACCCGCAGGAATTAATCGAAGCAATGATTCGCGTAGCAGAAGAAGAAAATCCAAAATTCAGAAATGTTGTGCCAGAAGTTATTATCCCGTGGATTCAAGCGACACAAGCCAAAACCTGGGAAACAAAACAAGACGACACAATCTTCATCAATCCAAAATCACTTTAATCTATATATTATGCAACATAAAAATATTCATATCACAACCGACATCATCATCAATGCACCCGTAAAAAAAGTCTGGAAGGTATTAGCCAATTTGGAGAAATGGCCGCTTTGGACAACCTTGATACTGCGTGCCAAAGGTGAAATCAAAAAAGACAATACTTTGGCCTTGGAGTTTATCAGTCCCAAAGGCGGTAGCATCGTGTTCGAGCGAACAATATTTCTGTTTGAAGAAGGAAAATCTTTTGGATGGACGGGAACTGCTTCTCCCGGATTGAGCGATTTCCACGTTTTTGAATTGGAAGCACTATCCAATTCTGAAACTCTATTTACTCAATCCGACGGTTTACACGGAGCCGATGTTCCAGAGGCCAGAGCAATGGAAAAACAAATGCTAATAGGCTATCAATGGTTCAATCAGGAATTAAAGATGTTTGTCGAAGCAAATCTCCAGTGACTATCTGACTTCGGAAATCAATACAACACAATGACTTCCGAAGTTATTCTTTTTATCAAAAAGAAAATTATTCAGAAAAAACGACTAACTTTACGAATAAAATAACGTTATGGGTAGAGAAATTATACATGTTAAAACACTCTCGGAAGTCCACGCAATGTTTGATTTGCCAAAGCCAAAACATCCAATGGTTTCTGTTATACGACATTCAGAAATGAAAGTAAACAACGATTATAATGAATGCTGGTTTAGTGCCGATATGTATCTGATTTCGCTAAAAGGAAAACAAAAAGCCAAAATCAAATACGGGAGGAATAGTTACGATTTCCAGGAAGGTACAATGACTTTTATCGCACCAAATCAAGTATTCTCAACCGTAGATGCCGATTTTTCAGAAACCGAAGACGAATGGAGCATTTTGATACACAAGGACTTTATTGCGCAATCTCATCTAGGTAGCTTGATAAACGACTTTCATTTTTTCAACTACGAATCAAATGAAGCGTTACACCTATCAGAAGACGAAAAACGATCCTTAACTGAAATTGCACAAAAAATAGAGCGGGAATTCAACCTGAATATCGATAAACATACAAGCGAAATCATCAGCATTAATCTGGAATCACTCCTAAAATATTGCCAACGTTATTATGATCGTCAGTTCATTACCCGAAAAACCATGAACAAAGGTCACCTGGTACGCTTTGATAAGTTTTTGAAGGATTATTTTAATGAACATCTATCTAGTAACGGCATTCCCACAGTCGCCCAATGTGGTGAAGCTTTAAATATGTCGGACCACTATCTGAGCGACCTTTTGAAAGCCGAAACCGGGAAAAGTGCCAAAGAGCATATCGATCTATTCTTGATAGAAAAAGCTAAACACCTCTTAATCAGAAGCGATCAGACTATCAGCGAAATAGCGTATGATCTAGGCTTCAACTATCCGAACCATTTCAGTAAGCTATTTAAATCTAAAACAGGAATGACACCCAATGAGTTTCGACGTGGAAATTAAAAAACAAATAAATCTGTTTTCCGCAATGCCTTCTAAACAAGAAGACCGCTCTCTTTGTGAAATAGATTAATAAAAATTCAGTCTCTAAAGACCTTGTAAGTTACTGTATTCTTATGTAGGGCAACACTTAAGTAGTATTGTCTCTCAGTAGAAAGCACAAATTAATCCATACAAACAAGTTTTCCTAATCAGATAAGAACAATCCTCAATTTGCTTTCATTTAACAACCAATCTGTTTTTAGCATTTGAGGCAACTTTACATCATCATATTCTTCCGGATGGAAAACTTCACGATGGCTATGGCGTTAATATTGCGAAACGGTAGATCCATCGGGTCATGATGGGGATTGTAACTCACCAGCTTAAGACATCCTTATTACTTGAAAGACCATCAGGGAAACAACCAGGCGGTGGTTGACCAAAGTGGAAATGTGGAGGAAACCAACCACTACTATCCTTTCGGTGGGATATTTGCAAGTACCGAAAATATTCAACCGTACAAGTACAACGGCAAAGAATTCGACGGCAAGAAGGGATTAAATTGGTATGACTACGGGACTAGAATGTATGATCCGGCAATAGGAAGGTTTACTACCGCGGATCCGATGGCGGAAAAGTATTATGAGGTTAACCCATATGCATATTGCGGAAATGAGCCAATGACTTTTGTTGACCCTGACGGACAAATGAAAGTAATTTATAACCCGGACGGAACATATAAGGAAACGACCCAAAATAATTGGTTCCATAACTTCTTCATAGGACGTCAAGAATACATCGATTACGGGAACAGACAGGTAAGACTATCAGAACAAGAATTTTGGGATTGGCAGAAGACTGGAAATTATGGAAGTATTCAGCCAACGAGCCAAATTACAAACTTTGAATTTAGCTTAGATAAACCTACAGAGAATCTTGTGGATGGGGCTGCTAAATATATACTATCAAGCGGTTATCCACTTGTTAATTCCCCAAAGTCATGTTAACAGGACGCACTTGGGCAGGCACTTCACAGACTTCTAGTGAAAGGATTGGAAGTTTCATTGACGTAGCAACCAACTACATTCCTTTCTCTAAAATGGGAGAGATAGGAAACCCCGGTTCTTGGTATAAATTTAAACATGCCAATAAACAAATTCCGACACCTAACAAAAAAGGCATCTATGAAATGGAAATGAGAAGATATAAAAGTAAAACAAAGAATTTTGATGCTTTTAAGAACACAAAAGATTACTTTATTGATGTTCTTAACTATGCAAATAACAAAAAAAAGGAAGAAAAGCAATGACACCAGATTTTTTAGGAGCTTTTACATGTTGGCTATTAAAAGGATGTAGAACCGACTTCTTTAAACACGAGTATATTCTCGAAAAAGAAAAGAGGAATAGACTTATAGGTATCATTGTAGCCATACTATTAACAGGACTAGGCATCATATTAGTAAAATACAATTTACTTTAATGATTCACTAGTCCACAAAGGAAAAGACGCGCACTCTCATAGTACAGCCACATTCTTTTCCTAAGTAATTGTGAACATTTACTATCCTAACATCAGCTAATACCCCTGCATGTTAGGATAGTTTTTATCAGTTTGTTTCAAATATCCCTGAAATCATGTACCTTTGTAGCAATATAGATATAAAGGCATAAAAACAGGCAATGAATAAGATAACTTCCGTATGTGTTTACAGTGCTTCGAGCACAAAGATCGACCCGATTTATTTTGATGCCGCCCATGAGTTGGGGGCTTTGTTGGGACAACATCGTATCCGATTGATAAACGGTGCAGGGGGTATCGGGTTGATGAGCGCAAGCGCCGATGCCGCCTTAGCAAACGGAGGAGAGGTCACGGGTGTCATCCCGCATTTCATGGTGGAACAAGGATGGCAACACAAAGGATTGACCGAATTGATAGAGGTGGGCAGCATGCATGAACGGAAAAAGAAGATGGCCGATTTAAGCGATGCGGTCATTGCCTTACCTGGAGGATGCGGAACACTGGAAGAACTACTCGAAATCATTACCTGGAAGCAATTGGGGCTTTACCTCAATCCGATTGTCATCCTGAATACCAAAGGCTATTTCAATCCACTGCTGGCAATGCTACAGAACGCGATGGAGCAAAACTTTATGCGACCACAGCATGGCGCAATCTGGCATGAAGCCCATACTCCGCAGGAAGCGATTGAACTGATATACAAAACTCCCGTTTGGGACAGCTCCATCCGCAAGTTCGCAGCAATATGACACTAGGAATAATAGCAACAGGCTTTCAGGGAATTCCCATACCTTATTCCCCAAAGTTGGATGACGGAATCACCGCCCTCTTGCTATGTTGCTTCCTCCTATCGGCTTATGTACTATCCAGAAGCCGTAAGTTCTTGGTACAATTGGTAAAAGACTTTCTGCTTCACCGTGAACGAATGAGCATTTTTTCCACACCAACAGGGACTGACATGCGGTATCTGTTGTTGCTTATTTTACAAACCTGCATTTTATCCGGTGTTTGTATATTCAACTACTTTGCAGATAGTAGTCCAGAGCTGGTACAAAAAAATTCTCCTTATCTTCTACTCACTATATATATAGGAGTAAGCTTGATATATCTCTTTATCAAATGGCTCATCTACTCTTTTCTAGGCTGGATATTTTTTAGTGACACCCAAACAACGCTATGGACAGAGTCTTATTCAACGCTGCTTTACTATTTCGGATTCGCACTTTTCCCCTATTCTTTGCTTCTGGTTTATTTTGATCTAAACCTGCGACTGGCAGTTATTATCGGACTGTTTTTGCTCCTTCTTACCAAAACATTGATATTATATAAGTGGTTAAAGCTTTTTTGTAACAGTTTGCATGGTAGTATCCTTTTATTTTTGTACTTTTGTGCCCTTGAAATAATACCCTGTTTTATGATGTATCGAGGGTTAGTACAACTAAATGATTATTTGATAACTAAAATCTAGAACGTTGAAAATTAAGAAAGTACTTGTGTCGCAGCCGAAACCGGCATCAGAGAAATCTCCATACTACGACATAGCCCAAAAGTACGGCGTGAAAATAGATTTTCGCCCGTTTATCAAGGTGGAGAGTTTGTCTACAAAAGAGTTCAGGCAGCAAAAGGTTTCTATCCCGGATTATACCGCCATAATCTTTACTTCCCGCCACGCCATAGACCACTTTTTCCTCCTTTGCACAGAGATGCGTATTACAATGCCGGAAACAACGAAGTATTTCTGCGTAACGGAAACAATTGCCTTGTACATACAAAAGTATGTGCAATACAGAAAACGTAAGATTTTCTTCGGTAACACGGGCAAATTGGAGGACTTACTACCTTCTATCACCAAACATAAAGCCGAGAAGTATCTGGTTCCGATGTCTGATGTGCACACTGATGAGGTAAAAAATCTCTTGGATAAAGCAAAGGTGCAACACACTGAAGTCGTAATGTACCGGACGGTGAGTAATGACTTCACGTCAGAGGAGCAGTTCGACTATGACATGCTGTTGTTTTTCAGTCCGTCAGGGGTTTCTTCTTTGAAAAAGAATTTCCCGAATTTCGAGCAGAAAGATATAAAGATCGGCACATTCGGTTCCACAACTGCACAAGCCGTTCGTGACGCGGGCCTTCGGCTCGATTTGGAAGCACCTAACGTAAAGGCGCCTTCCATGACCGCTGCACTTGAACTTTTTATTAAAGAGAATAATAAAAGTAAATAAATAAGTACTAATCACGAATAACCTGTTACGTACTGCGGTTGGAAACTATCGGTTAAAAGTCTTCAATGCATAGGTGGTAATGAGTTATTCGTGATTGTCTTTTATAATATGATAAATACTTTACGCAAGGCCGAAAGGTTAAATAGGAAGAAAGTTATAGAGAAATTATTTGCAACAGGCTCGCAATCCTTCTCCATCTTTCCTTTGCGTGTAGTATATTTGCCTGTTGAAGAGCTAGAGACCCAGGCATCAATACTTATCAGCGTCTCCAAACGACGCTTTAAACGAGCCGTAAAACGCAACCGGGTAAAGCGACAAATAAGGGAAGCATACAGAAAGAATAAGTCCGGTCTTCTGCAAAGCCTCAACGATAAAGGAGTAAAGTTAGCCATCGCATTTATTTATTTGTCCGATCAGATAACGGAAACAGAAAAAATAGATGAAAAAATGAAAACGGCATTAGCCCGCATTACGGAAAAAATCCAGGCTAGTTCTCCTTCCCCTCTTGTAAGCAATAGAACTAAATCAACCGGAAAAGAAGCTACCGATTAAACGAAATAAAGCTTATGAAAAAGTTGCTTTCATTTCTACTCGTATTGCCTATTTATTTTTATCAGCGATGCATATCACCTCTGACTTCCCCATCGTGCCGCTTCACTCCTACGTGTTCACAATATGCCATTGAGGCTATAAAGAAGCACGGCCCGCTCAAGGGACTTTATCTGGCCATCAGACGTATATTGCGCTGCCACCCCTGGGGAGGCTCCGGCTATGATCCCGTACCATGACGTTCCCCATTGACATACACACCCACCGGCCTGATGAACCGGAGCATGGCGTCACAGGGAATGCCATCATCAACACATCTCCTGACACTTTTATTCCACAATCCGGTTGCTGGTATTCCATCGGCATTCATCCCTGGGATGTTCCGGATTCCGGGCACCCCTCAGAAAAGGATTTACCGGATTGGGGGTTGTTTGAAGAACAGATTAACCACCCGCAAGTGCTAGCCATAGGAGAAGCCGGACTGGATAAATATGCAAAGGCTCCTCCTGATCTGCAAGAACAGATCTTTATCCACCAGGTACGATTAGCGTCGAAACATAATAAACCCTTGATTATCCATGCGGTGAAGACAGCAAACCGGCTCTGGGACTTAAAGCGAGAAATCACTCCCACCACCCCCTGGATTATCCATGGTTTCCGTGGCAATACAACCTTAGCTAAGCAGTATCTCCAACACGGTTTTTATCTTTCTTTCGGAGAACATTATCAGGAAGAAGCTCTCCGGGCAACTCCCCTTAGCCGCTTATTCCTTGAAACAGATGAATCTGCCGTCCCCATCTATAAGTTATACAAGAGAGCGGCAAGCCTCATGGAAATGCCGGCGGAGCAGCTTCTCGAAACAGTCGGAGAGAACATCGGGAAAGTCTTTTTTAAGTCATAAGAGTTGTTTGTTCAGATAAAGAGTCGTACTTTTGTAAGCAAAAGTAAAAGATCTATAAACATTTAATTAAGATAATCATTCGATGAATTTTGTAGAAGAATTGAAATGGCGTGGCATGATCCACGATATGATGCCCGGCACTGAGGAACTTTTGGCAAAAGAACAGGTGACTGCTTATTTGGGCATAGATCCTACAGCAGATTCTTTGCACATTGGCCACCTTTGCGGAGTGATGATGTTACGTCATTTTCAGCGTTGCGGCCATAAACCACTGGCTCTTATAGGAGGAGCCACCGGCATGATCGGGGATCCTTCCGGTAAATCTTCGGAACGTAATTTACTTGATGAAACCACTCTGCGTCACAATCAGGAATGTATCAAAAAGCAACTGTCGAAGTTTCTCGATTTTGAATCGAATGTAACCAACCGTGCAGAGCTGGTCAACAATTATGACTGGATGAAGGATTTTACTTTTCTTGATTTTGCGCGCGAGGTGGGAAAACACATCACCGTAAATTATATGATGGCTAAGGATTCCGTTCAGAAGCGATTGAACGGAGAGGCCCGCGACGGTTTGTCTTTTACAGAGTTCACTTATCAGTTACTACAAGGTTACGATTTTCTATATTTGAATCAACATAAAGGCTGCAAGCTGCAAATGGGCGGTTCAGACCAATGGGGAAATATTACAACCGGTACAGAGTTGATTCGCCGGACAAACGGCAACGAGGCATATGCACTGACTTGCCCGCTGATTACCAAGGCGGACGGAGGCAAATTCGGAAAAACAGAGTCCGGCAATGTATGGCTGGATGCCCGCTACACCTCACCCTACAAGTTCTACCAGTTCTGGCTCAACGTGAGCGATACTGACGCAGCCCGTTACATCAGGATATTCACTTCCCTTGAGAAAGAGGAAATAGAATCTTTGATAGCCGAGCATGAGACGGCACCTCACTTGCGGGTCTTGCAAAAACGTCTGGCCAAAGAAGTTACCATCATGGTTCATTCGGAAGCCGACTATAACGCAGCCGTAGAAGCTTCCGGCATCTTATTCGGTAATGCAACTTCGGAAGCTCTGAAGAAATTGGATGAAGATACGTTGCTTGCCGTATTCGAAGGCGTCCCTCAGTTTGAAATCGCCAAAGAAATGCTAACGGAAGGAGTAAAAGCTGTCGATCTATTTACCGACAATGCATCGATCTTCGCTTCAAAAGGGGAAATGCGCAAATTGGTACAAGGTGGAGGTGTCTCCCTGAATAAGGAAAAACTTGCCGCTTATGATCAACTGATTACAACGGCAGATTTGCTGGATAAAAAGTATTTGCTGGTACAGCGTGGTAAAAAGAACTATTATCTGGTTCTTGCGAAGTAAAAGGCTGACAGCTACGGATTTGAAAAAATAGTCCTGAAATATTTGCAGATTTCAGGACTTCACCTTATCTTTGCACCGCTTTTTAACAGAAAGCACTTATGTTTGGACTATGGTGTAATGGTAGCACAACAGGTTTTGGTTCTGTTTGTCCAAGTTCGAATCTTGGTAGCCCAACACTAAAAGGAGTTTAAAAGAATAATCTTTTGAGCTCCTTTTTTTTCGTAAACAAAACGTAACATATTTGTCATGTGTCCTTCAATGTTTTGCAAAAGAATTGTAACTCATCCTTTTTACATTTGCCGCAAATTATTAACACATACTAATATATGAAACGAACTTTCGAGCTCATCTTAATTATTTTTTCATTTTTAAGTATGGGCACCACCACATTCGCGGGCGAGAAAGCGAATATCACAAAACAAGGCACGATACGTGGGCGTATTGTAGATGCGACAAAACAAACTCTTCCGGGAGCCTCTATCTATATTGACAAACTACATTCAGGGGTGACAAGTGACGTCAATGGCTATTATACTTTTTCCAACCTTTCTCCGGGTACTTACACCGTAAAAGTCAGTTACATTGGTTATACCCCGGTAGAGACCCCGATCACCATCTCCGCGGGAAGAACATTGGAGAAAGATTTCGTACTCAAAGAAGGAGTGGAACTTCAGGAGGTAGTTGTAGGCGGTGCCTTTCAGGGACAGCGCCGCGCACTCAACGCACAGAGAAGCAGCCTTGGCATCACCAATGTGGTCTCGGCCGACCAAGTGGGCAAGTTCCCCGATTCAAACATAGGTGACGCACTGAAGCGTATATCGGGTATAAATGTCCAGTATGATCAGGGGGAAGCCCGATTCGGACAAGTCAGAGGCACCTCCGCTGATATGAGTTCGGTTACGATCAACGGCAACCGGGTTCCTTCCGCCGAAGGAGGGACACGCGATGTGCAACTCGACTTGATACCGGCTGATATGATCCAAACAATTGAGGTTCACAAAGTCATCACACCGGATATGGATGCAGATGCCATTGGTGGTTCCATTAATCTGGTTACGAAAAACTCACCTTATAAAAGAGTCATTGCAGCAACAGCCGGAAGCGGTTACAACTGGATTAGCAAAAAAGCGCAACTCAATCTGGGTCTCACGTACGGTGACCGTTTTTTTAATAATAAGTTAGGCGTGATACTTTCCGCATCTTATCAGAACTCTCCTTCGGGATCGGATAATACGGAGTTTATGTGGGATAAGGATATCAACACCGGGGAGGTTTGTCTGACAGACTATCAGATACGCCAATACTATGTTACCCGCGAACGACAGAGCTATTCTGCTGCGCTGGACTGGGATATCAACACAAACAACAAAATCACCTTCAAAGGAATCTTCAATAATCGCAACGACTGGGAGAACCGTTACCGTCTGACCCTGAAAGGTTTGAATTTGGAAGAAGATAATGCCGGGAATGACTATTGTTCGATTAACAACAAAGCTACCGTACGTATTCAGACCAAAGGCGGAACACCCAACCACCGCAATGCCCGCCTGGAACGTCAGCGGACAATGGACTTCACACTCGGTGGGGAACATTTATTCGGAAAGCTCAGCATGGACTGGAGCCTGAATTATGCAAAAGCCAGTGAAAACCGTCCCAATGAACGCTACATTGATTATCAGCTCAAAAAGCAGAAGTTCACTCCGGACCTGAGTAATGAACGTAAACCGTTATATACTCCACAAGATGGATCGACGATGTATCTCAACAACGATTTCAGTTTGAAAGAAGTAACCGAGGAATTTGAAGATATTCAAGAGAAAGATTTGAAGTTCAAATTGGACTTTAAGTTGCCGCTAGCCAAAGGGGAGTATAACAATAAGCTCAGCTTTGGTGCAAAGGTCGTACACAAGAGTAAGGACAAAGACAAGGACTTCTACAAATACACTCCGACGGATAAAGATGGATTTAATGCCAACAGTCTGGCTAACACAGTCAATGAGAACCGCGATGGTTTCATTCCCGGCAGCCAATATAAAGTCGGTAGCTTCGTTAGCAAGGAATACTTAGGTGAATTGGATTTGAATAACGCTTCTCTGTTTAAGAAGGAGCAAGATCAGGAAGAAATAGCAGCCAGCTACAATGCCAAGGAAGTGGTCAGTGCCGGATACCTGAGGTTCGATCAGAAGATTGGTAAGAAATGGTCGCTCATGGCAGGGCTCCGTCTTGAAAACACACACGTGAAATATTCCGGCTATCAATATGATGCCAACGCCGATGAAGCAACCAAAACCCCTTATTCAACGGACGATTACCTCAATGTACTGCCTTCCTTATTGGTGAAATATAGTATCAATGACGATTTCAAGGTAAGAGCTTCCTTCACCAATACTATTTCACGACCTAAGTATTCGGCATTGGTACCCAGCATTAACATTGATCGTAGCAACCATTCCATCACGTTGGGGAATCCCGAATTAGATCCAACCATATCCTACAACCTGGATTTAAGTACGGAATACTATTTCAAGAGTGTGGGAATGATAAGTGGCGGTATCTTCTATAAGAAGATCAATGATTTTATTGTCGATCAAACTTTCCGCAATTACACCTATGAAGGTACCACTTATACCACCTTCACGCAACCTCGTAATTCGGGCAACGCCAATCTTCTAGGCGTGGAATTGTCCTACCAGCGCAACTTCGATTTCATCGCTCCGGCATTGAAATGTATAGGCTTCTACGGAAACTACACCTATACCTACTCAAGGGTGAAAGACTTTAATTTCGCAGGTCGTGAGAATGAAAGCGGACTTCGCCTGCCAGGTTCCCCCGAACATACGGCCAATGCCTCGCTGTTCTTTGAGAAAGCAGGGGTAAACATCCGCCTGTCGTACAACTTTGCTTCTGATTTCATCGATGAAATGGGGACATCCAAGTTCTACGACCGCTATTACGATAAAGTCAACTACATGGACATCAACGCCAGCTATACCTTCGGCAAGAAGATCAAAACCACCTTCTATGCCGATGCTACCAACTTGCTGAACCAACCACTCCGGTATTATCAGGGTACAAAAGACCGGACTATGCAGTCCGAACATTATGGTGTCAAGGTAGATGCCGGTGTCAAAATCAACTTTTAATACAGACTGCCAATGCAGGCAAACAGTCTATAAAATCAAAACAAGATGAAAATAAAAAACATAGCATTACTCCTCTTTCTAACTCTTTGCACAGCCGTGCAAGCCCAACTGACGGATTATTCCGCATTTCATAAGAAATTCAATTTCTACATTGCTAATGATCTAGGGCGAAACGGCTACTATGACCAAAAGCCGATAGCTGAATTGATGGGGGAGATGGGAGAGAAGATCGGACCGGAGTTTGTTTTGGCCGCAGGAGATATCCATCATTTCGAAGGAGTGCGCAGCGTGAACGACCCATTATGGATGACAAATTATGAATTGATTTACAGTCACCCGGAACTTATGATAGACTGGTTCCCTATATTGGGCAATCATGAATACCGGGGAAATACCCAGGCCGTACTGGATTATTCTAAAGTAAGCAGACGTTGGAATATGCCAGCCCGCTACTATACAAAGGTATTCCATGAAAAGGAAACCTCCATCCGCATTCTATGGATAGACACCACTCCACTAATTGATAAATACCGCGAAGAGAGCGATAAATATCCCGATGCCTGCAAACAAGACATGGGCAAAGAATTGGCATGGATAGAGACCATACTCGCTAATGCCAAAGAAGATTGGATTATTGTGGCCGGGCATCACCCCATATATGCGCAAACGCCAAAAGAAGAAAGCGAGCGTGCCAACCTCCAAAAGCGATTGGACCCTATTCTAAGAAAGCACCATGTTGATATCTACGTTTGTGGACACATCCACAACTTTCAGCATATCCGTGTACCGGGGAGCAACATTGACTATATAGTCAATTCATCAGGTTCCCGTTCAAGAAAAGTCAGTCCGGTACAAGGCACCGTGTTTTGCAGTCCCGAAGCAGGCTTCTCAATCTGTTCCATCGACAAGAACGAACTGCAACTACGCATGATCGACAAGAAGGGGAATATGATTCACACCGTAACCCGTAAAAAGTAGAACTCATTTTTTTTATACCAAAGCCGTACCCGGATTAAGCCCCCACCTTTGCTAAAGGAGAAGCTTATATCTTTGGTACGGTTTTCTTGTTTTCTTAACTGCGACCTAAACAAGAAAAGGATTACAACAACTCAACACGCCTCAAAAAGCCATTAAGTCCTGCGCGTAAATACACATCAAAGCAAAAACAAACCCACCCCTTTTTAGATTAAATACACGTTAATTTCGAGACTCCACAAGAGATTCTTGCAGCAAAAAGCAATGTATTGCCATTTTCTTTTGTTACATTTGCATCGTGTGCGTAAACGAAGCACACACAACAGCTGACTTTATAAACATTATAAATACTTGCATTATGAAAACGAACTATGAGATTCGCTATGCTGCGCATCCTGAAGATGCAAAAAGCTATGACACACAACGCATTCGTCGTGACTTTCTGATTGAGAAAATTTTCTCTTGTAATGAAGTAAATATGGTCTATTCCATGTACGACCGCATGGTTGTAGGCGGTGCAATGCCAGTAAACGAAGTATTAAAACTGGAAGCTATCGATCCGTTGAAGGCTCCTTTCTTCTTAACCCGACGCGAACTGGGTATTTTCAACGTTGGCGGTCCTGGCATTATTAAAGCCAATAATGCAGTTTTCGAACTGGACTATAAAGAAGCACTTTATCTGGGATCGGGCGATCGTGAAGTCACATTCGAAAGCAAGGATGAAAAGAATCCGGCTAAGTTTTACTTCAACTCACTGACCGCTCACCGCAACTATCCCGATAAGAAAGTAACCAAGAAAGATGCAGTCGTTGCCGAAATGGGTAGCCTCGAAGGATCTAACCACCGGAATATCAACAAGATGCTAGTCAACCAAGTATTACCTACTTGCCAATTGCAAATGGGGATGACGGAACTGGCTCCGGGCAGTGTATGGAACACAATGCCGGCTCACGTGCACAGTCGCCGTATGGAAGCTTACTTCTATTTTGAAGTTCCCGAAGAACAGGCTGTATGCCACTTTATGGGAAAGGTCGGCGAAACCCGTCACGTATGGATGAAAGGTGATCAAGCCGTTTTGTCCCCGGAATGGTCCATCCACTCAGCCGCCGCTACACACAATTATACCTTCATTTGGGGAATGGGTGGAGAGAACCTCGATTACGGTGATCAGGACTTCTCCTTAATTACCGATTTAAAATAGTCTTTAAGTAGATTATCCCTCAAGGATCGTAATAGAACAAAGAATTATAGAACTTAAATAAATAAATTATGGTAAACTTTTCATTGGAAGGTAAAGTAGCACTGGTAACAGGAGCTTCTTATGGTATTGGTTTTGCACTGGCAACGGCTTTTGCAGAAGCCGGAGCTAAAATCGTATTCAATGATATCAAGCAAGAACTCGTAGACAAAGGGTTGGCTGCATATAAGGCTGAAGGAATTGAAGCCAAAGGTTATGTATGCGACGTAACGAATGAAGAACAAGTCAACGCAATGGTTGCACAGATCGAGAAAGAAGTCGGCGTAATTGATATTCTTGTTAACAATGCAGGTATCATCAAACGTATCCCGATGTGCGAAATGTCAGCAGCTGAATTCCGCCAAGTCATTGACGTGGATTTAAACGCACCGTTTATCGTATCGAAGGCAGTCATTCCTTCCATGATCAAGAAAGGACATGGAAAAATCATCAATATCTGCTCTATGATGAGCGAACTGGGACGGGAGACTGTTTCAGCCTATGCTGCTGCTAAAGGCGGTTTGAAGATGCTAACCCGTAACATTGCCTCTGAGTATGGTGAATTCAACATCCAGTGCAACGGTATAGGTCCGGGTTATATTGCAACTCCACAGACCGCACCACTCCGCGAAAAACAGGCCGACGGTTCACGCCACCCATTCGACGCCTTCATTGTAGCAAAAACTCCGGCTGCACGCTGGGGAAATACTGAAGACTTAATGGGTCCTGCCGTATTCCTTGCTTCGGAAGCATCGGACTTTGTAAACGGACATGTACTCTACGTTGACGGAGGTATCCTGGCTTACATTGGCAAACAACCACAATAAAGCCAAATAATAAATGAGACTGTATCAAGAACTTTAATCTTATAAAAGCAGTATAACGCTTTCTCGCGAAAACGTTATACTGCTTTTTTACTTTTGAAACAACCTCATTTCTACATAAACACTCAATTATATAAGGATATGAAGAAGTTATTTCTTTTATTGGTAATGATTGTCGCCTGTTTTGCTTGCAGCAAGAACAAACAAGCCCTTACCGTAACTGTGACCAATCCACTCGATAGGGCACGTTCTAATGAAATGGTTGAAATACCGGTAGGCGATGTGTTTAATGAACTCAAGCTTGCAGATACAGCCCAAATTGTTGTACTGAACAATGAAGGAGAGCAAGTGGCTTATCAGATTACTTACGATGATAAATTGATTTTCCCCGCAACCGTAGCAGCCAAAGGCACCGCAACTTATACCATTCAAACGGGAACACCGGAAGACTTTCCAGTAAAGGCTTGCGGAAAATATTATCCTGAAAGAGTGGATGACGTGGCATGGGAAAATGACTTGGTAGCCTTCCGCACTTACGGTCCGGCTCTACAAGCCAATGGCGAACGTGCATTCGGCTATGACATCTGGACGAAGTACAATACCACTGACCCCGTTGTGGAAGCCCGTTATGCAGGAGAGCTGAACCCTGTGACCCAAGCTAAAATCGACTCTTTGAAGAAGATAGATCCCAAAGCAGCAGAGGCATTATATCATTCCGTTTCCTATCATGTGGACCATGGCAACGGGCTGGACTGCTATAAAGTCGGCCCAACTCTGGGAGGTGGTACTGCCGCACTAATGGTGAACAACAGCATTGTCTACCCCTATTGCTATAAGAATCAGGAAATTCTGGACAACGGTCCGCTTAGATTCACTGTAAAACTAGTCTACAATCCGCTAAATATCAAAGGCGATACAAGCGTCGTGGAAACCCGTTATATCACACTGGATGTCGGCTCCCACCTGAACAAAACCGTCGTTTCTTACAGCAATCTAAAAGAAGCACTACCTATAGCAACCGGAATTGTATTGCATGACAATGGTGCAGTTGTTGCCGATGCAGCAGACGGTTACATGACATATGTTGATCCCACCGATCCTTTGGATAAGACCGTAGACAACGGCAAGATCTTCGTAGGAGCCGCATTTCCTGCTACCGTAAAAGAAGCAAAAACCGTGCTCTTTCCAGAGAAAGAAAAAAAAGAATTACGTGGTGGCGCCGACGGACACGTTTTGGCCATCAGCAATTATGAACCGGGATCCGAATTCACCTATTATTGGGGGGCAGCATGGAATAAGGCTGATATAAAGACAGTTGAAGCATGGAATAAATACATGGCAGACTATGCGCTTAAGGTTCGTAACCCTCTTACGGTAACCCTCAATAAATAGTAATCTGGAGTAAACAACAAAGAATTCTCCTATTTAGATAACCCTTTATAGTGAGGGCGTGTCAAAAGTTGACCGCCCTCTTTTTACATTCAACAAACGCTATTGATCATCTCCGGTTAAAAAGAAACCTCAGGTCCTTCTCCCCACTGACTTCTTATATCAACTTCAGATTTACAGCAACTTAAATTCGTATCCTTCTTCTTTCAGGAAGTCAATAGCCCGCGGCAAAGCATATTGCAAATTGCCATTATCCCAGGATTTTAAAGAGTCATGAAAGGTAATAATTGAACCGTTACGGGCATAGCGCATGACATTGGCCAAGACCTGCGGACCACGCAACTTCTTACTATAATCACGGGTGACGAGATCCCACATCACAATCTTATAATGCTTCTTCAACGTCATATATTGCAGCCATTTCATGTGCCCGTGAGGTGGACGAAACAGGTCGGTATGCATCCACTCGTTTGCCTTATCGGCATTGGCCAGATAGTTATCGGACCGGTATTCAAAACCGCGTATATGGTTGAAAGTGTGGTTACCAATACGATGCCCACGGTCCACAACCATCCTGAAAACATCAGGATGCTTGCGGATATTATCTCCAACCATAAAAAAAGTAGCCTTGATCTGATGCTTGTCCAGTAATTCAAGTACCCATGGAGTTACTTCGGGAATAGGCCCATCATCAAAAGTCAGATAAACGGCTTTCTCATCTGGATTCATCCTCCAAATGGCTGCCGGATAAAGCTTGCGAACAAACTCCGGTGGTTGTTCTATAAACATAATTCAATCGGTTAGTAGCTATTGTCGTCAGCTCTTTAAACGACTCACATATAAGTTATACAATTCTTCAACTTTAGGTTGATAAATACCGGTCTGCTTCGAATTATACTTCTTCATCAGCTTGACTTCCTCATTGAGCACAGCCCAATGATACTCAAACTCATGAGTTGATATGGTAAAGCGCTGATCGTCCAGACTCAGGT
Source organism: uncultured Bacteroides sp. (assembly GCA_965140335.1). GTDB lineage: Bacteria > Bacteroidota > Bacteroidia > Bacteroidales > Bacteroidaceae > Bacteroides. Next base: position 1,154,604 of record OZ223189.1, read on the forward strand.
ACCAAGTGAGGTACTCCACTTCTTTATCGGCCAAGACCTTCATCATCTTATCGGCCTTCACGCTATCCGACAGCTGGTAATAAGCCTCAGCCATCTGTACAGTCCCGTTTTGCCAGTCGTAAGGGACATTGTAGACCGGAATCATCTTCTCTGCATAGTCCAACGCAGCTTTAGCCTTCACCTTTTTGCCCTCACGAATTAGCTGACCAACCAATTGCGAGAAGATACGCCGATGGGAATAACACATACGCATGGTATTCTCGTCAATATAGATGCCAGGTTTGTCAATTCCCCCAAATTTAAACTTGTGCATCAGGTTGTCATACATCTTCTCACTATCTATTTTCACGCCGGTCTTATCCGTATCAAAAGGTGTAAAGCGATAAGCCAGACCTTCTTGTACGAAGTGGTTATCCATATTCAAATGGTTTTCCGTACCCACACTGACAGCCATATAAAGCGGGCGGGTCCAATCGGACTGTGCCAGCATTTCAAGCATCATCAGTTCACTCTTATATAGTGCACGTTTCCCCTTGAGAGAGATGTGCATATAATCGGGGATTGTATCGCCCGGCATCATCATTCCACTGCGGCGAACGGCTTCCTTATCCACCTTCAGGACAATGCTGTCCGTCGGAATCACGACCAGGTCCTTATTCTTGCCACGTACCCAGTATTTCAAGATATTATGCAACTCATAAGGGTTCTTGCCAAACTGCTTTTCAACATTGACCATCGCTTCCTGATCACCCTTTAAGACCTGCTTCTTAGCTTCGGCATAAAGCGCATCAATACTCTTCTTATATTCGGGACGGACGGGAACATACTCATTCGTGCCTTCGACGTATTCCTTACGGTCCCAAGTAATCGGGAGCGAAGGGGAGTCATACGCCGGACGCTTCATTTGGTCGATGTACCAGTCGGTCTGCAAGTAACTCAGGTTACACGTGCGGGCATCCGTACGGAAACCTTCCGTATCCTGATTGTACCACAACGGGAAGGTATCATTATCTCCATTGGTAAAGATGATCGGTTTCCCCTTTTCCGGCAAGGACATCAGGTAGTTCTGTCCGAAATCACGGCAGACATACCGACCGCTACGATCATGATCGTCCCACGTCTGACTGGCCATTTGAATAGGAACCAGCAAGCAGAGAACGGAAACGATGATTGCCGCCGGAAGTTCTTTCACTTTACAGTAATCCTGAAGCAAGCGGACCAGACCGGCTACGCCCATACCAATCCAAATGGCAAAGGCATAGAACGAGCCCGCATAGGCATAGTCCCGTTCACGCGGTTGCGCAGGAGTCTGATTGAGGTATAGTACGATGGCGATACCCGTCATGAAGAACAGGAAGAAGACCACCCAGAATTGTTGTATTCCTTTCTGCCCGCGATAGGCCTGCCACAACAAACCGACAATACCCAACAACAGCGGGAGACAGTAGAAAACGTTATGCCCCTTATTATTCGCCAGTTCCTTGGGTATCAGCGTCTGATCACCAATGAGCCAGTTATCAATAAACGAAATTCCGGTAATCCAGTTGCCATGCTCTATCTCACCACTACCCTGAAGGTCATTCTGACGACCGGCAAAGTTCCACATGAAGTAGCGCCAATACATCCAGTTCAACTGATATGAAAAGAAGAACTTGATATTTTCCCATTGCGTAGGCATATTCACCATGACCATCTGACCGCATTGATCATAAGGCACATCATGCCCCTTGATATCCATCCAGGCATGATATTCATTGGCATGTGCACTACTATACATACGCGGGAACAACATGTTCTGCGCATATTCATAATCAACACGTCCCGGGATTTCAGTGTAGCTGTCTTTCTCGTCGGGAGTTGCCTTTTCTTTACGAATATATTTGGTACCGTTATAAGAAACGCGCGGTTCGCAATAGCCATCTTTGACATCGAGAGCCACCTTTGAAGAGAAAGCCGGTCCGTAGAACAGCGGACGGGTACCATATTGCTCACGTCCCAGATATTCGCCCAGCGTGAAGATATCCTCCGGTGAGTTCTGATCCATCGGCGTATTGGCCACAGAGCGGATAACAATGATGGCATAGGAAGAATATCCTATCACAATCATCATGGTACATAACAAAGTGGTATTTAAAGTCCGCGCCGAAACACGATATTTCTCCTTGATCTTAGCCTGTGTGCCCGGCATAAGGTAAATCAACAAAAAGAGGATGACCAGTATCCCCACGAAAATTTCACTGCCACCATGTCCATAGAAAGGAATGCCCAATAGAGCAACGGACAGGACAAAAGAGAAAGCCATCCGTTTCTTGCTTTTCTCCGTATAGCTCTCGTACACGCCCCAGATAATGGTAGCCGCCAGAACCACAATATAAACGATAACGCCACTGTTGAAAGGCATGCTCAACGTATTGACAAAGAGAAGTTCGAACCAGCCCCCTACTTTTACGATGCCGGGTACAATGCCATACAATACGGTGGCGACTAAAACCAAAGATCCGAAAAGGGCGAATAAAGAGCCTTTCAGATTGGCATTAGGCACTTTCTTATAATAGTACACCAAAACGATGGCAGGCAAGCAAAGAAGATTCAGCAAGTGAACTCCGATACTAAGTCCCGTAAGATAAGTGATAAGTATCAACCAACGATCGGAATGCGGTTCATTTGCCACATCCTCCCATTTCAGTATGAGCCAGAATACAATAGCCGTAAATAAGGAAGAGAACGCATAAACCTCACCTTCCACCGCACTAAACCAGAAAGTGTCACTGAACGTATAAGCCAACGCACCAACCAGTCCGCTACCCATAACCGTAATGAGCTGTCCCTTGGTGATCTTGTTCTCATCCGTAACAACCAGTTTGCGAACCAGATGCGTAATGGTCCAGAACAGAAAGAGGATACATCCGCCACTCATCAGCGCACTCATGTAGTTCACCATCTTTGCAACCGTGCCAGGGCCCGAAGCAAAATGCGAAAACAGATTAGCCATCAACATAAAGAAAGGTGCTCCGGGTGGGTGCCCGACTTCCATCTTATAACCAGTTGTAATAAATTCCGGACAATCCCAGAAACTGGCCGTTGGTTCAATTGTCATGCAATAAACCGTTGCGGCAATAATAAAGACACACAAACCCACCAGGTTGTTTACGGTTTTGTACTGTTTCATTCGGATATTATTGGTTTTAGTACTCTATTTATACATTTTAGGAAATATATGGGCACAAAGATAATGAATTCAATTCTAATAGATGACAATCAGACAGATTATTAGGATTGGTTAAAAAATATACATTCTTTTTTTAAGGGAAATAGCTTACAGGTCAGACCTATAGAACTGTCGTGCGGGATCTATAGTTCCAGCAGATTGGATCTATACTTCCAGCGTGTCGGATCTATAGATCCAACGCGCTGGACATTAAGCTCCAACGCAAGTGTGAAGGATTATTCAGCGGAAAGTAGACGAAGTAAATATAAGCCCTGGATTTAGCAATAAAAGACGATTGCAAGTAAGGTAAGGAACTTTCTTTAAATAGTCCAAAATCCATGTGAATCTATTGTTTCGTTTCCGATATGCTGCAAAAATAACGATTATTGGAAACAAAACAAGAAGCAGGGAATAAATCAGAGCATACCAGCGGCTGAGAAAAACGGCCCCCAACAACAAAACTAAGGAGCGGGAGGACTGCGTCAATCGTGTTTATCTTTGTAAAGGCATTGGTGATGATGCTCCCCTAATATACGATGTGGTAACGAACCGTGCCCCAGCAATTCGATGGGACATTGGAAGTTACGTTCCAGCCAATCGCTCGTAACGCCGGTATCCGGATGGTAATCGAGCGTCTCATTCACACAAGCAATTGATTTCACTTGCTGAATCACCGTACCGATGTCATGGCTGACGAGGATAATAGCGCATTCTTCGTTGATCTCTGTCAGCAATTCGTAGAGACGGGCTTCGAAACGCTTGTCGATATAGGTGCCGGGCTCATCAAGCACTACGACTTCGGGGTCGGAAACGATGGCACGTCCCAATAATACCCGCTGAAGTTGTCCCCCGCTAAGTGTACCGACAGCTCTCTTTTCAAACCCTTCCAATCCCATACGCACAACGACCTGACTGACTTTCTCACGCTGCGCATCGGTAAATCGACCGGCTAGAGGCTTTTGAGAACCTAAACCGGACAGGATAACTTCTTCCACGGTAATGGGAAACTTCGGATCGATGCTGCTATATTGCGGAAGGTAGCCCATAATAAGAGGAGTACCGGAATCTGAAGGACGTACATTATGGGAAGAGTGATAAACAATTTCCCCGTCGGCGGGCTTCAGCAAACCTAAGATACATTTGATAAGCGTTGTCTTTCCTCCACCGTTTGGCCCGATAATCCCCAAAAAGTCGTGCTCATAAACGGTCAGGTTTACTTCATGCAAAACCGTGCGGGCATCATAAGCCGCACTCAGATTCTTTATTTCAATCAAGGGATTAGTCTTATTCATATCTTTCATTTCATACTCTTCTCCTCATGGTAGAGGATTTTGCACACTCATTAGTCCTGTTCATATCTCTCATTTCAATACCTGTATCACGAAAATCTGCTGTAAACAAGAACATACACTTAACGCCCCAACTACTCGAGGTGTTTAGCCACGTTCAACATTTCTTGTTCCCAATGATAAGACAAGGGATTGATCAGAACGATTTCAGTACCCGTCTGGCTCGCTATGATTTCGGCATTGCGGCGGTCAAACTCCGGTTGGATAAAGATGACACGGGGCTTCTCTTTCCTGCAAATATCCATCAGCTTGGTCAGATAAACCGGCGAAGGCTCCTTGCCACTCTCTTCAATGGGAATTTGGCGCAATCCGTAATCGCGTGCAAAGTAAGACAGTGCAGGATGGTAAATCATGAAAGAATGGTCGGCCCGTGTGGAAGAAAGCATGCTTAGGATGAGACGATCAGTCTGCTCAATCGTAGTGCATAACTTCTGGTATCGTTGAATGAATTCCTCTTCATGCAGCTTATCAATTGTGCAGAGCGCACGCAAGATGTTCGTCGCAATAATCCGTGCATTCTGAGTGGAATTCCAGATATGAGGATCAACACTTGCATGACGATGGCTTTCTAAATGGTGATGGTGAAGCGCATCAGAATCAGCGTCGGATTCCTCATCCGCATGGACATGTGTCGAGTCGGCGATAAGGCGGACTCCGTTAGAGAGATCAAAGACCTGCACGTGTGGGGCATTGTCCATCAACTTATCCATCCACACCTGTTCAAAACCAATATAACCAATCCGGAAATAGGCCTTGCTATCGGCAAGACTGACCAGTTGTTGAGGCTTAGGGTCGTATGTTTCGGGACTGCTTCCTTTAGGTACCAGACTTACGACCTTAAATTCATTGCCGGCAATCGCCTCTGTAAAATAACGCAAAGGCTCAATACTGACCGTTATAATAGGCTTACCCCCGCTAGCAACTTGATGTTGCGCATCTTTCTTCTTGCAAGAAACGACCAAACAAGCCAGAAGAAAGAAAAACAATATTCTCCTCATTTTAATATCTTATATTTAGCACTCAGGCTATTTAACAAACTACATACATTGCAAACCGTATAAACTGAATTAACTGTATATCACCGTTATACACTCAACACTTCGTTCCCCGCAGAATCTCCCGCTTTCCTCCGGGAGGACCGGGAAGGCGTTCTACTTGAAACCCAACCTTCTGAAGCAGCCTGCGAATCACTCCCTTTGCGCAATATGTTGTCAGAATTCCTCCGGAGTTCAACTGCTTATAAACAGAATGAAGCAACTGTTCGCTCCACATCTCCGGCTGCTTTTCGGGCGCAAACGCATCAAAGTACACCACATCGTAACCCGCAGGATCAACACACTCTTCAAGATATCGATTCACATCGGCATTCACCTTTCTCAATACAAAATGAGGCGAAAGAGCAATATCCCCGCCCCACGGTGCATCATGAATTGACTTAAACAACAGGTCCCTACTATAGTTCAAAGCAGCAACCTCTTCCCAGGAAAGCGGATACAGTTCAATGCCGGTATAGTGAACCGCTCTTTGTTCCTCTTCGGCATATTGTAAAGTCAGAAAAGCATTCAGTCCCGTCCCAAAGCCAACTTCAAGAATGCGGGGCGATAAGGTGGCTGATGCTTTCAGTCCCATCTCAATAAAAATGTGACGGGATTCCGTCAGTGCGCCTTTTGTGGAGTGGTAATGTTCGTCCAATTCAGGGACAAACAGCGTGGCACTCCCGTCCTGCGTTTCTTCAACAATCCTCTTCATAAAAGTTCCCTTATGGCCAGAATAATAACCGTATATCTTAATATCTTACCTACCAGCATACTCAAGGATACGATCCAGATATTACTCCGCAAGAAGCCTAATGAAACGGCAATAAGGCTTCCCACAATCGGTAAGAAAGCAAAAAATGCCATAAAAGCACTCTTCCCGTTCAAATAGTTCTGCACCCGTTCCACTTTCTCCCGCTTCATATGAAAGTATCGTTCCAACCAGTCCATACGCCCCAACCGCCCGAAACCATAACAAGTCAGGCTGCCTAAAAGATTCCCGAAAGAAGCAATAGCCAGACAGATCCAGGGATTGAGACCGGTCACGGGCAGGACCAATGCCGCCAATACAGCTTCAGAACTGAAAGGGACGGCACTACCCGCCAATAAAGCAGAAAGGAACATCCCTAAGTACCCCCAATGGATTAGAAATTGGATAAAAGCGTCCATACATTAAAGCTGAATAAGGTAAGTAAACCAAGTAAGACTCCTATAAAGAACACATTAGAAGTGCGACTGTTCGTCAGCACAAACAAATGTCCAATCAAGATACTAGTCCCAATCAGCAGTAAGGGCAACAATTGGATGCCGAAAGAGGGTTGTAAAAGGAAATATGCAAAAAAACAAAAGTCGAGAAAAATCAGAAAGCGCAGGTAGATACGCGTACGTATTTTATCGTCATAACTACTCACCAGACAATGGATGGAACTGACCAGAAAAAGAATTGCCAGATAGCCGAAAGTCGCCAGTTCCCATAGCGGACAGGCTAAGAGGTCCATCGAACCGAAAGTCACCAGACTGATAAACGGCTGGTAAAAAAGATCCATCTCATTATAGAAATAGGCGTGCCCCAACAGAAACCAATAAGGAACGCTCCATCCGATCAATGAAGCCATAAAACTCTTTAGCGTCAACGACTGAATATTATATGCACCAATCCAGAAAACCGGAATGAAAAACATCAGTTGCGGAAAGAACAGACTCCCTAAAGCAATAAACAAGAAGGAGTAGAAAAGAGCAGCTGCCGGACGCGAATACTGATACCCACGGAATAGGAAAAACAATGAAATGAGCAGTGCCACAGAGGCTATATTACCGACATACAGATAGTGCATTACCGGACAGATCGCAACCAGTATGAAATAAACCGCCGTCTGCACGGAAGCACGCATGCGGATCATCGCATAGATGTTATTCAATTCAATAAGCAGATAGCCTATAGTAGCATACAAGAAAAGACTCAGCAGGCTTTCCAGAACTTCGGAAATCTCCAATCGCGCAAGGATATTGCACAAAAAGCAACCGGATCGTTCGACGGTTATTGAAGGCAATAAGAAAGCCGTCCCTATCCATATTGAGATGGACAGGAATATAGTAACGGGCAATGTAAAACGCCCCGTAGTGACCCGAGTCTGCAACCTTCTATTCCGCATTCAATCCTTTATTGTTAACCTCTGATTCATTTATCGCATCGATCAAAGATCAAAGCCAATGTCACGACGAAAATATTTCTTATCAAAATCAATCATCTCTGCGACCTTGTAACTCTTCGCCAGCGCTTCTTCTTTAGACTCGCCATAAGAGCATACGGCTATCACGCGTCCTCCATTAGTCACAACGTGACCATCTTTCAATGTCGTCCCGGCATGAAAGAGCAGGCTCTCGGTGGCAGCAGCCTGTTCAAAGCCGGTCATAACACAACCTTTTTCGTATTTCTCCGGATAGCCCCCGCTGACAAGCATCACACAGGCGGCAGTACGCGGATCTATCACGAGTGATTTAGTATCCAGATTCACATCGCGGACACCTTCAAACAGTTCGACCAAATCACTCTTTACACGTAGCATCACACTCTCCGTTTCCGGATCGCCCATACGGACGTTATATTCAATCACCATCGGCTCCCCTTTCACTCTAATCAAACCCAGGAAGATAAAGCCTTTATAAAGAATATCTTCTTCCTGAAGTCCCTTTATGGTCGGTTCGATGATGCGGGTACGTACTTTTTCCATGAACACTTCATCAGCAAAAGGAACAGGGGTCACACTGCCCATGCCACCGGTATTCAGTCCTTTATCCCCCTCGCCTATCCGCTTATAATCTTTTGCCACAGGCAATACCTTATAATGTTGGCTATCGGAAAGCACAAAAACGGAACATTCGATGCCGCTCAGGAATTCCTCTATCACCACAGTGGCACTAGCTTGTCCGAACATACCGCCCAACATTTCTCTCAATTCCTGCTTCGCTTCTTCCAAGGTAGGCAGAATCAGCACCCCCTTGCCGGCGCAAAGTCCGTCGGCCTTCAACACATAAGGAGCTTCGAGCGATTCCATAAAAGCAAATCCTTCTTCCAGATTGTCCGCCGTAATGCTCTTATAACGGGCGGTTGGTATATGATGCCGGTCCATAAAGCCCTTGGCAAATTCCTTGCTTCCTTCCAACTCCGCACCTTTTGCGGTGGGACCTATGATAGCAATGTGCCGGGTCGTCGCGTCACCCTGGAATTCATCGTAAATACCTTCCACCAAAGGGTCCTCCGGTCCCACGACAATCATCTCAACAGCGTGAGCCAGAGCAAACTCTTTCAACTTGGGAAAGTCAGTCGCTTTAATCGCCACATTCTCACCAATGACACATGTACCCGCATTACCCGGAGCAATATACAAATGTTCAACTTTGGGACTCTGAGCTATTTTCCATGCTAAGGCATGCTCCCTGCCGCCAGAACCTAATAACAGAATATTCATCTCTATTTATTTTTTATTTTAATCCTTACGTCTCACTTAAAGATAGTCTTCAAAATAACGCGTTATCTTCTCATGCAGGTGAACCCGGTCCCGTCCCAACACATTATGCTTATGCGTGGGGTAAGTAAATAGATCGGGATAAGTCCGCGCGTCTATGCAGGCTTTGATAAAAGAAAGCGTATGCTGCGGAACGCAGGTATCGTCATGATCGCCGTAAATAATAAGCAAGTGTCCTTTCAAGTGACCAGCCAGATTTTTTAAATCACACTCTTTGTAACCTTCGGGATTTGTCTGCGGGGTATCCATATATCGTTCACCATACATCACCTCATAGTAACTCCAGTCAATCACCGGTCCGCCGGCAACACCGACTTTGAAAAGATCGGGATACCGAAGCATCAGTCCCACTGTCATGTGCCCGCCGAAGCTCCATCCGTGTACGCCAATGCGATTACCATCGACGTAAGGCCGGCTTTTCAGGAACTCAATTCCCTTAACCTGATCTTTGCACTCTTCAATTCCCAAATGACGGAAGGTGACATTCTCAAACTCCAATCCCCGGTTCTCGCTTCCGCGATTGTCCAGCGTGAACATGATATACCCCTTGTTCGCCATATAGATGTCCCATCCGCGCGCACTGTATTGCCAACCGTTGGTTACCATTTGCGCATGGGGACCTCCGTAAACGTAGACAATCACAGGATATTTCTTATTCGAATCAAAGTCCGCAGGCTTTGTGATGCGGTAATACAAATCCGTTACCCCATCAGCCGCCTTAATGGTACCGACCTCGAAAGTCGGCATTTGAAATCCTTCGTACGGGTCCTTCGCCTGAAACAGCGTGAAATCCCAGCCCGCTTTCTTCGCCGTAGTAGAGCAAATGGCAATCGTTCTCGGGTTTTTCGGCGACGAGTAACGATCAATCAGATATTCCCCTGCCGGAGAGAGCTGTACTCCACGATGCGTAGCTTCCTTTTCGCCAATAAGATATCGCTTTCCCGTCTTAATATTAACGCTATAAATATTGCTTTGCAAAGGAGAAACCTCCGTGCTGGCAATGATCGCTTCATGCTTCAATGCATTAAAGCCCAGCAGTTCCTGTACCAACCAATTGCCCGACGTCAGCTGTTTGAGCAGCTTTCCTTCGGTATTATAAAGATATAAATGGTTAAAGCCGTCACGCTGGCTTTGATAAATAAACTTCGTATCATCCCATGGTAGAAAGCGGATGGGACACAGAGGCTCCACATATTTAGGGTTTTGCTCTTCAATTAACGTTTTCATCAGGTCGCCGGTTGCCACATCATATTGGCACAGCTTTGAGTGGTTCTGATCCCGGTTCAGTTCGATGAGGTACAAGCTCTTTCCATCCGGTGCCCAACTGATATTTGTGAAATAACGATCGGTCGGATCTCCCGCTTTCAGATAAACGGTTTGCTGATTCCCGGGATTATAAATGCCAATGGTCACCTTATGACTCTTCATTCCGGCCATCGGATAACGGATATTGTTCACTTCAGCCACCCTTTTGGTAATATCCACCAATGGATATTGGGTCACCATACGCTCATCCATCCGGTAAAAAGCCAGCAGCTGACCGTCAGCGCTCCAGAATGTTCCCTTTTGAATACCGAACTCATTACGATGTACACTCTGCCCGCAAACAATACCATCCGGCTCGTTCGTGACTTGCTGTACTTTACCGTCCGAAGTGCATACAAACAGGTTGTTACCAATCGTATATGCCAGATTACGGCTTACAGCATTCCAGTCGTCATGGTCAGCACCCTCTGGGCAAGCCTGGCTCCAAACCAACACTTTCTTCTTCCAGTCGATAAGCGCTCTGTTCTTACTTGTATTTACAAGCATCAGCGTAGCCGACTGATCCTTTTTAGCATACCCTAAGTCCGTTCCATTCACCCCGTCATTTAAGAAAACGGCCTTATAAAAACTATGAATTTTCCCCAGCCCTTTAGTCGCAAGCAAGTCGTTCGCCTCATCCAGTGTGATCGCCGTAAACTTCTTCGTGTGCTTTTTACCGATCCAGGTACCCTCTACTTTATCAATACCCAATTCCAAACACCCCGAGTCACCACACCACTGATACCACTGATTCGCTACATAACGATAAGTCTCTCCGCCCGGAATCAAATCTTCCAAGGTCGGCTTCTTCAAATCTTGTGCCATAACACTTGATGTAAGGAGTGAAGACAATACAGCCAATGTCAGGCCTGCCCACTTACTTTTTCTATTCATACTGCCTTTAATCTCAAATTGATGCATTAGCCCAATACGATTGAGCACTAATAATTCTAATCTTCTTTCTTATGATCCGGCTTGTGATCCGGTCTCTTCTCGGCATAAGGCTTCCGATCTCCACCATGAGTTCCTGTATTAGAATACGGAGCTTTGTAAGGAGACCTCGGCCGGTCGCCGCCCCTAAAAGAGTCGCGTGATTTCGTGTCACGGGACTTGCGTGAATCTTCAAATCGGGGACGACTTTTATCCATGTGGCACACCTCTTCTCCGGCATCATTCTTCCGGAATTCCTTATACTTGCCGTCAAACAGTTCATATTTGCGAAACTCACATTCCAGAGCTCCATTGAACAAGGGGACTTTAGCCGTCGCTTTCAATCCAATCTGATCAAAGCACTCTTCCCGGTAAGATAGTACCCAAGCCGTATTGCCTACAAAAGCATGTTTCAACCGCTCCCCGATCATCTGGTATAATCCTAATAGGTTATTGGTTGAGATACGTTCGCCATAAGGCGGGTTCATGATAATAAGCGACTTCTCCGCCGGTTGCTCAAAAGTCTGGAAAGCCTGCAACTTCAAATTGATGCTCTTGGAGGCTCCGGCTGCCTTAATATTATGAGTCGCTATTTCAATGGCTTGCGGACTATTATCATAGGCATAAATGTGATGGGTGAATTCCCGTTCCTGACTGTCATCATTATAGATAGTGTCAAACAGGTCCTGATCAAAGTCAGTCCACTTCTCAAAAGCAAACCCCTTACGAAAAACCCCCGGAGCAATATTATGCGCTATCAATGCCGCCTCAATGGGAATCGTACCCGAACCGCACATCGGATCAATCAGGTCACATTCCCCATGCCAGCCGGTCATCATAATCATACCCGCCGCCAGCACTTCATTCAAGGGTGCTTCCACTGCCTCCTGCCTATAACCGCGGCGGTGGAGTGATTCCCCCGAAGAGTCGAGCGACAAGGTACAAGTCGTCTGCGCAATATGTATATTCAACAGAACATCCGGTTTATTGATACGGACGGACGGACGCTTACCGGTCTTATCACGGAAATAGTCAACGATTGCATCCTTTACTTTATAGGAAACAAACTTAGAGTGACGGAATTCTTCGCTAAAAACAACAGCATCTACTGCAAAAGTTTTATCAACATCCAAGAAGTCCTCCCAGTGAATCATCTTTATTTCATCGTATACCGCATCGGCGTCCTTTGCCGCAAAATGCTTGATCGGCTTGAGGATACGAATGGCAGTTCGAAGGGCAAAGTTAGCTTTGTACATCATCGCCTTGTCACCGGTAAAAGAAACCATACGCCTACCGATTTGTATATCTGATGCACCCAGCGTCGTCAATTCCTGAGCTAAGACTTCTTCCAAACCTTGAAAGGTCTTGGCAATCATTTCAAAAAATTCCATTCAGTTGTTTTATAAGTTTATAGTTGATGTTAAATAACCTATTTATAGGCTGCTATAAAGTAACTTCTACTTCTTTGCCTTTGTTTGAACAATCCGTGCACCCGCCGGCACATTCTCCGTTACCCAGATGTTGCCGCCTACCGTAGCACCATGGCCAATTGTAATGCGCCCCAGAACCGTAGCATTGGAATAGATAATCACATCATCTTCCAATATGGGATGCCTTGGGACACCTTTAATCGGCTTACCGTCCTCATCGAGCGGAAAGCTTTTGGCACCAAGAGTCACCCCTTGATACAACTTCACATCATTCCCTATAATACAAGTCTCACCAATGACAACGCCTGTCCCATGGTCGATTGTAAAGCTAGTTCCGATAACTGCTCCGGGGTGAATATCAATCCCCGTTTCACTATGCGCCATTTCCGTGATAATGCGGGGAATGAGCGGCACCCCGAGAATGAGTAGATCGTGGGCTATACGATAGTTACAGATCGCCCGTATGGTGGGATAGCAACTAATGACTTCCCCGAAACTTTGCGCAGCCGGGTCACCGTTATACGCCGCTTCCACATCGGTAGCCAGTATACGCCTCATCTCAGGCAGATGACTGATAAATTTAGCCGCCAGTGCAGTGGCTTCTTCCCGCTGTCCTTCAGTGCAGCAACTGCACTCATCATCTGTTCCGAAACAAAGTCCCGCCAAGATCTGCTCCGTCAACAAATCAAAAAGGCGTTCTACATTAACGCCGATATGATAAGTCATTGTACGGCTATTAACCGTTGAATTTCCAAAGTATCCGGGGAATAAAATAGCACGCGATAGCTCTACAATATCAAACAGAGCTTTAGCTGAAGGCAAAGGATTGCCATCCGTATGCTGGTGAAACAGTCCCTTATAAGATTCGCTTTCCGATAGCTCATCGACTGCCTGTGTCAAGATGTGAGTAAAATTAAATGGAGTCATTAGGATATCCTTTTTATTAAGGTGGGGACAAAGGTAAGGATTCTTAAGTAAAATCCCTCATTTATAGTATGAAAATCCCACAAACGTGGTATTTCCTGTCCAACGCTGAAATTCTATATTTGCAATATCAAAAAAGTCTAGAATTAAATACTTTATAAGTTATGAGCAAAATAGCAAAACATCTTACCGATCTGGTAGGTAACACTCCTTTACTGGAGTTGGGCAATTACAGTGCGGAAAAGCAACTTAAAGCCCGTTTAGTGGTTAAACTGGAATACTTCAATCCAGCGGGGAGTGTTAAGGATCGCATTGCTTTAGCCATGATTGAAGACGCTGAAACTTCGGGTAAATTACACGCCGGAACTACAATTATTGAGCCGACCAGTGGAAACACCGGGGTGGGACTGGCTTTTGTCGCCGCCTCGAAAGGATATAAGCTCGTTCTGACCATGCCCGACACCATGAGCATTGAGCGACGGAACTTGCTAAAGGCTTTAGGTGCCGAACTCGTACTGACTCCCGGTGCTTCGGGTATGAAAGGGGCAATAGCACGTGCAGAAGAATTAAGGGCTTCAACACCGGGTGCAATCACCCTTCAACAGTTTGATAATCCGGCCAACCCGGCGGTTCACGAACGGACCACAGGCGAAGAAATCTGGCGGGACACCGATGGGAAGGTCGATTTATTCGTTGCCGGAGTAGGAACAGGAGGCACCGTAAGCGGAGTGGGAACAAGTCTGAAAAAGCACAATGCTGCAATACAGATTGTAGCCGTTGAACCATCCGACTCCCCCGTACTTTCAGGAGGTGCCCCCGGTCCTCATAAGATACAAGGAATCGGTGCCGGATTCATCCCCAAGAATTACAAGGCGGAAGTGGTAGATAAAATAGTACAAGTTGGCAACGATGACGCGATTCGTGTCAGTCGCGAACTAGCCCGATTGGAGGGCTTGCTAGTCGGCATCTCTTCCGGAGCTGCCCTAAGTGCTGCCACCCAGTTGGCTCAGTTACCTGAAAACGAAGGGAAAACGATCGTTGTATTATTGCCGGATACCGGAGAGCGCTATCTCTCCACTCTGCTATACGCCTTCGAAGAATACCCGCTTTAAGGAAAAAACAATTGCCTCTATATTGCCTGCACAATGACGAAATCAATCAATGGGATCATAAATTGTACAGGCAATATTGTAACGATCAAATCTCGCTGGCACGCAGTCCGAAGGCCTTGCAAGTCATTTTATCCACCTTTACCGCCCACACTTTCACATTCTGCAAGGAAGGTTTTGCAAATCCACAGGGATTATCGGTATATTGTTTCATAAAGAACTCAAGAGTAGCACGTTTCTCCTCCAGCTCTTCAATGAAGTGCACCTCGCCCGTACACATCACGCTACGCGACTTCATGCTATAACTACACGCAATCTGCTCGCTTTGATATACCAATTCCTGTCCCTCACAAAAGCTGATGCAAACCCTAGGATGCCGCGCTATCATCTTCATCTTACTTCCGTCCGGACCGGAGTGCAAGTAAATCGTATGATCCCTATAAGCAAAGTTCATTGGAATAACATACGGATTACCCTCCAAATCAACCATAGCCACACTGCAACAGGTACACTTCCTTATAATATCTTCTATCTCTTTCTGATCTGTAATTGTAATAGTTTTCATTTTATTTCTATTTATTCAATAGCAACTTACCTAAAAGGATGTAATTAATGTAGTACATCACTAGTAATAAAGAAGATTTGTATTCTCAAAACATTCAAATACAAACGACTTTGCTTCTGTTTATCGGAATCAAATATACAGAATATATTGCTTTGGGCAGACAACTTCTATATTCTTTTTGGCATATCATAAAAAAGAGGAACAATACTTTAAGTCATTTTCAGTTGAAGATCGTGTCCAATTATGATCATTCAAAGTCGCCCAAGGAGTGTCCTGCAATAAAAAAGAAGTTCTTCGGTCAACGCCATTCAGATCCTATCAGTTAATCGAATTAGAAGCTGATCATGACTTTAAATAATCCTTCACGTGAGCGGAAATAATTAAGAGAATTTTCCTCCATCATAGATGAGTAGCTGGTTTGTTGAAAGCTTTTCTTATTTAAAAGATTATTCATACTGAATTCAAATTCGATCTGTTTATAGATATAAGAAACCGCTGCATCCATAAAATAGATAGAAGAATGAATCGGTTTATGGCTAAGCAATAACTGATGTTCCCATTTTAGCCTCCAGTCCTTACTAGGGAATACATTCAAGGTTAATTCGCTATTGGTATGACTGGAAAACACCCCGTTCGTAATTTTACTTGAGAGCTTCGAATACGAAAAACCTTCTTTCCCTTCAACGCTAATATATTTACAGGGTTGTAAAGAGTAGTCAAATGATAATGATAACATTCTATGATCAAAAGAAATCATTTGCTCAGAAAGCATGCTCTTGTTCTTATTTTCAATGTAATTACCAGTCAATGCTATAAAAAGTTTCCACCATCCAAAGGCTTTGGAAAATCGAGTGCGGACATTCCACTGCAGGTTGGTATATTTCCGATCAAGCATCTGGCTGGAGGTTAAAATATCATCCTGATTCATAACAAGCATCTTGTTTTGCCAACTGGGCGTCACTGAGCCTGACAATGACCAAAATAGCCCTTCAATCGGATTACTGAATTTTAGAAAAAGGGAATAGATAAGCATACGGTAATCATAAAAAGCACTGCCTCTGGACGCATTACGATAAGTGCTGAAAATATAGTTACTGTAAAGCTGAGTTATATCAGGTACCTGATAACGATAATTCAGGATTTGATTCAATTCCCAATAAGCATTAAGATTATAGGTCATACGAAGCGATGGCTCTGGAAAAAAGCGGAAATAATGCCCGCCTTCTTTACCATTCAAATGATAGAAGTGAAAAGATAACGGAATATTAAAATTGATGTTCCAGCGATAGCTTTTATAGGTGAGCGATGGATTACCAAAGATTCTAGCATCTGAAAAGTTGACGTCATTAGCAAATTGTGAATTCGGAGTAGGGTAAGAATCCCCACCTTGCCTACAAGAGAGAGATGACGTTAGCTTTTGATGATCATAGTTGAAGCCAGCCTCCATGTTTACATAAAATTTAGCGATCATCAACTGTAACTTTGTTTTTGTATGACTGCTAAAGCTTTGCATATGCACATCTTGAGTTAACCCGCTATATGTCTTCCCATCATTTAATAACTCTTCATACAATCCCGGCATAACGGTTAACGTTTGTGGAAGATCTTGGAAGGAATTGATTGAATTAATTTTTAAAATACGATTATTATTGTATGTATTAATATACTGAAAAGCGTTGGCGACGTTCTTTCTTTTCACCCGGGTAACCGGTTCAATGGAATTAGCATTTGTCTCAACTACATTTGTGGCTTTATCTTGTTCTATGTCGGCAGTCAATTTATTGCGTATATATTTTGAAGAGCTGTTCAATTGATAGTCAGCTTCTGCGGTATAGTCATTGCTTATTGAAGCAACTTTATTCTTTTCTGTCACAACCGTTGTTGCATCGGGATAAAAATAAGATGAGACACGCTGCTCGTGCATGTCATTGTGCAGGGATTGGTAGGTGAACTGTCCTCGTAAAGTAGCGTTTTTACTCATCTTGTAAAGATGATTTGTAGCAAACAAATGGCTTTTGTTATTTAAGTAATGCTTCTTGTCTACCTGACTAACAGATAAATCGGGTGATCTCAATATCGGAGCATCTTCATCCACACTCATGTCATTCTCTATAATTTGATTTTGGATCTCGTTGCTCACATCTTCCCCATTATTGTTGGTTTTATAAAGAGATAAATTCTGTTGCCTTTTGCCTAAAAATAGCTCGACAAGGCGCCCGTTCCAAAGAGTTTTATCATCCCCGGAATAACCGATTCCCAAATCAGCAGTACCCGACGTGGTGAAATGAACATTATCCGTTAAAGCCAAGTTGATGGCGATTTGTTCACTGAATGATTTTCCGCGTAAAGCAGCTATAGGCTGATGATGGTTTAATATTTGGACTTCTTTCACGACTTTACCCGACAGATTGTCAGTTGCTAAAGCATACTTAGACCCCATCAGATCCATACCCTCAATATATAACTTACTGATTGGTTGACCTTGGACTTTAATTTGTCCGGCAGGAGTTACTTCTATTCCCGGCATTTTTTTTAAAACATCTGCTATCGTTCTATCTTGAGGCATTCTAAAGCCAGCAACAGAATAAGTTATCGTATCTTTCTCTGCTCTGATGCGGTGAGATACAACTTTCACTTCTTTTATCTTGTACCCCTCATTATGCATTTTATAAGTCCCACCGTTAATGTATTCCTTAATGGGGATAATTTGCCGTTTATAACCTAACAACGAAATGGAGATGGAAAAGGGAAGTGTTTTCGCTGTCAGACCAAAATGACCTCGCTGATCGGTATAGGTAAAGTTCGTTGCGGCCCGACTACTATCTAACAATGCAATAGATACATCTTCCAAAGCTTTTCCCTCTTTATCATCAATAACAGTACCTCGAAATTGTTGCTGGGCACATATACAATGAATTTCAAAAAAGAGGACCAGGACCAGAGTTAAATATCTCATCTGTTTTCCAACAATTACTTTAATATTCCAGAAGCGTGCACGTCTTGCCATATTTTAATGGCCTTCCTTTTGCATCATAGCCAGGACCTACATCATATCCTAATTGTCTAAGATAACCATCTGGATCTTTTCCGGATTGTATGATCTGTTGTTGTAGCTTTGCCCGGCTACATTTGATATATTGGAGCTTGGGAAGTATTATTGCTTTCTTATTTTTGATATTTTCTATCTGGATGCATTCAAACCGGAAATCTTTCTTGGAATCTTCTGCTTTTAAAATTAAACCGGGTAGCCCACATAGTTTCCATGGTCCATCGTGAATCGGAATATCCATTGTAAACCAAACAGTCCATTCTCTACCTCGAAAGCTTGTTTTTGCCTGTTGACATCGATAACCGGCTATGGTGTCGGCTTTATCGGCAACGATTTGCCATTGTTGCTTTTCCATCGGCTCTTGATAGCGGAGAGTTTTAATAAATATCCGGTCGGTATAAGTCAATTGCCCTTTCTGAGGATAATTTTTGTATACTACAGCGTATTGGTAACTACGCGGGTAAGGAGATTTTCCCAAAGCATTTTGTACCTCTTGAAAAGTTCCTCCATGCCTTAACACGCTATCTCTTATCACTTCACTCGAATTTTCCCATAAGCTATAAAATTTAGAGATCTTATCTCCTATATCAAGAACTTTCTCGTCTTGAAAAAAAACAGTGTCGCCTACCCACTTTTTAAATGCTTCTGTATAATGAATACGTAATTTTACGTGATCTATTTCCTGAGCACATAATGCCTGGGAGAATAGAAAGGTTATAATATAAAATAATATTTTCATGTGCATTATATTAATATGGTATTAAAACCATTTAGAGCAAAAATCAATTACTCTAAATGGTAAAAACTTCAATTCAGACAAGAGCTACCGGATGAATTAACCTTTGCAAAGGTTTAAAAAAGACTTATATTACTATACAATAATTATAAATAGTGAGTACCACAGTCTTTGTCACTATAATAATCAAGATAATAACAAGCTAATTCTGCTGAACAACCAGCAGAGATACTATGAGATGTTCCACAATCGGTAACAATGATCTGAAACATTGATTGCTCACTTTTAGCAAAACCTATAATTGAGGAAAAGGAGCAAAACAAAATTGCAATAATAATATTTTTCATAAAGCTTAATTTTAATAATTAATAATAATATTTTCATTAAAGTTTTTTTTTAAGTCGTAACTTTTATTCGACTGTTGTTTCGCGAAAACAATATCTTTAATTTCAGTATATCATTACTTTATTATTGTATAATTATATTTTATGTCAGAACATTTATTCTTATTTATCGATTAATTGTCATACAAAAATAACGATAAGAAAACGATATAGCACTATAAAAACAATAACAACCAGTGCACATAATTATCTATAAAACAGCATATTAAAAAAATAATGATAACACCTATTTTAAAAAACGTTAATCTAATTCTTTAGACTTCAACCTATGGTGTCTTTGAACGATCATCTGCTTAATCGTTTTGCCGAGACTGAAGACAGCCTTGTTCTGAAATAGACTGGCCCTAAATCAGTTAAAATGAAAGACTTTCACTTATTGCCTATTATCAAAAGATGCACCTCTCAGAATAGAATTATTTTGGTGCAACTTTTGTATAAAATATCACTGCTAATTATTTCTTTTAGAAATAGCGAACTAACACTGCATGATCAAAATAAGCATTAACCAGAAAAGATGATTAAAAAAATAGTAAAATTAAGGATGCCCAAAAAAAGAAATGAATGATAAAAGAGGGAGAGTCCTCCCTTTTATCATTCATTTCTACCTAAGCTATTAACTGACCTTAGTATGCAACACTATCCATAGCCTTGCATAATAAAGAAAGACGGACTACTCTACAAGAGCAAAATCCAATTGTTTCTTTTCCAGATTAGCACGTGCTACCTTAATGGTAATCGCATCTCCCAAACTATATATACGGTTCTTGCGACGTCCGCGCAAGCAGTAGTTCTTCTCGTCAAACTCGTAATAATCATCATCCAAGTCGCGAACGGGAATCATACCTTCACACTTGTTTTCATTCAGTTCAACATACAAGCCCCACTCCGTGACACCGGAAATGACACCGTCATAAGTTTGCCCTACATGCTCGGTCATAAATTCCACCTGCTTGTACTTTACAGAGGCCCGCTCGGCATTAGCTGCAATCTGCTCCATCCCACTGGAATGCTCACACAGCGCTTCGTACTTCTTTTCCGAGACACTGCGCCCGCCTTCTTCCAGATATTTGGTCAGCAAACGGTGTACCATCATATCAGGATAGCGCCGTATAGGGGAAGTAAAGTGGGTATAATAGTCAAAAGCCAGACCATAATGTCCGATATTATGTGTTGAGTACCGCGCTTTTTGCATGGCACGTATTGATACGGTTTCTATCAGATTCTCTTCTTTCTTTCCCTGAATGTCATCCAACAAGTGGTTAATGGACTTGGAAACATCTGTCTTCGTACCCCCTGTACGCAACTTATAGCCAAAACGTGCAATAAATTGAGCAAGATTATCCAGCTTTTCCGGATCGGGAAGGTCGTGAATACGATACGGGAACACCTTCGGGTTTTTACCTTTAGGCACACGACCGATTCTTTCGGCAACAGTCCGGTTGGCGAGCAACATGAACTCCTCCACCAACTTATTGGCATCTTTAGAAACTTTGAAATAAACTCCAAGCGGTTTTCCCTTTTCATCAATCTCGAATTTCACTTCATAGCGGTCAAAATTGATAGCCCCCGCAGTAAAGCGTTTTTGGCGTAAAATCTTAGCTATGGTATCGAGCATAAGCACTTCATCTCTAAAATCACCTTCCTTGGTCTCAATAATCTGCTGAGCCTCATCGTACGTAAACCGACGGTCCGATTTAATCACCGTATGCACAATGCGCGAGTTCCGAACTTCTCCTTTTTCTGTAATTTCAAAAACGACGGAATACGCCAGCTTTTCTTCGTTGGGACGAAGTGAACAGATAAAGTTACAAAGACGCTCCGGCAACATCGGGATGGTACGGTCGACCAGATAAACAGAAGTCGCACGCTTCTCCGCTTCCTTATCAATAATACCGCCCTCTTCAACATAGTGGCTGACATCGGCAATATGCACCCCGACTTCCCACAAGCCTTCTTTCAACTGACGAATAGAAAGCGCATCATCAAAATCTTTGGCATCTTTAGGGTCTATGGTAAAGGTCGTTACCTTACGGAAATCTTCACGCTTGGCAATCTCATCGGCCGAAATCTCCGCTGGAATATGATCGGCCGCTTTCTCAACGGAAGCGGGATAAACATAAGGCAGTCCAAATTCAGCAAGGATGGCATGCATCTCAGTGGTATTATCTCCGGCCTTACCTAAAATATCAATAACCTGTCCGATGGGATTCTTGGCTTTATCGGGCCATTCAACGACTTTAACGATGGCTTTGTCACCCGTTTTCCCGCCTTTCAGTTTTTCCTTCGGAATAAAAATATCATTGGCTAGAGTCCGGTTCTCCGTCACCAAAAACGCATAAGAGTTAGCGACTTCCAGCGTACCGACAAAGGTATCATTAGCACGCTCCAGAACTTCAATCACTTCCCCCTCGGCCTCACGTCCGCGGCGCTTGGCAAAAAAGGCAATCCGTACCTTGTCGTTATTCATGGCATGAGCCGAATTCCGCTCCGCAACAAAGATGGGATCTCCCCCCTCTTCGGAAATAAAAGAGTTCTTGCCATTACTCTTGCGTTGAAATGTACCGACCATCTCAACTCCATGTGTATTCAACCGGTATCTCCCTTTTTCAACCTCTGCGATATAATCGTCCAGCAATAGTTCGCTCAAAACATCCTTACACAACATTTTCAAAGGATGTGTCGTCAGACGAAGCTGTTCAAAGATATATTTCAAGGATAACACGTCATTCGGTTTGGTGTGGAAAAAGTTGATAAGTGCTGCAGCAAGATCTCTTTTTTTCATGCGCTTGCCCGCTTTTTTTTCTTTCTTTTTAGCCATAAACAGATTGTTTAATATATAGATAAGTACAAAGTAAACAAATTATTGTTTTGGGTAGTTCAATTCGATACCAAAATATCAATTCACGATCAAAATAAGGAGAAAATGGGCAGAAAAATGAAATGCCTGTGCATTCATAGATCCACAGCAGGAAATTTGGTATGAGCATTCCCCGGCAACAACTCAATATAATATCTCTTCTTGACTCTTCTTCTTTGTCCATACAAGAAAATAGTAAAAAATAATAGAAATAAAGCCGGAAAGTATTTGTTACTCATTATTTTGACTTATAACTACAAACCTACCTGAAAATCAGAATTCATAAACGCACTAAACTAAAATGACTCTTAATCTGCTGAATTCAAGTCATAAGTACAGCAAAATAGACACTGATTTTATTTCGCTAACGGCTAATATGCATTATATTTGCAGCAATTAACTAATCTGAATGAATGAGTAACCACTCCGTTGATACAGAAAAAGACAACCGGGAACATGAGGTCTATCATGTAACGATTGTGGGAAGCATTGTCAATTTAGCACTGCTCATTTTCAAATTTTGTGCCGGCATCTGGGGACATAGTGCGGCAATGATCGCAGATGCAGTGCATTCACTATCGGACTTTGTCACCGATATGATTGTCATTGTGTTTGTACGGATGTCAGCAAAGCCTCAGGACGAGGGACATGATTATGGACATGGAAAATACGAAACATTAGCAACTGCCATTATCGGAATCTTGCTACTTTGCGTTGGCTTAGGCATTTTGATAGATAGTGGGCTTACAATCTACTCCTGTTACAAAGGAGGGCCTCTTCCCGAACCGGGACTCTTTGCCTTGATTGCTGCAATCTTATCACTCGTTTCCAAAGAGATCCTCTATCACTATACGCTTACCAAAGGCAAGAAATTAAACTCCCAGGCGGTCGTCGCCAATGCTTGGCATCATAGAAGTGATGCACTCTCTTCCATTGGTACGACGCTTGGAATTGGGGGAGCTATCCTATTGGGACATCAATGGCGCGTACTCGATCCGATTGCCGCCCTAATCGTCAGCTTTCTGATTATGAAGGTGGCACTCCAGTTGCTGGTACCTTGCGTGGAAGAACTGTTGGAAAAATCGTTACCGGCGGAAATTGAGAATAAGATACAGGACATTATCTTGTCTTTTCCCGGAGTAAGTTGTCCGCATGAACTGAGAACCCGTCGCATCGGCAGTTATTATGCTATTGAGGTACACATACGTATGAATGGCAATATCACGCTGGAAGACGCACACCAGAGAGCAACAGAAATAGAGATCAAATTGAAAGCCACCTTCGGGAAAGCGACTTATGTGAATATACATGTGGAACCCACGGAAGAGAACTTAAATAATTGACTGAAAAGTGAGAAGTATCTTAATTACAGGAGGAAGCGGATTCATCGGAAGCTTCATTATAGAAAAAGCCTTGGAAGAGAATTTTGAGGTATGGGCAAGCGTACGACCGACCAGCAATCGGAAGTATCTTAAGGATCCTCGAATACACCTTATTGAATTGGACTTCTCTTCTAAAAGTAAATTACAGGAACAACTCTTACAACAGCAGCAGGAAAATGCAAAGTTCGACTATATCATTCACTGCGCAGGCATTACCAAATGCACGGATAAAAAAGATTTCGACAAGGTAAACTACGTTCAGACCAAAAACTTTGTAGATACGCTATTGGAACAGAACATGCTTCCGAAGCAATTTATATACATCAGCACCCTGAGCGTTTACGGACCTATCCGCGAGCAGACCTATGGGCCGATCAAGGAAGAAGACGCTCCCTCTCCCAATACTTACTATGCCATGAGTAAACTAAAGGCTGAGCGCTATCTACAAAGTATTCCATCACTGCCCTATGTCATATACCGCCCGACGGGAGTATATGGCCCGCGGGAAAAAGATTACTTCCTGATGGCTAAGTCCATTCGGCAACATTTGGACTTTGAAGTGGGATTCAAACGCCAAGATTTGACATTCATTTATGTGAAGGATATCATACAAGCGATTTTTCTCGGTATTGAAAAACAAGTACATCACCGTTCATACTTTCTATCAGACGGGAACGTGTACCAAAGTCGCACTTTTTCGGACTTAATTCGAAAAGAATTAGGTAATCCGTTTGTAATTCGTTTGAAATGTCCATTATTTGTATTGAAAGTTGTATCTTTGCTCGCCGATTTTTGGGGAGCATGCAGAAAACAGCCCAGCACACTCAATTCGGATAAATACAATATAATGAAACAACGAAATTGGCAATGTGATATAGCTCCTGCAATAAAGGAACTAGGATTCACCCCTGAATATAATTTGGAACGTGGTGTGAAGGAAACCATTGCTTGGTATAGAAACGAGGGATGGCTTTAAATTTATTAAAAAAGATGGAGCCTCATAAAGGGCTCTTTGCTGTCGAGAAGATAACACTGATATACAACTTGTTAACTTCAATTTTGATTCTATTTCTCTTTCAGGAAATGGATCATCCGACGGAAATGCTCATTGACCGCGTCATGATTGCAGGAATGACATTTTTGCTCATGTATCTCTATAAGTTAGCTCCATGCAAACTGTCCACTTTTATACGTATAGCCATCCAACTGTCACTGTTATCTTATTGGTATCCGGATACATTTGAGTTTAACCGGGTATTTCCTAATCTGGACCACATTTTTGCATCGGCCGAGCAATGGCTGTTCGGAGGACAGCCGGCCGTTTGGTTCTGTCTGCGTTTTCCTCATATGTGGGTAAGTGAGCCACTTAACATGGGCTATTTCTGCTATTATCCTATGATAGTGATCGTGGTGATATTCTATTTCATTTTCCGTTTTGACTTGTTCGAGAAGATTTCCTTCGTACTGGTGAGCTCCTTCTTCATCTATTACCTGATCTATATATTTGTTCCTGTCGCCGGTCCTCAGTTCTATTTCCCGGCTATTGGCATGGAAAAGGTGGTACATGGCATTTTCCCTGCTATAGGAAGTTATTTCAATCATAATCAGGAGTTGCTGCCCGGACCGGGATA
This sequence comes from uncultured Bacteroides sp., assembly GCA_965140335.1. GTDB lineage: Bacteria > Bacteroidota > Bacteroidia > Bacteroidales > Bacteroidaceae > Bacteroides. The sequence goes on from OZ223189.1 coordinate 1,180,044, forward strand.
CGATCATGGTTTTTTCTATAGTCTGGTCGAAGGATCACAGCAGATAGGAGAACGCCCTACTGCCGCTTTTCCAAGCTCACATGTGGGCATTTCTACCATATTGATGATCCTTTCGTGGAGAGGGAGCAAGAAGTTATTCACCGTATTAATGCCTTTCTACTTACTCTTATGCTGCGCCACAGTCTACATTCAGGCTCATTATGTGATTGACGCTATTGCAGGATTCTTTTCCGCTTTTATTCTTTACATGGGGACGACATGGATGTTTAAACATTGGTTTGCTACACCAATGTTTAAATAAAAGAAGTGACTCAATCAATGTAAGAGACGTTGATACTCATCAGAATTCAATAGCTTTAAAGCTTGTTCCACGCTATTGTTTGTCTGATTAATCAGTTCAAAATACTCGTTCATATCCCACAAGTCTCTGGCTATAAGAGCTTTTAGTTGCAACTGAATTAGCGGAAGTGACTTTTCATATTGGGCCTCAACAAATTTAATCTTCTCTTTTTCACCTGCCTTCCGCAGTTCACCAAGAAGTTCATCGTCAACATTGAACTTATCTTTGAAGCGCTCAAACGTTTTATATTTTTGGGCTAACTCACTCCGATGCTTCTCTATATAGTTCATCGTGACCTTGATGATAATCCCTTTCGCCATCAAATCCCTATGAAGATCGGTATATTGAGTGGTGTCAATAGGGACAAAATAATCCGGCATAATGCCTCCTCCACCGTAAACGACACGTTTTAATCTCTGAGTAAAACATTTCAGTGAATCGGCAAAGTGGATGCTATCCGCATGCATCATCTCACCACGATTAAAGCGGTCGATCAAGTCTTGACTGTATTTTTCCTGGTTCGCCTCATCGGTTCCTCCTTCAAGGCGGACATCGGCCGTACTCTTATAAGGCTTCTGTATACAACGTCCCGAAGGTGTATAATATCGAGCAATAGTCAGACGAATCATCGAACCGTCGGGTAATTCGATAGGACGCTGAACCAAACCTTTACCAAAGGTACGACGGCCCACAACAAGACCTCTGTCCCAATCCTGTATGGCTCCCGTAACAATCTCACTTGCTGAAGCCGAATATCCGTCAACCAGTACAATTAAACGTCCCTTCTTAAAATCACCCGTACCCCGTGCATAAAAATTACTCCGTTTGGAAGCTCTTCCTTCTGTATAAACGATCAACTCTTTCTGCTGCAAGAACTCGTTTGCAATATCAATGGCGGCATTTAAGTAACCTCCTCCATTTCCTTGTAAATTCATGATCAAATCGCGCATTCCCTCTTTTTGTAACTTCTTAAGTTCCCCAGCAAACTCCTCCGCAGTAGTTGCAGCAAACCGGTTAATACGAATATAACCGATTGCAGGTTGAATCATATAAGAAGCGTCTATACTATGAATGGGAATCTTATCACGCTCCACTTTAAAAATTAGCGAATCGGAAACACCACGCCGTAGTACTCGTAGATTAACATCAGAGCCTTTAGGCCCTCTCAAACGGCTCATAATCTCTTCTGTTGACATTTTCACACCGGCAATAGCCGTATCATTAACCGATATAATTCGATCACCGGCTAAAATTCCAACTTTCTCGGAAGGACCGTTGCTGACAGGCTGCACAACCAGAAGTGTATCTTCGATCATCTGAAACTGTACGCCAATCCCTTCAAAATTACCTTGCAGCGGCTCGTTCATCTTCCGTACTTCTTCAGCATCACTATAAGTAGAATGCGGGTCAAGTTGTGCCAGCATTTTGATAATTGCTTCTTCAACCAACTTGTTTTCATCTACAGGGTCTACATAAAGATTACTGATAGCAAATTCCGCTATTTGCAGTTTACGGGCTGCTTCCTTCCCTTGTCCCCACACTCTGAATACAGAGCAGAAGCATATCATCACAACAAAAAGTTTCTTCATCTATTATTTTATTCACAAATGAGTAATCAAAAAATCATTCCCTCAGGAATAAAGCGACTAATATCTTTTCCATATTGAAGTAATTCACGTACGATTGTTGAACTGATACATGTCAGTTCCGGCTCCGTAAAAAGCAGAATTGTTTCCACACCGGCCAGTTTACGATTCACATCCGCTATTGTTTCTTCATATTCAAAATCCTTCACCGTACGAATTCCACGCACAATAAACTGGGCATCAACGCTACGAGCAAAATCAATAGTCAGACTATCATACGAAGCAACCTTGACACGAGGTTCATGAGAATAGAAATCACGAATCATCTTTTCCCGTTTTTCAATTGGAAAATAGGTGTTCTTATTCTCATTGAGACCAATCCCTATTATAATTTCATCCATAAAAGTCAACGACCTTTTTACGATTGAATAATGACCTATGGTAAACGGATCAAACGTACCAGGGAAAATAGCTTTTCTCATGATGCTAAATCTTCTTCGATAACTAAATTATTAATAATAAAACTCTGTCGTTCCATGGTGTTTTTACCCATATAAAATTCCAAGAGTTCTTTCACCAAATCTGTTTTACGCAAAGAAACTTGTTCTAAACGTATGTCCTTTCCTATAAAGTGTACAAACTCATCAGGAGAAATCTCTCCCAGTCCTTTAAAGCGTGTGATTTCCGGATTCGGTCCCAATTGTTCTATTGCATTCAGCCGCTCATCGTCGTTATAACAATAGAGCGTCTTCTTTTTATTCCGGACGCGGAAAAGAGGAGTCTGAAGGATATAAACATGGCCTTTCTTTATCAGATCAGGGAAGAACTGAAGGAAAAAAGTAATCAGTAGCAAACGTATATGCATTCCATCCACATCGGCATCAGTCGCCACGATCACTTTATTATAGCGAAGCCCCTCAATACCATCTTCTATATTTAAAGCAGCCTGTAATAAATTAAACTCTTCATTTTCATACACAATCTTCTTGGTCAGTCCATAAGAGTTTAGCGGCTTACCACGCAAACTGAAGACAGCCTGGGTATTTACGTCACGACTCTTTGTGATGGAGCCACTGGCTGAATCACCTTCGGTAATAAATATACAAGATTCAGTTTCCAGATCTTTGCCTTTACCATCACTAAGATGAAAACGGCAATCACGTAGTTTACGATTATGCAAATTAGCCTTCTTCGCACGTTCACGAGCCAACTTAGTAACTCCCGCTATCGCTTTACGCTCTTTTTCCGAGTCCTGAATCTTTTGTAGCATAATGTCGGCCACCAAAGCATTCTTATGAAGAAAGTTATCAACTTCCGTCTTAATAAAATCTCCAATATACTTATTCACGCTTACCCCACCCGGCGACATGGAAGGCGAGCCAAGCTTTGTCTTGGTTTGCCCCTCGAATTGAGGTTCTTCAACATTAATGGCAATAGCCGCAACAAGCCCGTTGCGAATATCGGAATATTCTTGATTCTTATTGTAGAATTCTTTAATCGTACGAGCAATATGTTCTTTTAAAGCGCTCTGATGAGTCCCCCCCTGCGTGGTATGCTGACCATTTACAAAAGAGTAGTACTCTTCTCCATATTGATTGGTATGGGTAAAGGCAATCTCAATATCTTCCCCTTTAAGGTGCACAATATCGTAAAGCCCTTGAGCGGTCATATTATCATTCAGCAAGTCTTCCAGCCCATGGCGGGACACAATGCGCTGTCCGTTATAAATAATGGAAAGTCCTGTATTGAGATAAGTATAATTACGTAATAAGGCTTCAACAAAACCATTTTGAAAGGAATAATTCAGAAACAGGGTACTATCTGGTTTGAAATAAATATATGTTCCTGATTCCTCCTCAGCATCTTCCAATTTATCACTACACAGAGTCCCTTTCTCGAAGGTTGCAATACGTACTTTACCATCTCTATAACTACGTACTTCAAAATAGCTGCTCAAAGCATTCACGGCCTTAATACCTACACCATTCAACCCGACGCTCTTCTTAAAGGCTTTACTGTCGTACTTACCTCCGGTATTAAGTTTACTTACAGCTTCAATCAATTTGCCCTGGGGAATACCACGTCCGTAATCACGCACACACACACTGAGATTATCTTCAATAGTGATCTCAATCCGCCTGCCGGCACCCATTTTAAATTCATCAATACTATTATCCATGACCTCTTTCAGTAAGACATAGATACCATCATCACCTTGTGCCCCATCACCCAAACGTCCAATGTACATACCTGAGCGAACACGAATATGCTCCATGTCGTCCAGATGGCGAATGTTTTCTTCCGTATATTCCCCTTTGTCTTCAGGTTTTAATCCTTTGATTTCTTCCATAACCTATATCGTTTTGAGTCAAATGTCAAAAATTAAAAGTTGCCACCAATAAAAACCGTCCCGAAAAGCATTCTCAAAATGAGAAATCACTGTTCTCTTATTTAATCTCCCTTACGAAAGCTCTACGTCTTTTATGCTGCTCCGTTTTAAAATAATCCCATTGAGCCTGCACCTTCCCGTTTAATTCTAATTCAGGATTACTTTCGGCAAACGTAAAGCCCAATCTTTTATAAACTGGAATCAAATCTGAAAACAATAAAGCATTCACTCCCTTATTTTGATATTCCGGTTTCACCGCAACAAGCAACAAATCAAGCATCTTGGCACGACGTTTCATAAATAAGGCTTTTAGCAAATAGTACCATCCTAACGGCAATAAACGTCCATGAGCTTTTTGTAATGCTTCCGAAAGGGAGGGCATCGAAATCCCCACAGCAATCAATTTATCTTCGGCATCAGTGATAAGCGTCACCATTCGCAAATCCACAATAGGCAAATACATTTTCACATACTGATTAATTTGCCCTTGAGATAAAGCGGAATAGCCATATAAAGGCTGATAAGCTTCATTCATCAAGTCAAAGATAGCCTTTCCATATTCTTTAGCTATTTTTCTGGAAGATTTATATTTCCGGATCTTAAGATTATATTTACGCTGAATAAGATCAGCTATACGCTTGTGTTTTTCAGGAATCTCATCCGGAATATAAATCTTATATTCCACCCAGTCCACATCTTTCTCGAAGCCAAGGCGCTTCATGTGTTCCGGATAGTAGGGATAGTTATAAGTCGTAGCCATGGTACTAAGCTGGTCATAACCTTCAATGAGCATGCCTTCCGCATCAAAATCCGTAAAGCCCAAAGGCCCCTGGATATGGGTCATCCCCTTCGCTTTTCCCCATGCTTCAACAGCATTAACCAATGCCTCAGAGACTTCCATGTCGTCAATAAAATCAATCCAGCCAAAACGTACCTCTTGCTTATTCCATGTTTGATTCGCTTTATGATTGATAATACCTGCAACCCTACCCACTATTTTCTGATCTTTGTAAGCTAGAAAATATTCAGCTTCGCAGAATTCAAATGCCGCATTTTTCTTTTTATTGAAAGTATTTAGCATATCATCATAAAGGTCGGGAACGGAATATTGATTTTTTTTGTATAGTCGATAATTGAAACGAATAAACTGCTTCAATTCTCTTTTTGTGGAAACTTTCTTAATTAATATTGCCATAATTTTATAAATAAAGAGATGGCAAAGATACGGATAATCTTCAGAATACCATCCGGCGAGAAAAAAACAAACTCCTTACCTCATACTTTTTCGATATTGTAAAGGAGGAAGCCCTGTGTTTTTCAGAAAAGCCCGCCGAAAAGTAGAAGTAGAATTAAATCCGGACCGCTCAGCAATCTCATCCATATTCATTGTTTGCGGATATGCAGACAGCAACTGCTTGCTAGTCCTTTCTATCCGAAGGTTATTTATATAATCATAAAAAGTTGTTTCTAACTCATTATTAAAATAGGAAGATAGATAGGTACGGTTGGTTCCAATCGCATTAGCAACATCAGAAATTGTCAGTCTCGGATTCAGATAAAGCTTCTTTTCTTCCATAATTCTCTTTAACTCATCTTTAAAAGAATAACTGTTTATTACTTCTTCGACTTCATCGCCGCCCTCTTCTCTAGGAGCTTTGGAAAACAGGTTCCCTTTTAAGTTGTTAGGAATGGGAATACTCAATTGATATTCGGAATTATAAATAATGAAAGACCATAATATAATAGAGGAAAGATAATAAATTGCATCTCCCCAACCGGTTATGTTTACATTGGTATACAACCAGATGAGCAGACAAATAGAAAGAATAATAGTTGCCCTTTTCAACCATCCTAAATCAATTTGTTCCGAATATGAATAGTTATTGCGAATATACCTTTGATAACGCCTCGTAGCAAAAGCAATGATAGAAACAATAAAAGCGCTGTAGACAGCAATAAATACAAAATATATAATCAACACCAAGTGAGAGAATGCATACAAATAAATAGTAGTAAACAAGATAAAAGGAGAGAAAAGAGCCACCATCCTCTTCCAGTTAATCCACCCCGGTGCAATAAGTTCAAGCAAAAGGAAAGAGCAGGGAGCAACCACCCAGCCATCAACGAAAGTCAAAAGATTAATAAACCTTTCGGTTCTCAGTTCCGGAAAATAGAGCAATACATCTTTCAACTCCAGAAGCATCCATAAAACAAGTGTAAACCCCAATAAATTCTGTATGCGAGAACGTGATTTCCTAAACAGCAAGCGTATGCTAGCATGCATAAAAAACATAAATGCCGCCCCGTTTAGAAAATATGAAAAACTAACTCCATCCATCAAAATAAACCCCTGACTAAATGCTGTAAATTAAAAAAGTAATATACCCTAAATAACATAACACCAACAAGCTACCTTCAACACGCGTAATAGTCCTTTTCCCAAAAAAGAGTCCCAATAGCCACAATAGGATACTGGCGCCAACAAGCACCAGTAAATCCCTGTTAGCATCGAGCGACAAATGTAGAGGGCGAATTGAAGCACTGCATCCTAATACGAAGAAAATATTAAATAGATTGCTACCAATAGCATTGCCAATGGCTATCTCCGGATTCTTCTTGACTGCCGCAACAATTGAAGTAGCCAATTCAGGAAGTGAAGTACCGCCGGCGACAAGAGTCAACCCAATAACAGACTCACTAACCCCTAAGCTACGTGCAATATGACTGGCTCCATCCACAAAGAAATTACCTCCAACGACCAAGAACACCAAACCACCTACTATATATACAATAGATTTCCACAAAGGAAATGTATGTACTTCTTCAGCAGCTTCAGCCTGGTCTCCTTTAAAAGCAATTGCAAAAGTATATCCCATAAACAAGATAAAGAAGCACAACAGAATCAGACCATCCCCAGTACTCAGCAAATTGCTTTCCGAATGATCCAATAGAATATCATTTCCGCAAATAAGCAAAACAATAGAAGCTAAAATACAAAATGGAATCTCCTTTCTCAATGTATTTTTAGAGATTACAATAGGAGCAAAAAGAGCCGTACACCCCACAATCAATAAAGTATTAAAGATATTGCTGCCTATCACATTGCCGACAGCAATACCCGCACTGTCTTTCAACGCCGAAGACACACTAACAGCCAATTCCGGAACGGAAGTCCCGAAAGCAACAACTGTAAGCCCTATGACTATTGAAGATATTTTAAAGCGCTTGGCTATAGATGCAGCACCATCAGTCAGTCCATTGGCGCCTAGAAGAATAAGAATAAGCCCGCCAATTAAAGAGAAAATAGACATATTAGTTCATTTTAATTGTATGAGGCAAAGATAGAAAGTTTTTTTATATTCTTCTACTTACTTCCAGAGAACAACAGATCACCCTACAAAAAGGGCATAAAAAAAGCCGTTCATATCCCTCACGGGTATAGAACGGCTCAGTCAATAATACATGAAAAAACGCTATTTAGAGAGAGTCTTTCCTTATTTCTTAGTTTCTAAAATTGCCCTTATCTTCTTTTCCGTAGTAGTCGTTTTCTGTTGCTCTCTATCCGGAACTCCCTTCATATCAGGAGGCATACCCTGAGGTGCATCACCATCAATAACCAGCTTTTCTTCTTCAGTTTCATCTTACTCCTTCTTTGTTGCTACAAATATATACTGAGCATAAGAGAAGAACAAATAAAACCTACGAAAACAGCATTTTTATAGACAGAAGCTCTGAACGCTATTCTTTCTCTCCAAAGGCCAAGTCACCCGCATCTCCCAATCCCGGAACAATATAAGAATGTTCGTTAATCTCCGGATCGATTGCCGCGCACCATATGGTGGTCTTATCAGCAGGCAATACATTGGCAACATGTTCCACCGCCTGCTTACTAGCTATGATAGAAACAATATGGATTTCTACAGGATGTCCTTTAGTCAACATCGCCTGATAACTTAACTCCATGCTCCCGCCTGTTGCCAGCATCGGGTCGACAATAATCAACGTCTTACCATCAATCCGTGGAGAAGCAATATATTCTATATGGATATCAAACTTCAGCGTATCTTTATATTTCCGATATGCAGAGACAAAAGCATTCTCAGCCCGATCAAAAAAATTCAAGAACCCTTGATGAAAAGGAAGTCCCGCACGCAAAATAGTACTTATCACCAACTGAGAATCGGGAGTTTGTATGGATGCAATCCCCAATGGAGTTTGAACCTGCTTTGGAGAATAAGCAAATGTCTTACTTACTTCATACGCCATTACTTCCCCTATCCGTTCAACATTACGGCGAAATCGGAGTCGGTCACCTTGTATTTGCAAATCCCGTATCTCGGCAACATATTGGTTCAAGATTGAATTTGTTTCGGCAAAATTGATAATCTTCATGATATTTTCTTTGTTTTTTCGGATACAAAGTAAGCGATTTCTCTTCAATTTGCAATATTCAGTTTACAGATATTGTTATGGAGTTATAAAAGCCATCTCATTAAAGAAAAATTTCTCTAATTAAGCGAATGTTTCCAAAGAAAGTATTACTTTTGTAGCCGAAAAACAGTGGACTGTTTAAAACACGAACTAAATTCCCTCCCCGCTGTTATAAATGATAAGGTAAAAAGAGAAATTTCAAAGAGTTTAATAAACCAAATACCAATTTTTAAATCATTAAAAGAAATGGCAAATTTAGATTTAAGCAAGTACGGTATTAGCGATGTGAAAGAAATACTTCACAATCCGTCATACGATGTACTTTTTGCAGAAGAGACCAAACCTAGTTTGGAAGGTTTTGAAAAGGGTCAGGTTACTGAGTTAGGTGCTGTCAACGTAATGACAGGTATCTATACAGGCCGTTCACCTAAAGATAAATTCTTTGTAAAGAATGAAGCTAGCGAAGACTCTGTATGGTGGACTTCTGATGAGTACAAGAACGACAACAAACCTTGTTCAGAAACAGCTTGGACTGATTTAAAAGCTAAAGCCGTAAAAGAATTGTCAGGCAAACGTTTATTCGTTGTCGATACTTTCTGTGGTGCTAACGCTGCAACTTGCATGAAAGTGCGTTTCATCATGGAAGTAGCATGGCAAGCTCATTTTGTAACTAACATGTTCATCCGCCCGACTGCTGAAGAATTGGCAAACTACGGCGAACCTGATTTCGTTTCATTCAATGCTTCCAAAGCAAAAGTTGAAAACTACAAAGAATTGGGCTTAAACTCTGAAACTGCTGCGGTATTCAACTTGAGAACAAAAGAGCAAGTGATTTTGAATACTTGGTACGGTGGCGAAATGAAGAAGGGTATGTTCACTATCATGAACTATATGAACCCACTACGTGGCATTGCTTCCATGCACTGCTCTGCCAATACAGACAAAGCAGGTAAAAGCAGCGCGATTTTCTTCGGTTTGTCCGGTACTGGTAAAACCACTTTATCTACTGACCCAAAACGTCTATTAATCGGTGATGACGAACACGGATGGGATGACGAAGGTGTATTCAACTATGAAGGCGGTTGCTATGCAAAAGTAATCAATCTGGATAAAGATAGCGAACCTGATATTTTCAACGCCATCAAACGTGATGCTTTACTAGAAAACGTAACAGTTGACGCTAGCGGAAAGATTGACTTCGCAGACAAGAGCGTAACTGAAAACACCCGTGTTTCTTATCCTATTTATCACATCGATAACATCGTTAAACCAATATCCAAAGGTCCTCACGCAAAACAAGTGATTTTCTTGTCAGCTGATGCTTTCGGAGTATTGCCTCCTGTATCTATCTTGAACGACCAACAAGCTCAATACTACTTCCTATCCGGATTTACTGCAAAATTAGCCGGAACAGAACGTGGTATCACTGAACCAACTCCGACTTTCTCTGCTTGCTTCGGCGCAGCTTTCCTGAGCTTGCACCCGACTAAATATGCAGAAGAATTGGTTAAGAAGATGAATAAAGCTGGTGCTAAGGCATACTTGGTTAACACTGGTTGGAATGGTACCGGCAAACGTATTTCTATCAAAGATACCCGTGGTATCATTGATGCTATTCTTGACGGTTCTATTGATAAGGCACCGACTAAGACTATGCCTTATTTTGATTTCGTAGTTCCTACAGAATTGCCAGGCGTTGATCCTAAGATCCTTGATCCTCGTGATACTTACGAATGCGCTTGCAAATGGGAAGAAAAAGCAAAAGACCTTGCTGCACGTTTCATCAAAAACTTTGCTAAGTTCGAAGGAAATGAAGCTGGTAAAGCACTGGTTGTTGCTGGTCCTAAACTTTAATGTGAACACACACAATTTAGTATAAAATCAGAAATGGGATGCCAATTAATTTGGCATCCCATTTTTTTATAAGGCAAGTCACTTCCCAAGCTAAACAAAATAAAAAAATAAAAAGGGCTGCCCAGTATTGAACAGCCCTTTGATACTATAAGAAATGAGATCTTACCCGTAAAAAGCTTGATTATTTTGAACGCTTACGATCCATCTCATTAAGAAGAACTTTACGCATACGCATAGCCTTCGGAGTAACCTCAACATACTCATCTTCCTTAATGTATTCCAAAGCTTCTTCCAAGGAAAACTGCACAGGCGGTATCAAGCGGCTCTTCTCATCCGAACCGGATGCACGCATGTTAGTTAGCTTCTTCGATTTAGTCACATTAACCACCAAATCATTATCATGAGAATGCTCACCCACTACCTGTCCGGCATACACCTCTTCCTGAGGGAAAATAAAGAAACGACCACGATCCTGTAATTTATCAATAGCATACGCAAAAGCCGTTCCCGACTCCATCGCAATAATAGAACCATTAGTACGACGTTCAATCGGGCCCTTATGCGGTTGATATTCTTTAAAACGGTGAGCCATAATAGCCTCACCCGCAGAAGCTGTCAGCACATTAGTACGTAAACCAATGATACCACGTGAAGGCATGTTAAATTCAAGATTGACACGTTCGGCCGCTGTTTCCATCTTTATCATTTCACCCTTGCGACGAGTCACCATATCAATAATCTTGCTGGCATACTCTTCAGGTACATTCACCGTAAGTTCTTCAATAGGCTCGCACTTCACACCATTAATCTCTTTAAAGATTACCTGAGGTTGGCCAACTTGTAGTTCATAACCTTCGCGGCGCATGGTTTCAATCAATACGGAAAGATGAAGCACACCACGACCGGAAACGATCCACTTACCGTCTTCTTCACTTTTGCTCACACGCAGTGCCAGATTCTTATCCAGCTCCTTCATTAAACGATCATGAATATGACGTGAAGTCACAAACTTGCCATCGCGTCCAAAGAAAGGAGAATCATTAATAGTGAAAAGCATACTCATGGTAGGTTCATCGATTGCAACAGGAGTTAAAGCCTCAGGCTTCTCAAAATCACAAACAGTATCACCAATTTCAAAGCCGTCAATTCCTATCAATGCACAAATATCACCAGAAGAAACTTCGGTTGTTTTAACACGGCCGAGTCCCTCAAAGACATGAAGTTCCTTGATTTTCGACTTGGTCACACTCCCGTTACGCTTGACCAAAGACACATTCATGCCTTCTTTCAGCGTACCGCGGTGAACACGTCCCACAGCAATTCGTCCCGTATAAGAAGAATAGTCCAACGACGTAATAAGCATCTGGGGAGTACCCTCCAACTGTTCCGGAGCAGGTATATTCTCAACAATACAATCCAATAAAGGAATAATATTATCCGTCTGTTTCTGCCAGTCCGTGCTCATCCAGCCATTCTTTGCCGAACCATAAATAACAGGAAAGTCAAGTTGATTCTCCGTCGCGTCCAAGCTGCACATTAAGTCGAACACCATCTCATAAACTTCTTCAGGGCGGCAATTCGGTTTATCCACCTTATTAACGACAACAACTGGTTTCAACCCGATCTGCAAGGCTTTTTGCAACACAAAACGCGTTTGCGGCATCGGTCCTTCAAAAGCATCCACCAGAAGGATACATCCGTCGGCCATATTCAATACACGCTCCACTTCACCACCAAAGTCACTATGCCCCGGAGTATCAATAATATTGATTTTGGTCCCCTTATAATTAATGGAAACGTTTTTAGAAAGAATCGTTATCCCTCGTTCGCGCTCCAAGTCATTATTATCCAAGATTAATTCACCCGTACTCTGATTACTACGGAATAGATTACCCGCCAAAAGCATTTTATCAACGAGCGTTGTTTTCCCATGGTCGACATGGGCAATAATTGCAATGTTTCTAATATTTTGCATATAATACCTATATATTTGGCCGCAAAGGTAGTAATTTTGGATTATATATAAGGGTATAGAATAGAAAAAAATCATTGAATATCATTGTTATATAAAAGATTATATCTAACTTTGCACCCTCGAAGTAATATATATCAATTTAAATTTAAGTTATGTATTTAGACGCTGCTAAAAAGCAAGAAATCTTCGGCAAACACGGAAAGTCTAACTCTGATACTGGATCAGCTGAGTCTCAGATAGCTTTGTTTTCTTACCGTATTGCCCACCTGACTGAGCATATGAAGCTCAACAGAAAAGATTATAGTACAGAAAGAGCCTTGACTATGTTGGTAGGAAAGCGCCGTGGTTTGCTTGATTACCTGAAGGATCGTGATATCGAAAGATATCGTGCCATCATTAAAGAGCTCGGTTTGCGTAAGTAATTTATTACTTGTAGCACAGACATTAAAAAAGGGAGACTTTTCATAAGTTTCCCTTTTTTCTTTTCAATAACTTGGATTCATTTACTCTCCCAACTCTTCTTTTGACAATTTCAGACGATACCAAATCTTAAATTTCTCTGTAATTCTATCACCGACTATTGGAAAATGGAAACCTGAGTTTGGCTTATTCTTTACCCAGCCTTTTTTTCGTGTAATCAATCAGGGAATATCGAAAACCATGAATAAAGCTCAGGTTTATCTTATTTGCAATAATAGTGTGGAACTTCCCGGCAATACTATATTGTCACTTGATATTGATTGTCAAAGTAGAGGCAACTCCGGAGCGATGTTGTTATCCCCTTATTGGGGGATGGACATGGGGGTGCGAAAAGTTCTTTTTAATAAAAAGCTGACTGTTGGTCTTCAGGTCTCCGATATAGCTCATACACGTAAAAACAGTTTTATGCTATTCGGCCCTAAGCTGACTTATAGCAAACATGCTAATCCTGATTCACAGCAGGTTGCTTTGACAATAAGATATACAATTAATGCACCTACTAAATCTTATAGAGGGAAACATGTTTCAGAAAGTGATATTAGAAGAATTAAATGAGACCCATTAATCTTTTCCATAAAAGAGCTCTTCCTTTATAAACTTTTTCAATGCTATATTGGGTAAGTAGAGTATGAGCAAAAATGATTTTATTACAGTTTAATTGCTACGACTTAAAGATTTTGTTATTTTTGCCTCCTAACAAGGCCATATAGGCAAAAAACATTACCAAGATGGATACAAGCAAATTTGTAGGAGAAAAGATTAAATCACTTCGTGAAAGCCAGTCAATCAGCATGAGTGAATTAGCTGAACGTTCCGGGTTGGCTATCGAGCAAGTGGAGCGTATTGAAAACAACATTGATCTGCCGTCACTGGCTCCTCTAATTAAGATAGCGCGCGTATTGGGCGTCCGTTTAGGCACTTTCCTCGACGATCAGGATGAAACCGGTCCGGTGATCTGCTGCAAATCAGAGACAAAAGACAGCATCAGCTTCTCCAATAATGCCATACAGTCGCGCAAACACATGCAATATCATTCCCTGTCGAAGTCGAAAGCCGACCGGCACATGGAACCTTTTATCATTGACGTTGCACAAACCGCGGACAGCGACTTCGTGTTATCCTCCCATGAAGGTGAAGAGTTTATCATGGTAATGGAAGGCATCATGGAAATCAGTTATGGTAAATTCACTTATCTGTTAGAAGAAGGCGATAGCATTTATTATGATTCCATTGTTCCCCATCATGTACACGCCTATGAAGGACAAGCAGCCAAGATACTGGCCGTAATCTACACCCCTATTTAATAAAAGCCACGGGATAGAACGACGACCTCAAAGCACAAACCGTAAACGAGCTGGAACAACCTGCATAGCAGACCAGAGAGGGCTTATCATATCTTCCCGTATTATTATTTGTCAGTTTTAAAACTACGAACTATGCAACTATGCGATAAAACACTTGGCCAATGGCTGGAACATTGGGCACAAACCACTCCCGACAAAGAATATCTCGTATACTCCGATCGTAACCTTCGTTTTACCTGGAGCCAGTTCAACCATCGTGTGGATGAGATGGCTAAAGGACTTATTGCCATCGGAGTCAAACAAGGCACCCACGTAGGCATATGGGCAACCAATGTGCCCGACTGGCTCACCCTGCTATATGCCTGCGCCAAAATAGGTGCCGTCTATGTCACTGTAAACACCAATTACAAACAAACGGAAGTGGAATACCTGTGCAAGAATTCTGATATGCACACGCTATGTATCATCAATAATGAAAGAGACAGCGATTTTGTGCAAATGACTTATTCCATGCTTCCCGAATTGAAGACTAGTGAACGGGGACACTTAAAGAGCAAACGTTTCCCTCACATGAAAAACGTAGTCTACATCGGTCCGGAAAAACGTCGTGGTATGTACAATACTTCCGAACTGTTACTATTAGGTAATACGATAGAAGATGACCAATTAAACCGACTAAAAAGTACAGTCAGTTGCCATGATGTGGTGAATATGCAATATACTTCCGGCACAACAGGCTTCCCCAAGGGGGTGATGCTAACCCATCACAATATCACCAACAATGGTTACCTGACGGGAGAGCACATGAAGTTCACAGCCGAAGACAAACTATGTTGTTGCGTGCCTTTATTCCATTGCTTCGGCGTGGTTCTCGCCACGATGAACTGCCTGACGCACGGCTGCACCCAAGTAATGGTGGAACGCTTCAATCCCCTCATTGTGTTGGCATCGATCCACAAAGAACGCTGCACGGCGGTGTACGGAGTCCCCACGATGTTTATCTCCGAATTACATCACCCCATGTTCGAACTGTTCGACATGTCGAGTCTGCGTACAGGCATCATGGCCGGTTCACTGTGTCCCGTAGAGTTAATGAAGCAGGTGGAAGAGAAAATGTTTATGAAGGTCACCAGCGTTTACGGTCTGACCGAGGCCTCTCCTGGCATGACAGCCACCCGCATTGACGACCCATTTGACGTTCGTTGCAACACAGTAGGCAGGGACTTTGAATTTACGGAAGTCAAAGTGATAGACCCCGAGACCGGCAAAGAATGCCCGGTCGGCGTACAGGGAGAAATGTGCAACCGGGGCTATAATAACATGAAAGGATACTATAATAATCCGGAAGCCACTGCCGAAGCAATCGACAAAAACGGCTTTCTCCATTCGGGTGATTTGGGCATCATGGATGAGAAAGGTAATTATCGCATCACGGGGCGCATCAAAGATATGATTATCCGCGGGGGAGAAAACATCTATCCGCGGGAGATCGAGGAGTACCTCTACCAGTTGGAAGGAGTAAAAGATGTACAAGTTGCAGGCATCCCGTCAGAAAAATACGGTGAGTGCGTAGGCGCATTTATCATCTTGAAAGAAGGAGTTAAAATGCACGTATCGGATGTACGTGATTTCTGCACAGGCAAGATCGCCCGCTATAAAATACCCAAATACGTATTCTTTATCGACGAATTTCCAATGACCGGAAGCGGAAAGATCCAGAAGTTCAAACTGAAAGAGCTGGGAGTAAAGCTATGCGCAGAACAAGGAATTGAAATCATATAAGATAGATAAACCTTAGCGCCGCATCCTTACAAAGACCGTTCTATGCAAGAGATTGAAAGCATCTTAAAACAACTTAAGAGTCTGCTTCGAATAGTAGCCGCTTCAAACCATAGCTCAATAGAACTTCAAGCTCTGGTCTCTCAATTTATATGAAAAGGATAGCAACCCGTCAGATAAGGCAGGAAGAAAGTCAGCTGTAAAACACTTAAAAAAAGACAACGCCTTTTGTCCTACTAATCAGAATGTTCTATCTTTGCAGTACTTTTTATTTTAAATCATATAATAGATATGTCTAAAGAATTATTCTCTACTCTGCCCTATAAAGTGGCAGACATTACGCTTGCCGACTTCGGTCGCAAGGAAATCGATCTGGCAGAAAAGGAAATGCCCGGCCTTATGGCTCTTCGCGAAAAGTATGGAGAAACAAAACCGTTGAAAGGCGCCCGTATCATGGGCTCTTTACACATGACAATTCAAACGGCGGTACTGATTAAGACACTTGTAGCATTGGGCGCGGAAGTACGCTGGTGCTCCTGTAATATATACTCTACGCAAGATCATGCCGCAGCTGCCATAGCAGAAAGTGGCGTCCCTGTATTTGCATGGAAGGGAGAAACCTTGGCCGAATATTGGTGGTGCACACTTCAGGCACTGAACTTCCCCGGTGGAAAAGGACCTACTGTCATCGTAGACGATGGTGGGGATGCCACAATGATGATCCATGTAGGATATGAGGCCGAAGGCAATGCTGCTGTACTCGATAAGGAAGTACATGCAGAAGATGAGATAGAATTGAATGCCATCCTGAAACAAGTGTTGGCAGAAGATAAAGATCGTTGGCATCGTGTTGCTGCCGAGATGCGCGGGGTATCGGAAGAAACGACAACCGGCGTTCACCGTCTGTACCAAATGCAGGAAGAGGGCAAGTTGTTATTCCCGGCATTCAATGTAAACGACTCTGTTACCAAATCTAAATTCGACAACCTTTATGGCTGCCGCGAATCTCTGGCTGATGGCATCAAGCGTGCCACCGACGTCATGATTGCAGGTAAGGTCGTTGTTGTCTGTGGTTATGGTGATGTAGGAAAAGGCTGTTCGCATTCCATGCGCTCTTACGGTGCACGTGTTCTGGTGACGGAAGTCGATCCGATTTGTGCACTTCAGGCAGCCATGGAAGGTTTTGAAGTGGTGACGATGGAAGAAGCCTGCTCACAGGGAAATATCTTTGTGACGACTACCGGAAATATCGATATCATCCGCATCGATCACATCGAAAAGATGAAAGATCAGGCTATTGTTTGCAATATCGGTCACTTCGATAATGAGATACAGGTGGATGCGTTGAAGCACTATCCGGGCATCAAGCAGGTGAATATCAAACCACAGGTAGACCGCTATTACTTCCCCGACGGACACAGCATCATTCTGTTGGCCGAGGGACGTTTAGTCAACTTAGGCTGTGCAACAGGACATCCTTCTTTCGTCATGAGCAACTCCTTCACCAATCAGACGTTGGCACAAATCGAACTGTTCAACAACAAGTATGAAACCGGTGTTTACCGTTTGCCCAAACATCTCGATGAAGAAGTCGCCCGCCTCCACCTCGAAAGAATAGGGGTAAAACTATCAAAGCTGACTCCCGAACAGGCAGCATATATTGGTGTCAGTGTGGATGGGCCTTATAAAGCCGATCACTATAGATACTAAAAACTGATGAGGGCGTCGAAAACCCAAAAGAAACAAAAGACTTTCGTTACAGTATACTGTAACGAAAGCGTTTCTATAAAATGAGTACTTTTGACACACCTTCTTCAACCGGGATGGATCATTCATTGATGTAAAACAGAATGTTCATTCTCTAATCACATATCACTTACCAACACTCGCTCATGAAAAAGTTAATTCCCGACCTCGTAGTCATCTTGACTTTCGCCGTTCTATCTTTTGCTTATTTCTTTCCGGCGGACATAGAAAACCGGATTCTGTTTCAACATGATACGGCTGCTGGTGCAGGAGCCGGACAGGAAGCGGCACAGTACCACAAACAGACTGGCGAATCGACTCGCTGGACGGATGCGTTGTTCGGAGGAATGCCGACTTACCAAATTGCACCCAGTTACGAATCGACAACCCCTTTAAGGTGGGTACAGAAAGTGTACCAGTTGTTTTTACCTTCGTACGTCAACCTGACGTTCATCCTGATGCTGGGATTTTATCTTCTGTTGCGTGCGTTTAAGGTCCCGGTATGGCTTTCGGGATTAGGGGGAATCATGTGGGCTTTTTCTTCGTATTTCTTCATTCTTATATCGGCCGGACATCTTTGGAAGTTTATTACGCTGGCCTACGTCCCACCTACCATAGCGGGTATCGTACTGACTTATCGCGGAAAGTATCTGGCAGGAGGGATATTGAGCGCACTATTCATTGCCTTGCAAATCTTGTCGAACCACGTGCAGATGAGTTATTACTTCCTGTTTGTCATCTTATTTATTGTAGGAGCCTACTTTGAGGAAGCGTTGCGCAACAAGCAACTGCCGAGGTTCTTCAAAGCAAGCGGCGTGTTGGTCATTGCGGGACTGATTGGAATTTCGGCCAACTTGTCCAACCTCTACCATACCTATCAGTACAGCAAAGAAACCATGCGTGGTAAAAGCGAACTGGTGCAGACGGGTAATGCGGCTAAACAAACCAGTAGCGGATTGGATCGCGACTATATCACGAACTGGAGTTATGGCATCGACGAAACATTAACGCTCCTCATCCCTAATTTCAAAGGAGGAGGCTCGGTCCCTTTGGCTCAAAGTGAGACCGCCATGGAGAAGGCGAACCCCAACTATGGCGGAATTTATCAGCAACTCACCCAATATTTCGGCGATCAACCCTGGACGGCCGGTCCCGTGTATGTTGGTGCTTTCGTACTCTTCCTCTTCGTATTGGGCTGCTTCATTGTAAAAGGTCCGATGAAATGGGCACTATTCGGGGCGACTTTCTTCTCCATTGTACTTGCCTGGGGAAAGCACTTCATGCCGCTAACCAACTTCTTCATCGACTATGTGCCGATGTATGACAAGTTCCGTGCCGTATCCTCCATTCTGGTCATCGCAGAGTTCACCATCCCGTTACTGGCCATCTTTGCCCTGAAAAAAATCATGGAAGAACCGGATATTCTGAAGAAAGAGAGAAAAGGTTTAATCATTAGCATACTACTGACAGCAGGCATCGCTCTGCTATTTGCAATTGCACCGGAAAGTTTTGGAACGAATTTTGTCCCCGCGCAAGAAGCACAAATGTTGCAAAGCGCCGTCGACCAAAAGATGATTCCGGCCAATGAACTGTCGGGCATTCTATCTAACCTCAAAGAAATGCGTGCCGCACTGGTTGGTAGCGACGCCTTACGCAGTTTCATTATCATAGGCATCGGCTGTGCTTTACTTCTGTTATATTCCAGAGGGAAGCTGCGGAAATCGCTCACCATAGCAGGTATCACACTCTTATGTCTGGGCGATCTATGGAGTATAAACAAGCGCTATCTAAACGACGGACAGTTTGTTACACCTTCCATAAAAACAGATACTTTTAAGAAGACAAAGGCCGACGAGATTATCCTACAGGATAAAGCACCGGACTACCGCGTATTAAATTTTGCAGGTGATACGTTCAACGAAAACCATACTTCGTACTGGCATAAAAACGTTGGAGGGTATCATGCCGCCAAACTGCGCCGTTATCAAGAGATGATAGAGCATCACATTTCTCCGGAGATGCAAGCAGCCTATCAGGAAATAGCAAAAGCAGGAGGGGAAATGCAGCAAGTGGATGCTTCAAAGTTCCGTGTGCTGAACATGCTGAACACGAAGTACTTCATATTCCCTGCGGGGAAAGGACAGACTGTTCCCATTCTGAATCCGTATGCTTACGGCAATGCCTGGTTTGTAAACAAGGTTCGTTACGTTGACAATGCCAATCAGGAGATTGATGCCCTGAATGAAGAGTTACCCACTGAAACCGCGGTTGTGGATGCCAAGTTTAAGCCGGTACTAAGAAATGCAACAAGCAGTTACAAAGATTCCCTATCCAATATCCGCCTGAAGAGCTATGAGCCCAATCAGTTGGTTTACGAAACGGAAAATGCCAAAGACGGCATCGCAGTCTTCTCGGAGATTTATTACCCCGACGGATGGCATGCCACAATCGACGGTAAACCGGCGAAGATTGGTCGTGCCGACTATATTCTGCGCGCCATGTATATCCCCGCAGGAAAGCATACGGTGGAAATGCGCTTCGATCCGCAAAGCCTGCACGTAACAGAACGCATTGCTTACGGAGCGATTGCCTTATTGGTTATTGGCATTATCGTACTGATTCTTGCTTACAGAAAGAAGCTTGAAAAGGATAAGCAATAGCCTCAACGCCAATTTACCCCAGGGAAGGAAGCTGTATCAGCAGAATAAAGAGAGTGTGTCGGGCTTTTGGCACTCTCTCTTATTCTATCAGTATTATTGTGACAGAGCGGCGCATATTAAGGCTGACAAGGGGGTTTTGCTCTCTTTGTCCTATCAGATATCACCGTGACACTCTAGTGGCAAACGATTGACACTAGAGTGGTCAACGTTTGCCATTGGAGTGTCAGTCGTTTGCCACGGAAGTGTCACAACGGTTTAGGATGAGAGAAACAGGGCAGACGCATTATAGTTTTTACTACATTGCCTATCTGTTTCTCATTGTATATATGGTATATATAGCTGATACACTATTATATGTGTCTAATGAATTTATTACATTTGCAGAGTGAAACTAAACATCCTTTGACATGAAAATAGGTATTATTGACATTTGTAAACAAATAGAGGACCCCAGATTAGACCGTAAGAAAGTCCATAAAATGGAGCATATCATATATATTGCCATATCTGCGGTGATATGTGGTGCTCAATCTTGGAATGAGATAGAAGCATTTGGGAATTCCAAGATTGATTTCTTTAAAAAGCGATTCCCCGATTTAGTATCGATCCCCAGCCATGACACCTTTAACCGGTTCTTTAGTATTCTTGATCCCCAACATTTCGAACTGATCTTTCGCAATTGGGTTAAGCAGATTTGCGATAAGGTAGAAGGGGTTGTGGCTATAGATGGCAAACTAATGCGCGGTTCCAGTAAATGCGATGCAGAACATACTACAGGACGGGACGGCTTTAAACTGTGGATGGTTTCAGCATGGTCTGCTGCAAATGGGATTTCCTTAGGGCAAGAGAAGGTGGAGGAAAAAAGCAATGAAATAGAAGCCGTTCCCAGATTAATTAGTGCCCTATCCCTTGAAGAGTGCATTGTAACGATAGATGCAATGGGTTGCCAAACAGCAATAACAAAGGCTATTGTAGAAAAAAAAGGGGATTATGTTATCGCCCTCAAAGAGAATCAGCCCAAAAGTTACGAACTTGCCAAGGAACTGGTTGAGAACTTTAAGCATAGTCCCCGTCACAAGATAGCTGCAACCCACACCTCCGAAACTACCGGACATGGAAGGACGGAAACCAGAACCTGTCTGGTTATTAATTATGGAGCTGATATCATGGCAAATATGTTTAAGGGGAAATTTGTCGGTCTGAAATCGGTTGTGGGTATAACTTCCGAAAGAATAATCCATGCTACGGGAGAAATAACAGAAGAAACCAGATATTATATAACCTCACTTGGAAATGAGAATCCGGAAGAAGTTGCGAATGCAATTAGGCAACATTGGTCTATAGAAAACAATCTTCATTGGCAACTGGATGTCACTTTTCATGAGGATCAAAGCAAGAAAGTCAAGAATGCCGCAAGAAACTTTTCGGCACTCACTAAGATGGCGTTGGCTACTCTGAAAAACGATAAGACAACGAAGGGAAGTATGAATCTGAAAAGATTAAAAGCCGGATGGGATGACAATTATTTATCAAAACTAATGCAGTGTTCCGCTTTTTAATGCGTCTGCCCTGATGAGAGAAACAAGGACAACAAAGCGCCTGAAAACATTGATTATAGGTTCATAAGGATTGAATGCCATAGGCTACCGGAACTCATTTCTATGGCAAGCAGACGTAAGTATTCCTGGTAAAGGGAGTCAGGGAATCAATAGCATCAAGTTTAGACATTGGACATCAAGAACCGGGACTTTAATAACAGAAAGCTAAAAAGCAGTAATGGAATTAAACCAAGCCACGCTACAATTCATTCGGGAGCACCAAAACGATGATGTGCGCCTGCTTGCACTTCAAGGACAAAAGTACCCCGAAGTAGAGATGCCTATCGCTCTTACTCAAATAGCCGGCCGGCAGATAGCGAAAGAAAAAGTACCTTCGTGGCAACAACTGGAAGAGATCCGTTACCCGCAACACCTTTCGTTGGAACAATGTTCTTCGGAAACAACAGCACAATACAAATGCACCATCATCCGGGAGAAAATGAATCGTACAAAGAGTAATGAAACATTGACCGATTTAACTGGTGGTTTCGGCATTGACTGTGCTTTTCTCGCTCCCCTTTTCCGCTCGGTGACCTATGTAGAACGGCAAGCTGATTTATGCCAATTGGCCATGCACAATTTCCCGGTACTCGGACTAAACTCGATTAACGTCCGGCACGAAGATGCAATAAGCCATTTGCAGACCATGCCACCCGCCAATTGGATCTTCATTGACCCGGCACGCAGGGATGGGCACGGTGGCAAGACAGTTGCCATTAACGACTGCGAACCCAATGTTTCGGAACTGGAGACCTTATTGCTCGAGAAGGCGGAACAGGTCATGATTAAACTCTCACCCATGCTCGACCTCTCATTGGCTTTGCAAGAAATGAAACAAGTGCAGGAAGCACATGTCATATCTGTAAACAACGAGTGTAAAGAGCTGCTCTTAATTTTAGGGCGAAACACGCTCCCCCAGTCCACCCTACCCATTAAGTGCATAAACATCAATCCTCATCAGGAGGTAACTGATTGCCAATCGTTTGTCTTTACCCGTGAGCAGGAACAGAACAGCGCATGCAAATGGGCTTCTTCTTTGGGAACTTACTTATACGAACCAAACGCCTCTCTGCTCAAAGCCGGAGCTTTTAAGAGTCTCACGCAAGCGTATCAAATAAAGAAACTTCATTCGAACAGTCATCTGTACACTTCGGATGCACTTATTGCCAACTTCCCGGGCAGAAAGTTTTGCATTACAGGGAGTTGCTCGTTTAACAAAAAGGAAATCAAACTTCTGCTTGGCTCAGCAAAGAAAGCGAATCTGACCATCCGTAATTTCCCTTCCACCGTCTCCGAACTGCGAAAGCGACTTAAGCTATCGGAAGGTGGCGGCATTTACCTGTTTGCTACCACACTCGCCGATGAGCAAAAGGTACTTATACGT
Source organism: uncultured Bacteroides sp. (assembly GCA_965140335.1). Lineage (GTDB taxonomy): Bacteria > Bacteroidota > Bacteroidia > Bacteroidales > Bacteroidaceae > Bacteroides. The sequence continues at coordinate 1,203,570 of OZ223189.1, forward strand.
TGTGAAAAGGTGAATGCCGATTGATTCCAAGACATCTCATCATAGTTAGAACTGTTCTGATTTCGATTTATAGCATAAAAACTATATGCCAACTGATCCCGGTGGTAGTCAGGAAATCAGAAAGAAAGGAAATGGGTAATCAGCTCCATGATGTAAGTTATAGTTAAGAAAATATACAACAATTATAAAAAGACGTAAGCACCTGTATATCAGACTATTTTTTTGTTGTTGCGGAATGTCTACGAGGAAGACTCCGTTGCACTACGAGAAAAGCATGCTTGCTCTACGAGGGATGAAGCTTTGCTCGTAGAGTATCAGTCTCTTATACAGAGAAACTGACAATGAGATAATAAATACTAATGAGATGAATGTATAGATGTAATGCTATGTTATTATTTGAACCTAAAAGCAGTATCAAATAGAAAAATACTATTAGACTTTATTCATGATATTTTCCCTTAAAACATTCACTTTTGCTGGAGTGTATAAGGCTTTGTAGCTCTATCATGAAGGATTGTGATTAACAATAATTATAACTTACTTTTAGAACAAAGGGTAATGAACATTTGTTTAAAAAGAAAATTTAAAAATATAATATTATGTCGTGTGCAAATGGTATTAAACCAATAAAAAAAAGAGTGCAAGAAAATTTAGTTGAGAACTTTAAAACAGAACAAAAGCCAATGATTCAAGCAATGGTAAGGCAGGAAATGCCACAATTTACGATGGATGCGTTTGATGCAGCCAGCGGACATTTTAAAACAGTATCAAGTGATGATTATAAAGGGAAATGGACTGTGGTTTGCTTTTATCCAGCCGATTTCACCTTTGTATGCCCTACTGAAATAGCAGCAATGAATGCTCATTATGATGAGTTTCAACAACTTGGAGTAGAGATTTTAGCTGTCTCTGTTGATTCTAAATTTTCTCATAAACGTTTTGTCGAAACCGAACCTCTTCTTAAAGGTCTTAAATTAACGATTGGAGCTGATGCTAATCAAGAAGTTAGTCGTTTATTTGGCGTTTTGGTTGAAGATGAAGGAGTAGCTCTTCGAGGTCGTTTTCTTTTTAATCCCGACGGAGTATGTGTAGCTCAGGAAGTGCAGGCTGACTCTGTAGGACGTAATGTAAAAGAATTTATCCGTCAGGTACAAGCCTGGCAACATGCTAGTAAGACTGGTGAAGTATGTCCGGCTGGTTGGCGTCCAGGCAAAAAAACTTTGCCTGTAAACACAGATATGGAGCAGATGGCTGGTAAAGTAGGTGATTATATTTCTCTCGAAGAAATATTGAGTTGAGTCAACTCTTTTTAGAATAAAGAAGGCTCTCATTTTTCTTCTGAGAGCCTTTTTTATTCTTCTTCATAACGTGAATTCTGTTCAAGTCGCTTAATGAAGCAAATTAGTATACATCCAGCATGATATGCTTGTCACTTTCAACCGGACGTTCCGGTAGCAGCTTGCCATTTATGACGACATCCTTCAGAGAAACATCTTCAATACATTTAAAGTAATAAGGATGAAGAGCCTGTTCCACACGGAAATGCTCAATCTCAATATCCTTGATAGGCTTTTCTTCGTATCCGTCTACAAAGAGCGCATAGCGATCAGAGTTCTTCGCATAGACATTGCGGATTTTGATGTTCTCGTACTGAGAAGTATGTCCTCCTTTTCTCATGCCGAAATAGTTGGTTTCGAAACGGAGAATAGCTCCTTTGGAACGCTCTATCTGTATGTTGCTGACCTGCACGTTACGTATATATCCGCCACGGTCGCGATTGGATTTAAAGTACAGTGCATTCTTCACCGTACCAATACGGATATTGTCCATAATCACATTCTCGACGCCTCCCGATATTTCACTACCTATGCACAGACCGTTGCATTCGGAATTAAAGATATTGTTTCTAATTACAATATTGTTCGATTCACGTCCTATCCGGCGTGCATCCAGATCACGCCCCGATTTGATGGCTATTGCATCGTCTCCGGTTTTGAATAGGCAATCCTCTATTAAGACATTGGAAGTGGATTCCGGGTCGCAACCGTCGTTATTGGGGTAGTGGCTGTCAATGGTTACCTGACGGACAATGACATTATCACAATATACCGGATGTATGGTCCAGAAAGGAGAGTTTTTCACAGTAACGCCTTCCACTAAAATGCGGGAACATCCCAAGAATTGAATGCAGGAAGGGCGTAACAATGTTCCTTTGCCGAAGATCCGCTGTTGAACGGGGATTGACTCTTCCCCCATCCGTTGCAACCGGTCTCTGTCTTTGGCTTCACTATTGCTCCATGAAGCAAATTCCAAACCTGCTTGTGCATCAATGGTTCCTTCACCGGTAATGGCAATGTTGTTTGCATGATAAGCATAAATCATGGGAGAGTGTCCGTAAAGTTCGGTTCCTTCCCAGCGAGTTTGCACCACAGGCAGAAAGTCGTCGGCATGTCCGCTAAAAAGCAAACAGGCTTTAGGCGCGAGATATAAGTTTACATTACTTTTCAGGATCAGACTTCCGGCTAAAGGATAGATGCCATCGGTCACTACGACGCGTCCCCCTCCCTGCATGGAACAGGAATCAATGGCTTGTTGCAACCGCTGAAGTACTTCTTTCTTTTGTTTCGCTGTCCCTAGGGGATGGACCATGATGTCACGTTGGGGGAAGGAAGTCCGGGCAATGTTGGCGATGATGTTATTCATCGGATTCTTATTCTTATCCGTTGACTGAGGCCCGTCATGGTGATAAACAAATTGCGAAAAATGCACCACTCCCGCATCCTGTTCGGTATTGTAACAATAGAGCGCAATGCGAACTCCTTTCCAATAACCAAACCGGATAAAGAACGAACTTCCGCAGGGGATGAACCTTATATTATCCGTGCTATAAGCATATTGAAAGGAGTGGCGGGGAATATCAATGGAAACACGCAAATAGACTTTTTCACCTATTGCATGATCCAGCACATCTTCAAGGGTATCATTTGACAGATAAAGTTGTTTCTTCCCATTCAGCATTCTGACTCCAAGCATTCTGTTTTGCTTTCCCATACAGGCAAGTCCGCAGCGCTGCCCTTCTGCAAGGGAAGAGACATCCATCGCTACCGTGGCTTCGCTAACATACCCCATCACTTTTTGGCTCAACGTGTTATGTGCCATACGGAAACTGTTTGCCTGCAATGCATGCAGGGTCAGCGTACCGGGAAGTTCGGTCAATGACCATGCCTTGTCCACCGGATTGTGATTGAACTGCCATTGAAGAGATAATGAAGGAGAAGAGAAATCATCGTCCGTATCGGGAACTGTTATTTGTGTACTTTCCACAGGTTTCTGCCAGACACTTACCGGTTCTCCTACTCCATTCCGATCTATATCCACGCCAATTACCGGCCAGTCATTTTCCCAATGCACCGGTTCCAGATGAACCACCCGGCCTATCGCACCGTTATGCTGGAAGTGAAAGAACATCCATTTCCCGTCGGGAGTATCAACCAGAGCACCCTGATGAGGCCCGTTTATTGATGTACTGCCTTGTTCCAAAACAACTTTACGTTCATAAGGTCCATAGATGTTTTTAGAGCGGAGAATGGTTTGCCATCCTTCTCCCACACCGCCTTCGGGTATGGATATGTAGTAATAGCCGTTTCTCTTGAAGATCTTTGTCCCCTCAGCCACAGGACCGTTATAGACCGTTACTCCATCATCCAGCAGACGGCTTCCGTCCGCTGACATTTTGTGTATGATGATAGGGCCTGCTCCCTTACGGCTGCGTCCCAGATAAGCCTGTCCGTTATCATCCCAGAAAGGGCACGGGTCCTCCCAATTCGGGATGGCCTTAACCTGATGCAAAGGACTCCACGGTCCTTCCGGTCGGCTTGCCGTTGACTGGAACAATCCTTCATCCGGGGTACAGAAAAAGACATAATACTTTCCGTCGTGGTAACGAATGGCAGGAGCCCATGAGCCACCTGCATAATGTTGGTTGGTATCCCATCCCGGATAATTGAAACGGTGATAAATCTGAGCGATCAGCTTCCAGTTCACCATGTCATCCGATTCAAGTACCTGCATTCCCATAAAATGGAAGTCGGAAGCTACCATATAATACTTATTTCCCGTCCTGATAACATCCGGGTCGGAATAGTCCGCATTAAGAATCGGATTGATGTAAGTCCCATTGCCTTGGTCGCCCCATTTACCGGGGCGACCTTGTGCATAGGAAGATGCAATAATGCCTATCAAACAGATTATTGCAATTGAGCATTTCTTCATAAAAATCTATTATCTATATTTCCAGTTAGCAACTAATTAATATCCGGGATTTTGTTCTACATCAGCCTGATTCAGGTCGATAGCTGCCTGAGGGATAGGACGAAGGGTCTTATATTTCCCATCAGTACCAATCATAGCGGATTCCTTTACGCCATCTTCATTGTATTGGGTGACATATTGCACCAACTTGTGCGTACGTTTCAGGTCTGTCCAGCGGACATATTCCCCTGCCATTTCACGTGCACGCTCATCCAAAATAAAATCAATACTCATGTCAGAAGCAGAAACAGTCATCGGGGTGGTAAAACCGGAGCGTACTGTTCCCGGGCGTTGACGTAGCAAATTAATCATATTGGCAGCCTCTCCCGGTTTACTCTGCTTAATATAAGCCTCAGCTGCAATGAGATATGCTTCACCCAATCGGGCAACAACAACATCATGCATGCTGCATGTTGTGCTACGGTTTGAAATGGAGACTTCGGTATAATCATCGAACTTCTTGACACAAGCCGCACCATAATCTTGTGAACGACGATCTTTATAAGTTGCCGCTGCTCCGTTTGAAGGGGCAATACCTCCTGTGGCAATAGTCTTGCTGACAAGGGTATTTTGTTTCAATCCGTACGGATCATCCGCTTTCCAGGCTGCAATATCAGCATCTGTGGCCCATGCCGGTGCATAATAATAGATGATGGGAGAAGTGGTTGGAGCACTGTAATAATCAAAATAATTTTTATGAAACTCCAGCATAAAGGTTTGCTCCAGACGGGCATCTCCATGAGTGTATAATTGCTGTAAGCGCAGGGATGGTGCAAAATTTCCGTCTGTAGATTTATTCTGTGGTTTCTCGGCGCCTCCCAGATAGGTACCAAACTGAGCCTGTTGATAAGAGCCATCCAATACCGGATTTTCTACGGAAGCCGCACTAAACTGAATGCTCCAGAAGATTTCGCTGTTCTCTTCATTCTCCACATCAAATGCCGACTCCAATGAGATAGATGGTGTTTCGCTATTAATGGCCTCCAATGCATACTTTGCTGCGTTTGCAAAATCGGTGCTTTGAGCAATATTGGCTTCTTGAGACTCATAACTCTGTCCATCCAACCATCCGCGGGTTAAGTATACTTTGGCAAGATAGAATGCAGCAGCACGTTTATTGGCATGTCCCACTCCCGAATTAGTCCGTTCAAGCAAATTAGATTCCGAAGATGCTAAATAGGTAAACTCACTGATTAGGAAGTCGTAAATGTCCGACAAACTGGTACGCGCATGATCCATCACAGCATAATCGAACATTTCTTTATTCAATGCAACAGGGCCAAATTGCTGGACAAGTTGAAAGTAATACCATGCTCTCAAGAAACGCGCTTCATCAACGTATTGCAACCGTACATTACTGTCCTCTGTGATGTCGCCGTAGTAAATTACGCTATTGGCTAACTGAATGCCCTTAAAGCAATTCACATAGAACTTCTTAATATTATCTTCGTCGGCGGTAAATGTGTACTGCCCCATAACCACTCCCTGTGCTTTACCATCGGCATAAAGGTCGGTTCCTGCTACAAATAATTGAGGTTGGTTATTATAAAGTACACGTAATGTGGAATAGGCACTGTTAGTGAGGCTGGCAAAACCTGTTGTGGTCTTATAAAACTGTTCTGATGGAACGTTGGAACGATTATCTTGATCCAGAAAACCAGAACAACTATAAAGGGCACTAAGTAATAATGCTAAAGTAAAATATATCTTTTTCATAATAGTCTTTTCCTTTTAAAATTTTAAGTTTACTCCAATCTGATAAGTCCTTGAGCTTACACCACCAGTACCGTCTGTAATGGAAGAGCCTGCCCATTCGGGGTCAAATCCTTTGTAATTGGTAAAAGTGAAAGGATTCAATAGATTTGCATAGATACGCAGATGCGACATATGTAGCTTAGAGATCCACTTTTGAGGGAATGTGTACCCTAATGTAATATTCTTTACTTTTACGTAAGAATTATCGACGAAGCATTGCGGTGCACCGTATAGCCAGTAAGGTCCTCCACCCTTTCCATTTCCTCCATTAGTAGGGAAAGGATAGCTTCCATAATGAGTAGCTTTCTGGTGGTCAATGTTCCCGTCTGCTCCGAGTATCGGGGCTCCTTCCGGAACATAGAGATCCATCTTTAAGCGCATCATTCCGCGTTGGCTATAATCCGTGAACTCATACATGAAAGGAGAATAAACCATGCCGCCCTGACTGGTGTAAAGACTAAAAGAAAAGTCAACATTCTTATAAGTCAAATTGGAAGAAAGTCCTCCCGTCCATGTAGGAGCGCAATGCCCTTGAATGAGTTTGTCTTCGGCATCAATAGTTCCGTTTTTATCTTTATCGTAGATCTTCATCTCTCCTTCATAGAACTTTGTCTTCTTGCTGGCATCGCTGGCATAAGCTTGCGCCTCTTCGCGTGTGCATACGCCAATATATTTATATCCATATACAACATCAATAGGGTGTCCTATGAACCAACTGTTTCCTACTAAGTCTTCTTTAGCATCGTTCAGCTCTATGATTTTATTGATATTCCGGGCAAACGTAAATGACGTTTCCCAGTGCCAGTCCTTATTGTGAACGTTAATCGTACTTAATTGTATTTCAATACCTTTATTGTTTACTTTCCCAACATTATTGACTATGGAACCGTTGTATGAACCTAGTTCGAACGGAGTTTCCATATTCATCAACAAGTCTTTTGAATTTTTGTTATAGACATCAATTGAACCATTGACGCGGTTATTGAACAATCCGAAGTCAAGTCCTAAATTGAGCTCCGTTGTCTTTTCCCAGGTCAAATCGGTGTTAGTCATTGTATATCCATAGCCATTGGCCACTGTTGAACCAAAATTATAGTAATACTTTATATTAGAAAGAGCTTGAGTATCATAAGGACCTATTCCTGCATTATTTCCGGTTACACCGAAACTTGTACGCAGTTTTAAGTTGCTTAACCATTGTCTGGTTGAAGCCATAAAAGATTCTTCCGAGATGCGCCATGCCAATGCCATAGACGGGAACATGCCCCAACGGTTCTCCTTTTGAAATTTGGAACTGCCATCCCAACGAGAGGAAACGGTTGCCATGTAACGCCCTTTATAAGCGTAGTTTAAACGAAGTACATAAGATAGCATGGCTATTTTCTTGTAATAACTAGACTGACTTTGTACCGTACCGGATCCCAGATTGTACCAGTCAACATCAAAAGGCATATCCACTACATTGATGTAATCTCCTTCGAGCTTTTGCTGGTAAACACTGAACAATGCCAATGCATTGAAGCTGTGATCGCCGAATATTTTCATATAATTTGCTTGTGTATCCCATGTATATGAAAAAGTTTGGTCATTATAATTCTCAGCCATATTCGACTTATTGAAACGAAGCTGGGTCTTACTGTTATAAAAGGTTCCGCGCTGGGATTTAGCATACATAGGAGAAAAAGTAGTCTTCAAGATGACTTCTTTAATAGGGCTGTATTGTAAATAGAGATTAGCCATTGCATCATAAGCCCGGGTATCATCTTTCGAGTTTTGACGGTCGACTACGGGGTTAACAGAAGAAGTCATTCCACCACCATTTGGATAAGCGGGCTTGCCTGTTCCTGGTTGTACAATGAGCTCTCCGGCATTTTCACCTTCCCAATAATAACAAGGCATTGTGGGGTTCATCCGGAATCCTGCCAATATAGAATTAGTGCTTCCACTCTTTTTTAAAGATGTAGCAAGATTTGTGGAGAATCCAACCGAAACTTTATCTGAAATTTTGTGATCAAAAGCCCCCTTTATATTCCAACGTTCATATCCATCGTAGAGCACCCCTTCTTCTTTTTGATAACCCAAGCCCACCCGGTATGTGATGTTCTTGGCATTACCTGAGATATTGATAAAGTGATTTTGTTGCGAACCATCACGTGTTACAATATCACGCCAATTAGTATAGTCTTTATTGAGGTACATGTTTTTTATTACCGGACTATTATTCCCAAAAAAGTTTAAGTAGTTGGAGTTAGTCATTTCCCAGGTAGTCAGACCGGTGGAAGAATCCATGGATGACGTAAGATAGCGGGAGAAACGATAGTTTAAGAATGAATCTCCATCCATAAAGTCGGGCATGTTGGCTGTCGTTTTTACTCCGTAATATCCATCGTAGCTTACTGCTGTTTTGGCTGTTTTAGAATCACCTTTCTTGGTGCTAATCATAACCACACCATTTGTGGCTCTTGAGCCGTAGATAGCTGTAGATGAAGCATCTTTCAAGATGTCTACTTTTTCTATGTCCATGGGGTTTAGGAAGTCCATATTATCACAAACAACCCCGTCAATCACATATAAGGGGCTTCCTCCGTTCAGAGAGCTTTTACCACGGACCTGGATGCTAAATCCGTCTCCGGCACGGCTCGAAGATTGTGTGATATTGACACCGGCAACTTGTCCTTGCAGGCTTTCGGCCAAGGATGTAGATCCTTTTTCCGAAATGCTTTCAGCTTTTACACTTCCGACGGAACCGGTTAAATCTGATTTCTTCACTACACCGTAGCCTACAACGACAACCTCATCCAGCAGCTTATTGTCACTGGATAACACAATCTTCAATTGTCCTTGCTGTCCTACTTTTATTTCTTGCGTCTTATATCCCACATAAGAAACGACAAGGACATCATTAACGGCGGCATCCGTTGTAAAGTTACCGTCAATGTCGGTTATGGTACCGGTGGATGTACCTTTAAGTTGTATGGATACCCCAATCAGAGGTTCTCCGCTTTCATCGGTAATATGCCCCGTGACTTTACGTTTTTGAAGCACCGACTGTTGGTCTTGGACAGCTGGTGCGGACATATAAGCTTCTGCATTAGCAAATGAAGGGATTGAGATGAGCATCATTGAGATTCCGCAAACAAGCCGGATGCTTCTCAAAGATCGGATCTCACAATAACCGCGTGAGTCTTTTGTTCTTTCTTTTTTCATATTCTTCATAATTATAGATTGTAGATTATAGAGATAACAAATCTGCGGCTAAGTAAGGGAAATATTGACTACTGGCGATGGAAAATCTAACAACTTTGGTGTAATTTCTAACAGTTTTGAACATTCAAAGGGAAAAAGTGCTTTAAGCGATTTTTTTTCTTCATATATTGAGAACCTTAATTAATCATTTATTATATTCGATGTTGATTCCTTATTCTTTAAGTTCTAATAGTATGAAAAACGAGCCTTTTTTAGTCAATATTTCTATCCGTAAAGTAGGTTGTATACTTTTGATTTTCTGTAGTTTATTAGCAAAAGGAGTCAATATACCAGGAAATTATACGGTTACTTATTTCTCTGCGAAGAATGGGGTGGAAGACGGGTTTGTAAATGACATCATCCAGGATAAGAAGGGCTTATTGTGGTTTGCGACATGGAATGGGCTTTATCGCTTTGACGGGTATACTTTCAAGAACTATAAATCGAATACCGAGGATAAAAAGGGGCTGACGAACGATCGCATTTTGTTTATTGATGAAGATCAATATGGTTGTATATGGGTGCAGTGCTATGACTCCACCGCTTATCGTTTTAATCCGAGAAATGAGGTGTTTGAACCCCTCTCCATAAATCCTTCCTGCAAGGTCAGGTCAATAAAAGTTCTTCCTAATGGACATACATGGCTTTTGAGAGAGGATGGTAAAGCCATTCGTGTCTGGACTGATTCCGCCGATTTAAGGATGAAGATAAAAGTGTTCTCCATTCAAGGTGACACATCGCATGCCATTGATATACAGTCCATCTTTATGGATTCGGAGCGAAAGGAGTGGATGCTCACTAACAATGGCTTATACCTGGTGAAAGGAGATCTTTTGTCGGCGGTGGTGCCTCCGGCTGATAGTAAAGAGAACAAGGTTCGGTTTTATGCTGTCCAAGAAGTGAATAAAACCCTTTTGTTCGGAGCTAATGAGGGCCGGGTTTATCGCTTTTCATTGTCAGGTTACTTAAAGGATATCAGTCAGTTGGAGACTTCGGCTTCGGTGATATCGGTCATTAAGTTGCGTTCGCAATTAGTCTATGTGACAAATCATGACGGGCTTTTCGTTCAAAAGGATGGCATGACTTCCCTAAAGCATATCAATCTGAATGAGCTGCCCCAGCTAAGCAATAAGACCATTCAGACGGCTAAAGCAACGCGCAACGGTTTGCTATGGCTTTCACATCCGGTATCAGGAGTTACCTTATATGATAGTGAAACGGACAAACTAACCTTTTTTCAGGGCAAAGATGAGAATGGGAATCCTCTTCATACGGAAACCGGCTTTTTCTTAATTGAAGCTCCGGATGGGATCCTTTGGGTGCACCCTAACGAAGGAGGTTTTTCTTATTATGACCCTCATCAAAAAACGCTTGTTCCTTTCAATACCACTGATAAAGAGGTAAAATGGAAATCGAATGACCGTTGCTTTGCCGCTTTCGCCGATAGACAGGGCAATTTATGGATGAGTACCCAGTTGGACCGGTTAAAACGCATTACCTGCATTCCCGAAAAGTTCCATATCTATACACCGGACAAAGCAGATGTGGACATGCCTCAAAATGAAATCAGAGCATTGTATATTGATTCGAAGAACCGGATATGGACGGGCACGAGAGACCAGCACATTTATATCTATAACAATGAGTTGAGTTTGCTTCATTCCTTCGATATTGACAGGGTCTATGCCATTATGCAGGATTCCCATAAGGAGTTTTGGGTGTCCACAAAGGGACTGGGAGTGAAGAAAATAACAGAGTCTTCTCCGGGTAAGTTCTCGATAGAAGGCTACTCTTATAGCCCGAAAGACCCGTACTCCATTAGTAGCAATAACATCTATTACGCTTTTGAGGATAGTAAAAAACGGCTTTGGATTGCGACTTACGGAGGCGGTTTGAACTTGGTGGAGAGGAAGTCGGATGGGTCATACCGGTTTATTAATTATAGGAACCGGTTGAAGCAGTATCCTATTGACCGTTTTTATAAGGTACGGCACATAACGGAAGATGAGTCGGGTTGTATATGGGTGTCTACTACCGCAGGGATTCTTCTGTTTGACGGTAATTTCAGCAGTCCCGAACAGATCACCTTTCATGTCATCAGCAGGGAACAGGGTAATGCAAACAGCCTAAGCAATAATGATGTGCAAATGGTGAAATGCATGCGAAGTGGTAAAGTCTTTGCCATTACTTACGGGGGCGGACTGAATGAGTTGGTCCGCACGGGAAAATATTCGTTCGTCTGTAAGAACTTCGTTAGGCAAAGCGGGTTGATATCGGACATCATCTATTCGATGCAGGAGGATAGCGAGGGCAATTTATGGCTGGCAACAGGAGGGGGATTGGTTAAGTTTATAACAGATAGGGAGCAAATTCAGTATCCCATAGAGCATATTGCTTTTAATGTCCATTTTAGTGAGGGGGTGGGAGCCATGAGTGGAGATCGGATATTCTTCGGGACATACCGGGGGCTCTTTTACTTTAATCCCCATAAAATATCAAAGAGCAATTTTATCCCGAGGATATTCTTCTCTTCCATATGGGTGAACAATTCCGAGTTAACTCCCAAACAGAACTCTTCCGTACTGACTGCCACCTTGGACAATATGTCTTGCTTGGAACTCCCTCCCCATAACCATTCCCTGAGGCTTGAATTTGCGGCTCTGGATATGACGGATACGGAATATATACAATATGCGTATATGTTAGAGGGATTCGACAAAACTTACCGCGTTGCAGGGAAGGGGCATGAAGCGAATTATACGAATCTACCTCCGGGAGATTATAAGTTCAAGATCAAGTCGACCAATAATGAAGGAGTATGGGTTGATAACGAAAGGACTTTGCATATTTACGTAAAGCCGTCTTTCAATGAGACTTGGTTTGCACGGACTCTTTATATAATAGGTGGAGTACTCATTGCGCTACTTGTTGTCTATATCTACATTGTCTTCTATAAAATGAAGACGAAAGTCAAGACAGAGGAGTATATCACTCAACTGAAATTGAATTTCTTCACGAACATCTCCCATGAACTGCGGACTCCGCTTACGCTGATAGCCGGTCCGTTGAGCCTGGTACTAAAGAATGAAAACTTATCGGAAAAGGCAAAAGAAGCCCTTTTCATCGTTAAAAAGAACAGCGACCGGATGCAGCGGCTTATTGGGCAGATTCTTGACATTAGTAAGATACAGGATCGGAAGATGAGGCTTAGAATCCGGCAGACGGATATTGTAAAGTTTGTAGGGGATGTCACTCATTACTTCGACGGGTTGGCCGAAGAGAGGGGAATTGAACTGACCTTTACTTCTACTCTTGTCTCCTTTTATTTGTGGATAGACCTTGATCATATTGAGAAAGTGATCTTCAATCTGCTATCCAATGCGTTTAAATATACCGGCAACGGGAAGCATATCTACGTCAGAATTACGGACGATGGCGATTATGTTGTTATTGCAATTAGTGATGAGGGAGTTGGCATACCTAAAGATAAAATAGGAATGATTTTTAATCGTTATGAGAATCTGGTACAAGGCAACGTTTCCACTCCTTGGGAAAGCTCGGGTATCGGACTGGCTCTAGCGAAAGAATTGGTAGAGATGCACCGGGGGAATATTTCGGTGGAGAGTGAAGTGGGGAAAGGCAGTACTTTCTTTGTACGGTTGTTAAAGGGAATGAGCCATTATCCGTCATCCACCGAATTTATGCTCGAAGACCTGCCTTCCGAGTCCATACCCGCCTTTTCCGACGTTCCGACCGAACCTGAAGTTGAGCGGGACTGTGAATCCCGGTTGCTCATGCTTATTGTGGAGGATAACAAAGAGCTAAGGAGCTTCATTAAACAGATATTTGAAACACGTTTCCAGTATATAGAAGCGGAAAACGGGCAAGAGGGAGCTGAAAAGGCGGTTCAATATTTGCCGGATATTATCCTTACCGACCTCATGATGCCTGTTAAGGATGGCATTGAGATGCTCCGGGAATTAAGGAGCGATGAACGGACCTCGCATATTCCAGCTATTATACTTACGGCAAAAACAGATATGGACAGTGTGGTGACAGGTATAGAGACCGGTGCCGATGACTATGTGACCAAGCCTTTTAGTGTTAATTATCTACAGGCTAAGGTAGATAATCTGTTAGCACAAAGAGCAAAATTGCAGGCCTATTATTCCAATCACAGTACGTCTTCTGCGGAAGAAGGAGACGGATATGATGAGTTGCAAATATCGGAGAAGGACCGCACTTTCCTAAAAAGGCTTGCTGATATAATGAAAGAAGAAATGGATAACTCTGAATTGAGTATTGATGATCTGGTAAGCGCTTTCAGCTTGAGCCGGACAAACTTCTTCTGTAAGCTGAAATCATTGACGGGACTTTCGCCCGTTATGTATATTAAGGAAAAACGCATGCAAAGGGCGGCAGAGTTAATAAAAACAAAGCAATATTCCATGGGGGAAATAGCTTATATGGTGGGTTATAGTGATCCGCACTACTTCAGTAGATGTTTTAAGTCTTTCTGGGGAGTAAATGCGACAGAGTATAATGCCAAGCTATAATAAAGCAAGGGACATAAAGTTCCGCATTACAAGGAGTTGCTTGTTGAATAAGGGAAGGGAACTTAACTGCGTATGTGAAGTTACTTGCTGAATGAAAAGGGAATTAAACAATGCCTGTGTGAAGTTACTTGCTGAATAAAAAGGGAACAAAACTGCGTGTATGAAGTTACTTGCTCAATGAAAAGGGAATTAAACGATGCATGTATCAAGTTGCTTGCTGAATAAAAAGGAAACAAAACTGCGTGTATGAAGTTGCTTGCTGAAAAAAAGGGAATTAGTGCCTTACTCGAGACAACTAAAAAAGCCAAAAACAGTATTGAATATTAAACTTTTATAAAGGTGCTAAATGGAAATGTCCCCGAAGCATTTCTAATTGATTACCGTTTCTTTGCATTATTCTCTATAACGTATGATATAAATAGGAAGGAGTGAGACAGAGGACATAATTTATCATGGGGCACTTTATCATTTTCCTGTTTCCAATGATCTTGAAGAACTAAATTTTGCTCTATAAATTAAGATATTACCTTTACCTATTAAAAGTCGGAAATATTGCAGAAACTTCCGGCTTAATATACCTTAATAATAAGAATGATATGACTGTTTTAGAGCAAATTAAAAGTAGAATAAATAAGAGTAAAGATAATGCCACGAGTGTAGAAGCCCTTTATTCATTGCACTTTACTCAAATCAGTTAATGGATGATCTTATTACATCGTGTAACAATATAAACTTATCAGGTCAACCTATTATATTAATAAATATAGCTGGTATATAAAATGAGAAAGACGAAAGCAGAAACTTATTAAAGTTCAGAACCCTATTCCCAGCACACAGGACATATAGATCCAGCACATAGGATATATAGATCCAACAGGTGGGAGCTATATACCCAGCACGCTGGAGATAGACTTCCAACAAACAGGAGATGTATTTCCAATGAGCGGAAGATAAACAGCCAGTAAATCAGAATTAAATCTTCACCTGATTATAAGTTCTTACCATTTATTCATCGGGAAACTGAATGCTGTCGAAGATGCGAAACAAGTCATCTATCGATTCGGTACGAAGCATGGCAATGCGGGTATCCCGGAAATTAGGAATGCCTTTGAACAAAGGAGTTGCTGCCAGATGCCTGCGAATATGGAGAAGACCACGCCGTTCATCCAGTCTGGCCACACTGTCTTTTACCTGATCACGCAACACATTCAGATACCATTCGGGAGATTCCGGCGGGAGCAGTTCACCGGTCTTCAAGTAATGTTTCACCTCACGGAAAATCCACGGGCGACCGATACTTCCGCGACCAATCATGATGGCATCCACTCCATAACGGTCGAAATGCTCTTTTGCTTCCTCCGCGGAAGTGATGTCTCCGTTGCCGATTATCGGAATGTGCATGCGCGGATTATTCTTCACCTCGCCGATCAGTGTCCAGTCCGCTTCCCCGGTATACATCTGGGCCCGTGTACGTCCGTGAATGGTCAACGCGGCAATGCCGCAATCCTGCAATTGCTCGGCCAGTTCCACAATCACTTTATGATCGGCATCCCATCCCAGACGGGTCTTCACGGTAACAGGAATCTTTACCGCATCGGCTATGGCACGGGTGATTTCCAACATTTTAGGAATGTTCTGTAACATTCCCGAACCAGCACCTTTGCCTGCGACTTTCTTTACCGGGCATCCAAAGTTGATATCAAGAAGATCCGGCTTGGCTTCTTCCGCAATCAGCGCCGCCTCACGCATGGCATCCACTTCCCTGCCATAAATCTGTATCCCCACCGGGCGCTCTTCGTCGGAGATCGTCAGCTTCTGAGTGGTTTTATTTACGGAACGGATCAAAGCATCGCTGGATACGAATTCGGTATACACCATGTCGGCTCCAAACCGCTTGCACATCAGTCTGAAAGCAGGCCCGGTAACATCTTCCATCGGGGCTAGGAAAACAGGGCGTTCACCTAGATCTATATATTTTATCTTCATCGAATAATAAACTAAATTAAGTATTGGGGGACAAAAATACGGAAAAAAGTCTACCTTTGTACTTATTTATTCATTTAACTATTATAAAAGCTATGAGAAAAAGTTGGGTTTTAATGCTAATATGCGTAGTTGTTCTGTTCGCCGCCGCACCGGCTATGTCCGCACAAAATCAGGACAATGAGTACAAAGAAACATTAGGTAAGATGTTGAATCTATCAGGGGCATTGACTTCGGTAGAGACAATGGTACCGCAAATGGTAAACATGATGAAGCAATCCGCACCTAGTGCTCAGGAATCTTTCTGGACTGGTTTTACCGAAAAATGGCAGAAGAAAGCTGGTGATAAGCTGGTGGAACTTTATACCCCTATTTATCAGAAATACCTCACTCTGGCCGATTTGAAGAAGATCATAGAGTTCTATGAATCACCCGTCGGTAAGAAATTGGGAGCAGCAACTCCTGCCATGACAAGTGAAGGTATGAAGCTGGGACAACAGTTGGGCATGGAAATTGCAACGGAATTGCAAACCGAACTGAACGCCAGGGGAAATAAATAAGTTCTTCGCTTACCGGAGTTTGCCTGAATTTCATTCCATATCCTCTTGAGAACTACCCTGAAGATTGCTTTTATCTATATCCATAAGAAAGATAAAAGAGTAACCGGGGAATGGAAAAAGAATTTAAGCAGACTCTTTGATGCTATTATCCAGCTAATTCACGCGACAAATAATAGAGGAACTTAAATTTTATTCTGAAAAGAAAACCGGACAAGGGGTGAAGCTCTAATAAACAATAGCACTTTCATTGGAAGATGTGGAAGCTGCCTTAACAGCTAGCTTTAACAAGAAAGTGAGGCACTATTGATCAGTAGTCTTGCACTTGTACAATATAAATGATATATATACCACATGAACCTTGACATAAAAGATTTTGAAATCATGGCCCCCGTGGGCTCGCGTGAATCACTAGCTGCCGCCATACAAGGCGGAGCGGATTCCATCTATTTTGGCATTGCCAACCTGAATATGCGCGCCCGCTCGGCTAATACTTTCACGATTGAAGACTTACGTGAGATTGCACAAACCTGTGATGAGCACGACATGAAGAGTTATCTCACCGTAAATACAATTATCTACGACAATGACCTGGCACTGATGCGTACCATCATTGATGCGGCAAAAGAGGCTGGCATATCCGCCGTTATTGCAGCGGATGTGGCAGTCATGAGTTATGCCCGCCAGATTGGACAGGAAGTCCATCTCTCCACCCAGTTAAATATCTCCAATGTGGAAGCGTTACGCTTCTACGCCCAATTTGCCGATGTAGTGGTATTGGCACGCGAGCTCAACCTGAAACAAGTCGCAGAGATTTATCGCCATATCCAAGAGGAACAAATCTGCGGACCAAACGGACAACCTATCCGCATTGAGATGTTCTGCCATGGCGCACTCTGTATGGCTGTGTCCGGTAAATGCTATCTGTCGCTGCATGAAATGAATCACTCGGCCAACCGGGGAGCTTGCATGCAAGTCTGCCGCCGCTCCTACACCGTACGCGACAAGGAAACGGACGTGGAACTGGATGTGGACAATCAATACATCATGTCACCCAAAGACCTGAAGACCATACACTTTATGAACAAGATGATGGATGCAGGCGTACGAGTCTTCAAGATAGAGGGACGTGCACGCGGGGCTGAGTACGTACGCACTGTGGTGGAATGTTATAAAGAAGCCATTCATGCTTATCTGGATGAAACATTCACCGATGAAAAGATTGCAGCTTGGGATGAACGATTGAAAACAGTCTTCAACCGTGGTTTCTGGGATGGCTATTATCTGGGGCAACGCCTTGGCGAATGGACCAAGAACTATGGTTCGGCGGCAACCGAACGGAAGATCTATGTCGGCAAAGGTATCAAGTACTTCTCCAATATCGGCATTGCAGAGTTCCTGGTGGAAGCTGCGGAACTGAATGTTGGCGATAAGCTCTTAATAACCGGACCAACCACCGGCGCATTATTCACGACATTGGAAGAAGCCCGCGTCGATCTGAAAGCTGTCCCCACGGTTAAGAAAGGAGAACATTTCTCAATGAAGTTGGATAAAATCCGACCAAGTGATAAACTGTACAAGCTGGTTTCCACCGAGGAACTAAAGAAGTTTAAGGGATTAGACAAAGAAGCGTGAATGGTCAACATCAATCGTGAACACGAATAAGCAGCAACTTGAATAGGCTAAACACAATAGCTCCCCGAATAGAACAGATAGAAGCTCTAATGTATAAACCGCAAGCAACCTGCTACGGGATAAAGCATATAAAAGCACAATCATATAAATATGGAAAAATATATTTATCAGCTGGAGATGAAAGTCCGCGATTATGAATGCGACTTGCAAGGCATTGTTAATAATGCCAACTACCAGCATTATCTTGAACATACCCGCCATGAATTTCTCATCTCAACAGGAATCAGCTTTGCCGAATTGCATCAGCAGGGCATTGATCCGGTTGTTGCACGTATCAATATGGCATTCAAAACTCCGCTGAAGAGTGGCGACGAGTTCATCTCCAAACTTTATCTGAAAAAAGAAGGTATCAAATACGTCTTTTATCAGGATATCTTCAGAAAAAACGATAATAAAGCAGTTCTCAAATCGGTCGTTGAAACAGTATGTACAGTCAACGGGCGTTTGAGCCAGAGCGAACTGTTCGACTCTGTTTTCACTCCTTACCTCAGTCATGAATGATGAAGAGTTTATTTACAGCATAGCCCTGCCGCTCATCCCCGGCATAGGACATATCGGGGCAAAGCGTTTGGTGGACGGCATGGGAAGTGCCACAAACGTATTCAGGCTACGTCATGAATTACCAGAGCGTCTGCCCGGCACCAATCCTTCAATCGTAAACCTCCTCGACTGTCCCGAGGCATTGAGGCGCGCCGAACAAGAGTTGGCCTTTATCACGAAAAACCGAATCAATTGTCTGACTTTAACGGACGAAAATTATCCTTCCCGACTCCGTGAATGTGAAGATGCACCTCTTGCGCTTTTCTTTAAAGGAGATGCAGACCTGAACCAACTGCATATTATCTGCATGGTGGGTACAAGACGCGCCACCGATTACGGAAAGCAATTCTGTGCGGACTTTCTTCACAATTTAAAGGAATTATGTCCGGAAGTACTCGTTATCAGCGGTCTGGCTTATGGCATAGACATACATGCCCATCGCGCAGCTCTAGCCAACCAATTACCCACAGTCGGAGTACTGGCACACGGTCTGGATCGTATTTATCCGGCCGTTCATCGCAAAACAGCCGTTGACATGCTAAAAGAAGGGGGACTCTTAACGGAGTTCTTATCCGGCACCACCCCCGATCGTTATAACTTTGTGAGCCGCAACAGAATCGTAGCGGGAATGAGCGATGCTACGATTGTGGTGGAATCGGCCAACAAAGGGGGATCGCTTATCACAGCGGATCTGGCAAACAGCTACCATCGCGACTGCTTTGCTGTTCCCGGACGAATAACTGACAATGCTTCACAAGGATGTAACGAGTTAATCCGCGACAATAAAGCCGCACTGATTCAATCAGCGGAAGATTTTGTAAAAGCAATGGGATGGACTTGCACCGCTCCTTCACCAAACGAAAGTGTACAGCGGGAATTATTCCCGGACCTCAGCGAAGAAGAACAGAAGCTAGTCAATATACTTTCTTCAAGAGGAGAATTACATATCAATACCTTAGTCGTGGAATCGGACATCCCCGTAAACCGTACAAGTGCCTTGCTCTTTGAACTGGAAATGAAAGGAATCGTCAAGACAATGGCAGGAGGACTTTATCGCCTGCTTAAGTAAGTACCTGGCAACGACCCACTAATTACCAAAAAGCCATTTGTTGAGCCAGCGGTTGATATAGATATTCGCAACAGCACATCCCGTACCAATTGCAGCTCCGGCAAGTACGTCCGAAGGATAATGAACCCCCTCATTTAGCCTCGACACGCCAACCGAACAGGCCCATAAGGCTGAAGGAGCGATAACATACCATTTTGGATACTTGATACTTAACGAAGTAGCCAGAGCAAAAGCCGTCGCAGTATGGGCGGAAGGGAAAGAAGAACTGGACTCGTGGCTGTATGCATGCACCCGGTCGGGATAGCGGTCGTACGGACGTTCACGATCCACCAAAGCCTTCATGGCATAAGTCACAACAACAGTCCCGGCAACACTGGTACCTATATACACCGCATCTTTCAGCAAATCACGATCATGGTTAATCAAAGAAACAACAGCCATTGTCAAAGGAACTCCAACTGCAACGTAGGGTTCTGTCCTCGAAATTACCTTATTATAATTGCGAATAAAATGGTCATCCCAACTATTAATCCGATGCAAGGTATTAATGTCCCAGTTTTGTGCGCAAATAGTTGAGACAACTATTGATATAAAATATACAAATAAAAAGAGTCTTTTCATTAATTTAAGAGGGTTGATTTGCAGCAAAGATACTTGAAATAGCTAGAGTATTCATAAAAAAATATATCTTTGTTGCCACGTTCTAATAAATTATCGCTAAGTTTATGACAAAAGATATGCATTGTAATCGGCAAATCGATTGTTCCCTCTGTACTCAGAATATTGAATCGGGATTGGTCTACCATCAATACGCTAAGGGGGAACATATATCTGCCTATAAATGTACACAGAACTGCATTATCTTTATACAAAAAGGAGAATTTCTGGTCAATAGCGAAGAGTATCCCGGCACTACTTTGCGAAGCAACCAATTCATCTTGCAGGCCATTGGCTCAAAAGTTGAATTCCTGGCACTAACCGATGTGGAATATTTCATTTACTGGTTTACGGAGCTTCCTCTGATTTGTGAACCGACCTACAAAGAAATACTGGATCATGCTGAGGAACCACTGACCTATACCCCGTTGACAGCCATTCCTAAATTGGAATATTTGCTGAATGATCTCGTTGACTATTTTAAGGAACAACCTACTCCATGCCAAAAGTATCTGGACATCAAGAGTAAAGAAATGATTTATATCCTCAGTTGCTACTACCCGCTACCACAAATTAGCAGTTTCTTTTTCCCGATCAGCACCTATACGGAAAGCTTCCACTACTTCATCATGCAAAACTACGATAAGGTGAAGAATGTCGAAGAATTTGCCCATTTGGGAGGATACACAACTACTACTTTCCGACGTTTATTCAAGAACATGTATGGCATTCCGGTATATGAATGGATTCTGGACAAAAAGCGGGAAGGTATAGTCAACGATTTGAAATTCACCAATCTACGTATCTCTGAAATCAGTGCCCGCTACGGCTTTGATTCCTTATCCCACTTCGCCCATTTCTGTAAAGACTCATTCGGAGATACTCCCCGTGCGCTGAGGAAACGGGCGGCCAACGGCGGGAAGATTGATATTATCAAAAACAATAGCGAAAAAGAACAGCCGGCTGATTCAGATTGAAAATCGAATTCCAAATCAATGCATTAAAGCATCGCTAAGCAATTATCAACCACCTCCGGCGTCATACTTCACAAACACAGCCTTCTATTACGGAATTATTTCTTTAATGTCTTGCTTAATCAAGGTATTTCTTCTACTTTTGCGAGATATTAGTATAAGACGCATAACAAAGCTTATTTTATAACTATTAAATAATTTAAATTCAATCATTTATGTGGTTAAGTAATTCATCTGTAGGAAGGAAAGTGGTGATGAGCGTTACCGGCGTCGCCCTTATCCTGTTTCTAACGTTTCACATGGCGATGAACCTCGTTGCACTCTTCTCGGAAGAAGGATACAACATGGTTTGTGAGTTCCTGGGGGCAAATTGGTATGCACTGGTTGCTACCGCAGGATTGGCTGCCCTTTTTGTAATTCACATCATCTACGCTTTCTGGTTGACTATGCAAAACCGAAAAGCACGCGGCACTGAACGCTACGCCGTAGTTGAAAAGCCCCAAACCGTAGAATGGGCTTCACAAAACATGCTCGTACTGGGTATTATCGTATTTGCCGGATTAGGCTTACATTTAGCTAACTTTTGGGCTGAAATGCAACTTCCGGAATTGATGTCCAAAATGGGCAATTTAGGAGTAGATACCACTTATGCCTCAGATGGTGTTTATCACATTAAAGAAACATTCAGCAACCCGGTACTTGTCGTACTTTACCTGATCTGGTTAGGTGCCCTCTGGTTCCATTTGACTCATGGGTTCTGGAGCGCTATGCAAACAGTGGGCTGGAACAACAAAATATGGATTAACCGTTGGAAAATTATTTCTAATATCTATTCCACTATCATCGTTGGATGCTTTGCCTTAGTAGTTGTTGTCTTTTTCATTAAATCATTAATTTAAAGCAATTCTACTAGCTAACTTGTAAATTGTAAACGATTAAAATTGTAAATAGCATTATGACTAAGATAGATTCAAAAATTCCGGAAGGACCGGTAGCTGAGAAATGGACTAATTATAAAGCCCATCAGAAATTAGTTAATCCTTCCAATAAACGTCGTTTGGACATTATTGTTGTGGGTACCGGTTTAGCTGGCGCATCTGCTGCCGCATCACTTGGTGAAATGGGATTTAAAGTATTGAACTTTTGCATTCAGGATTCTCCCCGCCGTGCACACTCCATTGCTGCACAGGGAGGTATCAATGCTGCAAAGAACTACCAAAACGACGGTGACTCCGTTTATCGTTTGTTTTATGATACCGTAAAAGGTGGTGACTACCGCTCTCGCGAGGCCAATGTTTATCGTTTGGCTGAAGTCTCCAACAATATAATCGACCAATGCGTAGCTCAAGGTGTTCCTTTTGCCCGTGAATACGGCGGAATGCTTGCCAACCGTTCTTTCGGTGGAGCTCAGGTTTCGCGTACTTTTTATGCTAAAGGACAAACCGGACAACAATTGTTGTTAGGTGCCTATTCTGCATTAAGCCGCCAGGTCAGCGCAGGCAACGTAAAGTTATATACCCGCTATGAAATGGAAGACGTTGTTATAATTGACGATCGTGCCCGTGGTATAATTGCTAAAAACCTGGTAACCGGAGAACTGGAACGTTTCTCTGCACATGCCGTTGTCATTGCAACCGGAGGGTACGGTAACGCTTATTTCTTGTCAACCAACGCTATGGCATGTAACTGCTCTGCTGCAATGGCATGCTACCGCAAAGGAGCTTGGTTTGCCAATCCGGCTTACGTACAGATTCATCCGACCTGTATTCCGGTCCATGGTGACAAGCAGTCTAAATTAACATTGATGTCGGAATCTCTTCGTAACGATGGTCGCATCTGGGTACCTAAGAAGATTGAAGATGCCAAAAAATTACAGAGTGGAGAAATCCAGGGTAAGGATATTCCAGAAGCGGACCGCGACTATTATTTGGAACGGCGTTACCCTGCATTCGGTAACCTTGTTCCCCGTGACGTTGCCAGCCGTGCGGCTAAGGAACGCTGCGACAAAGGTTTCGGAGTCAACAACACCGGATTGGCTGTATTCCTCGATTTCAGTGAAGCCATCAACCGCTTGGGCAAAGATGTAGTTGCACAACGCTATGGTAACTTATTCGACATGTATGAAGAAATCACCGATGTCAGCCCTTACGAGAACCCGATGATGATTTATCCGGCTATCCACTATACCATGGGGGGAATCTGGGTTGACTATGAGTTGATGACTTCAGTCAACGGCTTATTTGCAATTGGTGAATGTAACTTCTCCGACCACGGAGCCAACCGTCTTGGTGCATCTGCATTGATGCAAGGCTTGGCCGACGGCTATTTCGTATTACCTTATACCATTCAGAATTATTTAGCTGATCAGATTACTGTTCCTCGTTTCTCTACTGATCTTCCTGAATTTGCAGAAACAGAAAAAGCAGTTCAAGATAAAATCAATAAATTAATGAGCATCCAAGGTAAGGAATCAGTTGACTCCATACACAAGAAACTGGGACATATCATGTGGGAATTCATGGGTATGGGACGTACTGCTGAAGGCTTGAAAGAAGGGCTGGAAAAACTAAAAGAACTCCGTAAGGAATTTGAAACCAACCTGTTTATTCCCGGTGATAAAAATGGAATGAATATTGAATTGGACAAGGCCATCCGCCTGGCCGACTTCATTACCATGGGAGAATTGGTTGCTCACGATGCATTGAATCGTAATGAAAGTTGCGGTGGTCATTTCCGTGAAGAATACCAGACTGAAGAAGGTGAAGCTAAACGTGATGATGAAAACTTCTTCTATGTAGCTTGTTGGAAATATCAAGGTTCCGACGAAACAGCTCCTGAATTACTAAAAGAGCCTTTGGTTTACGAAGCAATCAAGGTTCAAACTCGTAACTACAAGAGCTAATCGGGAAGTTTAACATTTAAAGAATTAAAAAGACAATGGATAAAAATATAAGTTTCACGCTTAAGGTATGGCGTCAAAAAGGACCAAAAGCTAAAGGAGCTTTTGAAACATACCAAATGAAAGATATTCCCGGTGACACTTCATTCCTTGAAATGTTGGATATCTTGAACGAACAATTAATCAGCGAAGGCAAAGAACCGGTGGTATTCGATCACGACTGCCGCGAAGGCATCTGTGGAATGTGCTCACTATATATCAACGGGCATCCGCATGGACCTGCAACCGGCGTTACAACTTGCCAGATCTATATGCGCCGTTTTAAAGACGGAGATACAATCACGGTAGAACCATGGCGTTCTGCAGGCTTCCCTGTTATCAAAGATTTAATGGTAGATCGTACCGCCTTTGATAAAATCATGCAAGCCGGAGGTTATGTCAGCGTACGTACAGGTGCTCCCCAGGATGCAAATGCCATTCTGATCCCGAAACAAATAGCTGACGAAGCAATGGATGCAGCTTCCTGCATTGGTTGCGGGGCTTGCGTAGCAGCTTGCAAGAATGGCTCTGCCATGCTCTTTCTTTCTGCGAAAGTCAGTCAGTTGAACTTGCTTCCCCAAGGTAAACCAGAAGCATTACGCCGTGCAAAGGCAATGTTAAGCAAAATGGACGAACTTGGATTTGGCAACTGTACCAATACTCGTGCTTGTGAAGCGGAATGTCCTAAAAATATCTCAATCAGCAATATTGCCCGCTTAAACCGCGATTTTATTATTGCAAAACTGAAAGATTAAGAGCTTTTCGCATTTGATTAACAGCATAAATGTAAGGGCTGTCCGGAATTTAAGTGAACCCCAAAAGTTAGACAATAATTTTTGGGGTTTAATTATGTCTCAACGTCACACACATCAGAAGAAAAGCAAGAAATAATCAGGGCTCAATCAAGTACATAAAATGTCAACCACCTATAATCAATAGGAACCGCCCAGAGCAATATGCTCCGTTATCATGGAGCCTTTATAAGTATATAATCCAATACTTTTTATATAATAAGACTACAGTATCCTCGAGAAGAGTATCATTTAGATAGATATTATAAATAATAACCAGGCAAAAAGACATTTCGTGCGCGGAAACAGTGAAAATCAGTGAAAGAAATATAAAAGGATATATGAAAACGTGAAATAGTTTGGTAGAGAACAAATGAACTTCTATATTTGTTATGTGATTTTTTTCATAGTATTAGATTTAAGGTTAACAAAGGTTGGAGTACAGCGGTACTCCTTTTTTTATGTCCTTATGCGCACAACCGACGGGTGAAATAACGTACCGGATACCAAACGGAAATAAATCCTACAGCCACTACCGTAACAAATATCAAAATAATATCCGTAAAATGAACACTCACAGGATAAGCATCCACAACAAAATTCCCACTACCTCCTCCTAATGAAATAATCCCAAAGTGCTGTTGAAGGAAGCACAGCAGCAATCCGACAAGAATACCACAGAGAGCACCAAACAGAGAAATAAGCCGTCCTTCAAACAGAAAGATACGCCCAATCAATTTATCACTGGCCCCCAAATTACGCAATGTCTCCACATCCTCACGCTTATCAAGTATAAGCATTGACAGAGAGCCGATAACATTGAAACAGGCAATAGCCAGAATAAAAGTCAGGAAAAGATAGGAAATAAACTTCTCAATCTGCATGATCCGGAACACATCAGCCTGCTGCTCATAACGATTCTTTACGATAAAACGGTCACCCAGGATACGGGAGATCTTTTTCTGTACAGTAGCAACATCAGCATTCGACTTCAATTTCAACTCAATGGCGGAAACCTCAGTGTCATAATCAAACAACCGGCGGGCAAAGCTAAGAGAAGTCAGAATGTATCTTGAATCATATTCCTCTTGATTGACAATAAAAACAACACCTGGAGAATATAAGTAATCCCTATTAAAAGAAGCTGCGGGATTTGCCATATTTATTTTAGAATTGCGTTTGGGAGCATACACCAATAGCGGATCCACAAACTGAATCCCTGTACCTAACTGAGATACCAGTTCTACACCAAGCACACCATAATCCACTATAGAATCGTGCAAAATAAAATGTCCGGCTCCATAAAGCAAACTATCGATTGAAGTCAGTTGCTCAAAATTATCTTGAACCCCTTTGATTACGGCCATGGCCTGACGATCCTTGTATTGGACCATGGCATTCTCCTCAAGCGTTTCAGTCCATACGGCAATCTCTGATAACGCACGTACTCTCTGGATACGTGATTCTCCCGGATCAAAGACCTTCCCCTTACTGGCCTCAATCTTCAATTGAGGATCAAAAGACGTGAAGAAACCCGCCACCATATCCTGAAAGCCATTGAACACGGAAAGCGTACAGACCAATGCCATTGTAGCCAATGCTACTCCACAGACAGAGATACCGGAAATAATATTAATGGCATTATGCTTCTTCTTCGAAAAGAGATAGCGACGAGCAATATAGAATGGAAAGTTCACTTCAACAAAGCATCTATTTTTTCAAGATAATCCAAAGAGTCATCCACAAAGAACTTCAGTTCCGGAATAATACGCAATTGATAGCGCACACGGGTTCCAAGTTCATAGCGGATGGACTTCATATTCCCATTAATATCCTTAACCATTTCTTCACCTTTATCCGAAGGAAAGATACTGAGATACACGCGCGCCACACTTAAGTCAGGACTGATGCGAACCGCACTGACTGAAACCAACATTCCCGGCATGGCCTTTGCCTGAAGCAGGAAAATACTACTCAATTCCTTTTGAAGCAAACGCGATATCTTATTTTGTCTGGTTGTTTCCATATTATATATTCTAATTTTAGTAATCAATAACCCCTGCCCATACAGCAATATACCGGCCTTGTCAATAAACCCTTCAGGGCTTCTTCCTAATAATTGTCAGACCGTCCCGCAAAGGCAAAATAACTTTTTCCACACGAACATCTTTACTCACATAATCATTAAAAGCCTTTACACAAATGGTTTGCCGATCAGAGCACTTTGGTTGTTCTTCAAGTACATGCCCATCCCACAACGTATTATCAATAAGCATATAACCTCCGGGAAGCAAATGGCTAAAAACCATCTCATAATATTCTATATACTTACGTTTATCTCCGTCAATAAAAGCAAAATCAAAGACAATACCAAGCTCCGGGACCAATTCAAGCGCATCCCCAATATAGAATTTTATTTTATCAGAATAAGCCGAATTCTCCAGCCAAGGGCGGGTAAAGTCTTCCTGCTCATCATTGATTTCAAAAGTATATAACTCGCCATCCTGACCCAGTCCCTCCGCCATACAAAGCGCCGAATAACCACTATAGGTCCCTATTTCCAATATTTTTTTAGGATGTGCCATTTCAACAAGCATCTTAAGGATACGTCCTTGCAAATGTCCGGAAGCCATACGGGGATATAATAACTTAAGATGAGTAGCCCTATAAAGAGAACTCAAATAATCGCCCTCTTCATCAATATGCTTCAATATATACTCATCCAAAGTCATATATACGCCCCTAGTTACAGCAGAAAGAAATTAATCCGATAATAATATTAAAGGTATCTATTCTTGTTTGGTAACACACTTTCTTCTGCATATTTCAACGCATCTTCCACAACATTAATTTCAAGGAAAGAAGTCTGCGTACCCGCTTTCCCAC
Source organism: uncultured Bacteroides sp. (assembly GCA_965140335.1). Lineage (GTDB taxonomy): Bacteria > Bacteroidota > Bacteroidia > Bacteroidales > Bacteroidaceae > Bacteroides. The sequence goes on from OZ223189.1 coordinate 1,231,528, forward strand.
TACTCAAATAGCCCACCATATCCGAAGGATGCAGGCGCCCGTCTTTCACCAAGCGGCGAAGCGCAGCAAAATAATAGTCCTGCCCATTTGCCAGCTCAGGCATATAAATAGCCTCAACGCCATAAGAAAGAGCTAAATGACGCATTGTATTTTCCTTATAACAAATCGCAATTACAGGATATTTACCGCGGAAAGCAGCTAAATTACGAGCTGTCCGTCCGCTAAAACTATCTGTTATAATCGCACGGATTTTCAACTTGGAAGTTGCCTTTACAGCCTGTTTGGCCAAAAATGCAGTCACATCATTACTATTCTCATCCAATGGAATTCTTATATCATTTTCTTCCATCTTATCCTTTTCGGCTTGTGCCGCAACCTTGGTCATTGTCTTTACAGCATCCACCGGATACTTACCATAAGCAGTCTCGCCACTTAACATCAGAGCATCCGTACGATAATAAATCGCATTCGCTATATCGGTAACCTCGGCACGAGTCGGACGAGGATTCGTAATCATAGTATGAAGCATCTGAGTCGCAACTATTACCGGCTTCTTAGCCAAGATACATTTACGAATCAAAAGTCGTTGAATACCCGGAATACGTTCTTGCGGAACTTCTATTCCAAGATCACCGCGAGCAACCATAACTCCGTCCGCAACTTCTAAGATCTCATCTATATTGTCAACACCTTCCTGGTTTTCAATTTTAGCAATAATCTTAATATCACTATTATGTGCATCCAGAATTTCTTTAATATCAAGTATATCCTGTTTATTACGAACAAAAGAATGAGCAATAAAATCAATATTTTTTCCTATTCCATATAGAATATTATTGCGATCTTTCTCTGTCAGTGAAGGAAGATTTATACGCACACCCGGAACATTTATACTTTTACGGCTACCTAGTACGGCATCATTCTGCACCTCACACAGCAGATATTCCTGATCCTTATCAACCACAATCATTTCCAGATCACCATCATCAATAAGAATGTGCACCCCAACGCTGACATCATTTACGAAATTTGGATATGACACGCAAATGCACTCCTTTGTTGTCTCCCCATCAGGAGTAGCTGCCACCCTCACCTTATCTCCGGTTTTAAAGGGAATTGGTGCAGCGTTTACGGTAGTACGCACTTCAGGCCCCTTGGTATCCATTAAAAGAGCAATTTGGTTAGATACAGTACGGACATTCGAAATCAGAATTTCAAAGCCTTCCTGAGTCGCATGCGCGGTATTCATCCGCACCACATTCATCCCAGCGTCAAACAACTGTTTTATAAAGTCTACGTCACAACACTTGTCCGAAATAGTAGCAACGATTTTAGTTTGTTTCAGTACCATAATTTATTCAAAACGATTTATTTTACTTTTTGTTATCCTTCAATGCTTCAAAAGCCAAACGATATGAATTTAGCCCAAAGCCACAAATAACGCCCATACAAGCAGATGCTATCATTGACACATGACGGAAATCCTCACGTGCATGTACATTAGAAATATGCACTTCAATAACAGGGGAAGTCACCGAACGGATTGCATCTTGCAAAGCAATAGAGGTATGAGTATAGGCACCGGCGTTCAAGATAATTCCATCTACATCAAACCCAACTTGTTGTATTTTATCGATTAATTCACCTTCAATATTCGATTGGAAATAATCAATCTGTTCCCCTGCATAAGCCTTCCGAAGTTCAGCAAGATAGCTTTCAAAAGTAGCACTACCATAGATAGAAGGTTCGCGCTTACCCAACAAATTAATATTCGGGCCATTAATTATTTGTACTTTCATATCACATTTTTTTCTATCTTTGTCTCAAAAGAACACCTTCTCAAGGTGCAAAGGTAGAAAAAAGAAATGAGATTAGATGAAAAAACAAAAAATAAGGAAAGAGAAGCACTGATAATCAGAAAATATCAACAATATCTCAAGTTAGAGAAAGCACTCTCGCCCAATACCCTTGATGCCTACTTAACCGATCTTGGAAAGTTCCTTTCCTTCGCCAGAGCAGAAAAAATCAATATACTGGAAACAACATTGGATAATTTGCAAAACTTCTCTGCCGGACTTCATGATATAGGTATCCATCCAAGGTCGCAGGCGCGCATTATCTCCGGAGTAAAATCATTCTTCCATTTCTTGATTTTAGCAGATTATATAGACTCGGACCCAAGCGAACTACTCGAAGGACCCCGGATAGGTTTCAAAATACCCGAAATACTTACTGTTCAAGAAATCGACAACATCATAGCAGCAGTTAATATGGAGCAGAAAGAAGGACAACGCAACCGGGCCATCCTCGAAACTTTATATAGCTGCGGGCTACGTGTATCAGAACTTTGCAACCTGAAAATATCCGACCTCTATTTTGATGAAGGTTTCATTAAAGTTGAAGGGAAAGGAAGTAAACAGCGGCTGGTACCTATATCACCACGTGCCATAAGTGAAATTAAATATTGGTTGGTGGATAGAAACCTCGGAAAAATCAAAAGAGGATATGAGGATTACGTATTCCTTGCCCGATGGGGAAACAACATTTCCCGAATCATGATATTCCATTTAATTAAAGAACTGGCACAAAAAGCAGGGATAACAAAAAGCATAAGTCCACATACTTTCCGTCATTCTTTTGCCACTCATTTACTGGAAGGTGGAGCAAACTTAAGGGCAATTCAATGTATGCTGGGGCATGAATCCATTGCTACTACGGAAATCTATACTCATATTGACCGGAATCTGTTGCGAAGTGAGATCATTGAACACCATCCACGCAACATTAAGTACTATGAAAAAAAATAATTTCATTAAATTATAATAAAACTGTACTTTCTTTAGTCTTTGTAAAAGCTAAATTAATATCTTTGTGATGATTTTGTATCAGTATAAGCATACTAAATTCAAAGAATAGACATATTTCAATTACGAACAATTAAATTATACCTAAAATGACTAAGAAATTGTATCTGCCTTTGTTAATGGCATTGGTTGTTGCTCTTTCATCATGCAGCAGCAAAATGGGTGAGTTATCTTCTGATTATTTCACCGTAACCCCCCAAGTTCTTGAAGCTATAGGAGGGAAAGTACCTGCTACAATTAATGGAAAGTTCCCTGAAAAGTACTTCAACAAGAAAGCAGTAGTAGAAGTTACCCCTGTCCTGAAATGGAACGGAGGAGAAGTTAAAGGACAGCCCGCTGTCTTTCAAGGAGAAAAAGTAGAAGGCAACGACCAGACCATATCTTACAAGATGGGCGGTAGCTACACGATGAAAACATCTTTTGACTATGTTCCTGAAATGGCTAAGTCGGAACTCTATCTCGAATTCAAAGCCACAATCGGCAAAAAGACAGTAACTATCCCTTCCGTAAAAGTAGCCGATGGTGTGATCTCAACCTCTGAAATGGTAGAACAGACACTAAGTAGTGCAACTCCTGCAGAAGGTGCGGATGCATTCCAACGTATCATCAAAGAAAAACAAGATGCTAATATCATGTTCTTGATACAACAAGCTAATATTCGTGCAAACGAATTAAAGAAAGCAAAGGAATTCAACACAGAAGTTAAAGATGTAAACGATGCTGTAAACAAGAAGATCAGCAATATTGAAATTTCAGCTTATGCCTCTCCTGATGGTGGAGTTAGCTTAAATACTAAATTGGCTGAAAAACGTCAAGACAACACAGCTAAAGTTATTAATAAGAACTTGAAAAAAGCAAAAGTAGAAGCCGCCGTTGATACCAAATATACAGCACAAGACTGGGACGGATTCCAAGAACTCGTATCTAAATCGAATATCCAAGATAAGGAAGTTATTCTTAGAGTTCTTTCAATGTATTCTGATCCTGAACAAAGAGAACAAGAAATTAAAAACATTTCTTCTGTATACAAAACTTTAGCAGATGAGGTTCTTCCTCAATTGCGTCGTTCTCGTCTGACTTTGAATTATGAAGTAATCGGCAAATCAGATGATGAAATTTCCAACTTGGCAAAAACAGATGCTAAACAATTGAATATTGAAGAACTGCTGTATGCCGCTACATTGACAAATAGCCCTGCAGAGCAAGAATCTATTTACTCAAAGGCAACTCAGATCTATCCTAACGATTACCGCGCATATAACAACATCGGTAAACTTGCTTATCAGGCAGGCAATTTGGATAAAGCTGAAAACTACTTCAAAAAGGCTCTTTCTATCAAAGATGCTCCCGAAGCTAATATGAACATGGGATTGGTTGCATTGGCTAAAGGCGATAAAGCAGCAGCAGAAAGCTATCTTGGCAAGGCTTCCGGTTCTAAAGAATTGAATGAAGCACTTGGTAACTTATATATCTCAAAAGGCGAATATGATAAAGCTGTTAGCGCATTTGGCGATACCAAATCAAATAGCGCAGCCTTAGCACAAATCCTTTCTAAAGATTATAATAAAGCTAAGAACACTCTTGCTAATGTACAAAAGCCAGACGCCTATACAGATTATTTAATGGCTGTCTTAGGTGCTAGAACAAACAACTCATCAGTCGTAATGAGCAGTTTGAAAAATGCAATATCAAAAGATTCATCATTGGCTAAGAAAGCAGCTTCTGATTTGGAATTCTCTAAGTATTTCACTAATGCTGATTTCATGAGCATTCTGAAATAAAGAATACGAGATTATCTTATAAAAGCCTGACATTAGAAATGTCAGGCTTTTCTTTTTTATTAAATCCAAAAGAATTACTTTCGCAAAAAGTATTCATTAATGAAGAAAGCACATCTTATATCTATTTTATGCTTGGTTTTATCTGCCTGTGGAACCAAAGATTCCAATAATGCCAAATTGGAAGGAAGAATAGACGGCTTGGGCAATGATACGATTTATCTTTATGGAATAGACAAACTATATGACCATATTGACACTATTATAGTCAAAGACAACCACTTCTCAGCAAGTCTCCCCATAGATACTTTAACAATAGCAATGTTGAGATTCAGCAATGGTTCAGAGTATCCACTCTTTATAAACAAAGGAAATCAAATCCAGATAGAAGGTACTACAAAAGAGATGAGTTCGCTTCAGATAAATGGTAATCAGGAAAATCAGGAAATGACTCACTTCAATAGTAGTTTAAATAAACTTCACAACCCGCTTTCCAAGGAATCGACAGAAACAGCAGCAGAGAACTTCATTAATAATCATCCTACTTCTTTGGTAGGTGTGTACTTGTTGGACCATTATTTCGTTCAGAAACCGCAACCGGACTTCAACAAGATTGATGAAATTGTAAAAGGAATGGCCGGAGAACTAAAAGATCGTCCTTATATGAGCAAACTGCTAAATACGATTCAAAGCAGTGAAAGCTCAACGATTGGAAAAACCGCACCTTATTTTCACACAACTAACTTGAAAGGGAAAAGCATCAATCGCTTAACGTTTAAAAATAAGGCACTGCTAATCCACTTTTGGGCATCATGGGACTCTACCAGTCGTAAATCAAACCAAATGTACCGGCATCTATATAAAAATAGTAAATTGGCCTTGCTCGGTATTTCGCTGGACATGAACAAGAAATCATGGAACAAGGCTATTAAAGAAGACACTCTAAAATGGGAACAAGGCTGTGATTTATCCGGTTGGGAATCGGAAGTTGTAAAGCAGTTTGCAATACAACGCCTACCTGCTAATATCTTAATCAGCCCCAATGGAAAAATAGAAGGGAGAAATCTGAATGAAGTGGATATTGAGAACAAGCTAAAAGAAATCAAAGGGAAAAAAACCAGAAAACAGAAATAAAAGGCGAACGACAAGGAAGACCAATCGCCAAAAAGAAACAACCTTCTTATTAGAAAAGGAGTTGACATAACTCTTTCTAAATTAATTCTTAATTATTCGAGCATCGTGTTGATTAAAGTTTTTGGAGCAGCCGTGCAAGGTATCGACGCGACTCTCATCAGTATTGAAGTAAACAGCTCAAGAGGCTGTATGTTTTATTTAGTAGGATTACCTGACTCTGCCGTTAAAGAAAGCCATCAGCGTATTATCTCAGCTTTACAAGTCAACGGCTACAAAATGCCCACTAGCAACATTGTCATCAACATGGCACCAGCCGATATCCGTAAGGAAGGAGCGGCATACGACCTGCCATTAGCCATCGGTATGCTCGCATCCAATGGAGCTATCCAACCGGAAAAACTCAAGAAATATCTACTCATGGGTGAATTAAGTCTGGATGGCAGCTTACAACCAATAAAGGGAGCACTTCCCATTGCAATCAAAGCTCGAGAATTAAAGTTTGAAGGATTGATTATCCCTCACCAAAATGCACGTGAAGCAGCTGTTGTAAACGATCTCCAAGTTTATGGAGTAGAAAACATCAAAGAAGTGATAGACTTCCTCAATGGAGAAAAGGAGCTGACCTCAACCATTATCAACACGCGGGAAGAATTCTATGCCCAACAAAGTGCGTTCGATCTTGATTTTGCCGACGTGAAAGGGCAAGAAAACGTAAAGCGGGCACTGGAAGTCGCAGCTGCCGGTGGACACAACATCTTACTCATAGGTGCTCCGGGAAGCGGAAAATCAATGTTAGCCAAGCGACTCCCTTCAATACTCCCTCCGCTGTCTCTAGGAGAAAGTTTAGAAACAACAAAGATACATTCCGTAGCTGGAAAACTACAGGAAGATGCAGGGCTTATCACACAACGCCCTTTTCGCGACCCACATCACACGATTTCAACGGTTGCCATGACCGGAGGCGGAAGCTTCCCCCAACCAGGCGAGATCAGTCTGGCTCACAACGGTATTCTGTTCTTAGATGAACTTCCTGAGTTCAATAGAAGCGTACTTGAAGTTCTCCGCCAACCTTTGGAAGATCGTAAGATAACCATTTCGCGTATTAAGGGAAATGTAGAATATCCTGCGAGCTTTATGCTCGTAGCCTCTATGAACCCATGTCCCTGCGGTTATTACAATCACCCCACAAAAGCCTGCGTATGCAGCCCAGGGCAAGTCCAGAAGTATTTGAATAGAATATCCGGTCCGTTACTCGACCGCATAGACCTACAAATAGAAGTCATCCCCGTTCCTTTTGAGAAGATGTCCGACAACCGGCAAAGCGAACCCAGTGCAGCTATTCGTGAAAGAGTGATCTATGCCCGTCAGATTCAGGAAAAACGTTATGCCAAGTACTCTGGCATCTACTGCAATGCACAGATGAACAGCAAACTACTGAGTAAATATGCTTATCCCGATGCACAAGGACTAAAGTTATTAAAAAATGCCATGCAGCGCCTCAACCTTTCGGCAAGAGCATACGACCGGATTCTTAAAGTAGCACGTACCATTGCCGATTTAGAAGGAAGCGAACAGATACAACCCGCCCATCTGGCCGAAGCGATCGGCTATAGAAACTTGGATCGGGAAGATTGGGCCGGTTAATTTAGCACGAGTCCTACAAATTAGACTCTTCGTCACTTTAGCAGAAAGGGGCTAAAAGCAAAAGAATCTTTCATCTAAAAGCCTCTTTTAGAGTAACCTCATTCAACTTTTATTTCTTGTTTCGGAAAGTAATATTCGTTTTCAACTCAACTGAAAAAGAACCACGTGATTTATTAATAAGTTTAACTAAGGTCAACTGATATTATCAATAAGATAAAAGAACAGTCAACCCGATTTAAAAGTAAATGTAACCAGAGTCAACTCACAGTATTAATAAGATAAAGAAACAGTCAACCTAATAGATTAACTTATAGGGAAGACTCAATTTACATGATAGGTTACGCTCGTTTCTATTAAGAGAAACGATGATTCCTACATAGAGAAACTGCCGTTTCGATTAGGAGAAACTATAATTTCTAATATAAGAAACTTTAGCTCTCTACTAGGGGAAAACTATAAAAGCTTATTTCTCTGACTTTTGCTGAATTAGGTAGTTCTTTTCCCATCCATTCACAATTTCACTCTATGTCACTCGTTAACTTCTATCCTACCCCCTCAGAAGACTTTTGAAGAAGGGTTAAACTTTACTTCATGTTTTTGAAAAGAGACCACAATAATGGGAAAAAAGAACTGATCAGGTACATGTTTCTATCCAATCTTATCCCTCAGATGGCAAAACAGTAATTGACCTTCCTCATCCCGCAAATGCATGCCGTTCCCTTCACAATAACGAAAAAAGGTACAGCCACCGCAACTCCCGGTCTTCATCCACTGCCTGTTGCGAAAAGAAGAAAAGCGATTGTCCCACACATTCATAAAGTCATCACGATAAATATTGCCCTGGGCGAGATTTGAACGGATACTGGGGCAAGCTGATATAGAGCCATCTATCAATATAGATCCGACGCTGATACCGGCATTACAAGAAAAGAAATGATCGCGAACTTTACCTTCGTATCTACCCAAAAAGCCTTCACAACCATATTCGGTATGAATTTTTCCTTCCTTACGAATCTGCTCAATAAAATCCATCAACCCAGTAAACTGTTCGCTTGTCAATTGCAATTCGGGATGAGCCGCTGCCCGCCCTACCGGAAAAATGGTAAATAAACGCCAGTTGCAAACGCCAATCTGATAAAGAGCATCTTTCAGCTGACTTAATGATGAATAGTTACGCCCATTCACGCAGGTCACCACATCCCATCTTAGTTCAGGTTCGTGTACCAGCATTTTAATGGCATTCCAGGCACGTTCATAACTTTGAGGATGCCTGCGTAGCCAATTATGTTCCTCGGCAAAACCATCCAGACTGATCGTCATCGTATGGAGTCCAACGCTCATCAAACTTTGCAAACGCTCCCGAGTCAATAAGAAGCCATTGGAAACGATCCCCCACGGATAGCCACGGCGATAAAGCGCTAAACCGACTTCCTCCAGATCACTCCTCATGAGTGGCTCCCCTCCGGTCATAATAATACTCACTTCGTGGGGATTAACATGAGGCGTAATAGTATCAACCGCACGTAGAAAATCGTCGGCCGGCATATCCCCGACTTCAGCCTCTTGCCGGCAATCAGTACCACAATGCTGGCAGTGCAAATTGCACCGCAACGTACACTCCCAAAAGAGTTGCCTTAAGGGATGCAATTCTTTCAGGTTATTGCGCATTTTACGGGCTATCTCCAAGCCTAAACGCTGACGAATGGAAAGTTCACTCATATTCAACGTTAAATTCAGTCTTTCTTCTTCAGCTCAAAATCAACGACCTTGCTATCACTGCCTTCGTACCAGCTGCTTCCACCGGTTGGCTTCATCTGGATATCCGTGGAATCCGCCTTATAAGCATCCTGCGGATCTTCGCAAACAACACGATACTTCCCGTAGTTTGTAGCCGAATATTCACGCAAGTAAGAACCGGATTGGTCGGTAAGAACTGTATCCGCATTAGCATGATAAGAGATCACCTTTCCATCTTGGCCTAGTTCTTTCACTATAATTCGTGCATTAGGCATTGCAACCTTATCTTGATTGGTTACCTTGCCTTTAATTTCATACTTTGCATAAGGAGTGCCGTATTCGCAAGCCCCACCTCCGCCATCGTCGCCACATGAAGAAAACCCCAACAGGCCCAAAGCTCCGGATAAGATCCAATTGCCTATACGCAATCCTTTCATTTTAATGTTTCCCATACTTACGACACGTTTAAATCAGTTGATAACCCATCTGTATCCTCGCTTTCCTCCCTGATATTCCCGAGGCAACAAGCTAGAAGTTCCATTATCATACATTCGTTTTGAGATTGAACCTTCCTTTTTTTATGTTTCATAAACGTTTAAACCTCAGTAAAGGGCATCACTAACACATAAAAAAGATTTGCGATGCCACCGCAGAGATAAGCATTCAACAGATCCAACTATTTTCTATCACTGTATACTATCACCATATGCCGTCCTGCATATTAACACTATAGACTATCATCGTATACTGTCCTGTATACTAACACGATATACTAGTAAATACGATTCATCAAGATATACTGCATAAGAAGAAACGATTTATGAAAGGTTATCCTTTTTCTATCCGGATACGTGCATCCACCGCAATGACCTGTTTCTCAGTCCCCAACAACGGGTTAATATCCATCTCCTTGATCTCGGTAGCAAAGCGCAACAACGTAGAAAGCCGTACAATGATTTCGGCAAACTTGTCTTCATTAACCCCTTCCTGTCCACGCGCGCCCTTTATAATTTTATAAGCCCGGAGGGAATGAATCATGGAATAAGCTTCGGCATAAGACAGTGGCGCCAATCCCGAAGCGACATCCTGAAGCACTTCCACAAAGATGCCCCCCAATCCGCAGAGCACCACATGCCCGAATTTCTGCTCATACTTTGCCCCGATAAAGAGCTCCGTACCTTTCAACATCGGTTGTACCAAGATAGCCGCCACATCAGAAATCTGCATCATACGATTGAACTCCAAGGCCAAATGCTCCTCACTTTTAATATTCAATACCACTCCTCCGACATCCGACTTGTGTACCGGTCCCACCACCTTAGCAACCACAGGGAAGCCCACACGACGAGCGAATGCAAGTATTTCCTCCCGATCAGCCGAGACAAACTCCTCCACGACCGGAATACCAGCCGAGTGCAATAAAGCTTGCACATCATGAGGTTGGATATAACCATCCTCCGGTATCGAATCGATGATCTGGCGAATACGGGGAATATCCACGCCAAACAACTCTATTTGATTTGTCGCCGGCTTCGGCACGTTGACAATACGCGAAAGCGCCGTCCCTAAAGTCACCTCATCCGCAAAGTTCACATGTCCTTTGGCCAGAAAAGCCGTAACCTCTGCCCCAGCCGTATTCACAGATGGAAGAATAGGAAATATAGGCTTGCGACAAGTCTGCATCTTCTCGTGCAACACATCGTACATTTCGAACATTGTCACCAATCCGGGAGTACCGAATATCGCCATAACCGCATCGATATTGTCGAACTTCTCCTCGCAATACTCCAAGCAAAGACGCAGATGTTCCGGCGTACCGGTAGCCAATATATCAATTGGATTACCCACAGCTGCACCGGGGAAGAGCCGGCTCTTTAGCTCCTCTGCCAACGGGCCTTCCAGTTTCGGTACATTCAGTCCGCCTTTGCTTAATGCATCGGTCAGCATCACCCCCGGTCCGCCAGCATGGGTGATAATGGCAAAGTTCTTTCCTTTCAAGCCGGGCAACGTAAAGATACAACCCACCGTCGTCAGCTCCTCCCGGGAATAGCAACGCACAATACCTGCCTTACGGAACAAAGCCTCGACGGCAGAGTCGGAACTCGCAATCGCTCCCGTATGCGAAGATGCGGCACGGCTCCCACTCTCACTGCTGCCCGCCTTAATCGCCGCAATCCTGCATCCCTTCCTAATCAGTGAAGAGGCATGATACAATAAACGGTCGGGATCGGCAATACTCTCTATGTAAAGCAGCTTTATTCTGGAATCTTTATCCATATGGAAATTTTCATCCATATATTGCAAGACATCCTCCACTCCAATCTGCTTGGCATTCCCCACCGACCAGACGGAGTTGAACTGTAAACCTTTAGTTACAGCACTCTCCAGAATGAAGACGGCCGTAGCTCCCGAACTGGAGATCAGGTCCACCCCCTGCGGAGCAAGTTGGGGAATGGGCTGACTGAACACACTATGATGCCACATGTTCATCAGTCCGATACAGTTCGGCCCGATAAGTGAAGCTCCGTAACGGTTCACCGTATTCAGGATACGGTCTTCAAGCAAAGCCCCTTCATGCGTTTCCTCCCCGAAACCGGCGGAAAGAATGATGAAAGCCCTGACCTGCTTATCCGCCGCAAGTATCTCAACCACATCCGGGCACATTGAAGCGGGAATAGCCAATATAGCTAAATCCGTATCCGGTATATCTACCACATCATGATATGCTTTTACACCTTGAACTTCGGCTTCTTTGGGGTTTACCGCTCTTAATTCACCACGATAACCACCATTGATCAGGTTGCGCAGAATAGCCCCACCCGGTTTATGTATGTTATTGGATGCCCCCACGACCACAATACTTGAGGGATGAAGAAGTTGACTTGTTATCATAGTTTATCTTTATCTTTTACTTTAATAAGCACACAAACTTACATAAAAAGCTTGACTTATAAGTGTACTCAATAAAAATAAAGACCACTGCATCCGTTCATTTTTCGAGATTCCCGAGAATTTAACACCTTTCAAGTGTCAATTCCTGATATTGAATGCCTCCGTGATTTATTAGCATCTCATTCAGTGGATAAGATAGCTACGGAAAGTACCAGTATTTATTAGGTTCCCATCTGGCGTCCGCTGTGCAATGATTTTGATATCAAACTGGTCAGCCCTTATTTTATCAAACAACTTCCCAGACGCAAAACCGATGTAAGGGGATGCTTACCGTTCTGCAAAAGGAGCTGATAAAAGGAAGTTTCATTCCTTCACTCATTATTCAAAAACTCCGTCTATATGATTGACATATTTTCTACTTGAATCGGGATCTTCTGCATTCCGAGCAGACTATTGGTTTGATCTTGCAGCGTTGCAATATTCGTCTGAGCAATTATGTGAGTGACATTGGAGGGAAGTCAATGCATAAAAAGTGCTTGAGTTTTAAAACTCGAAAAGGAAATTATTATACACACTGCTAAACAGAGGACAGTGGGGAGCACACGCGCTTTATATTTATAGAGGGAATATAGAGAAAAGAAATCAATAGTATAGAGTATAGACTACACTATAATTATAGTAATCCCATACTTTAACTTTTTATTTAATTCTTAATTTCATAGAAAAATGCAATAAAATCCACCATACTATAAACAAAGGGGATATAATATACCAATTATTCATAAGAATATCAAAATCATTTTTAATAGCAGCCATAACTATATAGCTTAAAAGAATTATTGTACACAAAATATAAGAAAAAAATAAGATTTTCTGTCTCATAATGATAATATATATTTGTAGAACAAATATACAATAAAAACCAATTCATTAAACAATAAATAAAATGTAAATAGTAAATAAACTGAATCGTTATGCTTTACGTCAAGTAACCGGACAGAAATGCGGGAGTGCATAATACAGACTTTATCAGCATCAGCTCATTTAAGCAATAATTGCAAGCAAACGGTGATAGCAAAATAAGAATTTGCATTATATGTACTTCTCCAATTAGTAAAAGTGTATGGCTCTTCTTCACTTTAATTAAAAAGTGCTAAAGGCAAACGAATATTTTATCTAAAGACCTGTTTTATAGTAATTTTATTCAAGCTTTTATTTCTTGTCTTGTAAAGTGCTATGCGTTTTCAACTAAATTGCCGAAAAGCCGAATGTGTAGAACCCAATCTTAGAGAAAGACGACTCTTAGCCTAAAACCTGATTCTTCTTATCAACAAAGAGAAGAGCCCTATCACGACTCAGAAAGAGAGTTTGATAAGGCTCTTTTATACATATATTAGTTACAACCCGTAACTTTTTGAAGTAATCATTTCAGTTTTGATACCCCTCTGACCCGCTCATCAGACGATTCCGCTAAACCGCCTCTCCTTTCAGCGTAGCCGAACTAGCTTCGGTGATCTTAACCTGAACGAAATCACCAATATGATGTGTTCCACGATTGAACACCACCACCCGGTTCTGTTCCGTACGCCCCACAAGCTGTTCGCGGGAACGCTTGGAAGTACCTTCTACCAAGACTTCAAACGTCTGACCAATGCAACGGGCATTCGATTCCGCCGAAAGCCTGTTTTGTAGAGCGATAATCTCGTTCAGCCGACGGACTTTGACCTCTTCGGAAACATCATCCGGCAAATGCTTCGAAGCATATGTACCCGGACGCTCGGAATACTTAAACATAAATGCCGCATCATACCCACACGCTTCCATTAACGAAAGCGACAGTTGATGATCTTCCTCTGTCTCCGAATGAAAACCGGAAAAGATATCAGTCGACAAGCCGCAATTGGGAATAATCCGGCGGATAGCATCCACCCGTTCCAGGTACCATTCACGGGTATACTTGCGATTCATCAATTTCAGAATACGCGAACTTCCACTCTGTACCGGCAAATGGATATGATTGCAGATGTTCGGTGTGGCAGCTATAACTTCCAACGTCTCATCACTCATATCCTTCGGATGTGAAGTGGTAAAACGGATGCGGACCTTCGGTGCTCTCTCAGCCACCGTACGAAGCAACACCGGGAAACTAATGGTTTCCCCATTCTCCTTCTGGAAAGAATAAGAATTCACGTTTTGCCCCAACAGCGTAATTTCCTTGTAACCCTTAGCCACAAGGTCGGCCACCTCATTCAAAATACTCTCCACATCGCGACTACGTTCACGACCGCGAGTATAAGGCACAATGCAATAAGTACAGAAGTTATTGCACCCCCGCATAATAGATACAAAGCCCGAAATATGATTACCGCATATCCTTGAAGGAATCACGTCACGGTAGGTCTCCGTTTTTGAAAGCTCCACATTAATAGCCTTCTCTCCGGCCTCTACGGCCGCAATCTGATCCGGCAAAGTCAGATAAGCATCCGGCCCTACGACCAAGTCAGCATGATGATTCTCTATCAAATCATCCTTTACACGTTCAGCCATACAGCCCAATACACCGACAATCAAATCGCGCTTCTTCTTCCGTAACGAATTAAAGAATTCCAGACGGTGAAGGATTTTCTGTTCGGCATTATCACGTATCGAACAAGTATTCACAAATACGGCATCGGCATCTTCTATCGTCTCAGCCACAGAATATCCGGCCATTTGCATCACAGAAGCAATGACTTCACTATCCGCCACATTCATTTGGCAGCCATACGTTTCAATAAACAACCTCTTGTTGTCCCCGGCAGTTGCAGATTTAAAGTCTGCTCCCGTTTCTTTTTCCATAACTATTTCTTATTAAAATGAAAATTGTTGGCACAAAGATACGCTTTGATGTCTAATTATTAAGATTGAAGCAACAGAAAATAACATTCAGGGGATAAGATAAAGAATCCTATGATAATAAATGTTAACTATCAACTGTTTTTTTCGCATCCTACTTGTCAGTGCTATAAGATTTTCACATATTTGTGAGGTGAAAGAAACATTAGATTTTTTCATAGTTAAGGTTTAGGTTAAAAAAATAAGGGGAGCTGTGAAGCTACCCTTTTTTTCATCTTCAGATATAAGTTATAATTCGGATTTATTAATTATCTTTGGCAAGTAAAAGTGAAAAGATTATGGATGGTATATTACAGTTTTTGTTGATTGCAGGTCTAATCGCTATCGGAATCATCAAACAAATCAAAAAAGAAGCGAAGAAGAAAGATATTATATTGAAACCTGAAAATGAATATAACCCTTTTCCTCGCGATCAGAAGGCAGAGAAAAGTTTCTTCCCGGAAAGCAGTACGTTTGAAGTCAGAAAATCTACTTTTTCAGAGGAAAAAAAGATCAAGAAGCCTATAGCCCCTCCCCTTAATACAAGTGCCCCTCCCAAAGCAAAAGCCACTTCTACCGAAGTACCCATCTGCACAGCATCTGAAACAGAATCCGAATTCAGAATCAATTCGATTGAAGAAGCACGCAAAGCTATTGTGTGGTCGGAAATATTACAGAGGAAATACTAAAGACCAAGCGTAGGAATCCTTACACGAAAAATAACAAAATACAATTATGGCATTTAATTACATTTCGGCAGCGGAAGCTGCAAGCCTCATCAAGCATGGCTATAACATTGGTTTAAGCGGATTTACTCCAGCAGGAACAGCCAAAGCCATAACAGCGGAATTGGCAAAGATCGCAGAATCGGAACACGCAAAAGGAAACCCTTTCCAAGTCAGCATCTTCACCGGTGCCTCAACAGGGGACTCATGTGACGGTATTCTCTCCCGTGCCAAGGCCATCCGTTACCGGGCTCCTTATACCACGAACAAGGACTTCCGGACGGCTGTTAACAATGGGGAAATCGCATATAACGATATTCATTTGTCGCAAATGGCGCAGGAAGTCCGCTACGGCTTTATGGGCAAAGTCAACATAGCCATTATCGAGGCTTGCGAACTGACCCCTGACGGTAAAATATACCTGACCGCTGCCGGCGGAATAGCACCGACGATCTGTCATCTGGCCGATCAAATAATCGTAGAGCTCAACAGTGCCCATAGCAAGAATGCAATGGGGTTGCACGATGTATACGAACCGCTTGACCCTCCCTGCCGTCGGGAAATACCGATATTCAAACCCAGTGACCGCATCGGAAAGACCTACATTCAGGTAGACCCTAAGAAGATTGTCGGAGTCGTTGAAACAAACTGGCCCGATGAAGCCCGTTCTTTCGCAGCAGCAGAGCCGTTGACAGATAAAATCGGACAGAATGTAGCCGACTTTTTAGCAGCTGACATGAAACGGGGAATTATCCCGTCCACCTTCCTTCCACTGCAATCGGGAGTGGGCAATATAGCCAATGCCGTATTGGGAGCTTTGGGCCGTGATAAGACAATCCCCGCTTTCGAGATGTATACGGAAGTCATTCAGAATTCAGTGATCGACCTAATCAAAGAAGGGCGGGTCAAATTCGGTAGTGCCTGCTCTCTGACCGTAACCAATGACTGCTTGAAAAGCATCTATGATGACATGGACTTCTTCCGTGACAAATTAATCCTTCGTCCGTCGGAGATCTCCAACAACCCCGGAATTATCCGCCGTCTAGGAGTTATTTCCATTAATACGGCCATCGAAGTGGACCTCTATGGAAACGTCAACTCAACCCATATCGGAGGAACAAAGATGATGAATGGTATCGGTGGTTCAGGCGACTTCACACGCAACGCTTACATCTCCATCTTTACTTGCCCGTCCGAAGCAAAAGAAGGCAAGATCAGCGCTATTATCCCTATGGCATCGCATGTTGACCACAGCGAACACGACGTCAACGTCATCATCACCGAACAAGGTGTTGCCGACTTGCGTGGCAAAAGTCCGAAAGAACGTGCTCAAGCCATCATTGAAAACTGTGCACATCCCGACTACAAGAATATTCTTTGGGATTACCTGAAACTGACCGATGGTAAATCGCAGACTCCGCAAGCTGTCCGTGCCGCCTTAGGCATGCACGCCGAACTGCTAAAAAGCGGTAGTATGAAGAATGTCGACTGGGCACAATATAAATAAATCACCCCTTATAAAATAAGCTTTCGTTGCATCTATATGTCCGGTTTGTTGGATATATAGATGCATCTTTATATCCAACAAACAGCTACTGTAGCCCTGACTTTTGCTTAAAAGAATTCAAATATAGACAGCCAAAATCCGGAAACAGCCTAATCTACAATCTATGCAGTCTGGAATTAGGGATTAGAAAAATAATCTACTAACAAAACTTCGTAATATTTCTCTTGCCAAAGACAGAAGGCTATAAAAAGACATGAATAACGCAAAAAGCATGGATCTTAGTCATTTCAATCCATGCCATTTGCATTATTCACGTCTATATAAAAGTAAAGCAAGCGAAGCTTTTAGCACTCATCTTTATTAGGATAACCACTAAAAGTGACTACTCTTCTCTTCCTCCTCCCAAAGCCTGATAAAGATTAATAACGCTTTGTATCGCAGTGAAACGATTGGCCGCTTGCGAGAGTTGGGCACTGAGCAACGACTGACGGGCAGTGAGTACATCCAAATAAGTGGTATTACTATTTTCCATCAATAGAGAAGTACTCCGCAAAGCCTTCTGCAAGGAAGCAACTTGCTTATCTAGTAAAAGGGCCTTCCCTTTGCTTGTCTGGCAAGCCATCAGCCCATCGTTGACTTCGCTGCCGGCATTCAGCAAGGTTTGCTGAAAGGTCAGCGAAGCTTCTTCCTGCCGGGCACGGGCAATACGGTACTGTGCAATAACCTGTCCACGAGCAAAAAGTGGCTGCGTTAACGAGCCCACTGCCGATGCCAAAAACTTACCCGGGTTGACGATCATCGCTCCGGCAGAATTTGTCCATCCCGCACTACCACTTAAGGTTATGGAAGGATAGAAAGCAGAACGCGCCTGATTAGTGCCATAGAAAGCGGCTTCCAGAGAACGCTCGGCACTACGTACATCCGGACGACTGGAAAGCATCTGTACCGGAATGCCAATAGAAAAGTCCGTAGTAAACTGCTGCCCCTCTAATTTGCCACGTTCATAATGCCGTGGCGTTTCACCTAATAAGAGAGCCAAACTGTTTTCCGTCTGATTGATTTGCTCTTTCAAATCAAGTATAGAGCCCTGTACCTGATAGTAAGTACCTTCCATCTGCGAGACCGCAGACTCATTAGCCATGCCTGCATTCATCAAGGCACGCGTGGAAGCAACGGTCTCCTTCCAAGCCTCTTCCGTCTGCTCAGAAATGGCGAGTTGCTCATCCAGCATCAACAGCGTATAGTAAGTATTGGCAATTCCTGCAATCAGTTGAGTACGTACTGCCTGACGGTAGTCCTGGCTCTGCGCATAAAGAGCTTTAGCCTGTTTCTTGGCATTGCGCATACGACCAAAGACATCCAGTTCCCAACTGGCGGTGACCGGTAACGAGTAAGTCTGCATAGCCTTTTGATTGTCGAAACTGCTCACCGTACCCTGAGGCGCAAGAGCAAAGCCCGGCAGGAAAGCCAGTTTGGCAGATAGCAACGTAGCCTGCGCTTCTTCCACGCGAAGTTGAGCCGACTGGTAATCTGTATTGGTACGCAATCCCTGCTCTATGAGTTGTTGCAGGTATGAATCGGTAAACAGCTCATGCCAATCCATAAAACCCAGACCAACCGTATCCCCCGAAACCTTGACGTCTTCTCCATAAAGGTCCTCGGGCACAGCAGTGGCGGGTTTGTATTTGTTATAGATGCCACAGCTACTGAATAACAAGCTGACGGCAGCCAATGTAATAATCTCTTTTTTCATTCTTCAGTTTCTTTAATCTGTTTCTTGGAGTTAATATGATCTTCAAGATACACTAGGAGCCAGGCGGTACAAAACGCCACCACCTGCTCCAATATGAATATAAGATCTTGAGACATCGCTATATTATTTTTACTTATAAATACTCTATTAGATTATTCTTTATTCTCCTTTTCCATCTCACTTCTCTCCTTCTCTAAAAGCACTTGTACATCAATATCCTCTTGCATAGGTTTGCGGATTTTCTCTTGCAAATACTCAAAGATAATATAGAAAACAGGAACAACGAAGAGCAAAGCCAATGTTCCAATAGCCATACCACCAACCACGCCAGTACTTAACGAAGCGTTGCCATTGGCACCGGCACCACTGGAAAACATCAATGGAAGCATACCGAAAATCATCGTAAGCACCGTCATCAAGATAGGACGGAAACGGGCCTGAGCTGCAGAATAAGCAGACTCTACTATACCCATACCCATGCGGCGACGTTCTATGGCATACTCGGTAATCAGGATAGCCGTTTTTGATAACAAGCCTATCAACATAATCACACCCGTTTGCAAATAGATGTTGTTTTCCAATCCAAATAGTTTGGCAAAAAGGAATGACCCCATTAGCCCAAACGGTACAGAGAAGATGACGGCAAATGGCACCAAGAAGCTCTCATAAAGGCAAGAAAGAATTAGGAAAATAAGTACAATGCAGATGCCATAGATTAAAATGGTCTGTGCACCTCCACTCTTAGCCTCTTCACGTGCCATGCCGCCATATTCATAACTATATCCCGAAGGCAAAGTCTGAACAGCTACTTCTTTAATTGCTTTCTGTACCTCACCACTGGAATAACCACTAGCCGGGTTTACATTAGCGGCAATGGAACTATATAAGTTGAACCGGTTGGAAACTTCCGGACCAAGCACTTTCTTCAATGTAACAAACTGGCTGATAGGAGCCATTTCCGTACCATTACGCACAAACATATTGTCCAAAGCATGTTCATCCAAGCGAAACTCAGGAGATGCTTGCATCATAACACGGTACACCTTACCAAACTTATTATAATTGGAAATATAGGAACCGCCACAATAACTACCCAGTACATCAAGTATACTGGCCGGTGAAATGCCTGCCCGTTTACATTTTGCTGCATCCACATTAACAGAAATTTGTGGAAAGTTCATAGCATAAGAAGTATACGCCATGGCTACTTCGGGTCGCTGATTCAATGCACCGAGAAACTGCATCACAGACTGATAGAATGCTTGCATATCACCACCCGTCTTATCTTGTAAGTTCAGCTCAATGGCGTTTCCCATACCATATCCCGGAATCATACCCGGCTGGAAACAGAATATCTGTGCCTCCTTTATGCCATAGAAACGGGCATTAAGCCTTGCCATCACAGCATCTGCGGAGTGTTCCTTGCCTTTTCGTTCACTCCAATCCTTTAATCGGACAATCATTGTACCATAAGAAGAGCCCTGACCGGAAAGCAAACCATAACCAACAACTTTTGCATAATGCTGTACTTCGGGAACATCCTTCAATACAGCTTCCGCTTTCTGCATCACTTTTCCTGTTTCTTCCAACGTACTACCCGGCGAAGTGCTAATATTAACCATCATCACACCCTGGTCTTCCTGTGGAACAAGTCCGGTTCTGGTAGTAGCCATCATCCATGCCAGCAATACCAGAGCAACACCCAATGATGTCCATACCATCCAGCGGTGATGAATAGCAAACATCACCCCTTTCTTATATTTACCCAGCAAAGCACTATAGGAAGCATTATAAGCGGCACGTACCCGTCCGTTAATGCTCTTGGCACTTTTAGTCCCATCCGAAGGACGCATCATTATGGCACATAAAGCAGGACAAAGCGTTAAGGCCGAAATCATCGAAATACCCACCGAGGTAGCCATAGTGATACCAAACTGTGTATAGAAGATACCGGAAGTACCACCCATAAACGTTACGGGAATGAACACCGCCATAAACACACTGGTACAGGAAACGATAGCCATAGTCACATCTCCCATAGCATCCTTTGTGGCATGATAAGACGATTTGTAACCGGCATCAAACTTAGCCTGTACCGCTTCCACTACCACAATGGCATCATCCACCACCGTTCCAATGGCTAACACCAAGGCAAACATAGTGAGAATATTGATACTGAACCCTGCTGCCGTCAGACAGGCGAAAGTTCCCACCAACGAAACGATAATGGAAATAGAAGGAATAAGTGTACTCTTGAAATCCTGCAAGAAGAAATACACCACCAAAATCACCAATATGATAGCAATAATCAAGGTCTCCACCACATTATGAATGGAAGCAAAAAGAAAATCGTTTGAGCTCATCAAAGTAATGAACTCAGTTCCTTTAGGCAGGTCTTTCTTCATTCCATCCAACAATGCGGAAATATCTTTGTTTACCGAGGTAGCATTTGCTCCAGCCACCTGAAAAGCAATAAATGTCACGCCCGGGTGTCCATCGGTTGTAGAATGAAAGCCATAGGAAAGTGCACCCAGTTCTACATCAGCCACATCCTTCAAGCGTAGTACCGAACCGTCGGCCTGTGCACGAATGACGGTATTCCGGAACTCTTCCGTACTCTTCAAACGCCCACGATATTTCATTGTAAACTGAAACACATTCTTCGAATTAGCCCCTAATGCTCCAGTGGGCGACTCAATATTCTGTTCGCCCAACACTGCAGTTACATCAGAAGGCATCAGACCGTATTGTGCCATCCGTTCCGGCTTCAACCAGACCCGCATACTATAAGTATCACCCAATTCCATCACATCACCCACACCTTCCACACGTTTTACGGCAGGAATGATATTAATGTCCAAGTAATTAGCAAGGAATGTCTCATCATACGTCCCATCGGTGTCTACCAACGAATTAATCTGCAAGAAACTGGTTTGCCGCTTTTGCGTAGTCACACCTATCTTAGTCACTTCAGCAGGAAGCAATCCCTGTGCTTTCGTCACACGGTTCTGTACATTCACCGCTGCCATATCAGGATTCGTCCCTTGCTTAAAGAAAACTTGTATAGTGGCAGAGCCAGCGTTTGTAGCAGTGGAGGTTATATACATCATATTCTCCACTCCGTTGATACTTTCTTCCAACGGCATGATAACACTGTTCATCACTGCCTCTGCATCAGCTCCTATATAATCTGCAGTCACATATACCGTAGGAGGTGCAATATCAGGATACTGTTCCACTGGCAAAGTAAACAGTGAGATAAATCCGACTATCAGAATCAGCACTGAAATGGACATTGCCATAACAGGCCGCTTTATAAATATATTTCCTTTCATAAATCTTTTCCTTATTTAACCTGTGTCCCTTCTCTCACAAGTCCGGCTCCTTCGGACACAATCTCATCGCCCGCCTTCAAGCCATCAAGTACAACATATTCACTCCCATCGTTCACCGGAGCTATGGTAATAAGAGCAGCAACAGCTTTGCCATCCACCACCTTATATACAATAGTTTTGTCCTGCAATTGTACGGTAGCTCCCTGCGGAATAACAATACATTGTTTATAGGTATTTGGTACAATTACATTCCCCGACGCTCCGCTATGCAACAAACGGGACGCATTAGGAAAGACGGCACGTGCCACTACCGTACCCGTCTGCCGGTCGATAACACCACTAATAGACTCTATCTTTCCCTTGATGTCGTACACAGAGCCATCATTTAATTGTAACTGTACTTCAGGCATATTCTTTACAGCCTCATCCATTGTACCATACTGACGGGTCAGAGAGAGTAACTGATTCTCTGTTATTGAAAAATAAACATACATATCCGAGTTATCACTGACCGTGGTTAGGGCTTGCGGTATGCTGGGACCAACCAGTGCACCGGCACGATAAGGTAGAGCACCAACTACCCCATCACAAGGACTTTTCACTTCCGTGTAAGAGAAATTATTTCGTGCACTGACCTCCTGTGCCTCAGCCTGTGCCAATTGTGCTTTGGCTGTGAGGTAAGAGTTTTCTGTCGTCTTAAGACTAAATGCAGAAACCACTTTCTGCGCAAACAATTCCTTGTTACTGTTATAAGTCAGTCTAGCAGTAGCAAGCGAAGCTTTTGCTGCTGCCACATTGGCGGTAGCAGTATTCAATGCTGCGCGGTAAGGCACCTGATCAATGATAAAGAGTAACTGCCCCCGACGCACTTTCTCTCCTTCGTTCACGCACAACTTTACAATAGTACCTGAAACCTGGGGATAAATATCAATATCCTGCCGCCCACGTATCGTTGCCGAATAGGAGGTTGAGAGCTCTTTATCGGCTGCAGCCACTTTCATTGTCGCATACGAAGGTTTCACTTGAACATCTTGTGCTTTCTTGCAAGATGTTAATGATACTACTATACAACCGACGATCATCATCAGTTGCATCCATTTTCTGTTTACCTTATTCATACTATATTATCATTAAAAACTGGGACAAAGGTAAAGGTATAAAACACTTAAACGCTTATCCACATATCGGTGAAACTGTTCCATTTTCCTTATTCAGTCTCCTTAAAGAGTTTCATTCTTAGAAAAAAAGAGAGAAATAAGAATAATTAAGAGAAATAAGAGATTCTATTCACTGATTATTATCCATCTTTACGACATTCAAAGAAAGAGGAAAAATGGATAATGGAACAATAAAAGCAATTGATATTGAAGATTTCAAATATCACAGTAATCAATTGGATTATATAAGTGATGATTTCATAGTGACTAGAGATTTAATAAATATCCCCCATAACATAAACGCCGTAAGAACAAAGATCTTCATCATTACAATGTGCATGGAAGGGGATGTACAACTGAATCTCAACGGCAAAACTTATATGCTGAAAGCCAATAACTTCATTATCTGTCTGCCTACGATGATACTGAGTCAAATCAAATTCAGTCCGAAACATAAATTAAGAATGATTGGCTTCTCTACCAAATTCTTAAATCGGATCATAAAAAAGGAAAAGGGAACAGATCATTTGTTTCAATATATTTATAAGAACCCGGTACAACAGATTAAAGAAGAAGATAAAATTTTGTTAACCCAATATTATGAAGCGCTCATCATGGCGAAGATAAATGACACAACCCATCACTATCGTAAAGATATCTTGCAACATTTGTTTTCTGCTCTGTTTTGCGAAATTATGGCCCCTATTTACAACCATGCACACAACAGCCTTGAAATGGGACAGGAGAAAGAACTAAAACAAGGAAGTTTCCTCTTTAAGCGTTTTATGATGGAAGTCGCAAAAGACAATGGCGTCCATCGCTCAGTAAGCTATTATGCCAATATCCTCTGCTACTCGCCCAAATACTTATCCAGCGTTGTCAGGCAAGAAAGTGGACGAACAGCACTGGATTGGATAAATGAATATGCCCTAGAACAAATCAAAGTAAAACTAAAGCATTCGGATAAGTCCATTAAAGAAATTGCGGAGAACTTCAACTTCGCCAACCAATCTTCCTTCGGAAAATATGTAAAAGCGCATTTGGGAATGTCTCCGGCACACTACCGACAAAATAAAGAAGAATAAGCATTCTATGGAATGCTCTTTATTATTTCATTGCAAACAGCATCTTGAAAAGCACGGGCTTTCACTCCGGAAAGAATGTTTTGGTTCATAATAGCAAAAGCAATTTCATGCCCGTTTTTCGCCTTGATGTATCCCGCCAAACAATTAATAGCGGTATAGGACCCCGTTTTTGCATGAACATTCTTATAAGCAGGCGTTCCGTATTTCATCCGGTTCTTCAATGTACCATCCACCCCGCCTATCGGCAAAGCCTTGTAGAGTTTTTGAAATACATCGGTACGCGAATAGGCAAATCGTAAGAACTCAACCAACAAATCAGGAGAAATATAATCATAATTCGATAAACCGCACCCATCTGCCAAATTATAACGGTCAGGATCATCGCCCAATTCTTTTATCAATTGACGAATAGCTGTCAATCCATCTTCATCCGAAATATGTTTCTTTCCCGTCGCCTTCATTCCCAAACGGCAAAGCAAAGCCTGAGCATTCAAATTATCACTTTCTTTCAGAGTTTGAGTCACAACGGACTGCATATCTGTTTCATAGGAACCTATTCGCACCGAAGAGGAATCTTTTTGTAATAGATTAAAAGCATAACCCGAAGGACAACTGATCCCTTTCAATTGCAAACGATCAAGAAATGTACGCATAAAAAAGTCTTGTGAAGAATAGACATTTACATCACCACTCCTCCTGCCGTCAACATTACCTGTGACGCAAATATGATTCGTGTTCTGAAGCCAGTTACGGGACACATTAAACGAACCGGCTGCGGGCGTTCTCGTCTGAGTCTGATTGGTTACCGTATAATAAGAGGAAACAGGTGAACATTCCAAATGAGCAGTATCACCACGTAACCCTGGACGGGCAGTCACAGTCACCACCCCCTTATTGAGCATCAAAGGAGAAAGATAAGGTTGGTAGGAATAAGGAGTATCGTCCCATGCCCATCCTGTTCCCCAATACAGAGAATCTTTCATGGATATATCTCCATAGACATGCCCGTCTATAACAGATAACGGCAGGCTACTCACACTATCGACCAATAGCGCCAAAGCTTTATCGTCAAACTCCGGATCAAAACCTCCGGCTACATATAAATCGCCATGAAGCGTGTCATTTGCTATTTCACCTTTATACCACACCTCGGTACAAAATGGATCGTCAGCATCGGGACGAGCTAGAGAGGTAATACTGGTCAGCAGTTTCATCGTTGAAGCCGGGCGGGAAAGCTTGTCCGCTTGATAGCTATATAGAGCCGTTTTTGCAGTCAAATCATAGACGGAAATCCCAACAGTTGAACCTGCCGGCAATAGTTGGTTTATCAGCCTGTCAATGTGCGAATGAATCCTTACCTGAGTTAAAGTATCAGTCTGTGCACCGATATGGCCGACTAAAAATAATAAAACGACAATTAAGCCTATTCTCTTTACCTTTAAATACATACCCTGTTTCTTAAATAAATTGAACCAATGAAAAGAACCTGTCTATCTTTTTTTAGAGCTCCAACGCCTCCTTAAAGATCTCGCCAACCGTAGGATGCGGGAAGATCATTCTGCCCCATTCCTTTACATTCAGATTCAGTTCGATTGCCATAGCCGCCAATGTGATCAATTCAGATGCCGGATTACCTAAAAGATGCACTCCCAATATTGCATCCCCTTCACCTAACAGAAGTTTGCAGACTCCATTTCCTCCTTCATTTTCAGCTACAAAACGTCCGGAGTAGGCCATAGGAAGTTGGACAACTCTATAGTTTAGGCCTTTTGCCTGAAGGCTTTGTTCGGTCTCCCCCACACCGGCAAATTCGGGATTTGTATATACTACACCCGGAATAGCGCGATAGCTCATCTCATCATTCTCACCTAATATATTATGGACCGCCACCTCTGCTTCCCGTATAGCCGTATGAGCCAATAAGGAATGCCCGGTCAGGTCGCCGCAGACATAAACCCCTGCTAAAGAAGTCTGCATCTGTTTATCTACAAATAGATTGCCCCGCTCCGTCTTTTCCAAGCTCAAATTTTCCAATCCAAAACCTATTGTCACAGGACGACGTCCTACGCTCATTAATAACTTTTCAGCAACAAGAGAGCCTGTACTTCCATCTGCATTCCCATAAGTAACTTGTACCAATGACGCTTCAGACTGCTCTTCTCCGTTACTACCCGTTCTATCATTCCGAGTCTTTTGAAGATCGTCCTTCTCACCCTCCGAAAGATTAGTCTCATCGGAACTTATAAGATGCTGGGACACTGACACAACCTTTGTACCGAGCATAAACCTCACCCCTTTCTTTACATATTCCGCGCGAAGCAAAGCAGATAACTCCTTATCCATTCCTCCAAGGATCTCATCCAGCATTTCAATGACCGTCACCTGCACACCTAAGCTATTAAAAAAAGCGGCAAACTCCATTCCGATCACCCCTCCTCCTACAATTGCCAGCGAAGCAGGTACTTTTTTGTTCTCAAGAGCTTCGTAGTGTGTCCAAAACGGTATCGCATTCAAGCCGCTGATCGGAGGGATGAATGTTTCCGACCCTGTACAGATAATCAAATGATCACAACCATAGACTTCACCTCCACAAGCTATCGTGTTTTGATCTACAATTACGGCCTCCCCCTGTACTACAGCCACTCCCTGCTTCGCCAATTTCCCTTTGACCCCCAAGACCAGCTTCCGTACGACTTTCTGTTTACGTGCAATGATTTTAGGTAGTTCAAATGATACTTCACCGGTACTAACCGCATACTTTGAGGCATTCCTCACCGCATCATAAGTCTTTGCAGAATACAATAAAGTCTTCGTAGGGATACAACCTTCATTCAGGCAAACCCCTCCCAGATTCTTCTTCTCAAACAAGACCACACTAAGACCTCCTTTTCCTGCAGTTTCAGCGGCAGTATAACCCGCCGGACCTCCACCAATAATAGCTACTTGATATTTCATTGTTTTTTCTTATTATTAAAGCAATAAAGTCTTTCCCGTAAAAAACACATTTAATCCGCTTGCAAGTTAATAAAACCTCTCTTAACCATTTATATATGACATTCCTTTTTTTTAGTTTAATGCGATAAGGACTGAATAAATCATCACCAGGCATTGACGTTTTATACAGGAAAAATGATGTGTCAAAAGCTCCCCCAAAAAACAAAGCATCCCCGCTACAATATATTGTAACGAGGATGCTTTTATAAAATGAGGGATCCTCCCCTTCTGATAAAGCCAGATAAAGACTAGGCAACCCAGCCGTATTTTATCTCACTAAAAATCAGGAATCACAATTCCTAAAGAATCGATCTCTTCCTTGCTCATAGACGGAGATATCCTTTGGGACAATTTCCGACAAACCACATTAGCTACTTTTAAAGCATCCTCCTTTTTATTAAAAGCAATCTTCTTGCCGACACTGTATCTCGCTCTTCTTCGTAACAGGAGCATTGGAAGATATTTGCATTCCAAACTATCTCGATGCTTTATTCACAGCCTCAAAGAAGACAAGATAATTAATATCGGAAACAAGATAATCCAGTGCATCCAAACGGAAACACTCCGCAGCATACCGGTCATTGTCCGACACTAAAGATAACACGCGTGGGAATGGAGAGAAGACGACTGAATTCCATTCCTCCTATCCCGTCCTCTTCATTTTGTTTTATCCCGACGAAATATAATTCTACCTTATTCTCATAATAGTCCCTCAATGCTTTGACCGAACTTTCATACTTTCCGATCAAAGAAAGAAAAGGCATTTTATTGATGAACGTTTTCAATTGTTCCGTTACTTGTTTATCCTTATTTAGGATAGCACAATGTAGAGTCATTTTCCTTTTTTCTTAAAGAGACGAAAGGTTTTCAAAAAGACTGCAAAAGTGAAAAATTTAATTAATATTTCTTCACTGGGAAACAGTACCCATTAACATTATTAAAATATTCCAGTCGAAGTTTCGCTGAATAATACATTAACGTTCCACGATCTCAATATCACAACGTTCACTAATCATTTTAATAAACAGTTCTTCCTTAACAGGAAATAAAGCCACACATTTTCTTTTATTACCATATCCGATAAGTAAATAATGCATAAAAGCAAAAGATCCTATCCGCATAGTTGAAGCATGTTCAATTGATGTTATATCAGTTAATCGTATTTCCTTTCGCCGCGAAAAGCGACCGTAAAAGAGCAACAGTCTGTTATCAACCGTTAAGGTATATGTCGTATGAATAAGACGCTCCACCGCCACAATTAATAAGAGCATAAAGACAATAGCCATAATGGCATGTTTCACCCACATCTCATGGATGGTCATTAAGGTCACTAACAATATGAACAAATATTGCCCCAGAGTAATGCGTGCATGAAAAATTCTATCCATAATCTCTTGTTTTGATTACAAAGTTAGCTAATTAAGGAATTAAAATACGCATAAAGGACAATCAAAGCACATATTTTGTAGTTTTGCAAAACTTAAATACACTGTTATGATAAAAGAGTTCGACTTTTTAGTAATCGGTTCCGGCATAGCCGGTATGAGTTTCGCACTAAAAGTAGCCCACAAAGGAAAAGTAGCGCTTATTTGTAAAACGGAACTGGAAGAGGCAAACACCTTTTATGCCCAAGGAGGAATCGCCTCAGTAACCAATAGGCTTGTAGATAACTTCGATAAACATATTGAGGATACAATGATCGCAGGAGATTGGATTAGCGATCGCGCCGCAGTAGAGAAAGTGGTACGGGAGGCACCGGGACAGATTGATGAATTGATAAAATGGGGCGTGGCATTCGATAAGAACGAGAAAGGAGAATTTGATCTGCACAAAGAAGGAGGTCATTCCGAATTTCGTATTCTACACCATAAGGACAATACCGGGGCTGAAATACAAGACAGCCTGATACAAGCCATTAAAAAACATCCAAATATTGAAGTCTTCAATAGACATTTTGCCGTGGAAATTATCACCCAGCATCACATGGGAATTATCGTCACCCGGCATACTCCCGGCATAAAATGTTATGGTGCTTATGTTTTAAATGAAGATACGGGCGAAGTAGACACGTTCCTTTCAAAAGTAACCTTGATGGCAACAGGTGGTGTGGGTGCTGTATATCGAAACACTACAAACCCGTTAGTCGCCACAGGAGATGGAATAGCCATGGTTTACCGCGCCAAAGGATTGGTGAAAGACATGGAATTCATTCAATTCCACCCTACTGCGCTTTACCATCCCGGTGACCGCCCATGTTTCTTAATTACCGAAGCTATGCGTGGATACGGCGCCGTATTGCGCAACATGGGAGAGGAAGAGTTCATGCAGAAGTATGATCCACGCCTATCATTAGCCCCGCGCGATATCGTAGCCCGTGCCATAGATAATGAAATGAAGTTGCGAGGAGATGATCATGTCTATCTTGACGTAACGCATAAGGACCCGGCCGAAACGAAAAAACATTTTCCAAATATCTACGAGAAATGCCTGAGCTTGGGAATTGATATTACAAAAGACTATATTCCGGTCGCCCCTGCTGCTCATTATCTTTGTGGCGGAATTAAAGTCGACTTAAACGGAGAGTCTTCCATCAACCGGCTTTATGCTGTTGGAGAATGTTCTTGCACTGGTTTGCACGGCGGCAATCGACTGGCTTCCAACTCACTTATCGAAGCCGTTGTTTATGCAGATGCTGCTGCTAAAAATGCATTGAGTGTATTAGACCGTTATGAATGTAATCATGAAATACCGGAATGGAATGCAGAAGGAACAGTGACCAATGAAGAAATGGTGCTTATCACCCAAAGTATGAAGGAAGTCAACCAGATCATGGGGGCTTACGTCGGTATTGTCAGAAGCAACCTGCGATTAAAACGCGCTTGGGTCAGACTGGACATTCTTTATGAGGAAACGGAAGATTTATTTAAAAGAAGCAAGGCATCCAAAACCATTTGCGAATTGCGAAACATGATCAATGTCGGTTATCTGATCACCCGTCAGGCAATGGAGCGGAAAGAAAGCCGTGGATTGCATTACACCATTGATTACCCTCATGTAAAAAAATAGCCTGATCTTTATCAACTACGGCATTAATCCCGTTAAGAAGAAAGGCGTCAAGTGCATCAAAAGTCAAAAAGACAATAGAAATACCCTCGTCACAACATACTGTAACGAGGGTATTTCTATAAGATTAGTTTTTTTTACACAACTTCATGTTTCAACAGAAAACATAAATCCTCCCATCTTTATCCTTACAAGGATTCAAAATTCATTAAGAGCCCTACTCTTCCCTAAATACTTCCGGATGAGAAAAAAAAGGAAAAGTAAAGACCTCTTAAACAGATTGATTTTACCAGTTTTCTTTCTTTTCCTCAAAATAAGCTTGTGGATGTAAGCAAGCCGGACATACCTTAGGAGCTTCTTTACCTACATAGATAAAACCGCAGTTGCGACATTGCCATACGACTTCTCCTTCTTTGGCAAAGACAGAAGCGGTTTCAATATTTTGCACAAAAGCGCGATACCTCTCTTCATGTCCCTTCTCTGCTATGGCTATGTTACGGTACATTGCCGCAATAGAAAGAAACCCTTCTTCCTCCGCAACATCTGCAAAGTGCGGGTAATCGTGCGACCACTCCTCATGTTCACCGGCAGCGGCAGCCTGAAGATTTTCCACTGTGGTACCGATGACACCGGCAGGATAACTGGCCGTAATCTCTACCATACCCCCTTCTAAGAATTTAAACATCCGCTTGGCATGCTCCTTTTCCTGATCAGCCGTCTCTGTAAAAATAGCAGAAATTTGCTCATAACCTTCCTTTTTAGCCGCACTTGCAAAATACGTATAACGCATTCTGGCTTGTGATTCTCCGGCAAACGAAGTCAACAGATTTTTTTCCGTCTGTGTTCCTTTAATACTTTTACTCATAATCATTTTGATTTTAGTTAGTAAACTACGTAATTATTGAATCTCTTTTACCTTTTGTCAGCAACACAAATATAAATATTTTATTTCAGATTTATTTTATTTTTGCTTATGAAATTTCCCATGCCAATAAACAAGGATCAGTTCTCTAAACAAACATTCTGTGCAAATGCCCTTATAACTACGATATTTTTACCTAATTTTGCACTCTCTTTTTCAAAAGATCATAGAAAAGTAAAGATTAGAGAACATCATATTATAAAACAGACACATTTATGAAAGCATTTGAGATTAAGCCAAAACTATATACAGCCTTAAAAAACTATTCTAAAGAACTGTTTATGACGGACCTAATGGCTGGTATCATTGTTGGCATCGTGGCGCTTCCACTTGCCATTGCCTTTGGGATAGCATCGGGAGTATCTCCTGAAAAGGGAATTATTACAGCAATTATCGCCGGCTTTATCATCTCTCTGCTGGGAGGCAGCAAGATACAGATAGGAGGACCTACGGGGGCTTTCATTGTCATAGTATACGGCATTATCCAGCAATATGGTGAAGAGGGACTGATCATAGCCACGCTCATGGCAGGAGTAATACTGATTCTATTAGGTGTTTTCAAACTGGGCGCTGTTATCAAATTTATTCCATATCCAATCATCGTAGGTTTTACCAGTGGAATTGCCATAACGATCTTCACCACACAAGTTGCAGATATCTTCGGACTAAGTTTCAACGGTGAAAAAATTCCCGGCGATTTTTTAGGTAAATGGATGATTTATTTCCGCCATTTCGATACCATAAATTGGTGGAACGCACTCATTAGCGCAATAAGCATTGCCATCACACCCAAGTTTATAAAAAAGATTCCCGGATCGCTCATTGCCATTGTTGCCGTCACTCTCACCGTCTATTTACTAAAAACTTATTGCGGAATTCACTGCATTGACACCATAGGTGACCGTTTCAGCATCAAAGCGGAATTGCCGAATGCCGCAATTCCTTCATTAGATTGGGAAGCTATTAAGAATCTTTTTCCGGTAGCGGTCACCATCGCCGTATTGGGAGCCATAGAATCACTGCTCTCTGCAACTGTGGCCGACGGTGTGATTGGTGATAAACACGACTCCAATACGGAATTGATCGCTCAGGGAACCGCTAATCTTATTGCTCCGCTCTTTGG
Organism: uncultured Bacteroides sp.; assembly: GCA_965140335.1. Classification (GTDB taxonomy): domain Bacteria; phylum Bacteroidota; class Bacteroidia; order Bacteroidales; family Bacteroidaceae; genus Bacteroides. Next base: position 1,264,115 of record OZ223189.1, read on the forward strand.
AGGGATACCGGCAACAGGAGCCATTGCACGTACCATGACTAATATTAACAACGGCGGAAAAACTCCGATAGCGGGTATAGTACATGCTGTTGTACTGTTTCTCATCCTACTGTTTCTTATGCCACTGGCACAATACATTCCAATGGCTTGTTTGGCGGGAGTTTTGGTTATAGTCTCTTATAACATGAGCGGCTGGCGCACATTCAAGCAGTTATTGAAAAGCCCGAAGTCCGATGTCAGCGTACTTCTCATCACTTTCTTCCTGACTGTGGTCTTCGATCTGACCATAGCCATTGAAATCGGCCTGGTGATTGCTTGTATACTATTCATGCATCGTGTAATGGAAACAACGGAGATTTCTGTTATCAAAGACGAAATAGATCCGAATAACGAATCGGACTTAGAAGTCAATGAGGAACATTTAATCATTCCTCCAAAAGTGGAAGTTTATGAAATTAACGGCCCCTACTTCTTTGGCATTGCAACCAAATTCGAAGAAACCATGTCACAATTAGGTGATCGCCCTAAAGTACGTATCATCCGAATGCGTAAAGTTCCCTTTATTGATTCCACCGGAATTCATAATCTGACAAATCTCTGCCAGATGTCGAAACGGGAAAAGATAACCACTATTCTATCGGGCGTCAATGAAAAAGTATATCATGTGCTGAAGAAATCAGGATTCCAGGAATTACTGGGTGAAGCTAATATTTGTCCGAACATTAATATTGCTCTGGACAGGGCAAAAGAGCTGGTTCATCCCGCTACTTCCGAATTATAATGGGAGTACTTTGATTTCAAGGTTGAAATCTACCTTTCTCAGAAGATCACCTATTTGTCAGACCAAAACGGAGAAACAAGGGCTCATGAAATAGTTTTCTATCTGACAGCTTCTTTGGATTGTTTTGCAATTTAATTGAAAACAACTTGCACTTCACAAGACAAGAAGTAAAAGGTTGAATAAGGTTACTATAAAACAGGCTTTTAGATAAAAAAGATTACCTTCGCTTTATTAACTCAATTGCAAAAGAGTCACCTCATACACTAAAAGTCACATGAATATGACAACTCTTATAGGTCTTAATAATGCAGGAGATACAGAGTACGATAGAAATGATGGGATAGAGGATTGGTATCACTTACCTTGGAACTTAATGACCAGCAGATTGGATCTATAGATCCAACGCGCTGGAAGTATAGAGCCAACATGCTGGAACTATATATCCAGCACGACAGATCTATAAGGCTGACCGGATACTGTCCTTATGTCTCTACATCAAATGGTGCAAGTAAAGATTGGTTCTCCCCTTTAAATTTCAGCCACAGCTATGCCCATCTTTTTCATCAAAAAGCAAGCATTCATATTTTGAGCAATACCTTCCCGCAGATGATAGGAAAAAGTTAATTCGTCATTTTGAATATCGGCTTCAAAACAATAATTACGAATATGATCGGGATACGTCTCAGCCAAAGAGCCCAATTTCAAATCATGAGTAGCAATAATTCCATTGGCTTCCAACTTAATGAGTTGCTGCAAAAGTGCAATAGAACCTTTTTGCTTATCTAAAGAGTTGGTCCCCTTCAATATTTCATCAAGTATGATAAAGAGTTTTTCTCCTGCTTGTAGTTTATCTATGATGAGTTTCAATCGTTTAAGCTCGGCAAAGAAATACGATTCATTGTCGTTTAGTGAATCGCTTGTACGCAGACTCGTAACAAGGGTTACAGGCTGTATCTCCATTTTGCGGGCACAAACAGGAGCGCCAATATAGGCCAGCAGGCTATTTATACCGATAATGCGAAGATAAGTACTTTTACCGGCCATATTCGCCCCGGTAATCACAACAAAGAAAGGAGACTTGGAAAGATTGACATCATTACGAACGCATTTATCCCTATGCATCAAAGGATGGCCGAGACCTACGGCACGATAACAAAACGAATCTGCTTGAATGGTAGGATAAATGTAATCGGGGTGATTGTAGGCAAATGTCGCCAAAGAACATAAGGCATCCACATCGCCAATAGCGGAGAGCCAAACGGGGAGTTGTGATGCACAGCGTTCTTTCCAAGACTCAATCCTCATAATCAGACGGAGTTCCCAAAAGAACAATCCGTTAAGAATGGCATACATAAAAACATTATTACGTTGATCGAGCTCATTCATCAGTTTATTCAGACGCCGTATGTCCCGAGAAGCCTCCTTCCCGTCATTTACCATTCCCTTTTTTATCTTACCGAGTATCCGGCTTTGCATGGGATGTTCTTCTATTAACTGAAGCAGCTTGGCATAAGTCGCCAATATCTTCAACTTCTTACCATACTGAGCCTGTATCTTCGTTATTCTTCCGGTGAAACTAAAACCGACGGTAACAAAAAACATCCAGATAATTACAGAAGCACTTACCGGTAAAAGACCGGCACTACATAATACAATGGAAATCAGATTTATTGTTCCCGCCAAATAGGGCAATACATGCAAAAATTTCTTTTGTTGATAGATACTGGGAAGGTTAGCCCATGTGATTAATTCTTCTTCATCGGTCGCTTTTCCCTTATACAATAACCCCGCAATACGATATTCCTGTCGGAATTCCAATTCCGAGGTTAACTCCACAGCAGCTTCCTGCCGTTCTTCAATCTGCTTTTTATCTTTCAAGTGTACATTTAACCATGAAGCTAACCGACTTTTGCCTATTTGAGTGCAAGTGCGGTTCATATACTGGAATAGCGAATGTGATCCAAAGACATCAAGATCGTAACTATACAAATGTGCCGGATTAATGAATTCCGCACCATCTTCAAAAGAAGAAGTGTCATAATTCAAAGCAGAAAGTTCCTGATTATTAATTTCTATCTTCTTTTCCAGATAGTCCTTCCGTAGAAAAAGACTATTGTGATACTTCATCAATAAAATAAATGGCAACAAGGTTATCGCTGCAATAACCAGCAACACGTTCCAACTTTCCGACCAGTAATAGATGATTCCGAATACTCCGATAACGAATAATATCAACCTCAAACTTCCGATGCGATAAATTTCTCTTTTTACTTTAGCGAGAGCCTTCCCTCCCTCAAGCAATCTCTGTTGATAGATCATTGAAAGATCATCAATTGTATTCATATTATTTATGGACATTAAAAATTAATTTATAAACCAAAGCATCATTCACCTGGGATTCAGATAACTTAATCTTTCATCCAAGCTCCGGTTATTTCGGCTACATAAATAGAATGTAGTCCTCCATGAGTACCACCGTACCATGCCTTGATTGTGTCAGGATCAATAAAACACTCCTCTTTCATCATACTCTTGTAGAGTTTGCGACACTCCAAACTTAAACGCGCCTGCTCAAAAAAGATATTCCCTTTCTCGGTAACAATAGGTTTCAATCCGGTAGCTTTGATCTTATCCACTTCCCTACCCGACTTAAATCCACAAACTTTATGAATATCCTTATTCTCTTTACCCAAAAAGGAAAGCGTAAAGAAATCATTCTTCTCTATAAATTCAAAAGTATAGCGTTCCGGACGAATAAATACATATACAACCGGCTTATTCCATAAAAAACCAATCCCTCCCCAACTAGCAGTCATGGTATTAAAAGCTTCTTCAGTACCGGCAGTTACCAACATCCATTCTTTACTAATTGCTTCAAAAAAATTATCTGATAAGTCTTTTATTGCTATAGGTTTCATATATAAACAATTTAAATTTACTAATTCAACAAAGTATATTCCGCAATTAATAAGAAGCGCTTGCCGGAATTCCGGCTTCTTTAACCAGCGCCATAATGCGATTCAGTTCTTCATGGGTAGCCTTCTGCAAATCATGATCCGGTGTTTCACGATCAATGGTATAGATCATCACCTGACGGGGGGTAATCTCTTTCACCGCCTTCAACCACGGTAAAACATACTTATCAGAAGTATTATCCATATCTTTTTCCAAATAGCTGCCTTTCATAAACATAGTCTGGATAATACAATTCCCTTTAAAAGATTTCATCCCTTCAATAATTTTATCAACTGAATAGTTTCCGTTAGGTCGGTCTACCTCACGAATGTAATTTTCATCTACAGTATCAAGTTTCAGTATATTATTATCCACACAATTCAGTGCTGCAAAAACAGCCGGACGACGAATAAACGTTGAATTACTCAATACACTGACTTTAGCCTCCGGAAAATAAGAATCGCGAAGTTTCAACGTATCTTCTATAATGTCCGGAAAGTCGGGATGCGCCGTAGGTTCCCCATTCCCTGCAAAAGTTAAGACATCCGGTTCCGGTCCATTTTCCCGCATATCCTGCAATTTATTCTCCAGCGCAATACGCACTTCATCCCGGGTAGGCAGAGGCGTAACGGGACGATGCTCTGCATTAAAGCCGCACTCACAATAGATGCAGTCAAACGAACATAATTTACCATCAGCCGGCAATAAATTAATCCCTAAAGAAACCCCCAAACGGCGGGAATGAACAGGACCGAAAATGGGAGACGGATAAATGACAGTCATATTTACTACGATTTTATAAATTATAATCGAAAGAGTTTAATCATCAGAACAACTCCATATTAAAGCATTTTAATGCTAGCGACAAAGTTAACTAAAACTTCATACGAATTTGCATTTGTAAGTCGGCTTTTTTACCTCCTCCAATCAAATCGTTCCCCGATCCTATTTTATCACGATCCTGATAAACAGTCTCCCCAAACTTTACGATACACATCAATAATTTATTTAAATCATAACGGAAATGAGCGGAAATGCGATATCCCTTTCCATAAAATGAAGGAGTATAAAAAGTATAAAGTAATCCTTTCTCCGAAGCATAGACGCGTGAATCATAATCATCCGTATGGAAGCAGGTGGCTTGCACAGCCATTTTTAAGGGAAAAGAAGAAAAAGCATAAGAGCACAATTGTGTAAGCTGATAACCTTGGCTTCCCTCCTTTCCTTGCGAATGAAAATGATTATAATCGAGCGTAGTGCGCAACAAATACTTTTTTAATGTATAGACTAACCGATATCTGAGTTGATGATGAAATACAGGTAAAGTCAACTCACCTTTTGTTCCTGAAACATCTCTCTCTTTTTGCTTGTAACGATAACTAATATAAGTAGATAAAGATGATTTTGGTGAATAAACAACTTGTAACATCCCATCCACCCCCTGGGAAGGTTTACTAATGCGATATTTCCACCAAGGAAAAGAGAAGAGATCAAGGGAAGCAAATAGATGCCAATGTGCAAAGGGATTCGCTTCTACCACCATATACCATCCATTTTCATTTTGCGGAGTGCTATTCTCACCAAAAGAATGAGCAAACATAGACCAGTAATTATAGGCATAATATCTATGAACAATCAGCAGTTGATAACCTGTTAAAATATTGTATTTCAATTGATTTACCAGTGCATAACCTTGTTTACCAATAGCCCCCTCCCCTGCTACGGTAAAATGATTCCAATGGTACTTATAGTCAAAGCCCACATTATGAAAGTAATTGCCACGAAGATTATATTTGGAATATTTCCTTATTTGAGGTTCGTATGGACGATTGAAATAATAGTATATGCCCGTTAATCCCAATTTTAAACTGTGCTTCTGATAGGTCACATTCCCCCCCGTCAATTGCAATGTGAAGGCATTTATTTTATCCGCTTCTTTATCTGTACGATGCAATCCGGTTTTATAAATAGACGTGATGATTCCGTTTTTCACGGTTCCATCCATTGAGCGGTTCGAATAAAAGGCGGAACATTGAAACGAACGCGATAATTCCACTGTGGTTGCCACTCCCCTGAAATAACTAAATTCGTCTGTAGAACCGTGTTTTCTGATATAAGAAGAGCGATTATCAATAGTAGAAAGCGAAAAAGTCTTTCCTAAATTAAAATTCGTATTCAATACCAACCCCTGACCAAATGACAATCTATAATTTCCCAATGCCAAAGTTTTAATCCTCCCTAAATGATGAAGCAAGAAATAGAAGGAATAGTAATCGTAGCCTTTCCGGTCATGCAAAGCAAAAAACGGCTCTCCCGCATCTTTCTCCCCGGTTACGCCTATCTGCAAATAATCATTGTAATGGAAAGAATACTTCAATGAATGGTAAACAGAAGGACCTAAGTAAGTCCCTGTTTCATAGCCTTTACGCGTATAAAGCGGAATATCCAGGCGAGAGATCATCTCATTCCTGCCATATTTTAATATTGTCTTTAACTGCGGAAATCTTCTTTTCCCGGTTATAGGACGGATACAAATAAAAGGCAGCAACAAATCAATAGTCCGCTTATTCATCCCTTCAACCAATTGCAATTCATAAACAGTTTGCATTTGCCCGTAGATATAGACATATGACAGAATATTTTCTATTTGGATATCCGAAAGAAAAGGAAATTGTTCCAATTGTTCCTTCGTTGCAGTATTGATATTAACAGGTTCTTTCAACCGATGTGAAAGCTCTTCCAACTCATCTTCCCAATTTTTATCTTCTTCCTCATCCATAGATAATTGCTCCATGGATTCTTCCATATAAGATATTGATTTATCGTCTTTATTTTGAGCGTCAAGTACAGGAGTTATTAACAGCATACTTAAAAAGAATTGCCATTTGAACAGTTTCATTTAATGTAACAGAGTTTTAAGCCATGCGAAGTTATTTTAAATAAGTTAACGAGGCAAGGAAAAAGAAACTAATCAGATAAAATATGAAGATAAACATCTATTTTTGCCGTCATGAAAATCCGCTGTCATAAAGTTATAACCATATTATTACTTCTGATATCCGTCAATTCTTTATCCCGGGCGCAAGAAGTAAAGTCACAGATAGGAAAATATCTGGTACCTATGTGCGTTTATAATGGTGATACCATTCCAATGATAAAACTACCAACAGTTTATATATTTAAACCCCTCACTTTTAAAACTAAAAAGCAATGGAATAACTATTATAAACTAATAAGAGATGTAAAAAAAGTACTTCCAATATCGAAAGAAATTAACCGGGCTATTATTGAAACTTACGAATATATAGAAACACTACCAACTGAAAAGGAAAAGCAAAAGCACATCAAACGGGTAGAAAAAGGACTAAAAAAACAATATATGCCACAAATGAAAAAGCTTTCGTTTGCACAGGGAAAGCTACTGATCAAACTGGTAGATCGGCAAAGTAATCAAACCACTTACGAACTGGTAAAGGCATTCATGGGACCATTTAAAGCGGGATTTTATCAGACTTTTGCCGCCTTATTCGGTGCAAGTCTCAAAAAGCAATATGATCCGAATGGAGATGACCAACTTACGGAAAGAATCATCTTAATGATAGAAAGCGGACAATTATAAATTCAATCATGCAACTTCTTAAATAAGTCCCAAATTACAATCCCTGCGGTTACCGACACATTTAATGAATGTTTCGTCCCGTATTGAGGAATTTCAATACAACCATCTGAATGATCAATAACCTCCTGTTGAACCCCTTTTACCTCATTACCCATCACCACGGCATATTTTTTTGTCTTATCTAAAATCAGTTTATCAAGCATCACACTGCCTTCAGCCTGTTCCACCGAATAAACAATATAACCTTTCTTTTTTAGGTTATCAACAGCTTCAACAGAGTTATTAACATACTTCCAATCCACTGTGAATTCCGCTCCCAATGCGGTTTTATGCATTTCAGGATGAGGAGGAGTAGCTGTAATACCACACAAGTAAATACATTCTATACGAAAGGCATCGGAAGTACGAAATACAGAACCAATATTATGCAAACTACGGATATTATCCAATATAACAACAAGTGGTAATTTATCTGATTCCTTAAATTCTTCTATACTTATTCTATTTAACTCGGTGATTTTCAACTTTCGCATCGACATACTATTTATAATTCAACTTACTTTTTCAATATTTCAATAACTAGCAAAACGATGTTATTGAAATAAATCTGCTATTAGATAAACAAAGATACTTTTTTCTGTTTACATGCCAGTTAATAACCGTTGAAAAGCTGTCAAAACTAAAAGCATATGTTTTTAAAAACTATCCTTGCTATATTGAAAACAACCTCTATTTAATATAAAAAATGAACATTCCAAAAAAGTTAAGATAAATTTTCAAAGGTTACATAAACACATTTTTAAGTCTAGTTTAACCGGTTTATATCTATAAAGTTACTAACTTTGCAATTATAAACAGGGTGTTAATTGTATTTCATATACTACTTATAATCAATAAATAAACCAATATTTATCGGTTAATAAAGAAGAACTAACATTTCTACTTAGACTAATAACTTTATAAGCAAGAAATATTATATTTATTTATCGACAATATTAACCGACTATTATAACCATTAAGTATTCTTTTAAATAAAGAGAGAAATAAATATTATTATTATGGATATAGATAACATAGAAAAAGCTATCATTGAATTAAAGAAAGAAAAGAATGCCATTATCTTAGGTCACTATTATCAGAAAGGTGAAATACAAGATATAGCGGATTATGTAGGAGATAGCTTGGCATTGTCACAATGGGCCGCAAAGACCGAAGCGGATATTATTGTGATGTGTGGAGTCCATTTCATGGGTGAGACAGCTAAAATACTCTGTCCTAATAAAAAGGTCTTAGTACCTGATATGGCTGCAGGTTGTTCATTGGCTGATAGTTGTCCTGCTGATCAATTTGAAAAGTTTGTCAAAGAGCATCCTGGATATACCGTTATATCCTATGTAAATACTACGGCTGCCGTTAAAGCACTGACTGATGTGGTAGTTACTTCCACTAACGCTAAGCAGATCGTGGAAAGTTTTCCCAAAGATGAGAAAATAATCTTTGGTCCGGATAGAAATTTAGGGAATTATATTAACTCTATTACCAACCGGAATATGGTATTGTGGGATGGTGCCTGTCATGTACACGAACAATTCTCTGTTGAACGAATTGTTGCTTTAAAGGCCCAATATCCTGATTCGGTTATATTGGCTCATCCGGAATGTAAAGGGGCGGTACTTAAATTAGCTGATGTAGTTGGTTCGACCGCTGCATTATTGAAATTTGCAGTTAATAGTGATAAACAAAGTTTTATTGTAGCTACAGAATCCGGCATTCTTCATGAGATGCAAAAGAAATGCCCGCAGAAGACGTTTATTCCGGCTCCTCCTAACGATAGTACCTGTGCATGTAATGAATGTAGTTACATGCGGTTAAATACGCTAGAAAAGCTTTATAATTGCTTAAGAGATGAGTCTCCTGAGATAAAAGTGGATGCTGCAATTGCAGAAAAGGCAGTAAAGCCTATAAGAAAGATGCTTGAGATTTCAGCCAGGTTGGGACTTTAAAATTGGTGTTGAACTTATATTCTTTGATTCAGTGTGATATCCTTGTAGGCTGATGATCTAATTTTAAAAAATCTAAGTCATATATTGATAAGAAGTATTAGTGCATTGTCTGTTTTGAATAACGTTAAATTAAGGGATAAACAAATAGTCCAGATTTACTATAAAAGTAAACCTGGACTATAAAAAAAAATGATTATATAAAAAAAGAGTCTTATTATTTATTACATACTTTGAAGAAAATTGCACAATTTATTTGTTGCGATAGCGCGGTGACTTATTTCATTTTTTATTTCATTTCCCATTTCAGCAAATGTTTCGGTATATCCCTCTGGAATAAAAATAGGATCATATCCAAATCCTGAAGTACCTTTTCTTACCTTTATGATTTCACCTTTTATAATGCCTTCAAAAAGATGTTCTTTTCCATTAAGAATTAAGGCGAATACAGTGCGGAACTGTGCTTTACGGTTTTCTATTCCTTCAAGGTTGTGAAGTAACTTCTTTATATTTGCTTCCGAGTCATGTCCTTCTCCTGCATATCGGGCGGAATAAACTCCAGGTGCTCCATTTAATGCTTCAACTTCAAGACCTGTATCATCTCCAAAACAATTCAAGTGATAGTTTTCGTAAACAAATCTGGCTTTTAATAAAGCATTGCCTTCAAGTGTATCTGCGGTTTCGGCAATATCTGTGTTACAATTGAGGTCTGTTAGACTGAGAAGTTCCAAATTATTGTTTAATATTTCTTTTACTTCTTGTAGTTTATGTACATTGTTAGTTGCAAAAACAAATTTATTCTTCATAGCTAATTATTTTATTTTCAATCGATCAAATCCTTCACCATATACACCAATAACTGAGCTTTGAGAGATAAAAGCATTTGGATCTATATCTTTTACCAGGCGGAATATATCAACAGACTGACGTTTATAAGCTAATACAACAAGTACTTTCACATTATGTTTGCTATACCATCCCATTCCGTCGAGTACGGTTACGCCACGATGTGTTTCTTTAGTGATACAGTCAGCTATTTTTTCATATTCTTTTGAGAATATGAAAAACTGAACGGATTGGCGGGCACTGTTGACAATATAGTCGAGTATAAAACCTATAACAAATAACGTAACAAATCCAAAAATAACCCGTCGCCAATCATAAAACACAAAATAGCAGGAACTAATGATAATAACATCACAAGCCATAATCATCCGTCCTAAGGTAATATCGTGGTATTTATTGATAATAGCAGCAATGATGTCTGTTCCTCCGGTACTTCCATTGCAATTAAAAACCACTCCTAATCCTATACCGCACATGGCGGCACCAATCAAACAAGCCATAAAGTCCTGTCCCGGTCCTAATATTAAAGGTGGAACTCCATCGGCACCATTCATTATTAATTGAAAAAGCCATAAAAGAAAGGTTAGCATAAAGATCGCATAAGTTGTCTTTATGCTGAATTTAGGCCCTAATATTTTTATGGCGAAAGTCATTAATACGGCATTAATAATGAAATAAGACCATTGAATAGGAAAACCGGTGGAATAATAAATGATGGCGCCGATACCTGTAGTGCCTCCTGTTGTGATCTGATAAGGAATAAGGAATGCAGCCCATCCGATTGAATAACTAACCAGACCAATAGTAATGAAGAAATAATCTCTCAATTCCCTCATCAATTCTGTTTTAGTAGGCTTTACTATTTGCATATATGTTATTTAATAACAATATTGACAATTTTCTTTGGTACAACAATAACTTTAACTATGGATTTTCCTTCCGTCCATTTTGTAGAGCGTTCATCAGCCAATACAGTAGCTTGGATGGTTTCTGATGTTTCATTACTAGGAAATTCCATATTAAAACGAGCTTTTCCATTAAAGGAAATAGTATAGTTCACCGAATTCTCCACTAAATATTCTTCATTGTGAAGAGGCCATTTAGCATCGCATACAGAACCTTTATTGCCTAATTGTTCCCATAATTCTTCACAAACATGAGGAGCAAAAGGAGTCAGCACAATAATAAATTGATTTAAGATCTCTTTTTTACTGCATTTCATACTAAACAGTTCATTGACACAAATCATAAAAGCACTGATTGAAGTGTTGTAAGAGAATTGTTCGATGTCGTTTGTTACTTTCTTGATCAGTTTATGCAGCGATTTAAGTTCTTCTTTCGTAGCTGGTTCATCTGTTACCACATATTGATTATTGCGATCGTAGAACAGCGACCAGAATTTTTTGATAAAGCGGTGTACGCCATCAATTCCGTTGGTATCCCATGGTTTGGATTGTTCTACCGGACCAAGGAACATTTCGTACATCCGTAATGTATCAGCACCATATCTTTCTACAATCATGTCCGGATTCACCACATTAAACATGGACTTACTCATTTTTTCCACCGCCCATCCGCAGACATACTTTCCGTCTTCAAGAATGAATTCGGCTGAAGCATATTCGGGACGCCAGGATTTGAAAGCTTCAATATCCAATATGTCATTGGATACGATGTTTACATCTACGTGGAGTGGGGTAGTGTCATATTTATCTTTGAGGTTCTGGGATACAAAAGTATTGCTATCTTTAATGCGATAGACAAAATTACTCCGTCCTTGAATCATTCCTTGATTGACTAGCTTTTTGAATGGTTCTTCCGCTACAGATATGTTAATATCGTGTAAGAACTTATTCCAGAAGCGGGAATAGATCAAATGACCTGTGGCATGTTCAGTACCGCCCACGTAAAGATCTACATTTTTCCAATAGTGATCGGCTTTTTCCGAAACCAATGCTTTATGGTTGCGCGGGTCCATATAGCGCAAATAATAGGCACTTGATCCCGCAAAGCCCGGCATTGTATTTAGTTCCAGCGGAAATATGGTAATGTTATCTATCTTTTCATTTTCAACTACGCATTTATTTACGGTATCCCAAGCCCATTTTGTAGCATTACCCAATGGAGGTTCACCACTTTCAGTCGGCAAAAACTTCGTGACTTTAGGCAATTGGAGTGGGAGGGCAGCTTCATCAATCATGTAAGGCATACCGTCTTTATAATAGACCGGAAATGGTTCTCCCCAATAACGTTGACGGGAAAAGATCGCATCGCGTAAACGGTAGTTCACTTTCACGCGTCCCAATTTATTTTCCTGAACGTATTTTTTAGTTGTTGCTATTGCTTCTTTAATAGTCAGTCCGTTTAAAGATAATCCGCAATAAGGAGTTGTATTCGGTTTTGGAGAGTTGCAAACAATGCCTTCCTTAGCATCGAAACTCTCTTCACTGATATCGCATCCTTCCACCAAAGGACGGATTTCAATTCCTATGCGATTGGGGTTATCGGGATATTTAAAATCTTTAAAGTGTTTGGCAAAAGCGTAATCGCGACTATCATGTGCAGGTACCGCCATAATAGCTCCTGTACCGTATCCTGCCAGAACATAATCACTGATCCAAATGGGTACCGCTTCCCCTGTGAAAGGGTTGATGGCATAGCTTCCTGAAAATACCCCGCTTACACTGCGGTCGGCGATTCGTTCGCGTTCCGTACGTTTCTTGGTGCGTTCCAGATAAGCATTTACTTCGGCTTTTTGTTCTTTTGTCGTAACTTGTCCGACTAATTCGCTTTCCGGAGCCAGTACCATAAAAGTAACGCCAAACATTGTGTCGGCACGTGTTGTAAATATGGTAAATTCAATGCTGCTGTCTTTTACCTTGAAACAGACTTCAGTACCTTCACTGCGGCCAATCCAGTTTCGTTGCGTATCTTTCAGTGAGTCTGTCCATTCAATCTTATCCGGTCCCTCATTATCTAATCCGTCGAGTAAACGTTGTGCATAAGCAGATACACGTAAGCACCACTGACGCATTTTTTTCTGTATGACAGGAAATCCACCGCGTTCCGATACACCGTCCACAACCTCATCATTTGCCAATACGGTACCTAATTCCGGACACCAGTTTACCATCGTTTCACCTAAATAGGCAATGCGATAGTTCATTAATAATTCCTGTTGTTCTTTTTCACTTTTTGCATTCCATTCATCAGCAGTAAATTCGAGTTCTTCACTGCAAGCGATGTTCATGCCTTTAGTGCCTATTGTCTTAAAAGCCTGAATTAATTCGTCAATAGGGCGGGCTTGCTTTTCATCGTTGCAATAATAACTGTTGAACATCTTTTGAAAAGCCCATTGCGTCCATTGATAGTATTCCGGTTCACACGTTTTTATTTCTCTGTTCCAGTCAAAAGAAAAACCTATTTTATCCAATTGTTCCCGGTAGCGTTTAATATTTGCTTCGGTCGTTATTTCCGGATGTTGTCCGGTTTGTATGGCGTATTGTTCTGCCGGAAGTCCATAAGCATCGTATCCCATGGGATTCAAAACATTGAAACCTTGCAGTCGTTTGTAACGGGCATAAATATCCGAAGCAATATATCCCAGTGGATGACCTACGTGCAATCCCGCACCCGACGGATAGGGGAACATATTGAGCACATAGTATTTTTGTTTCGTTTCATCTTCCGTTACTTGATAGGTTTTGTTTTCCACCCACCGTTGCTGCCATTTCTTTTCAATTTCTCTGAAATTGTATTCCATGATGGTTTTCTTCGTTATTTTTTGGTTGATACTTAGTTACGCGTTTATGAGTGGTGCAAATTTACAGGTTTATTTTCAGATTTAAAGTGTAGGGAGCTCAAAAAACAGTGGAAATGGCATATCTTTGCTCTCTGTTTACAGAAGAATATATGAATGAAAAGAAAAATTACACTTATCATGTAATTGCTGTTGTGATTGTTGCAATATGGGGGGTAACCTTTATTTCCACTAAAATCTTAATTGGCAACGGACTTTCTCCACAAGAGATTTTTTTGTTACGTTTTTGTATAGCTTATGCAGGAATTTGGATTATTTCTCCCCGCAGGTTGATGGCGAAAAATTGGAGAGATGAATTGTGGTTGGTTGCAGGAGGCATGACAGGTGGTTCTTTTTATTTTTTAGCAGAGAATACGGCTTTGAAATATACTCAAACCAATAATGTTGCTTTTCTTATTACTACCGCACCGCTTTTCACCGCTTTTTTATCCATTCTGTTTTATAAAAATGAAAAGGCTTCCCGTAGTTTGTTTGTGGGATCTATTATTGCCTTAATTGGTGTTGCTTTAGTTGTTTATAACGGGAGTTATATTTTAAAGCTTTCACCTCTTGGCGACTTTTTGACATTCTTGGCTGCTTTGTCCTGGGCTTTTTACAGTTTGATCATGAGAAAAGTATTACCCCGATATTCTGCTGCATTCATTACTCGTAAAATATTTTTTTATGGCATATTAACTGTTTTGCCCTTTTTCATTGTCGAACCTTTTCACTTTGGTTTGGCTGATTTATTTCAGCCTGTCGTTCTCTTTAATCTTTTATTTTTAGGCGTTGTGGCTTCTCTGATTTGCTATGTCACTTGGAATATTGTTTTAAATCGTCTGGGGACGGTAAGTGCCTCCAATTATATCTATTTGAATCCTTTGGCTACATTGGTCGGGTCTACAATTGTGTTGGCGGAAGAAATAACGGTAATTTCGCTTATGGGATCTGCTTTGATCTTAGGAGGAGTATACATAGCGGAAAAAAGACATATTTGATTTGAAGTAGAATTAGAAAAGAGAGTCTTTCTGCAGATAGAGATATAGTAAATAGGACTTGAAAAGGGATGTTAGTCCGCGAAAAACAATTATCTTTGCTTTATTAATATACCACTAAAAAGTTCTGATTATTGTGAGCCAAGATATTGTACTTACCCCCATGATGAAGCAGTTTCTGGATTTGAAAGCCAAACATCCTGATGCTGTTATGCTGTTTCGTTGTGGCGACTTTTATGAGACTTATTCAACCGATGCTATTATTGCTGCCGAGATTTTAGGTATTACGTTGACCAAACGCGCCAATGGCAAAGGTAAAACGATTGAGATGGCGGGTTTTCCTCATCATGCACTCGATACTTATTTACCTAAGTTGATACGTGCAGGTAAGCGTGTGGCTATCTGCGATCAGTTGGAAGATCCCAAGCTTACCAAGACCTTGGTAAAGCGGGGGATTACCGAACTCGTTACTCCAGGTGTTTCTATTAATGATAATATTCTCAACTATAAGGAAAATAATTTTCTTGCTGCTGTGCACTTTGGCAAAGGAGTGTGTGGCGTTGCTTTTCTTGATATTTCTACCGGAGAATTTCTTACGGCGGAAGGTCCGTTTGGTTATGTTGATAAGTTGCTGAATAACTTTGCTCCCAAGGAGATCTTGTTTGAGCGGGGTAAACGGGGGATGTTCGAGGGTAATTTCGGAAGTAAGTTCTTTACATTTGAGTTGGACGACTGGGTGTTTACCGAGTCAACTGCCCGGGAGAAGTTGTTGAACCATTTTGAGACGAAGACCTTGAAAGGTTTTGGAGTGGAACATCTTCGTAACGGTATTATTGCTTCGGGAGCGATTTTGCAATACCTTATCATGACTCAACATACGCAGATTGGACATATCACTTCGTTATCCCGCATCGAAGAAGATAAGTACGTACGTTTGGATAAATTTACTGTGCGCAATCTGGAGTTGATTAACAGTATGAACGATGGTGGAAGCAGTCTGCTAAGCGTGATTGATAAAACCATTAGTCCGATGGGCGCCCGTTTGTTGAAACGCTGGCTTGTTTTTCCGCTAAAAGATGTAAAGCCTATAAATGAGCGACTCAATGTGGTGGAGTATTTCTTTCGGGAACCGGAATTTAAGGAGCTGATTGAAGATCAGTTGCATTTGATAGGCGACTTGGAGCGCATTATTTCTAAAGTGGCCGTGGGGCGTGTTTCCCCACGTGAAGTGGTGCAGTTGAAAGTGGCTTTGCAGGCTGTCGAACCGATAAAGAATGCATGTATGGAGGCCGACAATGCCAGTTTGAACAACATTGGCGAGAAGTTGGATGTCTGTCAGTCGATTCGCGACCGTATAGAAAGAGAAATCAATAACGATCCCCCGATGCTGGTCAATAAGGGAGATGTGATCAAGTCCGGTGTGAATGCCGAACTGGATGAACTTCGCAACATAGCCTATTCGGGTAAAGATTATCTATTGAAAGTGCAACAGCGGGAAAGTGAACAGACCGGGATTCCGAGTTTGAAGATTGGATACAACAATGTGTTCGGTTATTATATCGAAGTGCGTAATGTACATAAGGATAAAGTCCCGCAGGAATGGATTCGTAAACAGACCTTGGTTAATGCCGAGCGATATATAACAGAGGAACTGAAAGAATATGAGGAGAAAATACTTGGTGCGGAAGATAAGATCCTTATTCTTGAAAGTCGTCTTTATACCGAATTAGTCCAAGCATTGACTGAGTTCATCCCGGCCATACAGATTGATGCCAATCAGATTGCCCGTTTGGATTGTTTGCTGTCCTTTGCCAATGTGGCGCGTGAAAACAATTACATCCGTCCCGTGATTGAGGATAACGATGTGCTTGATATCCGTCAGGGGCGTCATCCTGTGATTGAAAAAGAGTTACCGATAGGAGAGAAGTATATTGCTAATGATGTGATGCTGGATACTAAAACACAGCAAATCATTATTATCACCGGTCCCAACATGGCAGGTAAGTCGGCTTTGCTGCGGCAGACGGCTTTGATTACCCTTCTGGCACAAATCGGAAGTTTCGTTCCTGCCGAAAGTGCTCATATCGGACTGGTGGATAAGATTTTCACCCGTGTGGGGGCTAGTGACAATATCTCTGTTGGTGAGTCTACCTTTATGGTGGAGATGAATGAAGCGGCGGACATCATGAATAGTATTTCTCCCCGCAGTCTGGTACTCTTTGATGAATTGGGACGTGGGACGTCTACCTATGACGGCATATCCATTGCCTGGGCCATTGTGGAGTACTTGCATGAACATCCTAAAGCTAAGGCCCGTACTTTGTTTGCCACGCACTATCATGAGCTGAATGAGATGGAGAAGAGCTTTAAGCGCATCAAGAACTACAATGTGTCGGTAAAGGAAGTGGATAATAAGGTGATCTTCTTGCGTAAATTGGAGCGTGGAGGAAGTGCACATTCGTTTGGTATTCATGTGGCAAAGATGGCGGGAATGCCCAAGAGCATTGTGAAACGGGCAGATGAAATACTAAAGCAACTGGAAACGGATAATAGGCAAGATGGTGTTTCGGGCAAACCTTTGGTTGAAGTAGGGGAGAACCGCAGCGGGATGCAGCTCAGCTTCTTCCAGCTTGATGATCCCGTGCTTTGTCAGATACGCGATGAGATATTGAATCTTGATGTAAATAATCTGACTCCACTTGAGGCATTGAACAAGCTAAGTGAGATCAAGCGAATCGTAAAGGGTAAATAAGTGTCTACTCTTTTTCCGTTATGTAAACAGGGATTATTGTTCGGTTCTCTCCGAATACGAAGGATATAGGTTGTCATACTTGTACGGGATGCTTCTTCGAAGTGTTATTCTGCCCCTTTCTCCGAAAAAAAGGAAATAGTATTGTACTTACTTAGCACCTGAGAGCTTCGAAGTAGAGGACATTTGTGTTGTTATACGGTTATATTTATTGCGATTATTTAGTAAAAACATTATAATGTGCGAGGCAAACTTCGTTTTACAGTTGTGAGTTCTCCAAGAGACATTGTGTACCGGAGAACCCACAACTGTAAACTGTCGGTCCTGTAGCTGAAGGGCGAAGATTTATTACTGCAAAGCTTTCAAAAGACACTCGCTTTCGGATAAAAATCACCGTGCGCTTTATGATTTTTTATAGATGTAGGATGGTTTGCAGTTTAATATGGAACAAGTGATGCACCGATTTCTGGGGTCTTCTTTACTGCCAAGACTTTTCTTACCTTATTTTTTTTTACTATTACTTCGGTAAAGTGATGTGCTTCAATATTTCATCCGAAGGAAGACAAAGTAAACCTTCCGCTTCTTTCTCATCTACGAGGTATTTCTTCCAGGTAATCTTGCTCCATTGCATTTGATCGGTGCACTGTGCCACTGGAATATGGGGTATGGCCGATCCGTCTTTTACCAGAATGACAATAGGCAGTTCGCCGCATTTGATGCGATTCCATCCCGGAGCATACACATTCCCCGTTTGGTAGTCGGTCCATTTATGAATGCCGGGTAAGTAGACATTGCGTTCCGTGCCGTTTTCGAGCATGGGAGCGACAAGCAAGTTGGAGCCGAATAGGTATTCATCTTCAATTAACCAAGCTCCCGGATCATTAGGATACTCAAAGAAAAGCGTCCGTATCATTGGCCAACCTTTTTCGGTACATTCTTTGGCCTGTGCGTAAATATAAGGCATCAACTTGTACTTCAGTTCGGCACATTTACGGAAGTAATCGGTAAAGGCTTTTCCATAGTACCAGGGTTCGGTAGGCGGTGCTCCATGTATGCGACTGTGAGATACCAGGAAACCGAATGGCAGCCAGCGCCGATAAAGTTCTTCGGGGGATTGGGTGACGAAGCCGCCAATATCATTACTCCAGAAGCAGAAACCGGAAAGACCGAGTGACAGTCCGCCGCGTAGTGTTCCTGCCATTCCTGTATCGGTGGTTGCCGCATCACCTCCCCAATGAAGGGGGTAACGTTGTGATCCCGCCCATGCGGAACGTGCCCAGATGATGTTTTCACCATGTACTTTCTTGATGATATCAGCTACTGCTTTATTGTAGCGCAGGGGATAGAGATTATGTTCGTACAGACCGGAGCGACCGTTGTGATAGATGGCATCCAGTGGGGCGCCTTCCCCGAAATCCACTTTAATGGCACTGACGCCCATCTTTATCAGGTTAGCTAATTTCTCCTGATACCATTTCACAGTGGCAGGATTGGTGAAGTCAAGCACTACATCTTCATAAGGCAATTGTCCCTTGCCGTTGTGTACATATAATCCTTTCTTTATGAGCTCGGGGAAGAACTTATTTTTCGGAGTGAAGTAGGGGAGTTGCCACAAGCAAACGCGAAACCCTTCTGCTTTGAGGTCTGCAAGCATTTTGCGTGGATTCTTGAAACGATCGGCGGCAAAAGCATAATCGCATTGCCAGTCGGTACCAAACCAGCCGGTATCGAAATGAATGACGTCACTGGGTATCTTATTAGCTCGCAATTGATGTGCTACTTCCCGTCCTTCCACTTCACTGAAATAAGTGATGCGGCTCATCCAGGTGCCGAATGACCAGAGGGGAGGCATTTCCGGGCGACCGACCAGTGCGGTATATTCGCTTAAAATGGACTTCAGTTCGCCGAAAAAGAGAAAGAGATCGCATGCTTCATCTTCCATGAAAAGCTTGGTGGCACCAATGTAGCTGCGTCCGAAGTCACAAGTCACCGGAGCGGAGGTGTGCATAAACACGCCATAACCGCGAGAACTCATGAAGAAGGGGATGGGCTTGTACATGTCCGGACTCTCCGGTCCCTGGGGATCGGTGACGAACAGATTGACTTTTTGCCCTGCTTTATTTAGCGAGGTAAACGATTCGCCGCAACCGTAGATACGTTCGTTAGGCTGGAGACTGAATACAGGATTGATGCTTCGGGAGTTGTCCGCTCCACGTTTCATAAAGCTGAAGGGGGCAACCTTTATCTGGGTGGAGTCGTTGTCGTTCCAACAGCGTGTTTGCGTCAGTAGTCTGCCGTTGACATCTTTCAGAATCAGTCGCCACGGATATTGTTGGATGGTGAGGCTTCCGTATTGGGAAGTATAGATAATGCTACTGTCCGTTCGTGTTATTTTCCATTGAGCAGAGCCATCAGCAGGCTTTCCCATAAGCATCAGACTGTCAGTCTCTTCCGCTATCACAGGAGTGGTGAGGATACGTATGCGTAGTGTCCGACCGTTTACTGGTTTGATGCTGAAAGGTAATTGCGGGTTGTTATCGTAAGCCGTACCGGGGAAATCAAGCGATTTTAGCGGTTGATGGAGGTAAGTGTTTGCGTTGAATGCCTGACGGGGCATCAGCTGTTCCCGTTTCCACTGAATGATGCCCTTTCCGCTTGCTGTATTGAATGCCGCCAGACTGTCAGCAAAGAAATAAGTATTGCTGAGGTCAAGGAACTCCTGACTGATATCTTTGGACTGGTTGAGCAGGTATTGCACGCCTGCATTCGTCTTTAATTGCGCCTGGGCTGGGAAATAGTAACCGACGGAAAGAAGGGCTGCCAGACTGCCCAATAAACGATAATTCTTCATACGATACTTGATTTACGGTTTATATTGCCGTAAAGATAAGCAATCGTATGTTAGGTGATGGGAGCGATTTGTTTCGGCGAATGGATGGTTTTGTTTATTTTAGGAACTCTTCCACCTTTTGGTAGAATAAAGCGATGTGATGTCCGTCTACAAAACCATGGTGTAAGGTCATGCTGATAGGCATAATCAGTTTGCCTTCTTTTACAATTGCTTTGCCTGCATTCATTAGGGGATAATTATTCCCGTGGCGGTATTCCTGAGTGGCTGTTATAGAGGTGAAGTATAAGTCGGGAGTGGCACTTAACAGCAGAACATCCAGCAACTCTTTACCTTCGGTCTTTTCCGCCTCATAAGGATCGCCTTCGGGATTAATGGAAGCCAGCGCCTTTTGTGCGTGGGCATAAAAGGTGGAAAAGTCTTCGTCCCATTGGAACCGTACGGTGAAGAACTTCCCGTTTTCTTTCACTTTAATGGGGCTGAGGATGTCGATGGTGTCAAAGTAAACAACCCGCTCTTCGGAATCAATACGGTAGCGGAACTCTTTGATTTCATTGACAGCCCGCAATACGGCGTACAGATAGTGCAGGAAGAAAGATTCACCTGCGGCTTTTGCCCGTTTCTTGGCTCCGCCGCATTCCACTTCGGAGGTGATAGATAGCTGGGGATTTAAGAAGTGGCGGAAAAAGTCGAAATTGTTTTTCCGCTCCCAAGTATCTATATCGACAATATGTTTCATTCTATTTATTTCAGTGATTTGCTTATTGAAATAAGCAATAATTTACTTATTCCAGTGTTAGCAATTTATTTATTTTTATTTCAGTACTATTACTTCAATGCTTGTTTCTTTTGTTTTTTCCGCCCATAGAAGAACATATAATACAATCCGATAACTACGAAGGGAATGCTGAGCAGCTGTCCCATGTTGAGCGACATGCCTTTTTCAAAAGCAACTTGGTCTTCTTTGAGGAATTCTATAAAGAAGCGGAAAGTGAATATTTCCGCCAGGCAGAGCCCAAAGAAGAAGCCTCGTGGTAGTTTTTTAGCGTAGTTCTTATAAAGAAACAACATGATCAGGAAGAAAATGAAGTAGGCAATGGCTTCGTAAAGTTGTGCGGGATGACGTGGTATCATATCTACCCGTTCGAATACGAAAGCCCAGGGCACGTCGGTCGGTTTACCGATAATTTCGGAATTCATCAGGTTGGCCAAGCGGATGCAGCAGGCGCAGATAGGAGTGGCTACGGCGATGATGTCGAGCACATCCATATAATGAAGTTTGGTTTTACGGCAATACAGCCAAAGTGCAATGATCAGTCCGAGTGTACCTCCGTGGCTTGCCAGACCTGCATAGCCGGTCCATTTCCAGCCTCCGCCCGGTAAGAAATGAATGGGTAATATCATTTCCCAGAAATGGTTAAGATAGTATTCCGGTTCGTAAAACAGGCAATGCCCCAATCGTGCTCCGATCAGAATGCCGAAGAAGCAATAAAAGAAAAGTGGTTCGAACTTGTCTTCACCTATTTTCTTATCTCTATATTGGTAGTGCACTACCATATAGGCCAAAGCTATGCCTACTACCCATAGCAAGCCATAGTAGCGGACGGGGATGGAGCCAAACAGTTTGAATATCTCCGGATTGGGATCCCAATTGATCGAAAGTAGTGGAAGCATATTGTTTCTTGGTTTTTAGTTAGTAATTCAATTATTAGAGGTTGGATTTAAACTTCCGGGCAATCCTTTCATACGTTGGGGTAGGGATGCCCTGTTCTTTAGCGGCGGCAATCATTTCAAAGAGTAAGCCTTCTACTTCAGACTGATGTCCACGGGCTATATCTTTCTGCATGGAGGCGGTGCTTTCGGGAGCTAGCTTATCGATGACTTTGAGATTATAGTCGACTGGATTTTCTTTGAACTCGATTCCTAATTTGGTACCCAAAGCCGCACTTTCACGGGAGAGGCCGATGAAGGTATTACGTATTTCTCCCGGCTTTTGCACTTCCCCCATTGGTACGTCGTAATAAGCACCAGTAACCGCCATGGCGGAAATGAACGACCATTTGATGAAGGTATCCCGGTTGATATCAGGTGAAATGTCCACTTTAATGCCGCTTTCCTGAAGATCCTGTTGTATGGC
Source organism: uncultured Bacteroides sp. (assembly GCA_965140335.1). Classification (GTDB taxonomy): domain Bacteria; phylum Bacteroidota; class Bacteroidia; order Bacteroidales; family Bacteroidaceae; genus Bacteroides. The sequence continues at coordinate 1,286,844 of OZ223189.1, forward strand.
TTCCATCATCCCCGGAGGAACGACAGTGCCTTTATGTGCTCCGTAAACAAGGCGGAAGATGCTTCCCATCTGAGTGATTTCTCCGGGAGCTGACACAAAGCCTACAATGTAGATGCAACCATCGAGAACCGTAACGCCGGGAACCAATCGCTGGATGCGCGGGCCCGTGCCGTAGACATTTAAAATGGGAATGACAATGGTGTTTTGATGTGCGGCACGCTTGATCATGTCTGTTATTGAAGTCAGCGAATATCCTTTGACGCAGACAAAGATAACGTCTGCTTTTTCTGTATATTCTTCTGCCGTACAAGCTTTTATGTAGTTTTTCTTTTCTACTGTGGGAGCAGTTGCATCGGGTGATTCTGAAGTCGGGGGAAGTACCGCAATCGTCTGTTCTCCTTTCAGTCCCGAGTGAAGTACCAAACCTTTCTCTTGCATTGCTTTCAGGTGTTCGCCTCTTGCAATGCAAGTTACTTTTTTTCCGGCTAATGCAAGAAAGCCGGCAATATTGCCGCCCACTCCGCCGGTTCCTGCTATCAGATAGTTCATCTTGCTAAGTATTTTACAGGTTACGGTTGAAAAGAATTGATGATTTTAAATCAAGGTTTCGCTTCATCCGTTCCGATTCATATTGTCTTTTTACAGATTAATAGACTGATCTGTTTTCTTTGAAGCAGATAAGATGGTCCAAATATACTGGCTATTCTATACTTAAGCAAATGCAGTGGGGACAAAAGTCGCTTGGATTGCGTTAAATTGTCATTACAAACTAAAAACAGAAAAACTAAACGGGTTAATTTCTCTGTCTATTCTTAAGTATATCAATCTCTTATACGTTAAAGCGGAAGTGCATGATATCGCCGTCCTGCGTTACGTAATCTTTGCCTTCAACGCCTAATTTTCCTGCCTCGCGTACGGCTGCTTCACTGCCATATTTAATGAAGTCTTCGTATTTTATGACTTCTGCACGGATAAATCCTTTCTCGAAATCGGTATGGATCACTCCTGCGCATTGTGGTGCTTTCCATCCTTTTTGATAGGTCCATGCTTTGACTTCCATTTCGCCCGCGGTAATAAAGGTTTCAAGATTCAACATGGTGTAGGCTGACTTGATCAGGCGACTGACACCGGATTCTTTCAGTCCGACTTCTTCCAGAAACATCTGACGGTCTTCATAGGTTTCCAGTTCGGCGATGTCAGCCTCGGTTTTGGCAGCAACGACAAGAATTTCAGCATGTTCATCTTTTACGGCTTCGCGCACCATTTCCACATATTTATTACCGTTGACCGCACTTGCTTCATCAACGTTGCAAACATACATAACCGGTTTGCTGGTCAACAGAAAGAGTTCTTTGGCTATCTTTTGTTCGTCTTTCGTGTCGAATTGCACTGTACGTGCCGATTTTCCTTGTTCCAATGCGTCTTTGTATTGCACCAGTATATCATAAGTCTGCTTGGCTACTTTGTCACCTCCTGTTTGCGCTTGCTTCTGGACTTTCTGAATGCGCCCTTCTATGGTTTCCAGGTCTTTGAGCTGCAATTCAGTATCAATGATCTCTTTGTCGCGCACAGGGTCAATGGTACCATCGACATGCGTCACGTTTTCATCATCGAAGCAACGGAGCACATGAATGATGGCATCGGTTTCTCTGATATTTGCCAGGAACTTATTGCCCAAACCTTCACCTTTGCTGGCTCCTTTCACCAATCCGGCAATATCTACGATTTCCACCGTAGTGGGGACAATGCGTCCCGGATGAACCAGCTCTGCCAGTTTTGTCAATCGTTCATCGGGTACGGTAATCACGCCGACATTCGGTTCTATTGTACAGAAAGGAAAGTTTGCTGCTTGCGCTTTTGCGTTCGACAGACAATTAAAGAGAGTCGATTTGCCTACATTTGGCAGACCGACAATGCCACATTGTAAAGCCATTATCTATATTGTTATTATTTATTTTCCGGTTGCAAAGATAGGTATTCTCCTGTTTATCTGACAAAAGATTGACCTTTAATTCACTGTTGATGTTTGTTTCACCCTCTTTGGTATGCGATGATTTGCACTATCTATTACTCTTTTTCCTCTGAAAATAATTTGTTAAACGTCTCTTTAAGCAAATTTTCATTTAAGATGATGGCTTGTAGCTCTTTCAGCCTTTCCGCATTTTTGGAGTGTGGAAACCAGAGTTTTAAATAGCCTTTTGGTGCATATTTCTCCATAAGATGTTCGCGAAAACGTTGATAATGCCATTCCTTTTCCGCTTCTGGTTGTTGCTTTAATCCGTATTGTATGGTACGGCGCAAAGTGTTGATGGGATCAATTGCCCGGTCAGCTTCTGCTACTATTTTGCCGTAAATCGTACGAGGTTCGTGGTCGGTCGATGCCCGATGGTCTTCTACTGCTTCTTTCATGGTTTCAATATCTACTTCGTTGAACCATTGGCGAAGTCTGGTATCCTGTTTCAGTATTTCTCCTGAGATCATATGGTGGGTAGCCCGATTACGGCAAAGCCCTGTGTCGTGGTATGCGGCAATGGTATATACCATACTTTCATTGACGTCGTATTCTTTAGCAAGTGAAAGGCTTTCTTCGATGACTGTTTGTACATGCGATAGATTATGCCCTTTGTCAAAGTTTTCGTATCGCGGGATAATTTCCGTTTCGATATAGTGGATAAGGGTGGCGGGTATCATAAAATTAGGTATTGTTTTGCCCGGTAAAGTTATAAAAAAAGCCGGAATGCATCACGCGTTCCGGTTTCTCTTAGTATACAAAACTTATAAAGGTTTTGATTTTATACAATTAATGTGTTAGACTATTTAAAAGAGTTTTTATTATTCGTTAGGATTATCCATCGTAATTGTTTGTTCCGGAACAAGAATGTAGTTCTGTTTCTTATTGTCCCATTTATAATAAGTTGCGGTTATGCTCTTACCTTCGTAGGCATAGCGGATAAGGAGACTGTTCTCCCATTTATTCTTATCATTGTTCCATTTCAAAGCTTCGTTTTCTGTCATACGCTTTTTATCGTCGTACTTATAGTTGTATTTCATGTAATTTGCCAGTGTTTCTCCGTTGTTCTTATATACGGTCTGGGCAATCATTACACCATCTTTCTCTTCCGAATTGTAAATGAGATTGTTTTTATTAGCTGCATGGGCGCTAATTCCACTGAATAAGATAGTTAGGGACAGGGTAACTATTTTTAAAAAAGATTTCGTTTTCATGACTTTATACTTTTAGGGTTAAACTTACATATATCTATGATAAGAGTAATTATTACGGTGTAAATGTACGTATAATCCTGATATAATATCTATTTATAGATTAAATAATATCAAAATGTAAATAACGAACTACCTTTTCTTGTTTCTTTTTGGAAAGATATATGATAAAAAAATATCCGATAAATCTATTACCGGATATTCTGATAAGCAAACTGTATTTAGAGTCTGTTATTTCAATTGCTTTCTGATTGTAAGTTAAATATTGTTATGAGGGAGATTAGTGTGCCTCTAGCCAGCTTTTTCCCCATCCAAAATCTGCTTTTAGGGGTACGTGCATGCGATATGCACTTTCCATTTCTTTAATTACAATTTGTTGAACGATCTCTTTTTCTGCTACGGGAACACTGAAATTTAGTTCATCGTGGACCTGTAATATCATTTTAGCTTTCAGTTTATAACTTTTGAATTGCTTATAGATGTTTGCCATTGCTACTTTTATGATATCTGCCGCGCTTCCCTGTATCGGTGCATTGATTGCATTTCGCTCGGCATAGCCTCTGACGATTGCATTATGTGAATTGATATCGGGTAGAAAGCGCTTACGATGGAATATTGTTTCTACATATCCATGCTCTCTGGCCACCAAAATGCTTTCATCCATATATGCACGCACTTTGGGGTATGTTTCAAAATAACCGTCAATAAGTATTTTGGCTTCTTTCCGATCAATGCTCAGTCGTTCGGCCAGTCCGAATACGGAAATACCGTATATAATTCCGAAATTGGCTGTTTTGGCTTTACGCCGCATATCAGAGGTTACTTCCTTGATGTCGACTTTATAGATTTTAGCCGCTGTAGCGGCATGAATATCATATCCGCTAAGAAAGGCATCAATCATATTCTTATCTTCGCTGAGATGCGCCATAATACGTAGCTCTATTTGCGAATAGTCGGCTGAGAAAAACTCGCATCCATCGTCGGGGATAAATGCTTTTCGTATCTCTTTTCCATCTTCATCCCGAATAGGAATATTTTGTAAATTGGGATTGCTCGAACTTAATCTCCCTGTGGATGTAACCGCTTGATTAAAAGAAGTATGAATTCGTCCCGTGCGGGGGTTAATTAGTTTAGGGAGTGAATCTACATAAGTACTGAGCAGCTTTTTAAGTCCACGATATTCGAGGATCTTTCCGATGACCGGGTGCTTGTTGCGTAGTTTTTCCAGTTCTTCTTCTGAAGTGACATACTGTCCGGTTTTGGTTTTCTTTGCTTTTTCTACAATCTTCAGCTTATCAAATAGAACTTCACCGACCTGTTTTGGGGAACTGACGTTGAATGGATCTCCGGCCAAGGCATGTATTTCCTTTTCAATTTCGTCCATCCGGGCGGTGAAATGGCGGGATGATTGCGCCAGTGCTTCGGTATCTACACGTACTCCGTTGCTTTCAATATTGGCAAGTACCGGTACGAGAGGCATCTCAATTTCGTAGAACAATTGCTCGGCACCTTGCTCTTTCAACTCTTTCTCGAGAACATTCTTCAACTTGAGGGTTACATCTGCATCTTCGCATGCGTATCGGTAAACTTGTTCCGGTGTAAGGTCGCGCATGTTTTTCTGATTTTTACCTTTTGTTCCAATTAACTCATCAATGTGTATTGTTTGGTAACGAAGATAAATTTCGGCGAGGTAGTCCATATTGTGACGAAGTTCGGGTTGCAAGATGTAATGAGCAAGCATGGTGTCGAAAAGTTTGCCTTTTACTTCCACTCCATAATTTTGGAGCACAATGATATCATATTTTATATTCTGTCCGATTTTTATCAAATTCTCATTTTCATAGACAGGTTGGAACTCTTTTACAATTTTTAAGGCTTCTTCTCTTATGGGTGGAATAGGAACGTAATAGGCATGGTTTTCTTCATCGCTGAAACTCATTCCCACCAATTCCGCCTCCATTGGTTCGACAGAAGTAGTTTCCGTATCTATTGAAAGAATTTCCAATGTAAGAAACTTTTTAACTATTTCAGCTCTTTTCTCTTCTGTATCAATGAGTTGGTAATCTGTTTCTATTGTTTCTAACCGCGTTAGATTTGTTTTTTTGAGCTCGTCTGTGTAATCGGACGGATTTTCCGCAAAGAGATCGCCTTGAATTTCAACTTTATTTTGAGCCGGACTTGGACTTTGAGAGAAGAGGTCGCCGGTGACAGGGGAGGAGTTTGGTGTTGTATCCTCCTTTGGGAAAATGCGATTGATTAAAGTGCGGAATTCCAACTCTTCGAATAGTTGGCGAAGTTTTTCTTCATCCGGTTGTTCCCGGACAAGTGATTTCATATCCAGCTTAATTGGAACGTCTATTTTGATTGTTGCTAGAAACTTGGAGAAAATAATCATTTCGCGATTATTCTCTACTTTTGTTTTCAATGCGCCTTTTAGTTCTTCAGTATGTTCCAGCAAATTTTCAATGCTGCCGAAATCTTTTATTAACTTCTGTGCGGTTTTTTCTCCCACTCCCCGGCATCCCGGAATATTGTCCGATGAATCTCCCATCAAACCAAGCATGTCAATGACTTGTTGTGGCGACTGGATATCAAACTTTGCTTTTATCTCTTCAATCCCCATCACCTCAAAACCTTTATCGTGCTTGGGGCGGTACATGAATACTTTATCCGAAACGAGTTGCCCATAATCCTTATCGGGGGTCATCATGTAGGTGGTGATGCCTTGCAATCCGGCTTCAGTGGCCAGTGTTCCGATAACATCATCCGCTTCGTATTTCGGGACTTCTAAAATAGGGATATGATATGCTTTGATGATTTCTTTTATAATGGGGACGGAAAGCTTTATGGCTTCAGGAGTTTCTTCGCGTTGAGCTTTGTATTGCTCGTAAGCTTCATGTCGGAATGTAGGTCCGGCTGGGTCAAATGCGACTCCTATATGCGTTGGATTCTCTGTTTTCAGAACGTCTTCCAATGTATTTACAAAACCTAGAATAGCGGAAGTATTGAATCCTTTGGAGTTGATTCTGGGATTCTTTATGAACGCATAATATGCACGGTATATTAAGGCATAGGCGTCAAGTAGAAATAGTTTATCCGTTGATTGATCGGTTGAATTCATCCATTAATCTTTTTTTTCATGGTAAAAGTACAAAAAAATACGGTATTAACTGTTTTATTACTATTTTTGTGGGAAAATAGCGATGCATGGACTACTCATCACTCATTAAATCTCCAATTACTAAAGAATTGGATGACTTCAAAGATCTATTTGATAGTGCCCTTTCCAATTCCAATTTTTTGTTGAGAGATGCTATTATGCATATTCGGCAGAAGAATGGTAAGATGATGCGCCCAATGCTGGTTTTATTAATGGCAAAACTTTATGGAAAAGTTTCCTCGGAAACGTTCTATGCCGCCGTATCGCTTGAGCTTTTACATACTGCGAGTCTTGTGCACGATGATGTGGTAGATGAGAGTAGGGAACGTAGGGGGCAATTGTCTGTAAATGCCATTTATAATAATAAAGTCGCTGTGTTGGTTGGTGACTATTTATTGGCAACTTCCCTTGTTCAGGTTTCCAAAACACGTAATTATGAGATTGTTGATGTTGTATCTAGTCTAGGTCAGGATCTGTCCGACGGTGAACTGCTTCAACTGTCCAATGTTAGTAACCCTGATTTCTCCGAAGCTATTTATTTTGATGTCATTCGCAAGAAGACGGCCGTTCTTTTTGCTGCTTGTACTATCGTGGGTGCACTTTCTGTTGGTGTAGGCGCTGAGGAAGCTGAATCCGCCCGGCTGTTTGGAGAGTATATCGGCCTTTGTTTCCAGATCAAGGATGATATTTTCGATTATTTCGAAAGTTCTGATCTGGGGAAGCCTACAGGAAATGATATGCTGGAAGGTAAACTTACATTGCCTGCTATTTATGCTCTAAACTCTACTACTGATGAGTTACCGAGGTTGATCGCTGCTAAGGTTAAAAATGGGAGTGTGACTGCGGACGAGATTGCTTACTTGATACAATTTGTTAAGAAGCAAGGTGGTATTGAGTATGCAACAAAGAAGATGCAAGAGATAAAGAATGAAGCGCTTGGTTTATTGGAGAAAATGCCGGAATTACCCGTAAAAGAGGCTTTAAAGAGTTATTTGGACTATGTTGTTGAGCGTGATAGGTGATTGCTACTTTATTATAAATCTGTTTTAACGTTTCTCGCTTCTTCTTTTTATGCTTATCATAATCCCTTTTTATACTACGTTTTTTTACAGTAAGTCCTTATTATATATTGTTACTTATGAGCGATAGAGTGGGATAGGGATAAAGGACAGGCTGTTTAGTTATAAAATAGTTAAGGCTGCCTTAGTTTACAATTTTAGGCAGCCTTAAATCTTCAGTCTTTTCAGGGCTCTAATTGGAGTAGGACGGCTTAAAAGAACTGTATTGATTCTCCTTTGATTTCAGAGAGTAGCAAATTAGCTAGTCTGCTTGTTCCCAGGCGGAAATACTTGTTATCCAGCCATTCTTCACCAAGTAATTCTTTCACGATTGTATAGTAAACAATGGCATCATTGACGGTGTTGATGCCTCCGGCCGGTTTAAATCCTATTTTGTTTCCTGTTTCCTGATAATATTCCTTTATCGTCTGGCACATTACATATGCGGCTTCGGGAGTTGCTGCAGGCTGCTGTTTTCCGGTGGATGTTTTGATGAAATCAGCTCCCGCATATATCGATAGAATGGCTGCTTTTTTTATGTTGGAAGCCGTTTTAAGTGCACCGGTCTCAAGAATGACTTTTAAATGGTGGTCTTTGCATGTCTCTTTCAGTTCTTGTATTTCATCGCACATGCTTTCATAGTCCCCACATAAGAATTTTCCTACCGGAATGACAATATCTATTTCATCTGCTCCTTCCATAATAGCCATTGCTGTTTCCGCTATTTTGATTTCCGTATAGGTTTGTGAAGAAGGAAAACCTCCTGATACGCATGCTATCTGAACATCTTCCACTTCCAAGGTGCTTTTGACGATTTCCGCGAAATTAGGGTATACGCAAATGGCTGCTACATTTTTTAAATCAGGGTATGTTTCATCGAACAGATTGACTTTTTGCGTAAATTTCATCACGCTTTCATCATTATCAGTCGTATTCAGCGTGGTTAAATCTATACAGTGAAATAGGAGCTTTTTGACAGCTTCCGTATTGTTCTCAGGGACTTTTTCTGTTATTATTTTTGCGACTGCCGAAGCTATTTCTTCGTCGTTTAGACAAGTATTGTATTTTGCTAATGCTGCATTATACTTGTTTTGCGTTGGTTCATTCTTCTCCATTATTCTGTAATTTTGGGTTATTGATATGACGTTTATTGTCCCGTTTGGTCTTTTTTTCCAAATTACGGGTAAATGATTCTGTTAAGTCCGTTCCTGTTTGATTTGCGATACAGAGCAATACCCACAGTATGTCCGTAAGTTCTTCTTCTATGTTATCTTTTTCCCCTTCTTTGAAGGATTGATCTCCATATTTGCGTGCCATGACCCGAGCCAGTTCGCCGACTTCTTCCGTGAGAATGGTCATGTTGGTCAGTTCGCTAAAATAACGAACCCCATATTTCTTGATCCAATTGTCTACTGCTTTTTGAGCTTCTTCCAATGTCATTATTCTTTGTTTTTAGTATCTATGCAGATGGTGACAGGGCCGTCGTTTAGCAATTCGACTTTCATGTCTGCACCAAATTCTCCTGTTTCAACTTCTTTTCCCAATTGAAAACTTAATTCCTTACAAAACTGTTTATATAGTGGTATGGAAATAGCGTGTTTTGCTGCGCGTATATATGATGGGCGGTTTCCCTTTTTAGTTGCTGCATGAAGAGTAAATTGACTGATAACTAGTATATCACCCTTTATTTCCGATACTGATTGATTCATTATTCCATTCTCATCATCGAAAATCCGGAGGTTTACTATTTTTTTACATAGCCAATCTATATCTTCTTGACCATCCGCTTCTTCAATCCCTACCAATACGAGTAAGCCTTGCTTGATGGAAGATTTACAAATGCCGTCAATAGTTACGGAAGCATACCCGGTACGCTGTATGACTACTCTCATGTTGCTATGCTTAAATTGTATCCTTATTGCTAAATTACCATTTGCAAAGTTATAATTTTTTTTATGATTATTGCTTGGAGATAGAATATTTAGCTCGTATCGCTCTTCCTGAAAAGGGATATGATTCTTTGTGCTATTGATTCACCTTTTCTTGTTATTTGTTTAAATAAATACATTCTATTTTTGGGTATATTTAGTGCTTAGTAAATAGATGTTATATCTTGATAATCAGTTATTTGAAAGATAATAGTCAATTATTTAATCTTAAAATACCAAATGGTTATATTAATGAGTTTTCATAAAATAGCGTAATTGATGTACTAATCACTATCGGTAGGCATTATCTCTTTTCTAATGCGTTCCTAGACATCATTGCTTTATGAGGAATAAGCTTTTAGGTGTTTTTAATACAAACTGATTTCTTCAGTGAGTTTTATTCGCTTTGTTTTGGACAAGTGATTCTGTCTCTTAAGAGGGTAGGGAGAATCGTTAAGAATATAGGGGTTGAGATTCGTCTAGAACTGTTATTGGGATTAATATTGAGCATATTTGTCCTTGGTGGTACTGTACCTTTTTTCGTCTCTTGGTTTGTTCCTGTTTCAGCCCTGGGGACTTTCCTCCGCAGCCCTGGGCTTTTCGCTTTTCTTCCCTAGGGATAGATCCATTTTCCCTAGGGAAGCGGAGGAAAATGCCTAGGGGAAAGACCTTTGTTCCCCTGGGCATCTGAAATGGAACCTCTGAGGCACGTTGTAGTCTTTATTTGTCTATTAAGAGAGCCATAACTTACTTTGTGCAGAATGAAGGAGTGAGAGTGGGATATAACTATTTATGGCATAAGTCCTAAGAAGGATTGAAATAATCTTTTATTAGCCTGGCTTTTGCTTCCCCAATGCTGGCGGATAATGCTTCTATATCGGCTTCCTTTATCCTTTTAAGGCTTTTGAACTCTTTCAGTAATATGTTCTTGGTTTTAGCGCCAATGCCTTTTATTTCGTCTAATTCTGACGCTATTTGGTGCTTGCTACGTTTGTCCCGGTGAAAGGTTATTGCAAATCGGTGTACTTCATCCTGTATCTGTACCAAAAGTCTGAATAGTGCACTATTTTGCTTTAATCCAATGGTTTTCGGCGGGAAACCATATAGCAATTCAGATGTCCGATGTTTGTTGTCTTTTGCAAGTCCTGCGATTGGGATGCTAAGGTTAAGTTCGTCTATGACCTCTTTTACCGCGCTCATTTGCCCTTTCCCACCATCAGTTATAATAAGATCGGGTAGGGGATTCCCCTCTTCAACGATCCTTTGATAACGCCGTTTTACAACCTCTTTCATTGATGCGTAATCATCCGGACCTATTACAGTCTTTATATTATACTTCCGATAATCCTGCTTTGATGGTTTGGCTTTCTTGAATACCACGCAGGCCGCTACAGGGTCGCTTCCCTGGATATTGGAGTTATCAAAACATTCTATTTGCATCGGAAGGCGATCCAGATGGAGTTCTTCTTGAATCTCTTTTAATAACCGTACGCTTCGCTGTTCCGGATTGAGTTTTTCAGATTGTTTCAGACGATCTGCCTTGTATTGCTTTACATTTAATATTGAGAGTTCCAAAAGTTTCTTTTTGTCTCCTCGCTGTGGGATTATAAATACTACATCCTTGAGTTCCATTTCAATTTCAAATGGGATAATAATTTCATGTGAAAGACTCTTGTATCTCCCCCGCATTTCGATGATTCCCAATGTGAGAAGCTCTTCTTTTGATTCCTTTAACCGTTTCTTATACTCAAATGTAAAGGCTTGATTTATAGCTCCGTTCGTGATGTGTAAGTAATTTATGAAGGCTGAATTTTCGCTGTCGTCTTCTTCGATTGAAAAGACATCAATGTTGTGTAAAACATTGCTGACAACCTCTGATTTTGCGCGGTAGTTCTCGATAAGTAAGAACTTCTCTTTTAGTCTTTGAGCTTCCTCGAATTTCATTTCATTGGATAACTCTTGCATTCTGGTTAGAAGTAAGGATTGAATATCCTTGGTATTACCGTTAAGTATTTCTTTTATTTCGCTGATATTCTTTGTGTAATCTTCTAGTGATTGCTTTCCAATGCATGGACCTGCGCAATTTTTGATGTGGTATTCCAAACAAACATTAAACTTTCCCGAGCGAATATTATCCGGACTTAGATTTAAGTTACAAGTCCTTAATGGGTACAGATGCTTGATTAAAGCAAGTACTGCATACATTGAAGGTAAATGGCTGTAAGGACCGTAATACGCCGATCCATTACGAATGATTCTACGGGTTTTGAATACGCGCGGGAAATATTCGTTTTGTACGCATATTGAAGGGTAAGTCTTATCATCCTTTAGCAGTACATTGTAGCGCGGCTTATATTTCTTGATTAAATTATTCTCTAACAGGAGAGCGTCTTCTTCCGTTTTTACGACGATATAGCGTATGTCTACTATTTTGCTGACTAATACTCTTGTTTTTCCAGGCTCATGTTCTTTATTAAAATAAGAAGAGACTCTTCGCTTTAAATTTTTAGCTTTTCCTACATATATAATGATCCCCTCAGCATTTAAATATTGATAAATGCCGGGGCTCTCAGGCAAGTTGTTTACAATACCTTTTATATATTCTGTAGTCTTTTGTTTTGAATTATGATCCATATCCTGGACTTTGGAGCTTTACTACATGATGCATTTAAAAGTGCACTATGGCTTGGTTATAGAGAAAGTACCGACTCTACTTCTATGTCATCGTCGAATAATTCTTTTCCACCTAATTCTTTTAATTCAATGATGAAATTTATATATATTTTTTGAGGGTTGAGCTTTTTCACCAGTTTGCAGGCTGCTTTCATTGTGCCGCCAGTAGCCAGAAGATCATCATGGATTAAAACGACATCATTCTCACTTAGTGCATCTTTATGTATTTGTATGGTATCTTTGCCATATTCTTTATCATAACTTTCTTCTATTGTTTCTGCCGGTAACTTTCCTGGTTTTCTTATGGGGATGAAGCCTGCTCCTAAGCGGGTTGCCAAAATGGGCCCCATTATGAATCCTCTTGATTCAATACCAACGACTTTTGTTATTCCTTTATTCTTATACATTTCATACATGGTGTCCGACAATTCCTGTAGAGCTTTGGAGTCTTTAAACAAAGTCGTGACATCGTAAAAGAGAATTCCTGGAATAGGGAAGTTTGGTACTTTACGAATTGTTTTAATTAAATTTCCTTCTTTCATAATTATATATATCTAATCTCCGTTCTATTGGTTTCACGTGGAACGTTCTTTCTTGTTATCTTCCTGAAAGTACCAGCAAGACGTTGATGTCGCTCGGAGAAACTCCTGGAATTCGACTTGCTTGTGCTATAGTTTCAGGGTCAATTTTGCTAAGCTTTTGTCTGGCTTCGATGGAAATGGATTGAATTGTATTATAATCAAATTTGCCTTTAATTTTAATACTCTCTAAGCGCGATAATTTATCTGCAATGATTCTTTCCCGCTTAATGTACCCATCATATTTGATAAGTATTTCTGCCGCTTCTATTATTTCGTCCTTTCTATCGCTTATTCTATTTATCTCTTGTTGAAAGGCGCTTATATTTTCAGCCATGTCCTTTATTGTGATTTGGGGACGATTGATCAACTCAATCAGCTTGCATCTTTGCCGGAGTGGAGTACTTCCCAAGGTTTCCAAAACAGGGTTTATTTGTTCCGGTTTTATCGAATAATTCTTAGAAAAATCAATAATATGATTTATTGCATCACGCTTATCGACTAACAATTTATAACGTTCTTCTTTTGCAAGTCCCAGTTTCCACGCTTTCTCGGTTAGGCGCATATCTGCATCGTCCATGCGTAGTAGGATGCGGTATTCCGCGCGTGAAGTAAACATACGGTAGGGCTCATCAACTCCTTTTGTAACTAAGTCATCGATTAATACGCCGATATAAGCTTCATCTCTAGCTAGGGTAAAAGGTTCTCCGCCGTGGCAGTTGATATGAGCATTGATTCCTGCAATTATGCCTTGCCCTGCTGCTTCTTCATATCCGGTTGTTCCGTTTACTTGTCCGGCTAAAAACAGATTCTTGATAATCTTCGATTCGAGCGTATGTTTTAGCTGAGTCGGGTCGAAATAGTCATATTCTATAGCATATCCTGGTCGATAAATCGAGAAATCTTTAAATGCCGGGATTTTCCTTAGTGCGGCGATCTGTATATCTATTGGCAGGGAGGATGAAAAACCATTCAAGTAGAGCTCCTGAGTCGTTTCTCCTTCTGGCTCTAGAAATAATTGATGCTTCTCCTTATCGGGGAATGTTACGATTTTAGTTTCGATACTAGGGCAATACCGGGGGCCGATACTTTGAATCTGCCCGTTGAATAGGGGAGATTCAGATAATCCTTTTCGTAATATCTGGTGTACTTCATCGTTGGTATAGCAGGTCCAGCAAGGGAGTTGTTTAAGGTGCTTGGTATCGGTATCCATAAATGAGAATTTATGGAAATCAGTTTCTCCATCCTGAGTTTCCATGAATTCATAATGCACACTTCTTCCATCAATGCGGACAGGGGTACCTGTTTTCATGCGTCCTTGTCTGATACCGTATTTCGTGATGGATTCGGTCAGTTTGTATGACGCAGGTTCTGCCATCCGTCCTCCTGGAAGTTTAGTCTTACCTATATGCATCAAGCCATTCAAGAAGGTTCCTGTTGTTAGGATAATGCTTTTGGCATGGAAGGTTACATCCAATAGTGTGGTAAGACCTACAATCTCTCCATTTTCAACCAGCATTTCTCTTACCGTATCTTGCCAGATGTGGAGGTTCGGGATATTTTCGAGGATTTCTCTCCATGCCCAAATAAACTTATTACGGTCACATTGTGCCCGAGGGCTCCACATTGCCGGTCCTTTAGATTTGTTTAGTATGCGGAATTGTATCGCGGTTTGGTCGGTCACCAATCCCATATACCCTCCTAATGCATCTATTTCGCGAACAATTTGTCCCTTGGCGATGCCTCCTATGGCTGGGTTGCAGCTCATTTGGGCAACTTTATTCATATCCATTGTAATTAGGCAGGTCTTTGAACCTAGGTTTGCGCATGCTGCAGCAGCCTCGCAACCAGCATGTCCCGCTCCAATTACAATAACATCATATTTAAATTCCATTCATTCAGTACTTTTAAAACTATGCAAAGTTACTAAAAAAACAGATTTACAGTTATTTTTGGGATTTTCTTAATCTATATTTTGACTTTGGTCAAGTTTAATTCAATGCATTCTAAAGAGGCATCGGACTTATCAAGTCTTAAGAAGTTTACTCCTTTTTGGTTAATGGATTACCTCATTCTCTCAAATTATTAAAAACATTACTGTGATTTTAACAAGGTTTTCAGGTATGGAAGTTTTCTGTCCATATGTGAGAGAGAAGCATGGTTGTTCTTTCTATTTAAAATTGATATTTGTTTCATGTGTCGGTCAGATTTGTTGGATTTTAAGAAGAATAACTGGAACCTCGTAGAGAAAAGCATCGTTTCTCTACGAGGTAAGGCTGCTTTCTCTACGAAGAACGATGGCTTCTTCTACGATCTTTAAAGAATGAGCGTAACTGATTGTTATACAGCTGTATAACTTTTCGTAAAAATGTCAATCCATTTCTTAAAAGAGTTTATTCCACAACTTGAGATGTCTAGGCTGATACCATACATCTTACTACAATATTCTTTAACCTTGATAGAGGGAAATATTTAGTATCTAACTACTATTCCCTTAATAATACTTGGAACTTTCAGAAGACCTTCTGGTCTGTATTTAATAATCTTGAAAAGAATGTGCTCTCCGAAAATAGGAGCAAGGTTGGCTCTACTCAGTTTTTACGATGAGGTTTGTTTCTTTTTATATGCCTATTCTATCTTAAAATGTGGTTTAATTGATTATTTATGGCATAATGATTCACTGTAATTTCTTTTATGTGTCATAATGAAACATTTATGGCGTTTATTGTTTCTTTTGAGAAAAAGATATGTATATTTGCGATTGTGATCTATTAAAATTTATTTATCCTAGTTAATTTTAAGGTATTTTTTATGAAGAAGAGGCTATTGATTTGCTTTATCTATTTCTTATTAGGGGTAGGTATGATGGCTCAAACATCTAAAATTTCGGGAATTGTGTTTGCTGAAAGTGATAATGAGCCAATTGTGGGTGCATCGGTATTGGTTAAAGGAACATCATTGGGGGCTGTGACTGATATTGACGGTAAGTTTACCATTCTGAACATACCGGACATGGCAAAGACGTTAAGAGTGTCTTATGTTGGTATGCAAACGGTAGAAATTCCGATAAAACCAGTGATGAAAGTAATCTTGAAATCTGACTCCAAGGTATTGGATGAGGTGATGGTAGTGGCTTATGGAACGGCTAAGAAAAGTAGTTATGCCGGTTCTGCTTCATTGGTAAAAGCGGATGCTATTAAGGACTTGCCTACGACTAGCTTTGAAAATGCCTTGAATGGAAAAGTTGCGGGATTACAAATTACATCGTCTTCCGGACAAGCCGGATCTACTGCGAGTATACGTATTCGTGGTAATGGTTCAATGAATGCCAGTAACGAACCGCTTTATGTCGTTGATGGAGTGCCGGTGGTTTCAGGTGATGTTGGACAGATGAGTGATTATACTTATTCTACTAACAATGTTATGAATTCGTTGAATCCCGAAGATATTGAATCCATTTCGGTGTTGAAAGATGCTGCTGCATCTTCTCTTTACGGATCACGTGCAGCTAACGGAGTCATTCTGATTACCACAAAGAAAGGAAAAGAGGGTAAACCGGTAATCAGTCTGAAAGCCTCCATTGGTTTTACGCCTTCTTGGGCTACCGATAATTATGAGCCTGCAACAGTACAGCAGCAAGTGGATATGCTTTATACCGTATTCCATAATTATCGCACTGCCGGTAAGGGAGAAACGGATGCGGATGCTAATGCGTATGCACTCAGTAAACTCAATAGCAAGTTTAACAAACATGGTTATGTTTTTACTACGCCGGGAACAGGCGCTTACGAAACTGTGAATATTGGGGAATATGATAATTCCGGGCGCGGAGGAAAATACTATGATTGGGATAAAGCTTATTTCCGTACAGCCGTTTATCAGACTTATGATCTTGCTGTAAGCGGTGCTACACCTGTAACTAATTATTATACGTCTTTATCTTATACAAAAGATGAAGGTCGATTGAAAGTCAATAGCTTCGATCGTTTTTCAGGGCGTGTTAATCTGTCTCAGAAAATCGGGAAGTTTCTTGAGTTTGGTACTAATGTAAATATGGCCCGTACTTCTAAAAGTGGTTATAACGACACCCGTAGTACCGGAAGCAATTATTTTATGCAGACGCGCAATTTATTGTGGGGGTTGTATTGGCCTACCGATTATAAGACCGGTGAACCGTGGACAGCACGTTATGGCAGTTATGCCCAAAACGGAGTTTATTATGATAAAGAGTGGGAAAATGAATCGGTGGATACTCGGATTTCTGCGGTGGAAACGTTGACTTTGCATTTATTGAAGGGTTTGGATGTACGTTCTATCTTCTCTTACGATAACACGACTGTGAAGGACCATATTTATTATAGCGCCAATCATTTTAATGGATCTTCGACCAATGGTAGTGTTACTGAAATGCGTACCACTTATGAGAAATTAGTCTCTTCCACTACCGCTAATTATAATACTACATTTGGCCTGCATACAATAGGAGCATTAGTTGGGTTTGAAGCGGAGAAGAATAAGACCGATTATGTTCGTGCTACCGGAGAAGGCTTACCGACTAGTACTCTGCATACTGTATCTACAGCAGGTACACTATCTTCCGCTGGTTATAACTGGGGGAATGCGATGGTTTCTGTTCTATCGAAGTTGGACTATAATTATGATCAGCGCTATTACGCATCGGCTTCTTTCCGTAGAGACGGTTCATCCCGTTTAAGTCCCGATTCCCGTTGGGGAAACTTTTGGTCGGTTGCAGGTGCATGGCGGCTTTCCAGTGAAGCTTTCTTGAAAGACAATCCACTAATTAGCGATTTGCGGTTGCGTGCCTCTTATGGTGTGAACGGTACATTGCCTACAAGCAATTATGGCTATATTAATTTGATGTCTTACACCAGTAAATATATGGGTAATCCGGGAGGAACTATTACTACGCTTGCCAATAATAATCTTTCATGGGAGACCAGTTACTCAACGAATATAGGAGTTGATTTCGGATTCTTTAATCAACGTTTGCGCGGTACCATTGAGTACTTCAACCGTGACTCAAAAGATCTTTTACAAGATGTGCCTATCTCAACGGTAACAGGCTTCTCCTCCACATTACAGAACATTGGGCAGATCAATAACAAAGGGGTTGAAATTGAGATAGGAGGGGATCTTATTAAAAGCTCCGATTTGCTGTGGACTGCTTCTGTAAATGCAACGTTTTTGAAGTCTAAGGTGACAAAGCTGTATAACAAAGCCGATATTATTTGGTATGATCCAACCGGAGGAGATAGTCGTGCACAATTTATATATCGCGAAGGAGAATCAACCTTGTCTCTTTATGGATATGAATGGGCGGGCGTTGATGAAACCAACGGTAAAAGCGTGTATTATGTGAATGATCCGAATGATTCTAAAGCTGGAGATTTTGAGTATAATGGCCGTGGAGCAACCTATGATTATAGTAACGCCAATTATAAAATAATAGGTAATGCTATTCCAAAAGTTACCGGTGGATTCAATACAAACCTTTCTTATAAGGGAGTTGATTTAGGCTTAAACTTCATTTATAAAATAGGAGGAAAACTTTATGATGGTGCTTATAGAGATGTTGCCGATGATGGTTATTATTGGGAGCGCATTCGTGCCAAGAGTTATTATGAGAACATGTGGACTCCGGATAATCTGAATGGCTCGCAGCCGGCGCTTTCCGGTTTGGACTTGACTGATGCTATGCAATACAGTTCCCGTCAGATGCACGATGCCAGCTTCTTACGTCTGAAGAGTTTGTCATTAGGATACACTTTGCCTAAGGTTTGGATTAGTAAGGCGATGATAAGCAGCGCCCGTGTATTCTTTAATGCATCCAACTTGCTGACTTTCTCAAAATACAAAGAGGCAGATCCGGAGGTGAACCAATATGGAACACGTGGTTGGGAGACTCCAATAGGGAAAACTTTTGTATTTGGTATTGATTTAAAATTTTAATGAAGGAGGACATTGACAATGAAACAGTTTAAATATATAATAGTCGTTGCTTTTCTGGGGATTATGGGGCTTTCATCCTGCAGTGGCTTTCTGGATATGCAGCCCAGTAATTCGGGGAATGCCTCCACTGCTATTGCCACGCCTGCCGATGCTGAAGTTGCTATTAATGGCATTATGCGAGCCATGAGTTCATCCAACTATTATGGTCGTAACTTTTTGATGTATGGGGATGCCAAGGGTGGTGATCTGACCATATACTCTGCCGGTCGTGGTTTGGATGCTTTGTATTCGTTTAATCATTCTGCAACGAGTGGCAGTTATTCTGGCTTCTGGGAGACAGGATATTATTGCATTATGCAGATTAATAATTTATTGGAGAATATTGAGCGGTTAGAGGAAAAAGGAACTACTGGTTTCTCTTTTTATAAAGGACAGGCGTTGACGCTACGTGCACTTATTTATTTTGACTTGGTGCGTCTTTATGGTATGCCTTACAATTATGATAAGACAGCTTACGGAGTACCCAATATTACCGCTACGCTTGCTGCCGATGCAC
Organism: uncultured Bacteroides sp.; assembly: GCA_965140335.1. GTDB lineage: Bacteria > Bacteroidota > Bacteroidia > Bacteroidales > Bacteroidaceae > Bacteroides. The sequence goes on from OZ223189.1 coordinate 1,305,989, forward strand.
AGCCCACACGTGCCACGGTAGAAGAGAATTATACGCAGATACTTAGTGACCTGTCTGCCGGAATGCCTCTTCTTGCAGAGAATAAATCACCTCAAAATGGATATATTGGATATTATGCCAATATTGCATTGCAAGCCCGGGTGAAACTTTATATGGAAGATTATGACGGAGCACTTGCTGCTACTGAAGAAATTATCAATGATCATAAGTATAAATTGTATGAGCCTTCTGAATGGGTTGCTTCATGGAGCAAGCAATATGGTTCGGAATCTATTTTCGAATTGGGTATTGATACCGAGTCTGATTTGGGTACATCTTCTTTAGGCTTCTACTTAATGTGCTATGGACAAAAAAGTGGTGCTCAAGGATGGTTTTTGGCGAGCGATTATTATCTGAATCGCTTGGGAGAAGATGCTGCCGACGTACGTTGGGGAGTAATGGATAATGATGAGTACTGGGTGGATAACAAGACTGAACGTAAAGGTGCTTGTTATAAATACTCTGGGAGTACTGATTTTGCAGGCGATGGAAAGGAAACTTATACAGCAGTGAATATTAAGATCATCCGCCTCTCCGAAGTTTATTTGATAGCAGCCGAGGCTGCTTTGCATGCCACTACTCCTGATAAGGGACTTGCTGCTACTTACCTGAATGAAATCCGGAAACGTGCACCTCAACTGGCTCCGGCTACAGCTGCCACGATATCTGATGATATGATTTTGGATGAACGCAGGAAAGAGCTGTTCTGTGAAGGACAACGGTTCTTTGATATGATCCGGATGAATAAAACAATCGAATTCAACGATGATTTTCAAGGAGTACCGGTTAGCAAACGGGATAAGACTATTGACCGTACTTTCGGAAAAATAGTATTGCCAATCTCACAAAGCGAAATAAATGCTAATCCGGCATTGAAAGACGAGCAAAACGAAGCTTATAAATAGTTCTTATTTATGGAAAGCATAGCAGGGGAGAGCCCCGGCTATGCTTTTTCTTTTTCAGGTATTATCTCCTTCTTCCGTTTTTATGACTGGGTAAAGCCTTGTTTTCTTTTATTTTACTCTTCATTTGGCAAATAAATAGCATAACTTGGCATTATCGTTTTATTCTTATTTCTGTAATATTCTTATTTTTGTTCCTATTCTTAAATAATTAAAAACTAATGTCATGGGAAGATACTCTCTTTTATCTTTGTTATTTGCATTTACTTTAACTACAACGGGTTTTGCCCAATGGAAACCAGCGGGTGATCGTATAAAGACCCAATGGAGTGCAGACGTTAATCCAGCAAATGTTTTGTCGGAATATCCTCGTCCTATAATGGAACGTAGTGATTGGCAGAATTTGAATGGCTTGTGGGATTATGCCCTCATACCTAAAGGAGGGGATATTCTTCAGAAGTATGACGGGAAAATACTGGTGCCGTTTGCTATTGAGTCTTCTTTATCCGGGGTAGGGAAAAGAGTTGATGAAAAGCATGAATTGGTTTATTCCCGTGATTTCAGTATACCTTCAAGGTGGAAGGGGAAGAAAATCTTGTTGCATTTTGGTGCAGTGGATTGGAAAACGGACGTATGGGTCAATGGAGTCAGAGTTGGTTCGCATACCGGTGGATACACACCCTTTACTTTTGATATTACAGCTGCCTTGAATTCAGGAAAGAATAGCCTTGTCGTTAAAGTTTGGGATCCCACCGATAAAGGGTCTCAACCCCGTGGTAAACAGGTGAGCAAACCGGAAGGTATATGGTATACCCCGGTAACTGGAATATGGCAAACCGTTTGGCTGGAGCCGGTAGCGGACAAGTTTATTGAAAACTTGCGGATAACTCCCGATATTGATCAGCATCTTCTTACGGTAAACGCCCAATTGAACGGACTATTTTCTTCTAATATGGTGGAAGCCAAAGTTTATGATGGTCAGCAATTGATTGCCGAAGGAAAGAGTATCAATGGAGAACCGGTGGAATTGGTCATGCCGGAGAATGCCAAGTTGTGGAGTCCTGATTCTCCTTTTTTATATACCTTGACAGTTTCGTTGAGGAGTGGAGGGAAGATTGTCGATGAAGTGAAGAGTTATGCGGCCATGCGCAAGTTCTCTACGAAAAGGGAAGCTGATGGCATTGTACGTTTGGAATTAAATAATAAACCGCTGTTTCAGCTTGGTCCGCTTGATCAAGGTTGGTGGCCGGATGGATTGTACACAGCTCCTACGGATGAGGCTTTGCGGTATGATATTCAAAAGATTAAAGATTTCGGATTCAATATGATCCGTAAGCATATTAAAGTGGAACCGGCGCGTTGGTACACCTATTGCGATAAAATGGGTATCATTGTGTGGCAGGATATGCCTAGTGGAGATCGTGGTCCGGAGTGGCAGTCCCATAAGTTTTTTGATGGAACGGAGATAAAACGCTCAGCCGCTTCTGAAGCCTGTTATCGTAAAGAGTGGAAAGAAATAATGGATGGTCTCTATTCTTATCCTTGTATTGGGACCTGGATACCTTTTAATGAGGCGTGGGGACAATTTAAAACTCCTGAAATAGCGGAATGGACCAAACAACATGATCCTACCCGTTTGGTAAACCCGGCAAGTGGGGGTAACCATTATACTTGTGGTGATATGCTCGACCTTCATAATTATCCGGCACCCGATCTGTATCTTTACGATGCCCAACGTGCTACCGTGTTGGGAGAGTATGGAGGAATAGGCTTGGTGTTAAAAGATCACCTTTGGGAGCCTAACCGGAATTGGGGATATGTCCAATTCAATTCTTCGGAAGAAGCGACGGACGAATATGTAAAATACGCCGATCAACTGTATCGTCTAATATCCAAAGGATTTTCCGCAGCTGTCTATACTCAAATTACCGATGTGGAAGTTGAAGTAAATGGATTGATGACTTATGACCGGAAAGTGATTAAATTGGATGAAAAAAGGATCAGGGAGATTAATACGAAGCTTTGCCATGCTTTGGACCGTTAGTATTCAATAGGGTTATATATAAGAGAGATCATATTGAGGTGAAATGTAAGCACTTCGATATGATCCCTTTTCGATATAATGCTTATTTTTGTGTATCGGTGAGTTAGCTTTAATATTTATGAGGTATGAAACATGCTGTGATTAATATTTTCCTGTTTTGTTTAAGCGTTTTCGTTGTAACTCCTCTTTTGGGGCAAAATGCGGTTCATTATTATTTCCGGACACTGGATATAAGGAATGGACTATCCCAGAATACGGTTAATGCTATTATGCAAGATAAGCAGGGTTTCATGTGGTTTGGAACTAAAGATGGGTTGAATCGTTTTGACGGGTTGAATTTCCGTGTCTTTAAAAAGGAGAACTCGAATTTAGGGAATAATTTTATCACAGCACTTTACGAAGACCGTGATGGTCTGATCTGGATTGGGACCGATGCCGGGGTATATACCTATAATCCTCTTTTGGAGGCCTTTTCCAAGTTTGATTTAGCAGATGGTTCCGGCAACAGCATTGAACGGTCGGTTACCATGATAAAAAGCGATGAAAACGGGGATATCTGGATCTCTGCGGATAGTGAGGGCTTATTTCATTATGATCGCCGTCAAAACCGGTTATTCTGCTCTTTACATAAAAAAGGAATGGCGAATGTGACCCGTTTCTGGTTTGAGGACCGGACTTGCTGGATCAGTCTTTATGCGGATGATTTGTATTGTACTGACCTTCAGCACGAAACGCCATTAACTCCTTTTAGGAATAATGAAAATGTTGCTGTATTCAAAGATGATATCATTAATACGCAGGTGAAAGGTTCTCATAACTGTATTTATATTGGTTCAACGAACGGACTGACTGAAATTAACCTGACTACCCGCAAGACTCGTAGACTGCTGAATGCTTATGTCAGGACACTGGAATTTAAATCCGATGGAGAGCTTTGGGCCGGAACGGAGACTGGATTATACGTTTATGATTTAATAAAAGATGAAGTAACCCATCTATCTGTTCCTTATCAGGAAGATTCTTATGCTTTGTCCGATAATGCTATTTACTCTCTGTGCTGTGACAAGGAAAATGGCATGTGGATTGGGTCCTATTTTGGCGGAGTGAATTATTACCCGCATCAATGGACCTATTTTGAAAAGTTTTATCCGCGGGATGATATACGGAACTTTGGACGTCGTGTGCGTGAATTTTGCGGGAGTGATGACGGCATGATCTGGATTGGCACTGAGGATTGCGGTTTATTTCATTTTGATCCGGCATCTTCCAAAATAGAACCTTTTGAAGATCCGGCTATCTATAAAAATATTCACGGCTTGTGTTTGGACGGAACCAACTTATGGGTTGGTACCTTCTCCGGCGGACTCAATCGCATTGATTTGCGTACCAAACGTGTGGAACATTATCAAAAGGGAGAGACAGAGCATTCGATGAATGCAAATGATGCTTTTTCTATTTGCAAAACCAGTACGGGGGATTTATTGATCGGAACGACATCGGGTTTATTGAGGTATAATCCGGACACGGACGATTTTACACGCATTCATCGGTTGGATAACATCTTTGTGTACAATATCTTAGAAGATTTTAATGGGAATCTGTGGTTTGCTACTTATTCAAACGGTGTCTTTCGCTATGATGTGAATGCCAAACGGTGGACGAACTTTGTCGTTCAGGAGAGTGATACGACATCCCTTCCTTATAATAAAGTAATCAGCATTTATGAAGATAGCAGAAAGCGCTTGTGGTTTATGACCCAGGGTGCTGGCTTCTGTCGGTATAATCCCGGGAAGAACAACTTCACCCGTTATGATATGTCAAAAGGCTTTCCCAGCAACGTTGTCTATAAGATGGTGGAAGATAATAGAGGTAATCTATGGATCACAACTGGTAATGGCCTGGTCTGTTTCAACCCCGAGACAAATCTGAAGAAAATATATACTACGGCTAATGGTCTGCTTAGCAATCAATTTAATTACCAATCTGGATTTCGTGATAAGAAGGGACGCCTTTACTTTGGGAGCATTAACGGGTTTATAGCATTCGATCCCGAAACATTCGTTGATAATTCGTTCATTCCACCGGTGGTAATTACCGATTTCCTGCTGTTTAATAAGCGTCTCCCTATTGGTTCTAAGGATTCTCCGCTAAAGAAGAGTATTACTTATTCCAATGAGATAGACTTGGATGCCGATCAGAACTCCTTTTCTCTGCATGTTGCTGCATTGAGCTATCAGGCGCCGGACATGAACAAATTAGTCTATAAGTTGGAAGGCTTTGACCGTGAGTGGTATACTGCTTCTAAAGATGCTTTTATTAATTACTCTAATTTGCCTTACGGTACTTATCTGTTCCGAGTGAGAGGCTCCAATAGTGATGGCAACTGGAATAAGACAGAACGAACTTTGAGGATTCATATCTATCCGCCATTTTATTTATCAAATTGGGCGTATGCCACTTATGTCGTATTAGGAATTTGTCTTCTCCTTAGTATAATCTTTTATACCCGAAGAAGAAACAGGCGTAAGCATCAGCTGGCAATGGAACAATTTGAGCGCGAAAAGGAGCGTGAATTATATACTTCTAAAATAGATTTTTTCACGAATGTAGCTCATGAAATTCGTACCCCGCTTACTCTAATAAAAGGGCCGCTTGAAAATGTTCTGGCTTCTAAAAAAGCATCGGATGATATAAAAGATGATTTGGAGATTATGGATCTGAATACCAATCGGCTATTGGAGTTAGTAAACCAATTGCTGGATTTTAGAAAGACTACAGATCAGGGATTCCAATTGAACTTTGTGGAATGTGATGTTGCAGAGCTTTTGCATAAAACGTGGACACGATTTACTCCGCTGGCACGTCAACGGGGACTGGACTTGATCATGGAATCTCCTGAGAACTTGTATGCATCGGTAGATGAGGAAGGAGTTACGAAAATAATCAGTAATCTGCTGTCCAATGCTGTTAAGTATTCCAAGACTTATATCAAAGTGAATTTGTCGATGGAAGGGGGGCTTGTGCAACTTTCGGTTTGTAATGATGGAGAAATCATTCCCCCAGAAATGCGGGAGAATATTTTTAAGCCGTTTGTTCAGTATAAAAGTGGAAAATTGCATTCTGTTTCAGGTACAGGCATCGGGTTGGCTTTGGCCCGTTCATTAGCCGAACTTCATGGAGGTCAATTGTCCATGGGGCAATCAGTTGAAGAGAATTGTTTTATGTTGACTCTGCCTATGAAACAGGGACATACTCTTATCGTTAACCGCGAAAAGACGTTGCCTGATGACAGAAAGTGGGAAGAAGAAAGACTCGTTTCTGATCAACGTCGCTATACTTTACTTGTGGTGGAAGATAATATAGATATGCAGCTATTTGTGAGTAGACAATTGTCTGCCGATTATCAGGTATTGACTGCTACAAATGGTCTTGAGGCATTAGGTATTTTAAAAGATCATGTTGTTAATCTGGTGGTTTCTGATATCATGATGCCCGAAATGGACGGCTTGGAGTTATGTGACCGTTTGAAGTCGGAACTCGATTATAGCCATATTCCTGTTATTTTGCTCACGGCTAAGACTACGCTTCAATCTAAGATTGAAGGAATGAAGTCTGGTGCTGATGTCTATATTGAGAAGCCTTTTTCAGTAGAGTACCTGAAAGTCTGTGTCTCTAATCTATTAAATAATCGTGAGAAGCTTCGAGAGTCTTTTATGCATTCACCTTTTATTTCGGCCAATACGATGGCAATGACAAAAGCGGATGAGGTTTTCTTGAAAGGTTTAAATGATGTTGTTGTTGACAACATGGAAGACCCTGATTTCAATTTGGATGAGATGGCTGGTTTGCTAAATATGAGTCGCTCAAGTTTGTATAGAAAGATAAGAGGCGTGCTTGACATGACCCCTAATGATTACGTCAGACTGGAGCGTCTGAAAAAAGCAGCTTCACTCTTGGAAGAAGGTGAGCACCAAATTAATAAGATTTGCTATATGGTTGGCTTTAATTCGCCGTCCTATTTTACAAAGTGTTTCTTAAAGCAATTTGGTACGCTGCCTAAGGATTTTAAAAAGTAACTTTTACTTCGAATTTATGCAATGCTTGTCTTTATTGTAGTTTTTGCATTGTTATTTTTTAGTAGTAGTGCGGCTTGAATAGTTTTTTTCTTTTTGTGAATAGCTATTATTATCCTTTTTGATTTATTTTCTTCATTTTTGTATCAGTCTAATTTATAAATAAAAAACTATGACTCTTTACCTTAAAAAGGCCTTTTCCTTTTCAATATTATTCATTTGTTTCTCCTCATTGATGCAAGCGCAGCTTACATCTTCCGGAACGAGAGGAAAGAGTGGAAATCCTGTTTTAAAAGGTTGGTATGCTGATCCGGAAGGGGCTGTTTTCAATCATGAATACTGGATTTATCCCACTTACTCGGCTAAATATGATGATCAGACTTTTATGGATGCCTTTTCTTCAAAGGACCTTGTGAAATGGGTAAAGCATTCCAAAGTCCTTTCCGTTGAAAATGTAAAATGGGCGAAGCGCGCTCTTTGGGCACCGGCAGTGATACATGCCAATGGATTGTTTTATCTGCTTTTTGGTGCAAATGATATTCAAAGTGACGATCAATTGGGCGGTATTGGTGTGGCTGTGGCCAATAATCCTGCCGGCCCTTTTAAAGATACACTTGGTAAACCATTGATCAATAAAATTGCTAACGGGGCTCAACCTATTGATCAATATGTGTTTAAAGATGATGACGGACAATACTATATGTATTATGGAGGTTGGGGGCATTGCAACATGGTGAAGCTTTCTCCTGATTTATTAAGTTTAGTACCTTTTGAAGATGGTAAATTCTATAGGGAGGTTACTCCTGAAAATTATGTTGAAGGTCCGTTTATGCTAAAGAGAAAAGGGAAATATTATTTTATGTGGTCGGAAGGCGGTTGGGGCGGTCCTAATTATTGTGTAGCCTATGCTATTTCGAATTCTCCATTCGGACCCTTTAAGAGAATCGGTAAAATTCTTCAGCAGGATATGAATATAGCGACGGGAGCCGGGCATCATTCGGTAATAAGAGGGGCCGGGAAAGATAATTGGTATATTGTCTACCATCGGCGTCCATTGGGCGAAAAAGCGGCTAATAGCCGTGTCGTATGCATTGATAAGATGTTTTTTGATAAGGCAGGGTATATTAAACCTGTTAAAATGACGTTTGATGGGGTGTCTCCAAGTGTTTTACCCGATAAATAATTCGAGATGTTATTTATCTGATGCACAACCTGCATGTGGTGAGCCCTGAATAAGAACATGCAGTTTAGGACGAGAATAAATTATTATAGTGAGATCTAGTATTTTTATAACTTTATGATAACCGAATTTGTATTATGAAAAGGAGGAATTTGTTATTTTGTTTTATGATCTTGTTGGTTGCATGCTCTCCTAAGGGCGAGAAAATGACTAAATCAGGTTTGTTGAAAAGCAACTTTCAGTCGGAAGTTTCCGGGAAGAAAACGGATTTATATGTTCTGCAAAACAAGAGTGGAATGGAGGTTTGCGTTACAAACTTTGGAGGACGGATCGTTTCAATTATGGTACCTGACAAAGACAAAAAGTTCCGTGATGTTGTGCTGGGATTTGATTCTATTCAAGACTATGTGAATATTCCATCCGATTTTGGCGCAACAATCGGGCGCTATGCCAACAGGATTGATCATGGAAAATTTGCGTTAGATGGAGTCTCTTATCAATTACCTTGTAATAATTATGGGCATTGCCTGCATGGCGGTCCAAAAGGCTTTCAATATCGCGTTTATGATGCTAAGCAGATAGATCCGCAACATTTGGAACTTTCGTATTTATCGGCAGACGGCGAAGAGGGCTTTCCGGGTGACCTGAGTTGCAAAGTGACTTTCTCTTTAACCGACGATGATGCAATTGATATTCTTTATGAAGCTCAAACGGATAAGCCTACCATTGTAAATATGACCAATCATTCCTATTTCAATCTGGATGGGGACGCCCGTAGTAATGCCAATCATTTACTCATGGTTGATGCCGACTATTATACTCCGGTAGATAGTACTTTTATGACTACGGGTGAGATTCTTCCCGTGGAAAATACGCCTATGGATTTTCGTACTTATACGGCTATCGGTAGCCGGATAGATGCCAATTTCCAGCAATTGAAGAACGGGCATGGCTATGATCATAATTGGGTATTGAATACGAAAGGGGATATAACCCGTAAATGTGCTTCCCTGAAGTCTCCGGCGAGTGGCATTACACTCGATGTTTATACCAATGAACCTGGTATCCAAGTTTATACGGGGAATTTCTTGGATGGGAGCGTTGTTGGTAAAAGAGGTATATCTTATCATAAACGTGCATCCGTCTGTTTGGAAACTCAGAAATATCCGGACTCTCCTAATAAACCGGAATGGCCATCACCTGTTTTAAGACCAGGTGAAAAGTATGTCAGTCATTGCATCTTTAAGTTCTCCGTTGATAAAACTTTCAAAAAATGAGATAAGTATGAAATGTCGCATTTCATACTTATCCAGTTTAATAGGTCTATGGTTGCAATAGAATGCTGACGTCTTATCATTTTTAGTATCATTAGAACAAACCAATCAGGGTGTTTCTTTAATAGCGAAAATAGTTATCGGAAGTAAGCTCATGGAAGTGCGAGTCAGTAGATCGATATAACGTTTTTTTCAATTTAATAATCCCCATCCATAGGTAAGAAGGGAATGGATGGTTTACCCCGCTCAGAACACCTTCTGGCGGGGGTGAGAAAAGGTAGGGACTGAGGTAGGCAAAGATAGGAACTGAGGTAGGCAAAGGTAGGGACTGAGATAGACAAAGGTTAGGTCCCGTTTATTCTTGCCTCGAAAAGAGTCTGAAAAAAAGTCGGTCAGGAGTAAAATATGTCCTGCTTTTTTAACTAAATCGTCTGATTAAAAATAAAGCTCAAAGAAGTGCTCTTCGACTTCTCTTTTTGAATACGTACAAATGTGGTACGAGAGAGTACTAAAAAGCTGTCGTATAGAATAAGACTATATTGCATATCAACGAACCCTTTAAACATGCACTGAATCTTTTATGCGGAACTCCAGATACTGTACTACAAAAGATAGTATTGGATTTTGGTGGAATGATGCGCTTATATATACTGGCCTGAACCAGCAATCTTTTTGTTTATGATGCTGAATATCTTTTTTTATCCTGTTTGTGAATTCTGAAAGTGGTGTCTTTTGTGTTGTACATGTCTTGGAGGGAGTGATACACATTCCCTTTTTAGTAAAGGCTGATGTTATTGTTTCACAGTTTATAAAAAAATGGTCAGACGCTTTTCCGTGTATTCATAAAGTGCTTTTTGAAATTATAGTGCGATAAGTTGAAAAAACTATTATATTCGTTTTGAAGGTTTCATCCTATATTTGAGCTTGAAACTTAATACTATAAAAACGAAGAGCCTATGATTGAATAATTTTTTTTATGATTCTTTGTATATGTACTTGTTACATACCTTTTGTTGACTAAAATACGGAAAAAGATTTCCGTGCAGTTCTTAAATTTAATTCTATAAAACATGATTAAGAAAATATTATTTCTATTCTTTGCTATTAGTGCATCTGTAGTTCACGCTCAAAATGTAACGATATCCGGAGTAGTGATGGACACAAATAAGGATCCATTAACGGGAGTAAATGTGATTGTGAAAGGTACCACTAGCGGTACAGTCACCGATTTGGATGGTCGGTTTTCATTGCATGGAAAAAGAGGAGATGTACTTGTTTTCTCTTATATAGGTATGGTTTCCCAGGAAATTGTTTATAAGAGTAATCCATTGCGCGTTATTATGCTTGATGATATGAAAGCATTAAATGAAGTTGTGGTAATAGGATACCAGTCTGTGAAAAAATCTGATTTAACAGGGGCGGTTGCTGTAGTCGATACCAAAGAGATGAAAAAGAGCGCTGCGGGAACAATCGTAAATCAATTACAAGGATTGGCAACAGGAGTGAATGTACGTAGTACAGGGGTTGCCGGCGGAGATGCTTCCATTGAAATTCGTGGTGTTGGTTCTTTAAGTGATAATTCTCCATTATGGGTTATTGATGGAATGATTACTAATCCAGGGGTTGATTTTAATCCGTCTGACGTTGAGTCTATTCAAATTCTGAAGGATGCGTCTGCTGCTGCCATATATGGTTCTCGTGCTGCTAATGGAGTTATTATCGTCACGACAAAGAGAGGTTCTAAAGGTGCAATGAAAGTGGGAGTAAATGTAAAACAAACCCTGGAATGGAGCCCCAAATATGACTTAATGCATGCAGCCGAATATATTAAATACAATGATATAGCTTATAAGGAAGCTATTAAAGATGGGATAGCCTCAGTTACTACCACACAACAGCATTCCAGTTATGATACAGATTGGCAAGATGCTGTATTGAAAACAGCTTTGGTACAGGATTATAATGTTTCACTTTCCGGCGGGGGTGACTCTGGAACTTATTTTCTTTCAGCCGGATATTATAACAATGATGGAGTATCCTATGGTAATACATTTGACCGTTATAGTTTTCGTGTTAATACCCAAGGGAAAAAAGGCATGTTTTCTTTTGGAGAAAATTTAGCTTATTCGTTAACGCATACTGATCCCGACCAGACAAATACGTATAATGATCTTTTACGTATGATGCCTACGATTCCTATTTACGATGAGAATAATCCCGGCGGTTATGGGTATGGAGACGCGGCAAAGTATAATACATTTGGGACTAATCCGATTGCCCGTGAGAATCTGGAGAAAAGGAAAATAAGGCAAAACCGTTTAAATGGTTCTATGTGGTTGGAGTTCAAGCCGTTTAAATTTTTGTCTTATAAACTTAATGGTGGTATCGATTTCTACTTCTATGAAAACTCGTGGTTTAGGGGAGAAGGAAATTGGACACAAAATCAAGAGCATCGCGACCCTGAAAGTCAAAAAGCCCGTGACAATACATATAATATGTTAGTGGAGCATACCTTAAACTTTAATAAGGATTTTGGGAAACATCATATAGATGCAGTGGTGGGGACTACTTATCAAAAACATGATTGGGAAGGATTGTGGGCTAAACGGTTGAACTTTCCGCAATTGGGAGACGGTGATTATCTCACGGTATTAAGTGCCGGACAGAGTAATCAGGAGAATTCCAACACAATCAGCAAGAATGCAATGATATCTTATTTAGGACGCGCTAATTATATTTACGATGATAAATATTACTTAACAGCAACGTTTCGCCGTGATGGAACCTCCCGGTTGGTTAAAGAAAATCGCTGGGGTGATTTCCCCTCTATCTCTGCGGCATGGCGAATTTCTAAAGAGAAGTTTTTTAATATCCCTTGGATTAATGATTTAAAAATCAGAGGGAATTGGGGTAAATTAGGTAATTCTTCAATTGGAGATTGGGATTATTTGGGAACCATTAATCAAAGTATTGTGACTGTTTTCGGTGGAGCCGTGACTTCGGGGGCAACCCAGGTGAAGATTGTGAACAAAAACTTAGTTTGGGAAACAAAGGAAACAACTAATTTGGGATTTGATGCTAGTTTCTTGGATCAACGATTGAGTTTAAGTGCAGAGTATTATGTTTCGAAAACGCATGATGTTTTAACAGATATGCCTATTGCCATCTCTACTGGTAATCAGGGAGGAGCACCTAGGGCCAATGCTGCAAGTCTGAAGAACCAAGGGTTTGAGATGACTCTTGGATGGAAAGATCGAATCTCTGATTTTAGATATAGTACAAGTTTGAATATCACTACTTTAAAAAATAAGGTCATAGATCTAGGCTATGGAAAAGACGTCTATTATTCAGGCCAGGCAAAAACAGAGATAGGTCAGCCATTATCCATGTTTTATTTATATAAAACAGCCGGGATTTTTAAAACACAGGAACAGATCAATGATTATGTTACTTCTAAAGGAGTTCCTATTATGATCAATGGAAAACGTCCTCAGTTAGGCGATGTAAAGTATCTCGATACAGATGACAATGGTAATATTACAGCGGATGATCGTCAGATTTGCGGTAATCCTTGGGCTAAGTTGCAAGCATCATGGATATTTAATGCTCAATGGCGGAATTTTGATTTTAGTATGATGTGGTATGGACAGTTTGGCAATAAGATTTATAATGTTGCTAGATGGCAAGGACGTTTGTTCTCTGATAATTCAAATTATATTCGTTTTAAGAAGGGCGAAGAGCCCTATCAGGTTAATCCGAATTCAAATACTCCACGTATTATCTATGGAGACCAACGTAATTCTATGGATTCTGATCGATTCCTTGAAAACGGTTCTTACTTCAGAATGAAAAATATTTCTTTAGGATATAATTTTAAAGAGCAATGGTTGACTAGCTTAGGTATAGACAAACTTCGTTTATATGTTACTGGAAGTAATCTGATTACATTTACTGGTTATTCCGGGCTAGACCCTGATTTCGTAAATACAAACGTATGGAATAGAGGTACCGATGGTTTTGCATTTCCTAACACGCGTTCTGTAATGTTTGGCTTGGACCTGACTTTTTAATTCACAAAATTGTATAGACAAATGAAGAAAATATATGGATTATTATTAGCCGGCGTTTTATCATTGTGTGCCGGATGTAGCGGGGACTTACTAGATATAGATAACCCGAATGAAACAACTATTCCTACTTTTTGGAAATCTGCTTCCGATGCACAAGCTGGAGTAAATTCCTGTTATAGTTCTCTTTATAAAGAAGGAACATGGATGCGCTGGTTATCTTTTCGTTATGATTTGACATCGGATGAAGGTTGGAGCTCATCTCCTTGGATAGAATTAGGTGATTGGACACGTTTCCTGTATACTAATTATAACTTTTATGAGGGGAATAATATACATTGGGAGCATTTTTATGTCGGCATTTTCCGTTGCAATCAAGTTCTGTCGTATGTTCCCGGAATTGAAATGGATGAAACGCAAAAAGAAGAACTTTTGGCAGAAGCTTCTTTCTTACGTGCCTTATGGTATTTTCAAATCAATCTGTTATGGGAGAAGGGAACTATGCCGTTAGAACCTAAAGATGCAAATTATGTTCCGTCTGATGCTTCTGAAGAGGAAATTTGGGCACAAGTAGAGAAGGATTTGTTTTTTGCTGAGAAAAATCTTCCGGAATCATGGGATGCCGCTAACGTGGGACGTGCTACAAAGGGGGCTGCCAAAGCCTTACTTGGGAAAGCGTACATGCAACAGCATAAATATACTGAGGCAAAAGAACAATTGAAATGGCTGATAGACAAAGAGGGAACGCTATATGGTTTGATTGCCAATAGAATAGACAACTTTACCGATTTAGATGAGAACAATGAAGAAGGTGTTTTTGAAATTCAGTTTTCCGATCAAAACAAAGGAGGCACAGGTAACGATGCCAGTATGGCATTTGGATTTCAACGTACCCTGTTTTATGCTCCCAGTGGTATTGGATGGGGAGATGGGAAAGCACGTCGTTGGTTGGTCGATGAATTTCTGAAAGAAAAAAGAGTGGATGGCAAAAATGATCTTCGGTTGTATAATAGTATTTTATATCATGGATTCTCTAATGATTTTCCGGATCAGTCGAAAAGATATTATAAGGTTGCTGATGCCGATGCAGACTCGCAATGGAACAACTGGGGAAATAGCCCTGAAGATTGCTATATACGTAAATATAATACGTCCTATTATCGTGAGACGGAAGATTATTTTGCGCGGAACAATTACCGTATTATCCGGTATGCTGATATCTTAATGAATTATGCCGAATGTATTGTGGAAACAAGTGGTACTATTGCAGATGCCGCTCAATATGTTGATAAGGTCAGAGAGCGTGCAGGGTTATCCAAACTGGCGGATAGTGAATGGAAAGATTGTCTGGAATCAAAAGAAGCATTTATGAAACGCCTCCAAATAGAGCGTACATTAGAACTTTGTTTTGAAGGCTGGAGATGGGCTGATTTAAAACGCTGGGGATTATTGGATACACAAGCTGGAATCGATGAATTAAAGATCCATGATAAAGACTTTAATAATTTCATTATAGGGAAGAATAGAAGACTTCCTATACCTCAAATAGAAGTGGATAATAGTGAAGGAAAACTAACTCAAAATCCAATGTATTAATGGTTTAAAGTGAAGTACTTTTTGTCTTTTATTGTATAATGGATAGAAAGTACTTCACTTTTAAAGAGGAATAACAAAGCTATGCGTAATAAAAGTTTCTTCTTCTTCTGCTGCTTCTGTTGCTGTTGCTTCTGCTCTTATCTATCAGCTCAGAATATTCAAAATCCGGTATTACCGGGCGTAGCTGATGCCGGAGTCATGAAATATAATGGTAAATATTACATTGGCGGGGTTTCTACTAATGGCGATTTTTACGTCTCAAATGACTTGGTTCATTGGAGCAAGCCGATACATGTGGTATCCATGGAGAATGATTGGATAAGAGGAACGGAAATAGGAAATGATCAGATACATGCTGATGATATGCTATATTATAATGGAGATTTTCACTTGTATTGGTCTGTGAATTATTGGGGAAAAGATAAACATGCTGTTCACATTGTACATGCAGAGAGTCCTAATGTTTTAGGCCCTTATACAGAACCGGATAAAAGTACATGGATGGACAATAGAATTGATCCGAAAGTCTTTAAAGATGATGATGGGAAATTATATATGTATATGGTTCGTTTTACAGATGGGAATACTATTTGGGCTCGTAAGATGGCCAATCCTTCCAAATTCTCTGGAGAACCCATATGCTTGTTTTCTTCTTTACCTGACACATGGGAGACTATGGATAATAGAGTAGCGGAGGGACCATGGGTTATAAAATATAGAAATCATTATTATATGATGTATAATGCCAACCATACCTCTACCCTGTGGGGGAACTATCAATTAGGAGTAGCTGAAGCCGACTCTCCTCTAGGCTTTCAGAATGGGAATAAATACAGTTATCCGGTCGTTCTTTCCAATCAGACTTTGTTAGAAGAAAATTATGTGGATTTATTGCGTTATAATGGTGCTACTTATGAACCTCAGTTTTCGTATGTGGAAAAGAAGCCTGAAGGGAATTGGACAAGAATGAGATATGATGATTCTTCTTGGAAAAGGGGAATTGCAGGATTCGCTTCTAAAGAGTTAAAAGGCTCAACTACCCGTTACTGTGGAACGGTTTGGAATAGACCTGGTTTATGGCTACGAAAAGTCTTTTATACTTCAAATAAAACAGGGAATCTTGCATTACGTGTTGCCCATGATGGAGATACGAAAATCTATTTAAATGGAGGGCTTATTTATAATAAACAAGGAGCTGATTATTGCATTGTTAATTTGAAGAAAGAAGAAATCCCTGCTTTACAGGTTGGGCGGAATATGTTAGCCGTAGAAACGACTAGAGGAAAAGAAAACTATTTCGATGTATCTCTCTTTAATACAGGAAAGGTTGTTGCTGATGATATCTTAATGACACCGGGGCAACCTAATATCGTGAGAGGGCCTAATGGCTTTGAATGGTGGCTTGTCTATATGGCTAATATGAATCATGAACGGCGGGGGCAATATATTGATCGGGTATATTTTAGAAACAAGACATTAGATGTTGATGGAATAACAGGACCACATACTAGTGGTTATCATCCCGAACCATCAAAGCCTGTTTACGGCGATACTTTTGATAATGATACTTATATTAGCCAATATTGGAAGTGGGATGATGCTTCGGCTTGGGCTGTCCAAAATGGTGAACTGGTGAAGCTGAAGGGGAGATCTTCTTTTGCAACACTCAAAGGTTTGCAGCTTGCCAGTAATTATTTATTTGAGGCCGGAGTGAAAACAAAAGGGAATGCCGGAGTGATTGTTTGGAGCAAAGATGCTGATTATGTGCGAGTCGGGTTGGATGCTTCTATAAACTGTTGGTATTTGCATACGCATATTGGAAAGTATGATAAAAAGGAGGTTTATCCTCTACCGGAAAACTTTAGTTGGGGCGTTTATCATACTATTCGGATTGAAAAGAATGGTAGTTTCTTAGGTATAGTGTTGGATGAAATGCTATTAGCTTTTGATGAAAAAGGATTGGAAGGTTTATTTGAGAAATTGCTCCCGGGCTTGCCGGGTCTCTTTGCTGATAATGGAGAAACTTCGTTTGATGGCATTATCTATACTCCTGGTTTTGATGATTATGACAATAAGTTTCCTTCATGGAACATAAAAGAGGGTCTTTATCATAATGCATCTAGTGGTATTCAAGTAGCTTCCGATAAATTCTCATCTTTTAAAGGAGATATATCAAAACACTATGAATATGATTTTCAGATTTCTGCCCTATCTGATAGTACGTATGCAGGAGGATATCCTTTGTATATTAACAAAGATAATTATGTAAGGGCTATGTTTAACGCTGGCACAAGGCAGTTGGATATAAAGGGAGTCAGGGATGGAAAGCAAATCGTTACAAAAGAGATCTGTCTTGATACATTATATACTCTATATCCGGATATAAAGTATACGGATTTCATTGAAAAAAGTTATCGTTTTGCTACTCCTACATGGATTGATGCATTATATTTAAACCGTCATGAAGTGGATGATAAGGCCGAATTTGTTGATAACATGTTTGATAAATTTACAACAGAGTATCTGGATAGGGGGAAATGGCATCTTTTAAAATCAGAGAAAGTTGAAATAGCAAAATACCCGGCATATAATCGTTTATCTTTTGTCCCAACCCGGATGGAGGGGATTCGATTCATTAATAAAGATCCTTTGGATTTGAGAAGGCATATTTATAAAATTCGAGTACATGAGCTTTTCAAAGCATCGTATAACTTGCGTACAGAACGAAAAGGTGATAATCTCTTTCTTTTTGTTGAGGGTGCGAACAGATGTTCTCTGAATCTTAAATATCCTGCATCCTGTATAGGGCTTTGTTCTGAAAAGGGAACCCCGACTTATAATGGAATATTATTTTATCATATTGGCAAATAACAATTGTTTTTTACATTAATTAATTATTTCGATGAAAAGGTTATTAATATTTATAGATTTATCCTTATTAGGAATTCTTGGCTTTTGTCAATCATGCAAGTCTGAATATCGTGATGTTGACGAAATTGTAGCAAAGGAAAGCAAAACTTCTGTTCCTTTGGGTGACCCGTTCATCTTATTGGATAATGGAACGTATTATGCCTATGGAACCTATTCTGATGAAGGGATTGAAGTTTATACTTCAGATAATTTAAAAACTTGGAGACTAAATGGTTTGGCACTTAATAAGCGTGATGTTTGGGCGGATCGCTGGTTCTGGGCGCCGGAAGTCTACAAAGTAAAGGGAAAATATTATATGTATTACTCTGCTGATGAACATATGTGTGTGGCAATCTCCGATTCTCCTCTTGGTCCGTTTATGCAAGATAAGAAAGAACCTATGCTTGCCGATGAAAAATGCATTGACAACTCTTTATTTATAGACGATAATGGTAAGCCTTATCTCTTTTTTGTGCGCTTCAATGATGGTAATAATGTGTGGGTTGCTGAACTTGAAAATGATTTGATTACGATTAAAAAAGAGTCGATGCACCCTTGTATTCATGTCTCTCAAAGTTGGGAAGAAGTTTGGCCTCGAGTGAATGAAGGGCCTTATGTCATTAAGCACAAGGGAGTTTATTACATGACTTATTCAGCAAACAGTTACGAAAGTCCATTTTATGGAGTGGGTTGTGCAACAACCAGTAACATAATGGGGGAATGGATTAAATATAAGGATAATCCACTGCTTCAAAGTCCGGATGGATTAGTTGGAGTAGGGCATAATGCTATTTTTACAGATAAAGACGGTAGGCTTCGTATTGTCTATCATGCTCATAAGGATAAAAATAATATTCATCCTCGTGCCATGCATATAGGCTACGTAACTTTTGAAAATATAGCTGGAGTAGATAAGATGAATATTAGTAAAGAGTATATAACTCCTGAGCTAATACAGTAATGAATTATAAGGTTCTTTATTTATATGTCTTTGTATTGAAGTCTGTGTTATTTAATAAGACAGAAAAAGGATTGTTGACATATCGTGTTTTGTTTATGAGAAGTAATTTGATGGTAAAATGAATATGGAGAAAAAAAACTTTAGTTGGGCTATTCTAGTCATATGCTTTATAGCTTGTTCTTCCTCTAGTACGGAAGATGTTTCTGATCGTAAAGATCAGTTTTATAAAAATCCGGTAATAAATTATAGCCTTCCGGATCCTTCTGTTATTAAGGGTGACGATGGTTATTTTTATTTGTATGCCACAGAAGACATTAGAAATCTGCCTATTCATCGGTCAAAAGATTTGGTTCATTGGGAGTTTGTTGGAACGGCTTTCACTAATCAAACACGTCCCAACTTTGTAGAAGGAGGTGGATTGTGGGCACCCGACATCAATAAGATAGGTAATCGTTATGTACTTTATTATTCAATGTCGGTTTGGGGTGGCGAGTGGACTTGTGGAATAGGTTGTGCTATAGCAGATAGACCGGAAGGACCATTTCAGGATCAAGGCAAGCTTTTCATCAGTAGTGAGATTAATGTGCAGAACTCAATAGACCCTTTTTATATTGAAGATAATGGGAAAAAGTATCTTTTCTGGGGTAGTTTTCATGGCATCTATGGGATGGAGTTGACGGATGATGGACGCTCAATTAAGAGAGGTGAGGAACCTGTACAAATAGCCGGAAGTGATTATGAGGGAACTTATATTTGTAAGAGAGGTGGTTATTATTATCTCTTTGCTTCGATTGGGTCTTGCTGTGAAGGGTTGAAGAGTACTTATACAACTGTGGTTGGTCGCTCTGAAAATCTATTTGGTCCCTATCTTGACAAGGATGGAGGGAAAATGATGGATAACCATCACGTAATTCTGATCCATAAGAATGATGCTTTTGTAGGAACAGGACATAATTCGGAAATAATAACGGATGATGCAGGCAATGATTGGTTATTTTATCATGCGGTAAGCAAGTCCAATCCCGGAGGGCGTGTACTGATGCTCGATAGGGTGGAATGGAAGGAGGACTGGCCATTAGTAAAAAACGATTCACCTTCACTTGAGGCCCAGTGCCCTGTATTTCATTGATTTTTTCAAAGGGAGTTAAGTAAGTATGTAATTTAGAATGGAAAAGAATAAATAGAGGTATGAAGTTAAAAAGATTGTTTTTGGGAATGGTATTGTTTATGGGGATGGTGAAAGTAGGAGCTGCCGGTTATACGGCCGAAAATATTTCAGCGAGTATTGCATTGAAAGTGCCTGGAAATAAATCCGTTTGCTATCCTCTGGCTTTAAGAAAAATAGAAAATGATTATTTTGAGTATCAGTTAAGTGCCTCAAAAGAGATACCCGTAATGATTTTCCAGAGTATCAAAGAGGTTGGAGATAGACAGCAGATTAGTACCTTTATTATGGCTTTGGAAGATGTTTATTTCAATTATGGAGAACAGGTGAAAACAGGTTATCGGCATGATGACTGTCTATTCTATATGCCTGGGTTCTGGTATCGTCGTAATCTACGTTCGCCCAAGGAAGCTCCGTCATTTCACTCTTCTGATAGTTGGCTGGTTCGTGAAGATCGTTTGAGTACTCCGTTGACTACTATTTTTGATAAAAAAAACGGAAAGTCGATGTCCGTTATCCGTTTGGATAAGTTCGATAAAGAAGCGTTGACCACTCATAAGGAAGGAGAAGTTATTCTTTCTGGAAAAACATCTATTGGCTATACCGGGTTTGAGAATAGGAAAGGAGAAGCCGTGTTGGCTTTTGGCTTTCCATACAAAGAGATGCCTAAAACGTATATTCGCAAATTGACATTAGCTCCTCCGGTTGAGGCTTTTCAGCTTTTACGTAAAGGCGAAAGCATTTCTTTGACGTGGGAAATTTCGGAGCAGAAGGCTGCTGACTTTTCGGAATGTGTCCAACATGCATGGGAGTATAGCTATGATACCAATCTACCACAACCGGTAAATACACCCTATACGCCGGAAATTATGAAAGATACACTGAGTAATTTCTTTGTGGAAAGCTATGTGGGGGATTATGTTACGCATTACTATTCGGGGGTAGGATTGCTTACATCTATATGCGAAAGGAATGATGTAGCGGAAGTTGGTTTTGTGGGGCGAACGTTGTTGAATGCATTTAATGCGTTAGAGTATGGTGAGCAAAAGGGACGTCTGGATCTGGTGACGAATGCTAATAGTATATTTGATACTTACGAAAGAAATGGCTTCTCCACTACAGGTTTCTTTAATGAAGTAGTTCATTATAAGCAAAACTTTATAGAACCTCTTCTCAGTATTCGCCGTCAGTCCGAAGGGGTTTATGCTGTATTGCATTATCTCAATTATGAACGATTAAAAGGACGAAAACATTTGGAATGGGAGAAAAGGGTTAGAAGAATGCTGGATATGTTTCTCCGTTTACAAAGACAAGATGGCAGTTTTCCACGTAAATTCAGAGATGATTTTTCAATTGTGGATCAAAGCGGTGGGAGTACACCTTCGGCAACTCTTCCTTTGACAATGGGATATAAGTATTTCAAGGATAAACGTTATTTAGAGGCTGCTAAGAGAACGGTTGACTACTTGGAAAAGGAACTCATCTCTAAAGCGGATTATTTTTCTTCTACTCTGGATGCCAATTGTGAGGACAAAGAAGCCTCTTTATATGCGTCTACTGCGGCTTACTATTTAGCTTTGGTGACCAAAAGAGCCGAACAGGAACACTATGCGGCGCTAGCTAAAAAAGCGACTTATTTTGCTTTGTCATGGTATTATACATGGGATGTCCCTTTTGCTCAGGGACAAATGTTGGGTGATTTAGGGTTGAAGACCCGGGGATGGGGAAATGTTTCGGTAGAGAATAATCATATTGATGTGTTTGTCTTCGAATTTACAGATGTACTCAATTGGCTTTCGAAGCGGTATGGCGAATTACGTTTTGCTAATTTTGCAAAAGTGATTAATACTTCCATGCGGCAATTATTACCGATGAAAGGGCATCTTTGTGGAATTGCTAAAACGGGTTATTATCCAGAAGTTGTTCAGCATACGAATTGGGACTATGGAAAAAATGGGAAAGGATTTTATAATGACATTTTTGCTCCGGGATGGACAGTCGCATCTCTCTGGGAATTACTCTCGCCGCGACGGGCAGAGCATTTTTTGAAAGGGGAGTAATTCTCTTTTGGGTGGCTACTGATTTGCCTTGCTCTTTTTTTTAATTATCATCTTTTTCTTCTATCTTTGTTAGTAAGATCTAATTTTGGATGGATGAAGTGAGCGAGAGTTCATGAAAGGATGATTGCTCTTGTTTTTATAGGGCCGAAGCGAGAAGTTATATTTCTTAAATTAATAATATGAGCTTATGAAGTCGAATGCATTTCTTAAATTTCTAGGTTTATTATCACTAATGTTCTTTTGTGCTTGCAATATTGCGGCACAGGAGGTATCTTCTAATAATGTTGTTTATCAAGACAATAATGTGCGCATTACTTTGATCACCGACGGTACTGTTCGTCTGGAATGGGAACCTGATGGAAAGTTTGTTGATAATGCCTCATTTGTTGCGGTCAATCGGAAGTATCAGCCGGTTAATTATCAGATCAAGGACAACAAAAAGAAAGTTGAAATTCGTACAGCGAAAATAATATTGAAATATATCAAGAATAAAGGGCCGTTCTCAACAGATAATTTAAGCATTGTATCTGCAAAGGGGATGCTGCCTTTTAAATGGATACCCGGAACTATAGATAACGGAAATTTGAAAGGGACTTATCGCACACTTGATGGATATGACGGACCTTTACATCGGAACGATAATAAAATGATGGCGCTTGAAAACGGCTTACTTTCTACGGATGGATGGACGTTTATTGATGATTCGAAAAACTATTTATTTGATCATTCAGATTGGCCGTGGGTGATGGAACGGCCTGATAAAAATGGGCAGGATTGGTACTTTATGGCTTATGGACATGATTACAAACAAGCTTTGAAAGACTTTACCGTGTTTGCCGGAAAAGTGCCGTTACCTCCCCGCTATGCTTTCGGATATTGGTGGTCACGTTATTGGAGTTATTCCGATAATGAATTGCGTGCCTTGGTTGACGACTTCCATACTTATGATATTCCGCTTGACGTATTGGTCGTTGATATGGATTGGCATTACACGGAGCCTGGAAAAGGAGGGTGGACCGGATATACTTGGAATAGACGTTTATTCCCTGATCCTGATGGCTTTCTAAAATATCTGAAGAGAAATAATCTTCAGGTAACGCTGAATTTACATCCTGCTGATGGCGTTGCTTCTTATGAGACGAATTATCCAGCAATGGCAAAGTGGATGGGAGTGGACCCCAACTCAAAAGAATTGATTCCTTATGAAGGGTCAAATAAAAAGTTTATGAGTGGATGGTTAAATACGATCCTTCGCCCGATGGAGAAGAAAGGGGTGGACTTCTGGTGGCTTGACTGGCAGCAAAGGCTGAGTGATGAAAAATTTAAGAACTTGAGTAATACTTGGTGGATTAACTATGTTGTTTTCTCTGATATGGCGCGTAATCGTGATACCCGTCCTTTGCTTTACCATCGCTGGGGAGGATTAGGCAATCACCGTTATCAAATCGGATTCTCAGGTGACACTTATATATCCTGGGCTTCCCTTAAATATCAGCCCTACTTTAATTCAACAGCTTCGAATGTGCTTTATGGTTATTGGAGCCATGATATTGGAGGGCATATGGGGGCTGATAGCATCAATCCGGAGCTTTATGTACGTTGGTTGCAATTTGGAGCCTTAAGCCCCGTTTTACGTACCCATTCTACTAAAAACTCAAATTTAAATAAAGAGCCGTGGGTTTTCAATCCCGAATATTTCAAGATTATCCGTAACACCATTTTGGAGCGCTACAAAATTGCTCCTTATGTGTATACTATGGCACGTAAAACTTATGATGAGGCTTTATCTCTTTGTCGTCCGATGTATTATGACTACCCTGAGGCTAAAGAAGCCTATGATTATAAAGACGAGTATATGTTCGGGGATGATCTTCTGGTCTGCC
The DNA here is from genome assembly GCA_965140335.1 of uncultured Bacteroides sp. Lineage (GTDB taxonomy): Bacteria > Bacteroidota > Bacteroidia > Bacteroidales > Bacteroidaceae > Bacteroides. Next base: position 1,330,143 of record OZ223189.1, read on the forward strand.
CGATTACTGCTCCGATGAAAGAGGGAAGATCAACCGTTAAGGTCTGGCTACCGGCTGGGAATGACTGGTATGAATGGCATACGGGAACATTGCTTCAAGGAGGACAGACCGTAGAGCGTACCTTCCATCTTGATGAATATCCTATTTACGTTAAGGCGGGTTCCATATTGCCTTTTTACGGTGAAAACGTTAAAAATTTGAGAAATAGTGATGAGCCGGTTGTGGTCACCGTCTTTCCCGGTTCAGAGGGATCGTTTACGTTGTATGAAGACAATGGCAATGATAAGGATTATGCAACTCGGTATGCTACAACTTTGTTGACCTCTGAAAAGCGTGATAATGTATTGACTGTGAAAATAGCGCCTCGCAAAGGTGGTTATTCCGGTATGTCAGCAAACCGTTCTTTTAAAGTTAATGTGGTTGCTTCGGCTGTACCGGAGAAGGTTTCTGTTAATGGTAAGCAAACTGATTTTTCGTATGATGGCAACAACTTGATCCTTGCGATTGAAATTCCGGAAACAGATTGTAGCATAGAGAAAGTAGTTGAAATTACTTATGCTACTGATGCTCCGGATGTTGCTGACGGGCTTTATGCAAAACTCCGTCATGTCCAACAAACCGTTTTGGATTTAAAGAAAAGGCAGGCCGGGATTGTGCTCACGGAAAATCTTGGAACGATGGAATCCACAGGGCGTGCTATAACTTATTGCCCTGATCAATTTGTGAAGAGAATAGACCTGTTTCGTAAAAATTATGCTAATCTCCCCGATGTTTTAAAGGAACAAAAGCTCGATCAAAAAGCAATAGATTGGTTTATGGGGACTGTGAAATAACTTATTGATATAAACAATGTGGGATATTCGTCGGCGGAATTAAATCAGTGGGTGTTTAATTCTGCCGGCGGATTATTTTATAGAATGGACTCGTTCTTGGCTGCATCAATTAGCCTACTGTTGCTGTCTCATATATCGTTATGCCTTCGCCTAAGCTTTTTTGTTAAAATATTAAAGATAAAAGTGTAAATGAGGGAACAAGAAGCCTCGTTTACATTCTCATATAATTTGCCGGAATTCCCATCTTGTCTCTCTAATAAGTCGAGATTTGCCCCTAACTTCCCTGTTATTATCATCCTTTTTTTTATCTTTGTTGGGTCATAACTCTGCATTTATCATGAAAAGGCTATTATTTCTTTGCCCCATTTTATTGTTTATGGGGCTTATCTCTTGTCACCATGATGTGGTTTCGAATTCGGAATTGCTTCGTGCGGAAACCTTGATGGATACTTCTGCTGATAGTAGTTATCACATTTTATCTACTCTTCCCTATAAAAGATTTACCAAGGCTGATCGAATACATTATGGCTTGCTTTTGGCTGAAGCTTTAAACAAAACATCGCGTCCCCTCTTATCCTGCGATTCTTTGCTTGATGAGGCAATTGGCTACTACCATGATGGAGTGCTTCTTGCCAAAGCCTTGATGTATAAAGAGCGCATTCAGGCCCAAATGAATATGCCTAAGGAAGCTATGGCTAACTGTTTTTCGGCATTAAAAGCGTTAAGTGGTTCTACTAATGAAGAGCTGAGGATTAGAGGTATGGTTTATGAGGATTTGGGGCATTTGTATTCAGATCAATATATAGTTGATAAATCCATGGATATGTTTCGTAAAGCTGAAGTTTGTTATAGAAAGGCTAACTTCAAAAGGGGCATGTCGTCTATAGAAGGTAATATGGGATGGAATTTCTTATTAGAAGGAGACACTTTACAGGCACGTAAATATTTAAAGAGAGGCTTGACACTTGCCGCTGAAGATAAAAATCATTCATTCATGACTGCTTTTTATCATAATTTGAGCTGTGCATATGTTGATAAAGATTCTATTTTATATTACGGTAAACGCTCATTAAGCTATGATAGTACTTATTTTCTGAAAGCTGCAATATCAGTCGGCTATGCCTTTATGAATACCCAGCGGTTAGATTCTGCTGAATTTTATATTCGCAAAGCCTTGAAAGGAAAGGCAATTGAAACTCGGGCATTAGCTTATTATGGTTTAAAAGATGTGATGGAAGAGCGGAAGGATTATCCTAAGGCATTTGAATACGTTGTAAAGTATAGTAACTTGATGGACTCTATTTATTTATATAACAAAAGTTCTGAGGTTGAACAAAGGGCTTATAAATATGAAGCTGATCTGGGGGTATACAAAGCCAAAATGGAAATGAAGTTTTTTCTCTTTATTATTATAGCTTCTTCTTTATTGGGGATTGTCTTGTCAATGTTTATCGTTCAGCGTGTCAAACGGCGTAAGAAAATTCTTCAACTGGAGTATGAGCGTGACCGTGCTTCGCTAAATGCAAATATAGCGGAGCTCCAATATCGTATTGCTTTCTTGCGTCGTGAGCAAGAACAAGATAAGGAACACATCTCTTCTAAAGATCAGGAAATTCGAAAACTAGCCGATGAAAAGGCTAAATTATGTAATCTCCTATTTAAGCGGACTCCTATTTATCAGCGAATACAAGAACTAAGTCTGCAGGGAAAGACGAAGAGGAAACATGATATGCAAATTCTCTTGGAGAAGGAACAAGAACAATTACGGGTCGCTGTTTCTGACATTTACAAAGACTATATCTCTTATTTAAACCATACTTACCCTAAATATACGGAAGACGATTGCTTACTCTCCTGCTTATCTTTATGCGGATGGGATGATTTTACAATTGCGCTATGTTTTGGCCGAACGAGTAAGCAGATTGTTGCTCAAAGGCGTTATAGATTGAAGTCTAAAGAACTGAATTAAAGTTTTTTTAGATAAATGTTATCACTATTTTTGTAATGCACTGTTTTATAGGTGATTATAAAAGCAAGTTGTTATCGCTTTTATAGTGCTCTATTGTTTTCATATTGCTATTTTTGTATCATAATTAACAAATAAACGAGAACAAAATTATGAGAACAATGAAATTCATTTTCTTTATTTGTCTTTTCTCCTTACAGTTTGCTTCTGTTTCTGCTGTAGTACCGGCAAATAGTGCAGCAAGTACTGAGGTTGAGAAGACTGCGGATAAACATCCTGTTGCGGTATTGATGAAAGGAAAAGCGGTAACCCGCTCGTTACCGGAAATGCTTACAGCGTATATTGAGGGTGGTCAACTTTATATCTACTTTAATGAGTCTGTACAAAATCAGAATATTACTGTAACTGACGATCAAACCGGTGAGGTGGTTTATTCAGGTGCATTTACGGGTAATATACTTGTTATAACATTAACTGGGTTAGGTGAGTTTTATACAGTTCAATATGTATAAAACGTTTCTTTCTATCTGTTCTGCTAGAAATGCTTATTGATCCTTTTTAGCAAGTTTCTAATAGTCTCTTAATTTGGATTGTTGCCCATTCGCAGGCAGTCTCCGTTTATGGTTTGTACGGGGACTGTTTGTTGATTGGGCAGCAATGTTTTTTTGGGGTAAGTGATAAGTTCAAAAGCTTTTCTGCCATTTATTTTTCTAATTGATGTCTGATTTCTAAGGCTTTATTCTCAGCCATCTCCATAATTTCCCTTTCTCCCGGCCCTTTGTCGTTGATACCGCATAAATGGAGTATTCCATGGATAATGACCCGGTTTAATTCTTCTTCATACTTAGAATTGAACTGTTCGGCATTGGTGCGCACTGTGTCAAGGCTGATGAAGAGGTCACCGGAGAGCTTGTTGCCTTCGCAGTAATCAAATGTGATGATGTCTGTGTAATAATCGTGCTGCAGATATTGAAGGTTAACTTCTAATATCTTTTTGTCGGAGCAGAAGATATAAGCGATTTCACCGATTCTTTTTTGATAAGTGGCGGCAACAGCTTTGATCCATTCCGTAGTTTTATTTTTCTGTATTGGAGGCATTTCTACACCCTCCGTCTGATAGGAGATCATATTTTTATGAGTTAGTTAGTTATAAAAAAAGAAGTAACTGATAATTATGGCAGCTATAATTCCGGTAAAGTCTGCTATGAGTCCGCATGTTACCGCATTGCGTGTTTTAGTAATTCCGACACTGCCGAAATAGACTGCAAGAATATAGAAAGTGGTGTCGGAAGCTCCGCGTGCAACACAACTCATCCGCCCTACGAAAGAATCCGCACCATATTGTTTCATTGTATCAATCATAAGTCCGTTAGCCCCACTTCCACTTAAAGATTTCATCAATGCAGTGGGAAGTGCTCCTACAAAATTTGTATCTATTCCGAAAAAGCCGATAACAGAACCTATGCCATTGACCAACAAGTCCATGGCTCCCGAGGTGCGGAAAACCGCTATACCAACTAGAAAAGCAACCAAATAGGGAATAATCCGTACAGCAGTGGTGAATCCTTCTTTAGCGCCGTTAACGAAAGCATCATAGACATTGATTTTTTTCCATAAACCCCATAAGATAAATAATAAAATGATGCTGAACAGGATAATATTAGCTACCAGAGTGGAGTAAGTACCTATTTCTTCGCGTCCTATATAGCTGAACAGGCAGATGAGTCCCGCAAAGAAAGCGCTGATGCAACCGATTAGAATGAGAATAGGCTTATTTAATAGGTTAATTCGTTGGACGATGCTCACAGCTATCACACCTACAATTGTTGCGATAGCTGTTGTGATTAATGTCGGGATAAAAATGTCTGTTGGCTGTGCCGCACCCATTTGTGCACGATACATCATTATACTGATTGGGATTAGTACCAGCCCTGAAGTATTCAGCACTAAAAACATAACCATTGGATTGCTGGCCGTATCTTTTTGAGGATTCAGTTCCTGAAGCTCTTTCATTGCTTTTAGTCCCATTGGGGTGGCGGCGTTATCTAACCCTAGCATGTTTGCGGCAAGATTCATGAAGATAGACCCCATTGCGGGGTGTCCTTTGGGTATTTCAGGAAAAAGGCGGCAGAATACCGGACTCAACCACCGGGAAAGGGCATTGATCATGCCACTTTCTTCCCCAATTTTCATTATACCCAACCAAAGAGACAGAAGACCTGTCAGCCCCAATGATATATCGAATGCCGTTTTCGAAGATGCGAATGTTGAATTAACAAGTTCCGTGAATATGCTTATATCACCCATAAAGATGAGCTTGTATAAAGCGACGATAAAAGCGATTACGAAGAATGCTATCCAAATGTAACTTAAAACCATAAAAGCATGCATTAATTTTCGTACAAAAATAGGAATATCTTTCCACTTAACGTTTCGTTTTAGGTATTTTTGTCCAAATGATAGTTTCTTTCTTGTTGATAATAAGGTTATTTCTTTACTTTTCCAACGATGAAAGTCTTGTTTATGTACTTTTTCGGTGATGAAGATTCTTTATCTAAATTAATTCTATATAATCTGTGGTTAAATATTTATCTTTGCCGCTACATTTATGCATAAAGAATGGAAGAAGAAAATTTTGATATACGTGATCATGAGTTGACCAGTAAGGAACGTGATTTTGAAAATGCACTTCGCCCATTGTCCTTTGATGATTTTAACGGGCAGGATAAAGTGGTGGATAATCTTCGCATTTTCGTTAAGGCGGCCCGTTTACGTGGGGAAGCACTAGATCATGTACTCTTACATGGGCCTCCGGGGCTTGGCAAGACTACTCTTTCCAATATTATCGCTAATGAGCTTGGTGTAGGGTTCAAAATAACTTCCGGACCAGTCCTTGATAAACCCGGTGACTTGGCTGGGGTACTCACTAGTCTGGAGCCTAATGATGTCCTTTTTATCGATGAAATTCATCGTCTTTCTCCTGTGGTGGAGGAATATTTGTATTCCGCCATGGAAGACTACCGGATTGACATCATGATAGATAAAGGTCCTTCGGCCCGTAGTATTCAAATTGATTTGAGTCCGTTCACTTTAGTTGGAGCCACTACCCGTAGTGGTTTGCTGACAGCTCCTTTGCGTGCCCGCTTCGGAATAAACTTGCATTTGGAATATTATGACGATGATGTTTTGAGTGGTATCATTCGGCGTTCCGCAGGGATTCTTGATGTCCCTTGTTCTACGAAGGCCGCTACTGAAATTTCGTCTAGGAGTAGGGGGACGCCACGTATTGCAAATGCACTGTTGCGGCGGGTGCGTGACTTTGCCCAAGTCAAAGGTTCTGGAAGTATTGATACTTCAATTGCCGAGTATGCTCTTGAAGCTCTGAATATTGATAAGTATGGACTTGATGAGGTAGACAATAAAATTTTATGTACGATTATTGATAAATTTAAAGGAGGTCCGGTGGGCCTTACTACGATTGCGACGGCATTAGGCGAAGATCCCGGTACTGTGGAAGAAGTTTATGAACCTTTTCTCATAAAAGAAGGATTTTTAAAACGTACTCCCCGTGGGCGCGAAGTAACGGAATTAGCGTATAAGCATCTTGGGCGCAGTATTTACAACAGCCAGAAAACGCTGTTTAGTGAAGATTGAAATTGAAGATTGAATTTATAATCTATTTGTAAAGTGGCTGGATTAAAGAGTTTGGCAAAGGAAACTGCCATATATGGAGTGAGTAGTATTCTGGGACGTTTCATTAATTACTTGCTGGTACCGGTTTATACTATGGCTTTGTCTGCTTCCTCCGGCAGTTATGGCATAGTCACCAATGTATATGCATGGGTGGCACTAACCTTGGTTTTGTTGACATGTGGCATGGAGACCGGCTTTTTCCGCTTTGCCAATAAAGGGGATAACGACCCGATGAGAGTTTATTCTACCGCATTGTTAAGCGTTAGCTTAGGCTCCATAACCTTTATGATTCTTGGAATCCTTTTCTTGAATCCTATAGCCGGATTGCTGGGGTATGCAGAACATCCTTGGTATCTGGGAATGATGATCATTGTTGTTGCGTTGGATGCGATTCAGAGTATACCTTTTGCTTATTTGCGGTATAAAAAGCGCCCTATTAAGTTTGCCGCTTTAAAGCTGCTATTTATTTTTCTGAACATTGTATTCAATCTGGTTTATTATATTGGTTTAAAAGGGCATGAAGTGGGATATGCCTTTTTCTTTAATTTGCTGGGTACGATAATTGTCACCTTGTGTATGGTGCAAGAGTTCAGAGGCTTTGCCTATGTATTAGACAAGCAACTTCTCAAAAAGATGCTCCGTTACTCTTTACCATTATTGGTTTTAGGTGTTGCAGGTATTTTAAATCAAGTTGCGGATAAAATCATCTTTCGGTTTGTCTACCCCGATGAAAAACAGGCTATTGTGCAATTGGGCATTTACGGAGCGGCGAGTAAGATTGCAATGATTATGGCAATGTTCACTCAAGCATTCCGCTTCGCATACGAACCTTTTGTCTTTGGCAAGAGTCAGGATAAGAACAGTAAAGAAATGTATGCTCAGGCAATGAAGTTTTTTATCATATTTACTCTGCTAGCCTTCTTGGTCGTTATGCTCTATATGCCGCTTTTGAAACATATTATCGGACGTGATTACTGGAGTGGATTAAGAGTGGTCCCCATTGTAATGGCGGCAGAAATATTTATGGGTATTTACTTTAATCTTTCTTTTTGGTATAAGTTGATTGATGAGACAAAATGGGGGGCTTATTTCTCGTTAACCGGATGTACGATCTTAATACTTATGAATGTCTTCCTGGTTCCCATATATGGTTATATCGCTTGTGCTTGGGCCGGGTTTACCGGTTATGGTATTGCAATGTTATTATCTTATTTTGTGGGACAAAAAAAATATCCGATTCAGTATGATTTGAAAACCATTGGGAAATATGTGTTGCTTGCTATTGTTCTTTATGCTCTTGCGGAGTTCGTTTTAATAGCTAATATGTATCTGGAATTACTGTACCATACCTTCTTGCTGGCTTTGTTCCTGGGTTATATCATAAAACAGGATTTGCCACTTAGCCAGATACCTGTAATTAACCGTTTTATTCATAAATAAATCAAAGCTTATGGAAACTCCCGGTAAGAATAGGAATGCCTTTGTAATTAAGAAGTTTCTGAAAGAATATCTTGACCTGAGAAAAGATAAAGATAATGAATTGGCAACTGTAGAGTCAATCCGTAAAGGGGTTGAATTTAAAGGAGCCAATTTGTGGATTTTGATATTTGCCATTTTTATGGCTTCTTTGGGGCTTAATGTTAATTCGACCGCTGTAATTATTGGGGCCATGCTTATTTCACCTTTAATGGGACCTATAATGGGTATTGGACTGTCTGTCGGATTGAATGACTTCGAGTTAATGAAACGTTCTTTAAAGAGTTTTCTGGTAACAACGGCCTTTAGTGTGGCAACTTCCACCTTTTTCTTTTTAATAAGTCCTGTTGCAGAAGGACAATCTGAACTTTTAGCGCGGACATCACCCACCATTTATGACGTATTAATCGCTCTTTTTGGCGGACTGGCGGGTGTTGTGGCCATTTCTACAAAAGAGAAAGGGAATGTGATACCCGGGGTTGCCATAGCTACGGCTTTAATGCCCCCGCTTTGCACTGCTGGCTATGGCTTGGCGACAGGTAATCTGGTTTATTTTTTAGGAGCTTTTTACCTTTACTTCATCAATTCCGTATTTATTAGCCTGGCGACTTTCCTGGGAGTGCGTGTCATGCACTTCCAGCATAAAGTGTTTATAGATAAAAACAGAGAAAAAAAGGTCCGTAAGTACATCGTAATCGTTGCTTTTTTAACGATGTGTCCGGCACTTTACCTTACTGTCGATATTATTCGTAATTCTCTTTTTGAAGGCTATGCCAATAGATTTATTACAGAGCAACTGTCGTTTGATAATACCCAGGTATTGGACAAGAAGATATTATTTAACGGCACGCATAATGAAATACGCGTAGTGCTTGTCGGGCAAGAGATACCTGAACCTTCAATTGCCATTGCCCGTGCGAAGATGAAAAATTATAAGCTGAATGATACTAAGCTAACCGTGTTGCAAGGAATGAATAACGGATCTTTGGACATCTCTTCCATAAAGGCGATGGTAATGAAGGATTTTTATAAAAACAGCGAAGAGCGTCTGTTGGAGCAAACGCAAAAAGTTGCTTCTCTTGAGAAAATGCTTCAACAGTATAAGTCGTTTGACGTGTTAGGACAGGAAATTATCCCGGAACTAAGGGTGTTGTATCCATCGGTGAAAACCTTATCATTGGCCCATACATTGGAGTTGGCAGTGGATTCTATCCATTCGGATACCGTAACGCTGGCAGTGTTGAAATTTGATAAAGCACCCGGAAAACTTGAAAAGGAAAAAATAGCAGAGTGGTTAAAAGCCAGAATTCATGCAAGACAACTGCGCCTTATCGCCGAATAGGGTGAATGATTATAATACCATAAGAAACTGATTGAACAATGAAATTGAGACTTGTTTTTGTTGCACTATTTTGTGCTTTGGCATTTGTACTACATGCAGATGAAGGAATGTGGATGCTTGGGCATTTGAACAAACAGACGCGAGAGGCGATGAAAGAAATGGGCTTGGAGATAAATCCCGATAAGTTATATAACACGCGAAAAGCTTCATTGAAAGATGCTGTGGTCAGTTTCGGTGGATTCTGTTCCGGAGTCGTGGTCTCTGAAGACGGATTGGTTTTTACGAATCACCATTGTGGTTTTAATTCTGTTCAACAACATTCTTCCACCGAGCATAATTATATAAAAGACGGGTTTTATGCACGGACCCGTCAGGAAGAGCTTTCTAATCCCGAACTTTATGTCCGCTTTTTATTGCGAACCGAGAATGTGACCAAGCGCGTGTTGAAAGCGGTCAAACCTTCGATGAACGAAGCGGAACGTACAACTATTGTGGATTCTGTCATGTTAAAAATAGGGGAAGAGATTTCTCGCAAGGACTCAACCTTAACAGGGGTTGTAGATGCTTATTATGGGGGAAATGAGTTTTGGCTATCCGTTTATCGGGATTATAATGACGTCCGCCTTGTTTTTGCACCTCCTGCTTCAATCGGTAAATTCGGGTGGGATACGGATAATTGGGAATGGCCTAGGCAGACGGGTGACTTTTGTGTTTTTCGTATCTATGCCGATAAGAATAATCAGCCGGCCGATTATTCACCTGATAATGTACCCTATCATCCCAAGTATGTCGCTCCAATTTCGCTAAAAGGATATAATGAAGGCTCTTTTTGTATGACTTTGGGGTATCCCGGTACTACCGAACGCTATCTGTCATCTTTTGGCATAGATGAATTAATGAACAATACCAATCAGGCCCGTATTGATGTTCGCGGGGTCAAACAAGCTATTTGGAAGACGATGATGGATCGTAGTGATAGTATCCGGATTAAGTATGCGTCTAAGTATGATGAGAGTTCCAATTATTGGAAAAATAGCATTGGCATGAATAAGGCGATTCAGAAGCTGCATGTTTTGGAGAAGAAGCGGAAGATGGAATCGACTCTTAAGGAGTGGATCAATAAAACACCGGAGGAACGGAAGCAGCTGCTTCACTTGTTTACAGATTTGGAACTGAACTATAAAAAGCGGTCGGCGACAAATTATGCACAGGCTTATTTTGTAGAGTCCTTCTTAGATGGGCCTGAATTAGTTCAGCTGGCGCTGAAGATTTTAAATTTTGATTTTGATGGAGAAAGTAAGACTGTAATTGCCAATTTAAAGTCCATTGTTGAGCAGTATGCCAATCTTGATTTAAACCTTGATAAACAGGTTTTCACAGCTCTCTTAAAAGAATATCGTGCAAAGGTAGACACCACCTACTTGCCAGATTTTTATCGTACGATAACCAAAGAATATCATGGAGATGATCGTGCTTTTGTTGATTCGCTTTATGCCCGCTCCCAACTAACGACTCCCCGCGGTTTAAAACGCTTTCTAGAGAAAGATTCTACGTATAATATGTATGATGACCCTGCGATCTCATTGAGCATTGATTTGCTGAATAAGTTATATGACATGAATAGAGAGATGCAGCCTTTTTCTGCTGAGATAACCCGAGGGGAGCGGTTGTTGAATGCAGCTGTCCGGAAGATGTATGCCTCTCGTAATTTTTATCCCGATGCCAATTCCACCATGCGGCTTAGCTTTGGAACGGTGACAGGCTATGAACCATTTGACGGGGCGGAATATGATTATTATACCACGACAGCAGGTATCTTAGAAAAGGTAAAGGCAAATGTCGGTAATCAGGATTTTGAAGTACAGCCGGAAATTATCTCATTGCTTTCTTCGGGAAAATTCGGGAAATATGCCGATAAAAAGGGACAAATGAGAGTCTGCTTTATTTCCAATAATGATATAACCGGTGGAAATTCGGGTAGTGCGATGTTTAATGCGAAGGGTGAATTATTGGGACTTGCCTTTGATGGAAATTGGGAAGCGATGAGTAGTGATATTCTATATGAGCCCAAGCTACAACGATGTGTTGGAGTTGACGTGCGTTACATCCTTTTTATTTTAGATAAATATGGTAAAGCGGACCGATTGCTTAAAGAACTGAATCTCTCGTCCGGTAATGACTAGTCCTAAATACTCGTTATAGGTTTACACGAAAATGCATAAAAGAACCATCCGGACGAGCTATAGAATGGGGTTCGGATGGTTCCTTTAAAAAGTAAGCCCCTTAATCAAGAAGTGTTGGTTCAGGAGGTGATAAATTGGACTGATTAATAATTCTGCCAATATTCTATCCGACCTGAAACATACATTACATCGCCCTTTTTAAGTTCTATAGTATGAGCGTGCGTTGCTGCCGATGTGAAATGAATGTTATAAGGCACCCCCTGCTCGGCTTTGAGCACAGTGTGAACCTTTATGCCTCCTTTCTTCTTCCAGCCTTGTCCGCTCGGCTGTCCGCTAAATCATTTTTGTATTTCCGGTAACAGGGAGAAATAGATCTATTCAAAGAGCTCATTGTTTCGTCTGTTATTGGCTTCCGGCAAAGTATTACGTTTTACCATGTAATCTTATGCCTAGGTGATTAATCTTATTTGCCTCAGAGAGCATTCCTACTACGATTTCACGCAGAGAATCACAATGCATCAGCACGGCGTAGAGCCGTATGAGAAAGTGAGAGTAGCTGTCTAATTTCTTCGCATAGCGATCATGCACCTCTTTTCTGCTTATTCTTACTATTTCTTGCCTGTCGGTCTATTTTAATAGTTGCGCATAAAGCGGCTGTCCGGTAAAATATGTATTTTTGCACTGTAGTGACTGCAATGAATATAATTATATGTCTAAGTTCTTTAAATGATTCTCTCTAAATTGTTTAGGAGTACAATTGTGTTCTTCTCGGAAAGCTTTAAAAAATGTTACTTTATTTGAAAAGCCAGAAGCATATATTATTTCATCAATATTTCTTTTAGTAGTAACTAATAAATCTTCTGCAATATGCATTCTGCATTCTTTTATTAAATCACTTGGACTTCTTCCTATATCTTCCATTTTTCGGTATAGACTTCGAGGGCTTATAGCTAATTTTTCGGCTATAAAACGTGGCGATAATTCTTTATTCATGAGATTTTCGTTAATAAGAGTCAACACTTTTTGCAGAAAAAGTTTTGACTCTTTATGAGTTAATCTCCCTTCAGTTTTTTCATATGAACTAATTGGAGAATGAAAATAATCTTTTAGTATTTCTTTCCTTTTTAAAAGCTGATTTACAGATATCTGTAAATACTCCGGGTTAAAAGGCTTCGTTATGTAGACTTCAGCCCCTGCAGATAAAACTAAAGTTTGCTCTTCCATTTCGTGTTGTCCCGATATAATGATAAGTGGAATATGGGCCGTTTCCTTAGATGATTTTATGTTTTTTATCAGCTCCATACCCTTATTTCCTAATGTCGTGATATCAAAAAGAATCAAGTTTGGTAATATTTCGTTTAATGTATTATTAGTTTCCACTAAATCTTTTAGAGGTACAATATTAAATTTTTCTGAAAATATTTCTCCAATAAACCACTGCATTTCCATTTCATTATCTATAATTAATAGCGTTGGTTTCATTTTGTCAAATTTATACTCAGGAAGTTGTACTATAGGGTGATTCTGAATTTTAGGGATGTATGCAGAGGCAACTCCATTATCTGGAATCCCGTCTTTTACTTTTTCTAATGGTGGCAGTGTAAGTGTGAATATAACTTGCTCGTTGTTGTCATTTTCAGCCCGTAAATTACCATTTAGTAATTTTGCCATATTGTAAGAGAGTGAAAGGGACAATCCCTCTTTTGAAAGATATGTATTTGTATTGGTGTTGTTAAAAATAGATGGATAATCAAAGATTGAGTTGAGACTATCTTCTCTAATTTTACTTTTATGAGTTAGCTGTATAACTAATTTATCTTTTACCGTTTTTATCTCAATTTTGATTTTATTCCCGTCGGAGGTATATTTAAAAGCATTTGATATTAAGTTTATAATGATTGTAGAAAATAATCCCTTGTCCGTATTCCATGTAATGGATTCTGTGGCTTTTCCTGAGAGAAGTATGTCTCTGGACTTTGCTATGTCTGTAAATGCTTTTATTAGATTAATACAAATTTCAGAAATATTGAGTGTCTCTATTTTCAGCTTACGATATCCTGTTTCTACGCGCCTGAACTCGATTAATTCATCAATTAGGTTATTTAATCGTTCGGCATTTTCTTGAATAACATGTACATAATTTGCCGTAAATTTATTCACATTAGCTGACGTCAATATTCTTTGGCATGGACCGTATATCAGAGTCAATGGGGTACAGAACTCATGGGCTATATTTGTGAAGAAACTTAATTTAGATTCGAAGATCTCTTTCTCATGCTTGATTTTTATATCTTTTAGTAGCTCTTTCTTTTTGCGTTTTGACTTATCTGAAAACGATTTGATGGCTAATAGGATAATAGTTAAGGTACCTATTACATAAATAATATAGGCTATAATAGAAGTATACCAAGGACTTTCTATTTCAATGATTATTGAATAGACATTGCTTTGCTTATCAAATACGCTATTGTTGTATTTCACCAATAATGTGTATTTCCCGGGAGCCATATTGGTAAAGGTTATCTCATTCTTTGATCCATTATTTATCCAATGCTTATTTAATCCTTTTAACTTATAATAATAAGTATGGTTATTACCATTAAGAAAATCGACCGATGAGAATGATAATGAAAAAAAGTTTTGATAATATTTTAGTTTGATAATCTTCTTGTCTTTCTCTTGCTTTATAAATTTATATAAGTTATATCTCTCTCCAAAAATTGACAACTTATTAAAATGAATGGGAGGTATATAAGGCTTTTCACTTTGCATCTTTGGAGGTATAGAAACGAATCCGTTTATACCTCCGAAGAAAAGGACTCCTGTTTTGGGGTCTTTGAATCCGGCTCCATCAGTAAATTCAACGACATCCAACCCATTTTTTATGCCATAAGATCTGAATATATTTTTTCTAGTATCAAAGTTTATAAGCCCTAAGTTGGTACTTAGCCAAAAGCTATTATTGTTATCTCTTATCATATCGTGGATTGTACTATTCATGAATCCATTTTTTACGTTAAAAACTTGATAAGATGTGTTGGAAGTGTATTTAATGAGCCCGAAACTTGTTCCAAATAGATAATTGTTTTGTGCATCTTTGCCAATTGAAAGAATATTATTTAAAGCCATATATGCACTTTTGCTAGTTGAAAACGGCTCTAGCCCGTTAGTTTGAATATTATATCGGTAGCTTCCATAACCCTTATTCCCAAATAATAGTGTAGAATCATTTTCTGCATAAATTGTGAAGAAATAGTTAGACTCGAAATCAGAGCGATTAATTGTATAATGTTGTACATTAGTTAATCTGGGATAATCGTCAGTTCCGTCAATGTGTGCTTTTACAATGCCCATACCCACACTCGAAAGCCAAATTTCTGAATTTTTAGTTTCATAAATATCATGTATATATTTAAAGTCTTGTCCTTCCACTTTTATCTCTATAGTTTTTATTTTATTTTCTTTATAAGAATAATAATTTAGTCCTTTTTCGTTTCCTATCCATAAAATATTCCGATGACTTTTGTGAAAGCAATAAACTGCGTTACTCTTTAACAAGCTGTTTTGTGTCGTTATTTTTTCTATTTGATAATTATTAAAGTCGTTGTTTATGTCATATTTCTCTACTTTTAAAATGCCTGCGCCTTTGAGTCCTATCCAAAGTGTACGGGCTTCATCCCAGTATAATGCGCGAACCGGTCGGTTAATTTCATCTTTATATCTGCTTAGAATAGTAGACTTGATTGAGTATGGGCTGTCGGAGTAGATATAAATACCTCTTCCATCCGTACCGATCCATATTAAATCTTGGAATTTATCTTTTTGCAGACAAAATATCCCACTGTCAATCAAGATCTTTTGAGACTCATAATGATTACTGTCTTTATTTTTCGTTACCTCTAGTAATCCATCCATTAGAAATCCGATAAAAAAGCTATCGTGATATTTTATAATTGAAGATATTCTACCGTGTAATTTGATTATATCTTTTAAGTTAGAAATCCAAGTTCTCTTTTCTTTGCCTATATCGTAATAGAAGAAGTTATATTTTTCATCAATGTAATAAATAGCGTCAGCTTCATGAAAACAATAGAGTAATGACGAATCGTAATTCAGACTTTTTTTTGAGAACTCGAGTGTGGCATTTCCAGTTTCTTTATTCTTTTCTATTTTATAACAGTAGCTGTAACCTTTCAAGATAATCCACATAAGGTTGTTTTTATCAATGAAGAAGTCCAGTATATCAGAGATGGGTATCCCCATGATGTTGATTTTCTTAAAGGTGCCATTTGGATGATAATAGTAGATGCAATTACTTTCTTTTATAATATATAGTGTACCATCTTGGTCTGTACTCATATGGAATAATTTCTGGAATTCATTATAATGGGTTATTTGATCGTTTCGTTGATTCACTCTGTTTAGCCCATAGTAGGTTTGTATCCAGTAAACATCCTTGCCAGAATAAACAATTCTATCAATTAGATTACCCGACAAATAGTCTTGCCCTTTTTGGGTTTTATACTCTTCTACTTTTTGTCCGTCATACACGTTTATTCCGTCACATGTACCAATCCACATTACTCCCTTATCATCTTGGCAAAAAGATGTAATGGAGCTATTTGTCATATACTCTTTATCGGCTATGTGCTTTAGATTATAAGCTTGTATTGCATTCCCGGAGATGAGAAGTGTATACATCCAAAATAGGAAACTTCGTTTTATCATAGTAGGGTTATTCTTATTGTATAATAATGGTAAGACAAAGTTAAATAAAAAAGTTATTGATTTATTTGTAATGCCATATTATGAGTAAATAGTCCTGCCATAATAGTTCATATAAGAGTCAGGTGCTTAAAACCTTTTATGAAAGGAAGCAATTCCTCTGCATTTTAGCTATTTTCGCTTATGAATTTTATATTTAAATAGAAAAAAATAGTTTTATCATGAGAACATCGTTTTTAATAAAGTCTGTTTTATACCTAATGGGCTTGGCTTATTTTAGTACACAAGTATCAGCAGTGGAGTATCCAGTTGATTATGTAAGTACGCTAGTGGGTACTCAATCTAAATTTGAATTATCAACAGGGAATACCTATCCTGCGATAGCTTTGCCCTGGGGAATGAATTTCTGGACTCCTCAAACAGGGAAAATGGGAGATGGTTGGGTTTATACATATACTGCTGACAAGATCCGTGGTTTTAAGCAGACTCATCAACCCAGTCCGTGGATTAACGATTATGGCCAATTCTCCATTATGCCGGTAACAGGCAAAGCTGTGTTTGATGAGAATCAACGTGCGAGTTGGTTTTCTCATAAGTCGGAAGTAGCTAAGCCTTATTATTATAAAGTCTATTTGGCTGACCCTGATGTTACCGCAGAATTAGCTCCTACCGAACGGGCGGCTGCTTTCCGTTTTACCTTTCCTAAGAGTGACGACTCTTACATCGTATTAGATGCTTTTGATCATGGTTCTTATGTGAAGGTGATACCTTCGGAGCGTAAGATTATCGGTTATACAACGCGCAATAGCGGTGGTGTTCCTGCGAACTTTAAGAATTATTTCGTATTGGTATTTGATAAGCCATTTGCTCATGTTTCCACTGTCCGTGATGGTGAAATTGTATTGGATAGTCTCTCTTCCACTTCCAATCACTCGGGTGCTCTTGTCGGTTTTAAAACGTATAAAGGCGAGCGAATCAACGTTCGTGTGGCTTCTTCTTTTATCAGTTTCGAACAAGCCGAATTAAATTTGAAAGAGTTGGGCTCCGGTAATCTCGATGAAGTGGCCTCGAAAGGCCGTGAACGTTGGAATAATGTTTTGGGGCGTGTAGAGGTTGCAGATGATAATTTGGATCATTTACGCACATTCTATTCTTGTTTATACCGTTCCGTTCTTTTTCCCCGTAGTTTTTATGAATATGATTCTGCTGGAGAAGTGGTTCATTATAGTCCTTATAGTGGGAAGGTCCTTCCGGGCTATATGTTTACCGATACTGGGTTTTGGGATACCTTCCGTTGTTTGTTCCCTTTCCTGAATTTGATGTACCCTTCCATGAATGTCAAGATGCAGGCGGGTTTAGTGAATGCTTATAAAGAAAGCGGTTTTTTACCGGAATGGGCTAGTCCAGGTCATCGTGATTGTATGGTCGGTAATAATTCGGCATCTATTGTTGCTGATGCTTATTTAAAAGGTCTGAGAGGGTATGATATCGAAACCCTTTGGAAAGCGTTGATATATGATACGAATCATCAGTTATCGGGAACGGCTTCTGGAAGGGTTGCTTATCAAATTTATAATAAGTTGGGTTATGTTCCTGATGATATAGGGATTGGTCAGAATGTAGCTCGCACCTTGGAGTATGCGTATGATGATTGGGCTATTTATAAGCTTGGAAAAGAACTAAATAAGCCAAAAGATGAAATAAACAGATTTAAAGAGAGGGCACTTAACTATCAAAAAGTATATAATAAGGAAAGGAAATTGATGGCAGGTAGAGATGCTAAAGGTGCTTTTAATCCCAATTTTAGCGCAACTGATTGGAGTAGTGATTTTTGTGAGGGAAATAGTTGGCATTGGAGCTTTTGTGTTTTCCATGATCCACAAGGACTTATTAATCTCATGGGAGGGCGTAAAGAATTTAATGCTATGATGGATTCTGTTTTTATCATTCCGGGTAAAGAGGGATTGAAAAGCCGTGGAATGATTCATGAGATGCGTGAAATGCAGGTGATGAATATCGGCCAATATGCCCATGGTAATCAACCGATTCAGCATATGCTTTATCTTTATAACTATTCGGGAGAACCTTGGAAAACTCAATATTGGATTCGTGAGGTTATGAATAAGCTTTATAATTCTGCTCCAGATGGTTATTGTGGCGATGAAGACAATGGACAAACTTCTGCTTGGTATGTTTTCTCGGCGCTTGGGTTTTATACCGTATGTCCGGGGAGTAATCAATATGTATTAGGAACGCCACTTTTTAAATTAGTTAAATTGCATTTGGAAAATGGAAAAACAGTAAAATTGGAGGCAAAGAATAATAATGCCGATAATAAATATATAAAGTGCTTATTTATAAACGGTAAAGTGTATAAGCATAATTTCTTTACGCAAGATCAATTGTTAGGAGGTCCTACAATCACTTATGATATGGATTCAAAACCTAATAAATATAGGGGAACAGCAAGTAATGATACCCCTTATTCTTTTTCAAAGGAATTACGCGAATAAAGAGATAGATTTATATTCGTTTTAAATAAATAAGATCACTAGTATCCGGAATAGAATTCTAAAACATTTCTTTGAGTAGTGGAAGCCGCGCTTACTGCATTTTCTGTGACAAGAGCCAAAGATAATATGAAATACGAAGTTGTTGCTGAGCATGAGAGTGACTTCTTAGATTGTTCTAAGCTATTCTGGACAGAAGTGAAATAAAATATGTAATTATGAAATTTAAAAGATTATTTTTTATTATCGGGGCAACTTTGCTGTTTGTGTGTTGCCAAGCTCAGACTTCCGCGACTTTTTCTGTAGCGACCTACAATATGCGGAATGCTAATGCTTCAGATTCTACTAACGGGGATGGTTGGGGACAGCGTTACCCGGTGATCGCCAAAATGGTACAATTCCATGGGTTTGATATTTTCGGAACGCAAGAATGCTTCCTTCATCAATTAAAAGATTTGAAACAGGTACTTCCCGGTTACGATTATATTGGCGTGGGACGCGATGATGGTAAGGATAAGGGTGAACATTCCGCCATATTTTATCGAACGGATAAATTTGAACTCTTGGAAAAAGGCGATTTCTGGTTGTCGGAAACTCCCAATGTACCGAGTAAAGGTTGGGATGCTGTGTTGCCTCGTATTTGCAGTTGGGGACATTTTAAGTGTAAGGACACAGGTTTTGAATTTTTGTTTTTTAATCTGCACATGGATCATATTGGCAAAAAGGCGCGGGTTGAGAGTGCCTATTTGGTTCAGAAAAAGATGAAGGAAATCAATGCAAAGCTTCCTGCCATACTTACAGGGGACTTTAATGTGGATCAGCAAAGCAAGTCTTATAAAGCGCTTGTTGCTCAGGGCAATCTTTTTGATTCTTATGAAATAGCGAATTTGAGGTATGCTACTAACGGTACTTTCAACGGGTTTAATCCGAATAACTTTACCGAGAGTCGTATTGATCATGTTTTTGTATCTCCCGGTTTTAAGGTGATTAAATATGGTGTATTAACTGATACTTATAGGAGTAAGGTTCTGAATGGTGAGAGAGCTGATGTAAAAGATGCTCCTAAAGAGATTTCTGTGGAAACTTATCAGGCACGTACGCCTTCTGATCATTTTCCAGTAGAAGTTGAATTAAGTTTTGTAAATGGGCAGCAGTGTTTAAAGTCCAGAAATACACTTCCTGATTGGGCTTTAGGAGGTTTTGAACGTCCAAGAGGAGTTAATCCCATTATTTCTCCCGATTCAACAAGTCAGTTTTTTTGTCCGATGCGGCAAAGTAATGTACATTGGGAGTCTAATGATACATTCAATCCGGCTGCAACAATTTATAAAGGTAAAATAATTATTCTTTATCGTGCGGAAGATAAATCTGGTATTGGCATTGGACATCGTACTTCTAGGTTAGGCTTTGCATCTTCCGAAGATGGGATAGCTTTTAACAGAGATAAGAAGCCTGTTTTTTATCCGGCAAACGATTCTCAAAAAGAATTAGAATGGCCGGGAGGATGTGAGGATCCTCGGATTGCCGTTTCGAAGGATGGACTTTATGTCATGACCTATACGCAGTGGAACAGACATATTCCTCGATTAGCAGTTGCAACCTCTAGAGATTTAAAACATTGGAATAAATATGGTCCAGCTTTCGCAAAAGCTTATGGAGGAAAGTTTCGTAATCTAGGATGTAAGTCCGGGTCTATTTTGACAGAAGTTGTAGATGGAAAGCAGATTATCAAGAAAATAAATGGGCATTATTTTATGTATTGGGGAGAAGATCATGTTTATGGAGCAGTTTCCGATAATTTGATTGATTGGTCACCTGTGATTAATAAGAACGGATTACTGAAAGTCCTATTTTCTCCACGTGACGGATATTTCGACAGTCAATTAACGGAGTGTGGTCCTCCCGCAATTTATACCTCAAAAGGAATTGTTCTTTTATATAATGGGAAAAATAGAGCTGATAATCGTAGAGATAAGCGATTTACGGCAAATGTTTATGCTGCCGGTCAGGCACTTTTTGATATAAAAGATCCCACTTGCTTTATCACCCGTTTAGACATTCCTTTTCTCCGCCCGATGGACTTTTTCGAAAAAAGCGGGCAATATCCCGATGGAACAGTTTTTATAGAAGGGCTTGTCTTTTATAAAAGTAAATGGTTCCTGTATTATGGATGTGCAGATTCTAGGGTAGGTACTGCTATTTATGATCCTAAAAAGCCTGCTGATCCCGATCCTTTACCTTAGGATGCTTATTATACGCAGTTATATCTGTTCTGTTTTAATTTATATTATTGCAGTCTGGTAAAAATTAGTGGGCCAAAAAATTAGGGCTGTTTTCTTCTCTTGGAATACAGCCCTTTTTATTTCCTTTGCAGTCACTACACATTAAGGAAAATAACGATGTGCAAAAATACATATTTTACCGGACAGCCGAGCGGACAAGGCTTGGGAGCACTTGCTGCACATCATGGCTTCTACTACAATAACACTATTTTCAAATGATTTAAAGGGTACGGGCGCAGTTTAAATTTTATTCAATAGCATCCTAATGGATGCCAGTTTAACCATTTCCTCTGCCGAATGAAATGTCCATTCATAGGAGCTAGTGGAGGACGTTACTTGAACGGGGGGATTAAATACATGCGTAT
Organism: uncultured Bacteroides sp.; assembly: GCA_965140335.1. GTDB lineage: Bacteria > Bacteroidota > Bacteroidia > Bacteroidales > Bacteroidaceae > Bacteroides. The sequence continues at coordinate 1,351,518 of OZ223189.1, forward strand.
GTGGACTCGTTGCTTGACCGAAAAAGAAGTTATTGATGATGCCGGAAAGCTTTATGTGGATCCTTCTTCTCCTGGTTTACTCGGCGAATGGGTATTTGAAGGAGATGCAAGTGCTACTGAATTTAGAAGTTTAAACCAGCCTTACTTTGTAGCGACAGTAAAAGGTGGGACTATCGACAAGTATGAATAAATAGAAATTAATGATAATTTTAAAAGATAAAGAGACAACCTCTTTTGGGGGTTGCCTCTTACCTTTTAACAATACTTGAGTCGAGAACTTATAGTTTGCCGACTAAATCAATACTTGGCTTTAGTGTGGCACTTCCTTTCTTCCACTTTGCAGGGCAGACTTCACCATCATGTGTTGCAACAAATTGTGCAGCTTCCACTTTGCGTAACAGCTCGTCAGCATTACGTCCTATGCTGTTGTCCTGTATTTCTGCTAATTTAACCTTGCCTTCCGGATTGACAACGAACGTGCCACGGTATGCAACGCCTTCTTCTTCAATCATCACTCCGAATGCGCGACTTAAAACTCCGGTGGGATCCGCCAGCATAGTATATTTGATTTTTTGAATGCTGGGCGAAGCATCATACCATGCTTTGTGCACGAAATGAGAATCGGTACTTACAGAGTACACTTCCACCCCCATTGCTTGGAATTCCTCGTATTTATCGGCCATATCAACCAATTCAGTGGGACATACAAAAGTAAAGTCTGCGGGATAGAAGAAGAAAATAGCCCACTTGCCTTTTACATCTTCATTCGTTACTGTTTTAAAACTACCATTTTGGAAGGCCTGAACTTTAAATTCAGGGAGTTGAGAATTAATAATTGGTTCCATAATCTTTGTTATTATAATAATTGGTTATTTGTAATTGATACAAAATTAGAATATCCTTTTCTGAATACAACAAAAAAGAGATTGAAAAGATTTATGGGCTGATAGATAAAATCTATACGAGGTACTGATTGGCTTTTAACGATAGCATATCCTGAGGTACAGACTGGCGTATGGCAGAGGTAATTGTTTCTAGTAAGTTATGTCGAATGAAATGTTCGCAAGTTATGAGCACTATTTCCCGGATAGGGTTGGGTATGGCAAAAGGGCGTATTAATTTCTTTTGTTCATCATTAAGTTGGTAAGTGCCCAATTCTGGAATGAAAGTGATTCCTTTTCCGCTTTCAACCATCCGCATAAAAGTCTCCATGCTACCTAGATGGTAGGCCAACTGACTAACCTTGGCGGCTTTTATCTGACAGAACCGCATTAATTGGTCACGGAAACAATGCCCTTCATCCAAGAGCCAGAGTTGTTCGTTTGTCAAATCCGAAGTCTTTATTACATTATGACTATATACACCACTTTCTTGCGATACATAAGCAAAAAACTCTTCGTAGAAAAGAGGCTTCTTTATAAAGTTTTCTTTCTCATTTAAGTTAGCAATTATTCCTGCATCAATTTCTCCGGACGATAAGGCCTGTTTTATTTCTTTGGTTTTCAGTTCTGTTACACGGAGATCCAATTCCGGATATTTTTTCATCAGTTGGGGGAAAAAGCGGGGCAATAGATAAGGGGCTATTGTTGGAAGTATCCCTAAAGTAAAGCTTCCGTTAAGAGAATTTTTTTGTTCCGCTATGATATTCTTTATTTGTCCGGCCTGGTTTAATACGGCTTGAGCCTGTTTAATAATTAAATAGCCTATTGGTGTAGGAACTATGGGTTGTTGCGACCGATCGAAAATCTTTGTGTCCAATTCCTCTTCCAGTTTTTGAATCATTGCACTGAGCGTTGGTTGGGTTACGTTGCAATAATCCGCAGCTTTTGCAAAATGGCGGAACTTATCTACGGCAAGTATGTATTCTAGTTGTTGTAAAGTCATCTTTGATGATATTTTAATACTGATATAGAACCTGTCTATGCAAAGATAGAAATTATCTGTTTGACACGTGTGTATTACTGCCTTATCTTTGTTCCCGATAATTAGAAACAATAAGAACAATTAAAAACAATGAATTATGAAAACGTTAGATTATATCAAATTGGATGAGAAAGGGATCGAAAATGTCGTTGCAGGCTTAAAGCAGCTTTTGGCAGACTTTCAGGTGTATTATACCAATCTCCGGGGCTTTCATTGGAATATAAAAGGGAAGGACTTTTATATCCTGCATAGTAAGTTTGAAGAATTATATAATGATGCGGCTGAAAAGGTGGATGAAATTGCCGAACGTATTCTGACTCTAGGAGGGGTGCCGGCTAATCGGTTTAGTGATTATCTGCAAATAGCCAAAGTCAAAGAAATCTCGGATGTTTCTGCCGGTTCTCAGGCATTGGAGGCTGTTCTGGCGACTTATAGTTTGCTGATTAGTGCTGAAAGGAAGATTTTAGCTCTTGCTTCAGACGCAGGAGATGAGGTTACCGTAGCAATGATGGGGGATTATCTGAAAGAGCAGGAGAAGCAGGTATGGATGCTGACAGCTTATCATACGGATCAGGAATGATTGTCAAAGTTCAATCTTCATAGCTGTCGCTATCATTCTATCATACAACTTTGCGACAGTTGAGATGAGTTATAAAAAGAAAGGCTCCATGCTCCCTGTATTGGGTAGCTTGGAGCCTTTCTTTTTTATTTCTTTTTCCGTGTTTTCTTTGCCCATCCTTCTTCGCTGAAGTCAGGCTTTTCACTGTTTCCATCTTGATCTTTTTGAAAGAAACGTAGCCAGTCTTCTTTCTTTTTCGGACCTCGGGAAGCAGAATAACCACGCTCTTCCCTGCTGGGCTTCTTTTTGTTGGATTGCGCCCTGGTATCCTCTTGCTTAAAACTGCTCCTCCTATTTGCCGAAGGAGGTTTTCCCTGGCTATATTTGCTCCTTCTTGCACCACCACCTGCTGAGCTCTGTGGCCCGTCACTGGCTTCTTCAACAGCAATTCTCCGATTTCCAAATTTGGCATTGCTTAAGGCATTAATCACATTCTGAGCATCCTCCTCTTTAACTTCAAAGAAAGAAAAACTCTTCATGAGGTCAATGCGGCCTAAATCAACCCTCTTATTTGTATTCTGGTTTAATAAATCGATAAGTTCGTGGGCAAAAAAGTTGTCCATTTTTCCCAGATTGATGAACAAACGTTTGTATCCTTTTTCAGCTTTTCTGTTTCCTCTTCGTTCTTCGTATTCCTGTCCCCTTGTGTTTCGGCTATCGTTTGCAGATTGCAACTCTTCACGATCTTTATAGTAGTCAAGGAAGCGGTTGAATTCATGTGATACGATTCTCTTTATTAGGTCTTCTTTGCTTAGCCAATCCAATTTACGGTAAACTTCAGGCATGAAATCTGTAATTTCCTCCTCATTGACTTTCACCTTCTCCAAGTCATCAATAACCTTTATCAGCTGTTTCTCGCAGATCTGCTTTCCGGTAGGTATCTCTCCGGGAATGAACTTTTTGCCGATAATACGTTCTATCTCGCGCATTTTACCCTTTTCACGTAAATTGCTAATGGCGATGGAAGTTCCTGTCTTTCCAGCACGTCCCGTACGTCCGCTACGGTGGGTATAACTCTCCGTATCATCAGGTAACCCGTAGTTGATGACATGTGTCAAGTCATCAACGTCCAATCCTCTGGCAGCCACATCAGTGGCAACCAGAATCTGTAAATGACGGATTCTGAATTTCTGCATCACGGCATCCCGTTGCGCCTGGCTTAACTCTCCATGTAAAGCATCGGCACTATAACCTTCCTGCATTAGTTTGTCTGCAATTTCCTGCGTCTCTTTACGCGTTCTGCAGAAAATGATTCCGTAAATCTGCGGATAAAAGTCCACAATACGTTTTAGCGCAGCATATTTATCTTTTGCATGAACTGTATATACAACATGCTTTACGTTATTTGTACCTTCATTCTTTCGTCCGATTGTAATCTCTCTGGCATTGTGAAGGTATTTCTTGGATATACGGGCTATCTCAGGACTCATTGTGGCTGAGAATAGAAGTGTATTACGTTCCTTGGGGACGTCTGCCAGAATAGCGTTAATACTATCTGTGAATCCCATATTCAGCATTTCATCAGCCTCATCCATTACGACATTTTCGATGGTGGCCAATGAAACGGTCTTACGTTCCATTAAATCAAGCAATCTGCCCGGGGTTGCTACGATGATGTGCACGCCACGTTTCAGACTGCGTATCTGGCTTTCAATAGATGATCCTCCGTATACCGGTAAAACACGCAAGCCGTTGATGTGCTTTGAATAATCGCTTAAATCCCCTGCTATTTGTAAGCAGAGTTCACGGGTGGGGCAAAGTATTAAAGATTGTGGAATGTTTCTATCAATATCAATTTTTTGGATAAGAGGTAATCCGTATGCGGCAGTCTTTCCAGTACCAGTTTGTGCCAATGCCACTACATCGTTGTTCTCTCCTAAAAGATAAGGGATTACTTCCTCTTGTACCGGCATGGGACTCTCATAACCCATTTCTTCAATGGCGCGGCGTATCTCCGGCGACAAGCCGAGCTCTTCAAATGTTCTCATTAAATTTCTGTATCACTTTATTTTAGGCCACAAAGATAATACTTTTCTTGTGATTAACTGTTAGTTACAGTCGATTAATTCAATTTGAGCTATAAGAGCTACTGCAAATTATCGTTATTGGTTAATAAGATGCTTTGTAATTTTTTAATTTCTTCTTTTTTCAGTCCGATAGCCTTTCTTAAATAAGTGGGCACATCTCCGTATTTTCGTATGATTTCATCTTTTGCTGCATTTAAGAAGTCCTCTTTTGCCGAAAAAATTGTTGTTATAGCCTCCTGAGAGCGTGATGGAAGGTTATAGGCGTACTCAGAGGCACTCGGGATGTTGAAATAATCGTTGCTCAGCCGGTAGTCCTCCATTATGGTATCATCATTTACCCCCAAAGCGGCTAATATTAATGCTGAAGCAATCCCTGTCCTGCCTTTGCCGGAAGAACAATGAATGACAACCGGGAAATTCTTCTTATCCAGTAAGATATCAAAAATTTTACGAAACTCTTTTTGATAGTTTGTCACTATTTTGCGATTCATCTGTTCTACGACCCGATATATCGTATCAGTCTTGATTCTTCCTTCTTTGATGTCGCTTAAGAGATACTGCATATCTCCTGTCTCTATGGGGATATGAATGATATTGAACGTCTTTTGTAAAGAAGGATGTCCTTTTGTTTCCGCAGGTGCCCGTAAATCTATAACTGTTTTAATCCCCATGTTCTTCAACTCCTTAAGGGAGCAATATTCCAGACTGTCTATTTGTGCAGATCGGTAAAGCATGCCCCAGCGCACCTGCTTTTGAGTGGTATATGAAGGGTATCCTCCTAAATCACGGAAATTCTGGATGCCCGGTATGTTGACATTTCGAGTGGCAATCTTTATTTTGTATTTGTCATTAAACACAAGCAGATAATAATACCGTTGTATCGGGTTTGTCGTTACGATAATCATTTTCTGATCTGCAATATCCGCCATGGCGATAGGAGAGCCCTCCGGGATATTGTCCGGATCGGTAGAGGCATAAACTTTAATGTTTCCTTTCAGAAGAGGTGCTGTTTCCCATTTGATGATGCAATTTCCGACATTATTTTCTTCGCAAACGACGGATATGTGAGGAGCCGTACCGCCGCAGGCGGTTAACACAATAATAGATGCAAAACAGTTTAATAACTTTTTATACATAATCTCTACTCTCTAGACAACTATTGCAAAGATATGCTTTTCATGGAGTTTTGTTATAGGAGTGGGGTGACTTTCACAGAGTTTTTTCTCCTTTAACGCGGATTTAGTTAATCGGTTCCAAGTTTTTGGCAAATTCCTCTGAAATAGAGTTGTTAAAACTCTTGCATGCGTCTGAAGAGAATCCCAAACCACAGTTTATGACTTGATCCCACTTGGCCTCATCCAATTGATTAAGATCCCGATGGCGTATTTTGTACTTTAAAAGACCATATATAACGCCTGCGTTAAAATTATCTCCCGCACCCACCGTGCTGATGGCCTGCAACTCGTTCGCCGGATATTCTTTAGCGACTGTTCCGGTACGCAATGAAACCTTTTTAGCTCCGGCGGTTAAGATAAAGTTGGGGCAGTAAAACTTAATTTTATCCCGATAGATTTTATCCGGATCATCTATATTATAAATGTTTAAGAAGTCTTCATGCGATCCTCTTACAATGTCTGAGTATTCCAGATTCTCAATAATAGTGGCCGAGAGCCTTATGGCTTCGTCAATGTGGGAAGATCGAAAATTAGGATCGTAATAGATGATCGCTTTTTTCTCTTTAGCTTGTGATAAGAGTTCCGATACTTTTTCCCGAAGAACCGGATTCAGTGCGTAGTAGGAACCGAAAACCAAGATATCATCTTCCTCGATAGCGGGAAATGTCACATCCAGGCGTTGCTTGGGGTAGTCTTTATAGAAAATGTATTCCGCATCGCTTTGTTCGTTTAAGAATGCTAACGATACAGGCGATTTACCATCGGGAAATACATTCACGTAATCGGTGGATATCCCATTGTCCCGCATGAACTTTAGAATCATATCACCTACATGGTCGTTTCCAGTTTCGCTTATGAATTGAACCGGTACTCCCGCTCTGGCCAATGAAACAATGCCATTGAATACAGAGCCACCCGGTACAGCGTTGGAAGGTTGCCCGTTACGAAAGATGATATCGAGAATCGTTTCCCCTATACCAATTACTTTTCGCATAGTTTTCTTGATTTTTCACCAAGGTATCCCCCATGATGTCTTTTAGAGTAGTCTTCAATTGTAAACCCTGTTTCCTTCATCACCTGTACCACGAGGATATCCCCGATTACGGTCATTACCGTGGTTGATGTTGTCGGCGTCATTCCCAGTACACAAACCTCTTTGGGACTTCCCGTGCTAAGGCATACGTCTGATTCATGTGCCAACGGACTCTCCGGGTTTCCGGTAATTACAATGAATTTTAAATCTGGATTCAAGTTGTGTGCCAATCGGGTTAATTCTACGATTTCCCGTGTTTTTCCCGAATTGGAGATCATTAGTAGCAAATCATTCTCTTGCAAAATGCCCAAATCACCATGCTGAGCTTCGCTCGGATGCAGGAATACGGAAGGAATGCCCGTGGAACAGAATGTTGTGGCGATATTCATCGCTATTTGTCCGGCCTTACCCATGCCCGACGTAACTAATTTGCCTTTACGCCTGTGAATCTGTTCTACAATTAGTTCAACAGCTTTTTCATAAGCATCCGTTATGGGAATATTCAGTACGGCTTGTGCTTCTTTTTGCAAAAGCTCTTGAATGGATGTATTCATTATACTCTTTTTTGTAGTGTTAGTCGTTATAGCCTACAAATATCTGCAATTTTCCATAAATGGCAATAAGTTTTATTGTATTTTTGCGCCCGTAATCAGTTTCGATCCTTAGAATGAAAAAATTAGCACCTATACCTTTACTTAATTATAATACCTATACTCTTCAGAATGGTTTGCGTATTATTCATCAACCGATACTCTCCAATATAGCTTATTGTGGTTTTGCCGTTGATGCCGGTACGCGTGATGAACAAACGGACGAAGAAGGAATGGCCCATTTTGTGGAGCACCTCATTTTTAAAGGTACGCAAAAGCGGAAAGCATGGCATATACTCAATCGGATGGAAAATGTGGGAGGGGATTTGAATGCTTATACCAATAAAGAAGAAACGGTGATCTATTCTGCTTTTCTTACCGAACATTTTGGCAGGGCTTTCGAATTGCTGACCGATATTGTATTTCACTCCACTTTTCCGGAGAACGAAATTGAGCGGGAAACGGAAGTGATTATTGATGAGATCCAGTCTTATGAAGACACACCTTCCGATCTTATTTTCGATGACTTTGAAGAGCTTATTTTCCGTGACCATCCCTTAGGGCGCAACATATTGGGGAAGCCCGATTTGTTGAAGACATTCCGTAGTGAGAATGCTGCATCTTTTACTTCCCGTTTTTATCATCCGGGGAATATGGTGTTTTTTGTTTGGGGAAACTTACCGTTCAAGCAGGTTGTGCGCTGGGCTGAGAAATTGTTAGGGGGTGTCCCATCGTATGTCGCAGTGGATAAGCGGCATACCATATTGCCTATATATGTACCTCAAAAACTTACAATTCATAAAGACACCCATCAAGCGCATGTCATGATAGGTTCCAGAGCTTACAATGCTTACGATAAGAGGTGTACGGCTCTTTATCTATTGTGTAATATCCTTGGTGGCCCGGGTATGAACAGTCGGTTGAATGTCATTTTGCGTGAGCGTCGCGGACTTGTGTATAATGTGGAAGCGAATATGACATCCTATACCGATACGGGAGTCTTTTGTATCTATTTTGGTACCGATCCGGAAGATTTGTCCACTTGTATGCGATTGGTGCTGAGAGAGCTGAAGCGGTTGCGTGATGTAGAGATGACCCCGTTGCAACTTTCCATGGCCAAGAAACAGCTGATAGGCCAAATAGGAGTTTCTTTTGATAATAACGAGAATAATGCTTTGGGTATGGCAAAAACGTTTTTGCACTACAATAAGTATGAAAGTCCCGAGACACTCTTCCACCGCATTGAGCAGCTTACTCCGGATGATCTTCTTCAAGTGGCCAATGAGCTGTTTGCGGAAGATTACCTTTCCACTCTTATTTACCAATAAGCCTCATACCTAATATTCTTTATAGAATGTAGTGAAGAGCTCCCAACAGTTTTTGATTGCAGAAGCTCTTCGCTTTGATCATGATATAATTCTTTAGAACTGATAGCCTACAGAGAGCTGATAACCATAATTCCTTAAACTACATTGCTTTTGCACTTTCTTGATGGCTTCGTAATACTGGAGGGAAGCAGTGTAGTGATTAGCTATAACAGCTTTTACTCCGCCAATACCTCCATAAGTCCAATGACGGAATGGATTAATGGTTGCTTTATAATCAAAAGGCAATTGTGTGTTAGGCACTGAAAAGGAATAGCCGCTCATTGGTTTCCATTTGTCCGCTTTTTCTCCAGCCTTCAAAGAGCAGCGTCCTGCACTGAAATCATACGAGCCGTATACTCCGATAAAGGGGATTATACTGATGTTTTTGTTGGCTCTTATATTATAACCCACTTTTATTGGTACAACGAAGTGATTTAGCTTGATTTCTGTATTAGGAAAATGAAAGATTGTAGCGTCGGCCAGTTTCATATTGCTTTGAGTTTGCATAAAGGAAAGACCTGTCATCAACATCCAGTGATTTTGAAATTCGTAATCCACTGTTCCTCCTATCTGAAATCCAGCTTCCATGCCACCCTTTTTCTGAGCTTGATAACGGCTACTGGTTTTATAATGGGATAGGTTCATCCCTGTCTCTACTCCGAGTTTAACCTGTGCAGAAATCGATAAAATAGGAAATAAGATTCCTATGTAAAATAATCTAATTCTTTTCATAATTACCATATATAGTCTAATTTGAACTCTCCAATATAAGCGTTCTTCTTGTCACACTTAAGCATTTTTCTTTTTACGCAAGTCCTATTTATGACAACTCGGTTGTACATAACTGAGTCTGTCCCAACATTGTAATCATTCCAGACATACAATTTCCCTGTTAATACCTTACTTCCGCCTGTGATATATCCAGTTTTGTAATTAATAGTTCCTGGAGTTTTGAAGTAATATATATCGGGACATGGGACATTTATTTGATATTGAATGCTGGTGCCGACAACTCCAAGCCAATAATTGTAAGTAAATGGAGAAGCTTCTATATGGTAATATGCGTCTCTGGCATTATCTCTTTTCCAGCCATACCACATCTTTTTTTGGAAACCAACATGGACTTCTAATAAAGTGTTTTGAAGCAGTTCTACGCTGTAGATTGTCTTTTTCCCATGTTCCTTGTGCTTAAAGTTCTGCTCTGTTGTTTTGTCTCCACTACTAGTTAAAGTCGTATACAAACTTTTATCTGATGAACTCATGGTATTTAATATAGATATCTTTTTTATTTCATTTCCAATTACAACATTCTGGTTTTTGTTGATAAGGTAGGTAGATGGTTTATCTCCATCCGGTACATAAAGAGATAAATCTTTAGGATCGTATTCGTTTGTAACTAAATATTTGCTGTATTTCTTCACATAAATGGCATATTTGTTTCTGAAATCAGTTTCGCTACTTGCAGTGCTTCCAATCTCTTCCAACTCTGCATCTGCTATAACTGCAAGCTTTTGTAAAGAGGTAAAGCCGTAGGACTCTATAAAAGAAATTTTTTCTTTGTCATCCATTTGAGCGATTTTACTCATAGTAGCCTGATAGTCATCCTCTGAATTAAATTTTAGGGCTAATTCACTTACATCTGTGCTCCTTGTGGTGGCATTCATTGGAATGATCTGTTTATCATTCGTAATTTGTACTACTTGAACTTTGTCTACTAAAGAAGGTTCGTCCGTTTGGACGTTTACTTCTTCATCTTGGCATGAGGCTATAGCTAGAATCCCTGCCATTAAGAATAATAATTTTTTCATAACAATATAATTAAATATATAATAATATGTTCAGTTTAATTTTCTTCTTGTGTAATTTCTCCCGTTATATCCATGGTGGGAGAAGTAATTTCTATGATATAAGGGTAAGCGTTTGGAGCATGGATGTACAGTATCTTGCCTTCATAAATGGTGGTTTGTGATTCGTTAATCACAGCGTTTCCGTTGCTGTCTGTTATGCTAACTTCTGCGTTGCGCAGGGGCGATTGGAAAAGAATTACTAAGGTGTTATCCTTATCTTTAACGGTAATGTTAAAATCTGAAGGAGCGCGGGTCGTAGTCTTTCTCTCTATAGATATATTGTGTATATGCGCTTTTTCTCTTTTATCTGTTGCTGCATTTATAGGTATAATGAATAATGCAGATAATAAAATAGTTAAAAAACTTACTCTCATAGTTCAATTGTATTATTGATTTATGACAGCAAAGTTAGGGTAAATGAAGATTACTAGGAAGTTTCTACAGTCACACTTTGTTTTTGTAATATGTTGATTATTAGACTCTATTAAGGACTGGCAATCACATTCCCGTTTCAGACTCTTTCATTCTCTCTTTTATTCTGGATTTTCGTTGATTGATGGCATGTGTATCGCTATAACCAAAACAGAGCGCTATTATTTTTGAATCAAGTGGAGTCTTTTGCAGGCAGAGCAATAATAGATCATCTTCAGTTAGTCGGGGGTAACTCTGCTGAAGTTCGTTGATATAGTCAGTGTATATGTTATATATTGTTCTTTTCAGACTATCCTGTTCGGTAAGGGTTAGTACTTTCAAATTTCTCTTATCTGTTAAGTTCTGATTGCTTAAAGCAGATATCTTTTTATAGATATCACTTCGACAAAATAACTCGTAGTGTAGTTGTAATTTCTCTTCCTCTAATTGCGTAATGCTTTGTTCTCTTTCTTGTATTTGCAGTTTATTCTTCTGTTTCTCTTCTTCCAGATCACTGTGCTGTTGTTGCAGGAAGTGAATAATGGATTGATTGTCAAGTATAGTGGCTTGTAAGGAGGAGAGCTTGGCTCGGGTTTGTTCCAGTGTTTGTTGGTAATAGAGTTGTTGTCTTTTCTTTCGGTTTATGCGGTCTTGATAGATCAGTATGATAAGGAAGCAGATTAATCCAGAACCGGCTATGAGAATCCATTGGGCACGTTCTCCTTTAAGACGCTCTTCCCGAACTCTCATTTTTGTTTTATAGCCATAAATCAGTTGCTGAACTTTACTAGCTTGTTCAGCGGTAAAAGTGGAGTCTATAATATTAATGTATCTTTCCAGATACTCGGTAGATGTTTTATAGTCTCCCTGCTCCTTATTCAAATCGCTTAGACTACGGAGACATATATATTTTCCACTAAAAGATTGGTCTTCCATGGCTTTATTAATATAAAATGAAGCTGTGTCTTTATTTCCTTCTGTTTCTAATAATAAATTTCCTAAATTGTAATAGTATCTGCCTTTGGGCTCTTTCTGAGGTGCATTTATGAGAGCTTCTCGCGCATAGTATAGGGCTGAGTCCAGCTTGTCACAATCATAAAAATAGAGACTTAAGGAAAGCTTGATGCCGGTAATCATTCCCGAATCCCCGGAAGAAACGGCATAGCTTAATGCTTTCTGTCCTATCTTAATAGCCGAATCGGTCTTGTCTGTTATACCATAATAAGAACTGATGTCTTGTAACGCAATAGACTTATCTTTGTCTGTTGCGCAACACTCATAAAGTTGGCGGTAGATTTTTATAGATTCATTGTAATACCTTGCATCATAGTAAAGGTTTCCCAAGGAACTTAAGGTATTTCTTCGTGTTTCAACTTCATTGGGAAAGTTTTTTAGTATTGCCAATCCTTCTTGTAAATGCCTGATAGCTTCTTCCGTGCTGTTCATCTCTATTTCAAGTCTTGCTTTGTAGAGCAATGCTACTGCCTGTTCTTTATCTTCTTTGCCATAATAATGTAGTGCCACGTTTAGCAATGAGTCGCAGGGAAGCAACGATTGTTCGGCTTTGTCTGTGGCCTTAGCCAATAGCAGAGCGTAGCGGGCGCACTCTTTGTTTGAAAGGGCTTGTAGCTTCTTCGGACTCATCTTCAGCAATATGACTGCACTGTCGGGGTGTTCCGTCAGCAGTGAATCGGCTTGTGAAAATAACGTATTTGTCTTTTTTCCTGAAGAGCATGAACAGAACAGAGATAATGTTAACAGTAAAAAGCTAATGACCTTATTGTTGATTACAGACATATATTATACTTTTTCACTCACAAAGATACATAAATGAATTAAAACTATTTCATTTTTTATCAGGGAACTACAGTCGCATTGTTTGAATGAAGAAAAGCAATAATAACTTTCTACTTTGGACATGCTAACATCCGCTCTATTAATTAAGGAAAATCGGACATAAAATAGAGGATAAAAGTCGAAAATGAATAAATTGTGACTGTCTTATTTCTTATTTGGTTAATATACAGGGTGTTGTAAAATGAAAGTGTGACTGTAAATATCCCTTTATCTTTTTTATCTTCTCTAATTTTGTCGTCATGAATTAATAAAACATTGCAAGATGAAAGTAAAATCTTTAGCTATTTCATTGCAAAGGTGGAAATGGATTGCTTTAAGTAAAACTCTCTCTCTTTTTACTTATAGATATAGTATTGAGTGGAGTTTTGTATTTTGTGTTTAAATAAGAATCGATTAAGAATAGTATTATGAACGTAAAAACAGTTTTAGTTTTATTATTCAGTACATGCTTGGGGGGCTCTTTTTTATCATCGTGTAGCGATGATGATCCTGTTTCTGCTCCTAAAGATAACTCCTGGTATTGGGGTTATTTTAAAGGAACAATAAAGGGCACAGAATACGACTTAGAGAATGAACCACATGGTGATACCCCAATTTTTACAATGAAGACAGCTATCCATACTCCTGCTGAACAACCTTCGGATTTCATAAAAGGGATGATTACAGCGATACATTATGGAAAAGATAGAGTGCTTGGAGTGACACTTTATCCTCTTTATAAAAGTGTGCATCATATTGATCAACCTCCTATGGGAGACTGGAATGAGGATGGCGTAAATATCCGGATTACTGTAGGTAGTGAGGATATTGTGTATGTTCCAAAAAAGGAAGAACCTTTTCGGGTGGAGGTTGTAAGCCTGGCTTATGTCGATCCTTCTCATCCTGTTCTTGAAGCTAAAGTGGATGGAACATTATATAATAGAGATAATCCCTTGGATTCAATCGTTGTCAGTGGGGAGTATGGGACTAGGTAATCTCAATATACCTCTAGTAACTTCACCTTATTGAAAAGGAATATGACTGTCTGCCGCTTTTCCTGAAATTTTGCTTCATCAGAAAACAGGTGCGTACTCGTTTTAGACGATTATTGAAGTTATGTCAAAAGTTAATAAAGTGCTACAGTGTCTCTACTGTAATTAAGAGTAATTCGTTACATTATAAAAGCCTATTATACTATATATAATAGGCTTTTAAACCATATGTACTAACTGAATTCACCATATATTTATAGTAAAAGAGATAGTGCGTTATCCTTATAGAAATCTATGTTTATTTGATACTCACAGCTGTAGTTCTCATTCTTGACAAGTATGGTTCATCTTCTTCACAATTGTAAAGAAGATGAACCACACTTGTGAGCAATTATTAGAGATGAAGTATTTTCATTAGAAACATAAGGTGTTAACTCAAGGTATACCTGTTGTTGACCTCTAAATGAACAGGGCTTTTAATCGGAATACTCTATTTCTGAGGTAAGAGTACGTAAGCGTCTCCGTTTTAGCTTTCCCTTTTCCATTTGTCAGGGAGCAAATTTCTTCGGTATTCTCTGTTTGTGATGAGAAATTGCCTAAAAAGGAGGGGAAATTAACAGGGATGATTTCATGCTGGTATAGGTTTAATGATTTGTTAATCAGATTGTTATAACCATTTTTTAGTGGTGCAAGTAAAATTTGGTTGCACCACTATTTTCTTACTTACACCGCTTGTTATACACTGTATATCAGGAAGATAAGTGCTATGGCGCAAGTGTGCAAGTAAAACATGCACTAAACTACAGTGTGTATGATTCCTGAGTTCAGGTTATAAGTCACTATTTGTCGGGCAAAGTGGAGAGGCGACGCATACTAAATTCGCAACCGCAATATTGCTGGTTATAAAAGTCATACTCTTTAATAATTTGAATGCGGCGTTCACTCAATCCTCCTTTACGCCAGTTTTGTTCCCAATAAGTTGTGCCCGGATAGAGCGCCGCGGCACGGCATGCGGCCTCATTGATTTGCTCCAGACTCTTCCAACGGGAAGAAGCTAGAGTTGTTGTGAAGTAAGAGAACCCCTGTTCCGAAGCATATCTGGCTGTTTCTTTCATGCGGATGAAGAAGCATTTCGAGCATCTGCTTCCACGTTCGGGTTCTTCTTCCAGTCCTTGTATGGATTGACGCCACTCTTCGTAGTTATAATCGGCATCAACAAAGTCAAGTCCGAGGTCTTGGACATAACGGATTGCTTCCGCCTTTCGAATCTCATATTCCTTTTGAGGATAAATGTTCGGATTATAATAAAACACAGTGGGGCGGATGTCGTTAGCCAGCAAACATTCGATGATGGCGGACGAGCAAGGTGCGCAACAGGAGTGGAGCAGTACTTTCTTTTCTCCGTTGGGAGTTTCTATCTTTAGCATCTTATTATTTATGTTTTATACTTTCAGTTTTATACGGGCTTTGACTAAAAGTCCGGTTAACTGGACTATAACAAGTGCAAATATAAGGGATTTTAGCATTCCCGGCATCCCGCTTCCCAATATTTCGGGATATCGTATTTCCATTAATTGTTGGGCGGCATACCAGATATACGGAATGATGTAACAGGTTAATGTGGCGGTTCCCGCAGGCTTGATGAGGCTGGACCATGAAGTCTGTCCTTTTACGTCCGTCAGCCAATAAAAGAAACCAAATAGAGGGAAGTATAAAGCCAGACAGTAAAAGAGCCAGCTTGGAGTGGCCTGAATCTTCGAAATAATCCAGTAGGGATGAGAGCAAAGTGCTGCAATCAGCATGACTCCTCCGAGTATGCAGAGTATGCCGATAAACTTGCCGGGTTTTCGGATGTCGGCGTATTTTAGCATGAGTAAGGAGGTCAGTACACCGGACATTCCCAGCGTATGCAGGGTCCAGTCACTCGGAATAAAAGGTAATAAGATAATACTTGAACCGTAATCACCCGGTATGAGTTGCGAGTGACTTATAACAGCAAGGAAGATCATACCCAGCCATGCGATGACGTTTTTACGCAAATTCTCGCCGGTGAAAAGGTAAGTTCCCGCACATACGGCATACGTCCAGCCAATGAGTCCCAGGATTCCCCACCAGCCTTGATGGAAAGGTTTCCCGTTTAAGTCTTTATATATGACAAGGAACGATAGCAGAAGAACGCCAACCACCTTCATTCCGATGAATACGTACTTTTTTAAGCCTTCCGACTTGGGGTATACAGCCCATACCAGGAAGAAACCGGCAACCATTAAAAGAGAAAATACCTGATGGGAGATGCCGCCTTCGATGCCGCCGCTATTCAAAGAGAACAATCCTATGGCAATTAGAGCTAGTGTTCTCCAGAAGATATGGGCAATGACTTGTAAAGTGGTATCTCCTTTCCGATAACGGTTTTGGATGGCAAAAGGGATGGACATGCCCATACAGAAAAGGAATGCCGGAAAGATGGTATCGGAGAATCCCATCATATCTTCATTCATCCCGGCATGCTCCAACCAGTGCGGAATATCTTTCAGCCCGGGAATGTCGTTAACAAAGAGCATGAGGAACATGGTGAGTGCCCGGAAAATGTCAACCGCAGCCACTCTTTGGGGTGTTAAGTTTTTCATTGAATATTGTTTTGGGGGTTTATATCACAAATATAGGAAACTAATTCTTTATATTTGCAGCTATGAAACTAAAACTGCTTTTGTTGACCGGATTCCTTTATTTAGGAACGGGAGCTACTATTTGGGCTTCCGATGATCATACTGTGGCCTTTTGGTTGGAATCTTTGGATAAGGCTATTGATCATTCCAAACAGTATTCGGCTATACGTGAGGCGCGCATTCTCCGGTTGAAAGAACAGTTAAAGGCTACAGATACGCTTAGTCTGGATTTCTACAGTTTAAATAATGAATTATATAAAGAGTATAAAGCCTATACCTGCGATTCGGCTATACATTATCTCAGTTGTAACTTGCAATGGGCTGAACGCCATGGAAAAGAACGTCTTACGATAGAAACCGGTATTCGTATTGCTTATTCGCTGACTTCTGCCGGTATGTATGAAGAAGCATCGGAGCGCTTGAAACGGATCGACCGGAGTAAACTACCCCAAGATTTGCTATCGGAATATTATGATTGCTATTGTCACTTCTATGGAGAATTGGGAGCTTATACACAGGATTATGCCTCCAAAGATCGCTATTTTGCTTTGTCCCGTTGCTACGATGATTCTTTGATGCAAGTGCTTTCTCCAACCTCCCGTGCCTATCTGGAGCGTAAAGAAATGCAGAAGATGGCTGCGGGGAGTTTAAAGGAAGCATTAGCTGTTAATGATAAACTTCTGGTTGGCGTGAATATTAATTCTCCGGAGTATGCTCTGGCCACTTATCACCGTTCTCAAATCTTTCGCGATATGGGTAATAAGGAGGCGGAGATGCGCTACTTAACTCTATCTTCGTTGACTGATGTGCAACTGGCGATAACGGATCATGCCTCTCTTTGGAATCTTGCGCAATTGTTGTACGAGAGAGGGGACATTGAAAGGGCTTATCATTACATGCGCTTTTCATGGGATCAGACGAAGTTCTTTAATGCCCGTCTGCGTAGTTGGCAAAGTGCGGGTATTCTTTCATTGATTGATAAAACTTACCAGGCAATGATAGAAAAGCAGAATAAAAGACTGGAGCATTATGCTTTTGCCATTACGGTTTTAGTAATTCTATTACTAGGTGCCTTGATTTATATCTATTTACAGATGAAAAGGCTGTCCGTTGCGCGTAATAATTTGCAGGAAGCCAACGAGCGGCTTTATAAATTGAATGAAGAACTTAGTCAGATGAATGGTCGTCTTCAATCGATGAATGTGGAATTGTCCGAGGCTAATCAAATAAAAGAGGAATATATAGTCCGTTTTGTTAAGCTATGTTCTACTTATATTGATCGGCTGGATGCTTATCGCAGGATGGTTAATAAAAAACTTTCTGTCGGTCAAATAGCTGACTTGCTCAAGATCACCCGTTCACACGAAGCCTTGGATAGGGAGTTGGGAGAGCTTTATATGAACTTTGATTCAGCTTTCTTACATATCTTCCCTGATTTTGTGAATAAGTTCAATGCTTTGCTTCAAGAAGATGCCCGCATTGTATTGAAACGTGAAGAGCTTCTGAATACGGAATTGCGCATCTTTGCCCTGATTCGTTTAGGTATTGAAGATAGTTCCCAGATCGCTGAGTTTTTACGCTATTCCGTTAATACCATTTATAATTATCGTTCGAAAGTGAAGAACAAGGCAATGGTGTTGCGTGATGACTTTGAAGATTTAGTAAAGGCTATTCACTAATATTGTTTTGTATATCATCCACTTTTTTATTGTCTTTGTAAATACTTAAGTCGCATGTTTATAGGTGATTAGCTACTTATGATATCCACTTTTCTTTTAACTGCCTGATTTTGGCTTCTTATATTCTCTATTTTTGTTCTGCGAGGTTTTGAATGGGATTAACCATTCTATTTTAATTTTATTACGAACCTTTAAATTAATACGTATGAAACAGAACAAGTGGAACTTCCGCTTTATGAGTCGAAAGGTTTTTATTGCTTTTGGAGCAATGCTTTTCTCACTTTGTGCATTCGCACAGCAAATTGCAGTATCGGGACAGGTTTCCGACATTCAACAAGAACCGCTTATTGGAGTTAGTGTCCAGGAAAAAGGCACAACTAACGGAACCATTACGGATGTTAATGGTCATTTTACATTAAAAGTGGCAGAAAATGCTACGTTGGTGTTTTCTTATGTTGGTTATAAAACACAAGAAAAGAAAGCATTATCGCGAATGAAAGTAATGCTTCAGGAAGACACCGAGATATTGAATGAAGTGGTGGTTATTGGTTACGGTTCGGTGAAGCGTAAAGATGTGACTACTGCCATCTCGAGTGTCTCGACAAAGGATATAGACCAGCGTCCTATTATTTCTGCCGGACAGGCTATTCAGGGAAGAGCTGCCGGTGTTTCGGTTATCAGTCCCACTGGAGAGCCCGGGGGAGAGATATCCATACGTGTACGCGGTACTACGTCCATGAATGGGAGTAATGACCCGTTGTATGTAGTGGATGGCGTTCCGGTGGATAATGTCAACTTTCTTGCACCGGCTGATATTGCCGATATGCAAATATTGAAAGATGCATCATCCGCTGCAATTTACGGATCGCGTGCTGCAAATGGCGTTATTCTGATTACGACCAAGGCTGGTTCCCAAGATAAAGCAAAAGTTGCTTTTACCGCACAATTCGGTTTAAACAAAGTGGTGGATAAAATACACTCGTTGAATTCTGCCCAATATAAGGAGTTACAAGATGAGATTGGATTGGTATCCTTACCCGACGGATTGCCTGACTTAACGAACTGGTTTGATGAAACTTATACTACCGGCAATACACAGAATTATCAGGTTTCTATTTCGAATGGAAATGATAAGATGAATTATTATCTTTCTGCCGGTTATCAAAGAGAGAAAGGGGTCCTCGATATCTCGTTTTATAAGCGTTATAATTTTCGCTTGAACTTTGAAAATAAAGTTTATAAGTGGATGACAGTCAATACCAATATCTCTTATGCAGATTATTCCAATAACGGAGGTGGAGCTATGGGGACAGGCGCTAATCGTGGTGGTGTTATTCTGTCAGTAATTAATACGCCTACCTATGCGCCTGTTTGGAATCCATTGGAACCGACGCAGTATTATAATGATTTCTATGGAATTGGTAACATTACCAGTCCGTTGGAAAATATGGCGCGGGAGGCTAACAATAAGAATAAAGAGAACCGCTTATTGGCAACGGGAGCTCTTACATTTACTTTTTTGCCAAAACTGATATTGAAATCTTCTTTTACGATTGACCGAAGAAGTGCAGTGAAGACAACGTTCCTTGATCCTATATCTACGGCATGGGGACGTAATCAGTATGGAGAAGGCTCAGACAGCCGTAATATGAATACAGTACTGACGTTTGATAATGTGCTGACTTATAATACCAGTTTCCATGAACACCATAATCTAGAATTGATGGCCGGTTCATCTTATACCGACTCCGATTACACCAATAACTGGATAAATGGTTCGCACTACAGGGATGCCTTGATACAGACATTGAATGCCGCTAATAAAATAGCATGGGATAATACCGGATCAGGAGCTTCACAATGGAGAATCATGTCTTACTTTGGACGTGCTTCTTATAATTTTGACAGCAAGTACCTTGTTACGGTAAATATTCGTGCCGATGGTTCTTCCAAGCTACATCCCGACCATCGTTGGGGCGTATTTCCTTCGTTTTCAGCTGCTTGGAGGCTCTCTTCCGAGAAGTTTATGAAAGACTATACCTGGATTGATGATTTGAAAATACGTGCAGGATGGGGACAAACCGGTAATCAGTCGGGAATAGGAGATTATTCTTATCTGCAAACTTATACGATAAACCGGGTGGATTGGACACAATCAGGTCAGGAGAATGCTGTTCCGGGAATTACAGCTGCGAATAAACGCTCCGAGGATCTGACATGGGAAACAACTACACAGACAAATGTTGGTTTGGACTTGAGTCTTTGGAATGGACGTTTAGTGTTTAATGCTGATTATTATTATAAGCGGACTAAGGATATGTTGATGTATGTCAAAGTGCCTAAACAGGGGGGAAGTGTTGCATCCGAGATGCAGCGCAATGAAGGGGAAATGACAAACAAAGGATTTGAGTTCAGTCTGTCTTCACGTAATTTGAAGGGAGATTTCTCTTGGAATACTGATTTTAATATTTCTTTCAATCGGAATAAACTCACTAAGTTGTCTTTGCAAAAAGTTTATACTACTGCACAAACCAGTGAGTTTATCAAGGAAGATGTGGTGCGCAATGAGCCGGGACGTTCTTTAGGTGGTTTTTATGGTTATATCAGTGATGGTGTAAATCCTGAAACCGGAGAGCTAATGTACCGAAATCTTAATGGTGATCACAAAATTTCTACTTCAGACCGTACATATATTGGCGATCCGAATCCTGATTTCGTGTATGGTATGACGAACACTTTTTCTTATAAAGGATTTAATTTAAGTGTTTTCGTGCAAGGTTCTTACGGCAATGATATTTATAATGCGTCGCGTATAGAAACGGAAGGTATGTACGATGGTAAAAACCAATCTACACGAGTGTTGAAGCGGTGGAGGATACCCGGACAAATTACTGATGTGCCGAAAGCAGGATTCGATCTAAAGAATTCCACTTATTTTGTTGAAGATGGCAGTTATTTGCGCTTGAAAGATGTAACGCTATCTTATAATTTTTCAGGAAAGCTATTGAAAAAATGGGGCATTACGCGGTTACAGCCTTATTTCACTGCGACTAATTTGTTGACGTGGACAAACTATTCTGGTATGGACCCTGAAGTAAATCAGTGGGGGAATTCTGGTACAGTACAAGGCATAGACTGGGGAACTTATCCTCACAGTAAGACTTATACTTTGGGTGTAAATGTCGAATTTTAAATAAAAAGGAATATGAAACTAAAATATATATTTTGTGGCTTGGCATCTTTGCTACTGCTAAGCATCTCTTCCTGTTCATTAGACCGGGATCCGATAGATACTTTTTCGGACCTTACCGAAGGCACTACAGAACCGGGACAAAAAGTAGTGTTTAAGAATAAAGCTGCTGTGGAAAGCCATCTTCAAGGACTTTATCAAGCAATGCGGGATCGCCAGGAGCATTGGTATCTAGATCTGTTATTGATAGCCGACGCGCATTCGGATAATGCTTATGCAGGAACTACCGGTGCAGAAGTTGTACCGTTTGAAAACAATGCTATTGAAGGGTCTAACTCCGTGCTTGCCCGTGACTGGGACCGTTATCAAGAGGATTTTGCAAAAGCTAATCTATTAATTAATTATGTGGATTCGGTGAAAGATGCTTCTCTTACTGCTGATGACCGCATATCTTATAAGGCACAGGCAAAAATATTCCGTGCTATGGTTCTATTTGATATGGTCCGCATCTGGGGGGATATTACGATGGTAACTACCATGTCCGACGATATTACGGAAGACAATATAGATGAAGTTTATGATCAGTACTTTCCACCACAAACACCTGAAATTGATGTTTATAAGCAAATAGAGAGTGATTTGCTGGATGCAGTAAAGTATGCACCGGATAACAATCCTTCGGATAAAACGCTTTTTACGAAGAGCGTAGCCCGCACTTTGCTTGCAAAAGTCTATGCAGAGAAGCCTTTGCGTGATTATTCCAAAGTGGTGAAGTATTGTGATGAAGTCACAGCCGATGGCTTTGACTTGGTAGAGGACTTTAGTGATTTGTTCGGGATGAATGCGGATAATACGGATGTCAAAATGAGAAATACCAAAGAGTCGATACTAGAAGCCCAGTTCTCCACGGGAAATGGAAATTGGTGTACCTGGATGTTTGGACGCGATTTGGCAAATTGGAATAATAATTTTACCTGGGCGAAGTGGGTTACTCCCTCGCGCGACTTGATTAAGGCTTTTGAAGATGAAGGAGATCAAATCCGTTTTAATGAATCGGTGGTTTATTATGCATGTACCTGGAGTAATTACTATCCTTCTGATCATTATCCGTTTATGTATAAATGCCGTTCGGCTTACAGTAGTTTAATTAAATACCGTTATGCTGATGTTCTTTTGTTAAAAGCTGAGGCTTTGATTATGGGCAATACTCCCGATTTGGAAGGTGCTGCTAAAATAATAGATCAAATTCGTAAGCGTGCCGGGTTAAAGGATTTGCCTTCGGCTGTCCATACCAGTAAAGATGCCATGCTGAATGCCTTGTTGAAGGAACGTCGTTTGGAACTTGCGTTTGAAGGTCAGCGTTGGTTCGATCTTGTACGGCTGGATAAAGTGGAAGAAGTAATGAATAGTGTTTTTGCCAAGGATAGTGGTCGAAAAGCGTTAGCTTATCCTTTTACGGAAGACTCTTATAGGCTTCCCATACCGCAGTCGGTTATCGATACAAATGATAAAATCCATCAAAATCCAGGTTATTAATTATTAAACATGTATACCATGATACTGAATAATATAAAGAAATTAGCATTTATTCTTTTAAGCTGCATTACGCTGTTGGCTGCATGTAGCAATGATGATGATAAAGATATCCCGGTAGTAAAACCAGTGGAAGGAGATGTGAACATTTATGTTACCACGGCTTTCTTGACCAAGGATTTAACCCCGGATGCAGTGAATTTTAGTGAGAAAGATAACATGGCTCCTACCAACATAACATTGGTGCCAACAGAGCGTTATCAGGAAATGGACGGATTTGGAGCTGCTGTGACAGGATCAACTTGCTTCAATCTAATGCAAATGAAACCGGATGACCGTAAAGCTTTTCTCACTAAAACGTTTTCCGATAAGGATGGATTTGGCTTCAGCTATATTCGCATAGCTATCGGATGCTCGGATTTCTCTTTGAGTGAATATACGTGTTGTGATGAAGAGGGAATAGCAAATTTTGCTTTGCAAAGTGAGGAAAAGGATTATGTTATTCCCATATTAAAAGAGATTCTGGCTATTAACCCTTCTATTAAAATAATGGCTTCTCCATGGACTTGCCCTAAATGGATGAAAGTGACTAATCTGTCAGAGAAGGAACCTTATGATTCATGGACGGGTGGACACTTGAATCCGGATTTTTATCAGGACTATGCTACCTATTTTGTAAAATGGATACAAGCTTTCAAGGATGAAGGCATTGATATCTATTCTATTACTCCTCAAAATGAACCGTTGAATACGGGCAATTCCGCTTCGTTGTATATGGGATGGGAAGAGGAGCGTGACTTTATCAAAAATGCACTTGGACCTAAATTTACTGCTGCAGGGATTACAGCTAAGATTTATGTATACGATCATAATTATGATTATAGTGGCATAGCGGATGAGCTGAACTATCCCGCTAAAATTTATGAGGATGCCGATGCTGCCCGTTATATTGCCGGTGCTGCATTTCACAATTACGGAGGAAATCTGAATGAGTTGAATAATGTGCATAAAGCTGCACCAGATAAGGGACTTGTGTTTTCGGAAACATCTATAGGGACTTGGAATAGTGGGCGTAATTTAAGGACACGTTTGATGGAAGATATGCGCGATGTGGCATTGGGAACAGTGAATAATTGGTGCAAGGGGGTGATTGTATGGAACTTGATGTTGGATAATGATCGCGGACCTAACCGGGAAGGTGGTTGCCAAACCTGCTACGGAGCTGTGGATATCAATAACTCTGATTACAAGACGATTATCCGTAATTCTCATTATTATATCATCGCTCATCTTTCGTCGGTGGTAAAGCCGGGGGCGGTTCGTATAGGAACAAGCGGGTATTCGGATGGAAATGTGGTGTATTCTGCTTTTGAAAATACAGATGGTACTTATGCATTTGTGTTGATGAATAACAATGAGCAGAATAAATTAATTACTATTAGTGATGGTACACACCACTTCTCGTATAATGTTCCCGGGAAATCTGTAGTGTCTTACCGTTGGGCTAAGTGAAACCTTAAATAACAAGTAAATATGAATAATAAGATATATTTGATAGTAGCTCTTGTTGGCATGTTATTTATGAGTGCCTGCAATGATGATAAATTTATTGCCGGAAGTCCAGTGATCGGTTTGAATACTGAGCAGGCGGATGCATATTTCGGAGATAGTCTGGCCTTTGTAATCAAGGCTTCCGATGTGGATGTTCTGCTTTCAACGTTGAAAGCCCAACTGTATTATGGTGAGGAGAAGGTATCGGAAACAGTTATCCGCACGAAAGTGAGTGGACAGGATTATACGGGGAAGATTTTTGTCCCTTTCCTGCCCGAGATAGCGAATGGACATGCAACGTTGAGATACATTCTTCAGAATATTAATTCTACAACTTCTGAAAAAGTGGTAGAGATCGCACTAACCCGCCCTGATTTTCCGTATTTGACTTTGGTCACAGCAGATGGAGAGTATAAGATGGAGCGGACGGATACTTACCAATATAGTGCAACAGAGAAGTTTCCTCTCGAAGTAAAGGGATACATCAAAACACCCAAAATGGGGGATAATGGCAATGAGCTGACTTTTGGTTGGAACTCAGGGGAGATTCAACAAGGTGTAACATCTGACATTACATTTACAAGTGCAACATCCGGAAAGTATTCCATCTCTTTTAATACCTACAGTTATGTGGCTTCTCCTTTTGTAAAACTACTGCTGAATGGTTCCGAAATGGAAGTGGTGGATAATGAAAACTATCGCCTTGATCTCACGCTGACTCAGGGACAGACTTTGACCTTTGACGGGGTACCAGGTTATGATGATTGGTGGATTGATCGCGATTATTTTAAAAAGAATGATGATGGTACTTTGAAATTCTTGCCTATCTCAGGTTCTTACCGTGTTATTGCAAATACGAAATATAAGTATTTCATTGTACAGTCTTTGAAAGATGGAGCACTTGCCACTTTGCAAAATGATGGCACCGGGGCCATTTGGATTATTGGAGATGGGCTTGGTAAGCCTTCCGTTGCAGCGAAAGAGGTTGGGTGGACGACTGGAAACGGATTATGTATGTCACAGCTTGAAGCAAAGAAATATCAGATAACCTTGGTTGCAGGAAGTACGGTTAAGTCGGATAATATTAACTTTAAATTTTTCTATCAACAGGATTGGGGCGGAGAGTTTGATGGTGCCTCTTTAACGAGCTCCAGTGATTTGGTTGGAGTTGGTGATGGAAGTACTCATGATAATGGAAATCTATATTTGCATGATGGAAAGAAGTTAACTGCCGGGCATATCTATAAGTTTTTGGTGGATGTTACCGGAGGCATTGATAAGGCTACTTTAACTGTTACTGATGAAGGAGAGCAGCCTATAGAGATAAAAAACATTACCTTTGGGGGAGAAAAGATGAGTTCAGATGATGGAGCCATTTATACGGCAACATTATCGTTGTCTCAGAACCAGACTATTGCTGTATCCGGAATTAATGATCTGGGTGATTGGTGGATAAATCCCGACTATTTTAAAGTAGAAGATGGTGGCAGTTTGAGCTTTATTCCTGTTAGTGGAGATTATCGTGTAGTAGCCAATACTGTTATAAAATCGTTTTCCATAGTTCGGATGAATGGAAGTGAGGAAGCGACATTGAGTGATGATGGTCATGGTGCCATTTGGATGATGGGATGGGGAGTAGGTTCTCCTTCACTTGACAATCAGTTTGGATGGACTCCGGGTGCCGCTTATTGCATGCCCGAGGTTGCTCCGAAGATTTACCGTTTTACTGCTGTGGCGGGTCCTGAACAAGGTTCTTCACTTGGACAGCGTATCCGCTTTGATTATGTAAGTTGTAAATTCTTCTTCCAGGATGGTTGGGGAGGAGAGTTCTCCGGAGATAATGCCTTGACACTTGCAGCGGGTGCGGCTGATTATATCACAAATACAGGTAACATTGAACTAGCCAGTGACGTGCAGCTTCAAGAAGACGCTACTTATGTGATAACAGTTGATTTGACAGCAGGAAATAGTAAAGGTGTTATTTCATTCGTAAAACAATAGAATAAAAGGAGATGAGGCTGTGCTAAAAAGGTCATGGACTATACAAATAGAAGATCATGATATTCAGTTTTCAATAGGTTGATTTGTATCGTTTGGAACAAAAGAGTTTTAGTGCAGCCTCATTCTGCTTTATAATAAGAGTGAGGAGATTTAGGAGGGTAAAGATGCTTATTGTGCAGATGTAACATAAATATATATGATCTTATGAGACGTTATTTTTCTATTTTCTATCTTCTATTGCTGTTTTCAATAGTTTATACTTATAGTGGACAAGAGGCAAGTGCTGCTAATAAGCCTCTCATAAGGATTCAGGGTAAGGATTTGATTCAACCGGATGGTACGAAACTCTTCATTCTGGGAACTAACTTGGGTAATTGGCTTAATCCCGAAGGGTATATGTTTAACTTTAGTAAGACTAATTCCGCACATTTTATAAACGATATGTTTTGCGAGTTGGTTGGACCGGACTTTACGGCTAAATTCTGGGAGGCCTTTAAAGACAATTATATCACTAGTGCTGATATCCGGTTTATTAAAGAAAAGGGTGCCAATACCATACGTTTGCCTTTCAATTACAAACTCTTCACCGATGAAGACTATATGGGACTGACCGGAGAGCAGGATGGCTTTGCCCGTATTGACAGTCTGGTGGAATGGTGCCGTGAAGCGGGACTTTATCTCATTCTCGATATGCACGATGCTCCCGGTGGACAGACCGGAGATAACATTGATGATAGTTATGGCTATCCTTGGCTATTTGAAAGTGAGGCCAGCCAACAACTGTATTGTAAAATATGGAATAAGATCGCGGCACATTATAAAGATGAACCGGTGATTCTGGGCTATGAGCTTTTAAATGAGCCTATTGCTCCTTATTTCTCCAATATGGAAGAGCTGAATGATAAGCTGGAAAGTATATACAAGATGGGAGTGGCAGCTATTCGCGAGGTTGATAAAGATCATATTATTCTTTTGGGTGGAGCTCAATGGAATGGTAACTTTAAGCCTTTTAAAGATGCTAAGTTTGATCATAAAATAATGTATACTTGCCATCGCTATGGCGGTAATCCTACAAAGGAAGCTATTCAGGCTATTATCAGTTTTCGTGATAGTGTGAACTTGCCCATGTATATGGGTGAAATCGGACATAACACGGAGGAGTGGCAAGCTGCTTTCTGCAAGGTGATGCGCGAGAATAATATAGGTTACACGTTCTGGCCATATAAAAAGATGGACGGCTCTTCTTTTGTGGGCATCACTCCCCCTGCGAATTGGACTGAAGTTGTTACGTTCTCGGAAGCTCTGCGGACCACGTATAAGGAAATACGCAGTGCCCGTCCCGATCAGGAGATAGCCCGTAAAGCCATGATGGACTTTATTGAGGCTTGTAAGTTCAAGAACTGTGTCGTTCAGGAAGGATATATTAACTCATTGGGTATGAAACGATAATAGATTAATAAGGTATGAAGGTTAAAACATTTTTATTAGGTTTAGTACTATCGACTGCTCCTCTCTTGGCGCAGCAGAAGCCTGTTTATTTGGATGCCACTAAGCCCCTTGAAGAGCGGGTGGAAGATGCGTTGGGCAGGCTGACACTTAAGGAAAAGATTGCAATGGTACATGCTCAGAGTAAGTTCAGTAGTCCGGGAGTTCCCCGATTGGGCATTCCTGACTTTTGGATGACTGACGGTCCGCATGGCATTCGTCCCGAGGTGCTTTGGGATGAATGGGATCAGGCTGGGTGGACAAACGACTCTTGCGTGGCTTTTCCCGCACTGACTTGTCTGGCTGCTACCTGGAATCCGGAAATGTCCCGCTTATATGGAAAAAGTATCGGTGAAGAGGCACGTTATCGCAATAAAATCGTTTTACTCGGTCCGGGTGTGAACATCTACCGGACTCCGCTCAATGGGCGTAACTTTGAGTATATGGGGGAGGATCCTTACCTTTCATCACAAATGGTGGTGCCCTATGTACAGGGTGTACAGCAAAATGGTGTGGCTGCCTGCGTGAAGCATTTTGCGCTGAATAATCAGGAGGTAAATCGCCACACCACTAATGTCATTGTGGATGATCGTGCTCTTTACGAAATTTATCTGCCGGCGTTCAAAGCAGCCGTACAGCAAGGCAAGGCATGGGCTATTATGGGATCTTACAATCTGTATAAAGGACAGCATTGTTGTCATAACCAATATCTACTCAATGATATTCTGAAAGGAGAATGGGGGTTCGATGGAGTGGTTGTTTCCGATTGGGGAGGTGTACACGATACTGAGCAGGCCATTACGAATGGGCTGGATATGGAGTTTGGGAGTTGGACCAACGGGCTTTCCAATGGCAGTAGTAACGCTTATGATAACTATTATTTGGCACAACCTTATTTGCAACTGATTCAATCGGGTAAAGTCGGGACAAAAGAGCTGGACGATAAAGTCCGTCGTATCTTGCGTCTGGCTTTCCGTACAACGATGGATACTAACCGTCCTTTCGGTTCTATGCTTTCGCCCGCACATTATGAGGCGGCGCGGCGGATAGGGGAAGAGGGCATTGTTCTGTTGAAGAATAAGAATGCCGTATTGCCACTCGATTTAGCTCGCGTGAAGCGGATAGCCGTGATTGGTGAGAATGCAGTGAAAATGATGACAGTGGGTGGAGGAAGCTCTTCTTTGAAAGTGCAGCATGAAATCTCTCCCTTGGATGGCATTAAAGAACGTGTTGGTGACCGTGCCGAAGTGGTATATGCCCGTGGCTATGTTGGAGACGCAAGCGGTGAATACAACGGGGTGGTGACCGGACAAAACTTGAAGGATGACCGTTCGGTGGAAGAGTTGACGGATGAAGCGGTGAAAGTAGCAAGTACAGCCGACTGTGTAATTTTTATCGGCGGTTTAAATAAAAGTCCTCATCAGGATTGTGAAGACTCCGACCGTAAGGGGCTTGGCTTGCCTTATGGACAAGATGAACTGATTTCGGCATTGGTTAAAGCAAACAAAAACCTGATTGTGGTGAATATATCAGGCAATGCTGTAGCTATGCCCTGGATTGAACAAGTGCCTGCCGTGTTGCAAGATTGGTATCTTGGTTCGGAAGCCGGACATGCCCTTGCTGCGGTACTGATGGGAGATGTGAATCCTTCCGGTAGGTTGCCGTTTACTTTTCCTGCTCGTCTGGAAGATGTTGCAGCTCATCAATTGGGTGAATATATCGGAACCGTTAGTAAAGAAATTGTAGACGAGAAATATAACGAAGGTATCTTTGTGGGCTATCGTTGGGCTGACAAGCAGAAGAAAGTGAAGCCGTTGTTTCCTTTCGGATATGGATTATCGTACACCACATTTGCTTATGAAAAGCCAGTGCTTGATAAGAAAGAAATGTCCCCCGACGGACAAATTACGTTGACAGTGAAAGTGAAGAATACCGGTGCCCGTGAAGGTCAGGAAGTGGTTCAGCTTTATATCAGCGATAAGAAGTCAAGCCTTCCGCGTCCCATTAAAGAGTTGAAAGGTTTCAAGAAGATCAAGCTTGCCCCCGGTGAGGAGAAAGCAGTGAACTTTACCATAGATAAATCGGCATTGAGCTATTTTGATGACCGTCAGCATGCCTGGGTGGCTGAACCCGGTAAATTCGAAGCGATTGTAGCTGCTTCCGCTACGGATATCAAGGGAGTGGTTCCCTTTGAATTGAGGTAACAAAGAGAAGGAATTTAGCACTAAAGCACGAATTTATTGGATATATAGATCCCGCGCGTTGGAGATAGAGAACTGACGCGCGGGATCTATATATCCAGGACGCTGGCAATAGAGAGCCAGCAAAGTGGTCTGTTATCTACCTATTCTTTATCAACTTCATGGTTTCATCACATCTGCTCCGTCGTTTCTCCACTGAAAACTCCTTCTACACGGTAAAACTACGGAGCAACTACGGATTAGGTGGGGCTATGAGGTAAGAATAAAAGAAGAAATCTCCGGGAATGATAGCGATTTTTTTTCAAAAGATAAGCGAACTGTGAGGTAAGGAAATCGTAAGCACAGTATGGCCTTTCTTATTCAAAATTCAGCATAAGAAAGACTGTTGGTGCAAAAAAGACTCTCCCGTGAGTACAGTAAAAGTTAAGATCGGAATTATTTGGCTTGGTAATATCCCTGTGCATTGATTTCGCTCAGCTGGAGGTACCGGTAGTTTTCCTCATCCAGAAGATAATCCCAACACCCCATATAATGTAACAACTCGCCTCCGAAACCGGTCTTGAACTGGTATAATCCGTACATCGGATGTGAACGGTCCGGTCCAGGAGATACACCGAACATGTCATATTCGGTACATCCATTCTTCTTAGCCAGTTTTATGGCTTCCCATTGCAAAGCATAAGTCGGCATGTAACTTCTTTTATGCGAGGACGATGCACCGTACAAGTACGTGCCCCGGTATTCCGATATAACCAAAAACATGGCAGCGAGAGGTTCTCCTTCCGCTTCTGCAATTAATAGTTCCACTTGTGCGGAAGAGGATGTCTCGCCAGCCCGGGCCGTTAATACCGACGAAAAATATTCAATGTCGTTTATAAACAGTCCGTTACGCATGGCTGTTTCCTTGTAAAGCGCATACCACACATTCAGTTGATCCATTCCGGCCCTTTTCACTGTTACTCCCTTACGCATGGACAGCCGTATATTGTAACGGGTTTTAGGTTTCATCCGCATTAATATCTTTTCTTCTGAGGGAAGCAGATCGAGGAAGATTGTTGTTGAAGGCAGGATATCGGAATTGCATTTGCGCAAGTTCCATTCCGAAGTATTATAATTCATTTGAATCTCTTGGAACTTCTTCTCCGGTGGTCCTTTCCAAACCCCTTTATCATTAAAGAAATCTTCGTCGCACCAGTGCGATTGCCAACTTAAATCATAACGGATGGCGATACACTCTTTGGGCAGGTACGGACGTATAGTCTCGGAAATCTCTTCGAGAAAGCATCCCTGATTTTCTTCCGAAGGTTCTATCTCCGGTCCGTAAGGGACATAAGCTATGCTGTATTGGCTATTCAGCGGTTTGTGCAATATTAGAAAATCAGCGCAGGTGCAGGAATAACCCCCTACGTTTGAGTAAATATCGCGGTTTCTTACTTTGAAATCGAAAGCCTTGGTCTCCACTCCCAGATGTGATTTTGCTTCTGACCAAAGGGCTGTTTGTTGTACTATCGGACTGTCATAAATCTCTTTTGTGTCCTTCTCACAAATATCAATATACATAATCGTTGCTTAAAAAAGTTGCAAAGATAGTCTGTAATGAGAAGAATATGAAATATTTAGGTAAAGTTTTTGCTTTTTATCTGTCTCCTTTATATCTGAAGTTGAGGGTATATAATAGTTTAAGGGGGAGTCGAGACTCCCTCTTTTGTTGCAAATAGATATTTATTAAGTAAACGATGTGTTGCTCTTATTACTCGAAATAATCTTCTCCTTATCGAAACTGCCGTTTAATTTTGTATTATCCTTTTTGGAGAGCACTCCACTCTTTTTTTCGATGAAAGAGAGCTACTTCTCTTTTTTTATATTCTTAGTAATCAAAGGGTAAAAGCTGAGATGATCTTTTTATTTTTTCAGTATTCTCTTTAAGGAGTCGGCATTTAGTAAATTCACCGTTTCAAAGTTTCCCTTATAAAACACGGCCCAATTGTTGAAAACACAGGGCAATTCCTTTGCTTTTTGTAGCGTATTTACTTGGATAAAAGATACAGGAAGGTGATTCATTTCACAGTATTGTCTTGTCATCTCTATGTTTTGATAGATATAAGGACATTGCATATCATAATAAACGGTTAGCTCTTTTCTTTCTATTCCCGAATTTCTAACTTTCTGCGTAAATTGGGGTACTGTCCCGTCAAAAGAGAGTGCAAGTAATTCATAGCCATTATCAGCGGTGTCGACAACCTTAAAACCGTACCTCTTTGCAAATAACTGGTCTGAGAGCCAGGCCTTTTGTTTCTCGGCTCCGAGCATGCATATACCGGATTTCCCCTTTTCTTTGGCATCAGCTATACAATACTCCATCAGTGACTTACCATATCCTTTTCCCTTGTAATTACCGAAAACCCATAAGCAATATACATAGTAATAGTTGTTCCCGATTACCGGAACCCAAGCTGTTTCAAGAGGAGCATACTCAATAAAAACCGTAGCTTTTGCATTTAGCTTTCTAAAGATATGTCCTTCATTTAGTCGGTCGGCAAGCCATTGTCGTTTTGCTTCAATACCCGGATGAGACTTTTTAGTGCGGATAATGCAGCATAAATGCTCATTAGCAAGGTTTTCTGGGGTCAAGTTTACAAAATCTGTATCCAGAATTGTTGAGATATTCTTGATTTGTATTTTGTCTTTTTTGTCCATATTTAATGTTTACTCATTGATTTTAATAGAGGTCTTATTCTATCTTAAGAGGGTTTCTATTTCACCTTAGCGGATTGCGTTTCTTTGTCCGGTTTACTTGGAATAGATCTAATCATCCCAATCAAAGAGCCTATGCAAAAAGGAATACGGAAGATCTGGGAAAATTCCGTATTCCAGGTGCGATATAATCCTCTAAATCCAATACTTATTAAGTTACATTTTTTTAATATAGTGATTTTGCAATACCCATTTCCAGTCCGCGAAGTTCAGCCAGTCCTCTTAGCCGGCCAATGCAGGAATAACCGGGATTGGTCTTCTTCTTTAAGTCATCAATCATTTGGTGTCCGTGATCCGGGCGCATTGGGATGGAGACTTTGCGGCGTTGTTGCAATTCAAGGAAGGCCTTCATAACATGATACATGTCTACGTCACCTTCCAGATGATTGGCTTCATAGAAGTTCCCTTCGGCATCGCGCTGTGTGCTACGGAAGTGAACAAAATTAATCCGGTCACCGAATTGTTTCATCATACTTTCCAAATCGTTGGCGCTGCTTACTCCCAATGAACCTGTACATAGGCAAAGCCCATTGCTCTTGTTGGGTACAGCATCAATTACAGCCTGAAAATCGGCTGCCGAACTCATTATTCGTGGTAAACCGAGTATGGAGCATGGAGGGTCATCGGGATGAATCACTAACATTACTCCGACTTCATCTGCTATCGGTGTTATTTCTTTTAGAAAATAAATAAGGTTGGCACGCAGCTTATCGGGAGTGATGCCTTGATAACGGTCAAGCTCGTGCTGGAATTGTTCTAACGTGAAGCTTTCCTCTGAACCTGGTAGGCCGGCAATCATATTGCGTATGAGCCGCTGTTTATCTTCTTTCGTCATTTGCTCCAAACGGGTTTTTGCCTTTTTCTTTTCTTCATCTGTATATTCCTTTTTTGCTCCCGGGCGTTTAAGGAGAAACAGATCGAAAGCAACGAAGGCAGCGCGTTCAAAGCGTAAGGCACGGGAACCGTCAGGAAGTTCATAAGCCAAATCCGTACGTGTCCAGTCCAATACCGGCATAAAGTTGTAAGTCACAATGTTGATACCACATTTCCCCAAATTTCGTAGGCTCTTTTTATAGCTCTCAATATAGTTCTGGAAGTTACCTGTCTGAGTTTTAATATGTTCGTGTACGGGCACGCTTTCAACGGCAGACCAACGAAGTCCGGCGTCTTCAATGATCTTCTTACGTTTCATGATTTCTTCCACCGTCCATACTTCGCCGTTCGGAATATGATGAAGAGCGTTTACGATGCCTGTTGCTCCAGCCTGCTTAATATCTTGGAGGCTTATTGGATCGTTCGGACCGTACCAACGCCATGTTTGTTCACATAAATACATAATGTTGTCTTTTTAAATAATATTGAGTTAGATGCAAAAAGCATCGAATCCACCGTCTACTATTGAAAGTGCACCGGTGACAAACTTAGAAGCGTCGCTAATGAGATAGTGGATGGTTCCGCATAACTCTTCCGGTTCGGCAAAACGTCCGCAAGGAGTATGGGCGATGATGCTTTTTGCCCGGTCAGTATAAGATCCATCGGGATTTGTCAATAAAGCACGGTTCTGGTCTGTAAGTAAGAATCCCGGTACAATAGCGTTTACACGGAGCTCCGGACTGAATTTTGTAGCTAGTTCAATTGCCATATAACGGGTATAGTTCGCAATTGCTGCTTTGGCCGATCCATACCCGACAACACGGGTTAAAGGGCGTAAAGCTGATTCCGAGCAGAAGTTAACGATGACTCCCTTTTTATTTTTGGCCATGACGTCAACAAAAGCCATGGTTGGTAAGATAGTTCCGAATAAATTAAGGTCTACCACTTTCTTGAAAGCATCAACGTCCAAGTCCAGAACGGTTTTATCAGGTGCGATGGTTGCTCCGGGCATGTTACCACCCGCTGCATTTAATAACACATCGATGGTACCGAAGCGTTCCAATATTTCTTTTTTATTTTCTTCCAGCAGGTCTTTATCTAGAACATCGGAAATGAGGAAAAGCGCTTCTGTCTTTTGATTAAGTTCAGCTTCCAGTTCTTTGCCTATTTCCTTCGAACGGCCGAGTATAACTATTTTGGCGCCCTGTTCAGCAAGATAATAGGCAATGTTTCTACCTAAAATGCCGTAACCGCCGGTAATGACAATAACTTTGCCTTTGATGTCAAATAAGTTTTTCATAATATTTTTAGTTTATATGAGAATGAACAATCTATTTATTTACAAATATAGTTATAAAGTTGTTAGAGATCCTTTCTGACATTGCAAAATAGTGTATTTAAATTCTGGTATTCAGATCTTTTCCTTTATCTTTTTCGTTACATCGTTGGAGGACCAATAGGCTTTCGGGACCCATATTGAACAATAGATCGACAATACTGAGGTTCGGGAGGAAGCTGTGTTTATCCTGAAAAATTTGATAATAAGGATAAGGTGTGAAGTCTGGATCTTCTTTCTCGAAATCTTTCTTGGGATGAATACTTTCGCGAAAGTCGGTTTCGGTGGAAGTGAATGCTGCTTTATACTCTGGTGTGCGGTCCATATCCAGTTGAATATCAATGAGCGAGCAGATTAGCTGGCAGAGCTCTTCATTGAAGTCGATTAGGAACTCATACTTCTTCTCATAAAAAGGAAAGAAATCGTCTTTATAATATTCGAAGAAGGGGGTATGATTATAGGCGGATGACAGTGCGTTCCAATGTAGATGTCGCCAATTTCCGTGGTCGGAGATGCGTATGTCGCGCATCAGGCATTTCGGGGTGGTCGGTTTGACGGTTGGAATGGAAAGAGCCAGTTCTCCGCTCGCTCCGGCTATTGTACAACGGTTACGGTAAGTTTGCTTGGTGTAGTTATCATATTGTTCGATGAAGATCTTTTGATACGAAGCTAACTTACAATAGTATTCTATAGGTGCCAAATAAGCGGAAGAGAGGTATGTTGTTTTATTAATCATAGCTTTTAGTTGTTGAATCATGACACAATAACTTATCTATCGGCGCTATTTATTCTTTAACAGAATTGCTTGAAACAGGGACATGCAAAATGCTAGTGCACTCTTGAAAAGATACGATTCCATCGGTATCCGGTGAATATCCCGGTATCTTTTTTCTTTGAGAATAAGATCAATGAAGCCTTACCGATGATATAATCTTTAGGAACAAATCCAAATAACCGGGAGTCGGATAAGTTCACCGAATTGTTAGCGGCTACCCAATAATAATCTTTTGTAAAGTAACAATGCTGTACGGCTTTGCCTTCTACGTATAATGTATCATTTTTTATCTCTGCCTGCTTTTTTTCGTGCAACACTAAAGTATTGCGCAAAAGTATTCTGTTCCATGGATAGACCCGGACGGCTTTCCCTTTCTGAGGTATAATGAGCGGGTGTAATGCTTCGGCTGAGTCATTTCGGTTGAGAAACTTTATCCAACAGCTATCCCCTAATGCTTGTTCCAACAGGTAGTATTCGTAGCGACTGAAGCTTCGGACACTTTTAATGGAATCCTGTCCGAGCAGTTTATTGTTGAGTATGGACAAGCGGGCAAGCAAGATGTCAAGTTGCCGCTCATGGCTTTTGGGATAAGCATACAGGAACTTTTGATCGGGGGAATTCTTCTCTGAAGATACTACGGAATAGAGCGAATCAATTAAAAGTGTATCTCCCGGTAATCCAATGCAACGGCTTATAAATACGCCCTTTTGATCGATGACGGAGCGAGGCAGGTCTGCCGGATTATTGAACACAATGATATCTTCTCTTTGTACCGGAGTTTCTCTTAGCCGATGGTATCCACAGAACTTCATGAGCGGTAAACGTAGACCGTAACTCCATTTGTTGACGAGGATACATTCCCCGTCATACAACGAATTTTCCATTCCGGAGGAAGGTATGAAATAGGAAGTCATGGCATAACCACGGAATAATAGTACGAGCAATATTATTCCAGCTAGTGATAAGATCCATTTGATTCTTCCTTTCATACGCTTAATTGATTCCCTTATAGCTGTAGAAGAGCGGAAGTGTATTTAGTCCACCCATTTAAAAATACGACTCCATCGGATTTTACCATCAAACCAGCCACGGTCCTTATCTAATGATAGCCATACTACGATCGGTTTGCCAACAACATGGTCTTCGGGTACGAATCCCCAATAGCGGGAATCGGCCGAGTTGTGACGATTGTCGCCCATCATCCAATAGTAATCCATCTTAAAGGTATAGGCCGTTGTCTTCTTTCCGTTGATATAGATATCGTCGCCCTTTACTTCCAACTTATTGCCTTCGTAAGCGTGGATACAGCGTTCATAAATAGGTAAATTATGGAGCGTAAGTGTAATGGTACTTCCCTTGGATGGAATCCAAATCGGGCCATAATTGTCACGAGTCCATTTGGTATAGAGGTTGAGTGGATACATCTGTCCAGAATACTCTTCAGGCTCTATCACGATGTGGCTAACTAATTTTTTGTTAGCATTTAATTCATTGTACATCTTCTTAGTGAGCGGAAGATGGTAAACAGGTGTAAGCCGGCCTTGTGAATCACGATTGTTTAAGCCCATACTCACCAGTTCCGTTTCCAAGCCTTCTGTGTTACCTATTAAGGCTTGATCATCTTTGCTGATTCCTAATTGGCGGAACATATCTTCTGTAATATATGATCCGGTTGTTTGGACAAAATAGTTAAATTGGAGATTTTCCGGGTTTTGCATTGGTTTACCATTAATGTAAACTTGTGTGTCTTTAATTTGCAATGTATCTCCTGGCAGACCAATACAACGTTTGACATAATTTTCTTTTCTGTCAACGGGGCGAATAACAATATCTCCATAGGTGTTGGGATTTGAGCGTATGAGATTTCGTCCGGCATTATAATAGAGCTCATAAACAGCACGTTGCTGCTCTATGCTCAGGCTGTCCATGTTGACTTGTTTGGGATATATGCGCTGTCCTTCACCATAGGCGAGGGTATAGAAGTCGGTCTGTTGGAATTTTGTAGCGACGGTGTCGCCTGCAGGAAAATTGAATACTACGATGTCGTTGCGTTTGACTTTGCCAAATCCCGGAACACGTTTATAATTCCAATGCGGCCAATTAAAATACGATTTACAGTTGAATAGGGGCAGTGTATGCTGGGTGAGGGGCATGTGGAGCGGAGTATTGGGAACACGTGGTCCGTAACTCATCTTGCTCACATAAAGATAATCACCTACTAGCAGGGACTTTTCCAATGAGGACGAGGGGATTTGATAGTTTTGAAAGAAATAGATATTTACGAAGTAAACGGCAACCAATGCGAAGAGAATGGCGTCAATCCAGCTCATGATACTGCGTATTGCCGGATTTTTTGCTTTTTTCCAGAATCCCCATGGGATTTTCTTACTGATGTAGGCATCGTAGATAAAAGGTAGGATAATTAGTCCTAGCCAGCTTTTCACCCAGATTAGGAAAATGAGATAAAGAAGGGTGATAATTGAAAATCTAAGCCATTGAGGTTGCGTTGCTTTCTTCATAATAAACTGTTTAATCGTTTAAAAAAGGGAATAAATCTTTCATTCCTAAAAATCCATGATTCTTTACCGTATACTCGGCTGCCAATACTGCGCCCAGTGCAAATCCTTTTCGGTTTTTGGCCTCGTGGGTAATCGTGATACTGTCTGCTTCCGATTCGTAGCGGATGCTGTGGATACCCGGGACTTCTCCTTCACGGATACTGTGGATCGGTAACTCATTTGTAGCTGTAGCGACCTCTTTTACCCAGTGATCTTTACGGTTGAGGTTATCGAGTATTTCTTCGGCGAGAGTGATAGCCGTTCCGCTTGGTGCATCGAGCTTATGGATATGATGGGTTTCACTCATTGTAACATCATAAGCCGGGAACTGATTCATGATTTTGGCCAATTGTTTGTTTATGGCTGAAAATATGGCGACTCCTAGACTGAAATTGGAAGACCAGAAAAGTGTTTGTCCACCTTTGTTGCACAATTCTTTGATTTCCATTCCGTGTTCAGCCATCCATCCGGTACTTCCAGATACCAGTTTTACATTGGCTTTAAAAGTTTTCAGATAGTTGGAATATGCCACCATCGGATTGGTGAATTCAATGGCTACATCCGCACTTCTGAAAGTTTCCGATTCAAAATCATTCTGATTGTTAACATCTATGATGCTTACTATTTCATGTCCGCGGCTTCGGGCAATTTTTTCGATCTCCTTGCCCATCTTTCCGTATCCAATTAATGCTATCTTCATTTTCTTTTTAGCTTGGGTTCACTTTATTAACATACTATTAGTCGCAAAGATAATCTTTTTCATACATTTGCTGTATAGATTTACTTCTTGTTAACAATGGAACAACTACTACATTATGTATGGAAGCATAAAATATTTCCTTTAAAGGTGCTTTATACGACTTCCGATGAGCCTGTGGAAGTGATTGACCCTGGTTTGCCGAACACGAATGCCGGACCTGATTTTTTTAATGCCAAAATTAAGATAGGGGATACGCTATGGGTTGGAAATGTCGAAATCCATATGAAGTCGTCCGATTGGTTGCGTCATGGGCACAGTGAGAATATAGTGTATGATAGTGTGATTTTGCATGTGGCCGAAGTGGTGGACCAAGAGATCCGTCGTACTACCGGTGAGTTGATTCCGCAAATGCAGTTATCCTGTCCGGCTGATGTGGTCTTGCATTACGATGAGTTGTGCCGTACGGAAATTTATCCGCCTTGTTACTCTATTCTGCCTTCATTATCCAAATTCACCATTCATTCTTGGCTTTCTGTGCTTCAGGTAGAACGATTTGAAGAAAAGCGTATTCAGCTTCTGAAACGGCTTGAAAGCTGTAATAATAATTGGGAGGATGCTTTTTTTATTACTTTGGCCCGTAGCTTTGGTTTTGGATTGAATGGTGATACTTTTGAGACATGGGCGAAGAGTCTTTCACTCAGGGCGATTGACAAGCATCGCGATAATCTGTTCCAGGTTGAAGCTTTTTTCTTTGGACAGGCGGGACTTCTGGAACAAAGAAGTGATGAATATTCGAAATATTATGCCGATTTACAAAAAGAATATGCTTATCTATCTCATAAATTTAGTTTGTCTCCGTCAATGGACTATAGGCAATGGCGGTTCCTTCGCTTACGTCCGGACAATTTTCCGCATATCCGTTTGGCTCAGCTAGCTTATCTTTATTCCAGTGGGCAGACAATCTTTTCGCATGTAATGGATGCCGAAACATTGGGTGCAACTAGAGATTGTTTAAGATGTGCGACTTCTGACTTTTGGGAAAGTCATTTCAACTTTAATAAGGTATCGCCAAAGCGTAAAAAACAGTTGGGAGATCATTCGCTGGATCTTATTATCATAAATACAGTGATTCCTTTTTTATATGCTTATGGAATACACAAGTCCGAAGACCGGCTGTGTGATCGCGCCAGTCATTTTCTTGACGAGCTGAAAGCCGAAAATAACTATGTTACCCGCATGTGGAGCAATGCCGGATTGCCCGTGTCCACTGCTGCTGATTCCCAGGCTTTACTTCAGTTGCAGAAGTTTTATTGCGATAAGAAGGATTGTTTGCGGTGCCGTTTTGGGTATGAATATTTGAAACATAGATAATCTTATTATGAAGAATTCCATTATCTTTGCGCCGATATATAAACATTTGATTTATTACTAAAGATGAAAGCAATTCGTTTTGTGTTTTGTCTGTCTGCAGCCTTGTTAATGACCGTTTTAAACAGTCATGCTGCTGCTCAGGAGGATTTTCAGGGATTCCTCAAAAAGTTTACTTCCAGTGCTTCTTTTCAGTTTTCGCGTATCAAGTTTCCATTAAAGTCGCCGATCACTTTACTGGAAGATGATGGGGAGACTGAAAAAACTTTTTCTTTTACTAAAGAAAAATGGCCTTTGTTGGATGAAGAATCCTTGAAGGAAGGACGTACTACCGAAGAAGAAGGCGGAGTTTACATTTCCCGTTTTACGGTAAACCAATCTGCGCATAAAGAGTTTGAGGCGGGTTATGATGAATCCGAGGTTTCTCTTCGCGTTGTATTTGATTTGATAGGAGGGAAGTGGTATGTCACAGACTGTTATACCGACTGGTACAATTTTGATGTACCCATTGGTGAACTGAATGAGACTATTCGCTCGGTGCAGGAAGAAAATAAGACTTTTGAACATGTGCATCCCTGATGCCGATTGTTTCTAAAGTGACCACTATCATTCCTTCACTTGAATTGCTCTTCATTGAAAGCTATTCAGGTGAAGGTTTTTTGTTCGCTAACTGTTTAAAAGGAGAATTTGCTGGGTAATGTATGGTTCCAGTCTTCGTTTAACAGTTTGCTAACGGCTTGCTGGTAAGTTGTCATTTTGGTCGCTTTGTGAATTCCCTTTCTTGCTTTTCGGTCTGCTTCGGGTAATAAATATTCCCAAAAGATTTTCATTTTGGTCAGGAGTTGTAATTCTCCTCCTTCCAGTTTATTTTCATAGTGGGTGAATATTATTGTATGGAGGGATTCTAATTTCTCTCTCATGATGTCTGTGGACAATGGACTTCCTTGTTGGTATTCCATAGCCATAGCCGGATTGGCGAGTAGTCCTCTGCCTATGACTATACCTTTCAAGTTTGGGAAACGCTCAGCTATTCTTTGTATATCTTCACCATTTTGTATGTCTCCGTTGTAAAAGAGGGAATGATGGCATTCTTTATAGAATAGCTCAAAGCTGCACAGGTCGACTTCTCCTTTGTACTGCTGCTTGCCTATTCTGGGGTGGAGAACAATATGGGTTAAAGGTAGTTCATTCAATAGAGGTAAGAGTGCAAGACATTCTTCCGGATTTTCCCAACCTAACCGCATTTTGACGGAGAACTCCAGATCAGGGTGTTGCTTTATTGCTGACGTAAGTAATTTTTCCACTTCATCGGGATAAGGTAACATTCCGGAACCGTTATGGCGTTTGGCCAGCATGGGAGAAGGGCATCCCAGGTTAATATTAACTTTACGATACTTTTTATCAATGAAAAGGTTGACTATCTGCTCCATCTTTTCGATAGTGGGGGCAATTAATTGCGGTATGAGTGTGACGTTTACGTTGTTTTCCGGTTCTATATCACGGATATCTTTACGACGTATTTCTCCATGTTCTATGCGCGTAAACGGAGCATAATAGGCTGCTATTCCTCCAAATAATAGTGAATGAGCTTTTCGGTAGATTGCATCGGTGTAGCCTTGTAACGGGGCAAAGTAGATAGGAAGTGACATCTGTTTTTTAATTTGTATTATTTGCAAATGTAGGTCATTTGTTTTAAAAGTAATTCACTGTACATGGATTTAATTCTGCCAATGTGTTTTTCTTCTTTAAAGAAAATGTATCTTTGGGCTGTTTTTTTACGATAGCTATGAATAAAAAGATAAGAAAAAGTAAGCAGTCGGTGGGGGGTAGGTGCAGTCGCTTAGTTTTAGCTCTGTTTTTTCTCCTTAATGCCGGTATGGCGATTGCTTCTAATCCTTTAAAAGTACAAATGAAAAAATTAAGTGTAAAAAAAGTTTTTGCGACAAATCTTCAACCGGATGGACTTCCGGCTCTTCTTGATAAAGAGGGAATTGGTTTTCAAGCTATTGATGTGGTGAATTGGTCTAATTTCCCGTACCGTCCCGATGTGCAATTTCGTATTGCACATACTGATCATGCGATTTTACTTAATTATAGAGTAACGGAAGCCAGTGTGCGTGCAATTGCGTCCGGTGATAATGGTGCTGTCTGGAAAGATGCTTGCGTTGAGTTTTTCTCTGTTCCGGCGAATGACGGAATTTATTATAATATGGAATGCAATTGTACTGGTACGTTATTGATTGGTGCAGGTGCTGAACGTGAAGGGCGGGAGCGTGCTCCGCAAGCGGTTCTGGATAAAGTACTCCGTTGGTCTTCTTTAGGGAGGGTTCCTTTTACCGAGCGGGTGGGAACATGTAGTTGGGAGCTTGCATTGGTAATACCTTACTCTACTTTCTTCAAACATCATATTACTTCATTGGATGGG
Organism: uncultured Bacteroides sp.; assembly: GCA_965140335.1. Classification (GTDB taxonomy): domain Bacteria; phylum Bacteroidota; class Bacteroidia; order Bacteroidales; family Bacteroidaceae; genus Bacteroides. The sequence goes on from OZ223189.1 coordinate 1,394,433, forward strand.
GTCACAATCCGGGCTAATTTCTATAAATGTGGAGATGAGCTACAAACGCCGCATTTTTTGTCTTGGAATCCTATTGATTTAAAGAAACCTAATTTCCATTGCCCTGAGTTCTTTGGCGAATTATACTTTGAATAGTAAAGTAACAAAAAAGAGAGAATAGTTTTATTCTCTCTTTTTTACTGAGGTGGTATCACCTATTTTATAATACCTTTGGATTGGTAGACAAAATCAAGAATGTTTTTGATTTCATCACTCATCGGTACTTGTTCCTTTATTTGCTGAATGGCATCTTGTACGCTAAAGTTTCCTTGAAAGATCAAGCGATAGGCATTGGCTATATGGCGTAATATACGTTCCTGGAAATTGTGATGGGATAGAACTACTGCATTTATCCCGTGGTAAGTGGCCGGGTTGCCCGAAACAATGATATATGGGGGGACATCTTTTGAGATGCGACATCCTCCCTGAATTAGCGTCCATGTCCCGATACGGCAATTTTGTTGTAATAGTACATTGCTACTTAGAATAGAGAACTCATCCATTGTACATCCTCCGGCAAGCGTACTTTTTATGCCGAGTACGCAATGATCCTTTACGGTGACATCATGGCATACATGTACTCCATCCATTAAGAAATTCTCATTTCCGATAACTGTGCTGTTCTCTTCTTTTGTTGCACGGCTAATGACCACATTTTCTCTAATATGGTTATTGTTTCCGATAATGAGCCGGCTTTTCTCTCTTGTGTAATGAAAATCTTGTGGTTCTGCACCTAAAATGGCATTTTGATGTACCTCATTTCCACTTCCCATTTTTGTGCCGTTAAGTACACTAGCGTGGGACATAATGATACAATCATCACCAATCTCTACATCGCCCTCAATGTAGGCGAAAGGCTGAATAGTGACATTTTTGCCGATTTTAGCGGCCGGATCTACAAAAGCTAATGAACTGATCATAATATTAAGTGATTTAAGTTTTATTTTCTTCCTCCACCTAGTGCCTGGTAAAGATTAACTACTGCCTGCATGCGATCAAAATTATCGGATGCTTCTGATAATTGCGCGCTGAGGTAAGACTGCTCAGAGGATAATACTTCCAAGTATGTTGAAGTTCCTAATTTAAATAAATCTTTTGTGTAATCTGCTGCATTCTGGGCGGATTTAACTTGTATTGCACGGGCTTCAACTTTATCTGAGGCTGTTTGATATTGATACAATGCGTTGCTTACTTCCGCTCCAGCTTTCAACAACATTTGTTGGAACTGGATCTTAGCTTCTTCCTGTTGTGCTTTAGCTATTCTCAATTTAGCGATATTGACGCCATTATTAAATAATGGTTGTGTCAGAGAAGCAACAGCGGTGGCTAAGAATTTTGCCGGATTAATGATGGCTGTTCCTGCACTATTTGTCCACCCTGCTGATCCATTAAGTGTTATTTGCGGATAGAAAGCAGCTCTGGCTGTATTTGTGTTGTAATAAGCGGCTGCTAATGACATTTCGGCTGCCTTTACGTCCGGTCTGTTAGACAGGAGCTGGAGAGGAATACCTACTGAAAATTCCTGAGGCAGGCGCTGTTCTTGAAGTATGCTACGCTTGATGCTTTGCGGTGCCTTTCCTATCAGAATGCAAAGTGCATTTTCCGTTTCGTGGATGCTTTGCCGGATATCAGATAGGGAAGCTATTACTTGTGCATAAGCAGCTCTGCTCTGCTCCACGCCAGCGGCTGTCATATTATATAATGCGGAGTTTTTCATAGCCTCCATGGTTTCTGTATTCTTTTTTAGAATAGTAGCCGTCTGTTCTGAAATATTCAGTTGGCGATCCAGCATCAAAAGTGTGTAATATATATTTGCTGTATTTGCTATTATTTGGCTCCTTACAGCTTGTTGATATGCTTTTGTTTGTTGGACTGTTGCTTTTGCATAACGTTTTGGGTTTAAAAGATGCCCAAAAAGGTCGACCTGCCATTCTGAAGTGACGGGCAACGAATAGGTTTTAGTCGCTGCACTTTTGTTAAAGCTGCTGATTGTTCCCTTAGGAGATAGCGTTAACGACGGAGCGAATGCCAGTTTGGCTGCAAGAAGAGGGGCCTGGGCTTCTTTTATTTTTTGTGCAGCGGCACGTAAGTCTGAGTTGTGTTCCAAGCCTTCTTCAATAAGGGACTGTAATAGCGGATCCGTGAAGACTGATTGCCATGGGAGATTGCCGAAATTTATAGTGTCGGTGGTTTCTGTACCATTAATCTTTGTTGTGTCTCGGTATAACCCTGCTGTGCTGATATCTTCAGGTCTTTTATATGTTTTATAAATATGGCAACTGCTCAGCAGAACAGTTGCACATATTAAGGATATTATTTGTTTCTTCATATCTATAAGGGTATCTTTTGCTTAACTATATATAAATCAAATCGATTATTTTGCATATTGTTCTATTTCCGGTTCAGCATCAGAGTTGTCCATGTCTTCCCATTTTATAGGTTTAGCTTTCTCTTGTAAGTATTGGAATACGACAAAGAGGGTGGGGACAATAAATATTTGCAAGAACATACCGACCAACATACCTCCAATGGCAGATGTTCCCAATGTTCTATTACCGTGAGCTCCTACGCCAAATGCAAACATCATTGGTAGTAATCCGACTACCATCGCTAATGATGTCATTAAGATCGGGCGTAAACGTGCACTGGCACCCAAAACCGCCGCCCATGTAATGCTCATGCCCATTTTACGGCGATCAAGTGCAAACTCTACGATAAGGATGGCATTCTTGGCTAGCAGTCCCATTAGCATAATCAATGCAATCTGCATATAGATGTCATTAGACATCGATCCCAAAATCATTTTCATGATTGAGATATTTCCTATTGCACTCATCCCGTTTACAAAAAGGAAGCTGCCGAGCAAACCGAACGGAATTGAAAGTAACACGGCAAAAGGTAGTATGTAGCTCTCGTATTGGGCACTTAATAATAAGTATACAAATACAAAGCAAAGAATAAATATTAATCCTGTTGTGCTGCCACTGGTTTCCGCTTCTTCACGCGCCATACCACCCAATTCATAGCTGTAGCCTTGAGGCAAATCTTTTCCAGCAATTTCAGCAATAGCTTTCAAGGCTTGTCCACTAGTATAACCTTCTGCAGGAGCTACCATCACTTTCATAGATGTGTAGAGATTAAAACGGCTGATAATATCCGGTCCGTATACTTTCTTTATTGTCATAAATTGGGAAATCGGGGCCATTTCATTACCGTTTCGTATTTTTATGTTCCGAAGAGATTCGAGATTGGTTCGAGATGTAGGTTCTGCCTGTATCATCACACGGTACATTTTTCCAAACCGGTTAAAGTTAGAGGCATACAATCCCCCATAATAGCCTTGCATTGTCGTGAGAATATCATTCGGCTTGATACCCGCTTTTTTACAAGCTGCGGCATCAATATCAATCATGTACTGAGGAAATTTTGGGTTGAAAGTGGTTTGTGCCGATTTAATTTCAGGACGATCGAGCAGTGATTTCGTATAAGCAGTGACTACATTATAGAACTTATTCAAATCTCCGCCAGTCTTGTCTTGCATATTGAGCTCTATGTCACTGGATGCGGAATAACCTGGAATCATTGGCGGAGTGAAGAATAAAACTTGTGCCTCTTTGATGACTTTTTGCGCACGCATGTATAGTGATGCAAATATTACTGTTGAATTTTGCATTGTTGAGCGCTCCTCCCATGGTTTCAACTTGATAATGAATGAGCCATAAGATGGACCTTGCCCGCCGATAAAACTAAATCCGGAGATTAGCGTACGGGACAGCACGGCAGGATCCGATGCCACTAAGCTGTCTACACGGGCAAATACTTGTTCGGCTCTTTCCTGCGAAGTTCCGGGAGGAAGAGTAACTGCTCCCATGATTACTCCGGTATCTTCACCCGGTACCATACCTGTAGGTGTTGTTTTCATGAAAAACATCAATAAAAGAATTGATAGCCCGACAAGTCCGAATGACAACCATTTCTTATGGATAAAGAATAGAACCCGTTTCTTATATCCTTTTAGTAAATGTTCATAATGTACATTAAATGCAGTGTGGAAGCGGGAAACAAAAGTAGACTTTTTTTCTCCGCTTTCCTTATGAGGTTTCAAGAAAATGGCACATAATGCGGGACTTAACGTCAATGCATTTAATGCCGAAAAGCCTATTGCGATGGCCATTGTCAAGCCAAACTGGCGATAAAAGATTCCTGCTGTTCCTCCCATGAAACTTACTGGTATGAAGACAGACATCATGACTAATGTAATAGAGACAATAGCACCTCCCAATTCACTCATTGCATCAATAGAGGCTAATTTTGCTGATTTATATCCCTGATCTAATTTTGCATGCACTCCTTCTACTACCACGATGGCATCATCCACAACAATGGCGATGGCCAGCACCATGGCACATAAAGTCAACAGGTTGATGCTAAAGCCTATTACCGAGAGCATGAAGAAAGTTCCGATCAAAGCTACCGGGATGGCAATTGCAGGTATCAGGGTAGAACGTAAATCTTGTAAAAAGATATAAACTACAATAAATACGAGTATAAACGCTTCCAGCAGGGTTTTGATTACTTCATGGATGGAGGCAAACAAGAAGTCATTTGCATTCATGGATATACTTACTTTTAGCCCGGTTGGGAGTTTCTTTTGGGTCTGCTTCAAAAGGTTTTCAATGTCGCTGATTGTGGCCGTAGCGTTTGTGCCTGCCATCTGGTACACAATACATGTTACTGCCTTATGCCCGTTTACTTGATTATTAAATGAATAGGCTAGTCGACCCAACTCAACTTTGGCAATATCTTTTAAACGGAGTACTTCGCCGTTAGGCAATGCTTTAATAACGATATTATCAAATTCCTGCGGCTGTTGTAAACGACCTCGATAGCGGATTGTGTATTGGAATGTCTGGTTCCCTTGTTCGCCGAATTGTCCCGGAGCGGCTTCTATGTTTTGTTCTGCTAGTGCTGTAGAAACATCCGAAGGTATCAGCTTATACTGGGCCATTACATCCGGCTTCAGCCAAATACGCATGGAATAATCTTGTCCAAAGACATTAGCTTCACCTACCCCCTTGATACGTTGGATCTCGGGAATAAGATTGATTTTGGCATAATTGTCAATAAATTCTATATTATATTTGTCGGACTCATCATAAAGAGAGAATACAACAAGCATTGAATTTTGTCGTTTTTGCGTCGTGACACCGACTCTGGTAACCTCTGCAGGCAATAGCCCCTGGGCCATAGATACCCGATTTTGTACATTTACCGCTGCCATATCCGGGTTCGTGCCTTGCTTGAAGTAGATGTTAATGTCGCCGCTTCCATTATTTGAAGCAGTAGACTGCATGTACATCATATTCTCTACGCCATTGATTTGGTCCTCTAGCGGAGCGATCACAGAGTTTAATACGGTAGAAGCGCTGGCGCCTGTATAGGTCGCTCTTACTGATACGGTAGGAGGTGCAATGTCCGGATATTGGGATATAGGTAGAGTTGCTAAACCGATAATACCAAGAATAACTATCAATATGGAAATTACCGTAGATAGTACCGGACGATTTATAAATTTATCTAATTTCATATTTTTTCTTCTGATTAATTAAAAGCTGTAGAAAGATTCCCATCTTTTTGGTCTTTCAGAGCTTTCTGATATTCAGCTTCTTTCTCTACAGGAGTAATGGGCTTGATGGATTCTCCGTCTTTTAGATTCTGTACACCTTCAATCACAATTTTGTCTCCTGCTTTTAATCCTTTTGTTACTAAATAATGCTTGCCGTCATTCAAATTAGAAATTTGGATCTCTGTGTTTTTGATTGTATTATCGGGTTGCAGTACGTATACAAATTTCTTATCTTGGATTTCTACTGTTGCTGATTGGGGAATTACCACTATATTCTTAAATACATAGGGGAAAATTACATTGCCAGTCCCCCCGCTACGTAAAACGTTATTGGTATTAGGGAATGTAGCTCTCATGCTTACTGATCCGGTCGTGGGATCGATTACGCCACTGATTGTTTCCACTCTTCCTTTTTCTTTATAAATGCTACCATCGATCAGTTGGAGATTGACTTCTGGCATTTTTGCTAAAATTTCTTTCATACTTCCACCTTCGCGGATTAAGTCAAGTAGTTGCTTTTCAGTCATAGAGAAGTAAACATACATTTCTGAAATATCAGATACCGTGGTTAACGGAGTAGCAGAAGACGAGTTGACCAAACTTCCCACACGGAATGGTATGTCACCAGCTATTCCGTTCGAAGGGCTTGTTACGGTACAGTACGCAAGATCTTGGCGGGCTTTTATTAAGTTAGCCTGTGCTTGTGCCAGAGAAGCTTTAACAGAAGCCAGTTGGTTCTCCGCCATCTGCATGTCGTATTCACTTATGATATTTTTTTTAAGCAGTTGGCGCTTGTTGTTGACCGTTAATTGTTGCGTAGCTACTGTGGCCTGATTGGATTTCACATTCGCTTCGGCTATGTTAACAGCTTCTTGATATTGAACCGGATCAATAAGGAAGAGGGGTTGTCCTTTGCGGACAACATTTCCTTCATCAATATAAAGCTTTGTGATAAAACCGGCCACTTTGGGGCGGATCTCAACATCTTGTTTGCCTTTTATCGTTGCAGGGTAACTGACTTTTGAATTTGCATTGGTTGTTTGCACGGCAATTACTGCACATTCCGGGGTATTACTTTTACCTTTGTCATTTTGCCCACAGCCGAACAGTAACAGGCAAGATGTCAATAATATAAATCTACTCTTCATACTCGTAATTATTATCTTTACTTGGTTTAATTTTGTTTTTGGATTTCGTTCTTGTGTTATCTCAAAGATTATTAAGAAAATTGAATACGAAAAACTATAAATACGATTCGAGTTTTTCGGGTGTAAAGTTATTCATTTCTTTTTTATATATACTGTATCTAGCTTGTTTTTAACTATGTTTTGTATATTTCATCTGTTGAGCAGAATAAGCGTTTTGATTAAAATACTGTAAAGCATAGGGCTTATTTATAGATAACCCTTATTTTTGTACCATGTTTTATATTAAAGTTCCGAATATGAAGTTATTATTTCGTCGATTCATAGGTTTTGTGGTAATAGTAGGTGTACTGTATTCATGTGCAAGCATTGGTCGTATTGAAGGTGGTCCTATTGATGAAACTCCACCCCGCTTTATAACTGGCATGCCGTTACCGGGCTCACTGAACAATACCAAGAAAAAAATCACGATACTGTTTGATGAATTCATTAAGTTGGATAAGGCGAATGAAAAGATTGTGATATCACCACCCCAAGTGCAGCAGCCGGAAATTAAGGCAAACGGGAAGAGGGTTGCCATTAATTTGCAGGATACGCTTAAATCAAATACAACTTATACCATTGATTTCGCAGATGCTATTCAGGATAATAACGAAGGAAATGCCTTATCTGATTTCAGCTATACTTTTTCTACAGGGTCTGTTATTGATTCGATGATGATTTCCGGTTTTGTTCTTAATGCGTCAAATTTGGAACCGGTAAAAGGGTTATTGGTCGGGTTACATTCCGATCTTTCCGATTCAGCATTTATTGTTAAGCCGTTTGACCGCGTAGGACGTACTGACAGCCGGGGACATTTTTCCATTAGAGGTGTTGCACCAGGGAAGTATCATATTTTTGCGTTGGAAGATGCGGATCAGAATTTTGCCTATAACCAACCTGTTGAAACTATCGCTTTCAATGATTCGCTTGTCGTTCCCTCTATGGAAGAACGGGTTCGTCAGGATACCATATGGAAGGATTCACTGACTGTGGATAGCATTGTAAAGAAAACCTATACTTACTATTTGCCGGATGATGTTTTATTACGTTGCTTTAAAAAGTCTTCTTACGCTCAAAGATTCCTTAAGGGTGAAAGGCTTGATCCTCGAATTTTTTCGCTTTATTTTGCTGCACCGGCAGATACTCTTCCTATTCTGAAAGGGTTGAACTTTGACGAGCATAACGCCTTTGTTATAGATCAGGCAAATGTGCGTAACGATAGTATTCATTATTGGATTAAGGATTCATTGCTCTATAAAAAAGATACTCTACAAATCAGTTTAACTTATTTGTATACGGATACACTTAACCAGTTGGTTCCCCGGACAGATACATTAAACCTGTTTGTAAAGAATCGGCCTAAGACTAAAAAGAAGAAAAAAGAGAGTGATAAGCAAAAGGCTGATAGTATAGAATTTCTTCCTGTTGATGTATATGCGCCCGGTACGATGGATGTCTATGATTATATAACTTTTAATTTTAGTGAACCTGTGGCTCGAATTGACACTTTGGCCATTCATTTGAGGCAAAAAGTAGATAGCTTATTATCTGATGTACACTTTGACTTTCTTCGTGATTCAATAGATGTTAAGCGTTATAATCTATTTGTGAATTGGAAACCTGGTGGAAGCTATACTTTAGAAGTGGATTCTATGGCTTTTCATAGTCTATATGGATTGTACACAGATAAGATAAAGAAAGAATTTAAAGTGAAAAAGCTTGAAGATTATGGTCAGATTTTCTTTAATGTGACAGGTGAGACCTCTCCTTCTTTTGTAGAGCTGCTGGATGCCCAAGATAAAGTAGTTCGTACAGTTCCTATTGTTGACGGAAAGGCGGATTTTTATTACTTAAATCCAGGCAAATATGGCGCGCGGCTTATAGAAGATTTAAATGGAAATGGGGTTTGGGACACTGGTGATTACTCAAAGAAGTTGCAACCTGAGAATGTCTATTATTACCCTCAGGTTTTGGAGTTTAAAGCTAATTTTGACTTGATTCAGGATTGGAATATAAAAGGAAAAGCACTCGATAAACAAAAACCGAACGAACTTAAAAAACAAAAACCAGATGAAAACAAGAAAAAGAAAAAAAATAGTGGACAGAATAGGCCGGGTTCGAATTATCGCAGGTAAACTGGGAATTATATGTTGTCTATTAATGGTTGCACCACTATCGGTAAAATCTCAGTGTGCAACTACAAATACAGCATTTCAATCAGGTGAGCATGTAACTTATGATCTGTATTTTAACTGGCAGTTCCTTTGGAAGAAAGTCGGCTCAGCCAGTTTGACGACTTATTCCACAACTTACCAGTCTCGTCCTGCATTTCGTCTTAATCTGATTTCGGCAGGTAGTAAAAAAACCGATTTCTTTTTTAAGATGCGTGATACGTTGACATGTTATGTCAGTGACAGGTTAGAACCATTATACTTTCGTAAGGCCGCCGAGGAAGGTAGTCGCTATACTATAGATGAGGCTTGGTTTTCCTATAAAAATGGTGTGTCGTATGTGAAGCAAAAGCGTACTTGGAAGAATGGCAGAATACAAGAAACGGAGTATAATGATAGTCGTTGTATTCATGATATGTTGAGCATTCTGGCTCAGGCGCGCTCTTATACTCCCGATAGCTATAAAGAGGGTGATCGTATCCTTTTTCCTATGGTTACCGGCCGCAAAGTAGAACAACAAACCCTTATTTATCGGGGAAAAAAGGAGATAAAAGCAGATAATGATACTGTGTACAGATGTTTGGTATTTTCTTTGGTGGAGTATAAAAAGGGTAAAGAGAAAGAGGTGATTACATTCTATGTCTCAGATGATAAAAATCATCTTCCTGTCCGCTTGGATCTATATTTAAATTTTGGTTCGGCTAAAGCATTTTTGAAGAGAGTGAGAGGAAACCGTTATCCGATGACTTCTTATGTGAGAAGAGATTGAGATCTTTGCATTGTACCAGCTTATTTCCGCTTTGACAGGACCGATTGTGCTATGGACCGGGTTTAAATTGAAAATGGAAGTAAATCCTTTTTTCTGTATACACTGGATTCAAATGTGGCTATCAGTTTCCCATGCTGATTAGTAATGTCTATTTGATAGTGTCCGGTAGTTTGTCCAATATATCTTTCATGTGCTTCGGCATATAGTGTATCTCCTATCCCGCTACTGCGCAGGAAGGTAATATTGGAAGACAGTGATAAACTTAATGTTCCGTGCGAATTGGCAGCGGCAGCTAAAGCCAAATCGGCAAGAGTGAAGATGGCTCCCCCCTGTGTACGCCCTCCGGCGTTAAGGTGCTTTTCGGTTATGGTAAGACAAGCTTTTCCATAACCTTTACGCATTTCTATTAGTTTTATATCATTTGCCTCGGCGAAACAATCACTCTTGAAAAATTCGATTGGATCCATTGCTACTTATTTAATTTCCATTCACTACCATCTTTGGTGTCTTTAATTTCAAAGCCAAGGCTGGTGAGTTCATTTCTTATTTTATCTGATGTGCTCCAATCTTTCTTGGCCTTGGCTATTAGCCGCTGTTCCAGAAGCATGTCCACTACTTTTCCAAAAGCAACTTCTCGTTTCTCATCTGAACTATTTTCTCTTTTTAGCCCTAAGATATCGAAGCAAAAAAGATGAAAAGTCTCTTTTAGATCGTTTAAGTCGTCCAAGGTAATCGTATCATTTCCGGCGAGAATGTTATTGATTATCTTGGCTCCGTCAAAAAGATGTGCGATAACAATGGGGGAGTTGAGATCATCATTCATTGCTTCGTAACATTTTGTACGTAATGATTGGGTTTCTACGGTGGAGGAAGCTTCCGGTGTGATCTTGTCCAGCCCGTTTACTGCCTCCATTAATCGCGAAAGCCCTTTCTCAGAAGCTTGCAAAGCTTCATTGCTGAAATCTACCGTGCTGCGATAATGAGCTTGTAGAATGAAAAAACGTATTGTCATAGGGCTATAGGCTTGGGAGAGCAACTTGTGGCTTCCTTGGATAAATTCTTCCAAAGTAATGAAATTTCCTAATGATTTGCCCATTTTGGTTCCGTTGATAGTAATCATGTTGTTGTGCATCCAATAATGTACCATATCATCTCCTTGCGAGGCTACGGATTGAGCAATTTCACATTCGTGATGCGGAAATATTAAGTCCATCCCACCTCCATGAATGTCAAAGTGATTACCGAGATATTTCTTTCCCATAGCGGTACATTCGCAGTGCCAGCCAGGAAATCCATCACTCCAGGGGGACGGCCAGCGCATGATATGCTCCGGTTGGGCCTTTTTCCAGAGAGCAAAGTCGGCCGGATTCCGTTTTTCACTTTGTCCGTCCAGTTCACGTGTTGTATTTAATACGTCATCCAAATTTCGGCCTGACAATTTTCCATAGTGGTGATCTTTATTGTATTTTGCCACATCAAAGTAAATCGAACCTTCGCTTTCATAAGCATATCCATTGTGTAGTATTTCTTTGACCAGTTGGATTTGTTCTATGATATGGCCTGAAGCGTGAGGCTCTATACTTGGAGGAAGTACGTTTAGTGCTTCCATTGCTTTATGATACCGGTTTAAATAAAATTGCACAATCTCCATCGGTTCCAATTCTTCCAATCTGGCTTTTTTCGCAATTTTATCTTCTCCTTCATCTGCATCATGCTCCAAATGCCCTACATCGGTAATATTTCGAACATAACGGACTTTGTAACCTAAATGAATAAGATAACGAAAGAGCAGATCAAAAGTGATGGCCGGGCGGGCATGTCCCAAATGTGCATCTCCATATACGGTTGGTCCGCAGACATACATGCCGACATGAGGTGTATGTAAGGGCACAAATAGTTCTTTCTTTCTGTTTAGAGTATTATAAATTGTCAGTTGGTGTTCCATAACGTTTGTACTTTATTTATTCAAATCCAGCATTTCTTCGATATATTTTCGATTATTGTTGAGACGTGGCACTTTATATTGCCCGCCTAGTTTTCCCTTTTGTGCCAACCAATCATGAAACAGCCCTTTGCGGGCAACGATGAGTTCCAATGGTTGTAAGGCAAGATTATTCTGGCGTTTTGCTTCGTAGTCTGAATTCACCTCTTTAAGTGCGCTATCTAGTACTTTAGAAAAATAGTCTAGATTATCAGGCATTTGTGCGAATTCAATTAGCCATTGATGCCTACATTTAGCATTAGCATCCATAAAGACAGGAGCAGCCGAGTAGTCTATGACTTGAGCTCCGGTTGCAGCGCAAGCCTGTGCCAATCCCTTTTCCGCATTATCTACAATGAGCTCTTCACCAAAGGCATTGATAAAGTGTTTCGTACGTCCGGTGATGACAAACTTATAAGGATGATTGTTGGTGAATCTGACCGTATCTCCAATCATATAGCGCCATAGACCCGCGGAAGTAGAAATAACCATTGCATAATTTCTGTTAAGCTCAATTTCTGCCAGGTTATAAATGCGTGGATTCTCCTTGCCTATATCTTCAAGTGGTATAAATTCATAAAAGATACCATAATCAATCATTAACAGCATGGATTGGTCATTAGGGTCATTTTGCGTGCCAAAGTAACCTTCAGAGGCATTGTATGTTTCCACGTAGTGCATATTGCTTGATCGTATCACATCTCTGTATTGATCGCGGTAGGGGGTAAAGGCAACGCCTCCATGAAAAAAAACTTCCAAGTTTGGCCAGACTTCTTCCAGTGATTGTTTTCCTGTTTTGTGGAGGACATGCTTAATTAGCACCAACATCCATGATGGTACACCGGACAGGCTCGTAACATTTGTTTTTAAAGTGCTGTTTGCGATAGCCTCCATTTTGCTTTCGAAGTCGTTCATGAGGGCAATCTTCTTACTGGGAACGCGGATACTGTTGACTAATGGATTCACATTTTGTATCAGAATAGCTGAAAGATCGCCCACAAGGCTATGTCTGAAATTAAGATTCGGACTATGACTACCGCCCAGTATTAAGCCTTTTCCTGAGAAAAGGCGGCTGTTTGGATTCTCTCCTAAATAGATGGCGACAGCATCTTTACCTCCTTGGTAATGAGTGTCTTGTAATGATTCTTTGCTGACAGGAAGAAACTTACTTTTGTCGTTTGTTGTGCCTGACGATTTTGCAAACCAACGTATTTCAGAAGGCCATAATAAATTTTGCTCCCCATTACGAAGGCGTATTACATAAGGCTTTATTTCTTCATAAGTTTGAATCGGGAGGCGATTTTTAAAATCCTCGTAACTTAGTATGCTTTTATAATCATATTTCTTTCCCCATTCCGTGTCCTTTGCCATCTGTAATAAACGGTTCAGAACTTGCTGTTGCAAATCTCCGGACCGCTCGGCGTAACGGTCGATTTCATTTAAACGGGGGGCAAAATATAACTTATTAAGCGAGGTTGTAATATTCATCGTCTTTATTTGAAATCTTATTTAAATTGCAAAAATAATCTTATTTATTGGCATCTCTATCTTTTTTCTCTTTTTTTTCTACCTTTACGGGCGTATTAAAAGGGAATACTTATATAAAAAATGACGTTATGAGAATAGGTATTTTAACTTCGGGTGGTGATTGTCCGGGCATTAATGCTACAATCCGTGGGGTATGTAAGACGGCTATTAATTATTATGGAATGGAGGTGATTGGCATTCATAGCGGGTTCTTGGGACTGCTGACAAAGGATGTTGAATATTTTACAGATAAATCATTGTCTGGATTGCTTAATTTGGGCGGGACAATGTTAGGAACTTCGCGGGAAAAGCCTTTTAAAAAGCGGGATGTTTCTGCCGATATTAATAAGCCGGCTCTCATCGAGCAGAATATAAAAGAGTTGGGACTTGATTGCGTGGTTTGTATTGGGGGAAATGGGACTCAAAAGACTGCTGCAAAGTTGGCCGCTATGGGCTTGAATATTGTTTCTGTGCCTAAGACAATTGACAATGATATTTGGGGTACTGACTTCTCTTTTGGTTTTGATTCGGCTGTGAGTATTGCTACGGATGCCATTGATCGGCTTCATTCTACGGCTAGTTCTCATAAGCGTGTGATGGTGATTGAGGTCATGGGGCATAAGGCGGGCTGGATTGCGCTTTATTCTGGTATGGCAGGAGGAGGAGATGTCATTTTGATTCCTGAGATCCCCTATGATATACATTGCATTGGAGAAACGATTCTAAAGCGGTTGGAGCGTGGAAAAGCATATTCTATTGTTGTTGTGGCTGAGGGGATAGAGACCGATGGAGAGAAACATGCTGCCGAATACATTGCTCGGGAAATAGAGAATGAAACGAGTATTGAGACAAGGCAAACAGTTTTGGGTTATATCCAGAGAGGAGGATCACCTACTCCTTTCGATCGCAATTTGTCAACCCGTATGGGGGGACATGCTACGGAACTTATAGCAACCGGACAATTTGGACGAATGGTTAGATTAGAGGGTAGCGAAATTTCTTCTGTGCCTTTGAATGAAGTCGCTGGAAAGCTGAAGTTAGTGACTGAAGAAAATGATTTGGTTGTTCAGGGAAGACGGATGGGAATCTGCTTTGGATAATAGAGTTCTCTGTTTATGGTTCGGTGGGTAGAGGGGAAGAGGTACTTTCTTGAGTTCCTTCAATCTCTTCTTTCTCACTATCATCTTCTTTTATTGGGATTTCTGCCAATGTTATATTTTGTATTTTGGCTTCTTCTATAAGTCTTTTGAATTCTCCGTCGTTTTTTATTTTTTTCAGTGATGCCTGTGCTGCATTTTGTTGTGACTCTTTTTTTGAATATCCCGTTCCCATTTCAGCTGAGATACCTTCTATGCGTATCTCTGTCCGAAACATTGGATTTGAATCCTCATCAAGAAATTGTTCAATAAGTTCAAAAGAGACTTCCACTTTGTTTTTTTGGCTCCATTCAATTAGCTTTGATTTAAAGTTGACTTCTTTACGCGACATTCTTTCGAGATCTATATAATTTTTGAAGATCCTTTCTTCCATAAACTGCTTGCAGCATTCGTAGCCTTGATCTAGATAGATGGCACCAATAAATGCTTCGAAGGCGTTGCCATACATGTAGCTGTTGTGCGAAGAAGAGCGGGTGGAATATTTTACGAGTTTATCCAATCCGATTTTCACAGCCAACTTATTTAAGGTCTCCCGTTGTACGATTTTGGAGCGGGTATTGGTAAGGAAGCCTTCCCGTCTGCCTTCAAAATGCCTGTATACAATGTCTCCTACTATGGCGTCAAGAATGGCATCTCCTAAAAATTCCAATCGTTCGTTATTCAGGGGACATCCTTTTTCCGAACGGAGAGAAGTTGATTTGTGTAGTAGAGCTTGCTGGTATAGTCTGATGTCGTGAGGATAGAATCCGAGTATTTTATAAAAACAAAAATAAGACTCTCTATCCTTATGGAATAGGAGTCTTATTTTATTTATTTGATTGCGTAACACGAGCGGACTATTCTGCGTATTTCTTAAAAATGACACATGCATTATGACCACCGAATCCAAATGTATTGGAAAGAGCGACGTTCACTTCTCGTTTCTGAGCTTTGTTGAACGTAAAATTCAGGTCATAATCTATGTTCTCGTCATTATCACCCTCTTCGTGGTTGATCGTAGGAGGTATTATACCATTCTTAATGGCTAATATGCTTGCAATAGCTTCTACTGCACCCGCAGCACCCAATAAGTGGCCTGTCATTGACTTTGTAGAACTGATGTTAAGTTTGTAAGCATGTTGTCCGAACACCTCTTTAATAGCTTTTACTTCAGAGATATCTCCTACCGGAGTAGAAGTTCCGTGAACATTAATGTAATCAACCTTTTCAGGCTCGATTTCGGCATCTTCCAAAGCATTCATCATCACTAACTTCGCTCCGAGTCCTTCAGGATGGGAAGCGGTAAGGTGATAGGCATCTGCAGACATGCCTGCCCCGATCAATTCAGCATATATTTCTGCACCGCGTGCTTTGGCGTGTTCCAGTTCTTCGAGTACGAGGCAGCCGCCTCCTTCTCCCATCACAAAACCGTCACGGCTTGCGCTAAATGGCCTTGATGCTGTTGCTGGCGAATCATTGCGGGTGGAAATGGCATGCATAGCATTAAATCCTCCCACACCACCTTCTGATATCGCTGCTTCCGAACCTCCTGCTATAATAGCGTTAGCTTTACCTAAGCGAATTAAGTTGTAAGCGTCGGCTATTGCATTTGTAGACGTTGCACAAGCGGAACATGTCGCATAGTTGGGACCATGGAACCCATACATTATAGAAATCTGCCCGGCTGCAATATCCGAAATCATTTTAGGGATGAAAAACGGATTAAACTTGGGACCTTGATCTTTATGGGTGAAGTAGTATCCTACTTCTTCTTCAAATGTATGTATTCCACCAATACCGGCGCCAAAGATAACGCCTATTCTATTTAAATCTACCTTTTCGATGTCCAGACCGGAATCTTCTACCGCATTTTTAGCTACAGCAACGGCATATTGTGTGTACAAATCCATTTTGCGGGCATCTTTGCGGTCGATATATTGCGTTGCATCAAAGCCTTTAACTTCACATGCAAATTGGGTCTTGAAAAGGGATGCGTCGAAATAGGTAATAGGCCCTGCCCCACTAGTCCCATTCACTAGACTTTCCCAAAATTCCGGGACGGTATTGCCAATGGGAGTAATGGCGCCGAGACCTGTTACTACAACTCTTTTTAATTCCATATTAATAATAAATGGATAAAATTACTTAGCGTGTTCTTCGATATAAGATACGGCATCACCTACAGTGCCAATCTTTTCAGCTTGGTCATCAGGAATAGAAATACCGAATTCTTTCTCGAATTCCATGATAAGTTCTACAGTGTCAAGAGAATCTGCTCCTAAATCATTGGTGAAGCTAGCTTCATTAGTAACTTCTGATTCTTCAACGCCTAACTTGTCGACGATAATCGCTTTCACTCTTGATGCAATTTCAGACATAACTTTAAGTTTTTAATTAATAATTAGTTTTATTTCTTTAATTTTGCGGTGCAAAGGAATAAATATTTATCGTTCCTAGCAAATATTTGATGAATTAAATGTAATGTTTTGCACATTTTTCACGCTTTTGTGCATTACTTGTAGGCTTTATGAAGAAAAGTATTGCTATTCTTGCTTCTGGTAACGGAACGAATGCGGAGAATATAATCCGCTATTTTCAGAGAACAGATTTGGTACGTGTCGACTTGGTTTTGTCTAATCGCAAGGATGCGTTTGTTCTGGAGCGTGCACGAGCTCTTGGAGTCCCTTATTGTTGCTTTAGCCGAAGTGAGTGGGAAGAGGGGCTGGCTATTCTTTCGATGTTACACGATTATGGAATTGATTTTATTGTGCTCGCTGGTTTTCTCGCCCGTGTACCAGATGTGATGTTGCATACTTATTCTAATAAAATAATAAATATACATCCTTCTCTTTTGCCTAAGTTCGGTGGAAAAGGAATGTATGGAGATCGCGTACATGAAGCAGTAGTGGCGGCTGGTGAACAGAAGACGGGCATTACTATACATTATATTAATGAACGTTATGATGAAGGGGCGGTTATTTTTCAGATGGCTTGTCCGGTTCTGCAGATAGATACTCCGAAAGATGTTGCAGCGAAAGTTCACGCGTTGGAGTACGAATATTATCCTAAGGTTATAGAGAAACTCTTGTCGGAACTTTTATAGTGTGCCTGACCTGCAGTTCGTTGCTCGTAGAGGAACTACCCTTTCCTCTACGAGCAACGGTATGTTCCTCTACGAGATAAAAATGAAGGCTTTTAGATGAGTGGTTTTATCGTTTATTTCAATCCTTCTCTTTCTTAAGGTGTACATGATAGGCTGTTTTTTCTCTGCGTAGCGGATAGTCTCCCCGTAATTTCTCAAAAGCTTCGGGATTTGCCTTCAGGGCGTCACTGTCTTTTCTCGGATCGTACATTTGTAAGTAGGCTTCCTCCATAGAGTCCACTGTAATATCGGGGTTTTGGGGCTCCGGTGGATTTATTTGATAGTTGGGAGTGATTCCGAAGTAATGGCAGAGCGCATTAAGTGACATTCTTGTGGCATTGGCTTTTCCATCTGCCGAATACCCGGCAATATGAGGAGTACCAACCAATGTTTTGCTTAATAAGGAAAGGCTAATTTTGGGTTCATTTTCCCAGACGTCAATAATGGCATCGGAAACTGTTCCCGTTTCTAATGCTTTTAGCAGTGTAGAGGTGTCTATGACTTCCCCTCGTGAAGTATTGATGATGACCGGCCGGCGTTTTAAAGATTGGAAGAAAGCCCTATTGGCTAAATGAAATGTTTTATATTTCCCTTCTTTATATAAAGGTGTGTGGAAAGTGAGAATATCACACTCTTCCGCTAAAGTTTGTAAGGAACTGAATGCGGCTTCACCTTCGTGATCTTCGCGGGGCAGATCATTAAGCAAAACCCGCATGCCCATTTCACGGGCAACCTGAGCGACTTTACTTCCTACGTTACCTACACCGATAACACCGATGGTCATATTCGACAAGTCTTTATTTCTTAATTGTTTTAGCAAAAGGAACGATGATTGCAAATACTGTGCTACTGAAGCAGAGTTGCATCCAGGTGCATTTGTCCATGCTATTCCTGCTTTTTTGCAGAAGTCCGTATCAATGTGATCAAAGCCTATGGTGGCGGTAGCTATGAAACGGATCCGGCTGCCAGCCAATAGCTCTTGATTGCATCTAGTTCGCGTACGTATAATTAAAGCATCCGCGTCTTTTACCAATTGAGGCGTAAACTCTTTTCCGGGAGCATAAATCACTTCATCGGCTATTTGCTCAATCGTCCCTTTTATAAAAGGAATTCTATTATCAACAATAACTTTCATCTATTCTGTAATATATTGAGATGCAAAGTTAATAGATCTGCGATAAAAGGAGTCACTGGCATGGACAAAACATGTACGTTCTTTTTTTTATTTAATAAAAATGTATTTCCTTTGCATGATAAATGCAATATCTGGTGTCCAAAAGGATAAAGCATAAAATAAAACAATTTCAAAAGATATGGAAAAGATAAACTATTTAGATCGGAATGAGTTTAATTATGCTCCTTCTCAGGAAGTCATAGATGCCCTTAAGAATTTTGATGTTACTAAGCTGTGCTTTTATACTCGGATTTATGATGAGGGGAAGAAAAGCATCTTTTCCGTCTTTTTGTCTGAATTGTATGGGATAGACGAGAATCAGGTTCTGTTGGGATATGGAGGTGAAGATATACTTAAACAATTTGTTCATTATTTTCTAACGGAAGCTGATGGGAATAAGACAATGCTTATTCCTAAGTTTTCTTGGTGGTATTATAAAAGTATTGCTGAAGAGGTGGACGGAAAGAGTATTCAATATCCATTGTATGAAGAAGGTGATACTTATAAATATGATTTTAAGGCATTGAAGGAAATGCTGGTTGCTGAGAATCCAAAACTCTTATTATTGGCATCTCCCAATAATCCGACAGGCAACTGCCTGACGCCAGGTGAAATAGATGAGTTGCTTTCTTTTGTTCCTGAAACTACTTATGTGGTGGTGGATGAGGCTTATGCTTCTTTTGTGACGGAAGATAGCTCTTATATTAAAAAGTTGGTTGACAAGTACCCCAATTTGCTGATTGTACGTACTCTCTCTAAGTTTTATGGACTACCGGGACTCCGTATGGGATTTGCTTTCATGGGCAAAAATCTTGAAAAGTTCAGCAAGTACAGCAATAAATATCTTGGGTATAATCGCATTTCAGAAGATATTGCAATCGCTGCATTAAAGTCGGATAAACATTATCGTACTATTGCGCGATTGATGAATGAAGATCGCAAGATGTATGAAGAGGAAATTGGCGCATTGTCTGGATTTAAAGTCTATAAGTCCGCTGCTAATTTTATTCTTATCAAATATCCTATCGAGTTGAAAGCTGCTTTACAGAGCGCTTTTGCAAAAGAGGATTATAAAGTGAAGTTCATGAATGAGCCGGATATCAATACCCATCTTCGTATTACATTGGGACGTCCGGAGCAAAACCGTGTAGTTGCCGATACCATATTGAAAGTTGTTCGCGGATGAAAGCTGTTATATTAGCTGCCGGGATAGCATCACGTTTACGTCCATTGACAGATACGACTCCCAAATGTTTATTGCAAATCGGAGAACGTTGCTTATTACAGCGTACCTTTGATGCTCTTATTGCAAATGGAATCAATGATTTTGTGGTTGTTACAGGCTATCGTGAACGGCAAATCATTGAATTTCTGGACAGCCAATATATAGGGATCAATATCCGATTTATCTCTAATGAACGTTATTCTAGTACCAATAATATCTATTCTCTGTGGTTGGCCAAGTCTGAAGTTTGGGGGCAAGATATTCTTCTATTGGATAGTGACATTCTCTTTGATCCCCAAATTATTACAGCTGTGTTGAATAACTCCGCACCGGATGCTTTGGCGCTAAACCGGCATGAGCTAGGTGAAGAAGAGATAAAAGTGGTTGTAGATGGCAATAAACGTGTAGTCGAAATTAGTAAAGTATGCAGTATCGCTGATGCCATAGGCGAGTCGGTAGGTATTGAGAAGATGTCGGCTACCTATACGGAAGCTCTCTATACGGAATTAGATCAGATGATTGAAGTCGAGAAGCAAGATAATATTTTTTATGAGCGTGCTTTTGAGCGTTTGATTCCGAAAGGTTTCTCTTTTAAAATTGAGGATACTACTCGGTATTTTTCTATTGAGCTGGACACTGTGGATGATTTTAATCAGGCCAAACGTTTGATACCGGTTGAGCTATATTAAATTGACGAATTATGCGAATTGTTCTGTTTTGTGAGAATAAATATGCTATTGATATTCTGAATCCTATTCAAGTGGAAGCTGATAAAGAGGGCGGGAACAGGGTCTTATGGTATGTTCATCGGAAGAATATACCCGAGTTTCCTCTAAAGCAACAAGTCTCGTGGGCCAATAGTATACAAGAAATCTATAATTTTTCTCCAGAGGCTATTTTTGTTCCGGGTAATATCGTTCCCTATTATTTGCCAGGCGTTAAAATACAGGTCTTTCACGGATATGCTGCCGAGAAGAAAGACCATTGGGTAATTCGTCGTTATTTCGATACTTATTTTACGCAAGGTCCATTTTTCACCAAAGGTTTTTCTCGATTGGCTGAGAAGTACAAGGATTTTGAGGTCCTTGAAACCGGTTGGCCCCGCCAGGACTGGATAAAGGAACATCTGCATGCTTTTGATGAAGAGAAACATCTTCTGTTACAGCAAAGCGGGCGAAAAAAGCTAGTTCTTTATGCTCCCACATTTTCTCCTTCTCTCACCTCCCTTCCATATCTAAAAGATGCCTTAGTAAAACTAGTGACGGAGGAAGATGTGCTTTTGATTATGAAATTTCATCCCCTTACGAGGCAGGAGTGGGTAGATGAATATAAGGTGTTGGCGGAGGAAAACAATGCTATTATTTGGATTGATGATTTCAGCGTGACCAAATATCAGATCATGGCGGATGTGATGATTAGCGATACCTCCTCTACAATCTATGAGTTTTTGTTACTGAATAAGCCAGTCATTACCTTTCGTGCCGTAGCAAAAGATCTTTATTGGAAAAATATAACTGAAGCAGCTTTTTTGTGCCAGGCTTATCAGGAGGTGCTGACCGATAAGAAAAGTATTCAACTCCGCCAATGGATAATAGCTAATTATGATCCTTATCTGGATGGACAGGTTGCTCACCGTATGTTGGAAGGTGCGCGTGATTATATTCGCAGGCATGGTGTTCCGCCCAAACGGGCTTTAAATATCTGGCGAAAATATACCAGTATTAAGAGGTTTGGAAATATTAAAGAGTAACCGTAGTCACTGGTTACGATTACTCTTCTGTTTTGATTAAATAAGTGGATTTATCTAGAGAAATTTCTGTAGCTGTGCTCCGTGTCATATATCATTTTTCCATGTAGAGTGGGGGCTTGTACCGGAGTCATGTAGTCACCATAATCTGTTCGCAATATCCTGTCATATCCGCAAGGAACAGGTATTTTAATATATTCAAAATCCATATATTCCGTTTGTTGATAATCTGATTTGAGACGAATCCGTTCTTTTAGGTTTAGAGACATGCATGATATGTACTCAGTGTCTTGCAGAGGGGTGGTGCGTAGTGTATTTTCGTATTTTTTAAATACCTGAATGTCCCATCTACATCGTGTATACAGAAAATTCGGAAAATGATCAGTCGCTTTTAGGGTTAGTTTCAAGAGCGCTTTCAATCTTCGTAGCTTCTTAACTTTTTTATAAGCTGTTCTTGCTTCTTTGGGATAAGTATCCAAAATAAAGATATCAATAAAGATACCTTGGTTGTATTTACGTCGGACACCGTCACTGGGAATGGCTGTTGTATTACTGTTGCGTAATTGGGCGTGTCGGTGATTATAATGCTTGTCCGAGTAGATGGTTTGAAAGAAGTAAGGTTCATGAAATTCTTGATTTGCAATTTGTAGCAGCTTGTCGTAATCTTCTCTCATCATAACCACATCTATATCATCATCCCAAGGGATGAATCCTTTGTCGCGAACTGTACCAATCAGTGTTCCTGCATCTGCCCAACACCTGAGGTTGTGTTTGTTACAGACTTTCAAAAAATTTTCTAGCAGGTCTAATTCACAAGCCCATACTTTTTTCATTTGTTCGCTGATGCAATAGCCACAGCGAACTTCTTTTTCAAAAAATGAAGCGTCCATTTTAAAATCATGTATTATTATCTATTTACTCTTTTGCCCATAGCTGGAGGGCGGCCTCTATCGTATCATCCATATTGGAATAAGTATACTTTGCTAGTCTGCCCCCTAATAACAGTTTCGGTTTTTGCGCTGCTAACTCTACGTATTGCTTAAATATCCGGGTGTTTTTTTCATCATTAACCGGATAGTATGGTTCTTTCCCCGGTTCAAAATTGTCGGGGTACTCATACGTTATTACGGTATTTGGCTGTTTCCCGAATTCAAAGTGCTTATGCTCAATGATCCGGGTATAAGGTACTTCTCTTTCTGTGTAGTTGACCACAGCGTTTCCTTGAAAATCCTCTATCGCAAGTCGCTGATGTTTAAAGCGAAGGCTCCGATATTCTAGATGCCCACAGCAATAGCCAAAATATTCATCGATACATCCGGTAAATAACTGCTTTTCCGCCAGATTATCTAATGCTTGGCGATGCTGAAAATAATTTGTATTCAACCGGACTTCAATGCCTTCGAGCAGATGATCTATTAATACATTGTAACCTCCTTTGGGAATTCCTTGATAATCGTCATCGAAATAATTATTGTCGTAGGTAAAGCGGAAAGGAATCCGTTTGATGATAAAAGGAGGTAAGCTTGTTGCCGGTCGTCCCCATTGTTTTTCCGTATACCCTTTGATCAGGCGTTGATAAATATCCTTGCCGCAAAGCTTTAGTGCCTGTTCTTCCAGGTTTTGAGGTTCACAGATTCCTATAAATTCTTTTCTTTGCTCATCGATCTTTGCTTTAGCTTCAGTTGGCGTTTGCACTCCCCATAGCTGATAGAAGGTGTTCATATTAAATGGAAGGTTGTATAGTGCACCCTTATAAAAAGCAAGTGGTGAATTTGTGTAGCGATTAAATTCTACAAACGAGTTTACATAATCCCAAATCGACTTTTTGTTTGTATGAAAAATATGAGCTCCGTATTTGTGGACACGAATGTCATCAACTTCCTCACAAAAGATATTTCCTCCACGATGCTCCCTCTTGTCAACAACCAGACAACGTTTTCCTGCTTTATGGGCTTCATGGGCAAATACTGAGCCAAATAATCCGGCCCCTACAATCAGATAGTCGTATTCTTTCATGATTGTTTGGATTGGAAGAATATTCCTGCTGCAGCCAAGGCCTGCTTTGTGAAATATCCTTGTGATAGCTTTTCTCCTATGATGGCCGCTTTTTCTTTCATTTGTAGATATTGCTGCGGCGTTATGTCTTGCAACGTTTTATCTATATCAGCTAACGTTTTTACACATAAGCCCGATCCGCTTTCTTTTATGAAAGGGGCCAGAGCTGCTTCTTCCCAGATAATGACAGGCAATTGGCATCTTAAGTAGAAAGAGCATTTATGTGGATTATTTATTTTTAAATATTCTCCCCAATCTCCACTGCATTTATCAAGATCATCTCCATCCCAAACCAGTCCAAAGTCGCCTTCTGCTGTTGCTAAAAGATTATCGGGCGTAAGACAGCCGTGATAGCTAATTCGATTCCATTCTTTTTCTTGCTTTGAATCTAATCCTTTGCCGTATAGTTCCATTTGCCAAGAGTTTATAACAGGATCTAGCTTGTAGAGAAATGCATTTCTCCAAAGACCTAATCCTCCTGCATATACTATTTTCCATTCTTTATGAGGAGCAGAGTAGATTGCTGGAACAGAGGGGGATAAATAATCAAAGATTTCCAAGCAGTGTAGTCGGGATTTCACATGATGCTCTTGTAGCCATTTCATCATGCTTTGGTTATGTATAATGATGAAATCGCTTTTGTTTAAGAGTTTGGTTTCTTCTTCCGGGCTTAATTTATGACGGCGGAATGCTCCTAAGTCATGTACTAATGTTATCACCTTAGCCCCTTTAAGGTGAGCAAATATACAAGCAGGTGTATAGAATTTCTTCATAGGGTATTGCAAAAAAAGCACGTCATCTCTTTTTAAACAAAACAAGATATTTGCAATCCCAAGTAACTTGATCCCGAACCGCGTGAACATATCCGATTGATGGCTTTCGGGAACAAGATTCCGGTATCCGATAGATTCAACAATAGAGTTGACGTCGTTTTTGGCTTTATTGGATATGATCTTAATGTAATAGTTCATTGTGGACTTAGTCTTTATCTTTTCTTAAACCAGTTTTACGTAGTAACTTAAGCATGGCAATTCTTACAAAGAGAAGTGGGAACCGATATAGATTACCTTCCTTTATTTGCTTCTTTGAAATTTCAATGTTCAGACCATACTTTTGCAAATTAGTGTTGTGCCATACCATTGCATACTTGATTCGGCTTGTTATTCTTAAGTCGTTATTGACATTGTTTGAATGTACAATCTCTATCCAATAGGGTTTATTGCGAATATCAATAACATTCTGCATCTTCTTTCTAGCTTCTGCATGACGTATATATATGGTTGTCTTAAAATCAGAATTAGCTTTTTCTATATAAGTAAGAAAATGATTATGTGGATAAGTCATTTTTAGTAAAAGGTGGAGATGTGGGAAATACTGCAATCCATTTACGTAAGTGTATAATCCTGGCAATTTGGTTCGCTCAAATTCTTCTTGTAATGTTTCTATCATTTGGCAATGAATGGCATCGTCATTGTCCAAGTTAGTTGTGATGACATATTCTTCGTCAGTAAGCAAGGAACTTACTATTTCTTTTACATGCTTTTTCCAGTCGGCCATATGCACTTCATTAAAAAAGCAAGGGAGCATTTGGGGCATCTGAGTGCAATATCCCATTATTCTTTCTTTGTATATATCAGGTGTGTTTTCGTCAAAGAGGCATAGCCAAGTGAAATCTTGCGTACTTTGTTGGCAAACAGATGGGAAACAGTAGGTCTCAAACAACCGGAAGCGCTCTTCCAGCCATTCATTTGTACGCGTTGCTGAATGCTTTTTATCTGTATTCCACAATCTCAAATTGAATAGCGTGATGAGGAAATGTTTTTTTTTCATGATTTACACTTTATTATGCGTTTTATTTTTCTTCTTCTTTCAAATTGATCTAATGCATTCATAACTCGTTCTACGCTTGATTGAATATTCCAATTTTGCAATTTTGCATATTCTTCGACGATCTGTTGTAATAAATCTCGTCGATGGGTTATACGCTTTAGATTGTCAAGACATTCTTTGGGGCTTAAATTAGGTTTGAAGATGGATCGGTTAGTATCAATTACTGTAAATAAAAATTCGTTTTTGTCATTGATACGGTAGAGAATATTGTCAAGATTAGGATCACCATGCAGGAATCCTTTTTTATGCATTTCTACAAAGAAAGCGGCTAGATAGCTGACTAGTTTCTTGTCGTAGAGTGTTTTCTCAACTAAGACAGGATAAAGTGGAGCATCTTTACATGTGGTAGAGATAAAATAACTGTGGCTAAAAAGCTTGTATTTCTTTTCTTCAATATAAGCAATTGCTTTGGGTGTATTAATTCCTAATGTGAGTAGTTTCTCCGCATAGATATAAGCTCTTTCGGCTTTGCTCTTTCGGAAGAAAGAATAGACTATTTTTTGAATGATATTAGGCTTTTTGTATTTTTTGATAACCCATTCTCCAAATTGTGTCTCAAAGCTTTTAACCGTATTCCTACCTTTATAGATCGTTTCTCCCTCCGTTGAAAACATCTTGGGCAGTTGAGCTATAAGGTGGTGGGCTGATTGATATTCTGGCTGGATGACTATCTTCATTTTGGTATATTTACTACTTCTGCAACTGTACTAATGATATGATGTGGAGTATGGCTCAAGCATACATATTTTTCCCCTTTAAGTAAACACGGCTTATTTCCAAAGATAGAACAAGGACGGCAAGGAAGCTCTGTTTGTATAGCATTCTCCGTGCTTTGTCCCCATCCCATAAAACCTGCAAAAGGATGGGTGGCTCCCCATACCGAGATAACGGGTATACCTGTCAGCGAGGCTAGGTGCATATTACCTGAATCCATGGAGATCATGGCGTCGAGGTGACTCATTAGTGCCAA
Source organism: uncultured Bacteroides sp. (assembly GCA_965140335.1). Classification (GTDB taxonomy): domain Bacteria; phylum Bacteroidota; class Bacteroidia; order Bacteroidales; family Bacteroidaceae; genus Bacteroides. The sequence continues at coordinate 1,421,072 of OZ223189.1, forward strand.
TTCTCCACTTAGTTCGAGCTTTCCTGCCACGGATTCAATGTTGTCATAAGGCTTTGCCCAATTTTCCAGTAGCTCACGTTCTTCTGTCCCTCCGCCAAAAAGAAAAACTCTCCATTTACTAAAGCGGGACAAATTCTGTAGAAGTGCTTTTGTCGTTTCTTCCGGTAATCTCTTGCCTTTATGTGCTGCAAACGGAGCAAATCCGATCCATTGCTTTTCATCCGGTAGGCCGAGGGCCGGGGCGAACAAACTTGTATCTCCTTTTCCTTCACCATATATTGAACGGAAGGTTGTTTGAACGGGGTAGCCTAATGCCTGAAAGACTTTCTCGTAGCGGACAAAAGAGGAGGAAAGTTGTTTCATAACTTTATGCTTGCTTCTTATCAATGCTTTTTTCTCTTTTCGTCCTTTATCAATGTAAGCCACACGTTTTCCACAAATCTTGAAGAGCAGGCGGATAACGTGGGTGCGTAATACATCGTGTAGGTCGGCTATAGCGTCATAACCTTCTTTTCTTAATTCACCGAATAGACGGATGAGTCCCCCAATACCCCGGTAAGCTTTTACATCCACTTCACGGAAATGAAAATTGGAGGGCATTCCCACAAACAGAGGTCCGACGAATGATTTGCTCATTAGTGTAATTTCCAGCTGTGGATACTGCTGTGCGAGCGAAGTAAGTACGGGAACAGTCATTGCTACGTCGCCAAGCGCTGATAGACGTAAGACTAGCAATTTCATTTTTTTCCGTATAGGACCGGGTTTAAATTGGGGTCGTTGTACATTTTCATTTGTTTGTATACTTTCATATACTTTCGTCCGTTTTCGATATCGTTGATGAGCTGTTCAATGGCAGTGGATAAATCTTTTTGCTGTTCTAGGAGCGTATCCAATTTAGTTTGGCATTGCATATGATGCTCCGGTGTGCTGCCTTGGCGTTCCGTTTCTTGACGCATGTGATAAACCTTCAATGCTAGAATGGAAAGGCGGTCGATAGCCCATGCCGGACTTTCGGTGTTAATCACTGCTTCAGGCAGGATACTGACTCCTTTATATTTATCAAGGAAGTAGCTGTCTATCAGTTCCACTAAATCAGTGCGATCTTGATTGGACTGGTCTATTCTTCTTTTCAAAACCAATGCAGAAACCGGATCAATGTTTGGGTCACGGATCAGATCTTCGAAATGCCACTGTACCGTATCAATCCAATTCTTTAGGTAAAGATAGTATTCAATACTTTTTACAGGGTAGGGATTAGAAATCGGAGTGTCAACGTTGTCAATCTTGTGATAATCGCTGATGGCTTGTTCAAAGATGTGGTTACTGAGTTTTGTAAAGTTCATAAACAGGTTCTTTTATAATGAAAATAATGCTTCTGCATTTAAGTTTACAAAGCTATGGAAACTTTTCAATTCAGCCAATTATTGGGTGCGAAAAGTGTAAACGTGACAGATTATTTCTATCTTTGCCTCATTATTAATGCGCGTTATATTACTTTATGAAAGAATTCTTCCAACTCCTGAGGCGTTTTGTTCCGCCTTATAAGAGATACTTAATCGGAGCGTTGTTCTTGAATCTGCTGTCAGCTTTGTTGAACATATTCTCATTTACATTGATTATTCCTATTCTTCAGATTCTCTTTAAAATGAATTCGGAGGTCTATCACTTTATTCCTTGGGATGCCGCCGGAGTGGGGTTGAAGAGTATTGTGGTGAACAACTTCTACTATTATGTCTCAGAAATGATTATTTCGCAAGGTGCCTCTATCGCATTGTTGATTCTCGGTGTTTTTATGGCTGTGATGACACTCTTCAAAACTTTTGCCTATTTCGCCTCTTCGGCGGTGATGATTCCTTTGCGTACGGGAGTGGTACGTGATATTCGCGTGCAGGTCTATCGGAAAGTGTTGAAGTTGCCGCTGGGTTTCTTTTCCGAGTCTAGGAAGGGAGATATTATTGCCCGTATGAGTGGGGATGTTACCGAGGTGGAAACGTCGGTGGCCAGTTCGTTGGATATGCTGATAAAGAATCCTATTTTGATTGTGGCTTATTTCGGCACACTGCTTGTCGTGAGCTGGCAATTGACTTTGTTTACATTGCTGGTGCTTCCGGGCATGGGGTGGATAATGGGGACTGTTGGTAAAAAGCTAAAACGTCAATCGTTGCATGCTCAGGAAAAATGGAGTGATACGATGTCGCAGTTGGAAGAAACACTTGGAGGTTTGCGGGTTATTAAAGCTTTTATTGCCGAGAGTAAGATGATGCAGCGTTTTGACAAGTGCAGTAACGAGTATCGTGATGCCATCAACCGTGTGGCTACGCGGCAGGCATTGGCGCATCCCATGAGTGAATTCTTGGGAACTTGTGTCATTGTAATTGTATTGTGGTTTGGCGGGACGTTGATTCTAAGTAATTCGGCTACAATTGACGCGCCTTCTTTTATTTTCTATTTGGTGATACTTTATAGTGTGATCAATCCTTTGAAAGAATTCTCCAAAGCAAGTTACAGTATTCCTAAAGGACTGGCATCCATGGAGCGTATCGACAAAATCCTGTTGGCGGAAAATCCGATTAAGGAGATTGCCGAACCAAAGCATCTTACGGGGATGGAGGACAAGATTGAGTTTAAGGATGTGGTGTTCAGCTATGATGGAACGAGAGAGGTGCTGAAGCATATCAACCTGGTTGTTCCGAAAGGGAAAACCATTGCTTTGGTGGGGCAATCGGGATCGGGGAAGTCTACGTTGGTGGATTTGCTGCCGAGATATCATGACATTCAGTCGGGTGAGATTTTGCTTGATGGGGTGAATATAAAAGATACACATATTCGTGACTTACGTAGTCTGATTGGTAATGTAAATCAGGATGCGATACTTTTTAACGATACTTTTCTCAACAATATCGCTTTTGGTGTGGATGGAGCTACAGTGGAGCAAGTTGTTGAAGCTGCAAGGATTGCTAATGCACATGATTTTATTATGGAAACAGAAAAAGGGTATGACACGAATATTGGCGATCGTGGTGGTAAACTCTCCGGTGGACAGCGGCAGCGTATTAGTATTGCCCGTGCCATTTTGAAGAATCCTCCTATTCTTATTTTGGATGAGGCGACTTCTGCACTTGATACCGAATCGGAACGCTTGGTGCAAGAAGCTTTGGAACGTTTAATGAAAACGCGTACGACAATAGCTATTGCGCATCGTCTCTCTACTATTAGGAATGCCGATGAGATCTGTGTGCTTTATGAAGGAGAAATTGTGGAGCGGGGTAAACATGATGAGCTGTTGAAGAAGAATGGCTATTATAAACGCTTGAATGATATGCAGTCGCTGGCCTAATTGGGATACGTGTGTAAGTCGCGGAACCGTGGGGCAATTATGAAAAGTGGAAATTATAAAGTGCGGAAGCGAATTCTGCCGAACGGGTCTACTTTCTTCCGAAATCAGCGGGAATCTCTCCCCACTGCTTGGTTTCCCACTTCAGGATGCGGGTGGAGCAGCTGTTCTCGCGTAACCATTTTTCCGCACGCTCTATCAGTTTGAAAAGAGCTTCTGTCTTAGCTTCACGAGGGAGTTTAGTTTTGCATTTTTTCTGTTTCACCCAATTGATGGCATTGATGCTATCGCTGTAAATGGGCATATCAAATCCTTTTTGTTTGAGCAAGGCCAATCCGTGGACAATGGCTAGAAACTCCCCGATATTATTGGTTCCGTATATAGGGCCGAAATGGAAAATTTCTTGTCGGCTGGCAACATGCACTCCGCGGTATTCCATTTTGCCTGGATTTCCGCTGCAAGCAGCATCTACTGCCAGACTATTATCTATTATAGCCGTAGAAAGCAGAGGAGTGTCTGTCTCTCTGGTTTTTGACGCACTCGTTTTTGGGGTCCCTTTTCCGATGAAAGTATATGGAGAGGAGACAAAGGCTCTTTCTGCATCTTCGCGCGTTTCAAACGATTTGTATTTTGCGCCTTCATAGCCTTTTGTCTGCAACTGACAGTCGGTCCAGGAGGTGTAAATCCCCGGTGTCACTCCTTGCCATACCACGTAGAATTTTGCTTTTTTCATCTTACTTGCAAAGGTAGAAATATTTCTTAAACCTGAACAACTTTTTCCCCTGCTTGTTGTGATAGAAACCAATCATAAAACATAATATAAAATAAGGAGTTAGTATATGAAAAGGACATTTGAAGAAGCATTGGAACATCGTCGTACTTACTATGCTATAGGGAGTGAATCACCTGTGTATGATGAAGAAATTGTGCATGTGATACGTGCTGCGGTTAAGCATGTTCCCTCAGCCTTTAATTCGCAATCCACCAGAATTGTGTTATTGTTTGCTGAGGAACATCAGAAGTTGTGGAACATCGTGAAGGAGGTACTCCGGAAGCGAATTTCTGAAGAACAGTACCATAAGACTGAAGAGAAGATAGACGGCTCATTTGCATCGGGGCATGGCACCGTCCTGTTCTTTGAAGATCAAACAGTAGTAAAAGGATTGCAAGAGAGTTTTCCGGCCTATAGTGATAACTTTCCCGTGTGGTCACAACAGACCTCCGGAATGCACCAACTTGCGGTGTGGACTATGCTAGAAGACCTTGGTCTCGGAGCCTCTTTACAACATTACAATCCGCTTATTGATGAAGAAATACGATATGCATGGAATTTGCCCGATACTTGGCTGCTGACTGCTGAGATGCCTTTTGGCATACCGACTGCTGAACCGGGGTTGAAGGAGATGAAAGAACTTACCGAACGTATTAAAGTTTTTCGTTAATTATGCTTACCTTTGCTCGCAAACGCTGAGCATTTATGATACGCATTTTTTTGATCGGCTACATGGGAGCCGGTAAAACCACACTAGGAAAGGCTTTTGCCCGTGAACTGAATATACCGTTCATCGATTTGGATTGGTATATAGAAGAACGTTATCATAAAACAATTGGTGAACTCTTCTCAGAGCGGGGAGAAGCTTCTTTTCGTGAATTGGAGAAGTGCATGCTGCACGAAGTGGCGGATTTTGATGACGTGGTGATTTCTACCGGTGGAGGCACTCCTTGTTTTTTTGATAACATGGAATTTATGAATAGTCGTGGACAGACGATCTTCTTAGATGTACATCCTGACATTTTGTATCGGCGACTGCGAGTAGCCAAACAACAACGTCCTGTTTTGCAAGGAAAAAGCAGTGAGGAACTTCATGCATTTATTGTAGAGGCGTTGGGCATGCGTGAACCTTTCTATTCACAGGCGCATTTTCGTTTTGATGCGGGGCAACTGGAGAGTCGCTGGCAGATTGCTGATTCCGTGCGTTGCTTGCGTGATTTACTGAAGATTTAATCCTTTGTAAATGTGCATTTTTGATATAAAAGAACGATAAATAAGAGATTATTCCGTACTTTTGCCGACTTACAAAAAGTGAATAACAAACAGCTGATTAACAGAAAATGAGAAAATGGCGTATTGAAGATTCAGAAGAGCTCTACAACATCACAGGATGGGGCACTTCGTACTTTGGTATTAATGACAAAGGTCATGTAGTGGTGACACCGCGCAAAGACGGCGTTGCAGTTGATTTGAAAGAACTGGTGGACGAGTTGCAGTTGCGTGATGTAGCAGCCCCCATGTTGGTTCGTTTCCCCGATATTTTGGATAACCGGATTGAAAAGACGGCGAGTTGTTTTAAACAAGCATCTGAAGAGTATGGGTATAAAGGGGAGAACTTCATTATCTACCCTATTAAGGTCAATCAGATGCGTCCGGTTGTGGAGGAAATTATTAGCCATGGTAAGAAGTTTAATCTTGGCTTGGAGGCCGGATCCAAGCCAGAATTGCATGCTGTTATTGCGGTCAATACGGATTCCGATTCTTTGATTATCTGCAACGGATATAAGGACGAGAGTTACATTGAATTGGCCTTGTTAGCTCAAAAGATGGGCAAACGCGTTTTCCTTGTAGCCGAGAAGATGAACGAACTTAAACTGATTGCTAAGATGGCGAAGCAGCTGAATGTGACGCCGAATATAGGCATTCGTATCAAGTTAGCTTCTTCAGGAAGTGGCAAATGGGAAGATTCTGGTGGGGATGCCAGTAAGTTTGGTTTGACATCCAGCGAATTGCTTGAGGCGCTTGATTTTCTTGATTCGAAAGGAATGAAAGACTGTCTTAAACTAATTCATTTCCATATCGGTAGTCAGGTGACTAAAATCCGTCGGATAAAGACGGCCTTGCGTGAAGCTTCACAATTTTATGTGCAATTGCATGAAATGGGATTCAAAGTCGAATTTGTTGATGTTGGTGGCGGACTGGGGGTTGATTACGACGGAACCCGTTCTTCAAGTAGCGAGAGCAGTGTGAATTATTCCATTCAGGAATATGTTAACGACTCAATTTCCACGTTGGTGGATGCAAGTGATAAGAATGGCATTCCCCATCCTAATATAATAACGGAAAGCGGGCGGGCGTTGACGGCTCATCACTCTGTATTGATTTTTGAGGTGCTCGAGACAACTACATTGCCCGAATGGGATGATGAGGAGGCTGTGACCGAGAATGATCATGAGTTGCTTCAAGAGCTTTATGAAATATGGGATTCGCTCAATCAGAACAAGATGCTGGAAGCATGGCATGATGCCCAGCAAATTCGTGAAGAGGCCCTTGATTTGTTCAGTCATGGCATTGTAGATCTGAAAACACGTGCACAGATAGAACGTTTGTACTGGTCTATCATGCGTGAGGTGAATCAGATAGCCAGTGGTCTGAAGCATGCACCCGATGAGTTACGTGGATTGCCTAAACTACTGGCTGATAAATATTTTTGTAACTTTTCTTTATTTCAATCTTTACCTGATTCTTGGGCTATTGATCAGATATTTCCGATTCTGCCTATTCAACGGTTGGACGAACGGCCCGACAAGGCGGCTACTTTGCAGGATATCACTTGCGATTCAGACGGTAAGATAGCTAATTTTATTTCCACCAAGAATGTATCACACTACTTGCCTGTTCATTCTTTAAAGAGTAAAGAGCCTTATTACATAGGAGTCTTTTTGGTAGGGGCTTATCAAGAGATACTTGGGGATATGCACAATTTGTTTGGTGATACCAATGCCGTACATGTATCGGTCAATGAGAAAGGGTATACTATCGATCAGGTGATCGACGGTGAAACCGTAGCGGAAGTTCTGGATTATGTGCAGTATAGTCCTAAGAAACTGGTACGTACATTGGAAACTTGGGTATCCAAATCGGTAAAAGAAGGAAAAATATCTTTGGAAGAAGGCAAGGAATTTTTGTCTAATTACCGTTCTGGATTATATGGATATACTTATTTGGAATAAATCAACAACGAGCTGCAACCGGCAGGTGTCTTGTTCTGTTTTGTGCTCGTGACTAAATAGATTTGATTATGAGAGAGAAACTGACAGTGATAAAAGTGGGGGGCAAGATTGTAGAAGAGGAAGATAGTCTTCGTCAATTGTTGGATGATTTTTCGTCTATTGAAGGATATAAAGTTTTGGTGCATGGTGGTGGGCGGTCGGCTACAAAGTTGGCTGCCCGCTTGGGTATTGAGAGCCATATGGTCAATGGAAGGCGGGTTACTGATGCCGAGATGTTGGATGTTGTGACCATGGTCTATGGTGGGTTGGTCAACAAGAATATTGTTGCCGGTCTGCAATCAAGAGGAGTTAATGCGCTTGGATTGACGGGGGCCGATATGGATGTGATCCACTCGGTTAAACGTCCGGTGAAGGATGTGGATTATGGTTTTGTTGGTGATGTGGAGCGGGTCAGTACTTTGCTCTTGGCGGATCTGATTCATAAAGGAGTGGTGCCTGTTATGGCTCCGCTGACACACGACGGGCAGGGGCACATGCTCAATACCAATGCCGATACGATTGCCGGGGAGACAGCCAAAGCATTAGCTTCACTATTTGATATCACGCTGATTTACTGCTTTGAGAAAAAAGGAGTGCTTCGTGATGAGAATGATGATAATAGCGTGATTCCGCAGATTACTCCTGCCGAATTTAAGCGATATGTTAGTAGCGGGGTGATACAAGGTGGCATGATACCTAAACTTGAGAACTCTTTCGATGCACTGAATGCTGGTGTTTCCAGAGTTGTAATTACCTTGGCCTCAGCAATTAACGGGGACAATGGTACACTAATAAAAAAATAATTTAAGGAAAAGTGGTGAATAGCTGTAACTTTCCAGATACTTAACCGTCATTATTTATAGAGATGCAAGAAATCAGTTTTCGGAATGACATTCTCCCGTTGAAAGATAAACTTTTTCGATTGGCTTTGCGGATTACTTTCGACAGGGCAGAAGCGGAAGATGTTGTGCAGGAAACACTGATAAGGGTTTGGAATAAACGTGACGAGTGGTCCCGATGTGGATCGATAGAAGCTTATTGCTTGACTGTTGCAAAGAATTTGGCAATAGATCGTAGTGAAAAGAAAGAAGCTCAAAATCTGGAATTGACCCCTGAAATAGCACAGGAACCCGAAGCATTGAACCCTTACGATCAGTTGATAGATAAGGAGCGCATGGCATTAATACATCATTTAGTGAATGAATTACCTGAGAAACAGCGCTTGATCATGCAACTGCGGGATATAGAGGGAAAAGCATATAAAGAAATTGCGGTTGTCCTACATTTGACGGAAGAACAAGTAAAAGTGAATCTGTTTAGGGCTCGGCAAAAAGTGAAACAACGGTATTTAGATATAGAAAATTATGGATTGTAAGCAAATAGAACAACTCTTAAATCGTTATTGGCGATGTGAGACTTCTCTTGAAGAAGAAGCGGAGTTGCGTACTTTCTTTAATGAAGGTAACGTTCCGCAACATTTGCTTCGTTATAAAGATCTGTTCGTGTATCAACAAGTTGAGCAACAGGTTTGCTTGGGAGAAGATTTTGATGTGCGGGTGTTGGCCGAGGTGGAAGCCCCTGTTGTGAGAGCAAAGCGGCTGACATTGACTTTCCGTCTCATGCCTTTATTCAAAGCTGTTGCTGTATTGGCTATTATCTTTTCGTTAGGGAATGTGGCGCAGCGTTCGTTTCTGGGAGATGTGAAGGAAGTTGCCGCAGCCGATACAATTGGCAAACATATCTCTGCGCCTTCGGTGGCTTTATCGGGAGGAGATGTAACGGTGTCGCATGAACAACAGTTGTTGGATAGCCTTCATCGAATGAGAAAAGTCAAAGAACTGAAAAAATAGATATAGATTACTTTTTAAAATAACATTTTCATTTGCTTAAATAAAATAGTTAGTGTGCTTTATTAAAACTACATTTTGAAGCTGCGAAGTTTCAATTCTCTCAAATTCTTATAAAAGACTAATTAATATAGACGGGATGCTGCGCGATGCAGTGTCCCTTTTATTTGTTTGCTTAAGTTTAGATTATCCAGGTGGGCGGACTCTAAAACTAAACAGGAGGTCTTCGTTACGGAAACCTCCTGCTTTTGTTTGCACGCGTTAGAGTTAGAATACGTACCTGTTATTAAAAGAGAGAGTGTGATTTGTATTACAATTTATATAAATTTTTTTTTGGGTAATCTAATTTGGGTTCGCCTTTATAACCGATGCTTCCGCTTCCACTGGTCCGTGCTTTCAGAAAATCGGTTGCATAACATTTAATATCTCCAGAGCCGGAAACATTTGCAGAAATATTCTTGACTTTGAAATCAGAGGCGAATAAATCTCCTGAACCTGCTACGCTGTAAGAAGCGTCTTGTGCCGTTCCCGTTAAGGTAGCGGAGCCGGAGCCGGCGACACGAGCTTCTACCTGAGTCGTAGTTATATCTTTTAAGCTGATGTCTCCTGATCCGCTAACGGAGCTTTTTAACTCTTGGCAAGTAATGTTATTTGCTTTTACATCTCCTGAGCCGGCAACGCTGATATCAAGCTTGCTGCATTCTATATCTTTTCCGTAGAAATCTCCTGAACCGGTAATGTTGACGGATAGATCATCATTGCTCTTAAGTCCTTTTTCCATATAAATGTCTCCTGAACCGGTGACTGAAATTCCATTCAATGATTCGGAAGATATTCGTATTGCTAGTTTCTTATAAGAAACATTGATGTTCTTTTTAAATCCGATGTACAATGTGCTGTTTTCTACCTTTATATCCAGTAGGTCTACAATATTATCTGATGTATATACTTCCATATTAGCATGTCCCGGCTTTTGCGTATATGTAACGTCCGGGCTTCCTGTTACGCGGACTTTTGTAAAATTGCTTATCTTGATATCTTTCGTAACAAGATTATTACTGGCTACTATTCGTTTACCACCCCAGAAACTGGAATATACTTTTCCACCTTGGGAGCATGCACTTATACTGATTAATAGGGCAATGCTTGAGATGAATGCTGTAAAATTCTTCATAGTTCAATTAATTTATAATGATTTATATTTTTCCTGTTTGTTTATTAGACGTAAAGGGATGGCAAATCGTTGCATTTTCCTTCATTTTTTTACTTTTTAGTTTAAAAGGAAAGTTTCAATTCTTATGTCATATAGTTAATGGCTTTGTAATTAGTCGTTTATAGTTTGCTGCTGTTGTTCATAATTGGACATGGTGTTCATTTCCGACCGCACTCTCTTGTTTGTTTCAAAGTTTATTTGTTCATTTGCCACTTTAGATCAATTTAAATTTATCATCTTGGAAAATAAATTGTTTGATGAGGAATTGGGATGTTTGCTGATTCTGTTTAACAATAGGGCGCGTAGGCTTACTTTTAGGGTTCGTGAAGCTGCGATATATGTAACCGTTCCTCCTGGAACGACTTCCGAAGAGATTAAGAGAGCGATGGAGTTGTTACGCCCCAAACTTAAGAGGGCAAAAATGAATAAAGTTCCCTCTGTAATTGATTTGAATTATAGGATAAATACTGAGTTTTTTAAATTGAGTTTGGTGGTGGGCGAGCAGGAGCATTTTCTTTCTCGTAGGGAAGGGGATGTGCTGCAACTCATTTGTCCTGCGAATACTGATTTTGCTGACCCTCAATTGCAGGAATGGTTACATAAGGTTATAGGCGAGGCCTTGCGACGTACTGCAAGGGCCGTACTTCCTTCCCGTCTGGCAATGCTGGCAGAACGATATCATCTCTCTTACCAGCGCGTACGAATTAATTCGAGTAGAGGAAGGTGGGGGAGTTGCTCTGCTTCGCGAAACATAAACCTATCTTATTATCTGATGTTGATTCCCTCGCATTTGGTGGATTATGTGCTTTTGCATGAACTGGCTCATACCAAGGAAATGAATCATGGAACACAATTCTGGGAATTATTAGATTCGTTGACGGAGCAGAAAGCCCGGCAACTGAGAAAGGAACTGATGGACTATCATTTGAGTTTTTGACCATCGGTTTGGCGCGGTCTTTAGATAAACACTCTTATTGGTCTCCTTGCGCTAACTGTTTGATTTTACCGCCATCTTTCTGAAATTTGTAAATCCCTCCTTTTTCGCTTAGCTGAAATAGAGATAATTTTTCTGTAACGTTATCCACTATCATTAATGCGCTCTGTTTGGAGAAGCGTTTTACTGTAATACTCAAAGGCTCTTTTTCTATTTTCTTGTTGGTGAGAATGCTGTCATTGATCAATAGAGAGATTGAATCTCCCAGAAAACCTTTTGTTAATGTAATAGTGTATGTTTCAATGAAGTGGCGGTCCGAAGCCTTTTCTCTTTGCAAACTCATGCTCATATAGACGAAGATTATAACTACGAAAATAACGGCAAAAGCAAGAATGCCATTACCTACCATGAATTGTTTGTTTGTATTGAGATGATTTGCCATATCCTTTAGACTTAATGCTACGTTTTATGTTCTCTATTGAAATGTTTTATGGCAAAAGTAAGTAGAAGAATAGAAAGCAGCAAGTATTTTGCCATATCTTCTTCTTGTCACAATTCTTTTTCTTCCTAATATTTTGTAATCGAATAGATTATTTATATCTTTGCGACCGCAATGGATGAAAGGTGGGAGGGGCAATTAAGCTCCTTTTTTTATTCTTATATAGCGAATCAATGATAGAAAAAAAAACCGTTTGCCAGATTGTTGATGAATGGCTGGAAGGAAAAGATTACTTTTTAGTGGAGGTAATCGTAAGTCAGGATGACAAAATTGTGGTGGAAATAGATCACAAGGAAGGCGTTTGGATTGAAGATTGTGTTGAGCTTAGTCGATATATTGAATCTAAGTTGAATCGGGAAGATGAAGATTATGAGTTGGAAGTTGGCTCTGCAGGCATTGGACAGCCGTTCAAAGTGTTAGAACAGTATTACAATCATGTAGGCGAAGGGGTTGAAGTGTTGACTAAGACAGGACACAAGATTAGTGGCGTTTTAAAAGAGGCTGATGAACGGGGTTTTGTTGTGACGGTACAGAAGAAAGTGAAACCGGAAGGTGCCAAGCGTCCTAAATTGATAGAAGCGGATGAATCCTTTTTGTATGATGAGATAAAATATACTAAATACTTAATTAGTTTTAAATAATTATGGCCAAGAAAGAAGAGACTATCAGTCTGATAGACACATTTTCGGAATTTAAGGAACTGAAAAATATCGATAGAACGACTATGGTAAGTGTACTTGAAGAGTCGTTTCGTAGCGTAATCGCGAAAATGTTTGGCACGGATGAAAATTATGATGTGATTGTGAATCCCGATAAGGGGGATTTTGAAATATGGCGGAATCGCGAAGTTGTGGCGGATGAAGATATTACAAATCCAAACACTCAGGTTTCATTGACAGAGGCGCAAAAGATTGATGCCTCATATGAAGTGGGAGAGGAAGTGACGGATGAGGTGAATTTTGCTAAGTTTGGCCGCCGCGCTATTTTGAATTTGCGTCAGACGTTAGCATCTAAGATTTTAGAGCTTGAAAAGGATAGTCTTTATAATAAATATATTGATAAGGTAGGAACAATCATTAATGCGGAAGTTTACCAAATATGGAAAAAAGAGATGCTTCTGCTTGATGATGAAGGGAATGAATTGTTGCTGCCTAAAACAGAGCAGATTCCCAGTGACTTTTATCATAAGGGTGAAACTGCACGGGCTGTGGTTGCCCGCGTTGATAATAAGAATAACAACCCTAAGATTATTTTGTCGCGTATATCTCCGGTGTTTTTGCAACGTTTGTTTGAAATGGAAGTCCCTGAGATAAATGATGGACTTATTACAATAAAGAAGATTGCACGTATTCCTGGGGAACGCGCTAAGATAGCAGTGGAATCTTATGATGACCGTATAGATCCGGTAGGTGCTTGTGTCGGCGTAAAGGGTAGTCGTATTCATGGAATTGTCCGTGAGTTGCGTAATGAGAATATAGATGTCATTAATTATACATCGAATATACAGCTGTTCATTCAACGTGCGCTCAGCCCTGCCAAGATTTCCTCTATCCGCTTAAATGAAGCGGAACATAAGGCGGAAGTTTTTTTGAAGCCGGAAGAAGTGTCACTCGCTATCGGTAAAGGTGGCTTGAATATCAAGCTGGCTAGCATGTTAACGGAATATACGATAGATGTTTTCCGTGAGTTGGATCAAGCAGTGGAAGATGAGGACATTTATTTGGATGAATTTAGAGATGAGATTGATGGTTGGGTAATTGACTCCATCAAAGCTATTGGTATAGATACTGCAAAAGCAGTGCTGGCCGCTCCACGTGAAATGTTGATTGAAAAAGCCGATCTCGAAGAAGATACGGTTGATGAGGTGTTGCGTATTTTGAAATCGGAGTTTGAAGAAGAAGCTACGAGTGAATAGCATGGCTACTTTCTCGATGGGTTGGCACTAACTTCTTTCTCCACATTATTCATTAAATTTTTAGTATGACGATAAGGTTAAATAAAGTAACAAGAGATTTGAATGTAGGAATATCAACTGTAGTTGAGTTTTTGCAAAAGAAAGGTTTTGTCGTTGAAACAAACCCTAATACAAAGATTTCTGAAGAGCAGTATGCTTTGCTTGTCAAGGAATTCAGTACAGATAAAAACCTTAGACTTGAATCGGAGCGTTTTATTCAGGAACGTCAGAACAAAGATCGGAACAAGGCATCGGTTGCTATTGATGGATATAAATCTGATGATAAGGAGGCCATGAAGTCTGATGATGTCATAAAGACGGTTGTTCCGGAAGAAGCTCGTCCGAAGTTTAAACCTGTCGGAAAGATAGATTTGGATAAATTGAACCGAAAACCGATCATTGAGAGAGTGGAAGTAAAAGAAGAAGAGAAGAAACCAGTAGAATTAGCTATGGAGGCAGTGAAGGAAGAGCCTGTGTCTTCTCCGGCTGTTGAAGAAAAGAAGGAACCAATAACTCCGGTACCAACTCGTGAATCTGCTATGGCTTCAGTTCCTGAACCGTCTCTGGAAAAGGCTCCGATTGTAGTGGAGGCAGTGGAGGAAAAGGTTGAACCAGTTGTGAGTAAAAAGGAAGAGAAGCCTGCTCAACCAGTGAAAGAAAAAGAATTGAAGGAATTTGAAGAACCTGTTGTTGAGCAAGAAAAGAAAGTAGTTCCTGTTAAGACAGATGTTGAAAGCTCAGAGAAAAGTAGGGATAAAGATGAAATCTTTACTCTTCATAAAACAGAGTTTGTTTCTAAAATCAATATAATAGGCCAGATCGATTTAGCGACATTGAATCAGTCTACCCGCCCAAAGAAGAAAACAAAAGAAGAAAAGCGTAAGGAACGTGAGGAAAAAGAGAAACTTCGACAAGATCAGAAGAAGCAAATCAAAGATGCTATCATTAAGGAAATACGTGGGGTAGACGCTAATAAACCGAAAGAGAGTAAAGATAAGGACCATGATAATAGCGTTAAGAAGAAACGGAATCGGATTAATAAAGAGAAGGTAGACATTAATAATGCATCTAACTTTCAACGTGGAGAGAATGCCCCCAAACCAGTTAGTCAGCAGAATAATAACAATAACCGTAATAGAAATCGTGACCGCTTCAAAAAACCTGTAATTAAGCAGGAGGTAAAGGAAGAAGATGTAGCCAAACAGGTAAAAGAAACATTAGCTCGTCTTACATCCAAAGGAAAGAATAAAACGGCCAAATATCGTAGAGAGAAAAGAGATACTGCTTCCAACCGTATTCATGAGATAGAAAATCAGGAGATGGCAAAGAGCAGAATACTTAAGTTGACAGAGTTTGTGACTGCAAATGAGTTGGCTAGTATGATGAATGTTTCTGTTAATCAGGTTATCGCAACATGTATGAGCGTTGGAATGATGGTTTCTATCAATCAGCGCCTGGATGCTGAAACTATTAATCTTGTTGCTGAAGAATTTGGATTTAAGACAGAATATGTTAGTGCTGATGTGACACAGGCTGTTGTTGAAGAAGAAGATATCGAGGCGGATTTGCAACCTCGTGCCCCCATTGTCACGGTAATGGGTCATGTTGACCATGGAAAGACTTCTCTGCTTGACCATATTCGCAAGGCGAATGTTATTGCCGGTGAGGCTGGTGGTATAACGCAGCATATTGGTGCTTATAATGTGAAACTGGAAGACGGGCGTAGAATTACGTTCCTTGATACACCGGGACATGAAGCATTTACGGCTATGCGTGCACGTGGTGCTAAGGTGACGGATGTTGTCATTATAATCGTAGCGGCCGATGATAATGTGATGCCTCAGACAAAGGAGGCTATTAATCATGCGATGGCTGCTGGTGTTCCTATTGTTTTCGCAATTAATAAAATAGATAAACCGGGTGCAAATCCTGATAAAATAAAGGAAGAACTGGCCGGTATGAACTTTCTTATTGAAGAATGGGGAGGAAAATACCAATCTCAAGATATTTCCGCAAAAAAAGGAATTGGAGTACATGAATTGCTCGAGAAAGTTTTACTTGAAGCGGAAATGCTTGATTTAAGAGCCAATCCTAATCGTAAGGCTACCGGCTCTATTATAGAATCATCTTTGGATAAAGGTAGGGGCTATGTTGCAACAATGCTGATATCCAACGGAACTCTCCGTGTGGGTGACATTGTGCTGGCAGGTACTTCTTATGGTAAGGTAAAAGCCATGTTTAATGAGCGCAACCAGCGATTAGATCAAGCGGGTCCTTCTGAACCTGTTCTTATTCTAGGCTTGGATGGAGCTCCTGCAGCCGGAGATACTTTCCATGTGATTGATACGGAGCAAGAGGCCCGTGAAATTGCAAATAGGCGTGAACAATTACAACGTGAACAAGGATTACGTACCCAGAAAATGTTGACTCTTGATGAGGTTGGACGCCGTTTGGCTTTAGGTGACTTCCACGAGTTGAATATAATCGTTAAAGGTGATGTGGATGGTTCTGTTGAGGCATTAAGTGATTCGTTGATTAAATTGTCGACGGAGCAAGTTCAGGTCAATGTTATTCATAAGGGAGTTGGACAGATTTCAGAATCGGATGTTTCGTTAGCTGCCGCATCCGATGCTATTATTATAGGCTTCCAAGTACGACCTTCGGGTGCAGCTGCTAGAGTAGCAGAGCAGGAAGGTGTGGATATCCGTAAGTATTCAGTGATTTATGATGCCATTGAGGAAGTGAAATCCGCCATGGAAGGCATGTTGGCACCGGAAATAAAGGAACAAGTTACGGCTACAATTGAAGTGCGTGAAGTCTTTAATATTACAAAAGTTGGACTTGTTGCAGGTGCGATGGTGAAGACCGGTAAGGTGAAACGTTCGGATAAGGCTCGCCTGATCCGTGATGGTATCGTTGTCTTTACAGGTAATATAAATGCTTTGAAGCGCTTTAAAGATGATGTGAAAGACGTAGGTACTAACTTTGAATGTGGTATCAGTTTGACAAATTGTAACGATATTCAAGTCGGTGACATGATTGAGTCTTATGAGGAAGTGACAGTAAAGCAAACGTTATAAAAAGATAAGCTGGTAATTGTAACTTAACAATTATCAATGATAAGGAAATATTGGCAGTTGATAGTTGATGTTTGATAATGAGTTAATTGTCAAGAGTCAACTATTAATTGCTTTTTTATATTATTATGACATCCATAGATATTATTATTTTAATTGTTATTGCTATAGGAGGTCTTGTCGGACTGATGAAGGGCTTTATTAAACAGTTGGCTTCCACTCTGGGGTTAATTGTTGGCTTATTAGTGGCTAAAGCTTTGTACACCTCTTTGGCAGAAAGGCTATGCCCCACTATCACTCATTCTATGACTGTAGCTCAGATTCTCTCATTTGTTGTTATTTGGATTGCAGTTCCTTTACTTTTCACCATAGTTGCTTCATTGCTTACTAAATTGATGGAAGCTGTTTCTTTAGGTTGGGTGAATCGGATTATGGGGGTACTTCTCGGAGCCTTTAAATACCTCCTACTGTTAAGTTTACTGATCTGTATTACAGAATTCTTTGATTCAGATAATGCGATCATCAGTAAAACAAAGAAGGATGAATCAGTGTTATATTATCCTATAAAGAGTTTGGCTGGACTCTTTTTTCCGGCTGCGAAACATATTTCAGAACAATATATACTTAATAAATAATGCAACTAGAAGAACCTAATAAATATGTAAAAGAACTTACGCAGGAGAAATATAAGTATGGATTTACAACGGATGTGAATACGGAAATCATTGAGCGCGGACTTAATGAGGATGTTGTACGACTTATTTCTGCTAAGAAGAATGAGCCCGAATGGCTTCTGGAATTTCGCTTGAACGCCTACCGGCATTGGTTAACAATGGAGATGCCTACGTGGGCTCATCTCCGTATTCCTGAAATAGATTATCAGGCGATTTCTTACTATGCTGATCCTACTCAGAAGAAAGAGGGCCCCAAGAGCCTAGATGAGGTGGACCCTGAACTGATAAATACTTTTAATAAACTGGGTATTCCATTGGAGGAACAAATGGCCTTAAGTGGTATGGCAGTGGATGCTGTTATGGATTCCGTTTCTGTCAAAACGACTTTTAAAGAGTCTTTGATGGAGAAAGGGATTATTTTTTGTTCTATAAGTGAAGCGGTTCGAGAACATCCTGATTTGGTACAAAAATATCTTGGCTCTGTAGTAGGGTATCGGGATAACTTCTTCGCGTCACTTAACTCTGCTGTATTCTCTGATGGTTCGTTTGTGTATATTCCGAAAGGTGTCCGATGCCCTATGGAGCTTTCTACTTATTTCCGTATAAATGCACGGAACACCGGACAGTTTGAACGGACCTTGATTGTGGCGGATGATGATTCGTATGTCTCCTATCTGGAAGGTTGTACTGCCCCTATGCGCGATGAGAATCAGCTCCATGCCGCGATAGTAGAAATTGTGGTACACGATCGTGCCGAAGTAAAATATAGCACGGTGCAGAATTGGTATCCCGGTGATGCTCAGGGTAAAGGTGGTGTGTATAATTTTGTAACGAAGCGTGGTAATTGCAAAGGGGTGAATAGTAAACTTTCATGGACTCAGGTGGAAACAGGTTCCGCTATTACTTGGAAATATCCTTCTTGCATTCTTACCGGAGATAACTCTTCTGCTGAATTCTATAGTGTTGCGGTGACTAACAACTACCAGCAGGCAGATACGGGAACTAAAATGATTCATCTTGGCAAAAACACAAGTAGTACTATTGTTAGTAAGGGGATTTCTGCTGGGCATAGCGAAAACTCCTATCGGGGATTGGTACGTGTGGCGGGCAAATCTGAAAATGCTCGCAATTATAGCCAATGCGACTCTTTGTTACTGGGCGATAAATGTGGTGCTCATACATTCCCTTATATGGATATTCATAATGAGACCGCTGTTGTGGAGCATGAAGCTACCACTAGTAAAATTAATGAAGATCAGATATTCTATTGTAATCAGCGTGGTATTTCCACTGAGGACGCTGTCGGGCTGATTGTTAATGGATATGCCAAAGAAGTTTTGAATAAGCTTCCTATGGAATTTGCAGTAGAGGCGCAGAAATTATTGACGATCTCGCTGGAAGGAAGTGTAGGTTAGTAACTTCTCGGTTACCAGATGATATGTGAAACTACTTCTGGAGAAATCGGAGCATTGTTACTTAACTAAAAAATAATGATTAATCGTTTGTAATTTGTATAGAATAAAATGTTAGAGATAAAAGACTTACATGCCAGTGTAAATGGCAAAGAGATATTGAAAGGGATAAACCTGACTGTAAAGCCGGGAGAAATACATGCTATTATGGGACCGAATGGTTCTGGAAAAAGTACTTTGTCTGCTATTTTAGTAGGTAATCCTGCTTATGAGGTAACCAAAGGAAGTGTCTCTTTCTATGGCAAAGATCTGTTGGAACTTTCACCTGAGGATCGAAGCCACGAAGGAATCTTTTTAAGTTTTCAATATCCGGTGGAGATACCTGGGGTGAGTATGGTGAACTTCATGCGTGCAGCTGTTAATGAACGGCGCAAATATAAGGGTTTGCCAGCTTTGACCGCCAGTGAGTTTTTAAAGCTTATGCGTGAGAAACGTGCAGTTGTTGAATTGGACAATAAATTAGCCAATCGTTCTGTCAATGAGGGGTTTTCCGGAGGTGAAAAGAAGCGGAATGAGATTTTCCAGATGGCGATGTTGGAACCGGCCTTAAGTATTCTTGACGAGACTGATTCAGGTTTGGATATTGATGCATTGCGTATTGTGGCTGAAGGAGTTAATAAGTTGAAGACTCCTGATAACAGTTGTATCGTTATTACCCATTATCAACGTTTGCTGGATTATGTCAAACCTGATATTGTGCATGTATTATATCAAGGTCGTATCGTAAAGACTGCCGGTCCTGAGTTAGCTTTAGAACTGGAAGAAAAAGGATATGACTGGATTAAGAAAGAGTTAGGAGAATAAATTATGAAGGTAGAACAGCAATATATTGACCTTTTCTTGCAAACTGAAGGGATGATATGCAGTCATAGTGCGGAAGCTCTAAATGTGCTACGTACGTCTGCATTTGCCGATTTCCGGAAGCTAGGATTCCCTACCCGTAAGCAGGAGAAATATAAATATACGGATATTAGTAAGCTCTTTGAGCCTGATTACGGATTGAACCTGAATCGTTTGGAGATTCCGGTAAACCCTTACGAAGTATTTAAGTGTGATGTACCCAACATGAGTACCTCTCTTTATTTTGTGGTAAATGACACTTTCTATAATAAAATTTTGCCTCAATCTCATTTGCCTGAAGGAGTGATCTTTGGTAGTTTGAAAGAAGTTGCACAGCAACATCCTGAATTGGTAGAAAAGTATTATGGAAAGTTGGCTGATACTTCGAAAGATGGAGTTACAGCTTTCAATACAACCTTTGCACAAGACGGGGTGGTCTTTTATGTTCCCAAGAATGTTGTTGTGGAGAGGCCTATACAATTGGTAAACATCTTGCGTGGTGATGTGGACTTTATGATGAACCGCCGGATATTAATTATCCTTGAGGAAGGGGCGCAAGCTTGTTTGCTGGTATGTGACCATGCCATGGATAATGTAAAGTTTCTTGCGACGCAAGTAACAGAAGTCTTTGTCGGCGAAAATGCGTCATTTGACTTTTACGAATTGGAGGAGACCCATACTAAGACAGT
The DNA here is from genome assembly GCA_965140335.1 of uncultured Bacteroides sp. Taxonomy (GTDB): domain Bacteria; phylum Bacteroidota; class Bacteroidia; order Bacteroidales; family Bacteroidaceae; genus Bacteroides. The sequence continues at coordinate 1,441,649 of OZ223189.1, forward strand.
ACGCGTAAGCAGCTTGTATGTGAAGCAGGAAGCCAACAGTAATGTCTTGCTTAACGGGATGACTTTGCATAATGGGGTTACTCGCAATAGCACGGAAGTTTTGCTTGCCGGTGAAGGCGCGGAACTGAATCTCTGCGGGATGGCCATTGCTGATAAAAACCAGCATGTGGACAATAATACAAGCATAGATCATGCTGTGCCTAACTGCACTAGTAATGAGCTGTTTAAGTACGTTCTTGATGATCAATCAGTGGGAGCGTTTGCTGGTTTGGTTTTGGTTCGTCCGGATGCTCAGCATACCAGTTCCCAGCAGACCAATCGCAACCTTTGCGCCACTCGTGATGCGCGGATGTATACACAGCCGCAGCTAGAAATTTATGCGGATGATGTGAAGTGTAGTCACGGGGCTACCGTAGGGGAGTTAGATGAGAATGCTTTGTTCTATATGAGACAACGCGGCATTCCTCTGAATGAGGCTCGTCTGCTTTTAATGTTTGCTTTTGTAAATGAGGTAATTGATACGATCCGTTTGGACGCATTGAAAGACCGTTTGCATCTGCTGGTTGAGAAGCGTTTTCGTGGTGAGCTGAATAAATGTGAAGGATGCGCCATCTGTAAATAGAATACGAATGATTAGCTGATTATGGACGATTGGTTAATCATTGGCATTTGTTTTGATTCTGAAAAATCATGGATATACAAAAAATACGGACTGATTTTCCGATACTTTCCCGATTGGTTTATGGAAAGCCTCTGGTTTACTTTGATAATGCGGCTACGACTCAAAAGCCTCGTTGCGTGGTGGATGCCATCACCGATGAATATTATTCGGTAAATGCCAATGTGCACCGCGGAGTGCATTTTTTGTCGCAACAGGCCACGGAGCTGCATGAAGCAAGCCGCGAAAGGGTACGGAAATTCATTAATGCAAAGTCTACCGCTGAAATTGTCTTTACACGTGGTACTACCGAAAGTATTAATCTTCTGGCATATAGTTTTGGCGAAGCGATGATGCATGCAGGAGATGAAGTAATTCTTTCTGCCATGGAGCACCATAGTAATATTGTACCTTGGCAACTATTGGCTGAAAGAAAGGGCATTTCAATTAAGGTGATTCCGATGAATGATGAGGGAGAACTTTTATTGGATGAATATGAAAAGCTTTTCACGGAAAGAACAAAGATCGTTAGCATCGTTCAAGTCTCTAACGTGTTGGGGACTATTAATCCCGCCAAGAAGATTGTTGAGATAGCCCATTCGCATGGAATTCCGTGCTTGTTGGATGCCGCGCAATCCATACCCCACATGACCGTTGATGTGCAGGATCTTGATGCGGACTTCCTTGTCTTTTCGGCCCATAAGGTATATGGGCCCACAGGAGTGGGAGTGCTTTATGGCAAGGAGACTTGGCTGGATAAGCTTCCTCCGTATCAGGGAGGTGGGGAGATGATACAGCATGTTTCCTTTGAGAAGACAACTTTCAACGAATTACCCTTCAAGTTTGAGGCGGGTACTCCCGACTATATCGGGACTACCGGACTGGCAAAGGCATTGGACTATGTTTCTGCGCTTGGATTGGATGAGATTGCTGCTTATGAGCATGAGCTAACTGAATATGCGACTTGTCGTTTGAGAGAGATTCCCGGGATGCGCATTTTTGGCGAAGCACCCGATAAAGGAAGCGTTATCTCTTTTCTAGTAGGAGATATTCATCACTTTGACATGGGGACTTTGCTTGATCGTTTGGGAATTGCCGTCCGCACCGGACATCATTGTGCGCAACCTCTAATGCAACGCTTGGGAGTGGAAGGTACCGTCAGGGCATCATTTAGTTTCTATAATACAAAAGAAGAAGTCGATATATTGGTGGCTGGTATTGAGCAGGTTAGCAAAATGTTTTAAACTTTAGCAAAAAAACAGGTGCCTTCGTGCAACTTATTGTACCCTTTGTGCGTCTAATAAGTGCAAGTAACTTTAAAAGATAGAACTATGTTAGTGACAACAACCTCTATTATTGAGGGTGGACACATCACCCGTTATTTCGGAATTGTTTCCGGTGAAACAATTATCGGTGCCAATGTTTTCCGTGATTTCTTTGCCAGCATCCGTGATGTTGTGGGCGGGCGTAGCGGCTCTTATGAGGAGGTGTTGCGTGAAGCCAAAGATATCGCTTTGCGCGAGATGCAGGAGCATGCTCAGGCTTTGGGTGCAAATGCAGTGATTGGTGTTGACTTGGATTACGAAACAGTTGGTGGCAGTGGTAGTATGCTGATGGTTACGGCATGCGGAACGGCAGTAACGGTGGAATAGTAAATCTTAACTTAAAACGGGAAAAGGTTGCCTTTTAAAGGCAACCTTTTTTATGCTTTCTGCTTATGCTTTCTGCTTATGCTTTCTGCTTATGCTTTCTGCTTGTGCCTTTTATATGATATCTTGATGATTTTCTTTCATCGATTCATGGGATACGGGCTTGCCTTATTAAAGATTGAGGGTATGTCTTTGCTGCTGCAAGTATTATATTTCTATTCTTATCTACATTTGCTCTGCTTTATTTTGATGTAATCAAGATGGAGGAACCCTTCAACGTTAAAGTAAAAGTGATTAGAACAGAACTCGGAAAGATGGTATCAAAAAACTAAACTTATCCGCTTCGCTCTTATGGCCAATGCTTCCGAAAGGCAAAGGATAAAACAAAGGTTTTGATACCACTTGGCTTTTTCTGCGGTATCGGGGAACGGACAATAACAAAGGATAAAATAATGCTTTTGATCCCTCCCTTTTTACATTTTTAGATGAACTAAACTTTTTGCATAGGTTATAGAAAAGGAGATGCTAACAAGAATTTAGACTTGCTTTTTTGTATACGATATATTCTGATGACTCAGTTTGGCTTGGTAGGGGATGGAATCGTTTGCTGCTTGATTGTGATCCTTTTGGAACTTAAAATAGATAAAATAGGATGTAAATCTTCTTGTTTTTATTTGTCTTTTATCTTAGGAATCTATACTTTTAACCCTCAAATATTTACCTCTAAAAATCTAACACTATTTATTATGGACAGTTTACTATTCTGGTTAATTCCGGTCGCTTCCGTTTTAGCGCTCTGCTTTGCCTTGTATTTCCATCGGCAAATGATGAAAGAGAGCGAAGGCACTACACAAATGATGAAGATTGCTGCTGCGGTAAGAAAAGGGGCAATGTCTTACCTCAAGCAACAATACAAAATTGTAGGCATGGTCTTTATTGCTTTGGTTATTTTGTTTTCTATTATGGCTTATGGCTTCGGAGTACAAAACCATTGGGTACCGGTGGCTTTCCTTACGGGTGGCTTTTTCTCGGGTCTCTCTGGTTTCTTGGGCATGAAAACGGCAACTTATGCTTCGGGGCGTACGGCTAATGCAGCGCGTAATTCGCTCAATGCGGGTTTGCGGATTGCATTCCGCAGTGGTGCGGTGATGGGACTGGTTGTTGTGGGCTTAGGACTTCTTGATATTTCGTTTTGGTATTTGTTGCTGAATGCGGTGATTCCTGCCGATGCGTTGACTCCGACTCATAAACTTTGTATTATCACGACTACCATGCTGACTTTTGGTATGGGAGCTTCCACTCAGGCTCTTTTTGCCCGTGTGGGTGGTGGCATTTATACAAAGGCGGCTGATGTAGGAGCCGATTTGGTTGGTAAAGTGGAAGCCGGGATACCGGAAGATGATCCGCGAAACCCTGCTACTATTGCCGATAATGTGGGCGATAATGTGGGTGATGTGGCTGGTATGGGAGCCGATTTGTACGAGAGTTACTGTGGTTCTATTCTGGCTACGGCTGCTTTGGGTGCGGCGGCTTTTATTCATACGAATGATACCGTTATGCAGTTTAAAGCGGTTATTGCTCCTATGTTGATTGCTGCTGTGGGTATTTTGCTGTCCATTGTGGGTATCTTCTCTGTTCGTACAAAAGAGAATGCTACGATGAAGGATTTGCTTGGTTCGTTGGCGTTCGGTACTAATTTGAGTTCAATATTGATTGTTGTTGCCACATTCTTTATCTTTTGGCTATTGGGCTTGGAGAATTGGCAGTGGATTTCTTGCTCTGTTGTGGTGGGCTTGTTGGTCGGCATTATAATAGGTCGTTCTACGGAGTATTATACGTCGCAATCTTATGCCCCTACGAGGCATTTGAGCGAGAGTGGCAAGACGGGACCGGCTACGGTGATTATTTCCGGTATTGGTTTGGGAATGATTTCCACGGCTATTCCGGTGCTTGCAGTGGTTATTGGCATCATTACATCTTATCTGTTTGCTTCTGGTTTTAACTTTGAGAATGTAGGAATGGGACTTTATGGCATCGGCATTGCTGCGGTTGGTATGCTGTCTACTTTGGGGATTACGCTTGCTACTGATGCTTACGGTCCGATTGCGGATAATGCAGGAGGAAATGCCGAGATGTCCGGTTTGGGCGAAGAAGTCCGGAAGCGTACTGATGCTTTGGACTCTTTGGGTAACACTACAGCTGCTACCGGAAAAGGGTTTGCTATTGGTTCGGCCGCACTTACAGGCCTGGCTTTGCTGGCTTCTTATATTGAGGAAATTCGTATCGGACTGACGCGCTTGGGGACAACCGACCTGTTGCTTGCCCATAATGAAACGATAGCGGTGAAAGATGCAAGTTTCTTTGACTTTATGCATTACTACAATGTGACTTTGATGAATCCGAAAGTGCTCTCCGGAATGTTCCTTGGGAGTATGATGGCCTTTCTGTTTTGTGGCTTAACGATGAATGCCGTGGGACGTGCCGCAGGGCATATGGTAGATGAAGTCCGCCGGCAGTTCCGTGAGATTAAAGGAATACTGACGGGTGAAGCTGAACCGGATTACGAGCGTTGTGTAGCTATTTCGACGAAAGGCGCGCAGCGGGAAATGATCGTTCCGTCATTATTAGCGATTATTACTCCTATTCTTACGGGACTGATTTTTGGTGTTCCGGGTGTTTTGGGCTTGCTAATTGGTGGCTTGAGTAGCGGATTTGTTCTTGCTATCTTTATGGCAAATGCCGGCGGGGCATGGGATAATGCGAAGAAATATGTGGAAGAAGGTAATTTCGGAGGGAAAGGCAGTGAGGTACATAAAGCGACGGTAGTGGGTGATACGGTAGGAGACCCGTTTAAGGATACTTCCGGACCTAGCTTGAATATTCTGATTAAGCTGATGAGTATGGTGGCGATTGTGATGGCTGGACTAACTGTGGTTTGGAGCTTGTTCTGATAGACTGTTAAGAAAATAGATAAAAAGTGTTCCTAAACTTAGACTATATGAGTGTGAATTTAACGAAAACAATAATCTTATCTTTTTCTCTTTTCTTGGGTATATTCACTGGATATGCCCAAGATCCTTATAAGGAATATATGGAGAAAGGAATGAAAGCGCATGATAGCGGTGACTATAAAGTAGCCGTAGAAGAGTATGGGAATGCTTTGAAGATTCATCCTTCATCGATGCATACATTATATGAGATGGGTTTTAGTTACTATTCTTTGAAAGATTATGATAAGGCGATAACGTGTTTTCAAAAGGCTGTTGATGCTCGTCAAGATACGGTCAATGTTGGCCTGATTTATTCCATGTGGGGGTCTCTGCTAGATGATATAGATGAGCCGGATAAGGCGATCACTATTTTGAATAAGGGATTGGAGGTTGATTCTTTGCCAACTTTACTTTTTAATAAAGGGATTGTTTATACTCGCATGGCAAAGGATGAAATTGCACGGGGCTGCTATCGGGCCGCTTTAAAAAAGGATCCGTTACATTTGAATAGTTTGTACCAGTTGGTACGGATTCAACATAGTCAGAGCAATGAAGTCGGAACCTTTTTTATGGGTCTCACATATTTGCTTTTTACTTCTGGGAATAATGATGATTGTAATATTTTGAAATATGTTTTAGGAGAAGATCAGACAGTGGGAAAAGAGAGGAAGATTGTTGTACCCGATGATTCTTCATCTTCGTGGAGTTTGTTGATAGGTGTCTTCCGGCAGGGGGCTTCTTTGGTGGATAATACCGTTCTTGAAAAACAGAATGGGAGGTTTCATAAATTGCTTAGTATACTTGACAGCTTGAAAAAGAGCAAAGACACTCTTAAGCTTTCGGATATCAACGATGGATTATTAAGAGAAGTATATATCCCTTTTATTTTCTCTATTTTCGATAATAATTATACGGATGTGTGTGCTGCAATAGCTTCATCTTCATGTGATCCGCAAGCTGTTCAATGGCTTAAGGAACATGATGAACACTTAAAGAATTTCTTTCAGTGGCTAAACAACTAGCTGATGACACCGGATTTGAAGATATTGCTTACCTTCGCAGGAAAATTATCGTATTATGTTATTGCCCTATTTAAACGAAAATTTGATTGAAGCTGGTTGTGATGAGGCGGGAAGGGGTTGCCTTGCCGGGGCGGTATATGCTGCGGCGGTTATTCTTCCCAAAGATTATAAGAATGAGCGGTTGAATGATTCCAAACAATTGACCGAACGCCAGCGCTATGCTTTGCGTGAAGAAGTAGAGAGGGACGCTTTAGCATGGGCGGTAGGGATTGTTTCACCTGCCGAAATTGATCAGATTAATATTCTGAATGCTTCTATTCTGGCTATGCATCGGGCGGTTGATCAGTTGGAACTGCGTCCGCAACATCTTCTTATCGATGGTAATCGTTTTAAAGCGTACCGGGATATTCCTCATACCACTGTGGTGAAAGGGGATGGCAAATACCTCTCTATTGCTGCGGCTTCTATTCTGGCCAAAACTTACCGTGATGACTACATGAACGGATTGCACGAGGAATTTCCCTGTTATGACTGGAATCATAATAAGGGTTACCCGACCAAAAAGCATCGGATGGCTATTGCTGAACGGGGCACTACGCCTTATCACCGTATGACATTTAATCTACTGGGCGATGGACAGCTCAAACTGGACTTTTAGCCGTGGAGTTCAATGGTGTTTAGTTTGATTGGATAAGAGGCAGGGTGTTTCTGAAATTGAACTTCATAGCAAGGCTGTTTCTCCTTGTTTTGCAACATTAGGTCTTTCTTTATCGGAGGCGATGGAGGCTTTGGGAGACTCTGTTTTACATTAAGGGGAAACACTCCCCACATGGGCATCCCGGTACGTCCGGCATATTCATACGGGGATGTCTGGGATGGGCATGTCGGACATGTCATCCGGTATACCAGGCAGTCGTTATATTAAGATTAGAGAGCTGCTTATAAGAGTGAGCTCTGGAGCAATATAGAGAATCAATAAAAAGAGATAGAAATGGGAATGGTCTATTTAGTCCGTAGAAAAAAGTTCAGAATACTAGGTGAAGTAAAAGAACTGTATTATGCCGTCCAACGTAAGTTTTAGGTAAAAGGGGGAAAGACGGAAGAAGATCTTGCTAATATTCTGGCTTCCAGAGGAGGACGTAGCCGTGGGGATGTGCTGGGTATTTTGACAGACTTGCCCGATGTTATTGAGGGGCTTTTGGCCGGTGGGGAGTCAGTGACGATTAAAGGTTTCGGTTCGTTTCAGACGGCAATATCGAGTAATGGTTTCGAGGTTCCGGAGGATGTCACTCCGGGGGAAGTCCGCTTGTCTAAAATTTATTTTATTCCCGATCGTAAATTAGTCGCTCGTGTAGGGCGGAGAATGAAATTCTTCCGCTATCCTCTCAGTAAATACTTTCCTAAGGAATTGCTACGCCCGGATACGGTGGAGCGTGAGTCGGAAGAAGCGGATAAATCTGCGGATTAAGGGCTGGTGTTCTTGAAACAGAAATTCCAAGGATACGGATATGGGGTAATCAATTCCTCTTCCTGACTTCCTTGTGCAAGGGCCGGTTGGTTTTCGCACCTGATCGGTTTGCATCATAGCGGAAGAAAATCAAGAAGAGGAATTCCTTTGTCTGAATAAGTGAAGTCGTAGCTCGAACATTATCCAGATCGCGGTTCTTTATAATGGAAGCACTCTTTTTAGCAGTGCGTTTACCTCTTAGAACCATTTAATCTTTCTGAACCAAATGAACGTTCCTGCAGAGAGAATTGCCGATAGAAGGATGATCATAATAAAGGCATGTTGGAACGATTCAATGTGTAGATTGACATTCATTCCGTAGAAACTGGCAATCAGTGTGGGGATCATGAGCGTAATGGACAGACTGGTCATACGTTTCATGATTGCATTTACATTATTGGAAATAATTGAAGCAAAAGCATCCATCGTCCCCGTAAGGATATCGCTGTAAATGTTGACCGTATTATAGGCCTGTCTTAACTCGATGACCACATCTTCGAGCAGGTCCATATTGAGAAAATCCGTACTTTGAAAGATATTCTTCAGCCGCCCTATCATCACTTCATTGCCACGAATGGAAGTATTGAAGTAGACCAGCGTCTTTTGTAACTTCATCAAGCGAAGCAAGTCCTCGTTACGAATGCTTTTCTCCAATTCCTTTTCGGCGGTAGCTACTTCGTTATTGATCTGTTTTAGATATTTCTGAAACCAGACGGAGGAGGAATAGATAATGCGGAGGATTAAGTCCAACTTATTGTTTACTACGATACCTTTCCGACGCGTATGTTGCACAAAATCCGGAATCAGTTCCGTATGATGATAACACACCGATACGATGATATCATTATTAGTAATGATTCCGATGGGAACGGTGATGAAGGGTATTCCGTTTTGGCTGCTTTGCATGGGGATGCGTAGAATAGCCAATAGCCAGTTACCTTCCTTTTCAGTACGGGGCCTTTCATCCGTATCGGCAATATCTTCCAGAAATTCTTCGGGAACCTTTAATTCTTGGGTGAGAAATTTGAAATCACTTTCATCCGGGCATTCCACGTTGACCCAACAGTTGGGCATCCATTGTTGTTTTTCTACAAAACCCGTTTCGCAATAAAGATACGTTCTCATTGTTATACCTCCTTTCTTATCCAGGCAGAGGCATTGCGGGCAACGTCTCCGTCCGGTTTAATTAATACTCTTGCTGCACGTTCGAGGGTTTGAATCGTCCATATTTCTTTTTCTTTATTTATAAAGCGTTGCAAAATTACATAAAATTAGATAGAGTACAGGCTTTGCCCCGTCTTTTTATACTTTCTTGAATGGATTACCGATCATCTATTCTATCACAGCAACTTAACATAGATTAAATCTTCTCTTTATTAACTTTTTTGTAGCTTTGCACCCGGAAAATAGAGACAATAATTTAATCTTATATAGGTATGAGTAAAAAAGCCCTTTTAATGATTCTTGATGGTTGGGGAATCGGAGACCACAAGAAAGATGATGTGATATTCAATACACCTACTCCATATTGGGACTATCTGTTGGCTGCTTATCCACATTCACAGCTTCAGGCAAGTGGTGAGAATGTAGGGTTACCCGACGGGCAGATGGGGAATTCGGAAGTCGGACACCTGAATATCGGTGCCGGACGTGTTGTTTATCAAGACTTGGTGAAGATTAACCGTGCTTGTGCGGATAACAGCATTTTGAAAAATCCCGAGATTGTTTCAGCTTTCTCTTATGCAAAAGAAAAGGGCAAAAACGTTCATTTTATGGGACTGACTTCCAATGGCGGGGTACATAGTTCTTTGGATCATCTCTTCAAATTATGTGATATTTCAAAGGAATACGGCATTGAGAATACCTTCATCCACTGCTTTATGGATGGTCGGGATACAGATCCGAAGAGCGGGAAAGGCTTTATTGAAGAACTCTCTGCACACTGTGCCGGTTCTGCCGGTAAAATAGCTTCTATTATTGGGCGCTACTATGCGATGGACCGTGACAAACGTTGGGAACGGGTAAAAGAGGCTTATGATTTGCTCGTAAATGGTCAGGGTAAGAAGGCCACGGATATGGTCAAGGCCATGCAAGAGTCTTATGAAGAAGGCATTACAGATGAGTTTGTGAAGCCAATTGTAAACGCATCTTTCGATGGTACTATTAAAGAAGGGGATGTGATTATTTTCTTCAACTACCGTAATGACCGTGCTAAAGAGCTGACCGCAGTATTGACCCAACAGGATATGCCGGAGGTTGGAATGCATACGATTCCCGGTCTGCAATATTACTGTATGACCCCGTATGATGCTTCTTTTAAAGGGGTGCATATTCTTTTTGATAAAGAGAATGTAGCTAATACATTAGGTGAGTATATTTCCTCTAAAGGATTGAATCAGTTGCATATTGCTGAAACAGAGAAGTATGCACATGTGACTTTTTTCTTCAATGGCGGTCGTGAGACTCCGTATGAAAAGGAAGACCGTATCTTGGTACCTTCTCCGAAGGTGGCGACTTACGATCTGAAACCCGAAATGAGCGCTTATGAAGTAAAAGACAAATTGGTGGCTGCCATCAATGAAGACAAATATGACTTTATTGTTGTGAATTACGCAAATGGCGATATGGTGGGACATACCGGTGTTTATGAAGCAATAGAAAAGGCGGTTGTTGCTGTTGATGCTTGTGCAAAAGAGACCATAGAGGCTGCCAAGAAACAAGACTATGAAGTGATTGTTATTGCCGACCACGGGAATGCCGATCATGCAATGAACGAAGATGGAACGCCAAATACGGCTCATTCCCTGAACCCCGTTCCTTGTGTTTATGTTACCGGAAATAAGGCCGCTAAAATAGCAGATGGTCGTTTGGCAGATGTTGCACCTACCCTGTTGAAAATCATGGGATTGGAATTGCCTTCTGAGATGACCGGTCAGGTTCTGATAGGTTGATGGGGTAACAAAACCCGAGTTTAATAGATTGGCTCTTAGAATCCTTTTTTAGGATAGTTGCATGCTCTTTCATGTAGCTATATTTATGTACTGATACAGTAAACTGGATTCTAAGTTCTCTTCAAATAGAATTGATAAATCTTACCCAAGTGTACAAGCTTTAATGTACTCTTGGGTAAGTTTGTATAGGTACATGACCATTCATGGGGAGTGTGCCCTTGAGGAGCTGCTGATAACAAGGATAATCACTATGTACATGGCCGCTCATGGAGAGTGGTTTTTCTGTAAAATGAAGGAATAAGGAGCTGACTGAAGAGTTGGCTCCTTATTTCTTCTACTCTGATTTTTACTCTTCCAAAGAGTTGAGCGGGCTTTTGAGCAATTCTTCTTTTTTATAGCTAACAGTGTTTTTCTATAGTTAAAAGTGCTATAATGCACAGCTCTTTAGTAACTTCTTTGCAAACCCGTCTCACCTGTATAACGGTACTGCCGTAGTCATAATGCCACAACACAATATAAACGGTATGCCGTAGTCATAATGCACAGCTCATTAGTAATCTCTTTGCAATCCGTCTCACTTACTGTATAACGGTACTGCCGTAGTCATAATGCACAAATCTTTAATAACTTCTTTGCAGCTATTTGCCGAAATGAAGTATTATCTTTGTAGCCGCAAAGATTAGAAATATGATACAAATAGGTGATGTAGTTGTCAGTATGGATGTGTTGCGTGAGAAATTCACTTGCAACCTTAGTGTTTGTAAAGGGCAATGCTGTATTGAGGGGGATGCCGGTGCACCTGTGGAATTGGATGAGGTGGAGAAACTGGAGGAAGTACTTCCTCTTATATGGGATGAACTTTCTGAGGGGGCTCGTGCCGTGATTGATCGGCAGGGTGTGGTCTATACCGATGAAGAAGGGGACTTGGTAACGTCAATAGTCAATAATAAGGATTGTGTCTTTACCTGCTATGATGAAAAGGGCTGCTGTTATTGTGCCATTGAGAAGGCTTTTCGTGAAGGGAAAACAGACTTTTATAAGCCTATTTCCTGCCATCTCTATCCTATAAGGGTAAGTGATTTTGGACTCTGCAAAGCAGTGAATTATCATCGATGGGATATCTGCAAGGCTGCTGTCTTGCTTGGAGAAAAGCGCGGTGTTTCTATCTATGAGTTTTTGAAAGAGCCTTTGATACGGAAATTCGGTGAAGCTTGGTATGCGGAATTGGAGGTTGTGGTACGTGAATTGAAAGATCAGAATATGTTATCATTGAGTGATAAGTAGGCAAGGGCTTGTATTGAAGAAGGGGACATCTCAGGAACCTTAAAACAATAAAATATCCTCGATACAATATACTGTAGCGAGGATATTTCTATAAAATGAGGGATTTTTAATACCCTTGTGTTCTACTGTTTTTAAAGCTCTTGGTGCACCCTTTTCTTTATTAAAATGTAAGGTCTTAATTGACCTAAAGAAAGGTTGTTATGCATCAATGTTTGCATATGTTGCATTCTTCTCAATGAAATCGCGGCGTGGTCCTACATCTTCACCCATTAGCATCGAGAAGACATAATCAACTTCAGCTGCATTCTCTATACTTACCTGCTTTAGCATACGGTTTTCTGGATTCATGGTTGTTCCCCATAGTTGTTCCGGATTCATTTCACCCAAACCTTTATAACGTTGTGTATGGATGGCACTCTCGGAACCGCCTCCATAAGTATCAATAAAATGTTGGCGTTGTTGTTCTGTCCAGCAATATTCTTCCACTTTCCCTTTTTTGCATAAGTAAAGAGGTGGAGTGGCAATGTAGAGATAGCCATTTTGAATGATTTGCGGGATATAACGGAAGAAGAAGGTCATAATTAGTGTGTCGATATGCGATCCGTCGACATCGGCATCCGTCATGATAATCACTTTCTTATATCGTAGCTTATCAACATTTGCTTCTTTGCTATCTTCGTTGTTTACGCCGAAGCGTACGCCCAATGCCTGTATGATATTGTTCACTTCATCACTTTCGAAGGCTTTGTGCCACATTGCTTTTTCCACATTGAGGATCTTACCTCGAAGAGGAAGAATCGCTTGAAATTTACGATCGCGTCCTTGCTTAGCCGAACCTCCTGCTGAATCTCCTTCGACAAGAAACAATTCACATTCGTCTGCATCCTTACTGGAGCAGTCGGCCAGTTTACCTGGCATACCACCGCCTGACATTGGCGATTTACGCTGAACGGATTCACGCGCTCTGCGTGCCGCAACACGTGCTTGCGCAGCTAATACGACTTTATCAACAATCAGTTTCGCTTCTTTTGGATGTTCTTCCAAGTAGTAGCTTAATGCTTCACCTACAGCTTGATCTACGGCTCCCATCACTTCGTTGTTGCCAAGCTTGGTTTTGGTTTGTCCTTCAAACTGAGGTTCGGCAACCTTTATGGAGATCACCGCAGTTAGTCCTTCACGAAAGTCATCACCGGCAATTTCCACTTTCGCCTTCTCTAACATTTTGTTGTCCTCGGCGTATTTCTTCAGCGTACGTGTTAGTGCGCGACGAAAACCAGCCAAATGCGTACCGCCTTCAATCGTATTTATATTATTCACATACGAGTGAATATTTTCACCGTAGGAAGTATTGTACATGATTGCGACTTCTACAGGTGTGCCCTGCTTCTCGGTGTTGATATATATAACATCGTTGACCAGGTGTTCGCGGGATGAGTCGACGAAACGGACAAATTCTTTTAATCCTTCTTCGGAGTGGAAAAGTTCTTTCTTATATTCACCGTTCTCCTCCTTCTGCCTAAGATCTGTTAAAGTGATTTTTATGCCAGCGTTTAAGTAAGCCAATTCACGCATACGGGTAGCAAGAATATCATACTTATAAACAAGATCCGTGAAGATGGTGTTGTCCGGCCAGAATTGCTGGCGGGTTCCGGTGATATCGGTAGTTCCGATTTCCTTCACTGGGTATAGCGGATGCCCACATTCGTATTCCTGTTGATAAATCTTGCCGCTGCGAAAGACCTGAGTAGTCATGTGGATGGATAGGGCATTTACGCAAGATACACCTACACCATGTAATCCACCGGATACTTTGTATGAGCCTTTATCGAACTTACCACCGGCATGAAGGACGGTCATAACAACTTCTAATGCGGACTTCTTTTCCTTCTCATGGAAGTCTACCGGAATACCACGCCCGTTATCTTGCACAGTAATGGAATTATCTTCATTAATTGTGACTTCAATATGGTCACAATATCCGGCAAGCGCTTCGTCAATGGAGTTATCCACTACTTCGTAAACCAGATGGTGAAGCCCTTTGACACTAATGTCACCAATATACATTGCGGGACGTTTCCTTACCGCCTCCAAACCTTCCAAGACCTGGATATTCTCGGCAGAATAGTTCCCATTATTGGCGTTAATCTGTTCTTCAGTCATAATTTATTTTCTTATTCAAATAACAGAGCAAATGTAGTGAAAATCATTGAGACTCGTAACTTTATGGATGGATAATTTCAATCTGTTTATACCTTTTTGGTTTCTTAAGTAAAGTCGGAGTTAATAGTAGATGGAATAGGTACATAGCACAAAAGGCCGGACTTTATAGTTCGACCTCATATCTCTTTTGTGTAAGATAATTAGTGCTTAGGCTAGCTTGTTAATATAAAGAGCTAACTTTGATTTTAAGTTACTTGCTTTATTCTGGTGAATGATATTGGTTTTAGCCAATTTATCCAACATTTTAGTAACACTAGGATACAAAGCTACTGCTTCAGCTTTATCTGTAGTAGCACGAAGTTTTCTAACAGCATTTCTCATGGTCTTTCCATAATATCTGTTATGAAGTCTTCTCTTTTGCTCTTGTCTGATTCTTTTCAGCGATGATTTGTGATTTGCCATTTCGACTAATCTTTTTTTAGTTTATTCTTAATATTGTAGCCCGTGGGGGAGTCGAACCCCCCTTTCAAGAATGAAAATCTTACGTCCTAACCGATAGACGAACGGGCCATCCTTGGTAAGCATTTCTGCTTTTGCAAACGGCATACCTCTTGTTTGCGGATGCAAATGTAGAGACTATTTTTGAATTAGCAAAATATTCGTACTGAAAAAAGAATATATTTTGTTCAGCTCATGATTAATATTCTTTCTATTTCCTGATAATCAGATGATTATTGTAGTCTTTTGCTTTTACTTCCATGGTTTTATTTTTTATTCAACGCGTTTATCTTCTATTTTATCTTCCTTTTTTGTAGCTTTGCTATCGGATTGAAACTAGCTTGAGTTGTAATGTTACAAAAAACCAGAGGGATTGTGCTGCATACCCTGAAATACAATGATAACTCTATCATCGCAATTGTCTATACTGAAATTGCGGGCAGAGTTTCTTTTTTGGTCTCGGTACCCCGCTCTCGCAAAGCATTAATAAAGTCTGTATTGTTTCAACCATTGTCTCTAGTAGAATTGGAGGCTGATTTTCGTGCTCGTACAGAATTATACAAGGTAAAGGATGCGAAGCCCTTGTACCCCTTTGTTTCGATACCCTATGATTCTTACAAGTTATCTATTTCTCTTTTTCTTAGCGAGTTTTTATATCGCAGCCTTCGTGAGGAAGCAGAGAATGAGGCATTGTTTGCTTATCTGCTGAATTCCATTATTTGGTTGGATACATGCTGTAAAAGCTATGCAAACTTCCACTTGGTTTTTTTGATGCGTCTTTCGCGTTTCTTAGGTTTCTATCCTAACTTGAAGGATTATCATGCTGGTGATTATTTTGATTTGCAAAATGCCTGTTTTACTTCATCGTGTCCACAACTTCATCCGTATTTTATATTTCCGGAGGAGGCTTCCCGGCTGATGGAGCTGATGCGGATGAATTATGAAACAATGCATCTTTTTACAATGACTCGGGCTGACCGCATGCGTTGCCTTGTCATTATGAATGAATATTATCGTTTGCACTTACCTGATTTTCCCGTGCTTAAGTCATTGGAAGTCTTGAAGGAATTGTTTGATTAGCTTTGCCGTATTTTACTGCTCTTGTCCGGCTCATACGATGATAATTAAATTTCCAATCATTGCGGAATCTGCCTCTTGCATTATTTTACATCTGATTACTTTCATCATGTTTGTAATTATAATAATCCGTAATTAAAACATATTTAATAATGTAGTCGTGGATATTTATTATTAAATCGAACTCCAATGCCCAGCATTAAAAAGTTAGGGTCATGAAAGTCTTTGAGGTTATATCCAATATGAATAAATGAGTTCCGGGTTATCTTTATTTTGAGAGCTAGGGTTTGGTATAAGGCTTTAAGGTCATCTCCTCCATGGAACACGTTAACCCCTAATCCAAGATTAATACTGAAATAGGGCATTACATATTCCGCCCGTCCGGAAATACCTAAAGCCAATTGTTTCCGGAGTGTCGGAGTCAGGAATTTCGGGATATCCCCAGAGTTATCTTCGGCATAGACATTTGCACTACCATCATAGACACCATCCAATGATGCTCCCATACGGAATCTATATCCAAGATTATACATTGGGGCAAAATTGAATCCTAATACGGTGTATGCATTGGGAGCAAGTACTTGACTGTCTCCCACATAAACGCCTTTCCGTCTCCATGAACCAAATAGAACCAGATCATAGCTGATATGCCGGGGAAAGGAGGAGATTTGGTAGTAGTGTTTCGGAGAATATAGTTTTTCTTTTTCTTCTTCGTTGAACTTGTAGACTAAACCAACTTTGAGATTTGCGGTATTTAATCCTGCATTCGGGTATTTAGTATTACCGTTTGAGAAGTGGGTGAAAGCAATGCCGGAAGTAAGATCAAAGTGACGTGAAAGCGTCCAATTCAGATAGAAATTCAGATTGATATAGGCATTGACTTTTGATCCTATTATTTTATTATAATAGTTTTTATCATAGTCGTAAGGTTTCCATCCGGATGATAACCCCAAGTTCCATTCATAATTGAGTGAAGCGAGGGAGGATAACCGGGTGATACGTGCTCCTTGGAATAGATAAATAGCTAATGGTTCTCCTATTTCTTCTTTATCTCCGAAGGAATAGTACGCCAGTCCGACTCCTTGGTATGCTCCTTTGAAGATCTGGTCTGCAAGGGTATTAGGGGATAGCTGGAAGGAGTATTTCAGATGGCAGGAAAAACTATTCTTGATAGATTTTAAGTAGAGGTTGTCATTCTTTAAAAAAGACTTTGTCTGGAAAATATAGCCTTGACGGAACTCTATTCCAAGTCGATGGATGAAGTGTTGCGAGGTAAATACAGAATCTTGCCGGTCGTCTTGTGCGTTGTGGAAAGTTTGTCCTTCTGCGAAAGTCACGCTAGAGAAGAAAAATAATACTACCCAGAAAATGTTGTGTTTCCACATTCGCTTTTTACCCTCCATATATGATATTAGCTCTGTAGTGTTTTACAGATGGTTCTTGTTCCACAAATAATAATTGAACCGGAAATAAGGGCTCTAATCTCCGGAAAAGAATAAACCGTGTCTTCACGGGTCTTTTGATAAAAGGATTGGTGGGCGAACACGGTTTATATTAAAAGAAATATAGGAGTTTTACCCCAATAGCTCCTTTACTTTACTTGATATGGCGCGTCCTTCGGCAAGTCCGGCTAGTTTCTTACTCGCTACTCCCATCACTTTGCCCATGTCTTTAGCACTGCTTGCACCGACTTCTGCAATAATTGCTTTTAATGCCGTTTCAAGCTCCTCTGCGCTCATCTGTTTCGGTAGATAGTTTTCTATTACTTTTACTTGTGCTAATTCTTCGTCTGCTAAGTCCTGACGTTCTTGCTGGATGTAAATTTCAGCTGCATCTTTTCCTTGCTTTGCGAGTTTCTGCATAATTTTTAATGCAGCATCATCGCTAAGTGTATTGTCGGCACCGGGAGCTGTTTTTGCTTCCAGGAAAACTTTTTTTATGTTTCTTAAAGTTTCGAGAGTTACTTTATCTTTGGCTTTCATTGCGCTTTTTATGTCTTCGCTGACTTTTTCAAATAGATCCATAAAATTTTTTATTTATGATTTGACATTGTATGTTCGACTAATTCTGTTATTACTAAAAAGTAATAATTCCACCGGGGGTTGCAATTTCTTGCGCTTCTTCCGTAGCTAATTGTTCTTCAGCGGCAGATTTAGCTTTAATGCTGTTAAGCGTACTTTTATCACGTAAATAAGTCGGGGAATTTTCCACTAAACTGATAATATCGGCATTATCCATATCCTCTGTATTGAAGATATAGATATGACGGCGCTTATGGATGTTTTTACTACCAATGCTACTAGCACTTTCGCCATAGGCTTTGCGGATACGCTCTTTGTTTTTCTCTTTCTCTTCTTCCAATTGCATCTGGCGTTCTTCTTCTTCCTGACTGCGTTTTTCAAGTACGCTGTCCATTCCAGGAACATCTTCTACGCCAAAACCTGTCGCAAGGACTGTTATTTTAACTCTGTTTTCAAGCTCATTGTCCACTGCCACTCCCCAAATTACTTCTACGCCTTCACGGAATTTACTCATGAACTCATGTATCTCATTCATCTCTTCCATCATCAGTTCCGAGTTTCCGCAGAAAGAAACGTTGAGCATGACTTTTTTAGCGTTGAAAATATCATTGTTGTTGAGCAATGGAGAGTGTAATGCGTCATCAATTGCTTGGGTGACACGGTTTTCTCCTTCACCGAATCCGGTGCTCATTATGGCAACTCCACCATCTTTGAGTATGGTTTTCACATCGGCGAAGTCCAAATTCACCGTACCACGCATTGTTATGATTTCTGCAATACTCTTGGCGGCAATTGACAGTGTGTCATCCGCCTTTCCAAAAGCATTCATGAAAGTAAGATCTGAATATATTTCACGCAGCCGTTCGTTGTTGATAACCAATAGTGCATCTACGTGCTGTGCTATACGTTCAACCCCATCCAAAGCTTGAATAATTTTCTTTTCACCTTCAAAAATAAAAGGAATAGTGACAATTCCAACAGTCAGAATATCCATTTCTTTGGCTATGCGTGCAATAACCGGAGCTGCTCCCGTACCTGTTCCTCCTCCCATACCAGCGGTAATAAACACCATTTTAGTACCGTCGTTGAGTAAGGCTTTAATTTCTTCACTACTTTCTTCAGCAGCATCGCGAGCACGTTCCGGACGGTTGCCTGCTCCCAATCCTTCGGTTATGGAACGTCCCAATTGTAGTTTTACGGGGACTGGAGATTCCTTTAATGCCTGATTGTCCGTATTACAAAGTACGAAGGTGACATCATGTATACCTTCCCTGTACATGTGGTTCACCGCATTTCCACCGCCACCGCCGACGCCGATTACTTTAATAATTTTTGGTGAGTCCGTCGGGAAATCGAATTGTACTATATTATCATCCATACTTCCTTATTTTAATTGAATTTATTGCATATCATCGTCAGAGAAAATTTCATTCGATATTTTGTTAAAGGTCTTTTCAAGCCAATTGGGACCTTCTTTTTTCTTCCTCTTTCTCTCTTCTTTTTCTTTTCGTTCCTTCTCTCTCCGTTCTTTTTCTTCTTTTTCGCGTTGTGCCTTTGCGGCACGTGCTGCAGCTTCTTGTTCTTTCAACGTTTCATCATCATCGAACATATCAGCCGGCTTTGCAGAAGTGAGAATGTCAGAGTTTGGTTGTAGCTGTACTTTTTCTTCAAGGCAACAATTTTCACTGCCGGTTGCAAGCAATCCTAATAAAGTATTCTGCATGCAGTCCTTTTTTAGTACGTCACTAAAGCCATGAATACTATAGTGTACAAACTTCACTGTTTTCACTTTCTCTATTTTTGTCCGCTTCTTAAATGATTCTTCCAGCCCTTTCAGGTTAGCGCCACCTCCGGTAAAGAAAACGCCCGATAGCAATTTGTCTTCGTAACCTGATGATTGCAACTGATTCCATACATTAGCCAAAATTTCTTCAATACGGGCATCAACGATATCATTGATTAGGCTGAGTTCAATATGGCGCCCGTCTTCTAAAGTGCATATCGCGGGGTTTTCCGTATCTTCTTCTTCGTATTTGGCATTTCCGTATTTTAATTTCAGGTTTTCAGCTTCTTCCTCTTCCATTTGTAGAGAGCTGATATCGTGGGTAATGTTATTACTCCCTAAAGGTATTACACTTAAAAAACGTAAGATGCTATTTTTGTAGATGGATATGGTTGTCGTTTCTGCTCCAAAATCGACTAACGCGCATCCGGAACGCATTTCACCTTCGGTTAGTACGGCGTTTGCTAAGGCAACAGGCGAAATCAACAGATCGGCAATTTCAACTTTCGCTTGCTCAAAACTATGTTCCAGGTTTTTCTTTAAAGAAGCCCGGGCTATAATATTTAGGAACTGTCCGGTAATATGTTTCCCTGCCACACCGACAGGATCTGCCTGGAGGTTGTTATCTATTTTATACTCTTGGGGGGCGACGTCCAGAATGTTCATGTCTACCAAGGGGATCTCAAGGTTCTCATCGCAGATGGCATCAATCAATTCTTGCGAGATGATTTCCTCTTCCTTTAATTCGCGGCTTACTGTATTTTTGAGTGTGCGCAATGATTGACCGCTAATTCCTACGTAGACTTTAGCAATGGAATTGTCGAGTTGGTTCTCTAATCTATTAATAATGGAGGTTAATGCCTGCGCCGTCTTATCGATGTTATAAATAACACTCTTGTGAATAAAGGGAGTGGCATCTTCACATGCATAGGCTAATGCCTGTATACTTCCGTCACTATTCTTTTTTCCTGCAATGCCGGATATTTTAGAAGAGCTTAACTCAATAGCGGCGATAAAATCTGTTGTTGCCATATACTTTATATTTCAAATTACATTTTGTTAGGAGCATTTCCTGTTTTTTTCCTCTAGGATTAATCTAATACACTTTTTGTTCTGTCTAATTCTCTTTTTTTGTACAGATGATCTGATTGTTGAATTCGACATTTATTTGAGTATATTTATTCCATCCAACCTTATTCAAAGCTTTATCGTAAAAAGCTTTCACCCGGCTCAACTTATCTTCAAAGCCATCCAATTTGCCGAGATAAATCAGATGATCGCCCACGCGTGGGATTAATTGAATGTTTTTGTCTGGTAATACATTAATTTGTTCGATTTGCGCATCCCAGAATGCATTCTTTTGCAAAAATACACCAAACTTATATAAATCCCTCATTGCAAACGACTTTTCTACATTTCCGGTTACAATGACAAGATGAGCTAAGCATTTTGCCTCAGGTGGCATGATGGTTCCTTTATTATCTATGTAGTAGTTATCGCCATTATTGCCCATAATTCTTAGGATTGGAATTCTTTGGCTGACTTCCACGCATATCTTGCCACTCGGGGTCTTGTAACATTCTGTTTTGTCGATTAGCGGATGCTTAGTTAACTCCTTTTCCAAAGTCTTACAACGAATTCCGTTCATTGATTGGTCAATAGGATAAAGTCCTTTTTTCCGGAGTAGCTCAGCGACTTCTTTTTTAGTAATAAACCCGGCATAAACAGAATCTTTGACAATCAGCTCCATGTCATGACATACCTGATTGGACGGCTTTTGGTTAAAAGCAGTGATTGCTATCACTAAATATGCGATAACTAACAATAAGGCGATGAATAAAAAGATTCGTTTTAGCATCTATGGTTATTTTATTGTATGGTTGATGTTTTTAATTAGAATTCAGACTTGCATCTTATCTTCTAAAAGTTTTGTTATTTCAGGCACGTAATTATCTATGTCACCGGCACCTAAAGTAATGAGTACTTCTATTTGTTCTTTATTTAGCACATTCAATAAATCTTCTTTCTTGCATAACTGCTTTTCAATACCCGGTCGCAAGTTATCATAAATTAATTGACTTGTTACTCCTGGAATCGGCTTTTCGCGTGCAGGGTAAATATCAATAAGAATAACTTCGTCCAGTAATGATAAACTATCTGCAAAATCTTTGTAGAAGTCTCTTGTGCGTGTATATAAGTGCGGTTGGAATACAGCCGTAATCTTTTTATCTTTATATAATTCGCGAATGGATTTGACGCTTTGCATAATTTCCGCCGGGTGGTGGGCATAGTCACTCAGGAAAACGAGATCTTTAGTCTTTATTTTAAAATCAAAACGGCGTTCTACCCCCCTAAAGCTTGCCATGCCTTGTCTGATCTCTTCATTTGTAACTCCGTTGAGGTGTGCTAGTGCCATAGCGGCTATACCATTTTCAATATTAATGCTTACAGGCACTCCTAATTGAATATTTTCGATTCGTGTATCGGGCGCTACGAAATCTATAACTATTTCACCATTTCCTATGCGAATGTTCTCAGCATGAAAGTCGCCTTCATCCCTCGAATAGGTGTAGATTTTCACACCTTTTTGAACATCGGGATGCAAGTCCAATTCCTTGTGAATAATTAGGGCTCCTCCCGGTTGAATGAGTGTTGTGTAGTGACGAAAGCTTGCAAGGTATGCTTCCGGTGTGCCATATATGTCAAGATGATCCGGGTCTGTAGCCGTAATGACGCTCATGTATGGCGAGAGCCAGTGAAAAGAACGATCAAATTCGTCGGCCTCGATAACCGTATAAGGGCTGGACTGAGACAATAGCAAGTTGGTCCCGTAGTTTTGAGAAATACCTCCTAAGAAAGCTGTACAGCCTACATGCGATTGATGTAAGAGATGGGCGGTCATCGTACTGGTGGTCGTTTTGCCATGAGTTCCTGCTACACACAGGCCTTTTGTACTATGGGTAATGATGCCTAAAACTTGTGCGCGCTTTTGTATTTCAAAGTCATTCTCTCTAAAATAAGCTAATTCAACATGCTCTTGCGGGACAGCCGGTGTATATACCACCAGTGTAGATTCTCTATCTTTGCATTTCTCCGGGATAAAATCCACATTTTCTTCAAAATGGATTTGGGCACCTTCCGCTATTAAGCGTTCCGTTAGTTCACTTGGGGTACGGTCATATCCAGCTACAAATTTATCTTTAGAAAGGAAGTAACGGATGAGAGCACTCATTCCTATACCTCCCGCTCCTACAAAATACACGCTTCTGATATTCTCTATGTTCATTGTTTCAGTATCTATATATTCCTCATTGGAACAGTTGATTTATTCTTATTTAATCAGTTTCAAGACTTCTTTTGCTATAACTGTAGCGGAGTTCGGGAGAGCAAGTTTTTCAATATTTTCACTGAGAGCGCTTAACTTACCGGTATCGGTTACCGTATCTAAGGCTACGGTCATGAGTTGCTCCATTGCTTCAGAGTCTTTCACATAAATGGCGGCTTGCTTGTTCACTAATGCCAGCGCATTTTTAGTCTGGTGGTCTTCCGCAACATTGGGCGAAGGTATAAGAATAACAGGTTTATGCAAAAGGCAAAATTCAGAAATAGATCCGGCACCGGCTCTGGAGATCACTAAATCAGCTGCTGCATAAGCACTGCCCATATCTTTGATAAAATCAGTCACGTAAAGATTTGGAATGGCGGGAGTGGTAGTACTGCTCATTGTTTCGTTGATTACGGCGGATATGGCATCTTTAGCTTGTTGTATGTAAATCTTGCCCGTTTGCCAGATAAACTGTATATTATCGTGGGCTTTAATCGTACTTAAAGCGGCAATTAGTGTTTGATTGATTGTACGTGCTCCCAAGCTACCTCCCAATATCAATATTGTTTTTTTGTCGGGCATCAGTCCGAAAGAAGATAATGCATCCTCATGGCTCACCGGATTCTTTAATAAATTTTGTCGTACCGGATTCCCGGTTATGATAATTTTGTCTGAAGGGAAAAAATGATCCATCCCTTCATAAGCGACACAAATTTTATATGCTTTTTTGGCTAGTAGCTTGTTGGTCACCCCGGCATAAGAATTCTGTTCTTGTATTAATGTTGGTATCCCCATCATGCCGGCAGTTTTCAGTAACGGACCGCTGGCATAACCTCCAACGCCTACTGCAACTTGAGGACGAAACTCTTTTATAATGCTTCGTGCTTTCCATTGGCTGCGCATGAGTTTTAGAATTACGGCGAAATTCTTCCATAAGTGCTTGCGGTCAAATCCTGCTATGGGTAAGCCAATAATAGAATACCCTGCATCTGGTACGCGCTGCATTTCCATTCGCCCCTCTGCTCCGACAAAGAGAATGCTGGCATCCGGGCGTAATTCTTTGATTGCATTTGCAATGGATACGGCCGGGAATATATGTCCTCCAGTTCCCCCACCACTTATGATTACACGAGGTCCGTTGTCTTTTGTTTCCATTTCAAGTCTTCTTTTGTTTTATTACTCAAATTCCGTATCGCTGTTCAGCACTTTTGATGTTGGGTCTATAGCCGTTTGTGCGTCGCCAGTGTCTTCTTCTGAAAAAGTCGCTATCTGCATTGGAATTTGTGCATCATGTTCTTTTTGTTCTTCCAATTTAGCCGTATATCTGCTTACGCTTAGAATCATCCCTATATAGGCACAATTTATGAGAGTGGAAGTACCTCCTTTACTGATCAGGGGGAGTGGCTGTCCTGTGACAGGTGCCAATCCCACAGCAACCATCATGTTGAATACCGCTTGCGAGACGAGTAAGAGTGCAATTCCAATAATGAGAAAAGCGGGGAATGTTCGGTTGCATTTTTTTGCAATCCGTCCCACTCGTATCAAGAGGCAAATATATAAGAAGACCACGACTATGCCGCCGACTAGTCCAAGCTCTTCGATAATAATCGCAAAGATGAAGTCGGAAAAGGCCTGACTGAGGAAATCCCGCTGGACGGAGTTACCGGGGCCTTTCCCTATGATATTGCTTGTTGCTACGGCAATACGGGCATGGGCTATTTGTGCATCTTTGTCGATATCAAATTTGGCCGCGGGTACTTCTTTGTGGTCTGTAAATTTCTCTATGCGGGATCGCCAAGTGTCAAAACGATGCAAGAATGGCAAATCACTATTTTTAGTTAACACTAAAAAGCTGATTCCGATAATGCCTATTGCAGCCAATCCTCCTATTAGCATTAGTAATTTCTTGATTGATACCCGACCAATGAACATCATTAGATAAACAACCCCAAACAATAATGCTGCAGTTGATAAGTTTTCCGGAGCAATAAGGGCGCAAATGACTCCTGTTATAATCATGATACGCTTGAAGGCTTTGGGATTGGCTCCATATTCATCCTGCCCTTTAGAGAGAATGAAAGCGGTGACGATAATAACAGCCATCTTGGCAATTTCTGATGGCTGAAACTGAATACCCATGATAGTCATCCATCTCGATGCCCCATTGATACGTTCCATCAACATGACTAGCCCCAACAGAACTACTGAAGCAGGCAGTAAGAATACAGGGAATACTTGGAACCACTTATAAGGAATGTTGTGCATAAATACCACAATTACGGTTCCCACCATCAGTATAATGCTGTGCTGGGTAATCGGGGCCCAATGATCTCCACTCTTGTAGGTCAACGTTGAGGCGGCGCTGAATACTTCTGCGATGGAAATCAGACAAAGTAAGAGAAATATAATCCAGATGACCTTGTCTCCTTTGAATATGCTTTTTAATAGATCCAATCTTGCTAAGTTTTATAATTAAAATACAATGAATCAGAGCGCTCTTACGTATGCTTTGAATTGATCGCCACGGTCTTCATAGCTTTTAAAAAGGTCGAATGAAGCGCAACAGGGACTAAGCAGGACCGTTTCTCCCTTTTGGGCGAGACGATATGCCGCATTTACGGCGTCTTCCATTCCTGTATTGATGTCTGCAACAGGCAATCCAAAGCCGTCAAAGAAATCATGTAATTTTTCGTTATGTAATCCCAGATAAACTAGGGCTGAGCATTTTTCCCGTACCAGATCTTCTATTTCTGTATAATCATTTCCTTTATCTTTGCCTCCAAGGATCAGAACGACTTTGGTTTTCATGCTTTGTAGGGCATACCAGCATGAGTTTACGTTAGTGGCCTTTGAATCATTGATAAATTCGATTCCACGAACTTTTCCTACTTTTTCCAATCGATGTTCCACTCCTTTGAAATCAGATAAGGCTTTTCGGATACATTCTTTCTGAATTCCGGCCAGATTTGCTGAAATGCCTGCCGCCAGAGAGTTATACAAGTTGTGAGTACCTTGCAGAGCTAGTGCTTCTTGCTCCATGTTAAAGGCAATAGGAGCATTAATTTCCATTTCACCATCTTCAACATAAGCTATGGCCTCATCTTCTTTCATGGCTGCAAACGGATATAATTGTGCCTTCAGCCCGTGCTTAGCCAGTTCCCGTTTAATAATAGGGTCATCATTCCAATAGATGAAAGCGTCTTCCGTAGTTTGGTTTTGGGTAATACGGAATTTGGCATCTACGTATTTTTGCATGCAATGATCATACCGGTCGAGATGATCGGGTGTGATGTTCATTAGCACTGCAATATTGGCACGGAACTTATACATATTGTCTAACTGGAATGAGCTCAGTTCGATGATATAATAATCATGTTCTTCTGTGGCTACCTGTAAAGCCAGACTTTTGCCAATATTTCCTGCCAGCCCCACATTTAATCCCGCACTCTTGAAGATATGATAGATTAGTGATGTTGTGGTGGTCTTACCATTTGATCCGGTAATACAAATCATTCTGGCTTTTGTATATCTTCCTGCGAATTCTATTTCGGAAATCACCGGTATCCCTTGTTCTTTTAATTTTAATATGATCGGGGCATCGTTAGGGATGCCGGGGCTTTTGATGACTTCATCCGCACTCAGAATTAAATTTTCCGTGTGTTGTCCCTCTTCCCAGGCTATGTCATGCTGCTTTAGCAGGTCTTTGTATTTGGCTTTTATGGCGGACATGTCAGATACGAATGTGTCGAAACCTTTTATTTTGGCCAAGACAGCTGCGCCTGCACCGCTTTCTCCAGCTCCTAATATAACAACTTTACTCATATTGCTATTGTCTTATATTTATATGTCCTTTTTTAGAGTTAAGACTTAGCTTACTCTTTATACAACTTATCTTATTTTCAGTGTAATAATCGTTATTGCTGCCAAAACGATGGTTACAATCCAGAAACGAACGGTTATTTTAGCTTCATGAAATACATTTACCGGTTTTATAAACTTATAACTGCAAGTAGGATCTAACTGCGAGATCGTAGTTCTAAAGTGGTCATGAATGGGGGTGCGCTTGAAAATCCGTTGCCTTATTCCTTTCTTCTTTCCCCGTTTGAAATAGTTGACCTGTAGAATGACAGATAAGTTCTCTACCAGAAATACGCCGCATAGAATCGGTATCATAAGTTCTTTATGGATGATGATGGCAAATACAGCTATAATACCTCCGATGGTCAGACTTCCCGTGTCTCCCATAAATACTTGTGCCGGATAGGCGTTGTACCATAGAAAGCCGATCAGTGCTCCTATAAATGCGCAGATAAAGATGACCAACTCTTCTGTTCCCGGTATATACATAATGTTTAGATATCCGGCAAATTCAATGTGACCGGACACATAGGCCAGGATGCCTAACGTTAATCCGATTATAGCGGAATTGCCTGCGGCCATGCCATCCATGCCGTCATTCAAGTTAGCTCCGTTGCTGACAGCTGTTACTACAAGAATGGTAATGATGACGAAGAGAATCCATCCCGCAGTTTGTGCATGTTCCCCCATGAAAGCGACAAAGTCGGCATAGTCAAGATTATTGCTTTTAAAGAAAGGAATAGTGGTTTTTGTCGACTTAATGTTATGACTGGCATGGACCACCTGCATCTCCTGTCCGGGGTGATGTACTTCTATATTTTCGCGGATGACGACTTGCGGACTTAGATAGAGTGTTAGTCCGACGATTAATCCTAGACCGATTTGTCCAATGATTTTAAATTTTCCGTGCAAGCCTTCCTTGTCGCGCTTGAATGTCTTAATATAATCATCTGCAAACCCTAGTGAACCTAGCCAAACGGTAGTAACCAGCATCAGAATCATGTAGACATTATCTAGTTTGCCCAAAAGTAGACAAGGAATGAGAATGGCCACAATGATGATGACTCCTCCCATACTCGGAACGCCGACTTTATCGACTCCGAAAGGATCTATCTTTGCATCGCGTTGGGTCTCGGTGATTTGCTTCTTTTTCAAAATCTTAATGAAACGGTCTCCCCATATACTGGATATTAACAGCGCGATAATAATAGCCATTAATGCGCGGAATGAAGTGTAACCAAACATTCGTGCACCTGGAAAATCATATTTATGTAGCCATTCGAATAAGTAATAGAGCATATCTTTTATCTGCTTTTATAATGAACAATCTGGTTCTGTCTTTATAATAAGGTGTTCTCTCAGCTTTCGGCTGAAAAGACACTTTTCAGTTCTTCTTTATCATCGAAGTGATGTTTTACTCCTTTCACTTCTTGATAATTCTCATGTCCTTTTCCGGCTACAAGTATAACATCACCGGGTTGTGCCAGCATGCATGCTGTCTTGATGGCTTCATGTCGGTCGGCTATGCTGATTGTTTTTTGCATATCCTCTTTATTCAGTCCGGTGAGCATGTCGTTAATGATATCTTGCGGTTCCTCAAAACGCGGATTATCCGAAGTAATGATAACACGGTCGCTCCCTTTTACTGCTTCCTTAGCCATGATGGGGCGTTTCCCTTTGTCCCGATTACCTCCGGCACCGACAACAGTGATGACTTTACCTTTGCCTTCAAGTACCCCATGTATGGCATTGAGTACATTTACCAGAGCATCCGGCGTATGTGCATAGTCCACAATGGCAGTATATCCCTTGGGTGAGCGAATAGCATCAAACCGCCCTGCAACCGGATGCAGAGTGCTGAGTGCGACTAATACATCTTCTTCTTTCTTCCCCAGCAGCGTGGCTGCACCAAATACGGCAAGAAGGTTGGACGCATTAAACTTCCCGATGAAGGGTACAGCGAGCTCGTGGTTATTAAAATCTAAAAGCATCCCCTCGAAGTGTGATTCCAGAATTCTACCCTTGAAGTCGCATAAGCTGCGCAGGGAATAGCTGTATACTTTTGCCCGGGTATTTTGCGTCATTACCAATCCGTTTTTGTCGTCCAGATTGGTTAAGCAGAAAGCGTCTTTAGGCATGTCATCGAAGAATTTCTTCTTGGCTTTCAGATAATTCTCCACCGTTTTATGGTAATCCAAGTGATCGCGCGTCAGATTGGTGAATATTCCTCCTGCAAATCGCAGTCCGCTGATACGCTTTTGTGCGATAGAGTGCGAGCTGACTTCCATGAATGCATATTTGCATCCCGCATCTGCCATCTGACCAAGTAAGCGGTTCAAGGTGATAGGGTCGGGAGTTGTATGCTCTGTGGGAACCGGTTGGTCATCAATATAGTTGCATACCGTTGAAACCAATCCCACTTTATAACCGAAGTATCGGAATGTATGATATAATAAGGTGGCGATCGTTGTTTTTCCGTTTGTACCGGTCACACCGATCAACTCCATTTTTGAGGTGGGATCGTCATAAAATGCTGTTGCGACCTTACCGACAGCATCTTCACTGTCTTTTATCTGGATATAGGTCACATTCTCTTTTTGTTCGGCAGGTATCTCTTCACAAAGTACGGCTACGGCACCTTTTTCGATTGCCGCAGGAATATAAGCATGGCCATCTGCTTGAGTGCCTCGCATGGCCATAAATAAGTGTCCGGGTGCAATCAGTCGGGAATCAATGTTTACCCCGCTGATCTCAATCTCTGTACTTCCGAGAATCTTTATCGGTTGTATTGCTTTCAGTAATTCACTTAGTTCCATACCTTATATATATATGTATATTATCTTAGTCTATTATTTCTGGTAGCTCAAGCTTAAAGCTATTGTTTGCCCCTTTATTATTCTAGTCCCTTCGGGCATTGACTGACTCTTTACTTTCCCGATGCCGTTGAGTCGAACCTTAAGTCCTCTGCTTTCCAGCAGGTAGACTGCATCTTTTGCTCCCATCCCGATAACACCCGGTACCAGAGTCGAACTGACTCTCTTACTTTGCAAGATGACTGCATTGGGCGATTGCTGTGTATGTCCCCATACTTCTTTTCCGGGTGCCATCTCTTTCTGTACAGGGACCTTCAAATCGTTGAGTACATAGAGGGCTTCGTTCATGTCTCCTGACTTTACAACCGGAATGACATTTGATGTACTGTCTATGGCATTGTTTATATCGAGTCTCAGGTTCTTTGCATAGACTCTTTCTGCAATCTTCCCGAATACGCTACCTGCCATTAATCCTCCGGATGCGGGAAGATTGGGTTTGCGTATGGAAACGATGCAACTGTATTTCGGTGCGTTTGAAGGGAAATAACCGCAGAAGCTGACCAAATAATGCATCTGTCCGGTCTTATATCCGCCTACGCCTTGTGATACCTGAGCAGTACCCGTCTTTCCCGATACAGGGAACTGCTTGCTTCCGGCTTGTTTTGCCAGTCCTTCTGATACGACTTTATGGAGGATTTCCTTGATTTGCGCTAATGTATGATCGGAACAGATCTTCGGGTTAATAACATCCGTGTGGTATTCCTTGACTATTTCTCCGTTTCTGACCGCCTCTTTCACAAAGATGGGGCGTACCATCACTCCATTATTGGCTATGGCATTGTAGAATGTCAGTATATTGATTGGAGGAATCTGAGTCTCATACCCGATACTCATCCATGGCAGTGTAGTCTTCGAAAAGTAACGTTCGCCAGGTCCTTTTATGTTTGGCTTTCCTTCTCCTGGTATCTGCAAATGCAAAGGCTGGTTTATACTCATACGTTTCAGCCCGTCTACAAACTTCTTTGGATTACTTCCATAATATCTGTCGATTAGCGTCGATACACCCACATTGGAAGAGACCTCCATGATGCGAGTGACATCAATTTTTCCAAATCCGCCCCGGTGCCAGTCCCTCATGTGGCGACCGTGCATCAATGCCACTCCGTCTCCTGTATCAACTTCGGTATGCGGGGTGATTTTCCCGTCTTCCAAAGCAACCATAATGGATGCGGTCTTGAAAGTTGACCCGGGCTCCATCATTGAGCTAATGGCATCATTGTGCATTTCATAATAGTTCCCGTCGTTGCCTTTTGTCATATTGACAATGGCTTTCACCTCTCCGGTGGCTACCTCCATCAATACCACTACACCTACGCTGGCATTGATTTCTTTCATTTCATCAACCAGAGCCTTTTCACAAATATCCTGCATGCCCACATCAATGGTGGAGATGATGTCACAGCCATCCGTCGGGGGAATATCGACAATATTCAGGTATTTGTTCATGACCTTTTGCCGGTGAATAATGCCGTCATGTCCTCTCAGTAGTGAGTCGAAAGCAAGTTCTATTCCGTTTTTAGCTCCTTGAGCTGTGTCAGCATAGAGATCGCCCAATGTACGTGAGGCTAATGAGCCGAATGGTTTTTTCCGTTGGTTGTATATTTGTTCGTGAAAGCCACCTCTGTATTTGTTCAAGTTAAACACCGGTAATCTCTTGGCTTCCTTGTACTGAATATATGAGATGCGTTTCGGGTAAATCAGGTAATTGCGGCTGCCTCTTCTTCTTCCTTTCAACAGATGACTTTTGAATTCGCTGGCACTTTTATCCGGGAAGATTTTGTGCAGACCTTCGCTGATCTCACTCATGTGGTGCATCAGCATGGTATCTTTCTTTATGCCGCCTGCTTTAAAGTCCATGTAAATGCGATATTCGGGTAGGGAACTGGCCATTAGTTTGCCATCTGCAGAAAGAATGTTTCCACGGTTGGCCTTTACGGTTACGTTCTCCTTTACAAACCGATCTGCTACGTCTTGCCAATATTGGCGTTCGGCAAACATGGTCATTGCTGCTTTAACAATGATAGCTGCTCCTGCCAGTCCCATAATGAGAACTACAAAGAAGTAGCGGGTCATGATTTTTTTCTTGTTTACAGCCAAACTTATATCTTTTTAAAAACGAATCATTCTAAATCTTGTTCTTATTCTCTACTTAATCAAATACGGCGGATTCGTGGAGGTCTCCAATACACTATGCTGACTGGTGATGTATTCTTCTATACGTGATTGTCGACTTCGTTTCATCAGTTCCGAGTTGCGTGTGAGCGCATCATATTTAATATCAGTCAATTCTTTCTTCAACTTATCTATTTCAATCTGTTGCTGCTGACAGGCGTAACGGTTGTGGATATAGAATATAATCAGCACCATAATGAGGATCATTAATTTGGTTTGCCTGCGGAAGAAGTCGGTTGCCAGAATGTCTCCTCCGATAATGCTTTTCAGGGAAGTACGCTTCTGTCTCCTTTCTGTCTTCTTCTCTTCTTCTATTTTTCCATTCTCATTCATTCCAATTCTCTTTTATCACTTTCTGCTTTTAATATCCGGATAATATCGAATGATCTAAATCTTTTCGGCAATTCTCAGTTTGGCACTTCTTGATCTGGGATTCTTTTCTATCTCGGTTTCATCCGGAACGATAACCCTGTTGTTGATTAGCTTGAAAGGGGTTTGAATGTTTCCGAAGAAATCTTTCTCCACTTTTCCTTCCACATTGCCGGTCTTCATGATGTTTTTCACCATTCGGTCTTCGAGCGAATGATAGGTAATCACCACTAAGCGTCCCCCCGGTTTCAACGATTCTGTTGCTGCATATAGCATCTCTTTCAATGCCTCCATCTCTTGATTGACTTCGATACGAAGAGCCTGAAAGACTTTTGCCAATTCCTTCTTTTCGCGTTCGCGTCCGAAGAGGGGCTTGATTACTTCCAGAAACTCGCCGATGGTATTGATCTGCTTAATGCTGCGGGATTTTGCGATGATTGCGGCTAGCTTGCGACTATTTTTTAGCTCTCCGTATAGATAGAGCACATTTGCCAGACGTTCTTCATCGTAGGTGTTGATGATATCGGCGGCGGTAGCCCCGGCACGCTTGTTCATGCGCATATCAAGTTTGCCGTCAAAGCGGAATGAGAAGCCCCGTTCACTGTCGTCAAAGTGATGGGAAGATACGCCTAGGTCGGCAAGAATGGCATCTACTTCTTCTACGTCGTGATAACGAAGGAAGTTATGCAGGAAACGGAAATTGCTGCGCACGAATGTAAAGTGCGGATTATCCACAATGTTCTTTTCCGCATCTTCGTCTTGGTCGAATCCCAATAAGCGTCCGCCGTCGCCGAGTCTTGATAGTATCTCGCGCGAATGCCCTCCGCCCCCGAACGTCACGTCTACATAAACTCCGCCGGGACGGATATTCATGCCGTCTACGCTTGGTTTTAACAGCACTGGTGTGTGATATATCAGTTCTTCTTGTTCCATCTTTTATCTATTCATTCATCTTCTTTTTCGCTCCAATCGTCTCCTAAAACATCCTGTAAAGAGTTGCTAAACTCTTTTGGATCCATAAATGGCAGTTCGGCACGTTCCTTGGCCCATATCTCTATGGTATTGTCCATGCCGATAAAGCGTACTTCGTTTTGTATTCCCGCCATTTGCAGGTAGCGCTTGGGCAAGAGTATGCGCCCGTTTCCGTCGGGGATCATAATTTCCGCATCGCTTACAAACTGGCGGAAGATCTCCTGATGCTTGGCATTCCATTTATTGAGCCGGCCTCGGAGTTGGTTTTGTGTCTTGAACCAAACGCTCTCAGGATAGAGCACCAAACAGTCCTGAAACACGTCTTTACGCAATATAAGCTTGTCTTCGGTAGCAGCTTGTAGCTGTTTCCGGAAGCTGGCAGGAATAAAAACACGACCTTTCGAATCGGTTTTAGCCTCAATATTACCTAAAAAACGTATCATTAATCTTATTGTAATAATTGACTGTAAAAATACACATTTCCCCACAATCCCCCACTGTTTTGCCTAAAAATATTTGAGATAAGTTTTCAACACCCTGTTCATTACTTATTCCATTGATAATGAATAGTATGCTTTGTGGGTTTATTGGTGGGGATTATAATGATTTCCCTCCTTAAAGTTTTCTGTTTTTGGCTCTGCAAGAAAATACTTATTGAAGGGTGTCAAACGGTTCATTTTAACTCTTTCAACGAGGGCTTTTTTCTTCTTGGAGAGTCTGCTTTGAACTATGGAATTGAGGGAAAGGGAAAAGAGTGAGTGGAGTCTTTTCGGTAAAGCAGCTTGGGAGTGGCGGAAAGAAATGGGCTTTTGGGGGTTTTTGCTAGTTGATAAAGGCTCTTATAACCATTGTTTTGTATGCTTTGCTTGCTCTAAACATCCTTTGTCACTCCAGTGTCAATCGTTTGCCACTAGGGTGTCAATGCTTTGCCACTCTAGTGTCACAGGTTTGCCACTTCAGTGTCACACCGGTTTTTGCTATGGAAAGTAAGGACTATGCACTAAGGAATAGTAGAGAATGAAGGTGATAAATAGGGATTTATCTTATTGCATATTAACTCGTTGTTGCTTGTGATAGGTGTTGGCGACTTATATTTCCATTCGCCAAATAGGAGGTGGAAGATACTTATTGCTGTAGATAGGCTTCGTAGTAGCCCCCGGTCTTTCCCGTCTTAAAGGCGCGACTGATAAGTGTACTTGCGCATAAAAAAGGCAGATAAAGAATTGTTTCTTATCTGCCTTTCAACCTGTATAACTAAATTTGCATGATTTTGATAGGTTTTACTGATTATATTAATCTTTTGCTAAACAAAGTCCTTCAATTCTTGTTGTAACTTCTGACGGGTGAAGAAAATGCGACTTTTGACGGTACCCAACGGTAGACCCAGTTTTTCGGCAATCTCGCGGTATTTAAAACCGGATACATGCATTGAAAACGGAACCTTGTATTCCTTTGGAAGCCCATTGACGATGCGGTGCATTTCTTTCAAGTCGTATGCACTTTCGGTGTTTTCAAAACCGGACTCCTGCGGTAAATTCAGGTGATACAAATTATCGGTTTGGTCTACAAAAGTCTGGTCACGTACCAGTTTACGATAATTGTTGATGAATATATTTCGCATAATGGTATACATCCAACCTTTAAAGTTGGTATCCGGGGCATATTTTTCTTCGTTGTCTAAAGCTTTAAGAGAGGTTTCCTGAAGCAAATCATTTGCTTCTTCACGGTTTGACGTCAATTTGTAAGCAAAGCGTAGTAGGTCGTCTTGAATCTTAAGCAAATCTTTTTGAAATGTAATACTGTTCATAATAGTGTCTCC
Organism: uncultured Bacteroides sp.; assembly: GCA_965140335.1. Taxonomy (GTDB): domain Bacteria; phylum Bacteroidota; class Bacteroidia; order Bacteroidales; family Bacteroidaceae; genus Bacteroides. The sequence continues at coordinate 1,476,637 of OZ223189.1, forward strand.
CTTCTTTTATTTATTTCGTTTTGTTTTATTTTTGATGTTGCAAGGATACATATTCATTTTCATACCTATGGGGGGATTTCAGGCAATCTTTAGGGGGTAAACTATCAATTAATAGATTTTAGGTGTTGATTGGCAGATTTTGGGTGCAGTTTTCATGTTATTTATTACGCATAATTAAAAAGATGCGTTAATTTTGCACAATCATCTTGTTTTAAGAAGGAATGGCTGAAGACGTTTTATTGCAAATTGATATTGATAGAATTCTTCGGGAAAAAGCCCCGAAGTACTATAAGTATATACCTGGTTTTATTGCTTCTTATCTTAAAAAGATTGTTCATCAGGAAGAGTTGAATGTCTTTTTGAGGGAATCAAAAGATCAAGTTGGTGTGGACTTTCTGAAGGCATCTCTGGATTTTCTGGATGCTAAAATCGTGGTGAAAGGAGAGGAAAACTTACCCCGGGAGGGGCTTTATACTTTTGTTTCCAATCATCCATTAGGTGGACAGGACGGGGTGGCGTTAGGTTATGTGCTTGGTTCATTCTATAAGGGGAAGGTGAAGTATATGGTCAATGACCTGTTAATGAACCTGCGTGGTTTGGCCCCTCTTTGCATACCTATCAATAAAACGGGAAAGCAGGCAAAAGACTTTCCGCGATTGATAAGAGCCGGTTTTGCTTCGGACAATCAGTTGATTATGTTTCCGGCGGGACTATGTTCCCGTAGACGTAACGGAATTATTCAGGATATTGAATGGAAAAAGACTTTTGTTGTGAAAAGTGTTGAGGCCCATAGAGATGTGGTCCCCATTCATTTTGACGGCAGGAACTCTGATTTCTTTTATAATCTGGCTAACCTTTGTAAGATGCTGGGACTTAAGGCAAATATAGCAATGCTGTATTTGGCCGACGAGATGTTTAAGAACCGGCATAAGACGTTTACCGTTACCATAGGGAAGCCGATATCGTGGCAGACTTTTGACAAATCGAAAACTCCTGCACAATGGGCTGCTTACGTCAGAGATATAGTATATAAACTCTAGAAAAATAGAATAGAAGAACTACTAACTAAGGAAAATGGAAGAGATAATTGTACCGGTAGATAAGAAATTGTTGAAGGCGGAACTCACGGAAGAGAAACGTCTTCGCATGACGAACAAGAGCCACAATCAGATTTATATTATTACAGCTCAGGATTCTCCGAACATCATGCAAGAGATCGGGCGGTTGCGTGAGATCGCTTTCCGTGCTGCAGGCGGTGGGACTGGCAAGCCAATTGATATCGATGAATATGATATCATGGATAATCCTTACAAACAATTGATTGTCTGGAACCCGGAAGCGGAAGAAATATTAGGAGGCTATCGGTATATCCTGGGAACGGACGTGCAGATTGATGAACATGGCGCTCCTATACTTGCCACAGCGCACATGTTTAATTTTTCAGAGCAGTTTATTAAAGAATATCTTCCTACGACAATAGAGTTGGGGCGGTCTTTCGTCACCCTTGAATATCAGTCCACCCGTGCCGGCAGTAAGGGGCTGTTTGCGTTGGATAATTTGTGGGATGGTTTGGGTGCACTTACGGTGATAATGCCTAATGTGAAATATTTCTTTGGAAAAGTAACCATGTACCCGAGTTATCATCGCCAGGGACGTGATATGATTCTTTATTTCCTGAAGAAGCATTTTGCGGATAAAGAAAACCTGATTACTCCGATGAAACCGCTGGAATTGGAATCTGATGAAAAGGATTTAGGCGCCTTATTTAATAAGAAAACATTTAAAGACGATTATAAAATACTGAATTGCGAGATACGCAAACTGGGCTATAATATTCCTCCTTTGGTTAATGCTTATATGAGCTTAAGTCCCACAATGCGTATGTTTGGTACGGCTATCAACTATGGGTTCGGGGATGTTGAAGAAACCGGAATACTGATTGCCGTAGATGAAATTCTTGCAGAAAAGCGTATTCGCCATATTCAATCATTTATTGAAAGCGAGCCGGAAGCTTGTAAGCTGACTTCGGGGGCGAATAAGATTTTTTATCCCGGAAGATAAATACCGAATTGCCTTTTTCTCCCAATAGGATGGGTTGTCCTATAATGTTGGGGATTAAACAAGAAGGCTCTTTGTCTTTAATACGATTAAATATTCTAGGGGCACCCTATGCATCGGGGACTGAAGCCTCTGGTTTAGCCGATTTCGGGCAGACTGTTGCCATTGATCTTTCGGTATAAGTCGAGCGCAAATACGTCTGTCATTCCGGATATGTAATCCAATACGGCTTGTATCCTCTCGTACAATCCGGGTGCGGTGATATTGTATTGCTGGGACACGCGATTGATTAAAAGCTGTGAGTAGGCCTTCTCAGGGAAACGTACGGCTTCAATCATCAACTCGAGTAACGTCGTGATAATACGGAAGCCGGCAAGCTCAATGTCGAGCACATCTCTCGAACGGTAAATCTTATTCATGGAGATTTCTGCGCAGTGCTCATAAGCATCCGCTGCGCGTGGTGAAATACTCTTAATCAGGCTTCCTTCAAATTCTCCTTCCAGTATTTTGCCTTCATTGGCCACAAAGGCATTGGTACATTCGCCAATCAACAAGCCGATGACGGACGATCGCAGATAGGCGATCTGTTCGTTGGTGTCACTGACTATCTTAAATGTATTCAGAATATGTTCTTTACGCTGTTCATCAAAATAGCCTAAAAGCAATTCCTGGGTCTCATTCGTTGTCAGAATCTTTAGCTTATGGGCATCTTCTATGTCCATCATCTGATAACAAATATCATCAGCGGCTTCTACAAGATAGACCAAAGGATGGCGGGCATATTTCAAAGGAGAATCGTTGAGTTTCCGCATGCCCAATTCTTCAGCGATTTGGCGGAAGCTGTCTTCTTCGGTGGCGAAGAAACCAAATTTTGACTTCTTACCGGAAAGACTCGATGAAAAGGGGTATTTTACAATGCTGGCAAGTGTGGAATACGTCAGTACGAAACCTCCCTTGCGGCGTCCTTCAAATTGATGGGTCAGCAATCTTAAGGCATTTGCATTACCTTCGAAATGCGTAAAATCGTCCCATTGCTGGGGCGTTAGTTGTCTGTTTCCATTGGTTTCGAGTTCTTTTAGGGCCAATCCCTTTCCCTCTGAAAAATAGGTTGAAATAGCTCGTTCACCGGAGTGTCCAAAAGGAGGATTGCCTAAATCGTGTGCCAGGCAAGCTGCTGAAACGATAGAACCGATTTCAGGCAGAAAAGAGCTTTCTAATTCAGGCCGTTGCTTTAATATGGCTTTTGCAACATCATTGCCAAGGGAACGTCCCACACATGATACCTCCAAGCTATGAGTTAGTCGGTTGTGTACAAATATACTACCAGGCAAGGGGAAAACCTGTGTTTTGTTTTGGAGGCGGCGGAAAGGAGCCGAAAAGATTAAACGGTCATAATCCCGCTGAAATTCGGAGCGGTTTTCGTGGCGTTCCTGATGAAATTTTTCCAAACCAAAGCGCTTGGCTGAAATAAGAGTCTTCCAATCCATCATGGCTATTTATAATTTGTCTTGCATCGCGTGCATTCAACTTCTTTAGATTGCACATTATTTAACTGCAAAAGTATTACATTTTGTTTCAAATTCCGTATTTTCGCCCGTTAAATAGTAAAATACTTAGTTATGAAGATACAGATCATTAATAAATCGAAGCACCAACTTCCTGCGTATGCTACTGAATTGTCAGCCGGGATGGACCTTAGGGCCAACCTTTCCGAGCCGATATCCCTAGAGCCTTTGCAGCGCTGTCTTGTACCCACCGGACTTTATATTGCTCTTCCGGAGGGATATGAGGCACAGGTCCGTCCACGTAGTGGTCTGGCTATAAAGAAGGGGGTTACGGTTCTCAACTCTCCGGGTACGATTGATGCTGATTATCGGGGTGAGATTTGTATTATTCTGGTGAATTTTTCATCTGCTACTTTTGTTATTGAAGATGGAGAGCGTGTCGCTCAGATGGTCATTGCCCGTCATGAGCAAGCTAAGTGGGAGGAAGTGGAAGTCCTTGATGAAACGGTTCGCGGAGCCGGCGGATTTGGTCATACCGGAGTCTAGTGGCGAGTGAGAGGCTGGGTGATGCTGGCTAAAAATATTCAGTTAATTAATAGTAATGAAGAAATTCTGTTTTCAAATACAAATCCCCTTGTTAGTATTGCTGTGCATGCTTTATGTTTCGTGCGGCACTTCCCGTCTGGGTCGGGTAAAAACAGGAGGATCGTTGGCTGCGGGACAAACTGCCGGACAAACGGTGTTGACACCTGAGCAGCAACGCAAATATGATTATTTCTTTCTGGAAGCTTCTAGGTTGCGACTTAATAATAATCATACGGCTGCTTTTGCCTTATTGAAGCACTGTCTGGCTATTGACCCGAATGCTTCGTCGGCATTATATCAGTTGTCTCAGTATTATCTGTTTCTTAAACAAATACCTCAGGCTATGGCCGCATTGGAAAAAGCGGTGGCAAACGCTCCTGATAATTATTGGTATAGTCAGGGACTGGCTAACTTGTATCAGCAACAAGGGGATAGCGACAAGGCTATTTCTCTGTTGGAAAGTATGACCAACAGGTTTCCTTCTAAGATAGGTACTTTCTATACTCTTCTTGCTACTTACAATAATCAGGAAAAATATCAAAAGGTGATTGAAACCTTGAACCGTATTGAGAAGAAAACCGGGAAGAGTGAACAACTCAGCATGGAGAAGTTTCGTATTTATCTACAGATGAAAGATGATAAAAAGGCATTTCATGAAATAGAAAGTCTGGTAGACGAATATCCTGCCGATTTGCATTATCAAGTGATATTGGGTGATGTGTATTTGCAAAATGGCAAGAAAGAAGAGGCCTATAAGCTTTACAAAAAAGTGCTGCAAGCAGAACCGGATAATGCGATGGCGATGTATTCGCTGGCTTCTTACTATGAAGAAGTGGGACAGAAAGAGCTTTATCAGCAGCAAATCGATACACTCTTGTTGAATGAGAAAGTACCGTCGGATACCAGAATGGATTTGATGCGTCAGTTTATTGTCCAAAGTCAGCAGGAAGGCAAAGATAGTACCGTGGTTATTAATTTGTTCAACCGTATTATGGATCAGGATTCCGATGATTCCCAGATGCCGATGTTGTATGCTCAATACCTCATTTCGAAGGGGATGAATAAGGAATCGTTACCGGTTTTGAGGAAAGTATTGAATATTGATCCGACAAATACGGCTGCCCGGATGACATTACTTGGTGATGCCGTCCGTAAAGAAGACTATAAAGCGGTGATTGCTCTTTGTGAGCCGGGAATAGAAAGTAATCCTGATATGCTTGAATTTTATTTCTATTTGGCAATAGCTTATAATCAGGGTGAGCGGTGGGATGATGCGCTCGCTATTTCTAAAAAGGCTTTGGAGCATGTCACGGATAATAGCAAAAAGGAGGTTGTTTCTGATTTTTATGCCATTATCGGTGATATTTATCACACAAAGAATAAGAATAAGGAGGCTTATGCCGCCTATGACTCGGCTCTGGTCTATAATCCTGTAAATATCGGAGCATTGAATAATTATGCCTATTACCTTTCGGTGGAACGTCGCGACTTGGATAAGGCTGAGGAAATGAGTTATAAGACGGTGAAGGCCGAACCTAATAACTCGACTTACTTGGATACCTATGCCTGGATCTTATTTGAAAAGGGTAATTATGCCGAAGCGCGTCTTTATATTGACGATGCAGTGAAGAATGATGGAACAAGCAGTGATGTGATTGTAGAACATTGTGGTGATATTTATTTTATGACGGGCGATGTGGACGGTGCTATGAAATATTGGAGGAAGGCACAAAGTATGGGCAGCAAGTCGAAGACACTGAATCAGAAAATAGAACAAAAGAAATATATACCAGATGAATCTACTGTTGGCGAATAATAAACGGATGTTGTTGTCCAAGGGACTATTGTTTATTGGTTTTCTTTCTTTAATAGTCTGCTTGTCAGGTTGTAAGACTAGCTTAAAAGGACTTTCTTCTTTTCCTGAAGAATCGTCTTGCTTGTCATCGAAAGTACAGTTGACTGTCCCTCATAAAGGGAGTACTCTGACTGTAAACGGGACAATGAAATTGGTGAAGAACGATCGCGTGCAATTTTCATTTTTAATGCCGATCTTGCGGACGGAAATTGTACGTATGGAGGTTACTCCGGAAGAAGTGTTGCTGGTTGACCGTATGGGAAAGCGCTATGTGGAAGCATCCCGTGAAGAGCTGAGGGATGTATTACCCCGAAAGGCAGACTTTTCTCATTTGCAAAAATCACTGTTTAAAGCTGCCAAGCCCGGAGGAAAGACGACTTTAAATGCCAAGGAACTTGGCTTTTCATCCCTAAAGAAGGGCAAGATTGTATTATCTGATTTTTCTAATAAGGAATTTTCGCTAAAGGCCACTAAGGTATCTTCTAGGTATACTAAGGTTGAGTGGCCGGAACTCGTAGATATGTTAATGAAATTATGAGGTATTTCTTTGTTTTCTTTGTTAGTTGTTTTTGTTTGTTATCACCACTCGGTGCCCAGTCTAATAAGCTAATCAAGGAGCTGGAGGGGAAGAGGGGTGAGCTGCAGGACCAGATTGCCCAGACTGAAACGCTTTTGAAGTCTACGAAGAAAAATGTGGGTAGTCAGTTACAGGGGCTTGCCACGTTAACCGGGCAAATAGAGGAACGCAAACGATATATTCTTGCTATCAATGATGATGTGGATGCCATAGGGCGGGAACTGACGAAGTTGGAGCGTCAATTAGCTCATCTGCAAAGAGATTTGAAACAAAAGAAAAAAGAATATGAGGCTTCTGTTCAGTATCTGTATAAGAACCGTTCCATAGAGGAAAAGTTGATGTTTATTTTTTCTGCTAAAAGCCTCGAGCAGACGTATCGTCGTTTGCGTTATGTCCGTGAATATGCTACTTATCAGCGTATGCAGGGGGAAGAAATACTGAAAAAACAAAAGTTGGTCACACAGAAGAGGGTCGAACTTTTGCAGGTAAAGGCTGTTAAAAAAAACTTGCTGCGGGAGCGTGAGATGGAAAAGGTCAAGTTGGAAGAGCAGGAGAAGGCAAAAAGAGTGTTAGTGTCTAGTCTTCAAAAGAAACAGCGAGGCTTGCAGCGTGAGATTGCCAAGAAACGTCGTGAAGCAAATCAATTGAATGCCCGTATTGACCAACTGATTGCTGAAGAAATAGAGAAAGCCCGGAAGCGGGCGGAGGAAGAGGCCCGTCGGGAAGCAGCGAGTCATAAGAGTCATTCAGAGAAAACAGAGAAAGCGAAAAGTGGATCTGCCAAGCGAAAAGTTGCTCCATTGGAAGAATATACGATGAGCAAAGCCGACAGAGAGTTGTCGAGTAATTTCGATGCTAACCGTGGGCGTTTACCAATGCCTATTACCGGACCGTACATTATTACGAGTCATTATGGAGAATATGTGGTGGAAGGACTTCGTAATGTGAAATTAGATAATAAAGGCATTGACATACAAGGTAAGCCGGGTGCTCAGGCATGTGCCGTCTTTAATGGCAAAGTGGCGGCTGTATTCAAATTGAACGGTCTGTTCAATATTCTCATACGGCATGGGAGTTATATCTCTGTTTATTGCAACTTATCTTCGGTTTCTGTTAATTCAGGCGATGTTGTGACGACCAAACAATCTTTAGGGCAGGTCTTTTCCGATGGAACCGACGGAGGACGTACCACCTTGCATTTTCAATTGCGTAAAGAAAAGCAAAAATTGAATCCGGAACCCTGGTTGAACCGATAGCCTTCTATGTGAACCTTACCAATATAGCTTTTCCAAAATAGAAAGCAACTCAAGCTAGTGAGAATAACTCAATGGAGTACAAATAGTCCGTAATTAATCATTATTGATAGATGCCCCGTCCAGCAAGTCAAGATAAATTTGAATAGCTTCTTCTAACTCTTTTATAAGAATATATTCATCGGCAGTATGGGAGCGGCTACTTTTTCCAGGTCCCATTTTCAGTGAGGGAAAGGTCATGAGAGCCTGATCGGACAGAGTTGGTGAACCGAAGGGGATTCGTCCCATTGTAGTCGCTTTCCGTACTATCGGGTGATTTCTGTCTACGTATGACGAACTGAGCCGGAATGAACGTGCTCTGATTTCAGATTGTATATTCTTTTGTATTTCAGCAAAAAGTTCCTGATTGGTGTAGCATTCATTACTACGTATATCGACTACAAATGTGCAACGGTCGGGTACAACATTATGCTGAGTCCCTGCATTAATTTGGGTTACACTCATCTTTACCGCTCCTAGTAAGGGGGAGACTTTCTCGAATTGGTGGTGTTGAAACCAACTAATGTCAGCCAGGGTTTTGTAAATGGCGTTTTCTCCTTCTTCCCGCGCGGCATGTCCCGATTTTCCATAAGCGGTTACATCAAGTACCATAAGTCCCTTTTCCGCAATCGCAGGTTGCATTTCGGTCGGTTCGCCGACTATGGCAAACTGTATGGGTGGCAAATTTGATAAGACGCTTTCAATACCTTCTTTTCCGGAGACTTCTTCTTCACAGGAAGCCAGATAGACTAGATTGTATGCCTGGGTGGTACGGCAGAGCTGGAGAAATACTTGGAGCAGGCAAACCACACTTGCACCGGCATCATTGCTGCCTAATCCATATAGTTTACCGTTTTCTTCTTGTGGAGAAAAAGGATCTCTTTTCCAGCCGTTGACCGGTTTTACAGTGTCAATATGGGAGTTAAGTAATAGGGTCGGTTTGCTTAAGTCGAACATTGGACTGAGACACCAAATGTTGTTCCCTTTACGTCCGGTTTCCATGCCTCCGGCTTCAATATAGCTTTGCAAATAGTTCGCTACTTTTTCTTCTTCGCGACTTAGTGAAGGTATGGATATTAACGATTTAAGAACACCTTCCGCTTCGGATACCATCGTTGGAATATCATATTTCATCTTTACTCTATAACTAAATTATAAGGTTGCAAACATAGTGATAATTATTGAAAAAGGCGATAGTTTCAAATAAAACTAATACCTTTGTCTGGTATTTACTAATCAATAAAAGATATGATTTATCATCATTTATCTGTCCTGGTGCATCGTCAGGCAGAGAAGTATGGCAACAAAGTCGCTCTGAAATATAGAGACTATGAAAAGACTCAATGGATACCTATTACGTGGAACCAGTTTTCACAAACCGTACGGAAGGCTGCAAGTGCACTTGTCGCTTCGGGTGTGGAAGAAAAAGAGAACATAGGCATTTTCTCGCAAAACAAGCCGGAATGCTTTTATACCAGTTTTGGTATTTATGCCAATCGGGCGGTTGCGATACCGCTTTATGCCACCAGCTCATCGGCACAAGTTCAATATATCGTGAATGATGCCCAGATACGTTATCTATTTGTAGGTGAGCAATTTCAATATGATGCTGCTTTTAGCGTATTTAGCTTTTGTCCTTCGTTGGAGAAGCTGGTTATCTTTGACCCTAATGTTGTTAAAGATCCAAGAGATACTACGTCGGTTTATTTTGATGAGTTTTTAGCGATGGGTGAGGGATTGCCACACAATGATGTCGTGGAGCAACGGACAGCCCGCGCTTCAGCTGATGATCTTGCTAATATCCTTTATACTTCCGGTACTACAGGGGAGCCGAAAGGAGTTATGTTGCATCACTCTAATTATTTGGAGGTTTTCCGTATTCATGATATTCGCTTGCCTTTCATGACGGATCAGGATGTTTCCATTAACTTCCTTCCATTGACTCATGTCTTTGAGAAAGCGTGGTGCTACCTTTGTATTCATAAAGGGGTGCAGATTTGTATCAACCTTCGTCCAGCTGATATCCAGATGACTATTAAGGAAGTGCGGCCCACCCTCATGTGTAGTGTTCCCCGATTTTGGGAAAAGGTTTATGATGGAGTACAAGAAAAAATTTCTCAGGAGAGCGGGTTGAAAAAAGCTTTGATGCTTGATGCCATTAAGGTGGGTAAACTGCATAATCTGGATTATTTGCGTAATGGCAAGACTCCGCCGCTGTTGAACCATTTGAAATATAAGTTTTATGAAAAGACGGTATATGCCTTGTTGAAAAAGACAATTGGTATTGAAAATGGAAACTTCTTTCCTACTGCAGGTGCTGCCGTGTCCGATAAAATCTGCGAATTTGTGCATTCCGTGGGTATTAATATGATTGTGGGCTATGGCCTGACCGAATCTACCGCAAGCGTATCCTGCTTCTTGAATGAAGGTTATAAGATTGGTTCCGTGGGAAGTGTTATGCCGGGAGTAGAAGCCAAGATCGGAAAGGAAAACGAGATTCTTCTACGGGGTAAAACAATATTTAAGGGTTACTATAAACGACCTGAAGCCACGGCTGCTGCAATAGACCAGGATGGCTGGTTCCACACCGGTGATGCGGGTTATATGGAAGGCGACCATCTCTTCCTGACGGAGCGCATTAAGGATCTGTTCAAGACGTCGAATGGAAAATATATTTCTCCTCAGGCTTTGGAAACAAAATTGAGTATCGACCGCTATATTGACCAGATTGCAATCATTGCCGATCAACGTAAATTTGTTTCTGCTCTTATAGTACCGGTTTATAGTTATGTTGAGAAGTATGCTGAAGAAAAAGGTATTGAATATAAAGAGATCAAAGAACTCTTGCTGCATCCTAAGGTGCAGGAGCTCTTCCGTGCCCGCATAGATACACTGCAGCAACAGTTTGCCCATTACGAGCAGGTAAAGCGCTTTGTTCTGCTATCCGAACCATTCAGTATGGAGCGTGGTGAGCTGACCAATACCCTGAAACTGAAACGTGCGGTAGTGGCACAGAACTATAAGGAACTTATAGATAAGATGTATAAAGAATAAAATTGTAGCTTGATAGGCTAGTCTTAGTGAATTTCAAGTGATAAAATAAAAGAGTGAGGCGGTGTCATTTTTCTGTTTTGACATCGCCTCACTTTTTTGTAGATTCAGTATTTAGAAGCGCTTTTTTCTGCTCTTAGCTTTCTTCTTTCTATTCTTCTTCTGTATGAAAAACAAACTGTTTAATATCCGAAAATATCTTCTGTAGTCAGCTCTGTTACCGGAGCTATTTTCTTTAAAGCTTCCATATTCAGCTCTTTCTTGTCGCCGAGGATGCAGTAAGTATAGCTACGTCCTTTCACCCATTTCTTTTGGAAGTTAACGACGTCGTTCAATGTCATGTTCTGGACATCATGATATACTTTGATGCGTTCGTCCACGTTCTGCTTCAGATATTGTGCACTGATGTATGACCAGATTATGTCCATCTTGGTGGTACGTTCCGTACGCATACGTGTAATCATACCTTCTTTTGCCAGTTTGAAGGCGGCTTCGGATTCCGGCATATTGTTGATGATATCGTTGAAGGTATTTATGGCATCAATCATCTTATCATTTTGAGTGGCAATCTGGGTACGTATGGTGTACGGGTCTTCAAGATAAGAAGGTTTTAACAGACCCGCCCATGCAGAGTAGGCTAGTCCGCGACTTTCACGCATCTCCTGGAATACGATGGAGTTCATGCCTCCTCCGAAATATTCGTTATAGAGTTGGCGGATCGGTTCGACGGAGACATCAAACTTCTCACCTCTGTTGGAGACTTGAGACATATAGATCTGTTTAGCTTCGTATGGAGCCAGATATATTTGAGTTTTTGGAGTCAGCAAGGTTGGGAACTTCTCTCCATCGAGAATATTTTTAAGCTTTCCCGGTGCCTGGTGTTCTTTGTCAATGATGTCTACCAGTTCCTTGCTACTGCTCGGACCGTAATAGAGTATCCGATGCTTAAAGCTGTTTAGGTGATGAATACGGTCTACCAGTTTCTGTGGGTCCATATTGCTCAATTCATCGGCGGTAAGCAGGTTTGTTGCCGGGGATTTCGGACCGTAAATGGCATAGCTCACAAGCCTCGAGAAATTCTGTGACTGGTTTAGCTTGGCATCTTTCCTTGCCTTTAGCAAGTCTTTTACCATGTTGGCGTAAGCTTCCTTATTTACTTGGGCATTGGCCATTAGCTTTTCGAAAAGGCTCATGGCGGCCGGCATATTTTCGTTCAGACCGGAAAGAACAACGTAGGTGCGCTTACTGCCCGGTGATACGGAGAATGAACAGGCAAGACGGTAAAATTCACTTTTCACTTGTTCCGGCGTCATATCAGGAGTGCCGAGGTATTCCAGATATTGCGCGGCTGTGCCGAGTGCCTTATCGTTATTGTTACCCATGTCGAACAGGTAAATCAGTTGGAAGAGATCACTTGAAGTGTTCTGTTTGTAAAGCACGGGTATAGCAGACTTGGCTTTCAATTGCGATAAGTCTTTTGAATAGTCCAGGAATAAAGGTTCGATGGGCTGCACTTTGCTGTCTTGTATTTCTTTTAAGAAAGGACTTACTTTGTCCCTGTTCATCACAATCGGAGTGATTTGAGGTTTTGCCATCTTCTTCTCGTTGGGGTCTTTGCCTTTCTCTTTATAGATAACAGTATAGTTTGTATCTTTCAGGTACTTGTTGGCGAAAGCCACGATGTCGGCTTTGGTAAGTTTTGACATACGGTTCAGTGCCGTGACTTCATCGGCCCATTTACTTCCGTTTACGAAGGAATTGACAAACCAGTCGGCACGTCCCTTGTTGCTTTCTAATTGTTGAAGCTGATAGAGCTTGAAGTTGTTGATGTTGGCTTGTAGTATCTTATCGTCGAAATCGCCATCGCGCAACTTCTTGACTTCCCCTAACAGGAGGTCTTTTACTTCGTCCAGAGTCTGTCCTTGTTTAGGGCGACCTTGCATCAGCAATGCGCTGTAGTCGGCCATAGTCATTGGATAACAGTAGGCACTCAACGTCTTTTGTTGTTGAGCCAAATCAAGATCAATCAATCCGGCTTGTCCGTTGTAGAGTATTTGTGAAATAACTTGCAGAACTTCCACATCTCTGCTGGCTGCCCCGGGGAAACGCCACGCCAATGCTATACTTTCGGCATCAGGACCGAGTACTGTCTTCTTAATAGGTGCGGTGATTTCGGATTCTTCCGTGTAGTGTAGTTTAGGCAGATTCGGATTGGGTTTCATCTCACCAAAGTATTTATCGATGGTTGCAATCATGGTATCCGGATCGAAATCGCCTGAGAGGCATATCGCCATGTTATTGGGTACATACCACATTTTGTGGTAGTTCTTGATGTTGGTGATGGAGGGATTCTTTAAATTCTCCTGCGTCCCGAGAACGGTTTGCGTGCCATAAGGATGGTGGGGATAGAGGGAAGAAAGGACGGCCTCGTATACTTTGCGCGGGTCGCGGGTAAGAGACATGTTCTTTTCTTCGTAGACGGTCTCCAGTTCGGTGTGGAATCCACGGATGACGTTGTTCTGGAAACGGTCGGATTGTATCTTCGCCCAATTATCAACCTCATTGCTGGGGATGTCTTCCGTGAAGCAAGTCACGTCGAAGCTGGTGTAGGCATTTGTCCCTTTTGCACCGATGGCTGCCATTAATTTATCATATTCGTTGGGAATGGCGTATTTGGAAGCCTCATAGGAAAGGCTGTCAATGGTATGGTAGATTGCTTTGCGGCTGAGGCTGTCGGTCGTTTTGCGATAGATTTCAAATTCCTGTTCGATTTGATCGAGCAGGGGTTTCTCAGCTTTATAATTTTGTGTACCGAATTTCTCTGTACCCTTAAACATTAGGTGCTCAAAGTAGTGGGCAAGCCCTGTTGTTTCAGCGGGGTCGTTTTTTCCTCCTACACGTACGGCGATATACGTTTGTATGCGTGGTTGTTCTTTGTTTACGGTCATGTAAACTTTTAGTCCGTTATCTAACGTGTAGATCCGTGCTTTGAGCGGATCGTTGGGCACTGTGGTGTAATGGTAGTCTTTGAGACTGGCACCACTTAGGCTTGTTGTAATTAAGAGGAAAAGCAACAAACCTGACAGTTTGAATAGTTTTTTCATAAAGCTACTTAATTAGTTGACTTATTAGTTAATAGCTACAAAAGTATGTTTTTTTTCATATCTTTGCACTCTTAAAGTAAGAAATGTGGCAGAATTGGTAAATTCTCTTCTTTTTAAGTCGCTATAATTGACGTTAGATATGATTACAATAGAACAACTGAAGAATATTACAGAACGCACTGAAGCGCTCTATCGTTATTTGGACATTGAGAGTAAAAAAGTTCAAGTGGAGGAAGAACAGTTGCGTACGCAGGCTCCCGGATTCTGGGACGATCAGAAGAAAGCTGAAGCGCAGATGAAAAAAGTGAAAGGTTTGCAACAATGGATTTCCGGATATAGGGAAGTGAAGACCCTTTCGGATGAACTACAGTTGGCTTTTGACTTTTATAAAGATGAGCTGGTAACGGAAGAGGAAGTGGATGAGGCTTATGCAAAAGCTGCATCAGCCGTGGAAGCTCTCGAATTGAAGAATATGCTTCGTGACGAGGCCGACCAGATGGATTGCGTTTTGAAGATTAATTCAGGAGCCGGTGGAACCGAAAGCCAGGATTGGGCGAATATGTTGATGCGTATGTACTTGCGCTATGCGGAAACAAATGGTTATAAAGTCTCTATTGCCAACTTGCAGGAGGGGGATGAGGCAGGTATCAAGGCTTGTACCATTGAAATTGCAGGAGATTACGCCTATGGTTATCTGAAAGGTGAAAACGGAGTGCATCGGTTGGTTCGTGTGTCTCCCTATAATGCGCAGGGCAAGCGGATGACATCATTTGCTTCCGTGTTCGTCACCCCTTTGGTTGATGATACCATTGAAGTGAATGTTAGTGCGGCTAATGTCTCTTGGGATACTTTCCGTTCCAGTGGTGCCGGTGGGCAGAATGTGAACAAGGTGGAGTCAGGAGTACGGTTGCGTTATCAATTCAAAGATCCTTATACGGGTGAAGAGGAAGAAATCCTGGTGGAAAATACGGAGACACGTGACCAGCCCAAGAATCGTGAGAATGCCATGCGTCAGTTGCGTTCCATATTGTATGATAAGGAGTTGAAACACCGGATGGCTGAACAGGCGAAAGTGGAGGCTGGGAAGAAGAAAATTGAATGGGGTTCTCAAATCCGGAGTTATGTTTTTGATGATCGGCGTGTGAAAGATCACCGTACCAATTATCAGACTTCTGATGTGAATGGGGTCATGGATGGAAAAATAGAGGAATTTATCAAGGCTTATTTAATGGAATTTGCAGAAGGAGAGGAGTAAAATTCTCTCTTTTTCTTTTGGAAACCTCCCTTTTTTCCTTTTACTTTGTTATAGTTTGAATTTTAATACTAATTGAAGCACTATGGGAAAGAATACTAAAAAAACTGTACACAGTAAGAAAGAAGAGCAACAAGGGCGTAAAGTGCTTTTAATCATTGCGGTGTCCGCTTTGATTTTGGTACTTATCATGTTAGTCGGTTACTCTTTTCTAGGGGAATAATACTATTATATGTCGCAAGAAATTGAAAGAAAATTCTTGGTGGAAGGAGACTATAAGTCACAAGCGTATGCGTGGAGCCGCATTGTGCAAGGCTATATCAGCAGTGCACGGGGCAGAACGGTGCGTGTACGTATCCGCCAAGGAAAAGGTTATCTCACGATTAAGGGGGCTTCCAATACTTCGGGAACCAGCCGTTATGAATGGGAGAAAGAAATCTCTTTAAAGGAAGCCGAAGAATTAATGCAACTTTGTGAACCCGGAGTGATAGATAAGATACGCTATTTGGTGCGTTGCGGGCAACATATCTTTGAGGTAGACGAATTTCATGGAGAAAATGAAGGTCTGGTGATTGCCGAAGTGGAACTTGGAGCGGAAGACGAGACCTTTGAACAACCGGATTTCATAGAAAGAGAAGTCACAGGGAATGTTCGCTATTATAATTCGCAACTAATGAAGCACCCTTTTTCTTCTTGGAGTGATAAAAGTTGAAAAGCTTTTTTGTTTGAACTCCATGTTTCTTGCGATTGTCTCCTATGAATAATAGAAGATTGGATTTAATCATTAAACTTTATTCTCAATCAGGGTGGAAAGGCTTTATGAATATTTACCGAAGGAATTGGTTACATTTGTACTTGTAACACTCTTCTCCTTGCTTATCGGACTCTCCCAACGGAAAATCAGTCTGAAGCGAGAGGGGGAAGCGACCTTGTTTGGAACTGACCGTACATTTACCTTTATCGGTATTCTTGGTTATTTATTGTATATGCTTGATCCTGTGGAGTACCGTTTGTTTATGGGGGGTGGCGCCGTTTTGGGATTGCTGTTTGGATTGAATTATTATGTTAAGCAGACGCAATTTCATTTGTTCGGTATCACAACCATTATCATTGCCCTGATTACCTATTGTATTGCTCCGATTGTGGCTACACAGCCTTCCTGGTTTTATGTCATGGTCATTGTAACAGTCTTGCTTTTCACGGAATTGAAGCATACATTTACCGAACTGGCGCAGCGTATGAAGAATGATGAGATGATTACGTTGGCCAAATTTCTGGCTATTAGTGGTATTATTCTCCCTATACTTCCGAATAAGGATTTGATACCGGATATTCATCTGACTCCTTATTCCATTTGGTTGGCTACCGTTGTTGTATCGGGCATTTCCTATCTGTCCTATTTATTGAAACGCTATGTTTTTCAGGAATCAGGAATTCTTGTATCCGGCATTATCGGTGGATTATATAGCAGTACGGCAACGATTTCCGTTTTGGCGCGGAAGAGCCGTAAAGCTCCTGCTCATGAAGCGTCAGAATATGTATCAGCCATGCTAATGGCATTGAGTATGATGTTTCTCCGGTTTCTTGTTTTAATTGGTATTTTCAGTAAAGGAGTGCTTTCGTTAATCTATCCATATCTACTAATAATGTCTGTTATCTCAGCGGCTATCGCATGGTTTATTCATCTTAAGCGGAATCGTGTCAGCCTTACTCCACAAGAAGAGGACGAAGAGGATAGCAGTAACCCGCTGGAATTTAAAGTTGCACTCATTTTTGCCGGTCTATTCGTGGTTTTTACTATTATAACTCATTATACTTTGATTTATTTTGGTACCGGTGGACTTAATATTTTATCTTTCATTTCCGGTATTAGCGATATAACTCCTTTTATCTTGAATTTGTTGGAAGGCTCAACTGTTACCGTGGTTGTTGTCACAGCGTGTTCTATGCAGGCCATTATCAGTAATATAGCCGTGAATATGTGTTATGCGTTGTTCTTTGCAGGCGCGCGAAGTCCACTTCGTCATTGGCTGTTTATCGGTTTCGGTTGTATCATTGCTATAAATGCCTGCTTGTTGTTTCTCTTTTATTTTTTGTAGATTATGTAATTTCTGTTAACTGTTCTATTCTTTAGACTTTTCTTTTGCTTTTTTAACTACGAATCTCTCGTAATCATATTAAAGTGATTTATTTTTGTCCGGTCATTGTGACAATTATAGGCTTTATTACGTCTAATACGAAATGATTAAAGTAAGGTCTTATTAAAATCAAGTATTATAATGAAAAACAAATGCGCTATTCTGTTGGGTATGTTGTTACTATCATGCTTACTACCTGCACAAAACACGGCAAGCCCTTTTTTCCAGCTTAAGGGAGTTGTATTGGATTCGTTGTCCCGTCTGGGGGAACCTTATGCCACGATTAGAATCGTGAAGAAGGAATTGCCGGATAAACCTGTAAAAATGCTGGTGACTGATATGAAAGGTGCGTTCCACACGAAAGTGCAGGGAACCGGTAATTTTATCCTTTCTATTACTTCAGTCGGAAGAAAATCAATTGTAAAGAGTTTCACTGCAAAAGAAAAGGGAATTACCGTTGATCTGGGGACGTTGTATATTACAGATGATTCCAAGAAGTTGGGTGAAGTGGAGATTGTGGCACAAAAACCTTTGGTTAAAGCCGATATTGATAAAATTGCGTATAATGTGCAGGATGACCCGGATTCCAAGTCTAATTCTGTTTTGGAGATACTTCGTAAAGTGCCTTTGGTAACAGTGGATGGCGAAGATAATATTAAGGTGAATGGTAGTAGTAGTTTTAAGGTGTTTGTCAATGGAAAGCCCAATAACATGATGAGTAACAATCCTACTGAAGTGTTAAAGAGTATGCCTGCAAATTCCATTAAAAATATAGAAGTCATTACAAATCCCGGTGCCAAATATGATGCTGAAGGGATAGGGGGGATTCTAAATATTGTGACCACGGGAGGTGGATTGGAAGGATATACTGCCACAATTAGCGGGAATGTGGGTAATCGTGGTGCCGGCGGTGGTTTGTTTGGTACCGTGAAAAGTGGCAAATTGACAGTGAGCGGGCGATATAATTACAATTATTATGACAGTCCCAAAAGTTATTCCGGTGGTAACCGACGAACTTCAAGTGAAGCTGTGACTTCTTCTTCTTCGAATTTGGATTATGAAGGCATTAGCAAGGGACATGGGAATTATCAATCGGGAAGTATGGAAGCCAGCTATGAAATAGATACATTGCGTTTGATTACTGTCTCTTTCGGACTTTGGGGCGGTGGAAACAAGAATCATGGAGGCACTGACTATCTGGCAACAACACCTTTACAAGGTGATGAAATCTATCGCTATACTTTGAATAATCGTAATAAGAGTTCGTGGTATTCTATTGACGGAGGTGTGGATTACCAGCGTTTGTTTAGCAGCATGAAAGAGCGTATGCTTACTTTCTCTTACAAAATAAACACTCGTCCCCAAACATCCGATGTCTATTCTAGCTATGATGCAAAGAGCGGAACTGTTGATTGGCAAGACTATTTGAATAGATTGAAAAACTTACATAATGATGGTTCGCAGAATACGACCGAACAGACATTCCAAGTGGATTACTCAACGCCCGTGGGTAAGATTCACACTATTGAAACCGGTGCCAAATACATTTTTCGTAATAATAAATCGGAGAATGACCGGTATTTGCAGGGAACGGAAGATGGGGCGGGGACTTCGGAGTATGCGTTCGATGAAGATCACAGTTCCCATTATAAACATCTGAATAACATATTAGCTGCTTATGGAAGTTATTCTTTGAAACTGAAAAGGTGGTCCGGGAAATTGGGAGTGCGCTATGAACATACTTATCAGGATGTGAAGTATTTGCTGGGTCATGGAGATAATTTTAATAAAAATTTGGATGATGTGGTTCCTTCTGCATCTATTGGCTGGAAACTAACGGATATGTCCAATCTTCGTTTTGGGTACGACATGAGAATTTATCGTCCGGGCATCTGGTATTTGAATCCTTATTTGGAAGACAGCGATCCTTCCAATATAAGCCAGGGTAATTCCAATCTGGAGAGTGAGAAGAATCATATTTTCAATTTGAGCTATAGTAATTTTACCCAGAAGTTTAACCTTAACTTATCTTTGCGCTATTCGTTTACGAATAACAGTATTGAGCAGGTCACTTCAATGAAAAAGGATACGGAGATCTCCGGACTGAATGATCCTACCGGTAAAGAGGTGCTTTATTCCACTTACGAGAATATCGGTAAAAGTAAAAATCTGAGTTTAAGTGGCTATGTAAATTGGAATATAATGTCAAAGATGCGGATTTATACGAATCTTTATGGAAGCTATGCGAACATGAAGGGGGCTAACGGATTGAAGAACGATGGTTGGAATTTGTTTGCTTACGGAGGCATTCAACAATCGTTGCCCCATGATTGGCGAGTCAGTTTGAATGTCTATGGACAGACACCATGGATCATGTTACAAGGTCGTAGCAGTAGCTTCTTTGACTATGGGCTGAGTGTTAATAAGTCTTTCCTTAAAAAGAGGTTGTCTCTCTCAGCCTTTGCAAACAACTTCTTGAAGAAATACATGAATGATAATTCGTCTATATCAGGTGGCGGGTTTACGCAGAAAAGCTGGAATAAATATACCCGTCAGCGTTTTGGCGTAAGCATCAGTTATCGTATTGGTGAGTTAAAGGCCCAAGTGAAAAAAGTGGCCCGTTCCATTAATAATGATGATGTGAAGAGTGGGGGGACCGATGGTGGTACTTCCGGTGGCGGAGAAAGATAATTATTACAACTGAATATATTCAGCAAAGAGAAGAGTCCTATCATTACTCAGAAATAGAGTTTGATAGGACTCTTCGTATGTATATCAGTTACAAACTGTAACTTTTTAGAGTGGTTGCTTTAGTTTGGGCTTACTCTCGTTCTCTTGTTTTTTTGCTTTTGACAGACTCTCATTTTTCTTTAGGAGAACATGTAACCTTTAGACTATCTTATTTCTTTTGATGTGGAATCATCCAGGCAGCATATCGTGCCGTCCATGGTCATAACAATGATTTTCCCTTTCTTTGTCTTTTTTAGAGAAGTAATGGCTGAATGGGAAATTTTATGCGCCCAAGCTATACCACTTCCATCGGCATGTATTGCATAAAGCACGCCGTATTCCGTAGGAATGTAAATCAATTGCGGGGTTGTTTCCATATGTGTGGGGACGAAATCGCTCTGATAAGGCATTTGTGTCTTCCAAATCGGTTGATAAGTCCCTTTGGAAATGTTTACGGAAGTAATTGTATTTTTAATCCCCTTTACATACATTGTCTTGCCATCGGGGGAAAAACCCAGGGATTCGCGTCCCCTTGCTTCGTCTGATGCCCAAATGATTCTCCCGCTTTCAGGTTCAAAAGCACGGACAAAATAATCGGAACTGATCACAATGATCTGTTCTGCTTTCTTGCTTTTTCCGGCAGGTGTATAAGGTAAAGCTACCGGCCAACAGGCCCCGGGTGAGAAATACCGGCCTTTTCCGGTATTGAATTCCCATACTTTTGTTCCTGTCTTACGATCAATGGCATAAAATAGGGCTCCCCATGTGCCAATATAGACCTGTTTTTTGTCGACGGTAGGGCGTGACTCGATATATCCTTTCAGACCGTCGCATTTCCAATTTAGGGCTCCATCCGCCAATTTCAAGGAATAGAAAGAACCATTACTGCTGCCGATATAAACCTCGTTATCTGCTACGGTGGGACAGGCCACAATGGGATAACCGGTGTTGTCTTTCCAAAGGACGAGACCGGTTTTCTTATCTAGTGCATAGATGTATCCGTCGCAAGAGGAAACGATAACTTGTTTTGAGGTGATGAACGGAGCTGAAAATATTTTATTTCCGGTAGTATATTTCCATTGTATTTTGCCGTTAGCGGCATTTAGAGCGCATATTTCGCCGGCCGTGTTGGTATAGATATACAATCCTTTGTCCGTTTCTCCCTGGGAAGCAATATCAGTATGGTCTTTTCTCCTCCAAATCTCACGGACGGACGGATACCTTTTGTTGATGCTAAAATCGGGGCGACTATAAATCGTGTCCGGATTGTTTTTGGGAGATGTGAGAGGGATGATATGCCAGGGCGGACGTGTTTCGGTCTTAATCATTCGCTCGTGAAATGTTAAAGTGTCCTGGTGGAGGGTAACGAGGTTATAACCGCCGATCGGGCCCTTTCTTCTTAAAGTAGAACGCCCTATCACTGCGGGGATGCCTTCTGCATCATAAGCCCGGTTGACATGCAGATGTCCTCCAAGGACCGCTTGTATGTTACGGGTTTTGAGAATGTCAATCACTTCGTACCAGTTGCTTAGATCTTGATTAAGGGGGAAATGATTGACGAAGATTATCGGTTGTTCTTTTGGGGTGGCATGTACAATGGAGTCCAGCCAGAGAATTTCCTCACGCGGAATGTGTGGAGGTCCCATGCGTAGACTAGGGCCTGCTCCGCAACCTATAAACCGTACACCTTGCCAATCGTAACAGAAATGTGAAGCATGGAATATCTTATCGAACATGGTGCATCCGTTTTCACTCCAGTTTACGTCGTGGTTACCAGGTATCAACAGATAGGGCTTCTTGAAGTCCTTCAGAATATCTTGCAGTGCATAGAATTCCTTTGTATCACCAAATTCCGTAAGGTCACCACTTAGGATGGTAAAGTCCACATTTGGGTTGGCATTGATGTCTTCGATGGATTGCCGTAGGTCATCTTCGGCATAGGCGAAGGAATTGAGGTGGGTGTCCGTAAGCCAGGCAAAAGTAAAATTGGGGCTATTGCTGTTATCGGGGCACTCATTGCTATTTGAGTACTTGTTATTGGTAGAGTACTTGCAGTTTTGCCCATAGAAAAAGATGGAAAGTGCCATTAAACAGATGGCTAATGAGATGCGTTTCATGATGATGATTGATTATAGTTTGTCCAAAGATAAATAGTCTTGAGCAAAAAACTGTATTTTTTTTACTTAAATTGCTATTTCCTGTGGCTCTTGATATGCAACTTGTTTTCAATGAAAGTAATGCAGAAGTCTTCAATTTATTTATCCCGTAAGCTATTGATATTCAGTATATAATCATGAGGGGGACTTCCCTCAGAAAGGAGCTGGAATCACCAAGGGAGGGAACTAGGATCACCTAGGAAGGGAACTGGGATCACCTACGAGGGGGAATCCAAATCACCTGAAGAGGGTTTATTTTTGCTGAATCAGGTGCTCTTTTTGCACTCTGGTTTGGAAAGAATTAAGACTAAGATCTGTTTTTGTTTAAAGGGTTGTTCCATGGTAACCCTAGTCACATAATATGGTTTGTCAGATTGGCGTTAAATAAAAAAGAAAAGCTTGCATTAATGTCCAAAGGGCAAATAACAAGCTTCCTTTCTATTGGTTTTTTAGTCTTTATATCCGATTCGATTAAGGAGATATCAATTCCACTTCCTCTATTCTTTAAATCCGAGTTTATTGAGTCCCGCCTTTACATCCGGGTGACTCATGAAGAGTTTCCATAATAACCCGCTACGATAGTTCTCAATCATTACGGCTATCGGCCCTTGATCAATGGCCAAATAACGCTTGGGGTACCAGTTGCTGGTTTGGCTGAATGCATCGTAGAACCCATAAGGGCCGAATACTTCATCCTTCATGTCGTAAAGATGATGCATTACCTGCAATGAATATTCCGGAGTATAGACGATGGAAGAGAGAGCTGCCGTGGGCGAAATGACGCCGAGGTCATCCTTTTCATTGGGCGCATGGGCGGCATATCCGTTTACGGAATAGCTGGCCGTCAGTCCCCAGCAGTCGGCTCCGTAACCTTTATATCCTTTGGGGTTGCGGATGCAATAAGCTCTGTTCACCAAAGTCAGATTACGCATTTCCTTGTAGTAGTCGGAGCAATATTTATCCGACAATCCCTTCGGATTTAATCCCAAGAACGAATAGTGAGCCCAGAATAGCGGACCGGCCTGTGTTCCCTGATAGCGCAGTTGAAGTTCCGTGTTTTCTACTTGATGCGGTGCAACAATAGCGCCGTTCTCGGCCCACCCTTGCTGGTAAACCTGCGCCGGTACCCCATGGGTGGGAGAAGATGCCGCAAGGATGTACATGATGAGGCATTCGTTGTAACCATGTACGGGGAAGTTCATGTCCCATCCGTAGTCGGGACTCCAGTGCCAGTAAAGTACATTCTGATCTCCCTGGCGATACCAGTTCCAGTCCACTTCCTTCCAAAGCTTGTCTATGCGCGCGGCTACGGCTTGTTCCGCCGGTGAACCGTTGATATAGTATTGGTGCACAGCGAGAAGTCCTTGGATGAGGAATGCCGTTTCCACTAAATCACCTCCATCATCTTTTGTACCAAAAGGCTTAACCTTTCCCGTATCTCCGTGGAACCAATGGGGAAAAGCACCATGAAAGCGATCTGCTTTTTCTAAGAAAGATACGATGCGTTCCATACGTTCCAGCCCTTCGGCACGGGTAACATAGCCACGGTCAATTCCTGCTAAGATAGCCATAATGCCGAAGCCACTACCGCCGGTAGTTACAATGTTCTGGTCGTTTTCGGGATAGATGCCATCCATGTGGATCCGTTCGGGAGCAAGGCCGCTATTAGGCTCCGCTCCTTTCCAAAAGTACTCAAATGTCTGGTGTTGCACGCTATCCAAAAGAGCCTCGTCGGTTATTTCCGGTTCGGTGTTTCCATCTTTCTCCCCTTTCTCTTTTTGGCTATTCTGACATGACCCCAGCAGCAGGGCCAAGCATACAATGGCATATTTATTGAATAATCTCATAATTGCTCGTTTACAAATATTTATAATTAATATCAGTGAGGTGGCGTCAAAAGTACTCTTTATCATTATCATTTTACCCGAAAGCGTTTGCTTTTAAGAATGAAAACAGCTCATGCTCTTAAGGCAGCCTCATCCGCAACTGTTCCTTATCTCAGCGGTGAAGCTGTGTGGAGTTATCAGGGCCTTTTCCTCGTTTCATTCGCGTAATTTTTCTTGTTTCAAGTGCGAAGCTATCAGGGCTTGCCTTGCCTCATCCGTAGTTGTTTCTTATTTCAAAGTCAGACGTACCGCTTTTACATCCCGGCTGTTTCCTCCGATCATAATATCAAAATCACCCGGCTCAGCCACGTAGTTCATATTGTAATCATAGAACTTCAACAGGTCCTGCGTCAGCGTGAAGGAAACGGTTTTGCTTTCCCCCGGCTTCAGGAAGATCTTATCAAACCCTTTCAGTTGTTTTACGGGACGGGTAATGCTTCCTATAAGGTCGTGAATATAGAGTTGTACGACTTCCGCTCCTGCGCGTTTTCCTGTGTTGGTCACGGTGACAGTGGCTTGTACCGTACCCTTCGGATTAAGAACAGAGGAACTCAATGTGACGTCACCATAACTGAACGTGGTGTAAGAGAGTCCGTAACCGAAAGGATAAAGCGGGTCATTGCTTACATCCAGATAGTTACTTCTGAACTTTTCAAACCAATGTCCTTCGGGAAGCGGACGACCTGTATTCTTGTGTGCATAGTACAACGGAATCTGGCCGACGTTTTGCGGGAAAGTCATGGTTAGCTTACCACTTGGATTGACATCTCCGAAGAGCACGTCACTAATGGCATAAGCAGCTTCACTTCCACCAAACCATACATTCAGAATGGCAGGGACCTGTTGCTGTTCCCATGTGAGGGTCAGCGGACGTCCGGTGAAGAGGGTCAGTACCACCGGTTTTCCTGTCTTTAGCAAAGCTTTCAGCAGGGCCTCCTGTACATCTGGTAAACCGAGATCCGTACGGCAACTGCTTTCTCCGCTCATTTCCGAAGATTCACCTAAAGCCGCAACAATCACATCGGCTTTATTGGCTACTCTCAACGCCTCATCCTGCAATTCTTTGGTCGTTCTGTTATCCCGGTTTAGTGAACGTCCGAACATTGTGGCACGTGATTCATAAGCTGAGTCGGCCATCAGGTTGCTTCCCTTGGCATAAGTGATGTTCACCTTTCCGGCTAAAGTTTCTTTCAATCCTTCAACTAACGAAGGGTATTGATCCAGCAAGGCGGCTACACTCCATGTCCCGGCCATGTTGGTGCGTGTATTCGCCAATGGCCCGATAACTGCTACCGTCCCTTTCTTGGCGAGTGGAAGTACGGGTGCTTCTCCGGCTTTAGCCGGCTCATTCTTCAAAAGGACAAAACTTTCCGAAGCGATCTTGCGGGCTACGGCACGGTGTTCTTTGGTGAATACGTCATGTGCCGGACGTTTAAGATCGCAGTATTTATACGGATTCTCAAATAGTCCGAGTTTATACTTGGCTTCAAGAATACGGCGGCAGGCCTGATTAATGGTTTCCATGCTGACCTTTCCTTCTTTGAGCGATTCTTTTAAAGTACCAATGAAACCGTCGCTCACCATATCCATATCTATTCCTGCATTGATGGCACGGGCCGAAACCGCTTGCAAATCACCTATTCCATGTTGAATCATTTCGGCAATGCCAGTAAAGTCGGTTACTACAAAGCCTTTAAATCCCCACTGATTGCGTAGGACATCCGTCATTAACCATTTGTTGGCTGTGGCGGGAATCCCGTCTACTTCGTTGAAAGAAGCCATAACGCTTCCCACGCCGGCATCCACAGCAGCCTGGTAGGGATACATGTATTCGTTGAACATACGGTTACGGCTCATGTCCACAGTGTTATAGTCGCGTCCGGCCTCTACGGCTCCGTATAGGGCATAATGCTTCACGCAAGCCATAATTTGGTCGTTACGCTTCAGCTGTCCGTCCTGTTGTTTGCCTTGATAACCGGTTACCATTGCTTTAGCAATAGCTCCTCCCAAAAAGGGGTCTTCGCCGTTACCCTCCGAGACACGTCCCCAGCGGGGATCGCGACTGATGTCCACCATCGGACTGAATGTCCATGAGATGCCGTCGGCACTAGCTTCTGTTGCTGCGATACGTGCCGATTGCTCAATGGCTTCCATATCCCAAGTACATGATAATCCCAATGGGATGGGGAAGACTGTTTCGTAGCCGTGCACCACATCCATTCCGAATAGCAAGGGGATGCCCAATCGAGAATGTTCAACCGCTAATTTTTGGACATCGCGTATTTTCTCTACGCCTTTTAGGTTAAACAAGCCTCCTACCAAGCCTTTTTCTATTTTCTTGGCAACATCACTGCTCTTGGCTTGACCAGTGGTAATTTCTCCGGCTACAGGGAGATTTAATTGCCCTATTTTCTCATCAACGGTCATTTTTTTCATCAAGGAGCTAATGAATTGATCCATTTTAGGATCTCTTTTTTCTTTGCCTTTACATGGTGCAATGATCAGCAGACTAAGAAATAATGCCGTCGTTAATCGTGTAATTCTCATATATTATTTATTATAATTTGAACTTTGAAACCCTAATTTTTCTAATCCCTGTTTGATATCATCTATTTGCATAAAGAGATTCCATATTAATCCGGTACGGTAGTTCTCTATCATGATAATTATGGGGCCTTGGTCAATAGCCAGATATTCATCGTCAAACCATCTCTGATCTAAATTGAAGGCATCCGTAAAACCGTAATCCGACCATATTTTATCGCCTAATTTGTAGTAAAAGAATCTCAATGCTTCCATGGATTGTTCGTATGTGTATGGCATTGATGAAAGGGCGGCTGTGGGAGCAATCACGCCTTGATCGTTTGTCGGAGAGTAGGCGCTGTAGCCATTATTTCCATCACTGGCGGTCAGTCCCCAGCAATCTTTTCCATAATATTCATACCCTTTTGAATTACTAACGCAGTATTGATAATTAATGAGAGCATGATGGGTGTTTTGTTCCCAATAGTCTGCATATTGATCGCTAAGTCCATTCGGATTGAGTCCCAGAAAGGAGTAATGGCTATAAAACAAGGGTCCGCCATATGCACTTCCCAGTGGGAGGGTATATCCGTAGTAGCTACTTCCATTAGCTATACTGCCTTTTCCGGCCCAGCCGTTTTCATAAACCTCTTTCGAGATGGAGTAGGTAGGGGAAGCAGCAGCTAAAATGTAAGTGATCAGAGCTTCGTCCCATCCGCTTATTTGTTGGTTCATTTGCCATGAATAGTTTGGACTCCAGTGCCAGTAGAGTACGTTTTGATTATTCTGCTGAAACCAAGTCCATTCAACACCTTTCCAAAGCCTGGTAATAAGGTTCCGCAATGATGATTCTTCCTCGGTCTCTTTAT
This sequence comes from uncultured Bacteroides sp., assembly GCA_965140335.1. GTDB lineage: Bacteria > Bacteroidota > Bacteroidia > Bacteroidales > Bacteroidaceae > Bacteroides. The sequence goes on from OZ223189.1 coordinate 1,504,218, forward strand.
CGAAATATTGCCGTGCTACGAGCAAACCTTCAAATAGAAAGGAGGTCTCTACAATATCGGCGCCATCGTCATAGGTGCTGAAGTTGATTGTTTCTCCTGATTCCCCGTTTATCCAATGGGAAAAAGCGCCGTGGTATTTGGTGCATCTTTCAGATAAAAAATATGTAATTTTCCGGATTCTTGTAAGCCCTTCTTCTCTGGTAATAAAATTCCTTTCAATACCAACGATTATTGCCATGATGCCAAATCCCGTACCTCCTGTGGTAACGGTATTACCCGAAGAACTTCTTTCCCGTGCCATACCTGACGAAGGGTGTCCAAAGGCCCAGAAATAGTTGAAGGTTTGCTTTTGAACTAATGTGAGTAAATCCGTATTACTTATTCGGGGAAATTTATCCAGCGTATCAAGAGCTGTTGTGAGGTAATATGTTTTTGAATCGGATAATGCATCACCTGTGGTTGACTTTAACCCACTTCCAAGGATCAGTCTGTAGGAAGAATAAGAAGATAAATTAGAATTGCTTTTAACAGTAACCTGGCTACCGGATACCTGGTAGCTAAGATTAATATAGGTGTTAGTTGTATCTTTAAGTATAATGTATTTTGCTGTAGTTGAGTCGATATTCTCTGAGAAAGCAAGATGCACTGTCAGGTTTGGCTTTATATTTGTGAAGGTCTCTTTATCGGACTGATTGTCTATAGCTATATTGACTAATGATAATCCTTCATTATTATCGGGGTTTTCTCCTTTACTGCAGGACCCCGATAGAATTAAGAGGAAGATGATATATATGTAATAAGCCTTTTTCATTAATGTTTTCTTCTGACCATAAGATTTATAAGAGGTGGTGTCAAAAGCTCTGTTTTATCATTATCCTTCGCCCGGAAATAGCTGTAATAAGAGCGAGACGGATAAGTTAGGGCTTTTGACACAGCCTCTCATTTAACTATGCGTCAATGCATTTTACCAATTTGGGTTTTGCGTCATTTCCGGAGTGGAGAGTAATTGTGCATTAGGGATGGGGAATAATTCATGTTTGCCATCCACAAATGGTTTTCCAAGGGCACGCATTACGGTACCAGCCTGTCCGGTACGTACCAAATCAAACCATCTGTCATGTTCCATTGCCAGTTCCAACCGCCGTTCATGCCAGATTGCTTTGCGCAACTCGGTTTGATCCGTGGTTTCTACATCATCCAGTTTAGCCCTTTCCCTAATTTTATTTAGATCCTTTAAAGCTTGTGACGTATTTCCTAATTCATTGGCAGCTTCAGCTCTAATAAGATAAATCTCTCCTAAGCGTAAGTATCTGATATTCTTATCCGTATCGTCTGCTCCTGCATTCGCGCTGGAATAGGCTTTTAGGTTGTACATGGGGTTTTCTGTCGCCCCGACTACACGGCCATCCCAAAGTGTGGAATTTCTGAAAATGATTGTTGAATTACGACGAATGAGATCTCCGGAATTATTGAAGTCATCTAAAAGGTTTTCCGAAGGTACATTGAATCCCCAACCCCATCCGGTAGTACCACGTGCTCCTTGTGTTTGTGAGTATTGTTGTACTCCGTGAGCCACTGATTCACCACGGGCTTGGAATTCAAAGATTGATTCTACTCCATTTTCAGAGGAAGCTCTCCAAAGTACCGAATAATCGGGTTCCAAAGAATATTGCCCAGATGTAATAACAGAATCTGCATAATCATAAGATTTTTGCCATTTCTTTTCGTATAAATAAACTTTGGATAACAAGGCTTGGGCAGCTCCTTTGGTTGCCCGTCCCAAATCTTCTGAGCTATATTTATTTTTTAAGGGTAATGATTGTGCGGCAGCCAACAAGTCAGCTTCTATATAAGCATATACGTCATCAACAGAGGCACGGGTTACCAAATCCTGTTCTTGTATGGGAACAGCTCCCCATCCACGTACAAGGAAAAAGTAATTCAATGCTCTTAAGAAACGGGCTTCACCTATTAAACGGTTTTTATAGCTTTCGTCAGTTAAACCGTAAGATGTAGTGTACTCTATAGATGCGGTGGCCCGTCCAATTGATTTATACCAATGTTGCCACATCGCTTGAATAGATCCGTCTGTACTAGTGTAAGTCAAGTTATCTAATATATCTTTATCTCCCCCGGTGTCCGATGAGGAACTTCCTTTATCGGCATTATCTGAAATAATTTCCGTAATGCCTAGGTATGAGAAGGCATAGTTCCAGTCGGTGAACATTCCATATATCCCATTTACAAAGGATATGGGTTCGTAAACTTCTCCGCTATCTCCTGCTTCAACTTTCTCTTGAGATTTTACATCAAGGAAATCACTATCATTACAAGCCATCATAAACAGCAGCAGAAATACAGATGCGATTTTTATATGTATATATTTCATAGTTTTATAACTTTATATCGTTTTTAGAATGATAAATTTAGTCCTACAAGGAAGTTACGGGTTGTAGGATAAGCGGATAACTCGATACCCGTAGTGCTATTTGGTGCTCCATCGTTGGTGGTTACCTCCGGTGAATAGCCTTTATAACCTGTGATTATAAACGGATTTTGTGCCGTTAGATAAATCCGAAGATTAGAGCCTTTCATGACTACATTATCGAATGTATATCCCAAGGTAATATTGTTGATGCGGAAAAAGGAGCCACTTTCCAAATAATAACTGGAAGCATAAGAGTCTCTGCCTGCACCCGGATTGCTGTTTGTAGAATTCTCGCCTGTCCACCTGTTCTTATAGGTATCGTATGAAATATTTTCTCCTCCATTGATACGAGTTCCTTTTAATCCGTTGTATACTTTGTTTCCACCCACACCATATCCGTCAATATTAAAATCGACTTGTTTATAGTTCAGGCCGATATGGAGACCATAATTGTAAGTTGGCATGTATGAGCCTAAAAAGACTTTGTCTTTATCATCTATTACTTTATCGCCATTTTGATCTTTATATCTCAAATATCCGGGTTTTGGTGAGCCGTAATGAGGATTGGCGTCGATTTCAGCCTGATTCTGCCAAACTCCATCTGTTTCCCACATCCACCATGCAAAAACAGGTTGCCCTTTTGCAAGTTTCTTTGTTATTTGTCCGTTGGAGAGGCTTCCACCGGTTTGTCCGGTATAGCTTGAATTAACCTCTTTGACTTCGTTCGTGTTGTGTGAAACGTTTACACTAATATCATATTTTAATCCGTTGGCTAATTGGTCTTTCCATGCCAGACTTAGTTCTAAGCCATTATTATTGATTTTTGCAGCATGGTCATAATAATCATCCGAAGACATTGAATCCGATATTGGTGAGATATTCAAGATTGCATTTGTATTGGTCTTATAATAATAATCAATGGTACCGGAAAGGCGGCTGTCCAATAACGAAAAGTCAAGACCTAATCCCCATTCTTTGGTAATCTCCCAAGACAGTTCCACAGCGGGTGTTCCAAATGCCGAACCGTATGCTAATGATTGGCCCGGACCGAATACGTAGTTGTAGTTTGAACTACCTGTTGCAGTTAGAATTTGAGATACATTTACAGGTACATTCTGGTTTCCTAATTTTCCCCAGTTTCCTCTTAGTTTCAAATACTCCAGCCATTTAACGTTCTGCATAAAGTTCTCATTTGTGATGGTCCACCCCAGTCCAAACGAGGGGAAGGTTCCCCAATAGCTGTTGCTTGATTTGAACGTACTTGAACCGTCACGGCGTAAAGTACCGGAGAAATAGTATTTATTATCGAAATTGTATTGCACACGTGCAAAATAGGAGGCCAATGCCGTAGGAGTATAATCATATTCAATAATATTATCAGTATTATAGTCACCGGAAGCATGGTTAATACTCCAATATTGTGATTTATCGGGAACATCATATCCTTTTAGAGTACTTGTATTTCCAATGCCGTATTTCTCGCGTGAAGCTCCAAGTGTGGCATTTATATGATGTTTATCAAAAGACTTTTCGAAAGAAAAGAAATTCTCCCAAACCCATCTGAATGTTTCTTCCTTAACGAATTGCAAGGAATTATTAGCATAGGAGGTTGCAGTTGGATTGCTTTCTTTTAAACTATTAAAATCACTTTCGGTACGGGTTGGATCTGCATTCAACCAAGCATTCTTTATGTTATTGAAATTTCTTCTATTGGAGTAATATTTTGTTGCTCCGAATCGTGTATTGAACTTTAAGAAGTCTGTTATCTTTAGTTCTCCGTCTACTCCTCCTTGGAAGGTAACGGTCTTGTTGTATTGGTTGTAATTGTCGACTGTCAATAATGGGTTTCCTATGGAATTAAGTTTCCCGACTGTTTCTCCCGCTGCTGCTTCGTAAGTTGCGATTCCGGTAGTTGTGTTCACAAAAGGTTGTCCGTAACGTCCATTTGTATATTTCACCGGAGCAAGGGGGGATTGGCGATATGCCTCAGTAAAAGCGCCATAAGGCTTTTCATGCTCACGAGTAAAAGAAATATTTAGATTCTGTTTAATCGTCAAGCGGTTATTAAAAAGCTTATATGTATTGTTGTTTCGTATGGTAGATCGTTGATAGTCCTGATTGTCCAACAGTCCGTTTTCTTTGTAGTAATTGTAGCTAAAGAAATAATCAATGCTTTTACTTCCGCCTGTCAACGAAATGGAGTTATTGTTAAATGTTCCAGTTTTGGTCAGTTCATCATACCAATCCGTATTATAGCTTTGTTGAGCTACATTGGCCAATTGCCAAGAAGCCCCTGTTGAAGCTTGATTCTCATTGAAATACTGAATGTATTGACTGGCATTGGCCATTTTTACTTTGTTCGATACATTTTTTATTCCATAATAAGAATCAATTGCTATTTTTGTTTTTCCTTCCTGTCCCTTTTTCGTGGTTATAATAACAACCCCGTTGGCGGCACGAATACCATAGATAGAAGAAGATGAAGCATCTTTCAGAACATCCATAGATACGATATCTGCAGCACTGATATTTTTAATATCTGAAACAGGGAATCCATCTACAATGTATAGAGGATCACGACCGGAGAGGGCAGTTCCCAATCCCCGGATTACAATTGTCGGGCTACTTCCGGGGGCGTCATTATTAATGATATTAACGCCTGAAATTTTTCCTTGTGCCGATTGCATTGGACTAAGGGCTGGCTGTTTCAATAACGATTCAGAACTGATATTGCCAATTGCTCCGGTTAAATCCCGCCTTTTAGCGCTACCGTAGCCGATGACTACCGTTTCTGCCAGAACTTGGGAATCTTCTTTCATTTGTATGTTAATTATGTTTTGATTCCCGATTTTAACGCTCTGTTTGGTCATGCCAATATATGAAAAATCAAGCGTATCGCCCGATTTTACTTTAATTGTGTATTTCCCATTCAAATCGGTTACAAGACCATTGGTGGTACCTGGTACTATAATGGATACTCCTATCAAGGGTTCACCGGAAGTGTCGGTAACAGTACCTGTTATAACTTTTTCTTGGGAAAAGGCAAATATGCTTGTTAATAGGAAGCATATCATCAGAAATTGAGTTTTTAGCCGCAAGGCTTTCTTTAAAAGAGGAATTTTCTTCATTGCATTAAATTTAAATGGATAACTCTTTTGATTCTAAATTCTTCACTTGCTTCTGTGCTGTTTGAATTTTAATCGTAAGCAAATGTATGAGTAGGAACAAAAGATTCCTTAAAATATCACTCATCATGAATACGCCACTCTGATATTTAACAGTTTAGCCTATTACTCTTTTACTACTCAACTTTTTATAAAGTGTTGTAAACTAGGTGATTATTTAGTCTACTGACATGAAGTATTCATTGAGATTTTGAAAGGATTTTAGGTCTATCTTTTTGCGTAACCGGTAGCGATTGTTCTCTACAGCACGTACGGAGAGGTTCATTAGGGATGCAATGTCTTTAGTTTCCATGTTGAGTTTGAGGCAGGCGCAAAGGCGCAGGTCATTGTTGGTGAGTTGCGGATAGACTTCTTTCAACTTCTTAAAGAAATTGCGGTGCTTCTGCTCGAACTTGATAAGAAACATCTTCCAGTCTTCTTCCGTGTCAAGGTTGTTGGAGAGGAGGGTGTTTATTTTCTTGTAGTAGGGTAACAGATTCTTCTGCGAAGTTTTAGAGGCTATTTCATCTACAATATCTTTAAGTTTCAATATCAGTTCGTTTTTATGGATGATAAAGGAGGTCTGCGTAAAGAGTTCCGCTTCCTTTTCTTCTATCTCGGTCTGCAACTGTTCGTTGAGCATGCGCAGGTGGGCGGCTTCCTGCGCTTTCATACGTCGGATATGTTTGACTTGTAGGCGTCTTTTCATCATGTAGAAAGTGATGAAGAGAAATGTAACAGCCATCAGGGCACAGGCGAGATACCACCAGATGGTGTGATACCATGGAGGTAAGATATCAAATTCCAGTGTGGTATCGGTCGAATAGTTTCCCAATCCATCTGTTGTGCGCAAACGCAGGGTATAGTGTCCTTGGGGCAGACGGGCATAAAAAATGCTGTTCCGCTGTTCGGGACGACTCCAGTCGTTGTCCACCCCTTCCAGCAAATATTCAATGGCTAGGTTTCCGGCAAAGGCGGCGTTTACGGAGAAGCCGATGTTGACGGAGTTATCCTTGTATGGAATGCAGATGTCTTGGCTTAGGTCGGCATATTTCCCTTCTTGTCCGTTGCCCATGTGTATAAATTCGAGGTTGGGGGCGGACAGTTGGGCATTTTGCTGTTTGCTTTGACGCGAATTGTGAAGAATGAAACCGGCATCCAGACAGATGAGAGACAGGGAATCATTGAGCACGGAAATGTTCTCGTATGCTGTGATCAGTGCCAGATTGGATGTCTCCACTTTATAGGCCTCTTTCACGCGGGCAATGTATCCGTCGTAGAAGAAGCGGTAAATGGATGAACTGGTGATAGCCCAACTCTCTTCGTTATTCACGGGGATGATGCGTTTGATATTCTTGATTCCTTTGAAGCATTCGTTGAGGTGTGGGTCGGGTTCCAGGCAGTCGCTTGCCTCATTGTATAGGTAAAAGCGATTGTTTCCCCAAAAGAGTATTCTTCCACCCGATTTCTGTAAGAGGAGGTGCGAGGGGAGATTCTTGTCCGTGCTGTTGCCGTAGTAGGTGTAGTAGCGGAAGGCGTTCAGTTCTTCGTTCAGCCGGCACTTGTATACTCCCCGGCTGACGGTTTCCAGCCAAATGTTTCCCAGGTGATCGACTTCCGCATTATAGATAGGATCGGCGATCTGCCTCATGACAGTGATCTTGTGTGTCTGTTCATTTAAGATGCAAAGATTCTGGTAGGTGACGATGATCTGGACTTTTTGTCCTTGCACGGTGGCCTCAAAGATGCGGTAGACTCCCGTACCTATATTGTAAGGCTTGTGAATGGTAAGGTTCGGATCTATTTCGAGAAGCCCGTTGGTATGTCCGCAATATAGATGACCGTCTATTTGTTGGAGCGACCAGACTTGTCCTTGTGTTCCTTCAATTAGTTTGAAGGAGGAGAACATTTCCAGATCGTTTGTTTTCTCTTGTGGCGTATAGTATACCCCCTGATTGGTGCCGATGAGCAGGTTGCCTTTCCAGAGTGTTGCCGCATATACCGCCCCCAGTCCGCTGTCCGTTGTCCGGTAGTAGCTCAGGCCGTCGGTGTAGCGGATATAAGCCAGCCCGCGGTCCATGGCCGCCCAGATGTTTTTACGATCGTCTTCAAACAAAGAGAGAATCGTGTTGTTTTGCAGGGAATTAGGAGAAGAGAAATGGTTGAGTATGTTTCCCGTGGCATCCACTTCGTAAATGCCACTGAGTTGGGTTCCGAGGTAATACGTTTTCCGCTTTTCGGAATAGATGCCATTGTTCAGCTCCTGTCCGATGAGGCGGTGAGAGAGAGACGGGTTCCAAAGCGTGAAGTCCTTCTTATCATACAGGTATATTTCACCGGAGGAGAGGCCTATCAGGTAACGGTCCTTTCCGTAGGGAAGGATGACCCGGACCAGCTTGCCCCGAAGAAAATCACTTTCCGGGATCTTATTCATTTCCCCATTCTTCAACCGGTATAGCGGACCGTACATTTCTTGTACCCAGTATTCATCTCTTACCTTTAATAGTAGGAAGAAACCGTTTGGAACGCTCTTTTGCTCGATGGTGTGATGGTCGTATACGTAGATGTGGCTGAATGACTGGAAGTAGACTTTGTTGCCATCAATCCAAATTTTCCAGAAACTCTCGTTACTTAAATGGTTGCCTTGAGGCAGCAGATTTTTTAAAGAGGTATATTTTAAACTTCCCGATAAATCCCTGTCCCAACGGCCAAAATCTTCCGTCCCGCCGGAATAGATGACTTGGTGGGACTCTACTGCAATGGCGCGTACAATGGTGGAGTTGGTCGTCTGGTATAATTTCCATTCCATACCGTCCGATTCCAACAGTCCGATGTCGTTTCCAAAGTACATGATTCCTTTCTCGTCCTGCCCAATGGACCAGTTCTTATTGGCGGCGTGGTAGTTGTCGCGTGCAAAGTTGACCACGCAGGGTTTTTGATTAGCCTGTGTGTTTTCTACCGTGATGAGTAGAAACAGGAAGAAGAAGGATAGATATCTTTGATAATTCATCATACTGTTTTAAGGCTATGATAGATTGTTTTGAGATTAATCATGACTACAAATATATACATTATTCTTTTCTCTGTATTAAGAGCAGTTATATTTGGGCGAAAGCTTGCTTTTGTTTGACTTATATACGGCTTTTGCCAGAAAGTAAGATCTCTGTTTCAATCATATCGCTATTAAGGCTAACAAAGATAGAATATCTTTTTAAGTTGTTAATTATCAATACAATATCGCTCGGTGTTAGCTGTGCCATATGTTAATGTCTTTTTCCCCTATTGGAAGCGGCTGCCTGCTGGATGGATAATTTATTTAGAAAATTTTAATATGTTTATTTTAGATATACTTTAATCAATATTGGATATTTCATTATTGTTACTATTGTTATTAATTTGTAGCAATAATTAAGAGATATTAATATGTAGGAAACTACATGATGATTAGAAATCCTAAATGAATCTAAAAATGGCAAAAATTCTACGAAAAATGGGCTTATTGCTTCTGACATTATTATCTGTCGGAACAATGTATGCAGTTTCCAGTTCTGGTACGGCCGAGGTGAATATTACGCAGCAAAGCGGCGTATGCTCGGGAGTAGTAAAAGATGCGGCGGGTGAACCGGTTATTGGTGCATCTGTCTGGGTAAAAGGTACTACGAATGGTTGTACTACTGATGTTGATGGTAAATTTTCTCTTTCTAATGTGAAGAAAGGGGATATAATTCAAGTCTCATTTATTGGTTATCAGACTTTAGAAGTTAAATTCGAAGGGAGCCCTTTGAAGATAGCTCTTTCAGACGATTCACAATTGCTAAATGAAGTTGTCGTGACCGCTCTTGGTATTAAAAAAGATGCCAAGAAGTTGGGCTATGCAGTAAGTTCTATTTCTTCTGCAGATTTGACTAAGACTGGTGCCAGCAATCTGGCTTCCGGACTTTACGGTAAGGCAGCAGGTGTTCGTATTCAGTCGGCCCCTGGTGGAGGAACGTCAGCGGTATCTATTTCCGTCCGTGGTCTCTCTTCTATTACGGGTAATACACAACCTTTAATAATTATGGATGGTGTGCCTATCCACAATGGAAATACCAACAACGATGATTATTGGAAGAATCAACGAATCAATTCTAATGGCATTGTTGATGTCAATCCCGAGGATATCGAGAATATTTCTATTTTGAAAGGTGCCGCAGCTTCTGCACTTTATGGTTCTGAAGCTGCCAACGGCGTTATCATGATTACTACGAAGAAGGGGAAGAAGGGATCCGGTACGCACGTCGACTTTAGTATGAATTTAAGTTTTGACAAGGTTGCCTATATGCCTGAAATTCAAAAAAAATATGGTCCCGGTTACGACAACTGGGTGCTTGGGAATGATAATGAGCAGGCTTTGACAGGTTTTCGCCATACTCGTTTCGACCGTAATGGTAGTTCTATTACCACTCCGAACCGTGAAACATACTATTCATACGGTGCCAGATATGATGCGAGCAAGTCTGTAACCTACTTCGATGGTAGTGAACGTGCATACACACCTATTGACCACAATCAATGGGCTGATATTTTCCGTACCGGTGCTAATCAGACTTACAATGTTTCCGTGACCAGTAGTACTGAACGTAACAATATGCGTTTCTCTTACACCTATGACAATGCACGGGCCATGCAGTATAACTCCAATAATCACAAGCATAATTTCAACCTGAATGGAACATTCAATGTGACCAAAGATATCAAGTTGAATTATACTGCCACTTATATGGACCAGTATATCAAAAACCGTGCTTATCGTATTTCTCGTCTTACCAACAACTATAGCGGTATGTTTGGTGGTTTCACCGATGTGGCCTATATCCGTGATCACACTGTTACCAGTTTTGGTTACATGAACAGCATTGCAGCTATCAACGATGGTACAAGAAATACCCTGACTCCGGACGAGCAGTTTCTTTACAGCCCGATGGGATCTACTTCACTGATGAGTGAGTATTTTTGGAATATTTTTGGTAAGACACAGGAAGAAAATCACAACCGCTTTATTGGTTCTGTAAATCCAACTTGGGAAATCATTCCCGGGTTAACTTTAAGTGGGCGTATCGCCACCGATCTTACTACCAATAAAATTGAAAATAAAAATAGTACAGAAAATGCGCATGTTTTCTCTACTGATGGTAAATATAGCGATTCTTATGCACTTAGCAACGACCGCTATCAGATTGTGTATGGTGACATCATGTTGATGTTTGATAAAACATTCGCTAAAAAGCATAATATCACTGCTAATTTGGGTTGGAATGCCCGCCAAGAAACCTATACTCAATCGAGTGTAAGTACAAGTAACGGTCTTACCCAGGAGAATTGGTTTAACCTTGCTGCTTCTGTAGGAACAAAGAATGCAGACATGTCAACATCAGATTTACTCCGCACAGGTATGTTTCTGACGGCAGGCTACGGCTATGATGGATGGGGTTTCCTTGAAGGCTCAATCCGTCAGGAAAAAACTTCTACATTGAAGAGTGGAAATAACTCTTTTTGGTATCCGTCGGTCAGTGCTAGTGTCATCTATACGGAACTTCTCAAGGACAATCGCCCTTCTTGGTGGGATTATGGTAAGGTGCGTGCTTCTTACGGTGTGGTAGGTAACGCTCCTGAGATTTATCGTGCAAACAAAGCCTACCAACAAGGTTCTTTGAAAAGAGAGACTACTTACACCTATAATTACGTTCCTACAGAAGTGGGTAATGATGATATCAAACCGGAGAGAAAATACGAGTATGAAATAGGTATCGAGAACAAGTTTTTCCATAACCGTTTAGGTATGGAATTTAGTTATTACTATAATAACATTAAAGATCAGATTCTTACTACTTCTGCAGCTGCATCCATGGGTGGTCAGAGTATGTTAATGAATGTAGGTGAACTTTCTAACAAAGGTTTTGAGTTGAGTGTGAACGGAACTCCTTATATGAATGATGATTGGCGTTGGGATCTCCGTGCCAATATAGCATGGAATAAAAATGTGGTGAAGAAACTTGCAAATGGTCTTGATGTCCTTTCACATCTGACCGTGGACAATGGGGCCGCCAGCCTTGAATCTCATGTGGGAGACGCTATGGGTGACTGGTATGCTTACACTTGGAAGAAAGATAACGATGGTAATTATATTGTAGGTGATGATGGCCTTTATATCGCAGACAAAACCGAACGTCATAAAGTCGGTAATGCTATGCCTAAGTTTACCGGTGGTTTCGGAACAACCCTCAGTTGGAAAAATCTTACTCTTGATGTTACATTTGACTTTCGTATCGGTGGCGATGTCCTCAACCTGCCGTGGCAATATATGATGGATACCGGTACTATTACTGATGCTGTTGGGGTTCGTGATTATTCAACTGGCGGTGTATTCTACTATAGCGACACGGAAAATGTTTCGGACAAATCCTCTATTCATGTTCTTAGTGCCAGTGAGGTTGCATCTATTAGAGATTCGTATCAACGTGGCGATAAATATAACGGTCATTATCTTTGGGATAATGGGGTTATTCAGAAAGGCGTGAAGCAAGATGGAACGGCGAATGATATTATTGTGACTCAGTTTGAAGCTAATGACAGCCAATATGGTTGGGGGACAGGTGCAACTCAGAGTTATCAGGATGCTATTCAGAAAAACACGTATGTTAAGTGCCGTGAAATCAGTTTAGCTTGGACTTTACCGACAAGGTGGACAGCCAAATTTGCTTGTAACAACCTGACTGTCTCTGCTTTCGCACGTAACCCGTTCTACATCTATCGTACTTTGAAGTTGTTCGATTCGGAGACTTCCGATGCAACGAGCTGGATCTATCAGGCACAAGTCGGTGGTTCAACTGCTAGTGCTCGCACGTTTGGATTGTCTCTCCGTGCCAGCTTCTAACTTAAACTTTATTGAAATTAGATTAAATAAAAATATATATATGAAAAAGATACTTTCTATATTATTTGTTGGAGTGGGTCTTATTTCGCTCGTGGCGTGCTCAAATACAGATTATGATGAGAAATATGAAGATCCTTCCAAGACATCGACAGTAGGTGTGCCTCAAGTGTTTACTGCTGTAATGTATAAAGGTAATACATGGATGAATCCGGTTTACTATCGTTATTACACACAATCAACTACTTCTGGAATATTTTCCGGCATAATTGGTAACAGCAATGGAAAAGGCCGTTTTATGGGCGCCGGTGAAGGCTTCTTCAATACCCGCTGGAAGAATTTCTATGATATGTTGACCCAATATCGTTTGTTGGAATACACGTACGGTAATCTTTCCGATGAGGAAAAACCGGTCTATGAAGTTTTTTATTATCTTTCTCGTACTCTTGTTGAAGCACAGCTTCATGAAATGCTTTCACTTTTTGGAGATGTGCCGTTCACTGGTGCAGGTACTCTTTGGAATTCAGATTATAGTAGTGCTAAGGAACAAGATGTATATGACGATGATGTAACTCTTTACAAGCAAATTCTTGTAGACTTGAAGGAAGTAGGCGATTTTTTTGCAGCAGGTAATTTGAACTCTACAGGTCTTGCTTCTCTTAAGCGTCAGGATTACTCTCTTGCCGCAGGCAGCAGTACCATTTGGCAGAGGTATATCAATTCTCTCCGTCTCCGTATTGCTCTTCACCTTGCTACTAATGGTGATTGCACTACAGAGGCCAAAAGTGCTATAGCTGAGATTTTGAACAATCCTACAACCTATCCGCTTATCGATAGTAATTCAGAGAATATGGGTGTTGCAGGTGATACTCAAACTGATGACTTTAACTTTGGAAAGAGCCTGTCTCAGGCCCTTAGAACCGGAAGTTATGCGGCTGGTTCTAAAGCTGTGCTTGATGCCATGAATGTTCCTTCAACTGGTATTCCCGATGCCAACACTGACCCTCGTCTTTCAGTCATGTACGATTGTAACCCTGATGGTGAATATATTGGATATGATGTCAGTCTTACAAATTCTGAAATCAGTGATATTAGTGATGCAAAGAACAAGGAATATGTTGCAAGAGGAATAAAATCAGCAAATTACTATTGCGAAATTGATTCTCAAGCTGTTGCAGGCTATGAATCTTATCAGGGTAATTCCAATTTGGATGGTCTTTGGATTGGTGCTGCCGAAGTTAGTTTCAGCAAGGCGGAGGCTTATCTAATGGGTTATGGTGTTTCTTCAGATGTGGCTAAAGCAAAAGAAAATTTTATTAATGGTATCAAGCAATCTACGGAGTACTATTGGAACCTGAAGAAAACAAGTTCTCTCTATAAAGCAGGTAACGATAGCTATGCCGGATATCGTTCATTGGTTAAGCCAACTGATGCTGAAGTTGCAGCTTATGCTGAAAGCATTTGGAAGCCGACGCAGGAAGCTGTCTGTACCCAACTTTGGCTTAACTTTGGTTTTATGAATGAATTTGAAGCATGGAATGTCGTGCGTCGCACGGGTTATCCTGCAGTAACTTTCGCAAGTGACGCTCAGGTGTCTAACTACCCCACTCCTCCTAACCGTCTTCCGTATCCGAGCGATGAGCTCAATTACAACAGTACAAACGTTCAGGAGGCCATTTCAAAGAACTATGAGGAGACAACCGGTTATTATACGAATCTCTTCTGGTCTAAGAAGGCTTACTATAAACTTGTAGGCGAATAATTTAAATTCCATCAGCCTTAAGACTGATAACCATAACTATTCCGGCAGTTTTACTAACTGCCGGAATTTTTTTTATTTATTAAAATTCTTTTTCGCATGATGAGAGGAAGATCTTTACATTGGAAGGTATTTAAGACTATTTTAAAATCAAAAACAAATAGATGGCTTTGAAATGTAAGCATAATTTCGACTAGAAAGTAAAGGGGAATGCGATTCCAAAGAAGGCTTAGCAGGACAAGACCTTCTCCATATCATCTCCATACCATCTCCATGCCATCTTCGCTTCAATTAGCCTCAGCTGGAGCGAAGCAAATAATAAGGAAGTATTACCATCCTTTCTTTCAAAGGATAGGCCGGTTTATTAGCCAGATATTGGCTCTCTATTTCCAACGTGCTGGTCCTCTATATCCAGCACGTCAGCTCTCTATCACCAGCGCGTTGGTCCTCTATCTCCAACAAATTGGAAATAGAGAACGAATAAAGCGGGTATGAAACAAGTCTCCAGACCTGTTCAGAGACTGCTTGTGCAGGCTTATTGGCGCGGATAAATGTGCTTTGAGAAAGATACAACGATGCAGCAACGATGCGGAGGATAAGGGCTTATTGCCAGATAAGCTTGCCGTGAAAAAGGCATTTCCGGGATGTTGTTATTCGTTCCCGGGATGCTGCTTCTGCCGGAAGTTCTTGGGAGTGTCCTGATAGACTTCCCGGAAACACTTAATGAAATAGTGGGACTGGTTGAAGCCGGTTAAATAGGCTATCTCGGCAATGGTGAGATCGGTGGTATTCAGCAGGTACACGGCTTTCCGGAGGCGTATGGTCCTGATGAATTGATTCGGGGTCTGTCCCACCAGCGTTTTAAACTTCCGGTGGAGCACCGTCTTACTGGTGTTCATCTCCTCTGCAAATTCGTCGATCTTGAAATCGGAGTCCATCAAATGCTCTTCAATCACCTTCATGGATTGTTGCAGGAACTGTTCTTTCGGGTCAAATTCAATCTCGTTGCTGTCCGGTGAGATGAGTTTGCCTATAAGTTGCACTTTCCGTTTCTGCCGCGTCTGGCAGATGTTGAGCATCTGGTTGATTAGTGCCGCCGAGTCGAACGGCTTCTTCAGATAAATATCCGCACCGGCTTTGTAACCTTGCAGCTCATCGTCCGTAGATGATTTTGCAGTAAGCAGGATGACGAAGATGTCGGCGTACAGACTGTTTTCCTTGATTTGGTGACACAGGGTTAAGCCGTCTCCCTCGGGCATCATGATGTCCGACACGACGATTTCGGGCAGATACTCTTCCACCTGTTTCATCGCTTCCGTTCCATTCCGGGCTAATATGACACTGAAGTACGATTCCAACGTATTCCGTAGATATTCCCTCAGATCGTCGTTGTCTTCCACAATCAAGATAATGCTCTTTTCGGTGGTGGACAGCATGGCGGTCTCTTGTTGGGTATCGGTTTCTTGCGGACAAATCTCCGCCGGCAGATTCAGTGTGATCGCGGTCCCTTTTCCCGGTTCCGACTTGATATGCAGGTCGCCATTGAGGATGGATACAAAGCGCTTGACCACATAAAGTCCGATGCCGAATCCTTGCGAGTCGCCGTTTTGTAGATGCTGGGGTTCACGGTAGAATTTATCGAAGATCTTTTGCTGGTTGATCTTTTCAATGCCCGTCCCGTTGTCCGCTATCTGGTAAGTAAGCAGGCTATGGACGTCGTCGTAATTTAGGGTAACCCGTATTCTTCCTCCCGCCGCAGTGTATTTCAGGGAGTTACTGATCAGATTATAGAGAATCCGCTCTATCTTTATGGAATCAATGGACAGGTATAGTTCTGCGGTACAGGCCTCAAAAAGCAGTTCTATGTTTTTGGATTTCGATAGGTAAGAGAAAGATTCGATGACCAGTCGGGTGAACGAAATGATCTCTGTCTTCCGTTTCTTTATTTTAGAATCGGAAAGTTCCGCACGCTTAAAGTCGAGAATGGTGCTGAATATCTCCGAGAGGAAGGACGCGTTCTTGGCGATGATTTCGAGCTTTTCCCGGTGCGGATCGTTTGGGGTGAGGTTGCGCAGCAAATCATTGGCCGGAGCCACGATAAGCGAGAACGGAGTGAGCAGATCGTGCGATAACCCTGCAAAGAAACTCTCTTTCTCACGCAGCAGCTCTTCTTGCTTTTGCCGTTCTATCTTACGCAATCGTCTGGTTTGCTTCTTCTTATATTTTAAAAGGATGAGGTACACGATGAGCGCAATGGAGAGCACGATTACGATGAGTAGCAACATGTAAAACCAGCCCGTCTTCCACCACGGGGGAGTGACCGTGATATTCATCGACCAGCAAACAGGATTGTTGCGGAAACCATCGTACTTCCTTATTTCCAGTGTATAATTGCCATGCACCAGTTGCGAGAAGGAGATGGGGTAGGCTAAGTCCAAATACTGCCAGTTGTCACTGAACCCCAGTATGCGATACTGATATTTGTTGTTGTAAAAGTCCGTGCCGGTCTCCGTGAAAGTAAACGAAAGCCACTTGGACTGGTAAGACAGCTCGATGGAGGAGATGTATTCCGTCTCTTTGGTCAGAATTACTTTGTGGTGCATTTTCTCTCCCACTTTAACCCTCCGATGGTCCACCTGCAATTCCGTTAACAGAATCTTGTTTTGTGCCGGTTGGTTTAAAGCTAGTTGCGGGTCAATGACAATCAGATAGTTCGTACTTCCGAAGGCAATATGTTCGTGGTTATTGATCATCACCCGCGAAGCCGTCAGTATGGTATGCTGTCCGATGAGGCTCGCATTGATCTCTTTAATGGTTTTTTGGCGGGTCAGGTAGCAGAATATCCGTCCTCCGATGGAAAACCATAAGTTATTCCCCGAATCGAGGGTCAGGTCTTTGATGGCACCCTTGGGGAGCAGATCCGGGGGGAAAACATTTCTGGCCTGAAGCGTTCCGCCGTCTATCCGCAGGATGTCCGTTGACGTGCCTATCCATAAAGCATTGGAATGCTTGTCTTTAACGATGCTGTACACAATCTCGTCCGTGATGATATGTCCGTTATCCTCTATTTTGTTGGTCAGAGTATTGAACAGGTACAGTCCGCTGTGCGATGAGATCCATAAATGTTGTGGGTCGTACTGTACAAACCCGGTGATCTCATCCCGCCCGAAAGAGTCGTAATGTTTGTAATTGTCGAAGCCTTTGGTGGCATCGTTAAAACGTACGGACATCAATCCGTTCTGTTTAGACCCCACCCACATCCGTCCGTCATTCCCATAGAAAAAGGAAGTCACCTTCTCCAGTTGCTTGCCGTGGTCGAAGGATTTTATTTTCAGGTGCTCTCCCGCCGCGTCTTTCTTATTATAATACAAGAATCCGTATCCGTCGTGCCCCACCATAATAAAGTGCTCATCGGAGTACATGGCCAGAATGTAATTGTTCAGCGTTCCGTTTTGGACGTTGTCCGATTTGGGGATGATCCGGTCTTTGTCTAATTGGCACAGGTACACCCCGTTTCCCTGCGTTCCCGTCAGCAGGAGATCGTTGCTTACGGCGGCAACGGACATGGCCGAGGTGGGTAACTCGCTTGAAACGGGGAAACGCCTGATGCCGTTTTCTTCCGGATTGAAGCGGTAAACACCCTTCCCGAAAGTACCGATCCAAATGTCGTTGTACTTACTTCGGTACATGCAGTTGATGAGCGTGGCGTCGAAATCTTTGTTGTTTAACGGCTGGTATTCGCTATTGTCCGCATTAGCCAGCTTTACGCCATTGCCCCACGTCCCCAGATAGATGTGGTTATCACGCCCTTGCAACATCCTGAAGATAGACGGGACTTTCACCCCCGTATACCGGGGAGGGGCAAGGGTCGTTTTTAAAGGAGCATCTCCTTTCCACTCCATCTTGATTAAGCCCGAATTCCAGGTCGAACACCAAATGGCATCTTTTTCCCCGTTATCGAGGAACTGGGTGATTGATAATTCCCCCGGTCTCTCAATCCATTGTTTGTTTGAAAGATTGTGGATAAAATAGCCGAAGTAGCTGCCGAACCAGATATACCCCTTAGGCTTTTCCACGATGGAAGAGATGATATATCCGTTGTAGTAGCTGGAAATGCGGTAGTGCTGTTTGCTGTCGGGAGTCAGTTTATAAATACCCTCTTCCCATGAGCCCAGCCAGATACTTTTCTCGGAATCTTCGAAGATAGAGATTACTCTGTGGGGACATTTTCCCTCAATGATGTCTTTCAGGTGGGTGAAGGTGTCTTTCTGTGGATCGTAAATATCGACCCCTCCCGTCTTCAGACCGATCCATAGCATACCCTTCGAATCGAACATCAGGGTTTCAATGTTGTTGGCTGCGAGACTATTATTGTTTCCGTTTTCACGCTTGTAGACCTTGAAACTCTTTCCGTCGAAGCGGTTTAGTCCGTCGGTGGTGGCTATCCAGAGAAAGTTCCTGTTTTCACAGACGGAAGTAACCTCAATGCTCGAAAGTCCGTCTTTGGTATCATAATGACGGAACTCCTGCGACACAACGTAGCGCACCGGAAGAAAAAGAAATAGCAGGATGAACATCAAATGTTTCATAGCATATGGATTGTCATACAAATTTATAATATATTTTTGTCTTATCCTATATCCCGTTCCTCTAAAAGGATGTGCATGAGTGGTTTGGGAGGATTTTATTATAGATAGCCTGTATTGTGTTATTCAAAAAAATAGGCGTAGGAGTATTGTGTTATGATCCCGGTCAAAATTGCTATTGAAATAAAGAGGGAACAGATACATTTGCACAGGTTAACTTTAAAAGATTTAATTATGAAAAAACTTATTCAAATGCTTCACAAAGGTCTCTTCTTAATCGGATTGTCTCTGATGTGCCTGCCTGCGGTAGCAGGGACCTCTGCCGGAAGTAAATCGGGACTAAACATTGCCCAGCAACTAAAGGAAATCACCCTTAAAGGACATGTGACCGATCAGGCGGGAAATCCGGTGATCGGGGCAACCGTACGTGTTGAAGGTTCTTCAATAGGGGGCATCACGGATATATCCGGGAACTATGACATTAGAGTACCTCAGGGTTCTAAAGTCGTATTCTCCTATATCGGCTATAAAACAGTGAGTCGCGTAGTGACTGCTTCGGGTACGGTGAATATCACCTTGCAGGAAGATACGGAGCTCATTGACGAAGTAGTGGTAGTGGGTTACGGGGTGCAGAAAAAGGCAACCCTGTCCGGTTCGGTGAGCGCTGTCTCGGGAGCGGAGATTCAGAAATCACCGGCAATGAATGTAACCAACTCAATGGGCGGTACATTACCCGGACTGGTGGTGGTTTCGCAAAGTGGCGAGCCCGGTGCGGATTACTCCACTCTTTATATTAGAGGTAAAAGCTCTTTGAATGATAATTCCCCTCTTATCGTTGTCGATGGGGTGCCCAATCGTTCTTTAGAGCGTATAGACCCTTCCACCATCGAATCCATATCGGTGTTGAAGGATGCTTCCGCCGCTATTTACGGTTCACAGGCTGCCAACGGGGTTATATTGGTTACTACCAAGCGGGGTAAAGCGGAGAAACTGAACATTACAGCTTCTTACAGTGCAGGATGGTCACAACCGACCAAGTTGCCGAAGCTGACTAATTCCGCCGAGTACGCAACGTTGGTCAATGAAATAAATCCCGGTACTTATACACCGGAAGCAATCCAGAAATATAAGGATGGAAGTGATTCCTGGCGTTATCCCAATACAGACTGGTTCGACACGGTGTTGAAGACCTGGTCCATGCAGCATAATGCCAATGTTACCATGTCTGGCGGCAACGAAAAGCTACAAGCCTTTGTCTCTTTATCCAGTCGTTTTCAGGACGGGTTCTTTAAGAACAGCGGAAGTAAATATGCCCAGCACGACTTCAGGGCGAATATTGATGGTAAGGTCAATGATTATATCAGTGTATCGGTGGATGCAAGCGCCCGTTTGGAAAAGAGCGATTTTCTTTCGGTAGGTTCCGCACGTTTATTCCGCGATTTAATGAACGCACTTCCTACATTGCCTGCCGTTTGGCCTAACGGACAACCCGGTCCTCCGCTTGATTTGCAGAACCAGAATAACCCGGTGGTACAATCTACCTCAAAAGCCGGTTATAATAAAGGAGAAAACTACGTATTCAATATCAATGCAAAGGTAAACGTGAAGATTCCGTGGGTGGAGGGGTTGTCCCTGACCGGAGTAGCGGCCTTTGACCGCGGATTGAAATATACCAAGTCATTTAGTAAGAAATACGAGCTTTATACCTGGGATGGAACAAGTATGGGTTCCAACAATTTGCCGCTTCTGGTGAAAGGTCAGTACGGGGCTTCCAGTAGTTTGAATCAACGACTCGACATCAGTAAAGAGTATTTGGTGAATTTGCTGGCTAACTATCAGCGTACTTTCATGAAGGTACACGATGTTTCTCTCTTGGCCGGTATGGAATGTATAGAGAATAATTCCAATTGGTTCAATGCCGAAAGACGTAATTATACGGTGGACCACCCCGATGAGCTGAACTTCGGAGATTCAAACGAGCAATATGCCACGGGATCTTCTCCGGGGAAGAACCGCTGGATGAATTACTTCGGACGGGCCAATTACACATATAAAGGGAAATACATTGCGGAGTTTGTCTGGAGGTATCAGGGTTCCAGCAAGTTTGCGTCGAAAACCCGGTGGGGATTCTTCCCGGGTGTATCATTGGCTTACCGCATTTCCGAGGAGAGCTTCTGGAAAAACAGTAAGATAAGTAGTGTTATCAATGGTTTAAAGTTGAGAGCTTCTTATGGAAAAACAGGTAATGATCTCATTGACCCGTATCAGTTCTACTCACTTTATGCCAAATATTGGCAGGACTTTGCAAACGGAAGTCAGGAGAACAAAGCCGCCTATTATGAAAGTCTGGCCGCCAATGTCAAAGTACACTGGGAAGAAGCAAGGCAGACCGACATCGGTTTTGATATGAATCTGTTGGATAACCGTTTGTCCATAACCGCCGATTACTTTAATAACTTGCGCTCAAAGATTCTGATTCCTCAAACCGGTTCTGTACCCGATTTAACAGGGATGAGTGGCATCTTACCCGACATAAACCTGGGCAAAGTACGTAACCGCGGTTTTGATTTTGAATTGAACTGGAACGATAAGGTTCGTGACTTTGAGTATCACATCGGGCTGAATGGAGGTTATGCAAAGAATAAGATCATCTTCTTTGATGAGGCTGCCGGTGCACCGGTTTGGCAACAACAAACCGGGCATCCCATGAACTCGAACCTCTATTATGAGGCTATCGGTATATTCCATAACCAGTCCGAAATAGATAACTATCCCCACATGGACGGCGCTGTTCCCGGAGATATCATCTTTAAAGATGTGAATGGAGATAAACAAATAACCGGTGAGGATAAAGCTCGCATTTATAAAAGTGATGTTCCCAAGTGGACGGGAGGCTTAAACCTGTCTGCCAAGTATAAAGGCTTTGACCTCTCTCTCTTGTTTCAGGGACAAGCAGGTGCCGTTCGTTATGTACAGGCATTGGGCAGTAAAGACGGAATCAATTACTTTAAATCATTTTACGATAAGCGTTGGACGCCGGAGAACCCGAACGCTGATTACCCGCGTACCTTCAACCGGAACGAAGAATATTGGGTAAGCTCGGAGAATCCGAATACCTTCTGGCTTCACCGTACAGACTTCATCCGCCTGAAAACAATGGAATTGGGATACACGCTTCCTGCCGGTATGATTCATAAATGGGGGCTGAACAATATACGCCTGAGTGTAAGTGGCATGAACCTGTTTACTTATGCACCGGATATGAAAGACTTCGATCCTGAATTGGAATATAAAGAAGACGGATTCGCCGGTGAAGGATACCCTCTCCAACGAATTATTACTGCTGGAATTTCTATAAACTTTTAAATCGATAGACTATGAAACGTTTGTTTTTCGCTATAACACTATTATTGGCATTTATATGTTCATCGTGCAGTGACTATCTGGATACTGTACCCGGAGACAAGTACGATGATAACACCATTTGGTCCAATCCAAGTCTGGTCCAGAGCTTTGTCTATAAAATCTATTTGGGAATCCCCTATCCTTATCAATGGTATATGAGTGCTTCGCTGGTCGATGAAGCCGTGCCTATTCAAAATGACGGGGTCACTACCCGCGTACTGACCAGTACCATGACGCCGGATGATCAGGGAGCATTTGTGAATAACTGGGCTACTTGTATGGAAAACTGGTGGTGGAAAGAAGTGTATGCCAATATCAGGGCTTGTAACCTGTTCTTCTCCAAGATAGAACAGGTGGACTTTACGGACAATTCACTAAAGCAGCAACTCATAGGCGAGGTACATTTTTTGAGAGGTTACTTCTATTATCTCCTCATGGCCCAATACGGCGGAGTGCCTCTTATTGACCATGTTGTCAATATCGGAGATGATTATAACTTTACCCGGAATACCTTTGAAGAAACCGTCAACTTTATCGTTAATGATCTGGAAGCGGCGGTTGCCGATGGGAAACTGGACAATCAAACTGATAAAACCCGTGCTACGAAAGGAGCGGCTTATGCCCTCGAATCAAGGGTGCTGCTTTATGCGGCAAGTGATCTTTATCATTCCAACGCTTCATGGGCGAATGGTTACGAACATCCAGAGCTGATCGGCTACGTGGGTGGAGACAGGGAAGCTCTTTACAAAGCGGCTAAGGCTGCTGCAGAGAAGGTCATGACGTTGGGCTATGATTTATATAAGGGCGACAGTGATCCGGTTAAGAATTTCCAGGACCTGTTCTTACAGATGAGTTCGAGTGAGCAAATCTTTATTACCCAGTATGATAAGCAAACCATGCCTTATTGGGCTACGGATTGGATTGCATGGGTTTGTGGAGCACCTTCTTATGGCGGATATGCTTTGAATCAGGTAACGGCTAATCTGGCGGATGCTTTTGAGAATGCGGATGGAACCAGTTTTGACTTTGCAACGCAGAAAGCGACTCCTTATGTAGGAAGAGACCCGCGTTTCTATGCTTCGATTTTATATAACGGTGCTTCATGGTATACAAATTCATGGGGGAGTGTGTCTCCTTCGACGATTAATATCACCAGCACGGACAGTAATAATGGGAATACCACCGGTTATTATATCCGCAAATTCATTTCACCGTCGGAAAACGACTATTATTATGGTTCAAGACAACCGGAGCCTTATATTCAGATCCGTTATGCAGAAGTGCTGTTAAACTATGCGGAAGCTTGCCTGGGACTTGGAGAAGAACCTTTGGCACGTGGTGTTATGGACCAGATACGTGAACGGGCCGGGATGCCGGATGTACCGGATACGGAAACCGGGGCAGCTTTGTTAGCTCGCTATCGCAATGAACGCCGTGTGGAATTGGCATGGGAAGGACATCGCTTCTTCGATGTGCGCCGGTGGATGATTGCTCCCGAAGCCTATGTAGTGGCAAGGGGAGTGAAAGTGGAGAACGGAGCCTATAAGGAGTTTGATTTTGAAGACCGGGCATGGAACAATAGCCATTATCTAATTCCTATTGCCCGTACCGAGATTCAAAAAGATCCGGCTTTGATTCAGAATCCAATCTATAAATAAAGCGTATCTGTAAGGGAAGCAAGCAATGTACGGAATAGACTTTAAATACGGGATAATTTGTTTCATGCTCTCCTTATGTTTGGGAGGATGCCAGGGACTGAAGAAGTTACCTGACAGGAAACAATGTCTGGATGAGGGATGGTATTTCCGTTTGGAGGGAGATACCATATCCTCTCCCTCTTCTACCGATTGGTCGTGGAGAAGAGTGGACCTGCCTCATGACTGGAGCATTGAAACGCTTTCCGGACAGGCAAAGGGGGTGACATGCGGACCGTTTACCCGCCGGAGTGCGGGAGGAAAGTCCACTGGATATACAGCTGGTGGCACGGGATGGTATGCGCGGACATTTGTCATACCCAAAGAAGAAGCGGATCAATTGCACTTCCTTTACTTTGAAGGAGCATATATGGAAACAGAGGTCTGGGTCAACGGAAAGAAGCTTGGTTATCATCCCAATGGGTATACTTCCTTTATTTATGACATTTCTTCCTGTTGTTTGCCTGCGGGACAAGTGAATACGGTGGTGGTCCGGGTGGTGAACAAAGGGAAAAACTCCCGCTGGTATTCCGGCTCCGGTTTGTACCGGCATGTCTGGATGGTGGTGGCGGATCCGTTGCATTTGAAGCATTGGGGTAATTCCGTTTATACTTCGGCTGTTCGGCATGATTCAGCCCGGATACAGATATCCTCAACTCTATGTAACCGCTATCAGGAAGATAGAAATGTGGTATGGTCTGTTTCCATCCTTTCTCCCGGTGGCGATGAAGTTGCTTCTTTCACCCGCGGGACGAAGGTGCTTTCAGGGAAGGAACAAGAGATCTCGGAAACGCTTTTTGTAGAGCATCCGCAGTTGTGGTCGGTTTCCACTCCCGTTCTATATAAGGCCGTGTTCAGCATGGTAAGTGACAGGGGAAAGCTGCTGGATCGTAAAGAAGTTCCTTTTGGAGTCCGTACCTTGGCGTACGATGCTACCAGGGGTTTCTTGCTTAATGGAAAGCCGCTTTTGCTGAAAGGGGGATGTATTCATCACGATAACGGATTTCTGGGCGCGGCAGCCATAGACCGGGCGGAAGTAAGAAAGGTCGAGCTTCTTACAAGCAACGGTTTCAATGCGGTGCGCTGTGCCCATAACCCGCCGAGTGAAGCTTTCCTCAATGCTTGCGATACACTCGGGCTATTGGTGATAGACGAAGCTTTTGATCAATGGAGAAAACCGAAGAATACAGAAGACTATCATCGTTTCTTTGATCGTTATGCAGCACAGGATGTGGCCTCCATGGTCTTGCGAGATAGAAATCATCCGTCCATTTGTATGTGGAGCATAGGTAATGAAATACAGGAGCGTTCGGACTCTTCGGGTATTTGTATTGCACGGCATTTGAAAGAGGTGGTCCGGCGTTACGATAAGACTCGTCCCGTAACCGCTGCCGTGAATGATTATTGGGATAATCCCCGGCTCTCCTGGTCGCAGGATTCGGAAAGGGCGTTTTCCACACTAGATGTGTGCGGTTATAATTACATGGGATATGAATATGAAAGTGACCACAACCGTTTCCCGAAGCGTGTGATGTTTGGCAGTGAATCGGTGGCAGGTGAATCCGCTACTTATTGGGATATGGTGGAAAAGTATCCCTATGTTATCGGTGACTTTGTATGGACGGCTCTTGATTATTTGGGAGAAGCGGGAATAGGGCATGCATTGGAGCTAAAAGAAAAGGAAGAGAATCCCCAGTTTATGGCGTGGCCGTGGTTCAATGCCTGGTGTGGTGATATTGATTTATGCGGAGATAAGAAACCGCAGTCTTATTACCGCGATGTGGTATGGAACAGAAGTCCGATAGCCGTTTGTGTACGTCCCCCGGTGGAAAAGGGTAAAGTGGAGAAGGTCAGTTATTGGGGTTGGGCGGATGAATATCCATCCTGGTGCTGGAATAGCTTCCCGAATCAAAAGATGACCATCCATGTGTACAGTCGGGCTGATTCCGTCCGTCTCTATCTGAACAACCGCTTGGTGGGGGAAAAGCAAGTCGGAGGGCAAAAGGAATTTACTTCTACTTTTGAGGTGGAATATATACCCGGAACGCTTAAAGCTGTCAACGTAGTGAAAGGCAGGGAAACGGAGAGCTGCATGTTGACTACTCCCGGTGAGGCTTATTCTTTACGTCTGGTAGCGGATAGAACCCGCTTGTCCGCCGATCGCAATGACTTGGCGTACGTACATATACTTTTGGTTGACCGCAAAGGAAATGTGATCAGTGATAGTCAGGCGAAGATTAAATTAAGTGTTAGCGGGGCTGGAACGCTTGCCGGTTCAGGCAATGCTTCTCCTACGGATATGGAGAGTTTCCGTTCCGATACTCCCCGTTTATATAGGGGAAGGGCTTTGGCTATTCTCCGTCCGTCAGGGAAACCGGGTGACGTTTGTTTAGTTGCCACTTCACCGGAAATCAGGCAGGCGGCGTTAAAAATAGAGGTAAATAAGAAATGAATAGGGAATATTTAATAAAGAAATCAATGGGAATAAAGTCGAATATATTCTTGGGTATTATCGTTATATTGATGATGGCATCGTGCCAGCATACTTCCAACCGGGAGCATTATATTACTTCCGGTCAGGCATGGTTGGATACGGATAGCAGTTTAATCAATGCTCATGGAGGAGGTGTTCTCTATTATAAAGGTCTCTATTATTGGTATGGGGAATATAAAGGAGATTCCACTTACCGGTTGGAACAGGTGGATACGTGGGAATGTTGGCGGGCCGATGCCCGGGGCGTTTCCTGCTACTCATCACCTGACCTTTCCAACTGGAAGTTTGAAGGAATTGTATTGAAACCAGTTAAGGAAGATCACTCATCGGACCTGCATCCCTCACAGGTGATGGAACGTCCGAAAGTAATCTATAATGACAAGACGGGAAAGTTCGTCTTGTGGATGCATGTGGATAGTCCCGATTACGGAAAGGGGATGGCGGGTGTTGCCGTAGCGGACCGCCCTACGGGACCTTTCCGTTATCTGGGTTCACTCAAACCGAACGGCTTTGACTGTCGTGACCAAACCTTGTTTAAGGATACCGATGGAAAAGCCTATCATATTTGTTCCACTGATTGGAATAAGAGTTTAATGGTGAGTCTGCTGAGTGATGATTATACCAAACCTTCGGGGCGGTACAAACGCATACTCGTGGGACAAAAGCGTGAAGCTCCTGCGGTGTTTAAGCGGAACGGTACTTATTATTTGCTCACTTCAGGTTGTACCGGATGGGACCCCAATGAAGCGTCGTATGCCATGGCGGATTCTCTTATGGGAGAATGGCGGATACAGGGAAATCCCTGTCAGGGTCCGAAAGCTGATAAAACATTCGATGCACAGAGCACTTTTGTTTTAAAGATCGAGGGGCAGGATCGCTATATTGCCATGTTTGACCGGTGGAATAAGCAAGATCTTATACATTCTTCGTATATTTGGTTGCCAATTGACTTCGATGGTGGTGAAATGACCATTGAATGGAAAGATAGGTGGAACTTGAATCTGGAAAACACTAAATAACAAGAATATGAAATCTAATCTGGAAAGCAGGCTTGTCTGTCTTATCGCTGTTTTAATGCTTCTTATTGTTCCAGGGCATGTCAACGCGCAGCAGGTACACCGCTTTGATGTAACGAAATCGTTTGAGAAGCCTTTGAGCGGGCACTTTAAAATGGGTGATCCGGATGGTCGAAATGCGGATATCGTATTAAACAGCCGGTATCTGACTATTAAGGGCACTCCCGTTTTACCGGTTATGGGCGAATGCCACTTCTCACGGATTAAGCCCGCTCATTGGAAGGATGTCATTTTGAAGATGAAGGCTTGCGGCATTAATATTATATCGACTTATGTCTTTTGGAACCGTCATGAAGAGATTGAGGGACAGTTCGACTGGGAAGGAGAGAAGAGCCTGAGGGCATTTGTCGAGCTTTGCCGTGACAACGGGCTGTTTGTCTTTTTGAGAATTGGTCCCTGGGCACATGGGGAAGCACGCAACGGAGGTACTCCGGATTGGATATTACGAAAGGAATTTATTAAGGACCGTTCGGACGATGTGGTGTATCAGCATTATGTGGAACGGTACTTCTCACAAATAGCATCACAGGTTAAGGGACTGTTTTATAAGGATGGTGGTAATATCATCGGCATCCAGCTTGAAAATGAGTATTGGCATGCCAAAGCGGGAGAGGCACACATCCTGTGGCTCAAAGATACGGCGTTGAAGCTGGGTATGGACGTACCCATCTACACGGTTACCGGTTGGGGAGACGGTTCTGTTCCTCCTTATCAGGTAATACCTTTATGGGGTGCATATCCCGATGCACCATGGGCGGAACATGTGAACAGGGAATTCCAGTTTGGCAATTTTCAGTTCGACTCCTTTAGAGATAATGAGCACATTGGGAATGACCAGATTAAACGTAAGGATGTGTATATGAGCTATAACGACTATCCATTCTTTACTTGTGAAATGGGGGTCGGCATTCAGAACACTTACCACCGGCGTCTGGTGATTAGTCCCATAGACGGGTTGGGAATGATAACGGCAAAACTGGGATCAGGAAGCAACCTGTTAGGATATTATGTCTTTAGCGGAGGTACACAGTTCAGGGGAATACTTCATCCTACGGCGGAAGATCAGGATGAAACCGGCTATTGGACCCGTGTACCCGCAAAATCGTATGACTTTCAGGCCGCGATACGGGAATCGGGGGAATTGTCGGAAGCTTATAAGCAGGTAAAGAAACTCCACTATTTTGTAGATGATTTCGGCCCGGTACTGGCTCCGATGTCTCCGGTTATCGGAAAGGCTAAGGAAGGGGAACTGCAAACAGCAGTGCGTTCAGACGGTAAGTCAGGTTTCTTATTCGGCATTCATTATGCGCGCTATCAGGTTCGTTCCGTAAGCCGGAATAATCGTTTTCTGGTTCGATTGAAAGCGGAAACGATTGAGTTTCCGGAGAAAAGTGTGGATATTGCCGACAGTACTATCTTTATCTGGCCGTTTAATCTGAAGATGAAAGGTGCTGTGTTGAAATATGCCACGGCACAGCTTATCAATACTTCCGGATCGGATTACTTCTTTTTCCAGAACAAGCGGATTCCGGTGGAAATGGCTTTCGGTGCTTCCGGTATAGAGCGGATAGACGTTCCCGGACAGTCTTGGGCGAAAGTGGAGAAGAAGCAGGATCGCTTTGTGGTATCCGACATGAAACCGGGAGCCCGGTGTAAGGTGGTGCTTCGGTTAAAAGACGGAAGCGTCAGGACTATTTTTGTATTGACAGAAGAAGAGGCTGATAACTATTGGTCGTTTAGGGTCAATGGGCATCAGGAATGCTATATTACTCCGGCTGGGATGTATGCTGCTAAAGAGGGTGTTTTTGCTTATTCCGATAAGCCTGAAATAAAGATAAGTCGTTTGAGTCTGTCCGGTGCATTTGAGGATACCTTGATTCAAGTGCCTGTCGTAACTCCGAAGGTGGTATTAACTCCCCGTTCTTTACTTTCGGGTGCTTCCTGGTTGGAGAGCGGGAACTTCAAGCAAATTCCGGCAAGGCAACAATTGTTTCATCGTTTCTTCTTTAAGGAATTTAGCCTTGAGAATCCTTCGGCTTTCCGAAAAGTGACGTTTTATCTTTACCCGGAAACAGCGGGACGGGTGAGCCTGAACGGACATTGGGTGGAGCAGGACTTGCATCCGGGAAGACTGAATGCTCTTGATTTGACAGGATATGTGACGAAAGGGGAGAATAAATTGCTTCTGGCTTTTCCTTATGAAGAAGGAATGCACCGGTTTGCCGGACGTATTTGTGTGGAATACATGAACTATGACCGGATCAATATACTCACAGACTCCAGCTGGCTGAAAACAGATATGTATAGTTATCCTTCTCCGTTGAAATCATTCCCCCGTCCTGTGCCGGCAAAACTGGTGGAAACGCCGTCTTTTGCCGACAGCCTAGCTTCGGATGAATTTAAGGAATGGGATGTCAGCATACCGCTTGACGTGTTTAAAGGGGTGGATGAGACCTATTTGCATCTTCGCTATACGGGTGACCGGGCGGAATTGTATAATGACTATATCCTGTCTGATGATGATTTTAATTCCAATGTACCTTGGCATATCGGACTGGGGCGCCAAGAGCATGGGGTTGCAGGTAAAACCATGAGACTTGTGGTCTATCCTTTGAAACCTTCGGAAAAGATCTTTTTTGATGTGTCGCCTGCTTCAGGTTCATCTAATCAATGTACCGTTAAGCAGTTTCAAGTGATTCCTGAATATAGAGTTAAAGTAAAATAGATATGAAAAGAATTGTTCTTATTAATTTAGTGCTACTGGTTTGTTCTTTCTTGTCTGCACAGGATTTTAAAGTTGCCGATATATTTAGCGATGATATGGTTTTGCAGCAACAGTCGGATGTACCGGTATGGGGTTGGGCAAAACCGGAAACGGAAGTCTCAATCCGTACTTCATGGAATGATCGGACCTACGAAGGAAAGGCTGACAGCGAGGGTCGTTGGAAAATCAATATTAAGACTCCGGTAGCCGGTGGACCTTATTCCGTACAGGTGAAAGGTGAAAAGGAATATTCTTTTAAAGAAGTGTGGATTGGTGAAGTTTGGCTGGCCAGCGGGCAATCCAATATGAGTATGCCTTTGAAGGGGTATTATTGCCAACCGGTGGAAGGTTCGACGGAAGCTATTCTCAATTCGGGAGGGAAACAGATTCACTTTATCAATATTCCGGTGATGGGAGCATACAGTCCGCAAAAGGGATTTAAAGCAAAATGGATGGAGGCGTCTCCTCAAACAGCAGCGGATTGTTCGGCAGTGGGCTGGTTCTTTGCTGACTTTCTGCACAAACATACCGGCGTACCGATTGGAATAATAAATTCCAGTTACGGAGGTTCAATTGTTGAGGCGTGGATGTCTCCTGCTTCTTGTAAGGAGTTCAAAGATATTGAGGTTCCGGCCCGCAGTGATCGTACGGACCCGGGAGTGAACAATGTTCCCACCGTACTTTTTAACGGAATGATTGCCCCCGTTGCAGGTTATGTCATTCGTGGGGTCATCTGGTATCAGGGAGAAAGCAATATCTTCAATGTTCCGCGCTATGCGCGTTCCGTTGCATCAATGGTGAATGAATGGAGAAAGATGTGGGGATGCGGTGAGTTCCCTTTCTATTTTACCCAGATAGCTCCCTATGATTATAAACAATGGAACTTCTTCACTCCTCAGTGGCCGGAGATTTCCGCCTATTTACGTGAGGCGCAGTTGAAGAGTCTGGACTTGATTCCCAATAGCGCGATGGCTGTTTTAATGGACATCGGGGAATCCCGCATGGTTCACCCCAGACATAAAAAGGAAGTGGGCGACCGCTTGGGTATGCTTGCTTTGAGCAAAACTTACGGGGTGAAGGGTTTTGAGACTGA
This sequence comes from uncultured Bacteroides sp., assembly GCA_965140335.1. Taxonomy (GTDB): domain Bacteria; phylum Bacteroidota; class Bacteroidia; order Bacteroidales; family Bacteroidaceae; genus Bacteroides. The sequence goes on from OZ223189.1 coordinate 1,535,591, forward strand.
AAGTCCCCGTTATGATCACATGGAAGTAAAGGGGGATAAAGCGATTATCCACTTCTCCAATCAGTTTGCCGGGCTTACTTCTTATGGAAAGCCTTTGGAACTGTTTGAGATTGCCGGTGAAAATCGTGTCTTCCAGCAGGCAGATGCTTATATTGATGAGTCGAATGGCACAGTGGTGGTCTCTTCCAAACGGGTGAGCGTGCCTAAGGCAGTGAGATATGCTTTCAAGAATGATGTAAAGGGAGAATTATTCGGAACGGGAGGACTTCCGGTTTCTTCTTTCAGAACAGATGATTGGGAATAAATACGAAATGGTTATGAAACAGAGAAATGGCAGACTTCAATCGATTGATGCGTTACGCGGATTTGACATGTGTTGGATCATGGGTGTTCCTGGTATCATATATGCCTTATATGGCATCTTTGGCGGGGAACCTCTTAAAAGCTGTTGGGAACAGATGGAGCATGTGCCGTGGAATGGATTTCACCTAATGGATATGGTTTTCCCCCTTTTCTTATTTATAGCAGGGGTTTCCTTCCCTTTTTCTTTAGCCAAACGACGGGAAAAAGGAGTAAAGGATTCGTCAATGTATCTTCATCTTGTAAAGAGGACATGCATACTTATTTTGCTAGGCTTTGTGTATAACGGATGGCTGAATCTGGATGTTTCTTCTTTTCGCTTTGCCAGTGTACTGGCCCATATCGGTCTGGCATGGTGCATCGGTTCCATGCTTTACATGAACATCAATAGAAAATGGGTGATAGGGATCGTTATTGCCGCGACTTTGCTCGGTTACGGACTTTTAAACGGGCTGGTACTTGCTCCCGATGCGGTGAGTACGGACCCTCTGCTTCCTGAGAACAATATTCTAGCCTGGTTTGACCGGCAATTCCTGCCGGGAGTGCTGTATAACGACATCTTTGATCCTGAAGGATGGCTGACTTTGATTCCTGCCACGACTACGGCTCTGATAGGGATGCTTACCGGTAATTATCTGAGAGAGGGCGGAGTGAAACCTTCATCAAAGGTATTTGTTTTGTTGCTAGCGGGTTCGATATTGTTTGTTCTGGCCTTGCTTGCAGATTTGGTAATTCCTATCAATAAAGCGTTGTGGTCAAGCTCATTTGTCTTGTTAACCGGTGGCATTAGCATCATCTTGATGGCTTCCTTTTATTGGCTCATTGATGTGCATCAATTCAGGGGATGGGCATTCTTTTTCAGGATAATCGGATTGAATTCCATCTTTATTTATATGGCCCAGCAAATCATAAGCTTTTCCGGTATCAGTTCATTCTTCTTCTCCGGTTTGGCTCATGCCCTGCCTCAATTGCAGTCTTTAATTATGAGTTGCGGTTACGTAGCGGTTTGCTGGCTATTGTTGTACTATTTATATCGAAAGAATATCTTTATCAAAGTCTGATCTTATGGGAAAGTATTTCGTTTTTATGCTCTGTTTGTTTCCTGCTTTGATGCTGGGAGCGGCGGAACAGAGGGGAGATTATACGGGTAAATGTAGTTGCATAGCTATAAGTAAGTGCTCTTGTTCAACTGTAAAAGGAGAGCAGGGTATTGATTATGAGCTGTTAAAGGCCCGATCTTACTATGTGGATGCAGAAACAGGTACGGCAGATGGAGATGGAAGTGTGATTCGTCCTTTTTCAGGTTTGGAAGCGTTAACCCGTCTTTCCTTCAATCCCGGGGATAGCATTCTTCTGGCCGGTGGACAGACTTTTTCCGGCACACTGCACATCCGCAAATTTGCAGGGACGGCAGAACATCCTCTGTATATCAGTTCTTTTGGTAAAGGAAAAGCGGTGATTGATGCCGGGAAAGGTTCGGCATTGCTCGTGGACTCTTCGCGTTATGTGCTTATCCGGAATATTGAGGTAAGAGGGGATGGAAGACTCAAAGGAAATGACGGGAGCGGAATTGATATTAAATACTCCACGGATATTCAGGTGGACAGTGTGAAGGCATCCGGCTTTCTTTGGAACGGTGTCGGGACTTTCGGGGGAGCCGATATCAGACTTACTCGTATTTATGCACATGATAACGGGTTTAACGGGATAGAGGTCAGCGGACCGTGGTCTCATAAAGAAGTGCATCGTGTGTATGTGGGGCATTGTGTTGCCGAGAATAACCCAGGGAATCCCAAGATAAAAGATAATCATAGCGGAAGCGGTATTCTAATAGCTCATTCTACTGGGGTGCAGGTTGAATACTGTGAAGCGATGAATAACGGATGGGACATGCCGCGGATTGGTAATGGTCCCGTAGGTATTTGGGCTTTTGAGTGTGACAGTCTGACGATACAGTATTGTTTTTCCCATGATAATAAAACGGCACCCGGTGCCCGTGACGGGGGCGGCTTTGATTTCGATGGCGGAGTGACAAATTCCGTGATGAGGTATAACTTCTCGATGAACAATGAAGGAGCAGGATACGGACTTTTTCAGTTCGGCGGGGCCTCCGACTGGGCCAATAATTTTATTCATCATAACGTGAGCATCAACGACGGACGGAAGAACTCTCAGGCGGGTTTCTTTATTTGGTGTGACCCTTATAATAAATCAGTCCCTTTGCGTGATAGCTATATCTGTTCCAACATTGTGCTGAGTCGCTATGGTCATGCCGTTTCTTTTGAAACAGGTTATGCAAGGAATTTGCTCTTTGAAAAGAATGTCTTTGTGTTGACTGGTAGTGCAGGGCGGTATACCGGGGGAAACAAGGTTCATTCATATCTCGGTGGAGACCGGACAAAGAGGAATAAAGAAGTCACCTTCAATCGTAATGTTTATTGGAGTTCTGTGGCGGAGAAGGAAGGCATTCCCCAGCGGGCTATTAAAAGAGACCAAACCGCCAGTATAGAGAAAAGAGTATTTGCTATTCCGGTGCAGGTTGAGGTTGTTCGGATAAAAGAGCTGATGGAAAGCTTCTTTGTTGGGGAGCGTTGATGAGGCTTCTGGTGTTTAAAAACACTTATGGTTAGTGTTTTTAGAATCCTTATTGTGAATGGAGATGGAGAGTTGTTTCATTTTCTGCAGATGCTTGCGGTAAGGGCTATAAAATAAAAAGGAACTGCCTGAAAGACAATTCCTTTTTATGTGATTGTTTTAGTCTGTGCGGGTGATAGGACTCGAACCTACACGCCTCTCGGCACTAGATCCTAAGTCTAGCGCGGCTGCCAATTACGCCACACCCGCATGTGTGCCTCTTTTTTAGCGTCGCAAAGATAGAAAGTTTTTTTCGTTCTGCCAAACAGTGGGGAAAGAAAGTATTAGGAAACTACTTTCAGGAGCTTTCGTGCCGTTTCAATAATGCTATCTACTCCCTTTGCTTCTTCTGTGGAATCCATATCTACTTTCACATCGGGATCAATTCCAAATTCTATTTGCTCTTTATTGGCATTTAGCATGGGACTGGCCGAGAAGCGTACGGTCCATCCGTTGGGTAGTTCCGAGGTGAATGGCAGACCGGATCCGCCTCCTGTCTTGTCACCCACAAGTGTGACGTTGGGTAGGCTGTGCATAGCGTTAACGAAATCATTGGTTGCACTGTATGAATGGCGATTGGTGAGTACCATGACTTTCTTTTGCCACCGGATGCTATTGGATGGCTCCAGGTAAATAGGAACAGGCTCCGAGAAATCGCTGTGCCCTTTTCCTGTTTTATGATACATATAACTTGTTAATACCTTTTCGTTGGTGAAGCGGGCGGCAAAGCGTGTGGAATTAGTCAGGTTTCCTCCTCCATTGTTTCGTACGTCAATGATGATGCCGTTACAGCTGGCAAGGTAGGACAGCATTTCATCTAGATTCCCATTTCCTATTCCCGCTGCAAATGATTCATAGTAGATGTAGCCGATATTATCTTCTAATATAGTGTACTCAAGCCCTGCTCCGATGCGGTAATCACGTCCCAGATATTTCTCAATGATGCTTTCATTGAAGTTGCGGGGATAGTCCAGATACCAATCCCAATAGCGCGCCGTATTGGAGGAAGCGTATAAGTTAACATGCCCGTCTTTTAGTTCCGCCAGCATGTTACCGAGTACTTCAAATAACCCTTCGTTGCTCATGTTGTTGGTGATCAAGCGGGCATATTTTGTGTGAATGGAATTCCAGTCTATTTCTTTATAATCCAGAAAGCAATATTGCTCGTCAATGATCTTCCAAAGTGCTTCAAAGTTTCCGGTTGGGGAATTGTCGAAACTCTCTTCCCGTATGCAACTTTCCAAGACAGGGAATAGCATCGCTATCAGGCATAGCCGAAGCAATTGACGGATATATCTTGGTTTTAAGTTCATCATATTCTTCTATTCTTTACCATACATTTACTATTTTCTTTTATTCCGCAGCAGATAAATCTCTTTCACAAAGCCGACCATGAATACGTGGGAATAGGTATGGGTCTTTATACCATTTACTCTGGATTGTTGTGCATCCCAAATATAAGCAAGGCGCATTTTGACCTGTCCCACGGGAAAGTCGAGGGTGAATAGTTGCCTTAATGAAGGTTGATTGTGCAGTGAAGTGAGTTTTACTACTCCGTTGCTATTGTCCAGGGTAAAGATCTCATAATAGGACTGTCCGTAATGGGGTGAAAACATGACGCCTATTACCGGCAGATTCATCTGATAGCGCAAGGTGATGGGATATGTCTTTATCCGCAGGTTCCATATGGCCATGCCTGAAGCATCGAGGTTGATGTATGCCCGGGCGGAAGCGGGATTGTTGTTGTTGCGCAGGTTGTAGACAAATCCGCCGTTAAAGTCGCCGAGTCCACCGGCAAGTAGTTTGAAGTTGGAGGTGATGGGGAAGTTGTAATGCAATCCGTAATTCCAGTTCACTAATCCGGCAATGGTATTGTTATTGTCCACGTGGTTGTGGGTATAACTTACATCTGCCTGAAAGAAATTTTGCAAGGACAATCTCCCTTGCGCCATTCGGGTCATGCGCATGCTTTCCCGTGCAATACGGAAGTCAATGCCGGTGTATTCTTGCGGGGACAGATACGTATCGAATACATTAGAGAATCCAATGCCGTACATGGTGGAGCGTGTGATGAAACGGGTCCGCGCAGAAGGATCGGCTTGCAGCTCTTGTATTGCCTTGTCTTCTATGCTTTGCGCTTTTGCTTCCGGTACTTTACTTTGTATGATTGTGTCTTGTGCTTCTGCCTTCAGTGCTTTTACGCTTTGCATTTCCGCATCTCGCACTTCCGCTTTCGATGTTTCGGTGCTTTGCACCTCCGCCTTCTGCGCTTTTGTGCTTTGTGCTTCGATATTTCCGTTCATTAGAAGCAGGTAGCCGGTGAGTAATATGCTTGCCTTACATAAGTTCATGCTTAGAACAATTTCATTTGACCTGTTAACTCATCTCTGATATCATCGTCCGTCTTGTCTTGATCGGGGTCCAAGTTCTCCGGCGCTTCTTCCTGTTCTTGTTGCGCTTGCAGGTTCTCCGGTTGTCTCAGTGGTTCCAATTCATTAACCGTGTCCAAAGAATAAGTGGTGAGACGTTTTCCTTTTGCTTTGAAACCTTTTACCGAGATGAATTCGTCGGCATCTATAATGATGGGGTCACGGAAACTATCGTGCCCGCCGAGAATAACTTCCAGACGTGGATAGTATTCATCCGTAAGCAGAATGAGCTGATTGTTTTTATTCTCTCCCAAATAATTTTGTTTCCGGTTGGAAGCTTCAAAGCAGAACCGTTTGATATAAGGGAGATTTTGCTGGTCGGCATCGTAGAGTACGGCGGTCCACACCTTATTCGGGTCATATTTCTCCAGAATCCGCACGTTGTCTTCGTAATGATTGCTCAGGTCGAAGTTTGAGGTATAGAATTCTCCACTATCCAATACAACCAGGATGGAATCGTCGCTCTGGAATTCTCCCAGATATTCGCCTCTTCCGTCATAATTGAGCCGTAGTACGTCATTGTCGAACCAAACCCTACGTCCGCCTAATGTAGATCCTCCTTTTTGTTTCAAGGCTATTTTATGTACCGGTAGCTTTGTTAGTATATTGCCCATAGCCTGACGGTTTTTGATGCCGATGTTGCTGAAGTCTTCTTCGAAAACAATCCGGCGTACACGGGGATTGGGTTTCAGGGTGACTTTGATGACTTCCGCTTCGCCGTTTGGATTGGCACTGAAATACATGATGCGGGAGTCTGGTGTTCCTTTCGTTACGTCATATTCGCGATCGCGGACAATGGAAGTCACGGCAAAGCGCTTGATGTAGTGAATGCCATCTTTACCGTCACGATAGACAACGTTGTATATGGTTCGCTTATCATTCTTCTTGAAGACGTTGACGTAGAGGATGTTTTTACCGACAAACTTCTTGTCAGTAACCGGAGTGATGATGTATTTCCCATCCCGGAAGAAGATGATGACGTCATCCAAATCCGAGCAATTGGCAATGAACTCGTCTTTTTTCAGGGAGGTACCGATGAAGCCTTCTTCGCGGTTGATGTACAATTTCTCGTTGGCTTCCACCACTTTCGTGGCTTCTATCGTATCAAAGTTACGAAGTTCCGTATGCCGCGGGAAGTTCTTTCCATATTTATCTTTTAGCATACTGAACCAGTCGGTGGTATATTTTACGATATGTGCCAAATGGTTGTTGATCTCCTCAATCTCTTCTTTCATACGGGCAATTTGCTCATCCGCCTTATCCGAGTTGAATTTAAGGATGCGCCCCATCTTGATTTCCATCAGTTTGAGGATATCTTCCTTGGTTACCTCGCGGATGAATTGCGGATAGAAAGGGGTGAGATGTTCGTCAATATGCGCGCAAGCCGCATCCATATTCTTGGCTTGTTCAAATTCCTTGTCCTTATAAATTCGTTTTTCGATGAAGATTTTTTCTAATGAAGCAAAGTGCAAAGATTCCTCTATTTCACCTTTGTGTATCTCCAGTTCCTGACGGAGTAGGCCGAGCGTGTTATCGACTGCTTTTTTCAGCACGTCACTTACGGTAAGGAAGTGCGGTTTGCGATCGTCGATTACGCAGCAATTGGGGGAGATGCTTACTTCACAGTCGGTAAAGGCATACAAGGCATCAATCGTTTTATCGGAGGATACTCCGGGAGCAAGATGGACCAGGATTTCCACGTTGGCGGAAGTATTGTCGTCCACCTTCCGTATTTTTATTTTGCCTTTATCCACAGCCTTCAGAATAGACTCAATGACGGTGGTGGTGGTTTTGCCGTAAGGTATCTCGGTAATGGCAAGTGTTTTATTATCGATCTTGTTGATCTTTGCGCGCACCTTTACCGAGCCACCGCGTTCACCGTCGTTGTATTTTGCCACATCAATGGAACCGCCTGTCTGGAAGTCGGGATAGATTTTGAATTCTTTTCCGTTCAGGTAGTTGATAGAGGCCTCACAAAGCTCATTGAAGTTATGTGGTAATATTTTGGATGAAAGTCCCACGGCGATGCCTTCCACCCCTTGTGCAAGCAAAAGAGGAAACTTGACGGGTAGGGTGACCGGTTCTTTGTTACGTCCGTCGTAAGAGAGCTTCCACTCTGTTGTTTTGGGATTGAATACGACATCAAGGGCAAACTTAGAAAGGCGGGCTTCAATATAACGGGGAGCTGCGGCGCTGTCACCTGTCAGTATGTTTCCCCAGTTACCCTGACAATCCACGAGTAAATCCTTTTGTCCCAATTGGACTAAGGCATCCCCGATGGAAGCATCTCCATGCGGATGAAACTGCATGGTGTGCCCCACAATATTGGCCACTTTATTATAACGTCCGTCTTCAAGACGTTTCATGGAGTGGAGGATGCGGCGCTGCACAGGCTTTAATCCATCGTTGATATGAGGAACGGCACGTTCCAGGATGACATACGAAGCATAATCCAGAAACCAGTTCTGGTACATCCCACTTAGCTGATGCTTCACATTCGTGTCCTTTGCGTCTGCGGGTTTATAATCCGAATGTTCTTCGCTCCCTTCCGGGAGCTTATTCTCCAAATCGTCCTTTGGTGCTTCAAAATCTTCACTCATAATCTGTTCGGGAATTGTCTATTCTGTGTAATTTCTGAAAAGAATCAGTTGCACGCAAAAATACTAATTTTATCTGGAAAAACTATATTTTCTCCCGAAAAGCATTATCTCATCCGTTGAATAAGGGGTTGCACTATCCACTTTGTTTGCAAAGACTTTATCCGGTGTCTTTCTTTTAACAGGTTGGCAGAGTTAAAGGTCTGTGTTTCTAAGTTGAACTCAGCGAGAACTTAGCTGACGGAAGAAGGTATTATCAGTTAAGCTGAAGAAGGATAAATATCTTCATGTTGTGCTCTGAATAGTGTAACAACTTCTGTGCAAGGAATGATAATTCTGTGATAAATGTCTTTATGTTGTGTTCTGAATGCCCTGTGTAAAAGGGGTTGAAAAGCAGTGCAAAAAAGAGCTTTCACCTGGTCTGTTTTATGCATTTACACGGCAGGGCAGACGCATTAAAAAGCGGAACACTGCATTAGTTTTGATAAATAATTGTCATCCCATCCGGCTTTTAATCTTTTCAGATTCATACTTCCCTTCGTTGTCTTATCGTTTTTCAGAGTAGCCAACGCCATCTTAGTGAGTGCCGAAAAGTTTCTTGCGGCATTCTTGACTTTCTTGCTTTGATCCTCATGAAAAGTGACATCCAGTTGCCAATGAAGATTGTTTTCTATAGACCAATGTTGCCTAATTGCATTCGCAACTTCTTCCGGATTCTCATTTCCAAGTGAGGTTATATAATATCTGGTTTCTTCTGTTATTTCTCCCGTAGCATGGATTATTCTTTCGGAAGTTATACCCACAACCGATTTCAGACCGACAAATTTCCCCTTAAACATATTTGCCATGATATCAGCTCCATAATTAATAACCAGACAGGTTCTGGTTTCCGTCCTTCCATGTCCGGTAGTTTCGGAGGTGTGGGTTGCAGCTATCTTGTGACGGGGACTATGCTTAAAGTTCTCAACCAGTTCCTTGGCAAGTTCGTAACTTTTGGGCTGATTCTCTTTGAGGGCGATAACATAATCCCCTTTTTTTTCTACAATAGCCTTTGTTATTGCTGTTTGGCAACCCATTGCATCTATCGTTACAATGCACTCTTCAAGGGATAGGGCACTAATTAATCTGGGAACGGCTTCTATTTCATTGCTTTTTTCCTCCACCTTCTCTTGCCCTAAGGAAATCCCATTTGCAGCAGACCATGCTGAAACCATCCACAGTTTAAAGCCGTCCCGTCCTGTAGTATGTTCTGCATCGCATTTACTGGAACCGCGCATTAGTTTGCCATCTATAGCCACAACCCCTTCTACCTTATCGCAAATCTGCTTAACCCAATTGCGAAAGATCAGTTCGAAATGTTGGGGATCAAGAATACTAAAGAACCGGTTAAAGGTGTCATGGCTGGGGATCGATACTAAATCGGGGAATCGCTTTTTAAAGAAATCAATCTTGGAATTCCCAAATGCTTCTATCTCATTCCAAGATTGAGCACCACATATCACCGCAGATATGGCAATATATATGATATGCTCCATTTTATGGACTTTCTTACGGTCTAATCTGGGGTCCTCTATTTGTTTACAAATGTCAATAATACCTATTTTCATGTCAAAGGATGTTTAGTTTCACTCTGCAAATGTAATAAATTCATTAGACACATATAATAGTGTATCAGCTATATATACCATATATACAATGAGAAACAGATAGGCAATGTAGTAAAAACTATAATGCGTCTGCCCTGATTTACACGGTTTATAGTGCTTTGACACTCTAGTGACAAACGATTGCCACTGCAATGTCAAAGCTTTGCCACGGGAGTGTCAAAGGTGTGCCACTAGAGTGGCAAAGCAATTTTGTCTATGCAAAATGTCGACAAAGAACCGTTGGTACAGTTGTTATATACTGTTGCAAAGGACTCTCTTCCTAAGGCAAATCAAGGATGATCTTATTCCATAGAACGCACTGCGACTAAAGAAAGAAGAGTGATACACCTAGAACACTGATAATGGCGCCTATAATTTCTTTCAGCGTCACCGTTTGTTTAAAAATGAGATGTACCGGAAGTATAATGAAAATGGGGGTAAGGGCCATGAGGGTTGAAGCAATACCCGCTTTGGTGTATTGCACAGCCATCAGTGAAAAAGAAACTCCTACGAACGGCCCGAAGATCGTTGCTCCGAGGGCGGCTGTCATACCTTTTTTGTCGTGCTTTGCGGTAACTAGCGTATGAAACTGCTTCTGATAACCCATCATCAGAATGAACCCTAATGCTCCGATAATGCTCCGGATAAAGGTGGCGGCAAAAGGGAGCAGGTTAGTGACCTCTTCCATGCCATTGGGAATACTCATTTCGTAGTAATTCATGCCCACTTTGCTCAATACCAGCCCTACTCCCTGACCCACGCCGGCTCCTATTCCGAGTAAAACACCTTTTAATGGCAGTTTCAAGCCGATTTTATGACTCGTCCCCCGGTTGAGCACCGAGATGCCGATCCCGGTTAGTGTGACCAGCATTCCGATGACGGTTTGCAAAGACAGGCATTCCCCTAAAATGATCCATCCCGAAAAAGCGGCTGCAATAGGGGCCAGTGTCATGAACAGTTGCCCGAAGCGGGAGCCAATGAGCACGTATGCATTGAAGAGACAGTAATCTCCCAAGACATATCCTACAAAACCGGATAATGATAACCAAAACCACGTCTTGCCGTCGGCACAAAGCGGGAAGGGAGATCCTGTGAACCACCATAAAGTGAGCGCTAGCATGAGCAAGGAAAGCGTCATGCGGATCACGTTCAATTGTAAAGCCCCTAAGCGTTTGCTTCCGACCTCTGCAAATAAAGCCGTTGCAGTCCATGAAACCGCAACACCCAACGAAAGTGCTTCACCTAAATATTGCATCTTGTGTTGATTTGGGCGCAAAAATACAACAAATAAGCGTAGGCGGTACAATTCCTTGAATAATAATAAATCCGGTTGTTGAATATTAATGAGGAATGTAAAGCAACTAATCCATTCTGCATTACTCGTCAGGCGATGATGTAAATAAGATAAATTAATATCCGGAGTGGCGGGTATCCAAGATAAATAGCTATCTTTGTGCCAGTTTTAATGTAAATACAATATCAAAAAATAGATAAAACGATGGCACAAGAAGACGTTTTTAAGAAACTCGTATCGCACTGTAAGGAGTACGGTTTCGTATTTCCATCCAGTGATATTTACGACGGACTGGGAGCTGTTTATGATTACGGTCAGATGGGAGTGGAGCTAAAGAATAACATCAAGCAGTATTGGTGGCAGAGCATGGTGTTGCTTCATGAAAATATCGTGGGCATTGACTCTGCTATTTTTATGCATCCTACCATTTGGAAAGCCTCCGGTCATGTGGATGCTTTCAATGACCCGTTGATTGACAACCGTGATTCGAAGAAACGTTATCGTGCCGATGTTCTGATTGAAGATCAGATAGCCAAATATGAAGATAAGATTAATAAGGAAGTAGCCAAAGCCGCCAAACGTTTTGGCGAGGCATTTGATGAGGCTCAGTTCCGCAGCACAAATCCGCGTGTATTGGAGCATCAGGAAAAGCGTGATGCTTTGCACGAGCGCTATGCGAAGGCTATGAATGCGACTGATTTGGAAGAACTTCGTCAGATTATTCTGGATGAAGAGATTGTTTGTCCTGTCAGTGGGACGAAGAATTGGACGGAAGTCCGCCAGTTCAACCTGATGTTTTCCACGGAAATGGGTTCCACAGCCGATGGGGCGATGAAGATTTACCTCCGTCCCGAGACGGCACAAGGCATCTTTGTAAACTACCTCAATGTACAGAAAACCGGACGGATGAAGATTCCTTTTGGCATTGCACAGATCGGTAAAGCTTTCCGTAACGAGATTGTGGCACGTCAGTTCATCTTCCGTATGCGCGAGTTCGAGCAAATGGAAATGCAGTTCTTTGTAAAACCGGGAACAGAACTGGAGTGGTTCAAGAAATGGAAGGAAATCCGTTTGAAGTGGCATAAGGCTCTTGGCTTTGGCGATGATCATTACCGCTATCACGATCATGAGAAACTGGCCCACTATGCCAATGCAGCTACCGATATTGAGTTCCTGATGCCGTTTGGCTTTAAAGAAGTGGAAGGTATCCACAGTCGTACCAACTTCGACTTATCACAACATGAAAAGTTCTCCGGTAAGAGCATCAAATATTTCGATCCGGAACTGAACGAATCATACACCCCGTATGTCATTGAAACATCTATTGGTGTAGACCGTATGTTCCTTAGCATCATGTCCGCTTCTTATTGCGAAGAGCAACTGGAGAACGGCGAAAGCCGTGTGGTCTTGAAATTGCCTGCTTCCTTGGCTCCGGTAAAATTGGCCGTCATGCCGTTGGTGAAGAAAGCCGGTCTGCCTGAGAAAGCACGGGAGATTATTGACGATTTGAAGTTCCATTTCCATTGTCAATACGATGAAAAGGATAGCATAGGTAAGCGTTACCGTCGTCAGGATGCCATCGGAACTCCGTTCTGTGTGACTGTCGATCATCAGACGCTTGAAGATAATTGCGTGACTTTGCGTGACCGTGACACCATGCAACAGGAACGTGTGCCTATTGCAGAATTGAATAATATCATTGCCGATCGTGTCAGTCTTACTTCGTTGCTGAAGACGTTGCAGTGATAGCAGAGGTCGCAATATATAGAAATAGTAATTCGTAATATAAAGAATGATGAAAAAACGCATATTGTTACTCTTTCCTTGTCTGGTTCTTTTGGCAGGGCTTTTTGTCTCTTGCAGCGAGTCCACTGAGGAAGGGACCTATTCCAATTGGCAAGCTCGTAATGAAGCTTTTATCGACTCCATAAAAGGGTTGAATCCGACTCAGATAGAGAGTGGAGACACACTTGCTGTTGCAGCCGTACCTGCAGGGGAATTGTTTTCTCTTTTTGTTAAAAGTGCCAGCACGACGACTGATAAGCTTACATACATCTATTGTAAAAAGATAAAGGCGAATGCTGCTGGTCGGCGGCCTCTTTATTCGGAATCTGTTAATGTGTTTTATTACGGAACAATGATTAATGGAACTGAATTTGATGGTAATTTCAAGGGTTATAGTGCACTTGACCAAACATTCTCTGCTGGCAAGGAACCGACTGAATTTGATTCGACTACTCCTTTTAAAGTGAATGGCGGCGTTTTAGGTTTTAATGAGGCTCTGCAATATATGCGTACAGGTGAACGTTGGATGGTTTATATTCCCTGGAAATTGGGATATGGATCGATTGGTAAAGCGGGGATTCCCGGTTATTCTACTTTAACGTTTGATTTGGATCTTATTAGTGTAGATGACTGATTATTACGAAGTATATATACCGTGTTCATTATGACTTAAGTGCTTCCTTAAAAGGAGTAGCCTATGGGCTGGTATTTTAATAAAAACAACCGGCTTTCAATCTGGAATACATTTGTTCCTCTTTGAAAGCCGGTTGTTTTTTATCTGTTTGATGATTAACGGATTGCTAGAGTTTCTTTTTTAGTGCTTTTACCCAAATCTTATATCCATCTTCGTTTAAGTGCAGACCATCTACACTCAGTTCACTGCGAAGTACATTTGTTCCTTTCTCTGTGAACAAAGGGAAAAGGTCGATGAAGGTCAGGTGATCTTCTTTAGCAAGAGCTTTCAGCTTGATATTGATGTCTGGTATCATAGTTGTTTTTCCTTCTAGCTTCTTGTAACGCCCGAAACTCTCGTTAATCGGTAATAAGCTTTGTAGGTACAACTTTGTTTCAGGGGATTCTCTTTGTATACGTTCTACGGTCATGCGTATCATACTAACAATACTATCTGCGGTAAGATCGTGCGATACATCATTGATTCCTTCCATTAGAAATAACTTGGCCGGGTGTCCGGGGAGTATTTGGTGAAGGCGGTCGTAAATACCCATCACTTCATCACCTATAATTCCACGGTTGCGGACGTTCTTTTTATTGAAGCGTTTACCCCAATCCCCACCGTTCTCTGTGAGGCTGTTTCCTACGATAACGATATCTTTTGAGGTGATAGCGGGTTCGTCCATAAATTGAACAAAGCGTTTGTAGTAATGCTCCGTATAGGTGCGTGGTACGGGGCAAATGGATGCGGCAACCACATTTGAGACTAATGAGCGCAGACGTACCACACTGTGTTTATCTTCGGGATGTACTGCATTAATAAGTAGAATGACTGAAGTGTTTGTATCCGGATCAATTACGATGGACGTTCCCGTATATCCGGTATGTCCATAGGTATTTGGTCCGAAATAGTCCCCTTTGTTGGAAGCATACGCAGAAAAGCTGTCCCATCCTAAGGTGCGGCCTAGTGATTCGGTTGCACGCGGTACGGTACGCATGGCTTTTACTGTTAGCGGACTTAAGAGACGGTGTCCGTTCCATTCGCCGTTATTTTGTAATGCGGCACACAACACAGCTATATCTTCGGCACACGAAAAGACCCCTGCATTGCCGGAGATGCCTCCGTTCATAATCCGTGCAAGAGGGTCATGCACCTGTCCGCAGAGCACACTTCCATCCGGTTGTTTTTCTGTCGGGGCAATAAGACTGTGCCAGTCTCCCGGTGTGAAAGCAGCCCAGTAGGCGTCTGCTGTGTTAACCCATTTTCCGCTCTTATCTCTTTTGCAAGGAAGATAGTCGGTGTGGTTCATTCCCAATACATTGAAAACGTTTTCACGGGCGAAGTCGCGCAACGATTTTCCACTAACCTTCTCGATGATATGTTGCAGCGTAATAAAATTCAGGCAACTGTATTGAAAGTCCGTTTGGGGTTTGAAATCGCGTTTACAGTTGGCAATGTAGGTCATCAGACTGTCCGGGTTGGGGGCACCATACTTCTGTTCCAGGTCTTTGACCGGTGCATAAGGCGGTAATCCGGAGGTATGCGTTAATAGGTCTGCAATCCGGATGGTCTTCTTCTCTTTGCCATCGGCACTGGTCCAATCCTTAAATCCGGGGATGTAGAAGTTGACCGGATCCAAGAAACGAATCAGTCCCCTTTCCGCAAGGATATGTGTGCAGATTGCAGTAGACATGGGCTTACTGCATGATGCCATATCAAAGATGGTGTTTACCGTCATCGGTTCGATATTGGGGTAAACACGTTTGTTACCGTAAGCTTTGAGATAAGCCATTTTTCCGTCGCGTACTATAGCGAGTACGGCACCCGGAATCATTTTATCCGCTATTGCCGTTTCAATGGCTTGATCGGCATAGATCAATCGGTGCGAGTCCATTCCGACTTGCTCCGGAGCTACCCTTTGCAAGGGTTGTGCGGTGGCTTGAACAGCCGTCAACACTCCTAAAAGAAGAAGAAATTTAATTTTCATATGGCCTTATTTTATTTGCCTTTATAGGCATCTGTTGCTTTCTTTACAGAACCATGCATGAGCAAGAGCGCTTTGGCTTTATCATAATCCAGCCCAAGCTCTTCAACGATCATGCGGGTTCCACGGTCCACCAGCTTTTTGTTGCTGAGTTGCATATTGACCATCTTGTTCCCTTTTACCCGTCCCAACTGTATCATGACTGAGGTTGTAATCATATTCAGAATCATCTTTTGTCCGGTACCCGACTTCATACGTGAGCTTCCGGTGACGTATTCGGGACCGACAATCATCTCAATAGGAACATCCGATTCCGCTGCCATGGGGGAATCTGGATTGCTGGTGATACAACCGGTAAGTATGCCATGAGCACGGGCTTCGTGCAGGGCACCGATCACATAAGGCGTAGTGCCCGATGCTGCGATTCCTATGACGGTGTCTTTATCATTTATTTGGTGTTCCTGCAATTCTTCCCATCCTCGTAGGGTGTCATCCTCCGCATTCTCCACCGGATTGCGGAGTGCAGTATCGCCACCTGCAATCAGACCGATAATCAGAGTATTGGGCATACCGAATGTCGGGGGAATCTCCGAAGCATCAAGCACACCAAGACGCCCGCTGGTTCCGGCGCCCATATAGAATATGCGACCTCCTTGTTTCATACGCGGAACGATTTGGCTGACCAACTTTTCTATTTGAGGAATGGTTTCGTGGACGGCAAGTGCGACTTTCCGGTCTTCCGTATTAATGTCCTCCAGTACTTCACGGATCGACTTTTTCTCCAGATTATTATACAGAGATGTTTGCTCTGATATCTTAATAAATGACATATACTTAATACTATAGCTTAGGCGTGATACTTAATTAATTCTTGCATCGGGCTTTTCATAATTGTTCCCAATTGAATGCCTGTCTCTTGACAGACTTTAGCCAGTAATTCCTTATAGTGATAAGCTACCGAACCGATAAAATGTACTTTATTGTGCTGGTAGTCGTATTGCATTACATTTCGGGTAAGGAAGGCCTTGAAACTGTTTGATACGAGCGACTGTACGGATGGCTCATTGATGTTTTCCACCAGAAAAGGAGACAGACTGGCGAGAAAGCGGTTGGGAAATGGTTGTCGGTAGACCCGGTCAATAATTTCTCCGGGAGTCAGGTTGAACTGCTTAAGAAACTGTTCTTTTAATCCGGCAGACATCTGATTTTTAAGTATATCTCCCACTAACAGTTTACCTAAGCAGGCGCCACTTCCTTCATCGCCCAAAATAAAACCGAGAGGTGAGATATTGTCCGTGATGTTTTCCCCGTCGTAAAAGCAGGAGTTTGATCCGGTGCCCAAGATACATGCAATGCCGGAATTGTGTCCGCACAGACTACGGGCGGCTGCAAGCATATCGGTGCAAACTTCTACTTTGGTTGTTTTGAGATGTTTATTTATGGCCCGTTGCACCATTGCTATTTTATCGGGAAAGCCACAGCCCGCACCGTAAAAATACACTGCTTCGAAAGTATCGGTAGTCAGTTGAGGGAGCAAAACCTTTGATATTTCATCGCTAATTTCTCCTTCCATCTGGAAAAAGGGATTTGTACCTTTCGTGAATATCTGTTGGTGAAGTTTCCCTTTTTCTACAATACACCAATCTGTTTTTGTAGAACCACTATCTGCAATTAAAATCATATCTATAGTTGTTTATATTTGTCAAATCTTCAATGAATAATACCGGTATCTTCTTACCTGATATTACTCTCTTAAATCATCACTCTTTTGTTCTAGATCTTAATATATATTTTCCGTTTGTACAATTGATAGCCTATGCACCAATTTAATCCGACGAAGAGAAGTGCATAGATCAAAGAACCTCCGGTATCTCCAAATATCGGAGCCAGAAGTATTTTGTATATAAATCCATGAATGCTGATGTAATCACCATCGTAGGGCATTTGGATACTTCCTAATAGAATGCCGAGTACTCCTCCCAGGACGTACATGAATAGGGGGTTAACGCCGAATGCTTCAAAGAACATACTCCACTTCTTATATCCTTTTACATCGATAATCCAGATGAGCAATGCCAGTAAACTGGAAGCCAGTCCGCAGGTGGTGAGCACGAATGTCGGAGACCAGAGTTTTTTACTGATGGGACATCCATAGCTTAATAAGAAACCGGAGAAAGTCAGGATGGTGCCGACTAAAAACAATTTGATGATGTGGGAGTTAAGAGTGGACAGACGTTCTTCTCCTTCTTTCCGGTCTCCTAGCATCATGCGCCCTACACAAAAACCTAAAAGGACATGTGCAATAGCCGGGATTGTACTTAGAATTCCTTCCGGATCAATTCCGTTGTCTTTATACATGTGTGCAGGGGTGAGTATGGCACGGTCTACAATGGATAATATATTTGTTTCGTTGTAGGCATAGCCATTTCCTGTAATCAGAATGATAAAATAGCCAATCAAAAGAGTTACAATGAGATAAGGAATATGCTTGTGTTTCACGGTTAATGCAATGATAGCGCTGAAGCCGTAACAAAGAGCCAGGCGGGGCATTACACCTAAAATGCGGAGGTGATCGAAAGTGTTTACCGATTCTCCCAGTTGAGTCCAGAACCCTATGCCTTCGGTGGGAGAGGTCCAGTAGTAACAAAACTTTGAAAACCATCCGATGCTCACTCCTATAACGAAGATGACAATCGTGCGTCTGATAATTTTAATCACGGCATCACGACTGAGCTCAAAGTTATACTTCTTTAGAGAGATGTAGGTGGATATTCCCATGATGAACATAAAGAATGGAAAGACCAGATCGGTGGGGGTAAGTCCGATCCATTGTGCATGTTCCAGAGGAGCGTAGATATGAGCCCACGTTCCGGGGTTGTTTACCATGATCATACCCGCAATAGTGATACCTCGTAAAATATCGAGAGCGAGTATACGTTTACTTGTTACATGCTGTTTACTCATGATTGTGGTGTGTTAGTTATAATTGATTTTGTACATTGATCTACCAGATATATAATGGAAACATAAGGTATGCCGGAATTTGTCGTTAACCCGATTTCACAGGTGCGGCTGTTGGAATATCCTATGGTAACTCCTGCTTTTTCTATTTGGGGGCGGAGCTTGCGCAGCGCGTAAGCATTCAGTTCCGGGTGCGTAAACCCCTTGTCACCGGCAAATCCGCAGCAACCCACCTCTTCCGGAATGATGACTTGCGTGGAACAAAGTTTGGCCAGTGAAATCAGAATATTACCTAATTCCATTTTGCGCATGGAGCAGGTAATGTGTATCGCTACCGGACAGTTGACCGGTTTGAACGTTAGCTTATCACGTAAAAACGTATAGATAAACTCTGCCGGTTCATAAAGCTTCATGGATTTGATCTTTTCCCGCATACGGTGAAGGCATGGGCTCTGATCGCAAAGCACGGGATATTTACCGGAATCGCTGGCCTTCCATAGTGCAGTTTCCAATTCAGCTGTTTTCCGGTCGGCAATATCAAGCATACCTTTGCTTTCCCATATTGTTCCACAGCAAAGTTGTTCCATCTTTTCCGGGAATATGATTTCATATCCTGCCTTTTGTAGTAAGGATACCATCTTATTGACGATAGGCTGTTCTACGGGCGATTCTTTGGGTAACCCCATTGTCTGGTTGATGCAACTGGGGAAGTAGACCACCTTTAATATCGATTCTTGACTTTGGACAGATGCACTGTTTGCTTCATGCTCTCTCTTACTTTGCTGTCCGTTCGTTTTCTTATTCAGAATATCCTGCGGTATCTTGTAAGCTCTTGGCATTGCCGGAGTCCATTGAGGGATGCCGAGTAAGTGGTGCATTCCTTTGGTGAGACTGCTCATAGCCGGAGTACCCAATATGGAATGTCCCAGATTTGCCAAGGATAAAATAGGGCGCAGGCTGTTTTTGATTTCTGCAAAGTGATTGGCGGCGAAGTTACCGGTTCGGTAGCCGAGGCTTTCTTCTGGTAGTAACTCTTGCCGGAGGAGATGGGTTAGATCTCCGGTATTAATGCCCATCGGGCAGGACATTGCACATAATCCGTCACCGGCACAGGTTTGGTTACCCGGGTAATGATATTGTTTTTCCAACAAGGACAATCGTTCAGGATCCGTTCCACTTTCTTTCAAGCGCGATATCTCCCGTTGCAATACGATGCGTTGACGGGATGAAAGTGTGAATCCGAAAGAAAGGCAGTTCACTTCACAGAAGCCGCATTCTATACATTTATTGACTACGGCCGCCGGACTGTTTTCATCAATCGGGATAAGGGGAAGAGGCTTGAAGTCTTTAAGATAGCACTTCGGATCATCATTAAAGATGACGCCCGGATTGAGCAACCCTTTCGGATCGAACAGGTCTTTTACCGCTTTCATGATCTGATAGGCGGCTTCTCCCCATTCATATTTTACAAAGGGTGCCATATTCCGTCCCGTTCCGTGCTCGGCTTTAAGTGAGCCGTCATATTTATCAACGACCAGCGCTATGACTTCATTCATGAGTTCTTCATAGCGTTTTACCTCGGAGTCTGTATTGAAGGATTGGTTGAGGATGAAATGATAGTTTCCCTCAAGCGCATGACCGTAAATGCAGGCGTCATCGTAACCATGACGGGCGATGAGTTGCTGTAAATCAGCTGTTGCTTCCGGTAAATCTTCAATGTGGAAGGCCACGTCTTCAATAAGACAGGTTGTTCCCGGATGGCGGGTGCCTCCTACAGAAGGGAAAATGCCCGAGCGTATGGCCCAATATGGTGCATATTCTTCGGGCTTGTCCGTAAAATAGATGGGGGTATATGTTTCGAAGCTACTTAATGCTTGTTTGATAATTGCAATGTTTCGCTCCAAGTCTTCTTGGGTTACGGCTTTGGTTTCCGTCAGTACAGCCGTAAGGCCCTCAACAGAAGCGTTACGGGCTATTTGTTCCGCGCGGAAGTGCTCATAATTGGAGTCGCTGACTGAAGACAATGACTTCCAATCCAGTAATTCCGCTCCTTTTACAATTGGTTCTCCTTTTGTGTCAGCAAGCTTTTTCATTGCCACTACCGCCTTACAGGCCTCTTTAATGTCTGTAAAGTAGAGCATGGCACTTGCTCTATGAGGATAATCATATTCGGTACGCATGGTAACTTCGGAAAGAAAGGCTAAAGTTCCTTCCGATCCCACCATTAAGTGAGCAATAATATCGAACGGATCATCAAAGCGGACAAAAGGGAGTAGATTGAGTCCGGTTACGTTCTTTATGGAATATTTATATCTGATGCGATCCGCAAGAGTTTGATCTTGCAGTATCCTGTTGCGCAGGTCATTAATCTGCTTGATGAACTCAGGGTGGGTTGATGTAAAAGAGGTGCGTGAGGCCGTATCTCCGGTATCGAGAATGGTGCCGTCAGCCAATACAATACGGGCCGAAAGCATGACTTTATCGCTATTGGCATGTGTGCCGCAATTCATACCGGAAGCATTGTTCATAACAATGCCACCTACCATTGCTGACTTCACAGAGGCCGGGTCCGGGGCAAACTTACGCCCATAAGGAGCTAAAATCTCATTTACCCGTTGTCCGATGATGCCTGGTTGAAGGGTGATTTGTTCATGATCGGACGAAAGGCTATACTTTTCCCAGTGCTTACCGGCAACAATTAAAATAGAGTCACTAATGGCTTGCCCCGATAAACTAGTCCCTGCTGCACGAAAAGTAACCGGAAGTTCATGTTGACTTGCCAAACTCAAAAGTTCGGCAACTTCCTTTTCGTTGGTAGCCTGAATGACAATTTGTGGGATGAGTCGGTAAAAACCGGCATCTGTTCCCCATGCCAACCGGCGTAGTTCGTCGGTATAAATTCTTTCCCGGGGGATGAAGCGTGCTGCATCCCTTAGAAAAGTTCCATAGTTACTCTGTTGGTCCATTTTTATTTATACAAATAATATTTCTTAGACAATTTGCGAAAGCTATCCACATCCTTGTACCAGTAGTCGCGGATGTCCTCCCAACGGTTTCGTTTACTGAAACGTTCCCGTATTTGTTTAGAACCGCAGACCATATCGAACATACGAAAACGTCCTTTGTTTGCGTGCTCAAGAACCGAATGCTCCGGATATAAAGCAGCAACTTCCTGCATCACTAAGAATTGGATTTCGCTCAAAGGTGCTTTTTGTAAGTTCATAATGTAGATTTGCACTCCTTGTAACTGTTCTCCTTTGCCAACCGAATAAAAAGGTTTCAGATAAATAGGCCTGAATACAATGCCTGGGACATTCAGATTATTGAGTGCTTTTGCAAATTCGGTAGCGTTGATCCAAGGAGCGGCAAACATTTGGAAGGGGATGGTGTAACCTACTCCAATAGACATATAACCTAGTTCTCCCAAAATGCCACTAACCGGATAGAAGAGGGCGGAGTGGGCATGGGGGATATGGGGAGAAGCCGGTACCCATTGAAGACCTGTTTGTGTATAGTCCATTTTCCGTTTCCAGCCTTTCATCTTCACCACATGCAGGTTACATTGTGAGTCTAACATTTTTTCTCCGTTTAGTAATTGGGCCAGTTCTCCGCAGGTTAGTCCGTAGATATATGGAATCTTAAATTGGCTGACAAATGATTGGCAGTCATCTTCCACTAAATTCCCTTCTATTTTTAGGCCTCCTACCGGATTCGGACGGTCTAGAACAATAAATTCTTTTCCATTTTCAGCAGCAGTTTCCATAGCCAGGCCCATTGTACTGATGTAGGTGTAGGAACGACAACCTATGTCTTGAATGTCATAAACCAGCACGTCAATATCTTTAAGCATATCCGGCGTTGCCTTGCGGGTTTTACCGTAAAGAGAGTAAACGGGTAATCCTGTGGAGGAATCTTTGGCATCTGTTACGTGATCCCCTGCATGGACATCTCCACGGACTCCGTGCTCAGGGCCGTAGAGTGCAACTAGGTTGACATTCGGGGCTTCATACAGGATGTCTATTGTCGATTTCATGTTGTTGTCCACACCTGTCGGGTTGGTGATTAATCCTACCCGCTTTCCTTCCAAACATTTAAAGTTCTGCTCTTTTAGAACTTCAATGCCGGTCTTTACTTTTATTTTCTTTGCCTGAGCCATGCCGCAAAGCGCGCAGACGAGGCATAAAAGGAATAGTTTTTTCATGATAGGTTTCATTCTTCTTGAGTTTCTATTTTCTTACCAAAATTCGGGTCTATTTTAATAAAGGCACATACGGCGATTGTTGCGGCGCAACAAATGATTGTCCAGATAAAGAAATGCCGGTATCCAATAGTTTCCTGTAACCAGCCTGCCGACATGCCTGGAAGCATCATTCCCAATGCCATGAAACCGGTACAAATGGCATAATGCGCTGTCTTATGTTCTCCTTCTGAGAAATAAATCAGATAAAGCATATAAGCCGTAAAGCCGAAGCCGTAACCGAACTGTTCAATAAATATGCAGATGTTTACGGTTAGCATGGAGTGATCTTGAAAATAGCTGAGGTAAATAAAGGTCAGGCAGGTCAGTGACATGCTCCATGCCATAGGCCATAACCATTTTTTGAGTCCTCCTTTTGCTGCTACAAAGCCACCTATAATGCCTCCGATTGTTAATCCTATGATGCCAATGGTGCCATAGACAAAGCCTACTTGGCCTGTGGTTAATCCTAATCCGCCTTTGTCAATAGGGTCTAAAAGAAAAGGATTGATTAGTTTTACCAGCTGTGCTTCGGGCAAACGATACAGTAGCATAAATAGTATTGCAGTGAATGCCTGTTTCTTCGTGAAGAAACTTTTGAAGGTTTGAAGGAACTCTTTTAAAATATTCTGTGCTGTAATATCGGTTGAAGCGCGGTCTGATTTTGGCTTTGGAAGTACCCATCCATGGTAGATGCTTACAATGAGGAAGAATACGGATAATACGATGAATACGATCATCCATGCAAAAGGAATGTTCCCGGATGCTCCCTCGAATGTTGCAACAGTTGTTCCCTTTATTTTAGGATCGATTCTGAAAAGTAAATAGGCCGGCTTATTCCAATTCTTGGAGGTGAACTCAAAACGTGTGGATAGTGTATTTTGCTCTAACTTAATACTTTGATCACCATCTTTGAACCGTACATTCAGTATTCTGGCTTCACCTTGTTCGGGCGCCTTCGATAAACGTACGCCTACGACTACGATATTCTCTGTCAGGGTACTTGCCTTTTCTCGTTTTTCTCCGAAAGTATTCCGTACCCAGGTGGTAAACGAACTTTCCTCTTTCCGTATGCTTGCTTTTGTTTCTCTCTCCGAGGGTACAAAGTTGTTGGATATGTTGGAGCGTTTTACCTCTTTCTCCAATGCCGAAATCCGGGTCTTGATATCAGTAAAATCATTGGATACTGCCACACCTGCTTTGACTACAGGCTCACTGTAAATAAAGTGAGCTGTTTTTCCCGTATCAACGGCCGTGTTATTGAAGGTTGGCAGGGTAAGGTTATTGCTATAAGTGGGTGATGCTTGTACTTCCAGAATAGCCGGATCCAAACCGGTGCCTGTTTCTATGAGACCGGCAATGATGACTAATAATCCCTGACCTGCAACGGTGGCAACCCTATAAAAGGTGCTACGAATACCGACATAGAGCGATTGTTCGTGCTCTGTCAGGGCGTGCATATAGAAGCCATCCGCTGCTATATCGTGAGTCGCCGAGGTAAACCCAACGATCCAGAAAACCGCTAAGGTTAGTTGGAAGAAGAATGGAGTTGGAATAGAGAAGGCAATGCCAGCCAAAGATATGGCCAAAATCCATTGCATGGTAATCGTCCACCATCTCTTGGTTTTAATCAAATCAACAAACGGACTCCAGAAGGGTTTGATTACCCATGGCAGATAAAGCCAGCCTGTGTATAAAGCAATGTCAGTGTTTGAGATACCTAACCGTTTATACAGGATAACGGATATGGTCATTACTGCAACATAGGGTAATCCTTCTGCGAAATAAAGTGTAGGTATCCACGCCCACGGGTTGACTTTCTTTGTTTGTGATTTGCTCATGTTCTTAGATTATAATTAGTTATATAAGTGTTCAATGGTAGCGTCAATATAATAATGTAATAAAATGCTATCGTAAGCATAGCCTTGTTCGCCCATTACGGCCGCACCAATCTGGCAAAGTCCCACCCCGTGTCCCCATCCTGCGCCGGTAAGGGTGAAGGTTCCGGGTATTCCTTCCGGTGAAAGGTTTTCTTTATCAACGACAAAAGCCGAGCTATAAAGATGAGAGGGAGAGAGCGTACGGCGTATCTCCAACTCTTTACCGATAATTAATGTCTTTTGGGTTCCTACGATCTTCAGTTTCCAAAGACGCCCGGATGTGCCACGGGCAATGGGAATTAAATCGACAATTTGTCCGTAGTCAATACCTGAGCGCTTTAAGATGAGGAATGACAACTCTTCTTGCGTATAAGTAACCTTCCAACGGTAGAAATCAGTAGTCTCTTGATCGTAGTCGTTTAATACTTGCGAAAGAATCTTTTTATCATTGGTATTGCAGAATGACTCCGGAGAGGTTCTGATCCAGTGCTCTGCTTCCTTTTCTACGGTTAGATCGGGTATTTGGGTCTGTGATTTACTGTCTCGTTGTTTAGCGAGATATGGGTGCTTTACATCTTCCCAGCAATATTGGAATTCTTCAAAAACGCCTCCGCACGACTTAGAGAAGCGAGCATCACAGATCTTATCCTCATAAGTGAGTACTTGCCCACGTGTAGCAGCTATGGCTTGTTCCACTATATCTGTTGAGGCTCGGGTAATGCCTTGATAACGTTGGCAATGATCGTCGGCACAAACATCAAATCTGATGTGGTCTTCCCGATCGTACCAGCGGATGAACTCATCTTCCGTTCGCGTTATAGCCGAATATTCCGTCTGGGTTTTAGCTAATTCTTTATTTTTTTGTATCTGGGCTAATAACCAGCTACGGGAAATGACGGCATGGGCTTTTAATAATTCAAGGGAAGCTGTGGCACTCATTTCACTGGAAATCACGCTTGTTAGATAGTCTTCCACATGGATGACATTAATAGCCGTGAGTTTGTTGTTCTCTACTATAATCTTCAGTGCTCCTAAAAAACGTTGGTCTTCTTTCCGTTCCCAATGAAAGTTGATGCCTATTGTGACATCCAGCAATTCAAAAGAGTCTGTTGCAGGATGTCTTGGCTCAAAAAGCAGTTCATCATATAAACGCCCGTTCCATAGAATCTTACCCTCGTCGTAGGTCACCAGTTGCTTGCCGCTGAATTCCTGATTGTGAATGCGGTAAGGGTTTAGCAGCACGAATTCTATTTGTGGCTCGAACAAAATACCAACATGTACTTTAGGCTCTTCCATTGAATTTATTTTTTTATCTATTATTCTATTAAATACATTCCTTGATCCGTTGTCTTACCTGCTGGAAATCTTCCGGAGATAAACATACTTCCCGTAGAATCTGTGCGATATCATTTGCTGTAATTTTTATAAAATCTTTTTCCACGGGAGTAATGAATACTCCTCCCAAATCGACGGAAGCGGGACTGCTTAATAAATTGTCTTCCCCTTCGGCTGTGTAGCAGGCCGGGCGGTGCTTTTCACGGGGAAACAGACAAACAATCCACTTCTCATGTTCATACCATGTCAGAATGTTCATCATGGGTTCCTCTTCTTCCGGCTTTGTATTGAGTGACTGGTAAACAATTTTAAACAGGCTTACCAGATCATCTTGATCAGCTGACTCCATGACTAGAGTTGTCCGCGGAGCATCATTCAGATACCAGAGCGTGGCTGTGCCATAATCTGCTACTCTTCCGGCAATATAATCACGCCAGTATTTCTCAATGGGCATAAATCCTTTATTACCTGCTTGAAAATGTGCGTGATCGGGAGCCGAGGCTCCACATTTCGGTCCGTTATAGAATAGGGTATATTCTGTCAGTTCCCTCGCCAGAGCAAGCATGTCATTAAAGCGTGAAGCAATGCGCTGATCCACATGCTCTGTTTCAGGAATGGTTAAGTGTCTGGGAAATATAGGGAAGGGATTAACTAAAATCGTATAATGCTCTTCGAAAATGATTCCTTTTTGTTCCGGTGGTAAATTGGCCGGGCATAGAAAACACTTCCGTTCTTTAATGGACTTTACATCAACTTTTGCTCCTGAAGATACAATACGGGCAGGGTTGAACTGGACTTTATAGGGTATGCCATTTACGTTTAATTCTTTTGTGCGTACTCTGGCAAGCGCCTCGTAATTGTTACGTGCAGTTTCCCAGGAACTAAGTTGTTCGTCAAATAATTTTTTTACCTTTTGGTTCATTTGAATTACCTATAACTAAGGGTTGTAAATTATTTCTTTTTATTCATAGCCACGCGCGCCTGCAATTCCCATGTGCGGATGCGGTCTTTATATAAATTATGAGCATTCATTTTCACAATATCCAGAGAAGCATCTGAATTATCATCCCAACGACGGCACAGATAAACAACGTCATAGACTCTGCCGATTTGATATTGCCGTGAGAAATTCAATCCCAAAGCATAATCTTCCCCATAGCTTGTATTGGGGACTTTTACTTCTCTGAGTACTGGTGTGTAGAAAGCGCGGGGAGCACCCAAACCGTTGATGCGAAGTGCATTGTTCCGTCCGTTTTCCGGGGTCCATTCCTTATGATCTATAATTCCCGGAGCAATCATATTCATATTGAAGTCTGTCATCATGTAAGTACCGACTACCATAGCGCAATTCTGTTCATAGAAGGCGCGTACCATAATAGACAGTGTGTTCTCATCTTTATACACATCATCACTATCGAGTTGGACTGCAAATTTACCGCATTCAGGGTGATGTACTCCCATATTCCAGCATCCGCCTATTCCTAAGTCGTTTCGCTCAGGAATAATATGAATTAACCGCTTGTCTTCCTTGAATTCTTCAATAGCTTCTGTGGTGCCATCGGTAGAATGGTTGTCAATTACAATGAGGTTGTATTTGAAATCAGCTTTTTGATTCAGTACGGAACGAATGGCATCACGGATGGTACGGATTCGGTTGCGTACCGGGATGATAACCGAAGCTTCATACTCAAAGTTTCCGGCTGCAAATTCTATCGATTTAAAGTTTGGCACAAGATACCCTCCGATCTCTTTCAAATGTTCGGTGCATGCTTGTTCCATTTCAAGTTGGACTTTACGGTTTTTGGGGTCCACATAGTCAAAGATCTTCTCACCACTTTTACGGGTGTCATTTTCAATTTCGCTGTAAAGATACTCATTGATGTGTACCAGTGATTCTTTTTGACTTAGTTTTAAGCGTAAATCATAAAGTCCGGCAAATTCGTAATCGGATTTCATCCGTTCTACAGCTTCCTTCAATGCTGAGGCTTTGAATAATAAGACTGATCCGAAGTTAAAATCGTCACGCAGACTTCCGAATTGATAATCAATAACCGGGGCATTGCTTTGCTGACCATCCACTATTTGGTAATGATCGGCATAGACCATGCCTGCGTTGGAATCATCCATGATGTGTATCATTCGCTCAAGTGCAAAGAAACCCGGATCCAGAGTGGTGTATTTGGTATAAAGCAGCGTGTAATCAGTCTCAGAATTTGCCGCTATACTTTTAAAAGTCTCACTTGCATTGAGTGACTTTATAGGAATAAAGTCACAAGCTGTCATTGGGGCATTGGCCTTATCCTCCGTACCCAGTAAATAGATTTTGTTTACTAACCCTGTTGCTTGCAAACTTTTTACGGTGCTTTCTATCTGTGCTCCTTCTGCATAGGGAACGAAGCAATTAATTTTCTTCATATTTAATCTTTCTATATTTTTATTCATTTTATCTATCCGGTTAAGCAATTAACTACTGCTCTTATGGCTCTGGTTTGTATTTGGGTCCTTTCAATAAACCCACCTCACCACTGGTTTCGGTGAACAATACGCGTTGTCCATCCAAAGGTACTACGGTACTGATTAAGGAATTGCCGATTTTATGCTTCCATAAGACTTTGCCACTTTTAGCGTCCAAAGCAAATACTAATCCTTCTTTTGTACTTCCGAAAACAACGCCTCCTTTTTCAACCTGCATTGAAGGGGCATGTTCATATCCAAAGCCTACATTAGATGCCCAAAGTTCTTTCGGGGTATTACCTTGGGTTGCATAGCAAACAATGCTATCATTCATGGTCTTGCTGTAAATGCGCTCCCCATCTTCTGATAAGCCTATTGTTTCTCTTACTTTTGATTGGAAAGTACGCCATACGGTTTGTCCGCTCTCTATATCAATGGCAGTCATTGCTCTTTGCGGGTCGGTAATGAAAACTTTACCGTGTGCAGCTACCGGCCATACGGCAGCGGGAGAGAAATGCATACGTGTCAGTCCTCCCGTCCATTTCCATAGTTCTTCCCCATTCGTTTTATTGAACGCATAAAGGGTATTATCCCAGGCACCGAAGATTACCTTATTATTGGTGACGAGCGGTTTGGTTTCAATATATCCTTTTACATTGTTGTAGGTCCATATCACTTTTCCTGTATGAATATCGATTGCACGGAAAGTGTGGTCGCTGGCGCCGATGTAGGCTATGCCTTTTTCTATGGCAACAGCTCCCAAAACAGGCTCATCGGCTTTGACCTTCCATAGCAGGTTGCCTTTCTCACAGTCTAAGCCATAGATGTTCCGGTCTGCCGATCCGAACACAACAACTCCTTCGTCTGCTGCCGGAGTCCCGACAATTCGTTTTTTTGTTTCATAGCTCCATGTCTTTTTCCCGTCTTTCAAAGTATAGCAAGTGAGGTATCCCATATCATCACCTACAAACACTCTATCTCCTTTCACTGCGGGAGAACTGTAAATGCCGGCTCCGGTTTGTAGCAGCCATTCCTCCTTTACTTTCGGATATTGTTTGTTTACCGAGAAATCAGGATACTTGTCCGCTTTGCCGTTGTGGTCATAATAGGTTTTGGTTAGCGAGAATGAGGCCCATTTTCGCTTGGGTTCACCGATGCGTTGTTCATAGACAAGAATGGAATCTTTGGTTACATCAAAAATGGCATATCCTGGTTTTCCGTCTTTATCACGTAAATTACTACGGGTTAGAATGCCTGGAATGCCATCGTAACGTAAGTTGCGGTTGCTATGATAGTGTCCTCCAATAAACAAGCGGATATTGTATGGACGTACTGCATCCGTTACCTGATACCAATTATCTACGTCACCTTCTAATATAGGATAATGAGTAACTAGAATCACCGGTTTGTCTTTACCGAATTTATCCATTTCCTGATCCATCCATCTCAGGTCTTGAGGAACGACATGCCCGTAAGCCATGCGCATTAAAGGTCCTGAATTAAATCCTAAGAATAGGAAACCTTTATGTTGGAATTCAAAGCGTTCACTTCCAAAAATATCGCTGAAAGCCGTACATCCCGAATCACTCCATTTCGTTTCATGGTTGCCAAGTACAACATAATATTTTTGTTTTAAAAGATCCAGCACTGATTTGACTTTTTCTAAAGTGGCACGGTCACCCTCTTCTGTGAGATCACCGGTTACCAGAACAAAATCTATGCTGTCCGTAGCGTTTAGTTGTGCTACGGAACGGAGTAAATCTTCCGTTGGATTAGGATTGTTTGGATTAAGATGAATATCCGTGATCTGGGCAAAACGGAATGTTTCATGTTGGGCCTGTACCATAATTGGTATCAGGCAAGCCAACAGAAACGTTATTATGAATCTTCTATTCATAGATGATGATTGATTTAATGTTTTTGATCTAATAGACCGGTTGTTCCTTCACTGAAGAAAGTCAAGATGGCTTTCATTAGATTATTTCGTTCGGCAGTGGTGGATAAGGATTCGAATGGAAATCCCAAAACACAACTTTTGTATATCCCTTTATAAGCTACACCTGCACTTAGATTGTTTTCCGAGTACCTCATGATGGTATAGGCTCCTTTATCCGCTGGTTCAATGGCATCAGGTGACTCCACCACATAGCTGTCGGCATTCGGCTGATTATAATAAGTATAATTACCTGTAATAGCAGGAAATGGTGAGGGTACACATTTAACTTTTCCTTCGATGGCAGCCTGGCCTGTGCGCCATTTGTATTTTAAAACTTCAGTCGCAAATTTTTTATCTGCTTCTTTAGTTGCTGCAAGGCGGTTGTCCCAAAGGTCCGTACCTACGTAGGCTCCTGAAATAAAGATATTTCCTCCCTGATTGCAATAGGAAGTGATTGCTTGTTGCATGGACTCGCTAAAGGTTTTGAACTCCAATGGCTTTATTCCTCCACGTCCCATCTTTGTCTGACATTCTTTACCAAGGATGAGATCGGTATATTTATAATCGTTCATTTTTACCGTTTCATTTTCAATAGCTTCATTGCTGCAAGAGACAAAAGAATAACCGGCTCTTAAAATTGCTGCTCCGTGCACGGCAGGATAATCAAATGTGTTTCCGGCAATTACCTTGTCTTCATAATTGCTATAGCTGTCACCAAATCCGGAGGCATCGTCATCCATCCATGGAATGGAACGGCGGTATTCTTTCATTTTGCCGATGTAGCTAATATCTTTAATGTAGGGTACTCCGTGATCTAAGTCATCCAGAAAACCTGCGAGTAAAGTATCAGCTGGTGCCGGTGCTACGAAATCGGCAGGCGCACTTATACGATCGAATCCATTAATAACCAGTACCGTGCCTTTGGCATTGAATGCGCGTCCCACTGAAAGAATTTCGGAGGGGAAACTTTGTCCTCCTTTGTTAACAGCTGTAACCTTGAAGCTGCATACTACTCCGGCAGGTATGGTGGTGCGGTACTCATTATGATCGACTAATATCCCATTATCAAAGTCGCCATCTCCAATGCGGGTGTAAACAATATATTTATCAGCTTTTGCTGTGGGTTCCAAAGAATCTGCAACAGCCTTCCAGGTCAACTCTATTTGGTTTTCATTAAGCATTTTCAATGCCATATGATCAACAGGAAGGGGTTGTACTACATAGTCCATGTGGTACTGTGAGCAAAGGAAGCGTAGCATGCCTTTATATATAGCGCGACTTACCGTAAAGCGGAAACGGGGATCCAGCCCATAGCGCATATCCGCAAAGTTTTGGTGGGATAAAAGTTCCAGAAGCATGGTAGGTACCCGTGGAACGCGAGCCTCGTAGTATGATTTGTTCCATTTTCCACGGCGTGTCCATTTGGGCTCGTATAAGGTTCTGATGTCATGAACTATACTCGATTGAATAAGGTCCGTCAAGTCATGGGAGAGATAACGGGGCGCATCGTTGGCGAAAATTCCATTGTAGCAGTCGGTCTGGTAAATCCCTAGCGTTCCTATGATGGAATCATTCAAGGTGGTTCCTGCATCCGTGTGGAATGCAAAAGCCATATTTACAGGGATATTCAATCCTTTTTCCGTAGGGTCTACGGATGAGCCTCCGGCAAGGTAGTTCACCCATTTACCGCGTGATTTATAATCATCGGTATAATCATTCTGCCCGTGACTTTCTGAATAAATACTATCCGGCACACCGGCCCATTGTAGCCAGTAACGGGCCGCTTCACAGAAGCGGGGGTATCCACTGGTTTGGTAGGGATAATTAATTTGTGGTATTTCTTTGTGTATTACCGTTGCATCAGTATCTGAGCTTTTTACATTTTCCGTTACTCCTTCTTCTGAGATTCGGCGGGCGATATTGCCCATTCCTCCTCCTACTTTTATAGCATCAGCCGTTACTATTTGTCCGGCTTTTGAAGAACGGTTAGTTAGAACAACCTTGCACGTTTCGTTTTTTCCAGCGTCAAATCCGAAGGTCCCTAAATAAATCCAGGTTCCTCCACCCATTTGCTGATTAATGCTGAAGCGGGTTATTCCACCTTTATGGTACACGGTATATTGTGCATCGTCTGTACTATTGGGGAGGGTTTTGTAGGAAACATACACCGCATATTGTCCATTGGATGGAATTTCGGGTATCCATTCTACGATGCTTTCTTTGTCTTTTTTCTTCTTGACTGTTTCTACTTGTCTGTACGTGCCTTCGTGAAAAGGATTTTCAAAATTGATATATTGATCACGCAAGTATGCAAAGCCATTTCCTGCACCTTGTTCCCATGTTTTGTTTCCATCCTTTTCGGTGTAAACGGAGTGGTCATGTAGGGAGCCATCGTTGTCCACTATAATTTCGGCAGTCTGACTATCACGTTCGCGTGGAAGCAATACGTTAGCTCCTGCATTCTCTAACATGGGTACGAGGAATGGTAAAACATAGCTTTGGGTATATAAATCCTCTGTTGTCTCGAAGATACGGGCACGCTGCCATTCCCAGCGATTTAGTTTGCCTTCATAATAGAATCCATGGCTTTGCCACATGGCAATGTACCTGTCTTTCAATCCGTTTGTAGGAATATAGGGAGCGGATAGATTAGTAACCAAAGCTTTGCTATTTTCTTTAGGGTCGAAGACCTTTTCTTTTTTATCTTTCTTGGGACGTAAGGCTTGAGGAATAAAATCCTCTATATTGCGACCATCGGTCTGAATCTTTAATTTATAATTAGCGTATTCCTGTGGAAGTAACGATCTTACACCCTGATAAATTTCGGCTACGTTTTCTTCGCGAAAAGGAATGTATGAGCAATTTAGGTTTGCGAATAGCTGGACTTTATTATTGTTGACTGCAACAGAATCAATTCTGATGGGGCCAACAGATACCTCTGATTTTGCTACGGCATTTAAAATCTTTTCTATTTTTTGCCGGGCCTCGGTCGGAAACTCTTGTGCACCTCCTATTTGGGGGAATAGGAAGGTGGCAAGTAGCAAAATTAAAAACTGATGTTTTATGTTCATAACGATGTATTAAGTTAACGATTCTTTTTTATGTTTTCTGATCAATAGGGATAATCCGATAAACGTAAACAATGCATTAAATATCAATAATTCATAACTGAACTTATATCCGTTGAACCAGACTTCCGAGTTTTTTTGCAAAATAAAACATAGAATAGGAGAGGCGATGGCTACTATCGGGATATACTTGTCACGAACTTGTTGTTTCGTCATAATGCCGAATGCAAATAAACCGAGAATCGGCCCATAGGTATAACTTGCTAAAATGTATACAGCATCAATCACGCTGGTATTATTCAATATATTGAATACGAAAATGACGACTCCCATGGCTATAGCCATACCGATGTGCACTCGTTTACGGATTTTTACTACTTTTTTTTCCTCTTTTCCTTTCGTGTTTAAGATATCCACTGTGAAAGAAGTCGTTAGTGCTGTTAATGCTGAGCCAGCAGCGGAATAGGCCGAGGAAATCAAACCTATGATAAATAGTATTCCTACAATTGAAGGGAAGTAGTTTCCGGTTGCAATGGCAGGGAATAGCTCATCGCCTTTTTCTATATGTATCTGTTGGCTTTCTGCAAAAATATAAAGTAAAGTACCCAGCATAAGGAATAAGAGGATGACAAATAACTGGGATATGCCGCTGGTTATGATGTTTTTTTGAGAGTCTTTAAAGTTTTTGCAACTTAAGTTTCGTTGCATCATATCTTGATCCAATCCTGCCATTGCTATCATGGTGAACATACCTGCAAAGAATTGTTTGAAGAAGTATTCACGACTATTTACATCGTCAAAAAAGAAAATTTTCGACATCTTGCTATTGGCTATTGTATGAATCATTCCCGTGAAGGATAAATTTAAATTGGAAGCAATAAACCAAATGCAGAGGATTACCGATATCACCAGACAAAATGTCTTTAGAGAATCTGTCCAGATAAGAGATTTCACCCCTCCTTGGAAAGTATAAAGCCATACTAATGCTACAGTGATGGCTACGTTAAGCGCGAAAGGTAAGTTTAGCGGATCGAAGACCAATAGTTGCAGGGTAAGGCATACAAGAAATAAGCGTACGGCAGCTCCCAGCATTTTGGAAATGAAGAAGAACCAAGCTCCCGTGCGGTAAGATGAAATGCCAAAACGATTTTCTAAATATTCATAGATAGATACCAGATTCATCCGGTAGAAAAGGGGAATGAGCACAAAGGCTATTATAAATTGTCCGGCCACAAACCCGAGGACCATTTGTAAATAACCGAAACTACTTGAGGCGACCATGCCCGGCACGGATACATAAGTGACACCTGAAATGCTCGAACCGACCATGGCAAAAGCCACAACGTACCAAGTTGATTTGCGGTTGCCGACAAAGAAGCCTGCATTGTCTGCTTTTCTGCCGGCTATATAGGATACGGTAAATAGTATGCCAAAGTACGCGGCAATGGTGATTATAACGGCTATCGGACTCATCTTTATTCTATTATATATATAAACTCTTAATTAAATCCAAATATAAATATTGTCTCGAATAAAAAGCTCCTGATTTACAGCTTTAATTCTTTGTTTTTTATTTTAGAGCTTTCTATTCCTGATAGAGTAGATAAGGTTTACGTTGTTGCTTGAACTTCTCAACATCATTTTTCCACATGGCTTTGATTTCGTCCGCGCTTTTCCCTTCCTCAATCATTTTTCGTACATAATCTACTCCTACTAGTTTTTCAAAGAAGGAGCGGAAAAATTTGTCTCCGATATTTAGGTTGCGGTATGCATTGATGATATAGCTCAAGTCCACTCCATGTTCCCATATTTCTTCGTTATTGATGGTACTTAAATTCACTCCGTGGCATAGCTTATCCAATTGAGGCGGATTTTTTGCACCGGAGATACTTCTTGGTGTGAAACTATAGCTGTAACCTATCATGTCAGGGTGTCCGTAAATTTGAAAAGGAAGTGGGGTTCCACGGCCTAAACTGACGGGGGTTGCCTCGAAGAAGCAAGTGGAAGGATATAAATAAATCGATTTCATATCTGGTAGGTTAGGGGAAGGAGGAATAGGAAGTTCATACCGAGTTTGGTGCGTATAGTTTTTGCATTTGACAATTTTCAAATCACAAGTACGCGATTCGGGTAACCAATGTTCTCCATTAATCATGAGTGCCAACTCTCCCAAAGTCATTCCATATACGATGGGAATAGGCAGCCAACCTACTCCGGATTTATATTTCATATCCAATATAGGGCCATCTACGTAAAAACCGTTTGGATTAGGGCGATCTAGTATTAGAATCTTTTTATGATATTCGGCACAGGCATCCATTAGGCGGCACATCGTTATATAATAGGTGTAGAAGCGTAGCCCTACATCTTGTATGTCCACGACCAGAATGTCGAATTCCTTCATAGATCTTTCGCTAGGCTTTTGTTCCTTTCCCCCATAAAGAGATAAGATTGGTACTCCTGTCTGTTTATCTACGGAACTTGCAACATGTTCTCCTGCATCTGCATTTCCCCGAAACCCATGTTCCGGAGAAAAAATAGCGGTCACACGGAATTTGTTTTCCAAAAGGATATCCAGTATATGTTTATTGCCTGCCATTCCCGTATGGTTGGAAAAGATAGCAATACGCTTGTCTTTCAGGATGGGAAAATACTCAGAAGTCTGTTCGTCACCCATAATGACCTGGCTCTTTTGAGCCTGACACAACAGAGGAGTACAAAATAAAATAGTGAAAAGTAGCAGTTTCTTCATAATACCAATCTGTTAAGGGAAAAAATTACCTGGAACAAAGATATGTTTTATTTTAATATCAAAAACACTTATTTTGTTATTTTTAGAATTATAATTAATAATTTGCAGTGATTCTTCGTTCTCACCTTTTTCGTTTTTTATTTATTGTCTGTTTTTCGGAGTGAGGGATTAAGCGTCTACGAGAAAAGCTCCGTTCGTCGTAGAGGAAGGCATGCTTGCTCTACGACGAACAAGGTCTTCCTCGTAGAGATTTTGCTTAAATTAAATAGGTGTTGATATACAGGCGTTTATCTCTTCTCTGTTTGTCGTGAGTTTTCTTAGCACATTTATTCTTTTAGAGCAGACTTAGTCTTTCCTTCTTTTCTGATTTGCTGACTGTTTTGGGATTCACCTGAATGCAATCTCTGTTGCGCTTAAAATAATATTTCAAGGATTATCAAAAGAAGTAAGCTGATGTGGTATGGGGGATAAGTATAAATGTTCTATTATATTGGCCTTTGTCCAAAAGCTTCTTTTGTCGAACGAGAATAATGGTAGGACTGTATTGACTAGTCTTTGGGAGAGGTGGTTTTGTTAATCTTTTGGTAAGGCTAATATCTCATTATAAAGTTTTAAAGCCTTTTTTATTTGGGATATTAAAAGAAACTATATATTTGTATTCAATTCTAAAAGAAGATAGTTATGAAGCTGATAGCGGAAAGTGGCTCTACAAGAACAGAATGGGCTTTGGTTGAAGATAATCATGCGGTGCAACGTGTTTTTACCGAGGGCCTTAATCCTTTCTTTCAGACTAGAAGAGAGATCAGTAGAAGTGTGCGGTTGGGACTTCCAGAATCTTTTTTTAAGAAAAAATTGGAGCAAGTTTATTATTATGGAGCAGGTTGTACTTCTCATGAAAAGAAAAATATACTAGGAGCTTCATTGGTTGCGCAATTTAAGACACCGATCCAAGTGGAAAGCGATTTGCTTGCGGCTGCACGCGGCTTATTTAAATGTGATGCCGGGATTGCCTGTATTCTTGGGACCGGTTCGAACTCATGTTTCTATGATGGAAAAATCATAGTGAAAAATGTAAAAGCGGGTGGATACATATTAGGTGATGAAGGTAGTGGTGCAGTTCTGGGTAAGCTTTTTCTTTCGGATGTGCTTAAAGGGTTGGCCCCAAAAGATGTTATGGCTGACTTTTATGAGAAGTTCCGCATAAGTTCTAATGAAGTTATGGAGTCTGTTTACAACAGGCCTTTTCCTAATCGTTTTCTTTCTACTATTTCCTATTTTTTAGCTGATTATACAAATGATGATTATGTTTTTGACTTGATTATAGAGAATATACGTAGTTTCTTTGCCAGGAATGTATCTCAATATGATTATAAAAACTATCCCATTCGTTTTGTCGGATCTTTAGCCTATAGTTATGCTTCTATTTTGCAGGAGGTAGCTCATGAATTTGATATTGAACTGGACGTCATTGAAGAGACTCCAATGAATGGTTTGATTGAATTTCACTCTTTAAATCTTGACGAGTCCTGAACTCTTTTAAGTGATTTGATGTCTACTCCATATGCAAAATAATGAGCAGATATCTAAAAATAACCAAATATTTGTTCTTGATATTAAAAAATAACTTATCTTTGCTATAGATAAAATGAATAGCTTTGTTTTATCCCCTTTGTTAATGATGTGTTTATCTCTTAAGGCAACCAACTAATGTGTGTGTAACTAACGTTGTTTTAGTTAATTATTTACTTAATTTTATGTAAAATTTAAATATAATGAGAGATAATATAGAAGTTAAACATTTTGAAAAACAAAAACAGGCCTATGGTAGATGTACAAGCTTAAAATGGAATAGTATCCCCTATTCCTAGTCTAAATCTTATCCCTAATTTTAAAGAAAATCTTTTTTTTATTAACACAAAATCATCAATCATTTATGAATGAAGATCGCAAAAAGCGAGGATTAGCGAATGGCAAATTCCTCACGGCAGTAGCAATCAGCACGTTGCTTTTAGGCAATGGTAATCTATTCGCTACTCCCATAACCGCTTCTAATAGTTCTTATGAAGTAACGGAACAGCTCCAGGCAATGACTATTAGTGGTGTGATTGTTGATGCTACAGGAGAGCCGATTATCGGTGCCAGTGTAGTGGAAAAGGGTACCACTAATGGTGGTATTACTGATATCGACGGTAAGTTTACCTTAAATGTAAAGTCCGGTGCTATTTTGAAGATTTCTTATGTTGGTTATAAAACACAAGAAATAAAGGCTACCAAAACAATGAAGATTGTTTTAAAAGAAGATAGTGAAATCTTGAATGAAGTAGTAGTCGTTGGTTATGGTTCGCAGAAGAAAGAAAATCTGACGGGTGCTGTTGCTTCAGTTGACGTCAACAAAACATTGGATAGTCGTCCTATTGCTGATGTGGGTCGTGGTTTACAAGGTTCTACTCCAGGCTTGTCTATTACGTTACCAGATGCTGAGATAGGTTCTGATCCAACGATTAAAATCCGTGGTCAATATGCTTCTATCCAAGGTTCTGCCACTCCTCTGATTTTATTGGATAATGTGGAAATTCCCAGCATTACTTTAGTTAATCCGGATGATATTGAAAGTATCTCTGTTTTGAAAGATGCTGCTTCTTCTTCTATTTATGGTGCGAAGGCTGCATTTGGAGTTATTTTGATCACAACTAAAAAAGGAGCGAAGCAAGAAAGAGTAAATGTCTCATATTCCGGTAACTTCTCTTGGCAAAGTACTGAGAAAGGTTATAATATGGGCGGCTTGGATGCTATGGAATATATTCTTGCTGCAAATAAAAATGCGGGAGCTACCTTTAGCGGTGCTTTTTATAAAATAACCGAAGAAGGGGTTGCTAAAGCTAGAGAATGGCAACAAAAATACGGGGGAAGATTGGGAACAAATGATCCTACCGTAATGGGGCGTGACTGGTATGTAAACGCAGATGGTCAGAAGATTGGTTTGAGAACATATAACGCTTATGATTATATGATTCGCAAAGCGGCACCTACGATGACCCACAATCTCTCTGTCAATGGCAGGAGTGGCAGCACAACTTATAATATCGGGTTAGGTTACCTAGACCAGAGTGGTATGAATAAAACGGCTAAGGAAGATAATTTTAAGCGTTATAATGCTTCTATTAAATTGAGTACACAATTTAATAAGTATATCACGCTAAATGCAGGGGCCATTTACTCGAAACGCCTCAAGAGCTATCCTTATACCACTCAATCGGCTTATGACCAGTGGTACTATCTGTATCGTTGGGGATCTCAATATCCTATGGGATATGACGAAAATGGCAACGAACTTCGTAGCCCGGCTGAAGAATATCATCAGGCTAACACTTCTACTTTGGAGCAAAACTATACGAATATAAATTTAGGTTTCCATCTTGACTTAACGAAGAATTGGACAGCTGATTTTGATTATACCCATGCTAATGAAGAAATAAATTGGTTACGTCCTGGTACGCGCTTTACTGCTGCTGATACTTGGAGTGCTCCGGTAGCTCGCAACGATGCTAATGGTAATGCTCTTTATGTTAATAGTGATGGGCAAGTGGTTGATAAGGACTCTAATGGCTCTATGCGTGCTTATGATCTACGTAGTTGGACATATACAGGTGTGGGAAGTACTCCTGATAATATAAATCGCCGTTCTACGAATACGCAACGTAATACGATTAATGCTTATACCACTTATAATTTGAACTTACAGGATATCAATAAGTTCAAATTTATGGCAGGTATGAATCGTGTAACCTATGTGAAACAATGGCATCAGGCTCAACAGAAAGAATTGCTTGATTATAATAATGTACAATTTACTAATGCGGCAGGTGAACAGACTGTGACAGGTAAAAAAGAATGGGAATCCCAAATCGGTGTCTTTGGACGTGTGAACTATAATCTGATGGACAAGTATTTACTAGAAGCGAACCTTCGTTATGATGGAACTTCTAAGTTTCCAACAGAGATGCAATGGCATTGGTATCCTTCATTCTCCGCAGGATGGCGCGCTAGTGAAGAAAAATTCATGGAATGGGCCAAACCGACTTTAAGTTCCCTAAAAGTACGTGGATCTTGGGGTGTTATTGGCGACCAAACCGTATCTAATACTTTATATGTATCTAATTTAGGTGGTATCACACAGTCTTCATGGTTGGATGCAAGTGGAAATAAGGTTAATTATGTCAATTCTCCAACTGCGGTGGCTACGGATGTGACATGGCAGGATATTTCAACATTGGACTTTGGATTGGATGCCCGTTTCTTTAACAGTGAATTAGGGGTTACGTTTGATTGGTATCAACGTGATACGAAGAATATGATTGTTCCTGCGGAAGGAATTGCGGCTACTTATGGTACAACACCTCCTAAAGGCAATTACGGTAATTTGCGTACAAAAGGCTGGGAATTATCTCTAGATTATAATCATCGTTTTGCCAATGGTATTGGATTTAATGCAACATTTACCCTATCAGATGCTATTACTAAAGTAACTGAGTATGGTTCGCTTACAAATATTGATAGTTGGTATACTGGAAAAACGTATGGAGAAATTTGGGGATACCGGACGGATAGATTGTATCAGAAAGATGATTTTAACTATGATGCAAGTGGAAATTTGGTTACTGTAACGTTGGATTCAAGCCATGGAGATAAGAATACAGGCAAGACTGTGAATCAATTGAAAGGAAGCAATCCTGTTTATCAAGGTTATTTGCAAAGTGGTAGCTTTAAGTACGGTCCGGGTGATGTAAAGTTCAAAGACGTAGATGGCGATGGACAAATTACGGATGGTAGCCGCTCTATTAATGATCATGGAGACTTGGAAGTAATTGGAAATACTACACCTCGTTATGAATATGGTTTGCGCTTAGGTGGGGACTATAAAGGGGTGGATTTATCAATCTTTTTGCAAGGAGTTGCCAAACGTGATATGTGGGGAAGCTCTTCTACGACTTTGCCTGGCTTCAATACTGGTGACGGTGCGATAGCTTCGCGCTTTTGTAAGGACTACTGGACAGAGAATAACACCAATGCTTTTTATCCCCGTGCGTGGAATATGGGCAACTCTGTCAATGCCTTCAATATGTATCGCCAGGATCGTTACTTGTTGGATATGTCTTATCTGAGAGTGAAGAACATAACTTTAGGTTATACATTGTCACGTGAATTAACGAAAAAGGCCTGGATTCAGAAAGCCCGTTTTTATGTTTCTCTGGAGAACTTCTTAACCTTTGATCATTTAGATGGAACTCCTGTTGATCCGGAAATTGTAGCAGGTGTGGGTAGTTCTGGTTTACTCTCTGCAGATAATTATCAGTTGGGACGTGCGGGTCTAAGTACTCCTGCATTCAAGAGTCTCTCTGTCGGAATTCAGTTAAACTTCTAAAATTGTAAGACAATGA
This sequence comes from uncultured Bacteroides sp., assembly GCA_965140335.1. GTDB lineage: Bacteria > Bacteroidota > Bacteroidia > Bacteroidales > Bacteroidaceae > Bacteroides. Next base: position 1,577,054 of record OZ223189.1, read on the forward strand.
AAAAATACATAATAGCAATTTTTTCCATCGCAGCCCTCACTTTGGCTACGGGATGCTCGGACTTCCTCGATAAGCCACAATTGGATAAAGTGGAAGACAATAGCGGCTTTTGGCGAAATGAGTCGGACTTTCGCATGTACAGTGTGGAATTTTATCCATGGTTCTTTACCGGATATAACACAGGCTATTCCCTAAACTATACTCCTTTACGCGGTTATACTTTTAATGATGATGTAACTTCCGGTACAGGGCAACAAGAAAATTTTGTTTCTACTGTTCCTGGGAAACTAGCTGTGGTAGTGGATCCTAAAAAATTATTGGACCAATCTTGGTATCGCCAGTTTAATGGAGAAAAATGGAACTTTGGTTGGGTCCGTAAGGCTAATGTCATGATTCAAAGAGTTGATCAGTATAAGGCAAATCTATCGGATGATGCTTATAAGCATTGGATGGCAGTCGGCCGTTTCTTCCGCGCTTATGCTTATTTCAACTTGGTTGTTTCCTTCGGTGATGTTCCTTACTTTGACAAACCCGTGGATGAAACAAAACCAGAGGAAATGTACAAAGATCGTGATGATCGTGGTTTTGTAATGGACAAAGTGTACGACGACTTGAAATATGCTATGGAGAATGCATATGCAGAGGACAATAGTAGTACGCAATATGTTAACAAATACGTTATTGCAGCATTAGCTTCCCGTATTATGTTGTTTGAGGGTACTTGGGATAAATATCATAATTTGGATGCTACCCGTGCAAAGAAATATTTGGATCTTTGCGTAACCGCATCAGAGGTTGTTATGGGATCCGGGAAATATAGTTGTACGAAAGATTTCCGTTCTATTTTCGGTTCGGACAACTTGGCAGGACATCCTGAGGTGATTTTCTATCGTCATTACGTTACCGCAAAGGCTGTACATAGTATAGCGTCCTACTCTAATGGTATAGAAGGACAGACTGGTGTCAATTTGGAACTGATAAAATCATTTATTTGTACTGATGGTAAGCCTTATGACGTTTCTACCGTACCTAATTCAAAGGACTTTAATTTAGCTGTTTTGGCGAAGACCCGTGATCCTCGTTTTGAAGCGACATTTTATAATTTCCCTTTACAGAAGTCTCAAACAATGATCTATGCCGATAAATTTACTAGCCGTGAAGGTGCGTCTTATTGGAATAACAGCGGTAACTTGCCTACTAAGTTTGGTGGTTCATTGAATGAGAATGATGCTCCTATAATTCGTTATGCTGAGGTTTTGCTCGATTGGATTGAAGCAAAAGAAGAGTTAGCTACAAGTTATGGCGGAACCGCAGTAACACAAGATGATATTGATCAATCTATTAATGCAATTCGTCATCGTCCATTGGATGCTGAAGCAATAGCTAATGGGGTAGAGAAAACTGCTGATTTGAAGCTTGCTTCCTTGCCTGATGATCCGGCTCGTGATTCAGATGTTTCCAAATTGCTTTGGGAAATCCGTCGCGAACGTCGTATGGAATTTGTTTACGAACATACCCGCTTGCTCGATATCAAACGTTGGAAGAAGATCTCTTATATGGATAATACTAAGTATCCGGATACGATGTTTGGTACATGGGTGAATTTCCCTCAAGATGTACCTGGGTATTTGACAAAAAGCTATGAAGGAAAATTGGTAGTTCGCACTGCTGCTGGCACAGAAATCACCTATGATGGTACAAATGGTGCCCAGATGGTAGGCTTCTATAAGATTCAGAATGTGAAAGCACGTGATGCTTATGATGAAGAAAAAGCTTATGTATCACCTGTTGGAACTCAGGAGATCCAGGATTATAAAGATCATGGATATACACTGACCCAAACAGCAGCTTGGCAATAATTGCTTAAGGCATTGCTGTCATAATATAAAAATGAGCTGTCTTTCAAGGCAGCTCATTTTTTTGTCCTATAAAAGCGTATGGTATAAAAAGGACTTTTAGATTGTATTGAAATAACAAGGGCCGTTCTCGTTCCAAGAACAGCCCTTGTTTATCATCTAAAATAGGTAATTACTTGTTTTCATGTTAGACCGTCCTTGTTTGAGTATCTTAATAAAGAACGGTTAATCGCGATCCAAACTACTGTCCGTTTATAGATCCTTTTCTTTAACCAAATATTCGGCAATCTGCACGGCATTCAAGGCTGCACCTTTCTTAATTTGGTCGCCTACGATCCAGAACGTTAATCCACATTCATTGGTCAGATCTTTGCGGATGCGACCTACGTATACGGGATCTTTTCCGGCAAGGAACAATGGCATTGGGTATTCCTTCTCTGCAGGATTATCTTTTAATACCAATCCTTCACCTTTGGCAAAAGCTTCGCGAGCCTCTTCTACGGATACCGGACGTTCGGTTTCTATCCAAATGCTTTCGGAATGGGAACGAAGAGCGGGTACACGTACGCAGGTGGCACTAACTTTCACATCGGAATGCATAATCTTGCGGGTTTCGTTGTACATCTTCATCTCCTCCTTCGTATAACCATTCTCTGTAAATACATCAATCTGCGGTATCAAGTTGAAGGCCAATTGATAGGCGAACTTTTCAACGGTTACAGGCTCATTGGCAAGTACCTGACGGTATTGTTCGTAGAGCTCGTCCATAGCTGCCGCTCCTGCGCCGCTTGCCGCCTGATAAGTGGCTACATGGACCGTTTTAATATGTGAAAGTTGTTCGATCGCTTTTAGTGCCACTACCATTTGAATGGTGGTACAATTCGGGTTTGCAATGATGCCACGAGGACGTATTTTTGCATCAGTGGCATTCACTTCAGGCACAACCAAAGGGATCTCATTATCCATGCGGAAGGCGCTTGAGTTGTCAATCATTACAGCTCCGTATTTGGTGATGGTTTCGGCAAACTCTTTAGAGGTACCTGCGCCAGCGGAAGTGAAAGCGATATTTACCCTTTTAAAGTCATCATTGTGTTGCAAGAGTTTGACCTCGATCTGTTTACCGCGGAAGGTGTATTTGGTTCCGGCACTGCGTTTAGAGCCAAACAATACTAATTCATCCAACGGAAAATTTCTTTCATCGAGCACACGCAGGAATTCCTGTCCCACGGCTCCGCTTGCTCCAACAATTGCTACTTTCATTTTTTCTTTTGCTTTTAATAAGTTTATAATCAGTTTCTCTATCTGCAAAAGAGATAGAATTGGTCGCAAATTTATAACAAATTGGTGTATGATGGTTTATAAAATGAAAACTTTTTCGTTCTTTTGTGCTAGAAACCAAAAACTTGTACTTATGGACTGGTTTGACTTTCACTTTGAAATTCCCGTTACTGACCCTACATGGATATTTCTCCTTGTACTTCTTATCATATTGTTCGCTCCAATTATTTTGGATAAACTCCGCATTCCTCATATTGTCGGAATGATTCTGGCCGGTGTTCTTGTTGGAGAGCATGGCTTCAATATTCTGGTACGTGATAGCAGTTTTGAGTTGTTTGGAAAGGTAGGCTTATATTATATCTTGTTTTTAGCTGGACTTGAGATGGACATGGCCGACTTCAAAAAGAATCGGAATAAAGCGGTTGTTCTTGGGCTGATGGCTTTCATTATTCCGATAACAATAGGGCTGGTCACTAATACCATGATCTTGAAATATGGAATTATAACCTCTGTTTTGCTGGCGAGTATGTATGCGTCGGGTACAATGCTGGCTTATCCGATTGTGATCAGGTATGGAGTGTCGCGTCATCGCAGTGTTAGTATTGCAGTGGGAGGTACTGCGGTTACGGATACCCTGACCTTGCTTGTACTTGCTGTAGTCGGAGGGATGTTTAAAGGAGAAATGTCCGGCTTCTCTTGGATATGGCTGGTTCTCAAAGTCGTTTTACTAGGGGCATTTATTGTGTATCTCTTTCCACGTATTGGACGTTGGTTTTTCCGGCGTTATAGCGATAGCGTGATGCAGTTTATCTTTGTGCTTGCCATGGTGTTTCTTGGTGCGGGCTTGATGGAAATGGTCGGGATGGAAGGTATTCTCGGGGCTTTCCTGGCTGGTTTGGTCCTTAATAGGCTCATTCCGCATGTCTCGCCATTGATGAATCATCTGGAATTTGTGGGTAATGCGTTGTTCATTCCTTACTTCTTGATAGGAGTGGGAATGTTGATTAATGTGAATGTCATTTTCGGACATGGAGCGGCATTAAAGGTTGCTTTGGTGATGATTGCTTCGGCATTGACTGGAAAATGGATTGCTTCGCAGTTGACCAAGAAAATATTTAAGATGTCCACGCTGGAACAGCGTCTGATGTTTGGCTTGAGTAGTGCCCAGGCCGCTGCAACCCTAGCTGCGGTATTGGTGGGCTATAATATCTTGTTACCAAACGGAGAGCGTTTGCTAAATGAAGATGTACTTAACGGTACCGTTTTGTTGATTCTGGTAACTTGTATCGTCAGTTCCTTTACTACCGAACGGGCCGCGCGTAAGATTGCAACCTGCGAAGCCAGCCTGGAAGACGACGATACTGCAATGCAGGAAAAAATATTAATACCGATAGCCAATCCCGAAACAGTGGAGGATCTGGTTAGTCTTTCATTACTGATACGTGACCCTAAGCAACAGGACAATTTACTGGCATTGAATGTCGTGAATGATACTAATGGCTCTGACGTTTCGAAGGCTCGTGGCAAACGTTATTTGAAAAAAGCCGCCAAAATAACCGCGCCGGTAGGAATCACATTGCAGCAGATTACCCGTTATGATGTGAATATCGCTTCGGGGATTGTGCACATGGCTAAAGAGTATGAAGTGACTGATGTCATCATAGGAATGCATCGTAAGACGAATATTGTCGATTCTTTCTTTGGTATGCTTGCGGAGAATCTGCTGAAACGTTTGCATCGGGAAGTGATGATAGCGAAACTCCTTATGCCGCTTAATACCATAAGGCGCATCAATGTGGCGGTGCCTTCAAAAGCAGAGTATGAGACTGGTTTTCATAAATGGGTGGGGCATCTTTGCCGGATGGCTAATACGTTGGGATGTAAAATCCATTTTTTTGTAAATGACAGCACTTTGGTGCTTTTGCAGGCATGGATAGAGAAAAAGTACAAGCAGACTATGGCTGATTTTTCGGTATGGAATGACTGGGATGGTTTATTGTCGTTGGCGGATCAAATGAATCGTGATCATTTATTGGTGATTGTGAGTGCACGTCGCGGATCTATTTCCTATGATGCCGTGTTTGAGAAGTTACCGTCGCAGATTGCAAAGAATTTTGCCAATCATAATCTGATTATCCTTTACCCCGATCAGGTGGGAGATCCCCAGGAAGTGATTTCATTCTCTAATCCGCGTGGAGAGAGTAGAGGACAAAACTATGATAGGGTTAGTAAAATATTTGATAAGTGGTTGAAAAAGAATTAGCCCGACTGATTGACTGGTATTTCATAATGTGGTGAATGGTTACATTTAGGTAATGAAATGCAAAAATGAAAGCAAGCAATAAGCAGATAACGTTACCTCAACAATTGAATGAAGAGTTGGGGGCAGCAAGTTACGAAAATAAATAAGGTAAGCGGGCCATGCTGTAAGTCTGTGATGCAGTCCAATAATAAAGCAGGTGATGGAAACAACTGATGAGAGTAGGAAGTGCAAATGGATGACGTTGGCAGGTCATATAAATGAATAAATTAAAATCAGGTAATTAAGACCAAACAATAAAAAGAAGATGATAAAGCTGGAAGGAATAACGAAAAGTTTCGATAAATTACAAGTGCTTCGGGGCATTGACTTGAATATAGAGAAAGGAGAAGTCGTCAGTATTGTCGGTCCGAGCGGCGCCGGGAAAACGACATTACTCCAGATTATGGGTACATTGGATGCTCCCGACAAGGGAACGGTTACGATTGATGAAACATTAGTCAGCCGGATGAAAGAAAAAGAACTTTCCGCTTTTCGTAATAAGCACATTGGATTTGTTTTCCAATTCCATCAATTATTGCCTGAATTCACTGCTTTGGAAAATGTCATGATTCCCGCCTTTATTGCTGGAGCGGGACAAAAAGAGGCTGTAAAAAGAGCGATGGATTTAATGGATTTCATGGGTATAGGGGAGCGTGCTTCCCATAAGCCTAATGAACTTTCCGGTGGTGAGAAGCAACGTGTTGCAGTGGCCCGGGCATTGGTCAATAATCCGGCTGTAGTGCTGGCTGATGAGCCATCAGGAAGTCTGGATACTCATAACAAAGAAGAGCTGCATCAACTATTTTTTGATTTGCGCAACCGCTTCGGACAAACCTTTGTAATTGTTACTCACGATGAGGGGCTGGCGCATATTACCGACCGTACCATCCATCTGATTGACGGAGCTATTTGCAGCTGAGTGAGGTGGAATAGTTGAATTGAAAAAAAAAGAGTTACAATGAACGGACTCTGGTACCCGTCTCTCATGACTGTGGGTGGAGTCGTACTGTAACTCTTTTCGTTGGGAAGGTTATCCTGATTAAAACTTGTTACCGCTATTTCTCTCTTGATTTAATGGGGTGTCAAAAGTCATAATTTTATTTCCCCGTATTCATTACTCCCGAATCACTATCGCTATTGCTTACTTTCTTTTGTATCGTTTTAAAAGTACGTCCGAAAGAAAAACTATAGGATAAGTTGACAAAGAATAGTTGTGCGCTTTCTTTGATGTAGTTTCTGGTTTTATAGGATGCAAACTTGTTCCAGTTCTCATTTTGTATTTTATAATCGTTGGTGAACGGGTTAACTGCTCCTACTCCCATACGCAAATTCTTATGTTTGTAATATGCTCCCATGATTTGAACATTCTCTCCTCCTGAAAGCGTTTCTCCCCAGAAGTTATTCCAATTGGTATTTATTTGCCAAGTGAGGGAAAATCGTTTGTAGCTGAGCGAAGTTTGCGCTTCACAAAACCAGTTTGTATATGTGTGGTCATAATCATTTCCATGACTCATATAGTGGTTTACTCCTCCCGTGAAAGATATTTGCAGAATATCATGGATAGGACCTAAGCGTAGCATGGCTCTGCCGGATAACTTCTGCCAGTCCTTTTGATTATCCCAAGTCTGTACGATTTTGTTTCCTTCCTGAAACTTTTCATCCATAATTGCATCCGGACGGTAGTCGTAAGCTCCCCATAGATTGGTATAAAAGATCCCTTTTTTCCATTCGTAGGTTAGTTCGGTATGATAGCACAAGTAGGGTTGTAAATCCGGATTTCCACGTCTTAATTGAAATGAATCCACCGTCTGCTCTATTGCACTGAGGTTGCTTAATGAAGGGGAAACATTATAGATCTCACCTTTCCATCGTATGAATGAATTGTCGGAGAAGGCGTAGCGCACTGTTGCGCGCGGATTAAAGCTGTAATCTTCGGAGGAGTGTCCGTCTCCCCTTTGATTATAGTATGAACGGGTAACACCGAGCCCAAGGCGATAGTCTAATTTGTTTATCTTTTTGTGGTATTCACCGTACAAATAGCTATTCGTTTGATTCATTCTTGTGTCATAGTCATGTCCGTTTCTATATTCATTGTTTGAATAAGATTGAGTGTGGCGCAGTCCGAAACTCAACGTATTTCCTTTGGCCAGTTGTTTTTCGTATATGGCTTCGCCTATTATGGAATACTTGTTTCCCGATGTGTTGTTATTGATGTCGGTTAACAGCTCTTCCAGAGAGCTTTCCTGGTACAAACGATGTGATTTTTCGTGGTTGTATGTTCCAACCAGATTAAAAACCAGGGTTTGTTTATTCTTCAGGTTACGTTGATAATAAAGGTCTAATGAAGGACGCACCCAGCTTTCCCTCGTGCGGTCGATCATGTTGACCCTATCCGCGTCATTATTGACATTATAGAGTATTCCCTGATAATCCCAATGAGGTTGATTTCTGCCCTGCAATCGGAAAGTGGCGCTAAACAAAGAGTTTTCTGATTGCTGGAAGCTATAATTTAGATTCAGATTATGCATGAACATGGTGGCACGGTCAGGTTCTCCCAGTTCCAGACGATGAACGGAAGAGCCGTCTGACAGGTTGAATATTTCTTCATTATCCCGATAAAGCCCGTCAAAATCTCTTGGACCCATAAAATAAGAAAGTCCAAGTTCTGATTTTTTGTAATTGACCTTACCGAACAGATTGTAATTTGCCCACATCGCATTTATCCCTTGGCTGAGTTCTGTGCCGAAGCTACCTCCCGTATCAGGACGGCGGACAATATAGTCGAGTACGACTTCTGCGTTTCCATAACGCAATCCCGGGCTGTCATGATACTCTATGCGAATGATATCTGCCGGACGTAAGGCCTTTATCTCATTCATATTAGCCGTGACACCGTTGATTCGTAACTGGAGTTCTCCGCCTCCCGACAGCGTGATCTCGTTATTCATCGGGTTTACCAGAATACGTGGTAACATAAGTTCTTGTAGTAGATTAACTCCGTTGCTGGAGACTTTTACTTGACGTTCGGATGGGAAAATAAGTTTACGGTCGGAACGATTGATCTGGTTGGATGCTTTTACTGTTACGCCTTCCAGGGCAACTGCTTCGTCTTTCAATAAGACCTGTCCCAGGTCTGTACTGCGTTCGAGCCCCTTTAGTGTGATATATTGGGTGGTATAGCCAATGCTGGATAAGACCAGGCGGTAATTTCCTTTATTGATTTTGTGTAGTGTGAACTGTCCTTGCTGACCGGTGGTGACTCCGGTTACAAAGGTTGAATCCATGGTTTGCAACACTACGTTTGCAGCCTCGGCCGCTTCTTTGTTTGCGGCATAATACACAGCTCCTTTTATCTCTATTTTTTGAGCAAAAACGGCCTGTACCATACTGCCCATGAGTATGGCGATAAACAACTTCTTCATTGTATTATAGTGATTTTAGTTTTTAATTCAGTCTGATCTTTTCGCTTCTCAGATTATTCTATTAATTAGACGGAACCACTTTTTGAAAAGTTGCAAGGCTTGTAATTTTTTTTAGATCGGCTGTTATTTAAAGCAAACGTAAGGACTTATACGCTCTAAATCGTTCGGGGTAAATTCTTCATAAAGGCTGAAAGGCTTGAGGCTGCTTATTGTGCCGCTTCTCCGGCGATATTCAACAATGGCTTTGGCTTGGTAAAAGTTGATATAAGGATGGTGGCGGAGCCCGTCTATTCCTGCACGGTTAAGATTGATCTGGTGGATTTCTCCGGGATTAACTTCAAACCACTTGCGAATCATCTTACTATTTAGATGAATTTCATCCAATTGTTCTATTTTGTAATAACCGCCTAAGCGTTGGCGGTATCCTATTATCATTCGGGCTATTCCACTTCCTATTCCCGGTATTTTCTTCAATTCCGTGGTATCTGCTTTGTTCAGGTTGACGAGGGTACCTTCCGGGTATTTTGTTATTCCCTGAATCTTATTGGCGGGGTGAAAAAGTTTAGGGGTGGTTCTTGTTGTATCTTGTGGTGAGAAACGGATGTAAGGTGAGAGCCGGGCATATTCTTCCGAAGTTAATCCATATATTCGTTTAAAATCTTCTGGTTTTCGGAAGTGCCCGCCTTTTGAACGGTAATGGAGAATGTTTTTTACCATCCATCCGCGAAGACCAAGCCGGCGGAAGGCTAATGAATCAGCCGTATTGGGATTAAAGTTTGTCAGAACTATTGGTTCTTCTTTAGTGGGATACCTTCTACCCGTATTGGATTTATAATCATCTCTGGTAGACTTGAGAGACTTCTTGTGTCCGCCATTTTCCTTTTGCAAGGACGCTACAAACTCTTGGTATTTCTGCTTGTTCATGCTTGCCTGAATGATTTCGGCGGCGGGAACGGGACGGCTCTTTTCCCATGCCGAATAAGCGGTACAAACAGTCCAAACGACTATGATGCCAACGATTAGCAAACAGATTCCGCGACGTTGTTCTCTTGTATAATAGAAGAACTCTTTCAAGAAACGTTGCATCATTCCGTGATGATTTAGAATACTCCCAGTCCGTTGATAAAGATCAGTAAAATAGCTATGGGGGCGATAAACTGTAAGATGAATAGTAAAAGCCTGTAGTAGGGTCGGTTTAAGACGCCATTATTGCTGATTTCTTTGCAAATGATGCGTTTGTTCAGGAACCAGCCGACAAAGATTGAGATGAGTAGCCCTCCCAACGGGAGCATAATTTTGGCTGTAACAAAATCGAATAAGTCGAATAATCCCAATCCGAACAAGGTATATCCTTTTCCGATACCTAATGAGAGTGAGCAAAATATACCTAAAAAGATGCAACCTCCTGTTACGGTTCCCGCCGCTTTTTTCCGGCTCAGGTGGAATTCCTCGTGTAAGTATGCTGTTGCCACTTCGTGCAGTGAGATTGTTGATGTGAGTGCGGCAAGAGCAAGCAGAACATAAAATAAGATGGAAAAAAGGTAGGCAAGTATGGGAATGTTGTGAAAAGCTTGCTGGAATACGTTGGGCAAGGTGATGAACAGCAAACTGGGTCCGGCATCGGGCTGAATGCCTACTGAAAAGGCTGCGGGGAAAATAATCAACCCTGCCAGTATGGCTACCAAAGTATCAATGGCACTAACGCTCAGGGCGGTCTTGGATAAGTTGGTCTCTTTTCTGAAATAAGAGGCATACGTGCAGAGGCATCCCATCCCCAGACTGAGGGAGAAGAACGCTTGTCCCATTGCTCCTAAAAACACGCTGGAGTCTACCTTGCTGAAGTCCGGTTTTAAAAGGAATTTTAGTCCTTCACCCGCTCCCGGTAACATCACCGAGCAAACAGCCAGTATGATTAGTAAAATAAACAGTACAGGCATCATAATCTTGGCTGATTTTTCAATGCCTTTTTCCACCCCTTTTACTATAATAAGATGAGTTGCAAGGAGAAAGATAATGAGCCATAGAATAGGGCGCCACGGATTTGAGGAGAAGCTGTTGAACGCATTAATGAAATCGCTGGAGGACTTGCCGGCGAAACCATTGCTTAAGGCCTCCGTAATATATTCTAATGTCCATCCTGCCACCACAGAGTAATAGCCTAAAATCAGAAATCCCGCCAATACTCCCATACGTCCCAGCCAACGCCATTGGGTTCCGGGGGCCAGCCTTTGGTAAGCCCCCGCTGTATTTGAACGGGAATGGCGGCCGATTAGAAACTCGGAGACCATGATTGGGATACCCAAAATGAAGACGCAACCGATATAAATAAAGATAAATGCAGCTCCTCCGTGGTTACCGGTTTCATATGGAAATCGCCAAATGTTACCCAGTCCGACTGCCGAACCTGCCGCTGCAAGTATGGCTCCTAATTTACTTCCGAAGTTTGCTCTATCATTCTTTATCATGGAAACCGTTATTTTTCTATCATTTCGTTATTAAATTCATTATAAATGTGCAAATATAAAAAATGTTCTCTATTTTTGTGTGCTAATTGTAGTTTATTTGTCCTATGATGTATTACATAAAAAAGTATCCGGTATCCTTGCTCATCATTCTGACGGTGATTTATTTATCATTTTTCAGACCCCCATCTACTGAATTGGGTCGTATTCCCAATTTTGATAAAATCGTGCACTTCTGTATGTATTTCGGGATGTCGGGTATGCTCTGGCTGGAGTTTCTGCGGGCACACCGGAAAGGAAATGCACCACTGTGGCATGTCTGGATAGGCGCAGTTGCGTGTCCCATCCTTTTTAGTGGTATGGTTGAGTTGCTGCAAGCCTATTGCACGACTTATCGCAGTGGTGACTGGCGTGATTTTGCTGCTAATGCAACAGGCGTTATTGTTGCCTCTCTAATTGGTTATCTGGTAGTACGCCCTCGAATGATGAGGAAGAACTATAAATAGTCGACTACGGTATTGAGCTTAATGCCGTTGGAGCCCTTAATCAGGATGGTCTTTCCCTGAGGCTTACCGGTCTTTAGCGCTGCAATCAGAGCTTGTGCATCAGGATAAGTGGGGAAGTCTTGCCGTACAGTTGCGAATAGGTGACCAACCAGAATGACATCCTTGAATTTACATTCCTTGAGGTAATTCACAATCTTCTGGTGTTCGTTCAAACTCTCTTCTCCCAGTTCGCGCATATCCCCAAGAATCAGCATTTTATCCTTGGCATCCATCTTGCGGAAGTTGGTGAGCGATGCCATCATACTGGTCGGATTGGCGTTATAGGTATCAATAATCAGTGTATTATTTTCGGTTTGTTTCAGTTGCGACCGATTGTTTTTGGGGGTATATGCTTCTAGTGCGGCATCAATCTTTGTTGGCTCCACTCCGAAGAAACGTCCCATTGTGACAGCCGCCAAGGCATTGGAGAGATTATATTCCCCGATCAGTTGTGTCTTAACCTCATGGCTTTGATCGTCTTTCCCGGATTTCCATTTAAAAGTGAGGTAAGGTGAATTACCGATTGCGTATCCGTTGACGTATAAGCCATCTTTACTGCCGTAAGGAATTTGGCTCAGTCCCCGGGCAATGTTTTTCAAATAAATATTGTCATCATCAATAAAAATGATGGAATTTTCTTTTTCGCGCAGGAAGTCGTACAATTCTCCTTTGGTTTTGATGACCCCTTCAAAAGAGCCGAATCCTTCAAGATGTGCTTTACCCACATTGGTGATGATGCCATAATCCGGTTCGGCAATATGTACCAGTTCTTTGATGTCTCCGGGATGGCTGGCGCCCATTTCTATGACCCCGAGGTCGTGCTCGGCCTTGAGTTGCAATAACGTAAGTGGTACGCCAATATGATTATTTAAGTTGCCTTGAGTATAGAGCACATTATGAGCTTGCGACAGTACGCAGGAAATCAGTTCCTTGGTGGTGGTTTTGCCATTGGTGCCCGTGATGCCGATAATTCGTGTTCCCAGTTGCCGGCGGTGGTAATTGGCCAGTTGCTGCAAAGTCTGGAGGCAGTCATTGACCAGAATATAGCGCGTATCTCCCTTGGGTACATATTCCTCCTCATCCACTACGACGTAACTACTTCCTGTTTCCAAAGCCTTGGCAGCGAAGGTATTGCCGTTGAATGTATCTCCTTTTAGTGCAATGAATAAGGAGCCTTGTGGGCAGTTGCGGCTATCTGTTGTCACACAAGTACATTTAAAAAAAATCTGATAAAGAGCGGATATTTCCATACTAGTAAACTGATTTTCGGTAATTGTTCCTTTGAATAACGTCGCAAAGATAGAGTATTCTCTATTACAATGTTATTGGTGAGGTGAAAAATCAACGGTTGTTTTTTTTTTCATAATTTTACACGTTGCCCTGCGATTGTTTCTTCCCGGGGCTTCAATGGTTTTTCTCTAGGGCTTCAACGATTTTTCCCCTAGGCTTGAACGGCTTTTCTCTAGGGCTTCGAGGACTTTTGCCCAAGGCTCCCACCGTTTGTCCCCAGGGCTGTAACCTTTTGTCTCCAGGGCTTGCGGGGCGGCGGCGGACTGCATGATTTACACTTGCGACTTTACTGCAATGCGTTTTTGCCGGTTGCGTAGATTGAAACCCATTTCTGGGCTTCTTCGCTCCAGATGCTGTCTCTCTGGGGGCGTGGCGGAGCTCCTTCCGGAATGGGCTGACCGCCCAGATAAAAACGTTTTCCGTTGAATCGCTGCTCGTAGCGGTAGATATACTCTTCTGTATCTTGTCGCTGGGCTTCGAGTTGCAAAAGATAGGCTTTTAGTGCGTTGGAGGTGTGTTTTCCGGATGCAGTGAAGTTGACAAAGTATTGTCGCACGTCCTTCCTCCGGTGCAGTTCACAACCTTTGTCGTAGAGCACGATGTGTTTGCGAAATTCTTCCACAGCTTCTTTGAAATAGTGTCGTAGAAGTTTGCCGTAACTGCATTTCAAACACGCCAATTCCACCCATGAGCTGTCGGTTTGCAATTCGTCAACAAGTTCCTGCCAAGAACGTTCGGGAAGAGGAAAATCGTTCGATTTTGGAACGAAAAAAGTGCTCTGATCGGTTTGGTTCTGACATGGAAAGTAGGGCGGTTTGTCTTTGCTTTGCCTCATTTTCGTGGCAGAAACTTTGTTTGAAGAAAATTGATCAGTAGTAACAGCAACAGCAGAGACTTTTTCTTTTTCTTTTTCTGCTGTTGTTATTTTAATCTTTTCTTTTCTTCTCTTCTCTGTTCTTTCTCGCGCGCGTACGTGCGTAAGGTCCAGGGAAGATGCTTTTCTTTGTAATCGTCTGTTTATAAGTCTATTGTCTGCGTTGCAACTTGTGGAATAAGGTGCTCTTTCCGCCTTCTTTTTTGTTCGGTTTTCGTCGAATACTTGCTCACTTTTCGTCGAGTTTTCGACGACAACTCGTTCGGAACCGGACGAATATTCGCTCGGTTTCTCGTCTGCTTTTTCATCCGGTTCAAGAAACTTTCGGGCGGTATCTTCTTGGTTTGGCGCGACTTTTTCTTGTGCCGTTTTTCTGTAACCGGGTGCATCTCCCTTGATTGCTTCTTTTTCTTTTTCTTTGCATTGAGCAGGTGCGGCATGCTCGCGGGAAGAGGTTGCGGTGGGGGTGGAGTAGCCGGAAGCCGGGATGCCGTTTTTCTGCCCCGCCATTCGATAGGAGATGATGGGCCAGAATTTGGACCCCTCCACCACGAAGAGCCCATATTCCGTGATGATTCTTGTCATGTAGGTCAGACTGAAGCCTTTTCTTTTGATATTGTTTAAAAAATTAAAGTCAGTCTTGCTCTCCGATTGCGGACAAAGCATTTCTATGATATACCAATACGTACCATAACCTTTGCTGCCTTCTTTGTTGATAAGTTGGGACATACGCTCATCAAATGATGCACAATATTCGTGCTTAAACCAGTTCATTGCGTAGAATTTAATGTTAATAGTGATTCTTTTGTACTGTTACAAATTTACAAATAATAAATGAAAAAAGCATTGAAGTTATGTACGGTTTTTAATCTTTCTTTGTTGTAAATAGTCCTTCAGGAGCTCTGTGAGGGCGTTTGCTTGTATAGATATTTCGGAAAAGTGTACATTGCAATGGTTTATACTATTTTAACTAACAGATTGTTTTCCCGAAAATGATTGGCATTTATACAGGTGAAATCCGCTTTTTTTGAACGTTTATCGGGGTGTGGATCTTCTTAGTTAATTAATATTGATTTTATGCTTTCCGGCTATCATATTTTTTGATATTTGTGTTTTAGGGCGGCTTTTTTTGTTTACATTTGCAGGAACTAACTTGAAGGAATACGGCACATGGAAGCATTATTTGCCAAAACTATAAATGTCAACGGTTTTTTACTGGATCTTTCCACTCCTTGTGTGATGGGGATTTTGAATGTGACTCCCGATTCTTTTTATGCGGGCAGTCGCAAGCAGACGGAGAAGGACATTTCGGAAAGGGTGGACCGGATTTTGACAGAAGGGGCGAAGATTATTGATATCGGTGCTTATTCTTCACGTCCCAATGCGGAAAATATTTCCTCGCAAGAAGAGATGAAGCGGTTGCGCACAGGCCTGGAGATTATTCTGAAAGAGCACCCCGACGCTATTGTTTCGGTGGATACATTCAGGGCCGATGTGGCCCGGATGTGCGTGGAAGAGTATGGGGTGGCTATTATTAATGATATTGCGGCCGGAGAGATGGATGTGGATATGCTTCGTACGGTAGCCGAATTGAACATTCCTTATATAATGATGCACATGCAAGGCACGCCTCAAAATATGCAGAAAGCTCCCCATTATGATGATTTGTTGAAAGAGATCTTTCTTTATTTTTCAAAGAAAGTACAGCAGTTGCGCGATTGGGGGGTAAAGGACATTGTGCTTGACCCGGGTTTTGGCTTTGGGAAAACGATGGAACAGAATTATGAACTTTTGGCGCATTTGGATGAATTTCATCTTTTTGACTTGCCTTTATTGGTTGGAGTCTCTCGCAAATCGATGATTTACCAATTGTTGGGGACTTCCCCGCAGGAGGCTTTGAACGGGACCACCGCGCTCGATACGATCTGTTTGCTAAAGGGGGCCAATATCATTCGTGTACACGATGTGCGCGAGGCCGTTGAAACCATCCGTATT
Source organism: uncultured Bacteroides sp. (assembly GCA_965140335.1). Classification (GTDB taxonomy): domain Bacteria; phylum Bacteroidota; class Bacteroidia; order Bacteroidales; family Bacteroidaceae; genus Bacteroides. The sequence goes on from OZ223189.1 coordinate 1,593,078, forward strand.
GTTGAGGCCATGAAGGCAAATGCCGGATGGTAATTGATTTTTGATTTATGAACTTAATACAATAAAAACCTTGTTTTTCGAGTTTGGTATAAAAGATGCTATTGATATTTTGCTGGTTGCTTTCTTGCTTTACTATACGTACAAGTTGATGAAGGCTTCCGGTTCTATCAATGTATTTACAGGCATTCTGGTCTTTATCCTGATCTGGCTTGTGGTCTCTCAGGTGTTGGAAATGAAACTGTTGGGTTCCATCTTCGATAAGCTGGTGAGTGTGGGGGTGTTGGCGCTTATCATCCTCTTTCAGGATGAAATCAGGCGGTTTCTGTTGACACTTGGTTCGCATCAAAATGCAAGTGCGCTGGTCCGTTTTTTTACCGGCAATAAGAAAGAAGTGTTGAAGCATGATGAGATTATGCCGGTGGTGATGGCTTGTATCAGCATGGGTAAACAGAAAGTCGGAGCGTTGATTGTGATTGAGCATAACCTACCATTGGACGAAATTATACGTACGGGGGAGGTGATTAATGCCGACATTAACCAACGGTTGATTGAGAATATCTTTTTTAAGAACAGTCCGTTACACGACGGGGCAATGATCATCAGTAAAGGGCGCATAAAGGCGGCCGGGTGTATATTGCCCGTTTCCCACAATCTGGATATTCCCAAGGAACTGGGTTTGCGACATCGTGCGGCGATGGGTATTTCGCAGGCGTCCGATGCGTATGCGGTTATTGTATCTGAAGAAACAGGAGCAATTTCCGTGGCTTATAGGGGACAGTTTTATCTGCGGTTGAGTGGAGAGGAACTGGAAAGTATACTGGCTAAAGATGAACAGCCTTAAGTCTATTATTTATTCAATATATTATCTTTTAACTTTGTAATAAATTAGAGAATGGACAGACGTAATTTTTTAAGAACGGGAAGTTTGGCGATACTTGGTTCGCTGGCTGCACCGTCATTGGCTGTGCCTTCGTCTATGAAGGGAGCATTTGGGGGAGCAGGTGATAAATCTGCTGTCGCTGCGGCAATGAATCACTTCGGGGTGACAGATGCTGATTTGAAAAAGGTCTTGGCAGCTGCCCTTGAAAAAGGGGGTGATTATGCCGATCTGTACTTTGAACATACGTTCAATAATGGGGTGAGTCTCATGGATGGCAAAGTAAACAATTGCAATTCGAATATTGATTTCGGCATGGGGGTTCGCGTATTGGCCGGTGATCAGACCGGTTATGCTTATGTGGAAGGTGCTTCATTGGATGAAATGATGCGCGCCGCCCGTACTGCCGCCCGTATTGCCGCTTCGGGCAAGAAGGTGAAGCCGGTGGGCTTCAAAGAAAAAACGATTGAACAGAACCGTTATGCAGTGGTGACTCCCTGGGAAGAAGTTACGCTGAAAGAGAGAATTCCTTATTTGCAGCGACTGAATGAGAAGATATTTGCGCTGGACGGACGTGTGCGTAAAGTACGTGTTTTTGTGAATGATAGCACTGCGCATGTGCTTTTCTGCAATTCGGAAGGCGTGAGCTATTACGATTACCGTCCGATGGTGTCGTTTGCCGCCGTATGTATTATGGAGGAGAATGGCAAAATGGAGAACGGCTATGCTTCACGTTCTTATCGCAAGGGTTTTGAGTTTCTGACGGATGATCTTGTGGAGATTCTGGCCCGGGAGGCAGTGGATCATACTTCGATTTTGTTTAAGGCAGTCAAACCTAAAGGCGGGGAAATGCCTGTGGTGATGGGTGCCGGAGGTTCGGGCATCTTATTGCACGAAGCCATAGGACATGCTTTTGAAGCGGATTTCAATCGGAAGAAGGTTTCTATTTTCTCGGACTTGCTGAATAAAAAGGTTTGCAACGAACATATCAATGTGGTGGATGATGGGACGATTACCTTCAACCGCGGTTCGGTGAATTTTGACGATGAAGGGGTGGAAGGACAAAAGACTTACATCGTAAAGGATGGTGTGCTGACGAGTTATATGCACGATCGTATCAGTGCCAAACATTATGGTGTGGCTCCTACCGGAAACGGAAGACGGGATACGTTCCGCAATGTACCGATACCACGCATGCGTTCCACGTATATGGAGGCTGGAAACATGAAAGAAGAGGATATCATCTCTACGGTTAAGAAGGGAATCTTCGTCGATCAGTTTACAAACGGACAAGTGCAGATTGGCGCGGGTGATTTTACGTTCTTTGTGAAATCGGGTTATCTGATTGAGGATGGAAAACTGACACAGCCTATTAAGGATATTAACATCATAGGTAACGGACCGAAAGCGCTAGCGGATATTACGATGGTGGCCGACAATGATAAAATTGATAACGGTACCTGGACTTGCGGTAAAGACGGACAATCTTGTCCGGTGACTTGCGGTATGCCTTCGGCTTTGGTCAGCAAGCTGACTGTAGGGGGTGAGAATTGATGTATAACTTTTAAAATATCCGGAATCAATGATAACAGATGAAAATAAAAAATTAGCGCAATGGGCTATGGACTTTGCGTTAAAGAATGGATGCCAAGCTGCAAAGCTGGTGTTGTATGCCAATTCGAACTCTTCTTTTGAGCTGCGTGACGCCAAGATGGATCGTTTGCAACAGGCTTCGGAGAGTGGATTGAATCTTAATTTATTCGTTGACGGACGTTATGGTTCTTATTCTACCAATCGTCTGGATAAGAAAGAGCTGGAAGGCTTTATAAAAAAAGGTATTGAATCGACACGCTATCTGGCACCGGATGAATCGCGTGTGTTGGCCGATCCTTCACGTTACTATAAGGGAGGTAAACCGGACTTGCAGTTGTTTGATCCTGAGTTTTACAAAGTGAATCCGGATGATAAGGTCGACATTGCCCGTGCTGCGGCAGAAGAGGTGATGGGTAAGGATAGCCGGATTATTTCCGTTGACTCTTCTTACAGTGATGGAGAAGAAGCTTCTTATCGTTTGATCAGCAATGGGTTTGAAGGGGAATCGAAGACTTCATGGTTCTCTGCTTCAGCAAGTGTGTCCATTCGGGGTGAAGGTGCCGCACGACCTTCATCGGGTTGGTACGAGAGCCGTTTGTTCTATGACAAATTGCCGAGAACCGGCATTGGCTCGAAGGCGTTGGAACGTGTACTTCGCAAATTGGGACAGCATAAGGTGAAATCGGGCAAATATACGATGGTGGTCGATCCGATGAATTCGGGACGCTTGCTCGGTCCGGTTTTGAGTGCTTTGTACGGTTCGGCTTTGCAGCAGAAAAATTCCTTCCTGCTCGATAAACTGAATACATCTATAGGTTCCGAACAAATGATGCTGACGGATGAACCGCATATTATCGGTGCCAACGGAGCCCGTTATTTTGATAATGAGGGAGTGGCAACGGAACGCCGTCCTATTGTTGAAAACGGGGTGCTGAAGACTTATTTCATTGATACTTATAACTCGAAGAAGATGGGGGTGGAGCCGACAATCAGTTCGCCTTCCCTGTTGATTATGAAACCGGGCGATAAGGATGTGAACGGATTGATCGCGGAGGTGCCGAATGGTATTTTTATTACCGGATTCAATGGAGGTAACTGTAATAGCACTACGGGGGACTTCTCGTATGGTATTGAGGGTTTCTTGATAGAGAATGGCAAACTGACCCAGCCTGTGAATGAGATGAATATTACGGGTAATATGGTGAAGTTATGGAGCTCTCTGGCTGCTGTGGGCAATGATCCACGTCCTACAACTTCCTGGCAGATTCCTTCTTTGACATTTGAAGGGGTTGATTTCAGCGGATTGTAGCAGTCTGTTTACCTAAAGATTTAAACCTGTGTTTTGCAATGGAACGGCTCGGGCTGTTTTATGCAAAACACGGGTTTTTCGTTTCTCGAAAGGGCTTTTGGCGGTTTTTCGATGCGCTAATTTTATTTCTGCAATTTCTTATCCGGGATTAGAGCAATTTGCCGCTTAAAAAGAGTCCGGCGGTGGTGAAATAGATGATCAGTCCCGTAACATCCACCATGGTTGCGACAAACGGAGCCGAGGCTGTGGCCGGGTCTAGTCCTATTTTCTTTAATGCAAAAGGTATCATGGAACCTGAAATCGTTCCCCATAATACGATTAAAACCAGGGAGACGGCTACGCTGAGCCCGATCCATGGCCAGTATTCTCCATAGTCGTATAAACCGGCTTCCTGCCATATCATAATGCGTATGAAACCAATGATGCCTAAAGTCGCTCCAAGTAGCAGTCCGGAGAGTATTTCTTTTCTCATGACGTACCACCAGTTTTTTAATTTCAATTCATTCAAAGCCAAAGAGCGGATGATTAGACTGGCTGCCTGTGAACCGGAGTTACCGCCACTCGAAATAATAAGCGGGACAAACAGGGCGAGTACCACTGCCTTTGAAATTTCCATATCGAAATGTCCCATAGCGGAGGCTGTCATCATTTCACTTAGAAAGAGGATGATAAGCCATCCGGCGCGCTTCCGTACCATTTCAAATAATGATGCCTGAGTGTAGGACATATCCAAACCTTCGGTACCACCAAATTTTTGAAAGTCTTCGGTACTTTCTTCTTCCTGCACATCCATCACGTCGTCGACAGTTACAATGCCGAGCAAGGTGCCATCGGTGTCGGTTACGGGCAATGCCAAGCGGTCATGATCGGCGAAGACCTTAACGGCTGTTTCCTGATCATCATAGGCATTAAGTGACATGAAACGGTTGTCACTGAGTTCGGAGATGGTTTGTTCGGGAGCGGCAAGGATGATCTCTTTAATACGGATATCATCAATTAGCTTCCAACGATCGTCCACGATATAGATTACATTTAATGTTTCGGAGTTTCGTCCGAACTTGCGGATATGATCTAATGCTTGCTGTACGGTAAAATAAGGTCGGATTGCAACGTATTCCGGAGTCATTAAACGTCCGATACTGTCTTTGGGGTATCCTAAAAGTTGAGTGGTGATTTTTCTTTCCTCTTTTGAAAGCATTTGCATCAGGCGCTGACTGACTTCACCCGGGAGTTCTTCAAAGAAGGCTGTACGGTCGTCAGGGTCAAGGTCGTTGAGCAAACCGGCGAGTTGGCCTACATTGGCTGCGAGACTTTCGATAATGTCTTCCTGCCTGTCGTGGGAAAGGTGTTGGAATGCTTCTTTCGCTACTTTGCGTGGTAAAAGGCGGAATAAGATGGTCTGATCGGATTTGGATATGCTTTCAATGATTTCAGCCACTTGATGGGGTTCAAGAGTGCTTAATTCACTTTTTACGGTTTTCCAACTTTTGGCTTCAATTAGCTTTTGGAAATATTCTTTAATTTCATTCATGCTGCAATCTCCTAAAGGTTTTCCCTATAAGGAAATTGTATGGTTTTCCTTACAGAGTGGTTAATGATTCTGTTGTAGTGTAACTCGGATAAGGGCCGTCGTCCATGATTTTTTTTAAATTTTAAGTGAATATAATTTTGCGGAATTTATTCCACAAAGTTCTTTTTTACCGGCGCAAAGGTATTACTTTAGAATGAAATATAGATAGAATTGGTTGTATTTATTCCACCTTGGGTTATAGAAGCTCCTTTGGGAATGGAACGTTTTTTTGTAATTAGTTAAGCATTAGGCTCATATAAGGATTTTCAGGAGCCAGTATTTGCGCAGTAAGTTCGCTGATGGATAACTGTAAATGAGCTCCTGGCAATCGTTGTTCGCTGAACATGCATCTACCGTTGTTCAGATAGTAATAGCCGTTATTGGCGGATAGTTGCTGGTCGGTGAGGGCTATGTTCATGTCCTTTGTGGGATGAGCGGCAGCATATACTTGCAGTACGGCTTTAGGATGAATGATACGTGCCATGCCTAGCGGAGAGGCGGTTGGCTTATCCAAATAGGGGGTAATGATCTCTAACTTTGTGGTATGCGTCTCTCTACAGATGTGGGCAAGGAGCTGTTGCTCTGCTTCCGGGGTGTCGGCTAGGAGTTCCCCTACATGCAGAATTGACGGGTCTTTATCGGGATAGGTTATGGCGAGTGCGATGATATTTCGTTGATTGGCCATAGTGAATAGCTGTCCGCCGGATAGTTGCAGATCGGCCAGGATCACGCGAAAATCGTTTACCGTGTGTTGGATACAGCACGGGCGCTTCAGTAGTTGATGGTTAAAGTATTGATATACTGCTTCGTGGTATGTGGTTAGAGCATTAAAAGTATAGAGCTGGTCTGCATCTGTTGGGTTTCCGGCTGATTTCGCTTCTTCATCGGACAGGTTGAAGATTCGTTTCTCATAGTAGAATACAGGTGCATATCCCATTTTTACATAATAATCAAACAACCATGGTTCTGCAGGGATGAGGGTGGTAAGCACCTGCCCTTTGTGATACATCTTTCCGAAAGCTTGTGCCAGTAGTTCCCGCATGACGCCCCGGTTACGATAATCGGGGTGTGTGCAAGCACCCGACACATAAGCTGTTGGCAGATTCTGTCCGCAGAAGGTCATTGGATAAGGCAACATTTGCAGTGCGGCAATCACTTCTTTGCCGCTTTCAATGGCAATGTTGACATCACCATTATAACGTAGCCGGAAATAAAGATCTGTAAATTCCGGACTGTCATTAAAACAAAGTTTCCATAATTTTCTGACTTTCTCACGCATGCTTGAATTGGTTTTTATTGATTGCTTGTTATTTTTTTGTCTTAAAGTTCTAAAGAAGAAGTTACCATTTTATCTGTTCCATCGGTTCATCTTTGAGGCAAGCCATGTGTTTATTCAAGAGGATGGCCGGTTGGTAAGAGAGTTTTGCCTTGCGTAATCCTTCGATGCCCAAGTCCTCTTCGCGGTTGACATATGTATACTGCTCAGGAATATGATTGGCAAATTCATAATTGATCATGGCATAAGCTCCTTCAATCTGTGTATCTGCTTTTTCCACATGTACTCCAAAGGTATCTTGATTGATCGGCATTCCAAAGGTAAAAGCCACAATTTTTCCGTTTACATGAAGAATGCCTCCCGTCAGACCGATTTCGTCGAAGTTATGTAAAGCATAGACGAGTGCCCGTCGCTCGTTTCCGGTTCCTTCCTGCTGATCGCAGTCGTTGGCTTTGCACCACTCTGCTTCCAGATCGAGACATTCCCTGATCCGGTCGGAAGTGAGGGGGACATAGGAATAATCGGGGTAGGTCCGTTTGAACTTATTTACATGATTCCGCTTGGATTGCAATTTCTTCCCGGCCAGTGTGGCCAAATCCGTACGCAGATAAATATAGTCGGAGTAATCCCGGTCTGATGTAAAGTGAAAGGTGCCGGGCATGATTTTATCTAATTCCTTAGATGCTTCTTCACCGATACCCAGCATGCAGAATTGTTCACCTTGACTGCGTGCATCATTGATCATCTCATTGATTGTATTTTCAACATCTCCCTTGCCTATGGGCATCATATATACCAATTTGTCTTTAGCACGGAATCTCAGGATCAGAAATCCGTTCAATAAGGCAAATTGAGTGTTATATAAGAAACGCCAGCTGCACAAATTGGAAAAGGATAAGTCACAATTACGTCTGGGTTCGTTTAGTGTGTAGGAAGTGATAAATTCTTTATCTTTAGTTTCAATGTCTTTAAATGATAGCATAACTATTTTTAGTTGGGTTCGAGTTAAAATAACAAAGAAAACTGCAAATTGTTAGAGCAGTCCTAAAAAACGTAGGATAGCAGGGGTGAAGAGGGCGGTGAAAATGCCGTTCAGTGTCAGTCCCAAACTGGCATATGCTCCGTACTTGGCACTGATGTCCATTGCTGTGGATGTGCCTACGGCATGGGCGGCCGTACCCATTGAAAGCCCTTGCGCTATGGGGCTGTTAATGTGTGTCAGTTTCAACATCTTAAAACCAAGAATGGCGCCTATCAATCCCACACAAATCACTACGGCGGCTGTTAGCGAGGGAATGCCGCCCAATGATTTTGTCACCTCCATGGCTATGGGGGTGGTGACGGATTTTGGTGCCAATGAATAAATCACTTCTCGCGAGGCACCCATTACTTTGGCAATGAGTACTGCAGATGTAACTCCCACGATGCAACCTGCCAGTTGTGACAGAAGTATGGGCAGTAGCTGTTTTTTTATCGCTTCTAGCTGTAGATACAGGGGCACACCAAGCGCTACGACAGCTGGCTTTAACCAAAATTCGATGAGATGTCCTCCTTCGTTATAAGTTTCGTAACTGATTCCTGTCATCTTTAGAAAGATAATGAGTATGGCAATTGTCAGCAAGATGGGATTAAGCAAGAGGATTCCGGTTTTCTTCTGGAGTAACCTGGCCAAAAAATAGAATCCGAACGTAATGGCCAGTAGAAAGAATTTATTTTCAAGATAGCTCATTTGATTTTACGTGTTAGTTGGTGAATCCACCCGGTTACGATTAGAACCAGAAGGGTACTGATGAATGTTGAGACGACTATTGGCCAAAACTCAGCCGAAATAATGTCGAAATAGAGCATGAGAGCAACTCCTGGCGGGACGAAGAAGAATCCAATGTTTGCAACGAGAAAGTCAGACATTCCCTGTACCCATTGAAGCTTTATCCAGCCTATTTTTAAAAATAAAGTGAGCAGCAACATGCCGATGATGCTGGATGGAAGTTTGATACCCGTAAGAAAAACAATCAATTCACCTAAGGCCAGACATCCGAAAAGAATCGCACATTGACGAATCATAATTACCTGTCTATTTTGTTATTATTCTGAAAACTGCGCAAAGTTAGGCATTTTAGTAATTGCTGGTATCCTTTGCCCCCTATATTTATTGCCAGTGCTTGGGGGGAATGAGATTATATAATCATGATTTATATGCTGCTCTGTGAATTTTAGGGGTGTCGCTCTTATCTTCTGCGAACGATATTAGAGATATCCGTTGCATTATTTTTGTCCTAATGTTAAATTTTATAATAATCGTAATTTAGGGAACAAAAAACTATTGAATTGCAATGTAGATATTGCAAAATTATGTAATTTTGCAGTCGAAAAGCTGGGACTTCTGAAATCTTATACATCATTATATTTATGCTTAATTTAATTAATGAAATTGTTGCGCGCGCGAAAGCGAATCGCCAACGCATTGTTCTTCCCGAAGGTACGGAAGAACGTACTTTGAAAGCTGCCAATCAGATTCTGACTGACGGAGTTGCTGATTTGATTCTTTTAGGTCATCCGAAAGAAATTGAGGCTTGTGCCGAGGAGTGGGGACTTGGAAATATCTGTAAGGCAACCATCATTGATCCTGAAGATCATCCGAAGAAAGAAGAATATGCCCAATTGCTTTGTGAATTACGCAAGAAGAAAGGGATGACCATAGAACAAGCCCGTAAGTTGGTTCTTGATCCGCTTTATCTGGGTTGCCTGATTATTAAGACTGGCGATGCCGACGGGCAGTTGGCCGGTGCTCGAAATACGACCGGAGATGTGCTTCGTCCGGCGCTTCAAATTATTAAAACAGCTCCGGGAATCACCTGTGTATCCGGTGCGATGTTGTTGTTGACTCATGCTCCGGAGTATGGTAAAAACGGACTTTTGATAATGAGTGATGTCGCTGTTACTCCTGTGCCTGACGCGGCTCAGTTGGCTCAGATTGCCGTGTGTACGGCTCAGACGGCTAAGGTTGTTGCTGGCATTGAGGAACCGAAAGTCGCTTTGTTAAGCTTTTCGACTAAAGGCTCTGCTAAACATGAAGTGGTGGATAAAGTGGTTGAGGCTTTGAAAATCGCAAAAGAAATGGATCCGTCTATGGAGGTAGATGGTGAACTTCAGGCTGATGCGGCATTAGTTCCTTCGGTAGGTGCCAGCAAAGCTCCAGGGTCAAGGATTGCCGGTGAAGCCAATGTGCTTATTGTACCGAGTCTGGAAGTTGGAAACATTTCTTATAAATTAGTCCAACGTTTGGGGCATGCTGATGCTGTTGGCCCTGTATTACAGGGTATTGCCCGTCCGGTTAATGATCTTTCGCGCGGTTGTTCCATTGAGGATGTTTATCGTATGATTGCCATTACCGCTAATCAGGCCATTGCAGCCAAACAAACCAAATAATCATAATCAGGTCATGAAAATATTAGTCTTGAATTGTGGTAGCTCATCCATCAAATATAAACTGTTTGATATGGGGCGCAAAGAGGTTATCGCTCAGGGTGGAATTGAAAAAATCGGTTTGCAGGGCTCTTTCCTGAAGTTGACTCTGCCTAACGGTGAGAAGAAAGTTTTAGAGAAAGATATTCCCGAGTATACTGTTGGAGTGGAATTCATATTAAACACTTTGATTCATCCTGAATATGGTGCTATTAAATCATTGGATCAGATTACTGCTGTAGGTCACCGTATAGTGCATGGCGGCGAGAAATTCAGTGAGTCTGTATTGCTGACCAAAGAGGTTCTGGATGCATTTACGGCATGTAATGATCTGGCTCCGCTTCATAACCATGCCAATTTGAAGGGGGTGAATGCTATCTCTGCAATTTTGCCAACTATTCCTCAAATCGGTGTGTTTGATACGGCTTTTCATCAAACGATGCCCGATTATGCCTATTTATATGCCGTGCCTTATGAATTATACGAAAAATACGGTGTACGCCGTTATGGCTTTCACGGAACTTCTCATCGTTACGTTTCCCATCGTGTCTGTGAGTTTTTGGGTGTTAAACCTGAAGGGAAGAAGATCATTACTTGCCATATAGGTAACGGTAGTTCGATCTCTGCAATTAAAGATGGTAAATGTGTCGATACGAGCATGGGACTGACTCCTTTGGAAGGCCTTATTATGGGTACTCGTAGTGGTGATATTGATGCCGGTGCGGTGACGTTCATTATGGAGAAGGAACATCTGACTACAACTGGTGTTTCTGATCTGCTGAATAAGCAGAGCGGCGTTCTTGGTATTTCCGGGGTATCAAGTGATATGCGTGAACTGGAAGCAGCTGTTGCTGCGGGAAATAAGAAAGCGATTCTGGCTGAAGAGATGTATTTTTATCGTATTAAAAAGTATATTGGTACTTATGCGGCTGTGCTAGGCGGTGTTGATATTATTGTCTTTACCGGTGGTGTTGGTGAGAATCAGACCAGTTGCCGTAGTGGCGTTTGTGCCGGACTTGAATTCCTGGGCGTGAAAATTGATGCTGAAAAAAACAAGGTGCGTGGAGAGGAATTGGTTATTTCGACAAATGATTCTCCGGTTAAGGTTGTTGTCATTCCTACTGATGAAGAGTTGGTGATTGCATCCGATACAATGGCAATCTTAACGAAAAAATAGATTTCCTGTTTAGTAAATAGCAATAAATAGTGGACCGGGGTACAGCAATAGCAGTACTCCGGTTCTCTTTTTAATAGTATCTTCATATTGCACCGGATAAAAATGGTTATCTTTGTTTGCTTTAAAATAAAGTCTTTCAGAATAATTAAAATAAAGAATCATTTTATGAAACGATTAAAGTATGTGTTACTGTTTGTCTTGTTGTCCGGCATGACTTATGCCCAGCAGGCAAAATACGTTTTTTATTTCATCGGTGATGGGATGGGATTAAACCAAGTAAATGGAACGGAGATGTACTTGGCTGAATTGGAAAACAGAATTGGAGTAAAACCTTTGCTTTTTACGCAGTTTCCGATAGCTGGTATGGCAACAACTTTTTCTGCTTCTAACTCAATTACTGATTCGGCGGCTGCCGGAACGGCACTTGCCACGGGAGTAAAAACTTACAATGCTGCGATCAGTATGGATGCCCAAAAGACTGTATTGGAATCTGTAGCGGCAGAAGCTAAGAAGGCCGGTCGGAAAGTCGGGATTACAACGAGTGTCAGTGTGGATCATGCAACACCTGCTGTGTTCTATGCACATCAGCCTAATCGGAATATGTATTATGAAATAGCCCTTGATCTGCCGAAAGCCGGTTTCGACTTTTATGCAGGTGGCGGGTTCTTGAAGCCGACTACTACTTATGAAAAAACGGAGGCCCCCAGTATTTTCCCCATTATAGAGAAAGCTGGATATACCATTGCTAAAGGTGTGGATGATTTCAAGGCTAAATGTGCGCAAGCTAATAAGATGGTGTTGATCCAGAAAGATGGTGCAGATCCTTCTTGTCTGCCTTATGCGATTGATCGCAAACCGGGTGATTTAACGTTGAAACAGATCACGGAGAGTGCTGTGTCTTTCCTGACAAAAGGACAGGATAAAGGCTTCTTCTTAATGGTTGAAGGGGGCAAAATAGACTGGGCTTGTCATGAAAATGATCCGGCTACGACTTTTAATGAAGTGGTGGACATGGATAATGCGATCAAAGTAGCTTATGATTTCTATAAGAAGCATCCTAAAGAGACTTTGATTGTGGTGACTGCCGATCATGAGACCGGTGGATTGGGACTTGGCACAGGCAAGTATGAGTTGCACCTGAAGTCGTTGGCGAATCAAAAACAATCTTTGGATGTCCTTTCTGCTGCTATTACGGATTTAAGAAAAACAAAAGGGAACAGAGTGAGCTGGGAGGAGATTAAAGCATTGCTTGCCGATAAGATGGGCTTTTGGAAAGATCTACCGTTGACATGGGAGCAGGAACGAATACTGCATGATCAGTATGAGGCTTCTTTCGTGAAGAATAAGGCTGTTTTTGAAGAAAGTCTTTATGCCAAAACAGAGCCTTTGGCTGCTTGTGCCAAAGAGGTGATGAGTCAGATTGCCATGGTAGGATGGACAAGCAAGAATCATACTGCGGAATATGTCCCTGTATATGCGATTGGTGCCGGTGCCAAACTTTTTGCAGGAAAGATGGACAATACCGATATTCCGAAGAAAATAGCAAAGGCTGCCGGATATAAAAAATAGGAAGGTCTGATGATCTTATAAGACGTTGCTACACTTCCCCGAATAATGTAAATAGATGTAGATGTGTCGTTATCAGCAAAAAGAAGAGCCCTATCATTACTCAGAAATAGAGTTTGATAGGGCTCTTTTATGCCTATTAGTTACAAACTGTAACTCTTTAGAGTGGTAATTTTAGCTTTGACAGACTCTCGTTTTCTATGGTGGCTGCTATGGCTGGGTTTCTCCTTCAATATATTCTTCTAAGAAGAAATTCTCGCCATCAAATACGGCGTAGGAGTAATAATTAATCCAATCGCCCAAGATGGTGACGCGGGAGGAGGAACTTAACATTAAATCGAGTTCAATATGGCGATGCCCATAGATAAAGAAATTAATATTGGGATGGCACTTTAAATATTCTTTAGAGAAGAGAACAAGATATTCTTTGTTTTCTCCCAAATATTCAGGTTCTTTTCCGCCTACTCGTTTCATGCGGCTTCGCTTGGCCCATCTTAATCCCAGTTCCATACTCCAGCGGGGATGTATGGCGGAGAATAATACCTGCAAGGAGTGACTATGAAAGATGGCGCGAAGCAACTTGAATTTTTTATTCGGATCTCCCAGGCCATCTCCGTGGGCGAGAAAGAATTCCTTACCATATATTTCCGTCGTCATCGCTTCTTTGTGAAGGATCAGGCCACACTCTTTAGTGAGGTAATCATTGCACCAGATGTCATGGTTTCCGGTAAAGAAATGGACCTCCACTCCGATGTCGGTCAGCTCGGAGAGCTTGCCTAAAAATCGGGTGTATCCCTTGGGGACAACTGTCTTGAATTCGTACCAAAAGTCGAACATGTCACCCAACAGATAAATGGCGCTTGCCTTGTGCTTTATGCTGTCGAGGAAATTGACAAGGCGCCTCTCCTGAGTACGGCCATGCTCAATAGCTCGCGAACCAAGGTGTGCGTCCGAAAGGAAATATACATTTTTCATATCAATAATTTTAAAGAAAGCCTAATTCTAATTTGGCTTCTTCGCTCATCATATCTTTATCCCATGCGGGGTCAAATACCAGATTGATCGTTGTGGCGGTTATGTCTTCTATTGATTCTATTCTGATTCTTACATCCTCCATGATGAAATCGGCAGCGGGACAACTCGGTGCTGTCAATGTCATGTCAATGGTTACTTCGTTTTGATCGGACACCTCTATTTTATAGATTAATCCCAAGTCATATATGTTTACCGGTATTTCAGGATCAAAAACGGTCTTGAGCATCTTGACAATTTTCTCTTCTATTTCAAATTTGGTCATATTTGTAGAATATATTGGTTTAGTTGGACAAAGCTAAAAAAAAATATCGAAACGGGAAACTCTTGATATCTTATTGCTATGATGGTCTGCTAGAGTTACCGGCGCTTAGTAAAACTTTATCCGATGCCTGTTGAGAGGCAATTGAATTATTAATGAATTCCCGGTTTGGTTTCACAACATTCCTTCGTCCGCAAAACTATGATATCTCCCGTTTGAGATAATAACATGATCAATGAGGTGGATGTTCATTACCTTTGTTGCTTTCTGTACAAGTTGCGTCAGTCTTTGGTCTTCATTGCTCGGGTGTGGATTGCCTGACGGATGGTTATGGATCAAGGCCATTTGTGTGGCCCGTTGAATAAGGGCTTCCCGGAGTATACAGCGTACATCTGCAGTGGTTTGGTCTATTCCTCCACTGCTGATACGGACGCTGTTGATGACTCTGGATGCCTGGTTGAGGAGCAGAATCCAAAACTCTTCTTGAGCAAGGTCGCACATTAAGGGATGGAATAGTTCATAGATATCTTTGGAGCAGCGGATGGTCGGATGTTCCGAATGTTCTTTAAACGTTCTTCTTTTTCCCAGTTCAAGGGCTGCCATGATTGTGATACTTTTGGCCGGACCGAAACCTTTGAATCTTGAGAAGTCGCGCACTTCCCATTTACCAAGTTCGTTCAGATCATTATGGCATTCTGCAAGTATGCGCTGCATTAGTGATACGGCACTTTCTTCCGTATTACCTGAGCCGATGAGGATTGCCAGTAATTCGGCATCGCTTAGTGCTTCGGCTCCTTTTTGAATCATTTTCTCCCGTGGGCGATCTTCCTTAGCCCATTGGTTGATATTCAGTTTAGTCATTTTGAATAATTGTTGAAAAAGAAAACGCAGATTTCGGCTGCTGGCTTCGATCTGCGTTTATATCGTTATATTATTTGTAGAAATTATCTTTGAATGCTTCGAATTCATCTCTCCCGAGGAGACATCTTTTCCACCATGCCCTCCAGAATCCTGTTCCATATCCAATTAACTGGATAAATGAAGCGGCGATGGAATAAAGTCCGATGCGCAGGCTTTGGTTTTGTAATGAGGCATCAATCCCGACCAAAAGGGCATACAATAAAATGGGAATCGGACTGTACCGGAAAAAAGGGGTGGCGAATAATAAAAGTGCAACTCCCAATGTGAAGATTCCCGGAAGTAAATGTACCAGTTTGAGGGAATCCGGATATTTTTTATATAGATTGATGCGTGCTATTCCTGAGTTATGAACTTGCTTGAAAAATTTCTTCAGGTCTGTCCGGCGTTTGTGATAAACCCATGCATCCGGAAACAGGCGGCATTGATAACCTCCTTTGAAAATACGGATACTAAAGTCAATGTCCTCACCAAAACGCATATTGGAAAAACCACCCAATGCTTTATATACTTCCCGGCGTATTCCCATATTGAAGCTGCGGGGATAGAACTTGTCCATTTTCTTTTTTCCTCCGCGAATACCTCCCGTAGTGAAGAATGAAGTCATGGAATAATTAATTGCTTTCTGAATGGGAGTGAAATCGCAGTGTGCACGATCGGGCCCGCCAAAGGCATCGGCTAGCGACTCTTGCAATTCGTTCTCGATAGCTGCCAGATATCCTTCGGGGAGAATGCAGTCGGAGTCCAGTATAATGAGATAATCACTGTCACTTTGTTCCGCTCCGTAATTACGTGCCTGTCCCGGACCGGAATTATTTTGCACATAGTAATGGATATCCAGTTTATCCTTATATTGATTGACAATGTCTTTGCATGGTATTGTAGAGCCATCTTCCACCACAATGACGTCAAAAGATGTATAAGATTGCAGTACTAAGCTTTGCAGGAGTTCATCCACTTCGCCCGGACGGTTATACACTGGAATAATGATGGAATAGCGCATATTGGAATCTCTTAGTCTCTATTCTTTTTTCCTAATGTGAAGGACATTCCGATAAAGGCATTTACGTGTTTACTGTTTTCTCCCAGATAAAGATAATCAGTACCAATGAGTAGTGGCCCTGCTTTGATTGCCATACCCCAGGTCTTTCCTTGATTCAGCATGGAATAGCTTAGGCAAGCATTGATTATATTGTTGGGGCGATAAGTAGCGGAAAGGGTGAGCTCCGAATAGGTGTTTATCTTTCCGAACCTATTGGTTGATAGTAATCCCAGTCCGAGTTTGCGTTGAAACAAGTCGTATTCCCCTGCCACGGTAAGTGTCGGCGACAATGATGTGCTACGTGATTTGCTTTCTTGCTTTTTTAGCCCATACATATCGATGTCGAGTATATCCGGATTTTTATCGTAGTTGTCTTTATTAATAACAATGTTGTTCGTTGAGGTTGCTGTCTGTGTGTTGCCTTTTGTCCATGAAATAAACCCAAGGTCGGTGAGTGAAGCTGAAAGGATTGCATTGTCGAGCAGTTTATAGCTGGCGCCCAAGTCGATGCCGGTTCCATATCCGCTTATTCCGTAACTATTATAGTCCAGATCACTTACATACCCTTTGCTATTCTCTTCCATTTCGAGCCCTTTTGCCGAGGTATTCAATTCAGCATCCGATTGAAATTGGTATTCCGAGTAGATTCCATCTTCCTTGCCGTATACATGCAGTTTGTTGATTTTCATATTGACATCTCCCATACCCAAGAGTAGCTTGATCTTTCCTCCGATAGTCAGTCGCTTGTTGATCATGCGCGAATACCCAGCTCCGATCTCTGTGTAATAGTTCATCTGTAACCGGTTGTTTTCTATGTCAATGGGTTGTCCGTTCTGCCAGTTGTAGTCTTCATTGTCAATGGCTCTCAAGTAATCGAACATGCTCTTTGAAATGGACCCTTCAATGCTGGCACGGGCTGAAAGATTGAATGACCAGAATCCTTTTCCGCTTTTAATTCCGAAAGAGATGATACTGGTATTGATGTTTACATTCAAATGGTTGAAGGATTTCAGATTGTTATAGAATTTGTCTTCGTTATAGAAATTATTTCCGGAATCGAACAAGTCGGTCACGTCTTTAATACCTAAAGAATTGGATGATACTTCAGCGTTGAGTGAGCCTATTACAGGTAAAGTAAAATAGCCGCGTTGGGGCTGCAAGGCCGGATTCAATTGCGTTCGTGCGTTACTTCCTTCGATAAAATAGGCCGATCGCAGGTACTGAGCGTGTGTGGCGGATGACAGAAACAAAAGGAATAGAGCTGTTCCGCACCAGAGTAGAATTTTGTTCATGTACTTTTAAGATTAGTAGAATTGAATAAATGGTTTCTACAAAGATAGAAAAATAAAGAAAATAATTGTACGAAATAATAAAAAAAAATCAACCGGTCATCTCATGGCGGTTGATTCTTTTTTTATAGAAGATAAGATTGTGTCAAAAACAATTATACTTTTACACGACCGACGTAAGAACCATTCCGCGTGTCAATCTCAATAGTCTCGCCCTCGTTGATGAACAGCGGCACACGTACGGTTGCACCGGATTCAACAGTAGCCGGCTTCAGCGTATTTGTAGCTGTATCTCCTTTCATACCCGGTTCAGTATAAGTGATTTTCATCTGTACCTTAATGGGCATATCGGCGTAAAGCACGGTTTCGGTGGAAGCATCTGAAACAACTTCCAATAACATGCCTTCCAATAGGAAGTCAACACCATTGATTAGATCATGAGCAATAGGATGCTGATCATAAGTTTCCTGATTCATGAAGATATAATCACTGCCGTCTTTGTATAGAAATTGATAGGGACGACGTTCTACGCGAACATCTTCCAATTTTTCTCCAATATTGAAGCGGCGTTCAATAACGTAACCACTTATCACATCTTTCAATTTCGTACGCATGAAAGTGTTTCCTTTTCCCGGCTTTACATGCAGGAATTCAATGCAGAAATAGAGTTTGCCATCCATGCGGATGCACGCCCCGTTTTTAATGTCTTGAGCATTAATCATAAGATATATTCTTTATTAGTGTTATTAACTAAACTTGGCAGGCTTTGCGAGTGCAAAAATAGTGGAATTCCATAAAAAACACAAAAAAAATAGAGAGAAAAAGGCTCATTGTTTGGTTAATTTGGAAAAAGTGCCTATTTTTGCAGCCCGATTGTGTGAGATAATAACATAAAACAAGATACAGTAATGAAAAGAACATTTCAACCCTCTAACAGAAAGAGAAAAAACAAACACGGTTTCCGTGAGAGAATGGCTTCAGCTAATGGTCGTAGAGTATTGGCAGCCCGTCGCGCAAAAGGCAGAACGAAATTGACTGTTTCTGACGAATACAATGGAGTGAAAGCATAAAGGCTTCTTGCCCTAAAGAGATAAGAGAGCCGTAGAAGACTATAATAAGTCTTTTACGGCTTTTCTCTTTTTAGTGCATGATGGGAGTACGTAGAAAAACTCGATGAAAGTCTGCTACAGTCTGTGGTGAAAATTGTATCTTTGTCCCAAATAACGTGATTGGTTATGACGATAAAAGAGTTTTTTTCTTTTCGACAGAATAAATATTTCTGGATGAACGTAATCGGGATGGTGGTTGCGGTTGCTTTTCTAATCTTTGGTGTACTCAAAGGGCTGGATGTATATACCCGTCATGGAGAGGGGATATTGGTGCCTGATGTGAAAGGTTTGAAAATTGCGCAGGCTGAGCAAGTGTTTCGAAATCGCGGACTGGTTGCTGTGGTGTCAGACTCCAGCTATATGAAAAATCTGCCGGCGGGATGTATCCTTGACTATAATCCGGTGGCAGGCCAAAAGGTGAAGAAAGGTCGTATTATTTATCTGACTGTCAACTCGCTAAGTATTCCTCAAGTGGCTGTCCCGGATGTGGCGGACAATAGTTCAGTCCGTCAGGCGCAAGCACGTATGTTAGCTTCGGGCTTTAAATTGAATGAAATCGAATATATCGCAGGCGAAAGAGATTGGGTTTATGGAGTGAAATATCGGGATCGTTTGCTTTCTTCCGGAGAAAAAATCCCTGTGGGGGCAACGTTGACTTTAGTTGTCGGTAACGGTGAAGATGTGGTTCAAGCGGATGATTCGTTAGATGTTGACAGTCAGGCTGTGGAAAAGACGCCGGTGGCTTCTGATAAGAACTCTGATAAAAAATCTGCGGCTGATGAATCATGGTTCTAAAGTATTATACGCAAGCGTGCGGGTGAAGTAATCTTGATGATAATTTATAAGGAACATAAGGCATGATTGAAGATTTGTCGGACGATATAGAGAATGATTCCCTGGATGATGTAGAACCTGTTAATGATGAAACACAGCTCTATGAGCACTTTCGTGTTGTGGTTGACAAGGGACAGGAAATGTTGCGGGTTGACAAATATTTATTTGACCGGTTGACTAATGCTTCACGCAATAGGATACAGAAGGCGGCCGACGGAGGCTTTGTGATGGCTAATGGTAAACCGGTGAAGAGCAGCTATAAAGTAAAGCCTCTTGATGTCATTACCGTTATGATGGATCGTCCGCGTTATGAAAATGAAGTAATCCCCGAAGATATCCCTTTGAATATTGTGTATGAAGATAAATACCTGATGGTGGTGAATAAGCCTGCCGGTCTGGTGGTACATCCGGGACATGGTAATTACCAAGGGACTTTAGTTAACGCCATTGCATGGCACTTAAAAGACAGTCCTGATTATGATGCGAATGATCCGCATGTGGGACTGGTGCACCGTATAGACAAGGATACTTCCGGTTTGCTCGTAGTTGCTAAGACACCCGATGCCAAAACTAATCTGGGGATGCAATTCTTTAATAAAACGACAAAACGCCGCTATCGTGCTTTGGTGTGGGGGATTGTTGAGCAGAATGAGGGGACGGTTATTGGTAATGTAGGGCGTAATCCCAGAGATCGTATGCAAATGACGGTGCTGAGTGATCCGACGCAGGGGAAATATGCGGTGACTCATTATCGTGTTTTGGAGCGTTTAGGTTATGTCACCCTTGTGGAATGCGTGCTTGAAACCGGGCGTACTCATCAAATCCGTGTGCACATGAAGCACATTGGACATATCCTTTTTAATGACGAGCGTTATGGGGGACATGAAATCTTAAAAGGAACTCACTTTAGTAAATATAAACAGTTTGTAAACAATTGCTTTGACACTTGTCCACGGCAGGCACTACATGCTATGACGTTGGGGTTTGTTCATCCCGTCACTGGTGAAGAGATGAATTTTACTTCGGAACTGCCTGAAGATATGGCGCAACTGATAGATAAGTGGAGAGGCTACATCAGTAACAGAGATTTAGAATGAAACGCACAATCGCTATCGTAGCCGGAGGTGATACTTCCGAGTTTCATGTTTCTTTGCGCAGTGCGCAGGGAATCTACTCCTTCATTGATAAGGAGAAGTATACGTTGTATATTGTAGAGATGCATGGTTTGGATTGGAACGTGCAGTTGCCCGACGGAAGCAGGGTACCTATTGATCGGAATGATTTCAGCTTTTTGCTGAATGAATCCAAGGTCGTGTTTGATTTTGCTTATATTACCATTCACGGTACTCCGGGGGAAGACGGACGGCTACAGGGTTATTTCGATATGTTGTACATCCCTTATTCGTGCTGTGGGGTATTGGCTGCGGCGATGACTTATGACAAGTTTGCCTGTAATCAGTATCTTAAAGCTTTTGGCGTGCGTATTGCCGATTCTCTGCTCCTTCGTAAGGGACAATCCGTTTCGGATGAGGATGTAATGGCGAAAATCGGACTACCTTGCTTTATAAAACCCAGTTTAGGGGGATCCAGTTTCGGAGTGACCAAAGTAAAATCAAGAGAGCAGATACAGCCGGCTATTGCTAAAGCCTTTGATGAGGCTCAGGAAGTTGTTGTCGAGGCTTTTATGGAGGGCATTGAGATTACTTGCGGATGTTATAAAACAAAAGAGAAGTCTGTGTTGTTGCCTATAACAGAGGTTGTTACTCAAAATGAGTTCTTTGATTATGATGCGAAATATAACGGACAAGTTTCGGAAATTACTCCTGCACGTATTTCGGATGATTTACGAACCCGTGTGCAAACGCTGACTTCCGCGATTTATGATATATTGGGGGCTTACGGAATTGTCCGGGTGGATTATATTATCACGGAGGGCGAGAAGATTAATTTGCTTGAAGTGAATACCACTCCGGGAATGACACCTACCAGTTTCATTCCGCAGCAAGTACGGGTTGCCGGATTGGATATAAAAGAGGTGATGGGCGACATCATAGAAGATAAGTTTTAAGTTATACAAGATATAGATAACGATTAATCGCATCTGATAAAGGTGGTTTAATTGTTTTTTTGATTTAATTTTGGGTTCTATGGACTTTGAAGAGATTCGACCTTATAATGATGAAGAACTTCCTCAGATTTTTGAGGAGTTGATTGCTGATCCAGCCTTTCGTCGGGCTGCCGCGACCGTCCTTCCTGATGTTCCGTTCGAAGGAGTGGCTCAAAAGATGCGGGGGTGTAAGACTAAATTAGATTTTCAGAAAACATTTTGTTACTCCTTGCTGCATAAGCTTGCAGCAGAGACGACTACCGGTGTCACGCTTGAT
Organism: uncultured Bacteroides sp.; assembly: GCA_965140335.1. Taxonomy (GTDB): domain Bacteria; phylum Bacteroidota; class Bacteroidia; order Bacteroidales; family Bacteroidaceae; genus Bacteroides. The sequence goes on from OZ223189.1 coordinate 1,614,781, forward strand.
TTGTCAGCTATGGCTGATAGAGAGAAACCTTATGTCTATATATCCAATCACAGGGATATTATTCTGGATTCAGGATTTCTGTCAGTGGAACTGATTGATAAGGCGATGGATACAGTGGAAATAGCTATTGGTGATAACCTGTTGATTTATCCTTGGATCAAGAAGTTTGTAAGAGTAAATAAATCCTTTATTGTACAGCGTGCCTTAACGATGCGGCAGATGCTCGAGTCTTCCACCCGAATGTCCAGATATATACATTATACCATCCGGGAGAAGAAACAATCGATATGGATTGCACAGCGTGAAGGCCGTGCTAAAGATGCTAATGACCGCACTCAGGATAGTGTCTTGAAGATGCTGGCGATGGGGGGTGAGGGAAATACAGTGATAGACCGTTTACTTGATTTAAATCTTGCTCCGTTGGCTATTTCTTATGAGTATGATCCTTGTGATTTTCTAAAAGCAAGGGAATTTCAATTGAAGCGGGATGATCCCGATTATAAGAAATCTCAGGAAGATGATCTGATGAATATGCAAACTGGGCTTTTTGGGTATAAGGGGCATGTTCATTTTCAGGTTAGTGAATGTATTAATGATGAATTAGAGAAGATTGATCATTCTCTTTCTAAACCAGAACTGTTTGCTTTGATTTCGACTCTCATAGATCAGCGTATCCATGCCAATTATTGTTTGTATCCCGGCAACTATGTGGCGCACGACTGCTTGTCGAATACAAATGCTTTTGTTGGGAATTATACTCCGGAGCAGAAGGACGTTTTCCTGAGTTATGTCGAGCAGCAACTTGCGCGTATTGAATTGCCCAATAAGGATATTCCTTTTTTGCGTGAAAAGATATTGCTTATGTATGCTAACCCGTTAACAAATTATCTGGCTGCAATTAGTAACCGTTCCAATTAAATAAGGATGAAAAGCAAATCACTCTTTTGGGTCTTCCCGTTTTGTTTTTGTGTGGCATTGATTTATATTTTTGCTTCTTGTAGTGGAGATCACGATTATTATTATCCATCAGTGAAGCAGGAATTTGTCACAGCACATTCTGCTGCTGATGGGAGTCTGCAAACCTTAGTCACGGATGAAGGTGATACATTTTCCATATTGGAAGATGCCTCTCATACCAAAATACAGGCAGACAGTACGGTTCGTCTTGTCTGCTTGTATGGGAAAGAAGAAGATACCGGGACTCAGGGAGTGAAATTATATAGTTTACTAAAGGCTATAGCGCCTATACCACAGCCTGCTGCTGAGTTTAGTGATGGAGTAAAAGCCGATCCAGTTGATATCTTAAGTCTCTGGATGGGACTTGATTACCTCAACATGATCTTGGAAATAAAGGCTCAAAATGGTACACACTTATTTCATTTTGTTCAGAATGAAGTTTTGACTTATCCCGATTCGGGAGAGCGGATTGTACGCTTGTCTCTTTATCATGATGCAGGCAATGACGTTGAGGCCTATACCAAGCGGGCTTATGCTTCTATTCCCTTAAGGCAATACGTGGAGGAAGGGATAACGAACATTATAATCTATTTTAGTGTTTATACCTACTCTGGTATAACAAAAACTTATCAGTTTGCTTATCAACCTAAAATGAATTAACTAAAAAATTTGATGAAAATGAGTACCTATTTAGCAGGAATGTGCGTTTTTCTATCTTCACTTTTTTCCTGTCAGCAGAAAGGAGGTTATAAAACCGTTTCAGTAAACGAGTTTGATTCTTTAATTACTGACCCTAATGTTCAGCGACTTGATGTCCGTACCATGGCGGAATATTCGGAAGGACATATCCCGGGAAGTCTTGATATTAATGTTTTGAACGGCAAGTTTGCGGAAATAGCCGATTCTACTCTTTCCAAAGATAAACCGGTTGCAGTGTACTGCCGTAGCGGAAGGCGAAGTCGGAAAGCAGCCGCCATATTGGACAAAAAGGGATATACGGTATATAATTTGGATAAAGGTTTCCTGTCTTGGGTACAAGCAGGGAAGAAAGCGGAGAAGTAGAATTAGGATAGAACTATAATTAAAGAGATTGTTTTGAAACAATTATTTCTGTTTCAAAACAATCTCTTTATTATATACTTATAGTATTTTAATGATATTCATTCTGATTCTCTTTCAAATCAGCATGTGTCTTTACTGCTATTATCTTAACCCTTCGATAAGACCTTTCAATACCACTGTAGCTGAAATCTCACGGTTGGCTGCTTCGGGAATAACAATGGACTGCGGACTTTCAATGACATCGTCCGTCACAATCATGTTGCGACGTACCGGGAGGCAGTGCATGAAGTAAGCATCATTGGTTACACTCATTTGACGCTCTCCGATTGTCCATTCGGGGTCTTTGCTCAAGACCTTACCATAATTGTTACCTGCATAGGCGGCCCAATTCTTAGCATACACAAAGTCGGCCCCTTCAAAAGCTTTCATCTGATTATATTCCACATGCGCTTTTCCAACAAATCGAGGGTCAAGATCATAACCTTCCGGGTGGGTGATGACAAACTCATAATCAGTTGCATTCATCCATTCGGCAAAAGAGTTAGGTACGGCCTGTGGAAGTGGGCGGGGGTGTGGAGCCCATGACATCACTACCTTGGGACGTTTTGTCTTCTTATATTCTTCGATGGTAATCAGATCGGCAAAACTCTGAAGCGGATGTCTGGTCGCTGCTTCCATGGAGAATACCGGGCGACCGGAATGTTCTATGAATTGATTGATGATCACCTCATTATAATCATAATCACGATTTTCGAAACGAGCGAAAGAACGTACCCCGATAATGTCACAGTAACAGCCCATGACAGGAATTGCTTCCAATAGATGTTCGGGCTTGTCACCATCCATAATGACTCCCCGCTCGGTTTCCAGTTTCCAGGCTCCTTGGTTGATATCCAGGACGATAACGTTCATGCCTAGGTTTAGTGCCGCTTTTTGCGTACTGAGGCGTGTGCGGAGACTGGAATTGAAGAAGATCATCATCAATGTTTTGTTTCTTCCCAATTCTACATATTTAAAACGGTCTTTCTTAATTTCAAAAGCTTCATCTAATGCAGCCTTCAGGTTGTTGATGTCCTGCACACAGGTAAAATTCTTCATTTCTTACGTTCTTTTAATGGTTGCAATAACTATTCTTAATCTCTGATTTGTCCTTGTCCCTCAATAATCCACTTATAGGTGGTGAGCTCTTCCAGTCCCATGGGACCACGGGCATGCAGCTTTTGTGTGCTAATGCCGATTTCCGCACCGAGACCGAATTGTGCCCCATCGGTAAAAGAGGTTGGTGCGTTAACATATACACAGGCTGCGTCTACTTCACGGCAGAACTGTGCGGCATGGTTGTGATCTTCCGTCACAATACATTCGCTGTGTTTGGAGCCGTATTGCCGGATATGCTGTAGAGCATCTTGCATGGACAATACTGATTTGATTGCTATTTTATAGTCCAAGAACTCTGTTCCGTAGCTATTCTCGGTTGCTTCTTTTAATAATTCTTCGGGATATTTTCCTTTGAGTGTTTTGTATGCAGGTGCATCTGCGTAGATAATAACGTTGCTTCCTTTCATGGGAGAGCAAAGCAGAGGAAGGTCATTCAAGCGATTGGTATCAATCAGCAGGCAATCTAATGCGTTGCAAACGCTAACACGGCGAGTTTTTGCATTGTTGATGATAGCTGCACCCTTTTGTGTATCACCATACTGATCGAAATAGGTATGACAGATTCCTGCTCCTGTTTCAATAACAGGTACGGTTGCATTCTGGCGTACGAAATTTATCAAGCTGCTACTGCCGCGCGGGATGATTAAGTCTACAAATTCTTTGGCGTGCAACAGTTCAGCGGTTGCTTCCCGGTCGGCCGGGAGCAGCTCTACGATATGTGGATTTACGTTGAAATGTTCCAGCACTTCATGCATTACACTGATTATTGCGCGATTGGAATAGTCTGCATCACTTCCACCTTTTAAAATACAGGCATTGCCACTCTTGAAGCAGAGTGAAAATACATCAAAGCTGACGTTGGGACGGGATTCATAGATAATGCCGATAATACCAAAAGGGACACTCACTTTTCTAAGTGCTAATCCATTAGGACGCACTGTCTCTGCCAGTATTCTTCCAATTGGAGAGGGGAGGTGAGCTACATTCCGTATATCTGTGGCAATACTTATCAAACGTTCTTGCGTCAGTTTGAGGCGATCATATTTGGGATCTTTCGGATCCATACGAGCCAAGTCTTTTGCATTCTCGGCAAGAATGAAATCCGTCTTTTCGATGGCAGCATCTGCTATAGCAGACAGGATATCATTTATTTTATTGTCATTAAGTAATAATAAATCCCGACTGGCTTCTTTTATGGCTGCGAATGTTTTCTTTAATTTCATGATCGTTTCCTAATAAATTCTCTACAAATGTAGTCATTTGGCTTGAAGTTTTTTCCTCTTCCTTTGAAAAAAGCGATAATTTGTAGTTGGGAAAGGGAATGTGTGTTGACTTATTCTGTAATAATTTGCGTCTTATAAAGGCTTGTTGTGGTATATGTGCTTATACCTTTAGACCGGTATTTTTTCTCTTACTGTAAATGGGCGGTTTATTCTATATATAGGTAATCATAGTGTACAACAGGTTTTTTTCCGTGTTTGCCCATTGATTCCCGCGCCTGTATGGAGTTGCAATTTGCTTTTCCCACACCGATAATATTTCCTTCAAAGTCTATAATTCGCACAATATCATCTTTTTCAAATTCTCCTTCGATGGCAGTAATGCCTACCGGTAGAATACTAACGGCTTTTTCTGAATTTAGCACTTCGGTGGCCTGACGGTTGATATGCAATTCGCCTTTTGCAAAGCCTTCGCTATGGGCGATCCATTTCTTAATGCTGGACACCGGACTGGAAGAAGGAATAAACTGTGTACATAATGTTGTTGCGGGCTGTTGAATCAAATCAACCAGGATATTGTCCCGTTTTCCGTTAGCAATAATCACCGCAATTCCTTCATCGGCTATTTTGCGTGCTATATTGGTCTTGGTCAGCATACCTCCACGTCCAAAACTGGACTTGGACGTTTGAATATATGACGCAAGATCTTTTCCCTGACCTATTTCACGGATTACTTCAGAAGCTGGATCGGACGGAATTCCATTGTATATGCCATCAATATTGCTGAGGATGACTAATGCCTGCGCATCCATCATGGAAGCAATAAGACCCGACAGTTCGTCATTATCCGTGAACATCAGTTCACTGACAGAGATGGTATCGTTTTCATTGACGATAGGAATAACACCGTTTTCGAGCATTACGGTCATGCAGTTTTTCTGATTAAGGTAATGGCGGCGCGTGGAAAAGTTTTCCTTCATGGTCAACACCTGCCCCACCGAAATTCCATGTTCGCGGAAAAGCTCATAATACCGGTTAATAAGTTTGGCTTGTCCCACTGCCGAAAAGAGTTGCCGTTGATCTACGCTGTCCAGTTTCTTAATGGCGTGCAATTCGCTCTTACCCGAAGCAACTGCACCTGAAGATACGAGGATAATTTCCACTCCCGCTTTGTGTAAATCTGCAATTTGATCAACCAAAGCCGACATTCGTGTCACATCAAGGGCACCATCATTACGGGTTAAAACGTTACTTCCTATTTTTACGGTTATTCTTGTTAGTCGCTCTTCCATTTATCCTGATAAATCTCTTAATCTACGTCGTTACTTTTTTCGCGATCACGAAGAATAGACATCGCGCTCTCATAGTTTTCCTGGCTGACAAGGATAGTTACATCCGGTGCCAGATAAGGAGCGAGGGTTCCTAGAATTCCGTCTTTCATAACCGTGGCTATGTTGTTGCTTTCAAGCAAACCTTTTACCAATTCTGCTTCCCATGGAGATCCTTTGAATACTTCAATGGTGTGGCTGTTGTCTTCTGCTTTCATCTTGTTGAATAATTAGAAGTTATGTCTTACAAATATAGCAAGTATTTTGTAATGAGGTTAACAAACCTATTATAATTTACCGGTCTTCCAGTGAGATTCGTTTCACACTTACATCTTCATTCAGGAAAGTGAAGGCTGATTCGGTAAATTTGTCTTCTGCTTCTGTTGTATAGTATTGGCATTTACCGTTTTTAGTGCATTTGGCATCGATTTCGGGATGACGGTTCAGATAGTCTTTCAGGCTATCCGCCACAAGCTCGCCTTGGGCAACGGTTACAATGCCGGACGGCATATATTTCTTTATTTTAGGCAATAGGAGTGGGTAATGCGTACATCCCAGTATAACTGTATCAATTTTGCTATCCTTTGCGAGTAGTTCATTAATGTATTTTTGGATGAAATAATCCGTTCCGTCTCCGTCGGCTTCATTGTTTTCAACAAGTGAAACCCAGAGGGGACAAGCTTCCCCGCGGACCTGAATATCAGGAAATAGTTTATGAATTTCAAGTGGATAAGAGTCCGATTTAATTGTTCCTGCTGTGGCCAGCACCCCTACATGGCGGCTATGAGTGATGCTGCCAATGCACTCTACGGTAGGGCGGATTACTCCAAGTACTCTTCTTTCAGGATCAATCTTCGGCAAATTGTTGATCTGTATACTACGCAGGGCTTTAGCCGATGCGGTATTGCAGGCCAATATGACCAGATGACATCCCATCTCAAATAATTTGGTAACTGCCTGAAGCGTAAATTCATATACGACTTCGAAAGAGCGGCTTCCGTATGGGGTACGTGCATTATCTCCCAGATAGATATAATCGTATTGCGGCAAGGCCTCTCTTATTTTACTTAAGATAGTCAGCCCCCCATATCCGGAATCGAAGACTCCGATAGGACCTGGATTATTAGGAAGAACTTGTTTCATAATTAAAAGTTTGTCTACGTTGCAAAGATAGAAAAAGGCGCGAACTTTATGAAGTTCACGCCTTTTCTATTTAATATGCTTGTTAAATTGATTCTTACTTGATGCCGAGTTGTGTTTTAACTTTGGCGGTAACATCTTCGCTTTGTGGACCAACATAAGGTATTTGTGTACGAGCTAAGTCGAAAACATAAATTAATCCTTCTGTCTTGCCAACAGCCTGAATTGCCTCATCTAACTTTTTATAGATGGGAGTCATTGCGTCTTGTTGAGCTTTTTGCATTGCTTGGTAGGCTTCCTGTTGGAACTGTTCTTGTCTTTGGGCCATATCTTGCAATTCCTTTTGGCGTCTTTCTGAAATGTTTTTCGGAAGAGAATCAGCTACAGCTTGATATTCTTGTAGTTTCTTGTTGAATTCGTCCTGTGTACGTTTCATTTCCTGAGTATACTTTTTGGACAAAGCATCCATGTCTGCTTGTGCTTTAGTATATTCCGGCATGCTGGCAATGACTTGCTGGGAATTCATGTGACCGAATTTTGTTTGAGCCATAGCTCCGATAGGGAGGGCAATAATAATAGCGAGTAGTGCAAATTTCTTAAGCATAATGTTTATGATTTATTTTAATGATAATACGTGTAAACGCTGCAAATTTATGAAATTAATTTGAATATCCTAATCTAGTAAGAACTTCATTACTAATATCAATACTGGGTGAAGCAAAAATAATACTTGTTGCGGATGCGCGGTCTATAACAGCGGAATAACCTTTCTGCTCCGATATTTCTTTCACTACATTATAGATTTCGTCCTGAATAGGATTAATCAGACTTTCCCGCTTTTTGAATAGCTCTCCTTCAGGACCAAAATACTTCCGGCGCAATTCGCTAGCTTCCTTTTCTTTTGCAACAATAGCTTCTTCTTTTTTCTGCTTTTGTGCATCTGATAGTGAAGCAGATGCCGCTTGATAATTTTTGTAGAGACTTTTGGCCTCGTTAGAGGTTTTCTCAACTTCTTGTTGCCACTGCTGGGACATCTGGTTCAATTGTCCATTCGCATTCTCATAAGCAGGGATCTTTTTCAAGATATATTCCATATCAATAAGGGCGAACTTCTGCGCATTAGCTGCAATGCCTGTGGTAAGCAGCAAAAGAATTAATATTACTGACTTTTTCATAACGTTTATATATTAGAATTCTTGTCCTAAAATGAAGTGGAACTGGCTACCTCCATATTGTTTGGAACCAAATACTTTATCAAAACCATATCCCCAGTCAATTCCCATCATACCGATCATTGGAAGGAAGATACGTACACCTACACCGGCTGAACGTTTCAACTCAAAAGGATTGAAATTGCCGACTTCATGCCAAGCGTTACCGGCTTCTATAAATCCCAGGGCATAAATACTGGTACTTGTTTCCAACATTAACGGGTATCTTAATTCCATTCCTAAGCGGGCATAGGCATATCCTTCTTGCCCATAAGGGGTCAATGAACTGTTTTCGTAACCGCGTAGAGCAACACTTTCTGTCGCATAGCTGGAGTAACCGGTCATTCCATCACCACCAACATCAAATGTTTCGAACGGTGATTTCTTGTTTTTGTTATAGTACCCTAGCAAACCAAATTCCACACGAGACATTAATACAGGGGTATGTTTTACGTTAACCGGGTCCAAGAGCGGGATAAATGTTTTAGATTTGAATTTCCACTTATGATATTCCACCCACTTATGCATTTTGTTCATGTCATTCTGATTGCTCGTACTATATTTACTATAGTCCACTCCGTCAAACAAGGAATAGGGTGGAGTAAATTGTACCGACAGAGAGAAATCGGAACCTTGGCGCGGATAGATCGGATTGTCTGTTGAGTTGCGCGATAATGTCAAGTTCAAACTAATATTATTGCAGTTCCCATTTGTTACAGGAAAATATTGCCAATCACTTAAAATGTATTTTTGGTAAGACAATTCAGCAGAGAACTGGAAATAGTCATCAGGCCATTTCAAACGTTTCCCGAACATGACGGACAAACCAAGCATTTTAATCGACTTGTCAGGGTCATAATAGTTCTCATAATTGTTATAATTTCCATAATTATATGTACCGTAGCCGCCACTATTGTAGCTGTTATAGTAATTGTTCATGTAAGAGGAATTATAATAATTACTACTGATATCAGTTTGTACCGAATAGAATGCTGATACGGAAAAGGCATTCGGTCGTTTACCACCAAACCATGGATCATAGAATGATATGCTATAAGATTGATAGTATTTAGCATTGGTTTGACCGCTTAATGTCAATGTTTGTCCGTCACCTTGGGGTAGAATGCCTCGGTAATTTTTACCCGGATGCAACAGATTCGCAAGAGAGAAGTTGGTGAATTTTAAACTTAGCTTTCCGATGATACCTGTTTGTCCCCATCCGGCAGAGAATTCGACTTGATCATTTGCTTTGGAAACAAGATCGTAGCCAATGTCTACTGTGCCGTCTTCCGGTTTTGGCTGTATGTCCGGTTTGATTTGTTCCGGGTCGAAATGTCCCATTTGCTGTAACTCACGCATGGAACGCATTAAATCCTCACGGCTGAAAAGTGCACCCGGACGGGTACGAAGTTCGCGGCGCACCACATTTTCATATAAGCGGTCGTTGCCGTTTATGGTGACTTTGTTTATGCTAGCCTGGCGTCCTTCGTATATTCGCATTTCCAAATCGATGGAATCTCCTACCACATTGACCTCCACAGGATCGAGACTGTAGAATAAATAGCCATTGTTATAATATAGATTGCCGATAGCATCATCATCTGAAGTGGTGCGTTCTTCCAATAGCTTTTGGTTATATACATCGCCTTTCTTCATCCGTAGCATATAGTTCAACTGTTCGGAGGGATATAGTGTGTTTCCAACCCATGTGATATTACGGAGATAATACTTCTGTCCTTCATCAATTTGCATAAAGACATCCACAGTACGGTTATCGTAAGGCTTAATGCTGTCTTTTACGATTACGGCATCACGATATCCCAATTCATTATATTTGTCAATAACAGCCTGCTTGTCAGCTTCATAATGTTCCTTGACGAATTTCTTTGTACGGAATATATTTCGCAATTTGTTTTTCTCATTGGTTTTCTTCATCAAGCGCTTGATTTTCTTAGTTGTAAGCGCTTTATTACCTATTATTGTTATCTGGTGGACTTTTACTTTTTCTTTCTTATCAATAGTAATATCTACGATTTGCTGATTCTGATTGGCTGGATCATCTTTTTGCGCAATGAGAACTTCCGCATTCTTAAATCCTTTGTCGTCAAAATAGCGTTTGATCAATGTTTTTGCCCGATCAATTAAGTTTGGGGTAATCTGGTTTCCTTTAATTAAGCCTATTTTGGCCTCCAAATCTTGGCGTTCCGACTTTTTTACGCCATGATAACGCAGTTCGGCAATTCGCGGGCGTTGAGTCAAATGAATCGTCAGCCATATTTTACCTTTTTCAATTTTTTCCGCGGTGATTTTCACATTTGAGAATAGCCCATGACGCCAATAACGTTTACAAGCTTGGGTTATTTCATCTCCGGGGACTGTAATGGTTTGTCCCACAGATAAACCGGATAGTCCGATGAGTACATAATCTTCATAGTTTTTTACTCCTTCAACCTTGATGGAAGCGATTTCGTACTTCTGTGGTGTTCCGGAATAAAGAATAACCGGCTTTGCCACGCTGTCTGTGTCGTTAACATTTTGTGCTGTATTCGTCAATGCATAGCCAAAGAGGCAGATAAACATTGTGAGTATGGAGATAATACGATGCTGCATTTATCTTTATGATTAATTTAATTGATATTAATAGACTTGTTCACTGGTTTTACCGAACCTTCGTTCCCGCTTTTGGTAATCGTATATTGCTTTATCAAGCTCTTCTTCTCTGAAATCCGGCCAATAAGTGTCGCAGAAATAAAGCTCTGAATATGAGCATTGCCAAAGCAGGTAATTGCTTAGTCGGATTTCACCTCCCGTACGTATGAGTAAGTCCGGGTCTGGCATATAACTAGTTACTAGATGCTTCGATATTAGTTCACTGTTGATTTCTTCAGGTCTTAATTCTCCTTTTTGCACCATTATCGCTATTTGGCGGGTAGCTTCGGCTATTTCCCAATGCGATGAATAGCTCAGCGCCAATGTCAGACACATGCCTGTATTCTTTGAGGTGTGGCTCACGCAGGTAAGTAGTCTGTCCCGTACATTTTGCGGAAGTTTGGCTATATCGCCAATTATTCGGAAACTAATATTGTTATTCATAAAGATTTCTTCTTCGATAGAGTCGAATAGAAGCCCCATCAAAGCAGAAACTTCGTCCGTCGGGCGGTTCCAGTTCTCTGTAGAGAATGTATATAAAGTTAGATATTTGATTCCCACCCTGGCTGCCTCTTCGGCTATGACATGTACGGTTTCCGCACCGACCTGGTGACCATAGCTACGTTCATATCCTCGTTGCTTTGCCCATCGCCCGTTGCCATCCATGATAATTGCAACATGCCGGGGTACCCGGTTCAAATCAATTTGTTCTTTATACTGCATTCTTTAGTTTTTTCTTTACATATATGGAAAAGGCATTGGCGATTGATTTCTCCATGAGATCAATTGCCAATGCTTTTACTTATTGTATTAAGAATCCTAATTTATTCAAACGGCCGCGCCAGACTTCCCCGGCGGCAGTTCCTCCGGCTGCCGGTGTTTTTTGCCCGATAATGATCCAGATATAATTATTCTTATCCACAACCATTGAGTAGGCATTAGCTCCAGCCATCTCTTCCGGCAATAAAAAATCTTTTTTGGTGGTATTCCATGCTATTCCCGTTAGGGATTTATAAATCGTGTCGAAGTTACCGCCGAAAATATAGAAGGCGTCATCATAGCGTATAATTGCCGGATTAGTTATAGCCGGACAATAGAACTCTGATGTAGTAGAGAGATCGGCCCATGTTGTACCATTCATTGAAAACCAAGGTATAGTTGCAGCACTTGTCTGGGTGGTATTGCCTACAGAAACGATTTTTTCCAGTCCGTTACTCGTTGTGAACACCGTGGAATAGATGTTATTTAGTGGGAAATTATCAGACACAGCTTCACCTTTCGTCCAGCTTTGGGCATCGGTGCTTGTGCAGAAGTAATTTTCCCCGTTTATGGTCTGGATTCCTATCATGCTATTGGTAAAACTGCCGATTAAGGTGATGATCCCGCTGCTCAAAGAACTGACTTTTCCCCAACTGAGTCCGTCTGTTGAACTATATACATCCCCGCTTTCGGTGGCTAAATATAATGTTTCTTTGAAGTTGATGATGGAAGACAGCTTGATATTATCCGGTAGACCTGTTACCGAACTTTGTTGCCATTGAAATGGACTTTGGTCTGTTATTGCGTGGTAAACCTTATTATATGAGGTGTAAACGAATAAACGATCGCCTTCCAGAAGAACTGCTTTTTGCTGGCTGATAGGAGTGGAGGATAAAGGCTGTCCCATATTTTTCCAAACGAACAAGTCAGGATCCTGCTGATGGACATTTAGCTTTATCGTATAAGTCTGCGTGGTTACTCCGTCGGCTGCATGGACTTTTATCGTAATCGGTTGTCTTAAGTCCACTGAATCGTTCGTTCTAAATATGGTATCATTCAGTCCGGAGGTAACCCATCCCGTCACTTGCAGTGTCTTAATCAGGATACGATCTATTATTGTGTCTGATCTGAAAGGAAGCGAATCTGTATTATATATTGTTCCGCTAAGTTGATCTATAGTGAACTTATAAGATTTTCCATGAATGGTATCAATGCCAAAAGCGTGTATTGTCGGGTCGGAGCTGTATTCATTAGTAGAGTCCGAATTGAGACACGACGTTATGGCGATGGATACAAAAAGAAAGCTCGCAATTAAGGCTAAAAACTTTATTCTCATTTGAAAGATAGTGTTTATTTACAAGTTGCAAAAATAGGAACATTTTTTTCTCTAAACAGCATTGTAGGCAAGTTTTATATAAAATTATAGATAATACGGGTGATTTTGCCGATGAAAAATCATTGAAATCAGACAGTCTCGATTATATAATTGAATTATAATGTCTTATTTTCCTGCCAAAAGACCATTCTATGTCATAGTTGCTTTGATTGTTTATTATGGGGGCGTTAATGCCTGATTGTAAAACTATTGGGGATTCTTCGACCCAAACCTCATCCCACATGTTCTTATCAATAAATGATTGCAACAATTTACTTCCTCCCTCTACTAATATAGACTGCAAACCGCGCTGGTATAAGATAAACATTATTTGCGGAAGTATGTCTTCATTGTAATTTATTAATAAATATTCGAGATTAGGGTGCGATTCTCGTGGTTGTTCGGTGAAAACAATTGTGGGTACGGATTCGTCGAATAGGTGAAGGGTTGGCGGAAGTGTGCCTTTGCGGTCCAAAACCAGTCGGACCGGTGATTGTCCATACCAGTTTCGCACAGTTAGCGTGGGATTATCCAATAATGCCGTATGCGTGCCTACCATTATGGCTTTATGTTCCGCCCTTTTTTTGTGGACCAGTATTGATGTAAGCGGACTGGATAACAAAACCGGTTTGCCACCGTTGCGGCGGAGATCAATGAACTTATCTGCCGATTCGGCCCATTTCAGCGTGATGTACGGTCGGTGCTCCAAGTGAAAAGTTGTGAACCTGCGTATTAAGTGACGGCACTCTTTTTCGAGTACTCCCACAATGACTTCACATCCCGCGTCTCTTAACTTTTGAATGCCTCGTCCGCTTACTTTTGAAAATGGATCCTGACATCCAATGACAATACGGGGGATTTTCTTTTCAATAATCAAGTCTGCACAAGGAGGCGTTTTCCCATAATGGGAACAAGGTTCCAGGCTGACATATATGGTTGAGTTTTTAAGCATGGACGGATCTCTGACCGATTTGATGGCATTCACTTCGGCATGTGCTTCTCCGCAGCGGATGTGATAACCTTCCCCTATAATTTGTCCCTGACAGACGATAACGGCTCCTACCATTGGGTTCGGAGGAGTGTTGCAGAGTCCGTTTTGCGCTAACTGAATGCAACGTTTCATGTATTTTTCTTCGTCCATACTGTTTGCTTCTTTAGATAATTATTACTTTTGCATTTCAAAAGTCTGTTATGAAAACTTCTGCTTCTGATATTCGTCAAAAAATAAACGCCTTTTATACTGCACAGGAGGCTGCGAATCTCACCAAACTTATTTGTTGTGAAATTCTTGGTCAGTCCACCGTTGACTATTATCTGGGCAAAGATATAATATTATCTTCAAAAGCAGAACAAGAATTGGATCGCATTCTGTCGCGTTTAGGAAACTTTGAGCCTATACAGTATATTCAGGGCGAGGCCCGTTTTCTTGGGCGCACCTTTGCTGTGGCTCCCGGGGTGCTTATTCCCCGACCGGAGACGGAGGAATTGGTGGAGTTGGTATTAGATGGTATCGCCTCCGACTCCCGCATTCTTGATATCGGTACCGGAAGCGGTTGCATTGCCATCTCCCTGGGAAAGGAATTACCGGATGCACGGGTGACGGGTTGGGATGTTTCCGCGGATGCCTTGTCGATAGCCCGCATGAACAACCAAAGCCTGGGAACCGGAGTTTGTTTTGTGCAGAAAGATGTGCTGAAGTACACCCCCGATGACGGTGTAATCGGGCTTTATGATGTGATTGTGAGTAATCCTCCTTATATTGCTGAATCCGAAAGAGACGGGATGGAACGGAATGTACTCGATTGGGAACCAGGCCTGGCACTGTTTGTACCAGATGCTGATCCCCTACTTTTTTACCGCACTATTGCTACTCTGGGGGTTGACCTGTTACGCCGTGGAGGAAAGTTATATTTTGAAATTAATCGGATGTTTGGGGAAGCCACGGCTACAATGCTTAGCGACCTAAACTACAAAAATATTTATTTAAGAAAAGATATATCCGGTAATGACCGGTTTGTAATTGCTGAACGATGAAAGAAATGACTGAAGCTGAAGCACTGAATAAAGTCGCTTCTTATTGCTCTTCTGCAGAACATTGTCGCGCGGAAGTTGTCGAAAAATTGCAAAGATGGGGGATTGCATATAAAAGTATTGATCGAATCATTAAGCGTTTGGAAGAAGAACAATTTATTAATGAAGAACGTTTTTGCCGTGCTTTTATTAACGATAAATATCGTTATGCCAAGTGGGGAAAAGTAAAGATCGCCCAGGGGCTGTATCTGAAACGGATATCAGACGGGGTGGTCCAGCGCTTTCTGAGCTCCATTGATCAAGAAGAATACCTGTCCATCTTGAGACATTTATTGGAAATGAAACGTAAAAGCATTCACGCCGAGACCGACTATGAGTTGAATGGGAAATTAATACGTTTTGCTCTGAGCCGTGGTTTCGAAATGAAAGATATTTGCCGTTATATCCGTCTTTCTGATGAAAAAGGGGAAGTTTCCTGAAAAATCTCCTTATTCTTTTTTTTATTCTCGGCTTGTTTCTGTATTTTTGTGGCATATTTATCATAATAGTTAACAGTTATGAAAACTTTAGAAAGACTATTTGCAGAGAAGTTACTGAAAATAAAAGCGATTAAACTACAGCCGGCGAATCCTTTTATCTGGGCTTCCGGTTGGAAGTCTCCTTTTTATTGTGATAATCGCAAGACACTTTCCTACCCTTCGTTGCGTAATTTTGTCAAAGTCGAGATTACCCGTTTAATTCTGGAACGTTTCGGGCAGGTTGATGCAATTGCAGGAGTGGCTACAGGTGCAATACCGCAGGGAGCTTTGGTTGCAGATGCCTTGAATTTGCCTTTTGTGTATGTTCGTTCCACTCCGAAGGATCATGGATTGGAGAATTTGATTGAAGGCGAACTCCGTCCCGGGATGAAAGTTGTAGTTGTAGAAGACCTGATTTCTACCGGAGGGAGTAGTTTAAAAGCTGTAGAAGCCATCCGTCGTGATGGTTGTGAGGTTATCGGTATGGTCGCTGCCTATACCTATGGTTTTCCTGTTGCGGAGAAAGCTTTTAAAGATGCTAAAGTACCTTTGATTGCATTGACCAACTACGAAGCAATATTGGAAGTTGCTCTTCGTACGGGGTACATTGAAGAGGAGGATGTTGAAACATTAAATGAGTGGCGCAAGGATCCTGCTCACTGGGATAGTGGCAAATAATTATTTTCTTGATAAGTAACTTGTGTGACGGAAGAGCCGTTCGGATAATTGTGTCCGGATAGTTCTTTTTGTCTTTTATGAAGATAAATGAAGATAGAAAAGTAGATGACAAAATTTGAAAGTGGAGTAAAAGTGATTCCGGCTTCTCAGGAGCTTGTTTACGAAAAATTGTCCGATTTGAATAATCTTGAGAAGGTAAAAGATCGTTTGCCTCAGGATAAAGTTAAAAACTTGAGCTTTGATCGGGAGACCTTGTCCATTGAAGTCCCTCCTGTAGGGAAAATCGTATTGCAGATTGTGGATAAAACGCCCTGTGATTGTATAAAATTCGGCACAGTTACGTCTCCGCTGCCTTTTAATCTGTGGATTCAGATTTTGCCGGTGACTGATAGTGAGTGCAAACTCAAACTGACTATTGGAGTGGAGCTGAATCCGTTTATGAAAGGAATGGTACAGAAACCTCTTCAGGAAGGTGTTGAAAAGATCGCTGATATGCTGGCGCTAATTAATTATCAATAATAAATAGAAAATGGCTCAGAAACTTTGGGAAAAGTCCGTTCAGGTAAATAAGGATATTGAACGCTTCACGGTGGGACGCGACCGGGAGTTGGATCTTTATCTGGCCAAACATGACGTGCTTGGCTCTATGGCTCATATCACGATGCTCGAAAGTATCGGACTGCTTGAAAAGAATGAATTGGTGCAGCTATTGTCTGAACTGAAGAACATTTATGCGGTAGCCGAGAAGGGTGAGTTTGTGATTGAAGAAGGAGTGGAGGATGTGCATTCCCAAGTGGAGCTAATGCTTACCCGTAAGTTGGGGGATGTGGGTAAGAAGATACATAGCGGGCGTTCGCGGAACGATCAGGTTTTGCTTGATTTGAAGCTTTTCACCCGTACCCAGATAAAAGAAATTACAGAAGCTGTGGAGCAACTGTTTCATGTGTTGATCAACCAAAGTGAGAGTTATAAGAATGTTTTAATGCCGGGTTACACCCATCTGCAAATTGCAATGCCATCCTCTTTTGGTCTCTGGTTTGGGGCCTATGCCGAGAGTCTGGTAGATGATCTGCTTTTCTTGCAGGCTGCTTTTAAAATGTGTAATCGTAACCCTTTGGGATCGGCAGCCGGATATGGTTCGTCGTTTCCGCTGGATCGTACGATGACAACCCGCCTGCTCGGTTTCGATTCTTTGAATTATAATGTGATTTATGCGCAAATGGGACGTGGTAAAATGGAACGTAATGTTGCATTTGCAATGGCCAGTATTGCCGGCACCATTTCTAAGTTGGCTTTTGATGCCTGCTTGTTTAACAGTCAGAATTTCGGATTTGTGAAGTTGCCGGACGAGTGCACTACCGGTTCCAGCATTATGCCACATAAAAAGAATCCTGATGTGTTTGAACTGACGCGTGCCAAATGTAATAAGTTGCAGAGTCTCCCCCAGCAGATCATGATGATTGCTAATAATCTGCCTTCCGGTTATTTCCGTGATTTGCAGATTATTAAAGAAATCTTTCTTCCGGCCTTCAAGGAATTAAAGGACTGTCTGCAAATGACGACCTATATTATGAGCGAGATCAAGGTGAATGATCATATCCTTGATGATGATAAATACCTGTTGATTTTCAGCGTGGAAGAAGTCAACCGTTTGGCGCGTGAAGGCATGCCTTTCCGTGATGCCTATAAAAAGGTGGGGTTGGATATTGAGGCCGGTCATTTTTCGCATAACAAAGAAGTGCATCATACCCATGAAGGGAGTATAGGCAATCTTTGCAATGATGAAATATCGGCATTGATGCAGCAAATAGTCGACGGTTTCGATTTTACCACTATGGAAGTTGCGGAGAAAGCCCTGCTCGGTAGATAGTTAAAGGGTTTCAACTGATAAAAGTTGAACTTTTCCGGCTGAAATGTTTGGCTGTAACGGGGAAACTATTTATCTTTGCACCCGTCTTCTAAAGATACCTGCGGAAATAGCTCAGTTGGTAGAGCATAACCTTGCCAAGGTTAGGGTCGCGAGTTCGAGTCTCGTTTTCCGCTCTCATCTTAATAATGGATGCTCGAATGGTGGAATCGGTAGACACGAGGGACTTAAAATCCCTTGGCCATTGCGGCTGTGCGGGTTCAAGTCCCGCTTCGAGTACTGAGATAAATGCTAGCAAGTTAATATATAACTTGCTAGCATTTTCTTTTTATAGGTATTGCACAACCTGTGCACAACTTTGGGTCACTTTATCTTCTTGGGATCATACCTAAATTCTGAGGGATTTTGCAATTATGCATAAATATTAGCCAGTCTAGATAGGAAAAATGGAATATTTCTCATTCCTCCAAGCAGCGCTCCAAATTGCTTATTACCATTAGTTCCCCCGTCTAGCGTTGAGATACAAGGCGACCAATATGTAAGAAAAATAAACAAAAAACAGATGTCAAACAGTAGAAAGGCTTTTATTGTGAATAACCATTATATTTGCATACAAGCTAAAAGAGATCAATATGGAAATTAATAAGGTGAACTTGAAGTCAAAGTTGGAATTATTTAGTGAATACTGGACTCCCAAAATTGTTGGAGAACTGAATAACCAACTAGTGAAAGTCGCAAAGTTTAAAGGAGAATTTGTGATGCATAAGCATGAGTTGGAGGATGAGTTGTTTTACGTTATAGAGGGTCAACTGTTTATTGAATTGGCAGATAAGACGTTGGAGTTGAGTGCAGGAGAGCTTGTTGTTATTCCTAAAGGTGTTGAGCACAAGCCATATGCTTCTGAAGAGGTTAGCGTGATGTTATTTGAGCCTTTAAAGACGCTAAATACTGGAAATACCGAGAGCGAATTGACGGTTTCTGATTTAGACAAAATATAATTGAATACCACTCTGGAATGAAGTCCTGTGTGTAAAAGGCTGAATGCTATGTCCTTAGTATCCAAGATCTGAAGGGCTCAAATCACGTTGATTTGTTTACAATACTAAATCGGTTTCTTGCTCTAGTCCAACAGTGTCTTTTGGTTCCTGTTTTGTCCCTATATACTAAACGAATACATTATATAATAAAGGTATAAGCTATAGTGCATTATTCTTATTTAGATAAGCATTTTTTAGTTACTCACAGTTGTGAGTAATCTTCTTCACATTAGTGAGGATTATTCTTCACTAATGTGGAGAAATCGTCTCACTGTTGTGGACAAATAATTTAGATAGTGCATCAACAGAATAGACATGGGGTACTGACTCAGAAGAAATAGGGTATTGACTTAAGAAACATAAGGTATTACTCTAAGAAATGTTGGATGTTAATCCAAGGTAAAACAGCTTTTGACCTCAGGGAGCACGAAGCGCATCATTAGAATATGGTGGTTTTTCGACAAGAGGGGCTCACCCCTGAGATGAAATTACATAAAAATAGGGAGAAATGATGGAGCTTATTATTGTGCTAAAGCAGGGCGATAAAGAGTTAACACGCTGTAAATAAATAGGTTATTGCTGATTTTCGCTGGTGCAAGTAAATGTTGGTTGCACCCTGTTTTTCTTTACTTGCACCGCCCCTTATATGCTGTATATCAGTGAGATATACAGCGTAGTGCAAGTGTGCAAGTAAAATAGGCATTAAAATACAGTGTAGCTGAACCTGCTGAATTCAATTTTTAAATGCGACAATCTGAATTCAAATTATAAACGCGAGAGTTTAGAGAGAATATGTTGCGATTAAGAAAATAAAGAGAAAAGGAAGTGAGAAATTTCCCCTCTTTCTTCTCTCTCTGAAAAAGTTCCGATCTTGTTCCTTCAAGGTGAATTTGATCTCTTAATGTGCTCGCTCTTTTTACTTTATTTGTACTTCTTCACCCGTTCATCCTGAATGACTCCCGACCAATTCAGTCCGTATGCAAAGTCGTAGGTGTTTCCATCGGCATCCCGATAGCAACGCATGTCGCGCGGAGTGTCTTCTGCTTGTTCTTCCACGGTATCCATGTCTGCCGGCATCTGCATAGGCAATAGTCCTGAGGGTTCGTTGCGACCGGTGACTAAATCGAGGATGACTTGGTGCTGTACATCGAACGTTACGAACAATGCATCGGCATAGGGTTCTATTTCTTTCATCACAGTCGGATTGCTCAAATTAACAGAGACAATAACAGGACGTTTTCCCATTGCCTTTTTGGTGGAAATCACCAATCTCATATCACCCTTGTTGACTGTCTTCGTACTTTTTCCGTTATAGCTGCGGTTGGTGAATTTCTCAAACGGATCTCCGCCGGCGATGCTTTGTTTACGTGCTTTATGTGCCGTGTAATCGTTATATTGCAGACTGATAGGTATGTAACCTGTTCCACCGTTTTTTGCATCTGCCAGACTATAGCCGGAACCACTGTTGGGTGATTCGATGAAGACGATAGCCAAATCGGCTTTTGCAGGAGAATCGACTACGGTGAAATAGTTGGAAGCAAGTTCCTTGCTCACTGGCGTAATATCCTGAGCTTCGACCATGCCACCCCAGAAGTTACGGTAAGCGGGAACGTGGCGCGTTGGGATATATACTTTCTTTTTGTGAGCTGTGGAAGAGCTGTCTGAGCGGATGGGTAGTATGCCTGCATGGTTTTTCAGCATCACCACACTTTTTACTTGCGCATTGTAGCCTTCCGCCATATATTTCGGACAGCCGACGGTTGCGGTGGTCTGCGCCGGATCGAGATAGGGATTCTCAAACAAACCGGTACGGAAGATATTGAGTAATAAACGGCGTGCAGACGTACGCATGCGTTGATCCATCCATTTCTCACCATGTTCTTTTACTCCCATTTGATAAGCTTCCATGACCGGAATCTTGTCATTATTGCCGCCAAACTGGTCAACACCGGCCATAAGGGCTTTATAGTGGCGTTGGGCTACTGTTAGTTTTTCGACTCCCCACGGTTTGCCGGAGTGAACACCCGGATGTTTTTCATCCGCCGTTATGCCCCAGTCTGTACATACCACTCCATCGAAATGAGCTTCTTTCCGGAGTTGGCGGGTAATGATGTCTGGGTCGTAGCTGTTGGCTACATTCTCTGAACCTTGTTTGTATGAGATGGTATAGTACGGCATGACGGCCGAAGCCATTTTCGTTTTTCCTTCCAGTTTAAATGCTCCTTCCGTGAACGGAATCTTATGCAGTTTATAGTTATTGTTAGGGTAGACGGCATATTTGCCAAAGCCGTAATGAGCATCGCGACCAGCCTCACAAGCTCCTCCACCTGGCCAGTGCTTTACCATTGTGTTGACGCTTTTGTATCCCCAGCCGTTGGCTATTTCATCTTTTCCTGCGGAAGTTTGGAATCCATCGCAATAGGCACGTGCCAAGTCAGCCGATAATTTAGGATCTTCACCCAACGTGCCGTTACAGCGAATCCATCGGGGATCAGTGGCTATGTCCACTTGCGGGGAGAGTGCAGTAGCAAACCCTAATGCCCGGTATTCCTCGGAAGCTATTTCGCCGAAACGTTTGACCAATGCTGGTGAGAAAGTAGCGGCTAATCCCAGCGGACCGGGCCACATGGAGATTTTGCCTCCGCCTCCGGCATTGAATTCAGCATCGGCTCGTGCAGAATGGCGCGGATCGGAAGAATTGTTGGCGGGAATGCCATGTTCCAAACCTTCTACATAAGCTTGTACCTCATTGTTCCACTTTGCAGCGGCTTTGGGACTTTCGATTGTCGTGACCAATATGTGACGCAAGTAGTCTTCTTTTAAGAAACGTTTTTGGTTATCACTTAAATCCCATGGATTTGCACCACTTTCTGCATAAGGTTTTCCGTTGTAATCGGACACGTCGTAGGTGGTAGCTGGTATGGCTTGGTGATTGCTGTAGAGCATTAAGCCTGCAATCTCTTCAATAGAAAGCTTACTAACCAAATCGTCCACCCGTTTCTCAACCGGTTGCCGCCAGTCTTCGTAGACGTCTAGCTTTCCATCGCGGTTGAGGTCTTTAAAAGCATAACCGTCTACATAGATAATTTTTATGCCCGACTTGGGTGAATAGCCAAGTGCGGCGCCTTTCTTTTGAGTGATGAGGTGATACCCGTCATACTCTTGTTCTGCCCATTTCTGCATATTACAAGAGGATAAGATAAAAGATGTAATAAGAGTTGTTACAAAGATAGAAGCTTTCATAGGTATTGATTATCATTGTTTTACTTCACGAAAGTAGTGAAAATAATATTAAGAACTGACTGTTTGTGTGATTTAATATTCAGGTACTTGTTTTTAGATATATGCGTTAAAGGATTTACGGCAGTCTATCTACGTTTTCTATTGAAAACGTTATCTTTGCGATTAATAAAATCTATCATCACCTATGTTACTTAAAGGAATTATGGCTGCAATTCTTGCAATGTCTTCTTGTGCAGGCTATGCACAGGGGAACTCATTTAACATTATACCCGAACCGGTAAAGGTCGTGACCGGTAGTGCGGGGGCGTATCAAATTCACCGGGAAACCGTGGTGCGGGCATTGGATGCCGGTTCGGAATTTCCGGCGGAATATTTTGCCGACTATATGAAGCAATATCTCGGCATACCACTTTCGGTAGAGAAACTGGCTGTGGAAAAGAAAGGTCGAAAACGTCAGCACTCTTCCGGGGAAAAAGACTTTTCCGGCATCACTCTTATTAATTTGAAGAACGGCGGGACTTCCGGTGGATACCAGTTGGAAGTTACGGCAGATGGAGTGCAGATTAAAGGGAATGATGGAGCGGGTGTATTCTATGGCATACAGACTTTGATTCAGTTGTTACCCACACGGGCAGGGGTATTGCCGATTCTTCCTTCGGTACAGATCACTGATTACCCGCGTTTTGCATATCGTGGTATGCATCTTGATGTGGTGCGCCACTTTTTTCCGGTAGCCTTTATCAAGAAGTATCTTGACTATATGGCTTTGCATAAGTTGAACTATTTTCACTGGCATTTGACGGATGATCAGGCCTGGCGCATCGAAATGAAGTGTCATCCCGAATTGACTGGGAAAGGGTCTGAACGGGAAGGGGAGATCTTCGGTCTCTATCCGGGCACTTATCAGCCTTTGCCTTATGGCGGTTACTATACGCATGAGGATGTACATGAAATTGTCCGCTATGCCGCCGAACGTCATATCACTGTGGTGCCTGAAATTGATATACCCGGACATTGCATGGCGGTGCTGGCTACGTACCCGCAATTCAGCACTACACCTGATGAACCGAAGAAATGTGCGTTGACTTGGGGCATTTTTAATAAGTTCAATAATGTGTTGGCACCTAAGCCTGAAGTCTTTCGTTTTTTGAAAGATGTTTTCTCCGAACTGTGCGACCTTTTCCCCGGATCATACATTCATGTGGGCGGTGATGAGTGTGCTAAGTGCTGGTGGGAGGATTCAGCCGAAACGCAGCAGTTTATGCGTGAACATAATTTGAAAGATGAGAATGCGCTACAGAGTTATTTTATTCATTACGTGCAGAAAGTGGTTAATGAGAAGGGAAAGACGCTGATTGGCTGGGATGAGATTCTTCAAGGTGGCATTTCCAAAGATTGTGTGGTGATGAACTGGCGCCGTCCGGAGTCGGGAATGAAAGCTTTGAAAACGAAGCATCGTGTTATCTTTACTTGTTCCAAATGGTTTTACTTTAATATAAAGGAGAGCCGTATCGAACCTGAGATCGGGCCGAAGGGGCCGTTGCCTTTGGAAAAGGTATACGACTTTCAGCTTGTACCCGATTTGTTGAGTGCAGAAGAGAGTTCTTTGATTTTAGGTGCACAAGGATGTCTTTGGACTGAATATATACCGACTACATGGAAAGCTGAATTTGCTGTTTTTCCACGTATTTCGGCTTTGGCAGAGAATGTCTGGTCGCCGGTGGAGAAGAAGAATTGGGATAATTTTGCACGTAAGATGCTGACTCAATTTGAGCGCTATGATTTGTGGGGAGTCCGTTACTCTGAGGCTTTTTTCCGTACTCAGGACCTGGAACGGAAAAGATAATAAAAAGGTTATAGAGCTAGATGCAAAAAAAAGGCCATTCTGTACTTCACGTTAATGAAACAAGAATGGTCCTTTTTGTTGTTGTTTTAAGTTATATGTTTATTTGACGTCTTTCTCTCTGATTTCTACACGTCGGATCTTACCGCTGATGGTTTTTGGCAATTCATCCACAAACTCAATGACGCGTGGATATTTGTAAGGTGCCGTCACTTTTTTAACATGGTTCTGAAGTTCCTTCTTCAATTCCTCTCCGGCGCGTTCCTTATATGCTTTTGAGAGTACAATGGTGGCTTTCACCACTTGTCCGCGAATGTCATCGGGTACACCGGTGATGGCACATTCCACAACAGCGGGATGCGTCATGAGTGCACTTTCCACTTCAAATGGTCCGATGCGATAGCCGGAACTCTTGATGACATCGTCTGCCCGTCCCACAAACCAATAATAGCCGTCTTCGTCCCTCCAAGCCACATCGCCCGTATAGTAGATGCCATCGTGCCAGGCTTCGTGAGTGAGAGGAGCATCCCGGTAATACTCTTTGAAGAGTCCCAACGGTTTGCCTTTATCTGTGCGGATCACAATTTGTCCTTGTTCGCCGGCTTCTACCGAGCGTCCGTCATGATCAATCAAATCGACATCATACTGCGGATTCGGCAATCCCATACTGCCCGGTTTGGGTTCCATCCATGGCATTGTTGCAATGGTTAGTGTGGTTTCGGTCTGCCCAAACCCTTCCATTAACTTGATACCCGTCAGCTTTTTGAAGGTTTCAAAAACGGCGGGATTGAGCGCTTCGCCCGCAATAGTGCAGTACTCCAGTGAAGATAAATCATATTTTGTTAGATCTTCGTGAATAAGGAAACGGAAGATTGTTGGAGGAGCGCACAAAGAGGTGACGTGGTAATCTTGTATTTTTGTTAGCATGTCACTCGGGGTGAATTTCTCATGATCGTATACAAAGATATTGGCTCCGGCAATCCATTGTCCATATAACTTGCCCCATACCGCTTTTCCCCATCCGGTGTCGGCGATGGTGAGGTGAATACTGTCCGGTTTTAAATTGTGCCAGAGATAACCGGTCACGATGTGCCCCAAGGGATAAGTAAAATCGTGAGCCACCATTTTAGGGTTACCGGTTGTTCCACTAGTGAAATACATGAGCGAAATGTCATCGTTTGTGTTCGGGTGTTCGGGCTTTATAAAGGGAGTTGCCGAAGCTATTCCTTTATGAAAATCATCGAAGCCTTCCGGTATTTCCGGTCCCACGCTGACCAAACCTGTGACGGAGGGTGATTCAGGCATGGCCGCTTTTATATGATCCGTGATTACCGTTTCGCCGGCAGCCACAATCATTTTGATGTCAGCTGCATTACAACGGTAAACAATATCTTTTTTGGTTAGTAAATGAGTCGCGGGGATGACTATCGCACCGATTTTATGTAAGGCGATAATACTGAACCAAAATTCGTAGCGGCGTTTTAAAACCAGCATTACCATGTCCCCGTGTCCGATGCCGAGGCTTTGGAAGTAGGAAGCGGTCTGATCCGTATAACGTTTTAGTTCACCAAAAGAGAACTGATGGTGTTCGCCTTTATCGTTGGTCCATAGCAGCGCCGGTTTTTCCGGTGCCTTAGCGGCCCATTCATCTACTACATCGTAGCCGAAATTGAAATTCTCCGGTACGTTGATCGTTAAGTTTTTAATGAAATCCTCTTGCGAAGCAAAAGAGGTTTGTGATAAGAATTTTTCTACCATGATTGTTTAGAAATTACATGATGACGGAGAGAAAACGTACGGTTTTTCCATCCAAAGCCTTCATGCAGTGGGGTAATTTTGAGTTGAAATACAGGCTGTCTCCTTCGTTCAATATGAGTTCTTTTCCATCCATATTGACCATCATCCGCCCTTCAAGAACAAGGTTGAACTCTTGTCCTGAATGACTGTTAACGCACAATGGTTTATCCTCTGTTTTAGGCTCTACGGTTACGATAAACGGATCGGCGATCCGGTTGATGAATCCGGCAGCGAGTGATTGATATTTATAAGCTTTGGTACGTTCGATACTGATGCCTTTGCCGGCACGAGTCAGAAAATAGCTGTTCATCTTCGGTTCCTCGCCGAACATTAGTGCGTCAAGCGCTACTCCGTATTTGCGAGCCACTTTTTGTAGCATGCTGACCGAAATATCAGATTCTCCCGATTCGGCACGACAGTATTCTTCAGTGGAGATGCCACAGTTGCCGGCAATATCTTCCGCCGTCAGTTCCAATACTTCGCGAAGACCACGTAGTCTCTCCGCTATTTGTTTAATCTGTTCGTCCATGTTTATTTAGTGAATAAATTAGTATTAAACGGTTCCAACTTAAGGTTTATATTCCTTATGAAAGGGGCCAATTGTTTATTTTGAGGCTTTTATTGCACTGATCACAGCTGAACTGAATCCGCTGTGCTCCAGTTGGTTGATTCCTTTAATTGTGATTCCTCCCGGAGTGCAGACTTTGTCAATCTCAATGCTTGGATGAGTGTCTTTGCTGAGAATTAGTTCCGCAGCTCCTTTAACCGATTGTGCCACCATCTTCATGGCATCTTTGGGATAAAGTCCCATTTCGATTCCCGCTTGCATGGCTGCTTGGATGTATTTCAGCACATAGGCTATGCCGCATGAGGTGAGGGCTGTTCCGGCAGCCAGCTTGTCTTCTGCGATCAGCATCGAAAGTCCCATTTCATTGAAAATGTCCAAGATCAACTGTTCTTGCTTTTCAGTGGCATTTTGACTTGAGATCAGCGTCATACTTGCCAACTCACTGATAGCTGTATTCGGAATCAAGCGGAATAGAGTCATTCCCGTTGTCTGTAGAAAAGATTCGATTTGTTGGAATGAGATGCCCGCGGCTACGGATATAATGACTTGACTGTCGTTGAACTTCAGTGCTTGAATAACCGACTGCATCAACCATGGCTTTATGGCCAGAATGACCCAATCTGCACCTGTTACAGCTTCCTGATTGATCGTTGTGGTATGAAGTTGGGGAAATTCGTTGCGAAGTGCGTTTAACTTTCCCTGCGAAGGATTGGATACACTGATTGCAGAAGCCGGGATTATGCTCCCTTTTGCCAATCCACGGGCGATGGAACCACCCATATTGCCTGCTCCGATGATAGCTATTTTCATATTATTCTATCGTTAAAAAGATTGTCAAAGGTCAAAGGTAGCTATTTTTCTTCCTTTTATACCTTGATTCGTGTGAAATATCGGTGAAAATGGACAAAAGCAACCTCTTAAAACATTTTAAGTCCAAGAGATTGCTTTCATATGCTGATAAAAATCAAATGCAGAGTTTTCAGTTATTCAAGTATTTTCTTGAATCGCTGAAGGAAGATATCCGCCTCTTGCATGCTAAGACATAGTGGCGGGAGTAACCGGAGTACGTTAGTTCCGCTGACTCCGGTAAAGATGTGCTGTTCTTTCAATAAGCGGGTACGAAGCTCTTTGACCGGGTCATTAAATTCCAAACCGATCATTAAGCCTCTTCCGCGCACCTCTTTGATTTGCGGGAACTTCTTTAGTTCTTCCAGTAGATAGTTTCCCACTTTGGCCGCATTTTCTATCAGGTGTTCTTGTTCCATGACATCCAGTACGGCTAGTGCCGCACTGCAAGCGAGGTGGTTCCCGCCGAAGGTCGTTCCCAATTGTCCATAAACCGGAGTGAACATCGGACTTATAATGACGCCTGCCATGGGGAAGCCATTTCCAATGCCTTTGGCTACTGTAATGATGTCGGCTCTAATATTGCTATATTGGTGAGCGAAGAATTTGCCGCTTCGTCCATATCCGCTCTGTATTTCATCCAATATTAATATCGTATTGTTTGACGTACATGCTTGGCGCAGAGCATGCATAAATTCGTCGGTTGGAATCTGAATGCCTCCTACTCCCTGGATGCCTTCGATGATTGCGGCGCAAACGTCGCCTTTGCCTAATTCGGCTTGCATTGCGGCGATATCGTTCAACGGCAGATAAGTGACGTGTCCATTGTCATTGATCGGAGCAATAATTTTGGGGTTGTTGGTTGCTTCAACTGCAAGGGATGTTCGTCCGTGAAAAGATTTGCTGAAGGAAATGATACGTTTCCGTCCGTTGTGGAACGAAGCTAACTTCAGCGCATTTTCATTTGCTTCGGCACCGCTATTGATAAGAAATAGCGAATAATCGTCATAACCGCAGATCTTGCCTAATCGTTGAGCTAGTTGTTGTTGTAGTTTGTTGATGACCGAATTGGAATAAAATCCAAGTGATGCAGCTTGTTTACTGATCATCTCTACATAGTGCGGATGAGAGTGTCCTATTGAGATAACGGCATGTCCTCCGTAAAGGTCCAAATATTCCGTACCGTTTTCATCCCATACGTAGCACCCTTTTCCCTTTACGATGTTGATGTCGAAAAGGGGGTATACATCGAATAATTTCATAAGAGTTTATAAATTAGACAGGCGATTGTTCCTAAATAGAATTCTTTTAAGAATTGCATTTGCAAAAGCCTCATTATTTAATTTTAATCTTTTGTTGGTTGTTCCTTCCGGTTTTCAATTTCCGGTCTTTGTTTGCAAGGGGGGATGTTCTAGAAAGCCGAAGGTTTCAGTTTTAATCCTACGGTCTCTTCGAGATTGAACATCAGGTTCATATTATGTACAGCCTGTCCGCTTGCCCCTTTGAGTAAGTTGTCTATGCAAGAGATAATCAGTAATTTATCACCATGTTTCTCAAGATGAAGCAGGCATTTGTTGGTGTTTACCACTTGTTTCAGGTCAATGTTCTTATCGATAATATGGACAAAGGAATCTTTGGCATAATATTCCTCGTATATTCGTCGGATTTCGTTTAGTGCGACTTTGCTTTTCACTACTATAGTGGCAAATATGCCACGGGGAAAGTCACCTCGGTAAGGAATAAAATCAACCTCCGATTCAAAGCTGTTTTGCAACTGTTTAAGTGATTGCTTAATTTCAGGGACGTGCTGGTGTTCGAAAGCTTTATAGATACTTAAATTGTTGTTCCGCCAACTGAAGTGACTTGTCGCACCGGGTTTCACTCCAGCTCCCGTGCTTCCTGTAATGGCATTCACCATAATGTCATCATTGAGCATCAGATGTTTGGCTAGAGGTAATAGTCCTAATTGGATGCAGGTGGCAAAGCAGCCCGGGTTGGCTACGTGTTTGGCCTTGCAAGTGGCACGCCGGTTGAGTTCGGGCAGACCGTAGATGAAGTCATGGTCATCACTCTTTAAACGGTAGTCCATTGAGAGGTCGATAATCTTCAGCTCTTCTGGTATGTTATGGCTTTCCATAAACTTCTTGGTATCACCGTGTGCGGTACAGAAAAACAAAACATCAATCTCATCCAGTGGTAATTCATTGGTAAAGACGAGATCTGTTTCTCCGTAAAGCCCTTCGTGTACATCGGTAATTCTGTTACAGGCATTGCTGCTACTATTTATGAATATGATTTCCGCTTCGGGGTGGTTAATAAGCAAGCGGATCAATTCGCCGGCTGTATAACCTGCCCCTCCTATAATTCCTACTTTTATCATCTTATCAATTTATGCTTTTTTCTTCAGGAACAATAATCCACATCAGAATGTATATGATTACACCGGCAAAAGGGGTAAATACAGTTCGTATTGCATAAACTATGCGTACGAGAGAAGGGTCTAAACCCCGGAACTGTGCCAAACCGTCGCAAATACCGGCGAGCATTCTGTCATTGAGTGAATGCTTAAGTTGTTTCTGATTGTTACTTATAAGTTAAATATTTTCGTCTTTATGGTTCGCATAATAGACCCGCAAAGGGGTGGAAGTGACTTTGATGAAGCCCTTTGCATCTTCAGCGGTCCAACCTTTTTGCATTTCTCCGTATTCACCGAATTTGGTTTTCACCAAATCGTCTTTTGATTCTACGCCTACGGTCGAGAACGAAAGGGGGCGCAATTCCAGAATTGCGGTACCGTTTACATTACGTTGACTCTCCAGTAGCATTGCTTCTATATCACGCATTACCGGTTCCAGATACTGGCTTTCGTGTAGGAACATACCGTACCAATTGGCCACCTGATCTTTCCAGTATTGTTGCCATTTGCTCAAGGTGTATTTCTCCAGAAAACGGTGAGCTCCGATGATTAGCATTGGTGCTGCTGCTTCAAAGCCTACTCTCCCTTTTATGCCAATGATGGTATCGCCAACGTGCATGTCACGTCCGATGCCATAGGCTGCGCCGATCTCCTCCACTTTCTGAATAGCTTCAATTGGGTCATCAAATTTCTTATCATTAACAGCTTTCAGTTCTCCTTTTTCAAAAGTCAGGCGGAGCTGTTCGCTTCCTTCTTTTTCTGCATGTTTCAGATAAGCGCTTTCAGGCAGTCCTTGTGCGGAATCCAGAATTTCACCACCGCAAATAGATGTTCCCCACAATCCTACATTATACGAATACTTCAATTTTGCGAAATCGGCTGCAAAGTCATGTTTGTTGAGGTAGTCAATTTCTTCCTGACGGCTTAAAGCCATGTCGCGAGTTAGTGTTATAATTTCTACTCCCGGAGCCATTACCAAAAAAGTCATATCAAAGCGGATTTGGTCGTTTCCTGCTCCTGTCGATCCATGAGCAATAGCATCAGCCTTAATTTCATTAGCATAACGGGCAATGGCCAATGCCTGGAAAATACGTTCCGAACTGACTGAGATCGGGTAGGTTCCATTGCGTAGTACATTGCCATAAACCATGTATTTTAAACTTTTCTCATAATATTCCTGTGTCACATCCAAGGTTACATATTTCATTGCACCCAGTTTGTAGGCATTTTCTTCGTTTGTTTTCAGTTGCTCGGCACTGAACCCACCAGTATTGGCACATGCTGCATACACCTCGTATCCTTTCTCTTTAGCAAGATACATTACGGTAAATGAAGTATCCAAACCACCGCTGAAAGCGACTACTACTTTTTTCTTCTTTTCCATATCCTTAGTGTTTTATATTTTATCATCATTATGTTCCTTGGGATCGTAAAGCATGGCAGTGCAAATACAGAATTTGCGATTTTTGCTTACTAAAATATCATGGTTTGTACAACCTTCGCAACCTTTCCAAAAGGAATCATCATCCGTCAGTTCATTAAACGTAACGGGTACATACCCTAGCTCAGTATTCATTTTCATTACGGCAGCGCCACTGGTGAGGCTGAATATTTTTGCATTAGGCCAGCGGAGGCGTGCCAGTTTGAAAGAGGCTTGCTTAATGCGCTTTGCCAGTCCCAGACCACGATAATCGGGATGTACTATTAATCCCGAGGTGGCCACATATTGCTTATTACCCCAACTTTCGATGTAGGTAAAGCCTGCAAATTCTTCTCCGCACAGGGCAATAATCGCTTTACCCTCTCTCATTTTTGTTGCTATATACTCGTGTGTACGTTCAGCGATGCCTGTCCCACGTACTTTTGCTGCTTCTCTGATGGTCTCTAAAATCTTGTCTACGTAAACTTCATGTGAAGCATCGGCAACCATCACGTCTATTTCTTTAGCATCCATTTCTTTTTGTTCAGTTCAGATTAACTATATAATAATAGATAGATATCAGTGTATATTGGGAATAATCTGTATTAGAAAATCGCGTACTTCACTATGGGAGGCGGACTCATGTAACACAAGCATTATTGTGTCGTCGCCTGCTATTGTACCCAAAATTGCAGGACATTCTCTATTATCAATGTCGTATGCCATGCTACTGGCATATCCGGGGCGTGTGCGGATGACAGCTATATTGGCGGAAAAGTGGAGTGATACAAATCCGCTTGTCATGAGCATTTCACTGGCACTTTGGTCGGTGTTCCGCTTATACATGATGTTATTCGGTAGTACGTAAACGTATTTTCCGTTCATGTTTGCCGCTTTGGCAACTTTTAATTGTTTCAAGTCACGTGATAAGGTGGCTTGTGTCAATACAAACCCTTCTTTAGCTAACTCTTGCAATAATTCTTCCTGCGAGCTAATTTCCTGACTTGAGATAATCATTTTAATGGCGTCTAACCGACTGGCTTTTCTTTTCATTTCTGCATAATTATTCTTTCATGAGAGCAAAATTAGGGAATAAATCTGAAATAATATGCAAAAAGGAGAGGTTTTTTTATTCTTTTATGCTGTTTTTGATAGAGATTGATCACAAACTGCATATTCTTGCAGTAATGAGTAACTTAATGACTTAAAAAGTTTTCTATAGAGTTGGATTGTTGTGGTGAGTTTTAAGGGTTCAGGCATTAAATTAAGGATCTTTTTTAGTGAAAGGATATTTCGGTGATTGTGACCTTTTCGAAAAGAAAAAACCAAGATAGGATATATATATCCTATTATGAAAAAGGCTGCCTTACATTCATTTGTAAAGCAGCCTTTTTATTGGATTGCTATTGAAGTTCTTATTCTTCCATAGTCCATGTGTCATTGGTCATCAACAACTCTTTGAAGTTGTGATACTTCTTCTTTCCGGCTACTTCTTCAATTTGCTCGTTGACTGCATCATCGTATGTCGGAGCTTCAACGTCACGAATCACGCCTAGTGCGATGGGGAAGTCAGGTCCTTCCATCAATGCCAGTTTCAATTGTAAAGTGTTATCTATGCAGTGGGCATCATGAACGAGAATATCCTTCTCACTGATTCCATTTTCACCTAGTTTCACCACTTTCAGCCCGAAGCCTTCTTGCATCAATCCGAATTCCTTATTCTCACCGAAAATCATAGGTTTGCCATGCTCTAGATAAATGGCATTCTTATTGCGCCCTTCTTTATTATATACGGAGTCGTGTGTGCCATCGTTAAAGATTACACAACTTTGTAACACCTCGCAAACCGTAGTGCCCTTGTGCTCTTCGGCCGCTTTAAGTACCTCTACGATGCCCGGACTGTCTGTTGCTACGCAACGTGCAAAGAAACGTCCGCGGGCACCGAAACAAAGTTCGGCAGGATGAAATGGATCTTCCACCGTCCCGTAAGGAGATGATTTACTTACGAATCCACGGGGAGAGGTTGGAGAGTATTGGCCTTTTGTCAGACCGTATATCCGGTTGTTTAATAAGATGATATTAATATCAATATTACGACGTACTGCATGGATGAAGTGATTACCACCGATAGCTAGTCCGTCACCGTCACCCGAGATTTGCCATACCGATAGCTTGGGATTGACGATCTTACAGCCGGTTGAAATAGCCGCGGCGCGACCGTGAATGGTTTGCATCGCATAAGTATTCATGTAATAAGGCAGACGGCTAGAACATCCGATGCCTGAAATAACGGCCGTTTCGTAAGGTGCTACACCTATTTCAGCCAATGCTTTGTGCAGTGAAGCCAAGAAAAAATGATCACCGCAACCCGGACACCAACGTGGTTGTCCTTTTTTGAAATCTTTTGCTGTATATTCGCTCATGTCTTTCTTTTCTTTACGGATTACTACTTATTTAATATCTCGGTGAAAGCTGCTACAAGTTCGCTAACGACGAATGGCTGGCCTTTTACCTCATTGTACTGGTAGGGGGTGAAGTTGTCTATCTTCATACGCAGATAGCCTGCAAATTGCCCCAAGTTCTGTTCGGCAACAACTACTTTCTTGTACTTCTTAAGAACCTCTTCCGTATTTTTAGGCAGGGGGTTGATATAGGAGAAGTGAGTTAATGCGACTTTCTTTCCCGATTTGTTCATTTCTTCAACAGCCGAATAGAGGTGTCCGTATGTACCTCCAAATCCGATGACCAGTAACTCGGCATCTTCCTTACAGCCTTGTACTTCAACATCGGGTACGGGGATTTTAGCTATTTTCTCTGCTCTTAATCGACACATGAGGTCATGGTTCTCAGGGTCTGTAGAGATGGCACCGGTGTTATTGTCTTTCTCCAATCCACCAAGAATATGCATGTAACCTTCTTGTCCCGGAAGTGCCCAATAGCGAACTTGGTTTTCTGGGTTACGCTGGTATGGCGTATAACTGTCCTTCATCTCAGGTGTAACATATTGCGGCTTAATGGAAGGATATTGATCAATATCAGGTAATTTCCATGCAGCCGATCCGTTGGCTACGAAGCCGTCCGATAATATAATAACCGGAGTCATATGTTCCAATGCTATTTTACAAGCTGCATATGCAGTATCAAAACAGTTGGTCGGTGAAGTTGCTGCGATGACAGGCATCGGGCTTTCACCGTTGCGTCCGTAGAGTACTTGCAACAAGTCGGTTTGTTCCGATTTGGTCGGCAGTCCCGTAGAAGGACCTCCACGTTGTACATCTAATATAACAAGTGGCAATTCTGTAATGACAGCCAGATTGATGGCTTCTGATTTCAAACAAATACCCGGGCCGGAAGTGGAAGTTGCTGCCAAAGCGCCAGCGAATGCCGCACCTACCGCAGTAGAGCAACCTGCAATTTCGTCTTCGCACTGTACGGTAATAACTCCCAGTGACTTATGTTTGGATAGTTCGTGCAATACATCTGTTGCCGGAGTGATGGGATAGGAACCTAAAAACAATTTTAATCCGGCTTTTTCTGCTGCGGCTATTAAACCGTAGGCTGTAGCTTTGTTGCCTGTGATGTCCATATAAGTTCCCACAGACTTTGTTTTTGTTTCTATCTTATAAGTGTTTGCCACTGAAGCATGTGTGTTATGACCAAAATCATAACCTGCATGTATGACTTTTATGTTGGCTTCTGCAATTTGCGGCTTCTTTGCAAATTTCTCTTTGATAAAGTCTTCTGCTATTTTGAGATCGCGGTTGAATAACCAACATACCAAGCCGACAGCAAACATGTTGCGGCATTTCAGCATCGCTTTGTTTTCCATGCCCGTATCTGCCAAACAATCTTTTACCATCTGTGAGATAGGCGCTGCAATGACATCTTGTTTAATTCCCAATTCCTCAATGGGATCCTCTGTTGTAAATGCTGCTTTACGCAAATCAGATGCTTGAAATGCATCTGTATCCATAATGATACAGGCTGTTGATTTAGCAAACTTATACTGAGTTTTTAATGCTGCAGCGTTCATTGCGACTAATACGTCGCATTTGTCGCCAGGTGTATAAACCTTTTCGGCGCCAATATGTACTTGAAAACCAGATACCCCGGTTAGTGATCCTTGCGGGGCACGTATATCTGCAGGATAGTCGGGGAAAGTACTGATATCGTTTCCCACCGTAGCCGATACTGTTGAAAAGATATTGCCGGCTAGTTGCATGCCATCACCGGAATCTCCGGAGAAGCGGATTACCACTTGCTCCAGTTCTTTTACCATCATGTCGTTTGCCATAACTACTTTTATTATGAATTAATTATTGGAGGGTTATTATGTTCTTACAAACTGATTGGCAAATTTCGTAAAGTTAATCGGAATCGCAAAACTTTTCTCGGAAAATTGGATAGAAAGTACTATCTTTGCGCCCATTATTCTTTAAAGGCCTTGTAGTTCAACGGATAGAATAGAAGTTTCCTAAACTTTAGATAGGGGTTCGATTCCCCTCGAGGCTACAAAAAAGGAGATGTACCCATTGATACATCTCCTTTTTATTATATGGAGGTTTATGCTCACTATTTTTTTTATTCCACTTCTTCTGCTTTGACGATTACATCTTTTTTATTGCTTAACATCATGTAGGCAATAGGGGAAGCTACGAACAGAGAAGATAAGGTTCCGATGACTACACCCAGAATCATTGCAAATGAGAAGCTACGGATAGAATCTCCACCAAGAATGAAGATGCAAACCAATACAATTAAAGTACTTAGAGAAGTATTGATTGTACGCGCCAGTGTGGTATTCAATGAATCATTGAATAAAACCTTTCTGTTACGCTTTGGATATAGTCCGAAGTATTCGCGTATACGGTCGAAAATTACCACCTTATCATTAATGGAGTAACCTATAGCTGTCAGGATAGCTCCGATAAACGTCTGGTCTATCTCCAAAGAGAAAGGCATCCAGCCCCAACATAAAGAGTAAGCACCAAGAATCATGACTGTATCGCTGGCAAGGGCTGCGACAGAACCAACACTATATGCAATATTGCGAAAGCGTAATAAAATGTACAGACCAATGGCAACCAATGCCAGAATAACTGACCACATTGCGGATGTCTTAATGTCATCGGCAATACTTGGACCAACTTTCTGTGAGCTTATAATGCTACCACCTACATATGATTCGCGATCTGTAAATTGGGCTAAAGTCACATTTGCACCTAACATTGGCTTTAGTGCTTCATATAATCGACTTTCAATTTCCGAGTCGACATTACTTCCGGCTTCGTTAATACGGAAGTTTGTACTGATACGAATTGTCTTTTTATCAGTTCCAATAGCGATGGCGCTTACATTAGCATCTCCAAAATTGCTGGAAATTAAACTACGTACCTGTTCCGGTTCGACGGCGTGCTCGAATTGCACTTTGAAGTTACGTCCTCCTGTGAAGTCAATACTCTGACTTAATCCGCGGACTGCAAGTGATCCGATGCAAGCTAAAATTATGATTCCCGTAATAGTCAGCCATTTCTTGTTTCCGCCGATAAAATCGAAATGGGCATTTGCCATTAGATTTTTAGATATCTTGGAAGAGAAGGTAAGATTCAATAGTTTATCTTTATTCATGAAATGCTCATAGACCAAACGGGTCATAAATACCGCTGTAAAGAATGATATTAGGATACCAATGATTAGGGTAGTTGCAAAACCACGAATAGGACCAGTACCGAAATTAAATAAAATAATACCCGTAATAATTGAGGTTAAGTTGGAGTCGAAGATCGCTGAGAAGGCATTGGAGTAACCGTCTGCAAGGGCTTTTTTTACTCCCTTTCCACTACGTAGCTCCTCTTTGGTGCGTTCGTAGATAAGTACGTTGGCATCCACTGCCATACCTAGTGACAACACCATACCCGCAATACCGGACATTGTCAATGCGGCCTGGAAGGACGACAAAATACCCAGTGTGAAGAATAAATTCAGTATTAGTGCTCCATTTGCTACCATTCCCGGTATCAGACCATACATTGAACACATGTAAATCATTAGTAGAACAAGTGCGACAATGAACGAGAATGCACCGGCGTTGATAGATGCTTGTCCCAATGATGGTCCTACGATGTCCTCTTGAACAATGCGTGCGGGAGCCGGCATCTTTCCTGACTTCAATACGTTAGCCAAGTCTTTGGCTTGTTCCGGAGTGAAATGTCCGGTGATCTGGGAACTACCACCTGTGATCTCCTGATTTACATTAGGAGCGGAATAGACATATCCATCCAAAACGATGGCAATACTCTTTCCTATGTTTTGCTTGGTTAACTGTGCCCAACGACGCGCTCCGTCGGTATTCATAGACATACTTACAGCTGGTTTCCCGTATTGGTCGTATTCGTCTTTTGCATCAACGACTACGTCTCCTTCCAAAGGTGCATGTCCGTTACGCTCTGTAGATTTGATGCTATAGAGTTCGAATGTCTGTGCTTTCGGATCATATTCATAGGCTGATACCCCCCATTTCAAGCGGAGATCTTTGGGAAGCTCTGCCTGAATCTCTTTCATAGAGAGGTACTTGTTGATCGTTGCTGTATCTTTATAATTGGCATAAGCCACTACAGAACCTTGTGGAGATGAAGATAGTTGCAGTATGGATAACAAGGGATGTTCTTTTTTCAGTTGTTCCAAGTTCACTTTCTGCTCTTTTGTTTCTCCTTTTAGTGCAGCTGCAAGACTGTCGGTTGTGTTAGCTGCTGCTTGAGCTAGTGCTGAAGCGGCACTCGCCGTACTGTTAGTTGCTGTACTATCGGTAGCAGCGGAAGATTCTGTTAGAATACTACGTAATTTAGCATCTGCCGACTGTAGATAAGGAGTAATATCCTTTGCCGTATATGTCTCCCAAAATTCCAGATTAGCAGAGCCTTGCAACAGTTTTCTTACACGCTCCGGTTCCTTTATTCCCGGAAGTTCTACCATGATACGTCCCATCTTGCCTTCAAGGCTTTGGATGTTTGGCTGAACTACGCCGAAACGGTCAATACGTGTACGAAGTACATTGTATGAATTGTTCACCGCAGCCTTAACTTCTTCACGCAACACCTTTTCAACTTCTGTATCAGAAGATTTCTGATTGATTTTATCCTTTAATTGTTGGGTAGCGAAGAGTCCTGATAGATGGGCTTGTGGAGCTAATTTATGATACTCTCTGATAAAGAGAGTTATTACGTCCTCCTGGCTGGTGATAGATTCTTTGGCTGCATTAGCTAATGCTTTGTTGAAGGTTTCATCCGGTTTGTTATCTGCCAATGCCTTAATGACATCAGGCACGGAAACTTCCAAAATAACGTTCATACCGCCCTTCAAGTCCAAGCCTAAACTGATCTCCATCTCACGACATTGTTTCAGCGTATAGTTACCCAACCAGACTTTCTCATTTGATAGAGAATCCAAGTAATCTTGCTCTACTTTTACATCTCCTTTTGCAAAGTCTTTCGCTTTATTTGTGTAATAGCGAGTTACAAAAGAAAAAGAAAGATAGAACACACATACTAAGGTGAGTAATATCGCAAAAAACTTTACAAATCCTTTGTTTTGCATGTTACTTTTAGTTTATTATGATTATTTTTTTAATTTAATTCTATTGTACAAGGCTGCAAATATAGGTTTTTTTTCACATTATGAGGTAAAAGAAACTCAAATATTTGCACTCCCAAATGTTTTAGTAAACGTGTCTGTTTTTATTTTTTATTCCATACCCCGGTTTTTTAACATTGCCTTCATCTGAGGTTCTGCACCACGGAAGTTTTTATATAGAGTCATTGGATCTTCACTATCTCCTCTTTCCAAGACATTGTGGCGAAAAAGCCCGGCAGTATGTTGGTCGAAAATACCTTTTTCCTTGAAAGCTTCAAAAGCATCGTTATCTAGAACATTGGCCCATAGATAGCTATAATATCCTGCAGCATACCCTCCAATGATGTGGTTGAAGTAGGTGACACGATACCTGGGGGCTATTTCTGGAATCAGCTTTAGATTGTCCATCGTCTTCTTCTCAAAAGCTAAGACATCCAAATCTTTTGTACTTGTAAGATTGTGGAGGCTCATGTCTAATATCGCAGCAGCAAGAAGTTCGGTTGTCATGAAACCCTGATTGAAGGTTTTCTGTTTTTGAATTTTTTCAATAAGGCTGTCAGGTATGGTTTCTCCAGTTTGGTAATGTTTGGCATACATTTTCAGTACTTCCGGTTCTGTTGCCCAATGCTCATTGATTTGTGAAGGCAGTTCTACAAAATCGCGTACTACGTTAGTCCCGGATGTCCCTTTATACTGGCATTTGCTGAGCAGTCCGTGGAGTGCATGTCCGAATTCATGGAAGAGTGTTTCCACTTCATCGATGGTCAATAAAGAAGGAGTGTTGCCGGCCGGTTTTGTAAAGCTTGCAACATTGCATACCAAAGGGCGTATATTACCTTGTTGCTCTCTATAGTTGCTCATCCATGCACCCCCACTTTTCCCCGGTCGTGGGAAATAGTCTAAATAGATCACACCAAGAAGAGAATCATCGGCGTCTTTTACCTCAAAGACTTCCACGTCAGGATTGTAGACGGGGATATCGCTCAACTTTGTGAGAGTAATCCCATAGAGCTTTCGAGCTACAGAGAATGCTCCTTCCCGAACGTTTTCTAACTTGAAATAAGGCTTGATCTCAGCTTCTTCCAAATTGTATTTTTCTTTCCGTAGTTTTTCTGTATAGTACCACCAATCCCACGCCTCCAATTTTTCTCCTTTTCCTTCTTTATCCATTATTTCTTGGAGTTCATTCGCTTCTTCTTGTGCTTTAGGTAAGGAATATTCCCACAATTTATTCAAAAAGGTCATTACGGTAGTGGATTTTTTTGCCATTGTATTGTCCAATACGAAGTTAGAATAGCAGTCAAAGCCTAGTAGATTCGCTTTTTCCAAGCGTAAGCTGATGATATTGGTAATGATACTTTTATTATCATTTTTATCGTTGTTGTTACCGCGGTTGATATATGCTTTATATATTTTTTCTCTTAACAGACGTTTAGCTGAGTATTGGAGAAATGGAATGCGACTGGCGTTTTGTAGTGTAAACAACCATTTTCCCGGATGTCCGTCTGCTTTTGCTTCGTTGGCTGCACTTTTCCGGAACCATTCGGGTAATCCGGTCAAATCTTCTTCTTTATTTAGATAAAGTTTGAAAGTATTGTTCTCATTCAACACATTGTTGGTGAATTGGATGCCTAACGTGGACAATTGTTTGTTGATGTCGCGTAGGCGTACTTGTTTGTCTACTGGCAAATTAGCCCCTGCGCGTACGAAATTTCTATAGGTCTTTTCTATTAAGCGCTTTTGCTCGCCGTTTAACTCTAATGCCTCTTTTTGTTGATAAATAGCAGCCACCTTTTTAAACAATCTTGGGTTTAGCGATATGTTATCGCTGTGTTCAGATAAAATTGGAGCAAGCTTGATGGATAGGGCGGTTAACTCATCTGTGGTTTCTGCATCTGTGAGATTGAAAAAGATAGCACTAACACGGTCTAATAGTGGAGCACTATTGTCAAGAGCCACTATTACGTTCTCAAAGGTAGGGTCTTCTGTGTTATTAATAATGGTGTCAATATTGCTGTTTTGTTCCTTTATACCTTCCATGAAGGCTGGTTCATAATGTTCCAACTTGATTTTGTCAAATGGAGGTGCACCAAATGGATTTTGGAATTCGCTCAGAAAAGGATTACCTTCTGTCTGTGCAATACAGGGATTTATCATACAGCTTGTGGCTAAAATAAAAATACATTTTCTTATCATATTTATAGTATTAGTTTTCTTAGGTTTTCGCTTACCTTATTATCTTTAAATAGCACCAAATCGGATAGTGGTCCGAATCTTTTATAGATCGATCTACTGTACAGTTATAGGATTTAAGGCTTTTACTTATTAAAATATTGTCAATTCTGAAGTAGAACTTATTTTGGTTATAGGAGACTCCGAATCCTTGTCCCGATTCGGTGAACGCATCTTTTAGTTTATGTGCTATGGTTTGATGCGTGTATGAAATCGGAGTATCGTTGAAATCTCCGCAGACAATAATGTAAGAATGTTTATTATCGGTGATCTCTTGTGCTATTTTATCAGCTTGAGGAGCTCTTATAGCTGACGCTTCTGCTAATTTATGAATTAGCAATCGTGCTCCCATTTTTACCTTTTCTGTTTTGGGTGATTTCAATATGCTCTCATAAACGACTTTATCTTCTTTTGTCAGTTTATTTGACTCTAAGTGATTGTTTATGAGAGTGATGGTGTCTTTTCCTAGCTTGATTTCGTATATTACAGATCCATTGTATTCACTCTGGTAATCAATTGTACGTGAATAGATTATGGGATATTTTGAATAACATGCTATCCGGTTGGCGTGTCCCTTCCCGTTGCCGATAGTGCGTATATTATGGTAAGGATATGCTGATAATTCTTGGTCAATATCTTTCTGTGTCAGATGATAAGGAAGGGGAGAGGTTGAATATTCCTGCAAACAAAGGATGTCGGTCTGACTGTTTTTAATATACTCCATAATCGGATTTTTTCCATTCTTTTTTATGTTACCATCAAAGCCCATTGTGTTATAGGACAGAATCTTGAAGCAACCTTCGGGAAGCTTATCTGTGTGTAGATTGATTGGGCAATAGGTCCTGATTTGCGGATAAGTGAGCAGAAAGCTTATTAGTGGGATTAAGGCAAATTTGTACTTCTGGGTAATCAGCCAAAAGAGTAAAAAAAAACCGTTTGCTAGCAGAAAAATGGGAAATGTTAATCCGAGGCATGATAAGATGGGATGGACGGTTGGCCTTATGTGAGGGCTATACGCTGTAAGGAGTAATAAACTGGCCAAGAACAAATTAATCGCCAATATTAGATAAATTATAAATTTGCCAAAACACTTCATGCCTTTTATTCTTAAAGAAAACTAGCGTTTACTTGCGTCGAATAGACTCTTTTTCTCTTCTGTAGTGAGACTTTCATAACCTGATTTTTTCAGCTTATCGAGAATACGATCTATTTCTTCCGATTGAGCCTTCTTTTGTGCATTGTAGTTATATTCTTTTTCCCGCTCATTATTATAATGAACCTTCATTTTGGGTTTTCGATGAGAAAAAGAGAATAGAGAAATTCCTCCATCCAGTATTTTATTAATCCAAGAGGTAAAATCCCATCCTCTTTGTAGACCAGCTGCGAAACAAAGTCCGGCTATTGCTCCGCCTAAATGTGCGATATGTCCCCCGGCATTATCAGATGTTACAAAAAGTAGATCAGCTCCAATTACGATAAGAGCCAGATACTTCAGCCGGATAGTACCTAATAAAAACAGGCGTATGGGATAGTTTGGCTCGCGGTATGCTGTTGCTGCAACGATTGCCAAGACGGAGGCCGAAGCTCCGAGCATGAAAGAGTATTCTACAAGAGGACGAAAGTAAGGAAATACATTGTAGGCTATCATATAGAGTGCGCCGCCAAATACTCCTCCCAGTATGTAGACCCCTCGTAAATGTTTTGCCGAGAAAAAGGTTAGAAATAATGATCCGAACCAATATAGCCATAGCATGTTGAATAAAATATGTAGCAGTCCCGCATGAATAAACATATAACTAATCAGCGACCATGGCTGTAAAATGAAGCGGGTAAACGAAGCTGGAAGTTCAATCCATTCGGTAAATCCTCCCGGTGAGTGATTAAAAAGCTGTAGAAGTACTTGCGTCAGTGTTGTAACAATAAAAACACCAACGTTGATATAGATGAGTTGAATATAAATGTTTCCTTTACGGAAGCTCTCTTTTAGATCAGTTAGAATAGTACCCATTCCCTTTATTCTTTTTTTTCCAATACATAATTAAAATAAATCCGAAGATCATACCTCCCAGATGTGCAAAATGGGCTACATTGTCTCCAGGACTGTTAGCTAAACCTGAATATAATTCTATCGCAGCATATCCGATAACGAAATATTTTGCCTTGATAGGAATTGGTAAGGGGAAGATGAACAATTGCTGATTAGGGAATAGCATGCCGAAGGCAAGAAGAATTGCATATATTGCTCCTGAAGCTCCCACTGTAGTCATCATATTCAGATATTGGTTCATCGGAATTACGGAATAGCCCGTATTAACGCTATCGAATGCCGATAAAACCGTTTCATAATGTATATATTGCACTACCTCTTGGATAATACCCGCACCAATACCGCATACCAAATAGTAAAAGAGAAATCGTTTGGGACCCCAGACTTGTTCCAGAATACGACCAAACATCCATACGGCAAACATGTTGAAGAAAATATGCGCAAAACCTCCATGCATGAACATGTAGGTAAAGAGTTGTGCGATATTGAAATCATCAGCAAGGAAGAAATGTAATCCTAGATAACGGGTAAGATCTATACCGTATGATTGGGCTACAATTGTTGCGAGGAAAACCAGCACATTAATAATTAATAGATTTTTAGTGATTGTTGGTATGTTACTCATAATCTGTTTATTGTCAATATGTCGCAAAAATACGAATAATTTCTGTTCTATAACAGTAAATGGCATATCTATTCTATTTTTTTTCTTGCATTGCAATCTTTTTTTGGTGCTTTTATTTGATATTCAGAAATATTACTCTACTTTTGTAGAGGTTTGTGAATTAGAATAGCAGTATATCTTTTGTGTAACATAATTAATTAATTAATCAAATTTAGCATTATGAATAAGTCAGAACTTATCAGCGCTATCGCAGCAGAGGCCGGTTTGACAAAGGCGGACTCAAAAAAAGCATTGGATGCATTTATAACATCAGTAACAAAAGCTTTGAAGGCTGATGAAAAAGTGGCCTTGGTTGGCTTTGGTACATTTAGTGTAGCCAATAAAGCAGCCAGAAATGGTATTAA
This sequence comes from uncultured Bacteroides sp., assembly GCA_965140335.1. Lineage (GTDB taxonomy): Bacteria > Bacteroidota > Bacteroidia > Bacteroidales > Bacteroidaceae > Bacteroides. The sequence goes on from OZ223189.1 coordinate 1,658,841, forward strand.
TCCTTCTACGAAACAAGCAATTGTTATTCCTGCGAAAAAGGTTGCTAAGTTTAAAGCCGGATCAGAATTAACTGATGCCATCGGATAAGCAACTCAGCTGAATGAATTAAAAAAAGGGTGTGCCAAAAGTTTGGTACATCCTTTTTTTATCTAAAATCTCTCTTTATGAGCTTTGTGCTTTGATATAGGGAGCTTTAGTTCTTGTTCTCGTTAAAATATAGTATCTTTGCGCGCGGAAAATAATGTTTGAATTATGAGTATAGAAGAAAAATTGGCGGTATCCGTAATTAGTGGACTAAAAATATTATATGGTCAAGACATACCTGTAGGACAAGTACAATTGCAAAAGACCAAGAAAGAGTTTGAAGGGCATTTGACATTGGTTGTTTTCCCTTTTCTTCGCCTGTCTAAAAAAGGCCCGGAACAAACAGCACAGGAAATTGGTAAGTATCTGGAGGCAGAAGAGCCGATGGTTGCTTCGTTTAATGTGATTAAAGGATTCTTAAATCTGGTAATTGCTTCTGCCACTTGGATTGATCTTTTAAATACCATTCATGCGGATCGGCAGTACGGTATAATCCAAACGACGGATAGTTCTCCGCTGGTGATGATTGAATACTCTTCACCTAATACTAATAAACCTTTGCATTTGGGGCATGTACGCAATAATTTATTAGGAAATGCGTTGGCTAATATTGTCATGGCGAATGGTAATAAAGTGGTCAAAACCAATATTGTAAATGATCGTGGTATCCATATTTGTAAGTCGATGCTTGCTTGGCAGAAATACGGTAATGGGGAAACTCCTGAATCTTCAGGAAAGAAAGGAGATCATTTGGTGGGAGACTATTATGTGGCTTTTGATAAGCATTATAAAGCTGAAGTTGCTGAGTTGACAGCAAAAGGAATGACAAAAGAAGAAGCGGAAGCTGCCTCTCCTTTAATGAATGAAGCTCGCGAAATGCTTGTAAAATGGGAAGCAGGTGATCCTGAAGTGCGTGCCCTTTGGCAAAAAATGAATAATTGGGTGTACGAGGGGTTTGATGAGAGCTACCGCAGAATGGGAGTTAGCTTTGATAAGATATACTATGAATCAAATACTTATTTGGAAGGTAAGGAGAAAGTGATGGAAGGGTTGGCAAAAGGGCTTTTCTATAAGAAAGAGGATGGTTCTGTTTGGGCTGACTTGACTGCTGAGGGACTTGATCATAAGTTATTGTTACGTGCCGACGGCACTTCTGTCTACATGACTCAGGATATTGGTACTGCGAAATTGCGTTTTGCTGATTACCCTATAGATAAAATGATATATGTCGTTGGAAATGAGCAGAATTATCATTTTCAAGTACTTTCTATTTTGTTGGATAAATTAGGTTTTGAATGGGGTAAGAGCTTAGTTCATTTTTCTTATGGGATGGTTGAATTGCCGGAGGGCAAGATGAAGAGCCGTGAAGGTACAGTGGTTGATGCGGATGACTTGATTGAAGAGATGGTCAAGACTGCTAGAGAGACATCAAATGAACTTGGAAAGCTCGATGGGCTGACTCAAGAAGAGGCTGATGATATTGCTCGAATTGTTGGGCTTGGAGCCTTAAAATACTTCATCTTAAAAGTAGATGCCCGTAAGAATATGACATTTAATCCTAAAGAGTCTATTGACTTCAATGGGAATACGGGGCCTTTTATTCAATATACTTATGCGCGTATCCAGTCGGTATTGAGAAAAGCTTCCAAGACTGGAATATCTGTTCCGGACCGACTTCCTGCCGGGGTGGAATTGAGCGAGAAGGAGGAGGGGCTGATCCAAATGATTGCCGATTTCTTAGCTATCGTAAAGCAAGCCGGTGAAGATTATAGCCCTTCTGTAATAGCTAACTATATTTATGATCTGGTGAAAGAGTATAATCAGTTCTATCATGATTTCAGCATCTTACGTGAGGAAAACGAAGCTATAAAGATCTTCCGCCTTACTTTGTCGGATAATGTGGCTAAAGTCGTTCGCTTGGGCATGAGCCTTTTAGGGATTGAAGTTCCTGATCGTATGTAAGAGGCTATTCAGTCTAAATGTGAACTTGATCCAAATCTTATACTGAAAGGCATTCACTTGTATACTGAATGCCTATTTCAGTCGTATACTGTTTATTCCCTCATTCAAACGACTTCTGGATGCAGTGTATTTGTTCTATCTTTAAAGAAAAAGGGGCTGTTATAATGGGGCAAAAATAGATATATATTGATGAGCCCCGTTCAATTATTATGGTCCTTTTATTGAAAAATAAATCGGGGCGTTAAAAGCTTGAAAATAACAAAACATGAGGGAGTTTTAATACCCCCTCATGTTTCTTATAAAATTAGAAGTTTTGATCTCTCCCTATTTATTATTCTGCTGTTTTTTTCTTCTTTGTAAAACGCCCTTTTTTGCGTTTTGGATTGGCTGCATCTTTTTCCTGTTGTAATTTGATAATTTCCATGCAACTTTCTAGATTCAAATCTTCCGGAACAATATTTTGGGGTATCTTGTAGTTACTTCCTTTATATGCAATATATGGTCCGTATCTTCCATTCATGATTTCAAGTTCCGGGTCTTCAGCAAACTTCTTAAGGTGTTTTTTGGCATCTGCTTCCGCTTTAGCCTTTATTAATTCTATGGCTTCGTCCAACTCTATTTCCATTGGATCCGCTGTTTTAGGCAGAGAAGTATAGCTTTTCTTATAGTGAATATATGGGCCGAAACGACCTATATTTGCAATGACTGTTTCACCCTCATACTCTCCAAGGGTACGGGGTAATTTAAATAGATCCAAAGCTTCCTCCAATGAGATCGTTTCGATGGATAGTCCTTTTTTGAGTGGAGAGAAGCGAGGCTTTTCCGGATCTTCTGCAGTTCCAATCTGTATAACCGGACCAAAACGGCCTATTTTTACAGACACCGGTTTACCACTGACAGGATCCGTACCAAGAATGCGTTCTCCTGTTTTGTGGGCATTTTTTTCTGCAAGAGTACTTTCAACCAGCGGATGGAATTCCTTATAGAAATCCTTCATGATGCTGGTCCACTTCTGTTCTCCTTCTGCTATTTCATCAAATTGTTTCTCTACATTAGCTGTGAAGTTGTAGTCCATGATACTTGGGAAGTATTCGGTTAAAAAGTCTGTGACTACAATTCCCGTATCTGTTGGAAATAGTTTTCCCTTTTCAGCACCGGTTGTTTCGGTACAGTTGGCATCAGTTATCTTTTCTCCTTTTAATGTAAGGACATTGTAGGTACGTTCTTCTCCCTCTCTTTCCCCTTTTTCCACATATTCGCGTTGTTGGATAGTGGAGATCGTAGGGGCATAAGTTGATGGACGCCCAATACCCAGTTCTTCCATTTTACGAACCAGACTGGCTTCAGTATAGCGAGGGGGATGGAGGGTAAATCGTTCAGTAGCAGTAATATGCTTATATTGTAGCATTTGCCCCTTTTTGAGTGGAGGCAATAAGTCACTTTCGTCCTCTTGTTGTTCCGCATCATCATCATAAGACTCTTTATAAACATGCAGAAATCCATCGAACTTTATGACTTCTCCGTTGGCTGTAAATGTTTCAGGCGTATTGCTGATGCTTATTGTTGCTGTAGTCTTTTCTAATTCGGCATCCGCCATTTGAGATGCAATAGTACGTTTCCAGATGAGGTCATATAGTCTTCTCTCCTGAGCGGTACCTTCAACTTTTGCATTTTCTATATAAGTCGGGCGGATGGCCTCATGTGCTTCCTGCGCTCCTTTGCTCTTGGTGTTAAAATGGCGTGAATGCACATATTCCTTACCCATAATTTGAGTAATGGCCTCTTTACTTCCATTAGTCGCATATTCCGATAGATTGACGGAGTCGGTACGCATGTAGGTGATTTGCCCGGATTCGTATAGTCGCTGTGCCAACATCATGGTTTGCGCTACAGTGTATCCTAATTTACGTGCTGCTTCTTGCTGTAATGTTGAAGTTGTAAATGGAGCAGCAGGACTTTTCTTTACCGGACGGGTAGCGATGTCTTCGATTGTAAAAGTTGCAGTCTGACAATTGGCTAATAAGCGATTAACTTCCTCTTTGTCCTTAATACGGCGACCAAGTTCAGCTTTCATCTCAATCATCTTTCCTTCTGCGTCGGGTACTAGAAATATTGCAGTTACCCGATAGGAAGCCTCGCTCTTAAAAGCGTTAATTTCCCGTTCCCGTTCCACAATAAGGCGAACGGCTACAGATTGCACACGTCCTGCCGAGAGTGCTGGTTTAACTTTCTTCCATAATACCGGAGAGAGTTCAAAACCGACAATTCTATCTAAAATGCGGCGCGCCTGTTGCGCATTGACCAAATTGATATCTATTTCACGAGGTGTTTCAATCGCTTTTAGAATGGCCGTTTTTGTGATTTCATGGAATACAATTCGTTTTGTATGTTCGGGGTCCAACTTCAGTACTTCATATAGGTGCCATGAGATGGCTTCCCCCTCCCGGTCCTCATCGGAAGCCAGCCATACGGTATCAACGTTCTTTGCTTCGGATTTTAAGGATTCTACAAGTTTCTTTTTGTCTGATGGAATTTCATAATGTGGCTTAAAGTCCTTTTCCACGTCAATACTGAATTCTTTCTTTTTTAAATCGCGTATATGACCATAGCTGGAAAGAACTTTATATCCGTTTCCCAGAAACTGTTCAATTGTTTTTGCTTTTGCAGGTGATTCGACTATGACAAGGTTTTTTGGCATAATTTTTTGTTTTGTAGTGACTCTTGACACTAAATTTGCCCGCAAAAGTAGAAAAAACAATTGTTTCCACCTTATATTATATGGAGAATATGATTTTTTTAATAAAAATGAGCTTTTTTGTCTTTCTTCGTGAAGAGAAAAAGAGCTTTTTTCTTAAAACTGAAAGCTCACGCCTCCTACAAAATTAAAACCTTCCGAAGGGTATCCTACGTAGTACTGATAATCTTTGTTTAATAAATTGTTTACGCGGGCATAAATAGAAATCCCTTTAAACAGGTTGTAGCTACCTCCTACATATAGGTTCTCAACAGCATCGGCAGAAGTTGGTTGCACATCTTCACGCTTGGTATATTGAAAGCCAATGTTTACCAGTGTCGTGGAAACCGGGTGGAAATCCACGTGTATGTTTCCTTCAAATGAGGGCTTAAAATACAAGATATGGTCTTCTTTCGTTTTGTCGGATGCGGTCCAGTTCCGGTAAATACCTTTTGCTGCGATGGTAAACAGGCTTTTGTAATCATAGCTCATTTCCAGACCTGCATAGACGTTGTGGGTATTGCCGGTCTGTAGCAAAAGAGACGGCATAGCTCCGTCAGCAGGAAGGGTTATGCTCGTTGGATACTGGTATAAGTCATTCTTCAAATCTTGATAACCTCCGTACAGATTGAACCACAGACCGGTCAGGGGACTGGCTTTCATTCCCAAAGCGGCATTTAGCTGCTCATAAGTGGCATCAAGTTGGTTTGCGTAACCGATTTCACCGTAGGGGCAGAGTGCTTCCAACCGGCGGAAGTCATTCGTTTGCCGTCCGCCTGTGGCTTGGGCATAGAGCATGTAACTGTCGGAGAAAGTGTATTGTGCGGTAAAGTCGGGAGCTATCCGGATTGATTTCCCGAAGCCGAATGCCAAATCGGTGTGAGCTGCGAGACGCATCTTCCAATCTTCCGTCTGAAATAAGAAGTAAGGGTTTAGTTGTAAAGAGGTATAATTATCATACACATTGTTCTTATAGAACACATTGTCCATTGTTAAAGCAAGACCGATATGTTGATTTTCGGAAATAGGTGCAAATACATTGGCTTTGGTCCGGATCATATTCTCTTTTGTATCGGTCGTGTATATGTCCCGTTTGCGCTGATAGAACATCAGGTTGGTTTCAGCAGTGAACTGGACGGGCAGGTTGTCATCAGTGGATTTTACTCCGAAATGTACATCACCGGAAGAGAATTTTTGGTTACCGTAAGCATCTCTTTCCGGGCGGAAGTTGAAGTTGCTCAGTCCGAAGTGAACCGCGGCATTGAAGTCCAGCTTGCGAAATGCGTGCAGATAATCCAGACCGGCGCGGGTACGGTAATAGTGGGCATCCCACTTCCCGCTGGCATCAGGTTGGTCCAGTTTTCCGTTCATTCCGTTCATATTGAAGGATAGATTCAGTTCGTTGTTGCTGGGCAAGGCAAACCGATAATTGGCTTGTGCATCGAGATTGCCGTAATTGCCATATCCCAGGCGGGCGTATCCGGGCAGTGACTTATCCTGCACCTCTTTTCCCGTATAGGCTTTCATGGTGTTGGGCGGAATCTGTCCCGATGGCACAAGGCTGGCATCATACTTCACGGGATTCTTGCTGACGGATGGCGGTTCTACGGTTGGCACCACATTGACTTTGGAAGCATCCATGATGTCCGGGTTGTAATCCTGTTCCACGACTACGGTGCGATTCATCGTGGAGTCTTTCACTTGCGACTGGGCTTTTCCCAAAGACGGAAAAGCGATGAATGCTATTGCTGTTATGATATATTGACTCTTTTTCATATCTGGATTCTTCTACTTGAGTTTTTCTAACCGGGTTTCTATCATCTGGCTGATGTCATCATCCGCATGGTAGTTCTGTTTCAGACTTAGCAGATACTGCCGGGCATCTAGCTTTCTGTCCATTGCTACATAAACATCGGACAGAAGGATGAAACTCCTCGCTAACCAATAAGCGTGGGGAGTACTTTGATCAATGAAGTTTAAGATCTCTTTTTCAGCAGCGGCGTACTCTTTGGCGTCATAGAGCTGTTTGGATACCAGGTATTTGGCTTCCGCTCCGTACAGGGTACGGGTATCTTTCGCCAATATCTTCAGGTCACTCATCGCCTTTTTATCGGCATGCTGGTTGAGGTAAGCCTTGGCACGATAGTATAAAGCTTCATTCCGAAGCTCCGGTGTCAGTTTGGATTCTTCCAGCAGGGAGGTGGCGGAAGAAATGGCTTCCGCGTCGTCGTGCGTCAATACGGCACAACGCAGGATACCTGTGGAGGCTAGTTGGCGCCGTTCTGCTGTGGTGGCTTTTACTTTCAGTTGTTTGTAGTCCGCAAGAGCTTGCTCATAGCTCTTCTGTTTGAATAATATTTCGGAATGCATAATCAGTGCTTCTTCTGCATAGGGACTGTCGGGATATTCCAGTAACTTACCTGCATGGGTCAGTACCGTCTCATCATCCTGCTGCTGTTTGCCGATGACACACAGGTAGTAGTGTGCATTCAGGCGGAAAGCTCCATTGGGAAAGCTCTGCAAATAGCGGGTGAGACTGGCTTTTGCGGTGGGTATGTTTCCCTTCATGTAGGTCTTTTCGGCGGCGGCGTAGGTCAGGGAATCCTGTTCGCTGGCATCGAAGCGGACTTCACCGGGCATCTTGGCGGCAAGGGCGGCAAATTCGTCTACGCGGTTGGTATCAACATAAATCGATTTCAAATCGCGCATGGCAAGACGTGCTTCTTCACTTCCCGGATATTGGGTGATTACGCTTTTGTAGGCGGCTATGGCCTGGTCATAATCATTGTTCTGGTAGTAGAGCAATCCTATTTCCGTGGCGGCTTTGCGACTGACGGGACTTTCGGGATACTTCCTGACCAGCTCTTTAAACGTGTTGATGGCGGAGTTGTTGTTTCCGTTTTGTACATACGAACGTCCTTTCTCGTACAGGGAGTTTACGGCGTATGGGGAATTGGGATACTTTTCTGCTAATTGATCAAGCAATGAAATTTTGCTTTGGTAATCCTTTTCCAATCCGGCAACCAGCGCCATTTGGTAGAGGGAATAATCTCCCGATGCCGTTCCGCTGTTCCGGGCTTTGGCATAGTACTGTTTGGCGTCGTTGAAACGGCGTGTATGCAGATAGCAATCGCCGATGCGGTTGTAAGCATCCGCCAGAACGGTGGCATTTCCATCCCGCTCTAATTGTGCATATTTTAAGAAGCGGCTTTGAGAGAGGGTATAGTCTTTGGCATGGAATGCAATATAACCTAAGTTGTAGTACGCCAGGGCATAGGTTTCCGAATCTTTTTGCGGGGTGAGGTTTAGATAATCCGTGAAGTTGCGTGCAGCTTCCGACATCCTGTTGAGGCGGTAATAAGATTCACCCCTCCAGTAGGTGGCATCTGCTTTGGTTTGCAGATTGTACTGTCCCAAAGCTACCGACTGGTTAAAGTATTCAATGGCTTTGGGGAATAGTGCATTGGCAAAAGCCTGTGTTCCGAGCTGGAACAAGATTTTCTGTTTGGCTTCCAAAATGGCACTTCCCGGACGGCTGATGCGTTCGATGGATTGAAGTGCGGCATCGTAGCTGCGGGTGTTCATATAAACTTCCACCAGATAGCTGCTGATGTTTCCGGCGTATGCCGAATTGGGATATTCGTTGAGGAACTTCTCGAAAACGTTCACCGATTCACCGAAAGCGGAGTAGGACGTCTCGTGAATGCATAGGGCGTAGTTGTATGCCGCCTGTTCTTTTATTTTAAGATCGGCATTGGAAGCGGCGGCTTGTTCAAAGGCCATGCGGGCATTGTTCTTATCACCGAGTTGTAAGTACGATAACCCCATGTTTAAGTAGGCGTTCTGAGCCAGTGCATCATTTTCTTTCGTCACTTCCCCAAGCGTAGTTGCCGCTTTGGAGTAGACGCCACAACGATAGTACGAAATTCCCAACATGTAACGTGCATCGCGGCGGATGGCGATTTTACTGTCTGCCTCATATTGCTCGAAGTCTTTCATGGCTTCGTTGTATTTCCCGGCGTGGTAGTGAACCTCACCGAGTATGCGATGCATCTCGGGAGCATAGGCATCGTCGGGGTAAGACGAAAGATAACCGTTTGCCAGATCTTCCGCTCTTGCGTATTCTTTTTTGAGGAGGTAGATTTCCCCCATGTAGTAAGGTACCAGTTTCCGGTACTTCTGACTGTTGTTCAGGGATAAAAAGCCGTTTAAGGCTTCGTCGTACCGATGCTGGGTGTAGCGGATATACGACAGGTAATAAGTGCAGTCTTCCCGGTACTTGCTACTCGTATTCTTCAATGTTTCAAACCAGATGGCGGCTTCTTTTATGTTTTCCGTTTTTAAGTAGCAGGTTGCGAGGCGGTACGTCATATCGTCTCTTTCTTCATTGTCCAGCAACCCGAGCTTAGACGAATTGAACATGGCCAGTGCTTCGTCATATTTCTCTTGGTAGAAATAAGCGGAAGCGATGAGGGCATAAATGCGGTTGGCGTATGGCGTGTCGGGATACTCTTCGAGATAGTTCCTCATCTTGTTGATGCACTTCGGGTCTTTCAACTCGTAGGTGATGCATGTGAGCATGTATTCGGCTTCCATTTTCACTCCGGCTACGGATTGGAATTTTCCCCGGTCGCCCGTTTCACGGATAAAAGCTTTTAAAGGTATCACGGCGGCGGAATAAGCTTTTTGTTGGAACAAGGCTTTTCCTTCCCGGTATAGTTGTTGGGGAGAAGTATCGTTACCACTGGTCTGGGCGGCGGCTGATAGAGGAATCCAGCAAAGCGCTGCATAAAGTATTCGGGTAAGTAGTTGATTTTTCATTATAGATCTGCATTTTTACAAAAATACGGGTTTTGAACCGGATTTGTTGCACGCTTTTGGCTTTTTTAGGATATTGTATGTGGAAGCGACCGGATAAACAGTTCCAATCCTTTGTGGACGGAACTTAATCCAAAGTCCTGTGGGTTGATTTGGTCTATTGGTAGGAAGAAGAGGTCTGCTGCATCGTCCATCGCGTTGAAATGCGTATAGTCTTTTACCGTGCAGCGGAAGAATATATCCAGTGTATGCACCGGAAATCCCGAATAAATATAGATGTTGGGCAGGGAGAACAGGTATTTCGCTTCGGTTACTTCCATGCCGGTTTCTTCCCGCACTTCACGGCTCACCCCTTCTTCCCCTGTTTCGTTCATATCAATAAACCCGCCGGGCAGATCGAGTGTTCCTTTGGCCGGGTTCTTGGCGCGACGGCATACCAGGAGTTGCTGTTGTTCGTTTAAGATCAGCGCTACGGTTGCTGACGAAGGATTGAAATAGTAAACGAATCCGCAGTCGGCGCACCGCTTTGATTTTTCGTTGTGGACTTCAAAATGAGATGACCCGCATTCCGGGCAATAAGTGAATTGCGCAAGAGGATGTTTCATTAGTCTGAATATTCTTTTTGTAGGAGCAAAGATAGTAAAAATCATTTTTCTTATACTGCATTGGAGATGCACTTTGATATTTAGTCTTGTTTTTACCTTTTATTTGGCTTTATAATGTTATATCCAAACACCTGTCTCATTCTCATTTTGTTCTCTCATTGTCCGTTTCTTTGAGTAAGAGACAGTCCCTCTACGAGGAAAGACCCGTTCCTCGTAGAGGGAGACGTGCTTGCTCTACGAGGAACGGGCTTTTCCTCGTAGAGATTCTGCTATAGTTGCTAATATTCTGATATATAGCTTATTCTGTGCTATTTTATTGTCCTCCTTTTTCTTAATTGTACCTTTCATTATAAAGCCAACTTCCCTTTCCTTTTTTCTGATTTCCTGATTCGTTGAAGAACTTGTTTGAATATGGTTCCTGTCATAAAGAAAACTTTTGTTTTAAGTGTTTAGTTCGTTTTTGGCAAGAAAAAACGATTAATGGAACACTTTTGTTAGTAAGTAAAAATTGGCTTAATTTGTTAAGTCGGGGTATAAATCCGTTTGATTTGTGTGGGAATTAAAGTGGTATTTTTACTCTTTTACTTTTGTTCTTTTTCGAGTCTACTTCTGTTTTTTTGGTGTGCTATTTCCTGTCTGACGGTTCTTGTGAGCTCGTTTTAGGCTTTGTTAACAATAAGAGATAGCTAAATTACTTTTTTACGGATATATAGTTGTATATTAGTTTATTGAATTTTAACTCAAAATAGACAAATATGCTTGATATTTTTATGCTTTGTATAATTATTTAATCTTAATACTTTGTGGGCTGTGGTGACTATTGTTTGGTCTTAGATTCTATGATTTCTATTATTGCTTGAGTACAAATACTAAAGCAATAATTTATGGGAAACAATGTTACATTCCACGGCAAACGAACAAAACTTATGATATCTATATATTCTTATGCCCAGTTTTTATCAGAGCGTCTCTGCCGGGTCGGCCGTTATTCCACGGCCCTTGGTTATGTCACGGCGGCGAAGGGCTTCTCTTTATTTATGGGAACGGATGATGTTCCTTTTTCTTCTGTTATGCCCGAGTGCCTGATACGTTTCGAGCAGGAGTTGCTTGGCTGTAATTGTCGGCGCAATACGGTGTCGATGTATATGCGTATGCTACGCAGTGTATATAATCAGGCGGTTATGGAAGGAATAGCGGAGTCTTTTACAGGCCTTTTTGAGCAGGTCTTTACGGACCTGCGTGTAACACAGAGCCAGACGGGAAACTGTTACATGCTTAAATCCGGTCGTTCGGTGCTGATTCCGGTGAAGTGTGCCAATCAGAGCGATCTGGGCGAGCAGCTCGCTGATGTCAGCACAGGCTGGACTCAGGGTGTGTTCTATTATGTTACTTCCTCTCCATACGATTGGTACATCGGTAGCAATACCACGTAGAACAATGCCCTTTGGGGAAGCACCAAAACGGTTTATGATCCCTGCCCTGCAGGCTGGAAGGTTGCCCCGAAGGCCGCTTTCAGCAGTTGGGACCCTTCCACCTCCACCAGTACCTGGAGTACTAAGAACGGGCGTATTTATGCTCTTGTTCCCGGTTCGTGGTATCCCACCGCCGGCAAGCGCAATTCGGACTTGGGAGCGTTGACCGACGTTGGCACGAACGGCTACTACTGGTCTTCTGCGTTCATTGGAACTTCCAGTACCCTTCTGAGCTTCGACCAGACTAACGTTTCTCCGGCTGGCGATGACAGCCGGTCGTGTGGCTTTTCGGTGCGTTGTGTGCTGGAAAACTAAGCCCCCTTGTGGAACGTATTCAAGCATGAATGAAATAAAAAAGAAAAGTATTCAATAACGATTTTAAATAATAAGAATGAAAAGTAAACTAATGGCAGCCGCCATTCTTGCGGCTCTTCTCACAGGCTGCAGCAAAAGTGATGACACCCCCGCGGAGGTAAAAACCGATCTGTCCGTACTCAGCGTTTCGCTGGATGGCAATGCGCTGACCAGCGGGGAGATCGGGGTCTTCCTGGGCGGTGATAACGGCTATACGGCCCGTAACAATGTGAAATACAGTTTTGGCAATCCGTGGAGCAGCGAGAGCCCGGTGGAACTGGGCAGCGCCACGCCTTCGCTCTGTGCTTACAGTCCCTATGACGCTTCCCTGAACGATGCCACCGCGGTGCCGCTCACCTCCCAGCAATACTCCGCCGGGGCCGACTTCTGCTACGGCACGCTGAGCACCACCACCCGTAACACCACCACGCTGGCACTCAACCTGACGCATGCCTATGCACAGATGACGCTGAACATCGTGCGTGATGCCGCTTATGCAGGAACATGCGCCATCAGCGGGGTGAGCCTTTCCAATGCCGGACTGAATGCTTCGGCCAAACTGAATCTATTTACCGGTGCTTACCAGTCCGTAGCAGGCGTGGTGGCTTTCAATCCCCAAATCACCGGCATAGAAGCCGGTAAATCCGCCACGGTGGCCACCCTGCTCGTCCCGGTAACCACCGCCATGAGCGGCAACCTGGTGATCACCCTGAGCGTGGACGGTGTTCCGCTAAGCACCAATGTGGAGGTGACCGGGAGCGGCCTTTCCAAACTGGAAGCGGGCAAAAACTACCAGGGCACGCTGAATGTCAAGCCGGTGAACACCGGGGTGAATGCGGTAACGATCAAGGGCTGGGGCGTGAATGAAATCGCCGAACTTCCGCTGGTCTCCAACGATAAGTAATCAAAAGGTAAAAATCAGGATATGACAATGAAAAAAGAAATACTATCTGCTATCGGGCTATTACTGTTACTGGGTGCCTGCACCCCGAATGATAACGATAAGGCATCCACGGACTCCGCAATGTTGAGAATCAGCTCCGCCCGCCTGGGCGGTAACTTCACCCGCTCGGATGAAGAACTTACCCGGGGCAGTCTGGGCATCTGCCTTCAGGGTAATGAAATCTATACCGCCCAGACCAACGTGCCCTACACGTATGCTTCGGGCAGCGGGTGGACCTCCCAAACCCCGGTCTACCTGAGCGCCGCCAAAGCTGTTCTGGCCGCCTACTATCCCTACTCAGAGACGGGCGTGGACAACCAGGGCCTTTGTGCACTCACCTCGGGCGCTTATAGCCAAGCGGGCGATGTGTGCTATGCGCGCGATACGCTGAACAGCGCCTCCGCTTCCTGGTCGGTGAGTCTGAATCATGCCTGCGCCCTGGTGAGCCTGAACATCACCCGTAAAAGCACTTACTTCGGTGCGGGTGTGGTCAGCCGGTTGGATCTTTTGGGTGAGAACGGGCTGAACACCTCCGGGAAGGTGAACCTGTTCACCGACGAATATTCGGAGATTGCCCGGGAGCCGATGCTCCAACAGACATTAAGCCCGTCGGTGACGCTCACTTCGGGCGACTCGTACCGTTCCAGCTTCCTGCTGCTTCCCATGCCGGAGCTGACGGGACGACTGGATTTTACCGTGGAGGTGGACGGGAAGAACCTGACCACGGGCCTTGACCCTTCCGCTTACCACCTCCCGGCTTTGGCTGCGGGTAATGAATATGTGTTCAACCTGACCATTGACGGCACTGCACTGAGCCTGGATGGTGTTTCGGTGCGTGACTGGCGGGATGTGAGTGTTTTTGGAACGACCGTGCTTTCTCCCGCTCAATAACGATCCGCCAAGGAAAAAGACAAACTAAATAATAGGATTGATGATCTTTAAAAGAATGAATAGAATAGATATGAAATTATCCCGCAGCCTTTTCCTGCCACTGCTTGCAGGACTTTTGGCCACCGGCTGCTCTGAGGATGAAACGCAGTCTGCCGTAAAAGGCAAGCCTCTGGAACTCAACGTTTCGCTTGAACAGCCCCAAACGCGTATGACAGACAACTCCACCACGCTGCTGACCTCCGGCAGCCTGGGTGTTTTCCTTTCGGAAGCCAACGATTATACGTCACGTAACAACATCAAATATACGTATGCGAACGGTTCGTGGAGCTCTGAGAGCCCGGTTTACCTGGGTGTGAACTCCGCCACACTGGCCGCCTACCATCCCTACGACGCCTCGCTAACGGATGCCGCTTCCGTGCCCCTGACCTCCCGGGTCTATGCGGCGGATAAAGACCTCTGTTATGCCTCTGTCAGCGGCGGTCCCAGCATGGACTCCCCGACCTGGAAGATGGCGCTTGCACACGCCTACGGTAAGATCACCCTGAATGTGAAATGCACCAGTTATTATAAGGGCGCTTGCGCCATTAGTAAGGTGGGTATTTCCCATAGCGGGATCAACGGCTCGTGCCGGCTGAACCTGAATACAGGCGGCTATTCGGCTGCTTCACCGGGGGTGTCCCTGAGCTATGATCCGGGTGTGCCCTGGCTGGGATGGGGGAAGAGCATTACCTGTCCCTTCCTGCTTGTGCCCACCGGGGACTTAAGCGGTGGGCTGACTGTCACCGTCAAGGTGGACGGTCATGAACAGACCGCCTCGATAGACCTGCCTTCCGAAGGTATCTATTCGCTGGATGCGGGCGTGAACTATACGGTCAACCTGGAAATACGGGGGGCCAAGCTGGTGGCCTCGGGCGTTTCGGTGAGCAAGTGGACGGAAACCACCGCTTCAGGCACTTATGCACCCGGTCTTCCGGTCGAATCAAACTGCTATATCATTGCTCCGGGGGGTCGTGTGGATATCCCCGTAAGCCGTGCCAACAAGAGCGATCTTGGCATACAGCTGGCGGACCTCGGTACAGGCTGGAGTGCCCGGGTACTCTGGCGGGATAACAGTGAGCTGGAGATTGTCACCGACGAATCCCTGCAACCTGCCGGCGTCTTTACGGTGCGGGCTACGGATCCTTCCGCCACAGGTAATGCGCTGGTTCTCATCAAGGATGACAATAACCGGGTTCTTTGGAGCTGGCATATCTGGGTGACGGACTATGATCCTGCCACGGAGAATCAAACTTATGCCAACGCCGAGGGGGTTGATTATACCTTTATGGACCGCAACCTGGGTGCGTTGAATGATAGCCCGGGTGATGTCGACGCCCTGGGTCTGCTGTACCAATGGGGCCGTAAAGACCCGTTCTCCGGGGCTAATGCGGCAAGTAACACCCTGACGCTGAAGAGATTATATATGGGCGGTTCGGGTGGTTCCTATTATTCTTCGGTAACTAAATCTGTTCCCACCACAGGGGCTGCGACCAACCTGGAGGAATCCATCCGTAATCCGGGTATATTTTATATAAACAGTAACGATCCCTACGACTGGTATTGCGGAAGCAACCGTACTGCGCAGAATGATATGCTTTGGGGAACGACCAAAACGGTTTACGATCCGTGCCCGACAGGCTGGAAGGTTGCTCCGGGGGAAGCTTTCAGCAATTTTAGCACCACCACCTTTGTTCGAAAGGGGACTACCAGCGATGATTGGAAGGATTATCCCGGTCGTTGGCTGGATAATGAAACCACCGGTTCGTGGTTCCCCGCAGCCGGCCTTCGCGATTCGTTTACGGGAACTCTGGAAAGCGTTGGCGCGGACGGCGAATACTGGTCGTCTGCGGTCACTGGTATCGGTTGCAGTCTCCTGTACTTCAGCAGCAATAACGTGAATCCGGCGGGCATCGGCAATCGCGCGTACGGCATTGCGGTGCGCTGCGTTAAAGATTAAGCGCTCTTGTGGCGCGCATTGGCTTATTTCCCGCGGGCATTAAAAGCCCGCGGTTGATCACCGTCTTAAGGCGGTAATTAACTAAAAAAGAATATAACAGTAAAAGGAATGATAAAATTGAATTCAAAGATAAAAAGGTTCCGGCAATTTCCCGCCGGCTGTGCGGGAGTGTTCTTCGCTGCCCTGCTGGGCGGTCTGCTGCTAAGCGGCTGCTCACAGCAGGATGCGGATGGAAGGGCTTCCGGCAGTGCTGTGCTGGGTATCGGCACGGTGAGTACCGCTTTAACGGATGCGGGTACGCGTTCCACCACCACGCTGACTTCGGGGAGTATCGGTGTCTTCCGCCTGGCGGACGCCGGGCACGAGGGGGCCTTCAATGTGGAATATACCTATTCTTCGGGGTGGACGAGTGACACCCCGGTGACACTTGGCGCTTTCTCCTCCAGCATCTGTGTTTACTCCCCCTATGGGAGCAACGGCATCGACGCTTCCACCAATCCCCGATCGGTGGCGCTGACCGCCGGCGCCTATGAGGCGTCTTCGGACCTTTGTTATTACAGCGGGAGTGCCAGTGTACGGAGTCCGCAGGTGAACCCGGTGCTGAAACATGCTTACGCCCGTTTACGCATCAACCTTAAACGGGGCAGCCTGTACGGCGGTACGGGTGCGGTGAGCTCGGTAGAGGTCTCCGGTACGGGTTTGGAAAGTTCCGCCCGTCTGGACCTGAGTACGGGTGTTTACAGTGAAGGTGTTTCGGGCAAAGTGAGCTTTGATCCCGGCATCACGGGCCTTGCTTCGGGAGAGACAAAAAGCCTTGAGGTGCTGCTTGTCCCCTGTTCGGTGAGCGGCAAGGTGGTGATTTCGCTGCTGGTGGACGGTGTACGCAAGGTGGCGTTCCTGGATGTCTCCACGCTAAATCTGGATGCCGCTTCAATGGCTGGCAAATTGTTCGAAGTGAACGTACAGTTGGGTGAGGATGTTTCGGTTGCTCCCGAAGCCAACTGTTATATCGTTGCTCCGGGCGGGAGTGTGAATATTCCCGTTAGCCGTGCCAATAAGAGTGCTCTTTCCACACAATTGGCGGACGTGACCAAAGGATGGAGTTCGGAAGTGATCTGGCGGGACAACAGTTCGCTGGAGATGAGTTCGGACGATGCTATTCAGGCTTATGGCGCTTTTACGGTGAAGGCTACGGACGCTTCGGCTACGGGTAATGCGCTGGTTTGCATCAAGGATGGTAGCGGCAATATCTTGTGGAGCTGGCATATCTGGGTGACAAACTATGATCCTGAGAGTGAAAATCAAAGCTATGACGGTTATACGTTTATGGACCGTAACCTGGGTGCGGTAAACGATACTCCGGGTAATCCGGGGGCAATGGGTCTGCTGTACCAGTGGGGCCGTAAGGACCCGTTTGCAGGAGCTGATGATATTGCTTCCTCTGTACTAAAAAAGCTTTATTCCGGTAAAACGGGTCCTAATACTTATAATGAGGCTATGGCTATGGGTCCTGCTAACACGGAACCTGCTCCTACAACTTCCGCTAATAACCTTGAGAATTCAGTGCGTCATCCGGGAATGTTTTATTTCAATTCGTCTTCTCCTTATGACTGGTACCCCGGTAACAGTACCACGCAGAATGATGACCTTTGGAAAAGTACCAAAACGGTTTACGATCCGTGCCCTGCTGGCTGGAAGGTTGCTCCCGAGGAAGCATTCAGTGGTTTTAGCACCACCACCTTTGTTCGAAAGGGGACTACCAGCGATGATTGGTCTACTTATCCCGGTCGTTTTTTGGATAATGAAACCACCGGTTCGTGGTTCCCGGCATCCGGCCGTCGCACTTCGAGTCGGGGAGCGTTGACCGACGTTGGCACGCGCGGCTACTATTGGCCGTCTGCGGTCGGTGGTTCCCTCGGCAGCTGCCTGTACTTCTACAGTAGCAGCGTGAATCCGGTGTACAGCGACGACCGGGCGAGCGGCTTTGCTCTGCGCTGTGTGCAAGAATAAGCGCCCTTGTGGCGCGTATTGGCAACTAAAAAAGAATCTAACAGTAAAAGGAATGATAAAATTGAATTCAAAGATAAAAAGGCTCCGGCAATTTCCTGCCGGCTGTGCGGGACTGCTTTCCGCCGCCCTGCTAGGCGGCCTGCTGCTAAGCGGCTGTTCGGAGCATGAAGACATGAACATAACCGGCACAAAGGGCCTCTCGATAACAGCTTCGCTGGAGCAGGCGCAAACGCGTAAAGCAAATGATCCCACCACATTGTTAACCTCGGGCAGTCTGGGCGTTTTCCTTTCGGATGCGAACCACTATACCGCCCGCAGCAATGTGAAATACACTTATGCGGAGGGCTCATGGAGCTCGGATGCCCCGGTCTACCTGGGGTTTAGCTCCGCCACGCTTTGCGCTTACTATCCGTATGACGCCAACGTGACGGATGCCGCTTCGGTGGCGCTGACCTCCCGGGTCTATGCAGCGGATAAAGACCTGTGCTATACTCCGAATAGCACCTCGGTGAATGCGGATTCCCCACAGTGGGAGCTGCTGCTGGGACATGCTTATTCGGAAGTCACGCTTCACATCAGTCGTGGGGCTTCCTTTTTGGGGGATTGCAGCATCGGCAAGGTGAGCCTGCTCAATGCCGGGCTGAACGGTTCGGGTACGCTTGATCTGACCAGCGGTACTTATTCGAATGAAGTTCAAAGCCCTTCGGTGAGTGGTGATGCGGGTGTGACGAGCCTTTCCGCGGGCGATCAGGCCAGCCTTTCCTTCCTGCTTGTTCCGGCAACGGGGTTGAGCGGTGAGCTGACGGTGGCCTTAACGGTTGACGGGCATACGATGCTGGCCCATATTGATGCCGCTTCGGCAGGGATGGGTACCTTGAAAGCCGGTATGAACTATGAGGTATCTCTTACGGTGGATGGCGACCAAGTGAGTGTCTCCGGGGTGAGCACCACCGACTGGGTAACTGTTCCCGCCTCGGGCAGCCAGTTGCTCAAGGACATAGCGGCGGAAGCCAACTGCTATATCGTAGCTCCGGGCGGTAGTGTGGGAATCCCCGTAAGCATTGCCAATAAAAGCGATCTTGACATACAGCTGGCCGATGTCAGCGCAGGTTGGAGTTCGGAAGTGATCTGGCGGGATAACAGTTCGCTGGAAATCACTACGGATGATGCTTTGCAAGCTGCAGGGGCTTTTACGGTAAAGGCTATGGATGCTTCCGCCACGGGTAATGCGCTGGTAGCCATCAAAGATGGTGAAGGCAATATCCTGTGGAGCTGGCATATCTGGGTAACGGACTATGATCCTGCCACAGAGAGTCAATCCTTTGCGGGTACGGATGGAGTGACTTATACGTTTATGGACCGTAACCTGGGTGCGGTAAACGATACTCCGGGTAAAGATGCACTTGGCTTGCTATATCAGTGGGGCCGCAAGGATCCGTTTGCAGGAAGTGATGATATTGCTTCCTCCACGCTAAAAATACTTTATTCCGGTGGTACGGATACCGGTGTTTATAACGAGACTCTTGATCCGGCTCAGCCTGCCAATACGGAACCTGCTCCTACGGATGCAGCCAATAATTTGGAAAATTCCGTGCGTCATCCGGGGGTGTTTTATACCTGCTCAGATTCTCCTTATGACTGGTACCCCGGTAACACTACCACGCAGAATAATGACCTTTGGAAAAGTACCAAAACGGTTTATGATCCCTGTCCGACAGGTTGGAAGGTTGCTCCTAAGGAAGCATTCAGTGGTTTTAGCACGACTACCTTTGTGCTAAAGGGGACTAGCGCTGATTGGTCTACTTATCCCGGTCGTTTTTTGGATAATAAAACCACCGGTTCGTGGTACCCTGCATCCGGCAATCGCAATTCGAGTGCGGGAGCGTTGCTCAACGTTGGCGCGGTCGGCTACTATTGGTCGTCTGCTGTCAGTGGTACTTCCGGCATCTACCTGGTCTTCAACAACGGCAACGTGGATCCGGGGTTTAGCAACTACCGGGCGAACGGCTTTGCAGTGCGGTGCGTGCAAGATTAAGCGCACTTGTGGCGCGTATTGGCTTATTTCCCGCGGGCATTAAAAAGCCTGCGGTTGATTACCGCCTTAAGGTAAGTTTATAACTAAAAAATAAATATAACAGCTAATTAGATAATGATTAAGTTGAACTTGAATACAAAAGACTTTCGGTTTTATCCGAACCTCACAGCGGGACTGCTTTCCGCCGCCCTGTTGGGCGGCCTGCTGCTAGGCGGCTGCTCTGAGCATGAAGACATGAACATAACCGGTGCGAAAGCCCTCTCGATAACAGCTTCGCTGGAGCAGGCGCAAACGCGTAACGCGGATGACCCCACCACGCTGCTGAGCTCGGGCAGTCTGGGCGTTTTCCTATCGGATGGGAACAATTATGACGCCCGTAAAAATGTGAAATACACTTATGCGGAGGGCTCGTGGGATTCGCATGCCCCGATCTATCTGGGTGCTGATGCAGCCACGCTGTGCGCTTACTATCCGTATGACGGAAACGTGACGGACGCCGCTTCGGTGTCGCTGAGCTCCGGGGTCTATGCGGCGGAGAACGATCTTTGTTACGCAACCAACCAAAGCGACCTGGATATGGCTTCTCCCACCTGGACGATGTTGCTCAAGCATGCCTATTCGCAGGTGACCGTTCGCATCACGCGGGATGCCTCTTATGTGGGTGCTTGTTCCATCGGCAATGTGGTGCTCACGGGTGCGGGGCTGAATGCTTCTGCAAGCCTGAACATCGGTACGGGCGTTTATTCAAACGCCACGGGTGGCGCTTCACTCAGTGCTGCTGCGGGTGTGAATGCCCTCTCGGGGTCTAACAGTGCGAGCGTCTCTTTCCTGATGGTTCCGACCTCGGAGCTCAGTGGTGAGCTGACCGCGGGAGTGCTGGTTGACGGTCATACGATGCTGGTGGATATTGATGCCGCTTCGACCGGTCTTTCCGCCTTGAATGCGGGCGTAAACTATACGCTAAATCTTGAAATACGCGGTACCGGTCTGGTTCTTTCGGGCATTTCGTTGAACAACTGGCATTCGGTGGATGCCGGTAGTTATGGGACGGACTATATCGCTCCCGAAGCCAACTGCTATATCGTAGCTCCGGGCGGTAGTGTGAATATTCCGGTGAGCCGTGCCAATGCAAGCGACCTGGGTACACAGCTGGCGGATGTCAGCAAAGGGTGGAGTTCGGAAGTGATCTGGCGGGACAATAGTTCGCTGGAGATGAGTTCGGACGATGCTTTGCAAACTTATGGTGCCTTTACGGTGAAGGCTACGGATGCTTCGGCTACGGGTAATGCGCTGGTAGCCATTAAAGATGGTGAAGGCAAGATTCTCTGGAGTTGGCATATCTGGGTGACGGATTATAACCCTAATACTGAAAATCAATCCTTTGCAGGTACTGATGGAGTGACTTATACGTTTATGGACCGTAACCTGGGTGCGGTAAATGATACTCCGGGTAATGCGGGGGCGCTTGGCCTGATGTACCAGTGGGGTCGTAAGGATCCGTTTGCAGGAGGTAATGAATTTAATACCTCTGCACTAAAAACGCTTTATTCCGGTAGAACGGGTACTGATGTTTATAACAAGACTCCAAGTGCACCTTTTGCTAATACGGAAGCTGCTCCTACGGATGCAGACAATAACCTCGAGAATTCCGTGCGTCATCCGGGTCTGTTTTATTTCAATTCGTCTTCTCCTAATGACTGGTACCTCGGTAACAGTACCACGCAGAATGATGATCTTTGGAAAAGTACCAAAACGGTTTATGATCCCTGTCCGACAGGTTGGAAGATTGCTCCCGGGGAAGCATTCAGCAGTTTTAGCACCACCACCTTTGTTCGAAAGGGGACTACCAGCGATGATTGGAAGGATTATCCCGGTCGTTTCTTGGATAATGAAACCACCGGTTCGTGGTTTCCTGCATCCGGCGATCGCGATTCGGATGTGGGAGGGCTGTACGACGTTGGCATGAAGGGCTACTATTGGTCGTCTACGATAGATAATATCAGGAGCGGCGTCCTGTTCTTCTACAACGGCGACACGTCTCCGGCGGGCAACAGCTACCGGGCGTACGGCTTTGCTTTGCGTTGCGTGCAAGATTAAGCGCCCTTGTTGTGGTACGTATTGGCTTATTTCCCGCGGGCCTTAAAAGCCCGCGGTTGATGACCGCCTCAGGGTAAGTTTATAACTAAAGAATAAAAATAACAGCTAATTAGTCGTCCCTTAAAAAGTCTATTTCAGTGAGTCTTCTCTTATGGAGAGTGTTTCGCTGATTTTTTTTAAGAGTAGCCAAAGAACCCTCATGGCTCTTTTGAAGTTATGTGCGGCTGCCGCCAACATGAGGTTGATAGCATCCCCTAATACTTCTTTGTAAAAGTTTCTTTCTGAACGATAATCAGTCTTGAGATGTCCGATAGTTCGTTCTATTCCTGCACGCTTACAAAATAGCTGATGTTTCTTCCTGCGTTGATAGTAAGTGTCTTTGATCCTTGGCGTATCAGGAATGAGTATTTGTGTCCCGTTTACCTCTTTCCTGCCACGATATCCTCTATCTCCCGCTAATCGCCTGATCCTTTTTCCCGTCAGTTGATGCACCTGTTCCAAGCTCTTCTCAATGGTATCCATCGTATTCGTTACCGAAAGAGCAGGCATCAAAAATGACACCTGTGGCAGAGCGTATGATGGAGACTTTGTTTTCAAATTCGTACTTTTTGTGTTCCGTTTTCTATCTGAAAAAATATATCTGCAGTTTCCGCGATGGCGGCGGTAAGCCCGGAGTGCAGGAGTATGCTCCCGACCTGGAGGAGCTGGATGTGGAAGGTATGACCCCGGCGTGGTTTGCAGGAAGCGGATTTTCACTGCTTGCTGAATAATGCGGAACTGGCCCAACTGTCGGTTGCAGCTCTCGTTCATACTGATTTTTCGGATGCCTGCCGGCTGTTGCTGGTTAAGCGTCAGAGCGGTATGCACCTGCATGACCTGCTGTAGTTGAAGTCGGATGATTTGTATGATGAAGGGATCTGGTATCGCAGTAGTGAGGATAACCGCCTTTGCTTTGCCGCTTTACCGACGGTTACAATAGCCCTGCTCCGTGAGGGGCTGCTTGCTTCGGGAGAAAACAGCTGGCTTTTTTCTTCCCCCTATGACGGAATGGAAGACGAGTGCCGCCGGCTGGAGCTGAAAGGAGTGTGGTATGCCGGTTTGCTCAAGGAGTTAAGCACCAATGTGATAGAATAATCCCCCCCAAAAAAAGAAAAAGATGATTATAAAGATACTTATAGGATATTTCTTCTTTCTAGCCGTGTTCTATGGGCTGGTATGGTGGCAGATGCGTCATGCCCGCACCGATGTGGAACTCTGGGGCGGGGAAGAGGATTAAGGCATTGGCATGCGCCGATGTGAGATCGTCGCTCGTCAATTTTGTTTATTTGTTTGTAGCTCCCGGAAGCGTCCAGGAGCTTTTAAACTTCTTGCAGCTCATGGCGAAAGTTTCTGCTTGGTAAGAAGAGTATTGACCTTAAAATTGTACTGATGATGAGAAAGAGACGGCTTTATTTTTATCAGTTGAAGGCTTTCGAGTACTTCTTTAAAATATTGGCTCTGGGAATATTGAGTGTGTTTCTGTTGTTCGCTCTGTGGGGCTTTTTACTTGAGTACTTGTTCCGTTAGTCGTGGCTGGCTATATTTTTGTGTGATACTTATGTGTTTCGTCAGGTGCGTGAAAGAACAATTAATGAGTTGCCTTATACCATTTGGTTTCCTCCTTTGGGGAAGCTAAAGAATTTGTACTTGGATCTGAAACCACTGTGCCTGAGTAAGACTTGATTGCCACGGCACCATGTATTATTGCGGAATAGTACTTCGCTGTATGGGCTTTATAGGGCACCGCCCGATTGAGTTGTTGATTGAATAATTCCAGTAACGAGGAATCTTCGCATAAGTGTGCTACGTAATCACCCAAATCAAAGAAAATAACCGGACTGTAACCGTCCATTCTCTGGATGTCGGTCAACTGGCTGGTTTTAAAGGTGAATTGCTGGTTGATCTCCTTCATAATAACTGCCAGACGATCTAACTCTGCGCAGTCCGTCACGCCTATTGTTCCATATGGTGATGAATAGCTGCTATAGAAATCGTAGAAAGCATTGCAAACAGAAGGGTAATCAACATCACCGAGCAAGAAGGGGGCTACCGTTTGATAGGGGAAACCGTAAGCCATAATTTCAGTGGGGCAGGCAATCAAATAGTTGGTAACATCCTTAAGATCATAGGCCACTTCGATGGTAGACATGTAACAATCATCAAAAAGAATATAATCCATTTTTATGCCCGCATCGGTAATGCCCTCGGCTAAGGTGGTTGTGTTTATTTGATATTCGCTGGTAAGCCCTCCGAAAAAACGTGTCATAGGGCCGCCTTTATAATCCCAATGGAATTTTGTGGTCATGCCACTCGCTTTGGTTTTGGCAACGGGCAGCCATCCCATTCCGTGACATCCAATGATCATTGCGTAACGGTTGGCAGGTGAAATGGTCTTGATGTCGTTTAATACCGAAGTAATGCCTTCGCTTGTGGTAAACGCCGGGTTTTCATAAGACTTCAGGGTGTCTCTTACGGATTTTCCTTTATCGAATTTGAGTTCAAATAAAATAGCTTTAGTGGGAGACTGGGAAAAACAGACCAGCACTCTTTCGTTCGTTAAGATATTGTTCTCTATTGCACTTTCAAAGTCTTTAATATTCTGGAGAAAATAGCTCGTAAGGTTTGTAGACCAAGGGAAAAACATAATTACGGTTTGCTCCGTTTGTGAAGGAATCACCGGTGTATCATCGTTCTGATTGCACGAACACAACCAGAATGAAAGAGCAAAAAGGTATATCATCATTCTCTTCATAAGCTTTTGTATCAAAATTTGCAGATTGGGGTCTTAAATAAACGTATTTAATCTATATTTAGTTCTTTATGAATGGCGTATGTGGTTTTATTTAGGTTTGTTAGTTGATTCTGTTAGCCTTTCTTTCTATATTTGTGCGTCCTAATTGGAATGATATGAGAAATTTAAACTTTATCGCTTTGGACCTGGAGACAGCAACATCAAATAGAAATTCTATTTGTGAAATCGGTATTACAGTGGTAAAGGATTCTGGGATAGTGGAAAGTAAATCGTGGTTGGTCAGACCGGAAGACAATATATACGATGGTTTTAATGTGTATATACATAAAATCACTCCGGATATGACTAAAGACGCCCCTTCGTTTCCTGTTGTTTGGAAAGAAGTTGAATCTTATCTGGCAAATGGCGTTGTGGTAGCTCATAATAGTAGCTTTGATATGTACGCATTGAGAGATGCCTTTATAGCTAACGAGATGTCATTCCCTACATTCAAGCATTTCTGCTCTTATAGAATAGCTAAATATGCAGTAAAGGGGTGTTGCAGTTATTCATTGCCCAATATCTGTAAGATTTTGGATATTCCTTTCGGAGTGCATCATCGGGCGGAGGGTGATGCTATTGCTTGTGCAAACGTCTTTATTGAATGCATTGGGCGGGCTGGGGTTGATTCATTGGATGAATTGCAGGATAAATATAATTTTAAATGTGGTGAGTTTACGGTCGACAGTTTCAGGCCCCAGTTGGCTCGAGGCGGTGGTCGGTCTGCCGTTAAACCTAAGATAACAGGAGATCCATCCAAAGTAGATGTGGGAAATTACTTTTATAATAAGGTTGTATGCTTTACCGGCTCATTCCAATATGGAAGCCGGATAAAGTTACTGCAAAGAGTGGCAGATATCGGTGGCATCCCGGTGGATGCTGTAACAACGGCTGTTAATATCTTAGTGGTGGGACAGCAAGATTACAAGAAGGTTGGAGATACAGGCATGAGTTCAAAGCAGAAAAAAGCGATAGAGCTGGTGGGTAGAGGAGTGGATATAGAAATCATGTCCGAGGCGGATTTTCTGAGCAATCTTTAAACTTGATTGACCCATAAATGATGTTAAGTCCGGATGAATATAAAAGCTTAATTACTACAAAGGACTGTGTGTGGATGGTATGGAAAATAAGATACTGACTTTTCTTAAAAGAAGAATATAATATGGATTTAGCTTTATTGACCAAGGACGTATGCTGCATTGCTGCTAGTGCGGGCACTTTTCTGCAAGAAGAACGGAAAACATTCCGTAGTGAGATGGTGGAGGAGAAACATGCGCACGATTATGTTTCGTATGTGGATAAAGAATCTGAAAAGCGGATTGTCGGAGCACTTTCGGCTTTGTTGCCCGAGGCTGGATTTATCACTGAGGAAGGTTCTGCCGTTTACAGAGATGAGCCTTATTGCTGGGTGGTAGATCCATTGGATGGAACGACAAATTATATTCACGATAATGCACCTTATTGTGTCAGTATTGCTTTGCGCTCTAAAAAAGAATTGTTGTTGGGAGTGGTTTATGATCCCTGTCGTAATGAATGTTTTTATGCATGGAAAGGCGGTGGGGCCTATGTTGACGGAGAGCGGATGAGAGTCTCGGATGTGAATACTTTCGAGAACGCTTTTCTTGTCGTTGAGTTGCCTTATAATTCCAGACAATATAGTCGTACAGGCGAACATCTTATCCATTCTCTTTACGGGAAAGTTGGCGGAATTCGCATGACGGGTTCGGCTGCTTTGGCTATTTGTTATGTGGCTGCCGGACGTTTTGACGGATGGGCCGAAGCTTTTATCGGGAAATGGGATTATGCTGCAGCGGCTTTGATGGTACAGGAGGCCGGCGGACGTGTGACGGATTTTTATGGAAATGACCTATTTATAGACGGACACCATGTCATTGCGACAAATGGTCGTTTGCATGACGATTTGCAGCGGTTGTTGAATGAAGTTCCTCCGCTAGACTTATAGTTGAATAATTTGATATTTTATGAAAAACACAATTAAACTTTGGTCTTGTTCTTTATTGCACCTTTTCTTTCCACGTTGTTGCGTGGTTTGCGGAACCCCTCTTGTTGAAGGGGAAGAAGCAATATGCACGCGTTGTAATATTGATATGCCTCGTACTAATTACCATCTTCGTCAGGATAATCCTGTGGAACGTATGTTTTGGGGGAAATTCCCGTTGGAGCGGGCCACTTCTTATTTCTTCTATCGCAAAGGGAGTGATTTTCGAACTATTTTGCACCAGTTGAAATATGGAGGGAAAAAAGAATTAGGGGCTGTCATGGGGCGGTTTATGGCTGCTGAACTAGCGCAAGCGGACTTCTTTCGAGGTATTGATGTGATTATCCCCGTTCCCTTACATCCCCGCAAAAAAAAGGCGCGGGGCTACAATCAGAGCGAATGGATCGCCCGTGGTGTATCGGAGGTGACAGGCATTGTTCTTGATACTTCTTCCATGGTACGTGAAAAGCATACCGATACCCAAACTCATAAATCAGGTTATGAGCGTTGGGAAAATGTAGAAGGCATCTTTAAGTTGCATCACCCGGAGCATTTTGTGGGGAAACATGTTCTTATTATCGATGATGTATTGACCACCGGTTCAACTACGACTGCTTGTGCAGATGCCTTCACTGGTGTGGAGGGGATACGTATAAGTGTGCTAACATTAGCGATAGCAGATGCCTGAAATGTGTGTTTTCAGAATCTGACCCGGCCACCGGCTATGATTGTTCCCTCATTTCCTATTCCGAATTCGGTAAAGAATAAGATCCGTTTTCCATACTCTATGCCTAGATAATTAAATTGATAAGCGAATTTTGTTTTATGGAGGGTTTCTTCATCAAGCTTGTTGCGAAGGAAATAAACCCCTGCCCCTGCTGATGAATAAAGGGAAAAATCTTTTCGTGTAAACCAGTGATATCTGAATGTAGGTAGGATGTATAAGTATGTTCGATTGTCCTTTGCTGCTTTTCCTATATCGTAAAGGTTGCCCCAATCTCCTTTATTTCCTGTTATACCTCCACTGATTCCCAAACTGATTTTATAATTCAATCGATACATATAACTAATATTCAAAGCCCCATAATAGTGGGCGTTTTTTCTTTGCACAAGTCCGAAGGTCGTTACGGGGAAGATCGATTCTCCGGCGATGCTGTTCCAGTCGGTTACGGGTATGAAGCCATAGCTGACAGAGAATTCGTGATGGCGAAAACTGTTTGAAGAGGGATTAATTGTGTTTTGTGCCTGACCACACATATATGCGGAGATTCCCAGAGTCAGGAAAAAGAGGTGAATTTTCATAATAGTGTTTTTATGAAGGTTACTTGCGTGTAACTTTCAAGTATAAAGACAGCTCTTCTCTAAAAACTCCCTATTGAAAATCCGTGAAATAACGTTAAACAAAAATAGCTCATCCTTTTAAGAATGAACTATTTTTGCTCTTCCTCTTGGACTTGAACCAAGGACCCTCTGATTAACAGTCAGATGCTCTAACCAACTGAGCTAAGGAAGAATGAGTATATCCTTTGAGTTTGCTCTTCCTCTTGGACTTGAACCAAGGACCCTCTGATTAACAGTCAGATGCTCTAACCGACTGAGCTAAGGAAGAGTGTTGTTTTTTCTCAAATGCGGTGCAAAAGTAATAGGATATTTTGAAATATGCAATATCTTTGCAAGAAAATATTAGAATGGATAAAATAATAGGAATGGGCAACGCCCTTGTTGACGTATTGGCTACTCTTAATAATGATGATCTTCTTGAGCAAATGGAGTTGCCAAAGGGGAGCATGACACTGATTGATGAAAATAA
This sequence comes from uncultured Bacteroides sp., assembly GCA_965140335.1. Classification (GTDB taxonomy): domain Bacteria; phylum Bacteroidota; class Bacteroidia; order Bacteroidales; family Bacteroidaceae; genus Bacteroides. Next base: position 1,687,482 of record OZ223189.1, read on the forward strand.
ACTGCAAATCATAAATAATTGCTTTAGCCACATGAAAACTCATTTGGCTACCGGAGGCTCTGCCGGGAACGCTATCCGCGGTATGGCGTGTCTTGGAGCGGGAACGGGATTTATAGGAAAGGTAAGCAATGATAGCTATGGTAATTTCTATAGAGAGAGCTTGTTAAAGCGAGGGACGGAAGCCAATTTACTGATTTCAACGGAATATCCCTCAGGCGTTGCGTCCACTTTTATTTCACCTGATGGGGAACGGACTTTTGGTACTTATCTCGGAGCAGCATCCATGCTGAAAGCGGAAGAGCTTTCGCTTGAAATGTTTAAAGGATACACTTATTTGTTTATTGAAGGCTATCTGGTGCAAGATCATGATATGATTTTACGTGCTATTGAATTGGCTAAGGAGGCTGGATTACAAATATGTCTTGATATGGCCAGTTATAATATCGTGAAAGAAGATTATGCTTTTTTCTCTTTGTTGGTCAATAAGTATGTTGATATCGTATTTGCCAATGAAGAGGAAGCGAAAGCTTTTACCGGTAAGGCTCCTGAAGAGGCTCTGGATGAGATTGCAAAAATGTGTAGTATTGCTGTAGTGAAAGTGGGTGATAAAGGCTCTATTATACGTAAGGGCACGGAAGAGATAAAAGTTGATGCCGTTCGCGTGGAAAAGGTAATGGATACCACCGGGGCGGGTGATTATTTTGCGGCAGGTTTCCTGTATGGACTTACCTGCGGCTATTCTTTGGAGAAATGTGCAAAAGTAGGATCACTGCTTTCAAGCGGCATTATTCGGGTTATCGGTGCTGAGATGCCATCCGAATGGTGGGATGATATAAAAAGTAAAATTAGTGAACTATAATAATCAAGTATGAAAAAATTCTTAAAGATCCATTGGATAGGCATGCTGTTCATATTGGCAGGTGCTGTGGCCTTTTTCGGTTTTAAGAGTGGCGATAGCCGTAGTTTCGAAGTTGCAAAGAACTTGGATATATTCAATTCTATCGTGAAAGAACTGGATATGTTTTATGTCGACACGATTAATCCGGATAAAACGGTACGGGCAGGCATTGATGCCATGCTTTATTCGCTTGATCCTTATACCCAATACTTTCCAGAAGAGGACCAAAGTGAATTGGAACAAATGCTGAAAGGGTCTTATGGGGGAATTGGTGCTGTGATTATGTATAATGCCAAGCTGAAACGTTCGGTAATCGGAGAACCTTATGAGCATATGCCTGCTGCGGAGGTCGGACTGAAAGCCGGAGATATCTTACTGGATGTAGACGGGAAGAACTTGCTTGGTAAGGATAATAAACAGGTTAGTGATATGCTTCGTGGGCAGGTCGGTACCGGATTTAAGCTAAAAGTGGAACGTCCGGGTGTGAAGAAACCTTTGGAGTTTGATATAGTCCGTAAATCAATTCAGCTTCCTTATGTACCTTATTATGGTGTGCTCGACAGTCATATCGGTTACATCAACCTTTCTTCTTTCTCTGGTAATCCTTCCAAAGAGTTTAAGCAGGATTTCCTTGATCTGAAGAAAAAAGGCATTACTTCTTTAGTTATTGATTTACGTAATAACCCTGGAGGATTGCTTGATGAGGCTGTTGAAGTGGCAAATCTATTCCTGCCCCGTGGTAAAACCATTGTGACAACGAAAGGAAAAATCAAACAAGCTAGTAATGTTTATAAGACTTTGCGTGAGCCGCTCGATTTGAATATACCGATTGCAGTACTGGTAAATAGCGGTACGGCTTCAGCTTCGGAAATATTGGCTGGCTCATTACAAGACCTCGATCGTGCTGTTATTGTTGGTACGCGTACTTTTGGTAAAGGTTTGGTACAAGTTCCACGTTCATTACCCTATGGCGGTACGATGAAGGTGACGACAGCCAAATATTACATTCCTAGTGGACGTTGTGTGCAGGCTATTGATTATAAGCATCGCAATCCGGACGGAAGTGTAGGACGCATACCTGATAGTTTGACTACTGTTTTCCACACGGCAGTTGGCCGTGAAGTGCGTGATGGTGGCGGTGTGGTTCCGGATGTTGCAGTCAAACAAGAAAAACTACCGAATATACTCTATTACTTGGTTAACGATAATCTTATATTTGATTATGCCACTCAATATTGCTTGAAGCACTCTCATATAGCATCAGCCGAGAATTTTGAGCTAACAGATGCTGATTATAATGATTTTAAAGCATTGGTGAAGAAGTCCGATTTTAAATATGATCAGCAGAGTGAGAAAATATTGAAGAGTCTGAAAGAAGCCGCCGAATTTGAAGGGTATATGAAAGAGACTTCAGGGGAATTCAAAGCACTTGAGCAGAAATTGAAGCACAATCTGGACCGTGATTTGGATTACTTCTCAAAAGATATCAAAAGCATGATTGCTTTGGAAATTGTGAAGCGCTATTATTATCAACGTGGCGGGGTTATCGAACAGTTGAAGGATGATAATGACCTGAAAGCAGCGATTAAGATATTGAATGATCCTGAACGGTATAAGAAGATGCTTAGTGTATCAATTGCTCAGAAGGGTGCCCAATAAGATGATATGATGAGAAACGTATTGCTTATCCTTTCATTTTGTTTGAGTAGCCTGGTACAATTAAGTGCGCAGGGAGCTTATGAGAAGAAAGTGTTCATTACTCCTTCCGGTGATTCATTAAACTATCGTGTGCTTCGCCCTGAAGTTGAAAAGGCGGGAGTTAAGTATCCATTGGTACTTTTTCTGCATGGCGCCGGAGAGCGGGGAGATGACAATCAAAAGCAATTAATACATGGAGGACAGATGTTTCTTAATCCGGTCAACCGGGAGAAATACCCTACTTTTGTATTAGCTCCTCAATGTCCTGAATCGGGTTATTGGGCTTATGCTGAGCGTCCCAAATCATTCGCTCCTGCGGAGATGCCTTTGAATGAATCTATTACGCCGGTCTTTAGAATGGTTAAAGAATTACTGGATACTTACCTCTCTCTGCCGCAGGTGGATAAAAGTCGGATTTATGTTGTCGGGCTTTCGATGGGAGGTATGGGTACATATGATATGGCTATCCGTTTTCCTGAAATCTTTGCAGCCGCAGTGCCTATTTGTGGAACAGTGAATCCTGCACGGTTAAAAGCAGCAAAGGCAGTAGCCTTTCGTATCTTTCACGGAGATAGTGATAATGTTGTGACCGTAGAAGGTTCACGTGAAGCTTATAAAGCGTTGAAAGCAGCGGGTGCAAAAGTGAAATATAAGGAATATGTCGGGTGTTCACATGGTAGTTGGGATCCGGCCTTCAATGAACCTGACTTTATGAGTTGGTTGTTCAGTCAAAGGAAATAGTGAGATTAAGAAATCTGAATATCCGTTGTTTTAGATGGTCCTTGGTCGGGAATCTCTAAAGCAGCGGATTTTTTATTTTCTCTTTGGTCGCTTCTTTCTCTCAGTTCTTCTTTATAAGAGGTTTGCTTATTTGCTTAATAATCCGGTCTTCCTGATCGCAAACATGCAACCATGATTATTGCCGGTGATCTTGCCGTGATCTGTTCCATAGGAGAGTGTAAATTGCCAGCCGGGCATTTTAGCGGGGGTGTAGCAGATTTCTGCTAACGTATAAGTCTGCCTTTCCATTTCTTTGAATGGTTGGGAATAAGTCCCCCAATTGCGACTAAGGCTTAGCATAAGCCGATAGCTGATTTCTGAAGTCGGGTTGCCTGTAATTCCAAAATGATTCGCTATCACACGGTTATTATAGAAATAAACCTGCCCGTTGGTATTGTAGATGGGAGAGGTCATCAGAGGGTTTCCAAGTCCCATACCCCAGTGTTCCCAGCCAGTGTAGACTGAATTATTATAGTAATTATCACATACGCTGGCAGGACTTTTGTCGGGAGTAGGCGAGGTTTGATCGCGACTACACATGTATTCATAAAGGACTTGGGTTACTATCGGGTTTTTGGGAAGGGTTAGCTCTAGTGCATACAGTCCGTCAATCCATGGATAACTTATGGAAAGCATTGAATGATCTTCGAAATAGTGTTCGTAATAACCGCGCAATTGCCAGTTGGCGGCATGATAAGTGATGGCAGCGTGCCAGCTTCCGGTAATGTTGCCTTCTATATTTTCCTGATCATTGATGGGGGAATCGGAGCCTCCTGCAGAAGGAATGATGACGCTAATGTAATCTTTCAATTTAGAGGGCAGTTGGGTTACGTGTCCGTTCAGATATTGCTTACCTCCGAATTGGGTCTCCATCTGTAGACCTCCTTCTAAAGAGACGGGAAATTTTTGCTCATTTCCTATACGGAAGTAAAAGGCCTTGGAGTGATAGAGTACATCGCGTGTGCGTTTGGCTGTCGGGGTTGAAAAACTTTTTTGCCACTGACCATCCGTGAAGCGCCCATAGGCGAAGTGTCCGCGAATGGCAAGCCAGTTGCCGGTATGAGGTACGGTATAATAGTTTTCAATGCCTATCCGTACTTGCGGAATAGGACGTGCATTGCCTGACAGAGTTAAAGCACCGCTACTGAGCTGCGGATTGACAAACTCAGGACTACGTTCTTTACTACCCATGCTGAGTGTAAAGTGATTCCATTTGAGGTCAAGATAAGCTTGTTGAACGATGAACGAAGAAGTAAAATTCCATGCGGTGGCCAATTCAAGCCCATAGGCATAAGAAAATTGCGTATCGCCTTTAAGTGGTTGAAAAAGTCCGGCGGATACATAACCGTTGCTCTTTTTGATTGAACTTAGTCCGTATTTGTTCGCAGTAAGCCATAATGGAGCATGTTCCCCACTTGCCTGTGTAATACCTGTTTTCAGAGAATAGTGCAGCGAATTATCGGACTGTGCATAAAGGGTATTGGTGCAACAAAATAATACGGATAATAATATGTATCGAATAAGTCTAGCCATTTCAGGGTTGAGGTTTATCTATTAAAATGCAATTTCGTCTTATAAAAAAACATGCAAAATTACAAATAAATTTCATATCTAGAAAGGAAAAGAAAACTATTCTAATCAAAATAGTTTTAATTAAATTGCTATCTTATCACTTGATAATCTATTATTTCGCCTTTATACTGCTGTTTGTCTACGAAAGCATGAAGCCCTCTTCATATGGGTATCAAAAAGATACGGCAAATGATAAGAGAGCTTCTTATTTTACAATACATGCCTGTTAGCACGGCTTATAGATGCAGTTGTTGCCGGACAAGCGGTGTGTGTTACGGCTTAGCTTGGATCTTCTTCTGAATAGTCTCCGTTTGCTTTGATTAAGTCAATTAGCTTGTTCACGGCTTCTTCTTCAGGAATGTTTTTTTCGATGCAGATGTGTTTTTTATACAAACTAATCTTTCCACGTCCGGCACCTACATAACCGTAGTCGGCGTCAGCCATTTCGCCTGGACCGTTGACAATACAGCCCATGATACCTATTTTCAATCCTTTCAGATGTGACGTTGCTGCTTTGATGCGGGCAATGGTACTCTCTAAATCATATAATGTCCGTCCGCAACCAGGGCAGGAAATATATTCGGTTTTACAGGTACGTACGCGCCCGGCTTGTAAAATACTAAATGCCGTGGCATCAACCGTAGCGTGACTGAGCTCCCCTTGATTATAAAGGAAAATACCGTCGCAAAGACCGTCCAGAATGAGTACTCCCATATCGGCGGCCGCTCTGATTTGAAGATCTTCCGCTTCATTCTCTTGATAGTGTTGGAAGAAGATTACCGGATTCGTTAGCCCTTCGCTCATGAGCTGGTGGACTAATGCACGATGTTCGCCCAAACGGTTGGAGTGATTGCTCTGTGAAATAATTACCACTTCAGGATGACCTTTTAAACAGGCAATGACTTCTTCGGTCTGCGCCATATAAGTCATAAATAGAAATTTCAGACTAGCGGAGCAGCCGCCCATTAATGGGAGTTGCTCGTGGTTGAATGCAGGGTAAGTATCTGCTTCTCCTTGCCATACATCAGCATCCAGAATGTAAGCCACTCCTTCCTCACGGACTTTGGGTAAGCTACGCCCGGCATAGATGTAATCCGGTGTGAATTGCAGGTTGATATCCGTTTTTCCATCCATGCGTTCGGCTACTACTACGGGTACCTGATCCCCACCTATGTTGTGCACTGCATCAGTCTTACGACGGGTGGGCGACAAGTAGTTGAAGCCGGGTGCTTCCGCTCCCGGTATGTAAGGATGTCCTTCACGTTGCAAAATGTAATCCACTAATTTGCGGGCAACAGGAATTTCGGCTTCCGGAGCTTCACTGAGTGAGACGCGAATTGTATCGCCCAGTCCGTCGGACAATAATGCACCGATGCCTACAGCCGACTTAATGCGCCCGTCTTCACCTTCTCCAGCTTCGGTTACACCAAGATGAAGAGGGAAGTGCATACCTTCCTTTTCCATGACTGTCACTAACAGACGTACCGATTGCACCATAATCACCGTATTGGAGGTCTTCATGGAGATGACAACATCCGTAAAGTTTTCCGCCACACAAATGCGCAGGAATTCCATACACGATTCTACCATGCCTTCAGGGGTGTCGCCATAGCGGTTCCTGATCCGGTCTGATAATGAGCCATGATTTACGCCGATGCGGATAGCTGTATGATTTTTCTTGCAGATATTTAGGAAAGGAACAAAGCGATCGTGTATTTTCTGAATTTCTCGTGCATACTCTTCATCAGTATACTCCAGCTTTTTGAAAGTCCGTGCACCGTCTACATAGTTTCCCGGGTTGATGCGTACTTTCTCTACATATTGAGCTGCCACATCCGCCACATTTGGGTTGAAATGAATGTCCGCCACTAGCGGTACCATATAACCGTCTTTGCGTAGAGTCGCATTAATGTTCCTGAGGTTCTCAGCTTCTTTAATTCCTTGGGCAGTAAGACGCACATAATCTGCTCCGGCATCAACAATACGTTTTACTTGCGCTACACTTGCTTCTGTATCCGGTGTAGGCGTATTCGTCATGCTTTGTATCCGGATAGGATTGGAACCGCCCAAGGGACTGGCTCCAATATTAACTTCCGATGTTTCTCTGCGGGAATAATTAAATAAATCCATTAATTGGTCTTGTATTCGTACTTAACTTCTTTCAAGTCTTCGTTGGCTTTCACTATTTTTTTCTTCAGCCCTTCTTTATAGGCGGTAAATGTTTCAGCCAGTTCTTCATCGTTTAATGCCAATATCTGAACGGCTAAAATAGCAGCATTCATTGCCCCGTTGATAGCGACCGTAGCCACTGGAATGCCTGGAGGCATCTGGATGATGGAATATAGCGCGTCCATACCATCCAGTACGGAGCCCTTTATAGGCACACCGATAACAGGAAGCGTTGTGCTGGCAGCGATTACTCCGGGAAGAGCTGCAGCCATACCAGCTGCGGCTATGATAACTTTCACGCCGCGGCGTCGCGCATTCTTAGCGAACTCCTCTACCGCTTCCGGGGTCCGGTGAGCGGAAAGTGCATTCATTTCAAAAGGTATATGTAAATCATTCAGCAACTGAGCCGCCTTTTCCATAACAGGAAGGTCGGATGTGCTACCCATGATAATACTAACTGATGGGGTCATTTTCTATTTGTTATTTTACGATTGAATATAATAATAACTATAATGAGGCGGAAAATGTTCTACCTCCAAACGAATTGATTCAGTACATGTAAAAGCAATTTGTTCCTTGATGAAAAGGAATAAGCGTTGCATTCTATCCGTTAACCAATGCTTTGTAAGCTTTTACATCTAATAAAGAATTGAAGTCAGCATTTGTATCCGGTTTGATTTTCACCAGCCAGCCTTCGCCATACGGATCTTGATTTACCAGTTCGGGTTGATCCTCCAATGCTTCATTTTGCTCCAGAATTTCACCACCAACAGGTAAGAATAGGTCTGAAATGGTTTTTACGACTTCAATGGTGCCAAATACTTCATTGGCGGGCAACGTTTCACCTACCGTGGGGATATCTACAAATACGATATCACCTAATTGTTCTTGTGCATAATCGGTAATTCCTACATATGCAATATCGCCATCGAGACGTACCCATTCGTGTTCACTGGTGTACTTTACATTTTCCGGAAATTTCATAATCATTTGTTTTTAGGATTAATTATTATTTAAAAAAGAAAGATACGAAACAATACATTGCTTACAGGGTGAAGCACCAGTAATGAGCATACCACTCCCACGGCAAAGCCGGCTATTACTTCTCCCAGTGTATGGTGTTGCAGAATAATACGTGCCGTGCCCAATATACCGGCAATAAGGATAAACAGGCAAAGCCACCAAATCGGATTATAGCCGAATAATGCGCTAAACGAAACCAGTCCGCCTACAATAGCTCCCATACCTGCCATATGTTCGCTCAACTTCCACTTTAAATTGACAATAATACAAATAATCAGTATGATGAGTGTGGCAAGTATGATGCCTGTCATATACCATGGAATGTTGAGCTTACGCATCATAACCAGGCAAAAAATGTATGAAGTGATAGTCAGCAAGAATGGAATAAAACGTCGCTTACGTTCAGTCATATCTTCGGGACTAAACCCGTTAAATTTACGAAAGAGAAAAATCGTTAGCGTTGGCATCATAATCGTGAAACAGTATACCACTCCCAATACGATTAATTTGTACTGAATCGGCATGATGTGCAGATATGAAAAGATAAATAAGATCACGAACGCCAGAAAAGGAATGGAAAACGGCGTGAATAGGGCCGAAATAATTTGAGCGGTCCGGATCAGTGTTTTATCAGCTATAATATGTTGTTCTTGAGTCATTCTGTTTATTATTTATGTCCATACATTGATTTATTTTCTTAGTCTTGCCACAGGGATATTGAGTTGTTGTCTGTATTTTGCTATGGTACGTCGAGCAATGGGATAGCCTTTTACTTTAAGGATTTCTGTCAGCTCATCGTCCGTATAGGGTTTCTTTTTGTCTTCATTGTCTATACACTCTTTTAAAATCCGCCGGATTTCCCGTACGGACATTTCTTCTCCGTCTTCAGTGGTATATCCGTCGCTAAAGAAATATTTTAGGGGATAGATGCCGTAATTAGTTTGCACATATTTACTGTTGCTGACACGTGAAATTGTTGAAATGTCCAATCCGGTGCGTTCGGCTACGTCTTTTAATATCATCGGGTGTAGCAACGATTCGTCACCTTCGTTGAAAAAGGGGCGTTGTAGGTCGATAATAGCACGCATGGTAGTCATTAAGGTATGTTGCCGTTGCTTGATGGCATCTATGAAACCTTGTGCCGAATCCATTTTCTGTTTAAGAAACAACATTGCATCTTTGGATTCTTTCGACTGATTTGCCTTGTTTTTGACGTGTTCTTCCACCAGTTCCGTAAAGTCCCGACTCATACGTAGTTCCGGTACATTGCGATTGTTTAATGTCACATTAATGGTCCCATCATCATAAGTATCCACGATAAAGTCAGGAATAATTTGCTGAAAATTGCGTCCGATAGCCTCACCTAGGGATGCTCCCGGGCGTGGATTCAGTTTGGTGATTTCTGAGATGGCATTTTCGAATACGTCTTCTTCCAGATCAAGCTTTTGCATGATCTTATCCCAATGCTTACGGGTAAATTCATCATAACAGTTCTGGATGATCTGTTCCTCGATATTTAATAACGGATGTACCTTCTTCTCTTGTTCCGCTTTTCTGCGAATTTGTATAAGGAGGCATTCTTGTAGATTACGTGCGCCTATTCCGGGAGGGTCAAAATCCTGGATGATCTTTAGTACTTCTTCCAGTTCCTCTATTGAGGCCTCAACACCGGTATAAATAGCCAGTTCATCGCTTATCCCATCTAAAGGTTTTCGCAGCAGCCCGTCATCTTCCAGGGAACCGATGAGGTATTCAGCCAATTCCTGCTGATGTTCTGTCAAATTACGTTCCCTGAGTTGCTCGTGCAAGGTTTCATAGAATGAAATAGCATCCGAAAAAGGGATCTCTTCCGGTTGTTCGCCTCTGCTTCGATTATTCTCTTGCAATTTATAGTCGGGTATATCATCTTCTGTAAGATAATCTCCCAAGGAATCGTATTCTCCGGATTCGTTGTTCTCAGAGTTATCATCGCTTTCGGTATCGTTGTTGTAATCGTCTGCCGCAGTTTCTTCCTTTCCCTCTTCCAATGCAGGATTCTCAAGAAGTTCGGCACGTATGCGATCCTCCAGTTCCACAGTTGGTAGTTCCAGTAGTTTGACTACCAGAATTTGCTGCGGCGACAGTGTTTGAACCTGTTGTTGCGCCTGAGTCTGTACTTGTCTCGAACCTTGTGCCATTTTTTCTCTTTTTGCCCGCCACAAAAATAATGAATACTTCCGTATCGTGAAATCTTATCTTATGATATTTAACAGGAAAGGGGGGCATTGGTTGCTTTTTTGTTTTTATATTTGCGTGCATCAATAAAAATAAAGCGTTATGTTTAGTAAAGAAACGTATATGCAGCGCAGAGCCCTGCTAAAGAAAACCATAGGCTCCGGAGTGTTATTATTTTTGGGTAATGACGAGTATGGACTGAATTATGAAGATAATGCCTTTCGCTTTCGGCAGGATTCCACCTTTTTATATTTCTTCGGGTTGTCTTTTGCCGGACTTTCTGCTATTATCGATATTGATGAAGATAAAGAAATTATTTTCGGAGATGAGCTGAGCATTGATTATGTTGTATGGATGGGTACACAACCCACGCTCAAAGAAAAGAGTGCTGGGGTGGGGATTGCTGATACACGTCCTTCGGCTGCCATCATGAGTTATTTGCATCAGGCGGTACAACGGGGCCAGAATGTTCACTACCTGCCTCCTTACCGTGCCGAGCATAAATTGAAACTGATGGATTGGCTTGGTGTTCCCCCCACCCGTCAGGAAGGTTCGGTTCCTTTTATCCGTGCTATCGTAGCTCAACGTAGTTACAAATCGGAAGAAGAAATTGCAGAAATAGAGAAAGCTTGCAATATTACGGCTGATATGCATACCACGGCAATGAAGATATTGCGCCCGGGTATGCGCGAATGCGAAGTGGCTGCAGCTATGGAAGCCGTGGCAAAATCCGCCGGAGGTGATCTCTCTTTTCCGACCATTGCGACTGTAAACGGACAGACCTTACATAACCATTATTACGGTAATGTGGTAAAGCCCGGTGATCTCTTCTTAATTGATGCCGGTGCTGAAATTGAGATGGGCTATGCCGGTGACATGTCTTCCACGATTCCGGCCGATAAGAAATTCACTCCCCGGCAACGTGCTGTTTATGAAATACAGAATGCGATGCATTTGGAATCTGTTAAGGCACTCCGTCCGGGCATTCCCTATATGGATGTTTATGAACTGTCCGCCCGGGTTATGGTGGAAGGTATGAAAGAGTTGGGGCTGATGAAGGGTAGCGCTGAAGATGCCGTACATGAAGGTGCGCATGCTTTGTTCTATCCCCATGGTTTGGGACACATGATGGGGTTGGATGTGCACGATATGGAAAATCTGGGTGAAGTTTGGGTTGGTTATAATGGACAACCTAAGAGTGCCCAGTTCGGTCGGAAGTCCCAGCGCCTTGCCATACCTTTGGAACCGGGATTTGTACATACCGTAGAACCGGGTATCTATTTCATTCCCGAACTGATTGACTTATGGAAGAGTGAAAAGAAGTTCACCGATTTTGTTAATTACGACAAAGTGGAAGAGTACCGTCATTTCGGAGGCATTCGTAATGAAGAAGATTATCTGATTACCGAAACCGGTTCCCGTCGTTTAGGGAAGAAGATCCCATTGACGCCTGATGAGGTGGAGGCATTAAGATAGATCTCAATAGATTTCTATTTGTATTAGATCAATGAGGCAACTAGGTAGATTACTTAGTTGCCTTATTTCTTGTTTACTTTACCCGAGTTCTCTTTAAGGATCGTTTGAAAGGAATACTTTAAATTTAACGTTCTTGGCTGGCTTTAAATTTATATTTATTTCCGTTCTGTTGTGTGGGAAGAGTGAAACGGTTTCTGGTGGAGCATCTATGATGTGCTCCCTGAATGAAGACTGATTTAAGAAACCTAGTCCTATATTATGATACAAGGTATAATTTGCTTCGAAATTCAATCCGAAATCGATTAGGCCTTTTTTGCCAATGTTGTACTTGCTCAAATAAAATCCATAGCTCACATCCAGTCGCTGGGTAAGGTTTATGTTTTGGGCGAAACTCATGTATGTCATACTTCCTATAAGGGGATAAGTTTGATGCGTACTAAATGAGTTGAACGGTCCCAATTCGCTATACACTGCATAATCGTGTGCTATCGGGCTGTACATGGGATAAGGTGAATACCCGGGAATCAGCCAATACTCGTTATATGATGGAGTCTTGAGCGTGATAGTGCTAGTTACGCGGAGTGGTAGTTGAGGCGATTCTTCAGAACTTGAGGGCTTTTTTGTTTGGTAATTTTGTTTTGTTTCGGGAGGGATGCTTTGGAGGGTGCGTATACTATCTTTTTTGCTTTTTTCCTGGGAAAAGCAAGGCTGTAAACCGTATAAAAGGATACCAATTAGAAAGAATAATCTTGCTGTCATATCTAGATCTTTTATAATACTATACTAACAAATGAGCTTATCATAAAGATTTAGAAAAATGAATAGAAAACGTTGATTGCCAAAGTCTTGTTTGTGAATTATCTGCATCAATGAGAATCTTAGATATTCATTCCCATTGATGCAGCTCTCATTATTTAAGTATTCTTTAAAAAAGATATGCAATGGACAAAGAGAGGTTCTTGTTTTTGTATTTTCCGGCACCAGTATAGTTATTGATGTCTTTTAATCCCCAGTCGTGTCCAAGTATAAGTTGAATATGTTTGGCATATTCCAATCCTATATTTGCACCGATTCCATAATCAAGCCTTTTAAGTCCGTTATTCTCGTCGAATACTTTACTACTACTGGCCGTTTCTTTGCCGTTGTTATAGGATTTGATTTTTCCCCATAGCCCCATTCCCATATAGGGACCTGCATTGGCAAAAAGAGAAAGGGCTTTTCCACATGTTATTTTATATCCTATGTGAATAGGAATGTTTAAATAGTTTATGTTTCTTTTCCATTTTACATGATTATTGTCCGCGTCCATAAATATGGAACTTTTATAACCTTTTGCTGAGATTTGAAGCCCAAAGTCCAGATACGTTCCCTTTGCTATCATTGGTAAGTCCAATTCCCCTTTAGCTCCTAAAAGTAGTCCTACCTTTGAACCATCTGCACCTGTGTCTCCACCTGGTTTACTTAAATTAATACCTCCAATGACTCCATATCTAAAACTTTGGGCATTGGTAGTTAATGTAATTAAATATAAACATAAAAGAAGTATAGATCCTTTTTTCATAATGTAGTAATTTGTGCTAATTTATTCCTTCTGTAATAACAGTTGGTATTGTACCATTAAAAGATGTTGTTTTGATTTTTACTTTAGCGGAATATATAGTAAGGTGTTTTCTCGTTCAGAACTTTTTCTTCTTGTGAGATGAAAATTTTGTACTAAGAATATAACCCTTTACCATTCTTCCCTATTACATCTTTTTTATAAATTCTTTCTCATTTCGATTTTGTTTTAGTGAAAATGATAAATATAGATACAAAATAAGAGGGATTAAGTAGGAGAGAGTGTATAAAAACTGTATAAAGTCCGCTGAGTTTAACTATTTTTAATCTGTGTCGCTTTGAAGACCTTCCAAAATATCTTTTAAAGAAGTAGTTTTATGTGAAAATCCCATCTTTCTCTCTACTATGACATTTTCTCTTTTGTAAATAGCATTTCGTGAACATGCCATTAGATAGTTGAGGTGCTGAATAGGGAGATCTGTTAAGAGTAGACAACATAGCCGAATGTCTTCTTGCGATAGGGAAGGATAGTGTGATAAAAGCCGAATAATAATATTTTTCCATTTCTCTCAAACGGTCCTTAAGGCTTCATTATTATCTTTGCAATAAAGGACTATGGAAGCCATTTCTTCTTTTGTCATCATATTTTTTAAATTTTGAAACAAAAGTAAGCAACTCAAATTAGGAACTAAATACGCGGTTTACCGAATGTTTACTTCCGCTTTACTTGCCATGGCTGAATAGTTTGGTGAAATGCTTGCAAAATAAAAAATGAATGGCAATGCTCCGACTTTTTCAAAAACCAATTTGAGTGAACGGCAATACTCCGTTTTTTAGACTGCTCTTGGGGATATATAAAATCGGTTTTTGTGGGTGGGAATACTCCGATTTATCCACTGGATGAAGTGGAAGTATTGAACTAAATTGTCAGAAGAATTTTTCCCATAAATATCTGAGTGGGCTGAGAAGTCGTGCAGTCACGCTCCGCTCATCTGTTACCACTTCAGCTGTTCCAGCTAATTCTCCTCTAAAATTTAATTGCTTGCCATAAGAAGTGCATAAATCTTGAGGTAATTTTATCGTTACTGAATACATGTTTTCTTCATTTGCTAATAAGGAAATTGATAATATGTGTCCAGTGAGGTACCCATATTCCATGTAAGGGTAACCTGTAATGCTAATATTAACTCGTTGTCCTTGTCTGACTTTTCCTGAACCGCTGGCTGGAAGTTTTATCTTTCCGATAATATTTCCAGAGTGGCTGGCGACAATAGAAAAGACTTTATCCCCGGAATTTACATTCTGATTCTTCTGCCAAATATTGTTATATGATAAAATGCCATTTGACGGGCTAATAAAAAGATAAGCCATTTCCCAATTCTCAATGCTTACTTTCAGGTCATTAAGTGTACTTTTAAGTGTAGTGTTAAGTGTATTTGATTCACGACGCCGTTCCATTTGTATTTCTATAATATTTTGTTGCAATTGTGCCTCTTGTATTTTTGCAGATGAAAGAGAGGTCATCATTTGCTCCCATCCTTGCTTAGTAGTTAGGTAGCTTTGTTGTGCTTCTTCATAATCAGCTTGTGATGTTACTCCATCAGAAAACAATTTTTGTTCTCTTCCATGAATTGTTCCTGCTATTTGTACTTGTCTTTTATTCAAGTCTATTTGCTTTTCTAAATGAAGAATGTATTTCTGGTATTCTCGTAGTTCTTTTTGGGCCGCTATTTCTTTTTGATTATATAGATCTATCAGAATAAAATTATGATAATCAATTAAATTTTTGACAAATGCTGCGTAAGTATTCTGAATTACTCCTAAAGCTAATTTCTCAGGAAAAACAGTGTGGCAAATGCTACTATCTGTTAGTAGAAATGAGGATAGCATGTTCTTGAGTTGTAGTACATCTGTAGTTATTGCCGGATTCTCTAATACAGCAATAATGTCTCCTTCCCTTATTTGTTCTCTGTCTTTATGATATATTTCTTTGATTTTTCCACTTTCTTTGGCTATGATCCAGATTGGCGGATGTTCTGTTGTAATGGTAATGTCAGCATTAATAATATCCGGATATTTAAAAAAGCATCCTCCGATGAAGAATAATGTAAGTATGGCGAAGAAGAGTGTTATGCCCCATCTCACTAATGCATGTGGTGGTCGCGTTAAGATTTCCTGTAACTCTTCGCATTTTAGTTCTATATTTTCTTCTTCTGTCATGATTTCCTCTCCTAATTAGAGTTCCAGCTGATTTTTTACTAATCTGTAATATTTCCCTTCTTTTGCGACCAGTTCATCATGTGTACCTGCTTCTGCAATTCTGCCTTGCTCTATTACTACAATCAGGTCTGCATTCTTCACTGTGCTAAGTCTATGTGCTA
Source organism: uncultured Bacteroides sp. (assembly GCA_965140335.1). GTDB lineage: Bacteria > Bacteroidota > Bacteroidia > Bacteroidales > Bacteroidaceae > Bacteroides. The sequence continues at coordinate 1,703,250 of OZ223189.1, forward strand.
CTACAACTGATGTTCTTCCCTTGAAAAATGTTTGAAGATTATTCATGATAGTACGTTCATTATTAGCATCTAATGCGTTTGTTGCTTCGTCAAAGAAAATAAATTCAGGATCTTTGTATACGGCACGGGCAATAAGAATGCGCTGCTTCTGTCCTTGACTGAGTCCATGTCCTTCTTGCCCTATTTTTGTATTATATCCTAATGGAAGGGCCTCAATGAAACTCTGTATATTTGCTATTTCTGCTGCATGGCGTAGTTTCTTCTTATCAATCAGTTCGGCTCCGGGAGCAATATTTCCGGCGATACTATCTGAAAAAATATAACCATCTTGCATCACAACACCACATCTTTTTCGCCATTGGCGGATACTATAATTTTCTATTGGAGTATTTCCTATGTATATTGATCCATCTGTAGGTTGATAAAAGCCTAACATCAACTTTACGAGTGTTGTTTTCCCACTTCCACTCATGCCTACGATAGCTGTTTGTTTACCAGATTTAATTGTTATATTGATATTGTCTAAGGTTGGCTTTTCGCTGAGTGGGTCATATTTAAAACAAAGATGCTCTATACGGATTCCTTCTTTTGCAGGTATCTCTCTTATTCGTATTTTTTTAGGGTCTTCTTCGTTGGGTTTATCTCTTACTTCACAGAGTCGGTCCATACTTAGGCGTGCATCCTGCATATCGCGTGCGAAAGTGATGAGATCGTTAATTGGGGTATTGAGCTGTCCAATGATATATTGTACTGATAACATCATTCCTAGAGTCATTTTTCCTTGCACTACTAATCCTGCAACCAAAGCTGTGATGAGTAAATTCTTTGTTTGATTAATAAATACTGCTCCGGAATCCTGAAATTGCCTTAATGCTAAGCTTTTGATATTTATTTTGAATATTTTAGTCTGTATTCGTTCCCATTCCCAACGTTTTTGTTGTTCGCAAGTTCCCAGTTTAATTTCTTGCATTCTGTTAACTAATTGAACAACTGTACTTTGATTGGCACTCAATTGTGCAAAACGTTTGTGATCCAGTTCCGCTCTTTTTTTCATGAATACCCATACATAGGCAATATATAACGCACTTCCTCCCATGAAAATAAGAAAAATCATATTACTATAAATCAATAACACAATGCCGAATATAATGATATTGAATATGGAAAAGATGATATTCAAACTGCTTCCCGTTAAAAAATCTTGTATACGTTTATGGTCATTAATGCGCTGTAGAATATCTCCTGTCATTTTTGCATCGAAATATTCCATCGGGAGCTTCATTAATTTAATGAGAAAATCGGAGATCAGAGCTATGTTGATTCGTGTACCCAAGTGCAGCAATATCCAGCCACGGATAAATTCTACGGAATTGCTACTAAAAGTCAACATTAATTGTGCTACTAGCACTAAATAAATGAACCCTAAATTCTGATTACTAATTCCAAAGTCTACGATAGATTGAGTTAGAAATGGTAGTGCCAGTTGTATTATACTTCCTAAGAAAAATCCTAATAATAACTGTCCTATTAATTTTCGATAAGGGCGTAGATACGAATACAAGAATCTAAATCCTTTGGGTTTTTCTTTTTCACTTTCTCCTATTGTATAAAATTCAGGTGAAGGTTCCAGCAATAGCGCAATTCCTGTATTTTTTTCATCTCTCCGAGAGCTTAACCAACAATTGCAAAATTCTTTCTTGGAGTATTTTAGTTTCCCTGCTCCGGGATCAGCTATCCATACATATTTCCTCTTTGTCGAATGCTTAGATATTTTATATACCACAACGAAATGTTGTTGATTCCAATGTACAATGCAGGGGAGTGGTGCTTCTTCCAGTTTTTCATATTCCATTTGTACTGCCATACTTCGGAAACCAATACGTTCGGCAGCTTCGCTAATGCCGAGTAAGGAAACTCCTTCACGAGTAATGAATGATTTTTCTTTTAATCCTTCTAAAGAATAGCGTTTGCCATAGAAAGCGGCTATCATGCGGAGACAAGTGGGGCCGCAATCCATGACATCGTGCTGAATATAGATTGGAAAAGATTTCATTGCCTCATTAAATCTTTTAGTAATCTGTAGAAAATAAGGCTTGTGCTGTTATTCTCATTTGGCAGAAAGTTGCATAATTTTATCCTCAATTTCTCTGTTTGTTTATATCTCGTTTTGTTTATAACATTATTGGTTACAGATGCTTGAAAATGATTGTAAGTTAATCAACTTTATATGCTATAAATCTGTTTATCATCATGGTTTTATTGCTTTATTAGTTGGTCTAATTTCTCTAATAAATCCTTTTTATGCAAATTTGTGGCAATAACTTTATGGTTTTCATCCAGAAGGAAGTTGTAGGGTATTGTTTTTATATTTAAACCCTCTACCTTTTCATCCATATTTCCTTTTTCATTCATGACTGATAAATTCATAAGCCCATCCAGTTTATTGCTGGAAATAGTTTTAATCCATACATTATGGTTCTTATCCATTGAAATCATACATATAGTAAGTTGATCTCCAAAAGCTTTTTTCGCTTGTCGGATATAAGGCAGTTCTTCAAGGCAGGGAATGCACCAGCTCGCCCAGAAATCGATGAGAATATACCTCCCTTTCAACTTGGAGATTGCAACCTTTTCGCCTTTATCAGACAATAAGCTAATTTCCGTAATTTCCCTGTGTCTTACATTTCTATTTTCTTGTTTAAATTTAGCTTCATCTTTTATTCTGGTCTGAATAATGTGACTGATATGCTCGTCAATTCTTTTACTCTCTTCTGTTTCAGGAGGAACTTTTACCGGATGCAGAATGCGTTTTATGCTTTTGTCATCAGGGAATCTTCTTGTTGCTAAATTATACAGGCTTATTAAAGAATCCCGGCTTACTTTTTCTTTAAAGTATCTTAAGGATCCTTCTACATTTCTTGGAGAAAATGACTTAATAATCGTATTCATTTCTATAGAGTCAATTTGCATATCCATTCTCTTAATCTGTTTTGTAATGCTTTCACTTTTCTCATTTGATAGTTTTGGCATGGATAGTTGGGCACATAAATCTCTTTTCTTTGAATATAAAGAGCTTTGAATATTGCAGTTGCTCACATACTCATTGGTCGATGGAGAGCCTTTAATGATCTTGGAAGCTCTCCAACCATCATTTTCGGATATGCTAGTCTCTACATGGCTGTTAGGGGCTAAAATTAAATACATGTCTATAGGTCCTTTTTTTGAAAATAGGATACTAAAAGAATTTTCTTGTGGAGTATAGGCATACAAGACAATTTTTTTTTGTCCTTTTTTAATAAAAGCTGAATCTTCAATAATATGATCATTTCCCACATAATGATGTATGTACACCCATTGTTCATGGGATGATATTGTTGAATCTAGCTCTATAGCTACTTCAATATTTTTCCCTTTAGGCATCTTTGGTGGAAAGGTACAACTGATGCTTGCTATTAAAAGTATCTCAAAAAGAATTAGTTTCATAATTTGATGTATTATATGCCAATCGGAAAATCTATTATTCCGATTGGCACAAATGTTATTAAGGTTTTGATATACATTAACAATTCACGATAACATTTCTACTGTCATAAAGCGTATCATATTTTTTATGTATAGCGCCATATGCTTCATCTTTGCTCATACCACTTGGATATTCTCCATTAAAAGAGACGCTACTGCCATCCGCATCAACAAGCGTTACGTTACAATGGGCTCCTCCTGCGATTGCATTCATCTGAGTCTTATTCATTCTGAAAGCTTTAAATTCATCTAAGTTCTTCATACGATTTAAATTTTAATTTATATAAATTTGTTGTAATTGTGGGTAGCTTATAGTATCACCCTATTGACTTTCTGTTTTGCAAAACAATATTTTATGTTAATACATATTGTAAATCTCTTAAAGAATAAATATTCGGTAAATAATGATCGTTTATTATAATGGAAGGTGTTTGGTATATATTTTGCTGCCAGCAATAAATTTGTTGGTCTTTCCATAATTGTAGAGCATCATTTGTTATGTCGTATCTGTGCTCTTTTTTGATTTGGTGAGTTTGGTACCATTCTTCTAGCAATTTCATTGCTACCTTCCAGCCGTAAGTAGAGTAAGCGGCAATAATCATTTGAGTAATTTTTTCTCCCTGTATGTCTTTCGGATATGTCAAGAAAACTAGTGATATGGATATATAAGGGGATATTTCTTTAATGTCTGAATGTATCTTAGCGCAATTTTTGCAGTTTGGATTAGTTATAATCGTTAAATAATTTTTGCTGGTTACGTGATTACAGACTGTTATATCTTTTTTAATTAGGACTTTGATTTGAGTTTCTAAAGATAATAGATTTTGAAATGTTTCAGGTTTTAATAAACTTGTGAACTTTGCTTTTAGCTCTCTTTTTTCTTCATTAGCTTTTATCAATCGCCTGATCTGGGTCCATCCTATTAAACAAATGCAGCTGATTGCAGCGAATGAAAGCAGGGAATGAAAGGACATTATATGGTTAAATTGTCCTCTTAGAAAATAAAGTATAATCCAATTGCTCCATATAATTAGATTAATTAGCATGCAGAGCATACATCCCTTGCGAAGGATAAATAATTGATAAATAATAGAATATACTGTAAATGCGATGGCGGCAATGTTGCATATAATGCTAACGGCATAAAAGTCTGATTCTACAAGGGTAAATAGGAACAAGATGGTAAAGTAAAGTAATGATAATTCTCCTAATCCCATTCCTTTGATATGTGAACCTTTGGATTGAAGGACTGTATTACAATTTATTATTTTACCGATATGACAAAAGCGATGTAGAATTCTGTTATCAATAGTCTCTTTATAGAGGATTATAGATGATATAAAAAGCCCTGTAAAAATGCTGCTTAGATAAACAGGCATGCCAATGGAATTCTCCTTTGGTATATTAGATAGAATTAGGGTGATGATGATAAGAGTCGCTAATAGTAAACTATGCTTTTTAATCCAATATGTAATGTTCTTCAGCCAATAAGCATTGTCTTGAATAGTTTTTTCTGTTACTTCTGCGAATAGCACTCCACCAGTCCATTTTTGGAGGAATGCTTGCTTACTTATTTGTGCTGTCTTAGTGTGGGTGTTGGTTAACGTGATGTATTTTTCTTCAATCTTGTGGACTATATAGAAAGGATCTTCACTACTTTGAGTTACAGCTATAAAGGGAGCATTTAATTTATTGAGATATTCTGTTGGGAATTGATACACTTCGTTGTTAATATGCAAAATATCTAAAGCGTCGCTAATGCCTCTTAGACTGTTCCCTAGCGGGGTATCAAGTAAATGATATACTTCTCCCTTGCTGATTCTTACGCTTAAGCCTTGTAAGAAACAATAGAGTATCTTGCTGTTGTCTTCATTCCTCCACATTGTATGTTATAAGAAGTGCTTTTATTTATTATTATCATTACAAATAAAAGTGATTCCTTTTATAAAAAGTGTGGAAAAAGTGTGGAAATTTAAAGTATTATATAAACTTTTTCTTTAAAGTATGATTTTTATAGTGCCTTTTATGTGCATTTATCTTATAAGTATTTATTCAAAGTCTTTTCAACTTGTTTGCTACTAGGTCTTGGGGCATTCATTTCTACTAGTTTTCCGCTTTTATTGAATATGAGAAACCTTGGAATGAGTGAAAGCTTAATCTTTTCTAACATTTTACTGTTTTTAGAATTCAGGATAAAGAAATTGCTCCTTAATTCAGATAAGTTTTCTTTTTTACTTACTTTTATCCAATCGTTTTCTGTGTCTTTGTAGGCCAAGTATACAAAAACAATATTTTTATCTTTATATTTTTTTCTTAATTTAGCGGCAGGCTTCATCTCTTCTTTACAGGGTTCGCACCAACTTGCCCAGAAGTCGACATAAATAATTTTTCCTTTATATTTATTCAATAGTTCTTGGAAGGTGGTTTGATGGCCCTTGATATCCCTTAGCAGGAGCTGATTAGGGGTTGCTGATAAATTATACTGTGATATTATCTCTTTATATAAAGTAGAATCTTTTGTTTTTTCTATATACTTGTTGAGATAGTGGGTGACATCATCTGCAGAAAAGTACTCTCCTATATTCGGTATGCAACTCTTAAGTAATATTTGCATTGATCTTTGTTGAAAGGGTTCGGAACATAAATCATCAAAGGTTTGCCGCCAATCGTAATAACTACCTTGTCTTACTTTTATTAATTTGATATGATAGTTATAATACCATAAATAGTAATCTAAATATTCATAGTAAGAAGGAAAACAAGTGTATTGATCCAATATTTCAGTTTCCATTTTGTGATAAAAGGAGCTGTCTTTATTTAATATTCGTTGTGCTTCATATTCTTTTAGTTGCAGTAGATATTGATAGTGCCTATAAATATTGCGTGATATTAGCTGTTGGTTTTTAAAAAGATTAATCGTGTCTATATATGCTTCTTTGTATTTATCAAACATGTTTTGGAGAGAATCTAAGGGGCAATAATCTTTGATTAATGTTTTAAGTTTTAGTGCTCGGATTTGTTTTATGTTTTTGGCTATATAAACCCAGTTACTTCCTAAACATGTATTGGTTTCCAAGCCTGAAAAAGTAAATCCTTTACGTAGTTCGTAATTCATGTTATATATCCTATTTCGTTCTGTATGGTGTTTGCTTTTTAAAATTGGATAATTCAGACGGTCCATAGAGATGGTAACGGTGTCGCCTTGTAGAATAGGGTAGTAAGTATATTCAAAATTTCGATAGCTCAATGCTATTTCTTTGAATTCATCGGGGCATTTGATTGTAATAGTGTCCATGTCTGTGTTAGGCATATAATCAACAAATTTTCCAGTGCTGTCTATATAAGCAACTTTAGGCATACTAATATGAGATGCACCACCGGGAGTCTTGTAGGGTTTAGGATCATAATGATCGAAGCATAAAACTATTTTTTTATTTGTAGAAGCTGCTTGAGATGTGTTTGGCTTTCCGCAAGCAGTAAGGATAAGGAGTAAGCTTGAAATTATAAGATAGCTAATTTTCATAGGAGTTGTATTATAATAAAGCATCTGTTTTCTTAGAAGTCCCCGGTATATTGCTTTCTGTCTTTTATAACCGCAAATAAAGGCAATTCCCTTTATAGAAAGTGTGGAAAAAGTGTGTCTTTTGTGTCTATTTTAAATTTATCTAATGCTTCTTTTAGCGTTGTGCTACTCAGAGGAAGCTCCATCCTTTTTTTTAAAATAACATTTTCTTTTTTATAAATAGCACTCCGTGAACATTCCATTAGATAGCTGAGGTGCTGAATAGGGAGATCTGTTAAGAGTAGACAACATAGCCGAATGTCTTCTTGTGATAGGGAAGGATAGTGTGATAAAAGCCGAATAGTAATATTGTTCCATTTCTGGTCTGTTTCTGCAATTAGCTGCTTCCAATCATTTTCAGAAAAGCTTTCATTAGATTGGTCATACTTTTTACAGGAATTTATGATACGTTTTATCTTAGCATATACGTCAGAACTTTCGTAGGCTACTTTTAGTATCGCATTTCTTTCTTTATTTAATGAGTCTATCTCATTTTTTAGCTTAAGTTTTTCTTTTTCTATACGGTTGCTTTTTATAATAGAGTTTTGCATTTTTACTATCTCTTTCTCTTTTTGTTGTGCACTTAATTGAAGTTCTGCATATTTATGTTGAAGAAGTTGTTCTTCTTTTACCCTTGCTCGAAAATCTTTTAAGAGTCTATTCTTTTTGAGGTATGTTTTTCTTAACAAGATGGTTATGACCATGGAGCTGATTGCTATTGATAAAAGAAGAAGTAAATAGAATAGTTGTCTTTTCTTTAGAGATTGATACTCTTGATCATAATGTAGTATTTGCGTGTCTTTTTCTGCTGCAATCAAATCATTACTTTGCCGGGATAGCTGTATGCTATCTCGATAGGCAATATATCGTTTCGCCATTTCTAAAGCAGTTTTCAGTTGATTTTGTTCTTTTGCAATTGCAGTAAGGCTCATATAGGCTCTGGCTTTGATACCATAATCATTGGAGAGAAGGCTCTTATAGAGATAGATAAGAGCGGAGTCATTCTGTCTGTTCATGTAATAGGCATTTCCTAAAAGCAGGAAAGAGTTATAGCATGTTGATGTGTCTTCTTGAAGAGTGATGTTCCTTTTGGCATAGTCTATTGCTTTATCTTCCTTATTCATAAAATGATATAAAACGCTTAAAGTATAAGTGGAATAAGCCTTTATCCTCTTATTGGAAGTGGATTTGAGTATATTGAAGGTTTCTGCTATTCTTTTTTCTGTTTCTCCATAATGTTCTTCTCCTTTTTTTAACTGAAGTATACTTTGCTTTGATAAGCATTCTATCCAGAGCATGGTATCCTTGCGCGTTATGGCGAGCTGTTTGGTTAATTGATAGGTGGAATCCGCTTTTGTATTTAGTTCCTGATTGTAATAAAGGTTGGCAATATTGTTGTAAGTGAAAGAAAGGAGTTCTTTGTTGCTAGTCTGTTTAGCTAAAGAGATTGTTGTGAGAAACTCTTGCATGGCTTTGGGACTGTTGTTCCTGTCCCGATATACACTTCCTTTATAAAAATGTGCTTTGGCTTGCATGCCCATATTCTGAATGGAATCGTAATAGATTACTGCGCTGTTTATGAGTGAGTCACTTGTAGGTGTAATGTAGTTTTTGTCTTTGGCTTGTGTTAGCAGTAGGGCATAGTATGCCTGCTTCTTTTTGTCTTTTAGTTGTTTGACATTGATTCTTTGTAGAACATGTAAAGCACTATCTGGATGTAATGACATTAAAGAATCTGCTTGCGCAAGTCGTGGGTTGAGCTCTTTGCGTTGGCATGTTGTTAGTAAAAGAATAGTTATAACAGCTATTATAATTAGAAAAATCTGTTTCATTTTATAGCGTTAGTCCAATTATTTCCTGCAAATATAAAAATAATTCTTTGTATTACTTTATGGGAAATGAGAAAAAATGTTCTGATTATTGTGCAAATTATGTTCTTACCGAAACCTTGGGGAATGAATTATGGAGGTGTACAATATATAAGAAAAAGGAACAAGTATGCGGTTTCTTTTATCTGAAAGCTTTTAACTTTTTCTATTTTTAGCCGTGACAGTTCTTGGGCCCACATATGTGGCCCTGCCGGTTTACAGTTGTGGGCTGAAGTTTTGTTTTAAGTACTCTGGTATTTTTCTATGAGGATTGTGGCAAAAGTATACGGGCTATTCTGGAAATTTCTTCTAGTGCTTACCAGAGAGACATAGAGACGCATCCTCTTGAATGTACGTATTTGCAGGGAATGTGATGACCGGAAAACCTATGGTTAAGGTTACCGGTTCGGGCTACATCGTGATAGTATTAGAGTTAAGGTATTCCATCTGCAACTTAAAAACAAGGTATTTTGCATGTTCCTTGTCGATTTTGTATAAATCTCTATTACTTGCTGACAATAAAATGATTAAGTATGTGTTTATGTAAATATATGGAAAAAAAGAGTGACGGCAAACAGGCTTCCGTCACCTGCCGTCACTCTTGCCGTCACTCGATAATATACTGATAAACAATATGCTATTTCAAGAGTGATGGAGTGACGGAAAATTATGCAAAAACTCTAGGTATACCCTGAATTCAAGTTATAAATGCGACAGTTCAGAGAAAGAGCTTTCATTTCTTTTAAAGTAAGCCTTTTAATAAGGCTATGCTATTTCCGAAAAACCTGTTTGTTTATATCAAGTTCTTTCACTTTTGAATAATATTCTTCTGAAAGTTCATTTTGCTTTAATCCACTATATCCTAATGCCATTACATAATAGCAATGTATTTTATTACGGATATTTAGACTGTCTTCCCAGATCGCCAAATCAGGCAGCGATACAGCAAAATAATCTATTCGGCAATCGTCAAATAAGTGTTTCTTGCCATGATCTATTAACTTGTTAAACCGTCCATGGGCTTTGTTGATATCCCCTAAGGCTTCCCAAGCCAATCCTTGGTAGAAAATCTGATCAGGTTGTTGATCGTTGTAGAAAAAAGCTTGTTGAGGTTCCTGCGATCCTATTGTTGCTTTCTGCAAATAGGCACGCGCTTGTTCTTGATCTCCCAAGCCTCTGTATGCAATGCCTTTATAGTAATTAATATCATTTTCTTCGGCATTGGCTAATTTCCCTTCCCCTAAATTGTAGGGATAGGAATCTGTTTCATGAAGGAGAGTTAGGGCTTCCCGGTAGTCCTTATTGCGTATGGCTTGTTTTGCTAATTCTACACGGCAGATGATGTATTGCTTAGTAATCTTTCCTTCTCCCCCTTCCCATGGGTGAAACTTATGGGAGGTAATCATTTCTTTAGCTTCGCTATACCTACCCAGCTGATTATAGAGCGTGATGCGTTCTATGTAGAGGTCATCGCGTTCTTTTACCAAGGGTAGATGCTTTTCCAGAAAAGCCAGGCGATTGATAGGTGAAACGCCGTTTTTTTTGTATAACTGATCTAGTTCCATTAATAAACGGGAGTCCGTTGTATCCAATTCAAATGCTTTTTCAAGTAACTTACGGGCTTCTTGTCTTTGATTGCATTTATTATAGTATACCAATGCTAAATTGCGTAATACAGTGGGGAATGTATTGTTTAAGTGCATTGAGCTTTCCCAGCAAGTTTTAGCCTCATCGTATTGTTTGGCTGCATACCAGAAGTTACCTAAATAGTAAGGAGCAAATGGGTCTGCGGGATTTACTTTAATTGCATCTTGCAGAATATTGACTTCCTCAATACGGTTGGGGAAACATCTATCAGGACACATCTTCGAAGCTTGTGCATAATAACTTTTGGCTTTTACCGTGTCACCGGACATTGAGGCCAGATATCCCAAGGTGTAGTAGATCATTGGGTAGACCTTATTTTTATCTTTAATGCAATATGAAAGTAATTGCATTGCTTCAGGAAATAATCCTGCCCCGCCAAAATCAAGAGCATATTCAATATATGAATGTGGTGCATCTCTCATTAAGGTCTTTAACTTGTTTAGGACTTCCGGGTCATTCGTTAGAAGATATTTTTCAAAGTAACACCCCATGTTGAATTGGTCAATCTTTAGAGACTCTTCAATGAGAGCGAGTGCTTCTTCTTTACAGCCTATTTTTCGAAGGATAGAAACTTTTAATTGGCGTGCTTTATGATTATGCCAGTTACGAATTAAGCTTCTGTCAATTTTGTCCAAAGCTTCTTTCCAGAGGTGGTGGGAAGAATCTATTAGAGCTAAGGCATAATATCCTGAATCTTGCCACGCGGCATTCCATGTTGCTTTAAAGAATGCGGCATAGGCTTCGTCCTTTTTACCTTGCATATTCAGGCTCCAGCCTAAATTATAATATGGCTCGCCATCATAAGGATTTGGGTTCCGTTCTGTTTGCGTCTCTATGGCTTTTCTGAAGTATGGTTCTGCTTTTGCAAATTGCCCTCTGCGCACGAGTAGCAGTCCTACGGCATTGTTACAGCGGATGTCACCCGGTTCGCGTTTTAGGGCTTCCATATAATAATCCAGTGGATTGTACGTCGCATGACGGTATTGCTCTAGATGTTGTCCGGTGAGGAATAGTTGTTCAATTGATGCAATGTCATTAGGACTTTTGGCCGCTTTTGCAGGTTCCGGTATCGGCTTAATTTCCGGTTTATCAGCTTGATACGTTAATAGTTTCTCCCCACTTGATTTATAAAGTTCAAGAATCACGTCTTCAGGAAGAATCTGCCCGACTTCTACTTCTTTTATATAGGGTTCAGCCGGAGAGGTCGTTGCATGGTCATCTATATATGCTTTTCCGTTAATATCCTTGAGAATAAGGTGAAGGTCTTTGAACTCAGAGGTTGTATAGAGGATGACTCTTGCTTTGTTATCCTTTATTTCGATATTTACAATGGCATCTTTATTCGCATTCTTTACATACCCAACTTCTGAATAAGGCATGAAATATTGTACCCATGATTTCTCTTCATTTGGCTCTAGCCAACTAAAATCAGGTTGATTATCTGTATATACACCTGTCATTAGTTCTATATAAGGACCATCTTCATCTGTGAGATTTCTGTCCCATGCCTTCCCAAAATCTCCATTTCCCCATGTCCACTGTTTCTTTCCCGGTGATACATTGTGATCGGCTACGTGTAGTAATCCTCCTTTTACATCTTCTTCATAACCTCCTACAAAGTCGTATTTGGATTGGATGGCCATGTATGAAGTCGGTACGGGGATGTTCTTATATTTTGAAATGTCTACTCCAGCGGAATAATCCTGTTTATAATATTTTCCGGTTGCTATTGGAAAAGTTGAAACAGCACGTTTCCCATGGTCAAATACGGCATGTACATCGGGTGGAAATACCGAATGGTATCCATCATTTACCACTACAGCCGGATTTGCCCACCATAAGAAGGTTTGTGGAAAGGAGGTGCGATTGTATATTTTTACTTTTATTTCAATATAAGATTTGCCTGGATATAACGTGAAACCTTGCATCCCTTTAGTCCGGAACATACGCTCTACTTCGCTGCACCAAATTGTGGCGCTACCGTCATCATTGTGGTCTATTATATAATCTGTAGGAAGAAATGTGCTCGGGCGGTGGTGTTGAGGCCAGTTAAACTCAATACCTCCCGATATCCAAGGTCCTGTTAATCCGACAAGGGCTGGCTTTATAACCTGATTATAATAAACAAAGTGGCGCTGCTTAACTTTATCATAGGCCATTTGGATTCTTCCACCGAGTTCAGGTAGTACCATCACTTTAATATACTCGTTTTCGATAAACAAGGCCTTATATTGTTTATCTTTCTTTTCATCTGAGACTTTCTCTATGACAGGGTATGGGTATACTACTCCGGAGCTTCCTTGATAGACTCGTTTCTCCAGGAATATCGGGTTCTTCTCTTCTTTTCCTATTTCATAGGTCGGAAGCATGAGGTTCTCTTCCCATGCTCTTACCCTATTTTTCTCGTTTACAGTAGATTGAGTCAGATATTTAGTTATTTCTTCCATTTTTCGTGTAGCTTTTAGCTGTTTATGATTTATTGAATAATGCTTATTTGGTGAATTCTTTCTCAATTTCTTCTAATGATTTGCCTTTGGTTTCAGGCAAATTTGCTTTTATGAATAGATATCCCAGCAGACAGATGATGCCATATAGCCAAAATGTTCCGTAAGCACCTAAAGAAGTGTTTAGGAGTGGAAATGTATAGGTAAGAATAAAGCATGCAGTCCATAAGGAAAAAGTGGATACAGCCATTGCCATTCCTCTGATGCGTGTGGGGAATATTTCGGAAATGACCACCCAGGTGATTGGGGCTAAGCTCATGGCATAACAAGCTATTGCCAGCATGACTAATACTAAAACGGCGATGCCTGATAGATGAAGATAATAACATGCTCCTAACAAAGTGTAAATAAGGGTGAGCCCAATGGCTCCAAATAATAATAAAGATCTACGCCCGAGTTTATCCACAGTGTACATTCCCACTATTGTAAAAATAACATTGGTTATACCTGTGATAACGATGTTAAATAGTATATCAGAGACACCGTATCCTGCTGCTGAGAATATCTCTTGTGCATAGTTGAAGATTACATTTATGCCACACCATTGTTGAAAAACGGCGATAACGATTCCTATCAATAAAATCTTCGGCATCTTTCCTCTAAATAAAAGTTTGTAGTTTCCTTTTTCTTCTATTCCTGAGGAGGCTGTTTTTAGGATGGCTATTTCACCCTCCGCATAGGTTTGTCCTCCTATACGTTTTAGTATTTCTTCTGACTTTGAGAATTCTTTACGCATACTTAACCAGCGCGGGCTTTCAGGTAGTATGAACAGCATTATAAAGAAAGCAATGGCTGGTATGCCGCCGGCCCAGAACATCCAGCGCCATCCCATTTGTCCGTTCCATGAAGTTAAAAGAGCTTCTTCCGGAAGAACAGGGTCTGCAATGAGCCAATTAACGATCTGTGCCAACAGTATACCTAGCACAATTGTCAGTTGATTAACTGACACAAATTGCCCTCTTACATTTGCCGGAGAGACTTCCGCGATATACATTGGAGATACGTTAGAAGCAATTCCTATTCCAATACCCCCTAATATTCTATACACTATGAACCATGATAAATGGTTGCTTAGTCCGGTTCCGATAGCCGCAACAATAAAGACTAAAGAAGCAACAACCATTAGCGGCTTTCTTCCGTATTTATCGGATAGACTACCGGATATCATTACTCCAATAAGGCAGCCAAGAATTGCACTACCCATCACTGTACCTTGCAGATAGGGAGAATCAACGATATTGAAAAAGACTTCGTAGAACGGTTTTGCTCCCCCTATAACCACCCAATCATAGCCGAATGGAAGTCCCCCCATCGCAGATACGAAAGTGATAAGAATGAGGTAAGATTTCTTTTGTGATGTAGAATATTCCATAGCTGTTAAAATAGATTTTGATTTGTATGACAAAGATATGGGCTGTTAGGGGATTAAAAAATGTAAGATCCATTGCAAATCATGTAAAATACAACTATTTTTGTCTTGCTAATCCACTACTTATTTTAGGTGAAATGGAAAACATGACTATCCCTGATGGCTTTAAAGGAGAAAAAACCATCGTCACACCTTACTATATTAGAAGATTTCAATCTAAAAATGAAATCACCAGACAGTTGTATGTAACTCATATCGGTTACTACCCGGATGCTCATTATCATTTTCGGGAGCGGGAAAATGGAGCACCTGAGAATATCCTTATTTATTGTGATAAAGGTAAAGGATGGATCGAATATAATAATGAGAAGTTCATCCTATCGGAAAACCAGTTCTTTATTTTGCCTGCTAATGAGAAGCATGTGTATGGGGCGGATAGGAGAGATCCATGGAGTATATACTGGTTACATTTCAGAGGCGATAATGTCTTTATGTTTAGTTCTATTATAGGGAAAGTTTTAAGTATAGATGCTTCTGATAATAGTCGGCATCGAGATCGGATACAACTATTTGATGAAATATTTCAGAATCTTGATATGGGCTATAATCCTGATAACTTGGAGTATATAACGTTCTGTTTGATGCATTTTATGGCATCTCTTAAATATATACCGCAATATAGGGAAATTAAAAAGGTCAAGGAGAAAGACATTGTACAAAGTAGTATTCTATTTATGAAAGATAATCTGGAAACTAAGATTTCGATAGCCGATATAGCACGTGCTGCAGGATATTCCACTTCTCGTCTGAATGCTCTATTTGTGCAAAGAACGTCTATCTCTCCTTTTGAATATTTTAATCAATTGAGAATACAGCGTGCTTGTTCTTATTTGCAGTTTACAGAACTAAAAATTAAAGAAATCGCATTTCGATTGAACTATTATGATCAGTTTCATTTCTCCAAGGCTTTTCAAAAGGAGATGGAAATAACGCCTAAGGAATATAGATTCCGTTATCAGGAAAAGTTTAGATAAACATTGATCTTGTTAAGGTTCAATCTTTTTATTCTATATCTGCAGCAGGTTGCTTTATGATATGGCAGCGTTTAGTTAGCTTAATTTTCTTTATGAAGAGCAATTAATAAACCACTGTATTACTTTTTCACTATAAGTTTTGGAAATGGGAATATCCGGTACTCTATCTACACCTAAATCCATGTACATTCCGTCTTTACGGCGCTGAATCACTTTGACCTGATCAAAATTGACCATGTATGAACGATGGCAACGTTGTACGTTAGTCTTGGATAAACTCTCTTCAATGGTTTTGAGTGAATTCCGGAGCATAAATTTACTCACTGTGCCTTTATTCAAGTACCAGATACAGACATAGTTGTCCGCTGATTCAATATAAAGCAGATTGTCCCGCTTGACAGACAAGCGGAGTTCGTTTTTCTCATCGTAAAAAGAGTAAATGTTTTGTTGAGCGGTAGTTTCTTCATGTTCACTTGCGAGTAGTTGCAATTGACGTTCTTTTTCGCGATAAGAGAAATAGAGATGTAAAGCTGCATAGGGTAGGAGCAATACAAGGCTTGTGTTGACTACCGACTCTTTGAACACAGCCAGATATTCACGCTTTGGACTAAGCACAAGAGTGTAGACCGTGTAAAATAAAGCCATGAAGAATATTTCCAATAAAATCCAAATGGCGTAAGCAGAATAGGATATGGTATGCTTTTTTCCGTAATAGTACATAATAATCCGGCTGATGACCACAACCAATACTCCGGTGAGGATAATGAGACTTGAAAAGAGGAAGAACTTAAATTCGGATACCTTGTACCAACTCTCCGAACTGAAAGGCTTATATATGTTGATAAAGATCAGCGCGAAAAAAGCTGTTAGCAAAATCAATCGCACGATATTGCTTTTTTCGTAGATGTAATTTGGTATGTTATTTGAACGACCTTCCATAAATATTCTCTTTCCTGTGGACAAAAGTAAAGAAAATCCGTTTGATTTTAGCCCCTGATATCGTTTTTCTGTCCCTCATTTAACCTTTTTGTCCCTGTCGTCATGCTGCAAGCCCATTTTTTTGTAAAGCATAAAAAAGTGTTGTTTGTTTGCACTATAGAATTAAAATATAAGCGATTATGGATTTATTGACTCGTATGCAGTATCTGAATAGTCTTTTCTCTTATGAACGGAGAACAGCAATAGCGGACCGTAAATTGGAAATTATACCTTTTCGGTTTACCCAGACTGTTGGGGCCAGCGAAATTGAAAGTTTTCAGAAGGACTTGTCGGAGACTGATTTCTGTCCGGTGGGGGATAATCATATTCTGGAGAACCAGTCTTTTACATATATAGTTTTTAATCCGCTGAGGCAGGAGAAAGCAGAGCAGGCGATTATCTTATTGCATGGGTTGAACGAGCGGACATGGGAGAAATATCTCACTTGGGCGGAGTATCTGGCGGAGAGTACCGGAAAACCAGTGATCCTTTTTCCAATAGCATTTCATATGAACCGTACTCCTCGCTTATGGAGTGATCCTCGTGCGGCTTTGCCTTGGGTAAGCCGTAGGAAACAGGAGGTGGCGGATCTATGTACTTCCACTTTTGCCAATGTGGCTCTGAGTAGTCGTATTTCAAAAAGTCCGTTGCGATTTTATGCTTCCGGGCGAGAGTCGGTTTATAATCTTTGGCAACTGGCTTTGGATATTAAGAGCGGCATGCATCCTTTGTTTAAGGAAGGCACAGATATTAATCTATTTGCTTATTCCATTGGAGCTTTTCTTGCCCAAGTACTTTTGCTGGCCAACCCGGGAAAATTGTTTTCCGATAGTCGGCTTTTCATGTTCTGTGGCGGATCTATATTCAGTAAAATGGACGGACGTGCACGTGATATTATGGATCAGGAGGCTTTTGACAGGATGAAGTATTATTTTACTCATGTTTTTATAGAGCGGACAACCGTGCCTGCTACGTTTAAGAATGATTTTTTGGAACAAGCTTTCAAAGCGATGATTCGTCCGGATGTACTGACTGATTTTAGGGAAACTTTCTTTAAACAGGCGGCGGAACGCGTTCGCGTGATTGCGTTGAAGAAGGATACGGTTATTCCTACTGAGGGAGTTTCTTCTGCTTTAGGAAATGCGGCAGGCCAAATATTGAAAGAGATGGATTTTCCTTTTCCTTATTCTCATCAGGTTCCTTTTCCTGTTCGTGGAAAAATCGATTCGGAGGAAGTGCATCATGCCTTTATCAATGTCTTTAGTCAGGCTGCCTCGTTTATTTAAACTTTACTTGGTCTGTGACTTCATTTCTCTGATACGTTGCCCAAAGCTTGTTGCTCGTAGAGGAAAAGGTGGTTCCTCTACGAGCAACTCAAGTTATCTTATAGAGATGATTTTATATGCTTCTAGATGTGTAACTCCAGTATGAAGCGGGTGCCTTTAGTATAACTATTGTCTAAAGCCAGACTACCGTTCATCTTAGTCGCGATGAGTGAACATATGGGTAAGCCGAGCCCATCGCCTTTAGTGAGGTCTTTTACTTCGGTAAATGGTCTGAAGATATCCTCTTGCAGTTCCGCAGGAATGCCGCTTCCTGTATCTGTAATGATGAACTGATGGGTATGCGCGCCGCGTTTCTTAAAATCGAGCCAGACTTTTCCTCCTTCCGGTGTATATTCGGCGGCATTCTTTAAAAGGTGAATAAGTATTTGTTCCAATTGTTCCGGGTTAGTCTTGATGCTTAGCTTCGGTGCGTTGACGGTTGCGACAACGTCTGGTTTGAATTCCCTTTTTACTTTGTCCATTACATTTTCGCAGAACATATTGATGTTGATTTCATGCATTTCGTAAATGTCCGAAAGAGAACTTTCCAGTTCCGACAGTACTTGTATATGTTCGGAGAAGGAGTGCAGGGCTTGAACTCCGGGGTGGGTTGCATCTAATGTGTCCAGTGTCGGCTCCATCTGCGCCGAAATGTTGCGAATGAACTGGGACTTCAGCTCGTTGTGCTCATTGGCTATATTTATAGCTTTCTTTTGTTTGCGGGTAAGCAAAACAAAGCGGAAGAGGACAATGCTTCCCAGTATTAGTGCTGCTGCAAGGATGGTCACTAAAATGCATAGTCCGATGATGATGTATTGTTTAGTAGATAACGAGCTCTCTTTATCTTGAATTATTTGCTGGCTTTTATCGTATTTTTGCCTTATTACACTTAGTGCGTCTTTGGCGGTGAAACTCTTTACCGAGTCGGTCCAAATTATATATTTATCATAAGTTCGTGCAACTAGTCCCGCATTGTTCGATTTCTTAGCAATTGAGATCAATGTTTTATAGCAATCGCTAACTTTGGTATAGTTTTTTTGTTGCCTATATTGTTCTATTAATTTTTTAAAATAGGCATCTCCCTGAGTGTTCATTCCGTAAGTGTAATAGTAGTTGGCCTGAGTGTAGAGCAGGTCTTCATTGATGGAATCATTTTGAGCCGTTTTGGCATATTTTTCCAATTGTCCTAACAACTTTTTCGCTTGAGGAATGCGTTTTAGAGCGATGTACATTTGCAATCTTTCTTTGCTGACCGAGAAATGCAGTTCCGGTAAACTTTTATTCAGCTTTTGTTCTCCGGATGTAATCAATCGTTCCATGCTACGGCAAAGATCAAACGCCTCCTTATAATAGTTTTCACGGTGATAAAGCATGCTGGTTTGTATCCCGCATTCTATGGCTTTGGCATAATTCCCTTGGGCTGCATACTTTGTATATGCTTGCAGGAAGAGGTAACGAGCTTTCACATATTCTTTTTGTCTTAAGTTGGTTTGCGCCTGTTTCATAAACTCTTCAGCGTGATTTGTTGTATTTTGCGCGAGAGCTGTTGTGCAGAAACATAGCACAACGGAGAGAATAAAAACAATTTGTCTCATGAATATGGATGTTTACGTAAATTAGAAAACAAAAGTAAAAAATATATTTTAATATTTGAAGCTACTTCCTCCTAAAAATTCCCTTAATAATGAGGTAAAGGGTATATCTTTATCTTGTACCGGTGTAAAGTATTTGATAAATTTGAGTAATCGGTAAGCTTCGGCATATTCCGGACGGTTCCGGGGAACACTGTTTAATATGGGTTCTGCATGTGAACGGAGTACCGCAAACTCAAAAAGTAAAGCTGAATTAAACATGACATCTGCATTTTCCTGATAGGGAAATATCCATTTGTCTTCTCCGGCTCTTACACTTGGCCAGCGCGAAATGGTTTCTTGGGCGGAGTATCCCCGGTAATTATAGTCGCGAATGATGCGGCGCAGCAAGCGGTTGTCGGTAGTCGGAATCCAGTTGTGGTCATCAAGAGAGATCGTAGTTAATGCAGAGACATATATTTTATACTTTTTTTCTGCCGGAATCTGAGGTGTAAGTTCCGGATTGAGTGCATGGATTCCTTCGAGGATAAGGACAGTGTGATCATCTATCTTCAATTTATCTCCCCGGTATTCTTTTTTACCCAGAGTGAAATTGAAACGTGGAAGTTCCACCTCTTCTCCCCTAAGGAGGGCTTGCAGATGGGTGTTAAACAATTGCAGATCGAGTGCGTAAAGTGACTCGTAATCGTATTTTCCATTCTCGTCTTTCGGGGTTTGTTCTCTTTCAACAAAGTAATTGTCGAGGGAAATGGGATATGGGCGCAATCCATTAGTCATTAGCTGTACGGACAAGCGTTTGCTGAATGTGGTTTTACCGGATGATGAGGGACCGGAGATGAGGACCAGTTTGACTTGTTTGCCACTTTCCCCCCGATTATAAATTGCATCGGCTATTTGTGCTATTTTCTTTTCTTGCAGTGCTTCTGCCACATTAATAAGATCGGTGGCATATCCTTTCTGACAGGCTAGATTAAAGTCTCCTACATTACCTAATCCCATGATATAGTTCCAGCTCAGGTGTTCTTTAAAGACATCGAGCATCTTTTCTTGTTTTACAACCTCTTCCAAGACGAGGGGATTTTCTTTGTTGGGTATCCTTAGAAGCAGCCCATCGTAGTACTTAACGATATCGAAGATTTTGATATAGCCGGTACTGGGCAAGAGGCTACCATAATAATAATCCACGGTTTCGCCGAGGGTGTAGTAGTAGGTATAGATAGAGCCTGATGTTTCCAGTAGTTTTACCTTATCATTCATTCCCCGTTCTTTGAATATCCGTACTGCATCTTCGGTATGACATTCCGTACGGCGGAAGGGGATGTTTTCAGCAATAATTTCCTGCATGCGCGATTTGATGGAGGATACATCCTCGAGTGTAATGGGACGCCCCAGATCAAGGTTGCAGAAATAGCCTTTGGATACAGGGTGCTCTACATATAACTTCCCTTGTGGAAAAAGTTCGCTTGTCGCTTTATATAGAATAAAACAGAGTGTGCGGACATAGGTCCGCATGCCTGAAGAGTCACGTATGTCCAAAAATTCCACGTCTTTATTATTGTATACCCGGAAGTTGAGTCCTTCTGCGCGGTTATTCACTTTAGCACTGACCACCTGATAAGGGAAATTCAAGTTGAGGCCGTAATAAATATCCGAAAGTGAACTTCCGATAGGGAATTCTTTATAAATATTATTATTTTTGCAACAAATTTGTAACATGTGTTTCATGACAGCTCTATTTTAGTTAATTAGAACGTTAAATATAGGGGATAATAACAGATGTAGCAATGAAACCCATTAATTAATTAAAAATGGAATATTCTTTTTATGATTTTTTAAAGCTGCTTGGTTCGTTGGCATTATTTCTCTATGGAATGAAGATCATGAGTGAAGGACTTCAGAAATTTGCCGGCGATAGGCTGAGGAAAATTCTTACGGCAATGACTACAAACCGGGTGACCGGTGTTTTAACTGGTGCCTTGATTACCGCTCTCATCCAGTCCTCTTCTGCGACTACTGTAATGGTGGTCAGTTTTGTCAATGCGGGCTTGTTGACTTTGTCGCAGTCTATCGGGGTGATTATGGGTGCTAATATCGGTACAACTATCACGGCATGGATTATTTCGGCATTGGGGTTCAAAGTCGATATTGCTGCTTTTGCACTGCCTCTGCTGGCTTTGGGCATTCCGCTTATTTTTTCACGAAGAAGCAACCGCAAGTCAATAGGTGAGTTTGTTTTTGGTTTCTCTTTTCTCTTTATGGGACTTTCTTTTTTGCAGATTAATGCCCCCGATCTCAAAGCAAATCCTGAAATGCTGGCTTTTGTACAGAATTATACCGATATGGGGTATTTGTCTATCTTATTATTTGTCCTGATTGGTACTGCTTTGACGATGATTGTGCAAGCTTCCTCCGCAACCATGGCTATTACGCTCATTATGTGTGTGAATGGGTGGATTAGTTTTGAGTTGGGGGCTGCATTGGTGCTTGGCGAGAATGTTGGTACGACGATTACGGCTAATCTTGCCGCTCTGACCGGTAATACCCAGGCTAGAAGGGCGGCATTGGCCCATCTTGTATTCAATATCTTTGGAGTTATTTGGGTTTTGGTCCTTTTTTCTCCTTTCACTCAAGGCGTTTCGTGGATTGTGGAACATGTGATGCGCATAAAAGATCCGATGCTTGCTGTTCCGTTTAAGCTCTCGGCATTCCATACTTGCTTTAATGTTTGCAATGTATTGTTACTCATTTGGTTTGTGAAGCTTATAGAACGGACTGTCTGTGTCATTATTCCTCAGAAAGAATTGGATGAAGAGTATCGTTTACGTTTTATATCCGGTGGTATGCTTTCTACAGCCGAACTTTCCATCTTACAGGCACGTAAAGAAATTCATTTGTTTGCAGAGCGTACGCACCGCATGTTCAGTATGGTGCGCGATCTGCTACATACCGAAAAGGATGATGACTTTAATAAATTGTTCAGCCGGATTGAGAAGTATGAGAATATTAGTGATAACATGGAGCTGGAAATTGCAAACTATTTGAATCAGGTATCTGAAGGACGTTTAAGTTCGGAAAGTAAGTTGCAAATCCGTGTGATGCTTCGTGAAGTAACTGAAATTGAAAGTATAGGTGACAGTTGTTATAATCTGGCGCGTACCATTAATCGAAAACGGCAAACGAGCCAGGACTTTACGGAAAAACAGTATGACCATATTCATTTTATGATGAGGCTGACGGATGATGCTTTATCGCAGATGATTGTTGTCGTTGAACGGTCGGAGCATCAAAGTATTGATATCAATAAATCATTCAATATTGAAAATGAGATAAATAACTACCGTAATCAGCTGAAGAATCAAAATATTCTGGATGTGAATAACAAGGAGTATGATTACCAGATGGGGGTTTATTATATGGATATTATCGCTGAGTGTGAAAAACTGGGAGATTATGTGGTTAATGTTGTAGAAGCAAGTAGTGATGTAAAAGAAAAGAGAGCGTCTTAAGCTCTCTCAAAATCTTCTTTTCCTACTCCGCATAATGGGCATACCCAATCATCGGGAAGCATTTCAAAAGGCGTACCGGGGTCAATGCCGCTCTCAGGATCTCCCAGTTCAGGGTCATAGACGTAATCGCAACCCAAGCAAATGTATTTATCCATAAACGTGTTATTTAAGCTTTCAACTTTTCATACAAACAATAAATATATGTTTTTTGTTTTACCTTTAAATAGAAAAAGATATATTTGTTTCGTATAACAAAAAATAGGTACTTATGGTACTATGGGTTTTGGTTAGTATGCTATTATTAGCAACAGCATTAGTCTTGTATACAGTAGAGTTGAATCGGAACAGGAGATTATTACACTTACTGGAGATCGCTGATAAATCATTGAATGGCTCGGATGAACTCTTTAAAGCTATCTTACAGAATGTGCATGCTTTTATTCTTCTGGTGAATAGGCGACTACAGGTTGTAAGAACTAACTATTATGATATAACGGGAGCTCAAAAGCCGAATTATGCGGTTTGCATCGGAGATGTGCTGCGTTGCGATAATGCTTTGGCATCTTCCGGAGGATGTGGCACTCATTGGGCTTGTACCGCTTGCCCTATACGTCTGAAGGTTGAAACGGCCTTTCGGAACAAGGAAAGCTTTTCTGATCTGGAGACTGTTTTAAATTTGAGAGATGCAGAGGGAAAAGTGATTCAACGTTATACTAATATTTCAGGGGAGTATCTGCTTGTGGACAGTGAAGAAAGCATGGTTGTTACGGTGCATGATGTAACCCAGTTGAAGCTAGTGGAACGTGAATTGAATATAGCACGGAAGAAAGCGGAAGATGCAGATCTGTCTAAATCTGCTTTTCTGGCTAATATGAGTCATGAGATACGCACTCCTTTAAATGCAATAGTCGGGTTTTCCGAGCTACTGGCTTCTGCTGCTACAGATGATCAAAAAACGCAATATTTAGAAATTATCCGTTCTAATAATAGTTTATTGCAGCAGTTGGTATCTGATATCCTGGATTTGTCAAAAATAGAAGCCGGTTCTCTTTTATTCACCGTTTCCGAAGTGGATGTAAATCAGGTAATGGCTGATTTAGAGCAATATTTCCGTATGAAAGTACAAGAGAAGAATGCTGCAATTAAAATAATTCTAGTGGCTCCTTTGGAAAAGTGTTTTGTTCAAACTGACAGGAATCGCTTTATACAGGTCCTTTCCAATTTTATGACTAATGCGGTTAAGTTTACTGAATCAGGGACTATTACTTTGGGATATAAGCCGGATAAGGATGGTTATTATTTTTATGTACGTGATTCTGGATGTGGAATCCCTGAGGATAAACTTGAACATATATTTAAGCGATTTGTCAAAGTGGATGCGGATAAGGGAGGAACTGGTCTTGGACTTGCCATTAGTGAGATGATTGTGCAGAAAATGGGAGGGGAGATTGGTGCTGAATCGGAATTAGGCAAGGGGTCTAATTTTTGGTTTAGGCTTCCGGTAGAAGTCAGGTGATTCATAATGGATGGGTTTATTTAGTTTTTTAATATAGTTGACTATTTGCATGAGCGATATAAAAGAGGGTCCTCACCGTATGGGACTGACTGATGATGAAGTGCGGAAGAGTCGCGAGAAAAATGGAAGCAATATATTAACACCTCCCAAGCGTTCTTCTCTTTGGAAATTGTATGCTGAGAAATTTGAAGATCCTGTAATTCGGGTCCTTCTGATTGCTGTTGTACTTTCTCTCTTTATTTCTATTCTTGAAAATCAGTATGCCGAAACGATCGGTATAGTCATTGCAATATTTCTGGCTACCGGTGTAGGTTTCTTTTTTGAGTATGATGCGAATAAGAAGTTTGATTTACTTAATTTGGTAAATGAGGAAACGGGGGTAAAGGTTATTCGTAATGGTTCCGTGCGACTGATTGCTCGGAAGAATGTTGTGGTAGGTGATATTGTCCTGTTGGAAACAGGGGAGGAAATTCCAGCTGACGGGGAACTCCTGGAGGCTGTTTCCATGCAAGTGAATGAAGCTAACCTGACAGGAGAACTTTTAATTGACAAGAGTGTCGATGCTCCTGATTGTGGCTGTGATGCTACGTATCCATCTAATTATGTATTGCGGGGTACTACTGTTGTAGATGGCCATGGTGTTATGCGTGTACATTTTGTTGGCGATAGCACGGAAATCGGAAAAGTGGCCCGGCAGAGTACAGAGGAAACCGGAGAACCAACTCCTCTGGCATTGCAACTTACCAAATTAGCTGATTTTATTGGGAAAACGGGTTTCTCTGTTGCTGTTTTGGCTTTTACCATTTTCTTTATTAAGGATGTGATATTGGTTTATCCTTTTAGCACTTTTCATTCTTTCTCCGATTGGTTGCTTCCTTTGAAAGCCACTTTACAATACTTTATGATGGCAGTGACTTTGGTGGTGGTTGCTGTACCTGAAGGATTGCCCATGAGTGTAACATTGAGTCTGGCATTAAATATGCGTAGGATGCTTTCTACGAATAATCTGGTTCGTAAGTTGCATGCTTGCGAGACAATGGGAGCTATTAATGTGATTTGTACCGATAAAACCGGCACATTAACGCAGAACCTGATGCAAGTATACGAAGCTGATTTCTATTGTTTAGAGGGGCGGGCATTAGGTGAAAACGAGATGGGGAAAATGGTTGTGGAGGGTATCAGTAGCAATTCTACAGCTTTTTTAGGGAAAGAAGGGACCGTGAGGGGAATTGGAAATCCCACTGAAGTAGCTCTGCTTTTATGGCTTGAGAGTGAAGGTCAAGATTATTTAGTGTCGCGTGAACAGGCTTCGGTAATTGATCAACTGACTTTTTCCACAGAACGGAAGTTTATGGCCACACTTGTGCGCTCTTCTGTTAATGGGAAAAGGATAATATATGTAAAAGGGGCTCCGGAGATCATTCTCGAGAAGTGTGATAATCTTCTTCTTGGGGGAAAGACGGTAGATCTTGCCGGATATCGGAATAAAGTGGATGAGGATTTGGCTAATTATCAGCATAGGGCGATGCGGACTCTTGGCTTTGCAATGAAAGAGATCAATGATATGGATGCTAGAGACTGTTCGGAGCTGATGGCTCTTCGTGACTTCTCTTTTATGGGCATTGTAGCTATAAATGATCCTATCCGTCCGGATGTCCCTGAAGCAGTCTTTAAATGCCAGTCCGCCGGAGTGGATATTAAGGTTGTGACGGGGGATACACCTAGAACGGCAATTGAAGTAGCCCGGCAGATCGGACTTTGGAGGGATAGTGACGTTGATTGCAACCAAATCACCGGGAATGCTTTTGCCTCTTTGACCGATGAAGAAGCCTTAAACAGGGTAAAAGATCTGAAGATTATGTCACGGGCTCGCCCTACTGACAAACAACGTTTGGTCAGGTTACTTCAACAAAGTGGAGCTGTAGTGGCTGTCACAGGAGATGGCACGAATGATGCTCCGGCGTTAAATTATGCGCAAGTTGGACTTTCGATGGGTAGTGGCACATCTGTAGCCAAGGAAGCTAGTGATATAACTCTACTTGATGATTCATTCAAAAGTATTGCCACTGCAATAATGTGGGGGCGATCACTATATAAAAACATACAACGCTTTATTCTTTTCCAATTAACGATTAACTTTGTGGCGTTATTTATAGTTTTGTTCGGTTCACTGATTGGGACGGATTTGCCTCTTACTGTGACTCAAATGTTGTGGGTGAACTTAATTATGGATACTTTTGCAGCTCTAGCCTTGGCATCTGTTCCGCCTAACGAAAATGTGATGCGGGAACAGCCGAGGAAGAATGGAGATTTTATTATCACTCGCCCTATGCGTAATTATGTCATGGGTATGGGACTGTTCTTTTTAGTAGTGCTTATCGCAATGCTTTTGTTCTTTGAACATGCTCAGGGCGGAATGACGGTACGGCGTTTGACTATTTTCTTCACTTCGTTTGTGATGCTACAGTTGTGGAACCTTTTTAATGTGCGTGTATTTGGTACCTCCGATTCAGCCTTTAAAGGTTTGACAAAGGCTTATGGCATGGAGTTGGTTGTTTTTGCCATATTGGTAGGTCAATTTTTTATTGTTCAGTTTGGAAGCCTTATATTTCGTACTGAACCGCTTGATTTTGTTACATGGATAATCATAATCGTTTCGACTTCCCTTGTTTTGTGGATTGGCGAAATGTTACGTTTGATTTGCCGTATTAAAGAAAGATAATGATGAATAAAGAAGGGATTAAAAACCTTATTATTGATTTTGGTGGGGTGCTGATTGATTTGGACCGGCAGCGTTGCCTGGATAACTTCTCAAAGTTAGGAATGCCTCATGTGGAGCAAATGCTCAATGTCTGTCATCAACAAGGATTCTTCCTTGAACATGAAAAAGGGCTTATTACAAGTGCTGAATTTAGAAATGCAATTCGTGAGCAAACGGGCAAAGTTGTTTCAGATGCTCGGATTGATGCGGCTTGGAATAGTTTTTTGGTAGGTATCCCTGCATATAAGTTGGATTTGCTTTTGAAATTGCGTGAGAAGTATGTTGTCTATTTATTGAGTAATACGAATGAAATTCATTGGTCATGGGCTTGTAAACATGCTTTTTCTTATAGAACGTTTCGTGTGGAAGATTACTTTGAGCAGATTTATCTCTCTTATAAAATGAAAATGGCTAAACCGGATGCTGACATTTTTTGCAAGGTTCTTGAAGAAACGGGGATTGACCCATCGGAGACCTTATTCATTGATGATTCTGTTGAGAATTGCCATACGGCTCTGCAATTGGGTATTTCAGTTTATACGCCTCAGGCTGGTGAAGATTGGAGCCATTTGTTTAAGTAATTAGTCATAAGGGAGGAAATTATGATATTACTTAAATCTATACCGGATCATTTTGATCAACCTTGTGTTGCGACTATCGGCTTTTTTGACGGGGTGCATAGGGGACATTGCTATTTGATAGAGCAAGTGTGCGCTATCGCAGATGAAAAAGGGTATGCTTCAGCCGTGATTACTTTTCCTGTCCATCCGAGGCAGATTATCCATCCAGATTTTCATCCTGCATTACTGACTTCTTGTGAGGAGAAGATTGACCGACTCGGTCAAACGGGGCTTGATTATTGTATGATGCTCGACTTCTCCGCAGAACTTTCCGCCTTTAGTGCACGGCAATTTATGGAATTTCTGCATCTTCATTATAATATATGTGTGCTTGTTATCGGTTATGACCATCGTTTTGGGCATAATCGTGTTGATGATTTTACAAATTATCTGGAATATGGGAAAGAATTGGGGATGGAGGTGGTTATGGCCCAAGCTTATGCCGATGATAAGAAGGCTGCTATTAGCTCTTCATTGATTAGAAATTATTTGCTTGAAGGGGATGTTGTCTCTGCTGCAGCTCGTCTTGGTTATAATTACTATTTGGATGGTAAGGTTGTCAGTGGATATAGAGTGGGGAGAAAGATTGGCTTTCCTACTGCTAATCTTTGTGTGGAGGATCGGTTCAAACTGGTTCCGGCGGATGGCGTATATGCTGTGCATGTGACCGTTGCCGGGAAAGTCTATGCAGGCATGCTCAACATAGGAAAACGTCCTACTCTTGATAATGGGATGGATCGTAGTATCGAAGTACACATTTTGCGGTTCAATTCTGATATTTACGATCAGTTTATCCGACTCTCTTTTATTCAATATGTCCGTCCTGAGAAGAAATTTGCCTCGATAGAGGATTTGATAGTCCAACTCCATAAGGATGCTGAAACGGTAGAAGCTATTCTCTGAACTTTTTCTTCTTTTTTATCGAAAAACAAGCTTAATTTATTGTTTCTCGATAAAAATGCCTGTTTTTTTTTGGTTATAACAAAAAAAGGTCCTTTATTTGCATATCGAAAAACGATAAATTATTATTGAAATTCAAACGGATAAAGGGTCAAAATCATGAGAAAAGCATTTATGAGCATTACTTTATTAGTCATCTCACTATCTATATTGGTGACTATTCTTTGTGGAGTTACGGCTACCGTTGTTTGACTTTATAATAGATAAAATATGTATCTTTGTCAACTCTAGAAGAAAGATGGTTATATGAAAACGGCAATAAAATTGGCAATTATCTATATGGGAATGCAGATTCTCGGGGTACTTGTTATCACTCCATTTGCTATGGCTTATACTTTTGTAAAGCAAGGAAGAGTGGAAACTGCAACAAGTGCGACTTTGGCTCCTGCCATGTTGATGGGGTTTCTTTTTATGGGAATATATCTATGGAAAAAGGGTTATCTCTCCGGGGATAAGCGGATGTTTTCTCTAGTTTCAGTTTCTTTTTTGATATGGACTGTTTTATTGGGTGGATCATCTATCTTTCTGATTGATTTTTTAATGTCCAATCTTTCTTTTCTTCCGGATTGGATGGATGATGCTTTTAATGTCTTGCAATCCGGGTGGCTTGGAATTCTTTGTGTGAGTGTTTTAGGTCCTATTTTGGAAGAACTATTGTTTAGGGGGGCGATTACTAAAGTTTTGTTGGAGAAGTATAGCTCTGTAAAAGCGATATTAATATCCGGCTTGATCTTTGGTGTTTTTCATATAAATCCCGTGCAGGTGGTGGGGGCTATCATTATGGGAGTTGTGTTTGCTTGGATTTATTATAAAACAAGAAGTCTGGTCCCTTGTATTCTTATTCACATTTTGAATAATAGCCTTTCTGTTTATTCCAGTATTCAATATCCTGATGTCGATTGTGCCAATTTGCTTGGTGAACCGATATATTCCATTTGCTTACTATTGTCGGTCGTATTGTTTTTAGTCTCCTGGCGAATGATGAGTACTTATAGATTACCTGATATACCTATCCAAAAATGAAAAGAAAGCTAAATTTCCTTTGTGTGATTGCGATGCTCGTTTTGAGCTATTCAGTTCTTGAAGTAGTCTATTTTTTGAGCCTTGGCTTTAAAACCGGTATTGAATTAGGCATGAACTCTAGTAATGTCCAGAGAGAAGAGCTAATGCATCTGGAAACACTTCATTTATTGCCTAAAGATATGTCTAATTCTCTTTTAAAAGATTCCATTCTGAATGAGAAATCAGGGGAATATGTTCCTGTTTCTTATGATGAGATGATTGTTAGTGTGAATGCGAAACCTTCTTTTTTGGTGAAGAGTATTTCTGTCTTGGCTGTATTAGGTGACTTTGTTACTGTAATATGGGCGGTTGTCTTATTTATACGTATAATAATAGCGATTAATAAATCGGAAATATTTAATTGGAGGAATGTGCGTCGTTTACGCCGCTTGGGTGTGCTGCTTATTATTGGTTTTGCATGCAGTTTCTTGAAGTCGCTACTAACGGTCTATAATGTGGGGAAGGTTCTATCTCTAGCTAATTATTCTTTGAGCATTGCTGATATGGTACATACAACATCCCTTGTATTGGGACTTTCGGCCTTGATTGTTGCGGAGGTTTTTGCTATCGGACTGCGAATTAAAGAAGAGCAAGAGTTAACTATTTAAGATACTGTTTATGAATAAGTTTAAGTTATTAGGCATTCTGACCATCTTGGTTATTATAGGGGATTTCTCTTTTTCAGCAATAGATAACTGGGACGATTTTCGGGATGGGTTCATAGAAGGTTATAATAATGGGCAAGCTGATAAGAGTTTTAATACTGCGACGGAGACAGTGACTGTTAAAGTGAAAGCTTTGCAGATGGCGCAGGACTCGTTGGTGAATAGTGCTCTAAAGGGCAAAGTCCCATATCGAATAGAAGAAATACAGGTTCCTTTTGTCCCATCACCACGGAGCTATATCTTTTCTTTTATAGAATTAATATTTGCTTTTGCTCTGATTTACGGGACTTATTCTTTGATAAGAATGTTGATTTCCATCTCGCATCGTAAGGTCTTCATTTCAGAGAATGTGGTGCGGATGCGCTTCTTTACTTATTCATTTGTTCTATTTGTGATTCTAAGTTCATTGATAGAATGGCTGAATAATATGGAAATTATCAAGCAGATAGAGATGCCTGGATACGAGGTGTTCGGCGTTAAAACTGTCGTTAGTTGGGCTCTTCTGGTGATTATCATCCTCTTTACGGAGATATTTGCCGTTGGTGTGAAGATTAAAGAGGAACAAGATCTGACAATTTGATTGAACCTTGATAAAAGAATACTTGTATATATGATTATAGTAAATCTTGACATAATGATGGCTCGGAGAAAGATCTCTTTAGGGGAGCTGGCTGAGAAGGTGGATATTACTCCTGCTAATCTATCTATTTTGAAGACCGGAAAAGCAAAGGCGATTCGTTTTTCTACATTAGAGTCGATTTGTAAGGTGCTGGAATGTCAACCTGGAGATATTCTGGAGTATAAAGAGGGTTAATTCTGATTTTATTTGATCTTTTTTATAGTAGTTAGGATTATAGCACGATTTCTGGATCTTTTGATAGAAAAAACAAGGGCTGTCCACTTCGATATCGATTGGACAGCCCTTGTTTTATTGTTCTTTGACCTTAAAAGCCAGCGCATACATCCGTATTTGCTTTACCATTGATAATAAGCCGTTACTTCGGGTTGGAGAGAGATGTTCCTTAAGGCCTACTTTGTCTATGAAATAAAGATCCGCATCCAATATTTCTTGCGGAGTGTGCCCGGAAAGTATTTTAACCAATAAGGCTATAATACCTTTCACTATCAATGCGTCACTCTCCGCTTTAAAAATGATCTTTCCTTCTACGCTATCAGCCTGCAGCCATACACGGCTTTGGCATCCTTCAATTAGATTCTGTTCCGTTTTATATTTAGCGTCCAACGGTTTCTGTTCGTTACCTAAATCAATAAGAAGTTGATATTTGTCCATCCAGTCACTGAAATCATTGAACTCGGCAATTATTTCGTCTTGCATTTCATTGATACTCATCGTTTACTAATTTTAAGTGATATATTCTGAATGAGAAATGAAATTCGGCAGATATGCTGTCTGAAATTTATTTCTCGCTGTAAATAACTTGCATTAAGGTTTGTCCTACGGCCTGCAAGGTGCCTTTATCTATGGCATTCATGTCATCTTTTAATGTATGCCAGTATTTAAAAAAACCTCCGTTTTTATCAAAAGGAATGATATCAATAGTCGGTATGCCTGTATACTTGTTGATGAAAAGATGGTCATCGGTTACTTCTCCACCCTCTTCTTTTACAAAGTATTGTCTATAGCCAAGGCTGGCGGCAGCATTCCATACTTTTTCATTGATATTGGGTGCTGTCTTTTGAGAGTAAGTCTCGTACTTGAAAACGGCATTTTTTCCTCCTACCATGTCCAACAATATGCCAAATCGGGCATTGTAGTTTTCTACATGTGGGTTACGTGCCCAATATTGTGCTCCGAGAGCCCATGAGGTCTCCGAGCGTTGTCCTGTATAGGAACTGTGATTCCCGTAGTCTTCAGCATCCAAAAACACCAAATCAATACCTAATTCAGGCTCTTGTTTTTGGAGTTGCCGGGCGATCTCGAGTAAGACACCGATTCCGCTGGCTCCGTCATTTGCCCCAAGTATCGGTTTATAATGGTTCTTTATATCTGGATCGGCATCAGCCCATGGACGGCTATCCCAATGTGAAAAGAGAACGATACGTCTCTTACTTTCAGGTTTATAGGAGCCTATGATATTTCTGGATTTTAGTAAGGTTCCTGTATAGGCTGCTAAATCGGCATATTGGTTAGTCACTTTGGCACCTAGTTCGGTTAATTTGGTTGCCAAATAGTTTCCGCACTTTACATGTGCCATGGTATTAGGAACCCGGGGGCCAAAATCTACTTGTGCTTTGACATATTGATAGGCGCTATCTGCATTGAAATTCGGAACATTGACTTGTTTGGTAATCTTCCGGGACTCATTATCTTTGCTTTTAGCTTTATTGCTGCATGCTACGAAGCCAAGCATAGACCAGCATAACAAAATGAAGGTATAGTTTCTTTTCATTCTTTATGAATATTAAAGTTCAGTTTTACTTTTTTATCTTCGACTTCTAATGTGACTTTTGCACCGTTAATAAGTGGGGCATTCATTGTGACATGGCCCACAGGAAAATTGAAGCAGACCGGATAATCGTATTCTTTCACAAGATCGGAGAGAGCATCATATAGTTCTTTGCCTAAAGAGAGGTTTTCTTCATATTCGGTAAATTGGCCGATGATAAGACCTGATAATTTTTCAAGAATCCCGCTAAGCTTAAGGTTGTACATCATTCGTTCTATAGCATGGGGGCGTTCACCAACGTCTTCAATGTATAGAATTGAGCCTTCTGCAGGAATATCATATTGCGTCCCTCTTAATCCATATAAAACAGACATATTGCCTCCCCGAAGAATGCCATTGGCTGTGCCTTTATGATTCAGTCTGTGGCTCTTGCAATTATAGCAGAAACCGGTTTCGGAGAGGGTAACAGCTTTCGCTTTTTCAGGAGATAATTTCCCTAATAGAATATCTTGCAAGGCTTGAATGCTAAAATCATTCTGAGGTTCTATCGTCAAGTGGCGTGCCATCAACGCGTGTAGAGAGGCAAATCCATTTTGCTGAAATACATTATGAAGTGCAGTTATATCACTAAATCCGATTAGCCATTTAGGGTGTTTGCGAAAACGGGTGAAATCCAACTTATTTATTAAATGTACAGCTCCATATCCGCCTCGACTGCATAGAATTGCTTTTGCTTTTTCATCGTTCATGGCTTTCTGAATGTCTTCCAGTCGTTCTTGGATGGACCCGGCATATGTTCCGTGTGAATGACCTGCATGTTTTGCTATTATAACTTCTAATCCCCAAGACTTTAGGCGTTTTTCAGCTCCTATCAAAAAAGTTTTGTCTATCTTGCTGGAAGGGGAAACGATAATTATACGGTCACCTTCGTGTAAGTATGGAGGAAATGTTAGGGCATTCATGCTATCTATTCAAGTTATCTGTTATTTATTCTATTCTTTAACTATCAATAAGTCTAAAATAGTGAAATATCGTTGCAAATGTACTCAAAATAATACATAATTAACCTTTCTTTGATACAAAAGACCATTCTGTATGTTAATATACAGAAGTAACTTTAGAAGTTTGAGTTTAAGGTCTGATTCTATCAAAAGGATATTTATTAATTGATTTTTTTAGAATGTATGGCTTGTTTTATCAATAAAAAAGCAGATATTTACTGGAAAATATAACAAAATGGATACTATTAAGAGCTTTGATCAATTGACCTCTCATTTAAAATCATTAAATAGAAGGAAACGCATAGCTGTAGTTTGTGCAAATGATCCCAATACTGAATACGCGATAGTCCGTGCTTTGGACGAGGGCATTGCAGAGTTTTTGATGATTGGTGATTCGGCGGTTTTGGACCAATATCAGCTGCTTAAAAAATATCCCCGGTACGTTCATATAGTGCATATAGAGAATCCTGATGATGCGGCGAGAGAAGCTGTGAAGATTGTTCGTGAAGGTGGAGCTGATATCTTGATGAAAGGTATCATAAACACGGATAATTTGTTGCGTGCTATTTTAGATAAGGAAAAGGGGTTGTTACCTAAGGGAAAGGTCTTGACCCATTTGGCCATGATGCAGATTCCGACTTATGATAAATTGCTATTTTTCTCAGATGCGGCGGTTATTCCACGTCCTACATTGCAGCAGCGTATCGAAATGATCTGGTATGCCATTGCTACTTGCCACCGGTTTGGCATTCAGAAACCACGTATTGCTTTGATTCATTGTACGGAGAAGGTCAGTGCGAAATTTCCTCACTCCTTGGACTATGTTAATATTGTGGAACTTGCCGAGGCCGGTGAATTTGGAGATGTTATTATTGATGGACCGCTTGATGTACGGACGTCATGCGAGCAGGCAAGCGGTGAGATTAAAGGTATCGTTTCACCTATTAACGGTCAGGCAGATGTACTTATCTTTCCGAATATTGAGTCTGGAAATACTTTTTATAAATCTGTATCTCTCTTTGCGAAAGCTGAGATGGCGGGAGTGCTTCAAGGTCCCGTTTGTCCGGTTGTACTTCCGTCGAGAAGTGACTCCGGATTATCAAAATATTACAGTATTGCTATGGCTTGTTTAGTTGTTCCTTCATCCTTTTAGTTTTTTGGTTATTGTATGTCTAATTCTGACTATATGAAAATATTGGTAATTAATCCAGGCTCTACTTCCACTAAAATTGCTGTTTACAATGATGAGACTCTTCTCTTTGTACGCAATATCAAGCATACAGTTGATGGACTTGCCGTGTTTGATTCGGTAATGGATCAGTTTGAATTCCGTAAGACACTTGTTCTGAATGTCTTGAAAGCGGAGAATATACCTCTTGATTTTGATGCTATTATTGGGCGTGGGGGATTGGTTAAGCCTATTCCAGGCGGTGTTTATGCTGTAAATGATGCGTTGTGGCATGATACTCTGCATGCTTTGCGTACCCATGCATGTAATCTTGGTTGCCTCATTGCTGCTGAATTGGCTAAACAGATTCCGGGCTGTCGGGCTTTTATTGCGGATCCTGGAGTGGTGGATGAATTGGATGAAGTGGCTCGTGTGACAGGGTCTCCGTTGATGCCCCGTAATACGATTTGGCACGCGCTTAATCAACGGGCTATTGGACGTCTTTATGCCACAGATCGTACTGCTGCAGTGCCTTCCGATTCTCCTGTTCGTTATGAAGATTTGAATTTAATTATTTGCCATTTAGGAGGAGGTATTTCCATTGGAGTTCATTGTAAGGGTAAAGCTGTTGATGTGAATAATGCTCTAGATGGTGAAGGTCCTTTCTCCCCGGAACGTGCAGGGACGCTTCCTTCAGGGCAACTTATTGACCTTTGTTTCTCTGGTCGGTATACTAAGGATGAATTGAAAGAGCGTATTTCAGGGCATGCTGGATTAGCTGCTCATTTAGGGACTACTGACGTATCGTTTGTTGTTAAGCAAATTGAAATGGGGAATCAACAAGCTGCTTTAATTTTGAATGCAATGATTTATCAGATTGCTAAAAGTATAGGTGGGGCTGCTACGGTACTTTGCGGAAAAGTAGATGCGATTCTCTTGACCGGCGGAATAGCTTATTCCGACTACGTTATTTCTCATTTAAAAGAACGTATTGCTTTTCTTGCTCCTGTTTTTGTGTATCCGGGAGAAAATGAGATGGCAGCTCTTGCAATGAATGCTTTAGGTGCACTTCGAGGGACTTTTCCTATACAAATTTATAAATGAATAGGACTAGACTGTTTGTGATTCCACTTCTTTATTTTCCTGCAATTAGTCTTTATGCTTAGATATTTGTTTTAATAAAAGAGGGATAAGTTCAGCCTTATTGCTCGTGATATTTACTTAATAATTAAACTTTTTGCAATAAAAAGGCCTACTTAAATAAATTTTTCTCATATCTTTGCCTTTGTGTTAAGTTAATAAATTGATTAAGGTCGATTTTTGACTGTTTCGGACCGGAAAGTATGGGGGTACTTTCCGGTCTTCTTTTGGGATTGGATGATGTCAATAAAAAGAAGAAGCCTGATGGTCATTTGACCATCAGGCTTCTTCTTTAATTGGAGAAAAAAGATTAATTTTTCTCAGGCTTTGGTAATAAGGCTTTGCGTGATAATTTAAATTTTCCTGTTTTAGGATCGATATCAAGTAGCTTTACTTCTATTTCATCTCCTTCTTTTATTCCGGCTTCCTCTACAGTCTCAAGTCGTTTCCAGTCTATTTCAGAAATATGAAGTAGTCCATCCTTACCTGGAAGGAATTCGACAAATGCTCCATAAGGCATCACTGAGCGAACTTTTCCTTTGTAGACTTCGCCTATTTCCGGTACGGCAACAATTGCTTTTATCATGCGTGTTGCATCATCAATCATTTGTTTGCTGGTGCCGGAAATTTCGATTCTGCCAATATTGTCGACTTCTTCAATTGTGATGGTAGCTCCTGTTTCTTCCTGCATACCTTGTATGATTTTTCCACCGGGGCCTATTATTGCACCGATAAATTCTTTTGGAATGGTCATTGTTTCAATACGCGGAGCATGGGGCTTTAATTCTGCACGTGGCTCTTGGATAGTCTCCAGTATTTTGCCAAGAATGTGCATACGGCCTTCTTTTGCTTGATTCAGTGCCCGTTCTAAAATTTCAAACGACAATCCATCTACCTTAATATCCATTTGAGTAGCGGTGATGCCATCTTTTGTACCGGTAACTTTAAAATCCATGTCTCCCAAATGATCTTCATCACCTAAGATATCTGATAATACGGCATATTTATCTTCACCTGGATTTTTGATTAATCCCATAGCAATTCCGGATACAGGTTTTTTTATTGTTACTCCGGCATCCATTAAGGCCAGTGTACCTGCGCATACGGTAGCCATGGAGGAGGATCCGTTGGACTCAAGTATATCTGAAACAATACGAATTACGTATGGATAATTTTGAGGGATCATACGTTTCAAAGCACGCCATGCCAAGTGCCCGTGTCCGACTTCACGACGACCTACGCCGCGTTGAGCCTTTGCTTCTCCAGTGGAGAAAGGAGGGAAATTATAATGTAGCAAGAAACGCTCTTTTCCATGTTCCAAAACGTTATCTATAGTCTTTTCATCCAATTTTGTACCAAGAGTCACTGTTGACAGAGACTGGGTTTCCCCACGGGTAAAAATAGCAGAGCCATGAGGTCCGGGTAGATAATCTACTTCACTCCAAATGGGGCGGATTTCATTCGTCTTACGTCCGTCCAAGCGCTTTCCCTCATCCAAGATGCATCGGCGCATGGCATCCTTCTCCACATCGTGATAATAACGGTCAATTAGTGGAGCTTTTTCAGCTAGTTCTTCTTCAGTATATTGAGCTTTGAATTCTTCGCAAATAGCATCAAAGGCGTTCTGACGTTCATGCTTGTTCGTGTTGGCGGAGGCTGCGACAGCATAAGCCTTGTCATAGCAGGCTTTATTAACGGCTTTGCGCAACTCGTCATCATTCACTTCATGGCAATATTCCCGTTTTACTGTTGATCCAACAGCCTCTGCTAGTTCCATCTGTGCTTTGCACTGTACCTTGATTGCTTCATGGGCAGCTTTCATTGCATTTAACAGATCAACTTCTGAGACCTCATCCATTTCGCCTTCTACCATCATGATGTTTTCATAAGTTGCACCCACCATAATATCCATGTCAGCTTTCTCCAGTTGTTCAAATGTCGGATTGATGATAAATTGTCCGTCAATGCGTGCCACACGAGCTTCGGAAATAGGTCCGTTGAAAGGAATATCTGAAACGGCAAGAGCTGCTGATGCAGCAAGTCCAGCCAAGGCATCTGGCATATCAACACCATCTGCAGAAAAGAGGATAATGTTTACATATACTTCTGCATGATAATTATCCGGGAATAGAGGGCGAAGAGCGCGGTCAACAAGGCGGCAGGTCAAGATTTCGTAATCCGAAGCACGACCTTCTCTTTTTGTGAAACCGCCTGGAAAGCGTCCAAATGCTGAAAATTTCTCTTTGTACTCTACCTGTAGTGGCATGAAATCTGTACCGGGAACTGCGTCCTTGGCGGCACAAACAGTAGCTAGAAGCATGGTATTTCCCATACGTAGCATTACAGATCCATCTGCCTGTTTTGCCAGCTTTCCCGTTTCGAGCGTGATGGTTCTACCATCAGGAAGCTCGATTGTCTTAACAATTGGGTTAATCATAAAAAATGTTTTATCTATATTTTCTTTCAAAATTCTCGCAAAGATACATATTTTATTCATGTAATGCCGTGGAAATGAGATAAAAAGTTTGTATTCCAATGCTTTTTTGATATTTACGAAGTGAAGATCAGAAGAAAATGCTTTGACTAATGTTTAAAACACTTATATTTGCACATCATTTAGATGAAATACAAGAATTTGTGATATGAAAAAGATTTGCTTTATTGCTCTCATGGCTTTAGCCTTGTCTGCTTGTAATAATGAACCGAAATTTAAGGTGGAGGGTGAAATAACCGGTGGTGATGGAAAGATGCTTTACTTGGAGGCATCGGCTCTGGAGGGGGTAGTTCCTCTGGATTCGATAAAATTGAAAGGCGATGGTTCGTTTAGTTTCAAGCAGGCTCGTCCTGAATCGCCGGAATATTATCGTTTGCGTGTTGGGGATAAGGTCATTAATTTTTCAGTTGATTCAACGGAAACGATCCGGGTGAGTGCTCCTTATTCTGATTTTTCCACTTCGTATACGGTAGAAGGGTCGGTCAACAGTTCTAAAATTAAAGAGCTGACGTTAAAGCAGATCAAACTTCAGGATAAGGTGAATGTCTTGGCTAAGGCTATGCAAGCCCATAATATGGGCATGGATATCTTTAATGACAGCTTGTTGTCTTTGATGAATGCTTATAAAGAAGATGTGAAAGTTCATTATATATTTGCAGCTCCTAATACTGCAGCGGCTTATTTTGCTTTATTTCAAAAGATTAATAATTATCTTATATTTGATCCTTTAAATAATAAAGAAGATAATAAGTGCTTTGCTGCTGTTGCTACAAGTCTGAATAATATGTATCCACGTGCGGATCGTTCAAAGAATCTTTATAATATTGTTATAAAGGGAATGAAGAATACCCGTACGCCTAAAGAAAAAGTGATTGAGCTCCCGGGTAGTAAAATAGTCCAGACTGGCATTATTGATATTAGTTTGCGGGATGTTGAAGGCAATGTACATAAGTTGAGTGATTTGAAAGGGAAGATTGTTCTGTTGGATTTCACTATTTATCAGAATGCTGTGTCGACAGCGCATAATTTTATGTTACGTGATCTTTATGATAAGTATAAAAAACAAGGCTTTGAGATTTATCAGGTTTCTTTAGATGCGGATGAACATTTCTGGAAAACGTCTGCGGATAATTTACCATGGATTTGTGTGCGTGATGCAAATGGGATTTACTCTACGATCGCAGCAGCTTACAATGTTAAATCCGTTCCTTCATTCTTTCTCATAAATAGGAATAATGAGTTGAGTGCCCGCGGAGAGACCATTAAAGATTTGGATGCAGCTGTGAAAAAAATGCTTTAACTTATTAGAAATGAGAACTTTTCTTTAAATATGTTACATAACAGTGGTTTTTGCTTGACATGCATTAATTAAAAGATTATCTTTGCAAATAAAATAGGAAGAGGGTTCCAGCATGCCAATCATGTTGGAATTCTTTTTTGTTATAATACTATAAAATAATAAGGAGGAAATAGTATGGCTTATATGTCAGAAGAAGGCTATAAGAAGTTATTAGCCGAGCTAAAGGAATTGGAAACGGTAGAGCGCCCTAAAATTTCAGCTGCGATTGCTGAGGCGCGGGATAAGGGCGACTTATCAGAAAATGCTGAATATGATGCAGCTAAAGAAGCACAAGGAATGCTTGAGATGAAAATCAATAAATTGAAAACAATAGTAGCTGGTGCTAAGATTATTGATGAATCCAAGTTAAAGACCGATTCGGTGCAGATCTTGAATAAAGTGGATTTGAAG
This sequence comes from uncultured Bacteroides sp., assembly GCA_965140335.1. GTDB lineage: Bacteria > Bacteroidota > Bacteroidia > Bacteroidales > Bacteroidaceae > Bacteroides. The sequence continues at coordinate 1,743,702 of OZ223189.1, forward strand.
AATGTGAAGAATGGTATGAAGATGACTTATACCCTTGTTTCAGAAAGTGAAGCTAATTTGAAAGAGGGCAAAATCTCTGTTAATACACCGATTGCACAAGGTCTGCTTGGTAAAAAGGTAGGCGATGTGGTTCAGATTAAAGTACCTCAGGGTATTATTAATCTTGAAGTTTTGAGTATATCATTTTAGAGGTTGGGCAAGTCTGTATAGGCTTGCCTTATTTTATACATATGTAATATGGCAACAATATTCAGTAAAATTATCACAGGAGAGATACCTTGCTATAAGGTGGCGGAGGATAATAAGTTTTTTGCTTTTTTGGACATTAATCCTTTGGTAAAAGGGCATACTTTGGTTGTTCCCAAGGTGGAAGTGGATTACATCTTCGATTTGAGCGACGAAGATTTAGCAGCAATGCATGTCTTTGCTAAGAAAGTCGCACGTGCTATCGAGAAAGCATTTCCTTGTAAAAAGGTGGGAGTAGCAGTTGTTGGCTTGGAAGTGCCTCATGCGCATATTCATTTGATACCTATTCAGAAAGAATCGGATATGCTCTTCTCCAATCCAAAACTAAAACTCTCGGATGAAGAATTTAAGTCAATTGCAACTGCAATTCATGCTAAGTTTGTTTTACCTAAGTGATTTCCTAAGGGTAATTGAATAATTTGATATATTTCCTTCCTTTTGAATAGAAGCGGAAACTGATACTAAAGTTCGGTTCCCGCTTTCTTCTATTTATGAGCTTGTCACTGGAACTATTTATATGTAATCTTCTCCAAATTTTATTTGTGAATCGTTTACGTATTTACGTATGGCATGTTCCTCATCTTTTCTACAGATTAGTAGAACATTATCTGATTCTGCGATAAGATAATCTTCCAATCCATCAATAACCACTAGTTTGTTTTCTGGTATTGCGATAATATTGTTTTGGCTGTTATATGTCAACGATCTGCATTTTAGGGTGGCATTTCCCGATTGGTCTTTAGGTGATAGGTCGTATAAGGAGCCCCAGGTTCCTAAATCCGACCATCCAAAATCACCTAGAGAGACATATACATTATTGGCTTTCTCCATAATTCCAAAATCAATGGAGACATTGGGGCATGCCGGGAAATTTTCATCAATGAATGCTTTTTCTTTAGAAGTGCCGTATAACTCTTTTCCGGGAACTAGTTTCGATGCCAGTTCGGGCAGTAGATTTTCCACTGCTCTTATGATGGAATTGACATTCCACATGAACAAACCCGAATTCCAATAGAATTCGCCGCTTTCTACAAAAACTTTGGCCAGTTCCAGTTCTGGTTTTTCTGTAAAAGTCTTTATTTTATAGAAATTGTTTCCTGCAGCTTCTGCTATTTGAATATAACCATACCCTGTTTCTGGGCGGTTGGGTTTGATGCCAAGAGTCAGTAAATTTTCTGATTCGGAGACAAACTTCAATCCATTTTCAATAGCTCCAAGAAATTCATTTTCTTTTAAAATAAGATGATCGGATGGGGCTACTACAATATTGGCATTAGGGTTCAAAGCTTGGATGTGATAAGCAGCCCATGCTATACATGGAGCTGTGTTTCTGCGTGTTGGCTCAAGGAGTATTTGCCCTGCTTGTAAATCCGGAAGTTGTTCTTGAACTAAATCTGCATAGATGTCGTTTGTTACGATAAGAATATTCTCTTGAGGTATTATTTTACTAAATCGATCAAAAGTTTGTTGCAATAATGAACGTCCTGTTCCGAAGAAGTCTAGAAATTGTTTTGGAAGCGTTTTGCGACTAAAAGGCCAGAATCGACTGCCGATTCCTCCCCCCATAATTACACAGAAACTATCCCTATTTGTAATCATATGGATTATTTTTAAAGTTTCCGCTAAGTTAGGATATATTTTACAAATGAAGAATAATTTCTTAAATGATTTATTGAAAGTTCTCTTTTTTTTAGCAAAGATATTGTGAGATCTAAAAAATAACGTATCTTTGCACCGCATTTGAGAAATCAAAGATGCCCAGATGGCGGAATCGGTAGACGCGCTGGTCTCAAACACCAGTGGATTCACTTCCATCCCGGTTCGACCCCGGGTCTGGGTACTATAAAAGTCAAGTATTGAGCAATCAATTACTTGACTTTTTGTTTTCAGGAAATCTTCTTTATGTGAGACTTTAAAATCAACATCTCTCAGAATTTCAGTATGATCTTTGACAAGTGTATTATGCTGGATATATACTAAAACTTGATGAGAAAGTCTGAGTATAATAGTAGTATACTCAGACTATGTTAAAAGGCTTTTAATACATGAATAGAAGCCTTTTATTAGATAAATGAAAGGCTTCTATTTAAAGATGATTTTAGAAACGACTGAAAATGTATCGCTACTCGTATTTATGTATTATAGTTTTATAGGGGGCTTTATTGATATGCTTCGCCTTCTTTTTAGACGTTGATAAAATAAATAGAAGTTATGAGGTGATAAAAGAACCAGTCCCCTTGTATTTCTGTTCTCTTTTTGCTTCATTTGTGACAAAATAGAATCCCTTATCTCTTTGATGGTATGAAAAAATATCAATTGCTTATCTTATGGATCTGTGCTATATGTCTTCCTGCCGCCTCACACAACTATATGTTTAAGCATTTGGAAGTGAAGAATGGACTTTCCAACAATCAGGTGAATGCTATTTATAAAGACTCCAAAGGTTTTATGTGGTTTGGCACCGCTTCCGGTCTGAATCGATACGATGGTTATGACATCAAAATCTATCGTAGTCAGAAAAATGATATAAAGTCTTTACCGGATAATTATGTCGAGAAAATACAAGAAGACGTCTGGGGAAATCTATGGGTACGTACGGGTACTGGATATACCATTTATAATTCCGCAACTGATGCGTTTGATAGTAATATGGAAGAATGGATGTGGAAGGTCGGAATTGACGGGATACCTTCTATAGTCTATGTTGACCACGAAAAAACGTTTTGGATTTACGTTGTCGGTAAAGGTATTTACCGCTATAAAGCGGATAAAAAAGCTGCTGATGCTGTGAAACTCACAAAGAAAACACTCTCTAATGCAAGTATCACGGACATGATGGAATGTAAGGAAGGACTTTTGATCATTTACAATGATGGTACTCTATCTTGTTTGGATAAGAAGAATTTATGTGTGAAGTGGACTAATCGCGATATTCCTGTTGAGTTAAATAAAGAAGAGAAGAATACTTTTGCTCTGTTTGTTGATCGTAGCAATAGAGTATGGGTATACAGTGTGGTAGGTCTATGGGTCTATGATTTGTCACATAAGATGTGGGATTTACGTTCCCCGAGAAATGATGCCTATAATGCCGTACGGGCACTAGCTCAAGATAAATATGGATCTATATGGATAGGAAAGGATCAGGATGGTATTGAAGTGATTGATAAAAAGCATGAGCATATACATTTGGCTAATGATTCCAATGATGAGCGTACTTTATCAAATAATACGATAACTGCTCTCTATGAAGACTCAGATGGAACAATGTGGGTGGGGACGTATAAGAAAGGACTTTCTTTTTATAATGAAAGTGCTTTTAAATTCGGACTTGCCGAAGTGGGGGATATTAATTGCGTGGAAGATGGTAAAGATAATATAGTGTGGCTGGGTACAAATGGAAGTGGATTGATTCGCTGGAATACGGTAACTAATGAACGAAAAGTATTTACTCATACGGCAGATCCATATTCTATCTCCAGTGATGTAGTTGTTTCTCTTTTATTGGATAGTAGTGGTAGATTATGGGTCGGTACTTATTGGGGTGGGCTGAATTGTTATGATGGAAACCGTTTTATACATTATTCCGGTGGGAAAAGAAATGCAAAGTCTTCGGTTTATGATAATATTTGGGCTTTAGCGGAGGATGAGGATAACAAGGACATTTGGGTTGGTACTCTAGGGGGAGGTTTGCAATGCCTGAATCCGCAGACAGGTGTCTTTACCACTTACTCTACTGCCAATTCCGGATTAACTTCCGATTATATTTCTTCTCTTTGCATTGGCCGTAATAATACGCTGATTATAGGATCTTTTGCGGGTGTGTCTCTGATGGATATGAATACGAGGGAGATTGTTGATTTCTCGGGTACACATTCAGGAAAAGCGGGTTTCTCTAGTCAGAAGATCAGTCAAATTTATGAAGATAGTCGTGGGCTGATTTGGATTGCTACTTGGGAGGGGCTGAATGTGTATGATTCACGACAAAATCAACTCTATGAGGTACCCCTTAAATCGGATTTCTCTAAATTATTCATATTGGGTATTGTAGAAGATGATCAGAAAAATATTTGGGTCAGTACAGGGGGGGAACTGATAAATATAGTATTGGCAGTAGAAGATAAAACGAGAAAACTTGCTTTTCGGTGCTATGCATATGATGATAAAGACGGTCTGCAAAGTTGTGATTTTAACCAGCGGTCTCTGAAACGTTTGCATACAGGAGAATTTGTAGTGGGTGGGCTGTACGGTTTAAATCGTTTCAGGCCGAATAATATAAGATATAATCGCGCTTTACCGAAAGTAATGTTTACCGGACTTCAGTTATTCAATGAAGAGATAAATGTTGGCCAGAAGTATGGTGGTCGTGTGATTTTGGACAAAGATCTTAATGAAACGAAAGGTATTGTTCTGGCTTATAAACAGAATGTGTTTACAGTACTTTTTGCGTCTGATAACTATGTGCTGCCTGAAAAGACCCGTTATTCTTATAAACTGGAAGGTTTTAATGAGGACTGGCTGACAAGTATGGTTGATATGCATCGCGTTACTTATACAAATTTGTCTCCTGGAACCTATTGTCTGAAAGTGAAAGCGACTAATAGTGACGGATATACCGGAACGGAAGAAGCCAAACTGAAAATTGTTATTCTACCCCCTTTTTGGATGACACCATGGGCTTATGCTGGTTATTTCCTTTTGTTAATTGCCACTTTATTCCTTGCTCTTTATACAATCCAACGGCGGGAACGTAATAAGTTCAAAATACGACAGATGGAGCATGATGTGAAAAAAACAGAAGAAGTCAATCGGATGAAATTTCGCTTTTTTACGAATATCAGTCATGAATTGCGTACTCCGTTGACACTTATCATTTCCCCTCTAGAGAGTATGATGAAGGAAAAAATGGATAAAGATCATCTGGATCAACTAAAAATGATGCACCGTAATGCATTGAGGTTATTGAATCTTGTAAATCAGTTGCTGGATTTTCGAAAAAATGAAGCAACTGGATTGCATTTGGATCTTTCGGAAGGGGAGATCGTTGCTTTTGCACATAATATTTGCAACTCTTTCCTGAGCCTTTCTGAAAAGAAGGATGTGCATTTGACTTTTTTCTCAGCTATGGATTCTTTGAACATGTCATTTGATGAAGATAAGATCGGTAAGATTTTGATGAATCTCTTGTCGAATGCATTTAAGTTTACCCCCGAAGGCGGTAGGGTTGATGTTTCTTTGGAAGTCATTAAAGGGGTAACGGAGACTTTGGAAATAAAAGTTTCTGATACCGGATTAGGTATTCTGGATGAAGATAAGGAGCGCATTTTTGAACGTTTCTATCAAGCTAGTCGTAAGGGGGATAATAATTCTGTTACAGGGAGTGGCATCGGATTGAGCTTGGTCCGTGATTTTGTGATTTTGCATGGTGGGGTGGTCCGTGTTTTTGATAATATAGGTTCTGGGAGTGTCTTTATTGTCGATATACCAGTTAAGCATTCTGTGGTTAATGTTGTTACTCCACTTTCGGAGGAAGCGGCAACGGAAGATGCCGTTGCTTTAGCTGCTATCGCATCAAAGAATGCCGGCGACGAACAACAGTCATCCAAGATAATGCTCTCTGAAGATGAACGTCTAAAGGGGAAGGTGGATGAGGAGAATGGAAAAAGGAAACCGCTCGTCTTGGTCGTCGATGATAATGAAGACTTTGTGGCGTTTATGCGTTATTCTTTAAATTTGTATTTCACTGTTCAATCGGCTCCCAATGGTCAGGAAGCTTGGAGAATAATTCCGGAACTGCATCCTGATATCATAGTAAGCGATGTTATGATGCCGGAGATGGATGGTAATCAACTTTGCCGTTTGGTAAAGACTGACAAGCGGACGAGTCGGATTCCTTTTGTGCTGCTTACAGCAAAACAAGCTGTTGAAAGTAAAGTGGAGGGGCTGAAGATTGGTGCTGATGATTATGTTACGAAGCCCTTCAATATGGAGGTCTTAATCCTGAGGATGCGTAAGCTGATAGACTTAAGTAGTAAGAGCCGGTTGAACCCGTATCTTGATCCTGAGCCTAGTGAGATCGTCATTACTTCAATGGATGAAAAATTAGTTGAAAATGCGGTTAAATATGTAGAGGCTAATATCTCCCGTTCCGATCTGTCTGTAGAAGAGCTAAGCCATGAATTAAGTATGAGCCGTGTGCATCTTTATAAGAAGATGTTACATATAACAGGGAAGACTCCGATCGAATTTATTCGTATTATTCGCTTGAAAAGAGCCGCACAATTATTGCGCGAAAGTCAGCAAAATGTATCAGAAGTTGCTTATCAAGTGGGCTTTAATAATCCAAAGTATTTCAGTAAGTATTTTAAAGATGAGTTTGGCGTTTTGCCTTCTATCTATCAGGAAAAGGAAGGTAAATAACAAAATATACCCATTACTGAAACATTCAGAATAACTATAAATCAAATGCCCCCTTTTTGCTCAACATAGAGAAGGCCTTTATTCTTTGGCAATTTCTTATTTTTACACTTGATAAAAAATACTTTAAATGCATTAATATGAAATTGAAAAGCACTTCGATTTGTTTGTTTGCCGGGTTGGTGATAAGTGCATGTGCCGGTCGTGGATATGAAAAGACGAATAATGGTATTATTGTTGAGATTGCGCAACAAAGGCCTACGGATACTCGCCGTGTACGTGTGGAAGTTATGGGGGAGAAACTTATTCGTATCTCAGCTACTCCTGATAAGCAGTTTCCGGACACAAAGAGCTTGATCATTGTTCCTCAAAAAGAGAAGCCTGACTTTAAAATTGAAGAGAATGAGCAGTCTGTTTCAGTCATAACAAGGCAGGTCTGTGCTATCGTTTCCAGAACAACGGGGCAGGTCTGTTTTACAGATTCCACAGGGAAACAAATATTGGCTGAAGACCGGAAAGATGGCAGGAGTTTTACTCCTATTGAAGTAGAGGGAGTGAAAGCTTATACAATACGTCAGGTCTTTCAGTCTGAGGATAGCGAAGCTTTTTACGGATTGGGACAACATCAATCTGATGAGTTCAATTACAAGGGAAAGAACGAAGAGCTTTTTCAATACAATACTAAAGTATCTGTGCCATTTATTGTATCCAATAAACATTATGGCATTCTATGGGATAGCTACTCTTTATCGCGCTTTGGAGATGAACGTGATTATTCACAATTACAACAGGTATTTAGATTGTTCGATAAGGACGGGAAGGAAAGCGGGTTTACCGGAACATATATTGCCGCAAATCCTTTGATTCGTCCACTTGTAAGAGTTGAAGACTCTTTGTGTTTTGAAGATATTAAGACCATTAAAAACCTGCCGGAGAAATTTCCCCTTTATGGAGCAAATGTAACTTATGAGGGGATGATAGAGCCTTCTGAGACCGGACTGTTCAGGTTTATTTTGTATTATGCCGGTTACACTAAAGTTTATGTTGATAACAAGCTGGTGGTTCCCGAACGCTGGCGGACGGCATGGAATCCTAACAGTTATAAGTTTGCTTTAAATCTGGAGCAGGGAAAGCGTTATCCTATCCGCGTTGAGTGGAGACCGGATGGTGCTATTTCCTATTGTGGACTTCGGGTGTTATCTCCGGTATCGGTTCAGGAGCAGAATAAACAAGCTTGGTGGAGTGAGATGAATCATGATATTGATTATTATTTTGTTTATGGTAAAAATATGGATGAAGTGATTAGTGGATATCGTACTTTAACGGGCAAATCCCAGATCATGCCCAAGTGGGCTATGGGATACTGGCAAAGCAGAGAACGTTATAAAACACAGGATCAGCTTTTAGGGGTGTTGGAAGAATTCCGCCGTCGTCAGATTCCAATTGACAACATGGTGTTGGATTGGAATTATTGGCCTGAAAATGCTTGGGGAAGTCATCAATTTGATAAGGCCCGTTTCCCGGATCCTAAAGGCATGATGGATTCCATTCATAGTATGCATGCCAAGTTGATGATCTCCGTATGGCCTAAATTTTATGTAACAACAGAACATTATAAAGAATTCAATAAGCATGGGTGGATGTATCAGCAGGCGGTCAAAGACAGTATCCGCGATTGGGTAGGACCTGGATATATCGGTTCCTTCTACGATGCTTATGCGCCGGGAGCCCGTAAATTATTCTGGAAGCAAATTAAAGACAACCTCTATTCACTTGGAATTGATGCTTGGTGGATGGATGCTACGGAACCGAATATACGTGATTGTACGGATATGCCTTATCGCAAAAAACTTTGTGGGCCGACGGCTCTTGGTCCTTCCACCGAATATTTTAATGCCTATGGCCTGATGAATGCTGAGGCCATTTACGACGGGCAAAGGAGCGCTGATCCGAATAAACGTGTATTCTTGTTGACGCGTTCCGGTTTTGCTGGATTGCAGCGTTATTCCACTGCCATCTGGAGTGGGGATATTGCAACCCGATGGGAGGATATGAAAGCGCAGATTTCGGCCGGACTGAATTTTGCGGTTAGTGGTATTCCTTATTGGACAATGGATATCGGAGGATTCTGTGTTGAAAAGCGCTACGAAAAGGGGCAGCGGATTTTTGATAAGACGGGTAAAGAAGATGCCGACTGTAAAGAATGGCGGGAACTCAATACTCGATGGTATCAGTTTGGGGCTTTTTGTCCGCTCTTTCGTTCGCATGGGCAGTTCCCTTATCGTGAAGCTTGGAATATTGCTCCTGAAACTCATCCCGCTTATAAGTCCATTGTGTATTATACCAAATTGCGTTATAACATGATGCCTTACATTTATTCATTGGCAGGAATGACTTATTTTAAGGATTATACAATAATGCGTCCCTTGGTCATGGATTTTACTTCGGATGTGAAAGTGAATAATATCGGAGACGAATACATGTTTGGTCCGGCTTTTTTGGTTGCTCCGGTTTATCAGTACGAGGCACGCAGTCGTGAAGTCTATTTCCCTGCTTCTTGTGGTTGGTATGATTTCTACACCGGACGATATTTGGAAGGTGGACAGCAACTGGCTGTTTCTGCTCCATATGAGCGTATGCCGCTGTATGTACGTGAAGGTGCTATTGTTCCATATGGACCGGATATGCAGTATAGTGATCAGAAGCAGGCTAAAGAGATCACACTATATGTCTATGCAGGCAAAGATGGTCAGTTTACACTGTATGAGGACGAAGGTGTGAATTACGATTATGAGAAGGGAGCGTATGCAATGATTCCCTTTACATATAATAATGCGATGAAAACGTTAACGATTGGTGATCGTCGGGGAGAATTTCCCGGGATGTTGAGAGAACGTACTTTCAATATTGTGAGGGTGACAAAGGATAAACTGCAACCATTTGACTTGAAAGCCAACGGTATAATAGTGAAGTATAACGGAAAACAACAGAGCATTAAGTTATGAGAAACTTTTTTAGTGTGTCTGGACTCTTTTACCTGTTTTTATTACAGGCTTGCTCTTTTCTTAATGAATTACATTTGTAAATAGCTAAAAATGTTTGTTACAAATAATATGAGGCCGAATTGAGCTCAAAACGTTTAGCTATGCGAGAATAAAAAACTGTTAACTAATAAAGCTATGAAGAAGCAACTAATTACAACTTTTTTTTTATGTAGCTGTGCTATTATGACCTTAATAGCACAGACTCCGGTGTATCTGGATGATAATCAGCCTATAGAGGCTCGTGTAAAAGACGCATTGAGCAGAATGACACTGGAAGAGAAAGTCGCTCTTTGCCATGCACAAAGTAAGTTCTCAAGTCAGGGTGTACGTAGGTTGGGAATTCCTGAACTTTGGATGAGTGACGGACCTCATGGTGTTCGTGCAGAAATAAACTGGAATGATTGGGGCTATGCTAACTGGACAAATGATAGTATTACAGCTTTTCCCGCTTTGACCTGTTTGGCCGCAACGTGGAATCCGGAGATGGCTGCTCTTTATGGAAAATCGGTTGGTGAAGAAGCCCGTTACCGCAATAAAGACATACTCCTTGGTCCCGGAGTCAATATTTATAGAACTCCGTTGAATGGGCGGAATTTTGAATATATGGGCGAAGATCCTTATTTGGCTAGTGTGATGTGTGTGCCTTATATTCAGGGCGTACAGAAAAATGGTGTTTCCGTTTGTGTGAAACATTATGTTTTGAATAATCAGGAGAAATGGCGCGGACATATTGATGTGGAACTAAGCGACCGGGCATTGCATGAAATTTATTTACCAGCTTTTAAAGCTGCCGTGCAAAAGGGTGGAGCATGGTCTATTATGGGATCGTATAATAAGATCCGCGGGCAACATGCTTGTCATAATGAGTTGACATTGAATAAAATATTAAAAGGAGATTGGGGATTCGATGGAGTGGTTGTCACCGATTGGGGTGGTTGTCACGATACTTATGAAGCGGCGATGAATGGTTTGGATATAGAAATGGGATCGTATACCAACGGGCTTACTTCGGAAAGCAAGTTTACTTATGATGATTATTTTCTCGCTAATCCTTATCTCCAGATGTTGAAAGACGGTAAAGTTCCGATGTCTACATTGGATGATAAAGCTTCCCGTATTCTACGTTTGATATTCCGTACGTCAATGAATCGTCAAAAGCCTTATGGCTCTTTGACCACTGAGGCTCATTATCAGGCTGCACGTGAAATCGGTGATGAAGGCATCGTTCTACTAAAAAATGATCCTGTTAATAAAAAAACATCTTCATTGCTTCCTATTGTTGCAGAAAAGATGAATAAGATTCTGGTCGTTGGTGATAACGCTACGCGTATGCTGAATCAGGGAGGGGGATCTTCCGAATTAAAGGTAAAAGATATGGTTTCACCCCTCGAGGGTCTACGCATGCTCTATGGAGATAAGATTGTATATGCCAAAGGGTATGCCGCCGGACGGGCATTATACGAACATGTAGATGAAATACCTCAGGAGGTTGAAGATTCACTCCGTATGGAGGCTGTCCGTTTAGCTAAAGATGCAGACCTTGTAATTCTGGTTGGAGGCTTGAATAAAAATCAGTTTCAGGACTGCGAAGGTGCCGACCGTTTAAGCTACGGTCTGCCTTTCGGGCAAGATAAGTTGATTAATGCTTTGACAGAAGTGAATAAGAATTTGGTACTTGTCTTGTTGAGTGGTAATGCCGTTGAGATGCCGTGGGTCAAGAAGGTTCCTGCCATTGTTCAAGGTTGGTATCTTGGATCTATGGGCGGGAAATCCATTGCCGATATCTTAAGTGGCAATGTGAATCCCAGTGGTAAATTGCCTTTCTCTTTTCCGGTGAAACTGACGGATTGTGGTGCTAATGCCTTTGATGCGCTGTGTTATCCTGGCGATAGCATTAAAGAAGTTTATAAGGAAGATATTCTAGTGGGCTATCGTTGGTATGATACTAAAAAGATTCCTGCTTTATTCTCCTTTGGTCATGGCTTGAGTTATACGACTTTTGCCTATGGAAAACCGGTGATCTCCTCCAAAAAGATGGAAAAGAACGGAATATTAACCGTAGCAATCTCGGTTAAAAATACAGGTTCTGTTGTTGGTAAAGAAGTGGTGCAGCTTTACATCGGTGATGAGAAATGCAGCGTGATGCGTCCGGTGAAAGAATTGAAAGCATTTAGCAAGATCACATTGCAGCCGGGTGAAGAAAAGCAAGTGTCTTTTACCTTGACGCCGGATGAACTGAAATATTATGATGATGTTAAGAAAGACTGGGTAGCAGAGCCTGGTAAGTTTAAAGTATATGTCGGATCTTCCTCTACCGATATTCGTGGAACGGTTGAGTTTGAGTTATTATAAGTCTCAATTTAGACTTTAGAGAAGAAGCTTTTTCTTTTTGTAATAAGATTGATTTCTGCAGTTGAGATGGCAGTGCATCTTTGTGATGCATTGCCATTTTGCTCTTAAACTTTTCTTTTAGGGATTTGTCTTTCGTATATGAATACTGTATTTTTGTGCGTTATATCTACATCTATAATAATTCAACTATGAAGAATAGATTCAGCTTATTGTTCTTTATCCTTTACTTTCTGGCTGTTACAACAGTTCGTGCACAAATTAATGAATTACAGCGTTCCACTCCTGAGGCGATGGGAGTCCCTTCACAGGCAATTATTACCTTATTTGACTCTCTGACTTCATTACCCCGCACGGATATCCATAGCGTGATGGTGTTGCGTCATGGCAAGGTTATTGGTGAAATCTATCCCAAACCTTTTGCGCCGGAATATCGTCATACGATGTATTCTTGTTCTAAAACCTTTGTCGGAGCAGCTGTGGGACTGGCTATCGAAGAGAACCGTCTGCGTTTAACGGATCGTGTGGCTACTTTTTTCCCTGAATTACTTCCTGATTCTGTCTCTTCGAATCTTGCGGATATGACTGTTCGTGACTTACTGACCATGACTTCGGGCATTACTCCCGATTGGAACATGCGTAACATTTGTACGGACTGGATACATACTTATCTTTCAAAACCGGTAAAGACTCCGGGTAAGAAGTTTGAATATGATTCTATCTGCTCATATCTTCTATCTGCCATTGTGCAAAAAGTGACAGGCATGACATTGTTTGATTACTTGAAATTGAAGCTTTTCACTCCGATGCACATCACAGATGTGGCTTGGCAAATCAGTCCGGAAGGCATTCATACGGGAGGATGGGGGTTGTATATTCAAAGCGAATCACTGGCGAAGTTCGGATTGTTATTGTTGAATCATGGTGTGTGGGAAGGTAAACAGTTGCTTCCTGCGTCGTGGGTAAAGCAAATGACGACTAAGCAGATGGAAACCGGTGGCGATGATTATGGTTACCAGATGTGGCTTTGCGAATATCCGGGTGCCGTACGTGCGGATGGTGCCTTGGGACAATATATCCTGATAATTCCGAGTAAAGACATGGTGGTGGTCATTACCGAATGTACATTGATTGATGGGCGCACTCAACGCCGATTGGTTTGGAACCGTTTAATGCCCGAAGTGAGTGATAAGAAGTTGACTCCGGGTAAGGATTATAAGAAGTTACAGAAAAAACAAAGTACTTATCGGTTACCCGTGGAACAAGGTAAAGCCAGTTCCTCTGTTTCGGCGAAGTATGACGGAAAGCGCATTGTGCTTGAAAGAAACAAGTACGGGTGGCAATCTTTCGTTATGCAATTTAGGCCGAAAGAGGTTGTACTGAAGGTTACGGAAGAGAAGGGAGAGGGTTATGATCTCCATTTTGGTTATAAACAATGGTTGAAGACCGCAATTGAGACTTATCCACCCTATTCTATTACTCCAAAAGACTGTTTCAAGGGAATCAAAGGTCCATTCTGGGTTGCCGGCAGTTATGCGTGGTCTTCATCCGCTACTTTACAATTAAAAGCCCATTATGTAAATTGGATAAGTGCGCTTGCATTGAAACTTAGTTTTGATGGAACCCGTGTGCAGCTTACTGTTCTGGAAAATTATTCTGCGGGTGATGGTGTTGTCATTAGAGGGAATCTACAATAACAGATAATAATAGGTATCATGAATCGCATGACTTCTGTATTGAAACGCCCTTTGATTTGGCTGTGCCGCATTCGTCATCGTTGTGGCTATGGCGTACATTCCCCTTTTGCTTTCAATTTAATTACGCAGGTGATTTATGAAAGAGCACCTTACTATAAATATAAAGAGCTAGCATCAGAACAGAAAAAGCTTGCTTCACAAAATGATAACTATTGGAGTCGGGAACCTCGAAAAGTAAAGCGGCTCTTGTTCCGTCTGGTAAATTATACTCAGCCGCATACGATTGTTGATGTCGGCACACTTGCAGCTTCAGCGCTTTATCTGAAGGCCGCTAAAACAGCTGCCGATTATATCGCTGCGGCTAAGCCCTCCGAGTTGTTTCTGGAGACCGATGTTCCAATAGACTTTTTGTACCTGCACGATTATCATCATCCGGAACTACTCGAAGAAACCTTCAATGTTTGTGCTTCACGAACAACGAAGACTTCTGTCTTTGTGGTAGAGGGTATTGCTTATACTGCATCCATGAAAGCCCTATGGAAACGGATGCAGCAAGATGAGCGGACTTCTATTTCGTTCGACTTGTACGATGTGGGAATTTTGTTTTTTGATAAAACAAAGATAAAACAATCCTATGTTGTCAACTTCTAGCCTTGTTTATGCGTTCCTTTTAAGTGAACTTAAAAATATGATTTATGAAAAAGAGCCTTGTATATACAAAAACGGGAGATAAAGGTACTACTGCATTGGTTGGCGGTACACGTGTATCAAAGACACATATGCGTCTTGAAGCGTACGGTACCGTAGATGAACTGAATGCTCACTTAGGGTTGCTGATTACCTATGTGGGAAAAGGAGCAGAGCAAGACTTTCTGCAGGATATCCAACACAAGCTCTTTCGTGTCGGTTCTTATTTGGCTACAGACTGTGAGAAAACAAAGTTGGCAGCAGCAAGTATCATTGGCATGGAGGAGGTAGAGCGAATGGAACACGAAATTGACAGGATGGAGAGCAATTTGCCCTCTTTGAATGCTTTTATTTTACCTGGAGGAAGTCGCGGATCCGCTGTGGCTCATGTCTGTCGAACTATTTGCAGACGTGCGGAGAGACGGATTCTTGTCTTGACCGAGCATTTTGAAATAGCTCCTGAATTGTTGGCATATATCAACCGTTTGTCTGATTATTTGTTTGTTTTATCACGTAGAATAAATTATGACGAAAAAAAAGCAGAAATAATCTGGAATAATAGTTGTAAGTGAAAGATTTTGTTATACTTTTGCGGGAAATTAAAAAAGTAGTACTTAATATTCACAATTTTAATACTAAGATTTATGTATTGGACATTGGAATTAGCATCGAGACTGGAAGATGCTCCTTGGCCGGCAACTAAGGATGAACTGATTGATTATGCCATGCGTTCGGGTGCTCCACTTGAAGTGATTGAGAATTTACAAGAGATGGAAGATGAAGGCGAAATTTATGAAAGTATAGAAGATATATGGCCCGATTATCCTAGCAATGAGGATTTCTTCTTCAATGAAGAGGAGTATTGACATGCTTTTCTAGAGGCTTATCGGTTGAGGTAGGTCTTAAAAACATAGGAAAAAAGCAGTCTGATGACCTGGTTTGCTACAGGTTTTCAGACTGTTTTTTTATTTAGATGATTATGAAAGATTTAAAAGAAGGCTCGGTAAGCCCATTACCAAAGTTGAAAGAACGAAAATTGCCTGCTTATTGTAGGGAGGCTGTGTGTAAACTCTTAAAGGATGTTTATGGATATGAGCAATTCCGTGAATTTGAAATCTATGATGATTTGTTCAAGAGTAAGGAGACGTTGTCTATCTCTCAAGGGCAGCTGATAGAGTCTGTGATTGTAGAGGCGGAGTGTGCATTCCAAGGTGGGGAGGAAGTTGATGATATTTTGTTGACTGCCCCTACCGGTGCCGGAAAATCTTTACTGTTTCAATTACCTTCTATTTATCTGGGCAATGAATATAAGCTTCTGACGATTGTAGTCTCCCCGCTGAAGGCTTTGATTCTTGATCAAGTGGAGGCTTTGCAAGGTTTAGGTTACGGTCGTGTGGGATATGCTTCGTCCGATCTCTCACCGGAACAAAAGCAGGAAGTCTACCGGTTGGTACGTGATGGGGAGGTTGATTTGCTTTATCTCTCGCCCGAATTACTGCTTTCTTATGATATCAAGCATTTCATAGGGGATCGCCGAATAGGGTTACTCGTTGTGGATGAGGCTCATACGGTGACGACTTGGGGGAAGGAGTTTCGTGTGGATTACTGGTTCTTAGGCCGCTATTTGCAGGCCATCAAGCAATCCTTGGGTTATGCTTTCCCGGTCTTTGCTCTCACAGCTACGGCTATCTGGAATCCGGAAGGGGGCAATGATATGGTGTTTGAAACAATTCGTTCGCTGCGTATGGATCCCTGTATGCTCTATGTGGGGACGGTAAAACGGAAGAATATCACCTTTGACATTCGTCAGTTGCATTTGGAGGAAGGTGAAACTTATGATAAAGGCAAACAACGTGTGATTGCAGAGCGGGTGGACACTTTTTTAGAGCAGCATAAAACGATCCTATACTATCCTTTTGCCAGTGGCATTGATATGAAGTTGAAGACATGGGTCAACTCTGCGGACTGGCATCTAGTTGCATCTTATTACGGAAAGAAAGAGAAAGAACAGAAAGCGGCTATTGTTCAGGAGTTCAAAGAAGGAACCAAACAGCTGATTGTTGCCACTAAGGCATTTGGTATGGGCGTCGATATTGCTGATATTGATCGTGTATATCATGTGGCTCCTCCGAGCACTTTTGTCGATTATATTCAGGAAATTGGGCGTGCCGCCCGTGACATTGGCGTAAAAGGTGTGGCTGTTACTGACTTCCACGAACGTGATTTTTATTATATGAAGCGTTTGCATACCCTTGGGAGCATAGCCCAGGAACAGCTTGCCCTGATCTTGAAGAAACTGATGGAGGTGTACCGGATGAAAGGCGAAAAGGAGGACATCTTGCTATCCTTATCGGATTTTGAATTCGTGGTCAAGCTTCCGCGGATGAAGAACAAACTCGAGTATGAGTCCGCTTTGGGGCAATTGATTAAGACGGCTCTACTTTGGCTGGAGGATGATCTGCATCGTCGCTATGGCAAGGAGCTGTTTGTCGTGAGTTCGCAGAACCTGCTGACAGAAGGATATATTCAGGATAAATCGGGAGATGTATTTATCAAGGAATTCCAAGCCTATCTCGAAAAGGTGGAGGATACGGAAGCGGTGTATAAAGCGAGACTGGATAAACTTTGGGAAGAGCGTTTTCCCGAATTGGGATATCGGGACTTCAAGCATAAATTGAATAATGGCACCTTATGGGAGAACTCCAGGGCGGTGTCTGTTGGCAAGCATGAGGTTTTACTTCACGAAGATGCCACCGTTATGGGCAAACGACTGGATAATCTGTTTAGTAGCTTGAAAACGTTGTTCTTTGAGAAATTGAAAAAGGAAAAAGGGCATTTTGATGAAGAAGAATTACGTGCGGTTTTTTCCGATCACGGCATGGATGTACCTTCTGCCAAGCGTTTTATCGGATCTTTGCTGGAATCCCGCACCGAAGAGGGGCGTAGCGTTAGCTATATTAGTAGCGTGAAGAAAAAAGAAGAGAATTCCTTGTTATTTACAGTAACCCGGGGCTTTGATTTGTTACTTTCCAGATATCAGCGACTCTTTTCTCAACGTATTGTGGGGCATAAAGGCGATCGGCTCATGTTTTACTGTACTCCATTCTCCGATTTGAATGTATTACTCAATTTGCTTTCCATGCTCAATTGCTTGTCGTTTAGCGTTGAAGGTGGAGGCACTCCGACGGTCTATATTCATTTTAATGATGCTAGCTGTTTGCAGGAAATAACATCTTCCGAGGAGTATCACAATTTGATTCTTGAGAATAATGAGCAAATCTTTCAGGAGCAAATTGAGCTGTTTACGCTTTTCTTTGGTAACGATAAGATGTCGGATGAGGAGCGTTGGAATTTTATAGAGGATTATTTTACGGGCGCCAGCTTGAATGCTTTAAAGGAAAAGTATGATATCTTTTAGATCTTGTTTTTTATCTTTTATTGTTGTCAAATCTTCTTAGCGAGTAGATATTACCCTAGCGTAAGCTCTGACTGTCAAGCAATCCTAAACTGGTTGAGGCATTTTGACTATGTTTCAACCTAACCTCTTTATGTAAATCCTAGCAAGAGATAGAATTCATCAGAGAAGGCCATTTACGGAAATAGTAATAAACTAACTGCTATTTAGGATAATCTATAGGCAACATACACCATTGACATCCCGTCTTTATTACATAAAGGATGGCATTCCATATTTCTTTCAAATCTGTTGGGTACATTTATTTTAGGTTTGCCCAGTTCAAAGGAAATCACTGTTCAAAAGTGAAATAGACTCTTTTAATCCTTTATTTCAACCATTTTTAAACAAACTCTTAATATAATCAATAATTATATATTTTTTTAAATAAACATTAATTAATTTTGTTTGTGTTAGTCAATGCTTTACTTTTATAAAATGAATAAAGCAAACAAATGTCATATTCTAATGTTTGTTTTATCTACTTATTTAATTACCTTCTGCTGTTTTATCATTTTTTTTTTTGTCGATTATAATTTTACTATTGGAAGATAATTCATTAGAAAATAGTAAATTTATGAGAAAGAAAATGACATGGCAGAACAAACAAACAACATTTATGAATTCACTTTTTAACTTTACTACTCAACTGAGAGGGCGTCTTCTGTCTGTTGGCCGTTATTCCACGGCGCGTTGTTACCTTACTTCCGTGCGGCAATTTCTTAAATTCCTGGAAAAGGATGACTTTACTCTCTCGGAGATCACTCCCGAGCTGTTAAAACGTTTTGAGCGTTCTCTGTTAGCCCGCAAGTGTGAACTCAATACCATTTCCATGTATATGCGGATGTTACGGAGTATCTATAACCAGGCTGTTGAGGAAGGGCTGGCGCCTTATGCTCCCAAGTTGTTTAATGACGTGTTCACGGGTAATGACACCACCGAGAAGCGTGCCGTTTCCCCCAATGTCATCAGCCAGTTGAAAGATGCCGATTTGAGTGAACGTCCTGCATTGGCCATGAGCCGGGACCTCTTTCTGCTTTCCTTTTACCTTAGGGGTATCCCCTTTGTCGACCTGATCCGCCTGCGTAAAAGCGATCTGAGGCGGAATATGCTCCATTACCACCGGAGCAAGACCGGCACGCAACTAACCGTACAGGTGGAACCTTGTGCGCGTGAACTGCTGCTCAAATATGCTTCTTCTGATAAAAACAGCCCTTTTCTGTTATCTATCATCACCCAAGAAGGTGCCCGGGGCTATGTACAATACCAGAGCGCTTTGCGTAAGTACAACTCCCACCTTAACAAGCTGTCCTTAGTGCTTCAGCTCAAGGTGCGTCTGACTTCTTATGTAGCTCGTCATTCGTGGGCCACGGCGGCTTATCATCGTGGGATTTCCGTTTCGGTGATCTGTGAGTCATTGGGGCATTCTTCTGAGAAAGTGACCTATACCTATCTGACCTCTTTTGGTCATAAAACCTTGGGCAGTGCCAATCGCAAAGTCATTGCTCTTCTGAGTCATTTATCCCGTTCTCAGAAGGATGACAAAAGGGTGCATCAATGTTGTAGAGAGGGAAGCAAGCAGACGAGTTACGGGTAAAAAAAGAATCCGCTACTTTATAAGTAGCAGATTTTATATTCTAGGAACAAAAATAGCAATTTAATTTATAATATGCAAAAAAAAGTGGAGATATTTTAATTTTTCCCCTAAAGCATCCACAGGTAATGCATATTTAGTAATCCTCCTCTCTCCCTGATAGCTTATTGATAAGATGTGTAAAAAGAATATCCGTTTCTTGTTTTATACATTCATACAACCTCATGCAATTACGTTTTTTATTGTTTCTAATAAATTAACGTTATTGTGCCCAAATCACTTATTTCTACTTCGTTTTTTCTCTTTTAATGGTTTACTCAGTATAAACAGTTGATAGTTGTATTGTAATTTATTTTCTCCATTTAATCCATTTTCTTCCAAACCGCTCTATTCCATTAAAAACTTTCTTGTTTTGATGCGCTGATAATGTCTCAAAAGGCAAAAAAGGGGCATAGAAGGTTTCTGGAGGGCTTGCCCGTTCTGCTACTTACAAAGTAGCGGATTCTTTTTTACCCGCAACCCGGCGGCTCGGTTCCCGGGCTGCAACATCGATAATACTTTTTATCGCTCTTGTGCGAACGGGGCGAATGGTTCAGCAGGGCGATCACTTTCCGGTTGGCGCTACTCAGGGTTTTATTGCCGAAGGAGGCCAGATAGGTATAGGTGACTTTCTCGGAAGAATGCCCCAATGACTCACAGATCACAGAGACGGAAATGCCCTGGTGATAGGCCGCCGTGGCCCAGGAGTGACGAGCCACATAGGAGGTCAGACGCACCTTGAGCCGAAGCAACTTGGACAGCTTGCCAAGGTGGGAGTTGTACTTGCGCAAAGCGCTCTGGTATTGCACATAACCTTTAGCGCCTTCTTTGGTGACGATAGACAGCAGGAAAGGGCTCTTTTTATCATGCGAAGCATATTTGACCAACAGTGCACGCGCGCAGGGTTCGACCTTTACGGTGAGCTGGGTACCGGTTTTACTCCGGTGGTAATGGAGCGTATGCTGGTTCAGGTCGGTCTTGCGCAACCGAATCAGGTCCACAAAGGGGATGCCGCGAAGGTAAAAAGAGAGCAGGAAGAGGTCCCGGCTCATAGCCAGTGCAGGCCGTTCGCTCAGATCGGCTTCCTTTAACTGCCTGATGACATGGGGGGAGACGGCACGTTTTTCAGTGGTGTCATTGCCCGTGAACACGTCATTAAACAACTTGGGGGCATAAGGCGCAAGCCCTTCCTCAACAGCCTGGTTATAGATACTGCGCAACATACGCATGTACATGGAAATGGTATTGAGTTCACACTTGCGGGCTAGCAGGGAACGCTCAAAACATTTCAACCGTTCGGGAGTAATCTCCGAAAAGGAAAAGTCATCCATTTCCAGGAATTTAAGAAACTGCCGCACCGAAGTTAGGTAACAACGAGCCGTGGAATAACGGCCAACAGACTGCAGACTTTTTCTTAATAAAGTAGTAAAGGTAAAAAGTGAATTCATTAAAGTTGTTTGTTTGTTCCGTCGTGTAACTTTCTTTCTCATAAATTTACTATTTTAGATTAAATCAAGCTTCAATAGTAAAGCCATAATTCATAAGAAAAAAATATTACAACGGGCAGAATTAAATAAAATAACGAACAAAATAGAGATAAATAATCACTGTTTGTTTATGTTTTTTGTTTTACATATTGGTTATAAAAGTAAAATAATGAATAAGAAATACAAAACAATTAAACCTTTATTAACTTATAATGGACTATTATCACATATTGATAGGATGATTCGTTTGATAGAATAACCGTGCCAAGGCCAAAGGGGGGGGGCGTGAAGGGAGAAGGAACGTGGCACTGGAACCTCCCTGCCCCGCAGTGGGAAAGGAGCCCGGGGCCTATAATTACCTGAGCGCCGAGAGCAGGGAGAAGTTTGAAAGGGAGGTGAATTATGAAATAAGGATGGACCGGACTCATACCCGGGAAGACCCTGATCAAGAGCTTCTACCTCTGGCTGAAAAAGCGGCAAAAGGAAAGGTTCGATAAATGGATACGAAAAAGCCTACAAACTATTAACTTATAGGTTTTTGTCTTGTTGTTGTCTGGCTCCGCCCTGATTTTTCAGCGGAAAGATCTATGGAGCGAAAATGACATCGTAAGATGTTCAAATAAACTTTTGCTGCTGACTTGCGAGAAATCGTCTACAATAGCAATGTGCATTTCGTAAGTGGACAATTTTTGCTTCACTCAACTTGTCAGTCAGGGCTTTATCTTTAATTACAAAGGTAAGAAAACACTCAAATAGAGCGATGAGCACCTATTTTAAAATTCTAAAGGTTATATCAACTCTGCATACCCTTTTCCGGTCCTAGAAAATCTAAAACTTAAGCTAACCTTAAGTTTTATTAAGTATCCGTTTTTTATCTTTGCAGCGATATGGCTGATATACTAATCGTAAAAGTATATTTTATTATTACGTAAATTTGTATATTGCGACTTTTAGATAAAGATTATGAATATTCTGATAATAGAAGACGAACCGGGTATCTACAACTTCCTGAAAGAAGGGTTGGAAGAAGAGGGTTATGATATTACGATAGCTGTCGACGGCATACAAGGTTTAGAGAAGTTTGCGATTTCTAAGCCCGACTTGGTATTATTGGATTGGATGCTCCCCAAAATGGATGGGATAGAGGTCTGTAAAGCCTTGCATAAGCAAGATAAAGAGACTCCAATTCTATTTCTTACAGCAAAAGATACTGTCAAAGAAACAATAGAGGGGCTGAGAGCAGGAGCAAATGATTATATCAAAAAACCGTTTTCTTTTGAGGAACTACTCGAAAGAATTAAAATACATTTTAGAGATAGGCACGAGGATGAGATCTTAACGCTTGGAGATATAGCTCTGAACAAGTCTTCTTATCAAGTTTTTAAAGGAAACGAAGAAATTTCTCTTACAAAACGAGAATTTGCACTGCTCGAATTTCTAATTCGCAA
Organism: uncultured Bacteroides sp.; assembly: GCA_965140335.1. GTDB lineage: Bacteria > Bacteroidota > Bacteroidia > Bacteroidales > Bacteroidaceae > Bacteroides. Next base: position 1,766,161 of record OZ223189.1, read on the forward strand.
TAAAGGCAAGATATGCACGCGAGATGAGATTATAGACAAGGTGTGGAGTATCAATTTTGAGTATGATACCGGTGTTATTGACGTGTTTATGAACTCTTTACGTAAAAAATTGAAAATGAACAAAGAGAATGGAAATATAAAAACGGTAAGAGGGGTCGGTTATATTGCAAATGAATAGAGGAATGAAAAATAGATCACTTCAAAATAGAATTGCAATCAGTATTATAGTTAGCACTGCCGTATTAACTATGATTCTTTGTGCTATAATACTCATTACTTTTAAAGTTCATGTTGAAAGATTGGATGCAGCCCATATTACAATAGAAAATGTGCAGTACCTCTTTTTGATACTTCTTAGGGTCTGTTGTGTAGGATGCTTTCTTACGTTACTGTTTTTGTTTATTTTATCTCGTGAAATAGCCCAAAGAAGTACAAAGCCCATAAGAGATATTATAGAAATATCCAATACCATAACGCACAACAATCTGAGTGCGAGAATACCCCTCCCCAGCCATAAAGATGAATTATATGAGCTGTCCGCGACTATTAATAACTTGCTGGACAGGATTGAACATGCTATAGAACGCGAGAAATCATTTACTTCGTATGCTTCACACGAGTTTCGCACTCCACTTGCTGTTCTTAAAGGAACAATGGAAGTTCTTATTCGTAAACCACGCACCGAAGCTGAATATAAGGAGAAGATAACTGCCTGTATTAGGGAAGTGGATAAGCTGAATGATATGGTTGAACAATTGTTGATTTTGACACGATACGAAGAAGGTAAACGCTCTTTGAATTACGATCAATACCCATTAGAGGACTTAATAAACAATAGTGTCTGTTTATTCTGCGACGAAATACTAAGCAAGAAAATTGAAGTAAAAACGCTTATTTCTCCTAGAGGAACATCTGTTTATACAGATCAGTATTCGTTTACTACTATTCTGAATAATCTGATATCGAATGCTGTTAAATATACGAATAAGGAAGGGGAGATAGAGATAAAAACTTATGAGATGCATAGCCAGCTCATTGTAGAAATAAAAAATACAGGGAGTGGTATCCCGAATAAAAACTTACAGCATATCTTTGAGAAATTTTACCGCGCTTATAACTCTGAGCATAGAGAAACTAATGGCTTTGGCTTAGGCTTGCCTATCGTACAACGTTTCTGTTCTTTGCTGAATATTGAAATAGAAATAATTAGTGAGATTGACAAACACACATTGGTAAAGCTGACTATCCCGTTTGCTCCTGTCGCCCTAAGCAAATCTTAAGAATACCCTAAGTTAATCTTAAGCTTTGCTTTTCTTGTTCACTTTATCTTTGCATAAGAAAATAATATGGATACAATGAAAGAGAAGTATACTGATCCTCGTTTCTTGTTAGATGATTATCTGAATAATGCTATCAGAAATATAATGTCTAGCGTTTATAAAGCTGTGTTTAGCAATCCCAAAGAATCACTGTTTATATATAGAATGCAGAAAGTGTTCAGCAAGGCGGAGAAAAGAAGAAAAGCGTATAAGGAAAAGGAATCTCTTCATATTCCTCCTTTTCTTATATCAAGTATTGCCACTAATTGTAATCTTACTTGTAAAGGCTGCTATGCCTATGCAAACAGTTACTGCGAGACAGTGGAAAAGGGCAAAAAAGCAGAATTAACGGCGGAACAATGGAAACAAATATTTCTTGATGCTAATAAAATGGGGATCAATTTTAATATTTTGGTTGGTGGCGAACCTCTTTTGAGGAAAGATATACTTAAAGCCGCTGCAGAGGTAAAAGATATGATATTTCCAATATTTACTAATGGAACGATGATAACAGAGTCATATCTTGACTTTTTTTCAGAGCATTTGAATTTAGTACCAATATTAAGTATTGAAGGGTGTAAGGAGAGTACTGATGATAGGCGAGGACTTGGAGTGTTTAACAAAGTTATCCATTCTATAGAATTACTGAAAGATAGAGGTCTCTTTTATGGTGCATCAATTTCCGTAACAACAGCGAATCTTGATATAGCCACCTCTCTTTCTTATATAAAGTTACTGAAAGAATTAGGGTGCAAAATCATATTTTATGTTGAATATGTTCAGGCAGAAGCAAATGCAAGTTATTTGGCATTAGATGAGAAGGGCATTGCACAAATGGAGGTCAATCTTGAAAGACTCAGGGCTGCTTATGATGATATTCTATTTTTATCCTTTCCCGGTGATGAAAAGGCTATGGGGGGCTGTTTGGCTGCAGGAAGAGGCTTTTTACATATTAGTCCGGAAGGAGAAGCCGAAGTTTGTCCTTTTTCTCCTTATTCAGATAGAAACGTCGCGGAAACAGGATTGGAAGAGGCTTTAAAATCACCTTTTTTCGCAAAACTAAGAAAATCCGGTTTAATAGGAGGAGAACATTCAGGCGGCTGCACTTTATTTGAGCATGAAGAACAAGTGAAGCAAATGTTGAATGATGCGTAATAAGCAATCAAAAAGACCGTTCTAATCAGTAGGGGTTAGAAGGTAAAAATGTAATGAGAATTATTTTAAATAAATTTTATCATATATGGGTATAATAGAGTTGCATAGTAAAATACTGGAAGCTCAACGTGCAGAACTGACTGAAGCAAAGGTTTATTCTCGGGTCGCTGATTTTGAGAAAGATAAGAAAAACAAAGAGCTCCTTCTTCAAATAGCAAAAGGGGAAGAGCGACAGTCTGAAATCTGGGAATCATATACCAAACAGGAAGTGCAGCCTTATAAGTGGAAAGTTCCGCTTTATGTCTTTATCATCCGTTGCTTTGGACTTACTTTTGGGATTAAATTGTTAGAGCGTGATGCCCATAAGGGAATACAAACATACAGAGCTATGCGTTCTGATTTTCCTGAAGCAGAGGAAATGTACCAAAGAGAAAAGGAGTATGAAGACAAATTAATTGAAGTGTTAAAGGACAAACCTCTTAGCTACCTTGGTTCTATCATACTTGGATTAAACGATGCGCTGGTAGAGCTTACGGGAGTTCTTGCCGGACTAACATTAGGCATTCAAAATTCCTTCTTAATAGCTGCGGTTGGGTTGATAACGGGTATTTCGGCAGCCTTTTCTATGGCAGGGTCGGAGTATTTATCTACAAAGACAGAAAATAGCGGGAAAGTGAAACCTGTTACGGCAGCCTTTTATACGGGTATTGTTTATATAATAACGGTAATTGCGCTGATAGTTCCTTATTTGATCATCGAAAATGTTTTTATTGCCTTGCTTATCACTCTTTGTACAGCTGTAGCAATTATTGGAGGATTTAACTACTATGTCTCGATTGCGAAAGGTACGACTTTTAGGAAACATTTTCTTGAAATGGTCTTAATCAGTCTCGGCGTGGCGACAATTAGTTTTTTTATTGGTCTGATTGTAAACAAAGTATTTAATATAAACGTCTAACTCAAAATAGCACAAACAATGAAGTCATCATCAATCGGAAGAAAATTAGTAATGAGCATTAGCGGGATGTTTCTCATTCTGTTTCTAACTCTGCACTTAGCCATTAATTTTACTGCAATAATATCAAGGGAGGCATACGAAACTGCTTCTCATTTTATGAGTGAAAATATATTCATAAAAATAATGGTTCCTGTTCTTGCACTCGGATTTATGGTGCATATAGCAATGGGAGTTATACTAACAATACAAAACAGAAAAGCACGTCCAACGGATTATGTAGTTAAAGGCAAGCATCCCAAAGTTTCATGGGCTTCTAAAAATATGTTTGTACTCGGAATTATTATTTTAGGCTTACTCATCATTCACTTAAACCATTTTTGGGCAGAAATGCAGTTGCAAGAATTTCTTGGAAACGAAAAGGCAAATCCTTACGATCTTGTTGTTGCCACGTTCTCAAATTGGTGGAATGTGTTTGTATATGTGATATGGATCTTAGCTATTGGTTTTCACGTAAGCCATGGGTTCTGGAGCATGTTTCAATCTATGGGATTAAATAATAATAAGTGGTTGCCGAGATTACGAACAATAGCAATTATTTATTCTTATGCGATAACGATTGGTTACATAATAATACCCATCTATTTCTTTCTAGGATTCGGGCAACCATAACTAAATCTTTTACATTTATGAATGTAGTAATAGTATCGGCAGTTTCATTGATAATAAATATTTTTTTAGGTAAATTTAGGGCTAGGTATCGGAAAATGACATTTATGTGGTGGGTGATGATACATGCTTCCATTCCATTGATAATTCCATTACGGATTTGGTTTGATACGCCTAAAATGGGCATACCTCTTTTTATAGGATTAGCTTTTATAGGGCAAATGATCGGTTCTAAATTGATCGCTTCGAGAAAGCATAAATAATAGAATGATAAGGTTGGAGTATAAGCAAAATAACCGAAGCGAGGAGTGTATATCCTAGCAAACAATAAAAAGCCCTGCAGATCCGTGGATTTGCAGGGCTTGTCTTATTTTGGGCTTTTATCTAAAGCTCTTAGCGGAAAGACAGGGATTCGAACCCTGGGAACAGTTACCCGTTCACCGCATTTCGAGTGCGGCCCGATCGACCACTCCGGCATCTTTCCTTTCTCAATAGTTGAAGAAAGGGATTTTCCTTTGCTTTCGCTATGCAAAGGTAATGTCTTTTTATGTTTTTTTGTGCTATTCGTCTTTGTTTTTTGCTTCTTCTTTTCATCTTTTTCAGTTGTACTGTTTTTACTATTGTCTGGAAAGTAAAAATAAAGTGAATCTAATACTGGTGGTATAACGGATTAACCGACTTAAAAAGAGTTTGTAAATGTTTCTTTTTAAAACTAAATTCATATCTTTGCTTGGAGAAACTAAAAAAAATGACTTATGAAAAAGATTTTAAGTATTTCTTTGATAGCTATATGTTGTTTTGCTATGGCTATACCGGTTCAGGCACAGCTTATTAAATGGGGTGTGAAAGGTGGTGTGAACTTATCGGAACTAGACCTGAACGGAGGATATAATGGGAATAAGGATAATTCAACCGGATTTTTTATTGGTCCTATGGCTGAAGTTACCATTCCTCTTATTGGAATAGGTGTGGATGGCTCATTACTATTGTCTCAGAAGAAGGCGAAGTTGGATGGAGAGCAAGTGAAGCAGACGGGTTTGGAGGTTCCTGTAAATTTAAAATACACGATTGGCATGGGGAGCATGCTCGGCATTTATTTTGCTGCCGGTCCTGACTTTTTCTTTGATTTTTCTAAAGATAAAACGTTGAGTGATGTCAGTCTGGATAAGAAGAAGGCTCAGGTAGGTTTGAACCTTGGGGTAGGTGTAAAGTTGGTGAAGCATTTGCAGGTTGGCGTAAACTATCAGATTCCGATGGGGGATAGTTTTAATATCAAGGATGCTGTTAACGCAGCAACGGATAAAGGCTCTGCTAAGACAAAGACTTGGCAAATTTCAGCGGCTTACATTTTTTAAATCCAGGATGATATAAATCTCTTGAAAGAGAGGATAAAGATAGGAGAGGTTGTTCTTTTGACGGAACAACCTTTTTCTTTTCCTTCCCTTCATTTTGCGAATTTATCATTTTCTATTTCTTTTATTTGGTCTTGAGAATGCTTACTTCTTTGTATCTTTGCTGTCACGAATGGAAAAGTTTGTAGATGTTATATTGCCTTTACCGTTACCACGTTGTTTCACTTACTCTCTGCCAAATGACTGGGAAGAGGAGGTGCGACCGGGATGCCGTGTGATAGTCCCTTTCGGTCGAAAGAAGTATTATACGGGTATTGTGTGGAACGTTCACTTTCTTAAGCCGGCGGAATATGAAGTGAAGGAAGTGACCGCGTTGCTTGATGTGCAGCCTGTTTTACTTCCCGATCAGTTTAAGTTCTGGAAATGGGTGGCGGATTATTACTTGTGTACGCAGGGGGATGTGTATAAGGCTGCTTTACCCTCGGGGTTAAAGTTGGAGAGTGAAACCATTGTGGAATATAATCCCGATTTTGAGGCGGAAGGGCGGTTGCCGGAGAAGGAACAGCAAGTGCTTGACTTGTTGGCTGCGGAACCGGAGCAGTGTGTGACAAAACTCGAAAAGAGTACCGGTATAAAGAATATATTTGCTGTTGTTAAATCCTTGCTGGATAAGGAGGCTCTTTTTGTTAAGGAGGAGTTGCGGCGGACTTATAAGCCGAGGACTGAAACGCGGGTTCGATTGGCGGAAGGAGTCCGTAGTGGGCAGCGTATCAGAGCGCTCTTTGATGAGTTGGCACGGGCACCTAAACAGTTGGATTTGTTGATGAAGTATATCGAACTGTCCGGCATTTTGGATGATGAAGAATTGAAGGTTATTCCCAAGGAGGTTTCAAAGAAGGAGTTGCTTCAGCGTGCTTCCGTTTCTCCAGCGGTATTTAATGGTCTGGTGGAGAAGCGGATTTTCGAAGTCTACCAGCAGGATATCGGGCGGTTGAATGCAGTGGTCCGTTCACTTGTTTCGCTTAATCCGCTGAATGAGTACCAACAACGGGCGTATGATGAAATAGTGAACTGCTTCCGGTCGAAGGAGGTCTGTTTGTTGCATGGGGTGACTTCGAGTGGAAAGACCGAGGTTTATATTCATCTGATTCAGGATACAATCCGGGCGGGGAAGCAGGTCTTGTATCTTTTACCCGAGATCGCATTGACGACTCAAATAACGGAGCGTCTGCAACGGGTATTTGGTGATCGGCTGGGCATCTATCACTCCAAGTTCCCTGATGCCGAACGGGTGGAGATTTGGCAGAAGCAGTTGACGGAGGGACGGTACGATATTATTTTGGGAGTGCGCTCTTCCATTTTCCTGCCTTTCCGTAACCTGGGGTTGATTATTGTGGATGAGGAGCATGAGAATACGTATAAGCAGCAGGATCCGGCCCCCCGCTATCATGCCCGTAATGCGGCAATTGTGCTGGCTACGATGTGCGGGGCGAAAACGTTGCTGGGCACGGCCACGCCTTCTATTGAGTCATGGAGTAATGCGACGACCGGTAAATATGGGCTGGTGGAGTTGAAAGAACGGTATAAAGAAATTCATTTGCCGGAGATTATTCCGGTGGACATTAAGGAACTGTACCACAAGAAGCGGATGAATGGTTCTTTTTCTCCTTTATTGTTGCAATATGTTCGTGAGGCATTGGATCAGAAGGAACAGGTCATCTTGTTTCAGAACCGCCGGGGATTTGCGCCGATGATTGAATGTCATACTTGCGGATGGGTGCCGAAGTGTAAGAATTGTGATGTGAGTCTGACTTTTCATAAGGGACTTAATCAACTGACATGTCACTATTGTGGCTACACCTATCAGTTGCCCCGGACGTGCCCAGCCTGCGAAGGTACCGATCTGCGTAACCGGGGAGCCGGCACGGAGAAGATTGAAGATGAGATAAAAATACTGTTCCCGGAAGCTGCTGTCGCGCGGATGGATTTGGATACAACACGTACCCGCAGTGCGTACGAACGGATTATAGCCGATTTTGAACAAGGGAAGACGAATATCTTGGTGGGCACTCAAATGGTCTCCAAAGGGTTGGACTTTGATCATGTCAGTGTGGTGGGGATATTGAATGCGGATAATATGCTTAATTATCCGGACTTCCGTTCGTATGAGCGGGCCTTCCAATTGATGGCGCAAGTATCGGGACGTGCCGGACGGAAGCATAAGCAGGGGCGTGTAGTGTTGCAGACAAAGAGTATTGATCATCCTATCATCGCGCAAGTGATCAATAATGATTTTGAAGGAATGGTGGATACGCAATTGGCTGAACGGCAATTATTCCACTATCCTCCTTATTACCGTTTGGTTTATGTTTACCTGAAAAACCGTAACGAGCAATTGCTTGATCTGATGGCACAGACCATGGCGCAAAAGTTACAGGCTATCTTCGGACAGCGCATTTTAGGTCCGGACAAACCGCCTGTGGCGCGTATACAGACTTTATTTATTCGTAAGATTGTGGTTAAAATCGAGCAAAAGGCACCAATGGCAAGGGTGCGCGAATTGCTGGTCCAGGTACAAAAGGAAATGCTGACCGAGGATCGTTTCAAATCGTTGATCGTTTACTATGATGTTGACCCCATGTAATGTTTGTGTTTGCTTCAGATGTTACTTTTTCATTATCTTTGTCACTCAAAAATAAATAGTAATGAGTAAACCCCGTAGGATTTTATTTGTTTGTCTGGGTAACATCTGCCGCTCACCATCGGCGGAAGGAGTGATGAAGTCTTTAGTCGAAGAGGCCGGTCTGCATGAAGAGTTTGTCATAGACTCTGCAGGTATCATTTCTTACCATCGGGGGGAGTTGCCAGATATCCGTATGCGGACTCATGCCAGCAGAAGGGGCTATCAGTTGCTACATCGCTCACGTCCGGTGGAAATTGAAGATTTTTACAAGTTTGATCTTATCATCGGGATGGACGATCGTAATATTCAGGATCTGAAAGATCGTGCACCTTCGCCTGATGAGTGGGATAAAATTCACCGAATGACGGATTATTGCACGAAGTTTACAGTTGCGGACCATGTCCCAGATCCTTATTATGGAGGGATAGAGGGGTTTGAGCAGGTATTGAATTTGTTGGAAGATGCCTGTGCGGGATTATTGGAACAGATACGTTAAAGACTTTATGGGTTGTCATAGCGATCGCCGTAGAACCGTTTCCATTTGTCGAGACTGCAAGTGGCATCTATTCCTTTCTGTCGGAGGATTTCGGCGATCTCATTCAGTTTCATGCGTGGTACACGGCCGATATAATAAAGGTGGTAGTTGTAATCTTCATCAAGTACTTCCATGATGAGTGTGAAGATTTGCTCACGCGCAAAGTCGAAATTGACTTTCCGTAATTGGCTGTAACGGAAGGTCCGGCTTTGTATTAAGCGTTCGATAGAGATCGTTTCTTTGTCCAACTTTAAATAGCAAAAACGTTTTAAAATGCTATATACAAGGAAGATGCCGATGCCTAGAATACCTACTCCCAATATGGCTGTCCACCAAATTCCATATGTTGAAAGTTGGTAGGTGGCCCATAACATAATCATTATATTTAATAGATAGTAAGGAATCAGAAGCGAGAAGCGACGGTAAGTTTTTGGGGTTATTTCTGTAGCGGTTGCTTCTTTCGGCTGATAGTTTTCAAATTTGATATTTTGGGTTACAAGGTAGCGGATAATAGCACTTGCATTGGTAAACGGATTCAGGTAAAAAGCTTTTTTGGTACCTTGTTTCAAGTGAAGAGTGAGAACTCCGGGCCCGAACTTATCTTTGGCAGCAGTATTTCCTTTGCGAGGCGGACTATAGCGCTTCATAAAACTGAAACACTCAATGTCTTCCAGATTGATCTTCTTCTTTGCCAGAAATGCGTTTACTCTTTGAATGGTTTTCTCGTTGATAATCATGCTTTATTCTTTTTTGAGTTCGGGATAACTGATTCGGGTATGGTACATTGTCATGAGTTTCTCTTTAAATACTGATTTCACAGTGGCTATGTCTTTAAACGTTATGGGACATTCCTTAAAATATCCTTCGGTCAATTGTGAGTCTATGATCTTGTCTACAATATTGTTAATGCTTTCTTCGGTGTACTCCGGCAAACTGCGCGATGTGGCCTCCACGCCATCGGCCATCATGAGAATGGCGGTTTCACGCGTGAAAGGATTGGGTCCCGGATAAGTAAATAGCTTTTCGTCGGGTTCTTGCCCGGGATGTTCATTCTTCCACGAGATGTAGAAGAATTTGGTCTTTCCACGGCCGTGATGGGTGGTGATAAAATCTATAATGACTTTAGGCAAATTATTTTTCTCCGCCAGTTCCACTCCATCAGTCACGTGGCTGATAATGACTTGCGCACTTTGCTCATAACTGAGGTCTTTGTGTGGATTAAAGCCTCCCGATTGATTTTCTGTGAAGAAGACAGGATTTGTCATCTTCCCGATATCATGGTACAAGGCTCCGGTACGCACGAGTTGGCTTTTCGCCCCGATGCGTATGGCGGCTTCCGCTGCTAGGTTGGCTACCTGCATGGAGTGCTGAAAGGTTCCGGGTACGGTTTCGGAGAGCTTTCGGAGCAAAGGGTTGTTGATGTTGGAGAGCTCGACAAGTGTGACGTTGGAGGTGAACCCAAAGGTCTTTTCGAGTAGAAACAATAAAGGATAGGTAAATAATAGGAGCATGCCATTAATGATGAAGTAGATATACATCCTTCCATTGAGCTTGGACAAATCGTTTTCGGTGATTAATTCGAAGGCGAAGTAAATGGCAGCATAGGCCAGGATCACTAGAAATGCCGTTCGAAAGAGTTGTGAACGTTGTGAGAGTTCCCGCAGACTGAAAATAGCGACTAATCCGGCAGTGAGCTGCAATAGAATGAACTCGTGCGGATAGCGCAGACAAATGGAGCAGATGAGGATGGTGGCTACTTGTGTGATAAATGCTGTACGCGAATCGAGAAATACGCGGATGATGATAGGAAGCATGGCATAGGGGACAATATAGATATTGAGAATGTTGTTGGCGACCATGATAGCTGTTATCACACAATAGAACATGATGAGCGAAAATAGGAGTGAGATGCTCCCTGTACGTCCGTAATAGTCTTTACGAAAGAGTTCAATGTACAGCATGAAGTAGAGCATAATGATTCCGACAAATAAAATTTGTCCGGCAAGTATCAATTGCTTCTGCCCAATGGATTCGCTTCGCTGAATGGACTCTTTTCGGAGGCTGACGAGAATATTGTAGGTCTCTTGATTGACAATTTCGCCTCGGTCAACAATTTTTTGTCCACTTAATACGATGCCGTTTGCCCATGAGTAATTTTCAAGGGCTTCTTTCTTGGCTGTTTCCGTACGTACTTTATCGTATGTAAGATTGGATGACAGGTATTCGTTGAGGGAACATTGTTGGAGTAGCTTGGCGGAGTAGTGAACCGTATCAGCGGTTAGTAAATAGGTGTACGCTTCTTTTGCAGAGAATAGCTGATCGGTATTTCGCTGGTGGGCAAGTTTTTCATCAATCAACATGATGGCCTTGACACTATCCTTTTTCAACTGGTTTATGGCTTCAGTAGTCAATATTCCTGCTTGATAGATTTCGGATATTTTCTCTTGTATATAGTGCATGTAATTTACAGGAACTATTTTATGAAGGGAAGATTGATAATCGGTTTTTAGTTTCCCAAGCGCCTTGGACTCGGCACTCTTATCTAAATCGTAAAAGGGCTCGAATGTAGCCAGAATGCTGTCTTGTTCATGCTTGACTACTTTGTCGCTTTTATAGATAGGGAAATCGAACGTTGCGATAAGTTGCCCGTACTTCCAGGGTTTGTTGATGTCAAACTGGTAGTTGAACTTTCCGTCGCGAGGCAAGAAATATACAATAACAGTAACAGTCCCTATGAAGATGAGAGTTTTGTAGAGTAAATCTCTGTATGAAAAACCTCTTTTCGTTTTGAAAATGCCCATGTTCTTCTAATTTTTTGCGAAAAGTACGAAAAAAAACAGTAGTATGGAAAAAAAGGCTTAATTTTGCCCTCTAATTTATCTCAAAAAGTAATGCAAAACATGGCAGAAAGAAGGGTTAGAGTGCGTTTTGCTCCGAGTCCTACGGGGGCATTGCACATTGGTGGAGTGCGTACGGCATTATATAATTATTTGTTTGCCCGCCAACATGGCGGTGACTTGATTTTTCGTATTGAAGACACGGATTCCAACCGTTTTGTACCGGGTGCGGAAGAATATATATTGGAATCGTTCAAATGGCTGGGTATCAATTTTGATGAAGGCGTTGGATTTGGAGGAAAATATGGGTCTTATCGCCAGTCGGAACGTCGTGACATCTATAAAAAGTATGTGGATGTTTTGTTGAATACAGGCAAGGCTTATATTGCTTTTGATACACCAGAAGAATTGGATGCTAAGCGGTCGGAAATTGCAAACTTTCAATATGACGCTTCCACACGCATGCAAATGCGTAATTCTTTATCCCTTTCCAGGGAGGAGGTTGATGCTTTATTGGTTGCCGGTAAGCAATATGTGGTCCGTTTTAAGATAGAGCCGAATGAGGATATTCAGGTGAATGACTTGATTCGTGGCGAGGTTATTATCAATTCTTCCATCTTGGATGACAAGGTCTTGTATAAATCAGCGGACGAATTGCCGACTTATCATTTGGCCAATATTGTGGATGATCACTTAATGGATGTGTCCCATGTGATTCGTGGGGAAGAATGGTTGCCTTCTGCTCCTTTGCATGTTTTATTATACCGTGCTTTCGGCTGGGAGGACTCGATGCCTGTTTTTGCTCATCTGCCTTTGCTGCTGAAACCGGAAGGAAATGGAAAACTGAGCAAGCGTGATGGCGATCGTTTGGGCTTTCCTGTATTTCCATTGGAATGGCATGATCCAAAAACGGGAGAGGTCTCTTCGGGCTACCGTGAAGCGGGTTATCTGCCGGAAGCGGTGATTAACTTCCTCGTTCTTCTAGGCTGGAATCCCGGTAATGACCAAGAAATTATGTCAATGGATGAGTTGATTAAGTTGTTCGACTTGACTCATTGCAGCAAATCAGGTGCGAAGTTTGATTATAAAAAAGGAATTTGGTTTAATCATGAATACATTATGATTAAATCGGATGAAGAAATAGCGAATCTTTTTTCTCCCATGCTTAAGGAACAGGGCATTGAGGCCTCTTTTGATAAGGTTGTTACGGTAGTTGGCATGATGAAGAATCGTGTTAACTTTGTATATGAGCTATGGGAAACTTGCCGTTTCTTTTTTGTCGCTCCGACCGAATATGATGAGAAAACCGTTAAAAAGCGTTGGAAAGAAGATTCAGCCCGTTGCATGACAGAGTTGATGGAAGTCTTGGAGGGCATTGATGATTTTAGCGTCGAAAATCAGGAGAAAATTGTGATGGACTGGATTGCAGAAAAAGAATATCACACCGGAAATATTATGAATGCCTTTCGATTGACTTTAGTTGGCGAAGGGAAAGGACCTCATATGTTTGATATCTCTTGGGTGCTTGGCAAAGAAGAGACTCTGGCGCGTATGAAACGGGCAATTGAATTCCTGAAATAAATTTAACCTATAGGAAATAAGATATGCTTTATGATTTGGCGATAGGCATTTACGATCTTTTGGTGCATTTGCTTGCACCGTTTAGTCGTAAGCCTCGCAAGATGATGAAAGGTCACTGGGTGGTGTACGAATTACTCCGTCAGCAACTGGAAAAGGATAAACGTTATATCTGGTTTCATGCTGCTTCGTTGGGTGAATTTGAGCAAGGGCGTCCTCTGATTGAACAGATTCGTGGTAAATATCCGAATTACGGTATCTTGCTGACTTTTTTTTCCCCTTCGGGATATGAAGTGAGAAAGAATTACCGTGGAGCGGATGTGGTCTGTTATCTGCCTTTTGATAAAATTCGCAATGTGAAGAAGTTCCTTGATATCGTGAATCCCTGCATGGCTTTTTTTATTAAATATGAATTTTGGAAGAATTATTTGGATGAATTGCACAAGCGTCGTATTCCGGTGTACAGCGTGTCTTCCATCTTTCGAAGGGGACAAATTTTCTTTAAGTGGTACGGCGGTACTTATAGGCATGTATTGAAGAACTTTGACCATTTGTTTGTGCAGAATGAACGTTCTAAGCGTTATTTGGGAAAAATAGGTATTAGCCGGGTTACAGTAGTGGGGGATACCCGTTTTGACCGTGTTTTGCAGATTAGGGAGCAGGCGAAGGACTTGCCTTTGGTTAAATTGTTCAAGGGGGATGCGATGACTTTGGTTGCAGGAAGTTCCTGGCAGCCTGATGAGGACTTGTTTATTGATTATTTCAATAATCATCCGGAGATGAAGCTGATCATTGCTCCGCATGTGATTGATGAGAATCATTTGGTGGAAATTATTCGTAAATTGAAGCGTCCGTATGTCCGTTATACGCGTGCTGATGAAAGTAACGTTTGTAGAGCGGACTGTTTAATTATAGATTGCTTTGGTTTGCTCTCTTCTATTTATCGCTACGGTGAGATTGCCTATATTGGCGGTGGTTTTGGTGTGGGCATCCACAATACCCTGGAAGCTGCTGTTTATGCTATTCCTGTTATCTTTGGCCCTAAGTATCAGAAATTTATGGAAGCTATGCAATTGATAGAGGCAAAAGGTGCTTTTTCTATCAAAAGTAATGAGGAATTGCAGAGTTTACTCGACAGGATGAGGAGTGATGAAATATTCTTGCGTGAAGCCGGGACGAATGCGGGATATTATGTGACTAGCAACGCTGGAGCTACGGATAAAGTCATGAGTATGATTAACTTTTAGTGCTTATAAGTTCTCCGTTTTCCGGGAGACTTTTCAGCATTCTTTCCTACGCCGTTTTTTTAATGGCAAAGTTATAACACCTTTTCTGCTTTTAATGAAATATTAAGATGTAAAACTGTCTCTTTTTGCCTTTTGAGGCAGTTTTACTTTTTATGGTATCTCTATCTTTTTATCTTACTTATACCATTCGGAATACATTAGGTAGTTGTGAGCTATTTTTTGGTTGAGTTCTTTGGCTTGTGCAGGGTCGACTTTCTTAATAAATTTGGCAGGGACCCCTCCCCAAATACTTCCGGGCTCAATAATTGTATTGCTAAGTATCAATGAGCCTGCCGCAACGATAGCTCCTTCGCCTACTACGGCATGATCCAGAATCGTGGACCCCATTCCTATTAAAGCGTAGTCCTTGATAGTAGCGCCGTGTATAGTCACATTATGTCCTACCGAAACATGATCGCCAATTTCAACGGTCGATTTCTCATAAAGGGTGTGGAGCACACTTCCATCTTGTATGTTTACTCCATTCCCTATGCGGATTGAGTTGACATCTCCACGTAGAACGGTACTGAACCAAATACTACAGTCGCGTCCCATTTTTACATCACCTATAATTGTGGCGTTGTCTGCTAAAAAACAGTTTTCTCCAAATTCAGGAGTGAAACCTCTGACTGATTTTATTAATGCCATATTTTATATTTTTTACTGGTTTTGTTACTTGATAGCGGAATGTTATTATAGATTGCCGGTCGCTTTTTGCAACCATGCCCGGCCTTCTTCCGTCAAAGCCGGTGCTAGCTCATTATAGACCGTTTGATGATAGTCATTGAGCCACGCAATTTCTTCTGTTGTTAATAATTCCTTTATAATTCCTTTTTTGCAGATAGGGCACAGGGTAAGCGTTTCAAACTTTAAATACTCTCCAAACATCCCTTCACCGGCAGGTACGACCAGAGTGAGATTTTCTATGCGTATGCCATGCTTTCCCGCTTTGTAGACTCCTGGTTCATTAGAGGTTACCATACCCGGCTGCAGGGTCACCGGATTTTCGTTCATTCGAATGCTTTGTGGCCCTTCGTGGACGTTTAGGAAATGGCCGACTCCATGTCCGGTGCCATGTAAAAAGTTCATTTTATGTTGCCATATCGGCATACGGGCAAGTACGTCTAGCTGTGTTCCGCGAGTGCCAATGGGGAATATAGCCATGGCTAATGCGATATGTCCTTTCAAAACTAAAGTATAATCAGTCTTTTCTTCTTCGGAGAGTTCTCCTAAGGCTATAGTTCGTGTGATATCAGTCGTCCCATCCAGATATTGTGCCCCGGAATCCAACAATAGGAGACCTTCAGGCTTGAGTTTGGCGTCTGTCTCTGGTGTTGCTTCGTAATGGACTATGGCGCCATGCTCTTTATAGCCGGCTATTGTATCAAAGCTTTCACCCTTGTATAGTGGTTGTTCGGAACGAAAAGCATGTAACTTCTTATCTACACTGATTTCTGTTTGATCTCCCAGGGGGACGCTTTCTTCCAACCATCTTAAAAATTTGACCAGTGCGACTCCGTCACGTTTCATGGCGTAGTGAATGCCTCTAATCTCTTGTTCATTGCGAATGGCCTTCAGTAAAGCAATCAGTGATGCTTTTGGAATGATATGACAACTCGGATGGATGTTTGAGTAGACGGCGTAATTGGTTTTTGCTGTATCTATTAAGATACTCTCGGAGTTCATATTATGCAAAAAAGTTCCAATTTCGTCATAAGGGTGAAGAATAATTCCGTATTCTTTTAAATAGCTTGCGACCTCTGGTGTTATTTTAGAAAGAAGCACAAAGAAGTGTGTTGTATCCTCTTTTATTATGAGATAACTGATGACCACGGGATTACAGTGCACATCACTTCCCCTGAGATTGAGCGCCCATGCTATTTCGTCAAGCGTTGAAACTAAAAAGGCTGTTGCATGATGTTGCTTTAGTTCTTTTCGTATAAGCTCTATTTTTTCGATACTGCTTTTTCCTGCGTATTTCAGGGTATGGATAAAAGCCGGATCTTCCGGTATAGTCGGGCGATCTTTCCAAATAGCTTCCATTGGATCAGGAAGACTCTTTAGCTGTATGCTGCAGGAACTCAGTTTATTCTTAAGCCGGGTGAACTGTTCTACCGAAAATACGTTGCCGTCTATCCCTACGATGCTTCCGGGCTTAAGTACCTGGCTTAGCAACTCTGCTATGCTGGGTGTTTCAGGTAGCATTTCTTTGTGGAGCGCGATGCCGGTACCTGTTAATTCTTTTTCTGCTTGTAGGAAATATCGGGAATCGGTCCATAATCCGGCTTCTGTTAAGGTTACTACTATTGTACCGGCCGATCCGGTGAAGCCTGAAATATATTCCCTTGATTTCCAATGAGGTGCTACATACTCACTTAAATGAGGGTCTGAACTTGGTATAATAAAAGCATCTATGTTTTCTTCTTTCAATATTGTTCTTAATGCCTGAATACGTTCATTGATAATTTGTTTCATTCTTATGAGAGTTTATTTGCTTCCAAAGATAAGCACTTTTGTCTAAAACTGCTATAAAAATCCTGTTGACTTACCTCTTTAGTCTCTTCTGATTCTGAAAACGGAGACTGTCTGAATTCTATATTTCATTGTTTTTTTGTCGAAAGTTTTGTGAATAAAGAAAGTATGTGTAATTTTGCGGCTCGATTTGATCGTTATTTTTAAACTATTAATAATTAATTAAAAACAAAATGATTGTAGTACCAGTAAAAGAAGGCGAAAACATTGAAAAGGCGCTGAAGAAATTTAAAAGAAAATTTGAAAAAACAGGCACTGTTAAAGAATTAAGGAGAAGACAGCAGTTTGATAAACCTTCTATCACTAATAGACTTAAAAAAGAACATGCTGTTTACGTTCAAAAACTTCAGGAAGTAGAAGATTAATAATTCGTAATTTACTTTGAATTATTGAATTCTTTTTGCTATATTCGTTGCACAAAATATCTATATTATTGTAGCGTATGTGGTTAACGGATTCTTTCTTAGATTATCTTCAATATGAGCGGAATTATTCAGGTGAGACGGTTAAGGCTTACCGGGATGATATTTGCCAGTTTGAAGCTTTTTTGAATGAGGAATCAGAGTGTGTGGCACCATCAGATGTGGCAACTGAGTCGGTTCGTGAGTGGATCGTTTCCCTTATGGATAAGGGATATACTTCTACTTCGATTAATCGGAAACTTAGCGCGCTTCGGTCTTTTTACAAATTTTTATTGAGAAGAGGTGATGTCTTTATTGATCCTTTGCGAAAAATAGTGCCCCCTAAAAATAAAAAGCCCTTGCCTTCGTTCCTTAAAGAAAGTGAAATGGATCGGCTCCTTGATGAAACAGATTTTGGTGAAGGGTTTAAGGGGTGTCGTGACCGTATGATAATAAGTATGTTTTATGTTACGGGAGTGCGACTTTCCGAATTGATAGGGTTGGATGATAATGATATTGATTTTTCGGCTTCATTGATTAAAGTTACAGGAAAGCGGAATAAGCAACGCTTGGTGCCATTCGGTGAAGAATTGATGGAAATGATGATGGCGTATATAGACGTGCGTAATCAGTTTATATCTCCTGTGTCTTCGGCTTTTTTTATTCGTGAAAATGGCGAACGGCTTTCTCGGACTATTGTTGAGAAGCTTGTTAAACGGCACTTGTCGAAAGTTGTGACTTTGAAGAAACGTACACCTCATGTGTTAAGACATACTTTTGCTACAACAATGTTGAATCATAATGCAAAACTCGGAGCGATAAAAGAACTTCTTGGACATGAAAGTTTGGCCACTACGGAAGTTTATACGCATACGACTTTTGAAGAACTTAAAAAAGTGTATAATTTGGCTCATCCCCGAGCCTAAAATTGGAAGTTATTATGGAAGTAAGAATTCAATCAATTCACTTTGATGCATCAGAACAATTGCAATCCTTTGTTCAGAAGAAGGCTGCAAAATTGGGTAAATTTTATGATGAGATAACAAAGGTAGAGGTGTCTTTGAAGGTTGTTAAGCCTGAAACTGCGACTAATAAGGAAGCGGGTGTAAAGGTTTTGATTCCTAACGGTGAACTTTATGCGAGTAAAGTTTGCGATACGTTTGAGGAAGCTGTTGATTTGAGTCTTGAGGCGGTGGAAAAACAACTGGTTAAGTCCAAGGAAAAGCAGCGTAGCAAATAAAAATCGCTAAAATTTTGCGGGAAAGAAATAAATGTCTAAATTTGCAGCCGTTTCGCTCGCGATAGAACGTAACGGTTGTGTTTTTTTTTTACGATTGCCTCTTTAGCTCAGCTGGCCAGAGCACGTGATTTGTAATCTCGGGGTCGTTGGTTCGAATCCGACAAGAGGCTCAAAAAGGGAAATAAAGAGTCCTCTTTAATAGGGGCAAATACCAGAGTGGCCAAATGGGGCAGACTGTAAATCTGCTGGCTTACGCCTTCGGTGGTTCGAATCCATCTTTGCCCACTTATTTTCCCTGCTGTTATAGCTCAGTGGTAGAGCACTTCCTTGGTAAGGAAGAGGTCCCGGGTTCAAGTCCCGGTAACAGCTCATGACAGTTAAGATGTAAATGCTGATTATTAATCAAATAAATAACAAGTAAAGCTATGGCTAAAGAGAAATTCGCTCGTACCAAACCGCACGTAAATATTGGTACAATTGGTCACGTTGACCACGGTAAAACAACTTTGACTGCTGCTATCACTACAGTGTTGGCAAAAAAAGGTCTTTCTGAGATCAAATCATTCGATCAGATTGACAACGCTCCTGAAGAAAAGGAAAGAGGTATAACTATTAATACTTCTCATGTTGAGTATGAAACAGCTGCCCGTCATTATGCTCATGTTGACTGTCCTGGACATGCCGATTACGTTAAGAACATGGTTACTGGTGCTGCTCAGATGGATGGTGCTATCATCGTAGTTGCTGCAACTGATGGTCCAATGCCTCAAACCCGTGAACATATCCTTTTAGCTCGTCAGGTAAATGTGCCGAAGTTGGTTGTGTTTATGAACAAGTGTGATATGGTTGATGATGAGGAAATGTTGGAACTTGTTGAAATGGAAATGAGAGAATTGCTCTCTTATTACGATTTTGATGGTGACAATACACCTATTATACGTGGTTCTGCTTTAGGTGCTTTGAACGGTGTTGAAAAGTGGGAAGAAAAAGTAATGGAATTGATGGATGCTGTTGATTCTTGGATTCCGCTGCCTCCTCGTGACGTTGATAAACCTTTCTTGATGCCTGTTGAAGATGTCTTCTCTATTACCGGTCGTGGTACTGTTGCTACAGGTCGTATTGAAGCTGGTATTATCCACATCGGTGATGAAATTGAAATCCTAGGTTTGGGAGAAGATAAGAAGTCTGTTGTTACGGGCGTTGAAATGTTCCGCAAATTATTGGATGAAGGTGAAGCTGGTGATAATGTTGGTCTGCTACTTCGTGGTATTGACAAAAATGAGATCAAGCGTGGTATGGTTCTTTGCAAACCGGGCCAAATTAAGCCTCATTCTAAATTCAAAGCTTCTATCTATGTTTTGAAAAAAGAAGAAGGTGGACGCCATACTCCATTTCATAACAAATACCGTCCTCAGTTCTATTTGCGTACTATGGACTGTACAGGTGAAATTACTCTTCCGGAAGGAACTGAAATGGTTATGCCTGGTGACAATGTTGCAATCAATGTAGAACTTATCTACCCGGTAGCATTGAATGTGGGTTTACGTTTCGCTATCCGTGAAGGTGGTCGTACTGTAGGCTCTGGTCAGATTACTGAAATTATTGACTAATATAAATTCTTAATCAGTTCTCGATGAATTTTTATCGGGGACTGATTATGTTCACACGGGAGTAGCTCAGTTGGTAGAGCACCGGTCTCCAAAACCGGGTGTCGGGAGTTCGAGCCTCTCCTCCCGTGCTAATATTTTTGAAATGAAGAAAATTGTAAATTATATCAAAGAAACTTACGACGAACTTGTTCATAAAGTATCGTGGCCTACGTATTCTGAGCTTACTAACAGTGCAGTAGTTGTTTTATACGCTTCCCTGCTTATTGCATTGATAGTATTTGCGATGGACTTCTGTTTCCAAACATTGATGGAAAGTATTATTTACCCACATTAAACAAGGAGAAAATTAAATGTCTGAGATTGAAAAGAAATGGTACGTACTGCGTGCTATTAGTGGTAAAGAAGCTAAGGTTAAAGAATATCTTGAAGCTGATATAAAAAACAGCAATCTTGGTGATTACGTTTCTCAGGTGTTGATTCCTACTGAAAAAGTTTATCAGGTTCGCAATGGCAAAAAAATTGTGAAAGAGAGAAGCTATCTCCCTGGTTATGTTCTTGTAGAAGCTGCTTTAGTTGGTGAAGTTGCTCATCATTTGAGGAATACCCCTAACGTGATCGGCTTCTTAGGAGGATTGGATAATCCTGTTCCTCTTCGGCAGTCGGAGGTTAGTCGTATCCTTGGTACGGTTGATGAATTACAAGATGCGGGTGAGGAAATGAATATTCCTTATGTTGTGGGTGAAACTGTAAAAGTCACTGTTGGTCCGTTTAGCGGCTTTAGTGGCATAATAGAGGAAGTCAACACTGAGAAGAAGAAATTGAAGGTTATGGTAAAGATATTTGGGCGGAAGACTCCGCTTGAATTAGGCTTTATGCAAGTTGAGAAAGAGTAATGCAGGTGTTACGCTGCGATTATTCTTTATTTATGTTTATATAAATTTATTAAAAAATGGCTAAAGAAGTTGCTGGACTAATCAAATTACAGATTAAAGGAGGCGCTGCAAATCCATCACCTCCCGTAGGACCGGCTCTCGGTTCTAAGGGTATTAATATAATGGAATTTTGCAAGCAATTCAATGCCAGAACCCAAGACAAGTCAGGCAAAATTTTGCCTGTTGTAATTACTTATTATGTAGATAAGTCTTTTGATTTTGTCATTAAGACTCCTCCCGTAGCTATCCAATTACTTGAGATAGTTAAGGTCAAGAGTGGTTCTGCTGAGCCAAATCGTAAGAAGGTTGCCGAGATTACTTGGGAACAAGTTCGTACGATTGCTCAAGATAAATTAGTGGACTTAAACTGTTTCACTGTGGAATCAGCTATGAGAATGGTTGCTGGTACAGCAAGAAGTATGGGTATCACTATAAAGGGGGAATTCCCGGTTAATAATTAATAAACTTCAATTAGAATGGGTAAACTGACAAAAAAACAGAAGTTGGCTGCAGAAAAAATTGAAGCAGGGAAAGCATACTCACTTAAGGAGGCCTCAGCATTAGTGAAAGAAATTTCTTTTACCAAGTTTGATGCTTCTCTGGATATTGACGTGCGTTTGGGTGTGGATCCACGTAAAGCAAACCAGATGGTGAGAGGCGTAGTTTCTCTTCCTCATGGTACCGGTAAGGTTACTCGCGTTTTGGTGCTTTGTACACCTGATGCTGAAGCCGCAGCCAAAGAAGCTGGTGCTGATTATGTAGGTCTTGATGAATATATCGCCAAGATCAAAGGTGGATGGACTGATATAGATGTAATTATTACAATGCCATCTATTATGGGGAAAATTGGTGCGCTTGGGCGTGTACTTGGGCCTCGTGGTTTGATGCCTAATCCAAAGAGCGGTACTGTTACTATGGATGTTGCTAAAGCTGTAAATGAAGTAAAACAAGGCAAGATTGACTTTAAGGTTGATAAGAGTGGTATTGTTCATACTTCTATAGGTAAGGTCTCATTTAGTGCTGATCAAATTCGTGATAATGCAAAAGAATTTATCTCTACACTGAATAAATTGAAACCGACTGCTGCCAAGGGTACGTATATTAAAAGTATTTATCTTTCTAGTACAATGAGTTCGGGTATTAAGATTGATCCGAAATCAGTGGAAGAAATCTAATAAAATGGAGGAACAATGAGAAAGGAAGATAAAAGTGCGATTATTGATCATATTGCTGCTACGGTAAAGGAATATGGACATTTCTATTTGGTGGATACTACTGCCATGGATGCAGCTTCTACAAGCGCATTAAGAAGGGAGTGTTTTAAAACTGGTATTAAATTGCTAGTGGTTAAAAATACGCTCTTTCATAAAGCGCTGGAAAGCTTGGAGAATGATTATTCTCCACTATATGGCTGTTTAAAAGGAACTACTGCTGTGATGTTTTGCAATGTTGCCAATGTTCCGGCTAAGTTAATCAAAGCTAAAGCCAAAGATGGAATTCCAGGCCTGAAAGCTGCATATGCAGAAGAAAGTTTCTATGTTGGTTCTGATCAATTAGAAGCTCTTGTTAATATTAAGAGTAAGAATGAAGTTATTGCTGAAATTGTTGCTTTGTTGCAATCACCAGCTAAGAATATTATTTCTGCTCTTCAATCAGGTGGCAATACACTACATGGAGTTCTCAAGACTCTTGGTGATCGACCTGAATAATTATCACAAATAAATTAGTAATTAAATAATTAAAATTATACAAAAATGGCAGATTTGAAAGCTTTTGCAGAACAATTAGTTAACTTGACAGTAAAAGAAGTTAATGAACTTGCAACTATCCTAAAAGATGAATATGGTATTGAACCTGCAGCAGCAGCTGTTGCTGTAGCAGCAGGACCTGCAGCCGGTGCTGCTGCAGTAGAAGAAAAAAATTCTTTTGACGTAGTATTAAAGAGTGCTGGTGCAGCTAAACTTCAGGTAGTTAAGGCTGTTAAGGAAGCATGTGGTCTTGGTTTAAAAGAGGCTAAAGACATGGTTGACGGTGCTCCTAGTGTAGTTAAAGAAGGTTTGGCTAAAGACGAAGCAGAATCATTGAAAAAAGCATTGGAAGACGCTGGAGCTGAAGTTGAACTTAAATAGTATTTACCTGTAAATCAGGTAGCTCGGTTAAGAACCCTTTTTAAAAAGGGTTCTTAACCTTTTTGTGTATATAATTAAAATTAAGTTCTACAAATCCATTTACAGATGTCTTCAAATAATGTAAACCAAAGAATTAATTTTGCTTCAACAAACAATCCGCTTGAATATCCGGATTTTCTGGAAGTACAATTGAAGTCATTCAAAGACTTTTTACAACTGGATACCCCACCTGAGAAAAGAAAAAACGAGGGACTGTATAAAGTCTTTGCTGAAAACTTTCCTATCGCTGATACTCGGAATAATTTTGTTCTTGAATTTTTGGATTATTATATTGATCCGCCGCGTTATACTATTGATGATTGTATAGGGCGAGGGCTTACTTATAGTGTCCCTTTAAAAGCAAAATTGAAATTATACTGTACGGATCCTGATCATGAGGATTTTGATACAGTTATTCAAGATGTATTTCTTGGTCCAATTCCTTATATGACGGATAAAGCTACTTTCGTCATTAATGGTGCCGAGCGGGTCGTGGTATCGCAGCTTCATCGTTCTCCGGGTGTTTTTTTCGGTCAAAGTTTACATGCTAACGGCACTAAACTTTATTCAGCCCGTATCATACCTTTTAAAGGTTCTTGGATTGAATTTGCTACTGACATTAATAATGTTATGTATGCATATATTGACCGGAAAAAGAAATTGCCTGTAACTACTTTGTTGCGTGCTATTGGATTTGAAAATGACAAGGATATACTTGAGATCTTTGATTTGGCGGAAGAGATAAAAGTAAACAAAACAAATCTTAAGAAGGTTATTGGTCATAAGTTGGCGGCTCGTGTTTTGAAGACATGGATCGAGGATTTTGTAGATGAAGATACTGGTGAGGTCGTTTCTATTGAACGGAATGAGGTCGTTATAGACCGTGAAACCGTGATTGAACCTGAGCATATTGATGTCATTATGGAATCAGGTGTTCAAAACATTCTCGTTCATAAGGAAGAACCGAATCAATCTGATTATTCGATTATTTATAATACTCTTCAAAAAGATCCTAGTAATTCAGAAAAAGAAGCCGTTCTTTATATTTATCGTCAATTGCGTAATGCTGATCCAGCAGATGATGCAAGTGCACGTGAAGTTATAAATAACTTGTTCTTTTCCGAGAAACGTTATGACTTAGGAGATGTTGGCCGGTATAGGATTAATCGAAAGTTAAATCTTACGACGGCTATGGACGTTCGCGTTCTTACTAAGGAAGATATCATTGAAATTATCAAATATTTGATAGAGCTGATTAATTCCAAGGCGGATGTGGATGATATTGATCACTTGAGTAATCGTCGTGTACGTACTGTGGGTGAACAACTTTCCAACCAGTTTGCCGTTGGTCTGGCTCGTATGTCACGTACTATTCGCGAGCGGATGAACGTTCGGGATAATGAGGTATTTACTCCGATTGATTTGATTAATGCTAAGACGATTTCTTCCGTTATTAATTCTTTTTTCGGAACTAATGCTTTATCGCAGTTCATGGATCAAACTAATCCATTGGCTGAAATTACTCATAAACGTCGTATGTCGGCTTTGGGCCCCGGAGGTTTGTCACGTGAACGTGCGGGCTTTGAAGTTCGTGATGTCCATTATACTCACTATGGGCGTCTTTGTCCTATTGAAACACCTGAAGGTCCAAATATTGGTTTGATCTCTTCTTTGTGTGTGTTTGCTAAGATTAACGACCTGGGATTTATTGAGACTCCGTATCGCAAGGTAGTTGATGGGAAAGTTGATTTCTCAGATGAAGGGTTGGTTTATTTGACAGCAGAAGAGGAAGAGGGCAAAGTCATAGCTCAGGGCAATGCTCCATTAAGTGAGGACGGCTCTTTTATGCGTGATAAGATTAAAGCCCGCCAAGATGCAGATTATCCAGTGGTTGCTCCGGAAGAAGTGGAACTAATGGATGTATCTCCTCAGCAAATCGCTTCTATTGCGGCATCATTGATTCCTTTCCTTGAGCATGATGATGCAAACCGTGCATTGATGGGATCAAATATGATGCGCCAGGCGGTTCCATTGTTAAGGAGTGAAGCTCCTATTGTTGGTACGGGTATTGAGGGACAATTAGTGCGTGATTCTCGTACACAGATTACAGCTGAAGGTGATGGAATTGTTGACTTTGTGGATGCTAATACTATTCGTGTACTGTATGATCGTAGTGAGGATGAGGAGTTTGTTAGCTTTGAGCCTGCTCTTAAAGAATATATCATTCCAAAATGGCGTAGAACGAATCAGAACATGACGATAGATCTTCGTCCTACCTGTGAGCAAGGGCAGCGTGTTACCAAAGGACAAATTTTAACGGAGGGATATTCTACTGAAAAAGGGGAATTAGCTCTAGGTAAGAATTTGCTGGTTGCTTATATGCCTTGGCAAGGATACAATTACGAGGATGCGATTGTTCTTAACGAACGTGTTGTGCGTGAAGATTTACTGACTTCTATCCATGTTGAGGAGTATTCGCTCGAGGTACGTGAGACTAAACGTGGTATGGAGGAGCTGACTTCCGATATACCTAATGTAAGTGAAGAGGCTACTAAAGATTTGGATGAAAACGGGATTGTCCGTGTAGGTGCTCGTATTCAACCAGGCGATATATTAATTGGTAAGATTACACCTAAAGGAGAGTCTGATCCTTCTCCGGAAGAAAAATTGCTCCGCGCTATTTTTGGGGATAAGGCAGGTGATGTTAAAGATGCTTCTTTAAAAGCTTCTCCTTCTTTGAAGGGGGTTGTTATAAATAAGCGTCTGTTCTCACGTGTTATAAAGACTCGCAGTTCTAAGTTGGCTGATAAAGCCCTATTGCCCAAAATCGATGATGAATTTGATGCAAAAGTAGGTGAATTCAGAATGACTTTGGTTAAGAAGCTTTTAAAACTTACAGAGAATCGTGTTTCTGAAGGAGTAAAAGATTATATGGGGGCAGATGTAATAGCTAAAGGTGCCATTTTTGCTGCGTCTGATTTTAGCGATCTTGACTTTACATCTGTTCAGTTGAGCCATTGGACTAATAATGAACGTATAAATGATATGATTCGTAATTTAGTTACGAATTTTATCAAGAAATACAAGGAACTGGATGCGGAGCTGAAGCGTAAGAAATTTGCTATTACCATTGGGGATGAACTGCCTGCGGGAATCATTCAGATGGCTAAAGTTTACATTGCAAAGAAACGCAAGATTGGAGTGGGGGATAAGATGGCTGGTCGTCATGGTAATAAAGGTATTGTATCTCGTGTCGTTCGCCAAGAAGATATGCCTTTCCTTGCTGATGGAACACCTGTTGACATCGTTTTGAATCCACTTGGTGTACCTTCGCGTATGAATATTGGTCAGATATTTGAGGCCGTTTTAGGAAGTGCCGGTAAGAAATTGGGGGTTAAATTTGCAACTCCTATTTTTGACGGTGCTACTTTGGAGGACTTAAATAACTGGACTGATAAGGCTGAATTACCTCGATATGGTAAAACGGCGCTTTTTGATGGAGGTACAGGTGAACCTTTTGACCAACAGGCAACGGTCGGGGTTACATATATGCTGAAATTGGGTCATATGGTTGAAGACAAAATGCATGCACGTTCTATTGGTCCATATTCTTTAATTACGCAGCAGCCGTTAGGAGGTAAAGCTCAATTTGGCGGCCAGCGTTTTGGCGAAATGGAAGTTTGGGCGCTGGAAGCTTTTGGTGCGGCGCATATACTACAGGAAATACTAACGATTAAATCTGATGATGTGGTTGGCCGTTCAAAAGCTTATGAAGCGATTGTAAAAGGTGAGCCAATGCCTCAGCCGGGTATCCCGGAATCGCTCAATGTGTTATTACATGAATTGAGGGGTTTAGGCCTTAGTATTAGTTTGGAATAATGATTAACTTGTCAATTATCAATTATATATAATAATATGGCTTTTAGAAAAGATAATAAGATAAAAAGTAATTTCTCGAAGATTTCAATTGGGTTAGCTTCTCCAGAAGAAATCCTTGAAAATTCGAGTGGTGAAGTTTTAAAGCCTGAAACCATCAATTATCGCACGTATAAGCCAGAACGTGACGGCTTGTTTTGCGAGCGTATTTTTGGTCCAATTAAAGATTATGAATGCCATTGCGGTAAGTATAAGCGTATTCGCTATAAGGGGATTGTTTGTGATCGTTGTGGTGTAGAAGTCACTGAAAAGAAAGTAAGGCGTGAGCGTATGGGACATATTCAATTAGTTGTTCCGGTTGCTCATATTTGGTACTTTCGCTCTTTACCTAATAAAATAGGATACTTGTTGGGATTACCAACTAAGAAACTGGATTCTATTATATACTATGAACGATATGTCGTAGTACAGTCTGGTATCTTGGCGGGAGAGGTTGCTGAATATGATCTGCTTTCTGAAGAGGAGTATTTGGACTTGATGGATAAGTTACCTAAGGAAAACCAATTTTTGGAGGATTCAGATCCGAATAAGTTCATTGCTAAGATGGGGGCCGAAGCTATCTATGACTTATTATCTCGTCTGGATTTGGACGCTCTTTCTTACGAATTACGTAATCGTGCGGGTAATGACGCTTCTCAACAACGCAAGAATGAAGCTCTAAAGCGTCTCCAAGTTGTTGAGTCTTTCCGTGTTTCCAGAGGTCGTAATAAGCCGGAATGGATGGTAATACGTATTGTTCCTGTGATTCCACCGGAGCTTCGTCCTCTGGTTCCTCTTGACGGTGGACGTTTCGCGACTTCTGATCTTAATGATCTCTATCGTCGTGTGATTATCCGTAATAACCGTTTGAAAAGATTAATAGAGATTAAAGCACCTGAAGTTATTCTGAGAAATGAAAAGAGAATGTTACAGGAAGCTGTTGATTCTCTGTTTGATAATTCTCGGAAATCAAGTGCTGTAAAAACGGATGCCAATCGTCCGCTCAAATCATTATCTGACAGTTTGAAGGGTAAACAAGGGCGTTTTCGTCAAAATTTGTTAGGTAAACGCGTTGACTACTCGGCACGTTCGGTTATTGTTGTAGGTCCTGAGCTTAAAATGGGTGAATGTGGTATCCCTAAATTGATGGCTGCTGAGCTATATAAACCATTCATCATTCGGAAATTAATAGAGCGGGGAATTGTTAAGACGGTAAAAAGTGCAAAAAAAATCGTAGATAGGAAGGAACCTGTTATTTGGGATATTTTAGAGCATGTGATGAAAGGGCATCCGGTTTTGTTAAACCGTGCTCCTACATTACACCGTTTGGGTATTCAGGCATTTCAGCCTAAGATGATTGAGGGCAAGGCTATTCAATTGCATCCTTTGGCATGTACTGCTTTCAATGCTGATTTTGATGGCGACCAGATGGCGGTTCACTTACCCTTAAGTAATGAAGCTGTTTTGGAAGCTCAGATGCTTATGCTCCAATCTCATAATATTTTAAATCCTGCTAACGGTGCGCCTATTACTGTGCCATCTCAGGATATGGTGCTTGGCTTGTATTATATCACTAAACTGCGAAAGGGAGCTAAAGGGGATGGTCTTATCTTTTATGGACCGGAAGAGGCTTTGATCGCATATAATGAGGGGAAAGTTGATATTCATGCTCCTATTAGTGTTATTGTAAAGGATATTGATGAAGGTGGAAATATTATAAAGAAAATGATGCATGAAACTTCGGTTGGTCGTGTTATCGTTAATGAGATTGTTCCTCCTGAGGCTGGATATATTAATACTATTATATCAAAGAAATCGCTTCGTGATATTATTAGTAATGTTATCAAGGTCTGTGGTGTGGCTAAGGCCGCTGATTTCTTGGATGGTATAAAAAATCTTGGGTATAAGATGGCCTTCAAAGGAGGATTATCCTTTAACTTGGGTGATATTATTATTCCGGACGAGAAAGAAACTCTTGTGCAAAGAGGCTATGATGAGGTTGAGCAGGTTATTAATAATTATAATATGGGGTTCATTACCAATAATGAACGTTATAACCAAGTTATTGATATCTGGACTCATGTAAATTCTGAGCTCTCTAACATTTTGATGAAAACGATTTCCAGCGATGATCAGGGATTTAACTCTGTATATATGATGTTGGACTCTGGTGCTCGTGGATCTAAGGAGCAAATTCGTCAGTTATCGGGTATGCGTGGTTTAATGGCAAAGCCGCAAAAAGCTGGAGCTGAAGGTGGGCAGATTATCGAAAATCCAATTCTTTCTAATTTTAAAGAAGGACTTTCTGTATTGGAGTATTTTATTTCTACCCATGGTGCCCGCAAAGGTTTGGCTGATACTGCATTAAAAACAGCAGATGCTGGTTATCTTACCCGCCGTTTGGTTGATGTTTCGCATGATGTCATTATCAATGAAGAAGATTGTGGTACTTTGCGCGGGTTAGTCTGCACCGATTTAAAGAATAATGATGAAATTATAGCAACTCTTTATGAGCGTATTTTGGGCCGTGTGTCTGTACATGATATCGTGCACCCCACTACCGGGGAACTCTTAGTTTCAGGTGGTGAAGAAATTACAGAGGACGTAGCTAAAAAAATACAAGATTCTCCTATTGAAAGTGTAGAAATACGATCTGTCTTAACTTGCGAGTCCAAGAAAGGCGTTTGTGCTAAATGCTATGGCCGAAATTTGTCTACTAGCCGTATGGTTCAGAAGGGCGAGGCGGTTGGCGTTATTGCTGCGCAATCAATTGGTGAGCCAGGAACACAGTTGACTTTGCGTACTTTCCATGCTGGTGGTACAGCTGCTAATATTGCTGCTAATGCAGGTATTGTAGCTAAGAATCCCGCTCGTTTGGAGTTTGAAGAATTACGTACTGTTGATGTTGTAGATGAAGCGGCCCAACCTGCAAAAGTTGTTGTAGGCCGTTTGGCTGAAGTTCGTTTTGTTGATGTAAATACGGGAATCGTTCTTTCTACGCATAATGTTCCATACGGTTCGACTCTTTATGCTACTGACGGAGAAATAGTGGAAAGTGGTAAGCACATCGCTCGTTGGGATCCATTTAATGCTGTTATTATTACAGAAGCTACTGGAAAAATTGAGTTTGAAGGGGTTTTGGAAAATGTGACCTATAAGGTGGAATCAGATGAGTCTACGGGACTTCGTGAGATCATTATTATTGAATCTAAGGATAAGACGAAAGTGCCGATTGCTCATATCATGACGGAAGATGGGGAACTAATCCGTACTTATAATCTTCCTGTAGGGGGGCATGTGGTAGTAGAAAATAATCAGAAAGTAAAGGCTGGTGAGGTTATTGTTAAAATACCCCGGGCTGTGGGTAAGGCCGGCGATATTACGGGTGGTCTTCCTCGAGTTACTGAATTGTTTGAAGCCCGTAACCCATCTAATCCAGCTGTCGTTTCTGAAATTGATGGTGAGGTAACCATGGGTAAGGTTAAACGTGGTAATCGTGAAATTATCGTAACATCTAAAGGCGGCGAGGTTAAGAAGTATCTTGTTCCTTTATCTAAACAGATATTGGTGCAAGAAAATGATTATGTACGTGCTGGAACCCCTTTATCTGATGGTGCGATTACTCCTGCTGATATTCTTGCCATTAAGGGACCTACTGCGGTGCAAGAGTATATTGTGAATGAGGTTCAGGATGTCTATAGGTTGCAAGGCGTGAAGATTAATGATAAGCATTTTGAAATTATTGTTCGTCAGATGATGAGAAAGGTTGGAATTGATGAACCTGGTGATACTCGATTCTTGGAACAACAGATTGTGGATAAATTGGACTTCATGGAAGAAAATGATCGTATTTGGGGAAAGAAAGTAGTGGTTGATGCGGGTGATTCTCAAAATTTACAGCCTGGGCAGATTGTAACGGCTCGTAAGTTGCGTGATGAAAACAGTATGTTAAAGCGTCGTGACCTTAAACTTGTTGAAGTACGCGATGCTGTTCCTGCAACTTCTACTCAAATACTTCAGGGAATTACTCGTGCTGCATTACAGACATCTAGCTTTATGTCAGCTGCGTCATTCCAGGAAACAACAAAAGTACTTAATGAGGCTGCCATAAATGGTAAGGTTGATAAATTGGAGGGAATGAAAGAAAATGTGATTTGCGGACATCTTATTCCTGCCGGTACTGGTCAACGAGAATTTGAAAAAATTATTGTTGGTTCAAAAGAAGAGTATGATCGGATCCTTGCGAATAAGAAAACGGTCTTGGATTATAGCTCAATGGATGTTACAGAATAACATGTAAAGTCTATTATAATGAAGAGGGGATATTTCTATATCCCCTCTTTTTGATACTACAAATTAAATTGTTGAAATAATATATTAGAATATGGATAATAAAGAATTAGATGATCATTTGCAAATAGATTTGAGTGAAGAAGTGGCACAAGGTCTTTATGCAAATTTAGCAATCATAACTCATTCGAGTTCTGAGTTTATTGTCGATTTTACTAGAATAATGCCTGGAATACCGAAGCCTGTTGTAAAATCTCGTATAATTTTGGCTCCCGAGCATGCGAAGCGTTTGCTCAGGGCATTGGAAGAGAATATTGGAAAATATGAGCAAGTCTTTGGTGCTATACATTTTCCTGAGGAGCCTTCTCCTGCTTCTTTTATGGATATTAGGGGGGAAGCTTAAATTTAAAAAAAGCTTGTAGCGCATTGATTATTCAAATTTTATTCGTATTTTTGCAGCCCAAAATGTATCATTAAGAAATTAATATAACATAATATATAATTAAAAAAAGAAATCAAAATGCCTACAATTCAGCAATTAGTAAGAAAAGGGCGTGAGGTACTGGTTGAAAAGAGCAAGTCGCCAGCCCTTGATTCATGCCCTCAAAGACGTGGCGTTTGTGTGAGAGTGTATACTACCACTCCCAAAAAACCAAACTCTGCAATGCGTAAAGTCGCACGTGTGCGTTTAACAAATGGTAAAGAAGTGAATTCTTATATACCGGGTGAGGGGCATAACTTGCAGGAACACTCGATTGTATTAGTTCGTGGAGGACGTGTAAAGGATCTGCCCGGTGTACGTTATCATATCGTCCGCGGGACATTAGATACTGCTGGCGTTGCTGGTCGTACACAAAGACGTTCTAAATATGGAGCTAAAAGGCCTAAAGCAGGACAGGCGGCACCAGTAAAGAAAAAATAAAGTAGTTAAATTAGAGTAATAAATTGCGTTTGAGTTTATTGGAAATGCTAAAGGTTGAGTAAATTTTCTAGTGGGAAAGTTGAAGAAAACAAAAGGTAAACAACCAAAAACGAAAAACATTATTCTTTCAAACAATGAGAAAAGCAAAACCAAAAAAACGCGTAATCCTTCCGGATCCCGTTTTTAGTGACCAAAAGGTTTCAAAATTTGTAAACCATTTGATGTATGATGGTAAGAAAAATACATCTTACGAAATTTTCTATGCAGCTTTAGAAACTGTTAAATCAAAGTTCCCTAATGAGGAAAAATCAGCTCTTGAAATTTGGAAAAAGGCTTTGGATAATGTAACACCACAAGTTGAAGTGAAGTCACGTCGTGTTGGTGGTGCAACTTTTCAAGTCCCAACAGAAATAAGACCTGATAGAAAAGAATCCATTTCAATGAAGAATTTGATCATCTTTGCACGTAAGCGTGGAGGAAAATCAATGGCTGATAAATTAGCTTCCGAGATTATGGATGCCTATAATGAGCAAGGTGGAGCTTTTAAACGTAAAGAAGATATGCATAGAATGGCTGAGGCTAATCGTGCTTTTGCTCATTTTAGATTCTAGAGCTATAGGATTAGCGTTTAGATTATAAATTTAAAGTAAAAAGAGAATCATTAAAATGGCAAAACAAGATTTACATTTGACCCGTAATATAGGCATTATGGCTCATATTGACGCAGGGAAGACTACGACATCTGAGCGTATTTTGTATTATACTGGACTTACCCATAAAATTGGGGAGGTTCATGATGGTGCTGCTACAATGGACTGGATGGCTCAAGAACAAGAGCGTGGTATTACTATTACATCTGCTGCAACAACAACTCGTTGGAAATATGTGGATGATATTTATAAAATTAATCTGATTGACACACCGGGACATGTTGATTTTACAGCAGAAGTAGAGCGCTCTTTGCGTGTTCTTGATGGTGCAGTGGCCACTTATTGTGCCGTTGGAGGGGTAGAACCTCAGTCTGAAACAGTGTGGAGACAGGCGGATAAATATCATGTACCTCGTATTGGTTATGTGAATAAAATGGACCGCTCTGGTGCAGACTTTTTTGAAGTTGTTCGGCAGATGAAAGCTGTTTTAGGAGCAAACCCATGTCCTGTTGTTATTCCGATTGGTGCAGAGGAAAGTTTCAAGGGGGTTGTTGATTTGATTAAAATGAAAGCAATCCTTTGGCATGATGAATCAATGGGTGCTGATTATGATGTTGAGGCGATTCCTGCTAATTTGCAAGCTGAAGCTGAAGAATGGAGAGGTAAAATGCTTGAAACTGTAGCTGAGTTCGATGAAACTTTGATGGAAAAGTTCTTTGATGATCCAACTACAATTACTGAAGAAGAAATTCTACGTGCTTTACGTGCTGGAACTTTAAAGATGGATATAGTCCCAATGTTATGTGGTTCTTCTTTTAAGAACAAAGGAGTTCAAACATTATTGGATTATGTATGTGCATTCTTACCATCACCTTTGGATACTCCTAATATTGTTGGTACAAACCCGGATACGGGAGCCGAAGAGGATAGAAAGCCTGATGAAGATGAAAAAACATCTGCATTAGCGTTTAAAATAGCAACTGATCCATATGTTGGTCGTTTGACTTTTTTCCGTGTCTATTCTGGTAAGATTGATGCTGGATCTTATGTCTATAATCCTCGTTCTGATAAGAAGGAGCGTGTGTCTCGTCTTTTTCAAATGCATTCCAATAAGCAAAATTCCGTTGAAGTGATTTCGGCAGGTGATATTGGTGCGGGAGTTGGTTTTAAAGATATTCGTACTGGAGATACTTTGTGCGATGAAGATTATCCTATTGTTTTAGAATCCATGGATTTTCCAGATCCGGTTATTGGTATTGCAGTAGAGCCTAAAACTCAAAAGGATATGGATAAGCTTTCTAACGGTTTGGCTAAATTAGCAGAAGAGGATCCTACCTTTACTGTGAAAACTGATGAGCAAACTGGACAAACTGTTATTTCAGGTATGGGTGAGCTTCATTTAGATATTATTATTGACCGCTTGAAAAGAGAGTTTAAGGTTGAATGTAATCAAGGACGCCCTCAGGTTAATTATAAAGAGGCTATTACCAAAACAGTGAATTTGCGTGAGGTTTACAAGAAACAATCAGGTGGACGTGGTAAGTTTGCTGATATTATTGTAAATGTCGGTCCGGTTGATGATGATTTTAAAGATGGTGGCAGTGGGTTACAATTTATTAATGCCGTTTCAGGAGGTAATATTCCTAAGGAGTTCATTCCGTCTGTTCAAAAAGGTTTTCAGACAGCTATGAAGAGTGGTATTTTGGCAGGTTTTCCTATGGACTCTTTAAAGGTTACTTTATTAGATGGATCTTTTCATCCTGTGGATTCTGATCAGTTGTCTTTCGAGATTTGTGGAATTCAAGCTTATAAGAGTGCATGTGCCAAAGCCGGTCCTGTTCTTATGGAGCCGCTTATGAATTTGGAAGTTGTTACTCCAGAAGAAAGTATGGGAGATGTAATTGGCGATTTAAATAAGCGTCGTGGGCAAGTAGAAGGGATGGAGTCAAGTCGTTCTGGTGCTAGAATAGTTAAAGCTACGGTTCCATTGGCTGAAATGTTTGGCTATGTCACTGCGTTACGTACGATTACCTCTGGACGTGCTACTTCTTCTATGTCCTATTCTCATCACGCTCAAGTTTCTTCTTCTATTGCTAAAGCTGTTTTAGAAGAATTTAAAGGACGTGTTGATCTACTTTAATTAAAATCAATCGTAAGCTAGCGAATGACTCTTAGCTTACCGAGTTATAAATTAAAATATATAAAGTAATGAGTCAAAAAATTAGAATTAAATTGAAGTCTTACGATCATAATCTGGTTGATAAATCAGCAGAGAAAATCGTGAAAACAGTAAAAACTACGGGAGCTATTGTAAGTGGACCAATTCCTCTTCCGACTCATAAGCGTATCTTTACTGTAAATCGCTCGACATTTGTTAATAAGAAATCTCGTGAGCAATTTGAGCTTTCTTCTTACAAAAGGTTAATTGACATTTATAGCTCTACAGCAAAGACTGTTGATGCATTGATGAAGTTGGAATTACCAAGTGGGGTTGAAGTAGAAATTAAAGTTTAGTATTTAAAAATTAAGTGAAATGCCAGGATTATTAGGAAAAAAAATCGGAATGACATCCGTTTTCAGTGCTGATGGTAAAAATGTACCATGCACTGTTATCGAAGCAGGTCCTTGTGTTGTTACTCAGTTAAAGACTGTTGAAAAAGATGGCTATTCGGCCGTTCAGTTGGGCTTTCAAGATAAGAAAGATAAGCATACAACTAAGCCGTTAATGGGTCATTTTAAAAAAGCTGGAGTAACTCCCAAGAAACACTTGGCTGAGTTCAAGGAATTCGAGAAAGAATTATACTTGGGTGATATTGTTACTATTGAAATGTTTAATGACGCAGTTTTTGTTGATGTTATTGGCACTTCAAAAGGTAAGGGTTTCCAAGGTGTAGTTAAACGTCATGGATTTGCGGGTGTTGGCCAGGCAACGCATGGGCAACATAACCGTGCTAGAAAACCAGGTTCTATTGGTGCTTGTTCTTACCCTGCTAAAGTTTTCAAGGGTATGCGTATGGGTGGACAGCTTGGAGGTGATCGTGTAACGGTTCAAAATCTGCAAGTGTTAAAGGTGATTCCAGAACATAATCTTCTTTTGATTAAAGGTTCTGTTCCCGGTTGTAAAGGTTCAATCTTAATAATAGAAAAATAATGGAAATTAACGTATATAACATTAAAGGTGAAGACACTGGGAGAAAGATTACGTTAAATGAATCTATCTTCGGAATTGAACCCAATGATCATGCTATTTACTTGGATGTGAAGCAGTTTATGGCTAATCAGCGTCAGGGTACTCATAAGTCAAAGGAGAGAAGTGAAATTAGCGGGTCAACTCGTAAAATTGGTCGTCAAAAAGGCGGCGGTGGTGCGCGTCGCGGTGATATGAATTCGCCAGTTCTTGTCGGTGGTGCTCGTGCTTTCGGACCTAGACCAAGAGATTATTATTTTAAGCTCAATAAGAAGGTAAAAGCCTTGGCTCGTAGGTCGGCTTTATCCTACAAAGCTCAAGATGATGCAATTATTGTTGTTGAAGATTTCATCTTTGATACTCCTAAAACTAAGGATTTTGCGTCAATAATAAAAAACCTTAAAGTTTCTGACAAAAACCTACTTGTAATTTTACCAGAAGCAAATAAAAATGTATATTTGTCGGCTCGTAATATTGAGAACGTAAATATTCAGACAGTTATAGGGTTAAATACTTATAGGGTATTGAGAGCTGGACTTGTTGTTTTTACAGAACGCTCTCTCTCAGCTGTTAATGAATTTTAATGTAAAAGGAGGCTTGAATAATGGGAATTATTATTAAACCATTGGTAACGGAAAAAATTACAAATATTACTGACAAGATTAACAATCGTTTCGGTTTTATTGTTCGTCCTAGTGCCAATAAATTGGAAATAAAGAAGGAAGTTGAGAGTTTGTATAATGTTACGGTAGTTCATGTTAATACAATAAAGTATGCAGGCAAAAGTAAAAGTCGCTATACTAAAGCTGGTATTATTAATGGACGTGCAAGTGCCTATAAAAAAGCTATTGTAACATTGAAAGACGGAGATACTATTGATTTTTATAGTAATATTTGATAAAAATGGCAGTACGCAAATTTAAGCCCACAACACCGGGGCAAAGACATAAAATTATTGGTACCTTTGAGGAAATCACTGCTAGGGTACCAGAGAAATCTCTTGTATTTGGTGTGAAATCTTCAGGTGGTCGTAATAATGAGGGAAAGATGACAATGCGTTACCTCGGTGGCGGTCATAAGAAGATTATTAGAATTGTTGACTTCAAGAGAAATAAAGACGGTGTACCTGCGGTTGTAAAAACAATTGAATACGATCCGAATCGTTCCGCTCGTATCGCGTTGTTATACTATGCAGATGGTGAAAAGAGATATATAATTGCTCCTAATGGGTTGCAAGTTGGTGCGACTCTTATGTCAGGTGAAAATGCAGCTCCTGAAGTTGGAAATTCTCTTCCTCTTCAGAATATTCCAGTTGGTACTGTAATTCATAATATTGAATTACGTCCTGGGCAAGGTGCTGCTTTGGTTCGTTCTGCTGGCAATTTTGCTCAATTAACATCTAGAGAAGGTAAGTATTGTGTGATCAAATTGCCTTCTGGGGAAGTTAGGCAAATACTTAGTACATGTAAAGCAACTATTGGTACTGTGGGGAACTCTGACCATGGTTTGGAAAGTTCTGGTAAAGCTGGACGTTCTCGTTGGTTAGGGCGTCGTCCGCGTAACCGGGGTGTAGTAATGAACCCGGTAGATCATCCAATGGGTGGTGGTGAAGGACGTGCTTCTGGAGGCCATCCAAGATCTCGTAAGGGGCTCTATGCTAAAGGACTTAAAACCAGAGCACCAAAGAAGCAATCTTCTAAGTATATTATTGAGAGAAGAAAGAAGTAATTTGATTAATTGAGTAAATTATGAGTCGTTCATTAAAAAAAGGTCCGTATATTAATATTAAGCTTGAAACTAAAGTTCTTGCTATGAATGAATCGGGCAAGAAGGTTGTGGTCAAGACTTGGGCTAGAGCTTCAATGATTTCACCTGATTTTGTTGGTCACACAGTAGCTGTTCATAACGGCAATAAATTCATTCCTGTATATGTTACTGAAAATATGGTAGGTCATAAGTTGGGGGAATTTGCTCCAACTCGTACATTTAGAGGTCATGCTGGTAACAAGAAGAGATAGCAGGATTATTTGAAATAAAAAAGTTATAATATAATGGGAGCAAGAAAAAAAATATCGGCTGAGAAAAGAAAAGAGGCCCTTAAGAGCATGTATTTTGCAAAATTGCAAAATGTTCCTACTTCTCCTCGTAAAATGCGTCTTGTGGCAGACATGATTCGTGGAATGGAAGTGAATAAAGCACTTGGAGTTTTGAAGTTTTCTTCAAAAGAAGCAGCTGCTAGAGTTGAGAAACTGCTACGCTCTGCAATTGCTAATTGGGAACAGAAAAATGAGCGTAAAGCGGAGAGTGGTGAACTTTTTGTAACAAAAATTTTTGTTGATGGGGGAACGACTCTAAAAAGGATGAGACCTGCCCCTCAAGGGAGAGGATATAGGATCCGCAAACGT
The DNA here is from genome assembly GCA_965140335.1 of uncultured Bacteroides sp. Classification (GTDB taxonomy): domain Bacteria; phylum Bacteroidota; class Bacteroidia; order Bacteroidales; family Bacteroidaceae; genus Bacteroides. The sequence goes on from OZ223189.1 coordinate 1,804,782, forward strand.
TCGAATCACGTTACTTTGTTTGTTGATTCTAAAAGTAATAATGAAGACCAAAATTGAGGTAGATGGGACAAAAAGTTAATCCAATAAGCAACCGTTTAGGCATTATCAGAGGGTGGGATTCCAACTGGTATGGTGGAAAGAGTTATGGAGAATCATTGCTAGAAGATAGCCGGATTCGGAAATATCTTAATGCAAGACTTGTAAAAGCAAGTGTTTCGAGAATCGTGATTGAACGTACTTTAAAATTAGTAACTATTACAGTTTGTACGGCTCGTCCAGGTATAATTATCGGTAAAGGTGGTCAGGAAGTTGATAAACTAAAAGAAGAGTTGAAGAAGATCACTGATAAAGATATTCAGATCAATATATTTGAAGTAAAAAGACCTGAACTTGATGCTGTTATTGTAGCAAACAATATTGCAAGACAAGTAGAAGGGAAAATAGCATATCGTCGCGCTATTAAAATGGCTATTGCTAATACTATGCGTATGGGTGCTGAAGGTGTTAAAGTACAAATCTCTGGTCGTTTGAATGGGGCTGAGATGGCTCGTTCAGAGATGTATAAAGAAGGAAGAACTCCGTTGCATACTTTTAGAGCTGATATTGATTATTGCAATGCTGAAGCATTGACAAAAGTCGGTCTTCTTGGAATAAAAGTATGGATTTGTAGAGGTGAAGTTTTTGGAAAAAAGGAATTGGCTCCAAATTTTACACAAAGCAAAGACAATGGGGGGGGCCGTGGAAATAATGGCGGGAAAAACTTCAAAAGGAAAAAATTTAATCGCTAAACGAATTTGATTTTTTAGGAATTATGTTACAACCGAAAAAAACAAAGTTCAGAAGACAACAAAAAGGCCGTTCTAAAGGTGTTGCTCAAAGGGGTAACCAGCTGGCTTTTGGTTCTTTTGGCATTAAGGCTTTGGAAACCAAATGGATTACAGGTCGTCAAATTGAAGCTGCTCGTATTGCAGTGACAAGATATATGCAGCGTCAAGGACAAATTTGGATTCGAATATTTCCAGATAAACCAATTACGAGAAAACCTGCAGATGTGCGTATGGGTAAAGGTAAAGGTAGCCCTGAGGGGTTTGTCGCTCCTGTTACTCCGGGTAGAATTATTTTTGAAGCGGAAGGGGTTTCATATGAAATCGCAAAAGAAGCTTTGCGCTTAGCAGCGCAGAAACTTCCAATTACAACTAAGTTTGTTGTAAGGCGTGATTATGATATTCAAAATCAAAATGCGTAATAGTTATGATTAAAATAGCAGAAGTAAAGGAAATGTCTACTACTGATTTGGCAGAAAGAATTGCTACTGAATCGGCTAATTACAATCAGATGGTTTTAAATCATTCTATTTCTCCTTTGGATAATCCAATGCAAATCAAATATTTGCGTAGAACTATTGCGCGTATGAAAACTGAATTGCGTCAAAGAAGAGAACTTAATGATAAATGATTAGAGTTCAATGGAAGAAAGAAATTTAAGAAAAGAAAGAACAGGGGTTGTGCTGAGCAATAAAATGGATAAAACCATTACCATTGCAGCTAAGTTTAAAGAAAAACACCCTATATATGGTAAATTCGTTAGTAAAACGAAGAAATATCATGCTCATGATGAAAAGAATGAGTGTAATATTGGTGATACTGTACACATTATGGAAACTCGTCCTTTGAGTAAAACAAAGAGATGGAGATTAGTAGAAATAATCGAAAGAGCTAAGTAATTATGATACAAGCAGAATCTAGACTCACAGTGTGTGATAATAGTGGAGCTAAAGAGGCTCTTTGTATTCGTGTATTAGGCGGTACAGGGCGTCGTTATGCTTCTGTAGGGGATATTATTGTTGTCTCGGTAAAGAGCGTTATCCCTTCAAGTGATATTAAAAAAGGTGCAGTATCAAAAGCTTTAATTGTACGAACTAAAAAAGAAATTCGTCGTCCAGACGGTTCTTATATACGTTTTGATGATAATGCTTGCGTGTTGCTAAATAGTGCTGGTGAAATTAGAGGTAGTCGTATTTTCGGCCCTGTTGCAAGGGAACTTCGTGCTGCCAATATGAAAGTTGTGTCACTTGCACCTGAAGTACTTTAATTTTGTAAAAGATTTTAGTAATGAATAAACTACATATTAAAAAAGGTGATACAGTTTTTATTAATTCTGGTGAAGATAAAGGTAAAACTGGGCGTGTACTAAAGGTTTTTGTTAAAGAAAACCGTGCAATTGTTGAAGGTATAAATATTGTATCCAAAAGCACTAAACCTAATGCTAAGAGTCCCCAAGGTGGAATTGTTAAGCAAGAAGCTTCAATTCATATTTCAAATTTGAATCCAGTTGATTCAACAGGGAAAGGAACGCGTGTGGGAAGGAAAAAAGATTCGGAAGGAACTTTGGTGCGTTATTCTAAAAAATCAGGAGAGGAGATTAAGTGATGAGTAATACTGCAAGTCTAAAGAAAGAATATGCTGAGCGTATTGCGCCTGCATTGAAATCACAGTTCCAGTATTCTTCTACAATGCAGATACCCATACTTAAAAAGATTGTTATCAATCAAGGCTTAGGTATGGCTGTTGCTGATAAGAAGATTATTGAAGTAGCAATTAATGAAATGACATCTATTACAGGTCAAAAAGCTGTAGCTACTATTTCTCGAAAAGATATCGCAAATTTTAAATTGCGAAAAAAAATGCCTATTGGTGTTATGGTGACCTTGCGTCGTGAAAGAATGTACGAATTTTTAGAAAAACTTGTTCGTGTTGCTCTTCCGCGTATCCGTGACTTTAAAGGAATAGAAAGTAAGTTTGATGGGAAAGGCAATTATACATTAGGTATTCAGGAACAAATTATTTTTCCGGAGATAAATCTTGATAGTATTTCTAGAATATTAGGGATGAATATAACCTTTGTAACTTCTGCGCAAACAGATGAAGAAGGGTATGCTTTATTAAAAGAATTTGGTTTACCATTTAAGAACGGGAAAAAAAAATGATATAGTATGGCAAAAGAATCAATGAAAGCACGTGAAGTGCATCGTGCTAAACTAGTAGCCAAATATGCTGAGAAAAGAGCTGCACTGAAAAAAGCAGGTGATTTTGAAGCATTGCAGGCTCTACCTAAAAATGCTTCTCCTGTTCGTTTGCATAATCGTTGTAAATTGACAGGCCGTCCTAAAGGCTATATGCGCCAATTTGGTGTTTCTAGAATTCAATTTAGAGAAATGGCATCGAATGGTCTTATTCCTGGTGTGAAAAAGGCAAGCTGGTAATTAGGTTTTTAAATATTGTCAGGGTGGTCCTGATTAATTTAATTTTTATTATATGACTGATCCAATAGCAGATTATTTGACGAGGTTGCGGAATGCTATTCAAGCAAAGCACAGAGTAGTGGAAATTCCGGCTTCAAATTTAAAAAAAGAAATCACAAAGATTCTTTTTGACAAAGGCTACATTCTTAATTATAAGTTTGTAGAGGAGGGTCCCCAAGGCACAATTAAAGTTGCTTTGAAATATGATCCAGTAAATAAAGTTAATGCAATCAAAAAACTGGAGAGAATATCATCTCCAGGTATGCGTAAATACACTGGTTATAAGGATATGCCTAGAGTTATTAATGGTTTGGGTATTGCTGTAATATCTACTTCCAAAGGAGTGATGACCAATAAAGAAGCTGCTGATCTAAAGATTGGCGGTGAGGTCTTGTGTTATGTATATTAATAGGAGGAGGAATTAGCAATGTCAAGAATTGGAAAATTACCCATTAGTATTCCAGCAGGAGTAAAAGTTACTCTAAAGGAAAATGTAGTTACTGTAAAAGGTGCTAAAGGCGAGCTTAATCAATATGTAAATCCTGCTATTAATGTTTTAATTAGCGATACTCAAGTCATTTTAAGTGAAAATGAAAAAATGATGCTTGATGATCCAAAGCAAAAGCATGCGTTTCATGGATTATATCGCTCTTTGATTTATAATATGATTTTAGGTGTTTCAGAGGGATATAAGAAAGAGCTAGAATTGGTTGGTGTAGGGTATCGTGCTTCAAACCAGGGCAATATTATTGAATTAGCTCTTGGTTATACACATAATATTTTTATACAATTACCATCAGAGGTTAAAGTTGAAACAAAATCTGAACGTAATAAGAATCCTCTTATTATTTTGGAATCTTGTGATAAACAATTGTTAGGCCAAGTTTGCTCTAAAATACGTTCTTTCCGTAAGCCTGAACCTTATAAAGGTAAAGGTATTAAATTTGTTGGTGAAGAGATTCGTAGAAAGTCGGGTAAATCAGCTGGTGCTAAGTAATTTATTAAATTAGAATATTATGACAACAAAGGTTGAAAGACGAATTAAAATCAAATATAGAGTACGAAATAAAATTTCAGGTTCTTCTGAATGTCCTCGTATGAGTGTTTTTAGAAGTAATAAGCAAATTTATGTTCAGATAATAGATGATTTATCTGGTAGAACTTTAGTTACTGCTTCTTCATTAAGTATTGTTGATAAGTTGCCTAAGAAAGAGCAAGCTTTGAAAGTAGGTGAATTAGTTGCAAAGAAAGCTCAAGAAGCTGGTATTACTACAGTTGTTTTTGACCGTAATGGTTACTTATATCATGGGAGAGTAAAGGAAGTAGCTGATGCTGCGCGTAACGGTGGACTTAAATTTTGATCATTATGGCGAATAATAGAGTTAAAATTACTAATGATTTAGAGCTAAAGGATAGGTTAGTTGCTATTAATCGTGTAACTAAAGTAACCAAAGGAGGTAGAACTTTTAGTTTTTCTGCTATTGTAGTTGTGGGGAATGAAGAAGGTCTCATAGGTTGGGGGCTTGGTAAAGCGGGAGAAGTTACTGCTGCAATTGCTAAAGGTGTTGAAGCTGCAAAGAAAAACTTAACAAAGGTTCCTGTTCTGAAAGGTACTGTACCTCATGAACAATCTGCAAAATTTGGTGGGGCTGAAGTTTTTATAAAGCCTGCATCTCATGGTACTGGAGTTGTTGCTGGAGGCGCAATGAGGGCTGTTCTTGAAAGTGTTGGTGTTACTGATGTTTTAGCTAAGTCTAAAGGTTCTTCTAATCCCCATAATTTGGTGAAAGCTACGATTCTTGCATTGGGAGAAATGCGTGATGCACATATGGTTGCTCAGAATAGAGGAATTAGTATAGAAAAAGTATTTAGAGGATAAGGAGGAAATTATGTCGACTATAAAGATAAAACAGGTTAGAAGCAGAATCGGAGTTCCAGCTGATCAAAAAAGGACGCTTGATGCCTTGGGACTTCGTAAAATGAATCGTGTGGTTGAATACGAATGTACTCCTTCGATTCTTGGAATGGTAAATAAGGTTAAACATCTTGTTGCTGTTGTTAAGTAATTATTTGTTGAATATAAAAAAATTACGATATGAACTTAAGTAATTTAAAGCCAGCAGAAGGATCTACTAAAACAAGAAAACGAATTGGACGTGGTCCAGGTTCTGGTTTAGGTGGTACTTCTACTCGCGGTCATAAGGGTGCTAAATCAAGATCTGGATATTCAAAGAAGATTGGTTTTGAAGGAGGTCAAATGCCACTTCAACGTCGTGTTCCTAAATTTGGTTTTAAGAATATAAATCGTATTGAATATAAGGCTATTAATTTGAGTACGGTTCAAGAGCTTGCTACAGCTAAGAATTTAAAATCTGTCGGTATTAATGATTTCATTGCTGCGGGTTTTATTTCTTCGAAACAGTTAGTTAAAATATTAGGTAATGGAACTTTAAGTGTCCAACTTGATGTACAGGCTCATGGATTTTCCAAAAGTGCTATTTCTGCTATTGAAGCCCTTGGTGGAAATGCTGTAAAACTCTAATATAATGAGAAAAGCTATTGAAACATTAAAGAATATATGGAAAATTGAGGATTTGAGACAACGAATCCTCATTACCATATTGTTTGTCGCAATATATCGTTTTGGATCATATGTCGTTTTGCCGGGAATAAGTCCTGCTATGTTGACGAAGTTACATCAACAAACAAGTGAGGGACTTTTAGCCTTACTAAATATGTTTTCAGGGGGGGCTTTTTCAAATGCATCTATTTTTGCATTGGGAATAATGCCCTATATATCTGCTTCAATCGTTATTCAATTACTTGGAATTGCGGTACCATATTTCCAAAAGCTACAACGCGAAGGAGAAAGCGGTAGGAGAAAGATGAATCAATATACTCGTTATTTAACGATTCTAATTTTGTTGGTTCAGGCTCCTTCTTATTTGTTGAATTTGAAAATGCAAGCTGGGCCGTCCTTAAATGCTTCACTAGATTGGACTCTCTTTATGATTACTTCTACCATTATATTGGCTGCTGGGAGTATGTTTATTTTGTGGCTTGGTGAAAGAATTACCGATAAGGGTATTGGCAATGGTATTTCATTTATAATTTTAATAGGAATAATTGCGCGGCTTCCTAAATCTTTATTTCAAGAATTGGTATCCCGAATGACTGATAAAACCGGTGGTTTGGTGATGTTTCTAATTGAAATAGTGTTTTTGCTATTTGTTATTGCAGCTGCAATTCTGCTTGTTCAAGGGACGAGAAAGGTTCCAGTGCAATATGCAAAAAAAATAGTTGGAAACAAACAATATGGTGGGGCAAGGCAGTATATTCCATTAAAAGTAAATGCTGCGGGCGTTATGCCTATTATCTTTGCTCAGGCGATAATGTTTATTCCTATTACTTTTATTGGTTTTTCGAATATAAACCATGCTAATGGATTTGTACGTGCATTTACTGATCATACAAGTCTTTGGTATAATGTGGTGTTTGCAGTAATGATTATACTATTTACGTATTTCTATACTGCTATTACTATTAATCCAACCCAAATGGCTGAGGATATGAAAAGAAATAATGGTTTTATTCCGGGCATTAAGCCAGGAAAGAAGACCGCCGAGTATATTGATGATATTATGTCTAGAATTACATTACCCGGTTCATTCTTTTTGGCTTTAGTTGCAATTCTGCCTGCTTTTGCAGGTGTATTTGGAGTTAAAACTGAATTTGCTCAATTTTTTGGGGGTACATCTCTGCTGATTATTGTTGGTGTTGTACTTGATACTTTACAACAGATTGAAAGCCATTTATTGATGAGACATTATGATGGTTTATTAAATTCAGGGCGTATTAAGGGGCGGATAGGTAATATGGCTGCATATTAATTTGGTAAGATGATATTTCTTAAAACAGATGATGAGATTGAGTTACTTCGTGAGTCAAATCTGTTAGTTAGTAAGACTTTAGCTGAGGTCGCAAAGTTTGTGCAGCCGGGTGCTACAACAAAGGAACTTGATAAAGTTGCAGATGAATTTATAAGAGATCATGGAGCAATTCCCGTGTTTAAAGGGTTTCCTAATCATACTGGTAATCCTTTCCCCGCTTCTATCTGTACTTCCGTTAATGAAGAAGTGGTACATGGTATTCCTGGGAATATGGTACTTGAGGAAGGTGATATTATTTCTGTTGATTGTGGTACTTACATGAATGGGTTTTGTGGTGACTCGGCTTATACTTTCTGCGTTGGTGAAGTTGATGATAAGATACATAAACTTTTAAAAACGACTAAGGAAGCTTTGTATTTGGGTATTCAAAATGCGGTTCAAGGTAAAAGAATTGGGGATATTGGGTATGCAATACAACAACATTGCGAGTTTTACACTTTGGGTGTTGTGCGCGAATTTGTTGGTCATGGGATTGGCAGAATGATGCATGAAGAGCCTCAGGTCCCTAATTATGGTAAACAAGGTTCTGGGGCTATCTTGAAACCGGGGTGCTGTATTGCTATTGAACCGATGATTACATATGGTAGTCCTCAAATTAAGATGGAGCCTGATGGTTGGACTGTTAAGACAAGAGACCATAGTTATGCAGCCCATTTTGAGCATACTGTAGCTGTGAGAGCCGGAGAAGCTGATATCTTGTCAACGTTTGAATTTATAGAAGAAGTTTTAGGGAATAATACAATTTGAAGTTTAATATGGCAAAACAATCTGCAATAGAGCAAGATGGAGTTATTGTTGAAGCATTGTCTAATGCAATGTTTCGTGTTGAATTGGAAAATGGGCATGAGATAACTGCACATATATCGGGAAAAATGCGAATGCATTATATTAAGATTTTACCAGGTGATAAGGTTCGGGTTGAAATGTCGCCTTATGATTTATCAAAGGGAAGAATTGTATTTAGATATAAATAAAGTATAAATATGAAAGTAAGAGCATCTTTAAAAAAACGTACGCCGGAGTGTAAGATAGTTCGACGCAATGGTCGTTTATATGTTATTAACAAAAAGAATCCTAAGTATAAACAACGTCAGGGATAAGTATTATTGTTTTTGAGAAGAAAATAATTTAGTATATGGCTATAAGAATAGTTGGTGTTGATTTGCCTCAAAATAAAAGAGGAGAAATTGCGTTGACCTATATTTATGGAATAGGTCGTAGTAGTTCAGCAAAGATTTTGCATAAAGCTGGTGTAGATAAAGATCTGAAAGTTAAAGATTGGACAGATGATCATGCTGCAAAGATTCGTGAAATCATTGGTGAAGAGTATAAAGTAGAAGGTGATCTTCGTTCTGAGGTGCAACTGAACATCAAGCGCTTGATGGATATTGGTTGTTACCGTGGAGTACGTCATCGTATTGGCTTGCCTGTAAGAGGGCAGAGTACGAAGAATAATGCGCGTACTCGTAAAGGGAGAAAGAAAACCGTTGCTAATAAGAAAAAAGCTACTAAATAATAATTGTTGATATGGCAAAAAAAGCAGTTGCAGCAAAGAAGAGAAATGTGAAAGTTGATGCTAATGGACAGTTGCATGTTCATTCATCTTTCAACAATATTATTGTTTCTCTTGCAAATAGTGAAGGGCAGATTATATCATGGTCATCTGCTGGGAAAATGGGATTTAGAGGTTCTAAGAAAAACACTCCTTATGCTGCGCAGATGGCAGCTCAAGATTGTGCTAAGTTAGCCTATGATCTTGGACTTAGAAAGGTGAAAGCATATGTGAAGGGACCGGGTAATGGGCGCGAATCCGCTATTAGAACTATTCATGGTGTTGGTATTGAGGTTACTGAGATTATTGATGTAACTCCACTTCCGCATAATGGATGTCGTCCACCTAAGAGACGTAGAGTTTAAGTTTACCTTTTTGATTAATGATCTTAATTTCGTTTTTGGATTGCATAAATTCTTCTCTGTAATCGCGGCTGCAACAAATTAAGTTCATGAATAAACAATTAAATATTTAAAAGAAATGGCTAGATATACTGGACCAAAAACAAGAATAGCCCGTAAATTCGGTGAGGGCATCTTTGGAGCAGATAAAGTTTTATCTAAGAAGAATTATCCTCCAGGTCAACATGGTAATGCAAGGAAAAGAAAGACTTCTGAATATGGTATTCAGCTTCGTGAAAAGCAGAAAGCCAAATACACGTATGGGGTTCTCGAAAAACAATTTCGTAATTTGTTTGAGAAAGCAGCTACACTAAAGGGTATTACAGGTGAAATCTTACTTCAGATGCTTGAAGAGCGTCTTGATAATGTAGTATTTCGTTTAGGGATAGCTCCTACTCGTGCTGCTGCTCGTCAATTAGTAAGCCATAAGCATATCATTGTTGATGGAGAAGTCGTAAATATTCCTTCGTATTTAGTGAAACCAGGTCAGTTGATTGGTATTCGTGAGAAATCTAAATCATTAGAAGTAATTGTTAATTCTTTAGCAGGCTTCAATCATAGTAAATATCCTTGGTTAGAATGGGATGATAGCTCAAAAATGGGCAAGTTTTTGCACATTCCTGAAAGAGCAGATATCCCTGAAAATATTAAAGAGCATTTGATTGTAGAGTTGTATTCTAAATAATAATTAATTTCATGGCGATATTAGCATTTCAAAAACCTGATAAAGTATTAATGTTGGAAGCGGATTCTAAATTCGGAAAGTTTGAATTTCGTCCGTTGGAGCCCGGTTTTGGTATTACTGTTGGTAATGCCTTGCGCCGTATTCTGCTTTCTTCATTGGAAGGTTTTGCTATCACTACTATAAAAATAGAAGGGGTAGAACATGAATTTTCCAGTGTCCCAGGTGTAAAGGAAGATGTTACTAACATTATCTTGAATCTGAAGCAGGTAAGATTCAAGCAAATAGTTGAAGAATTTGAGAGTGAAAAGATCAGTATTACAATCGAGAATTCAAGTGAATTTAAGGCAGGTGATATAGGTAAGTATCTGACTGGATTTGAAGTGTTAAATCCTGAATTGGTTATTTGTCATTTAGATTCAAAGGCAACTATGCAGATTGATATTACTATTAACAAAGGTCGGGGATATGTTCCAGCTGACGAGAACAGGGAATACTGTACTGATGTTAATGTTATACCTATCGATTCTATTTACACACCTATCCGTAATGTCAAGTATGTGATTGAACCATTTCGTGTTGAGCAAAAGACGGATTATGATAAATTATTGCTTGAAATTACAACTGATGGTTCCATTCATCCAAAAGAAGCTTTGAAAGAGGCTGCAAAGATTTTGATTCATCATTTTATGCTTTTCTCTGATGAAAAGATTACATTGGAAAGTAATGATGTTGATGGCAATGAGGAGTTTGATGAAGAGGTTTTGCATATGCGCCAACTTCTTAAAACAAAACTTGTTGATATGGACTTATCGGTTCGTGCTCTTAATTGCCTGAAAGCTGCAGATGTTGAAACATTGGGTGATTTGGTACAGTTTAATAAAACAGATTTATTAAAGTTTAGAAATTTCGGAAAGAAATCGCTTACAGAGCTTGATGATTTGTTGGATAGTTTAAATCTATCGTTTGGTACTGATATTTCTAAATACAAATTAGATAAAGAATAAAAATGAGACATAATAAGAAATTTAATCATTTAGGTCGTACTGCTTCTCATAGGAATGCTATGTTAGCTAACATGGCTTGTTCTTTGATCAAGCATAAAAGAATTACTACGACTGTTGCGAAGGCAAAGGCTTTGAAAAAGTTTGTTGAACCTTTGATTACACGATCAAAAAGTGACACCACAAATTCACGGCGTATTGTTTTTGGTAATTTGCAGGATAAGTATGCGGTAACTGAGTTATTTAAGGATATCTCAGTTAAAATAGCTGATCGTCCAGGAGGTTATACTCGTATTATTAAAACAGTTAATCGTTTGGGTGATAATGCTGAAATGTGTTTTATAGAGTTAGTTGATTATGATGATAATATGGCTAAAGAGAAAGTGATGAAAAAATCTACTCGTACCCGTCGTTCTAAAAAGGCTCCGGTTTTGGAGGCTGTTGGAACAACTGAAGTTGAAACTTCCGTGGCAGGAGAGGTTAATGAAGAAAAAGCTGAATAATTTAGTGATTTAATTCATCAGTTTCGATATTAAAAAAGAAGCCTAAAAGGCTATTGAAGAGCCTTAGACTAAATTCTATCGCTTTTTTAGTTGGCAGGAATAGAAGCAATGAAGTCGATTTAAAGAAATAGACTTCATTGCTTTTTACTTTAAGGACTTTTGGGATTATACTTTTCTGTTTTATTATTAATCGGTATGTACCTTCTTTTATTCCAAATCAATTTATACGAGCTCCCTGATACAAGATAGGCACTAATGAGTCTTGCTTCAATCTCCGTAACTTTGGGATGTAATATTTAATGTGAGTTCGATGAATTTTCAATAAAGGGATTTCTTCTTTTGAAAAAACGCAACGTTAAGTGTCTGTTTTTATCATCATTATTATTGTTCACGCATCATCTCAGTATATTAAATAGAGTTTTAATATAGCTAGAGTTAGTTGTTCGTATTTACGCTTCTGCCATCTTTATTGTTTTAGAGGTGAATGCTATTTCTTTTATTAATGTAGAATTGCAATAGAAAACGATTAAGAAGGAATAGTCATAGTAATAGATATTTTCTTAGCCATTACTAAATAGATGTTGTAGTTATCTGGATATATTATAAATCAGCCCCTGTGGATATTAGTGAAAGTGCTGTTTGTTCTTCATCCTCAGGGGCTGGAAATCATCTTATGTGGTTATTGATGAATCTTTAGAAACGACAACGGACTTCAACACCTGCCTGTATAGGGCGCCCTTTCTGCATAAACCCGTTGCCCATTGACTCAAAATAGAAAGTAGCATAATCTTTGTTTAAAGCATTACGTACCCAGAAATTGACTTCTCCATTTCTCTTTTGCAGGCTAAGGCGGGCATTCAGTGTGCCGTAAAAGGATTGGCTGATATTATTCTTTTCTGTCCAGTAGATGCGTCCGGCACCAGTATAGTTCGCGTTTAGTTGTATACGGTCCAGCAAATAGCTGGGATGCAGATTAAAAATATATTGGGCACCAATACTGAAGGTCTGCTTGGGAGTGAAAGGTACGTAATTGCCATTATAACTAATCTCCTCTAACTTGCCGTTTATTTCGGTGTTTGTGATATAGTCCTTGAAGGTGGCATGAGTGTAGCCGTAACTGGTACTTAGTGTGAGGTTGGTGGTGATGGCTGCTGCCAAAGAGGCTTCGGCACCAATGCTACGACTTCTGCCAGCGTTAACAGTGATACGTCCCAATCCACTGTCGGAAAAGCGGGTGAGCTGTTGGTCCCTGGTATCCATCAGGAAAGCGGAAAGGTCAGCTGTCATACGGCCGTTCCACAAGGTGAGATGGCTTCCTAATTCGTAGTTCCATGTATATTCGGGCTTGTAACGTGTTACATTGTCGACGTCGGGTATCTCAGCCTTCATTTGCTCAATCATGGTACTCATGGTAGAGAATTGAGGGTCTGCCGCTAAAGCATCAAGCATACTATTTTTTAAGGATGTGGTGATTAAGTCGGAGAACATTTGGATATTGTAGCCTCCACTTCTATAGCCGCGTGATATGGTTGCGTAGATATTATTTTCCTTTTGCCATTCATATTGCAGAGCAAATTTCGGCAGGAGTTGGATGTATTCGGTATTTTCCTTTCCTTTTAATGAACTCTTTGCTTCCAAACCGTTGCTTTCCATGTGCATGTGGGGTGGCATGTCGAGAGTAAAATTGAAGTTGAGCGGATTGGAAGCAGAGAGATAGTTCAACCAAATCTTTTCATAATCCAGACGTAAGCCTACTGTGGCGGAAAGCCCTTTTATCAGTAGGTCATTGAAAGTAGACTGATGGTAGATAGCGCCGCTTAGAGTCGGCGTTTTGAAGTCCTCGCTGGTGTAAAGTTGATTACTGTTAATACCCATGTGCATTTGTGGAGCACTTGGGTTAGTTGCAGTTAACTGATCAAAAGCCTTATTGGCATTCTCTTCAATGATCTGTTTAACTCCTTCTTCTTTAAAGGTCAGCGGAGCATCAGTCTTCAGCCATTGGTAAAAGCCGAATATCCCGTTTGTCCATTGCCAGCGATGGTTATCTTTACTTCTCATGACGATCTCTTCACTTAGCGTATTAATATGCTGTCTTTGTTCGAGAGTGAAGATGTTTTGCGAAGTGAAGTCTTGATCCAGTAGCATGCGATCTTGAAGATATTGATAGCCGGTGATGGCACTAAGCAGAAAATTGCAGCCTTGATATTCCATGGTCAATCCGGTATTTAGTAGATTACGGAGATAGCTGCTTTTGTCGTTATAGGCCGGTTGTTCCATTTTTCCGGTAGTTGTATTGTAAAGTCCGTAGGGGAAAGCACCTTGATCGGTATATTCATAGTTTATATTTAGGTCCAGTTTCCAGTTGTCAGAAGGTAAGTAAATACCGCGAAAGCGTCCACCCACAGATTGTCCTTTGTCTATTCGTTCGTTATTGCGTGCCGCATTGCGAAAGAAGCCACCATCGTAGTTGTAGAAACCTCCCAATGAGTAGGCGAAGCGATTGGATACTTGCTCGTAACGGGTGATAGAGCCATTATAAGAATTGTGTGTCGCTGCACCCAGACGGATGTCAGTTCCTTGGTAGCTAAATGGGGATTTTGTATGGATTTTAATGATTCCTCCCATAGCATTGCGCCCGTATAGTGTACTCTGAGGCCCTCGGAGCACATCGATTCGTTCTACATCAAAATAGTTAAAGTCGAATGTTGATTTGTCAATGTATGGCATATTGTCTACATAGAGCCCTACAGAGGGGGTATTGGTGCGTGAGCCTATGCCGCGGATATACAGTGCCGAACTCATTTTGGAACCATAGTCTGGTATATAGAAGTTGGGTACAAGCGCAGTTAAGTTCTTGACCGAGCTGACTTGCGCAGCCTGAAGATTCTGTTGAGAGAGGAGGGTGACTGCATTGGGCAGTTCACGAAGTTTGCGACTTTCTTTAGGAGCGGCAATGATAGAAATTTCTTCCACATCCACTACTTTTAAGCTATCAACTTCATCCGACCAGCAGTTTCCTATTGAGAAGAAACTTAGGGCGAACAGTATTATTTTACTATTATTCATCTTTGGAACTTTTATTTTTTTTCGAACGCAAAGTAACAGATTTTAAACAGTCTTTACAATCCTCATTTATGAGGATTTTGTAATGGAAAGCCGATAGATCCGTAAGGTTCAAAGAAGTCTGACTTATGAATGGAAGGGTATTTAATAGATATGCTTCATATTTGTAAAAGATGTTTTTTCTGTTTATGAGGATGTTGTAGTTGGTTTAACCAGACTTCTTAAGAGAAAAAATAGAGGAGGTTATCGCTTCTTGTGATTATTATGTCCCTTTTATAATGTCACTGCCTCATGAAAATCAGTATTTAATTCAGCCTATACAAGTTAATTATGTAGTGCTCTGGCGGGGATGAAGATTAAAGATGAGCTTTGCAATCAGATGCGATCGGCCTCAATATAGCCGTGCATTACTGCGTAAATGGTAAGTCCTGATACCGATTTGATGCCTAATTTTTCCGTAATATTCTTGCGATGAGAGATTACGGTGGTCAGACTGATGCTAAGTTTATCAGCAATTTCTTTATTAATAAGCCCCTTGGTGATTAGAACCAGTACTTCTATCTCACGGGCGGACAATTCATGATCTGCTGTGCTACCGACTGACATACCCGGATGATGTGCCGGGTGTCCTTGTTTGTGCAATCCCAGTATCTGTTTGGCTAAATCCTTTTCATTCTGATTGATGTTTAGTGTCGGTACTCCCGACAGTTGTGGCTGGTGATCACCTACGACTAAAATAATCACTTTGGAAATTCTTTCGAGAAAGAAAGCGGTATGCTCAAAGTAAATTTGTGAGGAGGTGAAATAATGGGCATACATATCCGGGGTGTCGTCCATAAACTCACCAAAGGAGCTGAATGTACGTATTACGGCCATCGGGATAATTTCCTTCAGTAGCCCCTGCAAGCCGATGCAAGCTAAAGTATTTGAGTCTATGATGGCTATTTCCGGTTTATGCATTGCTTTTTTTAGTTAACGGATTTAGGAAAGGTGCATTAAAAACGTTTATGGGGCACACTTTCTTGTTTCAGGCAAATTTACGCATTAATAAGATTGTATAAAAATGATACAGTATTAATTTGTTACTGTTAGCCCATTCGTAGGTAGTTGCTTACAGCCTCTGCACATCGTTCTCCATCCATGCCTGCTGAAACAATGCCTCCGGCATAGCCTGCACCTTCTCCGCAAGGGAATAATCCTTTGATACGAATGTGTTGCAGTGTTTCCCGATCTCTTATAATACGTACGGGAGATGAAGTTCTCGTTTCTACGGCAATCATTGTAGCTTCATTGGTCAGATAACCGTGACTGCTTCGCCCGAATTGCTTGAATCCTTCGCTGAGCCTGCTGGTGATGAATGAGGGCATCCAGAAGTGGAGTGGAGATGAGACTAGTCCAGGTGCATACGAACTGTCCGGCAAATCATAGCTCAATTTTTTATTGGTAAAGTCCACCATGCGTTGTGCCGGTGGTGTCTGTCGCATGTTGCCTTGTAGCCAGCAACTGTATTCCATGATTTCCTGAAAATGCAACATGCCGAGCATACCGTCGAGTGGGGAAGAGGAAGCACTTTCTTCGCATAATTCATTCCACTTTTCATTTTCCACTTTCAGTTGGTTATTCTTTAAATCCTCAGGGCGCAGTTCAACGACCATGCCGGAATTACTCCAGCGTGTACCACGGTTGCTGGGGCTCATGCCATTGACTACGATTTGTTGCGGACCACTGGCCGCCGGAACAACAAATCCACCGGGGCACATGCAAAAACTGTAAACTCCCCGTCCGTCTATCTGGCTCACAAAACTATATTCAGCAGTAGGCAGGTATTCACCCTTACCATTCTTATTGTGGTATTGTATCCGGTTAATTAATTCAGCTGGATGTTCCAAACGTATGCCGACGGCAATTCCTTTGGTCTCTATTTCCACCTGATTGGATGCAAGCCAACGGTAGACATCACGTGCAGAATGCCCAGTGGCCAAAATGACAGGGCCTAGAAAAGTTTCCCCCGTATTTGTCTCAATACCTTTGACCTCCTCTTTTTCGATGACTAAGGCATCCATCCGGGTTTCAAAGTGCACCTCTCCGCCACATTCAAGAATAGTGCTTCGTATGTTTCCGATGACTCGTGGCAATTTATCCGTCCCGATGTGCGGGTGGGCATCCACGAGGATACTGGTAGATGCTTCATGTTGGCAGAAGACATTGAGTATTTTGTCTACATTGCCCCGCTTTTTGCTGCGGGTATAGAGCTTTCCATCCGAGTAAGCCCCTGCGCCGCCCTCTCCGAAACTGTAATTCGATTCCGGGTTGACTTCATGTATTCGGGTGATTTGAGCCAGATCTTTTTTGCGGTCGCGCACATTTTTCCCCCGTTCCACTACGATGGGGCGTAATCCCAGTTCAATCAGTCTTAAGGCCGCAAACAGTCCCCCGGGACCGGCACCGACCACGATTACCTGTGGTTTGCCTTCCACATTCTGATAAACCGTACGTTGAAAGTCCTCTTCTTTCGGTAGCTCATTGATATATACCCGTACACTTAGGTTGATGAAGATGGTACGTTGTCGCGCATCGATACTTCTTTTCATTATCTTGATCGCTTGTATCTCTTGCGTATTCAATCCTTTTTCACGTACCAGAAACTCCTTTAACCGTTGCTCGCTGGCTGCTATTTCGGGCAATACCCGTAGCTGATATTCTAGTATCATTACTTATCCAAATAAAGCACGAAAAGCTTCTTCTACTTTCCGTACAGGTATTAATTCTATCTTTAACTTCTTGGTGTCCATGCCTTGTAAATTATATTTAGGGAGCAGGAACCGTTTAAATCCTAATTTTTCCGCTTCGCCAATGCGTTGCTCGATGCGACTGACCGGGCGTATCTCACCCGAAAGACCAATTTCTCCCGCCATGCAGACTTCCGTTTCAATTCCGGTATCCATATTACTGGAGAGAATGGCACTGATTACCGCAAGGTCGATAGCGGGGTCATTGACTTTCAATCCTCCGGCTATATTCAGAAAGACATCCTTCTGCGCCAGCTTGAATCCCACCCGCTTTTCGAGTACCGCCAGCAGCATATTCATTCGTCGGATGTCGAATCCCGTAGCCGAACGTTGAGGATTGCCATATACAGCGCTACTCACCAAAGCCTGTGTTTCAATGAGAAACGGACGGATACCTTCAATGGCGGAAGCTATGGCTACACCGCTCATCCCTTCATGATCCTGACTTAGCAAGAGTTCCGAAGGATTGCTGACTTGTCTCAGTCCGTCCTGTCTCATTTCGTAAATGCCTAGTTCGGCAGTGCTTCCAAAGCGGTTTTTAATGCTTCGCAAAATGCGATACATATAATGTTGGTCGCCTTCAAACTGAAGTACCGTGTCCACAATATGTTCCAAAACCTTCGGCCCGGCAATATTTCCTTCCTTGTTAATATGCCCGATGAGCAACACCGCCGTGTGAGTCTCTTTGGCAAAACGCAGTATGGCTGCAGCGCATTCCCGTACTTGCGCAATGCTGCCTGGTGATGACTCCAGCACTTCCGTAGAAATGGTTTGTATGGAGTCTATAACAACTAATTCAGGGCGGATGTTTTTGATGTGGGTAAATATTTGTTCCAATGACGTTTCGCATACGATGAGGCAATCACTTGATGTCTGTGACAGGCGGTCGGCTCGTAACTTCAACTGGCGTGCACTTTCCTCGCCCGATACATACAGAATACGTTTTTCCGACATACGAAGTACGGTTTGGAGCACCAATGTGGATTTTCCAATACCCGGTTCGCCTCCTATCAAGACCAGTGAGCCTTGTACCAATCCACCGCCCAATACCCGATTCAATTCCTCATCGTGCATATTAATACGTGGCTCATCATCCGCTTCTATATCGCTTAAAGTCAGTGGCCTGGCTTTTGGCGTTTCGATGCCTGATGAGGGCCGCTTGTTTGCCGGTTCCTTGCGTACAATTTTTTCCACATACGTATTCCACTCGCCGCAAGCTGGACATTTACCCACCCATTTGGGTGATTCCTGTCCGCAATTGCTGCAAACATATACCGTTCTTTCTTTTGCCATAATCGGTGTTCCGTTATTGAATCATTGTTCAAAGATACAATAGAAATTGTTTATGACATACTATCCGCGGGTAAAACTTGATTTACTGTCTGATGGCTGATCCTCTCAATTTCTTTGTAGAGAAGGGTACACTGACAAAAAAGGTGGAGACTAATAAGTGGTATGAATAGATCTGGGTACTCTTTTATGGCTATTGGTATAATAACCATATGGGATAAACGGATAACATCATGCCTATTAAAGGCTATAATGTGTAGCCCAAGTTTTTACAGTGTAGACGCATTTAAAAGTTGAACTTAGAGGTGAGGAGTTAACTTTTTCCTTCTTATATCTTTCCTTTCGTATGCACAAATGGCTTCTATCCATTCTTCCGTCAAGGCTTTCGACTCATGCTTCTCAAGATCGTAGGTTACCATGATGGATCGGCAAATACATTTTATTTCATTACTTTGTGTGTCAATGACCTGTTGCATGAGTTGAAAACTCTTGGTCCCGATCTCTGTTACAGCTGTTTGGACGGCTATATTGTCCGTGGCGTAAATTTGGGCCAGAAAATCAGCTTCAATATGAACGACGACGATGCCGTCTTTCTCCCAATTGACGTGAGGACATACAGAAGCAAAGTACTCGGTCTTTCCTAAATCATAAAAGGAAAAATAGATGGTGTTATTGACATGGCCGAATTTATCAATATCATTAAAACGCAACTGTATGGGCAGAGTATGTCTGTATGTTATTTCTTCCATTGTTTTCTCTTAAACTTTTTCTATTGTCGCGCAAAAGTACTACTTTTGCATGTTAATCGCTGTATTATACGTTAAGAAATGACAGAAGATATAAGAAAAGCCTGCGAGGTAATGAATAAAGGTGGAGTTATTCTGTATCCCACCGATACCATTTGGGGCATTGGATGCGATGCTACTAATGAAGAAGCCGTGCGTCGTGTGTACGAAATTAAACAGCGCTCGGACAGCAAAGCGATGCTGGCACTGGTGGATTCTGCCGCAAAGGTGGACTTTTATGTACGGGAAGTGCCTGATATCACATGGGATTTGATTGAAGTGGCAGAGAAGCCGTTGACTGTGATTTACCCAGGTGCACGTAATTTAGCCCCGAATCTGCTGGCGGAAGATGGAAGTGTGGGCATCAGAATTACGAATGAAGAGTTTTCCCGCCGCCTTTGTTTGCAATTTAAGCGGGCAATCGTTTCTACTTCTGCTAATATAAGTGGTCAGCCTTCACCTACTAATTTCAGTGAAGTCAGTGACGAAATAAAATCTTTAGTGGATTATGTAGTGGAGTATCGGCAGGATGAGATCGGACATCCGCAGCCTTCCGGCATTATTAAATTTGATGCCGACGGCACTTTTAAGATCATTCGTAAGTAGTTGTTAAAGTATCCAATAAGCCGGACCCTTTGAATTGGATTGGAGCAGGGGAATCTTATTGAAGATACGTAATAATTTAGTACAAGCTCAAGTTGAGGATGGCCGATTGATCGGGATACGATCTCTACTATCTGGTATATTATAATTTTTGTCTTTCTCCTTCAAACTTTATAAGAAATGGTTTATGAAGTTTTGAAGGCTAAAAAGGCATATAAATGCATTATGGGAAAAGAGAAAGTCAGTTTGTTACAGCGTTTCCTTTTATGGCGCGAGAAGCATATCAAGGAGAAACAATTTATCTTGATACTTAGTTTTTTAGTCGGCATTTTTGCTGCATTCAGCGCTTTATTACTGAAGTTTTTAATTCATTGGATACAAAATTTTCTGACGAATAACTTTAGCACTACGGGGGCGAATTATCTCTATTTGGTATATCCGGCAATCGGTATTTTTTTAGCCGGTCTTTTTGTCCGTCGTGTTGTCAAAGATGATATCAGCCATGGGGTTACAAAGATCCTTTATGCCATTTCTAGGCGTCAGGGGCGTATTAAACGTCATAACATCTGGTCTTCTATTGTAGCCAGTTCCCTTACAATTGGCTTTGGCGGATCTGTCGGAGGGGAAGCACCAATTGTCCTTACAGGTTCTGCTGTAGGATCCAACTTGGGCAGTTTCTTTAAAATGGAGCAACACACATTGATGCTCTTATTGGGTTGTGGTGCGGCCGGAGCGATAGCCGGCATCTTTAAGGCTCCAATTGCTGGATTGGTCTTTACATTGGAAGTCTTGATGATTGATTTAACCATGACATCCTTATTGCCGCTACTGATTTCAGCCGTTACCGCAGCCACGGTTTCTTATGTGGTGACAGGTACCGGAGCTATGTTTAAATTCCATCTTGACCAGTCCTTTGAACTGAGTCGTATTCCTTATGTTATCATGCTGGGTATTTTCTGTGGACTTGTATCACTTTATTTTACCCGTGCCATGAATTTTGCCGAAGGGATATTCAGCAAGTTGCGCACGCCTTATAAAAAGTTAGCGTTGGGCGGTGGGATGTTGAGTATACTCATTTTCTTGTTCCCCCCACTCTATGGTGAAGGTTACGATACGATTGAACTACTGCTGAACGGGGCATCGAATGCTGATTGGGACTCTGTGATGAACAATTCATTCTTCTATGGTCACAGCAGCTTGTTACTGGTCTACTTGGCCTTTATTTTAATCTCGAAGGTCTTTGCTTCAAGTGCTACAAACGGCGGTGGGGGCTGTGGTGGTATCTTTGCTCCTTCCTTGTACTTGGGGTGTATTGCCGGTTTCATCTTTGCGCATCTCAGTAATGAATTTGATATTTCTTCTTTCTTGCCTGAAAAGAATTTTGCTTTGATGGGAATGGCCGGTGTGATGAGTGGCGTGATGCATGCACCTTTAATGGGTATCTTTCTGATTGCCGAACTCACCGGAGGATATGATCTGTTTCTCCCGCTGATTATTGTTTCAGTAAGTGCCTATCTTACGATTATCGTATTTGAGCCTCATAGTATATATTCTATGCGTTTGGCCAAAAAAGGAGAGTTGATAACACATCATAAGGATAAGGCGGTTCTGACCTTAATGAAGGTGGAGAATGTGATTGAAAAAGAGTTTGTGGTGGTGCATCCCGATATGGATTTAGGAGAACTGGTGAAGGTCATTTCAACTTCAAAACGTAATGTCTTTCCGGTAACTGACAACTCGGGTGTGCTAATTGGCATCGTGACGTTGGATGATATTCGGAATATCATGTTCCGTCAGGAGCTTTACCATCGTTTTAAAGTGAGCAAACTGATGACTTCCATTCCGGCCCGCCTTTATTCCACTGATACCATGGAACGGGTGATGCGCACGTTCGATGATACAAAGGCATGGAACCTTCCGGTGGTGGATGAAGAAAATCGATACTTGGGCTTTGTGTCGAAGTCGAAGATCTTCAATTCCTATCGTCAGGTGTTGGTGCATTTCTCCGAAGATTAACCGATAACAATTCAAGTGGTTTGTATAATGAAGAGAGAGGATTTGCGTATTGTATATATGGGGACACCCGATTTTGCAGTGGAGGCTTTGCGGTGTTTGGTGGAAGGCGGATATAATGTTGTGGGCGTCATTACGATGCCTGATAAACCTGCCGGCAGGGGGCATAAGCTTCAATACTCGGCGGTGAAGCAATATGTTTGTGACTATAATGAAAGCTTAAAGTCAGCACAAGTTAATTTACCGGATACAAGGAAGGAACTACCTCTATTGCAACCGGAGAAATTGAAGGATGAGGCTTTCATTGAGTCACTTCGCTCTTGGAAAGCGGATTTGCAGATTGTAGTGGCCTTTCGTATGTTGCCAGAGGTGGTGTGGAATATGCCTCGTCTAGGGACGTTCAATCTTCATGCTTCATTATTGCCTCAGTATCGGGGAGCAGCTCCTATTAATTGGGCGGTTATCAATGGTGATGCGGAGACCGGAGTTACTACCTTTTTTCTTAGACAGGACATTGATACGGGTGAGGTTATTCGTCAGGTGCATGTTCCGATTGCGGATACCGATAATGTAGGTATTGTGCATGACAAGTTGATGGTGCTTGGCGGACGTGTGGTTATTGAAACTGTAGATGCAATTCTTAGTGGTACGGTAAAACCTATTCCGCAGGAAGAAATGGCGTTGGTTGGCGAACTACGTCCGGCTCCGAAGATTTTTAAAGAGACCTGCCGGATTGATTGGAATCGACCGGCAAAGCAGGTTTACGATTTTATACGGGGACTTTCCCCTCATCCTGTGGCATGGACACAGCTAATACAGGCAAATGGAGAAGCGGTAGTGATGAAGATCTATGAAGCCGGGAAATTAATTCCTTCGCATCAGCCAACTCAGGATAAGCGTTCTTATAAATCTGGTACACTGCTTACAGACGGAAAGACCTACATTCATATTGCAGTGCCGGATGGTTTTATTAGTATTAATGCGTTGCAACTTCCAGGTAAGAGGTGTTTATCTACTGATGAATTTCTTCGTGGTTTTCATCTTTCGGAGGAGTATAGCGTTGAGTAGAAGCTTAGTGGGAGATTCGATTTTGAATGCCCCACTTTTTTTATTATTTCCGGTGCAGTATTCCTATTATTCCTGCATTTATTTAACATCTAGGGGTTGTAATTTAGACGCAACGCTCAGCATTGAATTCAGAATTTCATCTCAATTAGTGATATCGATCCGTGTATAATGTAATTTTCATTATTACGGGTCGATTGTTTTTTATAGCCATAAAAGAAAGAGATACTCAGTAATAATGTCCAAAAGCTCGATTGGTGGGGTTTAATCGCATGTGGGTGGAAAATGGATTCTCCGTCTTGTAGTTGTTGTGTCTTGCTTTCTTGGGGTTGTGGAGGTTTAATGTTAGGCTGAATGAAATCTTTTATCTACTTTTGTATGTTAATTAAAAGGTGTAATACTTAGAATGTAGTCAGATTATGAAACCTATTATAGCTCCTTCTATCCTGTCAGCCGATTTTGCTTACTTGGCGAAAGATATTGAAATGGTCAACCGCAGTGAAGCGGAATGGCTGCATATTGATATTATGGATGGCGTGTTTGTTCCCAATATCTCTTTTGGATTTCCGGTGCTGAAACATGTTACCAGGCTGTCTAAGAAATTGCTGGATGTGCATTTAATGATTGTCCAGCCTGAGAAATTTATTCCTGAAGTTAAGGCTTTGGGAGCTCATACCATGAATGTGCATTATGAAGCTTGTCCACATTTGCATCGGGTGGTGCAACAAATCCGGGAGGCTGGCATGCAGCCTGTAGTCACACTCAATCCGGCTACTCCCGTCACGTTGCTGAAAGATATTATTCAAGATCTTTATATGGTTTTGCTGATGAGTGTGAATCCGGGTTTTGGAGGCCAGCTATTTATTGAGCATACTATAGCGAAAGTGGGCGAATTGCGGGAACTGATCGATGCTACTGGCTCGGTAGCACTGATTGAAGTGGATGGAGGAGTTAATTTGGAGACGGGGGTAAGGCTGGTAAGGGCAGGTGCCAATGTACTGGTAGCCGGTAATGCTGTCTTCTCGGCAGCTGATCCGGAAGGAATGATCCATTCTTTAAGAAATTTGTAAACGAAACAGTCGTTGATTGACAAATACCTGCAACGACCCCTTTTTCTACGACTCCTTCTGCCGCTCGCTACAGGTATATTATTTGCCGATTGGTACTTCTTTTCTCATCGATCGTTGTTCCCGATTGATTCTGCCAGTGGGTGTTATCAGTTCCTTTCCACTCCTTCTTCTGCATGGATATATGTTATTCTTCCTTTTTCTCTTTTTCTTATCTATGTCTTGTCGCGCTATAATCGTTTTCATTGTTTGGAAGGGATTGCCATCAGTTTGTTTTTTTTCGGTTTTGGAATCGTAATAACAACAGAACTTTTACATGAAACGGATTTTCCATTCTCCGGGAAGACAGGGATTTATGAAGTTGTTATTTGTACAAACCCTCAACCAACAGCGCGTAGTATCGCTTGTCAGGCACTGCTTACAGGAGAATTGCAACATGGAAGATTAAAGCATTTTCGAGAGAAATATACTTTTCTTCTTTACTTTTCAAAAGATTCGGTGGCTGCTGGTTTACGACGAGGGGGAAGGTTTGGTGTACTTGCTGGTATGCAATATTCTGATTCAATAGCCACTACATTATGTCGGGGTAACAGACTCTTGTTGTATTCCCGTTTGTCTCCTCCTGCTAACGACGGTAATCCAGATGAGTTTGATAATGTGCATTACCTTATTTGTAAGGGGATAAGTGGCACTGCTTATATTGCTGGCGGACATTGGAGAATCATCGGGTATGAATCATCCCATACCTTAAGACAGCAGGCGTTTGATCTTCGGGATAGGATTGAACGGCTTTATCGGCGGCTGGGGTTTCGTGGCGATCGCCTAGCTGTGCTCTCTGCATTGACGCTAGGGGATAAGGAAGAGTTGAGTCATGAGATTAAGGAAACTTATTCCATTGCCGGAGCCAGTCACATCTTAGCGCTGTCGGGATTGCATATTGGTTTCCTATACGGCTTGTTCCTATTCCTCTTGCGACCATTATGGAAATGGAAAGCTTCCTTTAAATTTGTAGCGGGATGCTTTATCATTCTTTTGCTGTGGGGATTCGCCTTTTTTACCGGATTTACGCCTTCTGTGGTGCGTTCAGTCATCATGTTCTCTCTGCTGACTATTGCCCGTGTGCTGAGGAACGAGCAACTGTCATTAAATACGCTGTCGGCTACAGCATTGTTGATGTTGGTTTGCAATCCCCTTTGGTTGTTTGATGTCGGTTTCCAACTCTCGTTCTCTGCGGTAGCCGCCATCTTGCTTTTGCAGTCTCGGTTTTATCATTTAATTATTGTAAAAGGGCATTTCCTTCGTTCTATTTGGGGATTATTGACGCTTACTGCTGCTGCACAAATAGGAACTTTTCCCTTAGTACTTTATTATTTTTCGCGTTTTCCGGTTCACTTTATGTTAACTAACTTATGGGTTACTTTCATGACTTTACTCATTCTCTATGGTGCCCTTCTGCTTTTGCTGCTTACCCCTTTCCCTTTTTTGCAGCTCGCTTTTGCAAAAATGGTAAACTTGCTGATAGGAGTACAGAATGGTCTGCTTGCCTGTATTAAAAAACTGCCCTTTGCTTCTGTCAACGATCTTTTTGTCGATAAATGGGAGGTGCTCCTTCTTTACTCTGTTTTTCTTCTTCTTGTTTGGTATTTTTCGAAACCAGTCTTCCGTCGGGCTTTCACTGCTTTATTTTCTATTCTTGTGCTTGTTTCTTATCATTTCTCGCTGTCTATCTATTGCAGGCCTTGTCGTAGTCTGATCTTTTATAATTTGCGGGATTGCCCTGCCGTACATTGTCTGGCTACAACCGGTCAATCCTGGTTGGCTTGTGCTGATACTACGCCTCGGTTAGCACATATGCAACGAGCCCTTTCCCGTTATTGGAATCGTATGCATCTCTCTGCTCCACAGATTATTAGCTGTGATTATTCTTCTCCCATACTCTCTTTTCATCATCATTTGCTGATTTATGCGGGTAAGACCATATGTCTGCTTAATGATAATTCATGGGAAGATAGAACATCCCTTCATCCGTTAGCTGTTGATTATTTGTATATATCCAAAGGTTATGAAGGTTATCTTGCTGATTTACAATCTTTATTCTCTATTCGTACAGTCATTCTGGATGGTTCACTTTCTGTTTATCGTGCCAAAAGGATAGGAATGGAATGCTTGCGTTTAGGTATCCCTTATGTTGTTTTAACGGAGCATGGGGCATTGAGTATTCCCCTTTGATATTTATTCTTCCCCTTCTTCCTGTTAATATAGAGAGTAGCTTGTAGATATCAAGCATAAGTTTTCCTAGATGTTTTATCTAAATATGCTATAACGAATACTTCTAATATGTCTTATTGTGCTGCTTCTACATCTGATCTCGCATGATTCTTTTGAGCATCTCGATAAACAGCAGATAATAATCGTTTAAGGGAAAACGAAAATCATATCTGAAGGCCGTTTGAACGTCTTTCATTGCCGGAACATTGCAGTAGGATGCCGGATTGGTGACTTTCTTGCCCCCGTTCTTTATTTGAAAGATGTTAGCAGGTAAATATAGAGTACAGTGGCCGGAATTGCAGTCATGGCACTGTCAAAACGATCGAGAAAGCCTCCATGCCCAGGAAGTATATTCCCTGAATCTTTAATGCCCAATTGCCTTTTTAATAAAGACTCCAACAAGTCCCCCCATGTCCCGAATACGATTACCGTTAATGCTAGTCCACTCCATTCCGGTATAGACATAAATGGGTAGAAATGGGCTAGTATAAAGGAAGAGCCGATAGCTAATATACCACCTCCGATACTACCTTCCCAGGACTTTTTGGGAGAGATTCTTTCGAACAGCCGGTGTTTACCGAAAAGTGAACCAACGCAATAGGCTCCAGTATCACTCAGCCATAAGAATACAAAGACAGAAAGAGGTAAGATGGGGTTGTAGACAACACTGTTCGTCTTTGCGTCATATTGAAAAGCCAAGACGTTGAGTAAGGCAAAGGGAAGTGCAATGTATAACTGACTCAACATAGAATAAGCCCAGTTTCCAATGGGATTTTTCCGTTTTAGATATAGCTCTTCTATCATGAGATAGAGCAATAAGGCCGAGTAAGGGAGGAATACTCTAGCATCCATACTCGATTGGCAAAATGCCATAAATGCGAGAAATAAGTAGGAACCTCCCAAAATAATAATTGCCCTATTTATCGTGACTTCTCCGGTTTGATTGATTAAGTGTGCAAATTCAAAGATACTCAATCCGCCAATAATAACGAATACAAGTCCAAATGAGAGCGGCCCGTATAAAATAGCACCCACTAGTACGGCCACAAATAACACGCCCGTTAGGGTTCGTTTGAAGAAATTTTGTTTCACGGTTCTCCGTTTTAGTCTTTTGTATCAGTTATTTTAGCGGACGGTTCAGAAGCTGGTTGTGCAGCTTGAGGGGGGTCGTTGGATGGCGTTTTGCTATCCTTTCCTTGCTTTGCTTCCGCTTCCTTTTTTTCTTTTTCTATATTTTTGGATACGGATGCTGCTTGATAAGCTATGACTTCTTCCGAGCGTGATGCCCATGGACGTTTTCCAAAGATATGTTCCACATCTTCTGCAAAAATAACTTCTTTCTCAATCAATTGTTGTGCTAATTGGTTGTGTCCTTCCTTATGCTCCGACAGAATATGTTTTGCACGATCATATTGTTCATTGATCATGCGCTTAACTTCTTGGTCTATCAACTCAGCTGTTTTTTCACTATATGGTTTATTGAAAGAATATTCCTCATTATTATAATAACACAAGTTGGCTAACTCTTCGCTCATTCCAAGGTAAGCTATCATTCCATATGCTTGCTTAGTTACCCGTTCCAAATCATTCATTGCTCCGCTTGAGATTCTGCCTAGGAATACATCTTCTGCGGCACGTCCTCCTAATAAGGCACACATTTCATCAAGCATTTGTTCTTTAGTGGTAATCTGTCGTTCTTCCGGTAAATACCAAGCGGCACCCAAAGCCCTTCCACGCGGGACGATAGTTACTTTGATCAATGGATTGGCGTATTGTAGCAACCATGAGATAGAAGCATGCCCGGCTTCATGAATGGCTATAGACTTACGCTCTTCCTCAGTTGTTATCTTTGTCTTTTTCTCTAGTCCTCCCACAATACGGTCTACAGCATCAAGAAAATCTTGTTTTTCGACGAACTTCTTTCCGCTTCTAGCGGCAATCAGCGCTGCCTCATTACATACATTGGCTATATCCGCTCCGGAAAATCCAGGAGTCTGGCGGGCTAATAATTCTACATCCACCGTTGTATCTATTTTGATCGGGCGAAGATGCACGCCAAAGACTTCCTTACGTTCGTTCAGGTCGGGAAGGTCCACGTGAATCTGACGATCAAAACGTCCGGCACGCAGTAATGCTTTATCCAGAACATCCACGCGGTTGGTTGCAGCAAGAATGATAACCCCGCTGTTGGAACCGAAACCATCCATTTCTGTTAGGAGTTGGTTCAGTGTGTTCTCTCGTTCGTCATTACCTCCCATGGCAGCTGCTTTGCCACGGGCACGACCGACTGCATCTATTTCATCGATAAATATGATACATGGAGCTTTTTCTTTGGCTTGGCGGAATAAATCGCGTACGCGTGAAGCGCCTACACCGACAAACATTTCAACGAAGTCAGATCCGGCAAGAGAAAAGAAAGGTACATCTGCTTCTCCTGCCACGGCTTTTGCTAATAATGTTTTACCTGTACCCGGAGGGCCAACCAATAAGGCTCCCTTGGGTATTTTACCTCCCAACTCGGTGTATTTTTGAGGCTGTCTTAAGAATTCCACAATTTCTTCAACTTCCTGCTTCGCTTCTGCAAGTCCCGCTACATCTTTAAAAGTAGTTTTAACGGAAGCGCCTTTTTCGAAAAGTTGCGCTTTCGATTTTCCTACATTGAAGATGCCACCGCCACCGCCGCTTCCCATGCCGCCACTCATGCGTCGCGAGATGAAAATCCAAAAACCGATAAGGAGGGCAAAAGGCAGGATTTGCCAAAGGATTGCTCCAAAATAGTTACGCTTCTTTTCATAACTGATAGAGCCGCTGAAATGCTGGTCATCTCTCTCCTTTTGTAAGAATTCGTCCAAACTCCCTCTAGTTGGAGCCTCTGTCGTGATTAAAGGTGTTTTGCCCACACGATTGGAATCTTCTTTAAATACACTTCCTACGAACTGGGGTTTGATGTATGCTTCCACTGTATTGTCATCATAGCCTACAACTTTACTGATATATCCGTTACGGGCATACTGCTGAAATTCATCATAAGAGACATCTTTTGTTCCTGCACTGTTTTCATTAGTGAGATAGAGTCCCAAGAGCATTATAGCTATGATCATATACATCCAATTCAGATTGAATTTGGGCATATTGACTTTGTTCGGCTTTTTATTTTTATTATTCTCCATAAGATTCTGTTAGTCAATATTTGGGATTTTAGTAAGTCTGGCGTCTGCCCATAAATGTTCCAAATTATAGAAATTACGGACCTCAGGTAAAAACACGTGTACCAGTACATCTGAATAGTCCATTGCTACCCATTGGGAATTACGTAATCCGTCTATTGCAGTCGGTTTGCTATCAGCTCCTTTACGGGCAAAGTCTTTAACCGAGTCAACAATAGCGGAAACCTGACTGGGAGAGTTACCTTGACAAATAATTAAATAATTGCAGATTGTATCTTCTATTTGAGTGAGATCTGCTATAACGATATCTTTTCCTTTTTTATCTTGAATTCCTTCGGTTATTTGTTGAATAAGCTTTTTTGTCTCGTTCATTACGTTCTATTATATTAAACATTTTACAAATATACGGTGATTTATTATATCAAACACTCAAAATGGAAAAAGTCTTTTGTTTTTTGATCTTTTTTAGGTATATATTTCTTTGGAATACCGAAGCTTAGCAGCTTTTCAAGAAAAAAATATTCTATTTTGTTTGAGATTCTCAGATTCTTCGTATCTTTGCATCCGCTTAAAAGAATTTAGTCTTCCTGGGCTATGGTGTAATGGTAACACTACAGATTCTGGTCCTGTCATTCCAAGTTCGAATCTTGGTAGCCCAACCACAAAAAAAATAGCGGATATACAATTCCGGATAAATGTAAAAAGAGGGGATGTTCGACAGATACCCCAATATAATAAAACGCCCCTTGCTACAATCTATTATAGCAAGGGGCGTTTTATCAATTCAAGTTTTTTAGGGGACAACATTTTCTCAACGGCATTCAAATCCTTTTTTATTCATTCTGAATGCTTTCGTCAATGACTTTGATCTTTTGTTGTACTAACTCTATCTCAGCTTTTAATTTTTCCACTTTACGATTTAGTTCGGTTAAGAGGCTATTTCCCTTTTTGGAAGAGGTTGATAGGAAACCGAGATTATTTTCGTAGGTTTGTAGTTCATTCTTTATGTTTTCTGAAATACGAACAAGCTTCTCCCGCTCACGATAAAGTGCCTGTGGAGTATTCTCCTGAATAGAATCTATTGAAGATTTAAAGTTGCTGAGCCTTTTATTAGAAGCACTGATATTGAAGCGCTCAAATAATCGATCGATTTCTGCATGATATTGTTTATATAACTTATCCTTTTCCTTGAAGGGAACATGTCCGATAGCATTCCACTTTTTCATGAGTTCTCTTACCTGTTCGGCTCCATGCTCTGCATCCGTACTTTCGTCAATAGTAACTAGCTTGGCAATCAACTCTTTTTTGAGTTCCATGTTTTCCAGCTCAACGGTTCGTTGAGAAGAAGTGGCTTTGTTTTTCTGTTCAAAGAAGTAATCGCAAGCAGTGATAAAACGTTTCCATATGCTATCCGAGTATTTCTTGGTTACGGGGCCAATGGTCTTCCATTCTTTCTGCAACTTAGTCAACTCTTCTGCCGTAGCTTTCCAGTCTGTACTTTCTTTTAATAACTCAGCTTTTTCACATAAATCGCGTTTTTTATCCAGATTATGAACCATTTCATCTTTTAGCAGTTTGAAATATTCCCCCTTCTTCTGGAAAAACTCATCGCACGCTTTACGAAAGCGCTCGAATATCTTGACGTTCATCTTTTGTGGGGCAAATCCGATAGTCTTCCACTTCTTTTGCAGTGCAATGATCTCTTGGGTCTTATTATCCCATGCTGTGAAGGTCCTCAACTCTTGATAGTCAATAGCTTCAATGATTTCGCAGATTACTGTTTTTTGATCAAGGTTATGCTGCTCTCCTTCTTTGAGTGTTTCAAAGTGCTGTTGATGGCGGCGGTTTACAGCTGTTGAGGCTGTTTTGAATCGGAGCCATACTTCATCACGCAACTCCCTGGATACAGGTCCCGTATCACGAAATTCCTGATGGAGTTTTTGTAATTGATGAAAAGCTGACACGACATCCGGTTCGTCTACTAACTTCTCGGCTGATTCGCAAAGATGAGTCTTTATTTTAAGATTCTTTTTGAAATCATATTCGCGGAATTCATTATTGAGTTTTAGCAAGTCGTAGAATTTCTCTACACAGATTTGATAACTCTTCCAGAGTTCGTTTGCCTTGCCTTGTGGAATTAGTGTGACTCCGTTCCATTGCTGTTGCAATTTCTTGAATTCTGTGTAGGACTTGTTGGGATCATCAGGTGATTCTATCAATTCTTTTAATTCTTCTATGATAGAAAGTTTTATCTGTAAGTTGAGTTCCTTCTGTTTTTCCAATTCTGCAGAAAGTTGGCTCCTCTTTTCTCTAATGATGGACATGACGTGTTTGAACTCTTCTTCAACAGTATCCGCAGTGGGAATAAAATCTTCTTCCGTTCCTCCGTTTTCGATGAATTCTTTCTTAGCAACTTCTTGTTCCGCATTATGAATTTTGTAGAATGCTTGTTTTAGATTATCGACATCCTGTTTATTCGTATGTTCCAAGTTAGTCGATATAGCCTTTAGCTTTTCAAGAATTTCTCCTTTCTCTAACTTATGCACAACTTCTACCGGCGTTTCTTCTTGTACTGCGTTTTCAGCCGAAGTCTCTGTTGTTGCCGGTTCAGAAACTTCTGTCGCCTTTTTTTCTTCTTCTAACTCCGCTTGCTTTTCGGGGAGATTAGTGTCATGAGTGTCCACCATTGTATTTAATGTATTTTGAGAAATGTTCTTTTTATAGCTATGGTCATATTTGTTCACAAATTAATGAAATAAAATAATTACTTCATACTTTTTCTCTTAGTTTTTTTCAAAAACCCTGTTTTTAAGATAGTAGAACTGTGATTCCCATGTACATCATCATGCCTATAATATCATTTGTTATTGCGATAAACGGGCCAGTTGCTATGGCGGGATCTATCTTCATTTTTTCCAATGTCATCGGGACTAGTGTGCCGAAGATGGAGGCGAACATGACCACAGCGAATAAGCTGATGGACACCGAGTAAGTTACGGTAGCTGCTCCTCCGAAACGAATAAAATTATAGATATATACGAGCAGGGAGATAATCGTAGCGTTAATAACGGCAACAATAGACTCTTTTGCCACTTGCTTGAATGTGTTTTTTGCATTGAGGGAACTGTTTGCTAGACCTTGCACAATGATTGCGGAAGATTGTGTGCCGACATTTCCGCCTGTACCTCCGATCAGGGGAATATAGAGAGCCATTTCCGGATGAGCTGCAAATGTGGTATCAAAGTTGCCCAATATCATTGAATTGCAGATGCCGCCTATCATGCCGATCAGAAGCCAGGGAAGCCGTGCACTGGTCTGCCGCATGACATTATCGTCGGTTTCCACATCTTGGGACAGACCGGATGCTAATTGGTAATCGCGTTCCGATTGTTCACGTACTTCGTCCATGACATCATCTACTGTAATCTGTCCCACCAGTCGGTCGATACTGTCCACTACCGGGAGCGCGACCAAGTCATACTTTTCGATGATCTGTACAACTTCATCAATCGGAGTGTCTACGTGGACTGATATCGGGTCTTTCTTCATGACATGCTTAACCTTCGATACAGAAGGGGAAGTAATCATTTTCTTCAGTGGAAAGACTCCCTGTAGGCGATTGTCATCGTCGATGATATATACATAGTAGATTTCGTCCAATTGCTCGGCTTGCAAGCGCATTTCCTTCAAGCACTCCGGCATACTCCAGTTTTCGTTGACGATAACCATTTCTGTCCCCATTAGTCCGCCGGCTGTACCCTCGTCATACTTCAACAGATCTACTATGTCACCAGCTTGCTCTATGTCCTCAATATGCGAAAGGATTTCCTCCTGTTTTTCCTCATCTAGTTCCCTCATCAAGTCTACGGCATCATCCGTATCCATGTAATCGACAAAGCGCTTGGCAATTGTTTCGGAAGGAAGTATTTCCAGAAAGTCTTTACGGGCATCTTCGTCCATTTCTATCAATACATCTGCTGCTGTCTCATTGTCGAGCAGACGATATAATGCACGTGCTTCTTCCGGGTTCAGCTCATTGGATAATTCGGCTATATCCGCCGGATGCAAATCGTTCAGAAGTGCCTTTAGCTCGTCAAACTGTTGTTGTTCTATGAGTTCTTTTACGTGATTGATGTATTCCTCTTCCATAGCGATGCGACATTTAAGAGTTCAACGCTTGCTCCACCCTATTTGTCAGTTCGATAAACTCTTGCACGGACAATTGTTCGGGACGTTTATTGAAAAGAACATCCTCGGTCAGAGGATTATCTTTGCCTAATATGGGCTTGATTGAATTCCGCAAGGTTTTGCGACGTTGGTTGAATGTGGTTTTTACCACTTGTTTGAATAGTTTTTCATCACATCCCAATTCCTTTGTTTCGTTGCGTGTCATTCGTATAACAGCACTTTTGACTTTAGGGGGAGGATTGAATACTTGTTCGCTAACGGTAAAGAGATATTCCACATGATACCAAGCCTGGATGAGCACGCTTAATATTCCGTAAGTCTTACTTCCCGGTCCGGCTGCAATTCGTTCCGCCACTTCCTTTTGTATCATTCCGGTGCAACAGGGTATCAACTCTTTATTTTCCAGCATCTTGAAAAAAATCTGGCTGGAGATGTTATATGGATAATTGCCTGTTAGTACGAATGGTTGTTCGTCAAACAAACGTGATAAATGCATTTTCAGGAAATCGTCTTCAATAATATTGTCTTCCAAAGAAGGATAAGTCTCTCGCAAATAAGCTACGGATTCATAATCTACTTCCACCACTTTTACCAAGCGTTCTTTCTTTGTGAGAAACTGCGTTAGCACCCCCATGCCCGGTCCTACTTCCAGAATTGGAATTCCGGGACATGCGTCTACTGTATCGGCAATGTCCTGTGCTACTTTCAAGTCTTTCAGAAAGTGTTGGCCAAGAAACTTTTTAGGTTTTACTAATCTCATTTATCAACTAATTCGTTACTTTTGCAGCTCACAAAGGTAAGTCTTTTAAATGAAGAATGACAATCCAGCATGAACAAACTGATTAAAAAAGCATTGAAAGTCGCATTGCCGATAATTTTAGGCGGCTTTATCCTTTATTGGGTGTATCGTGACTTTGATTTTGAACGTGCAAAGGAGGTTTTGTTGCACGGAACAAATTGGGGGTGGATGTTCTTTTCTTTGTTCTTTGGTGTAGTGAGTCATGTTCTTCGTGGTTGGCGCTGGAAACAGACACTGGCTCCTCTTGATGCTTATCCTAAAACCAGCAATTGTGTGGATGCCATCTTTGTCTCTTATGCAACCAATCTGGTGTTGCCGCGTATCGGTGAAGTATCGCGTTGCGGAATCTTGTCGAAATATGATAATGTTTCCTTTTCCAAATCATTGGGTACGGTAGTCACGGAACGCCTTGTTGATGCTCTCTGTATGTTGCTGATAACCGGAATTACCTTTTTGGTTCAGATGCCTGTATTCCTGACATTCTTTCAGGAAACGGGGACGAAAATACCTTCTTTGATCCATTTGTTTTCTTCGGTTTGGTTCTATATCGTCCTGTTCTGCTTCATTGGCGTTATCGTTTTACTGTATTATTTACTCAATGCTCTTTCTTTCTTTGAAAAAGTGAAGGGTGTGGTGTTAAATGTCTGGGAAGGTGTGTTATCGTTGAGGAGTGTGGAGAACATTCCGTTGTTTATTCTCTACACCGTCTTAATTTGGGCATGCTATTTCTTTCATTTCTACCTCACTTTTTATTGCTTTTCGTTTACCAGCCATCTCAGTTTTTTGGCGGCGCTGGTGATGTTTGTAGGAGGAACCTTTGCGGTGATAGTTCCGACTCCGAATGGTGCGGGTCCTTGGCACTTTGCCGTTATTACCATGATGATGCTTTATGGTGTTGGTGTGACTGATGCCGGTGTTTTTGCCCTTATCGTACATGGTATACAGACGCTGTTGGTTATTGTTTTGGGGATATATGGTTCGTTGCACCTTTCCATTGCTAATCGTTCGCGTAATGCCTGCTGATGTTTGTTTTATTTAAATTAGACGATTGTCGATTTTTTATAGGAAAGTTAAGACAAAGGATGTATCTCTGTTGCTTAAATAATTATAATGATAGTATTGCTGCTGAGTGAATAATCAAAACGATAGTCTATTTGTTGGTTACATCTTAAGAAAATTTGTAGAAGAAAGAATATACGGCATTTTACCGATTGCATGGTTAACTTGCTGAATTAGCCGACCGTTTTCACAGAAGATATTATAACCCCCATAAATTCAGATAAAACGATGAAAAAGGCAGAATTGACAATAAGTAAAGTCGAAATCTTTAAATCTCCCATTAAGCTGAAAGAACCGTTCGTTATTTCTTTGGGACCGTTTACTCATGCTCAGAATGTGGTTGTTGTGATACATACCCGTGAAGGTATCAGTGGATTTGGCGAATGTAGCCCATTTATGTCAATTAATGGTGAAAGCATGGATACCTGCTTTATTGTCGGCCAATATCTGGCTCAAGCATTGAAAGGAGAAAATCCACTGGATATTGAAGGCTGCACTCAAAAGATGAACCGGACCATTTACGGTAATTCAAGTATTAAAAGTGCATTCGATATTGCTTTGTACGATATTGCCGCTTGTCATGCGGAATTGCCGTTATACCAATTCTTGGGAGGGAAGAAGGGGAAAAATATACAGATAGATTATACGGTGAGCATTGGTGAACCTCAGAAAATGGTAAATGATGCTTTGTCCATAATCAACCGCGGATTCCGGATAATAAAAGTAAAGTTAGGAGAGTCGAAAGATGCGGATGTTGAACGTATCCGGTTGATTCGTGAAGCTATCGGATTGGAAATACCCGTGCGTATTGATGCCAATCAGGGATGGAACTCTGATGAAGCTGTAGCGATATTGCATGCAATGCAACCTTATAATATACAGCTTTGTGAAGAGCCTATCCCCCGATGGGATTTTATGGAATTGTCCCGCATACGCAAGCAGAGTCCGATTCCCATTATGGCGGATGAATCGTGCTACGACCATCACGATGCAGCTCGGTTACTGCAATTGGAAGCCTGTGATATGCTCAATATCAAACTTGGTAAATCGGGAGGTATCTATGATGCACTAAAGATTATAGCGATTGCGGAACGGAGTCATGTACCGACTCAGATTGGTGGCTTCCTTGAATCACGGTTGGCATTTACTGCATCTGCTCATTTGGCACTGGCCAGTGATATGATCCAGTTCTATGACTTTGATACCCCACTGATGTTTGTAGAAGATCCCGTGGTGGGAGGTCTGACTTACGGCGCTCACGGTGAGATTACCGTACCCGAAACTCCCGGACTTGGAGCCAGTATGGATGCCGATTACCTTTCTTCCCTAGAGTGCGTTGCTATTTGAGTTTCAGAATAAGTCCGCCCAGATTCAACCAATAGCTTTCGTTTCATCGTTACACTTGGAAAGCGGAGAGGGTGGAAATAGAAAAAGCATGGAAATATTAAGAGTAATAAACAGGGAAAGTTAGGGGAATTAGTCTGGAATCAGTATATTTGCGAAAACTAACTTTTGAAATTATGAGTACAATTTTATCACTCGCTCCACAAAATGTGTGGAAGCACTTTTATTCGTTGACTCAAGTTCCCCGTCCTTCAGGGCACGTGGAGAAGGTTACAGAGTTCTTAATCAATTTTGGTAAGGGTCTGGGACTGGAATCATTTGTTGATGAAGCAGGGAATGTAATTATCCGTAAACCTGCTACGGCAGGCATGGAGAATCGTAAAGTAGTCACTTTGCAGGCGCATATGGATATGGTGCCACAGAAGAATAACGATACCGTTCACGATTTTACAAAAGATCCGATAGAAACATATATTGACGGTGACTGGGTGAAAGCTAAAGGGACGACACTCGGTGCGGACGATGGCTTGGGCGTGGCTGCTATTATGGCTGTACTCGAAGCCAAAGATTTGAAGCACGGTCCGCTGGAAGCTCTGATTACCAAGGATGAAGAAACCGGAATGTATGGTGCTTTCGGGTTGAAACCGGGAGTACTGAAAGGTGAGATTCTTTTGAATCTGGATTCGGAAGATGAAGGCGAATTATATATTGGCTGTGCCGGTGGAGTGGATATCACCGCTTCATTAGGTTACAAAGAGATCGCTGCTCCGACCGATTCTATAGCCATGA
This sequence comes from uncultured Bacteroides sp., assembly GCA_965140335.1. GTDB lineage: Bacteria > Bacteroidota > Bacteroidia > Bacteroidales > Bacteroidaceae > Bacteroides. The sequence continues at coordinate 1,842,464 of OZ223189.1, forward strand.
AACTGACTTTGAAAGGATTACGTGGCGGCCACTCCGGTCTGGAAATCAATCAGGGGCGTGGAAATGCCAATAAATTACTGGCACGTGTTGTACGCGATTTGTTGGTTAACTTCGATTCCCAACTGGTTAGCTTTGAAGGTGGAAATATGCGGAATGCGATTCCTCGTGAGGCACATGCCGTGTTGGTGTTCAATGCTGCCGATACGGAAGGATTGGAAGACTTCGTTCATGATTATGAAACTGAAATTGCAGCTGAGTATACGCCGATTGAAAGCGGTGTTTCCTTGAAATTGGATGCCGTTGATATGCCGGCTACTGTCATTCCCGAAGAAATTCAGGATAATCTGATTGATTCTTTGTTGGCTTGTCAGGATGGCGTGATGCGTGTTATTCCTACGGTGCCTGATACGGTGGAGACTTCTTCTAATCTATCGATTGTTAATGCCGGTGGGGGAAATATTCAGATTTGCATTCTGGCACGTAGCTCTTGCGATACAATGAAAGAATTCCTGGCTAACAGCTTGACCTCCTGTTTTTCTATGGCAGGTATGAAAGTAGAACTGAGCGGCGAATATTCAGGATGGCAACCCAATGTGGATTCTCCTATTTTACATGCGATGAAGCTGTCCTATAAGCAACAGTTCGGTGTGGAACCTGCTGTAAAAGTGATCCATGCCGGTTTGGAGTGTGGCATTATCGGGGCTAATTACCCTGAGCTTGATATGATTTCTTTCGGACCGACGCTGCGTTCTCCGCACTCACCGAACGAACGTGCTTGTATTTCTACCGTTGCGAAGTTCTATGAATTTCTGGTGGCTACCTTGGAACAAACACCCATTAAATAGTCATCGTGGTTTTAACCGACTTATAAGTCGATCCTGTTCCGCTTGAAGAGCAGGAACTTCTATTATAGATAAGAGAGTGTGTCAAAACTCCCAAAATCAGAAAATCACCCCCGTTACAGATATTTGTAGCGGGGGGGATTTCGTAAAAAAGTGGGTTTGGTCTCCAACTGCCAACTTATCCACTTCCTGCCAAATTGTCCTTTAAGTCATTGTCTCGTATTTTGAATGATTGATGCAAATCAAGAAATATGTTATAAAACATGTATTTCTCTTGCTTTTGAGTACATCTTCTCGAAAAAGGACCTATTTTTGTGCTGTAAAACATGTTTTCAATAGGATAACAATTAAATTTTAGGAGGATAACAAAATGAAGATGTTTAAAAAGATTATGAAAAGATTCGGTGAATCAGACAAGCACATCTGGGGATATGTAACGCTTTAAGCGTATCCCTTTTTTAGAGAAATTACTTTTAGGTTATTAAAATAGATCTATTGAGATTTTAAAAGCGGGGCAAACGTTCATTAAGAATGTTGCTCCGTTTTTTTAGTTTTCCGTGGATTCATCCGTTTCATCTAATTTATCTTTCCATAGATAGTGATCCGTTTCTTTGGCAATTACTCCTGATAATAGTAAAAGGGAAATCAGGTTCGGGATTGCCATTAAGGCATTCATGCAGTCTGCAATATTCCAAACCAGTGCCAGTCCCATTACGGAACCACAATAGACCAGTGTAATATATACGATCCTGAAATAGCGGATAGCGTGTTTCCCTACCAAGTATTCGATGGCTTTTTCTGCATAATAGGCCCAGCCCAGAATGGTGCTGAAGGCAAAGGTGCAAATGCCAACCGACAGGATGATGGGACCCCATACGGGAATCTTGGAAAAAGCGGACTTTGTGAGGATTCCGCCTTGGTTATAATCAATATCAGGGTAGGCTATGATGCTGCTTACCAGGACAAGACCGGTGAGTGCGCAGATGACAACCGTATCCCAAAAAGTGGCTGTGGAAGAAACCAGTGCTTGTCGTACCGGATTTCTTGTACGTGCTGCTGCGGCAACAATAGGAGCCGACCCCAATCCCGATTCGTTGGAGAACAGTCCGCGGGCAATACCATAGCGTGCAGCTAACATCACTCCGCCGCCTGCAATGCCACCTCCTATAGAATCGGCATTGAATGCATCATGCATAATGACGTGAATAGCCTCACTCAGATAAGCACTGTTCAAGAATAGAATGTAACAGCAGCTCAGTACATAGAACACAGCCATAAAAGGTACGAGCATAATGCACACTTTGGAGATCCCCTTTACCCCGAAAATGATGACCAAGGTCAGACCGGCGGTAATAAAAGCTCCGGTAATATAAGGTGAAATATGCCAAGTCTCATCCAGTAACATTGAGATCGAATTCGCTTGTACGGTGCTACCTATACCGAGTGACGCCAGGACCGTAAAAATACAGAATAGAATAGCCAACCATTTTATCTTTAAACCCTTTTCAATGGCATACATCGGACCGCCCAACATTTCACCGTTTGAGGTTTGTTCTCTGTATTTTATGGCAAGCACCCCTTCGGAATATTTAGTGGCAATACCCAACACTCCTGTCAACCAACACCAAAATACAGCCCCTGGTCCGCCCAGAGAGATGGCGGTGGCTACTCCGACGATGTTACCGGTCCCGATGGTACCGGCTAAAGCTGTAGCCAATGCGCCAAACGGACTTACATCGCCTTTGCTGCCTTTGTCTTTACTAAAAGACAATCGTATGGCTGTGAAAATTTTGCGTTGCGGAAGGCCTAATCTGATCGTTAGAAAAAGGTGGGTACCCAATAGCAGGATAATCATAGGCCAGCTCCATAAGTAACCACTTAGGTTGCCGAATAGTGTTTCGATAAAGCTCATGATTCAATTCGTTTTGTTTGCAAATATAACAAAATACAACCACAAAGAAAGTTTTTTATTGTATTATATGTGTTTTTGTTTCTTATGATTAAGTGCTGTCTCTCTTGTCTGTAGGATTTTTTAAGGTAAAATGTGGCGTTGTTTGAACTTTATTCGTTTTCTTTGTCAATAGGACAAAAACTAATAAATCAATGATTATGGAGAGGTTTCAACGCGTCTTTGCTCTTTTGCTCGTAGCTCTTTTCTATTGCAATATTCCGGTGTTGCATGCGCAGTCGTATGATCGTTTGTGGAAACAAGTGGAAGAAGCACAGAAGAAAAGTTTGCCACAAACTGTCATAAAGCTGACGGATGAGATATTTAATAAGGCGGAGTTGGAGCAGAATGCTCCTCAGATGCTGAAAGCATATACCTGTCGTGCTAGTTGGCGGGAATCATTAACCCCCGATAGTCTATACACTCATCTGGAACAGTTGAAACGCTGGGCGGGAGAAGAACGTAATCCGGTGACTCGTGCCGTGCTAAATACCTTGGTGGCTAATTCTTTTGCCGACTATGCAGCAAGGCATCGTTGGGAATTACAGAAGCATACCGCACTTAGTCCCGACAACAAATCCTTGTCTGGGGATATTCGTGAGTGGAGCCTGAATCTGTTTGTGAACCAAGTGCTAAAGTATACGGATGAGGCTTTAAGAGATTCAGCCGTGCTGTTGAAGACCTCTTCCGGTAAGTATCTTCCTTTTGTCATACAGGGTGACGCCAGCAACTATTATCGGCACGATATGTATCATTTGCTGACGACTCTGAATCTCGATGCTTTGGTGCGGGTGACGCAATTAAACCAGGATACTGTTATCGGAGGCAGAATAGATACTCTATACCAGTCCATGATTAGCACTTACCGGCGTATGCCCGGGCATGAAGATGCCGTAGTATTGTCCACCCTCGACTATTTGGAATGGGTCAACGGACAACATCAAGCAATGTATCGCACGAATCAAACGGAAACCACAGAAGAGGGCGATCATAAATCTTATTTGAAAGCGTTGAACCAGTTGATCACCGAGTATGGTAAACGGGATATCTGTGCGGAAGTTTATTTGGTTAAAGCCCGCTATTATCAGCAGTCAGGGCAATTGCCTAAGGCATTGGCGATTTGTGATGACGCCATTCGTCTCTATGCTTCCTATCCCCGTATTACTGCGTTGAAGGAGTTGCGTGAATCTATTATCTGTCCTCGATTGATCATAAACACCTCTCCGGTTGCTTATCCCGGTGATTCCCTGAAATTAAATGTCCACCATCAGAACCTGAACGGCTTTGCGGTAAACTTATTTTATTTGAAGACCTCTCCATCGGTACGATTGAGGCAAGATCGTGTTGATTCCCTGCTCCGGAAATCCGGTGTGAAAGTGCGGACACAGCTTTTTGATCTGAAACGTTCGGATCGTTATGTGGCGAACGATACGGTCTTTCAGCTCGTGATGCCTGCTACTCCGGGGCACTACGTCTTACAAATAGTTCCGGCTGATAAAAGAGCTAAGGGCGAACAACAGATCATTTCGCTTACCCGCTTTAAGGTCTTGACGATGAAACTACCTAATGGTAAATCTGAGGTAGCGGCATTGGATTCCCGTACGGGAGCACCTGTCCCGGATGCGACAATCACCTTTTATTCAAAGGAAGGAAACGCTTTAAGCCATTTAAATACGGATAGCAACGGGAAAGTGCAAACAGCATGGAATTTAGCGTTTAGAACGCTGATTGCAACAAAAGGGGCGGATCAGTTTATGATTCCCGAGCGCATTTATGCTAACGGGGCTCAGGGGTGGAACAGTGGAAAAAAGGCAGAAACGTACATCAAACTGCTAACCGACCGCTCTATCTATCGTCCGGGACAAACTATTTATATTAAAGGAATTGCTTATGAGCAGCAACAGGATACGGCCACTGCACTATCTGGAAAGAATTATCAGGTCGCTTTGCGGGATGTCAATTATCAGGAAATTGCACACAAAGAAGTCCGCACGAATACTTTCGGGTCTTTTGCTACTGAATTTACACTTCCGGCGGCATGCTTGAGCGGGACTTACACCCTTGAAGTTCCCGGTATGAATGACGGCAACCTGACTGTACAAGTGGAAGAATATAAACGCCCCACATTCGATATTGTATTTGACGCTACGAAAAAGGCTTATCAGATCGGAGATAGCGTAGAAATTGGAGGAAAAGTCAGTACTTTCAGTGGCGTTCCGATGGAAGGGCTGGAATTGCATTACACACTTAGCTCGCGACAACGTTCATTTTGGAAGATTTACACACCCGCATCTTCTCCTTTGGAGTCAGGTCGTGTAAAGATTGGGCGGAATGGCTTATTTACGATCCCCATTTGCTTGCGCGGAGCGATGGATAACGCCTATGATTCCTATGTCTATCAGGTTGAGGCTACAGTGACGAATGGGAGTGGTGAAACGCAAACCGGTTCGACAAAGCTGGTCGCAGGAAACCGTTCTGTCATCCTTTCCGTGGATGCCGATGAACGTATTTGCAAGGATGATACCATACGGATGACATTCTTCGCAAGAAATCTGAATCAGGAACCGGTGGCATTAACCGGAAATTATGAGTTGCAACGCACAGTTGCGGGAAAAGAGGAGGTCGTGCTTCGTTCCACTTTCAACTCAAATCAGGAAACCGTGTTGCCGGATTGGCGGACTTTACCTTCAGGCGTTTATCAACTTCTGCTTTCGGCAAAAGATCAGGAAGGACGGGCGGTGGACTTTAAGCAAAAGATCGTACTCTTCTCTTATCAGGAGAATCGCCCGGCGGAAACATCCGACTTCTGGTTCTATGCCCGCAATCTTCAATTTGATGCATTACATCCGGCTGAATTTGCTATTGGTACTTCCCATCGCGATGCTTATGTTCTGCTTGATGTGTTCAGCGGTAATCATCGCCTGAGAAGCAATGTCGTGTTACTTTCCGATTCTGTTGTACGGTTCAGCGAACCTTATCTGCCGGAATATGGAGATGGAGTAGTGATGCTGTTTACTTTTGTAAAAGATGGCACCGTTTATTCCAAACGCGTGGAACTGAGAAAGCGTTTGCCGGAAAAAGCGTTGAAGATGAAGTGGGAAACCTTCCGCGATAAATTGTATCCGGGGCGTAAGGAAGAGTGGAAGTTAGTGATTACTACGCCGCAAGGCACTCCCGCTAATGCCGAGTTGCTGGCTATGATGTATGATGCCTCGTTGGACAAGCTCTATCCCAACCGTCAGTCGTTCCGCTTGAATTATCCCCTCTATCTGCCGGTATTTAGTTGGATGAGCGGTTATATCAGGCAGAACTACTATTACTATACCTTTATTACTAAAGATTGGAAGATTCCTGCATTGCTTTATGATCACTTATATAGTCCGATTATCGGGAACCAGTCCAATGAAATCTTTTATGCTGTTTCCAAAGAAGCCGGTGTGGCAGGCTATGCAGGAGGAGCACTTATACGTGGAAAATCCGCTATGACCCGCAAAACTGTGGCTTCCGGCGTGGAAGAAGAGTCCGCTTTATTGAATGAGGTAGTCCGTGTTGCTGATCAGAGCGATAGTGATGCAGGTGCTTCGTCAGATGGCGAACTTCTTCGGACCAATTTTAATGAGACCGCCTTTTTCTACCCCCAGCTTCGCACGAACGAAAAGGGAGAAGTTGTCTTCTCTTTTGTCATGCCTGAGAGCCTGACACGTTGGAATTTCCGTGCTTATGCACATACGCAAGGCATGTTGACCGGCAGACTGGATGCTTCAGTGGTAACGGCCAAAGAATTCATGCTCACACCCAATCTTCCCCGGTTTGTGCGGACCGGTGACCGCACATCGGTTGCTGCTACGGTAGCGAACCTGACCGGAAAGTCTCAGAAGGGAATCGTTAAGCTGGTACTCTTTGATCCGATGACAGAGCAGGTCATCCAGACGCAGCAAGTCCCGTTTAATGCCGAAGCCGGACAAACCGTTCCGGTAAGTTTCCGCTTTGTTGTAACGGACAAGTTCTCTCTTTTGGGGATTCGGATGGTTGCTGACGGCGGTTTGTTTAGTGACGGCGAACAACATTTACTACCTGTCCTTAGTGACAAACAGTACCTCACCGAAACACTTGCTTTACCGATTAGAGGCAATGAAACCCGAATGTTTGCGTTGGATAGTCTTTTTAATCACCAAAGCCCCACGGCAATCCATCGCCGTTTAACGGTTGAGTTTACGGGCAATCCATCCTGGTATGCCGTTCAATCGCTACCCGCATTGAGTCAGCCGACCAATGATAACGCCGTTTCCTGGGCTACCGCTTACTATGCTAATGCACTTTCCGCCTATATCCTAAATAGCAATCCGCGTATCAAGTCTGTTTTCGATAGCTGGCAGTTGAAACCGGAGTATAAGCAAACGTTGCAGAGTCAGTTACTGAAGAACCGTGATTTGAAAAATATCTTATTGGAAGAAACCCCTTGGTTGCTTGAGGCTACTACGGAGACCGAACAGCGGGAACGATTGGTTCAATTCTTTAATCCGAACAATTTGACGAACGGAACGATCACCGCATTGACTAAACTGAGGGAATTGCAGAATCCAGATGGAGCTTGGAGCTGGTACAAAGGGATGGCGGGTAGCCGTTCCATGACCGGTTACATTACCGGACTACTTGTCCGCCTTGCTTCGCTGACCGGTGGGCAGATTCCGGTAGACGTATTGCCGATGGAGCAACAAGCGTTGAAGTATTTGCATCAGGCAGCTTTGAACGAATATCGTGAGCTTCGTAAAGCGGAAAAGAAAGGACTAAAGAGTTCCCAACTCTCCGATGATGCGATGACCTATTTATATCTTATTGCCGTTTCCGGTGAAAAGGTACCTGCGGCAAACGAAACGGCTTACCGTTACTTCCTGTCGAAAGTTCATACTAATCTGGAGCAAGGTTCCATTGCTTGCAAAGCCGAATCGGCGATCATTTTGCAAAAGGCCGGTTCAATGGCTGAGGCTCACGACTTCATCGCTTCCATTGAAGAACATCTGGTGCGGACGGATGAACGGGGAGCTTACTTTGCCTTTAATGAAACACCTTATCGTTGGAGTAGGAGTGGGGTTGTTGCTCAGGTAAAAGCCATGGAGGCTTTGAACGCGATGGGAGGAGAGCCGAAGCTGGTTGAAGAGATGAAGATTTGGTTACTGAAACAGAAACAAGTCACTGCTTGGAATACGCCGATAGCGACTGCTGATGCGGTGTATGCTTTACTTTGCAGAGGGAATGATCTGCTATCGGACGGTGGTCGCGCACGGATTAAGATCGGGAAGACAACGCTCGAAGCCGGGGCATCTTCAGCTCAAACAGATCGTTCTCTAACCAATGCCGTTCCCGGATTGTCGTACTTTAAGCAAGTCTATACCGGCGGCAGTCCCGAAGTTGGTGCAAAAACCATTTCGATAGAGAAGCAGGACGGTGGCATTGGCTGGGGAGCTGTTTACGCACAATATCAGGAGAAAATAGCAGCAGTGAAGCAACAAGGCCGTGAACTCAGTGTGGAGAAGAAACTCTATGTGGAGCGGACCTTGTCTGACGGGAGCAAACAATTGCAAGCAGTAGATTCCACCGTGAAGTTGAGTGTGGGCGACAAAGTCATCTCACGCCTGACGATACGGCTCGATCGTGCAATGGACTTCGTTCAGCTGAAGGATGAGCGCGGAGCATGTTTTGAACCGGAAAACAGTCTATCCGGCTATCGATGGGATGGAAGAATGGGCTATTACATGGAAGTGGAAGACGCAGCGACCAATTTCTTCTTCGATCATCTGTCCAAGGGAGTGTATGTGTTGGAAGATGCTTATCGCATAGCACGCGCAGGCGAATACGAAGGCGGTCTGGCAACTGTGCAAAGCGCCTATGCCGCTGAATATGCCGCACATTCCGCCTCCGCGAAAGTCGTCATAACCGATTCGGGAATGAGCAAGGGGAGTCTTCAAAAATGAGTGGACTATGGTGGATGATTTATTAGGAACTTTCGCTGAAAACGCCTACATTTGTCCTCCTAAATACAGATTGTCAAGTACGAATGAAACGAATTCTAATCACCTATATGCTGGTTGCCGCCGCTTTCTCTGCAATGGCACAGCCGCGTTTTTCTTCCAATAAAGAAACGCACGACTTCGGTCAGATTGAGTGGAAACATCCCGTCTCCGTGGAATATACCATCACCAATACGGGCAATGAACCGCTGGTGCTGACAGAAGTGGAACCTTCATGCGCCTGTTCCATAGCCAATTGGACGAAGTCGCCTATTGCTGCCGGTGGGAAGGGAAATATCCAGGTCTCTTTTGACGCTGAGGCATTAGGGCGTTTCGATAAGTCCATAGCCATTTACAGTAATGCGATTCCCCATTTGGCTTATTTGCATTTTACGGGAGAAGTTGTTCGTGAAATAAAGGACTATACGAAGACTTACCCCTTTCTTATCGGTAGGATTCGTTTGAATAAGAACACTTTGGATTTTCCGGATGCGAATCGCGGAGATCGCCCGAAGCTCAAAATCGGTGTGGTGAATCTCTCCGACCAGCCCTATGCGCCGGTATTGATGCATCTCCCTTCTTATCTGGAGATGAAAGTTCAGCCCACAGTACTGCAAAAGGGCGAAAAGGGAATAATTACATTGACGCTGAATACGGATAAACTGATGGATTTGGGATTGACTCAGGCTTCTGTTTATCTGGCCCGTTTTAGTGGTGATAAAGTCAGCGAAGAAAATGAAATACCGCTTTCGGCAGTCCTTTTGCCTGATTTCTCAGGGCTGACGACTACCGAGAAAGCGAATGCTCCTTTGATACGGCTTTCCGAAACCAATGTTGATATGAGTCAGCAACTAGCTAACAAGCAACATGTAAAGCATGATATTTTACTGACTAATGCGGGACATACCCCATTGCAGATCAGTAAACTGCAAGTGTTTAATTCGGCAGTCGGTGTACGGTTGAAGAAGAGTGTATTGCAACCGGGCGAAACAACCCGTTTGCGCGTTACGGTAAGTCGAAAAACGATCTTTAAGAAAAAACAGCATTTGCGCATCTTGATGATCACCAATGATCCGGCTTCACCTAAAGTGGAAATAAACATTAAAGCTAAATAACGGCATGAATCATCCTGAAAACAATAAAGAATATAAAGGATTGGTTGTCAATGCAGGCATTGAGCAGCCGGCTTCCGTCAATCCCTATCTGAAACGTAATGCCAAGCCCCGGAAGCGTGAACTGTCGGTTGGAGATTTTGTGGAAGGCATCGTCAAGGGCGATATCACTGTCCTAAGTCGTGCTGTGACTCTGGTGGAAAGTGTAAAGCCCGAGCATCATGCTCTTGCGCAGCAGGTCATTGAGAAATGTCTTCCTTATTCGGGCAACTCCATTCGTGTTGGCATAAGCGGGGTACCGGGAGCAGGAAAGAGTACTTCCATCGATGTGTTTGGCTTGCATGTATTGGAGAAATACCAAGGTAAACTGGCCGTACTGGCCATTGACCCCAGTAGCGAGCGAAGCAAAGGAAGTATTTTAGGAGATAAAACCCGTATGGAGAAACTGTCTGTTCATCCGAAATCATTTATCCGCCCTAGTCCTGCCGCCGGTTCGTTGGGAGGTGTGGCACGTAAGACGCGGGAGACCATCATCCTTTGTGAGGCAGCCGGCTTCGACAAAATCTTTGTGGAAACAGTCGGCGTGGGGCAGAGCGAAACAGCGGTGCATTCCATGGTCGATTTCTTCCTGTTGATTCAACTGGCAGGTACCGGTGATGAATTGCAAGGCATCAAGCGCGGCATCATGGAAATGGCGGACGGTATCATTATTAATAAAGCCGATGGTGATAATTTGGATCGGGCTAAATTAGCCGCTTCTCAGTTTCGAAACGCTTTGCATCTTTTTCCCGCTCCCGATTCGGGATGGATACCGGAAGTCATGACCTATTCCGGCTTTTATAATCTTGGCGTGGAAGAAGTCTGGGACATGGTCTATCGATATATTGATTTCGTAAAAGGTAATGGCTACTTTGATTCCCGCCGCAATGAGCAAAGTAAATACTGGATGTACGAGAGCATCAATGAGCGGCTTCGGGACAGTTTCTTCCATAATCCAAAGATAGAGACCATGCTTGCAAAGAAAGAAGACCAAGTATTGAAAGGGGATCTGACTTCCTTTGTTGCGGCAAAAGAATTACTCGATACTTATTTTGATGAGTTGAAGGGCACTCGCATCTAATGAGAATCTCAGAAGTGCTCCTAAAATCAACACACTGTAGTTTAGTGCATAATTTACTTGCACACTTGCACCAAGGCGCTTAATTGATTGATTTGCAGTAAATAAGAAGCGGTGTAAGTAAAAAATATAGGGTGCAAGTAAACTTTACTTGCACCACTGGAAAATGGATATAAAAAACTGATTATTAAATTATTAAGTCTGTTTTGGTCTGTTCTGGTGCAATAAGAAAACTGCTCATTTCACTTCGCTTTTAAGCAATTTCTCCTCACGAGTATGGTCTTTTTGTGGAAAAAACATAGTCTTCTAATTCAAAGCCCTGCTCTTTATGAGGTGAAAAACAGGTATTCCTTACGTTAATACACCATGTTTCTTCTGTTAATGCTTCATCTAAATCACTTGCTTACATCCGTAGTTCACCTTCTTTACAATAGTGAAGAAGATAAACCACAGTAGTGAAGAATGTGAGCCACAATTGTGAGTATAAATAAATACATAAAGACTTACACAAAGATAGTGAGTCCCCAGATATAAGTTGACTTATCTTTATTTCTTCTTAAACTGGCTCAAGAAGAGGCCTTATTTACGCAGACTGATTCTGCCGGTGTGATCCTGTTGTTTAACGAGCCATAACTTCTGTTTGAGAATAACTAAAGAGATCCTTAAATGAATCGGATTCGTTGTTTGTGATATTTCTCTATTATAAGTTAATAATAGTTTATTTGTTTTGCGTTTATTATTTATTATTTTAATTTTATAGGCAACATTCGAAACAGAAAAATACACAAATAGCGATTATTTATCTATTTTTTGTTTATTATTTTATCTAATTCTTGCCATTGTCACATTTCTTTTTTATCGATTATAGTTTTACTATTGGATGATAATTCAATTGAAAATAGTAAATTTATGAGAAAGAAAGTTACACGGCAGAACAAACAAACATCTTTAATGAATTCATTTGTAACCTTTACTACTTTACTAAGAAAGCGTCTTCTGTCTGTTGGCCGTTATTCCACGGCACGTTGTTACCTAACTTCGGTGCGGCAGTTTCTTAAATTCCTGGAGATGGATGACTTTGCCTTTTCGGAGATCACTCCCGAACGGTTAAAACGTTTTGAGCGTTCCCTGTTAGCCCGCAAGTGTGAACTTAACACCATTTCCATGTACATGCGTATGTTGCGTAGTATCTATAACCAGGCTGTTGAGGAAGGGCTTGCGGCTTATGCCCCCAAGTTGTTTAACGATGTGTTCACGGGCAACGACAGTACAGAAAAACGTGCCGTCTCCCCCCATGTCATCAGGCAGTTAAAGGAAGCCGATTTGAGCGGGCATCCTGCACTGGCTATGAGCCGCGACCTCTTTCTGCTCTCTTTTTACCTTCGGGGCATCCCCTTTGTCGATCTGATCCGGTTGCGCAAATCCGATCTTACCGCGAATATGCTCCGTTATCACCGGAGTAAAACCGGTGCACAGCTCAGCGTACAGGTCGAACCCTGCGCGCGTGCATTGCTGCTTAAATATGCTTCGCATGATAAAAAGAGCCCTTTCCTGCTGTCTATCGTCACTAAAGAGGGCGCCGGAGGTTATGTGCAATACCAGAGCGCTTTGCGCAAGTACAACTCTCACCTTAGCAAGCTCTCCAAGTTGCTTCGGCTCAAGGTGCGTCTCACCTCCTATGTGGCTCGTCACTCCTGGGCCACGGCGGCCTATCACCAAGGTATTTCCGTCTCTGTGATCTGTGAGTCATTGGGGCATTCTTCCGAGAAAGTCACCTATACCTATTTGGCCTCCTTCGGTAATAAAACGCTAAGTCGCGCCAACCGGAAAGTGATCGCCCTGCTGAGCTATTCGCCCCGCTCGCACAAGAGCGAAGAAAAGCATTATCGATGTTGTAGCCTAGGAGTCGAGCCGCCGGGTTGCGTCTAAAAAAGAATCCGCTACTTTGTAAGTAGCAGATTCCATATTCTTGGGGCAAAAATAAGTATTTAATTTATATTATGCAAAATAAAGTGGAGATATTTTAATTTATCTATTTAAATAATAGCCGAAAACAATAATACATCTTACGATGCTCTCTTTGGATGTCCTATTGTAAAGTGTGTAAAAACAATGCTTAATTATCTGTTTAATACATTTAGACATTGCTATGTCTCCGTATCTTAATTATTTTAGTAAATTAACATTCTTACGCTTAAAATCGCCCGCTTATTTCTCCTTTTTTCTCTTTTAATCGTTTGCGAGGCATCAACCATTTCCCTCTTTATTGTCATCCATTTTCTTTATTATCCTACCCTTTGCTACATTCCCTGCTCCATTAAGCAGTGTGCCCTTTCCAAATGTCGGTCCAGTCCCCTCAGACCCCTGTAGGGCCTTTCCCTGTTCCGCTACTTACAAAGTAACGGAACCCTTGAAAAACCACCGTTGCCTGTACCAGTACGGGAATGTATGAATTGTATTAATGCATAAAAAGGGATAAATATGAGAGTTGCAAGAATAATCGTAATTGCCGGTGTTCTGAGCTTTAGCCTGATTGGAGGCAAGGTGCGGGGACAAGACCTTCTTAGTGGATCCGTTGGGCATTCCCCTTCCTTGTCAGGCACATCTTTCCGCGATTCGGTTTATCGCCGCATCATCCGTGAAGGGGGTAAGAGCATTGATTGCCATTTGTCCTACCGGATTGGCAGCTCGGAAGTATTACCTTCCTACAAAGGTAACCCGGAAGAACTGGGGCGCCTGGACGATTTCCTTCGTGCTACGCTTTCGGATACGCTGGTACAGATCAAAGATATCTCCCTCACGGGTTACGGTTCCATTGACGGGACGTATCTGCGTAACGAAGAACTCTCCCGTGCCCGCTCCGAAGGTTTTGCCCTCTACCTCCGCCGTCGTTACCCGCTGCTTTCTTCTTATGCCGTGCGCACCTCGCATGTTGCCGAAGACTGGGCGGGTTTGGCAGAACTGGTTTCGTCGTCCTCCCTGGAGGAAAAGGAGCGCATTCTCTCCATAATAAATAAGGTGGGCGTTTTCGACGGTCGGGAGAAACAGCTGATGGAACTTTCTGGTGGCAACCCTTACCGTGAGATGGAACGTATCTTTTTTCCTCAGTTGCGTCGTGTACAGGTAAAGGTCGAATATGATCTTCAAAAAGTGATTGAAGAACATTATCAGGTCAAAATCCCCCAAAAAGATTTTGCCGCCGTGCTTGAAAGTGAAAGACGGCGTCTGGGTATTCCGGTAAGCTGTACAGATACGCTTCACGGTGCAAATAATATTCTGGAGAGCCTGGTGGAAGAACTGTTGGCACAGGAAGAACTCCTTCGAAAAGAAGAGCAATTGCGGCAGGATCAGGAAAACGAATGCAAAGAGGAATCGGCTTTACCACCTTCTTCCCTTCGTCCATTGCGTGCGGGGTTCGTGCCGCTTTTTTCGGTGAAGACGAACCTGGTATCCCTTGCCGGGTACTCCTCGGAACTTCAAAAGCGATACCTCACTCCCAATGTGGAACTGGAATATTTCTTGGCGCCCCATTGGTCCGTTTCGGGTGAATGGGTCTACGGAGTGACCGATGTGGGGGGTAATGAAGCCCATGTCTGGGCCCCTTCCACCCTGAGCCTCGAGCCCCGTTACTGGTTTTCCGATTCTTCAGGGGGGCACAAGCGGTTCTATTTAGGTATTTACGGGCTTGGTGGTCAGTATGACTACCTCTCATCGGAAGCCCAGGATAAGGGTCGTACGGGCTCCTATTATGAAGGAGGCCTCTCCCTTGGATATTACCTTCCCCTTTCCTCGCGTTTAGGTCTTGAATTAGGGGCTCGGCTGGGTTACCGTTCGATATCGGGGACACGCTACTCTTACAGTGATCTTCACTATTATTATCAAAGTTTCTATACCGAAAGCGGTTTGAAAGCCACGGGTTTCCGTGTGTCGGTCAGCTACCGTTTCGGTCGCACATATTCACCCCGCAAGTAACAGTACCGGTATGAAAAGAAAAATAACCTATACATTAATTGGCTGGTTTGTGGCAGGCGGCCTTCTTTGGGCTCTTTCCGGCGGATGCACCCGCAGAGAGTTTGAGGAAGTGCAGCCTTCCGGCAACGTCACTCTTAATTTCAACTGGAAGAACCTGAAGACAGGCGATAATCTTCCCACAGGTATGCAACTCTATTTTTATCCCCCCGATGGTTCGCCGTTGATGCGTGAGGGCAGTTCCTCCGGTTTCAGCGGTAGCCTTCCCCCCGGCACCTACCAGGTGCTGGCTTATAATAACGACGGTAAAAATGTGGAGCAACGCAACCTGGGCTCCTATGGTAGCGCCGAGATTTACGCTCCTGCTTATACGCGTGCCTCTTCTTACCTTTCACAACCTTCACACTGTTATGGCGTGGGGTTGGGTACCCTTACGGTGCTGGAGGGTGATTCGGCCTCTGCCACGATGGTTCCCCGGAATTTTGTTCGCCAGGCGGTCATCAGCGTGGGTTCCGGTGAGTATGCAGACCAGATCAGAAGCTGCTCGGGCAGCCTGAGCGGTTTTGCCACGGGTGCGTATATCTCTTCCGGTGAACTGGTTAAGGAAAACGGGGATCTTTATTTCAATACGCAGAAGGATAACAGCTCCTTTACCGGGGGGGTCTCCTTTTTTGGAAAGGACACGAGCGAGAAGAACATTCTTCACATGGAGTTTACGATGAACACGGGCAGCGTCCAGTTTCTCAATGCAGATATCACAGACCAATTGGATCAGGCCAATGCGGGTGAAGTTGATGTGTCGATAGAGGCTACGGTCGAGGTTCTCAATATGGAGGCCGTGCTTTCCAGTGTCACCATCAACCCCCGTGAACAGGTAAACGGAGGCAACGGGGAAGTGCAGTAAGTCAATAAGAAAGAGAAACACCGATATAAATGCAACAGGTATCTAAGAATAACGTAGTAATAACCCTAAATTAGAAAGTAAAAAGTAAAATGAAAAAGGAATTAATTTTCGCAGGTCTGGTTTCACTGATGATGGCCTCCTGCAGTAACGACAATGAAGTGCCTGCGGCTTCCCGCGGTTCCGAACTGGGTGTGAGCACCCTGATCTCCGGTGCAGGTTCCACCCGTGCGCTGACCGATGCTTTTGCCGAAAATAATAAGATCGGTGTGTTCGTCAAAGGAACGGATTATATACCTCTTCTGGCGGCTTATACCTGCCCGGCTGATCCTGCTGGCGTTTGGACTTCTTCTACAACAGAAACCGAGAAGATCTATCTGGCTAATGAGACCGCTACCGTTTATGCATTCTATCCCTATGCATCAGATGCCATCAGCAATTCCACGGACGATACGCAGGGAGACTATTACACGGCTATCAACGTGAATATCCCCTCTACACAGCAGTTCAACGCGGCTGATGTGGCTGATTACATGTATGCCACCACGCGTGAGGGCGACGGTGTGGGTACTTCTTATACCTATCCCTTGGCGAAAGCCAGTAATGCGGCAGCTGACGGGAGCGGTGTTTACGACAACAAGGTGGATCTTTACATGCACCATGCGCTGTCCAAACTCTCCTTTGTAATCAACAAGGCTGAAAGCTATTTGGGTACGGGTGCTCTGTCCGAGCTAACGCTTGCTACTGTCACTCCGGGCACTCCCAAATTCAAGACGGGTGCCTTAACCATGAGTTTAACTAACGGGGTAATCAGCGGAGCCGCCGCTTCCGAGCTACTGACCGTTACCGGTCCCTCCGACCTAACCATCAATGCCTATGCTGATCCGGCTTCCACGACTGTCACCACCGCCGCTTTGGTTGCTCCTCTGACCGCCACTTCCGGCATTACCCTGACGCTGACCATTGACGGTAAAGTTATGTCCGTTGCCCTTCCTGCTGCCGGCAGTGCCGCCCAATGGCTTGCGGAGAAGAACTATACCTATACTCTCACGGTGAAAGGTAGTGAACTCATCGTGAACAGCGTATCCATTCTTCCGTGGGGTGAGGTAGCCGCCGGCAATGCTAATGTGCAATAAGCCGTTCGTATGCTAACGGACCTCAACAAAGATTATAATAACCATTAAAAAATAAACGAAAATGAAGAAACAAATCTTATTCGCCACCCTTGCCGCCGCTATGCTTGCAAGTTGTTCCAATGACGAGAATATCCCCGTTGCCCCTCCCGCAACGAGTGAACTGGGTGTATCTGTAAATGTACTTTCAAGCGTAGGCACCCGTGCCCTGAAAGAGGGCACCGCCTTTGTTGAGAGCGACCAGATCGGTGTTTTTGTCACCGGTACGGGTTATACCCCCAAGGTAGCCACTTATACCTTTAGCGATCTGTTACCCGACGGTGCAGTGGATGGTACTCCCGATACGTGGGTGAGCCCTACAGCTGCTGCAGAAAAAATCAACCTGACCAACGAAACGGCTACGGTTTACGCGTTCTATCCGTCAAATGCTTTTAGCACCCCTTCCAATGATGCCACTAATGTGATCAGTGCCACTCTTGCGGCTGATGAAGCCAGCTTCGTCGGTACCGGTCAGACCGACTATATGTACGGTACCGCCGCTGCTACCAGTGGTGATGGTACCGCGGGGGATCCTTATGTGTACGCTGCTTGGCCTCAGGCGAGCAATGCCGCAGCTGATGATGCGGTTGCCGTTCCCGCAGTTTATGACAATAAGGTAGACCTTTACATGCACCATGCACTGTCTAAACTCTCTTTTGTGGTGAACAAGGCTGAAAGCTATGGCGGTACCGGTTTGGTTACTTCCATCAAGATTGATTCCCAAAACGCTAGTCCGACTACTCCGCTTTCGGGTGCATTTACCATCAAGGTGAGCGACGGAACTCTTGACGTAACCAGTGCTACTGTTGGAGCGATCTCTTTCACGGATGCTACGGGTGTGAACGCCAATGACTATAATGCCCCTGCTTCCACCACTGTCACGGCTTACGGCCTGGTGATTCCTGTGGCTGTAGCCGACCTTCAGGTCACCGTTACGGTGGACGGCAAAGAGATGACTGCTGATCTTCCTATTCTTCCTGACTCAGCTACCGCTTGGGCTGCCGGCAACAACTACACCTATACCCTGCAGATCAACGGTACCGAGCTTGAGGTCACCACTGTTACCATTGTAGATTGGAACGCCGTGGATGTCAACTCCGGCAGTCCGGTTGATTTCAACTAATGAACCGGTTGATTGAGCTAACAGATGAAAAGACAATTAAAGAAAAAAGAGCAATGAAAAAGAATTTAGTTTATATCTCCGCAGTCTGCACACTTTTGTGCAGCTGCTCCAATACGGATACTCCGGTAGTGAATCCGGATAATGGCCCGATGACAGCCCTTGCTGTTTCTTCCACTTCGATGGATGCCTTCGCCACGCGTAGTGTCACCGAGCTTACCACTGACGGTGCCGTCATCGGCATGTTCCTTAAGGAGGATGCCCCTAACGGCTATGTTGCAGCGGCTAACAGCAATGTGCAGTACGTTTATACGGCGGCCAACACCCCGAAATGGGGAGGTGCCAGCGTCAATGATGTGATTTACCTGAACGATAAGGATGCGCAGGTTTGCGCCTACTATCCGCATGACACCAATGTAGCAGATCCTGCTGCCGTGGCACTGACCTCACAGGAAAACCTGCTTGACGGGACTAAGGATATGAGTTATAGTATTTATAACACCGGTACGCTGAACAATACCAACAACGAAATTGCGCTGACCATGAACCATGCCTACGCCAAGATCACGTTCAGCATCACCCGTGATGAGAGCTATGCCAGTACCTGTGCCATCACCCACATCAGTCTGGAAGACGGTACCAACCCTGACAGCAAGCTTGTTAAATCTTCCTTTTTGAATATCACCGACGGCACTTATGCTGCGGTTGGCGTTGATCCTCTTACTGAGGCCATTACCGGTGCGGTGGCTTTTGACGTGGATGCCACCACTGCTGTTAACAACGGGATTGCCACCACCACTACCCCTGAAGATGTAAGCGTGTTGATGGTTCCTGTAAGTGCCCTGGATGCCACTACTAAAATCTCCTTTACGGTGGATGGGAATGTGATGAGTACCACGCTGGATACCGATTCCGGTGACGCATTGAACACCCTTGCCGCCGGTACCAACTATAAAATTAATGTGACCATCAAGGGCAAAGGTTTGCAGGTTACCAAGGTGGATATCACCGACTGGGTGGATAATACTCCCCTGACCAATCCGATAGAGCCGATGATTTAACCGGTAAGAAGAACAGAATGAATAGAATCTCATTTGAAAGCAAAATCGGAATACTTTTCGATTTTTATCTCAATGAAGTTGTCCGGTGGCGTCGTGAGACGCTCCGGCAACAATTTATCGGTTAAAAAAAACTCCAGTACCATTATGAGTGCTGTAACCTATAACGAACTAAAGTGAACAACGAAATGAATAAGCTATTAACAGGACTGCTCTGCTGCGTGTGGCTGTCTTCGTGCAATTCTTTGGATGCTCCCGCTCCCTCTTCCGGAGAAGGCTCTACGCTCCGCGTGGTCTCGGCATCCTTTTCCGCTGATCTCACGCGCTCTGTGACGGAACTTACCTCGGGTTCCATCGGGGTGTTTCAAACCTCCACTTCGGATGGCTATACCCTTCAGTCGAACAAAGAGTACGCTTACACTGACGGCGCATGGAGTGCCACGGGTGAGGAGATCCGCCTTCGTACGGCGAATGCCCAGGTCTTTGCTTACGCCCCCTACGACGGTGCACTGACCGACTATACTGCTGCTCCCCTTACTTCCGGGCTTTACGATGCGGCAAGCGACCTGGTGTATAGTCCCACGCTTGCGGGACCGGTCAACACTTCAAACCGTAATGTGAGCTTCACAATGGGACATGCCTACGCGCGTCTCACCTTTAAGATCCGGCGCGGCACTTACCTGGGTACTGGCGCTGTGAGCAACATCACCCTTTCTGGCGAAGGTCTTTATGCCTCGGGCACGGTGAACCTTTCCACAGGCATTTATGGCGTGCAGACAACCGGCGACATCACGCTTGCTCCCGGCATCGCCTCCACGGCAACGGATACTGACACCCCGGTTTACTTCCGGGTGGTTCCCACCACCAGCCTTCCCTCCGGTCTCACGCTGAGCTTCGTGGTGGACGGTTACACGCTGAGGGCGAGCACTACCGCCTATACCCAACTGGATGCCGGTGTAAACTACCAGGCCTCGGTGTTGATCAACGGTGAGGAAGTGACTCCTACGGTGCTTGAAACCACCGAATGGGAAGAAGTGCCCTATGACGATGTGATCTATACCGGCATTTGATGTCCGGTACTAACTATTGAAAAAAAGAATGACAATGAATAACTATAAACTCATCTACCCGTTATTGCTGCTCCTGCTGCTCCCGCTAAGCTCCTGCGAGCATGAGTACGATGACCTCCCCCCTACGGCGGGCTATACCGCTGTGAGTTTCCAGGTGCCTTCGCTTTCTGTCAGCACGGAAACCCGTTCCACTGCTGCGCTGGTCGAAGGCACGGCAGTCACGGTCTATGCCTATGAGGTGACCACCGAGGGGACGAACCAGACCGAGTCCGACCATTGCACGCTGAGCAAGCAGTACACCACGGATGCCTCTGGCACGCTGGTTCCGGATGACGGTCAGCCCATGGCGCTGCTCTCTGGTCTGACCTATAGGTTTTATGCGGTGAGTCCCCTGCACAGCTTTGCTTCGGGCAGTGAGAAACAATTTGAACTGGAGAACTCCTATACGGCGGATTTCAAAGTCTCTTCGCTGAAAGAGACGCTGAGCTCCTCCACGGCAAACATCTCCTTTACGCCTTTCCGTCTGGAATACTCGGCTATCCGTGTGGCTTTTCAGCGCGATCCGGAGTCCACTTCAGTGAGCTCCATCACGCCTGATACGAGCGAGAGCGGGTTAAGTCTCACGGCATTGAGCCATACCCCCTATGTATATACACTGGGGGATACGGGCATCGATGCCTCCTCCTGGGAGGTGGACGGCATGCTGAATATTCCGGTGGATCTTTTTACGGAAGTCACCTCCAATGTCCTGTATACGATCGGAGGTTATCTGCTTCCCAAGAAATCAGCTCCTTTCCATATTACAGCTTACCTTACGGCCAATGGCAGTACCCCTGTCACCTTCTCGGCGACGGTTCCTGCGATGGCTTTCTTGCCGGGTAAGAAATATGTGTTTACCGTACTGTTCACCGACCCGATGGTCTACCTCACGCTGAAAGTGACGGACTGGGACGGGGTGGAGACAAGCGGTGACCTGGGTGGTGACGAAGGCATCGGCGTAACGGTGGGTGACTGGAGCACGGACGGTTGGGATTCCG
The DNA here is from genome assembly GCA_965140335.1 of uncultured Bacteroides sp. GTDB lineage: Bacteria > Bacteroidota > Bacteroidia > Bacteroidales > Bacteroidaceae > Bacteroides. Next base: position 1,863,818 of record OZ223189.1, read on the forward strand.
GCAAGATTGGAAGCGGCGACCAGCCGAACACTTTTCTGGTGAATTCATGGGCAGTCTCTCCCGATGCCTGGAACACAGGTCTGGGTGAAGGCGGCGGTGATAACGGGCTACAGATCGGTAACTGGGATCCAAAAGACTGGAATACCGGTGACATTGGCAGCGGTGACTCTCCGAACACCGTTACCGGCAGCGGCTGGAATACCGGTGTGAGTTGGAACAGCCCTGACACGGGTAAGAGTCAGGGTGACAACACCGTTACCGGTAATGGTTGGAATTCAGGCAACTGGAATACCGGTGGCATCGGTAGCGGTACCAGCAGCGGTGACTCTCCGAATACCGTTACCGGCATCGGCTGGAACACCGGTGGCAGTTGGAATAACCCTGACACGGGTAAGGGTCAGGGCGATAACACCGTTACCGGCAATGGTTGGAATCCTGGCAGCTGGAACACCGGTGGCGTCGGTAGCGGTGACCATCCGAATCCCACCACTACTACTCCCTGGGACAATAGAACGAATAATATGGGAGGAATGGGTGGCAATTAATCAGCTTAAAAAGAGAATTATAACATTTTAATAAGAAAGACAATGAATATTAAACAGTTCATTTATTTGGCGACTGCGTTGCTGGTTTTGGGAGGATGTTCCGAAGACTTGGGCACGGGTCAGCCGGTCGGCGGTGAAACGATTACCGTGGACCTTTCCCTGCAGCCCTCCGGGATGACGCAGGTGAATCTTTCAGGTAGCTCTTCCTCTTCTGCCCTGAAGGCCACACGCTCTGTTACTGTTTTAACAGACGATGCCGAAAAAGTGATCAATAATCTTTGGGTGTTCCAGTATGTGGGTGGCACATATGTGCGTGGGCAGTACCTGAGTCAGGTGAATGCCTCCAAGCTGAACCTGGATCTTTCCAAAGCAACTGGTGCGACTATTTATTTTGTGGCCAATGTGGGAGAAGCCGCCTACAAAGGCAAGGCGCTTGCTACGGAAACCGATTTTAAGAATAGCAGTTTAAGCATTACCAATGAAGCTTCCATCACTCCTTCGGCGGGTTCGCTGCCAATGTTCGGCGAAGTTACTTCGGTGGCGATACCCGACTATTTCAAAGGTGGTGCCACAATCACAATGACTTATATGGTTTCACGGGTGGACCTGAGCTATGAGGTGACAAGCAATATGTCCTCAGACTTTCAGATTAAGCAAGCCCGTCTGATCAATGTTCCCCGTTACATGTATCCGTACATCAATCCGGAGAACATGGATGCGGATGATACCAACGACACCAACTTCCCTGCTGATACGCTGACTACGGTGGCTTTTGCCCGGGAAAATATTGCTGCGGACAAAGCAACAAGTGGTACGCTGACTTTCTATCTTCCTGATAATCGCAGAGGGCTGGGCGATAATACCGCAGGTAGCGATGCCACGCAGAAAGCAGGCATAGCCAAAGCTACCGCCGTGCAATTGATAGGCAATACAAACGGAGCGGAAGTGATCTACAATATTTACTTGGGTGAAGACCAGTACAATGACTATAACCTCAAGCGTAATACAAAATATACTCTGACAGCACAATTGGACGGAACTTCTACGAATGACGCGCGTGTTGTGGGCAGTGGTGAGACGGCAAACTGTTACATTGTAAAACCCGGAGGTATGGTACTGATTCCGGTGAGGCGTGCCAATCAGAGCGATCTGGGTGAGCAACTTGCTGATGTAACTACGGGCTGGACTCCGGGTGTGCTTTGGAGGGATAATTCAGATTTAATGATTACTGCTACTGATGCTGGTAACGGAATGATGGAAGTCACTGCTTCTAGTGCCACCGCCATAGGTAATGCCTTGGTATATATAAAGAAGGCCGGTTCGGTTTCAGCTGATTCAATTTTGTGGAGCTGGCACATCTGGGTGACGGACTATGATCCTGAAACAGAAAACCAAACATACCCAGAGATTGATGGTTACACATTTATGGATCGTAATATAGGTGCCTTGAATGATACCCCGGGTGATGCAGGTGCATTGGGCTTGATGTACCAATGGGGACGTAAAGACCCGTTTGCGGGATCAAGTGCTACGAATTCAAGTACTTTGAGAAGCCTTTATTCAGATGGTACGGACAATAAGCCTTATCCTTCGACCAATACCGCTGCTCCTACGGATGTAGCCAATAATCTTGAAAATGCCATCCGTAACCCGGGGGTGTTTTATTTTAATACTGGGGCTAAGAAAAACGATTGGTACTGTGGTAGCAGTACAACTCAGAACAGCACCCTTTGGGGTATTACCAAAACAGTTTATGATCCTTGTCCTTCCGGTTGGAAGGTTGCTCTTAGGGAAACATTCAGCAGTTTTAGCACCACCACCTTTTTACGACATGGGGATACTGCTGATGATTGGACTACTTATCCCGGTCGTTTTCTGGATAATGAAAGTACTGGTTCGTGGTTCCCCTCAAGCGGCTATCGCAATTCCGGAAGTGGAATATTGAGCGATGTTGGCAACTTTGGTTGCTGCTGGTCATCTGCATTTGGTCTTATCACCAACAAGCTGTACTTTACTAGTAGCACGGTGTCTCCGCATTTCGGTGCCTTCCGCGCGGACGGTTATGCAGTGCGCTGTGTGCAAGAAGACTAAGCGCCCTTGTGGCGCGTATTCGATTATTTTCCGCGGTTATCGCTGCCATAAGGCGGTTCGCGCCACAGTGACAAAAGGCGTGTATGCACATGGTATGTAGACTGGTGCGATATGCTTTGAAAAGGATATAAAAAATAAACAAAGAGAATATGAAATTAAGTAGCTTATCAATTCTTCTGTGCGTCGCGTTGTTTTTCGCGGCGTGTTCCGAGGATAACTCCCTGGTGAGGCCCTCCTCGGGTGAGGATGTTTCAGTGGGGTTTTCCTTCAAGACTGCCGCTATGGAGCAGTCTGGCTCTTCCACGCGTAGTGGGAGAGGTGTGTTAAATCTTGGAGGGGGCAATGCTTCCGGGATCAATTTCTCTGCAAGTGCCACTCGTTCGGTAGACCAATCAGGGATGGATGAAAGTGCCATCAAAGACCTTTGGGTGTTCCAGTATGTTTCCGGTGGTAATTTTGTGCGTAAACAATACTTCAGTACAGTGGATGTGGCGGACTTCCGCATGGACCTCTCCAAGAATGTAGCGGGTGAGAAGAGTAACCTCTATTTCGTCGCTAATATGGGTCCGAATGCTTTTCCTAGTGTACTGGCAACGGAAACGGAGTTCAAATCTTATGGCATTGCAATAACGAATGAAGCCTCTGTTCTTCCTACTGCTGGTTTTTTACCAATGTACGGCTCTTTGACAGACCTTACACTTCCGGATGACTTTATCAACAATTCAAACGTGGTAACACTGACCCGCATGGTCAGCCGGGTTGACTTTAGCTTCCAGCTGGCAGCCACGGGTCTTCCCAGCGGTTTTAAAATTAAGTCAGTCCGCCTGATGAATGTACCTAATAAGAGTTTTCCTTATAAGGATGCTGCCGTCACTACGTTTCCCGCACTTACTGACATTACGCTTCTGGAGTTTGACAGCGAAGCCATCACCGCCATCGATCAGACGACCAGTGCGGTATCGCTGTCTTTCTACCTTCCGGAAAATATGCGTGGTGAGGGTACGGGCACAGTCGAGACCGATAAGACCGGTATTACGGGTTCCACGTGCATTCAACTGACGGGTTATGGCGATGGGAACGAAGTAACCTATAATATCTATCCGGGTGGTGATGCCACAAAGGATTATAATCTTGTGCGTAATACGACTTATGCCGTTAGTGCTTCTATTACAGGAGTTGACGGTAGCTTGGATGCTCGGGTGAAAAAATCGTCTACCTCCAATACATATCTTGTTCGTCCGGGTTCCAGTGTGAACATTGCGGTGAAACGTGCCAACCAGACTGCCGAGATCGGTGAGCAGCTCTCTGACATTACCACGGGTTGGAGTTCCGCCGTATTGTGGCGTGATAACAGCGCATTGACGGTAGAAACCAGTGATGCGCTGCAGAGTGAAGGTTTCTTTACGGTAAAAGTTCCCGAACTCACCGCTGAGGGTAATGCCGTGGTTTATATCACCGATGGTACCAATAAACTTTGGAGTTGGCATATCTGGGTGACAAACTACGATCCTGAAAGCGAGAATGAGACTTATAGTAGTTACACCTTTATGGATCGCAACCTGGGTGCGTTGAATGGTTATCTAGCGGATCATAATGATGAGAATACGGGTGCACTGGGCTTGCTTTATCAGTGGGGTCGTAAGGATCCGTTTGCGGGAGCCAGTGCTACGGCAAGCGGTACCACTACTTACAAATCGCTTTATTCAGGTGGTTCTGGCAGTAGTGGCACTTATCCTTCCACGAATACCGCTGCTCCTGCTGTTTCCCCAAATAATCTGTTGACTGCGATCCGTAATCCGGGTGTATTTTATTACAGTACTTCAGCTCAGAATTACGATTGGTACTGTGGTAGCAGTACTACTGGAAACGATGTACTTTGGGGCACTACTAAAACGGTTTACGATCCTTGTCCTGCGGGTTGGAGGGTTGCTCCTATTGAAGCTTTTAGCGATTGGAACAAGGATACGTTTGCTTGGACTTCATATGGTCGTTCTGTTCCCGGTATTACCGGTTCGTGGTACCCTGCAACCGGCAATCGCCTTGCGATTACGGGAGCGCTGGGCTACGTTGGCTCGAACGGCTCCTATTGGTCGTCTGCGGTCAGTGGTACCTACGGCAGGAGCCTGAACATCTACAGCTCTAACGTGGCTCCGGCGAACCCCAACGGTCGGGCGCTCGGCTTCGCTGTGCGCTGCGTGCAAGATTAAGCGCCCTTGTGGCGCGTATTCGATTATTTCCCGCGGGCATTAAAAGCCCGCGGCTATTACCGCCTTACGGCGGTCGAAAAAAAAGCAAGATGAAGCTAATAGATATTTTAACATTAGAATCTGCCAATGAGGGAGCAATCCACTTGTATAAAGAGGGTGTTTTCTGGAAAGCTTATCAGCAATCGGCTTATCTGTTTCATACGCAGGTCTATGCTTATCAGGTCAAGCTGAAGCATGTCAAGTGCGTGGCTAAAACAGTCGCAAGTATTGGTTTTCCTGATTCTTCTTTACAACATCTTTTTGAAGCAGCCGCTTTGCAAAAGATCGATGAAAAGAGACTTGTTGTATCGGGCTATGGCTTTGAACAATCTTGAGCAGGCTTGTCTGTCTGCTTGCCGGGATAAATTAAGTGTTTGTCCGCTGCCTTTATCCTTTAATAAAGCTGTGATTTGCTTAAACTGAAAAAAGAGAACGAAATGAAAAGAATAGAAAGTTTATTACTGGTCTTGCTCGCGTTGCTTGGGATGAGCTCGTGCAGCAACGAGCTGGGTGATGCCGGTGGCGTGGACTCCTCTTTCGAGGTGGAAGTGCCATTGTCGTTACGGAGCGGTTCGGCATCCGCTATTGTTAGCGGGAGCACGGGTGCGCTTAGCCGCAGCACGGATCCTTCCCTGGTGAACGATACGCTGCTGCAGAATGCCTGGATCCTTCAGTTTATCAACGGTAATTTTGTAAAGAAAATTTATAAAGACACCGGACTGGACAAGACCTTCAGTGTGAAACTGACCAATAACGAAAGCGGTGTGCAGAGCCATATCTATGTGGTGGCTAATGCGGGCTCAACGGTTTTTGCCGCAGACCCCGCTTCGGAAGCCGCTTTTCAGTCAGTCAGTCTGAATATCCCTACTGAAGAGGGGCTTCAACTCACCGGTGGTTATTTACCAATGTTAGGGGAACTAAATCTGGAAGTGAACGAGAATGCAGTGCTTTCCCAAACAGTAGATTTGTCACGGCTGGTTGCTCGTGTGAGCCTGAAGTGGAGCATTGATCCTGCGCTGAACTCGCACCTTAAACTAACCTCCGCCCGGTTGTGCAATGTTCCGCAGGAACTTTACTTCACCGCTCCTACGGACGATTCGGTCTTTCCAGCCACGCCAACGCTGTATAACGGGGATGCCACCGACCTGACGGTCGCCGGCACTCCCGACAGTCTGGTGTATTACCTGCCTGATAACCGGCGTGGTACGGGTACGAATACCGGTGGCGATGCCACGGGTAAGAGCGGAAAGTTGCAGGCGACTTACATTGAATTGACTGGTTTCTATAACGGTGACCGGGTGGTGTATCGCCTGTATCCCGGTGCGGACGATGTGAACGACTATAACATTGTACGCAATAGGGACTACCGGATGAACCTGAGTGTGACGGGGATCTCCACGGCCGACAAGCGGGTGGTGGCGCGTACCGCCACGTCCAACTGTTATCTGGTGCCTGTGGCTTCGGGCAGTACGGTCTATATCCCGGTGAAACGTGCCAACCAAAGCACAGAGTTGGGTGAGCAGCTTCCCGATCTGGGCAGTGGTTGGAGTTCGTCTGTGATCTGGCGGGACAATTCTTCGCTGGAGATTGAGACGGATGATACGGATCAAGCTTACGGCATCTTCCAAGTGAAGGTGAATAGTGAGGGAGAGTCTGGTAATGCGCTGGTTTGCATCAAGGACGGTAGTAATAACATCCTTTGGAGCTGGCATATCTGGGTGACGGATTTCGATCCTGATACAGAAACTCAGGTTTTTACCAGTGGCGGGGTTAACTATACGTTTATGGTCCGTAACCTGGGTGCGGTGAACGATACCCCGGGTGATGCAGGTTCATTGGGACTGCTGTACCAGTGGGGGCGTAAGGATCCGTTTGCGGGATCAAGTGCCAAAACTCTGAATAATACCACGTTAAAGACACTTTATGAGGGTGGTTCGAGTGCAGATCCCTATAATCCTTTGGGTACAACTCCCGCCAATGTGTCAGCTGCCCCTATGGATGTAGCCCATAATCTTGAAAATTCAATTCGTAATCCGGGTGTTTTTTATTACGGTAGTGCTTCTCCTTACGATTGGTATATTGGAAGTAATACTGACCAGAATAATACACTTTGGGGTACTATCAAAACGGTTTACGATCCTTGTCCTTCGGGTTGGAAGGTTGCTCCTCTTGTTGCTTTCAGTAATTGGTCGGCTTCCAGCAGTAGTTGGGATGCTACTAATTTGGGTCGTATTTACACTTCCACTACTTCTTCTACAGTTTCCTGGTACCCTGCATTTGGTTATCGCAATTCCGGTACGGGAGCGTTGATGGAAGTTGGTACTTACGGTTTCTACTGGTCGTCTGAGGTGTTTGATACCTACGGCAGCGGCCTGCGCTTCAGCAGCAGTGCCGTGCTTCCGGCGGCCGGCAGCCTTCGAGCGAGCGGCTTTGCCCTGCGCTGCGTGCAAGATTAAGCGCCCTTGTGGTACTCATTCGATTATTTCCCGCGGTTCATTGCTGCTGCAAGGCGTTTTACAAAAAAATAGAGAAGAAAAGCTTTTAATAATCACTTTTAAAAGAATAAATGAAAAGTAAACTAATTGTATCCGCTGCCTTTGCACTCCTTTTATGGGGATGTAGCAAGGGCAATGATACTCCGGAACAGACCAGTGAGTTGTCTTTGTTGAATGTTTCGCTGGATGGAAGTGTTCTGAGTCAGGGGAGCGCTGTGGGTGTGTTTTTAGCAGGCGATAATGGTTATACCCCGCTTAACAATGTGAAATACAACTTTGACAAGAACTGGAGCAGTGAGAATCCAGTGGAACTGGGTACGGCTGTTCCAACAATTTGTGTCTATTACCCTTACGATCCCTCGCTGATGGATGGCACAGCAGTACCGCTTGCTTCGCAGCAATATTCCCCGGGTGCTGATTTCTGTTACGGTTTTATCAACAGCAGTACACGCAGTACCACTCCCTTATCGTTCTCGTTGAACCACGCGTATGCACAGATGACGCTCTCGATTACCCGCGATGCCGCTTATCGGGGCCCCTGTGCCATCAGCGGAGTGAGCCTTTCAAACGTGGGCTTGAACGCTTTCACCCGGTTGAACCTGTTTACCGGCGTTTATCATTCAGCTACAGGTGTGGTGGCTTTCAATCCTCAAATCAGCGGTGTTGAAGCGGGCAAGTCCGTCAGGGTGGTTGCCCTGCTTGTTCCGGTGAGTACGGCGATGAGCGGTAACCTGGTGATTACGCTGACGGTGGACGGTGTTCCATTGAGCACGAATGTGGATGTTGCTCAGAACGGCCTTTCCACATTGGAAGCGGGTAAGAATTATCAGGGTACGCTTAGTGTGCAGCCAGCGGATACGCAGGTCAATACAGTTACGATAAAGGGATGGGGAGTGAATGCTATAGCCGAACTTCCGTTGGTTCCCAATGGAAATGATAATTGATAACAGGAAAAACAGAATATTATAATGAAAAAAGGAATACTAACCACTATCGGGTTACTTCTGTTACTGGCTGCCTGCACCCAAAAAGACAACGACATTGCGTCCATGGATCCCGCGATGCTGAGAATCCACTCCGCCCGTCTGGGCGTTAGCTTCACCCGGGCGGATGAAGAACTCACACAGGGGAGCATCGGTGTCAGCCTGCAAGGCAATGACACGTACACCTCCCAAACCAATGTGCCCTACACGTATGCTTCGCTTAGCGGCTGGTCTTCACCAACACCGATCTACTTGAGCGCTGCCGTAGCTCCTTTGGCCGCCTATTACCCCTATTCCGCCACAGGTGTGGACAGCGAGGGAAATTGTAGGCTGGGTGCCGGACTCTATAACCAAGCGAATGACCTATGCTATGCGTGCGACACACTGAACAATGTCTCCGCCTCCTGGTCGGTGAACTTGGAGCATGCCTATGCGCTGTTGAGCCTGAACATCACCCGTAAAAACAGTTACCCCGGTGCGGGTGTGTTGAGCCGGCTGGAGATCGCGGGTGAGCAGGGCGTGAACCTCTCGGGAACGCTGAACCTCTTCACGGGTGAATATACCGATCAGCAGGCGGGAATGATTGATCAACCATTAGCGGACGGGGTGACTCTGGCCTCCGGCGACTCCCACCGTTTCAGCTTCCTGCTGGTTCCCATGGAGAGCATACAGGGGCATTTGAACTTCGGAGTGGAGGTGGACGATGAGTTGCTGCTCTCCGTCCTTGTCCCTTCGGACTACCATCTTTCCGCTTTTTCCCCGGGTAAGGAATATGTGTTTAACCTGATGCTTAACGGCACGTCGCTGACGCTTGAAGGCGTTTCGGTACGCGACTGGACCCAGGTCAGCGTTCCGGGGACAGCAGTGCTGTCTCCTTCCCGATAAAGACCTCCTAAAGAGAGAAACAAGCTAAAGAAGCGGACAGAAGTTTGCTTTTGCTCTTAGAATGATGGACAATAAATAAAAACAGATAGGCTTATGACCAATGAAGAAGCTTTAATCATTTTATCGGTGGATACGCTTGCCGTTTCCACCGATGGTGCTTTACCGGTTAAATTGGCCGTGAAGCATCACAATAGAAACAGGATGATCAATTGTTCATACCGGTTATCGAAACATGATCTTCTGGAATTGAAATCGTTGTTGTTCAACACCGGCGGTAGGTGCAAAGATATTGAGGAGTTTCCCATTATAGAGGAGATTTTGCAATTGCAATATGCCATCAGTCTGCTGCGGGAGTATGTGCTTGATTTTTCGGTAACGGATATCGTGGACCTTTATAAAAAGAATAAAACCCTCCTAATGCCATTGGTTTACCTGAAGAAGTTAATCCGTCGCGCCCGCAGGGCCAATAAAAAGGTCGAGGCCCAATCTTACTCCTCTCTTCTGAGCCGGTTGCGTGGTTATTGCCCTGAAGGGGTAGCGATGGATGTGACAAGGATGGATGCGGACTGGTTTGAAGGTTTTAAAACATACCTTCAGGATTCGGGATGTTCCCCCGAAGCAACTTCCGGTTATCTGGAGTTGCTGCGGAAAGTCTATGCAGAGACCTGTAGGATAAGTGGCGCTAAAGAGCTTTTTCCATCTGCTGGTGGTTCCGGTCCGGATTTTCCGGAAAAAGCCTTTGCTCATTTTACCAGCCAAGCGGATATTGAACGGTTATTGGCGTTAAAGCTAAAAGATGAGGGGCTGTCTGCCGCCCGAAACCTGCTCTTACTCAAGCATTATGCTCCTGAGATCGCCTTTGCGGACCTTATAGAACTGAAGTTGGAAGATGTGCACGAAGATGGCATCTGGTATCGTAGAAGGCCGGATAATCGGCTCTGCTTTGTGGCGTTGTCTTGCGGTGCTCTTGTTATGCTACGGGAGCGGATGGACAGCGGTTACAACCTGCTGTTCCGTTCCCCTTTTGAAGATATGAATGACGGGCGTAAGCGACTGGACTTGAAGTTGGAATACTATAAAGAACAGTTGGAAAAGCTTGTTAAGATATACTCATGATGTGAATCACGGTTATTGTTTGTTTGTTTGTTTGTGCTCCCGGAAGTGTCCGGGAGTTTTTTTTAACCTTTGTCAGCCGGCATAAACCGAATGAAGTGCCGATGGCTTGATTTGAAGTGGCTTTCAACGTTTTGGCTATGCTCCTTTTATGCGCCTTTTTGTGCCGTGGAGTTTTCTGGTGAAATAGCGGTTTGCTTTGCTTTGCTTTTTGTCACAATGTAAACTCCTGTAAAGACGAGGGCAATGGCAAAGCCTTTGTACCAGCCAAAAACACCGATTCCCATGATTATTGTGGCTATGGATGCCACAATGGGTTGCATGTAGTTGTACATGCTGACTACCGTAGGGCGCAATAATCTTTGTGCGCCCATGATGCAGATGTATGCAATAAAGGTCCCCCCAAGAACGATATAGAGTACTTGGAAAAGAGTTGTTGTGGGGATATTGCCCCATTGGATGGTGGCTATGTCCTGATAAGAGAAGGGGATGTAGCACATGGAGGCGTAGACAAACATCCATTTGTTGATGGTTACAGGAGAATATTTTTGCGACAGTCCTTTGAACACCGTCAGGTAAATGGAAAAGCTGAGTTGGGCGGTCATGCAGAGCAGATCTCCCCAAATGTTACTTCCACCTGCTGCGGATGAGCGACTGCTCAGTATCAGGGTGAGTGCTCCCATAGCTCCCACGAAAATGCCCAATACTTTTAGGTTGGTGACCGGTTCTTTTAAGTAGACTGCGGCTACAACCATGGTGATGATGGGCAATGTGGTTGTGACGATGGAAGCGTCTATGGGGGAGGTGAGTGACAGGCCGAAGATGAATACACCTTGATTGAACACTAATGCAAAGAGGGAGGCGAAAAACATTTTCAACAAGTCTCCCGGAGGTACATGTTCATTTTTAATAAATAAAGATACCAGCCAAAAGGCTGCTGCCGCACCGACCATTCGAAAGGTGGTGACGGATAGCGCTGAAAACTCTTGCAAAGCCGATTTACCAATCGGAGACATCAGTCCCCACATCATGTTGGCTGTTAATGCCAGCAGGTGTCCCTTTATGTTGTTATTGCGCATGTACTTTTCTTAAAATCGTTGCAAAGTTAACGATTTTATTCATTGGAATGTTTATATTTGCTTCTGATATAAAGCAATAAATTATGGAACAACAGGCCAGTTATATTAAGCGCATCGAGATCCGGGGATTATGGGGACGGTACAACATTGCTTGGGACTTGCGCCCCGATGTAAATATCCTTTCCGGTATTAACGGGGTGGGGAAGACTACGATTCTCAATCGCTCGGTGAACTATTTGGAGCATCTCTCCGGTGAGATCAAGAATGGAGAGGAGGCGGGAGTACGTGTTACCTTCGACCGTAAAGACGCTACTTTCATTCCTTATGATGTGATACGCAGTTACGACCGCCCGTTGATTATGGGCGATTTTACCGCCCGCATGGCCGATCCACATGTAAAGTCGGAACTGGACTGGCAACTCTATCTCCTGCAGCGCCACTATTTAGACTATCAGGTCAATATTGGCAATGAGATGATTGAATTGCTTTCCGGGGATGAGGAGCAAAGGGCAAAGGCTGCTCTGCTTTCCGCTCCTAAGAAAAAGTTTCAGGACTTGATGGATCACTTGTTTGCTTATACGCATAAAACCATAGATAGGAAAAGCAATGAGATTGTTTTTTATCAGAATGGGGAACGATTGTTGCCGTACAAACTATCCTCCGGTGAGAAGCAGATGCTTATCATTTTGCTGACGGTATTGGTACGGGATAATGCGCATTGTGTGCTTTTCATGGATGAGCCGGAGGCCTCTTTGCACATTGAGTGGCAACAGAAGTTGATTGGCATGATACGTGAGCTGAACCCTAATGTGCAGTTGATCCTGACTACGCATTCACCGGCAGTCATCATGGAGGGGTGGCTCGATGCGGTGACTGAAGTCAGCGACATTGCAACCGATGTAAAGGCCTAAGTCTTTGCCGTTCCTTTTATTCAATAATCAGCTATAAACTATTGACATGCCTACTTCACTGCAACATAATCTGACTTCCGCTTATCTTGATGCGGCACATAAACTTTATCCTAAACAAGCCCGACGGCGCATCGTTGCCTATGTGGAGAGCTATGATGATGTGGCTTTTTGGCGCACACTATTGGCTGGGTTTGAAGATGAGGAGCATTACTTTCAGGTCATGCTTCCTTCGGCCACTTCGCTGACTAAAGGGAAGAAGATGGTGCTGATGAATACTTTAAATACGGAGGAGTTGGGCAAGAGTTTGATTGCCTGTGTAGACAGCGATTATGATTTCTTGCTTCAGGGAAATACTTTTGTTTCACGTCAGATAAATAGTAATCCTTATATTTTCCAAACGTATGGCTATGCTATTGAAAGTTTTCATTGCTATGCCGAGAGTTTGCATGAAGTTTGTGTGGAGGCGACATTGAACGACCGGGTCATCATTGATTTCCCCGCTTTTATGAAACGATACTCACAAATTGCTTATCCGTTGTTTTTATGGAATATCTGCTTTTACAGGCAGCGGGATACCCATACCTTTCCGATGTATGATTTTAATTCATGTACTCATTTGCGGGATGTGAATGTTGACCATCCGGAGCGTGCGCTTGATCGGATGCAGCATGCTGTTTCTTCCAAATTGTCGGAGCTTCGTGCCCATTTTCCTAAGTTGGTGGATGAGGTTAAAGTTTTAGGGGAAGAGTTGAAGAAGTTGGGATTGACTCCGGACACGGCCTACCTGTATATACAAGGGCATCACATTATGGATAATGTGGTGATGAAGCTGCTTGTACCTGTCTGTGCAGTATTGCGTCGGGAGCGGGAAGAAGAAATTAAGCGGCTGGCCGAGCATGAGGAGCAGTTTAACAATGAACTTACCGCCTATGAAAATAGTATGGCAGGTGTTGCACTGATGTTAAGGAAAAATAGCGGCTATAGGGAACTTTACCTCTATCAGTGGGTGCGCGAAGATCTTGAAAAAGTATTTAATAAAGAAAGATAAAACGAGCTTATGAAGATTGTACAGCAAATTAATGATGCACTTATTTCTTTAGGTTTCTCACCTTCGCTGGCCGGGCAGTTAGACCAGTACGTTGTTTTTGCGGGAGTGCTAATCATTGCATTTCTGGCCGATATGGTTTGTAGAAATATTCTGCTTCGAATCATTTCGCGCTTGGTAAAACAGACTAAAGCAACGTGGGATGATATTATTTTTGATAATAAGGTGATGACCCGTCTGAGTCGGATAGTAGCTCCGATTATTATATTTATTTTTATTCCGGTGGCTTTCTCCGAGACGAGATCGGAAACACTTGACCTTATACAACGCTTTTGTATGATTTATATCATTATAGCGTTTATTAGTTTTGTCAGTGCTTTTATGACAGCAATATACTCAGTATATAGTGGGAAGGAACAATTTCGCGATCGTCCATTGAAGGGATTGTTGCAGACGGCATTGGTGATTCTTTATTTTATAGGGGGGATTGTCATTGTCAGCATTCTGATTAATAAATCGCCCATGGTACTGCTTACCGGGCTCGGTGCTTCGGCGGCCATTCTGATGTTGGTCTTCAAGGATAGTATTATGGGTTTTGTTTCCGGTGTGCAGTTGTCTGCCAATAAGATGTTGAAAGTGGGGGATTGGATCTCGATGCCGAAGTATAATGCCGATGGTACGGTGATTGAGGTGACTTTGAATACGGTGAAGGTACGTAACTGGGATAATACCATTACGACCATACCTCCTTATTTGCTAGTGAGTGATTCTTTCCAAAACTGGCGCGGCATGGAAGAGAGTGGTGGAAGGCGGGTGAAACGTTCCATCAATATTGATATGAATAGCGTGAAGTTTTGTACGCCGGAGATGCTTGAAAAATATCATAAGATACGGCTTTTGTCCGATTATGTGGAACGGACAGAGCAGACGGTGAAGGCTTATAATGAGGAACAGGGCATTGATAATTCCATTCTTGTAAACGGACGTCGGCAGACCAATCTGGGAGTTTTCCGGGCCTATCTTACGTTATATCTGAAGAACTTGCCTAATGTGAATAGAGAATTGACCTGTATGGTGCGGCAGTTACAGCCTACCGATCATGGCATTCCCGTTGAACTTTATTTCTTTTCTTCTATAAAGGAGTGGGTTCCTTATGAATCGTTGCAGGCCGATGTATTCGATCATGTACTGGCAATCATTCCGGAATTCGATTTGCAAGTATACCAATCACCTTCGGGGGCTGATTTTCGAAGACTTTCCTAATGCATTTGTTTTGAAGTCTTTTCGTGGTGCAAAATAATTATGTTTTTGCTGTCTGTCTGATGTATTTTGAATGACATTTTGAGGTGGATGTAGGTTGGTCGTATACTGAGCCTACCTCAGTCGTATACTGATCCTGCCTCAGTTCCTACCTTTCCCTATCTCAGTCCTATACTGTTTATACCCCCTCTCAGAATACCTTCTGAACAGGGTAAGTGTTCTTTTCTGATTTTAGATAGATGTGGATTATGGTATGGTAAAATATAGTGTAAAAGAGTAAGAGATATTGCCCTTAGGAAAAATGATGATATGATATAAGAATGAAACATGTAATTAATATGAATGTAGCCTTATGTAAATAATATATGTGTTGTTTTGTATAAAATAATAAAAATAACTTTATTATTAACATTCTAAACTATTTGTTCTTATGAAGAAAATTAATTTGTTATTTTATGCATTTGCTTTGTTTGCGCTATTTGCCTGTCAACAAGATGACTTGAATGCTAATTTAGAAACATCGGTGGACATACCTAAAACAAGAGATACGCATCGAACCTATCTTTATGAAAATGAACAGCCTATTTACAAACTGTTGGGAATGCCTGTTTATATCATTAATAGAGGAAATAGCAGCTCAAATGGAGCTTATTTGACTGCCAATCAAGATTATTCTGTAAGTTTGGAACTTAAGAATCCTAACAAAAACCAAAGATGGATTATAGATCCTTATGATAGGACGGTATCTTTTGATGCTGGTGGTGATGATGGTACAGATGCTTTGGTGCAATATGGAGTTTACTCATTTGATATGAATAAAGCCAGAAAATATTTGGGCTTAAATAGCAAGAAGGCGGCGATGCCTTGTCTTACAAACAAGGATGATATATACAAGCTTCATCAATGGAGGTTCCGATTTAGAGAAAATTCTTTTACGGAAGAATGGTTTCATAATGGTTATATGGTTCTTCTTCAGCGCGAATACGCTCCATGGTGGAAAGGTTGTTTGGCTGCAAATGGCAATGAATTATGTTTTGTCGATTATGAGACTATGCAGGATTTATGGGAAATACAGCCAGCAGAAAATTTTAGATTGGATAAATTAACTTGGTCTTTAGATGCAGAAGATGTAATTAAAGCGTTACCGGCATTTATGGATCAAGTTGAAATAAAAAACAATAGTGCCGCTGAAGCAAATATGACAGCTACTTTCAATAGAAAGGCCTCGGAAACATCAACTTTTACTAAATCGGTAGGATCACAAGTACAAGTTCATACAACTGCTAAAGTAGGAGTTCCTCTTGTTGTATCGGCTAAGATAGATATAACTAATACAGCGAGTGCCAATTGGCAGTGGGGAAGCAGTGAGACACATGAAGATACCCGTACTTATTCTTTTAACGTAAAGGTGCCACCATATACTTCTGTTACTGCCAAAATAATGGTTCAACTAAGTCAACTTTCAGCAAGTTACACAGCTGATTTTGTGGGCGAGGTTTCTGGAAAGAGTTTGCGTATTTCAGGTAAATGGGAGGGCGTGGAAGCCGGGAATATTTACTATGAAATCGTTGATAATAAGACAAGGAGTGTCATGAAGTCATTTAGCGGCATACCTCAATCAACCATCATTCTCAATAAGTAATAGAGATATTACCCCATACTATATTGTAGTATTTTTAAAGGAGGCTTTCTTTTCTAAGATTGCTTCCTTTTTATTTTATATGGTGCTAGATTTAAATTTCAACAGTGATTTCCTGTATTTAGAATGAGTAACAACTAGTTACTTAGAGCACCTACTTCTAGTTTTTCATTGTTGACTGGCAAGTCGACAATGAAAACTTTGCATAGCGACAACAAAAAGATAATTTATAGACTAAATGATCTGGGTATAATTGTTATTAATCCCTGTCTCTTTTCTAATATCTGTTGGTATGTGGTTTTTCTCTATTGTTGTGATTTTTAGTATAGCTAGGAAAGGAGCAATAGGAAGAAGAGTAGTTTTATTGAGTCATTCTATCCTTTAGTGCATTAAAAAGCCCCACTCCCAGCTGTTTCCGGGAATGAGGCATATAAATCCAAATAAAAATATGCTGAAATAGCTTATTTTAATAAGCTGTGTTTTGGGGATCAAAGTTAGTCCAACCGTCCATCCAAGTATCGTTTGCACCACTAAATGCACCGGCATAAGCTACTGTTGTGAAGCCTGTTAAACCAGTGAAGCTTGCACCATTTAGAAGCGGGCTACCTGCAGCTGGACAGTAGTTTTGACCTACAGTCTTAGGATCGCTCAAGTTCAAATCGCCTTCGGTAAGAATCTGATTACTGCTGATACCCTTGAAGAATGTAGTAGAGAAAGAAGGCTGGGCTGCATCGTAAGTCGCAACTGGTTTGCCACTGCCATTTGTGCTCCATGTTGCATATTCATCTTCGTATTTTTTATTAGCATCGCTTCCTGTAACACCCATACCTGCAAAGAATATATTTTGTAATTTAATATCCCCGCTAGTGGCGTAACTGCGGCAATTGCCTTTTTCATTGTCTATAATCAATCCAATAGGCCACCCTACTGCAACTGAATTAAAGCAGTTTAACTTACTGTCACGACGGATTTGCATTGCAGATTGAAATTTGCCAAGCTCTGCTCCAGGAGATGTTTTCATACCTCCTCCATTGATATAATCGGTTGTATTTTGAAAACCAGCTGTTAAGTTCTTGCTAGTCATCGGCCCAATAAGAGTGATGTTGCTGAACATGCAAGAGGTATGGGGATTGACATTATCCCCATTGCCGTTATTGTCTGATTCAAAACTATTAGATTGGGAGGTATCGGCAATACGAGGATCACGTACGGAAAGAGCAAACTGTACTTTTCCGCTAAAGCCGTTGTCTGTATCAAAATCGTCATCCCAACCTTTGTAAGCAATAAGATATTTACAGTTTACGTTGCCACCAAACCATTCAAATGAATCATCTCCCGAATATGAGACTTGGATATGGTCAACAGTTGTACCACTACCAATTGAACCGAAGGTAACTCCGTTAATCTCTTTGTCTGTTTCGAATGGATAACCAGCAAATTCTACTCGGATGTAGCGGAAGATACCGGAATTATCATTTTCTACTTGGTTAACTCCATGTTTGGTCTTCGGACCACCCTCAATTTGTTGTCCACCAGTATTGTTATTTAATCCGTTACCGCAGATAATTAAACCTCCCCAGTCACCCGGGTGACGATTGCCAGCGGCTTGTGCGGAAGTAAATACAATAGGATTAGTTGCTGTTCCTTCAGCGTAAACCTTACCTCCTGGCTCAACAATAAGGGCAGCCTTACTTGTTTTATCTCCCTTAATAATCGTACCAGCTTCGATGGTAAGTTCTGCACCTGGGCGTACATAAATCCAACCTAACATATTATAAGTTCCCTTTTTAATGGTTTGCTTGCCTGTAAAGCAAAATTCTTTCTCTCCATTACCTATTTGTGTACCATTCTTAAAGAGAACCCCTGTACTAGTGGCGAGTCCTGAGTAATCTCCCTGATCTGTTGGATGGGTCACTGTAGGATCTGTACTATCTGTAGTTCCATTTTTGTCGTCATTACTGTCGCTACATGCTGCCATTGCTGCAAAAACCACAGTCATCATAAGGAGACTGCACCATTTCATAACGTTCATTTTCAGTTTTTTCATACTTGTTCTTGTTTTTTACCGGGGAACTTCCCCTGTTAATATTCAATTGTAGATTTTTAGAATGAATATGCGATTGATAGATTGAAATTGCGTCCGGGTTTATAGCTCTTTGTGACTTCTTCGTATTTGATTTTTTCTCCTGTGCTGCTTGTCACGTCTCCGAATTGTTTGAAGTTGACACGTTGTGCCAACAAGTCACGTATAGCCCCTTTTATCTCAAATCCGCCAAACTTTTTGCTGATTGAAAGATCAATAGCATCATGTGGCATTTCGTAGGAATTAGGAATGCTTGTTGTCTGATCTCCGCTGCTTCCAACAACTCGTCCTACACCGATAATGCGCTTACCGATTCGGTTGTATAATGCAGCAATATTTAGATTCCATTTGGGATGCTGATAAAACAAACCGGTGTTAATCAGGTAGGGAGATTGTCCCTGCATGGCACGGTTCTTTTCTTTGCTCCCTTTTTCAAATTCCACTTTACTCTTAATCAGTGCACCGTTGAATGACCAGCTGAAATGTGGTAACCCCATAAAATCTAAGTTCTTTCGTAAATCGACTTCAAGTCCGTAATTATTGGCAGCTTTGGCGTTTTTATTGGAATAAACAAGATCAGTTCCACCAGCTACGGTGTAGGTCCACTCAATCGGTGAATCAAAATGCTTATAGAATAAGGCGACAGATACGGATTCTCCGTTGGAGGGATACCACTCATAACGAAAATCAATGTTATGAATATAGGCTGGTTTTAGCGAAGGGCTTCCTTCTACGTTAGAGGCCAAGTCAAAATCGTAATAGACAGAAGTTGATACTTCGCGAAATTCAGGACGATTAACCGATTTTCCATATGCTAAACGCAATTGTTGTTTGTCGGTTAACTTATAAGTAGCATTTGCTGATGGAAATAAGTCATTATATTTGTAGTACATGCTTTGGTGACTTTCTATATCATCGCGTGTGTTTCTCACTAACTCCATTTTGGTATATTCATAGCGAATACCAGCATAAAGATTAATGCGCGCACTAATGGGGAGATTGGCACTAATGTATCCAGCTCCTAACCAGTTGTTCCCTGAATAATCATTAGTTTTTCGTACTTGTTCGTACATGGATAGTTTATCTTCACCGTAATTACCGTCTACCATCAATTGTGTAGGTAGATCAAACTTTCTGAATCCTGAAGGCATATTATCTCCCCAAGTATAGTAAAATTGACGAGTATTATAGGTGCGAGTACGATATTCTCCATAAGCACCAGCTTTCAAAGTGGGAGTAAAACTTCCGAATTGGAAATCGCGTTGGTAGTTAACATTTGCAGAACCTATATGTTCGTCAAGACGGGTAAATTCACGGCTGATGTCGTTACCTGCTGACAGGGCTATAACGTCCGGTTCATCTATGTCATTTAGTATATAGCGACGGCGATCAGGGAGAAGGCGGTTAGCGTAAGAGTATCCTGCACTCCAATCCAATTTACCATTATCGAAAGTATGTTTGCCTGTGAATTGTCCGTTATACGTGCTACGACTGGAATAGTAATATTCGTAGGTCTTTTCGTTATTATTTTGAGCATCAAATCCGTAGCGGCTGGTATAGCGGCTTTTTCCTATTTGATTGAAGATGTTTTTAAACTCATAGTGATTGCGGCTATTCTTAGGTTGATACATGAAGTTGAGCAGCACACCTACACGTACATCATTGTTATATTGGTTATCCGTACTTTTGCGTAAATATACGGAGTGACCGTTTGCTACATCATAAGATCCAAACAGTGAATTAGTCATGTCCAGATAGGTCTTGTAGGTATTGCTATAATTGAGTGAAGCGAGCAAACCGAATTGACGTCCGCTTTCTGTCTCCCAGCGATGAGCGTAGTTCATATTAAATTTTAAATCTCCGGCAGGCTTTTTTGTTTTGATTGTCCAATCGTTATTTAGTCCGTTATTCAATAGATCAATGCGATTTGAATTATCAGTAAATGTGTTCATTGTACGTTTTATTCCTCCATCAAGAGAACGAAGTCCGTTATCAAAACCCAGGAAGTCGGTACTGCTCCCTTTACTATAGAGAAAGTCTTTAAGATGGGTCTGGTCATTTATGCTTGTTCCCAGAGAGATGTTGAATGAATTTTCGCTGGGCATATCTTTTGTATTTACCATGATAAATCCGCCTGTAAAGTCTGCCGGATATTCCGGTGCCGGACTTTTTACGATGATCATATTGTCCAGTTGTGAACTGGGTATGATGTCGAATGAGAAGGCGCGCGAGTCAGGTTCGGAACTTGGAACGGCACTTCCGTTGATCCAGACATTATTATAGCGTTGTGATAGTCCGCGTACCATAACAAACTTTTCATCAATGATACTCACACCGGGAACGCGTTTGATGACTTCAGAAGCATCTTTGTCTTGGGTCTTGCTAATCTGCTGGGCGGAAACTCCACTTTGCACGACTAGGCTGCGCCGTTGCTCATTTACCAACGCGTTTTCCGTATTGCGTTTAGCTTGCGCAGTTACCGCCACTTCACCCAATGCCTGTGCATCATTCTCCATCTCAAAATTCAGTGTCACTTCCGTTTTGCCAACTTTTACATTAACTTGTTTAATTTCTTTGTAGCCGATGTATTTAACTTCCAGAGTGTAAGTACCGGCTTTTACATTAATTGTGTAATTTCCGTCTATATCCGCTACAGCTCCCTGAGAGGTCCCTAATACTTGCACTGTGGCTCCTGTGAGTGGTTCTCGGTTTTGTCTGTCGAGGACAGTGCCTTTGATGGTTCCGGCCATTACTGTTGCAGCGGAAAGTGTAAAAAGGAAAATAAAAGCAATGAAAGGAATTACTTTTTTCGAATCGAAATGCATACTCATCTTTTTATACGTTATTAATTCGTTGCAAAGATGAGGCGGTGGAATTACATCTATACGACATAGGTTATACATTTATTTTTCTATGAGGTTACAATTCCGTGACAGAATTATTTTATTAGAGTGATCGAAAAAGTTTGTTTGCATATCAAAGATATGCCATACCTTTTTTTATCTTTGCATAAAACTAGGCTAATCAATCAAAAAAGTGTATGCATGTGGATTCATTGTATGAACTAAAAGGCTTTCAACGTCTTGCAGACCTTGAAAAGATAGGTTGGTGGGAAGCTGATTTTGTGACCCGAGAAATAATCTGTTCCGAATATATTCAGTCTTTACTTGGAATGGATAAAGACACGCTTTCGTTTTATCAATTCGGGCGAATGATAAGCCGTGAGTATAGGGAACGTATCAGACGCGATTCTTTTGCTGTGGATAAAGTTCGTGAGTATGAAAGAACTTTTCCTGTAAGTTCGGCACATGGTACGGTTTGGGTGCGATTCCGTCTGGGGGATAAATGGATTTCACAAGAGAAGCATCAAAAAGCTTTTGGTATTTTACAAGTCGTTGATTTCCCTAAAAAGATTCAATCTGATGATAAGGTAACTCCAAAATATAAAGACTTTCTTCAAAATCAATATTCTATCTCTGATTCGCTAACCGGTTTGCTGGAAGATAAGAGCCTTAATGAATCTATTCTAAATATATTGAGGAATCTACTTGAGCTTTTTGACGCTGGACGTGTCTATATCTTTGAAATAAATGCGGACTTACATACTCAAAGTTGTATTTATGAAGTCGTTTCTGAAGACATATCTCCGGTAATTGGCTTGTATCAGACTGCTGATGTCAGACAAATGAAATGGTGGATGTCTCAGATCATGTCTAATCATCCTATTCTTTTGGATGATATCTCCGAATTACCCAAGCAGGCACAAGTGGAGTATAATTTGTTTGATAAGCAGGGGGTTAAATCTCTATTGTCCATCCCATTGCGTGATGCTAACGGGGTGTGGGGGCACATGGGCATTGAGGTGATGAGTCATTATCATAAATGGGAAGATAAGGATTTTGCTTGTTTGTCTTCTTTGGCTAACATAGTAAGTATCTGTATTAGCCTGAAGAAGGTTTGTCTGGAATTGGATTACAATAAGAACTTGCTACATCATATCTTTTCAGATATTCCGGTAGGGCTTGAGATTTACGATAAGGATGGGCAGTTGATCAACCTGAATAATAAAGATATGGAGATTTTCGGTATAAACGATCCGCAAGATGTGTTAGGGATCAATCTCTTTGCAAATCCGAACATGCCATTAGATATTCGCCAAGGAATAAAATCGAAAAGAGAACTTTGTTTTTCACAAGATTATGAGTTGAGTTCTATGAATGGATATTTTCCGGCTGGGAAAAAAGATCGTATCGAACTGTTTACCAAGGTCAACAAAATTTATACGAGTAAAGGTGATTGTATCGGCTTTATGTTGATTAATATTGATAATACTGAAAAAATTAGTTCAATCAATCGCATTCATGAATTTGAGCACTTCTTTTCATTGATATCTGATTATGCTAAGGTTGGGTATGCAAAATTGAATTTGCTCACTCGTGATGGTTATGCCATTAAGCAATGGTATAAGAATATGGGTGAACAAGAGGCTACGCCTTTGCCTAAAATAATTGGTATATATAAAAGGATGCATCCGGAGGATAGGGTACGCGTTTTGGCATTTTATGAAAGAGCCAAGCGAGGAGAGGAAACTTACTTTAAAAGTGAAGTGCGTATATTTAAATCAACTTCCGGAGATGTATGGAACTGGGTACGCATGCATGTTGTTGTGAATCGTTATGAGCCGGAGAACAGAATCATTGAAGTCATTGGTGTAAATTATGATATTACGGAGTTGAAAGAAGCGGAACGGCAATTAATTGAGGCTAAAGAAAAAGCGGAAGCTGCGGATCATTTGAAGACTGCATTTCTTGCTAATATGAGCCACGAGATACGTACTCCGCTAAATGCAATTATCGGTTTTTCGAGCTTGTTGGCTGAAACAGATAATGTGCGGGAGCGAAAGGAATATCTTAAAGTCGTGGAAGATAATAATGAGAGGTTGCTGCGTTTAATTTCCGATATCCTGGATTTGTCTAAAATAGAGACTGATAAGTTTGCATTTCAATACACTAAATTGGATGTTAATATCTTGTGTGATGATGTCGTAAAATCTATGCAGCTGCGGGTAAAACCGGATGTCAAGCTGATTTTTGAACCGTCTGAGCTGCCTCAGTGCTTTATTGTGAGTGATTATAATCGGCTTCAACAGGTTCTGTCTAATTTCTTGAATAATGCGATTAAGTTTACAACTCAGGGGACGATCCGTGTGGGGTATACTAAACCGGACAATCTACATTTGAGGGTCTATGTTCAGGATACGGGAATTGGTATTGATGCGCAGTGTAGGCAACGGGTTTTTGACCGATTTGTGAAACTTAATTCTTTTGCCCAAGGTACGGGGCTGGGGCTCTCTATCTGTAAAAGCATTATTGAGCAGTTAGGGGGAAATATAGGGGTTGATTCTGAGTTGGGCAAGGGTTCTACTTTCTGGTTTATTTTACCTATTCAGAAAAAAAGCAATAGTATACCTCCCGGAGTCTGACTTCGGGAGGTAGGGAAAGCGTGGTTTGTTTTATAGTCCGAAAGAAAACTTGTCTATGTACTGATAGGCTATGCTTGCAATGCTCAGCGCTATGATACCGAATGTACAGATGGCAAGACTGGCCCGTGTATAGTTGTCGCTTCGGAAAGCGGCAATCGGTTCTTCACTCTTATTGATGTACATGGCCTTTACGATTTTCAGGTAGTAGTAAAGCGAGAGTACGGTATTGACCAATGCAATAAATACCAATAAATGGAATCCGCTTTGGAACGCTGCTGCAAAGATGAAAAACTTAGAAAAGAATCCGGCGAACGGGGGAATACCTGCCAAAGAGAATAAGGCTAGTGTCATAAGAAATGCCAGTTTCGGATTGGTGGTGTAAAGTCCGTTATATTCTTCAAGTGTGAAGCGTTGGGTACGTAGTGCTACAATGGTGATGACCGTAAATACGGCCAGATTGGCAAATAAATAAATAAGCACATAGTAGACTAAGGCCGTCATTCCTTGTGAGGTACCGCTGATAACCCCCAACATAATATATCCGGCTTGTGAAATACTGGAAAAGGCCATTAATCGCTTTAGATTTTGTTGCCGGAGTGCAAACAAATTGGCTAAAGTAATAGAGGCTATGGTAACCCAGTAGAGGACTTCCTGCCATTGGGAAACCATCGGGGCAAACACTTTAATCAGAACGGTCATAAGCACAAATGCAGCCGAACCTTTGGAAACAACGCTCAGGTAGGCTGTCACCGTACTTGGGGCACCTTCGTATACATCGGCGGTCCAGAGGTGGAAGGGAACCAATGAAATTTTGAATCCCATGCCGGAGAAGAAGAAGACAAATGCCATGATTTGCATCGGGTTTCCGTTAATGTGGGCTGGAATATCATTGAAATAGAGTGTGCCTACCGTCCCATATATCATTGAAATGCCATATACGAGCAGTCCGCTTGAAAAGAGAGCGGTCAGGATATATTTTGCTCCTGCTTCAGCTGAGTGATGGCGGTATTTGTCGAATGCAACCAACGCGGCCATTGGGATGCTGGCAGTTTCCAGTCCGATGAAGAACATTAAGAAGTGCCCGGCGGAAATCATAAAGTACATACCTAGTAAGGTAGAGAGTGTCAATATGTAGAATTCTCCTTGTTTAATTGAGGTATCCGGGCGTCGTAGCCATTCGTGGGCCATCAAAAACACAATCAAAGTACCGATACTGAGGATGGATTTTACAATGCTTTGTATGGGACTATTGTAATACATGCCTCCGAAGGCTTCGGCCGTAGGGCCTGGTATGATGGTGATTAACGTATGTATTGTTAACAGTATTACCGGCAGCATCGTGTTGAGGTGCGTTTTTTTGCCTTCTTTATGAGCATCCGGGCAGAAAAGAAGGTCAGCAACAAAGAGAATGATGATGACGGCTATCAGTGACAGTTCTTCTTTTAGAACGAAAAATTGGGAATAATCCATATGTTTACGATTTGACGATTATTTAAATATTGCTACCAGTGGTGAGACACTGTCTCCAATCATGCCACTGATCCAAAGCGGTGCAAGACCAAGTCCGGCAACACATACAATGAGGATGATGACGGCGGTGCGTTCATCCCATGTTGCATCAGTCAATGCAAGGTGGTGTTTGTTGGTACAGGTTCCGTAGAGGATTTTTCCGACTAGGCGGAGAATATAGACTGCGGTGATGACAATGCTGGTACATGCGATGATGGTCCATACGCGATGGAATACATCCGGATGTTGAAAAGCACCGTTGAAGATGGTCATTTCGGCTATGAACCCGCTTAAACCCGGCAGACCCAGGTTTGCGAGTCCGGCAATGACATAGCATACGGCAAGAAATGGCATGATTTTCATTAATCCACTTAATTCACGTACATCGCGTGTGTGGGTACGGCCATAAATCATACCGATCAAAGCAAAGAAAAGTGCTGTCATTAATCCGTGCGAGAGCATTTGCAGTACGGCACCGGTACAGGCTGTCTGATTCATCATTAGTATGGCAAACAGTACCAGTCCGCAGTGGCTAACGGAGGAATAGGCGTTGATGTATTTCAGATCGGTTTGCACACAAGCGGAAAAGGCTCCGTAGACGACAGATATTCCGGTGAGTATCAGGAAGATCCATCCTAACTCTTTTGCAGCTTCAGGCATTAGATACATTGCAATGCGGAAGCAACCGTATCCTCCTAATTTCATCAGGACACCGGCATGTAGCATGGATACAGCAGTAGGTGCCGATGCATGACCGTCGGGGCTCCATGTATGGAAGGGAAATAAAGCTCCTAATACGCCGAAACCCAGAAAGGTCAGCGGGAACCAGATGCGTTGTTGGGCAATAGGGATATTGTGCAATTTGGCAATTTCAAGCAAGTTCATTGTGGTTCCACCTGAACCATAATAAATGCCTAGAATTCCGATTAGCAGAAAGGCGGAGCCACCCATTAGCATCAGGGTTAGTTTCATGGCGGCATATTCTTTCCGACCGCTTCCCCAAACGCCTATAAGTAAGTACATTGGTATCAGGGCTATTTCGTAGAACATGAACATCGTGAATAAATCGGTGGAGATAAAGAATCCGAATACGCCTGTTGCAAGCAGGGTGAACCAGAGGAAATATTCTTTGGTTAGCGGTTGTAGTCTCCATGAAGCGAAGGTTCCTGTTAATACAATGATGGCTGAAAGTAGTAGCATGGCCACGGAAATGCCGTCCACGCCTACGGAATAGTGAATGTTTAATGCGGGATACCATACCGTATCTGCTCTAAATAGCATTTCGCCGGTGGCACCGTTGTGTCTCGCGTTGAGGTAGGTAAACGTCAGGGCGATTGCAGAGAGGAGTAATGCTGATGCTCCTGTTATCATCACCGCGCGTATCTGTCGGGTGTTGCGGCTCAGCCAAAGTCCGAGCAACATCAACATGGGAATGAAAACAAAGATTGATAATAAATTCATCTTTATCGTTGGATTTTATGATTTACAAATTATTCTATTGTCCTTTTTATTACTCTATATCCCAGATTTTGTTTTCTGAAAAAGAGAAGATCTGTTGCTATACATATTAATGAATGTTTTGTCGGACTTATAAGAGCAATATTAATATCAATGTCAGTGTTCCTAACAAGAATACGAATGTATATTGTTGTATTTGTCCGCTTTGCAAACCGCGTATCTCATCGCTGGTAGTGTTAGCACTCCAAGCCAGAAAATTGAAGAAGCCATCCACTACGTGGCGATCCCACCATGCAATGGGGCGACTGATACAGCCGAATATAACCCGATGTGTGATAAACTGGTATATTTCATCAATATAGAAACGGTGATAGGCTGCCGTCCATAGTCCTTTAAAACGATTTTCCAGAGCATCGGCAACAGGTTGCTTGCTTCCTTTATAAATGGACAGCGTGATCAGGATTGTGGCGATAGCAACGGTCAAACTGGTACCGGCTACTGCCAAATCGAGATGAATATCATAGGATGTTCCATTGGCGGAAATAAAGTGTCCGAAGGGAATGAAGCCGGCAACGCAAGTAACTGCTGCCAGAAACATTAAAGGGAAAGTCATGGTCAACGGACTCTCATGCGGGGTATGTTCGGCATGCAATTCTTTATTCTCGGTTCCCCAGAAGATGCCGAAGTACAGGCGGAACATATAGAAAGCTGTCATTGCAGCAATGATGGTCATTATCCATCCCATTACCGGACTGAATTCGGAACAGGCTGTCAAAATTTCATCTTTGGAAAAGAATCCAGAGAGGGGAAATATACCCGATATGGCAAAGCAAGCAATTAAAAATGTAATGTGCGTAATGGGCATGTATTTGCGGAGACCTCCCATTGCGGACATTTCATTACTGTGTACGGCATGGATAATACTACCGGCGCAAAGGAATAGAAGACCTTTGAACATGGCATGGGTGAATAAGTGGAACATGCCTGCCATGTAGCCTAGTCCACCGGCATGTGGGTCTGTGCTGGTACAGACTCCGAGAGCGACTAGCATGAAGCCGATTTGTGAAATGGTTGAGAAGGCCAATACGCGTTTGATATCGCTTTGTACGCAAGCTACTGCTGCGGCATAGAAAGAGGTGAAGGCGGCTATATAGGCTATCAGATGCAGTACGTTTGGAGCATAAGCAATAAATAGCGGGAACATCCTTGCTACCAGATAGACACCGGCTACAACCATTGTTGCAGCATGTATCAGTGCGGAAACCGGTGTTGGACCTTCCATGGCATCGGGCAGCCAGATATGTAAAGGGAACATGGCGCTTTTGCCCGCACCACCGATGAACATTAATCCCAGCGCGAGAGGAAGCATTGTTGCGCCACCTGTTAGCAAAGAAATTTGATCGGGATGGAAGGTGTAGGTGTTGGTGTAGTATCCATAGATAAGGATACCGATCAAGAAACCTAAATCGGCAAAGCGGGTTACAATAAATGCTTTTTTTGAAGCTGCAATGGCTGCTGGTTTGGTATAATAAAAGCCGATTAGCAGATAGGAACTGACACCGACTAATTCCCAAAAGAGATACATTTGGAAGATATTGGTAGCCACAACCAGTCCTAACATGGACATGGTGAAAAGGCTTAAGAAAGCATAGTATCGTTGAAAGCCACGTTCTCCTTTCATGTATCCGAATGAGTAGAGATGTACCATTAGAGATACGGTGGATATAACGATCAGCATCATTACCGAAATGGGATCAAGCAGGATACCAAGATCTATGCTGAGATTGGCTGTAAAGGGCAGCCAGGTCATGTTATAAGGCATGAGTGTGGCATGGGTGCCATCGGCCAGTCGTGGAGCGGAGAAATAAAGGAAGGCCGTGATATAGCTTAACGCCGCGACCACACTTAGCACCGCAGTTCCGATGAGACCTGACGTTCGGTGTGACATCCATTTTCCTCCGATTCCCAGTATGAGGAATGAAAAGAACGGAAGGAGGAGAATTAAGATTGTATATTCCATATATTGAATTTTTATTGTCTGTGTTGTTTTACCATTTTAATTCGTCTAACTTGCCAACCTGTATGCTACGAATATTGCGATAAATATTAATCATGATAGCAATGGCAATAGCTGTTTCGGCAGCCGATATGCCGATAGAGAACAAGGAGAAGAAATACCCCTCAAGTCCTCTGGGAAAAAGAAAACGGTTGAACACGGCGAAATTGATATCCGTGGCATTTAGTATTAACTCTATTGAAATTAATATAGCCAATGTGTTTCGGCGGGTGAAGAAGCCGTAAATGCCTGCAAAGAACATGATAGTCGAGACTATCAGGTAATATTCCATGTGTATCATAATCTGTTATCTTATTTGATGTTTCAAATTTATATCTGACTTGACTTTTTATACTTCGGTGAATGTTGACTTATTGCTTCATTCGCGAAGCTTATCTATTTATTATCTCTTTCGTGCGATGAGTAATCCGCCGACTATGCAAGCCAACAATAAGATACTGATCGCTTCAAAAGGCAGCAGATAGCCATATTTACTACTACTCAGCATGGCATGCCCAATGGTTTTGATGTTTATTTCCAATGGCTCGACATTGCTTGTAGAGATGAATTTATGTTTTAGCATTACGAACAGGACTATGATTGCTCCTGCTATTGTTGTGCCAAGACCGGCAATGAATTTGCTACGCTTTAATTTTTCGGCACGGTCTCCTTCACCACTGGTCAGCAGGATGGAGAAGACATAAAGGACGACGACACCTCCGGCATATACCATGATTTGTACTGAACCTAAAAAAGTATAGCCTAACAGGAAATAGATTCCTGCCGTACCAAAAAGAGTGAATAGCAAATAGGTGGCCGATCGTACGATGCGGCGGGTGGTTACCGTCAATATCGAAAATACGGTAATGAAGGCGGCCAAAAAGTAGAAGACTACAGTTTCAAGGGTTATTTCCATTGTTACTCTGTTATTTTATTATCGATCAGGATTTCTTTTCTATAACGTGACTGTCCGGATGATTCAGGGTCATCTGTAGTTTTGAACGGTCGAATACGGCGTGTTCAAAGTCTTGGTCAAACGTAATGGCATCGTGCGGACAAGCATTGACACAAAGTTGGCAGAAAATGCAGGAGCCGAGGTCGTATTCATACTTGACCAGGATTTTCTTTTTCTTACCATCTTCAGTGGTGATTATTTCACTTTTCACGTTAATGGTATCGTTGGGGCAAGCCATCTGGCAAAGTCCGCAGGCAACACAGCGGTGCTCGTTCTGTTCGTTATGAGGCATGGTCAGGGTACCGCGGAATCGATCGAACATTTTTAATGTATCCCGATTTTCAGGGTACTGCTCCGTGACTTTCTTACGCCAGAAAACGGTTATTGTGGTTTTCATCCCTGTAAGCAGGGATTTGATTCCGTGCAAAAGTCCGCTTAAGTAAGTATTGTTTCTTTTCTGATTCATTTTCTTTATCAATTTACAGCTCTTTCTCTATGCAGATGTAAGCTTTCAGTGGTTAGAAATGGAGTTTGAATATGACGATTAACACCATTAAAATTAAATTGACCATTGATATGGGGACTAAGTATTTCCATTCAAGACTTAGAATCTGGTCGATACGAAGCCGTGGAAAAGTCCACTTGATCCACATGAGAAGAAATACAAC
Organism: uncultured Bacteroides sp.; assembly: GCA_965140335.1. Classification (GTDB taxonomy): domain Bacteria; phylum Bacteroidota; class Bacteroidia; order Bacteroidales; family Bacteroidaceae; genus Bacteroides. The sequence goes on from OZ223189.1 coordinate 1,894,321, forward strand.
GAAGAAGGCTTTGCCAAAGAACCAAATAAATCCTGGTATATAATCCATTATTGCATTAAAGCCATCCAGTCCCACAACATGGAAGGGCATCCATCCTCCAAGGAAGATAGTGGCGGCAACACCTGCTACAATAAACATGTTCAGGTATTCGGCCAGATAGAAGAATCCAAAATGCATGCCCGAGTATTCGGTATGATATCCGGCGGTGAGCTCGCTTTCTGCTTCCGGTAAGTCGAATGGTCCGCGGTTGGTCTCTGCATTACCGGCAATCAGGTAAATGATAAATGCAATCAGTGCGGGAATATGCCCTTTAAAAATAAACCATTCGTCGGCCTGTTGGGCAACAATCTCGGAGAATTGCATGGTCCCCATGAGTACGACCATAGTCAGAATACTTAATCCGATGGATAACTCATAGCTGATAATTTGGGCTCCGCTTCGCATGGCACCGATCAAGGAAAACTTATTGTTTGATCCCCATCCCGCAAGTAAGATGCCTACTACGCCAATGCTTGATGCCGCCAGTAGGAAGAAGACACCTACGTTAAAGTCGAGTACTTCAAGTCCTTTGCTGACAGGCAGGCAGGCGAATGTAAGGAAAGAAGCGAGGATGACCATAAAGGGGGCTAAGTTGTAGAGAAAACGATCGGAGTGTTTCAGGTCGATAATCTCTTTAGTCAGCATCTTTAATACGTCACAGATCACTTGAATGCTTCCCCATTTGCCTACACGGTTCGGACCGAGGCGACATTGGAAGAACGCACATATTTTGCGCTCCATATAAATAAGGAGGATAGCGAGTATGGCATACATTAATACGATGCATACTCCTATTATTACACTTTCGATGAATATGGCCAGCCCTTCCGGCATGAGGGAAGTTAATGTCTGGTGTATCCAGCTGGTTATTATACTAAAATCAAACATACGCTTATCTGTCTATATCAGGTACTACATAATCCAAGGTTCCCCCAATGGCAATCAGGTCGGCAATCTTTGCTCCGCGGCAAATGGTATCGACTGTCGAGACCAATGGTAATCCGGTGGAGCGGAAGTGGATGCGATACGGGGTCTTATCGCCGTGGCTTTCGAGGAAAACCCCGAATTCACCGCGGCTACCTTCAACGGCACTATAGTAGCTGCCTTCCGGTACCCGGATAATGGGTTTCATCTTTTCTTGATAAGGACCTTCCGGAATATTATCAATTAATTGTTCAATAATGTGCAGACTTTCCATGATCTCATCCATACGTATCATATAACGTGCCCATGAATCTCCTTCCGTACGTATGATCTCTTTGAAATTGATTTTGTCATATACTCCGTATGGTATGCGCTTGCGAACATCGCAGGCCCATCCGGAAGCGCGGCCCGTACCGCCTGTTGCTCCAAAGGAAATGGCATCTTTGAGGGAGAGTATGCCTACGCCTTTCAAACGTTCCTGGGCGATAATATTGCCTGTGAAGACTTCATGGTATTCATGAATAATATTACGCAAATAAGGGATGAATTCTTTGACCCTTTTTACAAAGTTCGGGTGAATATCTGCTTGTACCCCGCCAATGGTGTTATAGTTCATGATGAGGCGACCACCGCAGGTCTCTTCGAAAATATCCAGAATTTTCTCCCGGTCGCGAAAGCCATAGAAGAAAGCGGTTAGTGCACCCAAGTCCATGGCGAGACAGGAGTAGAAGAGCAAGTGCGAGTCGATACGTTGCAATTCATCCATTATGGTTCGGATATATTGTACACGTTCGCTTACTTCAACACCCATGGCTTTTTCTATGCACATACAGAGGGCGTGACGGTTTTGATGTGCCCCTAAATAATCGAGACGATCGGTGAGTGCCAAGGTTTGCGGATAGGTGAGGCTCTCACACATTTTTTCGATACCTCTATGGATATATCCGCAATTGGCATCGATCTTCTGGATGATTTCACCTTCAAGCGATACGCGAAAGCGCATTACACCGTGTGTGGCCGGATGTTGAGGCCCGATATTGACAACATATTCTTCTTCTCCGAAAAGTTTCAGTTCTTTATTTTTAAGAGTTCCGTCAGAATTTAGCTCCAACTCTGTTGTAATGTCAATGGTTTCTTCATTGTCCATGCGGAGTGGATTGTCGTGCTCCGGGTCATTGTCTTTGCGCATCGGGTAACCCACCCAATCGTTACGTAAGTAAAGACGGCGCATATCTGGGTGCCCGATGAAGATAATGCCATAATAGTCGTATACTTCGCGTTCGTTAAAATCTGCTGCTTTCCAAATGTCACTAACGGTTGGCAATTCAGGATGTTCGCGATCAAGCGTGGCTGTGCGGATTGCGGTACGTTTTCCTGTTACACTCGACTCCAGATGATAAATTACCCCTAGTCCGCGTAGAGTATCAGGTGTGTCTTTTTCGTCTGCTTCTCCCCAGTCCATACCGGTTAGGCATTCTAGAAAGTCCATCTGCTCTTCATCGTGAAGACGGAGCATTTCATCGTGTAAAGCTGCAGGTTCTATAAATTTTATGTTGCTCATATTCTTTCTTACTCTTCATCTGGTTTCTTTTCTTTGCGGTTTACCCCACCAAAAAACTTTTCCACTTTCACTTTACGTTGCAGTTGCATCATTCCGTAGTAGAAAGCTTCGGGGCGGGGAGGACATCCCGGAATATATACATCCACTGGCAGAATCTTATCCACACCGTTCAATACATGATATGATTTTTTAAACGGACCGCCACTGACAGCACATCCTCCAACCGCTACAACATATTTCGGATCGGCCATTTGGTCGTATAAACGTTTCAAGACCGGTGCCATCTTGTTAGTGATGGTTCCACATACCATAATCATATCGGCTTGACGCGGACTGGCACGGGCTACTTCAAACCCGAAGCGTGCCATATCATACCGTGCGGCACCCAGTGACATGAATTCAATGCCACAGCAACTTGTTGCAAACGTAAGTGGCCAGAGTGAATTACTACGTCCCCAATTCACAAAGTCATCCAAAACACCGAGAGCCACATTTGCACCTCCGGCATTAAGTTCCTTGATTAGTTTCTCTAGCGTTTCATTGTCCGTAAATTCATCGTACGGGATGGATTTTATCTTGGGCTTTTTGTTTATTTCCATTCTAATGCTCCTTTCCGCCATGCATAGGCTAGTCCTAAGATTAAGATTATCAGAAAAAACAGAATGCTGGTGAGTCCGGCTATGCCTAATTCACGGGCTATCACCGCCCATGGAAAGAGGAAGACTGTTTCCACATCGAACATTAGGAATAAGATGGCAAACAGGTAGTAACCGACTCGGAATTGCATCCACGATTTACCGCGTGTAGGAATACCGCATTCGTATGCCTCCCTTTTTTGCGGGTTGTACGAACGGGGTGATATGGCATTGGATAATGCAATGACTATACCCACGAAAGCGATTGCCGTCAATATGACGACGACTAACAGTGTAAAATTCATAAATCTAATAGACTTTATTTAGATATATATGCAAATTGATTCGCCGAGAATGCGTACACTTAATGCTGTGACGGCTCGACGGAATATCAAACAAGTCAGCGGATAATTACTCCGCAGACTTTTTAAATGACTATTTTTCTTAATCCGATGATATAGTATACCAAAGGTTCGGGTATCGGATGAGAGGATAAATGTAATAAGGAGTTTGATGCTGGAGAATTAGTCAATCTTTGCGTTTGGAAATATTCCATTGGGAGCAAGATGCTTTTATTTTCCGGGATTTTTACGATCTCCTCGTTGTTAAGACATGATGTACTGTTTGATAGGTGATTGTAGAAGTTTCGAATGGTTTGTTGAGTTGTTGGAGCCTGTGATATAAAGTAAGAAACAGTTTTTTTATTCCTGGAGGAGTAAAATAAGCCGGCTCCCTTCACTGCACTATTAAATAATAATATGGTAGTGAAAGCTATTATGCAATATTTTACATACTGTTTCATATAGCAATTATTCTTTTTCGGCGGCAAAGATATAAATAAGTATTCTTCTTTTTGCTATATTGAGATGACAAATAGCGTTTTTTTTTGCACTTTTTATCCTATATCAACTCTATCTTTGAAATAATTTCTGATAGAAAAACTGTTTGCCAAGCTTTTGGGATATTCGACAAGGCTATATAACGGTTCGTTTACTTAGCTGAAATATTTCTCTATTTTTTTAATCATCATGTTAAGACAGAAAACAACGACGTGATCACCTGTTTGTATTTTGGAATTACCGGTTACTACAATACCTTCACCCTGGCGTATCAATCCACCTATAGTTGTTCCCTTTGGAAGCCCCAGATCTTTCACGAAATGTTTTGTTACTTGAGATCCTTCTTTTACTGTGAACTCTGCAACGTCCGCATTGGCAAACGTAAGGCATTTTACATTACTGACATCGGCATCGAGCATCATTTGATAGATGTGACTGGCAGCAATCATTTTTTTATTAATAACGGTACCAATATCCAGGCTTTCCGCCATGCTGATATAGTCTATATTTTCTACTTCGGCTACTGTTTTGTTTACTCCCATCCGTTTGGCGGCAAGGCATGCCAAGATATTGGTTTCGGAATTGCCTGTCAGCGCAACGAAAGCTTCCGTGTTCTTTAGTCCTTCTTCAAGGAGTAATTCCATATCTCTTCCGTCTCCGTTAATAATCATTGTCTTATCGTTGAGTAGCTCAGTTAGCCGATTGCATCTGTTCAAATCGTTCTCTACGATTTTTACCATCATATAATCTGGTACATACTGTGCTGTGCGTACTGCAATACGGCCTCCTCCCATAATCATGACGCTGCGGGCATCAGCATAATCTTCTTTCCCGACGATTTTACGGATGTAAGGTATATATTTGCGTGTAGTTGTGAAGTATACAATATCATTTAATTTGATGACGTCATCACCACGGGGAATCAGGGTTTCACTGTTGCGTTTAATGGCAACGATATGATAGGGCTTCTCGCCGCTACTTAACTGGTTAAGCGGTATATTTAGTATTTCAGCTTTTTTATGCATTTTGGTTCCGATAAGAATCAAAGCACCTCCGCAAAATTCCCACCATTGCCGCACCCAACTCATACGGATGGAGGATACAATTTCTTTGGCTGCCAGCATTTCCGGATAGATAAGTGAGTCAACGCCTAGCTTTTGAAAGAATTCCTTGTTCTTAGGTAACAAATATTCATAGTTGTCTATGCGGGCTACGGTCTTTTGAGCTCCAAGATTGTTAGCCAGCATGCATGCGGTCATATTGCGACTCTCATCGGGTGTTACGGCAATAAACAAATCGGCTTCACGGATGCCTACTTCTTTCAGTCCTTGGATGGATGTGGGAGATCCTGTGACAGTCATTAGATCGAAGTTGGAACTGAGTGTGCTCAATTTATCTTCGTCGTCATCCATAAGAATGATGTCCTGTTTTTCACGGGACAGCAATTTGGCGAGGTGTGTGCCTACTGCTCCGGCACCGGCAATAATAATTTTCACTTTATTAGCTGATTAAATATTCCTTCTTCATCCATTCCACACAAGTGGTGCAATTGCGGTATACTTCCATGTTCTACAAATATGTCGGGGACACCGATTCGTATTACTTTTGGGGTATAACCGTTATCCGCCATAAATTCTAATATGGCGCTACCCATGCCACCTTTTCGCATTCCATCTTCTATTGTAACTATTTGCGAAAAGGTCTGACCTATTTCATGCAGCATTTCTTCATCTAAAGGTTTGAGGAAACGTAAGTCGTAATGTGCTATGGAGAGGTTTTTCTCCTTTTCAGCACGTTCAATGGCATGCGCAGCTGCGTTGCCTATTGGTCCTATTGTGATGACAGCCATATCTTTGCCGTCTTTTAGCTTTCGCCCTTTGCCTACCGGAATTTCTTTTAGTGGGCATCTCCAGTCGGTCAGTACACCTCGTCCACGAGGGTATCGGATCACGAACGGACCTTTGTTTTGAAGTTGTGCTGTATACATCAGACAGCGTAATTCACGTTCGTCCATGGGGGATGATATGGTGAGGTTGGGTATCGGGCGGAAGTACACCAAGTCGAATACCCCGTGGTGGGTGGGACCGTCTTCACCCACTAGACCGGCACGATCAAGGCAGAGCACGACTGGAAGCTTGAGAATGGCAATATCATGAATCACATTGTCGTATGCGCGTTGCATGAATGAAGAGTAAATATTACAGAATGGTTGAAAACCTTCTTTTGCCATTCCGCCGGAGAATGTGGCTGCATGCCCTTCGGCAATCCCTACGTCGAATGCGCGCTCAGGCATTGTCGCCATAAGTTTACTCATGGAACAACCTGTGGGCATGGCAGGGGTGATTCCTACAATGCGCGGGTTTTTTTGAGCAAGCTCTATCAAGGTTTCTCCAAAAACATCTTGAAAGAGTGGTGGCAGGTCTTGTGTATTGGTTATAATGCGTTTTCCGGTTTCCGGATTGAATTTTCCAGGAGCATGCCATAATGCCGCATTCTTTTCTGCCGGTTCGAATCCTTTTCCCTTGATTGTGTGAAGGTGTAATATCTTGGGTCCGCGCATGTCTTTCAAATCATGTAGTACCCTCGCTATATTTTTTACGTCGTGTCCATTGATGGGACCGAAGTAGCGGATATTCATTCCTTCGAAGATGTTCTGTTGTTGGGCGGCTATGGACTTCAAACTGTTGGCAAAGCGTATCAATGCTTTTCGGCGGTCTTCATTGAGCAATCCCATTTTGAACAGCATTCTGGAAGCCCTGAAACGCAATTGGTTATAGCGGTTGGAAGTAGTGAGGTTGAATAAGTATTGCTTCATGCCGCCTACGCTACGGTCTATTGACATATCGTTGTCGTTCAGAATGATGAGCAAATTGTTAGGAGTGGATGAGGCATTGTTTAAGCCTTCGAATGCCAATCCGCCACTCATTGATCCATCACCGATGACAGCTACTACATGGCGATCCTTTTCTCCTTTTTCCGCTGCGGCCACAGCCATGCCAAGGGCGGCAGATATGGAATTTGAGGCATGTCCGCAAGTGAAAGTATCGTAATCACTTTCGTCCGGGGAAGGGAAAGGTCGGATGCCCTTGAACTTACGGTTAGTAGAGAACACTTCACGGCGTCCGGTTAATATTTTATGTCCATATGCTTGATGCCCTACATCCCATACAATGCGATCGTAAGGGGTCTTGAATACATAATGCAAGGCGACCGTGAGTTCCACTGTACCTAAACTGGATGCAAAATGTCCAGGGTTGGATGATAGTTCTTTTATGATATCTTGCCGCAATTCTTTGCAGACTTCCGGGAGCTGTTCTACGCTGAGTTTCCGCAAGTCTTCAGGGTAAAGAATGGAATTTAGCAAATTATATGTGGTAGTTTCTGATTTCATTTCTGTAATGAGGATTACAAAATGCAAAAGTAACAAAAGAAACCGGATGCTTATGCTAATGGCATGTTTTTTTGTTCTATTTCCCTTGCTTTTTACACTCTATCTTAAATTTGTTTGCTTGTTTCAAGTGACTTATTATCTTGTTTTTTTAATCTATTCCTGTTTTCAATTTTTCAATAAAGCCCCTTGGCATTTGATGAGAAGATGGCATGGAGTACCTATTTTTTATCGTTGTCATTGTTCTCATTTTCTATAAACCATGAAGCCATTTTATCCCCCTCCAGAAGCCTTCTGAGAGGAGGTATAAACAGTCCTGAACTGAAATAGGATCAGTATACGACTGAATGGCATTCAGTCTGGGACTGAATCAAGATGAGATTAGGACTGATTTATTTCCATCCTAAAACAAGGCCTGAAAAGTATAAAAAGCAGCAGTGAAACATAACCATTTTTTATTTTATGAAAGAAGAATAATAGCATCATTGAAGAAGAGAGTAAGGCGCGCTATTATACCATAAACCTAGAATGTCTAATTTGCCGAACTGACGTTAAATTAGTATTTGGATTATGGTACTATTAAAGATAGGTATTTTTGTGTATGGAGGCTATATATTCCAGTAGTTTCTGATAAAACGGATGTTTACTCATGGTTGGAACATCTCCCAGAATAACCAGTTTCATGCGTGCGCGAGTGATAGCAACATTCATGCGGCGCAGATCATTCAAGAATCCGATTTGTCCGTTTTCGTTGGCTCTCACTAAGCTGATAAAGATGACATCACGTTCCTGTCCCTGAAACCCGTCGACAGTATTTACTGTAATCAGATCGCGGTAGGGACGGAGTGTGGAACTTGACTTGATCTTATTTCGCAGATATTGGACTTGTGCCTTGTAAGGAGAAATCAGGCCGAAGTCAATTTGCTCTTCGAGTACTCGATTTCCTCCAATACGCCCGATGTAAGCTTCTAATTCATTCAGAAGAAGATGTGCTTCTTCGCGGTTGATTCGTCCAAAGGTTTCGCCTACGAATTCTTCTTTAAATTCCATTTTAGCTGTATCAATCCAACTGATGGGGATATCCCAGTCGAGAATTCCACGGTGGCTGATTTCCGGTGCAGCTTCCAATTCTCCGCCATAGAACCATTGGGAGGGAAAGCGCATAATGTCTTCATGCATCCGGTATTGTATTTTGAGTAAGGAGACGACTGAAGGCTTGGTGTTGGCGGTCCATTCCATTAAGGTTCGTTCCAGACCTGCACGTGCAGCTTCGTGACACTTAATGGTGGCTGGAAGTTGGTAGTGATCTCCGGCTAATACCACTCGATCGGCCTTACGGATAGCTATCCAACAGGCTGCTTCAAGAGCTTGGGCGGCTTCGTCTATAAATAATGTACCAAAGTGTCTACCGTTTAATATGCGATGATTGCTGCTTACCAGTGTGGAGGCTATAACGTGTGCATTATCAAAAATATCACTATTAATTTGTATCTCCAATTGTGTGGCGCGGTCGCGTAAATGGTTCAACTGACTTCGTATACCTTCCCGCTCTCCATATGAATCCCGGCGGGAATGCTTATATAGTTCACGTATTTTTTTTCGTATGCTCCATAGTTCGGGGTAAGAGGGATGCCTTTCAAAGCGCCGCTCGTAGGTAAATGATAACATTTTATCATTCACTCTTGTGGGATTGCCAATACGTAGCACATTTATCCCTCTATCAGTCAGTTTTTCACTGATCCAGTCTACGGCAGTATTGCTTTGCGCACAGACTAATACTTGTGATTCCCGGTGTAAAGTTTCGTAGATTGTTTCTACGAGGGTGGTGGTTTTACCTGTTCCCGGAGGTCCGTGGACAATTGCCACATCACGTGCATTAAGGACCTTGTTTACTGCCGATTCTTGTGTCGGATTGAGCCAGGGCAGGCTTGCTGGGTATAAATCTTTGAATTCTGCTTTCATTGTCCCTAAGATGATATCACGCAGCTCAGCCAAACGATTGCCTTTAGCCTGAAGCGTGTCGGACAGTGCTTCGAACATGGCTTGGTATGAGGTCTCATCAAAAAAAACTTGGATTCCCAATCTGTCGGTACTTTCTATTTCTGCAACAGCATTGCCACTGGGCATGATAATTGCCATCCGTTCTTCATCCGCATAGCTTACGGTAGCGGTAAAATTAGAGTAAGAGATATTGCCACTGACCGATTGTTGGAAAAAAACAGATCGGGCGCCCGAATTCAAAATTATGTTCAATATCAATATCTTTCAGTCGCTTGACCTCCAATATTAACTGATTTAATGAATTGTGGTATGTACGCCCTGTACTTATCGGATACCAGCAGAGTCCTTGCTTAATTTTTCGTGCTATTCCCATCGTCTCTGTTTGGCGTTTGAATTCTTTTTTCTCAAATTCATACTCCATTTTTAGCAAAACGTGTTGATTTTGGAGATGCTCGATCGGATTATTTTCTTTTTGCTGATTCATGGCAGCAAAGGTAGCTATTCTTAATTCTTGTACGAAGAAATGCTTGGCATTCTTAAACCAATTGTCTTATAACTTGTTTTATGTGTAAATCTGTTATTTTTTCAATATTAAAAAGTTCAATATATAAGTGGTATGGTATATGATTTGACAATGCTGAAGGCTTTTTATGCCGCCTATGAAGGCAAATTGGCCGATGTACGAGCAAGACTACAACGCCCGTTGACATTGGCGGAAAAAATTCTCTATGTTCATCTCTTTAATGACAAGGGGGGGGATAATTACAAGCGGGGAAATGATTATGTGAATTTTCGTCCTGATCGTGTAGCGATGCAGGATGCTACGGCGCAAATGGCGCTGCTGCAATTTATGAATGCGGGGCGTGATAAAGTGGCTGTACCTTCTACTGTACATTGTGATCACTTGATTCAAGCTTATAAAGGGGCGAAAGATGATCTTGCAACGGCTACCAAGACAAATGAAGAGGTTTACGATTTTCTGCGCGATGTTTCATCGCGTTATGGGATAGGCTTTTGGCAACCGGGCGCAGGTATTATTCATCAGGTAGTACTTGAAAATTATGCTTTTCCTGGTGGGATGATGATCGGCACTGATTCTCATACACCGAATGCCGGTGGTTTGGGAATGGTTGCTATTGGTGTCGGCGGTGCCGATGCGGTGGATGTGATGACCGGGATGGAGTGGGAACTGAAGATGCCGCTTCTTATTGGCGTCTATTTGAAGGGTAATTTGAATGGATGGGCTGCCCCTAAAGATGTTATTTTGAAATTGGCTGGCATCCTGACTGTTAAGGGCGGGACAAATGCCATTATTGAATATTTTGGACCGGGGACGGCATCTCTTTCTGCTACGGGTAAAGCTACAATTTGTAACATGGGGGCTGAGGTTGGAGCTACAACTTCCCTTTTCCCTTATGATGAGCGCATGGCTACCTATTTGAGAGCAACCGGACGCGAGGCTGTAGCTGCTATGGCAGACGGGGTTACTGTCGATCTACGTGCAGATGAAGAAGTTTGTGCTAATCCTGAAAAATATTACGATCGTGTGATTGAAATAGATTTGTCTACACTTGAACCTTATATTAACGGGCCTTTTACCCCTGATGCAGCTACTCCTATTTCAGAATTTGCCAATAAGGTAACTGCCAATGGCTATCCACGTAAAATGGAAGTCGGGTTAATTGGCTCATGTACCAATTCATCTTATCAAGATTTGAGTCGCGCCGTTTCTCTAGCTGAGCAAGTGGCCGATAAAAAATTGGAAGTCGCCTCTCCCTTAATTGTTAATCCGGGTTCAGAAAGAATTCGTGCTACAGCTGACCGGGATGGGCTGATTGGTGCTTTTAAAAAAGTCGGAGCGGTTATTATGGCTAATGCCTGCGGTCCTTGTATTGGCCAATGGAAACGGCATACCGACGATCCTACGCGTAAAAACTCCATCGTGACTTCTTTTAATCGGAATTTTGCAAAACGTGCAGATGGCAATCCTAATACTCATGCTTTTGTTGCATCTCCTGAACTGACTATAGCATTGACAATTGCCGGAGATCTTTGCTTTAATCCGTTGAAGGATACTTTAACGAATAAAGATGGTAAGATGGTAAAGTTGGATGAACCGGTAGGCGTTGAACTTCCACCTCATGGATTTGAATCGGGAGATGAGGGCTACATTGCACCGGGCATGTCAACTTCCGAGATAAAGGTTGATCCCGATTCACAGCGATTGCAATTATTGATCCCTTTTCAGCCTTGGGATGGCAACGATTTATTGGATATGTCGTTACTCATAAAGGTGCAGGGTAAGTGTACTACCGATCATATTTCGATGGCAGGACCTTGGCTTCGTTTTCGTGGACATTTGGAAAATATATCCGATAACATGCTGATGGGAGCTGTAAATGCGTTCAATGGTGAGACGAATAAAGTTTGGAGTCGGTTGACGGGAGCTTATGATGCCGTTTCAACTGTTGCTAAGCAATATAAGACACAAGGCATTTCATCTATTGTGGTTGCTGAAGACAATTATGGAGAAGGATCGAGTCGAGAGCATGCTGCAATGGAGCCGCGATTCTTGAATGTCCGCGTTATTTTGGCCAAAAGTTTTGCGCGTATTCATGAAACCAATTTGAAGAAACAGGGAATGTTGGCTTTGACTTTTGTAAATAAGGCCGATTATGACAAAGTGGAAGAACATGACCGTTTGTCTGTTATAGGCTTGAAAGAATTTTCACCTGGCAAGAATTTGACTGTTATCCTCCAACATGAGGATGGTACAATAGATCGTTTTGAAGTCCAACATACTTATAATCCACAGCAGATCGTTTGGTTTCGTGCCGGATCTGCTCTTAATGCAAGATAAGAAAATGAGCAAAATCACTATGCAATCAGATGGTACGTTGCTAGTACCTGATGTGGCGACCGTGCCTTTTATTACTGGCGATGGAGTGGGAACTGAAGTAACTCCGGCCATGCAAATGGTAGTCAATGCCGCTGTCCGTAAGGCTTATGGTAGTAGGCGGAGTATTGAATGGAAAGAAGTTTTAGCTGGTGAACGGGCTTTTAAGGAAACCGGTTCATGGTTGCCTGATGAGACGATGAAGGCTTTTCAAGAGTATCTAATCGGTATAAAAGGGCCTTTAACTACGCCAGTGGGCGGAGGTATTCGTTCGTTGAATGTGGCGTTACGGCAAAAATTGGATTTATATGTCTGCCAACGTCCGGTGCGATGGTTTAAAGGTGTACATAGCCCTGTTCTTCATCCCGAAAAAGTGGATATGTGTGTGTTTCGTGAAAATACGGAAGATATTTATGCGGGTATAGAATGGGAGGCTGGTACTCCCGAAGCAGAAAAATTTTATCGCTTCTTGCATGATGAGATGGGAGTGACTAAAGTTCGTTTCCCGGGGTCTTCTTCTTTTGGAGTAAAACCTGTGTCGAAAGATGGGACCGAACGCTTGGTCAGGTCCGCCTGTCAGTATGCCCTCAAGCATCATTTGCCTTCTGTTACTTTAGTTCATAAGGGTAATATTATGAAATTTACTGAAGGAGGATTTAAAAAGTGGGGATATGAAGTGGCACAGCGTGATTTTGGTGAAGCCTTGGCTGATGGACGTTTAGTCATCAAAGATTGTATTGCTGATGCTTTCCTGCAAAACACGTTGTTGATTCCTGAAGAGTATTCCGTTGTAGCGACTTTGAATTTAAACGGAGATTATATATCTGATCAACTTGCTGCTATGGTAGGAGGTATTGGTATTGCTCCGGGAGCCAATATTAATTATAAAACCGGTCATGCCATTTTTGAAGCCACACATGGTACTGCTCCTAACATTGCCGGTAAGAATGTGGTTAATCCTTGTTCTATTATTCTCTCAGCTGTAATGATGCTTGAATACTTGGGTTGGAAAGAGGCGGCTTCTTTAATAGAAAAAACGTTGGAACAAAGTTTCCTTGAATCTCGTGCGACTACAGATTTGGCTCGTTTTATGCCAAATGGCGTGTCTTTGTCCACCTCAGCCTTTACTCAGGAAATTGTAGATAGAATTGAAAAATAGAATTAACGATTAAAACGATAGAGAATATGAAAAAAGAGTATTTGATTTATAAACTTTCGGAATCAATGAAAGAGGCTGTGAAAATTGACACGGATTTATTTTCGAAGTTTGATGTAAAGCGCGGTTTGCGTAATGAAGATGGTACTGGGGTACTGGTTGGATTAACCCGCATTGGAAATGTTGTTGGTTATGAACGCATTCCGGGCGGTGGTTTGAAGCCAATACCCGGTAAGCTTTTCTATCGCGGCTATGATGTAGATGATATAGTCCATGCCATGATTAAGGAAAAAAGATTTGGTTTTGAAGAGGTTGCATACTTGCTCTTATCTGGTTCGTTACCTGATAAGGAAGAATTAGCTTCGTTCCGTGATTTAATCTATGATAATATGCCTTTGGATCAAAAAACAAAGATGAATATCATTGAATTGGAGGGTAGCAATATCATGAATATTTTGGCTCGTAGTGTTTTGGAAATGTACCGTTTTGATGCTCGGGCGGATGATACATCACGTGATAATTTAATGCGGCAGAGTATTGAATTGACATCAAAAATCCCCACTATTGTTGCATATGCCTATAACATGCTTCGTCATGCTACGTTTGGGCGTTCGTTACATATTCGTCACCCACAGGAAAAGCTTTCTATTGCCGAAAATTTCCTTTATATGTTGAAGCGTGATTATACCGAACTGGATGCCCGTACACTTGATCTTTTGCTTGTACTCCAAGCAGAACATGGTGGTGGTAATAATTCTACTTTTACGGTGCGTGTTACTTCTTCTACGGGGACTGATACTTACTCTTCGATTGCTGCCGGCATTGGCTCTTTAAAAGGTCCACTACATGGTGGAGCTAATATTCAGGTAGCTGATATGTTCCATCATTTGCAAGAGAACATTAAGGATTGGACGAACGTGGACGAAATTGATACTTATTTTACCCGGATGTTGAATAAAGAAGTATATGATAAATCCGGACTGATTTATGGCATCGGTCATGCTGTTTATACTATTTCTGATCCGCGTGCTGTCTTGTTGAAAGATTTAGCTCGAGATTTGGCTCGTGAGAAAGATAAGGACCGTGAGTTTGCCTTCCTTGAGTTATTAGAGCAACGTGCGATTGAAACCTTCGGGCGCGTAAAGAATAATGGGAAAACGGTTTCCAGTAATATTGATTTCTATTCAGGTTTTGTTTATGAGATGATTGGGCTTCCTCAGGAAATATTTACGCCACTTTTCGCTATGGCACGCATTGTGGGTTGGTGTGCTCATCGCAACGAAGAACTTAATTTTGAAGGTAAGCGCATTATCCGTCCGGCTTATAAGAATGTATTGGAAGAGACATCTTATATTCCAATCAAGAAAAGATAAACGTTATTGATTATTAGACCGTAGTTAAGTACTAATATATTGGACTTCTAAAAAAAGACTGCGTAAGAATTCGGTTTCTTACACAGTCTCTTTTATTTATTTTATTGCCAAAAAGGGAATATCTCTTAAATATATAGCTACTTTATATAAGTAAAAAAGCTAAATAGAGAGCTCTCTGACGATATCTAGTAATTCTTTATTGATGGTTTTTTCGTTTTTAATAGCCTTGGTAAATGGTACATAAACCACTTCATTATGCTCTATTCCGATCATGACATTGCGTTGTCCTTCCATTAATGCATCAATAGCTGCAGCTCCCAAACGACTTGCCAAAATGCGATCGTGTGCAGTAGGGCTACCACCTCGTTGGACATGACCTAGAATGGTAACGCGTACGTCATATTCCGGATATTCATTTTTTACTCGCTCGGCATAGTGCATTGCACCTCCTGTTAATTCGCTTTCAGCTACAATTACAATGCTACTGTTTTTTGATTTGCGGAATCCGCTCTTTATCAGTTCTTCCAATTGGTCTACTTCTGTGCTGATTTCGGGAATAATAGCAGCTTCTGCTCCCGATGCTATGGCACCATTTAATGCTAAAAAACCGGCATCGCGTCCCATTACTTCTACAAAAAACAAGCGTTCATGAGAGGTTGCTGTGTCGCGTATTTTATCTACTGCTTCCAAGATAGTATTCAGAGCGGTATCGTAACCTATTGTCGTATCTGTTCCAAATAAATCATTGTCAATTGTTCCTGGCAACCCAATACACGGTATATCAAATTCTTGTGCAAAGATACGGGCACCAGTAAGAGAACCATCACCACCAATAATAATAAGTGCATCAATATTCTCTTTTTTCATATTTTCATACGCTATTTGCCGTCCTTCTGGTGTCATGAATTCCTTGCAACGCGCAGTCTTCAGAATTGTACCTCCTAGTTGAATAATATTACTGACATTTTGGCTTTTGAATTCTTGAATTTCACCAGTTACCAATCCTTTATAACCCCTATATATTCCTTTTACTTGAAGCCCGTTATAAATAGCAGCACGTGTTACTGCGCGAATGGCTGCATTCATACCCGGAGCATCTCCTCCTGATGTCAAAATGCCTACGCACTTAATTGTTCCCATAACAATCTCCTTAATTTTATTAATTATAGGCGCAAAGATAGTAAAAAGCTGAGGCCCTGATTAATAAATAACGTTAATTTGCAACCTTATAGTTTTGCCTTAACGGCCTCAGATATCTTTTCCATCAGCCATTTTGGAGTCGATGTTGCTCCACAAATTCCAATAGATGTGCTTTCTTTGATCAAAGAGCTATCTATGTCTTCTGGACCATCTATAAAATGGGAATTTGGATTGATTATTTTACACTCATTGAATAGGACTTTCCCATTAGAACTTTTCTTTCCGCTTACAAAGAAAATTAAGTCATGCGATGCTGCAAAATCCCTAATATTGGGGATCCTATTAACGACCTGCCTGCAAATGGTGTCATGGTATTCGAAATTTGCGTTTGGAGAGATATGTTCTTTTATATATTCCACTATTTTTTTAAACTCATCCAAAGGTTTGGTGGTCTGTGAATATAGGCAGATGTTTTTTTGAAAATCCAGAGTTTTAGCTTCTTCTAAATTCTCTATAACTATAGTTTTTCCCTTTGTTTGCCCAACTAATCCCAGTACTTCGGCGTGTCCGTTTTTGCCATATATGATAATTTGTTTGCTTGAGTCTGCTTCTTGAGCATCTTTTTGCTTTATTTTCTTTTGTAATTTGAGGACTACCGGACAAGTAGCATCTATTATTTCAATATTATTTTTCCGTGCTGTTTCATATGTTTCTGGTGGTTCTCCGTGGGCTCGTAGCAACACTTTCGCATTTTGTAATTTATTGAATTCATCATGATTAATGCTAATGAGTCCCATGGCTTTTAGCCGTTCTACTTCTCGGTTATTGTGTACAATATCTCCTAAGCAGTACAAGGTGCCACCTTTGGCTAGTTCCTCTTCTGCTTTGTTGATTGCTGTTACCACACCGAAGCAGAAACCCGAGCCTGTATCTATTTCTACTTTTTTCATAATTTGATTATTAGTAAATAAATTATAATCGTTTCTCAAGAAGAAACGGTCTGTAATTGAATCATGCTATATTCGATTTACAATTCGGTTATATTGTTCCATTAGCCATTTTTTTTGCTGAAAGACTGTCATGTTGCTGTTATCTAACAATATCGCGTCTTCTGCTTTGCGAAGTGGGCTAATATCACGGTTCTGGTCTATGTAATCACGCTGTTTTACATTTTCAAGAATTTCATTAAAGCTGGCTTTTTGCCCTTTTTCCTGTAATTCGTCATAACGACGCTTAGCGCGAATATCAGGTGACGCTGTTACAAATATCTTTAGTTCAGCATCGGGGAATACGACAGTACCGATATCTCTTCCATCCATTACAATTCCCTTTGACTTACCCATCTCTTGTTGTTGCGCAACCATTGCTGTGCGTACAAAGTCAATTGTTGCAATGGGGCTGACATGAGAAGACACTTCCATATTACGAATCTTATCTTCCACATTAATTCCATTCAGATAAGTTTCCGGACGTTTAGCCTCAGCGTTTAGTTGAAAGGATATTTGTATATGATTAATTTCTTTTTGAAGTTGCTCTACGTTGATATTCCCGTTTTGGAAAAATCCTCTGTCTAAACTGTATAAAGTGACAGCACGGTACATGGCTCCGCTATCTATATATATATATCCGATTTCGCGAGCCAGATCTTTTGCCATAGTACTTTTTCCGCAAGAGGAGTAACCGTCAATTGCAATAATTATTTTTTTCATTAGGATTACTTAAATATAATATAAAGGAAAAGTGGGTATGAATTTTGCTATAATTGGAAGTGTTATTATTTCCAATAATTTCTTTATTAAACAAGTTTGGTCTTGTTTTGTTTGCTATCCATTGTAATAGTTTTGAAAGTTGAAGCATCATTATCAAATCATCATTTGTACAGGGAAAATGTTTTTTATGATTGAGAGTTTTTTTAGTTCCCATAAAATTGTGAATAAATGAGGCTTTATATTTTAATAGCTGACTTTTTCAATGATTTATCTAAATTTATTGCCAAAGATACGCTATTTTTAAAATATCTCGTTACTTTTGTACCTGAAAAGCTCAAACTTATTTGAGGTATTTTAAAAAAATAAAAAAGGGGTGTGGATTGTGTGAAAAAAAATAGTCCGACCTATTGTTTCGCTTAAAATACATTATATTTGCAGAAAATGGGAGACACGTTAAATATAATATAAATATGGAAATTAAGAAAACGCCTAAAGCTGATTTAGAAAACAAAAAATCGACTTGGCTGCTTGTAGGTTATGTTATTGTGCTGGCTTTTATGTTTGTAGCATTTGAGTGGACTCAGCGCGATTACAAAATTGATACGAGTCAGGCTGTTGCCGATGCCGTTTTTGAGGAAGAGATAATTCCTATTACAGAACAAGAAGAAAAAGTGGTTCCTCCGCCTCCGGAAGCTCCTTCCATTGCAGAGACATTGGAAATTATAGATGACAATGCTGATGTAGAGGAAACAGACATTGCTTCGAGTGAGGAAACGGGTCAAAAAGTGAACGTTAAGTATGTACCTGTTCAGGTAGAAGAAGAGGCTCCCGAAGAACAGACTATTTTTGAAGTTGTTGAACAGATGCCGGAATTTCCGAATGGGGGTATGGCAGGTTTGATGCGGTATTTGAGTAAAAATATTAAATATCCTACTATTGCTCAGGAAAATGGAACACAAGGTCGTGTAACAGTGCAATTTGTAGTAAACAAGGATGGTAGTATTGTTGATGCAAAGGTATTAAGAGGCGTTGACCCATATTTGGATAAAGAAGCAATACGTGTGATTAGTTCTATGCCGAAGTGGAAACCCGGTATGCAGCGTGGTAAACCAGTACGTGTGAAGTATACGGTACCTGTAATGTTCCGATTGCAGTAATGTATCTATGAAATAGGAAAAAGGCTGCCATAAGCAGCCTTTTTTCATTCTTTTTATCCTTTCTTTTACGATAACTATGATTGCAGAAAATGAACTTCTGAAAGATTTTAATTCTTTTCTAAATAGCTTGCATTTTATACGTGCTCCCAGGGGACTATATGCTCCCGTTGAGTATGTTCTTTCAATGGGGGGGAAGAGAATCCGGCCTCTACTTATGTTGATGGCTTACAATTTATATAGGGATGATGTTGCTTCTATTTATAATACCGCTGCAGGAATTGAAATATATCATAATTATACACTCCTACATGATGACTTGATGGATCGTGCGGATCGTCGTAGAGGAAAGGAGACTGTTCATAAGGTTTGGAATGAGAATACGGCAATTCTGTCGGGGGATGCTATGTTTGCTATTGCCTGTCAATTTCTGGCTGATTGTCCATCTTGTTTCTTAAAGGAACAGATGGATTTGTTCCATCGCACTGCCCTTGAAATATGTGAAGGGCAGCAAATGGATATGGACTTTGAGCATAAAGAGCATGTTGCAGAGGATGAATATCTGCTTATGATTCGTTTAAAGACAGCTGTCTTGTTAGCAACAAGCTTAAAAATGGGTGCTCTTTTAGCCGCTGCTTCTGCGGATGATGCTAATAGTCTGTATGATTTTGGTATACAAATGGGGATAGCTTTCCAATTGAAGGATGATTTTTTGGATGTATATGGAACTACCGATGTGTTTGGTAAAACTATAGGTGGAGATATCCTGTGTAATAAAAAAACGTTTTTGTTGATTAAGGCCTTTGAATTGGCAGATGAGGCTCAATTGGTCCAATTGAAATATTGGATTAAAACCGATAGTGTATTAAATTCAAGTGAAAAAATACAAGTTGTTACTGACCTATACAATCAAATAGGTATTAAGACCTTATGTGAACATCGGATTAATGAATATTCATGTGAGGCAATGAAGTGTTTGGATCGTGTGAATGTTGAAGAAGATAAGAAAACCGGGCTGAAAAGAATAATAGAAAAACTGATGTATCGAGAAATGTAATAATATAATAAATTATGCCTTATAGGAGATTGCCAAATACAGACAAAGCAAGAATACGAGCATTGAAAGCAGTGGTCGTAAAAGCTGATCTGTATGATCTCTATGATATTGCAGTTTCTTTGAAATCTTTGACGGATGCGCGAAATCTTCTAACTCGATTTGAAGCTGCGCAGATATATTATGCCGAATGTTTTGAGTGTCAAGCAAAGTCGGCCCGTAAGCATCAGGCCAATGTTCGTATGGCCCGACTTTATCTTTCTCATTTTATTCAAGTTTTAAACTTTGCTGTTCTTCGTTCTGAGATACGCGTGTTTCAGATGTCATATTATGGATTGTCGACAAGCAACGGCAATCTTCCTGACTTGTCAACTGAATCATCTTTGGTCGAATGGGGGCGAATGGTTATCGATGGGGAAAGCAAGCGTATTTCTCAGGGTGGGGTTCCTATATATAATCCGACCATTGCCAAGGTAAAGGTACACTATGATATTTTTATTGAGAGCTATGAAAAGCAAAAGAACTTGCAAAGCTTAACTGCTCGTAGTTTAGAAGAACTTTCCTCTATGCGTAGCGGAGTGGATGAGTTGATATTAGATATATGGAATCAAGTGGAAAGATATTATGAGAAGATTTCATCAAATGAAAAACGATTGGAGTTGTGTCGTAGTTACGGCTTGGTTTATTATTACCGTGCAAGTGAGAAGCAAGATTAAAGCGTATAAGAATGATGAATTTGATTGATACTCACTCTCATTTGTTTCTTGAAGAGTTTTCTTGTGATTTACCTCAAGTAATAGCACGTGCCAGGGATATTGGAGTCAGGCATGTTTTTATGCCCAATATTGATAGTACAACAATTGAATCTCTCTTATGTGTTTGCGAAACCTATAAAGGCTATTGTTTTCCGATGATTGGACTTCATCCGACTTCGGTGAACGAAAACTTTGAAAAAGAATTGGATGTTGTTTTCAGGGGACTTAGTTCTTCTAATAAATATATAGGTGTTGGCGAAATCGGAATGGACCTTTATTGGGATAAGTCTTATTTGAGAGAACAGCAAATAGTGTTTGAACGTCAGATTAACTGGGCACTTGAATACAATTTGCCAATTGTTATTCATTGTAGAGAAGCATTTGATTATATATATAAGATAATGGCGCCCTATAAGGACACGGCTTTGAGGGGTATTTTCCATAGCTTTACGGGGACTATTGAGGAAGCGGCGCGGATATTTGAATTTCCTGACTTCTTAATAGGTATAAATGGTATTGTCACATTTAAAAAGGCAACTTTACCCGGTGTTTTAAAGGAAGTGCCGCTAAAAAAAATTGTTTTGGAAACTGATTCTCCATATTTGGCGCCTGTTCCTTATCGAGGGAAGCGGAATGAAAGTAGTTTTCTGAGGAGTATTTTGATGAAGGTTGCAGAAATTTATCAAATCTCTCCAGAAGAGGCTGGGGATAGGACTTCTCAAAATGCATTGAAAGTGTTTGGAATGCTCAAATGAGCTTTCAAAGACTTTAAATTTTATTAATTTTCCAAATTTTGGGTAGATAAAAACAACTGGATGCTATAGAAGAACGAAAAAAAGAATACATTTGTGCCTGAAAACACTTTTAGGGCTATTCATTTTGCTATTAGTAGCCGTTCTTTAAAGAGCTTTTTTAAGGGAGAGATGCTCGAGTGGTTGAAGAGGCACGCCTGGAAAGCGTGTATACTCCTAAAGGGTATCCGGGGTTCGAATCCCCGTCTCTCCGCAGTTAGAAAATATAAATTTGAATATAATAATTAAATTAATTAATTAATCTTAAAATTAGACACACAATGAAAAAGTTATTTGCAATTGTTGCTGTGATGGGAGTCTTAACATTTGGCTCAACTCAACTTGCTCAAGCTCAAGACGCTACTGCAGCGGAAAAAACCGAACAAGCAGCTCCTGCAGCTGAAGCTACTCCTGCATCAGAGGCAGCCCCTGCAACTGATGCAACTTCTGCTTCTGCAGCTGATGAAGCTCCTCAAGGTGGTATTCATAAAGAGTTAAAGACTAAATTTATCGAAGGTACCGCTTCTTTCATGAGTTTGGTAGCTATCGCTTTGGTAATTGGTCTTGCTTTCTGTATTGAGCGTATTATCTATTTAAGTTTGGCTGAAATTAACACAAAGAAATTCATGTCTGCTATTGAAGCTGCTTTGGAAAAAGGTGATGTTGAAGCTGCTAAGGATATTGCACGTAATACTAGAGGTCCGGTTGCTTCTATCTATTATCAGGGCTTAATGAGAATAGATCAAGGTCTTGACGTTGTTGAGAAGTCAGTCGTTTCTTATGGTGGAGTTCAAGCCGGTTATTTGGAAAAAGGTTGTTCTTGGATTACCTTATTCATTGCAATGGCTCCATCATTAGGATTCTTGGGAACAGTAATTGGTATGGTACAGGCATTTGATAAAATCCAACAAGTCGGTGATATCTCTCCGACGGTTGTAGCAGGTGGTATGAAAGTCGCTTTGATTACGACTATTTTCGGTTTGATCGTTGCATTGATCTTGCAGGTTTTCTATAACTATATTTTGGCTAAGATTGAGGCTTTGACAAGCGAAATGGAAGATTCTTCCATCTCTTTATTGGATATGGTTATCAAATATAACTTGAAATACAAAAAATAAGAAAAATGGCTAAGTTATCATATAGAGTTTCATATTACGTACTGTATGCAATCTTTGCTGCCATATTGATAGTCTTGGGCGTATTCTACTTTGGTGGAGATGCTAAGGGTGATGCAGTACTTGCGGGAGTTGATCCTGAGATGTGGCAGCCTGCTCAAACAAATGCCTTGCTATTCTTGGTGTATGGTTTGCTTGGACTGACTGTTATTGCTACTGTTTTTGCTTTCTTGTTTCAATTCGGAACTGCATTGAAAGACAATCCAGGAAAAGCATTGAAGTCATTACTTGGAGTTATTCTATTAGTTGTTATTATGATTATAGCTTGGTCAATAGGTAGTGGTGATCCTTTGACTATTCCAGGCTATGATGGTCATGACAATGTATACTTCTGGTTAAAAGTGACTGATATGTTCCTTTATACTTTCTACTTCTTGTTGGGTGCTACAATCCTTTCAATGATTTTTAGTAGTATTAAAAAGAAATTATCATAATCAATTGAGTTTATACTCAATTTAATGGAGTATTACAATGGCAAATGGAAAAAGAAAAGTCCCTGATATAAATTCAAGTTCTACTGCTGACATCGCTTTTCTGTTGTTGATTTTCTTTTTGATTACGACATCTATGGATACTGATCGTGGATTGGCGAGACGTTTACCGCCGCCTCCTGATAAAGAGCAAAAGGATCAGTCGGATAAAGTAAAGGAGCGCAACGTATTGGAGGTCTTTTTGAATAAGGATGATCAGTTGATGTGTGGTGGTGAATATATCACTGTAGCACAATTGCGGGATAAAGCTAAAGAATTTATTGCTAATCCGTATAATGATGAAACCAAGCCGGAAAAGTATGACAAAAACATACCTTTCTTTGGAAACATGAAAGTTACGGAGAAACATGTAATTTCTTTGCGCTGTGACCGTGGTACAACGTATAAAGCTTATATTGCTGTTCAGAATGAGTTGGTGGGCGCTTACAATGACTTGAGAGATGAATTGGCTCAACAAAAGTGGGGTAAAAGCTATGCCAATTTGGATGAAGATCAGCAGAAGGCAGTTCGTGAGATTTATCCTCAGAAAATATCTGAGGCAGAACCTAAAAAGTACGGAGAAAAGAAGTAATGGGAAAATTTAATAAAACTGGCAAACGAGAAATGCCGGCGTTGAACACTTCTTCTCTACCTGACCTTATCTTCACCTTGTTGTTCTTCTTTATGATTGTAACAACAATGCGTGAGGTAACATTAAAGGTTGAGTTTAAGGTTCCGCAAGCTACAGAATTAGAAAAATTGGAAAAGAAATCATTGGTTACATTTATCTATGTAGGAAAACCTACAGCTGAGTTTCGTAAGAAGCTAGGTAATGAGAGTCGTATCCAATTGAATGATAGTTATGCAGAGGTTGCTGAAATTCAGGACTATATTATTGGCGAACGCGCTAGTATGAGAGAAGAAGATCAGCCGCAGATGACAGTTTCCTTGAAAGTTGATCAAGATACAAAAATGGGTATTGTGACTGATATAAAGGAAGCTCTTCGTAAAGCTTATGCTTTGAAGATAAATTATTCTGCGCAACCGCGTCAGTAATCAGTAGCTATCTGATTTACAACCAAAAAAGAAGGGCAACTTAAAAGTTGTCCTTCTTTTTTGGTTGCTCTTTGTTTTTTCAATTGTTAAAAAGACAATAATTACATCTTATAAATTTCCTTGTATAGTTGCTCTTTTATTCTCTTAAAATCGGTTTTGGCGTTTAGCTCTCCATATGCCATAAGCATCATCGGGATAGATTTACTTTCGGAGTGATATGCCGGTTGAGTATATGTGTTTTTCCATAGGATGAAGCCTTGTTGCTTATAGAAACTAATGCGTCGCTGAGCTATGGTGTCTTTGGGTATTTCTACCTCGAGCACAATAGGGCATTGAAATAGGTTGATAGTGTGTTGTATTACTCTTTTTCCATATCCGGCGTTTCGTCGTGTGCTGTCTATTGCAAAATGTTCTATATAATAGAATTGATTTAATGTCCAGTAGGTGATAAAACCGATTGGATTATTCTCTTCTAAGATAATATTGTTATAAAAGTGAGACTTATGCGAAGTGTAATTTCGCAACTCATCCAATAGGCGATATTCATCAGACGGAAAACTACTGGTCAGCGTGGATTCCATATATTGATATTCTGGACTATCTGAGCTGATAATTCGCTTTAGAGCAATCATCTTTTACTTATTATTATTTCATGCTATTCTTGGGTATAGAAGTCTATTAATTGGCGTATTGCGCGTTGGCAAACCGGACAAAAAGCCGGATAGCTATTGGTGCGCATGCGACAGTTAAAGGCAGGTCGGTAAACTCCTTTGCTTGAATATCCTCCCCCCTCATATACTCCTATTGGGTAGTTGGCTCTCTTGCTTGTTGGCGTTGGGATCGGGACATTGGCGGGTAGCATGTCTTTCCATTTGGCTGTAAAGTTAACCAAAGTCGTGATGTTTGGCTCCCAAGGTTCTATATTTAAAGGGTAAGTATCTGTCATCACATCATCATCATAAAAATACTCGTCTGCCAAACCTCCGAAACTATGTCCAAACTCGTGCACGACCACCGGACGAAACATCGGATGGTGTGCTGCCGTCAGTGTGTAAGAATTGTATATTCCGCCCCCTCCATATTCCTTTGTATTAGCTAAAATAATGATATGCTCATACGGAATGCCTGCTAATGCGTCATGTATGGACTTAACATGACGGGTTGTTAAATAACGGTCGGAATAGAAAGTGCTGAAGTGAGAACCGAACGCTGTATGTTTCCATTCTCCGAGCCTGGGAATACTGACTCCGCTATCGGCAGACGAGCTTGCCACCGCCACAATATTAAAGCATTTCTTCATAGATTTGAAAGGCTCATGTGAGAAAAGGCTTTCGCATGCAACAGAGGCGTCATTATAGAATAGGTTCATTTCGCTCTCAGTATATCCTTCTGCAAGGATGGCTACATCAATGCATTTATCAATGCTCCCATTTTTTATGAGATACTTGTGAGGAGTAATGTGTGATATTCCCTTTTGATGAATTAAAATGTCTGTAGGCTTAATTAAGTGAGTCAGTCGCGAACTTATCTTTCGTTCTGAATAGAGTAAGGTAATCTCTATTTTTGCTGTATGGAGTGGAAAAGGGACAAGGAATGTGTTTTCAAAACCACGTTTAATTGCTTTTGCTTCATCTGTTTCCAACCATTCCTGAAATAGCGAAGAGAATGACATTTCATATATGACAGCGTTACTTGCTGAGTCGCGCATGATAATCTGCCCGTTACCTTTTAGTGGCAGTTCAGAAAGATGATGTCTTCTTCCTGCCCAATCTGGAAGTACTGAAAGCTCATCTACGCTGATGCTTTGTTCTGATGCATCTCCTGTAAATATATAATCTATTCGAAGAGTCTTGTTAAGAAAGTAATCGGAAAAACTTTGCGAATGCACTTGCATTGCAATTAATGCTCCCAATATGGGTAAAAAAGCTTTTTTCATCATTAGTCTGTTTAATGTCATGCAAATATAGTATGTTTAGTCTGTTAGCCGAAGTAAATCTAGGCTGATTTTAATCTGTGCTATTATTTATTCATTTAAAAAAAACTGTGCTTTTGTTTACAAATTAGCTTATTCCCTTTTTTATCTTACCCTTTCGCTCCTATTGCTCTTTATCTTATAAGCGGCTGATGATGATCGGGTAGTCCGAAAATAACACTACCTAAATCCATATTCTTTACCGGCCTTTTGTGTATGGATATGTTCACTTTCCTATGCGTTTGATTGTTGTTTGTTTTTTAGTGGTCAATGATTGGCGGAAATAAAGAAAGAAACTATTCCCCGCGATATTATTAGGGACTTTTATGCTTCTGTATTATTATATCTTGCCTTTTTTATATAACGGAGCTCTGGTTAAGTAAGGGTTTGCTCTTTTTTTTATAATAAAAGTTATAATTCGTATTTTTATTGAGAATAAATTCATTAACTTTGCATGTTATTGCATTAAGATAAGTTATATTCGGTTTAATAAATTAATCATTATAATACAGAAATGGGACATCATCAATTGGATACTTTAGATGAGCAGATATTAAAGTTAATAGCAGATAATGCTCGCATTCCTTTTCTTGAAGTGGCAAGGGCTTGCAATGTATCAGGAGCAGCCATACATCAGCGCATCCAGAAGTTGACAAACTTTGGTATATTAAAAGGATCGGAATTTGTTATTGATCCCGAAAAGATAGGTTATGAGACATGCGCCTATATTGGTATTTATCTAAAAGATCCCGCATCATTTGATGCTGTTACAAAGGCTTTATATGCAATTCCTGAAATTGTGGAATGCCATTTTACAACAGGCAAATATGATATGTTTATTAAGTTGTATGCTCGTAATAATCATCATTTGCTTAGTATAATCCATGATAAACTTCAGCCATTGGGGTTATCCCGTACGGAGACCCTAATTTCCTTTCATGAAGCAATCAGGCGCCAAATGCCCATAACCGTTGATGGAAACGGGGAACTGGAACAAGGAGCGGGAATGGAGTCCCCTATCAATGAATAACCAGTAATCATTTGTTGTTAATGATTTATATTGCAAATTTGAATAGAACCAATAGCGGATGATACCAAGTTAACAATTAAAGCGGCTAGCGTCGGGTATAGTTAACGAAAGCATAAGAGCAGGAATGTTTTTCATCAGCAGGATGAGACTCCCTGCTTTTTTCATGCCATATTTTTCTGTCAATACAAGGAAAATGAGCATCAACTTGGGTGGCAGTGGCATCAACTTCCGTAAGGTAGAGGACATCCGCTACTGGTAAAGCCTGTTTATAGACACTTTCCCCCCCTATAATAAAGACTTGCTTATCTTCAGCACATTCCTTTAGTGCAATTTCTAAAGATGGAAATACTTCCGCATTTACGAAGCTGGCATTTGGATTTGAAGAAAGCACAATATTGCGCCTATTTGGTAAAGCACCTTTTGGCAGAGATTCAAAAGTCTTTCTTCCCATGATAATTGTATTTCCTGTTGTTAATGCCTTAAATCGTTTCAAGTCATTGGGCAACCAGAATAAAAGTCTGTTCTGATAGCCAATCCCCATCTCCCTGTCTACTGCAACAATAATATTAATCATGGTAAGAAATTAATTATGCTCATTTTTGAAATAATAATCATTAAAGATAAAACCACTTCTTTTGAATTAGACAGCCACTTTCCCGGCAATGTGAGGATGTGGATTGTAATTGACTAATTCAAAGTCCTCATAGTTGAAATCAAAGATACTTTTGATTTCCGGATTAATCTTCATTTGCGGTAGTGCCCGTGGTTCGCGTGTCAATTGTAGTTTCACTTGATCCAAGTGATTAAGATAGATATGCGCGTCACCCAATGTGTGTACAAAATCTCCGGCTTTCAGTCCCGTAACCTGAGCAATCATTTGCAGCAATAAGGCATACGAAGCAATATTGAAAGGCACACCCAAAAAAATGTCTGCGCTGCGTTGATAGAGTTGAAGACTGAGCTGTCCATTGGCTACATAAAATTGAAAGAATGCATGACACGGAGGTAGATTCATATTATTCAAATCCCCTACATTCCATGCACTGACAATGATCCGTCGTGAATCAGGATTGTGACGGATGGTTTCCACCGCCTCACTAATTTGATCTATAAAGCCTCCGTTGTAGTCAGGCCATGAACGCCACTGATAGCCATAAATATGTCCAAGATCCCCTTTTTCGTCGGCCCAGTCATTCCAGATCCGAACGCCATGATCTTGTAAATATTTGACGTTGGTGTCTCCCTTCAGGAACCATAACAGTTCATATATGATTGATTTCAAATGAAGTTTCTTGGTTGTCAGACAAGGGAAACCTTCTTCCAGATTAAACCGCATCTGGTGTCCGAATACACTAATTGTTCCTGTTCCCGTCCGGTCCTCTTTGTGGATGCCTTCAGCCAATACCCGGTTGAGCAAATCTAAATACTGTTTCATGAACGCTAATCTATAATAGATTTTTTATATATCTGCCAAAGTTAGCTAAACTTTAGGAAATATGGATAAGAATAAATACTCAAAATGAGGGCTACAAGAAAGGGGTTAAAAGATTACCAATCCAGCCCACAAATTTTTTCCACTTTGAACGTTTTTTCCAGATTTCAGGCGTAAGTAACGTACTGTTCTCTTTGTCGCGTTCAAACATTTTATTAAGTTGATGTGTGGTTTTCGGGTCAAAGATAAAAGCATTTGTTTCGTAGTCGTAGCGCAGGCTGCGACTGTTTAGGTTAGCTGTACCTACCGTACAAAAGCTGTTGTCCACCATCATGACTTTAGCGTGGTGGAAGCCTCCGTTAAACAAATAGATGTTAGCCCCTTTTTTCATCAGCTTGTGTACAATGTGGAAAGAAACATCCGGAGTAAAAGGAATATCTGATACCGTCGGGATCATGATTTCAACTGTGGTGCCTCTTTTCAAAGCCTTTTGTATTGCAATTCGAATAGATTTGGTCGGAACAAAGTAGGGATTCACTATCTGAATATTATTGCGGGCTGCCTTTATTGATGCAGCATAAGCACGGCTTATGGAACGCGGTGTTTCCAGCGGAGTACGGTCAACGATACTGATCTCCTCCGAAACACTATTGGGAAATAGGGTACTATCAGGGAAATATTCGGGACCGCCAATATGTTGCCCCGTTTCGTGATTCCACATATTTAGAAAAATGCCTTGTAAATAGCGTACGGCATTGCCTTCAATGCGTATATGTATGTCGTGCCATTTACCGATTTTTGGTAGGCCGTTGATGTAATAATCGGCCACATTCATTCCGCCAGTGTATCCCACCTTACCGTCAATTACAACAATTTTCCGATGATCGCGGTGAGCTGCGTGGTTTATATAGGGGAATGTTATGGGATCGAATTTAACAATTTCAATACCTCTCTTCCTGAGAGCTTCTATTTGACGCTTTTTTAGGGGACGATTATTGGACCAGTTACCAAAAGCATCGAACATTGCCCTTACTTTTACACCCTCCTGTGCTTTTTCTTCCAGTAACTTAAAGAGTGCATTTGCAATGGAATCGTTTCTGAAATTAAAGTATTCCAGATGAATATGGTGGTGTGCACGTCGAATTTCTTTAAAAAGATCAATGAACTTATCCCGGCCGTTCATTAAAAGTTTGACCTCGTTGTTTCGGGTAACCGGAATATTTTGTTGTTGCATGTAATGCACCACGAGTGAATCACTGGGGATTTGTGCCCGGATGTTTCCGAAGAATAATGGTATAAGTAGTAATATGCTGAATAGGCCTTTTCTCAAAACACGTTACGCTTAGTCGGTTTATATTTGGTAGGCAAAGATACGATTTCTTGGCGAAAAAAGACCACCCTTTTGAAAAAAATGACGCGGTGTAAAAAAAGACCGAGGAGAATGCTTTCGATGGTGATCAATTTATTGTTAATTCTTCTGAAGCAGCTGTGGCTGGCAGCTGTACGGGTTTTGAGGTCATTGCAATATCCTCCTTGCAAGGTTGACAAATCTTGTACTCCATGCCTTGCGTAAGTGAACACTTTACAAATGGGCAATTTTTCTTTTATATGAGAACCACTGGTTAGGCCAATGAGCAAATCTTCCGATAGCCGAAGTAGAGAAGTACGATGACCACCAAAATTAAAGACTTCGGGTCAAGGTTAGCTTCTCCGTGTAGAATGACATTGGTAAATGTCTCCCGCAAGGTGCTTAGAATGAGTTCCCATCCGTCGAGTACAATAAATAATACTGCGGCCAAAGTGAAACAGATCACACTCCATAATCGTGAAAGGCACTGATATCGACGAGGTAAGTGTCTTATTACACGGTGGCTAAAGCCGTTGTCTTTAATTCCCTGACGATTCTCGGCAAAGAATTGCATCAAAAGTTTCTCTTCATTAATTCCCGTCATAACCATTCTGTTTTAAGTAAGTAGCCATTTTTTCTTTTCCACGTGAGAGGTGACTTTTTATTGTTCCTGAGGGGCATCCCGTAATGCCTGCAATCTTCTCTATGCTCTGATCCTCCATGTAGAAAAGCGTAATGCAGGTTCTTTCTATATCCTTTAGGATAGCCAATCCCCGGTAAACATCCATTTCCTGCCCGATGTCTTTTTGAGTGGTAATCCAGTTGGTATCCACTTCACGGGTATCCAGATCAGCTGTTTCCTTTCGGCTACGAAGATAATCATAAAATATATTATAAGCAATACGATAGAGCCAAGTTGAGAAGTTGGATAAATTTTTAAAAGTGGCAAGGTTGGTATAAGCTTTAATAAAAGTATCCTGTGCCAGATCGTCGCTTAATTCGTTGTCGCCACAAGTCAGATTAAGAAAAAATCGTCGTATGGGCGACTGATACTTCTTAACTAACTGATCGAAGGCCCTGGTATTGTGAAATACCACGACCTGTGCAATCAACGATAAGTCATCGAACTGTTTCATTTCTCTGTTTCGTTTTGCTTATCGCTTTGGTCTTTATCGCTTGTTTTTTCTGCAAAATAATATTCTTCTTTGCATGGTTCTTTTTTCTCGTAGTGATTGGCCTTATTTCTATTTTTCCCGGAAGATTCTTGTGAGTAATGGATGACAACCTGCCCGAATCCGGTGAACATCACCAATAGTCCGATGCAGCCGATGCTGAAGTTGGTCATGGCCCATAAGAAGATAAACAGTCCTATGCCCAGAAAAATATTCTTGATTCCTTTAGTGCGAATATCCTCCATCTTTTCTGCCTTCTGGAAGAAGTTTTCCGGGAGTTGCTGACCGCTTGCCATAGCTTGTTCCGCTAACCGGTACTTGGCTTTTCTATTCTTATAATTGAAGAAGAATACCGTAAATACGATGAATAGCGGAAGTCCGAATACAAAAACGATGGCAGTAACTGCAATAATGGTTTCGGAGGTTTTTCCGTCAGTTAGATCAAACCCCAGATTCAATCCGCTTTTTTGATGTTTCCATTTTGTATCGTCGGACTTATCATTTGTATCTGCAGTGCCTTCATACGTCATAACACTTAGTGTATCAGTGACTGCTTTTCCGTTGATTACGGTGTCATTCAGTTCGATGACCCGTTTCTTGTGTCCAAGGCTGTCGGCTTCTGTAACCGTTCTTCCTTTTGCTTCTACCAGTGAGCAAATTGTCACGGCGGCAATCAATGCTAAAATTAAACGCTTCATAATCATATGTATATCCTTTTTTTTGTTTTCTGTCAATTAGACGTCTTAGAGGTCTACTAAAGTTGCAAAGATGATAATATTTTTTTGAGATCTTCTATTTTAGGCAAATATTTGTTACCCTATTAGGCCTGAATTGTAATGCTCAATACCTATAAGTAGGTATTCTGAAAGCCCATAGACTAATGCTTTGTCTTTTGCTTTTGTATCTATTTTTAATAAACCTATCTTTGCATCTCATTAACCGGAAGACTCAATTTGAAAGAGATACTGAAACGTATAATTAGGATATTCCTGCCTCTGCTCTTCATCACTTATCTGGGAGGGATCACACTTTTTACGCACTCGCATGTGATAAATGGGGTGGTCATAGTACATTCTCATCCTTTCAAAGGCAAGCATCAGCATAACGAAGCCCAGTTGGAAACGATTTTCTTTCTTTCTGTATTTCTTTCTTTGGTCATTCCCGAATTCTTTTTTACCGCACTGATGTTTTGGATTGTTCTGTATGCTCTACGCATTCCGCTTATCGAGCATATCAAATGTATACAATCCAGATGCGGTATTTATTTGCGTGGTCCTCCTCCGGCGTCTCTTTTTTATTGATTCCGTATACATTATTGTAATAAACAAATTCTTTTTTACACGTATGAAAAAGTATCTATTTTTTGTACTGGGAGTGTTATGCTTATCGCTCTCATGTACAATCTATGCCGAAGACTTAAATAAATCGGATGCTAATATTATTGGGCATGTATTGAATAAAGCCACTCATGAGCATCTTCAGTATATTACCGTATCCTTAAAAGGAACAACGATAGGAACGATGACCGATGGCACCGGGCACTATTTTTTTAAGAACCTGCCTGAAGGTGATTTCATCCTTCAAGTCAGTGCGGTGGGCTATAAGTCCCAAGCTCGTAAAGTCACCTTGAAAAAAGGAAAAACTCTGGAAGAAAACTTTGAATTGGAAGAAGATCTGGTGGCTTTGGACGGGGTTGTGGTGACGGCCAATCGTAGTGAAACAACTCGCCGGATGGCACCAACATTAGTTAACGTCATGGATGTTAAGCTGTTTGAGAAGACAAACTCTGCTACTTTATCCCAAGGACTTAATTTCCAACCGGGGGTCAGAGTGGAGAACGATTGTCAGAATTGTGGTTATACACAAGTACGTATCAACGGTTTAGACGGTCCCTACACGCAGATTCTTATTGATTCCCGTCCCATATTCAGTGCATTAGCCGGAGTATATGGTTTGGAACAGATTCCTGCCAACATGATTGAGCGGGTGGAAGTGATGCGTGGTGGAGGATCGGCTTTGTTCGGATCATCCGCCATTGCCGGTACAATCAATATTATAACTAAAGAGCCTTTGCGCAATTCGGCACAACTTTCGCATACCCTGACCGGGGTTGGGGGATTGGATGTTTTTGATAACGCCACTACACTAAATGCCTCTCTGGTGAGCGATAATCAGAAAGCAGGGTTGTACCTTTTTGGACAGAATAGAGAAAGAAGCGGTTATGATGCCGATGGAGACGGTTTTACAGAAATGCCTAAATTGAAGAATCAGACTGTTGGCTTCCGTTCCTATCTGAAAACGAGTACCTACTCCAAGTTGACCTTTGAATACCATCATCTGCAAGAGTTCCGGCGTGGAGGTGACAATATTAACCGTCCGCCTCACGAGGCCGAAATAGCTGAGCAGATTCAACACTCCATTAATACCGGTAGTTTGAAGTTCGATTATTTTTCGCCGAATGAAAAACATCGATTAAGTACGTACTTCTCCGCCCAGAACATTGCCCGTGACAGTTATTATGGTGGCAACAAAGATCTGAATGCATATGGTGCAACTAAAGATCTCACACTGGTAGCCGGGTCGCAGTACGTCTATAGCTTCAATCGCTGTTTGTTTATGCCGGCTGATTTTACCACCGGGATTGAATATAATAAGGATGATATGGACGATAATATGTGGGGCTACGACCGACAGACCAAACAAGATGTGCACATATCCAGTGCTTTTCTCCAAAACGAGTGGAAAAATCAGGCATGGAGTATTTTGCTGGGAGGACGTTTCGATAAACATAGCATGATTGATCACGTTATTTTCAGTCCGCGTGCCAATCTGCGTTTCAACCCGACGAAAGACATCAATCTGCGTGCCAGTTATTCATTCGGTTTTCGTGCTCCACAAGCCTTCGACGAAGATTTGCATATTACCAATGTTGGAGGCACGGTATCTGTAATCAATCTGGCCAAAGATCTGGCTGAAGAAAAGTCACAAAGTCTTAGTGTGTCTGCCGATTTCTATCATCGTTGGGGAGCCATTCAGGGTAACTTTCTTGCAGAAGGCTTTTATACCTCCTTGTCCGACGCTTTTGCGCTACGTGAATTGGGTGTACAAGACGGCGTACTAGTCAACGAGCGTTATAACTCAAAGGGAGCGAAGGTATATGGCTTAACGCTGGAAGGCAAAATAGCCTATCTTAGTCTGTTACAGTTGCAAGCCGGAGTCACCTTGCAGAAAGCAAAGTACAAGGAAGCTCGTGCTTGGAGTGACGATACCACTGTACCCACAGAAAAGAAAATGTTTCGCACCCCGAATACGTATGGCTATTTCACATTATCTTATAATCCGGTGAAACCTTTTACGTTGGCACTCTCCGGTACCTATACCGGAAGCATGTTAGTGGAACATAAAGCCGGGTATATAGCAAAAGATGTAGCAGTAAAAACGCCCGAATTTTTTGAGTTTAATGTAAAAGGCAGTTACGACTTTAAGATCTATAATAATATGACGTTACAAGTGAATGCCGGCATACAGAACTTGTTCGATTCCTACCAGGATGACTTTGACAAGGGGAAGAACCGTGACTCCGGTTACATTTACGGTCCGGGAATGCCCCGGTCTTACTTTGCCGGGGTGAAGATCAGTTATTAGTCTTCACGAGGCACCGTTTCCCATTTCGGCTTTTTGTATTACCTTTGCTTGAGTAAACAAAAGCCGTGACGAAGAAAATGGAATTGCCCGCACCTTTTACGGAATACACCCGTTCCCTTATGGGGGAAGAAGAATATACCCGGTTGGTTGCTGCTTTGGAAGAAGTGCAACCGGTAACTATCCGACTGAATGAAGAAAAGATTTCTCCTTCTTCATTCAGTCTTTTGTATGCCCGCTATCTGCAAGTGCCATGGTGTAAGAAAGGCATTTATCTGGATTGCCGACTTACTTTTACGTTCGACCCGCTCTTTCATGCCGGCTGTTACTATGTGCAAGAAGCTTCTTCCATGTTTGTCGCCCGTGCACTTCAGCAATATTTTTCGAGTGAAGCAGTTATTCCCCATTCTCAGTCCCAGGAACTTGCTGTGAAAACACTGGCTGCTTCTTCCGCATCCCGTCAAGCTTCATCTTCCGATACTCCCGTCGTTGTACTCGATCTTTGTGCGGCTCCCGGTGGGAAGTCAACGCTGATGCGCTCGGTATTGCCCGAGCGGAGTCTGTTGGTTGCCAATGAAGTGATGCGCAACCGTTGTCAGGTCTTAGCGGAAAATCTCACCAAATGGGGAAATGCAGGCGTGGTGGTGACTAATAATGATCCGTCGGATTTTACTTCGCTGACCGATTGCTTTGATGTGATCTTGGCCGATGTACCTTGTTCAGGCGAGGGCATGTTTCGTAAAGATCCGGTTGCCGTAGCGGAATGGAGCCCTGAGAATGTGGAGATCTGTTGGCAACGTCAGCGTCGTATCATCACTGATATATGGCCCTGCCTCAAGTCGGGTGGTATTTTATTGTACAGCACTTGTACCTTCAATACCAAAGAAGATGAAGAAAATGTGCAGTGGATTTGTAACGAACTCGGAGCAGAAGTTCTGCCTGTAGATATTGCAGAAGAGTGGAACATCACCGGCAATTTACTTGACGGTACAGACTTTCCGGTCTACCGTTTTTTACCTCACCGTACCAAAGGAGAAGGTTTCTTCCTTGCTGTACTACGCAAAAAAGGGGACTTATCCACTTCTTCGGACGGTAATTATAAGTCCCTGAAGAGTAGTGACGCGTTTGCAGCAAGTGGGCATGAATCTTTTTATAAGAAAGGAAAAGCAAAGCAAAAAGCGGCTTACCCAAAACTGAAATCGGCAACAGCGGCAGTCACTAAAGAGCAATTGGAAGTGGTGCGTCATTGGCTCCAATCATCCGATGTCTATGAATGGACCGTTTTCGGAGCGTCCATCACTGCATTTCCGCGAGTGTTTTCCTCCCTGTTATCCCGACTGCAACAAGCTCTTCGTGTGGTGAATGCCGGTATTTCGATTGCTGAGGTGAAAGGTCAAAATCTGATTCCCGCACATCCTCTAGCCATGAGTGTAAATCTGCGTCGGGAAGCTTTTAATTTGATGGAAGTTAGCTATACAGAGGCGATTGCTTATTTGCGTAAAGAAGCCATCTCTTTTCCGTCTGATACCCCTGTCGGTTATCTTTTACTCACCTATCATGATGTACCGTTGGGCTTTGCCAAGAATGTAGGAAACCGTGCTAATAATCTCTATCCGCAAGAATGGCGCATTCGTAGCACTTACTTGCCGGAAAATGTTCAAACGCTTCCGATTTGAATATAGATGATAGGACTTTTTACTGTTTCTGTCTTTATCAATAAGGATATTCTTTTTCTTTCTATCTCAAGTACTGAGATAATGGTTATCTTGATCGTTTTTACACACTATTTATATCAGTTCGACGGATTATAGATTCTTGGTTTGCGTGCCTTACTATCTTTTTTAATGATGTTGCTCTTCTTTTTCTTGTGGAATAAAAAATAATTATGTTTTACTTCTTTATTTTATACTTTTCAGGCCTTGCTTTAGGATGGAAATAAATCATTCCTAATCTCATCTTGATTCAGTCTGGACTGAATGCCATTCAATCGTATACTCATCCTATTTCAGTCCAGGACTGTTTATACCCCTTCTCAGGAGGCTTCTGAAGGGGGATAGGATTGCTTTATAGTTTATGGGAAATGGGACTAATTATAATGGTAAAAAATAAGTATTTTATGTCAAACACACATCTCTTCTTTAAAGAGCTTAATTTTTATTAGGAATGATTCTTGAGCTGGAAATAGCTGGGTCTTCCAACTAAAACGACGAAAAACCGCCTAATCAAAGGTAAGGCAGGTTGGCAAATAGATTCGTTTGGTTACCTGGAAATGGATTTATGTTGTTGCACTTGCGTCATTACTCTTAAAAAGTTACCACCCCATATCTTTGCAATATCTTTCGGTGTATATCCCTGTTCTATGAGCCGTGTCGTGATATTGATAAGGTCATTATCTCCGTTGCAGCCTTTTACTCCGCCACCACCATCGAAGTCGGAACCAATGCCTACATGATCAATCCCTGCTACTTTGATCATATGCAGTAAATGATCCATGAAATCGTCAATAGTCGCATTTTTATAATCTGCCTTGAGATACTCGTCTATCAGACAGGCTTGTGCCACTCCGCCGTTTATTGCAAGTGCGTGTAATTGTTCATCTGTCAGGTTGCGGTCATGTGCATAAATTCCGTAGGCAGAAGAGTGGGAGGCTATTACGGGTGATTTCGACTGTTTAATTACATCCCAAAAAGTACTTTCGGCAGCATGAGACAGGTCGATAATCATTCCTAAATGATTCATTTCTTTTACGACCTTCCGTCCGAATGGACTTAATCCTCCCCAACGTTTAATTGTGTCCGATGAGCTGTCACAGATATCATTGTTGCTGCTATGGCATAAGGTGATATAAGTGACTCCCTCCTTTTGATAGCGGGTGATATTCTGTATGTTTTTTCCTATGCCATATCCATTTTCAATACCGATATAGAATGCTTTTTTTCCTTCTGCTTTAATTCGGGGCAAATCATTAGCCGTACGGGCCAAAGCACAACAGCTTGCATGTGATGCTATTTGTTGGTGAATGCTTTGCAGCAATTCGTTGATACGGTTGATCGCTTTTTGATTGTTTGCTTCATCACATGCTCCCTGACGTACCCAGCAAGCAAGATATTGCCCGTCCAGTTTACCTTCTTCCATTTTAGGTATGCAAACTTGTGATTTTTCACGTTGATCAATATTATAGCTTGGAGTGAACCGGAGCGGAGTATCCGTATGGGTATCAATGGATAGAATTTGTTTGTGAATGGCTTTTGCCTGTTGATAGATAGATGCTTTATTGATAAGGAAGCGGAAAAACTTTAAAGCGATGGTGTCATCTGCCACGGTTAGTGCTTCCGGATGGAACTGCACTCCCCATATGGGATATCCATCGGTATTTTCAATAGCTTCAGGTATGCTGTCCATAGCCCATGAGGTGATCTTAAATCCGGGGGCGACTTGTTTCACGGCCTGGTGATGGTGCGTGTTGGTATTCAGTTGGGTGCGACCGGTTATCATTGCGACTGTGGAACCGGGCAATACGTTTACAATATGGGTGGGTATGCTACTGGGCTCTTTTTGTTGGTGCAGTATGCCGTAGCCCGGATGTTGAGTGGGTATGTCTTGATAAAGTGAACCCCCGAATGCCACGTTGATCAATTGTTCGCCACGGCAGATACCCAGCATGGGGATGTTGCGTCGGGCTGCAAAACGGATGAGTGACAGATCATAAACATCACGTAAAGAGTCTACCTCCCCTAACTCTGGAATAGGATTTTCATGATAGTATGAAGGATCGACATCCTCTCCGCCGGTGAGTATAACTCCATCTATCTGATTTAGAATATGACTCAGGGTAGTGCTGTCCGTTGTTACGGGAATTAGCAGGGGAATGCCCCCGGCTCGAATAACAGCTTCCGTGTAGGTTCTCCGAACAGAAGAACTATTGCTCGGGTGCGAACAGGAAATTCCGATGGTCGGTACTTTCTTTATTTCAGAAATGCCCGGTTGTGCGTTAGCAAATAGTGGGCATATTGATAAAAGGCAGAGCAATAGTTTCTTTTTCATGAGGTATTTAGGTGATAATGTATTCTGCGAGGTAAAATTAATAATTTCTTTTTATTATTTATGATGTGTTACATAACATTGTTTAGTAACACTGCATCTTTGTTGCTTTTCTTTTAACAAATTCTTAATTTGGGCGGCAGTAAAGTTAATGGTATGCAGGACATACTGAGTTACTTATTTTAATCTTATATATTATGAAAGTATATCAGACAAATGAAATTAAGAACATTGCCTTCCTTGGTAATGATGGCTCGGGAAAAACCACTCTCACTGAAGCGCTGCTCTTTGAGGGTGGTATTATAAAACGTCGCGGCAGAATTACTGCCAAAAATACGGTCAGCGATTACTTCCCGGTGGAACAGGAATATGGTTATTCTGTCTTTTCCACCGTTTTTCATGTGGAATGGAATGGGAAAAAGTTGAATATTATTGATTGTCCGGGAAGCGATGATTTTGTAGGGAGCACTATCACGGCATTAAATGTCACTGACACCGCTGTTCTTTTGCTAAATGGTCAATATGGTGCTGAAGTGGGTACGCAGAACCATTTTCGCTACACAGAAAAACTGGGGAAGCCGGTGATCTTTCTGATTAATCAGCTGGATAATGACAAGTGTGACTATGATATGGTATTGGACCAATTGAAATCCATTTACGGCTCAAAAATTGTTCCCGTACAATATCCTTTGGCTACGGGGCCGAACTTTAATTCATTGATTGATGTACTTGTAATGAAAAAATATACGTGGGGAAGTGATGGTGGAGTGCCTGTGATGGAAGATATTCCTGCGGAAGAAAGAGATAAAGCCATGGAGCTTCATAAGGTATTGGTTGAGGCTGCAGCTGAAAATGACGAAGAATTAATGGAAAAATTCTTTGAGAAGGAAACACTGTCAGAAGATGAAATGCGTGAGGGGATAAGAAAAGGGTTGGCTGTTCGCGGAATGTTTCCTGTCTTTTGTGTTTGTGCGGGTAAAGATATGGGGGTTGGGCGTTTAATGGAATTTCTAGGAAATGTAGTTCCTTTTGTAAATGAGATGCCTGCTGTACATAATACCCGCGGAGAGGTTGTGAAACCGGATACTAATGGACCGAGTTCTCTTTATTTCTTTAAAACGGCTGTGGAACCGCATATTGGTGATGTACAATATTTTAAGGTGATGAGTGGCAAGGTGCACGAAGGGGATGACCTGACAAATGCAGATCGGGGATCGAAAGAAAGACTGGCTCAGCTTTATGCTTGCGCTGGTGCTAATCGCACCAAAGTGGAAGAAATGGTTGCAGGAGATATTGGCTGTACGGTTAAGTTGAAAGATGTACATACCGGAAATACTTTAAATGGGAAGGGAACTGAAAACCGTTTTAACTTTATTAGTTATCCTAATTTTAAATATTCTCGTGCGATAAAACCGGAAAATGAAGCGGATACCGAAAAAATGATGGTCGCACTTAGCCGTATGCGGGAAGAAGATCCCACATGGGGCGTTGAACAATCGAAGGAATTACGGCAGACTATTGTGCACGGACAGGGGGAGTTTCATTTGCGTACGCTGAAGTGGCGTTTGGAAAATAATGAGAAGTTACAGGTGAAATTTGAAGAACAAAGAATTCCTTATCGCGAGACTATTACGAAAGTGGCTCGTGCTGACTATCGCCACAAGAAGCAATCAGGAGGAGCCGGACAGTTTGGTGAGGTGCATTTGATTGTGGAACCCTACTATGAAGGTATGCCGTTGCCCGATATGTATCGGTTCGGCGGACAGGAGTTTAAAATAAATGCCAAGGCTACTGAGGAAGTTCCTTTGGAATGGGGTGGCAAACTTGTTTTTGTAAACAGTATTGTAGGCGGCAGTATAGATACCCGTTTTATGCCGGCTATTCTGAAAGGGGTAATGTCCCGCATGGAACAAGGTCCGTTGACTGGGTCCTATGCCCGGGATGTACGTGTGATTATTTATGACGGCAAAATGCATCCTGTGGATTCCAATGAAATCTCTTTTATGTTAGCTGGTCGTAATGCGTTTAGTGAGGCATTTAAAAATGCCGGACCTAAATTATTGGAGCCGATATATGATGTGGAAGTTTTTGTTCCATCTGAAAAGATGGGTGATGTAATGGGTGATTTGCAGGGACGTCGGGCGATGATAATGGGCATGAGTAGTGAAGCGGGTTACGAAAAACTAGCAGCTAAAGTTCCATTAAAGGAAATGTCATCTTACTCTACGGCTTTGAGCTCTTTGACAGGAGGGCGAGCTTCTTTTATTATGAAATTTGCCAGCTATGAACTTGTTCCTAGCGACATACAAAATAAATTAGTGAAAGACTTTGAAGCTAAAGAACAGGAAGAATAAGAACTTTATATTAGTCGTTTTTTATAAAAGGTTAAAGCTGCTACTCCTTTTCTGGAAGGGAATGGCAGCTTTTGCTTTAATAATATTTATGTTTTCAGGGGAAATGTGAATGCGAATGATTAATTTTTTATTAATTTTGCAAAGTGAAGGGTGCTCTATTTGTTATAATTATCATAATATAACCTAAAAATATATATTCGGTTAATTAACGAGAACGCGTGGTTAAATCAGGTTAATTGCTTAGGAGTGTTAATTAGGGAGTGTTAATTTTGTGACTATGAAAAAGTCAACAATATGGATATTGGGCGCCGTTATGGGTCTTTCTTTTCTTAGCTTGCTGTATTTGCAGATCAGCTATATTGAGGAAATGGTGAAGATGCGTAACGAGCAATTTGATGAAGCTGTCAAGCGGGCATTAATGGCTGCTTCAAAGGATGTGGAGTCTGCGGAAGTTGACCGTTGGTTGCGGGAAGATATCTCTGCAGCGGAGAAAAAAGCATGGGAGCAAACATCTCAGGGGAAAGGAGTGGTTCAAACCCAACGGTTTACAGTGACCTCTCCGGATGGATCAATGTATTCGGCTATAGAGTTGAAGACCATCACAAACAATCCTTCCATTTTGCCTCGTGCTATGATTTCGCGTAAACATGGAGCCAAGACAATACCCCAAACGTCCCGTTCATTAGCCGACGCGGTGAAAACCCGCTATTTGTACCAACGGGCGTTATTGGATGAGGTGGCTTGGCAAATGGTTTATAAAGCTAGTGACAAGCCCATTGAGGAACGGATTAATTTTAAAAATCTGGATCAATATCTGAAATCGGGGTTGGTTGATAACGGCATTGAATTGAGTTATCACTTTAAAGTGATAGATAGTGAGGGACGGGAAGTTTATCATTGTTCCGATTACAGTGATGAGGGGAGTGAGTATTCATACACCCAGCCTCTTTTTCTGAATGATCCACCTGCTCGTATGAGTATTGTGAAGATTCATTTTCCGGGTAGACGGGATTATATTTATGACTCGGTCAGTTTTATGATTCCTTCCATGATATTCACTATAGTGCTGCTCGTCACATTTATTTTTACGATTTATATTGTCT
Source organism: uncultured Bacteroides sp. (assembly GCA_965140335.1). Classification (GTDB taxonomy): domain Bacteria; phylum Bacteroidota; class Bacteroidia; order Bacteroidales; family Bacteroidaceae; genus Bacteroides. Next base: position 1,936,531 of record OZ223189.1, read on the forward strand.
TCCGTCAGAAGAGGCTGACCGAGATGAAAAATGATTTTATTAATAATATGACGCACGAGTTTAAAACGCCTATTTCTACAATATCATTAGCTGCTCAAATGTTGAAAGATCCCTCTGTCGGTAAATCTCCTGCGATGTTCCAGCATATATCAACAGTGATTAATGATGAAACGAAGCGATTGAGATTTCAGGTTGAGAAAGTGTTGCAGATGTCTATGTTTGACAAGCAAAGGGCTACCTTAAAGATGAAAGAGCTGGATGCTAATGAATTGATCGCCGGAGTCATTAATACTTTTGCCTTGAAGGTGGAACGTTATAACGGGGAGGTAGAATCGGAACTGAATGCTACAGATCCTCTTATCTTTGGTGATGAGATGCACGTTACAAATGTTATCTTTAATTTAATGGACAATGCCGTTAAGTATAAAAAGGCAGACGCAGATTTGAAATTGAAAGTGAAGACATGGAATGAGCCAGGTAAGCTAATGATCTCTATTCAGGATAACGGAATAGGAATTAAGAAAGAGAATTTGAAAAAAATATTTGATAAGTTCTATCGCGTTCATACAGGAAATCTTCATGATGTGAAAGGGTTTGGATTGGGACTGTCATATGTGAAAAAGATTATTATGGACCATAAGGGAACTATACGGGCCGAAAGTGAATTGAACGTGGGCACTAAGTTTATAATAGTATTACCTTTACTTAAAAATTAACGATATGGACGAGAAATTGCGTATTTTACTATGCGAAGATGATGAGAATCTTGGCATGCTTTTGAGAGAATATTTACAGGCTAAGGGTTACTCTGCCGAGTTATATCCTGATGGTGAAGCTGGATACAAGGCTTTCCTGAAGAATAAATATGATTTGTGCGTCTTTGACGTAATGATGCCTAAAAAAGATGGCTTTACTTTAGCTCAGGAAGTCCGTGCTGCCAATGCTGAAATTCCAGTCATTTTCCTAACAGCCAAAACCTTGAAAGAGGATATCTTGGAAGGTTTTAAAATTGGTGCGGACGATTATATCACTAAACCTTTTAGTATGGAAGAACTTACGTTCAGAATAGAGGCTATTTTGAGACGTGTTCGCGGAAAGAAAAATAAAGAAAGCAATTTGTACAAGATTGGCAAATTTACCTTTGATACTCAGAAGCAAATTCTGTCAACATCGGAAAGCCAAACTAAGTTGACGACTAAAGAATCCGAGTTGCTTGGATTACTTTGTGCTCATGCCAATGAAATTCTTCAGCGTGATTTTGCCTTGAAGACGATCTGGATTGACGATAATTACTTCAATGCTCGTAGCATGGATGTCTATATTACTAAGTTGCGTAAGCACTTGAAAGAAGATCCTTCTATTGAAATTATTAATATCCATGGCAAGGGATATAAATTAATAACTCCTGAACCGGAAATTTAATTCTTCCTTCAGATTAGAAATAAGAAAGGCGGTTGCATTTGCAACCGCCTTTCTTATTTCTAATCTGATATTAATCCGTTACGTTTTTATTGATTACAATGTAGGATATCAAGCCTACAACAACCAAGACGGCTGCAGTGCCTAAAACCGTATTGTTATTGACATTACCCGTCAAAGAACATGCAATCAATATAAGAACTGCTACCAAGATTAGTATCAATCCCAGATTTTTTAATAAGCCTTTCATGCGTGTGTATTTTAATTAGATTATTATATTCTTGTGACAAAGGAAAGCATAATTCTCTAACAAGCGAAATAATTTTTGCAAAAAAAATATTATTCAACCTAAATAGTTGATTTATTAGCCTTTCTGATTGCTACGGCTGTTAATCTTTTGTGTTGAAGAATATTTTTCTGAGTACTTCCTGACTAATACTTAATTCTTCAATGGTAATGTCTTGAAGTGCTTCTAATAGAGTATGATTGGCTATCATTCTTGCTTGTCCTTCCAATTCTCTTCCATCTTTAGTTAAATGGATAAGATTGGTCCTTCTATCTTTTTTATCAGATATTCTCACGACAAGATGTTGTCGCTCCATATTATCGATCAGTCTTGTCATGCTGGGTTTATCCCTAAAAGTTGCATTACATAGTTCTTGTTGGGTAACGCCATCTTTCTCCCATAAGAAAATGAGAACTGTCCATTGCTCCGGAGTAATTTCCAATCCGCTCTGACGGAAGTTGCGAGAGAGCTTCCGATTGATAGCTGCGGATACTTTGCCATTTAGAATAGCAAAAATGAGGCGGATGTCAAAGTTGAATTGCTCTATCATGAAATTATTGCTTAAACAACTTTGCAAAGTTAATCTACTTTACGGACAAATCCTATATTGGGGGATAAAAAAAGATTAAATGTTTGACTTACAAAATAAAATACCTATCTTTGCACCGCAAAAAATTAAATGAATGTTTTATTTTTTAATTAAAAGAGTATGAATCAATACGAAACCGTTTTCATTTTAACTCCCGTTTTATCTGATGTTCAGATGAAGGAAGCGGTAGAAAAGTTCAAAGGCATTCTCCAAGGAGAAGGTGCTGAGATTGTAAATGAAGAAAACTGGGGATTGAAGAAATTGGCTTATCCAATTCAGAAAAAGTCCACAGGTTTTTATCAACTGATTGAGTTCAAAGCAGAACCTACTGTTATTGAAACATTGGAAATTAACTTTCGCCGTGATGAGCGCGTTATTCGTTTTTTGTCTTTTAGACAAGACAAATACGCTGCTGAATATGCTGCAAAGAGAAGAAGTGTTAAATCAACAAAGAAGGAGGATTAATCATGGCACAACAAGTTCAATCAGAAATCAGATATTTAACTCCGCCCTCTGTGGACGTTAAGAAGAAAAAATACTGCCGTTTCAAAAAGAGTGGTATTAAGTATATTGACTATAAGGATCCTGAATTCTTGAAGAAATTCTTGAATGAGCAAGGTAAAATTCTTCCGCGTCGCATCACTGGTACTTCTTTGAAGTTCCAACGCCGCGTTGCTCAAGCAGTTAAGAGAGCTCGTCACTTGGCATTGCTGCCTTATGTAACTGACATGATGAAATAATAAGGAGGAAGATAGTTATGGAAATTATATTGAAAGAAGATATTGTAAACTTGGGTTATAAGAACGACATCGTGACAGTAAAAGCTGGTTATGGTCGTAATTTTTTGATCCCAACAGGAAAAGCTATTATCGCTTCTCCTTCAGCTAAGAAGGTATTGGCTGAAGACTTGAAACAGCGCGCTCATAAATTAGAAAAGATTAAAAAAGATGCCGAAGACATCGCAGCTAAGTTGCAAGGCGTATCTTTGACTATTGCTACTAAGGTTAGTTCGACTGGTACTATTTTTGGATCTGTTGGCAGCATACAAATAGCTGATGAACTTTCTAAATTGGGACATACGGTTGATCGTAAAATCATAGTTGTAAAAGATGCCGTAAAAGAAATCGGACATTATAAGGCTGTTGTTAAATTACATAAGGAGGTTTCTGTGGAAATTCCTTTTGAAGTAGTCGCTGAGAAAGCATAAAACACAATTCTATTATAAATTAAAAAGGTCCGGTTCAAATGATCTGACCCCAAAAAGTTGGACTGATTAATAAAGATTTTAAGTGTATAGAGTTCGGTATTGTACCGGACTCTTTCCTTTTAATTTAAGCTTAATTCTATCGTTATTATAGTATTCAATATAATCTTTGAGTGCAGATTTGAACTCAAACATGCTTTTAAAGTTCTGTAAATATAATAATTCGGACTTCATAATCCCAAAGAAATTCTCCATAACAGCATTATCTAAACAATTCCCTTTGCGAGACATGCTCTGTATTATGCCATTGCGTTTAAGTTTCATTTGATATTGTTTATGTTGATAATGCCATCCTTGATCCGAATGCAAAACAAGTTCTTGGGGTATGTCTACTTTGTTTTGAGCCTTTTCTACCATATCCATAACCATTTTTAAATCAGGATGATCTGATATGGTATAGGATATTATCTCCCCATTAAACATATCAAGAATTGGTGAAAGATATGCTTTCCTGCCATCTACCTTAAATTCGGTAACATCTGTAGCCCATTTCTGATATGGCTTTTCCGCTTTGAAGTCGCGATTAAGTATATTAGGGGCAATCCTACCGATTTCTCCTTTATATGACTTATATTTAACTCTGCGCACTTTTGATTTTAGATGCATTTCTGCCATGAGCTTTTGTACTGTCTTATGATTGATTACATGTCCCTCATTGACCAGCTGCATATGCACACGGCGATAACCATAACGTTTGTGATGTTCTTCAAAAATATCAGCTATACGTTTTCGTATATCAGCATATTTGTCTGTCTTATTCATGGGGAATATATGGTAATAATAAGTTGAACGGGCCATCCCTTGAATCTCCAGTATTGTTTGGAGGTCATAGCCTTTTAGCCTTAGTCCTTGGATGGCTTGCGCCCAATCTTGTGCAGACGGGCTTCCTTTTCTTCGACTAAGGCTGTCACTTTTTTTAATAGCTCGTTTTCTATTCTGAGCTTAAGATTCTCTTCGCGGAGCTTTTCAAGTTCCGTTTGAGGCGCTTTCTTTTTAGATCTTCCCATACCTTTAGGTCGGCCTCGTTTTTTTGTAATATCAAGCGCATTCATGCCCTCAGCTCTGGAGATCCGAAGCCAAACTGAAATACGGTTTGCACTTGCTCCATATTTTAACGAAGCTTCAACCAAAGATAGATTATTATTTTCAATATCGCAGACTATTAAACGTTTGAGATCTCCATTTGCACGAATATTCTTCTTTTTGCGTAAGGATTCTAACCCATTCTGTTGATATTGAATCCACAGACAGGCTAAGAGTTTAGAGCCGATTCCATATTTAGTACTTACATAATTGATACTGTAACCATCTTCAAGCAGATGCATATACATCAGACGGTCAGAGAAGGAATGTTTTTTATTCATAAATAAACCCCAAAGTTTTTTGTCCAAACTTTGGGGTTCACTTCAAAAACCTTGAACCGGACCTTTTTTTATGTGATTCTTTTTTAGATTTAGGAAGGCTAATGTTTTTTAAGTGATCTGGCTAAAGAGTGGAAATGCGATTATCTTTTTGCTATTTGTCCTAAGAAATAAGAAAGAGATGAGGCGCTCTGAAATGAATGGGCATAAAAAAGCCTGTAGTGCTTATGCGCTACAGGCTTTTTTTCTTTAGTTGTTCTGAAATTATTCAGCTACAACTGCTGCAGTATCAGTTGCTGCTGCCTCTGCTGCTGCTGCATCTACAGCTGCGATTGAGTCAGCTACACGGATTGAATCAGCAGTTGCTTTTTCTTTGTCAGCTGCTTTGTTTCCACAAGATGCGAAAGATACTGCTACGATAGCTACGGCCATCAAAATTAATTTTTTCATTTCTTTACTTTTTAAAACGTAATACAATCAATTGCTTTATTAAAACGTTGCAAAGGTATGTACTTTTTCAATATGTTGTTCTTCAAATACCAACTTTTTTTATGCTTTTTTTGGGGTTGAGGCTTGATTTTATTGTTTGTACATGTTTTATAACATGTTAATTGCCTGCTATACTGTTATATAGATAGCGCTTTATGCTCTTTTTAGGGGTCTTTTCAAACTCAGTCGGGTAGAGTTGGAATTGGCTGACTTTTTCATAGTTGGCTACGTTGTTATTAAGATTCTTAATATTCTCATTCATAATGGTTTTAATGTCTTCTTCCTGATTTAATCCCAGCGAATCAAGTGCTTCATAATCAGCATAAATCAGTGCTATTAATTTCTTGTTGCGTTCAACGACAAGGCTCTCTGTGACAAAAGGCATATTATTAAGTTTGGCTTCTATTTCTTCTGGAAAAATATTTTGTCCGTTTGAGCTGAGAATCATTGTTTTACAACGTCCCCTAATGTAGAGATTATTGTTCTCGTCCAATGTACCCAGATCACCGGTTCGCAACCAACCGTCTTCTGTAAAGGCTTCTTTACTTGCTTCCGGATTTTTATAGTACCCCACCATTACATTTTCTCCCCGGACCTGAATCTCTCCGACCTCTGATTTTGGATTTTCTTTATAAATACGTGCTTCCATAATCCCTTCTAGTATTCTTCCTGAAGAGGTCGGGACAAATTCATTCCACGGCGCATAGCTGATTAAAGGTGCGCATTCTGTCATTCCATAGCCAATTGTAAAAGGAAATTTTATGCGATGAAAGAATTCTTCAACCTCAGGATTCATTGCGGCCCCGCCGATAATAGCTTCTTTGAAACGTCCTCCAAGGGCATCTACTAATCTTTTTCGTATTTGTCCATATATTTGTCCGTCAAGTAAAGGGATACTAAGCGCCCATTTCATGGTCTTTTTATTAATCGTAGGAAGGATTACGTTCTTATATATTTTTTCAATAACGAGTGGTACTGTAATAATAAGGTTGGGCTTGATTTCATCAAAAGCTTTCATCAGTATTTTGGGCGAAGGCGTTTTTCCTAAAAGGACTACATGCGTGCCAACTGCCGTTGCAGTAAGGAAGTCGAATGCGCATCCGTAAGCGTGCGCCAGTGGTAGAAACGATAATACCTTGTCTCCCTTTTTCAATAATCCGGTTTTGATACCGAAAGTTACGTTGCCGGCCAGATTGTTTCCTGTGAGCATAACCCCTTTGCTAAATCCGGTAGTACCGGAAGTATAATTCAGCAGCATGATTTTGTCGTTGGAGAGTGTCGTGTAGATTATATCTTCGCGATGAAACCCTTTGGGATAAGTCTTGGTCATTTCTTCATCAGCGTGTTTGATAAAGTGGAGTATGGTTTCGCCATCGCGTTGGTGTAGACACCGGAAATCCGTAAGTGAAAATACCGCCCGGAGTCCGGATAATCTTTCTTCTTCCAGATGTTCCCAAATATTGTCACTGGTAAAAAGAAATACTGATTCTGAGTGGCTTACGATATGATGTACATCGTTGGGATGGAAGTCCTGCAGGATGGGGACTACTATTGCGCCATAAGTGACGGTAGCCATGTAGGCGATGCACCAGCGGGCATTATTTTTTCCAATAATGGAAATTTTGTCTCCTCTGCGTAAACTGCAATGTTTGAATAGAAGGTGTAGTTTTGCAATTTCGCGGGCGACTTCTCCATAAGTATAGCTCTCGTCTTCACCGTAATCGGTGTAGCAGGGCAGGTCCCAATTTTCAGCGAAACTACGCTCATAGAGCTTAATAAAATTTTCTTGTATCATTGCACGATCTTTGATGAATTGTGCAAAAGTAGGAAAATTATAAGAATTATATGTAACTTTGTAGCATAAATGTATTTTTGATAATTATGATTGATACCTCTATATTTCAAGATAAGACAGCTGTTTATTATACTTTAGGTTGTAAACTGAATTTCTCGGAAACGTCTACAATTGGCAAAATTTTAAAAGAAGCGGGAGTACGAACGGTGCGAAAGGGTGAACAAGCAGATATTTGCGTGGTAAATACGTGTTCGGTGACCGAAGTTGCTGATAAGAAATGTCGTCAGGCCATTCATCGTCTGGTTAAACAGCATCCGTCAGCGTTTGTGGTAGTGACGGGGTGTTATGCACAATTAAAACCTGAGACAGTCGCTAAGATTGAAGGTGTTGACGTGGTGCTCGGAGCCGAACAAAAGCAGGATTTACTTCAATATCTGGGGAATTTGAAAAAACACGAAACGGGAGAAGCACATATTTCAGCTCTTAAGGATATTCGTTCGTTTGTTCCGTCCTGTTCACGAGGTGATCGCACCCGCTATTTCTTGAAAGTCCAGGATGGCTGTGATTATTATTGTTCTTATTGTACCATTCCGTTTGCGCGTGGAAGAAGTAGAAACGGTACAATAGCTTCTATGGTGGAGCAAGCGCATCAGGCTGCTACCGAAGGAGGAAAAGAAATTGTGTTGACAGGTGTGAATATCGGTGATTTCGGCAGGAGCACAGGGGAAACCTTTTTTGATCTGGTGAAAGCGTTGGATGAAGAGCCTGGCATTGACCGTTATCGCATCTCTTCTATCGAACCTAACTTATTGACGGATGAGATCATTGAGTATGTGGCTTGCTCACGTGCATTTATGCCTCATTTTCATATACCCTTACAGTCGGGTAGCGATGAAGTTTTGAAATTAATGCGCCGCCGTTATGATACAGCTCTTTTTGCTTCAAAAGTAAGGAAGATAAAAAAAGTGATGCCGGATGCTTTCATCGGGGTGGATGTTATTGTCGGCACACGGGGTGAGACAGAGGAACTCTTTGAACAGGCTTTTGAGTTTATTAAGGGATTGGATGTGACGCAACTTCACGTTTTTAGCTATTCAGAGCGTCCCGGTACACAGGCATTAAAGATTGATCATGTTGTGACTCCGGAGGAAAAACATTGTAGAAGTCAACGTCTTCTGGAGCTTTCGGAAGAGAAGACACATGCTTTTTATGCCCGTCATATCGGTCAGGTGATGCCGGTGCTGGTGGAACACTCCAAATCCGGAATTCCGATGCATGGCTTTACCATGAATTATATTCGGGTGGAGTTGTCTCGCAATGATCAATTGGACAACAAAGTGGTAAATGTGCGATTGGGAGATTTTAACGAAGATGGCACAGCGTTGAGGGGAGAGTTGATTATATAAAGAGGTGGAAGTAGAATGAAATCGAAACTGGTTTATTGGCTGACTTATGCAAGTATGTGGCTTTTGGCACTGCTCCCTTTTAGGATACTTTATGTCCTTTCGGATGGGTTGTATCTGATTCTCCGTTATGTCATTTTTTATCGCCGCAGGGTGGTGCGTACTAATCTGAAAAGATCTTTCCCGGAAAAAACAAAAGCGGAATTGCGTGAAATAGAATCCCAGTTCTATCATTATATGGCCGACTATATGTTGGAGGAGGTGAAGTTGATGAACCTCTCTCTTGATGAGCTCTGTCGTAGAATGGAATATGATAATAAGGATGTTTTTCTGGATATGATAGAAAAGTATGGTGGAATCATTCTGCTTATCCCCCACTATGCGAATTTTGAATGGATCATTGGCATGGGGGCTATTATGAAATCAGGGGACCTTCCCGTCCAGATTTATAAGCCGTTGCGTAATAAATATATTGACGAGATGTTTAAACTTATCAGATCTCGTTTCGGTGGATATAATGTGCCCAAACATTCTACGGCACGGGAGTTGATTAAGCTTCGACGTGATGGAAAGCGGGTGGTGATTGGATTTATTACGGATCAGTCGCCTAACAAGGCGGAAGCGCACTATTGGACGACTTTTCTGAATCAGGATACCGTCTTTATGGATGGAGCGGAACGGGTTGCCAAGATGATGGAGTATCCGGTGTTTTATTGCGAACTGCTAAAATTGAAACGTGGTTACTGTAAGGTTTTCTTTGACTTGGTGGTTGAGCACCCAAAGGACATGGCTGAAGGAGAAATAACGGAATTATTCGCCAGGCGCCTGGAACAAACGATTCGTCGTGCTCCGGCTTATTGGTTCTGGTCACATAAACGTTGGAAAATAAAACGTGAAGACATAAAACAACATGGATAAAGTCGCAGTTGTTATTTTGAGTTGGAACGGGTGTGATATGCTCCGTTCTTTTCTTCCCTCCGTAGTGGCTTACTCCGAAGCAGATGGTGCTGTGGTGTATGTTGCCGATAATGGTTCTAGTGATGCTTCGGTGGATATGCTTCGCCGTGAGTTTCCCTCTGTACATCTTCTCCTTTTAGAAAAGAATCATGGTTTTGCGGATGGATATAATGTTGCTTTGCAGCAGGTTGAAGCAGAATATGTTGTATTACTGAACTCCGATGTGGAAGTTACCGAGCATTGGCTTAATCCGTTGTCCCATTATATGGATGCCCATCCTGATGTGGCTGCTTGCCAGCCTAAGTTGAGAAGCTGGCGACAGAAGGAGCGATTTGAATATGCCGGTGCGGCCGGTGGATTCATTGATCGCTATGGCTATCCGTTTTGTCGCGGGCGAATTATGGGCGTAGTGGAAGAGGATAAGGGACAGTATGATACGGTTACTTCTGTTTTTTGGGCTACGGGAGCAGCCTTATTTATCCGGTTGCGCGACTATCGTGAAGTTGGCGGGTTAGACGGAAGGTTCTTTGCCCACATGGAAGAAATTGATTTATGCTGGAGATTACGTTCAAGAGGACGGCAATTGGTTTGCGTCGCTGATAGCGTTGTGTATCATGTGGGAGGGGCTACTCTGAAGAAAGAGAATCCGCAAAAGACTTTTCTCAATTTCCGCAATAACCTTATCATGCTTTATAAAAACCTGCCTTCGGACGAATTATCTCATGTGATGGCTGTCCGGCGAATACTAGATTATTTGGCTGCATTCAGCTTTCTTCTTAAGTTACAAGTGCCCAATGCTTTTGCCGTTCTCAAAGCACGAAGGGAGTATTATTCCATGCGTTCCTTATTTACAGCGGCACGTGAAGAAAATATGAGAAAAACTTGCTTACGGATGATACCGGAACGGATGAAAAGCAGTATCTTGGCATTGTTTTATTTACACGGGAAGAGGTTCTTCTCGCAGTTATAAAGGATTACTCTTTTTACCGATATTTTATTTAAGAAATGACTTATGGAGAAGAAATTAATTAGAAAAATTGGATTGGTGGCACATGATGCCATGAAGAAGGATCTTCTGGAATGGGCTCTTTGGAATTCAGAGCGTTTAATCGGACACAAATTTTATTGTACGGGAACTACAGGCACACTGATGTTGGCTGCGCTAAAAGAAAAGCATCCTGATGTGGATTGGGATTTCACTATATTGAAATCCGGTCCTTTAGGAGGTGATCAGCAAATGGGCGCCCGCGTTGTAGACGGAGAGATTGATTATCTTTTCTTCTTTACCGATCCTATGACCTTGCAACCTCATGATACGGATGTTAAAGCTTTAACACGTTTGGCAGGTGTGGAAAATATCGTCTTTTGCTGTAATCGTAGTACGGCGGATCACATTATTACCAGTCCGCTATTTCTTGATCCTGATTATGAACGCACGCTACCCGACTATACCAGTTATACCAAACGATTTGAAAATAAACCGGTAGTGGAAGAAGCTGTAGAGTCGGCTAGAAGGCGGAAGAAAAAAGTAGAGGATAAGGTCTGATTCCTTAAATAGGTCTTATGCTTTTTAATTGTAAGTAAAATAGTCTTTACTTTCTAAGAGCTGCAAGTTTTCGTATCTTTGGTATTAAAACTTGCAGCTCTTGTTCTATTCAAGTTTATTTCCCTCGCTTTTGTTTTTTTCGTACTTTTGTCGATATATAAGATAAATAGCAGAATGATAGTTTGTATTGCTGAAAAGCCTTCCGTGGCACGGGATATAGCCGATGTGCTGGGTGCAAAAAACAGGAAAGACGGATATATTGAGGGGAATGGATATCAGGTTACTTGGACATATGGGCATCTCTGTACATTAAAAGAGCCTCATGAGTATACTCCGCAATGGAAATCATGGAGCTTGGGAAGTCTTCCTATGATACCTCCGCGTTTTGGCATCAAGTTGATCAGCAATCCGACTTATGAGAAGCAGTTCCATATAATAGAAGGACTGATGCAGCGGGCTGATGAAATCATTAATTGTGGTGATGCCGGCCAAGAGGGGGAACTGATTCAGCGCTGGGTGATGCAAAAAAGCGGGGCGCGGTGTCCGGTGAAACGGTTGTGGATTTCCTCGTTGACGGAAGAGGCTATCCGGGAAGGGTTCTCCAAACTGAAAGATCAGCAGGAATTTCAATCGTTGTATGAAGCGGGGTTAAGTCGTGCCATTGGCGACTGGCTGTTGGGAATGAATGCGACGCGGCTCTATACCATAAAGTACGGGCAAAATAGGCAGGTGCTTTCTATTGGCAGGGTTCAGACGCCTACGTTGGCACTCATTGTTAACAGGCAACAGGAAATAGGGGATTTTGTACCTAAACAATATTGGGAACTCAAAACTGTTTATCGGGAAACGACTTTCTCGGCTATTATTAAGAAGAGTGATGAAGAGCTTGTTTTAGAAACAGGGACGGGAAATGGAGCTGCTGCAACTCAACAAAAGGAAGAGAATAAAGGGATAGAACCAATTGAAAGCAAGGAGAAAGGATTTGAATTGCTTGAGCAAATTAAAGATGTTCCGTTTGAGGTAGTGGATGTGGCGAAGAAGCAAGGTAAAGAATATCCTCCACGTTTATTTGACTTGACTTCTTTGCAAGTTGAGTGCAATAGGAAATTTGCTTATTCGGCAGATGAGACCTTGAAAATTATTCAGTCTTTATATGAAAAGAAAATTGCGACTTATCCGCGTGTAGATACGACATTCTTAAGTGATGATATTTATCCGAAATGCCCCGGCATACTCAAAGGGTTGAGGGATTATGGAGCGTTGACAGCTTCTTTGGAGGGTACCAAATTATTAAAATCGAAGAAAGTCTTTGATAATTCAAAGGTAACGGACCACCATGCGATTATCCCCACTGGACAGTATCCTCAGAATCTGACTGATATGGAACGGCATGTGTTCGATCTTATTGCCCGTCGCTTTATCGCTGTCTTTTATCCGGACTGTAAGGTTGCCACTACTACGGTCTTAGGTAAGGTTGAGACTATTGATTTTAAAGTGATTGGTAAGCAAATTCTGGATCCTGGTTGGCGTGTTGTGTTTGGGCAACCGGCTATTGCAGAAAAGGAAGAGAAGGAAGATAGCGGAGAAGAGAATGTGCTTCCAGCTTTTGTAAAAGGAGAAAGTGGACCTCATTTACCTGATTTATACGAAAAGTGGACGCAGCCTCCACGTCCTTATACTGAGGCAACTCTATTGCGTGCAATGGAGACTGCCGGAAAGTTGGTGGATAATGATGAACTTCGTGATGCATTAAAAGAGAATGGCATCGGTCGCCCTTCAACGCGTGCCGCCATTATAGAAACTCTTTTTAAGCGGAATTATATTCGTAAGGAGAAGAAGAATCTGATTGCTACGCCGACCGGTGTTGAATTGATTCAGCTAATCCATGAAGAATTACTGAAGTCAGCTGAGTTGACCGGTATTTGGGAAAAGAAGTTGCGTGAAATAGAAAGGCGGACATATGATGCCGGACTCTTCCTTGAGGAATTGAAGCAGATGGTTTCTGATATTGTGCTTAGTGTATTATCGGACAATACCAATCGTCGTATTACAATAGTTCAAGCGGCAGATCATGTTTCCGGGCATCAAGAGGCGAATGCAAAAGGAAAGGCGGCGGCTCCCAAGCCCAAACGGCAAAGCAAGCCGCGTAAAAAAACAGTTGCAACTCCTGCGAAAGCGTCTCCGGATACGACAAATGCTCTTGTTGAAGGTCATGCTTGTCCACTTTGTGGTAAGGGGATTATCATTAAAGGGAAGACGGCCTATGGATGCTCCGAATGGAAAAACGGTTGCTCGTTCCGCAAGCCTTTTGAGTAAGAAGGCTTGTGCAAGAGGCAACGTAGTTGAAACCGTATAGGCGGGAGATTCTCTTATACCTTAAATAGCATGCCACCAATGTTATCAATCGGTGCTCCTGTGACAGCACCTAAACATCCGGGGGTGTCGGTAATATAGAGCGCACCTAAAAGAGCAAAGATCAATGCTTCTTTATATTCTATGATTTGCCTGTCCGGTATGACGACTTCACACAAAGTCAGTGCTTTGATGCGTTCAATCAGATACTTGTTAAAGGCTCCTCCACCGGTAATCAGCATTTTTTGTGATTGGCCCGGCTGGTGGTGGGTACTGACGACACGGCCTATTTGGTAGGCTGCGTGTTCGTAGAAGGTGCACAACAGATCTTCCAAGTTGAGCTGGTGTTTCTCTAAGAGGGGGAAAACGAATGTTTCAACCCATTCACGTCCCAGTGATTTCGGTCCTGTCTGCCGGTAGAATTCCATCCCGTTCAGTTCATCCAATAAAGGGGAGTAGATGTTGCCTTGTTGTGCTATCTTTCCGTCACAATCAAATTCCAGTCCTATTTGACGGCAATAATGGTTGATGACGTAGTTAACCGGACTGATATCAAAAGCAAGGCGTTGTCCATTCTCTTCAAAGGAGATATTGGAGAATCCGCCGATATTCAGGCAATAATCATATTCTCCGAATAGTAACCGGTCGCCGATTGGAACAAGCGGAGCACCTTGTCCCCCTAGCATGATGTCGAGCCGGCGAAAGTCCGATACTGTGGGGATTCTTGTCTCTGCTGCAATGGCGGCACCGTCTCCAATCTGGAACATAATCCGTTTCTGGGGTTCATGAAAGATGGTATGGCCATGAGACGCTATAATATCGGGATGTACATTGAATTCTTGCATGAATTCATTTACCCGTTCACCAAGATATTTCCCGTAAGCACTGTGGAAGGTAACAAATTCCAAGGCACTCATCTGTTGTGCTTTAGCGCCCAGCTTTTCTTTTAATTCATCCGGATAGGAATATCCTTTGGCGCAATCAATTCGGAACGTCCATTGGTGGGTTTCCCGCTGGAAAGTGCAACAGCAAACATCCAGTCCGTCAAGCGATGTTCCCGACATTAAACCAATAGCTTGAATCTCATTCCCTTTCATTCTTTTGCGTTTTTTATTTTTACATATACGATGTTGTGGCTTATTGTAATGACCTGTCCACTAATGTTGTAATGCCATATGTTTTGGCTTTTTGCAATAGAGTTATATCCCTCTTTTCGATCAGCAGAGTTCCCTCCCTAGGTTACCGCGGTTCCCTTCCTTAGTGATCCTAGTTCCCTTCCTAGGTGATCCCAGTTTCCTCCTAGGGTGATCCCAACTGTCTTCGCAAAAGAGTTTGCCTTTTATATATTCATTGATTATCAATGAATTACGTAATGCCCTTCTTCTCTGACTAAAAATGAATCGTAGTTAAAAACGGAAGCTATAAAGTTGAATAGAATGACTATGGAAAAGTCCTTTCTAAAGGTTTTTCTTGTTTTTAATACTTTTCATTTAGATTGATAACAAATTTGGCTGTTTGACGTCTTTTGGAGCCGGAACTGCCCATTGTCGTTTATTGATAATTTAAATGGAATTCTATTACCGCTTCAATACCTTTCCTGAACACGCCTAAGGGAAAGTTCTCATTAGGTGAGTGAATGGCATTTGATTCAAGTCCGAATCCCATGAGCACGGTTTTAATTCCCAGAACTTGTTCGAAAGTCGAAATAATAGGAATACTTCCTCCACGGCGCACTGCAAGCGGTTTCTTTCCGAATGCTTTCTCAAATCCTTTTTCTGCCGCTTGATAGGCGGGTAGGGTAATGGGGCATACATATCCTTGTCCCCCGTGCATCGGAGTAACCTTCACCTGCACTGATTCTGGAGCAATACTTTGGATAAAATCGGCAAACATCCGGGAAATTTTATGATGATCTTGGTGAGGTACCAAACGGCATGACACTTTGGCTGTGGCTTTAGAAGGGAGTACTGTCTTGGCTCCTTCGCCCGTATATCCTCCCCAAATGCCGCAAATATCAAATGACGGGCGGCAACTGTTTTGTTCCAAAGTACTGTAACCTTTTTCTCCTAAAAGTGCTTTTACGCCGATTGCTGCCTTATATTTTTCTTCATCAAAAGGAATATGGGCAATCATGGAGCGTTCGGTTTGCGGTACTTCCTCCACTTCGTCATAGAATCCGGGGACAGTGATACGTCCATCTTCATCCACCACTTTTGCAAGCATGTCACATAATCTGTTGATCGGATTTGCCACGGCTCCTCCGAAATGCCCGGAATGGAGATCCCGGTTGGGACCTGTGACTTCTATCTCCCAGTAGGCCAATCCGCGCAATCCTGTGGTAAGTGAGGGCAAATCCGCACCAAGCATACTTGTATCAGAAACTAGTATGATGTCCGCCTTAAGAAGTTCTTTATGTTGTTTGCAAAAAGCTTCAAGGCTTGGCGAGCCTATTTCTTCTTCTCCTTCGAATATGAATTTGACATTATTGCGGAGTAACTTGTGTTTTACCAGATATTCAAAGGCTTTTACTTGTATAAAAGACTGCCCCTTGTCGTCGTCGGCACCGCGGGCATAAATGTGTTCATCGCGTATTTCCGGCTCAAAAGGCTGGCTTTTCCATAATTCCAACGGTTCGGCAGGCATTACGTCGTAGTGTGCGTAGATCAATACCGTTTTGGCATGAGGGTCTACGGTCTTTTGTCCGAAGACAATTGGGTTGCCTTCAGAAGGCATCACCAAAGCTTCGTCGGCACCGGCCTCTGTCAGTAGCTGGGCCCATCGTTGCGCACAAGCCAGCATGTCATCGTGATGTTCCGGCTTGGCACTGATACTTGGTATTCGGATGAGGCTGAATAAGTCTGCTAAGAAGCGGGGCTCATTCTCTATGATATATTTCTGAATCTCGTTCATGCGGGAGTAAACTTATAATTGGGTTGTTTTATCAATCAAATAATAATCGAGTATTGTTAATGCCGCCATAGCTTCGACAATAGGTACGGCACGGGGCAGTACGCACGGATCATGGCGCCCCCTGGCTTTCATGGTAGTGTCGACTCCATCGATATTAACCGTATGCTGTTCCATCAGCACTGTCGCTACAGGTTTGAAAGCAACACGAAAATAAATATCCTGTCCGTTGCTGATTCCGCCTTGAATACCGCCCGAATGATTGGTTCGGGTTTCAATATGTCCGTTATTATTATAAAAGACATCATTCTGTTCGGAGCCTTTTGCTTTTAACCCTTTGAAGCCTTCTCCATACTCAAACGCTTTTACAGCATTGATACTCAGCATGGCATTTCCCAAAGCAGCGTGCAGTTTACCGAATACCGGTTGTCCAAGTCCGATAGGACACCCCTTGATGACACAAGTCACAATTCCACCGATGGTATTCCCCTCCGCTTTCACTTGGGCTATGAGTGTCTCCATTTCCTTTGCCTTTTCAGGGTCCGGGCAGCGTACCGGATTGGTTTCAATCAAATCAAGATCGTAGGCATTGTAATTCTCTTCCAAGCGGATAGGTCCAACCTGTGAAGTGTAAGCTGTGATATGGATTCCCAATTGATTGATCGCTAATTTGGCAAGTGCTCCTGCTACCACACGGGAGATTGTCTCACGGGCGGAAGAACGTCCCCCTCCGCGATGATCGCGGATACCATATTTGGTTTTGTAAGTATAGTCGGCATGCGAAGGACGGTAGACTTCCTTCATATTATCATAGTCACTGGAATGCTGGTTTTGGTTCCATACAATAAATCCAATGGGGCATCCGGTGGACTTTCCTTCGAATATTCCGGATAGGAATTCCACCTGATCTGTTTCATTACGTGGCGTGGTGATAGCCGATTGTCCCGGGCGGCGTCTATTTAGCTCCTTTTGCACAAAGTCCATATCGATTTGTATTCCTGAAGGGAATCCGTCGATGACGCCTCCTATTCCTTTGCCGTGTGATTCACCAAAACTGGTGAGGCGGAGAATGTTACCGAATGAATTGAACATATCTGTAATATTTAAGAGGTTATATATTGTCTTGATTTACACCAATCTCCTTGTTCATTAAGTATTGGATGGCTAAAGATAGCAAAATGATTTGTATCTTTTTCTAAAAAGATGGATTAAAATCATTTTTCAATATGGGAGAGGTTCATGTTTTAAATTGTAAGTTGAATGAAAACTATTTCTTACTTTTGCAACGGATATTAATGTTTTAATGATATGACAATAGAGGAAAGGCAAAAAATTATTGATTTAGTGAAACAAGAAGTTGTTCCTGCTATTGGGTGTACCGAACCTGTTGCAGTTGCGTTGTGTGTGGCTAAGGCGACTGAAACGTTGGGTAAGCGACCGGAAAAGATCAACTTGTGGTTAAGTGCCAACATCTTGAAGAACGCCATGGGAGTCGGCATTCCAGGCACGGGGATGATTGGCTTGCCCATTGCTGTGGCGCTGGGAGCATTAATCGGTAAATCGGAATATGGCCTTGAAGTACTGAAAGACAGCACTGCTCAGGCGGTGGAAGCGGGCAAACTATTTATCGAAGAAAAGCGCATCCATATCGCTTTGAAAGAGAATATAGAAGAAAAATTGTATATACAAGTTTGTTGCCAAGCCGGCGACGAGGAGGCTACAGCAATTATTGCAGGAGGACATACCACTTTTATATATATAGAACATAATGGGCAAATTCTTCTGGATAAGCAATGTCGTACAAATAAATGCAAAGAGGCAGATACGCTGGGACTGACACTACGCAAGGTTTATGACTTTGCGCTGAGTGCTCCTTTGGATGAGATACGTTTCATTCTTGAAACCGCTCGTTTGAATAAAGCTGCTGCCGAGCGTTCTTTTAAGGAGGATTATGGACATGGCTTGGGAAGAATGCTTCGCGGAACATATGAACATCAGATTATGGGTGATAGTGTGTTTTCACATATTCTTTCTTATACTTCGGGGGCTTGTGATGCACGTATGGCTGGGGCTATGATTCCGGTTATGAGTAACTCGGGTAGCGGAAATCAGGGAATATCTGCCACTTTACCTGTTGTGGTTTATGCCGAGGAAAATGGTAAAACGGAAGAAGAATTGATTCGTGCATTAATGCTCAGTCATCTCACCGTGATCTACATCAAACAGAGTCTGGGGCGGCTATCTGCTTTATGCGGCTGTGTTGTGGCTGCTACCGGATCCAGTTGTGGCATTACGCTCTTAATGGGAGGGGATTACAATCAGGTGAGCTATGCAGTGCAGAATATGATTGCCAATCTAACCGGGATGATCTGTGATGGTGCTAAACCGAGTTGCGCCCTGAAAGTGACGACGGGCGTCTCCACTGCAGTACTTTCTGCGATTATGGCGATGGAGAATCGTTGCGTGACTTCTGTAGAGGGGATTATAGATGAAGATGTGGATCAAAGTATTCGCAACCTGACTCAGATCGGTTCGGAAGGAATGGATGAAACAGATAAGTTGGTATTGAATATTATGACCGGGAAGAACTGAATGTCCCGTAAAAGAAATCAGCTATTAAAGTTAAGCGGTACGATACTGTCCGCTCAACTTTAACAGCTGATTCTTTTAATAAGATTTATCGCTTAGTGGCAACATCCACCACCGCAACATCCGTCTTCTTTTTCGTCATCTCCGCCGCATCCGCAGTCTCCGCCGCATCCGTCGCTGCCACAACTGCATCCACCGCCGTCACCGCTCATGATCTTTGCCATTTCTTGCAGTTCTTCGTTAGTAGCCGGACGGTTTTCAACGATTTCTCCTACAAAGTTCAAGTCGCAACCGGCCAAAGGATGGTTCATATCCATGACTACCACATCCTCTCTCACTTCTGTTACAGTGCCATTAATACGCTGTCCATCAGATGTCATCAGTGGCACTACATTCCCTACGACAATTCGTTCGCTATCAAATTCGCCTTCTATTTCAAAAATATTCTTGGGTAAGTCTACGATATGTTCGTCGTCGTAATCGCCATAAGCCTCCGCACAGTCAATTGTAAAATCAAACTCATCTCCTTTTTGAAGTCCTTTCACTTGATTTTCAAAGGCATCCAGAGTTAAGCCCAATCCGGAAATGAATTGAAACGGTTGTTCCACTGTTGCTTCTTCTGTGAAATCCTTCTCTCCATCCTCTATTGAGTAAAGCTTATAAGCCACAGTGATGTACTTGTTTTCTATTGTTTCCATTGATGTCTTTACATTTTAGTTAGTAAATTCCGTATTTAATTATCTCATATGAATGGCAAAGATATGAATTATTTATTTCTTAGACCTGAGGGGAGAAGGTAATTTTCAGATTATTAAGTGCTTCTATTGTCTTTTTACAGAGAGATGCTTATTGTGTGTTTTATACATTTAGTTTATATAATAGTGATAAAAAAGGATTTTGGAGAGCCTTTTCCTTACGATTATATGTTTTTATCTCTTTTTTTTCTTCGATTTGTTTGGAGTTTAGAAAAAAGCCCTTACCTTTGCTGCACTATTAATTGCCAAGCAATAAATAATAATCAAGTAAATAAAGTTATGAATTTGCATACATCTATTAACCTGGCAGTCCTGCATATTATTCGCGTCGTGGTGGTCTTATCTAGAGCGTGAGAAAGGTTCGTATGTGTATGTGTTATTAAGATATTGATTCTGAAGCCTTTCTCACACCTCGTGAGGGAGGCTTTTTTATTAAAAGGAGATTTTGAATATGAAACATCAATTACGCAGTTCATCCAGTACACAGGGACGCCGTATGGCAGGAGCCCGTGCTTTATGGATGGCCAATGGAATGAAGAAAGAACAGTTAGGTAAGCCTATTATAGCTATAGTTAATTCATTTACCCAGTTTGTTCCCGGACATGTGCATTTGCATGAGATAGGGCAGTTAGTTAAAGCCGAAATTGAAAAATCAGGTTGTTTTGCTGCTGAGTTCAATACAATTGCCATTGATGATGGCATTGCCATGGGGCATGACGGAATGCTTTATTCCCTACCTTCTCGTGATCTTATTGCTGATAGTGTTGAGTATATGGTAAATGCCCATAAGGCTGATGCTATGGTTTGCATTAGCAATTGCGACAAGATTACACCGGGGATGCTAATGGCGGCTATGCGTCTGAATATTCCGACTGTATTTGTCTCGGGCGGACCGATGGAAGCTGGTGAATGGAACGGGCAGCATTTGGACTTGATTGATGCGATGATTAAATCGGCCGATCAAAGTGTCAGTGATGCCGAAGTTGCCAATATAGAGCAGAACGCTTGTCCCACTTGCGGTTGCTGTTCGGGTATGTTTACAGCTAACTCTATGAATTGTCTGAACGAAGCTATCGGGCTGGCATTACCTGGTAATGGTACAATTGTGGCAACTCATGCCAATAGGACGCAGTTATTTAAGGATGCGGCCAAATTAATTGTAGAGAATGCTTATAAATATTATGAAGAAGGGGATGAAAGTGTATTGCCCCGTAGTATTGCCACCCGCCAGGCTTTCTTAAATGCAATGACGCTGGATATTGCTATGGGTGGATCTACCAACACGGTACTTCATCTGCTTGCAGTGGCGCATGAAGCCGGGGCTGATTTTAAGATGGATGATATTGATATGCTTTCCCGCGAATGTCCTTGTCTCTGCAAAGTAGCTCCGAATACACAAAAATATCATATTCAGGATGTGAACCGGGCTGGTGGAATTCTGGGGATCATGAATGAATTGGCTAAAGGGAAGTTGATTGATACTTCGGTACATCGCGTAGATGGGATGACGCTTGCGGAGGCTATCGGAAAATATGCCGTAACCAGTCCTGATGTCTGTGAAGAAGCAATTAAAAAATACAAGAGCGCGGCTGCCGGAAGATTTAATTTGGTGCTGGGCTCTCAGGAAGTGTATTATAAAGAATTGGATACTGATCGGGCGACAGGCTGCATTCGCGATTTGGAACATGCTTATAGCAGAGATGGCGGACTAGCCGTGCTGAAAGGGAATATCGCCCAAGATGGTTGTGTGGTAAAGACAGCCGGTGTAGACGAAAGCATTTGGAAGTTTAGCGGTCCGGCAAAAGTTTTTGACTCTCAGGATGCTGCTTGCGATGGAATTTTGGAGGGGAAAGTGGTGAGTGGAGATGTTGTGGTCATTACGCATGAAGGACCTAAAGGCGGTCCGGGAATGCAAGAGATGTTGTACCCGACTTCTTATATCAAGTCACGTCATCTAGGAAAAGAATGTGCTTTAATCACGGACGGACGATTCAGTGGGGGGACTTCCGGTTTAAGTATTGGGCATGTTTCTCCCGAAGCGGCAGCTGGAGGAAATATTGGTAAGATCATAGACGGAGATATCATTGAAATTAATATACCGGAACGTTCTATCAACGTGAAACTGACGGAAGCCGAGCTTGCAGCTCGTCCCCTGATCCCCGTCAACCGTGAACGTGAAGTATCAAAAGCACTTAAAGCTTATGCCAGCATGGTTAGTTCCGCTGATAAGGGTGCTGTGCGGCTAATTGACTGAGTTTGGGTTTAAATAAAATAGTAATTGAGAGATTTTTTATTATGTTAGAGTGATGATTTCACTAATCATTCTATTTTACTTAAAGAATAAATTGTAGATATGAAAGATAATATAACAGGCGCTGAAGCATTGATGCGTTCTTTGGAGCACGAAGGGGCAAAGACAATCTTCGGGTATCCGGGAGGTTCTATTATGCCGGTATTTGACGCTTTATACGACCATCAAGAAAAAATAAACCATATATTGGTTCGTCATGAGCAGGGAGCTGCACATGCAGCTCAGGGTTTTGCACGCGTGTCGGGTGAAGTTGGCGTTTGCCTGGTGACCAGTGGACCGGGTGCGACCAATACAATAACTGGCATTGCGGATGCCATGATTGATAGTACACCTATTGTGGTTATTGCCGGACAGGTGGCGACGGGCTTTTTGGGTACGGATGCTTTCCAGGAAGTCGATTTAGTTGGTATTACGCAGCCTATCTCTAAATGGAGCTATCAGATTCGCCGGGCGGAGGATGTGGCTTGGGCCGTAGCCCGGGCTTTTTATATTGCCCGTAGTGGACGTCCGGGACCTGTTGTTTTGGACTTTGCCAAGAATGCACAGACGGAAAAAACGGATTATGAACCTGTTGAGGTGGATTATATCCGCAGTTATGTTCCGACTCCTGAAATGGATATGAAAGAAGTCCGGCAAGCTGCTGAACTCATAAATGTCGCAGAACGCCCCATGCTTCTGGTGGGACAGGGCGTTGAGTTGGGTAGTGCACAGGAAGAACTTCGTGCCTTTATTGAAAAGGCACAAATCCCTGCTGCCTGTACTTTATTGGGGCTTTCGGCTTTGCCAACTGAACATCCGTTGAATAAGGGAATGCTTGGTATGCATGGAAATTTGGGGCCTAATGTTAATACGAATAAGTGCGATGTCCTGATTGCCGTGGGCATGCGTTTCGATGACCGTGTAACGGGCAAACTTGCTACCTACGCTAATCAGGCCAAGATTGTCCACTTTGATATAGATCCGGCTGAAATTGATAAAAATGTAAAAGCTGATGTGGCTGTATTGGGTGATTGCAAGGAGACTCTTGCTGCTGTTACTCAACTTGTGAATCCGGCTACGCATCGGGAATGGCTGGATAGTTTCCAGACTTATGAAAAACTGGAGGAAGAAAAGGTTATTCGCCCCGAACTCCATCCGGCCGGTAATTCATTGAGTATGGGTGAGGTCGTGAGAGTTATCAGTGAGGCGACTAATCATGAAGGGGTGTTGGTTACCGATGTAGGGCAAAACCAGATGATTGCCGCCCGCTATTTTAAATACTCGAAGAATCGCAGTATGGTAACTTCCGGTGGCTTAGGTACGATGGGCTTTTGTCTGCCAGCTGCCATTGGAGCAACGTTTGGAAGTCCGGAACGTACGGTTTGTGCATTCATGGGAGATGGCGGTTTGCAAATGTGCATTCAAGAATTGGGGACCATTATGGAACAAAAATCCCCGGTGAAAATTATCGTATTGAATAATAATTATTTGGGTAATGTACGGCAATGGCAGGCTATGTTCTTTAAGCATCGCTATTCCTTTACTCCAATGCTGAATCCCGATTATATGAAGATCGCTTCTGCTTATGATATACCTTCACGTCGTATCATGAGCCGTGATGAATTGAAGACGGCTGTTGATGAAATGTTGGCGACGGACGGACCTTTTTTGCTGGAAGCTTGCGTGGAAGAAGAGGGAAATGTCTTGCCGATGATTCCTCCCGGCGGATCGGTCAACCAAATGTTGCTGGAGTGTTAGGGGGCAGTGAAATTAATAGCACGTGTAATTAATAAAAATGAGTAAAGTGGAAAAAACATTATATACGATCATTGTTCATTCCGAGAACTTTGCAGGTTTGCTTAATCAGGTAACTGCCGTGTTTACCCGTCGGCAAATTAATATTGAGAGTTTGAATGTATCGGCTTCCTCTATAAAAGGCGTACATAAGTATACTATCACGGTATGGACGGACAGAGATACGATAGGAAAGGTAACCAAACAAATCAGTAAAAAGATAGATGTGTTACAGGCGCATTATTTTACTGATGATGAAATTTATCAACATGAAATAGCTCTTTACAAGCTGTCTACTCCCATATTGGAGGAAAAACCGGAGGCCTCAAAAGTGATCCGAAGATATAATGCTCGTATTGTTGAGGTAAATCCGGTGTTTGCCATTGTAGAAAAGAATGGAATGAGCGAAGATATTACCGGGTTATATGAAGAATTGCGGGATATGGGCTGTGTGTTGCAGTTTGTCCGCTCGGGACGTGTGACTATTACCACTAGTTGCTTTGAACGGGTCAATGAATATTTGGCTGATCGGGAAGCGAAATACCGGGAGAAAAAAGGAGAAAGCGTAGGGTGATGACTGAAACGGATAAAATAGGTCGATATAACTTTGTGGCGGAACCTTTTCACGTTGATTTTACGGGTCGACTGACAATGGGTGTTCTTGGTAATCATCTGCTCAATTGTGCCGGGTTTCATTCTACTGATCGTGGTTTTGGCATTGCGGCTCTGAATGAAGATAATTATACCTGGGTACTTTCCCGTTTGGCCATTGAATTGGATGAAATGCCTTTTCAGTATGAGAACTTTACTGTTTGGACCTGGGTGGAAAATGTTTACCGGTTGTTTACCGATCGTAACTTTGTGATTCTTGATAAGGATGGGAGGAAGATAGGCTATGCCCGTTCCATCTGGGCTATGATCAATCTTAATACACGCAAACCCGCGGATTTGTTGGTTTTGCATGGTGGAAGCATTACGGACTATGTGTGCAATGAACCTTGTCCTATTGCTAAGCCTTCACGCATAAAGGTTGTTGCAGCAGAGTCAATAGCCTGTCTAAAAGCAAAATATAGTGATATTGACATTAACGGACATGTGAACAGTATTCGCTATATTGAACATATTTTGGATTTGTTTCCCATAGCGTTTTATCGGGAGAAGCGCATTCGTCGTTTCGAAATTGCATATGTTGCGGAGAGCTATTACGGAGATGAACTGACTTTTTTCTATGATGAGGTCGGTGATGATGTTTATAATATTGAAGTGAAGAAGAATGATGGCGAAGTCGTTTGTCGTTCGATGGTGATTTTTAAAGAGAAATAATTTATTTATATATCAATTGGCATTAAGCCACAAATAAAAATTAAAAAACAAATGGCACAGATGAATTTTGGTGGTGTTACTGAGAATGTGGTAACCCGCGAAGAATTTCCTTTGGAAAAGGCTCGTGAAGTATTGAAAAATGAAGTTATTGCTGTTATTGGCTATGGCGTACAAGGTCCCGGGCAATCGTTGAACTTACGTGATAATGGCTTCAATGTAATTGTCGGCCAACGTCCGGGTAAGACATTTGATAAGGCAGTTGCGGACGGCTGGGTTCCGGGTGAGACATTGTTTGGCATTGAAGAGGCTTGCGAGAAAGCAACTATCATTGAGGTCTTATTGTCCGATGCTGCTCAGATCGAGTGTTGGCCGATGATCAAGAAGCACCTGAAACCGGGAAAGGCTTTGTATTTCTCCCATGGTTTTGCTATTACATATAAGGAACGTACAAACATTGTTCCTCCGGCAGATGTCGATGTTATTTTAGTTGCTCCGAAAGGTTCCGGTACATCTCTGCGTACGATGTTTCTTGAGGGTCGCGGGCTAAATTCTTCATTTGCTATTTTTCAGGATGCCACCGGTAAGGCCTGGGATCGTGTAATTGCTTTAGGTATTGGTGTTGGTTCTGGTTATTTGTTTGAAACAACCTTTAAAAGAGAGGTTTATTCTGACTTAACAGGTGAACGTGGTACGTTGATGGGGGCTATTCAGGGGTTATTACTCGCTCAATATGAAACCTTGCGTGAGAATGGTCATACTCCGTCTGAAGCATTCAACGAAACTGTAGAAGAGTTGACTCAGTCGTTGATGCCGTTGTTTGCCAAGAATGGCATGGATTGGATGTATGCGAATTGTTCTACTACTGCACAGCGTGGTGCTCTGGATTGGATGGGCCCGTTCCATGATGCAACCAAACCGGTATTTGAGAAACTGTATAATGAAGTGAAATTGGGTCATGAAGCTCAGCGTTCTATTGATTCAAATTCCCAACCTGATTACCGTGAAAAGCTGAATGCCGAATTGAAGGCGTTACGTGAAAGCGAGATGTGGCAGGCAGGTGCGGTAGTTCGTAAATTGCGTCCTGAGAACAGCTAATTCTTTATATTGCTTAATAATAGATGAACCTCTTTCGGAATATTTCGAAAGGGGTTTGTTCTTTTTTAGACATGCATATTGACTAATAGGGCGTTTTTTGCTTTGATATCACACTTTATTCTCCTTTTATAAAAGGATTTCCTCTTGGGGGGGGATGTGCCGGTCTGTTTGACTAAGAATAACTTGTCTGATTTTTCTGAAGAAAGAGGGGGCTGCTTACTTAATACCCGCTATGTTCCCGGTCTATTTCTTGATTTATATGGAAATAGTATTATTTTTGCGTGGATATAACTGGATATTGCTTATGAACTTTTACACTTCTGTCCAAGTACCCGATGACTTGCCGCGTTTTTGCCAAGCCGATGAACTTTTGATGATGGGCTCCTGTTTTGCCGGTAACATAGGACGTTTGCTTGTTGATGCCAAGTTTCATTGTGATGTGAACCCATTTGGTGCACTGTATAACCCGTTGTCTGTGTCCGCTGCATTACGTGAGATTGTGGTGGGAAAGGCTTATGATGAATCTGATCTTTTCTTTTATCGGGAATTTTGGCATAGCTCCATGCATCATAGTGATTTTTCAGCGGAAGAGTCGTCAGTGGCTTTAGAACGGATTAATACGCGTTTGAATTTTGCACATAAGCAAATGTCGAACCTAAAGGTGTTAATGATAACCTTTGGTACGGCATGGATTTACGCGGAGAAAGAGACGGGAAGGGTTGTGGGAAATTGTCATAAGCAACCTGATTCATCGTTTGTTCGCAGGAAACTTTCGGCGGACGAAATTGTGGATGACTATGTCGGGTTGCTGGGAGATTTATTTGCCGGAAATCCTCATCTGAAAGTTCTGTTTACTATAAGTCCTATCCGTCACCTGCGCGATGGAATGCATCAGAACCAGTTGAGTAAAGCCACACTTTTATTGGCGGTGGATCGTTTACGGGAATTATTTTGTGGGCGTGTGTCTTATTTTCCTGCTTACGAAATTGTGCTTGACGAACTGCGTGATTACCGGTTTTATGCTGAGGATATGGCCCATCCATCACTTGTGGCTGTACAATATATATGGGATAAATTTGTGCAAAATTGCTTATCTGAAGAGGCGTTACAAATTATGGAAGAAAGTGAAAATATCCGTAAAGCATTAGCGCATAAACCTTTTCATCCTGAGTCTGAAGAGTATAAGAGTTTTTTAGGACAAATTGTGTTAAAAATGGAACGACTTAACAAAAAATACCCGTACTTAGATTTTCAAAAAGAGAGAGATTTATGTCATATTCGATTGAATCAATAACGGAAATGATTGGTGCTCTGCGTATGGGGAAGAGAGCGGCAACCATTGACTGGTTGCTCACAGACAGTCGTTCTTTGTGTTTTCCTGAGGAGACTTTATTTTTTGCTTTAGCGTCCAAACGTAACGATGGGGCACGCTATATTCCTGATTTATATGCACGTGGTGCACGTAATTTTGTCATTAGCAGGGAGGTAGCGACAGAAGTTCAATTGGCTGCTTTTCATATTCAATTTTATAAAGATGCTAACTTTCTTATTGTACCCAATACGTTGAAAGCTTTGCAAAAGTTGTCTGAACAACACCGTGAACGGTTTCAGATTCCAGTGGTTGGGATTACCGGAAGCAATGGAAAGACGGTTGTAAAGGAGTGGTTACATCAGCTATTAAGTCCCGAACGGATGATAGTCCGCTCACCGCGTAGTTACAATTCCCAGGTTGGAGTGCCGCTTTCAGTGTGGCAAATGAATGAACAATCTGATTTGGGCGTTTTTGAGGCGGGAATCTCCGAGCCGGGTGAGATGAGGGCTCTTCAGATGATAATACGTCCGACTATTGGTATTTTGACTAACATCGGAGGTGCTCATCAAGAAAACTTCTTTTCTTTGCAAGAAAAGTGCATGGAAAAGTTGGCCTTATTTAAAGATTGTGATGTATTGATTTACAATGGCGATGATGAATTTATAACCAACTGTGTAGGACGTGCCATGCTATCAGCCCGCGAAATTGCCTGGAGCCGTAAGGATGCAGAGCGTCCTTTGTATATATGTAAGGTGGAAAAGAGAGAGGATATTACGGTAGTGGCATACCGTTATCTGGATATGGATAATACTTTTACGTTACCTTTCATTGATGATGCATCTATAGAAAATTCGTTGAATTGTTTGGCTGCATGTCTTTACTTGATGTTGCCTTCTGAACGGATTGCCGAACGGATGGCGAAGCTGGAGCCGGTGGCGATGCGTTTGGAAGTGAAGGAAGGCAAGAATGGTTGTTTGCTGATCAATGACAGTTACAATTCCGATTTGGCTTCGTTAGATCTTGCATTGGACTTTTTATATCGTCGTTCTTTGTCAAACGGTCTGAAGCGGACATTGATTTTGTCGGATATATTAGAGACCGGGCAGAATGCTCCTACGCTTTACCGGAAGGTTTCGCAGATTGTGAGAAGCAGGGGGATTGACCGTATTATTGGAGTGGGTCCGGAGATTACTTCTTGCGATTCGAAATTTACTATTGATAAAGAATTCTTTTCCGATACGGAAGCCTTGTTGCGGGCTATTGCACGAGGTGAACTGAAGTTGGAGAAAGAGATCATTTTAATAAAAGGGGCTCGTTGCTTTGGCTTCGATGTACTGACGGAAGAGTTGGAGAAGAAAGTGCATGAAACCATTCTCGAGGTGAATCTGGGTGCGATGATTGCTAATCTGAATCATTATCGGGGTATGTTGAAACCCGAAACGAAGATGGTTTGCATGGTGAAAGCTTCCGCTTATGGAGCCGGATCTTATGAAATTGCTAAAACATTGCAGGAGCATCGGGTGGACTATTTGGCTGTTGCTGTGGCTGATGAGGGTTCTGAACTTCGTAAAGCCGGCATAACGGCAAGTATTATGATTATGAATCCGGAAACGACGGCTTTTAAGACCATGTTTGATTATAAGTTGGAGCCGGAAGTTTATAGCTTTCATCTGTTGGATGCACTGATTAAAGAAGCGGAAAAAGAAGGCATCACTAATTTCCCTGTTCATGTGAAGCTTGATACGGGAATGCATCGCTTGGGTTTTGCTCCAGAAGATGTACCACGGCTCGTTGAGCGTTTGAAAGGGCAGAATACCGTAATTCCACGCTCGGTATTTTCTCATTTTGTAGGAAGTGACTCCTCACAATTTGATGGATTTACTCGTCTTCAAATAACAACCTTTGAAGAAGCAGCTTCTCTGTTACAGAATGCTTTTTCGCATAAGATATTGCGCCATATCTGCAATACGGCGGGGATGGAGCGTTTCCCCGGTGCACAGTTTGACATGGTACGATTGGGTATTGGTCTTTATGGTGTTAATCCGATTGACAACTCCCTCATCAATAATGTGAGTACGCTTAAAACAACAATCTTGCAGATACGTGACGTTCCTGAGGAAGAAACGGTCGGGTATAGCCGAAAAGGGCATTTGTGTCGTGCTTCTTGCATTGCTGCAATACCTATTGGCTATGCTGATGGTTTGAACAGACATTTGGGTAATGGAAATGCATATTGCCTCGTGAACGGGAAGCACGCTTTTTACGTGGGTAATATCTGCATGGATGTCTGTATGATTGATGTTACCGATATTGATTGTAAAGAAGGTGATCTTGTTGAGATATTCGGTGATCATTTACCTATTACGGTATTGTCCGATACTCTGAAAACAATTCCTTATGAAGTACTGACCAGCATTTCTACGCGTGTAAAGCGGGTGTATTATCAGGATTGATGAATATAAGTAATTTTACTTCTATTTTTATTCTATATGGCCGGTGACTTTTTGTTATTGCTTGTTTGTTATTCGTAATTTAAATTCTACTTTTGTAGAAAATTAAAATCCTGCAGATATGACAAATTTACTTTTGTTAGGCTTTTTGCCAAGCGGTTCGGAGTGGATTATTATCGCTCTTGTTATTTTGTTGTTGTTTGGTGGTAAGAAGATTCCTGAATTGATGAAGGGGCTTGGAAAAGGAGTGAAGAGCTTCAAAGATGGAGTCAACGAAGCCAAGGAGGAAATCAATAAAGCCAAAGACGATTTGGATAAACCGGAGGATACGGAGAAAAAATAGTATTCTTAGCTCAAAGCATGGCAGATAGAGAACTAACCTTCTGGGATCATTTGGATGTATTGCGCCGGGTGCTGTTTCGCATCATCGGTGTTTGGTTTGTCTTGGCTATCGGTTATTTTATTGCGATGCCCTGGATGTTCGATAAGGTGATACTGGCACCTTGCAACAATGATTTTGCTTTTTACGATGCTTTGCGCTATATCGGACAAACGTTTCATTTGAGTGATGATTTTTTCACTCAGACCTTTCATGTCAAGTTGGTTAATATTAATTTGGCAGCTCCTTTTTTTATTCATATGTCAACGGCTTTTTGGATGTCTGTTGTGACAGCCGCTCCTTATCTTTTCTTTGAGATATGGAGATTTGTGAGTCCGGCACTTTATCCTAAGGAACGCAGGGGAGTGAAAAAAGCGTTCTTTGTAGGCACAGTAATGTTTTACATCGGTGTGCTAATGGGATATTATATGGTTTATCCGCTAACTCTTCGTTTTCTTGCTACTTATCAGTTAAGTGCGGTGGTTGAGAATCAGATTTCTCTCAATTCTTACATTGATAATTTTATGATGTTGATTCTCTGTATGGGGTTGGCATTTGAATTACCTCTGGTTACTTGGTTGTTATCTTTAATGGGGATTGTGCACAAATCGTTTTTGCGTAAATATCGGCGCCATGCAATTGTGCTGATTGTTATTGTTGCTGCCATTATAACTCCGACGGGTGATCCTTTTACGCTTACTGTAGTTTCCGTTCCTCTTTATTTACTTTATGAACTGAGTATCCTAATGATTAAAGATAAGGAAGAGGTTGAAGATGAAGGGCTTTCTACCGATGAGAGAGTATAGGAAATGGCAGCGATTAGCTTTTGGGCTTGATGACCGGTTTTTGGTTGACTTTGTTTTAGTTAAATTTAGTCAGTGTATAAATCGCATTTTGGGATTCCTTTGATAACTCTCTGACTGTTTCAGAATATATTTGCAGTTGATTGCAAAGCTAGTTATAGATGGCTTAGTCGTGACTCTGCTATTATCCGGTAGTAGCCGTTTGACAGGTACTTGGTTGTTTGAGTCTTATGATCCTCTTTTACTATTGAAATATCCCATTGAGCTTGGTCTGTACGTTCCAATATTAAATGATTGTTATTCTCGTGGTTTATTTTAATTCTATTAACTGACAATGTCTCGCTTTGGCACATCCTTTGATGTCTCTTACTAAATATTTATTTAAAATAGGAGATTTTATTATGGGAGCTGCTGGTAATAAGAAGCCAAAAAAGCCGAAAGATAAAAAACATGTTCCGGCTTATGAGATGTCTGAAGTCATTAACGACACGAATAAGAAAGCGGGAAATCAAAAAAAATAATCTCTTTTTCCGTACCTTTGCCGTATGGAAGATGAGGTGAAAGAATATTTTGATTTGCTGCTTGCCATCAGTAGGGATGCGACAATTCCGCTGGTGGCTGCTTACCGCCAATTACGTAATTTACTGGAACGTCTCTGTCATAAAGAGATGCCGGGCAACAATCTTCAGATAACCGACCTGTCTGCCCGTATTAGCTTTGTAGCCTCCAAGTTAAGCCTTTCTCTTAGCGAACAAAACCGTTTGCATACTTTCCGGTTAACATCCAATGCCGTTTTGAATGGCGATACCACACATTCACGGGAACATCTGCTTCGTGATATTAAAGCGCTAGCCTTCTTTGTAAAACGGGTCACAAGCATAGATATCCCGGAAAACTTGTATTGCTTATTACCGCGTGCCGATGCCACGTATTTGGTTGCACCGCCTGCAAAAGAACGACGCCAACGAATCCGTGTGTGTTTTCAATATGCCGATGAGACTTATTTGTATGTGAATCCCATTGACGAGATAGCGGAGGAATTGCTTCGGGTACGTTATAATATTCCCGAAATAAATAAAGAGTTCTCGGAAACTTGTAAATTACTATGGCATCATGCCCGCTTGAACTTGCTAGATGTAGTCGTTGATGAAAAGGGAATACTTACCCCTTTTTTCATCATCTTGGAACCGGACTATTTAATCGATATCAGCTCATTGGCAGAATGTTTCAATGCCTATGGACATCATCCGGCAAACTACCTGCTTAACCGTTTTCGTTTATCGGAGAATACTCCTCCTTTACTGCTTGGTAACATTGCGAATCTTTTTCTGGATGAATGGATTCATACTGATGGGGAACCGGATTATCTGGAATGTATGAAAAAAGCTTTTCGCACCTATCCCATAGAATTGGCAACTTGTCCAGATCTGCTTGAAAAGAAGGGAGAACAAAAATTCTTCGCCGACTGCAAACGCCACTTTATGCACATTAAACAAACGGTACAAGATGTTTTCCCTACCCTGGGGTATGAACTGGACAAGATGGATGCTGTGTTGGAACCCTCTTATATTTGTGATGCATTAGGTTTGCAAGGACGTCTGGACTATATGCAGCGTGATATGTCCTCGTTCATAGAAATGAAATCGGGAAAAGCGGACGAATATATCATTCGCGGCAAAGTGGAACCAAAAGAAAATAATAGAGTGCAAATGTTGCTCTATCAGGCGGTATTGGAATATTCTATGGGAATGGATCATCGCCATGTGAAGTCTTACTTATTTTATACCCGCTATCCTTTGCTATATCCAGCACGCTCATCATGGGCAATGGTCCGTCGGGTAATGGATGTACGTAACCGTATCGTCGCCAACGAATATGGTATTCAGTTGCATAATGATGTGACCTATACTGCAAAAAGACTGGAAGAGATCAACCCTGAGACATTAAATGAACGTGGTTTGGACAACAAGCTTTGGAAAAGCTACCTTTATCCGGTGATTGATGACCTCCAGCAAAAGATCAGAGCACTGTCTTCAATAGA
Organism: uncultured Bacteroides sp.; assembly: GCA_965140335.1. GTDB lineage: Bacteria > Bacteroidota > Bacteroidia > Bacteroidales > Bacteroidaceae > Bacteroides. Next base: position 1,969,730 of record OZ223189.1, read on the forward strand.
GAAATGCTACTTCTATTCACTTTATAATTTCATCACAAAAGAACTGTATACCTCTAAAATAGGTGATACAGACTATGAGGGACATCGTGGAGCTGCTTCACTTTGGCTTTCGTCTCTGATGGAGAAAAGGGAAGCAGGGGAAATATTATATGATTTGGAAATCAAAGAGAATCATGCCGCGGATTTGCATAAAGCTTATATTGTTTTATCACGGGCTGGTGGAACTGATAGATTAAAGACTGATTCATACTTGAATGAAGGTACAGTGGAATCATTACCGAATTTTAGAAATGGGGATGCCATTGTACTTTACGAGCGCAATGAAGAAACGGATGGTGTGACCAATAAAATGATATTCAAGGGAAATATAGAGGATATATCCGATACAGAAATACGAATCCGGCTTCGTGCCACCCAGCAAAACACGTCTGTCCTTCCACCGAATAGTTTCTACGCCATAGAACATGACTATATGTATACGACTTTCCGAAGTATGTATTCCGGCCTTTCTGCTTTCCTCTCGGCAAATAAGGAACGCCGTGACCTATTGTTGGGATGTCGTAATCCCCGCTTTGATACTTCCATGGATGTTCACATTGCATCTGCACCGGATGATTTTTCACGCGTTATATTGAAAGCCCAAGCAGCCCGAGATTATTTTTTGCTAGTGGGTCCTCCCGGTACGGGAAAGACATCGCGCGCCTTACGTGGAATGGTGGAAGCTTTTCATGGTAAGGGCAAGCAAATTCTGCTTCTTTCTTATACCAATAGGGCAGTGGATGAAATATGCAAAGCGATCTCTTCCATCACACCGGAAGTCGACTTTATACGCATTGGTAGTGAACTTTCCTGTGATGTTCTCTATCGCTCCCATCTGATAGAAAATGTGCTGGAGAATTGCTCCACGCGTAAAGGGGTTCAGGAACGGATTACTCAATGCTCTATTTTTATAGGTACGGTTGCAACTCTTTCTTCCAAAACGGATCTCTTTCGGCTGAAAACCTTCGACGTAGCCATAATAGATGAAGCAAGCCAAATTTTGGAACCTCAATTATTGGGACTGCTTTGTGCACAAGGAACAAGCGAAAAGAATGCAATCGGGAAATTTATTCTTATAGGAGATCATAAACAACTACCGGCTGTTGTTCTGCAAAGTAGCGAACAATCGGGAGTCCATAGCAAGTGCTTAAATGTAATCGGCCTGCGCGATTTACGTGACTCTTTGTTTGAAAGACTTTATCGATATGAAAGCGGACGGAACAATGTTATTGGAGTAACTTGCTCTCTTGAGAAAGAAGCGAAAGCATTTGATACTACTGAGACAAAGGTGAGGAGTGCCAAATCTTCATCATTAAGCATCCCCGCTTACCCAGGATGCCGGTCTTTTGATTTGCTCTGTTATCAGGGCCGGATGCATGTGGATATTGCCCGTTTTCCGAATCAAGCTTTTTATGGGGGGCGCTTAAAATCTCTTGGATTATCGCATCAAAAGGAGAGTCTAACTCTTATTCCTGAATTACAAACCAATGAATTTGCCTCTGTATTGATTCACCATGTGGCATTCATTGCGTCAAAAGCAGAGTCTTCTGTCCATTCAATGAAGACCAATCATTCGGAAGCTGCAATTACTGCACACTTAGCCGCTGCTATTTATATGCAATATCAATTGTCATTTGACCCGGCCCATACATTGGGTATCATAACACCTTATCGCAGCCAGATCGCATTGATAAAGTCCGAAGTTTCAGCTCTGGGCATTTCTACTTTGAATACTATTTTAGTAGATACGGTAGAACGATTTCAGGGCAGCGAACGGGACGTCATTATTTATTCCTTTTGTATGAACAGAAGTTACCAGTTTACCCAATTAGCTAATCTCATGGAAGAAGACGGCGTGTTGATTGATCGTAAACTAAACGTAGCTCTTACCCGTGCTCGGAAACAGCTTATCTTAATAGGTGTCCCTGATTTATTGGGTAAAAGTCCGCTTTATAACGAGCTTTTAGAGGGAGTTTGGCATCAGAAAAAGGCTATTTAGTAAATCTTAAAGGTTAAACGTCCCTTTATATGTTTTATTAATACCTGTGCATAGTATAAACCTATATCTTTGCGCTACGTTTTTTTCATAGAGATTTAGATTTAAGGTTAGAAGAATTGTGGAAGTCGTGAGACTTCCCTTTTTTATTGTATTCAAGCTATAGAATATCAATTATTATAGATATAAGAAAAGAGGTTACCTTTTAGGGTAGCCTCTTTTTCTTAGAACATATATCTTATTAGTCTAAAACAATAGGTTTGTATTTAGGAACCAAAATCTTCATAACGCTCCAACCGATAAGATAAGCTACTGCACATATACAGAATATGATGAAATATCCGGCTGCTTTCCCATGGAATCCCATAAATACCATATCTGTATTTCCAGAGAAAGTAAACAACATTCCAGATCCCTTATTAATAAGGAAGGAACCTATACCGCCAGCCATACCGCCTATACCTGTTACTGTTGCAATTGCACTCTTGGGGAACATATCACTTACAGTAGAAAATATATTTGCTGACCATGATTGATGAGCTGCTCCTGCTATACCGATAATGATGATAGGATACCAATAAGAGTAAGCACCTAATGGTTGGGCAAATAGGGCTAAAAGTGGGAAGAAAGCAAATATTAACATCGCACGCATGCGCGCTGCATAAGGATTTAACCCTGTCTTATTAATAATGATAGTCGGTAATTTCCCTCCATAAATAGATAACATCGTGATAGCGTACAGAACAAAAATGAGTAACATGGCAGTGTGGCTGTTTGATGAAAAGCCATATACGTCACTGATATAGGCTGGTGTCCAGAAAAGGAAGAACCACCATACGCCATCGGTCATAAATTTGCCGAAAGCAAAAGCCCAAGTTTGCCTGTAAGTAAAGCATTGCTTGAAGCTCATTTTCTTTTCTTCTTTCTCAACTTTTCCCTCTTGCTGCCCTCCTTCATCTTTATCTTGTTCGATGTACTTCAACTCAACTTCGTTTACATGTTTGCTTTTAGAAGGTTCCGTATACATAAAGACCCATAAACCCATCCAAAGGAAGCCAAGTGCTCCGATAACTACAAAAGCCATCTCCCAGCCATTTCCAACTCCTATGCTTTTAAAGTAACTAGCCAGTGGTGGAATAGAAAGAGGGGCTCCAAGGGCACCTACCGTAGCACCAGCATTGAATATACTGGTAGCATAAGCCCGGTCCTTCTTTGGAAAGTATTCTGCGGTGACTTTTATCGCGGCAGGGAAGTTTCCGGCTTCACCTAATGCCAATACAAAACGGGCGGCAATGAAGAAATACACACTTACCGTTGATATGGTTAGTGCTAATGCCGATCCTTTTTGAATAGCGATCATAGTGGCAGGATCGTTCAGACCTACCCACATTTCCGTTGCATAACCGCATAATGCATGAAGGCAGGCACCCAATGACCATATTCCTATAGCCCATAAGTATCCTTTGCGGGTTCCCATCCAGTCAATGAAACGACCAGCAAATAACATGCCTACGGCATAGATAATAGAAAAGATTGAAGTGATTGTGCCGTAGTCATTATCGGTCCAATGGAATTCCGGAGCAATAAAGTCTTTCCAAGTTAAAGAAAGAACTTGTCGGTCAAGGTAGTTTACTGTTGTCGCAAGAAATAGCATCGCACAGATTGCCCATCTGTAGTTGGTCATTTTCTTTAGTACATTTTGATTTGTAATCATGATACGTGACTTAAATTATTAAAATACTTAATTATTGAGGCCAAAAATACATAATACTTTGGTGTATATCAATAGATTTTTGTCTATTTTGCTAAGAATCTTGTCCTAAAGTTATAATAAAGATACAAAAAACGTTATCGCGCACGGTAAATGCTGTTTTCGTACACGAATTCGATCTGTTTTTGAGAGGCGTAGGATAAATAATACACTTTTTCAATCGAAAAATCGACAATAAATGAAAAGGGAATGGTTATTTTTGCACGACAACCACGGAAATCTATTTTTCCAATAATAAAAAAGTGAAATGAAGAATTTGTTTTGTAAATCTATTGCACTAGGTCTGATACTTAGCTCTGCCAGTCTGTCGGCTCAGCAGGTTGATTCTCATGAGCCTTGGTCTGTACGTATGGTACAATCTGAAATGATTCGTTGCCCTGAAGCTTGGCAACTTGATTTCCAAAAAACGTTGAAATGGGATTATTGCCATGGATTGGAATTACAATCAATGCTTGATGTATATGACACTTATGGTGATTCCAAAATATTTAATTATGCATTGGCTTATGCTGATACGATGATACATGATGACGGAAGTATTGAAACTTATAAATTAAAAGAATATAATATAGACCGCTTGAATTCCGGTAAATTTTTGTTCCGTATATACGAGCAGACGAAGAATGAAAAGTATAAGAAAGCGCTTGATTTGCTTCGCAGTCAGCTTGATACGCATCCGCGCAATGCAGACGGAGGCTTTTGGCACAAAAAAGTATATCCGCATCAGATGTGGTTGGACGGGCTTTATATGGGAACTCCTTTCTATGCGGAATATGCCTTCCGGAATAATAAGGTGAAAGACTATCAAGATATTGTTAAGCAATTCTTAACTGTGGCACGGCATACTTACGATCCGAAAACGGGGCTTTATCGTCATGCGTGTGACGTCAGCCGTAAAGAACGTTGGGCTGATCCTGTAACCGGGCAATCCCAACATAGTTGGGGACGTGCTATGGGATGGTATGCCATGGCTTTTGTGGATGCCCTGGATTTTATTCCGAAACATGAAGCAGGGAGGGACTCTATGTTGGTGATCTTAAATAATATAGCATTCCAATTGAAGCGTTTGCAAGATCCTAAGGCCGGGGTTTGGTATCAGGTATTGGATAAAAGTGGAGAAAAGGATAATTATTTGGAATCTTCATGTTCTACCATGTTTGTTTATGCTTTATTCAAAGCAGTCCGCATGGGATATATTGATAAGTCTTATTTGGACATAGCTATTAGGGGATATCAGGGAATCCTTAAGAATTTTATTGAGGTCGATAAGAATGGTTTGGTCACGATAACCAAAGCATGTGCTGTTGCCGGCTTAGGGGGAAAGAACTATCGGATGGGAGATTATTCTTATTATATACATGAAACCATTCGTAATAATGATGCAAAAGCTGTTGCCCCGTTTATAATGGCTAGCTTGGAGTGGGAACGTTTGCAACAGGTTAAGGAAATTGTTAATCAGAAATAAATATGAGAAGTTTTTTTTGGTGTTATTGGCTCATTGGAGTAGGAATGTTATTCAGTGGGGTACTACCGCTAGCTGCAAAAGATCAATGGAAAGATACAATTGTTGTAGCTCGTGACGGTACGGGGGATTATCGGACTTTAACCGAAGCAATGGAGGGTATCCGTGCTTTTATGGATTATAAGGTAACGGTTTGTATTAAAAATGGATTTTATAAAGAAAAATTAATTGTTCCCTCTTGGCTGGAAAACGTAGATTTTGTGGGCGAAAGTGTGGAAAACACGGTTATCACTTATGATGATCATGCTAATATCAATAAAATGGGGACGTTCCGTACTTACACTGTAAAAGTGGAAGGTAACAATATCACTTTCAAGAATCTGACAATTGAAAACAATGCTGCGAAATTAGGACAAGCTGTTGCACTTCATACGGAGGGTGATAGGTTGGTATTTATAAATTGTCGTTTCTTGGGGAATCAAGATACTATCTATACCGGAGCGGCTGGTAACTGTCTCTATTTCTTGAGTTGTTATATTGAGGGAACTACTGATTTCATTTTTGGTCCTTCGACTGCTCTTTTTGAAAATTGCACTATATATAGTAAGGGCAATTCTTATGTGACAGCTGCTTCCACTCCTAAAGATGTGGAGGTGGGGTATGTCTTTAAAAATTGTAAGCTGACAGCTGCTCCCGGCGTTGATAAAGTCTATCTGGGACGTCCGTGGCGCCCATACGCTTTTACCGCATTTATAAATTGTGAGATGGGCAAGCATATTTGTCCGGCAGGTTGGGAGAATTGGAGAAATCCGGAAAATGAAAAAACAGCCCGTTATGCTGAATATGGGAGTACGGGAGATGGTGCCGTTCCTACAGGTCGTGTAAAATGGGCTAAGCTACTTTCTAAAAAGGAAGCAGCAAAATATAGCGATCCCGAATATATCTTTAGCAGGTGTAAGAAATGGAATCCTTGCCGGTAAAAACAAGTGCACTTTATAACCCTGTTTTTTGTTAGAGTTTCAGGAAATCGGCTCTCATGGGACTAAAGCAGTCTATTAAAATGCCTGCTTCCAGACAGATACAACCATGTTCTGCATCAGGTTCCATGTAGATTCCGTCTCCGGCCTTTACAATTTGCTTTTCACCATTAACGGTGAATTCAAATATGCCACTTGCCACATAAGTGGTTTGGGTATGGTAATGAGTGTGTGGAGTACCTATGGCGCCTTTAGTAAATTTTACTTTTACTAGCATTACTTGACCGTCGTATCCCATTATTTGACGAGTAACACCTTCACCGGCCGGCTCCCATGCTGTTTCTTTTTCTTGGATAAAAGAATGGCTCCTTGTCTTTTTCATTGGATGTGTTATTTTAGTGCCTTTTTGTGCAAAGATATAATTAAAATAGCGTTTTTAGGATCTGTGAGTTCTTTTAGTACATTATGATGTATAATGTGGAGAACGGGTAAGATTGATGATAGTTAAATAGATTATGAAACAGAAGTTGATATTATTAGCAGGCTTATTTTTTTTATTATCCGCTTTTAAAGCTGATGAAAAGTCCGCAATCACCATTTTTATGATCGGTGATTCTACAATGGCAAACAAAGTGCTTACCGGTGGAAATTTGGAAAGGGGATGGGGACAGATGTTACCCGGTTTCTTTACTGAGGATATCCGGATAGATAACCATGCGGTAAATGGGCGAAGTTCGAAGAGCTTTATTGATGAGGGGTGTTGGGAGCAAGTGATTTCCCAAGTTAAAAAGGGGGATTATGTGTTTATACAGTTTGGACATAATGACGAAAAACCGGATGTAAAACGTCATACAGATCCTGGAAGTACGTTTGATGCAAATTTAAGGCGCTTTGTGAACGAAACAAGGGCTAAAGGAGGTATTCCGGTGCTATTTAATTCGATTGTTCGCCGCAATTTTGGAGGAAGCACTCTTTCTTCTGTAACAGTGAAAGAAGCAGTACAACAAGATGATTTCCGGAATAGTGCCTCTGTGAAGGAGAAAAGATTATCTGAAGACTCGATCACCAAAACAAGTGAAAAACTCATGGATACTCATGGAGCTTATTTGGATTCTCCACGTAATGTAGCGAAAGAATTAAATGTTCCATTTGTAGATATGAATAAGATTACGCACGATTTAGTAGAGGGCATGGGACCGGTTGAATCCAAAAAGCTTTATATGTGGGTTCCTGCTAATGAAGTACTTGCTTGCCCTAAAGGTCGTGAGGATAATACTCACTTGAATATTCACGGTGCGCGTTTTATAACAGGATTGACTGTAGATGCCATAGCGAAGATTGTTCCTGAATTAGCGCAATATGTTCGTCATTACGATTTTGTGGTAGCTAAAGATGGAAGTGGTGACTTTTTTAGTATTCAAGAAGCTATTAATGCTGTACCTGATTTTCGGAAAAATGTACGTACTACCATATTAGTCCGTAAAGGAGTGTATGAAGAAAAGCTCGTAGTGCCGGAAAGCAAAATCAATATATCCTTGATAGGACAAGATGGAGCTGTTATTTCTTATAATGACTATGCAAGTAAACCTAATATCTTTGGGGAAGACAAAGGAACTTCCGGTTCATCTTCCTGTTATATTTATTCACCTGATTTTTATGCTGAAAACATAACCTTTGAAAATATCTCTGGACCGGTGGGACAAGCGGTTGCCTGCTTTGTGAGTGCGGATCGTGTTTATTTCAAAAATTGCCGTTTTCTTGGTTTTCAAGATACACTTTACACTTATGGGAAAGACAGCCGTCAATATTACGAGAATTGCTATATTGAAGGAACGGTTGATTTTATTTTTGGCTGGTCTACAGCTGTATTTAATCGTTGCCATATTCATAGTAAAGGAAACGGCTATGTTACAGCTCCCTCTACCGAACGGGGACAAAAATATGGCTATGTTTTTTATGATTGTACATTGACAGCTGATGATGGAGTGAAGAAAGTTTATCTATCCCGTCCGTGGAGACCCTATGCACAAGCCGTTTTTATTCGATGTAAGTTGGGTAAGCATATCGTGCCGGAGGGATGGAATAACTGGGATCAGAAAGATACTGAGAAGACTGTTTTCTATGCAGAGTATAAAAGTTCCGGTGAAGGGGCTAATCCTAAGGCGCGTGTTTCATTTTCTCATCAGTTGAAAACGCTAAAAGGTTATGAGATGGATATTGTGTTGGCTGGGAATGACGGTTGGAATCCTATAAAGAACGGAAATAGCTTATTGAATATAAAACGTTGAAAACAAAAGTTTTCTAAACTATGTATCATCGAAGACTAGAATAAAAAAAGAGATGTTTGTTTTCATGTTAATGCTGACATCTTTCATTATGGGGATACACGCAGAGAATTATCCTTATAGAAATGATGTGCTTTGGGTTACTGTGCCCAATCATGCTGACTGGTTGTATAAAACAGGTGAAAAGGCTACGGTGGAAGTTGGGTTTTACAAATATGGAATTCCACAGGATGGAGTGACATAATGCTTGTCCTCTGACTACCAGTTGCTTTGTATACAATGTTTTAGCTTATCCTAAAGAGGCTTTGATAACCCCTATCAATGAGCATTGGACTTCTGAAGATACGGAATATGAACATTTGGTGTGGATCAAAAAGCATTTGACCAAATAAGAAAGATCAAGTATGTTCTGTCGTCATTAGATGAAAAACTGCTAAATGAAACAATATAAATAAAGCAATAGGATATAATCTTAATGTATTACACCTATTGCTTTCTCCTGCAATTAATTGTATCTTTATTTCAGCCACTTATCAAAAAAATCAAGTGTCTCTTTTTGCATTTGTTTGTTGAAAAAATGCTTCTCGTTCCATATTTTAGTAACGAGTTTATCATCAGCATGCTGACTCTTCCATACTGAATGCATAATAGCATATGCATCTTTTACTCCTTTAAGAGGGAAGAGCTTGTCCTTTGTTCCATTAAAGAACAATGCGGGTTTGGGGCATGCTATACTAGCGGTATGAGGATAGTCCATGTATCTGCAGAGATTGGGGATGAGCATAGAATAGGAGGAACCACCCTTGTTCTGGTTATTGGTTAGGGTCATAAGTTGATCTGTTGTATTCATCCAACATATGGAAGCAGATGCTTTAACGCAGCCGGTTAACGCGGAAAGCATCCATGACCGGAAAGCTCCCATGGAAAAGCCTAGACTGCCTACTTTATTCTTATCAACGCAAGCCAGAGTCGACAAGAATTCAGCACTTCGCACATCATCCATACTGATAAAAGCAGCCCAAGAGCCTCCCATTTGTAAAAAATTAGAGGCAAGAGCTTGTTGCCCATCGTAGCTTATACCTTCTTTGCGGCCACGTTCTCCCCAAAAAAGGGCGTCAATAGCTAACACAACGTAACCATGGGCTGCAAAGTAATCTCCCGTATATTGTCCTTCGTAACAGCGAACTGACCAATCATCAGCATCGGCAAGAATGTTAGGGTCTACATTAAACGGGCGTATTATTTTTTCTTTACCGATAGAGAAATGAGCCCCATGATCATGGAGCATTACAATAGCGGGGAAAGGACCTTTCCCATCTGGAATAAGCAAGTAAGCCGGTATTCTACACCATTCGGAAACATTGAACAGTATTTTTTCGGCTTTATACCCGTTTCTTTGCTCGGTAGCAATGACTCTCATATCGTATTTTCGGGGAGCTGGGGTAATATTTTGCATACATTCCATCAGAATATTACGAGCCTCTTTTTTCCACTTTTTAAAGTTTTTTTCAGGAGAGTGTCCCCAAGCCATAGGGTAAGTGAGTTGCTGTTTCATCTGTTGGTAGAAAGATGGCATGTTGTTGACCAAACCGTAAGCTATAGTGTCTGTCTGGGCTTTTGTAGTGAGGCATACACATATGATAGCCAGAAGGAGCGACATAAAATGTTTCATGCTTGATAGTTGTTAAAATATAAACAAAGATACGAAATTTTTTACTAAAATCCGTATCTTTACGGCATTGAATGGGCATTACTATGATGAAAAAAATACTATATTTGATTATTTGCTTGATTTCAGCAATAGAAATATATGCGCAACCGGATTGTGTCTTTACCCATTATTCTTCTGAAGATGGACTTTCTCAAAATACTGTTATGAGTATTTTGCAAGATCATAAAGGAAATATGTGGTTTGCTACCTGGGATGGGCTAAATCGATTTAATGGATATTCTTTTAAAACATACAAAGCCCGTTTTGATAATCACATCGCTTTGAGTCACAATCGTGTTGATTTCCTGGGTGAAGATCGATATGGTTATTTATGGCTGCTAACTTATGATAGTCATGCTTATCGGTTTGACCCGCGTACTGAAATTTTTGAACGTGTACCTGCTGAACAGGCAGAAGGTGGAAGTTCTAATATCGAAAGGATAGAGATTTTACCCAATGGTTCTGTATGGTTATTGACCAAAGCTGAGGGGGCGGTTCGTGTAACGACCGATTCAATAACCCATCGCCTCTCAACTGAGTGCTTTTCTGTAAGAGCGAATGCATTTCCTGTTATACGTGTGAGAAATGTATATCAGGATCATGCTGGAAATGAATGGATCCTTTCGAACAATGGCTTAGGGAGAATACCTTCAGGAGATCATCTTCCTGTTTCTTTTTTTATGGAAACGAAATCACAGGAAGGGAGCAATGGGCAGGAGTTTTATGCGTGTCTGGAATATAAGGAGCAAATTTATTTTGGTTCAGACAATGGTCGTATGTGGTGTTATCAAAAGAAAAACGGGCAGTTCCAGCTCCGAACTTTGCCTACTGCCTCGCATATCGTTTCTATTAATAAGATAAGTGGAGATGAACTAATCGTGACAACTGCTGTTGATGGATTCTTTATTTATGATTGTAAAAAACACGCGATAAGGCATTTTCCAGCATCTGCTTTCCCTAAGGCGTCTATACAATCGGTATATGTAGATCGGCATTTAGAAGTGTGGTTTGAGCAACACATCTCGGGAACAGTGGCCCACTTCAATCCAAAAACTTATAAATTAAAAGTGGAGAAGGTGGCTGTGGAACCAACCAGTACCGATCGTTCCAGACCGGCATTCCATATCCATGAGGATGTGTATGGCAGGCTTTGGGTACATCCTTATGGAGGGGGATTTTCTTATTTTGATCGAGAAAAGGATTGTCTGCACCCCTTTCATAATAGTCTTTTGGGGGATGATTGGCGCTTTTCGAATAAGATACATAGTGCTTTTTCCGATATACAAGGGAATTTGTGGATGTGTACCCATTCGAAAGGATTGGAAAAAATAACTTTCCATTCTTCTCAATTCCATATGAAAACCATGGTTCCTCATAATTACGAGTCATTAAGTAATGAGGTACGGGCACTATGTGAAGACTCTCAGTCGAATTTGTGGATTGGATTGAAAGATGGAAAATTAAGAGTTTATGATAAAGATCGGAAAGATAAGGGATATCTAACAGAAGCTGGCACGGTCGCATCTAGTGGTTTACCTTTGCGCGGTAATGTTTATTTTGTGCTGGAAGATAGTAAGAAAAATCTATGGATTGCAACCAAGGGTGATGGTCTGGTAGAAGCGATACCTCAGAAAGAACCTTATCATTACAAGCTTATTCGTTATGAATATCATCGGGATGACATTTACAGCTTGAGTGATAATAATGTCTATTGCGTGTGCGAGGATGATCAGGGACGTATCTGGATAGCCACCTTTGCTGGCGGAATTAACTATATTACTCATGATAAAACAGGAAAAAACATATTTATCAATCATCGTAATAATTTAAAGGGGTACCCAATTGATCTTTGTTATAAGGCACGTTTCATAACTGGTGACCATAAGGGGCATATCTGGGTTGGAACAACTATGGGGGCTTTAATGGCTAATGAAAATTTTAAAAATCCGGAAGATGTGATCTTTCGTCATTATATGCGTGGCCCGAATGATGCGAACAGTTTGAGTAATAATGATGTGCATTGGATTATTACAACACGAAAAGGGGAATTGTATCTTGCGACTTTTGGTGGGGGACTTAATCATCTTCTCTCGTTGAATAAGGATGGAAGGGCGAAGTTTAAATCGTATACGGTTAATGAAGGATTATCGTCAGATATTGTCTTGTCTGTCCGGGAAGATCATAAAGGAAAGCTCTGGATGAGCACGGAAAATGGGATTAGTAAATTTGATCAGGATAAAGAGTTGTTTGATAATTATGATGATAAAGGCATCTCTTTTCAAGCTCGCTTTAGCGAAGCTGCCTCGGAATTTACTTCTTTAGGTAATATTCTTTTCGGAACCAATACGGGAATTTTCGTTTTTAATCCCGACTCCATAAGAAAAAGCAATTATGTTCCTCCTATTGTCTTCTCTCGACTGTTGATTGCTAATGAAATGATAGCACCTGGAAAAAAGAGTATATTACAACAGTCATTGGACGATACGCATAGTTTGAAGCTTTCTCGTAGGGAAAATATATTCACGATACAGTTTGCTGCACTTGACTTCATTGCACCTTCGGAGATTCAGTATGCATATATGTTAGAAGGATTTGAAAAAGCTTGGAACTATGTGGGGAAACAACGTTCTGCAACTTATACGAATCTGACTAAAGGGCATTACGTTTTTAAAGTACGTAGCACTAATGCAGATGGTGTTTGGACGAATAATGTCCGTAGTTTAAATATTGAAGTTTTACCTTCGTTTTGGGAGACCCCATTGGCCTATTTACTTTATGTCTTTGCTTTTGTACTGGTCATTGTAGTAACGGTATATATCCTTTTCACTATATATCGTTTGAAGCATGAAGTCTCGGTGGAACAGCAAATGACAGATATGAAATTACGCTTTTTTACCGATATTTCTCATGAATTGCGTACTCCGTTGACGTTAATTTCGGGCCCAGTTGAGTATGTGCTTAAAAATGCTTCTTTGTCAAGAGAGGTACGAGAGCAGTTGAATATTGTAGAGAAAAACACGAATAGGATGCTACGTCTGATCAATCAAATCCTTGATTTTAGAAAGATACAGAATAAGAAGATGAAACTTTTGGTGCAACGGATTAATATTGTATCGTTTGTTAAGAAAGTGATGGAGAACTTTGATTCTGTAGCTGATGAGCATCATATAGATTTTTTGTTGGAAACTGAAAAGGATGACTTGTATTTGTGGGTGGATATTGATAAATTTGAGAAGATAGTATTCAATTTACTATCTAATGCATTCAAGTATACTCCAAATGATAAGATGATCAAAGTCTTTATTCGTGAAGATAAAGATACTATTTCTGTAGCGGTTCAGGATCAGGGTATTGGAATTGAAGAGAACAAAAGGAAGTCGTTATTTGTGCGGTTTGAAAGCTTGATGGATCATACACTCTTTAATCAGTCCAGTACAGGAATAGGCCTTTCTTTAGTTAAAGAACTTGTTGAAATGCATCAGGCTACAATTTCAGTGAATAGCCAGATCAGGGAAGGAAGCTGTTTTCAGATTGATTTTTTTAAAGGGAGAGAACATTATGATGAATCGGTGGAATTCTTGCAAGATGATATTACGGTGAGTAGTACGGTAACCGAATTGAGTAAAGAGTTGATTTCTGAAGAAGAAGCTGTTGAATCAATGGATGAATCTGGTGAAAATGCGGGTGAAAGAATGACTGCAAAAGGAGTAATGCTGCTTGTAGAAGATAATTCTGAATTGCGCTTGTTCTTGCGTAGTATTTTTTCCTCGGAGTTCAGAATCGTTGAGGCGATAAACGGCATGCAAGGTTGGAGTAAAGCTTTGAAATTTTTGCCGGATATAATTGTGAGTGATGTTATGATGCCGGAGAAAGATGGTCTTTCTATGACACGTGAATTGCGTGCGGATATCACGACTAGTCATATTCCCATTGTCTTGCTTACTGCTAAAACATCTATTGAAAGTAAACTTGAGGGATTGGAATATGGCGCGGATGATTATATCACGAAACCTTTTAGTGGTACATATTTGAAGGCGAGAGTAAAAAATATATTATCGCAGCGACAAAAGTTAAGAGAACTTTATCGTAATAACCTAATGGCTAATAGCCATGATTCTGTGAGTGATGAGAATTCGGAAGAAAAGAGCAAGGAGTCGACTATGTCTCCAAATGATCATAAGTTTATGGAGAAGCTATTGGAGCTGATGGAAAAGAACATTGATAATGGTGATTTGGTTGTGGATGATTTGGTGCAGGAACTGGCCGTTAGTCGTTCTGTTTTTTTTAAGAAGCTAAAATCATTAACTGGACTTGCTCCGATTGAGTTTATTAAAGAAATGCGTATTAAACGTGCTATTCAGCTGATTGAGGCAGGAGAATTTTCTATGACGCAGATTTCTTATATGGTGGGGATTAATGACCCCAGATATTTTAGCAAATGTTTCAAACAGAAGATGGGAGTAACGCCGACAATGTATAAAGATCAGATTTCTAGGTGACTAAGTCCTATCTCTATTCTTCTTTTTTACTTCCTAAGATGAGTTTCTGCAATAGGTAAAATGAGTTTTAATTTCGCTCTTTACTTTTTATCCCTTCTAAATATATTGGGAGAGGGGACGACTACGTAGCTTTTTTAAGAGAATTATAATCGTGATAGAAAGTCGCTACGATTTGGAGGATTCCCTTCAACTGTCATGACTTCTTATAAAAAGAGGAGGGTAGTCAAAATTCCCTCCTCTCTTTTTATCTTACTTGTAATATTCTTTACTCGGAAGCATTACTAAACCCGTAGCCGTTTGTGATTTTACCATTAGAAGCTTTTAATGCAGCGGTGTTAAAAGGTATAAAATAGATTGGAGCTTCTCCTTCAACATATCCACAAAATACATATGTTGAATACTCATCTTTATATTTTATAATTGTTTGCCCCCAATCTGTTTGTTTGTAACCTGCATCTTCGAGTGCTGTGGCTTCTGCGCTACCTGGCTCGATATGTTTGAACAATCCTTTGATCGCAAGATTGGTGTTTTTATTTTTATCATATATTGTGTTTCCTGATAGCCCTTCCCAATCATCATATACTCCTCTCCAGCCTGGAAATAGAACAGGGTCATCATTATCGGGACATTGAGTGGTCAGACGATAACCTTTGCTCGATTTCTCATCCACATTCTTTATCCAAATATACTTAGAAATGGTATTTCCGTTATCAAAGTTATAATAGCCTTTTGTCTCTAGACCTTCAATCATTTTTGTTAATTCAGATCTAAGATTTTCTATTGCTGCGGGAAATTGCCCCGTTCTGATCAGATCGTAACGGCGAAGCCCTTCACCGCCAAACTCTAATTTACGCTCCTCAGCTATTGCTCCTTTTATTCCGCCGCATTTGGTGATAAAGCCATCCAAGTTAGCCAGAGTTTCTGTCGCAAAAGCCCGGTTATGCACTGCTGCCAGATTCATTTTCGCGGAAACATCGTCTCCCAATTCTGCTTCTACTTCTGCTTGCATTAGGATAATATCCGACATACGCATATAAGGATTATTTATACCGGATTTCCGTTTCCCTTGCCAATAAGGGTCTGGTTGACGGTTTTCATCCCATTTATTATTGGCAATACCACCTCCCTTTGCTTGGGATCCTGGGGCAAAAGATAGTAACGTTTCTGAACCGCTATCTCCAATTGTGCCTGTAACTGTGCAGGTTACATCTCTGCGCATATCATTAGGGTCAAAATCTCCATAGTAATAGGTTGGGTGAAAGCGACTTTGTCCATAGTTCTTACATGGGTAATTATTCTTACTGGAACCTGTGCTTGGGCGTCCGAAAGCATATGGACGTTCTGATTGTACGCCACGGGTCTCCGGAATTTCATAAATGCTTTCAGACGAAATCGTTAAATTCATGTTTTGTTGAAAAACATATTGATATGGATTTCCGAATTTTTGTCCGTTACTTCCTTCTCGTGGATCGTTAATACAGAGTGCGGCACTTCCGGGATTATCTATACAGGCTTGCAGATACTTTTTTGCGGTCTCGTAAAATTTGAGATAGTCTGAACGGCGCGCATAGATTGCATTATTTGAAGTCCCTTGCACTTTTTTCTCTAGTGATAATACATTCCCATCCAGATCTTTATAGAAATCAGCCCCTAGGTCTGTGCGGCGAGTAGAATAACCACCGGCATATAGACACATACGTCCAATCAACCCTTCAACGTAGCTGCGAGTCATTACAGTTGCATCGGAAGTTGCACTTTCGCCGAGGCGGTACATATATGGTTCTACTTCTATTAACTTATTGATATGATATTCGTATATCTGATCGCGAGGAGTCAACCCTTCTGCCTCCTTACCCGGTATTAAGTTGTGAGGCACATCTCCCCAAAAACGAAGTAGTTCAAAGTAAGCTGTTGCGCGTAATGCTATGGCTTGTCCATAGAGATCTGTTAAATCATTGGTGGTTGCAGTGCCGTCTTTTATTCCTGTATAGGTTTCCGTAGTTTCTACCGCATTACATAAAGTATTACATGTTGAGATAATGCTATATAAAGCAGGCCATGCTTTTACTCCGTTATTGGCTTTACTATCGTCTATATTGAAAGTAGAAGTTCCCCCAGCGTATAAATTTTCTGGGATATGACGTACTTGCGCTGCATATGCTTCAGGGTGGCGTTCGGAATCAGAACCGACTATAACTAAATCATAGAACAATCCATTAGCATGAACATAGGCTTTTGCACGCCATTTTTCATAGGCTTCCATTAAAGCAGCACGTGCTGTTGTTGCATCAGAAAATACAAATTCTGGTGTTGCATCCGATGGTGATGAAGTATCTAGAAAATCTTTGCATGAGGTCATGGTGGTGATAAACATGACTGCACATATAAAGGAATATATTAATTTTTTCATTGTTTTCTATTTTATGATTATAAGCTATTAGAATTGTATATTTACACCAAAAGTGAAGGTCCTGGCTCGTGGATATGTACCATAGTCCATTCCTAACATTGGATAATTACCTTTGTTGTTCGCAGTGGTACTCTTATATGGATCTGCATTTACTTCTGGATCTACTCCAGAATATCCTGTGATTGTGAATAAATTGCCTCCTGTAGCATATATACGGGCTTTTTGCATTCCAATTTTTTTAGTCCACATCTTAGGCAATGTGTAGCCAATCGTTAAAGTGTTGAGGCGCATATAAGAAGCATCCTCTACAAATGTAGAAAAGACGACCCCATTTTCCATATAAGGCACTGCATATCTGGCATTACCATTTAAAGAATTCAATTTATCAGGATCAGTTATAGCTTCTAAATCACCATTTTGAACATCATAGACTTGATAACAATCTTTTATAAAGCTTAGCTTATTTGCTCCTAAACCAGTGTCTTTATTACCATACATATTAATCAAAGAGTTGACATTGTAAACATGGCCTCCGATAGCCCAAGTAAATCCTGCACTAAAGTCTATGTTCTTCCAAGTTGCGTTTAAGTTGAACCCTCCTGTATGTTCAGGCATAACCGAACCGAGGTCTGCCACGTCATCTGAGTTAACTACATTGTCTTCACTCGGATTTAAATTACGCAGTTTGAGAGCGCCTGGAAATGCATTTTGTCCATCAGCGCGTTTGAAGGGGTTTGGATAGTTACCAGTAATGCTGGAGGAAATATCTGCTATTCCATCTTTCAGACTATAAACGCCTGTAGACGAATTATGATTGAAGTCATTCGTTGTATAGTAACCGTCACAAATGAATCCACGGATCAAGCCAACAGGAGACCCTTTCTTAAATAAATAATCATATGCTGGTGATGTTGAAGAGGAAGCCCATTGTGAACCATATTGTGCGATAATATTATCAGATAATTTGTCTATATTATTATGGTTATAATTATATGTAGCTGATAGTCCAAATGAGAAGTCTTTCGTTCTGATAATATCTAAGTTTAAGGAGAGTTCTATACCTTTATTAGATGTTTGTCCTATGTTTTGATACTGATAAGAATAACCGGTCGTTTCATCAATAGGCACGCACATTAATAAGTCTTTAGTTGTATTCCAATATAAATCTAATGTTCCGGAGATTCGATTTTTCATGAAGCCAAAGTCAATACCTAAGTTTCGAGAAGTGGTCGTTTCCCATTTTAAATCAGAATTGGAAAGCATTCCATTGGGCTTATATCCAGAATATGTAGTCCCGTTGTATGTTACGGTGGAAGAGCTCCATGTTTCTTTCCATAAATTGGAATCAATATTGTCTGCTCCAGATAAGCCGTAGGATAAGCGCAACTTTAAATTATCCAACCAACTTTGAGTATTCTTCATGAACGACTCATCTGATATGCGCCAAGCAAAGGCACCTGCCGGAAAATATCCCCACTGGTGATTCGGGGCAAATTTAGAAGAACCGTCAGCACGAAAAGTACCTGTCAGTAAATAGCGTCCTTTGAAAGAATAATTAGCGCGTCCAAAGAAGGATACTGTCTTCTTGGGAGTTCCGATGGTGTTACCAAATTCATCCATTGCGAGACTTTTATCCGTCTGGTCTATCATTCCAAAAGTTTGACTGAAATTAAATCCATTTGGATATCCTGCACCAATAATATAGGACGAGTTGGATTTGTTAACTAAGATTTCATTTCCCAGTAAGAAAGACAGGTTGTGATTTTCTCCTAAATCCTGAACTTGATAGTTAAGAGTATTTACATTGCGAATGTTATATCCATCGCCTTTAGACTGTTTGGCGTATTTATAGGTACGCGTTAGTCCATTCTCATAGTATTTTGTTTCACTCCAATTGCGTCCAACTCCAATTTCACTGCGTAGAGTCAGCCCTTTGACTATATCCCATGATATAGCGGCAATGCCTCTTATGCGTTGTCTGTTGCTTATATTCTGTACGTCGTTAGTATAATCTTTTGGGCTCCCGTAAGCACTGTCCACATTATCCCCACCCAATGCAAATCCAGAAAGATCTGTAGCATCTCCAAGAGGATTATCTATAGGTCTCCAACGATAGGCACCGGAAAGAATTGATCCCTTACCATTTGTTGAGGATTCTTTACCTGTTGTTTCATCTTCCATGTAACGTAGATCTAAATCAAAGGTCAAATTCTTCAGTAACTCCTGTTTTACTTTCAACGAAGTATTGAAACGATTATAGCCAGAATTGATTTTTATACCTTCGTCATTTAGATAGTTGACAGTGAATGCTATTTTTGTTTTGGCTCCGCCACCTGTGATAGATAGATTATGACTGTGCGAAAGTGCTGTGCGCAACATGTCATTTGTCCAGTCATGGGCAGCTACATTGGCATAATCGGCATAGTGGTTACCATTAGCTGCACCTAATCCAAAGTATTTTTCAATGCCTTCTCTATTGGTGTTTCCCATTGCGGCGGCATAGCCCCATGTATACTTTACATAATCTTGCGCATTAAGAGCGTCCAAGGTTTTTTCTGCAGATTTTGTTTGAATATAGGCATTATATGTTACCGATATTTTTTCACTCTTTGCACTTTTGGTCGTTACAAGAATAACGCCATTGGCTCCCCGTGCGCCATAGATCGCAGTCGAAGATGCATCTTTTAGTACATCGATTGATTCAATTTGGTCGGCAGGGATGTCAGATATTGAGCTTACAGGAAAACCATCCACGACAAATAGAGGATCATTACTTTGTGTAATGGAACCACCACCACGTACACGGATGGAGACGTCTGCTCCTGGGCGTCCGTCTTGGCTGATAACTGTTACGCCCGCCAGTTTACCTTGCAAAGCTTGTGACACGTTTGCTACAGGATTGGCTGTTAATGTTTCATTGTTTACGGAAGCAACAGAACCTGTTAGATCACGTTTCTTTACTGTTCCGTAACCAATTACTACAACCTCATCCAATGTTTTGGAATCTTCTTTTAATGTGACTTTAATATTTGTTTTATCACCGACTGCAATTGTCTGGGTGATATAGCCAATAAAGGAAAATTGAATTTTTGCATTTGTTGGAACATCTTGCAATTTAAATTCACCATTAATATCAGTAATTACACCATTAGTGCTTCCTACTACTAGTACATTTGCACCAATTATAGATTCCCCTGTACTATCTAAAATTGTGCCTGTTACTTGGCGCCCTTGAGCAAAAGCAACTAAACATAACAGGCTGAATGTTAAAGTTGTTAGTGCTTTTTGGGCTACTCTTTTAAAGTTCATAATCATGCTTTTTTATAGTTATTAATATATATAAGATCAACATCAGGAATACAAGTCTGTTATCGAACACAAAATTATAAGTTAATGATTGTAATGAGGGGTAAAAATTAGCTATTATATGGTAAAAATTGTCTTTCTGCATACTCTTGGGGGGTGTTTAGGGAAAAATATGCTTTGATTTTTGTGGAATAAATAGTTGTTTTCAAAGGGCGTTTTTATTGAATTAATTGGGTCGTGTTTGAAAATCATTCACATCTCTCTATTCTTTGGCTAATGGGCGTTTATCTAAGTTGATCCGCCTTGCATAGACTCCAGTGTGCAAGAAAAGGAGGTTGGGATATTTTAGGGATATTCAGTAAAAGGCTTAAACTAGTTATATAATCTGACATTCAAACGCTTATTTCATTTGTCTCTGTTGTCTCATTGTCAGTATCTTTGTATGAGGTACTGATTTTCTACGAGAAAAGCTTTGTTCGTCGTAGAGGAACCATACTTTTCTCGTAGAGCAACGGAGTCTTCCTCTACGAGATTCCGTGGTATTGGTGTAATTGTCTAATATACAGCTGTTTGTATTTTTCGCCTCCTGTCGTATATTTTCTTAATACAACTTTTGTTAGGGGACCAATTTCACCTTTCTGAGTTTTCTGATTTGTTGACTATTTCTAGTATCATTGTATCTATAGCCCACTGAATAATAGTTATAAACGGTGTGAGTCTATCTTTACTCGATCTTGAATCATCCTTAATTATCCTCAACAATCGCTTCTATTTCTAGAGTGTGATCAACAATATAATCGGGGTTGAATTTTTCTAATTCGGTACGCGGGCGAAATCCCCATGTAACTCCACAGGAAGTAACTCCGGCATTGACCGCAGTTTGCATATCCACTCCAGAGTCGCCTATATACAATACTTCATTCTTTTCTACGTTGGAGATTGTCATAATCTCTTCTATAATGGTTGGATCTGGCTTCGTTTTTATTCCTTCGCGTTGCCCGAAAACGGCTGTAAAATTTATATCAGAGAAATAGTGAGACACTAATTTACTGGTTGCACTTTGATACTTGTTGGATGCTACCGCTATTTTGCATCCTGCTCTTTGGAGGTGATTTAATAACTCTTTGATTCCCGGATAAGGAGTGCTTCTATCTGTGTTATGTGTATCATAGAACGGAATGAACTCCTTGCGTACGCGCAGGATGTTCGTTTCATTCCGCTCTCGTTCGGGCAGGGCACGTTCAAAGAGTTTGTTGATGCCATTGCCTACCATAAATTTATAAGTTGGTTCTTCATGGGTTGGGTATCCTAAAATACGTAGTGCATGGTTGGTACTTTGTGCCAAATCTGCTATTGTATTAAGTAAAGTTCCATCCAGGTCAAATATAATCAGTTTTTTCATTCTTTTCTTGTTTTTCGTTGCTGCAAAAGTAAGAAAACAAAGCACCCGCTGCAAGTATTTGTTTTACAGCGGGTGCTTTTTGTCGTTTTTTTGCTCTTTTTTATTTTTTGGTGATGCGGAACCAGTCCACATCTGCCCATCCACCATCATTGATGACCATACATGGACGTGTGCAGAACATGCCAACTTTGGCCCCGATCCATTGTCCTTCTTTGGCCTGAAACGATTTGCCAAGCAGGTGGAACATCTTGCCATCAGTGCTATAACTGAAATGACAGATTACGACAAGGTCACTATTGGCTTCGCTACCTTTAATTTTGCTACCGTCACTGGTGAATTTTACTTTTAGGTAAACTGTCTTGTTTTGTAAGTTTGCTGTTTCATTAACTTGCTCGGGTTTACCTTTATTGGCTTTCAAACAGGAAATTTGTGATAAAACTAAGCCATTTTCTGTGTTTTCCAATATTAATCCGGCATAGTCCATTCCCATAACAACCAAGCCGGTACGTTCACCTTTATATTTGGGACTTGGTTCAAAAGTTAGTTTCATTGTTGCAGTGAAATTATCTGATGGGGTTTTTTGTAGCAACAAATTAGCTACGTCCCATAAGTTCTTATAATCTTTTACAACCGGATAAGAGTAGAGCCGTACGATGCTTTTGTCTCCTGCATAATATGCCCATTTTTCATTGATGTTAGCTTGCCATTGCCATTGCGGGGACAGGGTGTATCCTTCAAATTCATCACTTTCCTGTGGGGTGCAGATGGGATACGTTTTACCCACATTAGGCTTTTTATAACTTGCGGCGGGTTCTCCACATCCGTCTCCGTCTTTATCAACGCCAATAACTGGCCAGTCGTTGATCCATTTCATCGGTTCTAAATAAACTACACGTCCGTATGCACCTATGTCTCTGAAATGCAGAAACCAGTCTTCACCAGTTGGCGTATCAACCCATGCTCCCTGGTGAGGACCATTGATTGAACTCTTCCCTTGTGCCAAAACTATTTTCCATTCGTATGGCCCATAAACATTTTTAGATCGTTGAACAACCTGCCAGCCGGCTACAACTCCACCTGCCGGATGAAAAATATAATAGTAACCGTTACGTTTGTAAAATTTAGGGCCTTCACAGGTCTCATTTCCTTTGTGTCCGTCGAAAATGATTCGTGATTGTGTGATAGTTTTGCTTGCATCAGCACTCAGCTCGCATATTGCAATAACACTTTTCAATCCGGCACGGCTACCTGCATAAGCGTGTACCAAATAGACTTTCCCATCATCGTCCCATAAAGGGCAGGTATCTATGACTCCTATTGCTTTCTTTACTAATACAGGTTCACTCCAAGGTCCTTCCGGCTTTTGGGATTTGATCATAAATACTCCCTGATCAGGATCTCCCCAGAAAATGTAAAATTCTCCATTATGATATCTGATACTTGGAGCCCAGACATGATTCCCATGTTCTGGATGTTCCGGGAGTACTTTCGGAGATAATTCGTAGGGAATAGCCGCACTAATAATGCTCCAGTTTACCAAGTCCTTAGAATGGAGAATTTGTAATCCGGGGAGGCAGTTAAAGCTGGAAGAAGTCATATAAAAGTCATCTCCCACACGGCAAGCGTCGGGGTCTGAATAGTCTGCATAAAGGATGGGATTACGATAAGTTCCATTTCCTTGATCCGCAACCCATACCTGGGACACGTCATTTTTTTGTTGTGCCACCAAGGGTAAGCTTAATCCTACAAGCAGACTGAATAAAATGCTTCTGTTCTTCATGATATAGATTGGTCTGTGTAATTCATTACTTTAGTTTTACAATTACAGGATGTTTAAGTTCTTCTTTCCACTTGCGTATATAGGCAAACCATGCTTCAGGGGTTTTGTATCCGAAGGTTTCTTTCAAGGATGTAAAAGTGACATAATGATTGAAGTGAGTGCTACCCCTCGCGCCAATGGTATATAAGTAATTTGCCTGATCTTTTACTTCTGCTTTCACATAGTTTTGAGGAATATAAGTGGCTAAACCGACGGTTTCCTTCGGATGGTTTATGGTATCACCTTTTTCCGGCCAGTCTGTTCCCCAGCAAGCTACTAATCCTTTGTGGTCGGAATAAGAAGTAGAGCCTTTGATGTCTACCACACCGGTACAGAATGTTTCATCTTTGAGAGGTTTTTCAAAGATTGTTTCTACCTGTACATCACGATGACCTCCATAAAGAATGTAGCGATTGGTCATATTCAATTCGGCACCTTGATATTGCCAGTCGCATACTTCGATATCTACAATTGTACGTACCGGACCGTATGAGACAATGTGCTCGGTTTGTGTTGCCACCGGTTCAATGTGTGTTGCTTCTTTTCCATTCCAGCCTTTTAATGCTCCCACACCGCAACTTGTACCTACCCAAAGCACATCATTTCCAAATCCGCGGGCCAACTGTTCTTTATTGGGATAGAATTGTGATTCTTTGATTTCAAATCCTTTGTTGTATTTACCGTAAGCATCTACTGTTTGCCTTTTGTCGAAATAGATGCGGTAGGCGACTAGCTCTGATTCAAAAGCCGGGCCATGGTGATGCATTTGGCTATATATATTGCTGGTTCCAGGAATTGTTACGGAAATAACAGGGACATGTTTTCCCTTCTTATCACTAACCAGCATTTCTGCATAAACGCGGGAAGGATAAGTTTTATCACTTTTCGTTGATGAGAGTGTAATGGTGAAGGTTTGTTTACCCTTAGCCGGAATGTTAGTTAGAAAGGCCAATTCGTCTGCACGATGATCTCCGTTCAAATCGTCCAGTTGGGAAGGAATTTCTTGATCTTCGCACATCACTACAGCAGAGAGGACCCGAAATTGCAGGTTGATTTTATTTAGCTTTATTACAACGGGTTCGTCGGTCTTTGCTTCATTCCAAGTATTATTCACTTCTACAGCAATTTTCTTTTCGGCATTTTGTGCTTCGGCAATCACTGGTAAGTTACAAAAAAATAGCAATGCTATAAAAATATTTTTCTTCATGGCTTTAATGTTACTAATGTTTGTCACAAAATTAGCGTAAACCTCCGATATTATCTTTTTGTTTTTTGATTTAAATACTATTGGCTTTGTATTTATTCTTTCCATCCTGCCTTTTCAAACGATTCTACTTTGAGTTTTGCAGGGTCTATACAAACATACTTAATGCGTTGTCTTCTCCATGTATATACAATGTGCACTTTGCCATTTTTTCCCTGAATAGCCGAAGGGTAGGAGTATTGGTTTATGGGGGAATCCTCTAAAATCAAAGCTGCCTTCCAATGGATTCCGTCGTTGCTAACGGCCACATTTAAAGGAGTCCGTTCCTTACTTTTTCCTTTGATGTACCGATAGTGATTATAAAACAGCAGAAAACGTTCGTCTTGCAAGGTCACTCCGTCAATACCGGAATTGTTATTGGGTAAATCTATAAAGGTTAGTTTACTCCATGTTTCGCCATTGTCATTGCTCCATGTGGTGGCTACCGAACCATTGTTTCTGGTACGGCATAAGGCTTGTAAGCGTCCGTCTGTATGTACCAATATGGTAGGCTGTATGACTTGTATCGTCTTATGCTGTTGATCACTGTATTTTATTTTTTCGGTTTCTATGATGTCAGAAGCTGCTACAGGCGCTGTTTTTCTCCATGTTCTGCCCTCATCATCACTAATTTCGAAATGTATTCTCCAGCCGTCTTTTCCTTCCGTACTACTGGGACAAACCATCCGTTTGCCTATCCATACCGGCTTGTTTTTAATAGGACCAAGAATCCCCTTTGGGAGAGGTTTTGGAGTCGTCCATGTTCTTCCTCCATCTTCCGAACAAATGACATATCCGCTCCATCCAGCTACATTTACACCTACTTTATAGTAGAGTTGCAGTTCACCGCCCGGCGTTTCGGTAAGCACAGGATTCCAACAGGCATATTTCGTTCCGTCTATTATACCATCCGCTACTTTTTGAGGTGTAGTCCAACCATTTTCCGTCTTTCTGCTTACCCAAATGCAACAATCGGGATTCCTCTCCTTAGTTCCTCCAAACCATGCGGCTACTATTCCGTGACTGGTTTCGGCAACTGTTGAGGCATGGCTTTCCGGGAAATCGGGATGTGCACAAATAAATTCATTTGCCAGCAATCCCTGTTTCTCTGTTCCATACGTGATGTCTTTTTGTGTAACAAATTGATAATTTCCCGAACCGATTTTGCAGACTAGATAGCCTTTTTCTTTTCGGAGAACTTGCAGTCCTTGTACTTCTTGTAACTTCTTTCCGCTTTCTGTAGTCGCACTTGCTTTCTCGTTGGGTAACCAGATTGTTGCTTTTGTATTTACCGGAACTTCAATATCCCATTTAAACTCATTTGCTGTTTGCGACCAGTTGCTCTTTACTTTGCCGTAGGGAGTCATATAAGATGCACGAATGAATCCGATCTCTTGTAGAATAAAAGCCGGTTTCATATTTATTTCTTTGAATCCTGGTGTAGCAGCCTGTATGCCAGCCAGATGTTGATAGCAGAATGGGAGTAAATCACCAAGGAGCATGACATGGTTTCCACTATTCATTGCCGGATCAGCCGTATTTCCGTTCCACAATTCCCAGATGGTGGTTGCTCCGTTGGCAACCATGTATCCCCATCCTGGATATTTAGTGTGGGTCGATAAAACATAAGCCACATCCGTTCGTCCCATTTTTACCAGTTCGCGCAGGAGCCATTGTACCCCGATAACACCGCATTGAATGGTGGCACCGTAATAATTGACTGTCTTTTGAATAATCTGCCGGGCTACCATATCTTTCTTTGCGTCCGGAACCATATTGAAAGCTAGCGGGAGAAGGTTAGCCGTTACGGTGTTGTTATCGTAGCAATTATTCCCTTCATTCCAAAATGTTGTATTAAATCCTGTCTTGACGTGTTCAGCCAAATCCTGATATTCCAGAATGTCTCTTTTCATATCTTGTTGCATGCATTTGGTTTCCGAACTATCGGACGACGGCATATCTGCCTGCAAACGGGCAAATTTGATTAAATATTGCAGGAGTTTATAGTAATAGGCTGTGGCGATAAGCTCTCCGTTTGTAATACGTGCAGGGTCTTTGGAATGAATTAGTTCTGGTGATTCGGGTGGCAAGCACCAATCTCCGTAACGATCGCGTGTGATGATGTATGCTGAATTCATGTATTCTTTACGGATATGCTCCATCCATTTTTTCATGCTACTATAGTGTTCAATGATGGGACGCATATTGCCATATTGTTCATAAAGCATATCACATACCATAAGATAAGTAGAGGGCCAGGTGACATTGTCCGTATAGTAGTACCAATAGGCCGGTGCCACATCAGGAATACAGCCGTCCTCACGCTGTGATTCTGCAATATCATTCATCCATTTGACGTATAACGCCTCGTTATTCATCAGAAAACTTTCTCCCAAAGCTCCGGTGGCACGATCGCCTAACCAGGGTTGGCGTTCGTTACGCTGCGGACAGTCTATTGGTATTCCTTTGTAGTTACCCCGTATTCCCCAAAATGCATTTTTAACGAGTTGGTTTAGAATGGGATTATCACATTCAAAACTTCCTGTGACAGGCATATCGTCATTGACCACTTCTCCGATTACATCTTCAAGTGAGACTGAATCCGGACAGGTATAGATTTCTGCATAACGGAAACCATGGAATGTAAAACAAGGAGCCCATTCTTCAATGCCATCTCCTTTCAGCAAGTATAAGTCCGTCGCTTTTGCATCCCGAAGGTTGGTTGTGTATAATTCATTCTCGGATTTCAGCGTTTCGGCGAATTGAAGCCGAACGGAATCTCCTCTGTTTCCTTTCACTTTGATGCGTAGCCACCCTACCATGTTTTGTCCCATATCAATGAGATATCTGCCATCTTTGGTACGATGAATTGATTGAGGTTTAAGTGTTTCTACCACTTTTATTCCCGGCATCATTTGCCCTTTGGGGTATCCGGAA
This sequence comes from uncultured Bacteroides sp., assembly GCA_965140335.1. GTDB lineage: Bacteria > Bacteroidota > Bacteroidia > Bacteroidales > Bacteroidaceae > Bacteroides. The sequence continues at coordinate 1,997,587 of OZ223189.1, forward strand.
GGAATGATGACACGTTCCGCTTGCAGCCAATGACTGTCGTCGTATCCCGGTTCTGTCCATTTGCCTAATTCCTTACGGCCATCATATTCTTCTCCGTCATATTCGTTATTGCTGCGGATAGGTCCGTCTGCCGTTAATTTCCAATCAGGAATTGTGGCTATCGTTTCACTTGTACCGTCCGTGTACTCGACAATTAAATTCATCCGGACTTTAGGATAGCCGTAATTGCTTATTTTGTAGGTCTTATAATGTTGCCTTGCAGTGTAGTATTTCCCGTTGCCAAGAATAATACCCATAGCGTTGACATGCTGAGAGCGAAGGAGATTGGTTACATCATAACTGTTGTAAAGAATGGTCTTCCGGTAATCGGTGGGAGCAGGTGATAACACGAGATCTCCAACCTTTTTGCCATTGATGAAACATTCATAGAGCCCTAATCCATTTATATGTAAGGTTGCCTCTTTTATGGTTTTATTAAGTTTGAATTCTTTGCGGAGATACCGTGCGGACAGACGTGAAAATTGGGTTTCACTGTCCCAGTGCATCGGCTTATCCAGACCTATCCAACGTCCTTTCCAATGAGTTTCTCCCATAAGTCCCATTCCCCAAAAAGCACTTTCGCTCCAACAGCTTTCTCCGGTATTTGCTTTAGCATATACTTTCCAGTAGTAGCGTTTGTTAGGTTGTAAAGATGGTCCATTATAGTTGACCCAGATAGATTGGCTCGAATTTACGATTCCGGAATCCCAAATGTCTGCATGGTTATTATGGAGTAGAGCCGGAGAGGAAGCAACTAGTATACGATAGGCTGTTTGGACTACATTTCGCTGAGAATGGCGTAACTGCCAGCTTAAACGTGGTTGGGGGATATCCAGTCCCAAAGGGTTCTTTAATTCTTCAGTCCGGAGTTCTGTGATAAAAAAAGGATTGCTCCAGGCTGCTTGGCTTAGTAAGCAGCATAGAGCAAATATTATGGTAATTTTCTTATTTATTTTCATATAAATATGTTCCCTATTTGCTATAGATCGATATTTAAGGTTTTACCTGATGGGTTGTTATATGTTTTTCCGTTAATTTCTATGTCTTTACTATTCTTAATTTGCAACGTATTTCCTTTGCTTTCCACTTTTACATTTTGAATCATCACATTCTCTGTCTGACTGATGATGACGCCTTGTTCGGCATTTGTAATGATTGCATCTTTTATCTGCACATTACGAATAGGCATTTCGGGTAAACCGTTGAAAAACATAGCACGTCCCACTCCTCTACATGTGATATTTGAAATGTAAATATTACGAAATGAAGGGGTTTTATCTGTTACTGGGGGAATCGGAGCTTTCATACGTTTGGCTAATTCCGCTTCCGTTTCTTCACCAGCGCCTTTCCCTCCATAGAAGAGGTCGAATAGTAATGCTTCATTCGGAATATTTATCATATTAATATTGTTGATATAGATATTCTCTACAACACCTCCGCGCCCACGGGTACTTTTGAATCGGAGACCAACGTCCGTTCCAAGGAAGGTACAGTCTGTGACATATATATTCTTCACACCTCCTGACATTTCACTACCAACGACGAATCCACCATGACCGTGTAATACGGTATTGTTCTTTACGATTACATTCTGGCATGGTTCTGCACGTTTTCGTCCATCTTCGTCTTTTCCTGATTTGATACAAATAGCATCATCTCCGGCATCGAATATATTATTTATAACAAGTGCATTCTTACACGATTCCAAGTCGAGTGCATCCCCATTTTGAGAATACCACGGATTGAATACTTTCACTTTATTTATGGTAATGTCTTCACATGATAGCGGATGTAAGCACCAACTGGGAGAATTCTTAAAGGTGACTCCTTCTAATAAAACTCTGTTTGATTTAACTATATTGAGTAAAACCGGACGTAGCCATGGGCGTATTGCATTCCACTCCTCTTCTGTTTCAATACCCTCCGGGTTATTAAATTCTTTTGTAGACATCGCTCCTTTCAGGGCTCCGGAGGTAGGGTACCATATCTTACCACTTTTATCGACTACTCCTCCCGAAGCAACTAAGGTTTTCCATTGTATGGCCGTTAATTTGTCTTTCTTTACGGGACGCCAGCTATCACCAGCACCATCAAAGATTCCGTATCCTGTAATTGCAATATTTTCGGCATTTTGAGCGGATATGGGAGATTGGCAACGACGGGTATCCAAACCTTCAAAAGATGTTTTTATGATAGGATATGCATTGAAATCATTGGTAAATAAGATGAGCGCGTTTTGTTCCGTATATAGGTTCACATTGCTTAATAACTCAATTGGACCAGTTAACCACAATCCTTCGGGTATGATAACTTTTCCGCCTCCCTTAGTATTTACAGCTTTAATCGCCTTATTAATAGCTTCGGTATTCAAAGTCGTTCCGTCACCTTTTGCTCCGAAATCCAGAATATTAACGGAATAATCGGGAAAGGAAGGTTGTTGTACCTGAGGCATATTAAAAGGTAGATTTTGGTAAATGCTATTATCTATAAGATTGAAAGATTGGGCGTATACTCCACTGAAAGAAGGCAGTACTGGAATTAATAAAAGGATGAGCCGCAAAACTCTTTTTCTTAGTGTGATCATTCGGTGATATTGTTTAAGTTATATAATTTAGAGCTTTTGATTAAAGAGGGTTTGATCGTTATTCTGTATGTCTTATTTAACATTTATTATTCTTATCGCAAGTGACTCCTCACGAGTAACTAGCGATAAGAAATAATACGTTATTCATGTTAACCTAATTCTAACCTTAAATAAATATTATGAAAAAACCTCTTATAATACAAGTCACAAAAGTATCGGGCTTTTGGCAAAAACATGTGTACTATTTGTTAGTTTAAGTGTATTTTTTTGCCGTTTTGGCCTTTTCTTTGCACACTTTCGCCCTTTTTATGCAAAAACTTCCTATCTTTGCCCCTTTCAATATTTAAAATAATAGGTATGAGCTATAATTTATTAAAAGGAAAAAGAGGCATTATATTCGGTGCTCTGAACGAGCAGTCCATTGCCTGGAAAGTTGCAGAGAAAGCTGTGGAGGAGGGTGCTGTGATAACATTGTCCAATACTCCGGTTGCTGTACGTATGGGAGAAGTCTCCGCCTTGTCCGAAAAACTTCATTGTGAAGTGATTCCAGCTGATGCAACAGATGTTAGTGATTTGGAAAATGTATTCAAACGCTCTGTAGAAGTGCTTGGAGGTCAAATAGACTTTGTACTTCATTCTATTGGCATGTCGCCTAACGTACGCAAAAAACGTCCATATGATGATTTGGACTATGATATGTTGGATAAGACCCTTGACATTTCAGCCGTTTCTTTTCATAAAATGATTCAGGCAGCCAAGAAGCAGGATGCTATTGCGGAATATGGTTCGATTTTGGCATTAAGCTATGTGGCTGCACAGCGTACATTCTTTGGATATAATGATATGGCGGATGCGAAAGCATTGTTAGAGTCTATAGCCCGTAGCTTTGGCTATATTTATGGCCGGGAGCATAATGTACGTGTCAATACGATTTCCCAATCCCCCACAATGACCACTGCCGGTTCGGGGGTTAAGGGTATTGATAAACTTTTTGATTTTGCAGATCGTATGTCCCCGTTAGGAAATGCTTCTGCTCAGGAATGTGCTGATTATTGTATTGTGATGTTTTCGGATCTGACCCGTAAGGTGACGATGCAGAATTTATATCACGATGGTGGATTTTCTAGCATTGGTATGAGTCTGCAAGCCATGACCACTTATGAAAAAGGTCTTGACGATTATAAAGATGAATCGGGACATATCATATATGGTTAAGAAGTAATATGGAGACAGCTCTTTATCTTTTACCAGTGGCTTTGGGTGAGACTTCACTTGAAAAAGTATTGCCTTCTTATAACAAGGAGGTAATACAAGCCATACGTCATTTCATAGTGGAAGATGTGCGCTCGGCACGTCGTTTTTTGAAGAAAGTGGACCGGGAAATTGATATTGATGCTTTGTCTTTTTATCCGTTGAACAAGCATACTTCTTCTGAAGATATTTCAGACTATTTGAAACCGCTGGAAAGCGGATTCCCAATGGGGGTGATTTCAGAAGCCGGTTGTCCTGCGATAGCGGACCCGGGAGCTGATGTCGTTGCCATTGCACAACGGAAAAATTTAAGAGTGGTCCCCTTAGTGGGGCCCTCTTCCATTATATTGTCTGTTATGGCCTCGGGTTTTAACGGGCAAAGTTTCTCTTTTCACGGTTATCTGCCTATTGAAGCAGGCGAACGTCTCAAAAAACTAAAGGCATTGGAGCAAAGAGTTTATTCCGAACATCAGACCCAATTGTTCATAGAAACACCTTACCGAAATAATAAGATGGTAGATGATATTCTTCATGCATGCCGTCCCCAAACAAAACTTTGTATAGCTGCTGATATAACCAATGAGGGGGAATACATTAAGACTAAAACACTAAAGGAATGGCAGGGTAAAATCCCTGATCTCTCTAAAATTCCTTGTATTTTTCTCTTGTACAAATAACCTCTTTCAAGTGTTCGTATTCGTTTTCAAGGCAATTTCTAAAGAAATCTTTGTTTAAGTTGTGTTCAATCTGCTGTAGCGTCCATAATTTCCCACCTCTAAAATCTCCTTCATGTAGTATATTCTCATCACATATTTCGAGAATGAAAAGGTAGATCAGTCGATTGGTCTTTTCGTTCTCAAAATGATACATGATGTTAAATTGCAAGTTTCCCACTTTGGTTTTACCAAATGCTTCTTGTAATAATCGATTAATGCCCTGCTCCAATGTCTCACCATAAAGCAGATAGGTTTCCAATGGAAGATCTGTCTTGCCTTTATCTAGGATGCATTGCGAAGCTCTAGGCTGAAGAAATAAAAGACTATTGTAGGATATGGCGATGCGGATAACCGGATTGATATAGGTGTTTTTATGATTGATGGCATCTGCGGCAAGGCTGCGTCCTATTACATCGCCATTCATATTGACAATTGGTACAAAAGCATTATGTGCCATTAAGCGATTGAAGAAATGAATACCAAATTGATTGAATAAGATGCTAAGAATGAAAACTGAAGGTGGACAGATACGAAATAAAATGTTTTGAGTCGCATCGCTTAAAGGATTGGCTATTAATGCTATAATTCCAATGATGAGAAAATGAATACTTGCAATAATTAGTACGACTCTTGTAGAGACAATGGCCGAAATGGCACCTTGCGATATACGCTGTTTACAACATCTGTGTGCCTGAGCTATTTGGCGGTTAAGAGAGAATTTTCTGTTTAAGTAGAAAATAAATGCGGGTATAATCGCACTGATTTCCAAGGTTAGCGGGAACATTAAAGCGGGGCAGCAATTTCCATAGAAAAGAGTGGATATAGCCAAAAGTAACAACATGCCGGTTGTCCCGTAAAGTAAAAAGTGAGGAAGTTGATTCCCTCTTCCCCATAGCGTATATGCGCTATAGAGTATCCCTATACCTGCACCGATATAGATTGAAATGTCTTGTGTTATAAATTCATATAATAAAATGGATATAATAACGGGGATAAACCCTAAAGACATATTGAACTTGGATGAGAGAACACCTTTATGTCCCATTGCTTACATAATTCAGTATTTATCTTAATAACAAAAAAGGAGCAGGTTAGTTTTGATTCATTTCCCCCTTTTGTAGAATTTGATCTGTTCTTCCGCATGATAAGAGGAGCGGACAAGTGGAGCGCTTTCTACTTGTTCAAAGCCTTTTTTCATTCCGATTTGCTTATAGGCGGCAAATTGTTCGGGGGTTACATATTCCGCAACGGGATAATGCTTTCGACTGGGTTGTAAATATTGCCCAATGGTTAGTATTTGACAACCGACTTTCAATAAGTCGTCCATTAATTCTTCCACTTCGGCTGGTGATTCACCTAAGCCTGCCATGATGCCGCATTTGGTGGTGATGCCGCTCTCTGCTATTTGTTTCAAGACTTGCAGACTAACCTCATATCGGGCTGCACTACGTACTAGCGGGGTGATGCGTTTCACCGTTTCCATATTATGGGATATGATTTCCGGTTGAGCATCGATAATCTGTGCGACCAGTTCTTTTCTTCCCTGAAAGTCGGGAATAAGTACTTCGATCGTGGTATTCGGATTAATGTGTTTGATTTCCCTAATTGTGTCGACCCAGTGCTTTGCACCTAAATCAGGCAAATCATCCCGATCTACCGAAGTGATGACGGCATGCGAAAGCTTCATTAATGCAATGGATTCTGCAACGTGTATCGGTTCGTCGGCATCCGGAGGCAATGGCTTGCCGGTAAGTGTGTTGCAAAACTTACAACTTCGAGTGCAGATTTCTCCTCCGATCATAAAAGTGGCGGTTCCTTTGCCCCAGCATTCACCCATATTGGGGCATCGTCCGCTACTACATATTGTGTGCAGGCTATGAGATTCAACGATGCGCTTTGTTGCCGTGTATCGCCCGTTTGCTCCAATGCTGATTTTGAGCCATTCCGGTTTTAATATTCTTGCCACTTTTTAGTCTTATCAATTAGTTGAAGAAGAGGAATCATTCTCTTAAAACAGGAGTGCCTCTCTCTTTCACTCCTTAATTTTACGTAATACTTTATTGTAATATAGAATTCGCGTTGGCTCATTCTTTCAGATTACGATCGAAGAAATCGGTCAGTTTGGTGTAAAGATGATAGCGGGTATTTCCTCCATAGATGCTATGGTTACGGTTGGTATAAACCTGCATGTCAAATTGCTTGCCCAGTTGCACCAAATGTTCGGCATATTCGGCTGTATTTTGGAAGTGCACATTATCATCGGCCATGCCATGAACAATCAATAGGTGCCCATGGAGTTGGTCTGCCCGGGTGAACGTTGACGATTTTTTGTAACCTTCAGCGTTTTCTTGTGGGGTACGCATATAGCGTTCTCCGTAAATCGTATCATAATAATTCCAGTCGGTCACAGGGGCCACGGCAACGCCGGCTTTAAACACCGGAGTTCCTTCGCTGAGGCTCATTAGCGTCATGTATCCTCCATAACTCCATCCCCAAATGCCGATGCGAGTCTGATCCACATAGGACAGACTACCTAGATATTTAGCCGTTTCCACCTGGTCTTTAGCTTCTTTTACGCCTAAATTCAGATAAGTACATTTTTCGAATGCAGCTCCTCGTCCGCCTGTTCCTCGTCCGTCAACACAGACAACGATATATCCGCGGCTGGCCATATAAGTTTCCCAGCTGATATTCCATGAATCCAAGACCTGTTGGGAGCCCGGTCCGCTATACTGGTACTGTAATACCGGATATTTCTTAGACTCGGAGAAGTTTGTAGGCTTCATCATCCAGCCGTTCAGCATTACTCCATCACTGGTTTTGAACGTGAAAAATTCTTTTTGGGGAACATTATATTTTGTCAATATCTGTTTCAACTTTTCATTAGTGACCAATGTCGCCAACACTTTCCCCTTATTGTCATTCAGCGTGATGACAGTCGGAGTTTGCAGGTTGGAATAACGGTTCATGAAGTAGTTCATGTCTGTACTGAACTGTGCATCATTAACGCCCACTTGATTGGATAATTTTGTTTTTCGGCCTTTGTTATCTATTTTGTAGACGGCTTGACGCAAAGGACTCTCCTCGTTGCTGGTATAGTAAAATGAATTTTCTTTTTCATCCCATCCTAAAAACGCCTTTACTTCATAATTGCCGGTAGTGACCTGCTTAATTTGATTTCCCCCCATTGTATACCAATATAAGTGGTTGTATCCGCTGCGGTCGCTTACAAAACTGAAGTTGTTGGGGTAGAAGATGATGTTATCGAATCGATCTTCTTTAATATAAGTGTCGCTTTCATCCCTTAAAATCAGTTTACATACAGTGGAACGCGGATTGGCAAAGTATAGGTCGAAACGGTTTTGATGGCGGTTGAGTGTGAAGATGGCCAGTTTCTCCGGATCTTTGGTAAATCGTATGCGCGGAATATAACCGTCTACATCCAATGGCAAATTCATTTTACGAGTTACTCTCGCTTTGATGTCGAATGTCTGAACGCTGACTTTGGAATTGACTTCCCCCGTTTTGGGATATTTATAAGTGTATTCGCCCGGATATTTTTCATAAGCGCTAATATGAGGTTGTTCTCCTGCAAAAACCGGGAAAGAATAGGAGGGGACATTGGTTTCATCGAAGCGGATGTAAGCCAATATCTTACTATCGGGACTGAATTCCAACGCACGGTTGAAACTGAATTCCTCTTCATACACCCAATCCGGTATACCGTTGATGATGGCATTGCGTTTGCCGTCCTCCGTAATTTGGCTTTCACTGTTGCCATAGAGTAGCTTGACCAGAAAAATATTATTATCGCGTACGAAGGCCACCATGTTACCGTCCGGAGAAAAGACCGGAACTTGCTCTGGTCCACCATCCGAAAGTTTTTCCACCACATTGTTGATTTTGCCGTCAAGGTTGCGTTTCAGACTATACATATAGTGTACGGCTGTGTACGAATGGCGATAGATCGGAGTCCTTTTCGTCGCAATAAGTAATTTCATTCCATCGGGTGAAAAACTGTATCCGTCGAACTTCTTGAAAGGGCATTCGCGGGCTGTCTTGGTGTCAAACAGAACTTCCACCTGCTTTCCTGTTTTAAAGGAGTATTTGATGATTTGTGTGCCATCTAAATTCATCTGCGAGTAATGTTCGCCATCGCCTGGGATGGGAATTACTCCGTAAATGTTTTCAGGGCGGAATTTTCCAGATACGATATCCTTTAATTCGAGTGTTTGACTTCCTTGGGCAAAGCCCGTTATAATGGTAAACAGGCAAAGGAAAAAAGTAATGCTTATCTTTTTCATACTTATAATCATTTTCTTGGCGGAGCAAAGATAACCAATTGCTGTTAAGATGCCAATTCAAACTCTTCCTTTTTTGAGTTTTGACGTATTGCATTATTATGTCTATCTTTGCTGCTGTAAACAAGACCATTTAAAAAGATGAATGCATCTCTTTCTTTATATAATGAATTTCCTCAACTCTTAAAGCGCTATTTTTCATGTAAAGTTCAGAAGATATCATTGAATGCTGGCTTTACCTGTCCGAATCGTGACGGATTAAAGGGGCATGGAGGATGTACATATTGCAATAATCAAACGTTTAATCCTGATTATTGCCGTACAGACAAGTCGGTGAGACAACAACTTGAGGAAGGGAAAGAATTCTTTGCCCGCAAATATCCCGATATGAAATATCTGGCTTATTTTCAAGCGTATACTAACACTTATGACGAATTGGAAGTTCTTAAACGAAAATATGAAGAGGCACTATCGGTAGCGGATGTTGTGGGGTTGGTCATCGGCACCCGCCCCGATTGCATGCCGGATGCGTTACTTTCTTATTTGGAAGAGTTGAGCAAATCGACTTTTCTCCTAGTGGAATATGGGATTGAGAGCACCAATGATAACACGCTGCTTCGCATTAACCGCGGACATACTTACCAAGACACCGTAGAGGCTGTTGAACGTACAGCTAAGCGGGGCATACTTGTAGGAGGACATGTTATTTTGGGACTTCCGGGTGAGACAGCGGAAGATTTAGTAAAGCAAGCCGGCATACTGTCCCGGCTTCCGCTTACTACGCTGAAAATGCACCAATTGCAGTTGATACGCGGTACCCGAATGGCGCGCGAATATGAACTATCTCCTGCTGATTTTCATCTGTTTGAAGTCGAGGAATATATTGATCTGCTAGTAGATTATATTCAGCATTTACGGCCCGACCTGGTTTTAGAACGCTTTATTTCGCAATCTCCTAAAAAGTGGCTGATTGCTCCCGATTGGGGACTAAAAAACCATGAATTTACCCACCTTGTTCAAAAAAGAATGCTTCAACTTGGTGCTTATCAGGGAAAGAAATATGAAATCTAAGAAAAAAGATTTATTTTTGCACCAGCTTGTTATTCATACTAAATATAAATAATAGAAAGATGAGTCAAAAAAGTATAGTGAAAGGAAAAATCCACTATGTGGGCGTTAACGACCGTAATAAAAGTCTGTTTGAGGGGCTGTGGCCGTTACCTTACGGTGTATCTTATAACTCTTATTTGATTGATGATGAAACCGTAGCGTTGATTGATACAGTGGATGTTTGTTACTTTGAGATATTCCTCCGCAAGATAAAAGAGATTATTGGCGAACGCCCTATTCAGTATCTTATTATCAATCATATGGAACCGGATCATTCCGGTTCTATCCGTCTCATTAAGCAACATTATCCCAATATTGTGATTGTTGGCAATAAGCAGACTTTCGGCATGATAGAAGGCTTTTACGGTGTAACCGGTGAACAACATCTTGTCGGCGACGGCGATATTTTGGCATTGGGGTATCATAAATTGCGCTTTTTTATGACTCCGATGGTACATTGGCCTGAAACGATGATGACTTATGATGAAACCGAGCATGCGTTGTTTTCCGGTGATGGATTTGGAAGTTTTGCCACACTTGATGGCGGTTTCTTGGATACTTCTATTAATACAGATCGCTTTTGGGATGAAATGGTGCGCTATTACTCCAATATTGTCGGCAAATATGGCTCTCCGGTACAAAAAGCGTTGGAAAAGCTGAAGGAGGTCACTATCGAAGTGCTTTGCTCTACTCATGGACCGGTGTGGACGGGCTGCAATGTTGAAAGAGTGATCGGCATTTACGATAAGTTGAGCCGTTATGATTCAGATGAAGGGGTCGTGATTGCATACGGAACGATGTACGGAAATACCGAGCAAATGGCGGAACTCATTGCGGAAGAAATTTCAGCGCAGGGCATTCGGAATATTGTGATGCATAATGTGAATAAAAGTCATTCTTCCTATATTATATCCGATATCTTTAAGTATCGTGGTTTGATTCTTGGTGCGGCTACTTATAGCAATCACGTTTATCCTGAAATAGAATCGTTGATGTCCAAAATATTGGTACGTGATATGAAGAACCGTTATTTAGGTTACTTCGGTTCTTTCTGCTGGTCGGGTGCCGCTGTGCGTCAGATCGGGGAATTTGCTACAAAGAGTAAATTTGAAATTGTAGGCGAGCCTGTGGAGATGAAGCAAGCAATCAGAGAGGTCACCGATAAGCAATGCATTAACTTGGGGCGTGCCATGGCAGAACGCCTGAAGAAAGATCGGAAATGAGCGAAACAGTAAAGAACTATACCCCTAATTTATTAACTAATAAAAACAATCACGATGAGATTAATTATTCAGCCGGATTATCAATCCGTATCAAAGTGGGCCGCCCATTATGTAGCCGCTAAAATTAAAGCAGCTGATCCGACGCCTGAAAAACCGTTTGTTCTGGGATGCCCTACCGGTTCATCACCGCTTGGGATGTATAAGGAACTTATTGACTTGAATAAGAAGGGACTTATCTCTTTCGGTAATGTGGTGACTTTTAATATGGATGAATATGTAGGTTTACCTAAAGAACATCCCGAAAGTTACTACTCGTTTATGTGGAATAACTTCTTCAGCCATATTGATATTAAGCCTGAAAATACGAATATCTTGAATGGTAATGCGGCTGATCTTGATGTGGAATGTGCTCGTTATGAAGAAAAGATCAAGTACTACGGGGGAATTGATTTGTTTATGGGAGGGATCGGTCCTGATGGGCATATTGCCTTTAATGAGCCGGGGTCATCCTTAGTTTCGCGTACACGTCAGAAAACATTGACAACAGATACCATTATTGCCAATTCACGTTTCTTTGATAATGATGTGAATAAGGTCCCTAAAACGGCTTTGACTGTTGGTGTGGGCACGGTACTTTCAGCAAAAGAAGTCATGATCATCGTTAACGGGCATAACAAGGCTCGTGCTTTGTATCATGCTGTTGAGGGAGGTATTACCCAAATGTGGACAATCAGTGCTTTGCAAACCCATGAGAAGGGTATTATTGTTTGCGATGATGCTGCTACCGTTGAATTGAAGGTTGGTACTTATCGTTATTTCAAGGATATTGAAGCTGATCATCTTGATCCGGTATCTTTATTGAAGTAAAATTGTACTAGTTCCATCAGGGCAGAATATAATAATTGCGTAATTCGCTTATTCGGTTTCTCCGGGTACTGCGGATTACGCTTCTTTTTTGATCAGCGATAGACTCGATTCAATAAGTATTACATATCAAGAGATCAGATGATAGGATGAAATTTTATTTGTTTTGTTGTTGTTTTACGAATTCTGATGGGGAAATGTTAAATTGCTTTTGAAAGCTGGTTGCGAAGTATGAGGGAGATGAAAATCCCACCAAATAAGATACTTCATTAATTTTATATTCATTATTCATAAGCATTTCAGCACCTTTTTTCAATCTGTATATACGGATGTATTCATTAGGGCTAAGGTCAGTGATTACTTTTACTTTTCGATATAGAGTTGAGGCGCTTATATTCATTATTTGTGCCAATGTTTCTACGTTTAAAGATGAATCAGATATATTCTTAAGTAATGTGGAATGCAATCCTTTCATGAACTCTTCGTCCATTTTGTTTATAGCAATTGCTTTATAATTACTTAATGGTGAATTGATAAAGTTTTTGCATGCTAGCTCTTTGTTTTTGATTATATTAGTTATCTGCTCTTTCAGTAGTTTCATGGTGAATGGTTTTTCTAAATATCCGTCTGCTCCGGATTCAAGTCCGGTAATACGGGCATTAAGTCCAGCTGAGGCTGTAAGTAGGATAATGGGGATATGGCAGTAATCAGAAGAGGACTTGAGGGTGGTGCACAAGGTATAGCCGTCCATTACCGGCATTAGTACGTCACTGACAACTAGATTAATTTGTTCTTTCTTTAAGATGTCAAGTGCTTCCTTACCATTGAATGCTGCTAATATATTGTATTCGGAAGATAATTCATTAGCAACAAACTTCAACATCTCTTTTTCATCATCAACGATGAGTATGGTGGTACGTCCTTTGGTATAAGAACCTATCGGGCAGGATTCTTCTTTTTCTTCTGAAACCGAGATTTCTTTAGGCTTTTCTTGGATATTCGGTAATTCTAGAACAAAAGAATTCATCGTACTTACTTGTATATCGAGGTATAATTTCCCCTGATGTAACTCTGCTAAAGAGCGTGCTAAAGAGAGGCCGAGTCCGGTTCCTTTTGGTGTATTATGGGATGTGTGGCTTATCTGGTAGAAGGGCTCGAATATCTTTTCTTTTAATGATGGTGGTATTGTGGCACCATTGCTGTTAACTCTAATGGTGATGTTAGAATTATTCTCTGATTGATCTTCAAGAGACACTACTATCTGGTCAGTAGAGTATTTTAAAGCATTGGTTAGGAGGTTGCTAATGATTTTGGTGACAATTTCTTGATCCAGGTTAATGTAGACGGGATGTTGGGGTTGGATAAGCTCCAGTTTCATCTTCTTCTCTTCGGCGGATGGCGTGAACCTGGAGATCGTGTCGGACAGTAGTAAACTGATATCCGTATGGACAAAGTTTAATTTAAGCATATCCATCTCTGTTTTTCTAAAATCAAGTAGTTGATTAGTCAAGTCCAGCAGGCGATTGACATTCCTTTTCATAATTAGTAGGTTTTCTGTTACAGACGGTGAAAAGTGCTCCGTTTCGATAACTTTATCAAGGGGGATTTGGATCAAAGTGAGGGGAGTGCGTACTTCATGCGTTATATTAGTGAAAAAGGAAATCTTCGCATTATATATTTCTTTTTCTTTCTGGTTTTCCAGTTCTTTTCTTTTTTGCTCTTGTTCCCTTTTTCTCTTTTTAGTGTAATTTGAATACAGTGAAGTGATAATGATAAAGAAGAGGATGCCGTAGGTCAGATAGGCGAATGAAGATGCCCAGAAAGGTGGAGTGATGGTTATATTCAGACTGGCTACGTGTGTGTCCCATCTGTGGTTTTGGTCCATTATAGCTACTTTGAGAGTGTATTTTCCGGGAGATATATTGGTGTAGTAGATTTCCCTGTAATTGTTGATATAGGTCCAGTCTTGGTCATTCCCTTCCAGAATATAACGGTATCTATTTGCTTGTGGAGTAGTATAAGTCGGGGCTACGAAATATATGCTAAAGGATGATTGTGTATAAGGTAAGGTTATTTCTTTTGTGTTTAGTATAGACTTGTCTTTTTCCACCATTTTGTTTTGATTCCCTGTAACACTAAATTCTGTGATGTAGATCGGAGGGGTAAAGTTACGTTCTTTCAATTTTAGAGGATTGAATGCGACCATACCTCTTATTGTACCGAGGTATATATTACCTAAGTTGTCGGTGCATTGTGCGTTATAGCTGAAATGGTTATTAACCAACCCATCACTAGTACGGTATATTCTTCGTTCGTTTGTTTCGGAATTAAACTTCATTAGTCCTCCGGTAGAAGAAATCCATAATGTCCCTTTTGAATCTTCACAGATATTGCATATTATATTGCTGTACATCTCATCTTTTATAGTGTATCTTTTGAAAGTCCCGGTTTTATTGATTTTGCAAAAGCCACTGCCTTCTGTTGCCAGCCATAATGTCCCTTTTGAATCTTCATAAATAGAAGTGATATAATTAGAACTTATACCGTTGGGCTTATCCGGACTGTATTGATAGTGTGTATATTTCCGTTCGTTCGGATGATATTGATAAAGTCCGTCCCCATAAGTTCCGAACCATATTGTTCCTTTGTGATCTTCGTACATGCAGTGGATAAAAGATTTGTAAGCCATGTCTTTCTCGTTGCAGAAAGATTGCTTCTGCCGATCATATCGGTATATTCCTGCAGTCGTGCCAACATAAATGTCGTGTTTGCTGGTTTTCAAAAAAGTGACAATGGAGGAGTTCTTGAGATCCTTATGTTCCAGATGTACCATATGTCCTGTCAGTATATCCATAATGAATAGCCCGTCGTCAAAAGTCCCAATCCATAATTTATGGTTATCTACGAGCAAGCTTTGAATATTCCTTTTAAAGGGATAATTGATAATTATCTGGGTTTTGGGATCCAGTTTACACAGTTCCCCATCTTCGGACCCTATCCATATATTTCCGTCATCATCTTTACACAAAGCTCTGATTATCCTTCCATGTATATGTCCGGAGAGGGAAGAGGGGAGATATTTTTCAAAGGGGGTATCTTCATTGGGAAGGTAGTTGATACCTCCATAAAAAGTGCCGATCCATAATCCACCTTCCGTATCTTCATATAAAGCTCGAATACCATTATCTGACAAACTATATGGGTTACTGATTGAGTTTTTGATAGGTTGTGATAGGCCTTTTTGAAAATCATATTTATATAATCCGGCATTGGTCCCTACCCAGAGAATCTGCTTGGGGGTGAGTAGAATGTCATTTATCCTCATTTGTGTTTTATCATTAGACATGGTAAAAAGGACTTTTACCTCTTTGGACACAGGGTCCAGACTTCTAATTCCATTTGTGTTTGTTGATATGATTAAGCCATATCTGCTACTGTAGCATATTTTTGATAATTTAATATTGCGAGATAGCTCGTCATGTGATAATATGGGAAATCCTTGAAATGTTTGATTAGCTTGATTGAATTTGTATATATTACCATCGATGGAGCCGATCCATATGTCCTGTTCAGGAGTGATACAAATAGAATAGGGGATAAAGTGAGTTTCTGAAGAATAACATTTTAGTGCGTTTTTATTTTTATCATAGGTATAGATCCCTTGTGCGGTAGTGAACCATACAATATTATTTGCATCGACCTTTATATCGAAGATGAGTCCGTTGATGGGAGTATCCTTATCTTTTAAGATATGAAATTCGTTGGATTTTATATCGTAATAATATATGCCATTGAACGTACCGATCCAGATACATTGATCGTGATCTTCCCAAAGACCTATAATTACATTGTCCGAAATATTATTAGTTGAAAGATATTCTTGAAGCCGGAATGTTTTGAATCGTATTCCATCGAATTTATTGAGTCCATCTTTTGTACCAAACCACATAAAACCCTGACTGTCCTGCATACATGAAAAAACGGTATTATTGGACAGACCGTTTTCATTTTGATAATGTCTGAAATAATACTGGCTTGCAAAGATTAACATACTTTTATATATAACACAAAAGAAGACGAAGATCAGCCGTTTCATAGTATGATTAAATTTATTTCTTCAAATATTACCCTAAATATATAAAATGGCTTTTATTTTTAATGCAATATCTTTAAAAAATCGTTCAATGGAGCTGTTAGGCAATAACTAATGTTCGGAATTGGTTGATAATTGAATGATATTGATTTTATTCTTGAAGAAAAAAGAATCAAAATGACTTATTTTTAAGTCCAAAATAGAGAAGATGAGGTGCAGAAATGGTGTCTTAATCTTAAGTTACTTATGAAAAATAGGATATGAATAAATAGCTTATTGTCTATTTCAAATAATTATTTTTCCTGCTATTAAAGTCATTAATTATAGAATTCAGAGTATTAAATAGATTCTTAAATTGATATTGAAGCATGAAACATTTAGTTACAAATCTGTTAGTGGTATTGCCATTATCACTGATGGCGCAAACCGCATCAATTAAAATTGATAATGAACGGGTGATCGGGACTATTGATCCTAATATTTACGGCGTATTTATGGAACCAATAGGACGGTCCACTGAACTCCCAGTTCGTAATTCGCTTTATGGTCCTCTCTACAATCCGTCATCATCTTTGGCGAATAAAGATGGCTTCAAGACGGATTATATAGAGGCTATGAAAGAATTGAAGATTGCCAATATGCGCTGGCCCGGAGGTAATTACGTTTCAGGTTATAACTGGCAGGATGGAATTGGACCGAAAGATAAGCGTCCGGTACGTAAAGATCTTGCTTGGGGAGGATATGATGAGAATCTTGTAGGAACAGACGAATGGGTTAAGCTTAATAAATCCATAGGGAGTGAGAATGTTATTTGTATTAATCTAGGATTAGGGGATATCAGTAATGCACGCTATTGGATTGAATACACAAATGTAAAAGGAGGAACTTATTATTCTGATTTACGGGCGAAATATGGGAATCCGGAACCCTATAATGTGAAATACTGGTGCTTGGGAAATGAGGTGGACGGCTCTCCATGGATTATGGGGCATAAAGATGCCGATGATTATTGCAAGATTGGAGTGGAAGCGGCAAAGGCCCTCAAGGCCGTGGATCATTCTGTTAAATTAGTGGCATGTGGCTCTTCCTATTACGAACCTACCGGCATCTGGCTTGATTGGAACCGTAAGGTAATCACAGCCTTTACCGGTGTGGCCGATTATCTCTCCATCCATCGCTATTGGTTTGATGGAATATCCAAAGAAAAACGCAAGGACTATTATAGCTTTATGGGAGAAGCCGCGATGGATTTTGAAGAGAAGATTACTGCTCCTGAGGCACAGACCAAAATTATCAAAGCATTGTATCCGGCAAAAAAAGCGTTACACTTGTCTGTTGATGAGTGGGGGGCATTCGGAGGGAATATCCATTCCGTACTGGCTGATGCCATGTGTCTGAACTCTTTTATTCGTCATGCTGATTTTGTTAAGATGTCCAATTTTACCATGATGACCTCCCTTTTGGCTAATGATTCAATTAAAGGGACTTATAAATCACCACTATTCTATGCTTATAAACTTTTCTCAAATAATTGCCGGGGTAACTCATTGGATACCTACGTTCAATGTGATACCTTTAGTGTAGGCCGATTTAAGGCTATTCCATATCTTGATGTGACTAGTGTGGGCTCAAAAGAGGGTAAGATGATCTATGTGAATGTCATTAACCGGCATAAAGATAAAGCGATTACTACCGAAATTACAAATAGCGGTGCTGCACGTTTTGTGGGTAAAGCCCATATCAACTCTATTGAAGGGAAACTTGATGAGGCTTATAGCTACGACAAGCAAAATGAGTATGCTCCGAAAGAAAGAGAAGTAGATGTGAAGGGGGGAAAGATTGTTTACTCATTCCCTCCTCATTCACTGACCCAGATTGCAGTTGCAGTGAAATAAGATATCTGGAACGGATCAAATTGTCTAAATTAATAATACGATACAATGCGAAAGATAGAGCTAAAAGCAAGCCTTCTGGGCATAGGAGTACTGGGGTGCATCCTTTTCACCGGATGCGGAGGAAACAGTTCGTTCTCCAAAGTGAATGATTTGGTTCTGAATGATTCGGCCTACTTTGAAACACGCGGACTCAATTACTTCGTTTTCAGTAATTTTTATGATGCGACTTTTGATGATTCTAAAATTAGTGCCGTGGAGATTATTCATCACGGTATTCGTACTGCTACTGACGGAGACGTCCGTCTGAATCCCACACCGGGGCAGTGGGATAAATTGCCGCAGATGGTAAAACGTACCGTGGATCAGGCACATAAGCGAATTGACGTCTATCTGGCTTATCCCCAATACTCGTTTACGTACAAGTTGACTGGAGAGGCACGTGACGGAGGTTTTTATTTGAGCGTGAACGTAGAGAAACCTTTGCCTGCTACGCTGGATGGAATAGCCGGATTGAATATTGAGCTTTTTCCACCGGTCTTCTGGGGGCATTCCTATATGATGGATGCGAAGAATGGACTGTTTCCCACTTCACCGGCAGACAATATGACTTCTATCAATGGAGAAGTGGAACCAAAGCCTATTGCGGTAGGCCGGAAAATAGAGATAGCTCCGGATGACCCGATGAAGCATCTTACTATCCGTACAACGGATGGAAGAGATCTGATGTTGTTCGATGGACGTGACAAACAACAGAATGGCAATTTTGTGGTGCGCACATTGCTACCGTCCGGTAAGACCGGTAAGATAGCCGAGTGGTTTATTACTGCGGAAACGCAGAATGGTTGGATACGAAAACCGGTCATTGATTATTCGCAAGTAGGATATCATCCGGCACAGAAGAAGGTGGCTGTTGTGGAGCTGGACAAAAATGACAAACCGCTATCTGATATTTCCCTGCTGAAGGTGAATGATGATGGCAATCTGTCCAAGGTCCTATCTAATGCTCCTAAATTATGGGGTACATATACGCGGTATAACTATATCCAATTCGATTTTTCTTCTGTTAAGGATCCCGGTATCTATGTACTGGAGTATGGTAATCAACGTACAGCTCCTTTCTCTATCGGGAATGATGTTTTTCAGAAAGCATGGTATCCTACTCTGGATGTGTTTTTCCCGGTACAAATGGATCACATGTTTGTGAGAGAAGCTTATCGGGTGTGGCATGGAGCTGCACACCTTGATGATGCTTTGCAGGCTCCTCTTAACCGTATTCACTGGGACGGTTGGAGACAAGGCCCCACTACAGGGAATAAGTACAAGCCTCTTGAACATATCCCTGGCTTGAATGTCGGAGGCTGGTTTGATGCCGGTGACTTTGATATTCAGACCGGTTCGCAACAAGCAGTCGTGCAGACCTTTGCCAGCATATGGGAAACTTTTGGAACAGACCGGGATGAAACATCTATTAATGAAAAGACCCGTTATACGGAAATGCATGTCCCGGATGGCAAACCGGACATTCTCCAGCAACTTGAACATGGGGTTTTACAATTAGTGGGACAAGTCAATGCAGTGGGATATGCCATTGATGGAATAAATGCTTCCCACTTATATCAATACCGGCATTTGGGAGATGCAGTGAATAAAACGGATAATAGGGTTTATAATCCCCGATTGGACAGCTTGCAGACGGATGGACATACCAGTGGTACTCCTGACGACCGTTGGGCGTTTACCAATAGGATGCCATTCATGAATTATGGAACAGCTGTTTCTTTAGCTGCTGCTGCCCGTGCTTTAAGAGGCTATAATGAAGCTCTGAGCAAAGAAGCTTTGCGTGTTGCTGAGAAAATATGGAAAGATGAGCATAGTGGCAAGGTTTCCACTACTTTTCAAATAGGTGACAGGAGATTTGATTGGACTGTTTTTATGAAGCCTCTTGAATGCAGAACAGCTTTTGAGCTTTGGCGCACTACCGGTGAAGCCAATTATAAGGCACGAATGGAAGAGTTACTGCCTTCTCTTTTAGAACATTTCGATCGTAATGCTCCTGTCGTAGCACAAATCATTCCTTTTATGAGTGACTCTTTTAAACAGCAGGTGAAGCCTCTTGTAAAGACATATATTGAACAGCAGGCTAAGATAGATAAGGAGAATCCTTACGGTGTTAGAATTGGTACCGGAGGATGGGCTGGCAATGGACTGATTGTCCAGTCTGCTATAACAAACTATTTACTTTATCGTTTGTATCCCGATTTGGTCGATCCCGATTACATCTATAGAGGATTGAACTATATTTATGGTTGTCATCCATGCCATAATTTATCGTTTGTATCAGGAGTCGGTGCTCAACCTAAGAGAGTGGCCTATGGCAATAACCGTGCTGATTTCACTTTTATTCCCGGTGGAGTGGTTCCCGGAGTCAGAATACTGAAGCCGGATTTTCCCGAGAACAGGGATGATTACCCTTTCCTGTGGAGTGAAAACGAGTATGTAATAGGTCTGGCTGCTAGTTATATTTATTTGGTGAATGCAGTGAACAGCATGCTAAGTAATCCTCTTCATAGGGATTAAAGGAAAATAGGTCATTAAAAATAGAATATTTTTTTATCATTAAAGTAGTCAAATTATGAATAAAGTATTTTCTCTTTTGTTGATAGGAGCTTTGAGCCTTTCAACCTCTTTTGCCCAGACATTGCCTGAGGGCATACCTGCGGAAACCAATGTGTTTGAAGTAAATTACCCGTGTGTGGACAGCGGGTCACGAGCCACTTTTAAAATCAAGGCTCCCGATGCGAAAAGTGTTCAAGTTGATATTTGTGGCAAGAAATGGCCTATGACTAAAGGGGGTGATGGCGTGTGGAGTGTTACAACCGATCCCTTGGTGGTTGGGTTCCATTATTATTTTATCCTCATAGATGGGGTTGCTGTGTCAGACCCTGCCAGTGAAACGTTCTTCGGATGCGGGAAGATGGCCAGTGGCATCGAAATTCCTGAATCGAAAGAAAAGGCTGCATACTATTCGTATAATAAAGATATTCCGCATGGACAAGTACGGGAGTGTCATTACTATTCTAATATAGAAAAGCGGGCACGCAGATGTTTTGTATATACTCCTGCTGAATATGATGCCAAACCAGGTAAGAAATATCCGGTACTATATCTTCAGCATGGTATGGGGGAAGATGAACGCGGATGGAGCCAGCAAGGGAAAATGAATTATATTCTTGATAATAATATAGCTTCCGGCAAATGCGTACCAATGATTGTGGTGATGGATTACGGTAATTGCGGATACATCTTTGGGGCAAAACCGGGGGAGAAAATAAATGAATTCGGAGCATCTTTCGGTCCAATTCTCATTACGGAAATCATTCCTTATATTCAAAAGACATTCCGTACATTTACAGACCGGGAGCACCGGGCCATGGCGGGATTGTCCTGGGGAGGAGCCGAAACGTTCAATATTACGCTTTCTCACTTAGATCTGTTCTCGTATATCGGGGCATTCAGTGGCGCATTGATGTTGCCTCGGGGAGCAAATATGAAAGATATCTATAATGGCGTTTTTGCAGATCCTCAGGCTTTTAATAAGAAAGTGCATACCCTCTTTATGGGCATCGGATCGGAAGAAGGGATGGGAATCAAAGGAATTAGTAATTCCTTAAAAGAGATAGGTATTAATATTACCTATTATGAATCTCCGGGAACCCATCACGAATGGCTGACGTGGCGCAGATGTTTGAATGAATTTTTACCACTTATATTTAAATCTAAATAGAAATGAAGTCATTAATTACAACTTTCTTTTTCATGGGGATAACGATGTTTGCAATGGCACAGCCCAAACCCGCGAATACCGTTTCCTTACCTGGAATCCGTTCTGCACTTAATGTGCGGAATGCCGAATACCCTCGCATATTGTCCGGTAACCGTGCTGAATTTAAGATCAAGGCTCCCAATGCAAAGCAGGTCCAAATTGATCTGGGGAAGAAATATGAGATGCAGCGTAATGAGAAAGGGGAGTGGACTTGCGTTACCGAACCTTTGGGGCCGGGATTCCACTACTATTTCCTTATTATTGATGGGGTCTCTGTTGCCGATCCGGCTAGTGAGTCCTTCTACGGTTACGGAATGAAGTCAAGTGGAATAGAAATCCCTTATCCGGAGGGAGTTGACCAATTTTATTTAGCTGATGTTCCACATGGTGATATCCGTATGGAACGTTATTTCTCAAAGACGGCCAATGCTTGGAGAAGAATGTTTGTGTACACACCTCCTTATTACGATAAGAGTGAGAAAGAATATCCGGTACTCTATCTGCTACATGGTGGTGGTGAGGATGAAAGAGGCTGGTCACAACAGGGACTTACTGATATCATATTAGATAATTTAATCGCCAAAAAAGAGGCGGTGCCTATGGTAATTGCGATGTTAGACGGCAATTCCAGAGACTTTGATGCTGAACTTTTGAAAGAATGCATTCCCTTTGTGGAAAAGAAATTCCGTATAAAAGCCGATGCAGGGCATAGAGCATTGGCGGGTTTATCGATGGGAGGCATTCAAACTTTAAATGAAGCGATTACACATCCGGAATTGTTTTCTTATGTCGGTGTATTCAGTTCTGGTTGGTGGGCTGGTTCTCAGATGGGATTTATGAAAAATGATTCTGAAAAATATTATTCGATGCTAAAGGACAAAACCGACTATTATAATAAGTGTTTTAAAGAATTTTGGATCTCAATAGGTGGAAAAGAAGATATCGCTTACAATAATTGCCAAATCATGATTAAGCGCTTTAATGAGATCGGAATCAAGTATGCTTACTATGAAACTCCGGGAGGACATACTTGGCCGGTTTGGAGAGAAAGTCTTTATCACTTTGCTCCTTTACTATTCAAAGGTAAATAATTTGTCAGCCTCCCCCGAATTGATCTAATTTGTCATTTGTGACGACCTTATTAAGATTCTAAAGAAAAAACATCCCAAAGTAGGGGGAGGGGGCAGATGAAATACTTAGAAGTAGATGATATCTTGGAAATATCAGTGTGGTGGTGGATATTATACTTCAACTAGTCGTCCTTTTCCTTGGCGGATTACTTCCGCTTCGTCATTGGTGCAGTCTACAATTGTGGATGGTTCAATTCCGCCTAGACCTCCATCGATGACAAGATCAACCATTTCGCCAAATTTCTCATCAATAAGTTCGGGGTCGGTGCTATATTCAAGGTCCTCATTTTCATGGCGAGGCAGCGTTGTGGTCATAATGGGAGCGTCTAGCAGGCGCGCAATTTCCTGAATAATGGGATTATCGGGCATACGTATGCCGACTTCTTTACGGTTACGGAATATTTTAGGCAGGCGGTTGTTCCCGTTCAAGATAAAGGTGAAAGGGCCGGGGAGGTTACGCTTCATGAGCTTAAAAGTGCTGTTGTCCACTTTGGAATATTCACTGATGCTGCTCAGATCGTAGCAGATAATGGAGAGACGGTTCTTCTTCGGGTCCATGTTTTTAATACGGCAGATTCGTTCGATGGCACGTTCTTTCAGACCGTTGCAACCAATGGCATACATCGTGTCGGTGGGGTAGATAATAAGACCTCCGTCATTCAATATATCGATAACCCGTTGAAGGTCCTCGGAGTTGTTATTGTTTTCGTAAAGTTTCAAAAGCATGGTTGGGTGTATATTAAATGTCAATTGAAATGATACAAAAATAGTAATTTATTTCTAATAATAATAGAATGAAGCTCGGTTTTCGGTGTTATTTCTTCGACGACTTTTTACGAAGTTCTTCCGCTATACGCCATTGTAGAGCCGCTTCTGTCTCCTTACCGGCCAGCATCAATGCATCACCAAACTTTTCGTGTGCTCCGGCATGCTCCGGTTTTAGCGAGGTTGCTTTGTCGAAATCGGCAATTGCTGCTTCTGCTTCTCCACGTTTCAAGCGTAGTTTGCCACGGTTGTACAGCGCTTTGAATTCTGTGGGACGGAGCTTGATGGCACGGTTGAAGCACTCTTCGGCTTCAGACAGTTTATCTTCATTCAGGAGTGTAATCCCTTTGCGTATCCAGGCATCGGTATATTCGGGATAAAGCTCAATCGCTTTGTCATAATTGGCTATGGCGGCACGCGAATCATGCGCTTGGGTGATGCATTCGTTGCCCATGAGGTAATATTCGCGGGCATAAGTCTGCAAACGTTTTTCTTGTGTTTGCATCGCCTCTTTTAACTGTGAATTATCCTCTTTCAGCTGATTGATAATGCCTAGTTTGCGTCGGATAAGTCGCTGAACGACCGGCTTCTCTATATCGTACCGGGAGTGTATGGCTTTAAAAAACTGTTCGAGAAAAGTTTCAAAGTCACCTTGATTGAACGCTTTCGTTGCAGCGGCATATTGTACGTCGGCTTGTGCCTGTTTAAGTGCGCGGTCTATGGCCTGGTTATTGTTGAATCGTTCGGCAAAGCTGACAATTTCGGGGCGTACAAAGATGTCGGCACGGCTGACCTGCTTTTTGAGTTGAATACCTTCCAGTGAAGTGCAGCGGCTCAGGGCTACGTATGCTTGTCCCCCGGCAAATACGCCACCGGTGAAGTCGATGACCACGCGACTGAATGTGAGTCCCTGACTTTTATGGATGGTAATGGCCCATGCCAGACGTAGGGGATATTGAGTGAATGTACCCAGCTCTTCTTCCTCGATTTGTCTTTTTTTCTCGTTGTATTTATACCGGATGTTGCGCCAAGACTCCCGTTTGACATCACATTCTTTGCCGTCGTCGGTGATTACGTAGAGCGTTTCTTCCTTCTCATCAAAACCACTGATCATCCCGATAGTGCCGTTTACCCACCGGCGTTCAAAATCATTCTTGATGAAGATGATCTGCGCTCCCGGTTTCAGCGTTAGTTCTTGCGAGGTAGGCAGACTGCTTTCAGGAAAGTCACCTCTGATCTCTCCGTGGAATGTCATTGGCTCTCCCGGCAGTTCTGCTAATTTTTTGTCGTTGATATGATCAACATTGTCACGTCGTGTGGCAAGGGTGATGTACATATCCGCTTCGTTTTGTTCGATGTCTACGCCATAGCGGGTGTTGAGTAGCTGCAAGTCGGCTGCTCCGGCCGTATTGGTTCGGATATGATCGAGCACGTTGACGAAGATTTTGTCGGTTTGCCGGTATACCTTTTGCAATTCTATGGAAACGAGGTCGATTTGATTGAATACCCGTGCCGAAAAGAAATAGGGAGTGGGGTAGAAACGGTTCAGGATTTCCCTTTCATCTCCTTTAACCACCGGTTCCAACTGAAATACATCGCCTACCAGTAACAATTGTTTGCCGCCGAATGGCTCACGCAGATTGCGTGAATAAACCCGCAGAATACGGTCTACTGCATCAATGATGTCCGATCGCACCATGGAGATTTCGTCAATAATTACCAATTCCAATTCTTCCAGGAGTTTGCGGTGCGGTTTGGTATATTTGAAAAATTCGTGTATCCGTCCCCTTTGCAGGCTCAGATTAGGATCGTCCGGGGGGAGTGGGTAGAACGGGAGCTTGAAGAAACTGTGTAACGTGCTTCCTCCCGCATTGATGGCCGCGATTCCCGTAGGTGCCAATACCACATGCTTCTTTTTGGTATTCTCACAGATATAACGCAAAAAGGTAGACTTACCCGTTCCGGCCTTGCCTGTTAGAAAAACAGACTGGCGGGTATACTGTATGAGGTTCAGGGCATCCTGAAACTCTTTATTGCCGGTGTCTATTGCAAATTCTGCTTTCACTTTAATTGTCCGTTGCTCTATATGATGGAGAAATGTTTCAGTGCAAGGGCTATTCCGTCGTCGTCTACCGATGCCGTTATGTAATTAGCCTGACTTTGTACCGCCTCGGTGGCATTGCCCATCGCTACTCCTACTGCTGCATGGCGTAACATGGCAATATCATTGCCCCCATCGCCGAAAGCCATTGTTTCTTCCAGACGAATGTTGAAGTGGCGGATAATTTCGTCAATTCCCTTTTGTTTGGTATTTCCTTTAGCTGTGATATCGGTAAAGGCGGGAAACCAGCGGCCGGCTTCACAATGCGGCATTTGCGATAAGAATATCTTTTCTTCTTCCAACGTGATAAATGGGGTCATTTGGAAGATCTCTTTTTCATGGATCGCTTCTTCCACCGTTCTTACGGGTAATTCATCCACTTGCAGGTATTCGTTGAATATTTCTTTGACCAGTTTATTGGGGTGGCATACACAGACATCATGTTCACCGACAAAGATACAAGGAAATCCTTTCTTATCAGAGAATTGTCCCATTGTCTCTACATCTGTAACAGGGATGGGACTTTTATAAATCACGTCTTCTCCTACAAAACAATAAGCGCCATTCATGGTGATGTAGCCATCTATCAATCCACGGTCTTGCAAAGCGGAAAGATTATTGATGATGGTGCCCGGGCGACCAGTTGCGATGAAGATATATAGTCCTTTTGCTTTTGCGGCGGAAATGGCATCAATGGTGGATTGCGGTATTTTATGGGTCTCAAAACTGACCAATGTGCCGTCAATATCAAAAAATAAAGCTTTTATCGTAAGTTTTTCTGTTTCCATGTCTGCAAAAGTACTCAAAAGAGAGGATATTTTGTATTTTTGCTTTGTTTTTTAAACAAAGGGCAAACCCGGTTTCTCTTTTTCTTGTTAGTTTTTGTTGTACTCTTACATATTTGCACGACTGTTTGAATAATCAGGTTTCGTGTATTTGAATGTTCAACGAGAAAACTATTAACAATAATGTTTTGAATTTATTAAAAAGTAAACTGTAGATTATGAAATACAATTTTGATGAGATCATAGAACGGCGTGGAACGGATTGCATTAAATGGGATGCTGTAAAAGATAGGTGGGGACGGGATGATTTGTTGCCGATGTGGGTGGCTGATATGGATTTCCGCACGCCTCCTTTTGTCATCGAGGCATTGAGAAAGCGGTTGGACCATGAAGTATTAGGCTATACTTTTGCATGCGATGAGTGGTATACTTCAATTTTCGCTTGGTTGGAGAAAAGGCATCAGTGGAGCATTTCGCGAGAGATGCTGATGTTTGTACCGGGTATTGTTCGTGGACTAGCCTATGCCCTGCAATGCTTTACCACTCCTGGTGATAAGGTGATGGTGATGACTCCTGTATATCATCCTTTCTTTTTGGTGACCCAACATCTGGGGAGGGAAGTGGTTTATTCTCCGCTGGAGTTGAAAGACGGACAATATTCTATTGATTTTAAGCGCTTTGAAGAGGATGCAAAAGCCAGTAAAGTGCTGATCCTTTGTAACCCTCATAACCCGGGCGGAAGAGTGTGGACAAAAGATGAACTGAAGCGGATTGCTGCGATTTGTAAGCAGAATAATACGCTGGTGTTATCCGATGAAATTCATGCTGATTTGACCTTCTCTCCTTATAAGCATCATCCGTTTGCAACGGTATCTGAAGAGGCTGCCGGGAATTGTGTGACTTTTATGGCCCCCAGCAAAGCTTTTAACATGCCTGGTTTAGGGAGCTCTTATGCCATTATAGTAGACGAGGAAATTAGAAACCGTTTCAAGAGTTACATGGAAGCCGGTGAATTTGATGAAGGCCATTTATTTGCTTACTTGGGCACTGCGGCCGCCTATATCCAAGGGGAAGAGTGGTTAGAGCAGATGCTTGCCTATCTTCAGGGTAACATAGATTTTACCGAACGCTTTTTAGCTGAACAAATTCCGGTTATCAAAATGATTCGTCCGCAGGCATCTTTCCTTATCTTTCTGGATTGTCGTGATTTACAATTGCCGGCTAAAGAGTTGAATGATCTTTTTGTGGATAAGGCTCATCTAGCATTGAATACAGGTACGACTTTCGGTAAACCTGGGGAAGGCTTTATGCGGTTGAATGTTGCTTGTCCCCAAGCTGTCCTCGAAAAGGCTTTGGAGCAACTTCGTGATGCAATCATGTGCTAACAATCATGCAAAAGAGTAGCAAAGATTGAATTTCTGTTGCTCATTAAAGACCTTGTCTCTTATGAAGAAACTTATCTATGTTGTCCTTGTCAGTTGTGTTTTGCTCTGTGCATGTAGGCACGTGGATACTGATGCTGTGCTTCGTCAGGCAGATGCTGTGGCAATTGCGAAGCCGGATAGTGCGATGCATCTTTTAGCATTGATTGAAGAACCGGATCAATTACCATTTGAGGAAAAAATATTGTACGGTTGGCTGCGGGCATATATACATGATAAATGGGAAGTCTCTATGGCAGAGGACTCCCTGATTATGCCGGCGGCCGATTATTATATTTCCTGTCGGGATACAGGTAAAATGCTGACTTCATATCTGTTGAAATCTGGGTATTTATATTGGCAGCAAAAACATAAACGGTCTATGGCTGTGCTGGATAGTGGCATTGCAGAGGCCGCAGCCTGTAAAGATACAGGGAAGTTGGTTGATATGCTTGCAGTAAAAGGATATAGATATGTTTATGTATGGAAGGATTATAATAAAGCGGTGAAAACTTTTCGTTGGGCTATTGCCCTTCGTGAAAATGCGAACTTATGTTTCTCTCAGGCGGTTGCGATGGCGTTGCAAGATAATGATTCGGCCGCTTTTTATATGAATCGTAGTGTGGAACTAGGCTTGCAAGAGGGGGATACGGCACTTGTGGCCAAAAGTTTACGTAACTATGCGCAGGTATTGACTTATTTTTCAAAGGATTATAAACAAGTTGCAAGCGTAGTAAGGCATTTAGAAAAAGTGTCAAAGGATGAAAGACAACGCATGGTTGCTTATTTGACTTTGACGGAATGTTTCTTGAAAATGGGAACGATTGATTCTGCGCGCTACTATCTGGAGAAGAGTAAAGTGCTGGCGGGTCATTATCCTAAATTCATAACTACTGAAAATATAATTTCGCAGTATCAAACTGTAATTGATTATGTGACTCATCGAACTTTTGATATTGTTCAGGTGATGCGTTACAATGATTCTCTTTGGAATTCAATGGCGGAACAACGTAGTACGGAACGTAGAAAAGAAGAAAGTAAAGTCTATTTGGAACAAGCCAATTTGAGGCTTACCGTAGAGCATCAACAATCACAGCTGACGTTAATGTTTACCTTATTGGCTTTGGTGGTTGTAGGCGGAGGTGGATTTCTCTATGCTCGTAATCGTCGTAACCGGCTTATTGAAGCAGAGGAACGCATCGAGACATTGAAGCGTTTATTGGCCGATGCTATGAAGAGTGGGGGTGGAGAAGAGAGAAACGGGGAGTCTGTTAATGACGTGGAAGACGGACAGTTTTTCCGAAAGATACTTTTGCAACAGCTGGGCATTATCCGTTTGGTCGCTACGCAGCCCACGTCGCAAAATCAAGAATTACTTCGCCGTATATCCGGCATTACGAATCGTGAGCTTCCGGTGGAAAGCCTTTTAGTATGGGAGGATTTATATCCGGTTATCGACCGTGTATATGAAGATTTTTATACCAAAATGAATCGTCGCTTTGGCTCTGTACTCATTGATAAGGAACAACAACTGTGTTGCCTGCTTCGGGCGGAATTCTCTACGAAAGAAATTAGTGTGGTGACACAGCAAAGCATTCCGACCATCTATCAAAGGAAAACGACTATTCGCAAAAAGTTGGCTATGAGTGAGAAGGAAGATATTGTCGGGTTTATTTTAGCGGAGTGAATCGGATTGCAGATTAAATCCCTTTTCTGTATTTTATAGATGATGCTTCGATCATGGAAATAGAAAAGATAATAGTAAAAATCTTATTAGTAACAATTTTACATAAAAGGAGCGAAGAGGCAGTGTATGGATTAGAAAAATGTAGTTGCATGCGTTTAAATATACGGTGGAGAAGTCGTATATAGATCTGAAAAAAGTAGATATAGAATAATGCGAATATAATCGCTTTATAATCAGCTGTGTAAGAGACCGTGATATAGAGTTTTTAATTCCCGATATAGACCGTTTGAGACGTGTTTCACGTTTAACTTTGCATCGAACAAAAATGAAAAGTAAAACATCAAAATGACTCAAACGATGGTAGTAAATGCAATGAATTTTATAGGGAAAAAGCTCGTGTGCTTATTATTAATAGGATGTGGAGCAATTTCCCTGTCCGCTCAATCTTACCAATTCTCGGGCTGCATACAAGATGAGAACCACTTGCCGGTGGAAGTCGCAAATGTCCTTTTGCTACAAGCTAAGGACAGTACTTATATAAAGGGGATGCTAACCGATTCGATAGGATGTTTCGCTTTTACTCAGGTGAAGGGGGATTATTTGTTGCACATTACGCTCATTGGGTATGAGGGTATTTATCTACCTGTTTCTTTGCGGGGAAATAAGAATGTTGGTATGCTGACCTTGAAAACTTCTTCCGCTTTTTTGGATGAAGTCACTGTTACAGCTGCACGCCCGGTTATCAAACGTCTGGTGGACCGGGTGGTTTTTGATACACATAATGCTATTGCCACCGCCGGAGGTAACGCGCTTGATCTTTTGCGTGAAGTGCCCGGTTTGCGTGTCGACCAGAACAGTATTAACATCATTGGCAAGGGTGGGGTGAAGGTCTATATAAACGACCGTGAGACCAAGCTCACGGGCGATGAGTTGATTGACTATCTTCGTTCTTATGACGCTTCTCAAATTCAGAAAGTGGAAGTAATCACTACCCCGCCTTCGAAATACGATGCGGCTGGTAATTCCGGCATCATCAATATCCGTTTAAAGTCACGCCCTAAAGATTATTTGGGAGGAACAGCATCTTCATCTTATAATATAGGTGAGAAAGATCATTATGGTTACGGCGGGATCAATCTGAATATGAGCAAGGGGCGCGTATCTTCTTTTTTTAATGCCGGTACCACGCAGGGGAATTATGAAACACGCGAAACGAACCTCCGCTACTTTTCGCTGAATACTTGGAAGGGACTTACGGATTATAAAAATTACATACGGAGTTATTACGGTCAGGCGGGTGTGGACATTGCTCTGGAATGCGATTGGACAGTAGGTGTGCAGGCTATTTATAACCACAGTGCTCCCAAAGATAACAATGCGATTTCTAATACGGAAGTTTATGATGTTGCTACTGCCCGTTTGGACTCTCTCTTGTTTTCTGAAAGTCATAGAAACTTCAAGTCCGATCGCCTCAATCTGAACTTCCATACCGATAAGACTTGGGGGGATAAAGGTAGGAAGATGACTTGGGATGTGGATTATTTGCGTGATAAGCGTAACGAAAATATGGGCTTCTTATCTGAGACCCAAACTCCTGAAGGTGCAGAAATATCCGGAACAAACTTTGACTACAGTTACTTGCAGAAGCGTAAAGTGGACGGCTTATCTTCTGCTTTTGATCTTACCCTTCCGTTTGAAAAAGACAAAATAACGGCAGGTGCTAAAGTCTCTTTCACAAATACCCGCAACCGTATCGGTTATGATACTTCCGATCCGACATTGGTTCAGGATGACTATTTCCACTATAAAGAGCAAATCTATGCTTTATATGCGGATTACAGCCGTCAATTTTCCAAACGCTTCTCCATGCAGTTGGGTTTGCGCATGGAGCATACTCATACGACTGGTATCTCTGAATCGGAAAATACGACGGATAAACATAACTACACCCGTCTGTTCCCTACTGTCTATTTCCTCTATTCTCCAAACGACGGGCATGCTCTGAATCTTAGTCTGTCGAACCGGATATCCCGCCCTTCTCAAAATATGGTAAATCCTTTTCCATTCTATCAAAACAAATACACGTATGCCCGTGGGAAAGAAGACTTGAAGCCCAGTTATACCTATAATGCCGAATTAGGGTATACGCTGAAAAATAATTTTAATATTTCACTCTATTACTCTTATGCGAATGATGTGTTTTCCCAAGTGGCTAACCTGGATCAGGAAACGAATGTAAGTTCTTTCTTGTGGGACAATTTTATGACGACACATGTGTTTGGTCTTAATAACTCGTATACTTTCCAGGCAAAGTGGTTACAGACTTATGTACAGCATGGGGTTAGTTATAGCCGTACCACTTCCAATGCCGCATCTACATCTGCCGAGCAAAAGGGTTGGATGTATAATGCCAGTTTACGCAATAGTCTTTTCTTTAACTCGAATAAAACTTTTCTGGGGACACTTTCGGGTTCGTTCACTTCGCGCCATTATCAAGGTGTTTATTTGGTGAGGCCTTCTTACGAGATAAGCGCCGGTCTGCTTTATCGCTTGCTGGATAATAAACTGAGCCTCAGTCTCAATGCCAACAATCTTTTTATCAGTCATTCAAAAGCTGAAATCATTTCTAACAATTTGAAGATGACGGTAGATAATCAGTTCTCTTTTACTTGTTTCCGTATCGGTATCTCTTATACATTTGGCGGAGATATTCGAAGCAAAGGACAACGGAGTAGCAACGAGGACATACGGAACCGTTTATAATAGGCTTGCTATTGCTTCTGACAGTTTGGCGAATATGCTTCTGAAGGTTAGGAATAGTAATGATTGCTTTGTTCGAATTGCTTGTAGCGGTTTACGAAGTACCGTCAATACGGCTCGTACTACTGAGGCAGGGGGTGAGCGTACATATGTAACGGTTTACGGAGTGCCGTCGGTACCTTTATGTTAGTAAGATTTTAATGTGACAGTAGTTGTTTGTTCTGTTAAATTGGTTTAATTTTCTTCCTTTGTTCTTTTTTATATCATTTATATTGATATATTTGCGATATCATATTGATATCACTTAATTTGTATATTATGGAAGCTAAAGAATTTGATTTTAAAGGGTTTAAATTGAATGGTTTTCTAGGATTATTCATTCATGTAATTGTTCTTACCGCTCTTATTGTCGGAGGGATTATTATTAGTGATTCTGCCTTTGCGGTGGATAATTTTGTAATAGGTCTTTCTGTTGCTATTTTTGCCGGAATCTTGATTATTGTCTGGCTGGTACTGTTTGGAGGGTATATGCAATTGGAACCAAACGAAGCTCGGGCAATGGTCTTTTTCGGGAAATATAAAGGAACATTCCGGCAAACGGGCTTCTTTTTTGTTAATCCTTTACTGGATAAAAAGAAGCTCTCCCTTCGTGCGCGTAACTTGGATGTTGAACCGATTAAGGTGAATGACAGAATTGGTAATCCTGTTTTGATTGGTTTGGTGCTGGTATGGAAATTGAAGGATACCTATAAGGCTATGTTTGAAATAGATGCGCAGACCATGGCTACAAGTTCTCGTTCGGGAAATACGGTAGGAAACGCGGTGGCTAATCGGATGAATGCTTTTGAGAATTTTGTAAAGATACAGAGTGATGCCGCTTTGCGTCAGGTGGCCGGTCAGTATGCCTATGATGATAATGAAGCAAGCGAGGGGGAATTGACTTTGCGATCTGGTGGGGAAGAGATTAACGAACAATTGGAACAGAAGTTGAATGAGCGTTTGGCTATGGCTGGTATGGAAGTCGTGGAAGCGAGACTCAACTATCTGGCTTATGCTCCTGAAATTGCGGCTGTAATGCTTCGTCGTCAACAGGCTTCTGCTATTATTTCGGCACGTGAAAAGATTGTGGAAGGTGCGGTTTCGATGGTGAAGATGGCTTTGCAGAAGCTCTCTGAAGAGGAAATTGTTGAACTGGATGAGGATAAGAAAGCGGCAATGGTTAGCAACTTGTTAGTGGTCCTTTGTGCTGATGAAGCGGCTCAACCTGTTGTAAATACCGGTACTCTGAATCAATAATTAGTCCTTTAAAGAATATAAGATGAATGCAATTTTTTACAGGTGGGCACTGGTTCTGGGATTGCTTGCGGGACAGGTCTTCTCGTTTGTCTTTGCTCAGGATACGGGACTGGAACGCGCCCGGAAAGTCTACGGGCAGTTTATCTCCGGCCAGGGGGATAGTATTTATGCGGCACTGGCACAGGAACTCCAGGCAAAACTTTCGCCTGCAATGTTTAACAATGCATTTATTCAGACCGAAAATCAGGTGGGGAAGTTGCAATCCGCCGGGGAATGGAAAACGGATACGATTCAGGGAGAACTCATTTATCATTGTGATTTGAAGTTTGAACGTTATCCTCTTCGGTTTCTAGTCGCCTTTAATGCAACTGGCTCGGTAACAACCATTCGTTTAATGCCGATTCCTGCTCCTGTGGCTTCAGTAGGTAAACCGGCTACTTATGATCAGACGAGGATACAAGAGCGTGATGTTGTGGTGGGGGCGGATGGCTTTAAATTACCCGGTACGTTGACCTTGCCTTTAAGGAAAACCAAGGTGCCTGTTGTGATATTGGTGCATGGGTCGGGACCGAATGATCGTGATGAGACAATCGGTCCTAATAAACCTTTTCGGGATATCGCTTGGGGATTGGCAGAACAAGGCATAGCCGTTATTCGTTATGAGAAACGGACAAAAGTCTATGGGGCTAATTTTGTTCCCAAAGGGCGTGAGGCTGATTATGATACGGAAGCCGTGGATGATGCAGTGGCTGCTGTGGCCTATGCAAAAACGCTTTCTGAGATAGCAACGGATAGCATTTATGTAATAGGGCATAGCTTGGGAGCTACGCTCGCTCCTCGCATTGCTTCGCGCACCCACGGTCTGGCTGGCATTGTACTTATTGCCGGATTGGCACGTCCGTTAGAGGATGCTATCGTGGAACAGGCTGCTTATATTGCTTCGCTCTCTACGACTTCTGCTAAGGAGAAAGAACAGCTTGCAGCACTAAAAAAAGAGGCTGATAATATAAAGAAGATTGGTTCTGCCGATTTTGATGATAAGATCCCCTTGTTATTCAATGTTCCGCGTTCGTATTGGGTATTTGCGAATGGGTATAAGCCGGTGGAAGTTGCAGCCAAACTATCTTTGCCGATTCTTGTTTTGCAAGGTGAACGCGATTATCAGGTGACCATGCAAGATTTCGGTTTATGGCGTATGGGGTTGCAGCATAATAAGCATGCTTTTTTTAAATCATACCCTAAACTGAATCATCTATTGCAGGACGGGGAAGGGAAATCGATTCCCAAGGAATATGAAAATAGGTCTCCTGTAGCAGCTTATGTAATAAATGATATGGCTACTTTTATTCATAGTGGCCGACTTTAATTGTTTTTAAATAGAGTAATAAAGTGACAAAAAAAGAAACTTCAACAAAAAACTTTGTGCTGCGCGTGGATGCTGAGATGATGGAAGCTATTGAGAAGTGGGCGGCTGATGAATTTCGCAGTACCAATGGTCAACTTCAATGGATCATTACAGAGGCTTTGCGGAAGAACGGACGGTTGAAGAAATCAAAGAAAGAGGTTTGTCCTAAAAATAAAGATCCTGAGTAATAGGCTCTTGTGAGGTTTGAACAGTGGAAACTGTTGTGAATTCTGCGGATGGTCGTACTTTTCATCTGCGTGTATTGTAGATTTTATCCTGTTGGTCATGGTATTTTTGGCCTAATGATGTTACGGTCTTCCGTTATCGGTGATGATTGTAGGCGATATACCTAAATGTGGCTATTTTAGGTGCTTAATATACCTTGTTTTAGGGATTGCCTATTCCCGATCAGACGTCTATCTTTGCAATATCAAAATTAATGAATTAGTTAGTCATAATTACGTAACCACTTTTATTAAGGAAAAAGACTCTCCGTTCATTTTCGATGTGATATCGAGAAGATCGGGGCTTTTTTTTATGCTGCCTTTTGTGATATAAAATAGGGCTGCCTCTGAAATGGCATAAAGAGAAAGTTAATCTTGTCTGGAAGGAGTCTAGCAGATCTTTATTATTAATGAATATTAAAAGCCTTCTATTAATGTATTAAAAGGCTTTCATTACATGATTAAAAGGCTTTTAATTTTTGAATAGAAGCCTTATATTTGTATCTGAATAATAAATAGACCTCGACTATGTTTTACAAGAAGAGTTGCGCTAAAGTGGGGAAGGCGTATAAATGGTTCCCACGAGCTTATGTACTAAGAAAACCTGTTGATACCCAAATGTTGGGTGAAGCCATCTCGCAGCGTTGTACCGTTTCACCTGCCGACGTACATGCCGTGCTTCGCGCTTTGCCCGAAGTGATGGCCGGATATATGGAAGCCGGGAGGAGTATTCACATGGACGGACTGGGGGCATTCTACTATAAACTGAGTTGTGCCGGCCGGGGAGTTGATACCCCCGAAGAAGTTAGCCCGCAACAAATTCAATCGGTACGCGTACAATTCATCCCTTCCCGTAAGAAAGGTGTTTCGGGTTATCTACGCTCACTCGTAGATCGTATCAGTTTTGTGGAATATAAAGAGAAAACGGAGTAATCAAAAGTCAGAGGAGCAAAATTTATGACTTTTGATTACTCCGTTTTACAATGCGTCCTTAATGTCCTGCAATTCTACTAATTTGTTGACAATTGCGTAAATTGTGAGACCTGCAGGAGAGTGTATCTGTAATTTCCGTGCAATATTCCGGCGATGGGTGATTACGGTATGGATTGAAAGAAACAATTCGTCTGCAATAGCTTTGTTAGTCATACCCTTTACCACACAAGTGATAATTTCTTTCTCCCGTTGACTTAGGGCTTCCTGTTCGCTTCCCTCTGAATCTTCCGTGCAGAGCAAGTGATTGATCTTTGTCCCGATTATTTCCTGATCGTCACAGATTGAAATCTGCTCATCATATTCTTTGAGTTGATTGTTGTCGATTACCGAGCAGACCAATGCCCAATATTTAGTGGTAGATTTCTCATTCCCTTCCTTAAACGAAGGTAAATCGAACCAGCCTCCAAAAGTGGGGTTGATAATCAGGATGTCGGGAGTATGCAAGTGGATGTAACTCTGTAATGATTCCGGTGTAGCTATCTCTACCGGATGTATGTTCAAATTGGGTAACCGCTTTAATACGGCTACCAGCCCGCTGCGTATAATGACGGAGGTTTCAGCTACAGCTATCTTCAATGGAGAATTACTGCTCATTCTTTAATCTCCTTTCCAGTTGTATGACAGAGGGGACAAACATGTAATCTTCGACTTGACCATGTGAAGCTAAATCTTGCTCACAGTTAAATATGTCGAAGAGCACGGCATTCATGCTGTTGCTATTCTCTTCTCCCGGATAGTATTTTATGATGATGTTTTTTAATTCTTTCAGTTTGGTATCTATCGGATCGTGTCTACTGGCAAATGCGGCAATATTAAATGTAGTTGAAATTTTTCCTTCGAGCAATTCTTCCACATAGGTAAAGACTGCCTTGTTTTCATATTCCATGTGTCGCCGTACTTTTTTGACGTATTCATCAAAAAACTTAATAATAAGTAAAGCTACGTTGTCCGTGCCCGAACAATCAATTGATTCGATCAGTTTCCTGCGGATAGCCGGCAGGCAGAAATCCAGAAAATAAGTATGTGCCTGTTTTAGATAATCCATTAAGGAAGTAATGGAAAAGGCATTCTCATCTTCACTGTAGGTATATTGTTCTTCGCTAATGAAATTAGCTACAGCCAGGAATGTTTGGTAGTCAACTTTTTGTGCCTCGCAGACTTCTTTCACGCTTTTGTCGCCAAATCCTAAAGAGAGCCCGAAACGACTCATAACCATTAGCAGGGAGTAGTTATCACAGATCAGATCGCTCATCTTGTCCGTCGCCCTGTATTTATGTGGCTCATTCATTGCATTTTATCTTTAAATTCTATTAGCTGGCAAAGTAAAGCTATTTTCCTGAGTCTTGCAATCCCTATTTGTAGGTATTTTGCTTTTAATCTTATTTAACTGGTGTAATTAGTTTATAAACTACAAAATATAGTTATTTGCAAGAAAACAGAACAGGAATGAAAGGATTGACAACTAAAGAAGAAGAAATCATGGGCTTTTTTTGGAAAAAAGGGCCTTTGTTTGTAAAGGAGATATTGGCGTTTTATGAAGAACCGAAGCCACATTTCAATACACTGTCTACTATCGTAAGGGGGCTTGAGGACAAAGGATTCCTGACGCATCGGGTCTATGGAAATACTTATCAGTATTATACTGTTGTTAGTGAAGCCGAATTTCATAAAGGAACGCTTAAGAATGTAATTAGTAAATACTTTAATAATTCATTTTTAAATGTGGTGTCGTCCTTGGTAAAGGAGGAGGATATTTCGTTGGACGAATTGAAGCGACTGATTGATGAAGTTGAAAAAGGGAAAGATAAACTTGAAAAATAAATTGATATGAAAAATTTAGCATTGACTTGTTTGGTTCTGGTCACGGTTTGCATTGGATTGCAAGCCAGGAATAAGGTCGTAGTAAAGCCCTACTTCATTGCTCGAAGTACGCAGATGCTGGAAGTGGAGAAGGTTACTTTGGATAAAGACGTGACAATACTGGATATGAGAATATTCGGTTCGCCTGAGGAACAAGTCAGCATGCGGCCGACTGCTACTTTGCAGGCCGCTGGTAAATCTTATGTGCTTCGTAAGGTGGAAGGCATTGTGACAACGGGTTGGAGTAAAGCAGGTGCTGATGGTCAGCTTTCGTTCAAACTCTACTTTGAACCGTTACCTTTAAATACGAAGAGTTTCAATTTTAAGGAAGGGGATACTGATGACTGTTGGAAAATATATGGCATTCAATTGACCGGGAAACGTCCCACAGTAGCGGTGCCGGAACGGTTAAGGCATTATAACCCGGGTCCATTGGAATCGTTGCCCGATCCCCAAGTGAAAAAAGGAAATGCTATCCTGAGCGGGAAAATATTGGGATATGATGATATGTCGCTAGATATGTCTGTTAAGTATTATAGCTGGATACCGGCTAGTGCGCAGACTGAAAAGGTGGAAATCAAAGCTGACGGTAGTTTTCATACTGAAATACCTCTAATGAGTCCGGCTTGTGTTCAACTGAAGATTGGCGTATTGAATTATACGCTTTGTTTGTGTCCGGGAAAAGAAACAATAGTAACCTTGAATTTACCAGAAATATACATTCCTCAAAGTCAATGGTTTAAAGAGGAGTCTTCTTCGGCCAGAAAAATATGGATTGAAGGCGCTATGGCTGCTTTTAATACCGAACTTGTAGACAACAAATATCCTTTTATGGTGGCGAATGTTATGGACTTATTTAAACACATTTACGGAATGAATCCTGTACAGTTTAAGGAATATGTTCTAAAGCTTTTGGCAGACAAAGAGCAGGAAGTTAAGGCCGACAAGAACTTAAACGATGTTTTCCGTTCGTTTGTCTGCTGGAATCTGGAAATTGATGCTTGGGGGAAAATTGTTGGATATCAGCGTCTTTTGACCTATGCCCCTATGTTTTCCGGAGTGAAAGATCCTCATCGGGTAACCGCTGAAGAGCTGAAAGTGGATAGTACGTATTATGATGATTTGTTGAAGTTCTCTATTGTGCGTAATTCGGATGCAAGGTATTGCATGGAATATCCTGCTTTTGCTCTTAGTCAGGAAAGAATTGGTAAGGGTAAGTTGCCCGAGAGCCGCCTTTTATCCGAATTGTTAAGTGCTAATGTCATTGTCCGGCAGATTGATAATGATTATAAGCCAATGACGGCGCAACAGGAACAGGAAGTTGGAGCTTATCAACAAGCTGATTTCAGGGAGATAGTCGTGGCAAAGAATACTGCACTATTGGCATTGCAGGCAAAGAATGCATTGAAGACAGGTTATAAGGTTTGTCAAGTGGATTCTACTGTAACCGGAGATCATTTACTCGAAGCATTAGTCGCCCCTTATAAAGGAAAGGTGGTACTGATTGATATGTGGGCTACATGGTGTGG
Source organism: uncultured Bacteroides sp. (assembly GCA_965140335.1). Taxonomy (GTDB): domain Bacteria; phylum Bacteroidota; class Bacteroidia; order Bacteroidales; family Bacteroidaceae; genus Bacteroides. Next base: position 2,037,442 of record OZ223189.1, read on the forward strand.
CCCGTGTAAACGTGCCATGAAGCAGATACTTCCTATGAAAAAGGAGCTTGAGGGGAAAGAGATTGTATATGTCTATCTTGCCGGGGATAATTCTCCTGAATCGGCATGGCAGAATATGATACCGGATATTCACGGAGACCATTATCGGGTGACAAAGGAACAGTGGAACGATTTTAGCAAGCAAATGAAGGTGGAAGGTGTGCCTACTTATTTTGTAATCAATAAGCAAGGTGAGATTGCCTACCGTTCAACAGGTTTTCCGGGTGTTGACCAATTGAAAGGAGAATTGGAGAAGGCGGGAAAATAATCAATTATTTAATAGCTACGTTTCATGGGAATTTTCTTTGTCTACGTTTTGAAATCATCGGTTTGTTTAGTGATATTTTATCTCTTTTATCGCTTATTGCTGAGCAGGGAGACTTTCCATCGCTTTAACCGTATAGCTCTGCTAAGTATCCTGTTATTGTCCACTACTTTGCCGTTATTGGAACTGGGCATGGTGCAGGAAACGCAGATGCATCATACCGTAATGACACTGCAACAATGGCTACTGATGGCGGATGCAATGAATTCAACCACTACGACCGGAGGACAGGCTGAAGGAGTCTCTCCGTGGATGCAAGGAGTGTTATTGGTCTATCTGCTTGGAGTGTTGTTTTTTGTCACTTGGAATACTTATTCATTATTGCAGTTAGGTAAATTATTGAAATCGGGAAAGAGATACAGACTTTCCCAGAGATGTGATTGCATCACCTTGAGTCCATGCAGGGAGAGTGAACTGCCGGGAGGAGACAGACTTCACGACATCTGTTTTCCTGTTTCTTTAAATTCCGAATCTGAGGCAACCGTGATTATCCATGATAGTGACCTTGCTCCATTTAGTTGGATGGGTTATATTGTCATTTCCCAGGGCGACTTGGAAGAAAACGGTCGGGAGATTTTGACTCACGAACTGGCGCATGTGCGACATTGCCACTCTTGGGATCTGTTGATTACCGATATTTGCATATTCATTCAGTGGTTTAATCCGGCTTCGTGGCTTTTGAAAAGGGAATTGCAGAATATTCATGAATATGAAGCCGATGAGATGGTGATTAATGGAGGAATTGATGCCAAAAAGTATCAATTGTTGCTGATCAGAAAGGCTGTGGGTACAAGAGTCTTTTCCATGGCTAACAATTTCAACCATAGTAAATTGAAAAAGCGCATCGGGATGATGCTAAAAAAGAAATCGAATTCATGGGGCAGGTTGAAGTTCTTGTATGTTTTGCCACTGGCTATTATTGCCGTTACGGCTTTTGCACGTCCGGAGGTTACGGAGAAACTGACAGAGATCTCTGATGTTAAGGTACATGATTTAGCAACGATTGTTGAAAAGCAAGTTGCAGTTGATGAGGGGCACCTTATTCGGCCGCCTCAAAAGACAGTGGGGAGGGAGGGTGCTGTATCTATTCCGGAAAAAGTCCTGCCTAAGTCCGATGCGGAAGCCCGTGCCGCTGAATTCCCCGGTGGTGTGTCTGCTATGATGAGTTATCTGGCTGAAAATAAGCATTATCCTGAATCGGCTAAAGCCGCAGGGGTGGAAGGGCGTGTTATTGTACAGTTTACTGTAGACCGTAAGGGTAACGTGACTGCACCTAAAGTCTTGCGATCGGTGAATCAAGAGATCGATGCTGAATCGCTCAGGTTAATACGCGGTATGCCCCGATGGAAACCGGCTGAGTCTGAGAATAAACTGATTGCGACTAAAATGACTCTTCCGGTTGTGTTTAAAATAGAAAGTAGCACGGACAAGCAGTCCCCCTCTAAGAAGACCTTCTACGTAGATGGAGTCAAACAGTCTGCCGGCTATGAGAAAGAACTCTCCAAAGTTGATCCTTCCGATATTGTAAGTGTAAATGTGGTGAAGAGCGGAAACGGTGCCGGGAGTATTTACATTACGACGAAGAGAGGTTCGATTGGTGAAGATCTGGTGGTGCATGGACATGTGAGGGACACACAAGGGGAACCTGTCGTAGGTGCTCTTGTTGCACTCGAAGGGGGAGGTACGGGTACTGTAACTGATCTTCGAGGCGATTTCTCCATTGCCGTAGCCCGAAATGCCGACTTACTTATCTCATATATTAATATGAAATCGGTCAAACTAAAAGCGAAATCAGATTTAATGGTCACCTTAAAAGCTGAATAGAATGTTTCGTAAAATATTGAGTTTATATCTATTACTGTTTTTGTTTGCAAATGTCTGTCTGGGACAGTCCCCGCACGAAAACTATATTCTGGTGGACGGGTGTTTCTTCTCCGGCATGCCTCCGGGAATTACATACGATAATACTGTGGGGGTTGCAACAATAAAAGATGAAGAGGGTAATAAAGCAACAGAGATTTATCTACGCAGAAACATTTCTTTGTCCGAAGAACAGTTGAAATACCAAACGCCTGTAGAGCAGGTCCCCGGAGGTGAGAAATTGCTGGAGATATCCCGCTCTGGCATTGCAAAAAGGTTCCCTGTTTCTACGCATAATACGGTTACATTGTCCAAGTGGGTTGGTAAGCCATTTCCAGATTTCAAAGTAACGGATACGATGGGGCAAGTGTGGACTAAGAAGTCTCTTCTGGGAAAGCCCTTTGTCTTGAATTACTGGCATATTGGTTGCGGGCCCTGTATCAGGGAAATGCCTGAACTTAATAAATGGATGGAGACTTGCCCTGATGTGTCTTATTTGGCTACAACATGGAATACTCCCGGGCAAATAAAGAAAATTGTTGAAACCCGTCCTTTCCTTTTCAGGCAGATTGCTGATACCCTGCTGTTTTTTAATTTATTTAAGATTCAGGTCACGCCGACCACCATCTTAGTTGACAAAAAAGGAATCATTCGCTACTGGACAGAAGGTTATGGCAAGGCTAAACTGGAGTATTTGTCGGATAAATTGAAACAACTTGCAGTAGAATAAAATACCTTAATTTTTCTATAACTTTACTTTGGTTATAATTTTATAAGTATCTTTGCTCACAATTTATTTAAAAATGAAGAAGCAACTCTATATTATAGCAGGATGTAACGGGGCAGGGAAAACAACTGCGTCTTATACGATGCTTCCTGAAGTATTGGAGTGCAAGGAATTTGTCAATGCAGATGAAATCGCAAAAGGTCTCTCTCCTTTTAATCCTTTGAGTGTGGCCATTGAAGCCGGGCGTTTAATGTTGAAACGGATGAATGAGTTGCTGATATCAGGTGTTGATTTCTCGATAGAAACCACATTGGCTACCCGTTCATATACCCGACTAGTACAGAGTGCCCAACAGCAGGGATACCGGGTTAGTCTGATTTATTTTTGGTTGAATTCACCGGAACTTGCCGTGAGCAGGGTTGCTCAGCGGGTTGCAACCGGGGGGCATGATATTCCCAAGAGTGTAATTTATCGTCGCTATAAAGCAGGTATTGACAATCTGTTTCATATTTACATGCCTTGTGTGGATTATTGGATGTTGGCGGATAATAGTAGTTCGCCCCGTGTAATAGTGGCTGAAGGTGGAGCGAATTTGAATGTGAAGGTGTATGACCATGAAAAGTATAATGAAATACAAAAACATGCAAAAGAATGAAGAAATAATTGAGCTTAGCAATAAGCTACATTGGGGATTGGAAGTTGCAGAACAGAGGTTGTTGGAAGAAACAGCTGCACGTAATGGCTCTCTTTGTTTGGGAACCCCTGATGGAAAAGTGGTGTCTGTTCCTGCTAAGGAACTGTTGAAACAGCGTAGGCGTCCGTTCTCAAGACAATGTACCACTATGGAATAGATTCTTCTTTTTCCTGCATTTGTTACGGAAAAACAGGAATTCAAATAATAATAAGGCTTTGTAGATAATCATTCTACAGAGCCTTATTGTTTTGTTTGCCGGGGGATTTCCCTTTTGTTATTAAGTCTTTTGGTTGCTTTTTCAATTTGCGATAGTGGCAGAGAATGAATTATTTGTATTTTTGTGAAAGTGAAAAAACGAATTGTATGAAAAAACTTTTAATATTCTCTTTTCTTTTTATTTGCACTGCCCTTGCATTCCCTTTAAAGGCTTGTACATCGGCTGTCATATCTGGAAAGGTCACTCCTGACGGGCGTCCGTTACTCTGGAAAAATCGTGATACGGATTTTCCTCAAAATAGTGTGAAATATTTCCAGGGTGAGCGTTATTCATTTATTGCCATAGTCAATAGTGTGGAAGAACATCCCACAGAAGTGTGGATGGGAACAAACTCTGCTGGGTTTTCTATTATGAATACCCAGTCTTATAATTTGGTGGATGTAAAGCCAGGTGAAGAGAGAGGAGTCGCTAATGGGCGTGTGTTGCGCCGGGCTCTTGAAGTCTGTGCTACTGTGGAAGATTTCCGTCATCTTCTTGATACAATAACGAAGCCTAGCTTAATTGAGGCCAATATTGGGGTCATTGATGCCCGGGGCGGAGCGGCGATGTTTGAAGTCGGTTATTCTGAATATGTGATGTATGATGCAAATAATCCCAAGGATGCTCCATGTGGTTACCTTGCCCGTACAAACTTCTCTTTCTCAGGGAAAGTGAATGAAGGTGCCGGATATGTACGTTTTATGGAAGAAGATAAGACCTTGATGCCGGCCTCTGCTACGGGGCAGTTGACACCGGAATGGATTTTCACGGAACTTTCCAGATCGTTTACCAATCCTTTGTTGGGCATTGATCTGAGAAGTGGCGATTATAACCGGCCTAAAACCAACGGCTGGTTTGTTGATCAAGATTTTATAGCCCGTAGTAGTACGGCAAGCTCAGTAGTCGTACAAGGTGTGAAGCCAGGAGAGAACCCTGAACTGACTACTATGTGGACGATTTTAGGTTATCCTCCTACTGGTGTGGCAATGCCCGTATGGCTAAAATGGGCGAATAAAGGCTTACCCCGTCTGTTGGCACGTGATGAAGTTAGAAAAGTGGCTCCGTTGGCTGACTGGTCTGTACAGTTGGCGCATCAGGTGTTCTCTTATAAGCAAGGGATGGGAAGTCATCGATATCTGAACTGGGAGAAACTGTATAATACGAATAATACCGGTTATATGCAAGAACTTGCTCCTGTTGAAAAAGAAGTGTTCCATTTAACACTCCCGGTACTACAGTTGTGGCGCGAAAGAGGTTCGGTAGATACCAAAGAGATGCAATCTCTCTATGAACGGATTTCAACATTTGTAGAGCAGAAATACATTAAAATGTTTCCCATGGATCTTGCTAATGAGTCGTTTCCGGAATAAGAATGAGTACTGTCTCTATTTGTTTTTCTTCCATATCGGACGTATATCTATCATTATTCCATAGTTGATTCTAGGCATAGGATGTGAGAGAACAGACTCATATTCTTCGTTGAAGAGATTGTTTATAAGTCCTTTGACAGTCAATCTACTCCAATGCATAGAAAATTCTTTTTCAATAGAAATATCGTTCATGAAGTAGGGGAGCACACGACCTATTTTAGTTGCTGTTTCATTGCTTGAGGTTGTGTATCGTTCACTATAATAAGACCATTTATAGGTGAAATGCCAGTTCTTCCAGGATAAACGTCCTGTGATAGCAGAAGAATATTTTGGAATATAAACCAGTTGTTTTCCAATGGAAGCATCGGCCCAATTGACGGGGTCTCCATGATTAATAGAGGGAGTCCAGGCAAAGTTACCGTCTATGTCTAAATGCCATTTGTTTGATAGTTGCATCTTTAAATTACTTTTAATTTCCAGACCATAAGCATGGACTTGCTTTACATTTTTGGGACTCCAAAAACCTTTAAAGGTCGGTAGCCAAACAATCCAATTGTCGATATAAGAATCAAACCATGTGGCGGAGCCTTTCAAGGCGTATCGGTTTTTCTTGCCGATGGTGAATTCCATCCCTCCATCGTATGTAAAACCGTGCTCTGTCTTTAAGTCGGGATTTCCCCCCGGAAGGAAGTAAAGATCATTTAAAGTGGGAAAATGATAATTGCGTGAGATGGATGCTTTGGCTATGATATTTCCTCTTTTAGATAAGACGTAATCAAAGAAAGCGGCAGGAATTATAGGTGTCCAGCCATTGCCATATCGATCTTGTCGTAAAGCTATTGAGGTTCCCAAACGTTCGGTTGGCTGCCACTTTGCAGATACATATCCGGATAACTCTACACGTCCTTTGTCATATCCTACTATAGCTTTGTTCCCATCTTGAGTAATAATGTTCTTATCTTTACTTTCCACAAAGTGCTGATATGCGGATAAGTTAGCGGTAAAAGCCCAATTGGGGTTAGGATAATAATCGGTGCCTAACTCGCTGAAAAGGCTATTTACGTAGCTACGGGAGTGAATCATATTGGCTTCCGTTCCGTTTCCTAAACTGCGTGTGTAGTCATATCCCAAATTCGTGTGAATATACCCGGCTTTCACTTTTGTATTAAGATGTTCCTTGTTTCTATTCCAGAATAGCACACTCCGGAAGGTCGACTCATGCTTTTTGTTGCTGTATTCAGCATCTTCCTTGTAATCGACATTTAACATGGGGACTCCGCGCTGTGAATTCATATACCAGGCGGCTAATCCAAATTTATTCCCTTTCTTTGTGTCATAGTAAATCTCTTGCAGGATATGTAAATCGCGAAAGTCCCCGGACTTATTTCGTTCTGTCGGATAATAGCTACCTGTGATGTTGTGATTCTCATCATAAGTATATTCTTTTTTACTATAATTTTTATATTTGTATTGATTGGGTGAAGAAGAGTAGGCAATGCGGGTGGAGGTGTGCCAGTGTTTGCTTCCATAGGTAAGTCGCAGAAATTCGTCTGTTGTTTCGAATGAGCTTATACCTTGAATATATTGCAGGTTTAAACCATTATTCTTTATAGGCTGATTTGACAAGCTAATAGCCCCACCCAATCCGCCACCGGTGATATTGACGGAAGAAGTGCCATGAAGTAGGGTTGCATTGTCGATGAAATAAGAAGGAATGGTGGAGAAATCTACCATACCTAACATCGGTGAGTTAATTTTGATACCATTCCAGGTCACCTGTGTATGTGATGGGGATGTTCCACGAAAAGAAGCGGTGGAGAGCGTAGCGCGACCGTATTGTTTGATATATACCGTGGAGTTTTGTGAGAGGACATCGGACATGGAATAACCAATGACTTCTTGTAAAACGGTAGAATCGAGCTTGGTTTCTTGTGTCCCGATTTCTTTCATGGGGCGGCGTCCGGTGATGGTAACTTCAGGGATTTTAAGTGACCATTTATTTTGTCCCGCTACGGGCATTAGAGTTATGAAGATAAAATATAGTAGAATGAGATTTCCTTTTTTCATTGATTATATCTTTTGATTATAGATTATTTCCAGCAAAAAGCACCGGGAATGATCCCCACTTTGAATTCATCCATTTCCACTCCTTCCGAAGAATAACGTAGTATGACTCCGGGCTGTACATAGTCTATTGCATCGGCTATATACACTTCCGAATTAACCGGATTGATCGTCAATCCATAATAAATGGTGTTTTTATTCTTTATAAACGATCTGACTGGGAAGCGCTCAGCTGTTACAGGGAGACGCCAGATATCATTGTTAATAAAATAAAGCGTATCCCGCGTACCATTTAATTGTATTTCGGAAGGATGTTCTCCGAGTTTAAACTTAAATTGTTTTTCTACTTCTCGTGTTTCGGCACTGATACGGTATAAAGAAGGTGCTTCGTATCCGTAAGGGCTGCCTTCATAGCCTCCGTCGGTAACGGTCCATATTTTATTATTCTTATCCATAACCAGAGAAGTTGGTTGAATACCTATTTTGATGGAATCGCATACCTGATCAGTCTCGGTGTCTATCACCAGAATTTTATTGTTATAGCTCCAGCAGTTGGTAAAAACATACTTTCCGTATTGTACCATTTGTTCGGTTGATTCACTTCCTGTTTTCATCGGCGTGTCAATATAGCCTGTTATCTGGTATGTCTTAGGATTGATAATGCAAATGCGCTTATCCCATAGCTGTGTGACATACGCTTTTTCATCGGTTAGAAAGTGAATATAGCGTGGTGAAGTAAATCCGGTGATACGTCCCACTTCTTTGAAAGTACTGATATCAATGGCAAAGATTACGCCAGAATTATTAACAACCACCCATCCAATTCCATTGCGAATCGTCATGGACTGGGCTACATCTCCGAGTTTTTGTGCATTAGCCCGTGCAAAGATTTCATTCTCAATGGTTTTCGTTTCAGTATCGTAGTATGATAGTGAAGCATTTCCGTAAGTAAAGTTTCCTTCATTAGTGATAAACAGACCTTTGCCGGTAATACTATCGGTGCTTCCAGATGAGCCTGTATTGAAACTCTCTTCATCAATGGGGCCATATTGCATGCAGCCACTTATAGAAAAGATAAGAAGAAGGACTAGTATTTTGTAGCTTTTTAGCATATTGCTTTTTTATTTGAGAAGTTCGCCGGTGAGGTATATCTAAGTTTAGAGAGGATGCATCCATTTAGCGCATGATGCATCCTCTCAATGAGTTGGTTTATTGTAGATTAAGGTTGTGTATATCCTCCATCTTTCATGTTTTGATAGGTTGGATTGTATGCACAACCGGATACACTCCATTTTCCGTCTCCAATTTTATTGTTGGTAAAGAGAGGAGCAAAAGTGGTGAAGTCTTTCAATTTATAGAAATTTTCTACTTTGATGCTTCCTGTGGCTTTTAATGCAGGAAAATCTATATCCGTTAATGATTTATTTGTCAACATAGAAATTGATGCTCTTCCACCTTGTAGATACAATGTTCCTGTTACATTTTCTAATTTTGGGCAAGATACTTTTGTTATTTTAGAACTCCTGCCATCCACATCTATTTGCATGTCATTATCTCCTACTTCTTTGATACTTGGAATTACTATTTTATTTTCGCTATTTCGTGTGCAATGGATGTAAAAAGTGGGGATACTGCTATTTTTATATTGTGGTGATTCACTTTTTCCCACAGTTTCCAGTTTACTTAGATCAAAGTCTGTGACTTTTGATTTTAAGTACATTTGTCCGCCTACGCTTACCAAGTTCGGGGCTATAGGAGTGGTGTAGGTCAAATAGAAATACCCTCCAACGGATTCGAGATTGTTGAAGTATGTTTTTTCTATGGCATTATTCTCCATTATCGGTGCACTTTCGTATTCTAAATTATTAAGTACTTTTTTTATCTTTATTTGTGGAGCTGCATCTATAGAGAGAAAATGATCCATGAAGATTCTTAGGTCATTAATTGTTTCTATTCCTTCAATATCGGGGAAAGTACCCTTTATGTCGAGTCTATCTATATTGAGCTTACAATCCATCATACTTTTTCCGATGATTTTAGAGAATGGAGTATAAGCTATCTTGATTTCACATTCGTTTTCTCCTTGTTTGAGAAAAGTCAAATTGGAAAGATCCAATGTGTTTTTTAGTTGATCCAGATGATAAAGATGACATCCTCCAAGTTCTGTTAAATTAGTAAAGAAAGGTAGTTGTGATATACTGATAAAATCTTTCAAAGTTAATGTACCACCTACTTTCTTGAGTTTATCGAAACCACCGAAAGAAGTGAGCTTCTCATTTCTGCTTACGTCGCTACCTATAGCTGCATAAACGACTCTGGAACTAATGCTCAGATCGCCCTCTACGGTTTCAATAGCAGGCAAATTAATCGTCTCGAGGCTGAATGGTAGGATATTGAATTGAATACCTCCTGCTGTCTTCAACTTTTCTAATTGAATACTTTGAAGTTTAGCTAGGGAATCTGTTGATAACGTATCTCCTACAGTGGTTAATTCAGGCAGATTCAAAGCAACCATTTCTCCACCCATTTCCGGTTCGCCTTCTTTGTTTTGGGTTGCACTATTAATTCTGAAATTGCCGCTCACCTGGCTTAATTGGTTCATTTTTATGGATTGAAGGTTAGCAGAATGGATAATAATATCTCCACCTACAGTTGACAATTTATTCAGTTCGTTCCATTGTACATTGTTGTCGCAAATCACCAGATCGCCCGTCACTGTGGTAAGTGCCGGCAGGGATATTTGGTAGAGAGGAGAAGTTGAGGGAACCTTTTTGCTTCCTAAATAGAATCCTCCTATTGAATTCAAGTTATCTAATCCGGTAAGGTCGGTCCCTTTATAACTGTTTTTAATCGTAAGATTTCCTTCTACTTGTTTGAGCTTGGACAAGTCTTTAACGTCACTAATGTCATCACCGTCATCCGTACCGATAGTTAGGTTCCCTTTTATGACGGTCACTCCACTTTCGGCAAAAGCTGTAATATCACTTGTCTTGCTTAGTGTGACGTCACCTTCTTGTCGGATGTCGTCTTTAATAACGTGGTAAGTGTATTTATTTTCCTCACCATTGTAAGAAATCACACGGAATTGCCGTTCGTTATCCCAGTCAGTGACACTTGTCGGATCTGGAAAGACTTTGGCGGAAGCCGTATAATTAAAACTAACCGTTGCATGGTCCAGTGATATGGTGTATGGTACCGTTATGGTGATATCGTTACCGGTTATTACGGCATCGTATGTTTTGCCGTCAACAGTGAAAGCAGCTGAGGTTATGAAATTATCGTCTGCATCAGCAGGTTTATCTTTGTCGGAACAGCTTTGTAAAGAAAAGATGTAGGTAAGAAGAAAAATTAAAAGTAATACTTTTGTTTTCATCATTCGTTTTTTATTGGTTATTTATTGATAAATCGTAAAAAGAGAAGACTTCCGTTGATATTTCTCCAATAGGACCGCTTTTTGCATTGACTCCTACTTGTACTTTAATAAAGTCGATGTATTTTAAATCAATGCTGCTTCCATCACGGTAAATGGCATTGGCTATTTTAAATCCGTTTTGTTGTCCGCTACCATCTATAGAGCCGGCTCCGGATGTCATATCAGTACCATAATTATCCACATATCCCCAATCGTAAGATTGATTTTTCCATATATTTCCTTCAATAATATTACGGGATTCTAATCGTGTTCCCCGGAGAGTATAAGTGCCTTCTTGTATCCATAGTGGATAATAATAGTCCTGTGCATGGTAGTCCAGTAGATAGTCAATTTTCCCGGTCTCTCCTTCGGAATCCGTCCATTGCACACTCATCCCTTTACCAGAAGGGCGATAGTATGTTACGGCATAATCTTGCAACGTGCCTTCTTTGCCGGTTTCGCTACCCTTTAATTCGTACCATTCATCGTCCGGTAAGCCATTGTTATTGGTGTCTTGCATCACCCATACGATACCGGGTTCGGAACTTCCGTCAAAGGCATTTCCTTGTATGGAGAAGTCGTATGTATTGTCTGTTTTGGGGATACTATGGTCGAAGCCTACAATGATATATCCTCCGAATCCACCTAAAGAAACATAACTCTTTTTAGCCAGTCGTTGTGTTGCATAATTGGTCGCGGCTGCCTGGCTGGTTTCATTACCTGTAAATCCGGCGGTATTTAATTCATTTATAAATTGACCGGGGGCAGGGGTGTATTCATATACTTTATTTTGTGTTTGTAGACTGTTGGAAGTTGAGGCCCGGAAAAGGTCCGCTTGTTTATGGTCAATGCAGTGTACAATGACTTCAGCTGAAACGGAAGTCTCTGCACGGGTTATATTCCGGGTTAGTATGGCTTTCGTTCCCAAACCTTCTTTAACTTCTACTTGTATGTTGTAATTACCTGCTGCATTTGGGGTAAATTTGTATGTCGCATTAGTAGCTCCTTCAACCGTTTCTCCATTTAGCTTCCAGGTATATATAGGCTCATCAAAATATTCGAGTTGCGGTTTTAGGAATAGAGGACGTCCGATTAGCGTATATCTGTCCGTTGATGATTGGAAATAAGAAGGGGTTTCGAATTTTACTTCGTAAGGCATTGTTTGAACAACCTCTATCGTAAAATCCTTGCTTGTCTCTCCATCTATATTCGAGGCTTTAATCGTGATAGGGTATTGACCGAGTTTGGATTCGTTGAAAGTATAAGTCGTACCTGTTCCTACTGTTTTTCCATTGCGAATCCACTGGCATTGAAAGTTTTCTTCATCCTGATGCTGAATGTCGGGGGTTAGAATATAGTCGGTTCCTGCAAGAACTTTCAGCCCTTTTGAGGGTAAGACTAATGAGATGACCGGAGGGGTTAAATTAACCACATCTACGCGTAATTCTTCTTCGGCGGCTCCTGCTGTTGTTTCAACGCGGAAGGTGATATAGACTTCTCCTTCTTGGCTCCATGTTGCAGTGTAGGTGGGCTCATTGGAAACTAATTTTCCATCAATAAGCCAGGAATAAATAGCACCATCAGTGTTTTCAACTGTGGGGGTAATTGTAAGAGTTTTGCCGACTTTAACGGTATAAATACCAGTATCGCTGTCCAGTGTAATGACTGGCTTTTGAGTGATGTCTTGTTCAATGACATCGTCTTTGTTGCACGATGAGGCAATAAAAATCAGGAAGCATAATGCTCCGATAAGATTAATGTATTTCATAAAGTTGATAAAAAAAAGGAAAGAGGGGGGCTCTAGAATTATAGAGTTTTTGATATACCCTCTTTCTCTTTCATTAGTTTATTAATAGAAGTATATGTTATCTATGCATAAATAAGCGGGAGTGTTTAATCCATAATCACCGCTGTCCGAACCCTCAAAATTGAATTTTACTTTGTTGACATCGCCAAGAGCAGATAAATCCCATTCGCTCCAGGTCGTGGAGATTGTAGTATAGGTACTGCTCCCATCGCGATAGTCGGCAAGATACTTTTCTACAGGTGCTCCACCATTGGTAGGTACTCCGTCAGCATCAAATCCATAGGCCAGGACTTTAAACCAGCCTTTTGCTTGTTCCAGGGATACGGCTGATCCGTATATGCCGAACGTATTGCCATATTTCATCACTCCATAAGTATAAGAAGAATTGCAGATATACATCTTCTTGATAGGATATTCCAGACCGGATGTGAAATGGAATTCAGGGTTGGACATATACGGAGCATTATAGGCATCACTATAGCCATACATTACTCCAAACTGGTTGGAATTTCCGTATCCTGCCGCTTGATTGTTTCCATTGCTGGACTGAGTATTATAAACGCTACATTGGTTTTCATACGAATACCACCAATCTCCTGTTTTTCCTGTAGGATTGGATCTGATGTTCCAATTGGAAATGGCGATACCTCCATTGTAGAAATTTTGTCCACCATTTAAGACGTTGATACCGCAGGTGAAACCTGAAAGATTATCACTCCAAGAAAGATACCTAGTGCCGGAGTAACCGTCATAGAGATTTTCACCATAAGAACTGGGGCCGGCTAAAGTGATATTAGCATCATTCTCAAAATCGATAATCAGCGTATCACCGTCGATTATTGTGCGAGTGCTTGTCTGCTGGTTGGCAGAGTCGGTGTAGAACTCTTCATCTTCATTGCTACAAGATGAAATTACTATGATGGACATAGCCATCATAATCATGACTTGGAAATAGAATAGCCTTTTCATAAGACATAAATTTTAATTAAACAATTAAAAATATATGCGTTATGGAATGATGAAACGAAACAAATGGAAAAAGTAAGGCCGTGAAAGAACGGAACTATGCTGCATTCCTATTTGAATCTGCCCATGATCCCGTGGCGCAAATTACATGCTAAGCAAGGCAGGTCTTCTGACTTGTTCCGGTTTCAACGCCTTCCCATTTTTTTATAAAACAGTGGCAAAGAATGTTGAACCTTACTTTTAAGGAGGTAATATAGATATAGCAGTTTTCAGAGTTTTTAATATCTCCTGCTATCCCTCCTTTAGAACTTACAGCAACGGGTATTGTCGCCGATTCTCACGGCATTCCCTATTAATCCTCTCCAGTGCTGACGACTGGTTTGGAACCTTGATGCGACAAATATAATGATTTTTTCTTTAGTAATTCTGATTGTTCATTAATTATTTGAGCCTATTCTGTAGGAGAAGTTAGATAAAGATGGGGAGTTTCCCTTTTTATTTTAGTGCCTTTCTTGTGGGTAGGAATAGGATAAACTATATTTTTAGATTATAGATTGCAGGATTTCTACTTCTTGGTCAGGGTGGAACCAGTGTATATCCTTATCCCGTTTGAACCATGTCATTTGTTTACGGGAATAGATGCGGGAATTTTGTTTTATTTTTTCAATGGCAAACTCTAATGTCCATTCGCCTTCAATATATTTGAAGATTTCTTTATATCCCACCGTATTCAGTGAGTTAAGCGTTCTGTGTGGGAAGACGCGTTTAGCCTCGTCAATCAGACCCTCTTCAATCATCCGATCGACTCTGCGATTAATGCGTTCATAGAGCTCTTCCCTGTCGCGGTTCAGTCCTATCTTTATTATACGGAAAGGGCGCTCTTTTTGTTGTTGAGTTCTGAATGAAGTAAATGTTTTGCCCGTCATGTAGTAGATTTCCAAAGCGTGAATTACACGTTTGTGATTTTTTAAATCTACAATTTGGTAATACTCAGGATCAAGTAGCTTTAATTCGGAGCAAAGTCGGTCCAATCCCTCTTCATTATACCTTGCCAACATTAGGTTACGGATTTCGGCGTCTACTGTGGGAATGTCATCGATACCCTTGCAGACGGCGTCCACATACATCATTGAGCCGCCCGTAAGCAAAACGGTATCTTGCTGTTGAAATAGTTCCTCCAATAATTTGAGAACCTCGGTTTCATATTGTGCAGCGCTGTAGTAGTCAGATAGCCGGAGGGTACCTACGAAATAATGCTTTACACGTTGCAATTGCTCTTCACTGGGTGCAGCTGTGCCTATTTTCAAGTCAGCATATAATTGGCGGGAATCTGCAGAGATAATGCAAGTTTTGTAATACTCAGCCAGCTTCAGGCTTAGTTCGGTTTTACCAACTCCGGTTGGTCCTATCAGCACTATCAATGTTTTCATGGGGAAATTGATTCATTCATTTCGGGCGAATAATTAGTTAACTCTGCCCTATACACTTTTGTTGGGTGTGCAGATGGCAGTGAATAACTAATTATTCGCCCGATAATATCTTTATTTGATTTCGTTAGATGGCTCTCCGCCATCATCTATATCGAATCCATCTTTGTCAAATTCTTCTATATCGAAGTCCTGATCTCCATAGAATGTTTCGTCTAAATCCATTGAAGTATTGTTGGCTGAAATATCTTCAATATCCATGGTTTGTTTAGGAGCCTCTCCCGCTTTCTTTGTGCACTTTGCACCTTCCATATCTTTTCCGGTAATGATTTCGGAAAGCTCAATGAAAAAACAACGTTCTGTAAGGTAGTCAAATACGTAAAGAAGTTTTTGCTTCTCATCTTCAACCAGTTCACTGACCTCAGTTTCTTTCATTACCCAGCTATCCTCTTCGGAATCGCCGTCCATTTCTTCCAATGTGATCTCTTTTTCTTTCTCCCAGTCATCGTCACAGGTAAAAAAGGAAGTCATTTGATCATCAGTGTAACCTACTGATGTAAGGATTGCTTTGTGGAAGTCATAAAAAGTGGCTTCCGGATCTATTTGTATTTCTCTGACAAAGTCATCTACTTCATCAGAAATGATTGTAAATCTGTAAATCATATCAGTTATTAATTACAAATTTATTATTTTATTGGTTATTTAATAATTCCGCGTTCTGAATTGCGGATAAAACTTACAATGTATTCAATTTCGGGACTCATTGTGATTTCCTCTTCGATTTTTTTCAATGCATCCGAGATGTTTAATCCACTTTGATAGATTATGCGGTAAGCATTGTGAATATTCTCAATTGTATCGTTTGAGAAACCACGACGACGCAGACCTACAATATTAATGCCACTATAGGTAATCGGATCTCTTCCGGCGATAATATAAGGAGGAATATCCTTACTGAAACGACAACCACCTTGTACCATTCCATATCCACCTACGCGACAAAATTGGTGCATTAATACACTGGCGCTTATGATGGAATAATCGTCGATGACAATTTCGCCCGCCATTTTTGTGGAATTTCCAATGATACAACTACTTCCTACATGGGCATCGTGCGCCACATGCACTCCTTCCATTAACAAATTACCGTTTCCTATAATTGTTTTACCTTTTGCTGCTGTTCCGCGATTAATCGTTACATTCTCGCGGATTGTATTGTTATCACCTATCTCAGCTGTCGTTTCTTCTCCTCTAAATTTTAAATCTTGCGGTATGGCACCTATTACAGCACCCGGGAATATCAAATTACCATTTCCGATACGCGTGCCATTAAGAAGATTAGCATTCGACATTATCTTGTTATTATCTCCGATAATCACATTTTTATCAATGAATACAAAAGGAGCAATCTCCACGTTTTTCCCGATTTTTGCTTCGGGATGAATATATGCCAGGGGACTTATCATGTTTTGTATTTATTTGTTTTTAGCTATTTGGGCCATGAATTCTGCTTCACAAGCTACTTTTTCGCCTACAAAGACGTAGCCTTTCATTGTAGAAATGCCACGCCGGATCGGAGCTAACATTTCGACACGGAAAATCAATGTGTCTCCCGGCACAACCTTCCGGCGAAACTTAACGCCGTCAATTTTCATAAAATAGGTCGAATATCTTTCCGGCTCATCAACCGAGTTCAGTACTAAAAGACCGCCGACTTGGGCCATTGCCTCTACTTGTAATACCCCGGGCATTACAGGCTCCTGAGGAAAATGACCTTGAAAGAATGGCTCATTAACTGTAACGTTCTTTACACCTACAATATAGTTAGCACCTATTTCAATAACCTTGTCCACTAATTGGAAAGGGTAGCGGTGTGGCAGAAGTTCGCGGATTCGGTTGACATCCATTATCGGTTCCCGGTTACAATCATAGGAAGGAGCTTGTATTTCGTGCATACGAATTTCTTTTCGCATCTGGCGGGCAAACTTATTATTGATGGTATGTCCCGGTCGGGTTGCAATAATACGTCCTTTTATGGGTTTTCCAATTAATGCCAGGTCGCCAATGACATCCAACAGTTTGTGGCGGGCGCACTCATTAGCCCATACAAGGGGTTTATGATTGATGTATCCCAATTCTTTGGCATTCATATGAGGAACTCTCATAACATCCGCCAATTTATCATAATCGGATTGGGACATTTCATTTTCATAAATAACAATTGCATTGTCCAAGTCGCCACCTTTGATAAGTCCTGCCTGTAGCAGCGGTTCAATCTCGCGTACAAATACGAATGTGCGGCTGGCAGCTATTTCTGCTTTAAAATTGGACATATCTTCCAATGTGGCAAACTGGTTGGGTATGATGGAAGAGTTATACGAAACCAATACATTCAAGCTGAAATTTTCGTCAGGAAGAACGATGATGGAAGAACCTGTTTCCTCATCGCGAAACTCAATCTTTGATTTGATGATATAGAAATCTTTGACCGCATTTTGCTCTTGAGTACCTATACGATCTATTTCATTGGCATAATATTGAGCACTGCCATCTAAAATAGGAAATTCAGGTCCGTTGACTTGTATTAAACAATTGTCAATGCCCAGTGCATATAGAGCAGCCATTCCATGTTCTACAGTACTTACCTTTATTCCGCCTTTGCAGAGGACAGTTCCACGGGTGGTCTCTGTCACATTATCTGCAATTGCATCAATAACGGGCTGTCCTTCCAAATCCATGCGTTGAATTTTATATCCATGGTTTTCAGGAGCCGGATTAAAAGTAACGGTAAGGTCAAGTCCCGTATGAAGGCCTTTTCCACTGAGTGAAAAACTGTCTTTTAGAGTCTTTTGTTTCA
The DNA here is from genome assembly GCA_965140335.1 of uncultured Bacteroides sp. Classification (GTDB taxonomy): domain Bacteria; phylum Bacteroidota; class Bacteroidia; order Bacteroidales; family Bacteroidaceae; genus Bacteroides. Next base: position 2,055,246 of record OZ223189.1, read on the forward strand.
ACATTTGTTACTTATTTAATTGTTGTTTTAGTTCATTTAATTCTTTACGTAGGGCATTCACTTCGGTATACATCTCCGGTAATTGCCGATGAATGTAAGCCGCTTTGAAGTAAGGCTTGAGTTCCATAGGAGGAGTACCTATGAGTTGGCTTCCGTCTTTAATATTGCCCGGGATGCCCGATTGCGCTCCTATATTCACCTTGTTACCAATATGGCTATGTCCTGCAATGCCGGCTTGTCCGCCGATCATGCACCATTCACCTATTTTGGTAGAGCCTGCAATCCCAACTTGAGCGGCCATTACGGTATTCGCACCGATTTCATCGTTGTGAGCGATTTGAATAAGGTTATCCAGCTTTACGCCTTTGTGCACGATGGTAGCTCCCATTGTGGCTCTGTCCACGCAAGTGTTCGCACCGATTTCCACGTCCTCTTCCAAAATGACAATACCAATCTGGGATATTTTTTCATACCCTTCCGGTGTTGGTGCAAAGCCAAAACCATCAGCTCCGATCACTACGCCGGAGTGTAGTATGCAGCGGTCGCCAATGTGGCAGTCACGATAGATATTAACGCCTGAATAAAGAATGCAGCTGTCTCCTATTTTCACATTATCCCCTACATAGGTATGCGGGTATATTTGAGTGTTATCTCCAATAACAGCTCCTTCTCCAATGCAGGCAAACGGGCCAATGTAAACCTGCTCGCCGATTTTGGCGCTTGAAGCGATGGATGCCAACGGATCGATGCCTACTTTTTGGGGTTTACTTTGTTCGTAAAGATTGAGCAGTTTCGCCAGACTTTCATAAGCATTGTCCACTTTAATAAGCGTTGCTTTTATTTCTTGTTCAGGACTAAAGTCCTTGTTCACTAGAACAATACTGGCTTGTGTATTGTATATATAAGACGTATATTTAGGATTGGAAAGAAAAGAGATTGCTCCCGGTATGCCTTCTTCTATTTTAGCAAAAGTGTGTACGGTCGCGTTTTCATCTCCAACAATTTCTCCTTCGATAAATGTAGCAATTTGTTTTGCAGAAAACTCCATTTTCTTATTCTTGTTAGATGGTTTCAGAGCACAAATAACGGACTTTTTTTTTATATATCCTTGTGCTTGGATGAATATTTTATACTAGCTTATGCAAACGTTGATAGCATAGATAATACTTTTTTACCTTCTTTGAAAGCAATGAGATGTTAAACATATCCGATGCTTCGGCAATGTTTTTTATGCTTCCGTCATTATAAATGATATCAATGCTATCGTCTGCCGGATTGTACATATTCTTCTCGATGCTGGGGGTAGAGACAAAATAGCTCGCTTCGGAGAGGGAGATGTTCAGTGCTTTGCTGATTTGCAAAGTTAGCTCTTTTTTTCGTTTCTCGCTTATTGGTTCGGTAGAAATCTCCACCTTGAAGATGTTACGGTTGATCATTCCGAGACTAAGCAAGGATAATACTTTGTCCGGATGGGTGCTCCATACTTTCAGTGCCGTCCAGATGTCATTGTCATCCAGCTGTATAAAGTTATCCAGGCATTCCGTACTCTTGTAAAACGCTTCACGGTTAATGTCATTGTAGAGGAAAAAGTGGAGTGCCGGTGAGGCAAACAGTTCGATCCCCCTTCCGGCGAGTTCTTTAGCCCGTAGTAAGGTACTGATGAGCATTTTTTCGTAGGCCACGGATGTCTTATGCAGATAAACCTGCCAGTACATCAGACGGCGTGCAGTGAGAAAGTTTTCCAAAGAATAAATGCCTTTGGATTCAACCACTAAGCGATCATCTTTTACATCGAGCATTTTAATCAGGCGTGCCGAACCGATGTTGCCTTCGCTTACTCCCGTATAGAAACTGTCCCGGCGCAAGTAGTCCAGTCTGTCCATATCCAATTGTCCGCTGACGAGCTGATGCAAAAAGCGTTTGGGATATTCATCCTTGAAGATTTGTATGGCGAGAGTCAGTTGCCCGTTCATCTCCTTGTTCATACGTTCCATCAGAAGGAGTGAGATGTCTTCGTGAGTGACACCTTTCACTATCGTATCTTCCAATACGTGCGAAAATGGGCCGTGTCCGATGTCGTGCATCAATATGGCGGCTTGTACGGCTTCCGCTTCACTGTCGAAGATGAAGTTACCCTTCGCTGCTAAATGCTGAATCGCTTCACTCATCAGGTGAAAGGCTCCAAGCGAATGCTGAAAGCGGGTATGTTGTGCTCCCGGATAGACCACTGAAGACAATCCCACCTGCTTGATGCGGGTTAACCGTTGCAAAAGGGGATGTTGCACAATATCGTACAAAAGTCCCTTGGGGATATTGATGAACCCGAAAACCGGGTCGTTGATTATTTTTCTTTCGGACATTATATCATGCGGTTTGCTTTTTATAAACCGTGCTTCTTCAATTCGGCTTCCATTTCAATCTGGACCTGTTGAGCGGCAGTACGCGAAGCGGTGGCAAATTTCTCTGTCTTGTCCACATAGATGATGCCCCGGCTTGAATTCACAATAAGTCCGCAAGTCTTGTTCATACCATATTTGCAAACTTCTTCCAATGATCCGCCTTGAGCACCGATACCGGGTACAAGGAGAAAATGCTCTGGTACAATCTTGCGAATGTCTTCGAAGGCACGCCCTTGGGTAGCACCCACTACGTACATCATTTGTTCCGGTTTGCCCCATTTTTGCGATTTGCGCAATACCTTTTCAAATAGGCGTTCACCGTTTTCGTCCTCGCCCATCTGGAAGTCGTACGACCCCTTGTTGCTTGTCAGTGCCAGTAGGATCACCCATTTATTGCGGTAAGTCAGGAAAGGAGTCACGCTGTCCTCCCCCATGTAGGGCGCTACGGTTACCGAGTCAATATCCAATTCTTCAAAGAAAGTACGTGCGTACATGGCCGAAGTATTACCAATGTCACCACGTTTGGCATCTGCAATTATAAATTGATCGGGATAGTTTTTCTTGATATACTTAACGGTTTTCTCAAAGGCAATCCACCCTTTTACTCCCAGACTTTCATAAAAAGCCAAGTTGGGTTTATAGGCGATGCAGAGATCTGCCGTTGCATCAATGATGGCTTTGTTGAAAGCAAAAACAGGATCGTCTTCTTTCAATAAATGTTCCGGTATCTTTTTAATATCCGTATCAAGTCCTACGCAAAGAAAAGATTTTTTGCGTAGAATATTCTCAACTAATTCTTGTTTCGTCATGACGTTTACTAGCGGCTATTTATTCTTTTTATATTTCTGCTGGATTTGTTATAATTCGCTCTCTTTGAGACGTTCTGCATTTTCCGCCACGATAAGGTGATCAATGCAGTCCTGAATGTCTCCATCCATAAAAGCGGCAAGATTATAAACGGTATAGTTGATGCGATGATCGGTGATACGTCCTTGCGGATAATTGTAAGTCCGTATCTTGGCAGACCGGTCGCCGGTGGATACCATAGTCTTGCGTTTGGATGCGATGTCATCCACATATTTTTGGTGTTCCTTATCGTAAATAAACGTACGTAGGCGGGCAAGCGCACGTTCCTTATTCTTGGGCTGGTCGCGTGTTTCCGTACACTCAATTAATATTTCTTCAACTATGCCGGTTATCGGATTCTTCCAATTATAGCGCAGGCGTACGCCGGACTCCACTTTGTTCACATTCTGTCCGCCGGCGCCACCACTTCGGAAAGTATCCCACTTGATCTCCCCCTCATTGATCACCACGTCAAACTCTTCCGCTTCCGGAAGTATGGCAACGGAAGCTGCCGACGTATGTACCCGTCCTTGCGTTTCGGTAGCCGGTACACGCTGAACCCGGTGTACACCTGACTCATATTTCAACGTGCCGTATACATTATCGCCCGTTACGCTGCATATAATTTCTTTGTATCCTCCTACTGCGCCTTCGCTGGCACTGGATATTTCCAGTTTCCATCCCTTAATCTCGCAAAATTTGGCATACATGCGGAAGAGATCGCCTGCAAAGATTGCCGCTTCATCTCCTCCCGCACCTCCACGGATTTCCAGAATGGCATTACGGCTGTCCTGTGGATCAGCAGGTACGAGCAACAATTTAATATCTTCTTCCAGTTTAGGCAACCGTGTTTGGCAAACATCGAGTTCCTCGCGTGCCATTTCACGCATTTCCTGATCGGATTCGTTGGCTATAATCTCCTTAGCCTCTTCAATCCCATTGGCTATCTGGATGTATTCTTTACGGGCATTCATTAAGTCGCCCAATTCTTTGTATTCCTTTGTCAGTTTCACATAACGCTTTTGATCGGCAATCACTGCCGGGTCTGTGATCAGCGTGGAAACTTCTTCAAACCGGGCTACAAGGCCGTCCAGTTTTTCTAATATGGTGCTATTTTCTGCCATTTATTTTATTTACAAAGCTTTTGTACCCATTTGTATTTCTTCGTCATAATTTCATAAGAAATCAGTCCTAAACCGATTAATCCTAAAATATGGAAGACTGTTTTGAAACTAAACGTTTCTTTGCTTAATCTCATCCATGCTTCATAAGTCATGTTAATTGTGAGAGCAAGGCTGAGCAGACAGCATAAAAAGTAAAGTATCTTTTTCATTATTTAGTAAGTGAATTCTCCAAACTCACTTTTGATAATCAATTCCTTCTTAGAACTTTCTTCCACCCGTCCTACGATTTGTGCGTCAATGTTGAAGCTTTTGCTGATGGTGATAACTTCTTCGGCATGTTCCGGTGAGAGGTAGACTTCAAGCCGGTGTCCCATATTGAATACCTTGTACATTTCAGCCCAATCCGTATTGCTCTGTTCCTTAATTGTGCGGAACAAGGGTGGGACAGGGAACAAATGATCTTTTACCACACGGCAATTGTCGCCTACAAAGTGTAGAATTTTGGTTTGCGCGCCACCTGAACAATGTACCATTCCATGTATTTGTGTTCGGAGAGTATCTAATAATTTTTTAACTACCGGAGCATAAGTGCGGGTAGGGGAGAGCACGAGTTTGCCGGCATTGAGCGGACTGCCTTCCACGTTATCGGTCAGTTTCAACGCTCCGGAGTAGACCAGTTCTTCCGGTACGGCCCTATCGTAACTTTCGGGATATTTTTCGGCGAGGTATTTGGCAAATACATCATGACGTGCACTAGTCAGTCCGTTGCTTCCCATTCCCCCGTTATATTCTTTTTCGTAGGTCGCTTGTCCTGAAGAGGCCAATCCGATAATTACGTCACCCGGGCGGATATTAGCATTGTCGATAACTTCGCTGCGTCTCATGCGGCAAGTCACCGTGCTGTCCACAATAATGGTGCGCACCAAGTCGCCTACATCAGCCGTTTCACCTCCGGTGGCATAAACTCCCACCCCCATTTCACGAAGTTCGGCGAGCAGTTCGTCCGTGCCATTGATGATGGCCGAGATCACTTCACCCGGAATCAACATTTTGTTGCGTCCGATAGTGGACGAAACCAATATATTGTCAATCGCCCCTACACAGAGCAGGTCGTCTATGTTCATAATTAACGCATCCTGTGCAATGCCTTTCCATATAGAGAGATCACCCGTCTCTTTCCAGTACAGGTAAGCCAGCGATGATTTTGTTCCGGCTCCGTCGGCATGCATAATATTGCAATACTCCGGGTCTCCGCCCAAGATGTCAGGTATGATCTTGCAAAAGGCTTGGGGAAAAATGCCCTTGTCGATGTTTTTGATGGCGTTGTGCACATCTTCTTTCGATGCGCTCACACCCCGCATCATATATCGTTGGTTACTCATGAGTGATAAATTTGTTCAATTGAATGCGCAAAAGTAGTCATTATTTTGCTTATAGCCTTGCCTTTGCGGGAGAAAATAGATGCGTGAGAGAGGAGTTCTGTGCAAGGGGAAACAATAAAAAGCAGGAATACGGTTTTAAACTTTTCCTTTATTTCTCTTTTTGAGGATGGATTTTTGTAATTTTGTGAACATTAAAAATACGAGTCGTTATTTTGTTCCTGTTTTTAAGGTTTAGTGAATGCTTATGGAAATAAGAAAAGCTTGTTTGGCCGACGTGGGGGTACAAATGGAATTATTTGATTATGCGCGCTCTTTCATGCGGAGTATGGGTAATATGCACCAGTGGACTAACGGATACCCTTCGCGTGAGATGCTGGAAAAAGACATTGCCGCCGGGAATAGCTATGTTTGTGTGGATGATGAGCAGGAGCTTGTTGCTACATTCTGCTTTTTTCAGGAAAAGGACCCCACTTATGATTACATTGAAGACGGACATTGGCTGAATGATGAACCTTACGGAGTAGTGCACCGGCTTGCGAGTGGGGGAAAGCATAAAGGATTGGGACGTTTCTGTTTGGATTGGTGTTATGATCGTTGCCCGAATATCCGTGTGGATACCCATGCAGACAATGTAGTGATGCAATCTTTATTGGAGAAATGTGGCTTTGTGCGTTGCGGTATCATTTATCTTGCCGATGGAGATCCACGGGTAGCCTTTCATAAATGAAATAAATCTTGTATTTTTGAAAGCAGATAAACTATTGAATATATTTTGTATGAAAAAGGCCTTATTTTTAGTGGGAGTTATTCTTTGCTTTCATTGTGCTATACTTAGTGCACAAAAAGTGATGGGTAAGAAAAACGTTATTGCCCAGGGAATGCAAGTCACGAAATTGTCAGATCATGCCTATTTCTATGTATCATACGATGATATGGGGAATTTTGGTGTGGTGCCCTGCAACGGATTGATTTTAGTTCAGGGGAAGAAAGCTGCATTGCTCGATAGCCCGGCAACTGACGAACGGACAGCCCTACTGGTAAATTGGATAAAGAAAGAACTTCATGCAGATCTGACCGTTTTTATACCGAACCATTGGCATGGTGACTGTATGGGAGGTTTGTCTTATCTGAAAGAGATGGGGGTGAAATCCTATGCCAATCAAATGACAATAGACATCGCGCGCGAAAAGAGTTTGCCGTTGCCTGATTATGGATTTAAGGATTCTCTGACCGTAAAGTTGGGAAATATGGATCTTTGTTGTTATTATCCGGGTGGAGGACATTCTGCAGATAATATTGTGGTATGGGTGCCTTCAGAGAAAATCCTTTTTGGTGGGTGCATGGTTAAGGGTGTGAAAGCTAAAGGATTAGGCAATTTATCGGATGCGGTTCTTAGTCAATGGCCTTCAACCATTGCAAAAGTCATGGCCCGTTACCCTGATGCACATTGGGTGATACCCGGTCATGGAGCGATTGGAGGGGAAGAACTTCTTCTCCATACTCAGCAACTATTGCAAAACGAACTTCAAAAGTAATTAGAATAAAATCATGAAAAAGATTGTTTTATGTGCCTTGGCACTTTGGTTAGCAGGGAATAGTAACGGTTATGCACAGCAAGTAACGGTGAAAGATGCCCCGAAAATTGTCGTAAAAGAGAGTGAAAAAACATTGAATAGCCAATGGCAGGGAAAGAGAGTCGCCTTCCTCGGCGATTCAATGACTGACAAACGGAGGGTGGGGACCACCTGCATCTATTGGGAATATCTTTCCGAATTGCTTGGCATACAGCCCGATGTCTATGGAATTAGTGGCAACCAATGGAATGATATCTACCGTCAGGCAGTCAAGTTGCACGAGACTAAAGGAAAAGATGTAGATGCCATTCTCATTTTTGCCGGTACGAACGATTATATGCATGGTGTTCCTATGGGGCAATTTTATACTGAGACGATGGAGAAGACTAACTTCAATGGTCAGGAAGTGATGCGTAAACACCGTACGTTGATAATGAACGATACCACATTTTGCGGGCGTATTAATAAAGCCATGGCCTATTTGAAAAAGAACTTTCCCGAACAACAAATCATTATCATGACTCCTATCCATCGCTCTTTTGCACAATTCAATGCCAAGAACATCCAGCCGGATGAGCGTTATTGCAACGGGCAGGGTTTGTATATTGACGATTATGTGGAGGTATTGCGTAAAGCGGCTTCCAACTGGGCTGTTCCCTTGATTGACCTCTACTCCCTCAGCGGACTTTATCCCATGGAACCTGCGCATTGGCAATATTTTCACAATAAAGATATGGATCGCTTGCATCCCAATGCCCTAGGCGATTATCGTTTGGCTAAGACCATACAATACCAACTGTTGGCTTTGCCTTCCACTTTTGTGCAGTAAGAAATAAAAAGCTAAGGTTGTGACGAGTCATTCACTAGGCCTGTTTTTCTATTAATGAATGATTGATCATACTTATATGAACATATATAGCAAATTCCCGAATAGATAATTCTGTTTTATTCAGTAATCTATTCGGGAATTTACTATTTCATGAGGGTTTTTACACACCCTCGTATTGTAGAGTTGACCGGTGCTTATTTACTGCACCGGATAAATCTTCATGGCAAAGCCGCCACCGGGAGCCATGTGAACGGATAGCTTACCATTTGCAGGAATCGCAACCGTCTCTTTTACATAGTCGCGGGCCACTTTGTCCGCATTGGTTCCATCTCTAAATAATTCAGCTTCATATTTTCCCTTGCCAAGAAAAGAAAGATCAAGCGTGAGCGTACGTTCGTTCCAATCGGTTAACGAGCCGACATACCATACCTCACCTTTCTGGCGTGCAATAGTCAGATAACGGGAGATTTCCCCGTTCAATGCCAAGGTACGATCCCATACCGTCGGCACGCCTGCAATGAACTGCGTGCACTCTTTTTCATTCATATAATTGGAAGGGCTGTCACACATCATATTCAGCGGAGAGTCGAATACCACGTATTCAGCCAACTGATGGCAACGTGTGCCCTGACTCATCGGTTCCGAATTCACGGGGCGGTAATTGCTTCTGGTCGCGTTGCGCATGGCTCCCTGGGTATAATCCACGGGACCGGCAAGCATGCGGATATAGGGGAAAGTCACATCATAAGTCACCTGATCAATTTCCGCCGGCGCCCACTTCATCTGTTCCAGTCCATGTACCCCTTCAAAATTAATCACATTCGGATAAGTACGATTCAACCCTGTCGGTTTATACGTTCCGTGGAAGTCGATCATCAGTTTGTACTTGGCGGTCATTTCTGCTGCACGGCGGTGGAAATCAACCATGGCTTGATCGTCCCTGTCCATAAAATCCACCTTGAATCCCTTGATACCTATTTCGGAATACGTCTTGCAGACCTTTTCCATATCACGGTTGAACGCCCAGTAACCAGCCCAAAGAATCAATCCCACATTTTTCTTTGCAGCATATGCCGCCAGTTCCTTCAAGTTTATTTCGGGGACCACCTGAAACAAATCCGCTTTTTTGTTTACCGCCCAGCCTTCGTCCAGAATGACATATTGAATGCCATATGAAGAAGCAAAGTCAATGTAATATTTATAAGTATCGTTGTTTACCCCGGTTTTAAAAGGAACATGATACAAGTTCCAGTCGTTCCACCAGTCCCAAGCCACTTTGCCCGGTTTTACCCAACTGTAATCCATCGTCTTGTCTGGAGCTGAGGCCAACCGGTACACCATATCATTATTAGCCAGTTCGTAATCGTTTTCCGAAATAACCAGTGTACGCCAAGGAAACGCACCTCCTTTATCAAATCGGGCGATATACCCTTCACGCGATTTTATGATGCCTTGCAATTCATTGTGCCCTCCTTGTTCTATCTTATTCGGATAACCGGCAAAGACACCTTTCAATGATGTGCCGCCATTCCCATTATGCAGGTACATACCGGGATAGTCGGTTAGATCAGCCTCCGTAATCGCCACTTTCTTACCATGATCACACTCCACAACGAGCGGCAGGAAAGCTAAACGCTTGCTGTCCCACTCGGAAAGATTGATATGCTGATATGTATCTTCAAACGAGTTGTAGAACTGCTGTTCCAGTGTCTGGGCATTGCTCTTGACATAAGGTACATACGCTTTCCGGTCGGAAGGAAAATTGAACGCCGCTTGCTCTGATTTTACTTCAAATGGCTTCCGGGAAGTTGATACAAACCGATAAGCAATGCCATCATCATATGCCCGGAAGATCAGGTTGAATGAGTTGCGGAACTTCAGCGTCAGTTCGTTATAATGATCGCGTACCTCTTTCTTTTTGTAGATGTCCGTATGGATCACCCGATCAATTGTGGTTGTCAGGCTTTTGGATAGTTTGGAATTTATGCCGTAAGTTTCACCGTTGGTGAGCGATATTGAGATGGGGGACGGGGAAAGAATGATATCTTCTCCTTGGGATACGGAATAGTTTATTGTTTTTCCGATGGTAACTTGAGTCACGACCTTTCCGTTAGGAGATCTCAATTGAAAATTCTCTTGAGCTTGCATGCCACAGAAAGCGAGTAAGGCAAGCAGAGAAGAAAGTGCTTTTTTATTCATAATGTTTTATTTTAGGAGTTTAATGACTAATTATTCTGTTTATCCATTCGTATCCTCTTGTTCTTTAATGTTATCGATTCGGCAACTTAACGGTAATTGCTTGATCTTTATCCATTTTTCGGCGCAAGATTGTTTTATGATTGGAAGTTACTTTGACTTCTATTTTGTTTTTTATACGGTTTACTTCTATATTAAAGGTATTGTTAAAAGCACGGATATTGCGGAGATTCATGTGATCCCAATTCTTGGGCAATCGTGGGTTCATCGTAAAGGATCGCAGGCCTGTCGGGCGGATTCCAAATAATCCTTCTGTTATTATCCGGCAGTATAATCCGCTTTCGGCGGATAGGTGACGTTGATTACCTTCGGGCCAAGCTTCAATAGCATAAGGGACATGTTCGCCTAACAAACGTAGCATGGAGTAATGCTTTAAGTAAGTAGTTGCCTTTTCTGTTTCACCACACGCATATACCCCTCTTAATGCATATAGGGTGGAACGGTCCCAGAATGTTTTACTGCCCGCTTGTGTTAGCAATCCGTTTTCAGTCCATAGCCGTGGGGAAAACAATGCATTAATTGTTCCCTCTTTTCTTTCATAGATTCCCACGGTCAAAGGTATGCATATCCATGAGCGCAATACCTCATTTCCTTTATAGTATTGATAGGTGTTGAATCCTTCCACTTGAGCACCAAAATAGTGATCTATATTCTGGCGAAGGGCGGCTGCTTCTTTTTTATACTTTGCAATTTGCGAAGCAGGCTTTCCTAACTCTTTTCCCAAAAAAGATGCGGAACGAAGGGCATCGTAGTAAAGTGAAGAAGTGCATAGATTCGCCTTACCCGAAGGAAAACGATTTTCCAGTTCGTCCGAGTCGGAAGTGACAACCCCGTCTTGGTTTAGTTTCCTTTTACAATATTCCAAACACCATTCAATCAATCCCCATAGCTCTTTTGCTTCATCTTTATCCCCTCTGGCCAAGGCATAACGGGCGGCTCCGTAAGCTATCATTGCAGCATCCCCACGGTCGCCCGCACCATCCCATATATCTGTTCCTTCTGCAATGATGGAACTCGGTAGTCTGGTATATTCGGGATTCATATAGCGGGCAAAGAGCCGGTAAGCGTTCAGTGCCGATTGATTTCCGGTGGTGTATCCCAGGAAAGGGAAAAAGGGGTTGATGTATTCCGCCTGATCATTTGCCCATATTGCTGCGTAATAAGCCTCTCCCCCCGGTCCGTGAAGTAGTCCCCCTTTAGTCGCATAAATGCTTTCTGCTCCACGGATCTTGGCAAATGCAAACATGGTGTTGAGCACAGAGTCCGGAGTTTCTAAGATGAGATGGCTCCAAAGTTCCGTAATGAGGCTCTGCCGGGATTCCAGTTCCCTGTCAATATTAATTTCTATTTCGTTTTCCTTATTTTTGTAGCCGGTAAAGGTCGCATTGAAAGTAAGTTCTTCTCCCGGTTTCAATAGTTTGGCTGTTTGTCCGGCTAGTTGAGAAACCAATTTGTAGCTACCATCAATACCCTTTTCTGCTGCTGTGTTGATGACAGAACGGGAGGTCGGTATTTCTATTGAGAGCGCCGATTCCCCTTTATTTTTCAGAATATACTTTTCACAGAATATAGGGTTGGATACCGACGGAAATAGGATACGGGTCAATTCGAGTTTTCCTTTTCCAGGTAAGTTGAAGTCACTTATTGTAGACAGTATACCACGCAAGGACACTTTTTTTACTTTTTCATCTTTAAGAGAGAAGCCATTGACCGTAATCATATTTATTATGTTCCAATTGAAGTGTCGCATCAGACTTGCATGCGTATTGTTCGGAATAGTGCGTAATGCCGGCCAAATGAGACTCCTATTAAAATGGAAGGAACCATTTGCGTCAACTTCATATCTAAGTACGGCTGAAATCTTCAATCCACTCATTTCTATGTGATCTGAATGGGGAATGTGTTTACCGATAGTCCATGAAATTCCACCATCGGCATCCATGGTCCAGCGATTTTTGGTCTCTCCTTTTAAGTTTCCGGTCACTGTGAGAAATAAAAAACTAAAAATGAGATATTTAATATTTGTTCTTAGCATAATGTGTTATTTTCTGAGTATCATAAAGAATGAAGGTCTAACGGTGAAACAAAGATATAAAAATATCATTGAATACTTTCTCTACGAGGTAAGTTCCGTTCCTCTACGAGAAAGCAAGTCTTCCTCGTAGAGCAATCAGAGTTTCCTCGTAGAGGAAAAATTAATTATATCCCGGATTTTGTTCCAAGAGAGAGTTCTTTAGGATTTCACTCTTAGGTATCGGTAATAAATAGTGTTGCGGGAAGAACTTCCGTTCCTGCAAAACCTCAATCTTATACGTTTTCACCTTAGTCTGGTCATCACGTACAATTGTAATTTTACGGGCCGGTTTGTTCTCTGTTTCCATGGCGATTTTCCATCGGCGTACATCAAAGAACCTGTGATCTTCAAAGGCCAGTTCCACCCTGCGTTCGTGCTGTATCTTTTTCAACAACTCGTCACCACTGCTTGTGATGTCCGGCAGAACATCCGCTTGTCCACCTCTTGCACGTTCCCTGATTTTATTTACATACTCACGCGCTGTCGGTTCGTCGCCTAAATGAAACATTGCTTCCGCATAGTTCAGGTAAACTTCTCCCAGACGGATATAAATCCACGGTTGGTTGCAAATGTCATTCCAGGCATTGCGCAGACTCTCGTTCATGAACTTGCGGATGGTGTAGTGCGTTTTCGAAGCATTCCAATCGTCAATGCCATATTCACTATCCATGCCACACTCGGCCCGATTACCCGTTGAAGAAACAAAGAACTCAATCTCCCGTCCGCGAAACTGTTGTCCGTCGCATACCACAGACGCATAAAAACGAGGTTCACGATTTAACCAGGGTGTTCCTTTGGTATATTGGTCCTCCGTCGGCATTGAGCCATCCTCCATTTCATAGGCATCCACCATATCTTGTAATACACAAGTCCTTGACCAACCTGTGAAGCCGTTCGGCGAGTCTGTCCAGTCAAAAGAATGTCCATGCTCCTTATTGAACTGCTTCATGAAGATGATCTCTTTGCTCTGATTATTCAGAAACATTCCTTTATAATCCGGGTCTAACTGATAAGCCGGACTGCCGCCATCTTTCAAGTCTATTACAGCCTTTGCCGCATCAGCTGCCGCTTTCCATTTTGCTTTGTCATCGGATGGATTCCAATAAGGACTCGCAGCATAAAGCAGTACCCTTGCTTTCAATGCTAATGCCGCACCTTTCGTTGCACGTCCGTAGTTCGTGTCGTCATACGATACTGGCAATAAAGCGGCAGCCTTGTCAAGCTCGCCGACAATAAAAGTAATACAGTCCTCATACGAATCCCTTTTCAGCATCATGTCATCATCCAGCCCGAAAGCTTTTGTAATGATGGGTACACCGCCGTAGCGGGATACCAGATCCGTATAGAAGAAAGCACGTAGAAATGTGATCTCCCCCGTCATGCGATCTATCATACTTTGATCAGTTTTCAGCTTGCCGATATTTTCAAAGAAGATATTACAGTTTTTTATAGCTGTGAAATAAGTGCCCCACGTACCATAGCTTCCCGACTGGTCCGGAGTTACTTCTCCACGATTGTAAAGATACGGACTGCCCGAATTGAAATTATGATAAGCTTCGTCCGAAATATAACGTAAACCGGTGTTACCGAATCCGTCTCGCATTTCAACATATCGTTGATTCACATAAGCCTCAGTAAACTTCACATCCGAGAAAACAGCATCTTCGCTAAAAGTTCCCAATGGCTGTACATCCAGAAAATCTGAGCATGAGGTCAGGCAGCTTACTAAAAGTACGATTCCCAGTTTTATTCTTTTGTTATTCATAATATTCCCATTTATTATTATATCAAAAACTAATATTCACACCTATATTATATATCCGTTGCTGAGGATAATACATTCCCCCTGCATTGGTACCTTCGGGGTCCTGAATCTTGATGTGATCTATTGAGAATAGGTTGAACCCGCTTACATAAAGGCGGAGTGTCGAGATACTCATCTTTTTAAGGAAGGATGCAGGGAGATTATAAGCCAACTCCACATTTTTCAAACGGATGAATGAGGCATCTTTCAACCAAAAATCCGAGTTTTTGCTATTGAATGTATCGTCGCGGTCGAAAGCCCTCGGATAACGTGCATTCGGTGTCTCGGTAGCCGAGGTCCATCGATTGTTGAAGTACGTCACATCGCGGTTGTAACTTCCCGGGCGTATCATCTGCTTCGCTCTGGCTTGTCCCGTCCAAAGTACATTCAGTTCAAAACCTTTCCACGTGCCCCCCATGTTGATGCCATAGACAATTTCCGGTGTGGCACTCTCATAAATCCTGACCCTGTCGTTGCTCGTTATCGAACCGTCGCCATCCACGTCAAGATACTTGATATCACCGGGTTGTGTGTTCATCAAGTGAGGTGACGCATCTACCTCTTGTTGAGTTTGGTAAATGCCATCCGTCTTGTACACCAGCCACGAGTCGATGGAGTGTCCCGTGCGTCGTTGCCAGTCGGGTACATTGGCAGCCTCATCAAAGAAATGAATCTTATTGTGGGCATAAGTCAGATTGCCCCCTACATAATAACCCAGGTCTTTAAACTTGTTCCGATACGATACACTGGCTTCGATACCCTGATTAGAGATCTCCCCGATATTTTGGTCGGGTAGGGTCAGTCCCGTATAATCCGGCACGGAAGCTTGCTTTGGTGTAAGAATATCTTTACGCATGGAATAGAAGTACTGTAAATCGAAGCTTAACGCTTGTTTGAAGAGGATTGACTCAAAACCAATATTCTTGGTATCCACCTTCTCCCAAGTGATGTCGGGGTTGGCTACCCGCCCGATGGTGAAGCCTTTTTGCCTTTGCGGGTCACGACCGAATGCTGCTCCGTCGCTCATATCATACGTGCTGACATATTGGAACGGATCGACCCTGTCATTACCTAACTTTCCCCACGAAGCTTTTAGTTTCAGTTCATCCACTTGAGGAATGTTATCCTTGAAGAACTTCTCCTCAGAGATACGCCAGCCTACCGACAAACCGGGGAACCATCCCCAGCGTGAATCACTGCTGAAGTTTTGCGAACCATCGCGGCGCAAAGTGAACTCGGCCAAATAACGATCCTTATAACCATAGCTCAACCGACCGAAGAAATTCTGGCGTGCGGAAATACTTCCGCTACCGTCATTGTTCTTCTGG
Source organism: uncultured Bacteroides sp. (assembly GCA_965140335.1). Taxonomy (GTDB): domain Bacteria; phylum Bacteroidota; class Bacteroidia; order Bacteroidales; family Bacteroidaceae; genus Bacteroides. Next base: position 2,070,862 of record OZ223189.1, read on the forward strand.
TTATCACTACCGGCAAACATATAATCCACTGCATCACTGAGGAAGTCGCGACGGTAAGCCGAGAACCAGTCTCCCTTGGTCTTGCTCTGCTCATAAGCAATGAAAGCATTGATGCTGTGCTCGGCAAACCGCTTTTCGTATCCCAGTTTCAAGTGGAGAGTGGTGGTACGCCCATCATCAAACTGTTGCGTCAGATTGATGTTTCCGTCTCCCGTTGTCGAACGGATATTGTCATAATCCTTAGTTGCCGGATTATAACGGTAAGCATCCCACATATCCATCAACTTCTTTTCGCTTCTGAAGTGAGAGTCGAGTGCCGCATAACCCGACAGATACATACCGTCCAGTATCCACGGCATCTTCAGGTCGAAAGCCACCTTCGAATTGATGAAGGTATCTTTTATCTTGTCGTAGCCCGTCTTTCCCGAAGTCAATATCGCCAGATTATTTCCCCACGACAGACCCGGTCCCGGAAGTCCGTTGGGATAATAGGCCGGCAGGAAAGGGTAGGCGTGGAAACCTTCCCAGAAGAAAGTGCCCGAATCATAATTGGAATTATGGCGATTCTCCTGCCGCATTGCCAATTCCAAAGTCACCGTGAAATCTTTTGTTATATTGGCATCGAGGTTGGAACGTAACTGGGCGGTTTGGAAGTTGAGATTAGTGTGCTTGAATCCCGGCTCTTGGTATAAATATCCGCCGGACATATAATACTTTACGCGGTCATTGCCACCTCTCACCGATAAAGAATGCTGGGTTTGCGGTGCAGTTTTAAACATCACATCCATCCAGTCGGTATTGGCGTACTGTAAAGGATCAATCGTACCGTCCAGATAACCGTTCTTGATATCCTTATACTTTTGCGTCCTGCCAAAGTGAGCATTGATCTCGTCGTCATACACCATATACTGATACGCATTCATCAAGTTCGGTGTGCGGGTATGCTCCGAAAGGCCGAAATTTCCCTCGTAGGTGATGACAGGCTTCGAGTCACTTCCCCTTTTCGTCGTAATCAAGATTACCCCGTTTGCCGCTTGTGCACCATAAATAGCAGCCGAAGCATCCTTCAATATTGTCAGTGACTCAATATCACTTGGGTTGAGGCGCTCTATTCCGCCACGGTTGGCTACACCGTCTATCACATAAAGCGGACTGTTGTTGCCCAGCGAACCCTTACCGCGGATATAAATTTCCGAGTAATCATTGCCCGGCTCACCCGAACGGTTGTTGGCAATGACACCCGGTAACCGTCCCACCAATGAGTTGGATAAGTTTGCTGCCGGCGATTGCTTCAACTCCGTGCCCGACACCTGTGCGATAGATCCTGTTACGGTAGCTTTTTTCTGTTTACCGTAACCCACTACCACCACTTCATCAATCAACCGCGTATCTTCTGTCATGGTAATGTCCAGACGGTTTCTGTTGCCTATGGTAATCTCCTGTTCCGTATATCCTATACAAGAAACCTTTATGACAGCGTTAGGCGATACGCGCAGCGTGAACAAACCATTAATATCCGTGATCGTGCCGTTGCTTGTTCCTTTTTCCAAAATATTAGCCCCGATAACGGGCTCCCCCTGAGTGCTTTTCACTATACCTGATATCTTTCTGATCTGCTGACTGTAAGCAAGCGTCGATCCCGATACCGATGTTCCGCCTGCAAATAGCAATAGCAAGCAGACCCCCATTACATAAGCCATTTTAAGAGCAGCCACAGTGCTCCTGTTTCTTTGATTAGAAAATAAATTCATGTTTTTTTATTTTGTTAGAGAATAAGGTCATTAATAACTCTCGTAGGATGGTTAAATCTCCGAACGATTTATACCGATATCCCGATAATCCGATTTATACTTTACATCATAGGCTGTTATTATATTTATAGGTTAACGGCTGTTGCCCTTGTAGTAGGGTAAGAGCCTGACTGTCATTTGATGTGGCGCCACAATCAATCGGCAGGTTTCATTGAATTGATGAGGCAAAATTAGATAGATCAACTTCGGTATTGAAAAAAATAACGTTGACTTTTAAATTATATAGGTTGATTTTTACTATATTTGCTACACCAATTCACTTAAAAAATAATGATATGGATGAAGAAGTAAAAGAGAAAGCATATAGAAGACATGTCGGGCGTAATTTGCAAAAAATACGTGTGTATATGGGTGTGAAACAAGAAGCACTGGCAACTGATCTTGGTATCAGTCAACAAGAAATTTCTAAGATAGAAAAGGAAGAAGAAATAGACAATTCGCTTTTATCGCAAATTGCTAATGTATTAGGTGTGGCTCCTGAGGTTATTAGAGATTTTGATGTGGAAAGAGCAATCTACAATATTAATAATATTAGAGATAATACTTTTGAGCAAGGTTCAACATCAATTGCTCAACAAATCAACCCTATTGATAAGATCGTTGAGTTATACGAACGTCTATTACAGAGCGAAAGAGAAAAAGTAGAAATGTTGAATAAAGTAAACAACCATTGACAATATAAAGCCTGATTAAAAATCATTATTATGAAAACTGAAGACTATACCAATGCCATACATATTGGAAGAAAAATTGAGAGAATACGCCGTCTTCGCGGTATGACACAAACCGATTTAGGTAATTTATTAGGTATTACAAAGCAAGCTGTTTCAAAGATGGAACAGACAGAGAAACTTGAAGATCAGAAATTAAAACAAGTGGCAACAGCTTTGGGAGTAACTGAAGACGGACTGAAGAAGTTTACCGAGGAGAATGTGCTATATTATACGAACAACTTCTACGAAAGTTGTCATGTAAATGCTTCTAATATTGGGCCTATTACAACGGTTGAAAACCTCAATCACTTTTCAATGGATCAAGCTGTTAAGCTGTTTGAGGAGTTGTTGAAGATTGAAAGAGAGAAGTTTGATAAAGAAAAAGGTGAATAAACAAAAGTTTAATAAAACTCAAAAAAAGAATTTTTACCATCGTGTAAGACTTTGATTTCATAGAAAAGAGATAGGATCGTATGGACCTTTTGAAGGATTGTTTGGAAGATAGTACTTTATTCGACAAATGCAATCTTGCTTATCTGTTTGGATAGCGCAAATATTCTTGCTCGCTATCAGGAGAAAGAACTGATTAGCTATTACCATATATATGAGAGCCAGAAGAACTTTTTCTGTAATTCGAGAATACAGAAGTTTTTGGAATAGAGAAAAAATAGTTAAAGGGCTTGTTAATAGAACTATAATTGCAATTTTCATACTTATTGCAGTATGTCTTGGTCTATACTAGTGATTACAGTAGCAAAAATAATATCCTGTGTTCAATTAATTAAAAAAATAGTATATTCACAATGCAGAAGCATCCTTACTTTTCTAATTATTTAAATTGAGAATTTATGTTACATAGTAAATACTATAAGAAAGATACAAACGAAGATCCAAAAACTTCTGCTATCTTTGAGAATCTAATGTTACTACCAGATAATGTTTTTTGGCATCTTTTCAGAAGATCTTGCTTTGATAGTAATAAATTGCCGATTCATTCTGGTAAATTATTATCTTATAATTTCTGGCCGCATTGGGATAAAACAGGAACAAACAATACTAATTTTATAGAACCTGACTTATTTCTGCAATTTGAAGAGTTCAATGTGATTATTGAGGCTAAATATGGAGATTTATTTGGACAAGATGAGATTCAATGGAAGCAAGAGGTTATCGCGTACAGCAATGAATATGGCTTTGATAAGCATTTTTTATTTATTGCTATTGGTGGTAATATGTCAGTACACACAGAAAATATAAAAATTAAGGGCAAAGATGTCTTAATTTATAAATGCAATTGGTTATCTCTACTAATAAGCGTAAATAAATACTCGAAGGAATTAGACTGTATAACCTTTCCTGACTACAATCTTTCTGCTACACAGCGATTATTAGATAACATTGTTCTAGCATTTAATATAAACGGTGTATATAATATTGAATGGTTCAATACAATAGAGCAACAAGATACAATAATCTCTCCATCATCCATTGATGATTTTTCAACTTATTTTAATATATAATAACTATGAGTAAGGAAATTGATAATCTTTTTGTGGACGTAAGAAATGCATTTCGACTTTTAAGTAGATATCAGAAAAGAGTGATACATATCGTGAATTATATACGTGAACAAACTCCTTATGTAGATATGTGGGGAAGTAAAAGTGACTTTTTTAGCTGCATCGGTAACAAACGAAATAGTCCTGATTGTGATTATGCCAAGCTTGGGGTTTATAAAGATATGTGGGGATGGGATTTTCTTTATGGATATATTTTTGAATATTATTTCGGACCGATCAAAATTGGTTGCAAAACAGCTAAAATGTCTATATTTCAAATATCCGATGATGGCTTCTTTATTTCTGGACGTGAGAAAAAACATATGACTGATGTATCAAGTTTTAGCTCGGCTGACGAATCACACTCTTACTTGCTACTAAACATAACTGTTTCTACCACAAATGATTGTAAACTGTGGCTTAAAGATCCCGAGTTTCCCAATGATACTTATAAGGATTTTCTTTCTAAATTTTTAAGTTCATCTGCTACGGTAAGAGTTCTAGAAGCTGAAAAAGGAGAAGTAACCATTTTAAAGAAATATGAGATGCAGTGTTTTGCCTCGCAGCAATTGGCTGATAGTGTAATTCGAGATTTTGGTAAAATTGTAAAGGAAAAGACAGACATAGAACTGTTCAAAACAGATTTCTATTCTTATTAATTAAAATTGACATCCCCCCCCCCTAAAAAGGGAAGTTGACAATTATAATAGTTGACTCTTACGATGTTTTATCGATATCCGTCGCTAATATTTGGAAATAATCATTTTGTCATTACTTTGGATAGTGTCAGTTTCCAGCGTTGTTCCTTTCTCCAATTTACTTTTAGGAACATGAAGAGAGCTAAAATATATAGCTGAAATACTCTTATTATTCCTAACAGTATTTGTATCTACTTTTATCTCTTTTCCTTGCAATGATTAAGGAAAAACGGGGCAACGCTTTTTGCTTTCCACCGTGGAGAAAAAATAAGCATTGGTATACAAATGAGCTAAGCAAGGGGGGTGAAAAGTATAAGTGTTTATATCTGTTGTTTATCGCCTTTCTGTCTCGGCTCTCATGCTAAAGGGTTGTTCAATTGTAATCCATAGGCATTACGGAATAGAATTGTAAATAGCTAATCCTTTTACCGTCAACAGATACTTTTGGCGAGGCTGTTGTGGTCTATCGGGCTATAGCGGTTTGACAAAGCCTTCATTCAAAGAAGGATTGAGATAGAGTTTTAGCCGATAACTTCCACTATTTCTTTTACTGAAAGCTGCTCCGTTCCAATATTATCCACTCTTTTTTCTGTTCCCACAGTATTGGGATCTAGCTTATCTTTTGCTTGTATTGAACTTGTCTCCAACTTGTCCTGTACTTGACCTGCGATTGCTTAAGAGTTCCATTCTTCCGGTGCATCAATCGCCATATATTTATTTTTCAGTTTATTGTTCTCGCCCCTTATTAAGCTGTTTGAAGGGTTGTTCAAAATTGAAAGATAGAAAGAATCATTAATGTCAAAAATAGACTTTTATAAGCATAAATTTTTATCTGAATATCGGGTTGGTATGGTTTATTTATAGTATGGTCATATATGGATATAAACAATTGATTATTAGTTGATAAATAAATATGTAATAAAGTTTTGTATCTAATTTTAAATTAATATATTTGTGGTGATATAATCATATATACTAACGATTAAAAAAGGAGGTCTTATGAACTACAAAAAACCGAAAATCTTGGCACAAAGTACTACGCAGATGGCTGAATGTCGTCCTAATAGTAAGCCGAGTGGAAGGCCTTGTGATCCCCCGGGACCAGGTGGACGTTAATTAACTATTTAATTAGGCGATAGTTTTACTATATAGGACTATCGCCTAGCTATTTAAATTTATCATTATGTACTTCAAAACAAAATCTAATATAATATTCAGGAACTATGATGCCTTTGGCTATATAACTGATAATAGGAATTTTGGATATAAATTAACTACTAATAACGACGATTATATAGGAGACAAAATATTATCAGAAACAGGAGCTGTTTTTTTTTCTGTCTTGAATAGAAAACCACAAACTCTAGATGAGCTAGTGAATAAGATAAATAATAAATTTGCAGATGCTGATCTTAGTACAATTGAAAATGATGCTAGAGAATTTTACTGTATGCTTGAACAGGCCGGATTTGTTGTATCTGGTGAAACATCACAGGAGTGTGAAGAAAAAGATATAAGGTTCTCATATAAGTCATTAGAAACTCCTATAATAGGAAACGATTCTTATCCGGCTATTACACATATAGAGAAAGATACACAGGATTTTTTTGAAGAATATTTTAAAGGTAAACCCCAACTTACAAATTTACATATAGAGATTACAAGTAAATGTAATGAAAGATGCATACATTGTTATATTCCTCATGAAAATAAAATAACTCATATGGATCCTGATTTATTCTTTGATATTTTGGAACAATGCAAAGATATGAGGTTATTACATTTGACGTTAAGTGGTGGAGAACCAATGTTACATCGAAATTTTCTTGACTTTTTAAGAAAATGCAAGGAATATAACTTTTCAGTAAATGTTCTTAGTAATTTGACATTACTTGATAATGAGATTGTTAAAGAATTAAAAGCAAACCCTCTTTTAGGTATTCAAGCCTCATTGTACTCTATGGATCCTGCCATTCACGATGAAATAACTCAAATGAAAGGAAGTTTTGAAAAGACAAAAAATGGAATTTTGAAATTGATCGAAAATGACATTCCCTTACAAATAAGTAGCCCAATAATGCGGCAAAATAAAAATTGCTATGGCGATGTCAAAAAATGGGCAGAAAAATATAAAATCCATGCAGGAGATGATTATGTAATCATAGGGGAGTATAATCATTCTATAAAAAACTTGCGCTGTCGTTTATCAATTGACGAAATTAAAGACTTGATTAATTATAAAGTTGAGAATAATATAAAATATTTAAAACAGATCGAAGCTGAAGCAAAGAAGAAAAAAGATAGTACACCAGATGATTTTGTTTGTAGTGTTTGTTATTCCTCAATTTGCATAACCGAGAATGGAAGTGTATATCCATGTGCTGGTTGGCAGGATTATGTTGTTGGTAATGTCAAAGAAGCCCCTTTAAGGGATATTTGGGATAATTCTGAAAAGGTACAATATTTGAGGAACTTGCGCAAAAAAGATTTTCCTAAGTGTATCCAATGCTCAGATAAAGACTTTTGCACTATGTGTATGGTTAGAAATGCAAATGAAAGTCCTACAGGAGATCCGTTAGCTGTGAATGAGTATTTCTGTGCTATTGCAAGGTTAAATAAAAAGATAGTGCTTGCAAGTGATAAAACTAATGAATTATCAGCGGCGGTAATTTACCCCAATAAAGAGGCGTTTTAATAAATCTCTATGATTTAGAGCTTAATTTGTACGTGCTTAAAATCTTATATTCAATTCTACACTAATATGGCAGTTAATACTAAAAGTCTTGATGATGATGTAAAAGCGATTTTTAATACGAGAAAGTTTGAAGATACAATTAACTTACTTACTGATGAAGTATTAGAAAGAGAAAAAGATGCAGATTTATATTATCAGGACTACATTGTTTGCTATATGTACTCACTTTAAAGAATAATGGACACTATGAGAAGAGCGTTGATATTAGGTTTTTGTATTTTTACCTTAGGAGCCGTTAAAGCTAGAGAGAAGGCTTGTACTGTCATTGGACTTGTCCATAATTCGGGCGTTTCTATGGCGCGGTTGGTGACTTCCGATTCAACTTATGTGTCTACCATTAAGAATGGAAGTTTTTTCTTTACGATTCCATGTATCGATGAGGAGTATCTTTCTTTAAGACTGGACAAAAGTATTCCGTTGTACGTTAAGCCTTGTGATAGCTTGGTTGTGGACTGCGATAGCAATGGAACCGTCCATTTTTCCGGGAGAGGAGTTGAAGAAAGTGCATTCCTGCAAGAAAAAGAGTACCTGATACGGAAATTAGGTTTTGACGATCCCCGTAAAATAGATATAGCTTTGTTCTCCTCCGGCGTGGATGCTTTTCAGGCAAAGATTGATAGTATAAAACAAGTCCGCTTCAATCAGTTGAATGCATATAAGAGCGAACATCCGGCTTTATCCGAATCCTTCTATCATATTGAAGAGCAGTTGATTGATTATTTTGAGATGAACCAATTGTTTGGATATCCGGATTTTTACCAAATGTTTACGAAGAAGATGCCGGAACTCCCAGATGATTATTATGATTTTACCGGACGGATTGTGTTCAATAAAAAGGAACTCTATTCTTTTGATGAATATAAGTCTGCAATAAATTTCTATCTGAATTTTAAATCTAAAACGCTTAAAGGGCAGTATCTTTTGGCGAAAACCATGTTGAGTGATAATGAGCTCTTCAATGAGATCATGTTCAATAAGTTTGTGAATTATATCAATTTTAGCGGAATAGATGATCTTGATTCGATATACGTTGATTTCGTGAAAGGTTTGAAGGATGATAATCGAAGAAAGGACCTGATGGGTAGATATGAAGACTGGAAGAGGTTGGCTAAAGGAGAAAAAGCTCCGGACTTTGCCATAGAAGATGATAAAGGGAATCTCATTCACCTTTCAGATTTTAAAGGGAAATATGTTTATATTGATTGTTGGAGTTCCTATTGCGGTCCATGCATTGCCGAAATGCCCGCCATGAAAGCGCTCACCGATGAATTAAGAAATAGGAATATTGTCTTTGTCACTATTTCAGCAGATCAGGATCGGGAAAGGTGGCTGCGCAAATTGAAAGAATATACGATCAATGCGGTTCATCTATGTACGGGCGGTGTAAAGCATAAATTTAACGATGATTATAAGGCCAAAGCCTTTCCGAGATGCATTTTAATTGATGATAACGGGTTGATCATTGATGCGACTGCAGATAAACCATCTCTTATAAAAGAGCAGTTGGAACAATTGACCGTGTCGGAGCATCGTTGACCGGATTAGTTAACATTGTTGCGGCTTAGAATTATAAATAGCTAATCCTTTTACCGTCAACAGATACTTTTGACGAGGATGTTTAGGATTGTCGGGATAGAGCATTGCTACAAATCCTCCTTTTATGGCGGGAGACAAATATTTCTCCATGAAGTTTTCACGATCTTTTAATCCCATAGCAGTTAACATTTCCTTGATAGATGATTCCTGCTCACCCAAGGTATTGATCAGACTAAGAATTGTAGGAGAAGTTGTCGGGTGCTTGTCGGGTACTTGTCGGGTGTTGCTCCAATTCCCATTCTTCCGGTGCATCAATCACTATGTGTCTATTTTTCAGTTCATTGTTTTCACCCATTATTAAGTTTCTAAAGAAATTGATCAGAAAGCTTATATCCGGTTCAATTCCTTTTCGTACAATTCGATAATTGGCACGAACTAGGGCATTTCGGAAATGCCAAGAGTTATCAGCAAATAGATTATCATTCAGATTAATTCCATTTTTCTATAATCTTATATGAACGAGAACTATTTCATTTCATCAAATAAACCATTAATACCTTTATCAAAATCAGACTATTTCTCGGTAACTGAACTCTTATTTAACTCATCATCTTTAAATATATTTCTTAGATGCATACTTATATTATCAGGCCACATTGTTATGGAGAAGAGTATTTGAATGATTATAATAGAGAGCTCATTTCCCAAGCTCTTATATGTTTTATACCTCCTTTCAAAGGTAAAGTCATATCATCGAGGGAAACGACAACTTTTTCATAATTATCACCAATTGTTTCTAAAGCCGAATACTCCCGTTCGATTGTCTCTTCATCAATGAGTATATAGGTGCTTTGCAAATAAATAATGCGGTCGTTTTTTTTTGCCACAAAATCCACTTCTTTGTTTCGAAGGGTTCCAACATATACCTCATATCCTGCACGACGTAATTCTAAGTAAACTAAGTTCTCAACTAAATAGCCGAAACCATATCCAAAACCTGAATATAGATAGTTTTTATATGCTAGATCGTTTATATAGAATTTAGAATTACCCGAAAGTATATCTTTTCCTTTTATATCATATCGTTCACAGCGATGAATAAGAAAAGTATCTTCAATATATCCAATGTAATTTGATACAGCATCATAACTGATTTTTCTTCCCTGACCTTTAAAATACTTAACTATGTTGGTTATCGAAATAAGGTTGGATGCATTGTTTACAAGATATGCAAAAATATCCTCTAGCAATTTTGGTTCACGTATGTTATTTCGTTGAATAATATCACGTAACAGAACAGTGTCTTTTATTGCTGAAATATAATTTCGTTTAAGTTCTTCTTTGGGAAGCATAAATAATTCAGGAAGTCCTCCGCTGTTCATGTAAGCGATATAGCTTTCTCTTCCTTCTTCCCGATTTGTGATTCCACAAAATTCGGAATAACTAAAAGGGAAAACTTCTACTGATACATATCTGCCTGACAAAAGAGTCGCTAATTCTCCAGAAAGCATTTTGGAATTTGAACCGGTAATAAATAATTCGTATTCTTCGGTATAATCTTGGGAATACGAATTGACTACTTTTTCCCATTCTTCAATCAATTGAATCTCATCAATGAATATGTAAACTTTTCCTTTGGGTTGAAGTGCCTTCTTATATGATTTAATAAGCTCATCAAGTTCTTTATAGGTTTTGAGAAAATCAAAATCAGCAAATTCACGATTGATAAATAGCGTGTTTTGGGGATTTACACCATTATCGATCAGTTGTTGAGCTACTTGTCGGAGGATATAACTTTTTCCTGTTCGTCTTTGACCAACAAGCACTTTTATAAGTCTGTTCCCAACGTAATCGCTTAGTTTATCAGTATATTCACTACGCTTGAATCCAAAATCAAAGACTTTTGAATTCCATAAATTGTATTTTTCAAGCAATGCAATTCTTTCGTTCATACATGAATGTTTTCTGCAAATATATCAAATATTCGTTTATAAACGAATATTTTCATCTAAAATATAATTATTTAGGTTATGGACGAAAAAAACATTGCTAAAAAATAGGAGGTTTATCTGCCTTCGGTTATAACCAATGCTACGATAGCTGAATAAGTTAGGCTATCATAGCATAGGATCTCTATATCACTTATTTTTCTTCGCGTCCCAGCCGTAAGTTTTGTATTCCCAACTAAAGTTTCCTTTAGAGCTTACATGTACCAATAAGTATCCTTCTTTGGTTTCAAGGAAGGGCCCATTCCACCAGTAAGCACTCACTGCTCCGGCAGTAACAAACCAGCGATAACGCTCTTGTATCTGTTCGTAAATATGCTGATGTCCTTGAAGGATCAGCTTGACGTTATAATCATTCAACACCTCGAATACTTGTTTGGTATTCAGTATCATATCATTTCCCTTGAAATTACCTTCTACCACCGGATAATACAAAGAGAGCATCGGCACATGTATGGAGACGACAACGGGAGTCTTTTTCCCGGTCTTCTGCAAGTCTTTCTTCAGCCATTCCAACTGTGCATCATCAATAGAGTATGGACTATCCCCAAGGGGATAAAGGCTGTTTAACGCAATGAAGTGCACTCCTTTCATCGTAAAAGAATGATAAGACGGTCCAAAATATTTTTCGAATAATTTGAATCCAAGTTTGTCTACTTTTCCGTTGTTAAGGTAATAACGGTCGTGGTTACCAATCGTGAAATAGGTTGGCAGTCCGCATTTACTCACAATATTCTTAAAGCGGCTATGAAGAGAATCCGCTGTTTGCTCGGCATCTTTCAATGCATCCGTCTCCACATTGTCTCCACCGAAAAGAATCATTTCCGCTTTATTCTTCTTGGCATCGGCTAATGCCATACGAAGCCCCTCGTCTCCATTGCCTCTATTATTTTTGTTCAGATGTACATCTGTGAAAAAAGCAAAAGTAAAGTTTTCTTTTGATTGCCCTTTGAGCGGTTCTTTCGCTGTAAGCAGGCTACTGCCAATCAGGAAGATTGCAGCCATAAAAATGCGATTCTTTTTCTTCATCTTATAATTACTTGGTTAATTATTATTTGTCAAAACTATACATATAATACGAGATATAAATTATTCCCAACCGAATAATTGCGGTGCGAGGCTAGGGTTCAATTCCACTTCATGCTTAGGCACGGGGCGATAGTAAAATTTCGGTTCCTGAAAGGTACCCATATTTTTTGCAGTCACAATATCTCCTTTCGTTGTTTCTTTCAGATAAACAGTAGCACTTGGATCGTCAATGCTTCCTGTTTTATAATAAATCAGTTTTTCGCCTAATGAGTTTTTCTCTTTGTCGGCATCAGCCGGAATGCTTTGTGAAGAAGGTATCAGATAAATATCTTCCAGGCCGTCACCTGTTAAATCGTATTTTCCCAAGCCGGGGAAGTAGAGTCCTTCCGGTATTTTCTCCAGTAGTTTCCCTGCCTTCCAGCGCATCAGGTCATCAAAGCGGAAACCTTCAAAAGCTAGTTCAACACGTCGTTCCCGACGGATTTCCAATAATATGGGTGGAATATTGGGAAATGCATTTTGCAATACCGGGTCAGCCACCGGATTCAATGATAAATGAGGCATTCCTGCACGGTCACGAAGCAAATTAACTGTGTTGTCCAGATCCGTTTGAGTCAGCTTGCCCAGTTCGGCCTGAGCTTCGGCATAAGTCAGCAAAACCTCGGCGTAGCGGATAACCGGATAATCAATACTTAAATAATATTCCTCTTCTTTATTATTGATAAAACCTTTAATCTGATGATATCCTGAAAAGTTTTTATTTAGGTTTTGCACATATATGCCTGCTCCCGGAGCATAAGTCATGGTATTAATCAACTCCCAACCCGGATAGGCCAATGTCTGGTACATTCGCGGATCACGATTCTTGAATTCTTCAACAAACATCTTTGTCTGGTATCCGGGTTGTAATGAATAATAGGAACCATCTCTCATGAGATAGGTCTGTACCAAGTCTTTTGCAGGACATGGAATGTAATTTCCAAACATATATGCCCAAAATCCATTACTAGCGGTAGTCTTGTCATAGTAATGCGCCTGAATCATTTCAGGATTAGTACTTAAATCCAAGCTGTTAAACAACGTATAATAATCACTTTCGGGATGCCCGGTGTTATATAAGCTGAAACCACCGTCTTTCATTAGCTCCGCAGTGGCATCCACCGCTATCTGTAAATAAGTTTTGGCTGTACTCTGTAAGTTCAGTTCACTATGATATTTGCGATAAGTTCCTTCATATAAGGCGTGGCGGGCCATAGTGGCAAGTACAATCCATTTGTCAATCGCACCTTTGGGTTGGTTGGCTTTTACATTTTCGGCAGCAAATTTATAATCTTCAAATATTTTGGAAACGACAATCTCACGTTTGTCCCGGGGTTTATATAAATCTTTATCATTGGTGGATAAAACTTTATCATACCAGGGTACGTCAGAGAAACGCTTTACTTTATCCATATAGAAAGCCGCTCTGTAATAGCGGGCAATGCCTTGATAGTGGGCAAGTACATCAGCAGGAACAGCTGCTTTTTCGCAATGATCGAGAAAAAAATTAATGTTATATAAACGCTCCCAATTCCAGCCGCCGGTTATCGTGGTGGAAGTCGGATTTGCAGACGTCATTATGTTTTTAACCTCTACATTGTCGGTCGTAGCCTGATTGTCCGTTCCGGCATCAGCTGTATAATCGTAGCCGGGAGTATTCATCAGACCATAACAATACATTTTCAAGTCCTCTTCTGTGTTGAAATAACTGTCGGCACCTATTTCCGTATGGGGTTGGCGTTCCATGAAAGAGTCGTTGCAAGAAGTCTCTATCAGACAGACTGCCATACACAACAGCATATAAATTTTATTTTTCATAAGTCTCTTTTTTTATAGAATTAGAATGTGATATTTACACCGAATGAATATTGGCGATTGAAAGGATACACATATCCAAAAGAACTTTCGTCAGTCACAGATTCGGGGTCGAAGTATTTTTTTAAGCCACTCCACTCAAATAAATTGTCGCCACTGGCGTAGATACGTAGCCGGCTGATATGTATCTTTTGGGTCCACACCGATGGCAAGGTATATCCCAAAGTTATATTCTTAATTCTCAGATAGGAACCATTCAACATATAGCGGGTTTGAGGAATAGCAAGTCCCATTGCATTGATACCGGTTCCGAGATTCTTATCTGCCAACCAGGCCTGGAATACCGGATACTTGGCATTCAGGTTCTGGTCTGCCAGCCCTGCATTAATATAGGCTTGGGAGTGTTTAGCCATTTCCACATCACTATCTGTCGCGCCGCGATAAAAATCAAAGGCATGGACTTGTCCTCCCGTATAAGGTTGTTGGTAAAAGCTCCAGTACAAATAACTAAGCGGATAATAATCACGTTTACCAATGCCCTGCAAAAATGCCGAAACATCAATTCCCTTCCATTCCATATTCAAATTGAACCCGAATCTGAAGCGGGGTGAAGAATTGCCGATGATACTGAGATCCCCCGGTTTATCCACTGTTGTTCCTTTTGTTATGCGATGGTCATTGTCCAAATCCTTGTATTTAGGCCAACCTTCTACAATGTCAAGCGCCCCCCAGGGAATAATATCCGTCTCATCCAGTGCTGCTATTTCCTCTTTGTTTTTAAAGAAACCGTCGCTTTGCAACCCCCATATTTCACCAAGTCTTTGTCCTTCATAGTATTGGCTCAGGTTTTTGTTTGGGTTATCAAATTTAGTAATCCATGAACGGTTGTCCGATAGGATGAAGCGTGCGCTCAAGTTAAGCGGCGTACCCGATAGCTGAAATTGATCTTTGTAAGTCAAAGATAATTCCCAGCCAATTGTTTTCATGTCTGCTGCATTTTCTTTAGGTTCTGTTTTTCCTAAAACTCCCGGTAACTCTTTCCCCAGGGTGAGCATGCCTTTGGTATCGCGGCGGTAAAAGTCAAAAGAAGCGGTCAGTTTGTTGTTGATGAATCCTATATCAACCCCTCCATTTAATGTCCTTACCCGTTCCCAAGTATAATCGGGCGAAACTAAGCCCGGTGCTGTAACTGTTTGCTGTAATTTCCCATCTATTAAATAGCTTCCCAACTGTGAGCTCATAGAAGGAATATATCCATACTCACTTACCAATTGGTTACCCAGAGCGCCGTAGGATGCACGCAGTTTAAATTGAGAAACAATATTGAGTAGCGGCTGGAAGAATGGTTCCGAATCAATACGCCATGCCACCGATCCTGACGGGAAGAATCCAAAACGTTTATTCTTAGGGAAACGTGAAGTCCCGTCATAGCGACCATTAATCTCAAAGATATAGCGGTTATTATAGATATAGTTGGTACGGAAGAACAATCCACGGATAGCCCAATCCTTATAGGATTCATTCACATACTGTTCGCCTGATGACAAAGCAATGGATGGTAACGAAGTTGATATAATGTCGTTGCGTTGGGCGGAGAACTTATTCCAGCGATTATATTCCTGATTGAATCCAAGAATTCCTGTTAAGGCATGTTTGCCAAATGTCTTATTGAAAGTTGCATATAAATCCAGTACGGTATAAAGGTCGGAGGTATTGGCTTTATAAGCACGGCTGTCTCCCTGTTCACGAATATCATCCGGCCCGTAACCAATGTGATACTTCACCTTATATTGGTCATAATCTTGATGTCCTTTCTCAAACGTAAAATTTGCATTCAATGTTAGCATTCTTTTCCAAAACCCCGCTTCTGCTGAGAAGGTACTTTGTAGCCGGTCATAGACCGTTTTTTCTTCTCCGCCGTCAACCAACTGTGCCAATGCTTTTCCTAGTTCTGTATTAGCCCAGGTTCCATCCGGATTTACATCGACATCATGAGGCTCGGCATCATAAAAATCATTCAGGTTGTAATAGCTGGGCTTCTTACGGGTCGTTGAAACGAAAGAAGTATTATTGGAAATGGATAGCCAGTCGAAAACCTTGTAACTGACTTTGCCGCGCATGCTGTAACGGATGTATTTGTCGTTATTCACCACTCCTGAGAAAACTCCGTCTTCATTATCAACGCCTGCGGATAAATAGAATTTGGTATTTGGTGTTGCTCCGGATATAGCTGCCTGATGACTTTGGCTGAATGTACTTTTATCGAGAAAATAGTTTGTCCAGTTGCGGTTGCCCATGTAGTCCCATTGAGTTTTATCCAATGGGTTCAGGCGAATGGCCTCAGTACCGTCCGGATTATCCGAACGCTGACGCGCCCACTCCAAATGTTCGTCATCGGTGACATGTCCCGAACTCCAGGGAGTATTCAGCACTGCAATGTTTTTCAATTTCAGGTAGATATAAGGATCAGAAGTCTTATCAGTCAGTGAGGAAGGACGTTTCCATGAGAAGTTGTTATTGTAATCTATTTGAATACGATCTCCTTTTCCTTGTTTTGTAGTAATCAAAATGACTCCGAAAGCAGCGCGTGCTCCGTAAATTGCTGCAGAAGAAGCATCCTTTAGAACTGAAAGAGTTTCAATGTCTTCCGGCAAAAGGCGGTTCATTTCCTCAGCACTTGCAGCCACCCCATCAATTAATATTAAAGGTGAACCTCCGTTGATCGAAGCTTCTCCACGAATGTTGATGTTAGGAGCTTTGCCCGGCTCCCCACTAACGAAATCAATATTAAGATTCGGAACCATCCCCTGTAAGCCTTTCGCCAGATCTACTATGGGGCGTTGTTCTAGTTGTGCCATACTAATTTGATCGACAGCTCCTGACAAATTGACTTTTTTCTGTGCGCCATAACCAACAACAACAACTTCATTAAGCATTTCTGCATCTTCTTCCAACTCTATCTTAAGAATTGATTTGCCTTTGATAGGAATCTGTTTATTCAGATAGCCGATGTAGCTAACTATAAGTACCCCGTCGGGAGGAGCAGATAACGTGAATTTTCCATTCGTATCGGTAATAGTACCGTTATTCTTCTCCTTTTCGTGGACGGTGGCGCCTATCAAAGGACTGCCTGTTTTATCAACCACCACGCCGCTTACCAGAATCTTTGTACCAATTTGTTCGGTTACGGTTACTGCCGGTATTTTATCAACAGCATGAACTCGAAGCGGACTTGATGCTAATACAGCGGTAAAAATCAGCAATACGCCCTTCCACCATAATTGACTGAGTCTATTCATAAAAAACATATATTAGGTTTGGGCGCAAAATTATCCACAACGTGATACAAAGACGTTACTATATGATTGCAACTTATTAACTAATTTATTAATATTTTATTAAAAATAGATAGGTGCGGTTCATATCAAAATCGACCGATGACTTGCTTAGTCTGCGGCTGGAAGTAGGGAAATAGAAGAAGGAGTTTATTCTTTATTGGAGCTGAAGCAGTTTGTTCTTTATCAGTTCTTTATATTGGCCTTTCATGTTGTCCGGTAAGAATGAGATATCAATAAATTCCATCCATTTGGGTTCAGCCTTTATGAATTTTTTGAAGATGTTTTTCATCACTTTCTCATCTATTCCGGAGGATTGCATTGCTTGCTGAAAATCTGTCTTTTTGAGTTTACGCTTTTTTCCGTTGAGGTTAAGAGCAAGCTCTTCTGTATCTTCCGGCATAACCAATGCAGTAGAGAGCATATCGTAAGCAGGGGCTAGTGAATAGACACCTTGAGTGCGACTAAATAAAGAAAAATTCTTCAAGTGCATATCGGCGTTGCCTGTGAGCCACGAAAATAATACTTGCTCCCAAAAGTTTATTAAATCTAATTTGGGCGCAGAGGAATACCGTTGAATCAGTTTGGCAATCTGTTCGTAAGAACCTTTATATTTATGTTCGGTCAGTCGTTCCGAAAGTTGGCACATATCTTCCATCGGTAATTTCTTCCCTGTGTCTGTACGGTCAATGCGACGGGTGATATAGCAAAGTTCCCCATCTTTGAAGCGTATCAAAGAGTGAGGGACAACTTGTATCTTGGTCAGTTCAGCCAAATGCATGGTTAGGTCTTCCAATTCCGGTAAATGAGGGTAGTGTTCTGTTTGAGGTTTTAAAATATATTTGCCCCACAGACCTACAATTGTAAAACGTTCAGGTTCATTCTTTTCACCTCTATTGATCTCAAGAGATAGCTTCGCTTGTACTCCTGTTAATGTGGTTTGACTTCTGATAACTTGTTTGGCTAAATCAACCAAATGATCTCTTGTATAAGGAAGGGTGGGAGCTTGGGGATTGGCAAAGATCTTTTTAGAACAAGCTTTGTGAAAATCTTGTTCCCCGTTCCTTAATTCTTGATAACAATATAAGCATCGTTCCATATTACGCCTCCTTTTCTCTAACAGGTACTACACTGACAGCTCCGATGCAGTCCTTACAGCAAGCCAGAAGTAAAGACATCCGGTCACGACCGTCTATTTTCCAGTTCTTCTCCGCAATGTCGAGTAGCCATCCTTCCGGAATCAGACCGTCAAAGAAAGAAAATAACACTTTATCCCGATATACCTTATCGGAAAGAGGAAGCGTCAGGCTAATGGCTTCCGCTTTTTCGGATTGAAGAAACCCCGGTTCATATTGAAAAGCGTAACCTTCATCATTTTCGGTTAAGATACCGGCTTTTATATCATATAGGTATATTTCAGCTTGTTTCATTCTGTTTCATTTTTAGAGATTGGTACGGCACCGATTTCTGCACCAAATAGATTTAGAATTTGATTGACTTTATCTAAACGAAGAGATTGTTTCCCTTGTTCCAATTCACGTACGAAGCGAAGACCTACTCCCGATTTTTCCGAGAGGTCAACTTGCGTAAGATTATATTGCTTACGCATTGTTTTGACATACTTTGATAAAGAAGTCTGTTCCATATTATACCCTTTAGGGTACAAATATAACCATTATCTTTTATATTATACCTATAAGGGTATAAAAACATGATTTTAGGTGTGTATTATACCTTAATGGGTATAGTTTGATTCATCTATTTTTCTGAAATCAACTTAATACATATTTCTATGGAGAATTTGAACGACAATCCCTTGCATAAATAAGCGTGTTTTTGTGTGTTTATTTATGATAAAGCTGTGTTATTAGTGCGTTTTATGTGGAAAGAGAGAAATTCAGAAAGGAACAGGAAAAGGGGGAAGAATAATCAGAAAAGTGCTTTGTTAATCACTAATTTCCTAAAGTTTAATTACAGATAAGTCTTTTGGAATAGAGCTTTTTACCAAATAGTTTGACTATTGCCATAGATGCTGTTTATCCACATAGCGAAAAGCTTGTCTGTTAGAGAGTAGGCTTTATTTACTTCTGTGATCATATCTTTTTCGAGCAACTTCTGGCTGGCGGACTGTACGGAGCTGGCAGATGGCAAGCTATGGCTTTTAATAAATTGGGCGGAAGTAATGCGCTCGGCTTCACCATCTTTAGCTATGGCATAGAGCAATTCTTTTTGTTTTTCGGGGATGTTGGATAAGATTTCGCGGAAGATGGTATCGCTGGATGCAATAATGTTATCTATTGCTGTCTGAATCATTATAGGAGTGCATTCTTTCCCTTCCAGAGTATCGGCAAAAGCTTCGTTAAAAGTTTTCTGAACATAATAAGTGTGACCTTTGAATAAGTTGTACACTTTTTCTACGTTTTCTGCATTAATAGAACGCTTGCGTTTCTCAAAATGATTCACAATGAAAGGTACATATTTCTCTATCGGAATGGCCTTTAGTTCCAGCATGTCTGCGCTGTGATAGAAGGGACGGGCAGCAGATAAAAACATTTCCTGCATCATGTGGCGTTCACTTCCGGCAAAGATAAAGTTACTATTGCGCATCTTTTGGATGTGGGTGCGTAGCAATGCTTCAATATTCTTTTCAGGATATTTTGCTACTTGTTGGAATTCGTCAATGGATACAATGCAGGGCTTATCGGCTTTTGCCAGATATTGGAAAATCTCTTCCAGCGTATATTCAGGCTGTTCTATATCACCTAACTCGACATTGAATACTGGTAGGTTGGTGACGGGGTCAAATCCAAACTTTCCACTAATGGATTTGATCGTCTGGAGAAACAGATTTGCCATTTTACGGCTACGGGGGAGGAGTGTTTCATAAATCTCACGCCCTAGCAAGTAAGTAAACTCTCGCAAACTTGAAGTGTGGAGTACGTCTATAAAGAATGTATAGTATTCATTTCTGATCTCTGGTTTATCATAACAGAACTGGATGAGACCTGTCTTGCCCATACGGCGTGGAGAGATAATGACAAGATTGTTTCCGTTGGTAACGGACTTAATAATCCGTGCCGATTCTTCCACCCGGTCGCAAAAATATTCCGGTTTTATCCTTCCGGTTACAATAAAGGGGTTTATTGTTCTTGCCATAAATTGAATGTTTATACAAATATAATTATTTAATTCGGATTATGCAAATCGAATAATTATATGCTTGTATTGTTTCTCACTCTGCGTAGACTTTTATTGTATGCCTAATCTATTCTATAAATATATTAAGAAAAAGCTATATTTGCAGATTATTATAAATAATATAAATGTAATTAAATGAAAATGAATGTTTTTTCCTTTGCAGTTGCTTTAATTAGTTCCATAGTAGCTATCCATCTCTACTTGTCTGTCAATTTCTTAATAAATTATTTGGCTTCTTTTGATTTAAGTTATATGACTATCTTAGCATGGGATGATGTTCGATTTATAATGGCACAATTCAATAATAAGCTATTGATATTATTAGTATTAATATGTTGTTTGTCATTCCCATTTTTTACATCATTCGGTGAGAAGGTGAGTGCAAAAAATAAAATATCGGAACAAGTACAATCTTTTATAAAAAATAATAAGATAAGGAGTCTTGTATCTTTTTTATATAAGAAGAGACGTACTTTATTATTGTTTCTGTTATTAGTTTTAGGCGTCTTAGGCGTCTTAGGCTTTATGTTGCATAATGTTTATTTGGTTTTATTTTTCATATATATTTTGTGTTTAGTTGTTTATTTAAAATGTAGAAATTTGTTGATCGTTTATGTGTGCTTTATGCTCTTAACTTCTTTTTTTATATATCGTGATTTAGAAAGATTGACATCAGAGAAACCTTTTTTTAGTAATATAGTGAAATTTAAATTTGAAAATGGGGAAGTTGTTACTTCTGATAGTGAAGGTCATAGGCTTATCTTCTGGGGAGCTAGATATGTGATATTAGAAAATGACCGAAATAGCGTAAAATTATATCCTACTTCTACAATAAAAGAAGTCGAATGGAATAAGGAAAATAGATAATATAAATGTAAGTTTTCAGTGAGTTTGATTCCATCGAAATGGAGTTATAGTGAATTTTATGTGAATAAATCGTTTTGTACAGAGGTTGAAATTATTTGGATATCCAATCCGCAGAAGCGTTTTATCAATGTTTTTTCCGTTATTGTTGAAGGTACTGCTATTGCAAGACACTGCTTAGCCCTTGAGCAAGCGACATAAATAAGTCGTTGCTTTTCATTCATTTCTACAATTGCGTTAATGCTTTCTGGAATATCTTTGATGGATATCCCTTGAGCTGACGACTTTTCATTTAAAAACAATAAAACAGCATCAACCGAAGCACCTTTGACTGAGTGTATAGTCTGGGCTTGTACTTCTTTGTTATGGTTTTTACCATAGTATGCATCGATTGATTCTTGCTTTAGTATTTGCATCTGGAATCCTTGTAATTTTTGTTTGAATATGAAATTTGGTTGTTGATTAAGACCTAATTGTTGTTGCAACAACAATTTTACTTGTGTATCCCAATAGTTGAATGAAGAGGTAAGAGGAGGAAAGGATGCCAGCAATTGAAGTATGATAGCATTGAACTTATAATCCTTCTCATGGCTTCTTATAAAATCCACCTTCTTTACTACTTTATCAGAATAAATGAGATCTGCAATAGCCCATCTCATTTGGAATAATGCTTGGGTGATTTCATTATCCGTATAATGTAGCTGTGCTCTGATTATCCTATATGGAATTTCCGATTTCCAGGGAAAAACAGGCTTTTTGATTGCTGCAAGGCGTCTCAAATCTGCTGTCCCTCTTGCCAGAATTAACCGGTCTTTGAGGTTATTATTATCACATACTGCCTGAAAACGATGTAGGATGTCTTGTTCTAGTCCGTTATCATATCTATAAATCAATACTTTAATCTGTTTGTCTTTCATAACATTTGATATAATAGTAGGATACGATGCAGGTTTTAAACGACTATAAAAATCTATAATTCGCTGTACAGAACGCCAGTTCTCTGTCAAATGAAGAAGATTCCAATTTCCACTATTTGCATACTCGCTCAATATATCAGGCTTTGCATTCCGCCATTCGTAGATGGATTGATTTAAATCACCTATAAACCCTATGTTTTCTGCTCCTGCAGCACGCAAAGTTTTAAAGATATAGAATTGCAGTTCAGAAGTGTCTTGTGCTTCGTCAATAATAATATATGGGAACCTATGGGCTATGGCATTAGCAATACTTGGATTCTTCTTTAATATATGACATGCCAACCACAGTGCATCATTACTATCTATAATACCTCTGTCCAATTTGTATTTAAACAATGCAGTGCAATATGGTAGAAGTTCTTTATGCCTATTTTTATCAATAAACATATTGTCTATTTTATATCCGTTACCTTCCTTTCTTATCTTTTCTGGAGCATAGTTATATGGTAATTGGTGATAATCTTTTAGAGCTTTGACTAAATACTCTTTATCTCCATTGTTTATGAAGAAGAATCTGTGCATTACTCTCTCGTCATTAATTATCGATGGTCTTGAGTGACAATAAGTGCACAGATACCAATATGGTAACACTATATATTGTGTCAAAAAGCTATCTATTGTAGAAACAATGTGAGGATAATGCAGAGTCTCTCCATGAAAGCTTCTGAAACAATTACGGATTTCATCACATGCAGCATTAGTAAAGGATAGGCATAGAATTCCTATTCCTTTCCCGTGTGACTGTTCGCATTCCTGTATTATTATTTTTAGCTTGTTTACAATGCTTGTTGTCTTTCCACTACCCGGGCAAGCCATTAATACAGTATATCCACGTGCTTCAAAATATGCTTGGCGTTCATCAGTCATTTCGTAATTCATGAACTTAATATTTTAAGGAATTAGGAAATTTATGGCATCTTGTATATAAGAAGGCACATAGAACTTGCACTTGTTAATTTTTAATTGTTCTTCTAAATGATACGTAAAGTCCTGAGCAAATTCTGATTTATTTGGCATACACTTCCAAACAAGTAACGCAACATTGTATTGCTCTGTTTCAGATAGTATATCGCCTGCTATTGTATCCATATACTCATCAACAAGTTTGATTCCATTAGGATTTATTGTACTCAGATATTTATAAACCTCATGCTGCTTTGTTTCGGCTTTAGTGTTAAGTACATTAGCTTTGGCTATTTGGAATTCCAGTGTCTTCTTTCCCGCTTTTATAAGTATTCCTGTTTGCCTATTTCGTATTGATTCCATGTTGTTTACGCGAGAACATGGAGTTCCATTTTCTATATTTTGACGGAGAATATTAAGTAAAGTGTAATTTCCCTTTACTAACTCGCTTAGATTGTAATCTGATTTCTTTGAATCCGTAAATTGGTCGGCATCAGTTATAAATGCAGCCTTTATCGGTAGTCGCTGTGAACTAACAGGAGAGTTAAACAACATAATGAACTGCCCAAAAGCTGTGCCTGACATATTAACCAATTCAATCTCGTTATCGTTCAAGGACTTATTCATAATTCTGGAGAACGTATAAAGCAAAAGAGCTTCTGATATTCCTTCAACGAACAAAGCTCCTTTTGAAAAAAAGAGTTGTGAACGAGTTACATCAATATAACGCGTGAGCATATCTTTATAATACTTCACTCTATCAAAATCTACTTTCTTATTGCTTTTTATGTCGTATACAATATTTTCTGTATCACGCGATTTAAAACAATCTGCCACACAATGTGCATTTCCTCGTAGAAGAATCAAATTTTCTAGGGGGATTCTAGAAGTGAGTGTAGGTGAATGTGTGGTTATAAAGGTCTGTGAGTTTACATTATTGTCAGCTCCTTTTAGAAAGTTGTATAGATTTACTTGCAGCTGCGGATGGAGATGCGCTTCTGGCTCTTCAATCAACAGGGCATAAATAGAATTTGCATCGTCTTCATGGCAGTCCTTTATATCACTGAGGACAGTTGAGATATAAATTAGGTTGTTATATCCTAAACTATTTTCCCACAATCTATATCCAGCAATATTCCCATTCTCACAAAGAGGTATATAAGGTTTGATAACGTTCACTATGTACTCTATCTTATTTTGGGCGATATTAAGATTTATCCTTTGCATGACATCATGAAGGATTGAATTGAGGTTATCATTAATACCTACTTTCGTTGCTTTGACTTCAGGCTGCTCTAACAGTTGGTCATTTGCATCTTTTATGATTTTCTTTACAGCTTCTTCTGTGTTATTTTTGTCTATTTTACGCTTGATGACCTTGCCTAATAGATTATTTTTTGTGCTCATTAACTTACGGGTACTGTCACGTAATGCCTCAAGATAGTACGATTTGAAGAATTGAAATGTTTCATAATCTGCTTTTTGTCCAGCTTCGTGCACTCCGGTATTGTAGCTGCGAGTGATTCTGTCTTTTTCATCTTTATGATACTCAATCGTGACGCGTGCAGTTGTTATGTTCCCATTAATTACCAAATACTGGCAGAAAGCTCCTTTCTGTGAGTCCGTTAAGTCCGAAAAGTTGTATTCTATAGTGATGTTGTTTTCTCTTTTCTCGTATTCAGAGCCTGTTGCATCTCTTTCTACAATTCGATAGAAGTCTTCGGAACTTACTTCCTGATCACTGTCTTGGGCTCCCCATCCATAAAATAGTCGTATGGCATCTATCAAAGTAGTTTTGGAACATCCATTCGGCCCTATAATGACATTAAGCTTCTTATGAAATCGAACCGTCAAATCGTGTATGCCACGGAAGTTTTGAATATGAATTGAACTTAGATGCATAGTTTTTGATTTTTTTATACTGATATATCGTTTATTCTGCTTTTTGTATGTTACATGAGAATTGTAACCTTGCTAAAACAATATTTTTTAGTAAGAAATTATTTTCGTCTTCTACTACTATCTGCATTTTCATAATTTAATTCTCCTTTGCATATTCTTCTCTTGTTATTACTGTTTCAGGATCAACAATTAGAACTTCATCATATGTAAGGTTATAAAGATGGTAGACAAGTAAATCAAGTTTGTTCATATCTATACTGTCAGCGTTATTAAACAATAGCATAAAGTTTGATATATTATTTGTGTTTTTAATAGGTAGTTTTTTTGCATTAGCTATCAGTATCTTTTGGAAAACGACTTTTTCTAAATCTAAAAATACATTTCTATGATAAAAAGACATTAAAGAAGAGTTTAATATACATGTTATAAATTTTAAGATATTACTATTGTCTTCTTTAGATATCAAAGAAAATCCTATTTGAGTAAAATAGTGCGACTTTTCCGAATATGCTGCTATTATTCGTTGCTGTTCACCAGCTAAGATTTGACGAACAATAATTTTAGGTTTCTCAAAAAAAAATCTTTCACGAGGGGCACCTAGCCAATCCCCATATTTTAGATATTCTGTTATTTCATTTGATACATAAAAAGGATGTATATTCTTGCCCGAGATTAATGGAACATATGTATTGTCTAATTTGGTTTTTGAATGAAATTTCCTTTCTTTAATTGTTGTTTCATCATGCCCTTTATATTTATCATATGGTGTTATACCCAAAGAAGAAAAAACATACTCTCCTAATTCTTTAGTATTCTCTTGTATCTTGTCCAATAAATTGGATACTCTTTTTGTTGTAAATATATTAAATCTATAATCCGAGTCCAACATCCAATGCCTTCTATCAAAAAGAGAAAATGAAAGATCAAAAAAATTAGTTATGTCATTCTTTTTAAAGAATGCTCCCTTTATCCAATTGCTGTTATTACCTTGTATTAAAAGCAAAATAATTGTTTCAACTATTGCTGATTCAAAAACCTTATCTGGCAACTTTACGATGGTATCAACACTATTTAAAATATGCTTTCTAATTTTACGATATGACTCATTAATTAAAATCGAGTTGGGGTTTATATAGCATAATATACCATTCGATGACAAAAACTTAGTCCCTTTCTCTATAAAAATAGAATACAAATTTATTCTGTTCTCTGTAGTATCAAATAGTCTAAAATATAGTTTAACATCTTCAGCCGGCAATCCTTTGATATCAATATAAGGTGGATTAGCAATTACAATATCAAATCCATCTTTTACTCCAAACATCCACTCTGAATCGAAGAATGGTGATGATGAATTCTGATCGAACATATCCCAAGTTGCGAGTTGGCTTGCTTCAGCATTACCTATAGCATTGTTCTTTTGAAGCATAGTTGCAATTTCCAATCGCAAGTCATTCACCATCTGACGGTATTTACGTTTGGTGCGTATAGTTTTGGCACTGAATATTTTGTGCTTTGCGACTTTTAGTTCCTCCTCTTTCTCCTTAATGGCATCTGAATCAAAAAGATTCACTTTTTTGTTAAGCCCTATCAACGTATTTGCAGCCACAAACTTAGCTTCTAGATTCGGTAGTGGGCGAATTCCAAAATTATCGGCAGGGTTAGTATTGGTGTTTTGGTCGACCACTAATGAGATGAAGAAACGAAGTTTGCTAATCTGAATAGCAATAGGTTGGATGTCTACGCCATAGATACAATTCTCAATTAGATACAGCTTGCGAGCATAGTCTGGGCGATTGATGTTCTCGTCAAAACTGCGTTCAATATCTGTCACAAGCTCTGCGCGTTCTTCAGCAGATGCTGTACGATACACTTCAGAAGTTTCGTTGATGGCCTGATTCATCATCATATCTCTCCACTGCTCATTCTCCGGGTCGATACGACCAAGAATGTGTACCATTTGCTGTAGTATACCCATGGGAAAAGCGCCAGAACCACAAGCCGGATCAAGGATTTTGCACTCATAGAGTGATCGCATGATGCTTTGGCGTTGTACATTGGTAAAAGCGATAGGATCATCGGTATATTGAAGTAATAAGCGGAATTGTGGTTCCAATTCTTCACCTACAGTTCGTTTGAGATGTGCAATAAGGCTTTCATCGACCATATACTGTACAATTTCACGTGGAGTATAGAAAGAGCCGGTTTGCTTACGAGCTGTGGTTTGTGTCTCAGGATTGAAAGATGCAAGAAGGTTCTCAAACACCTTGCCTAAGAGTTCGGGGTCGAGCGAAACTTCTTTGTCAAATGGGGTATTCTCTTCCACCGTAAAATTGTATCGTTTTAAAATATCAATGATGCCACGAGCTGAAACTTTCTTCTTTTTTTTATCTCCGTACCACTCTGATAGGTCAATGTTCTTGCCGACCTCTTCACCAAAAAAGAGATAGTCCGGTACGATAAGTGATTTCTTAATGGATTCACGGTCGCTGAAACCATCATAATACATCCCATGATCTTTGTCATCCAGGCAATCAAAAAGACCGCCATTTAAGAATGGAACTGTATGGTTGGCTAAATCTACAAATAGCTGTGGGTGACTAAAGTAATTTTCATATCGCATCAATTTATTATTATCATAGTCTCCACGTCCACTACGGAAACGACGTTCTGAAAGTTCGCTACTACCTTCAGCAGTAATGGGACTGTTGAGCATTGCAAAGAAGAGGTTCTGAAGAATGGCTTTATAATATTTGCTTTCATTCGATTTGCTAAACAAATCGACCATTGCATGAGGATTAAAATTATCAATTAAATTGTTTGCAATATATTTTTCATCGAAAAATTCATCTGGTATTAAGTGACGTTGTTTCAGGAACCATACAAAAATGAGACGGGTGATCAAACGAATAGCACTCTCATTGTTGTACCTAGCATTGTCGGTATCGTCATTAATATCATTAGGGAAACTAATTATCTGAATGGCCCAAGCATACCAATCGCTCAATTCATTGTAAAACTCCTTGGTGAGTACTTCAACAGAAAATCGACTATGAAGGTCTTCATCGTTAACTATGCGTCCTTTTTCATTGAGATATTTATTAGGTGTATAGTAAGCAATGCCTCTTCCCAATAAGTAGCTATAGCGGCGAGGGTTGCTATAAGAGCGAGAGATGCGTGTGCCCTTCTCGTTTGCGTCAAGTGTAATCTCGATGAAGGAAAAACGATAAGTGGAATTATCATCCTCGGGTACAAATAGAACTAATGCCCGATCCTCCATCTCATCAGCCAATAAGCGAAAAGCTTCTTTAGAAAGTGATACACGAGCATCATGAGTAGAATTGTGCTTAATTTCATACACAACTAAGTCGAGTGAAGAGGATGTTCCCAACTTTACGGCTTTAGTAGAATAGCACATCTGAGTGGTAAATGTCACTTCTTGTACTGTCGGAATAAAATCTTCGGGTAAAAAACGTTGTTGTAGGAAGTTTGTAAATTCCTGACGGTTGTATGCTTTATTGAATTCCATCTCATTTTTATTTTTGAAGTTCTTCACTTAGGATAAGGGTCTCTTCGCTATCGTCTACTCGGTTTTGAGTAACAATAATGCGGGCAAGATATTCGGGACTAATCTTCTGAGGCAGTTTTGTAATATCTTTCAATGCTAACTGATTGATATAACGGATTTCGAAACCTGAAAGTGCATCGGCTTTGACTACTAACATTAAATCATGTAGATAGTCGCTTGATAATAGTTTATTCTTCTGTAGTACTTTAATTTTGGCTACCGCATTCAAAATATCTTTTTCATTCCGGTCTTTCACGTCGTTACTGAAGAGTGATATTTTCACCTTCTGATAAACCGTATCAAAATCAATGCTCAAATCAACAGGAACTTCTTTTCGCTTAGC
This sequence comes from uncultured Bacteroides sp., assembly GCA_965140335.1. GTDB lineage: Bacteria > Bacteroidota > Bacteroidia > Bacteroidales > Bacteroidaceae > Bacteroides. The sequence goes on from OZ223189.1 coordinate 2,099,913, forward strand.
GGAGAAAAGTGAAAGTGCATCTTCTGCGGAGAGCATTACAGGGGCAATGGTTTTACTTCCTATCTTAAATACGTAGTCGTTACCTTTACGTCCAAACATTAATACTCCCTGCATGGGCTTTTCTATATTGCGTGCTGTTCGTGATCTGTGAGGTATTTCGAGAGCTTTTTCATAAGTTTCTGTTCCTTTGAGCTCATTGAGTAATTTGCGGTAAGGAGTATCCCAGGAAGTCTCTTCGCTACGTGACAATTCTTTGCGATATCGTTCTTTAAAATAAGCTTGAACTTCTTCTTCTTTTGTTAATGCTTTGGTGTCTTCTCCCATAATAGCATGGATCATTGCCATCTTTAAGGTTGATATTTCTTTAGTGCGTGTTTCCTTTTCGCCTACATCTGTAGGAAAATAGTTATAGATATAAAGTTCATTAAACACCTTTTTATTAATACGGTTGATGCGGCCAATGCGCTGGATGACACGAGTTGGGTTATAGGGAATATCATAATTGAAGATAGCACCGGCACGGTGTAGATTGTAGCCTTCTGAGATAGCATCAGTTGCTACAAGTATATGGTAATCGTTGCATTGTAGCGATTCTTTTAATCCTGCATCAAAGTTCATGCGAATGTGGTCTTTGTTGGCGGGAGATGCATCGGCAGAGGTGTATTTCATCACAGGCAAGCCTGCTTTTTGAAGCGCTGCACCTAAATAATTAACAGTATCGGCATATTCCGAGAATACAATGAGTTTACGATTGGGATCATGTTTTATTTGGGTGCGAATAATATCAATAAAAGACTGTAGTTTGGGGTCGAATTTAATAGTATTATCTTTGCCAAACCACTCTTCCCTGAGATTATAGAGGAGTTGAATATCTGATTTTACGTCATTAATGAACCCATCCTTTACAAACTTCATATCAATTTCGAAAAAGCCTCTAGCTTCATATTTTTCGAAAGCATCTTCTATTTCGCTCATACCATCATCGGTTGATTCATAGAAATCATTTACATCGGGTAAATTACCTTTCTTATAGATAGGGATCTTTTTGCGTTTTTTCACCCAATTCAAAATATGTTCTGAAGATTGTATCATATAGTCTAGTGATGATTGGAAAGCTGCAACTGAACTTTCAAAACGTGCTACCAATAGATGACGCATAAAGCTGGCTACATTGGCTTGCCGGCCAACCAAAAGACCGAATTTAACGCCTGTTTTTTCTTCTAACTCTTTAGCTAGTTGCTCCTTCATATCTTCGTGAACATACAATACCGGTGAGTAACGGGCAGCTTTAAATCGGTACACTTCGGCTGTACTGTCCTTTGATTTACTGATTTGGTCTAAAGTTTTGAGATATAAATCCTTTAATTCACTCAGATCGTATGTAAGTTCTTCGGGATCGTTAGGGATAACCAACTGTATTTTTTGTTGTTTTAAGTCTGTCGCATATTCGGCAATATCTTGCAAATCAAGTCGTGAACGACGTACAACCAATGGACTGATAATTGAGCGGATACTTTTTGAAATACTGCTAATCTCTGCTTTTACTTCTTTTTCGCCTGCTTCGCCATTACGCTGTGCATTACGCAAATCGCGATAGTTGTTAATCAAGTCTTTAAAAGCAGCACCTAAATTTTCTACCGTTTTAAGTGTAGAGCGTGAAGGAATCTGGAAAAGTTTAATCAATGCATAGATGTCAGAAGGCTGATTATTGAATGGTGTAGCCGTGAGCAACAATACTTTATTTCCAGAACAAAGATTATGCAATAGAGCATAATCCTGGGTATATTCATTGCGGAAGCGGTGAGCTTCGTCTATGATAATCAAGAATTGCTCATCTGTTTTCACGATCTCCTGATAGTGGAGCAACGCATCTTCTATCTTGCCTGTGCTAAATACAGAAGCGGTAAAACCAAACTCGTCACGATATCCTTCCCATTGTTTATATAAGTGAGGTGGGCAAATTACAATTGTACGGAGTTTGAGGTTGCGAGCAACGGTAGAAGCTATAATACTTTTACCCAATCCCACCACATCAGCAATGATGGCCCCATTATGATTTTCCAATGCATTCAATGCCATTTGAACAGCATCGGTTTGATATTTCAAATTGGAATACTTGCCATCGGTGATGTCATAAGGAGTGAGTAAGTTCTCTTTAGTGGGAATAGCAAAGTATTCGTGAAGTACACGGATATACATAAGATATGGGGAATATAGCTGGTCATACCATATGCGGGTCATTACTTTATTGTTCCATTCATCCACACTATTCTGGTCAGCAATAACGACGGAGTTTTTCCATAGTTCTTCGAAAATTTTGTGACCTTCCTCATAATCTGCTTTGTCATTGAACCGGGCATTCAGTTCCAATCGCCCAGTCAATCCTTGATATGAAAGATTGCTTGATCCGGTTATAACAACGCCGGGTAGCTCACCATTTTCATTCATCTGGGTATTGTAGGAAAAAAGATACATTTTAGAATGGCATGAATCAATCGTTTTACGTATTTCCAATGTTCCATCTATTATTTTGTCGTAGAACATTTTGAACTGTTTTAATTTGCCTGCGGTATCAAGGAAGTCTGTTTCATTGAACAATTTTACGAATTTGCTATAATAGTTTTCTTTTATTTGCCCAAGAGATTGAATTGTTTGCTTAAAATCCTCAATTTCAAGTATATGTTTCGTAATTTGGGTGTCTACATCAAGACCTACAAGAATACGAACTTTTTTATCCTTTAAGTTCTCTGATATTGAAGTATAGCCTGAGTAATAGAAATATCCAACCAAAATGTCAACAGCATTGGTCTTAGGGAGGATACCATTGATGACATCCGAAAGAAATTTCTCTTGATTTGTGATGAAACTGCTACTCATACTTGTCAGCCTTTTGTGTTTATTATTTAGTTATATATAATAAAATTATTTTATTGAAAGTATTCGACTGTTTGGAGCTGTTGATTTCTCAACTATTACTTCAAATGCGGTCAATAAGTTTATATTGAATTGCGCTGTAGGGTTGCCGTTTTCCTTCAGTATGGCTATAACCTGACTGACTCCGCGATTAAACATGTTCACATAACCTAATGTTTTCATTGCTCCGGCTATGATGGGGTTACGATAGTCATTTACCTTGGGGAAATTTTCGGGACGTGCATTGCCGTAAAGTCCTCCCGGGTTCATGATTTCTAATCGATTACTGTATTCATAAAAGCGCAGTGGCATATTGCTTTGCAGATCTCTGTGCATTGCTCCATTCATCAGTAATTCTCTGACTGCCCAGAAGGGATAGTTGTATACAAGTTCTTCCCGCAGTGTGGATACGGGAACAGGGTGCTTTTTGACAATAGACATTTCTACAAAAGTTTCCAACTGTGGAAGCATATCAAAATAGCATTCTTCAAATCTTCGTTCGTCATCTATTTCATCGGTCCGATCAATGCCTTTAAAACGAACGAATTGGATGAAACAGCCTGGAAGAAAACGCTTTGGATTCTTTCCGAACAGAACAATTGCAGCATACGTGGGGCTTTTACTTTCTAAATCAAACAGTCCAAGCGATGCCATCTGTTCCTCGATATTCCGTGTATCGCTTTCTAATATTTTAGGGTCTATTGCTTTAGGTAGATAGTATGTTTTTACTTTGTCTACTTGAATGTCATCTATTTTTGCCTGCAGGCAGGGTGTTGCGTCAAAAGTAGCCATAAAAGCAGTACGTCGTTCAATAAGTATACGCTCTTCAGCTTCGGATGCAATATCTTTGCGTGGTCCAATACGAATAAATGTCCGTCCTCTATAGCGTACCGGAGTATGAAAAGAGGGTTGCACTTCTGCTACCAGCAAATCTCCTTGTGGAAATTCGAAACGATCAACGTTCATTATAGGTAAAGGTAGTATATTTCCATCCGAACGAATTGCTGCTATCTTTTTCAGTAAATCATCATTAACTTTCAGACCCGATAAGGAACCATCATCATTTGCACCAATGATGAGGTAGCCATTTTGGCGGGAATTGGGCATATCATTAGAGAAAGCGCAGATAGCTTCGCAGAATTTATCCATATTGTTTGTTGATATGGTTCGCTCTACCCGATAAGTTTCCGTAGTAAGCAACAACTGCTGTAATTCTTCTTTCGAAATCATTTTATAATCTCTATCACTGCGTGAGTTTTTTAATTTCTTATAGCTACAAAGTTAAATAATAATTTAGTAAAAAAAGAGAAAAAGAATGATATTTCTTTTCAAATAAAGGACGAAGTTTTATTTTTTAACAAGTTATTCTATTATTATGGAATAAGAAATGCTATTTTTGTTTCAGCAGAATGAGCAGATCATACTCTTCTCAACTCTACTTCTCTATAGAGGAATTAGCTAATCTCTTTTTGTTGATTCCCTTATCTCTCTTAGTGTAACTCTTCATCTATTTATTGCGTGCACAATTGTGAAGAATATGATTCACTAATGTGAAGATGCTTACTCACTAAAGTGAAGAATATGATTCACATTTGTGAGTAAGTAATTTAGATGAGGTATCAACAGAAGAAACATGGTGTATTAACGCAAGGGATATGTGCTTTTGATCTCAAAATGACTAGGGCTTTTGATTAGAAGACTATGGTTATGGAGCAAAAGCGATGTACTTGTGTGGGAAAATGGCTTAAAAACGAGGAGGAATGAGGAGAAATACAGAGGCCTGTTTTAGCCTAAAATAGACTTAATTAGCTATTAATCAGTATTATAAATCTGTTTTTGACGGGTGCAAGTAAACTTTGGTTGCACCCTGTTTTTCTTTACTTGCACCGCTATGTAGCGTCTGTGTATCAGCATGATATGTGCAATGGTGCAACTGTGCAAGTAAAAGTTGAACTAAAATACAGTGTGTAAAAACGGGCTGAATTCAGGTTGTAAATATGACGGTTGGCATAATGTGGCGGGTGAAGTGAGCGGACTATTCTTTTTTTTATAATTTTGAAGCGGTATATCAATCGGATTTAAACGAAAGGAAATCTTTGGAATATGATGGTAACGGATAATAATAGGGAAAGCATCAGTCAGTTCTATAAACGGATACAGCATCCGGAGGCGTTGGATGATGTGGCTTTTGATGCCAATAAGCCTTATTTCAATGTGCTGCACCGTAAATGCAATTTCGGGGAAGTGCATTTCAGCTTTCGCGACTTTTACAAGGTGACGCTGATTGTGGGCAAAGGGAAGTTGTATTATGCAGACAAGTGGGTGATGGTGGATCGTCCGGCTTTGTTGTTCTCCAATCCGCTGATTCCTTATGCCTGGGAGTCGGTTAGTGAAGAACAAAAGGGGTACTTCTGCATTTTCAACGAGCTATTTGTCAACTCGGATGAACGGAAGGATTCGTTAGCGGATACGCCGCTATTTAAGATGAACAGTGATAAAGTGTTCTTTTTAGATGAGGAGCGTGTGGAGTTTATCGATGGCATTTACCAGAAAATGATGGAAGAGATGAAGTCGGACTATCCGCATCGGTTTGATGTGGTGCGGTGCTACTTGCATTTGCTCATCCATGAAGCGATGAAGATGCAGCCGGAGAACAGGTATGTGGCTCACCGGAATGCTTCGCAACGGATCTCGGACTTTTTCTTTGAATCACTTGAACGGCAATTTCCGGTGCCGGGAGGTGGTACGTTGCAATTGCGTACGGCGATGGACTTTGCCAACCGGCTTTCGGTACATGTCAACCACCTGAACAGGGCGATTAAGGAGACGACAGGGCGGACGACGTCGGAATGGATTGCGGAGCGGGTGGTGAAGGAGAGTACCCAGTTGTTGCTTCATTCTGATTTCACGGTGGCGGAGATTGGTTACTGTCTGGGATTTGAAACGCCGTCTTATTTCAGCAGTTTCTACCGGAAGCATACGGGACAGACACCGGGTGCGGTGCGTGTTTAGATCGTCGTTGACCGGCATTGTTTGATTCGCATAAGTTCTTGTTTGAATAGTGTAACGTGCGGACGGGGTGTGCTTCTTACTTTTGCACTGTCTTAAAAACAAATGAATTATGAAGTACAGAACATTAGGAAAGACAGGAGTGCGGTTATCGGCACTGGGACTGGGATGTATGGGGATGAGCACGGCTTATGGACATACGGATGAAACGGAGAGTATCGCGACTTTGCACCGTGCACTCGATTTGGGGATCAATTTCTGGGATACGGCGGATGTGTATGGTAACGGGGCTAATGAGGAGTTGTTGGCTAAGGTGCTGAAAGAAGAACGCGACCGTATCTTCATTGCCACCAAGTTTGGTTTTCGTATGCGTGAAGGGGGCAATAGTGTATTTAATATCGGAGAATCTTATGTAGACGGTTCGCCGGCGTGGGTGCGTCAGGCGGTGGAGCATAGTCTGCGCCGGTTGGGTGTGGAGACCATAGACTTATACTACGCACACCGGGTTGATCCGAATGTTCCGGTTGAGGAGACAGTGGGTGCGATGGCCGATTTGGTAAAAGAAGGTAAGGTGCGTTATCTGGGATTGAGTGAATGTTCACCTGAATCGTTGCGTCGTGCTTGTGCGGTTCACCCCATTGCTGCGTTGGAGAGTGAGTATTCGGTGCTGACCCGTGATGTGGAGAAAGAGATGTTGGCGACAACCCGCGAATTAGGGGTGACGTTGGTGCCTTTCTGTCCGCTGGGGCGTGGACTGATGACGAATACGCTCAATGTGGAGAAGCTCGATGCGGATGACTTCCGTAAAACGCTGCCCCGTTACGGCGGACAGCATCTAGAGAATAACCGTCAGCTTTCTGCGGAATTTGCCTCGTTGGCGCATGATAAGGGGATTACTCCCGCTCAGTTGGCTTTGGCTTGGTTGTTGGCGCAGGGTGAAGATATTATTCCGATACCGGGCACTAAGCGGCGGAAGTATCTGGAAGAGAATGCCGGTGCGGTGGATGTAGTGCTTTCCGAAGTCGATTTACAGGCTGTTGAAGATTTATTGAAACGCTATCCCGATGTCGGATCGCGTTATCTGGAAGACGGATTGAAGTTTATCAATAAGTAATTATTGCTGCCGGATGAAACAATAGGTTGGAAATAATCGTTATTTTTGCAATTCTGCATTTTCCAGATCTATCAAATCTTAAAAATAACCTGTTATGAGTTTCCAACCTACTCCGCTTAAATATAATAATGATGATAAGCCCGGTTTCGGACCAATGTTGATGTACGGACTTCAGTGGTTTCTGATTACAATCCCCACGGTGCTGATTATAAGTGCCGTTGCAGGGGATTATCAGTTTGTCACGGAAGTGGGGCGTACCTTGTACACCCAGAAGCTGTTCGTATTGACCGGAGCCGGGTTTATTTTGCAAGTGCTTTTCGGACATAAGATGCCTTTGGTCATTGGTCCCGCTTCCGTGCTGCTGATTGGGGTGATGACCACAGAAACAACGCGGATGGATGAGGTGTATACCGCCATTCTTTGCGGTGGCGCTTTGATGTTGCTGATCTCCTATAGCGGTTGGATGAAGTTTTTGCAGCAGGTATTCACCGTTCGTATTGTCATTGTGATTCTGGCGTTGATAGCCTTTACACTGAGTCCTTCCATTGTCAATCTGATGTTCAGTTCCCCGGTGCATCCCTTTCTTGCCTATTGTCTCGGGATAGCCTTGATTTTCTTCATGTTGCTTTTAAACAGGATGTTGAAGGGAGTCTGGAAGTCGAGCGTTCTGCTTTGGGGTTTGTTGTTCGGGGTGATCCTTTTCCGCTGGTTGGTGGGTGATTCCGCTGCTGCTTCGTCTCCGGCTGTTTCTGCCGTACAGGATGCTGTTGCTGCCCGCGAAAGTTCGATATTCCTGCCTGAGTTTTCTTTTGATCCGGGTGTTCTGCTTTCTTTCCTGTTCTGCTTTGTTGCGCTGTTTATCAATGAGCTCGGTTCCATACAATCGGTCGGTGCCACTATTCAGACCGATAATATGGAAAAGCGGACCCGCAAAGGACTTCGTTTCACCGGAGCGTTGAACATGCTCTCGGGAGCGGTGGGCGTGATTGGTCCGGTGGACTATTCCCTCAGTCCGGGTGTGATTATGAGTACGGGGTGTGCTTCGCGATATACGTTGATTCCTGCCGGAATAGGACTGATTGTGTGCGGCATGTTTCCGGGAATGATCAGTTTCCTGTCAGCCATACCCAAGCCGGTGATGGGAGTCATTCTGCTTTATGTCATGACCACCCAGTTATCCTCGGCTTTCCAGATGATTGTGCAGAAACCGTCCTTACCCGACTTTAACAGTTGTCTGATTGTTGCATTCCCCATAATGATTGCGTTAGTGGTCTCTTTTATGCCGACGTCGGTATCCGCATCGATGCCTGCATTGCTCCGTCCGCTTCTGGGTAATGGTTTTGTGATGGGTGTGATTACGGTTCTGCTGTTGGAACATGTCATTTTCAGGAAAAAGTAGCGATAAGCTTACACAATAACCGTATCTTTGTCGCAATAGCCAATGGCATAAATTTGAAAAAGATGAGATCAAAAGACTTGAAGCCGGCCGAACCGGCAAAATTATTAGTAATAGGTGAGGATTCTAATTTGCAATGGTCGGATACGGCAACTCAAATCGCAATGTTTGCCGACTATTATTTTCGTAGTTTCCCCGAGGATCATGGTGAACGCAGTCGTAATGTGGAAGCCCGCAATTTGTTTGCCCATATCTCCTTTGTAACGAATGATTTTGCCAAACCGGCGGAGGTTTATGTCACGAACTTGTGTAATGATTATGTCACTCCTTCTCCAAAGGGGAAAAGAGTTTTTATTCCTGAAGAGAAGGCCATTAAGGGGGTGTCGCATATCGAATGGGTTTTGGAGCAGAATCCAACCATTGAGTATGTGTTGGCGATGTCCTTGCAAACAAATTATTGGTTGCAGAAGTTAGGCTTTTATGGAGGGGATGAGGCTTTCATACAAGGTGCACAGCCCCGCAGGAAGGGATTGGAAGATCTTGAAGAACCTTTTTATCAGCCGGTGGATGGAAAAATATTCCAAACAATTTGCGGCAATAGTTATGAGGCGAAGAACCATCCGGTGAAAGTCATCCCGATTCTTGCCGCCAAGAGTTACCCGTTAAGAGACCGGGATAAGGAACTCTTTTCGGAAGCTTATGCTAAAATAAGAGCTTCTTTTCGCAAGTAAGTGCGACTTGCAATATTTCTATGTGACGAGAACCTCAAAATGAGAGTGTTATGACGAATAATGATATTTATCAGATTAAGATTAGTTTGAAGAATTTCACTCCTAAAATATGGAGGCGTGTATTAATTCCTGCTTGATCTTGAGGAAGTAAACAAAATGCTATTCTAATTGATACTCTTTATTCTTTATTGAGAGTTACGGGATGTCGTTTTTTGATTTGCAAGCTTTCTTGTTATCTAAAAGGTGGTTTTATCGTGTCCTTATTCAACCTTTTACTTTTTTTCTTGAAGTGCGATTTGTATTCAACTAAATTATACAAGAGCTGAAACGGATAGCTCTTAAAAAGAGGTTTTGATTTGATTGCTTTAGAAAAACTAAAAGAAAATATAGATGTGATTGTTGCTTTTACCCCGCAAGAGTGGCAATTGCTATCTGCTGTGATTGAGAGCGTCACGGTAGGTAAGAATGAGTTGTTTCTGGCGGAAGGAAAGGTTTGTGATTCCATCGCTTTTGTCTGTAGCGGGGTGCTGGTTTATTATAAGACACAGGAGAACGGCAATGAGGTGACGACCGACTTTGCCTTTGACAACGACTGGGTGACTAACAACCATAGTCGGCTGAACGGCTCTCCTTCCCATCTGAACATCAAGGCGATTGAGGAGACTGAGCTACTGGTGATCAGACAAAAGGAGTTGAAGGGTTTGTATGATAAGATACCGGCATTGGAACGTTTCAGTCGGGTGCTCATGGAGCAGGCTTATGTGAAGCTGGTGCAATTGAGCATTGATTTGCAGACCTTGTCCGCTACTGAACGCTATCTAAAACTGTTGCAGGATTACCCCGAGATCTTTCAAAAGGTGCCTCTTTATCATATTGCCAATTATCTGGGCATTGCTCCGAAGTCGTTGAGTAGGATAAGAAATACTATTTTTTCCGCTGAAAAGTGATTTGGTAACAAATGCGGAGTAATCGCAACGCTTCATTATCCGATCTTTGTATCGTCAAATAAAAAAGATTGGAAATGAAGAAATTTGTATTTTGTTTTATTGCCGTATTTGCATTATCTGTGGTGCATTTATCGGCTCAGGAGGAGGTTGCGACTTGTCATTGTTGTCACGATACGACTAAGCAGGCTTTTGAGGTGGAGAGTCTATTCCCGATGTTTATTACCGGTGGTTTTCATGCTGCCGTGGGTTATCGTTACAATCGGTTCAGAGTTCGATTCAGTGTCATCAACGGTGGACATTACAATGCGGAGAAGGCGGGCGTGAACTCGTCGGATGCATTCAAACGGTTTTATAAAACCTCACCGGGACTGTTCTTGGGTTACTATGTCTGGAAGGAACTGGAGGTCTATACTTATTTTGAATGTCATACCTTTGAGATTGAGCAGAAGAGTACCGGAGTAAAGAAGGATTTGTTCAGTATGGATTACGGACTTGGAGTGGGTTATCAGTTTTTTATCGGAAAGTCATTTTATGTGCAGCCTGCATTTCACCTCTATTTGCGTGAGCGCAAGAGTCTGGACTTTAGTGGGGTGAACTATAAGATTCCGGGAATGGATCTTGCACCGGTGATCCGCGTTGGTTACAGGATTTGGGGCCGTTAGGTCTTGATTTGTTGATTGGATTAAAGAAAACAGTAATACCTACGCTTCGACCGGAACATGTTGAGCTTTTCTGAGCTTGAAAGATGAAGAGCATAACAGTCCTATTTACGTTTTAGCCGGAACGTTTTGAGCTTTTATGTAATTGAAAGATGAAGGGCGTGACAGTCCTATCTACGTTTTAACCGGAACATGTTGAGCTTTTGTGTGATTGAAAGATGAAGAGCGTAACAGTTATAATTACGTTTTAACCGGAATGTTTTGAGCTTTTATGTAATTGAAAGGTGAAGGGTGTGACAGTCCTATTTACGTTTTAGCCGGAGCATTCTGAGCTTTTATGTGATTGAAAGATGAAGGGTGTGACAGTCCTATTAACGTTTCAACTGGAATGTTTTGAGCTTTTGTGAACTGCCTGAATCGTTAAATAATTAGCGCAGCGAGGTATCAATACGGAAATAAGTGGTATATTTACCCTTAAATTAATGAGCTGATTGTGGAGCTTATACTAAACTTATGGACGTTTTATGGATATTGAGTTATTGGAAATACGTGCGGGTGAAAGAGCCATCTTTCCCGCTTTAATAAAAGGTGAAGGGTATAATATACTTGTAGATGCAAGTTATCCGCGGACGCTTCATCGAATTGAAAAGGCAGTGATTCAGCAGGGGTTGTTGATGGAGGAACTTACTCATGTGGTGGTGACTCATCATGACTTTGACCATATCGGCTCGTTGGCGCTACTAAAGCGGAAATATCCTCATATTCAGGTTGTTGCTTCGGAGAAGGAAGCTCCTTATATTGAAGGTGAGATGGAATCGCTTCGTTTGCGTCAAGCAAAAAGTGTGTTTGGTGCTTTGCCGGAGGAAGAGCGGCCGCAGGCTTTGCGCTTTCAGCATTTATTGGAATCGGTGGAACCGGTGAAAGTGGACCGGCGGGTAAAGAACGGGGATGTTATTGTTGAGGGAGTCTGTGTAATTGAAACACCCGGTCATATGCCCGGTCATATCTCTCTTTATTTGCCGGATGAGAAAACGCTGATTGTCGGTGATGCGGTTGTTTATAGAAACGGGCGACTTGAAATTGCCAATCTTGAGTATACATTGGATATGGCGGCTGCCTTAAACTCCGTTGCAGTAATGCTTAAATTGGAATTGGATGCAATCTTGTGTTATCATGGTGGTGCATATACTCATAATTGCGCAGCGGCTTTGCAGGCTATATTAGTCGAGCATGGTTGCCCGGGTCTTTAGAAAGCGGGGACTTGGAAGAGTGATTCCCGGGATGAAGGTTGATTTTGTCTTTGTTGCATCGGCTTATCATCCGGTAATTTAGTTCTTTTATTGCTTCGTGATCACATTGGTTTTGAATGCGTCTATTATGGTTTGCACGGTAGTTGCCGTATCTCCAAGCGAGCTGTCGAGTGTCAGGTGGTAATTGGTGGCATCATTCCAAACTTTTCCGGTATAATGGCGGCAATGGTTAGCCCTTTCCCGATCGGTTCTTTCGATGATCTTTTCGGTATCTTCCACTTTCACTCCGTATTCTTCGTTGATTTTATTCTTTCTGAACTCTTTGTTGGCATGGATGAAGATGTTATAACATTGCGGTTGGTCTTTTAAGATGAAGTTGGCACATCGTCCCACGATTACGCAGGATTCTTTACGTGCTATATCTCTGATGACTTTGCTTTGTACCAGGAACAGTGCGTCAAGCGGGGGAAGTTGTTCGTCCTGATAGGCATAGTTCTGTTCGTATAGATCGTACAGCAGGTTATTGGCAAGCTTTTGTTCATGCTGTTCGATGTAAGTTGTCGTGAATCCGCTCTCTTCCGCCGTTAATTTTATCAGCTCTTTGTCATAGAAAGCAAAGCCGAGTTGTTGGGCAATGAGTTGTCCGATTTCGTGTCCGCCGCTTCCATATTCTCTCGATATGGTGATGATGACGGGAGCGTTTTGCGAAGTGGCTGTAACGGCGACGGGAATTTGCTCTTTCAAGCCATTATCGAACCAGGTATTGATGAATGTCAGCTTCCGTCCGTAGAGTTTGGCCAGATACCCTACCAGAAGAGCTGCCAGAATGGTGCCTTCACGTACTCCCGCAAGGTGGTGGAGCAGGATAAAAGAGCTGATGGTGCCGACCGCTACAAATGAACAATCCACACCGATTTTGGCCTTTCCGAATTCTTTGTTGAATGTCTTTGTGATGGCCATAGCCAATCCTTCGCCCGGAAGGTAAGTGACGCTTGCCTTGACTTCCAGAAAAACGCCGAAGGCGAGAATGATGCAACTCAGCAGACAGAGTATGACTTGCCAGAGGTAATTTGATACGGTGAGGTTCGAGACCAGATGCAGGGTGAAGTCGGTGAAAAAACCGAACAGGAAAACGATCGGGAACTGTATGAGTTGGAATAACTGATATTTACGGCGGAGTACCAGCATCTGCAGAAAAATAAGCAGTACGTTGAATAGAATCGTTATCTCACCCATCGTCAAAGGATACTTTAAACTATAAATATAAGGTATGCAAGAAATAGGGGAGACTCCGAGGTTGGCTTTTACGGATAAGGCTACACCAAAAGCCATGATAAACAGACCGATAATGAATGTGATGAATCTAAAAAAAAGTTTGTCTTTCTTCATTTTATGTTTTTAGAGCCTTCTGTTGAAGGCATTGCCGTGTTTTATGTTTCTTTTGTTTTGCAAAGTTAATGATTCTGTTCAATACAACAAGGGAATAACGGGGGTTCTCTTGCTTCGGTACCTTTTGTGCAGGTGCTGGGAGTGACCTTAGAGGTACGGCATCTAAACTCATAAGTTCCTTCGGACCTTTCGTGCAGGTATTAGGAGTGACTATTTTGTTCTTGCAGTTGAACTATTTTTCACTGATATTCGTTTCCTATAGAGTTTAAGCCTTTTCTTGATATGCATAGATTACTGAAGACCTATTTCGTTTTATTGCCTTTGATGGTATTGGTTGCTTTGCCTTGTTCTGCCAAACGCGGGATTAAGGTGCTGATGAACATTGTGCCCGGCGAACAGGTCAACTTTAGTAAAAAGGAAAATGTCAAGCTCTGTGCAAACAGTGCTTTGTGGACCGATCAGGTCCGGGAAGCAGTGAAGGACTTGAATTCTAATCTTTTTTTGGGCTTTGATATTTATTCCGCTCTTGGATCTCCTTTTCAGACAGCACAGGCCGATTGGCGCAGTAGCTTACCTTCTGCGGTATTTTTGCCGACCCCCCGTTTTATTCTCCACAGAAGGCTGATTATTTAATTTTAGGATCTGATTATTATCGTGTTTTTATGACCGGAGAGGCGTAGGTCTTCTTACGGTGGTTTGTCGCATGTATCATTTTCTAAATCAGTAATAATTATGGAATACAGTTATAAAAAAGAATCACAGCAATCTTATCTTTTGGCAGGAGGATTTACATTGGCTTTACGCTTAGTCGTAGGGTGGACTTATTTTTCAGCATTCTGGCGGAGGCTGGTTTTGGCGGACAAATTGGACCCGGATACGGCGGGATATATCGGGGAGAAGTTCAATCATTTTTTGCCTAATGCTTTGGGGATTAAACCGATGATTGAATATCTGGTATCCAATCCGGATATGCTATGGTGGGCAATGGTGGTGTTTACCTTGATTGAGGCTTTTGTCGGGTTATTGGTTATGCTCGGACTTTTTACCCGACTGATGGGGCTGGGTGTATTGGCCTTGGCAACAGGCATTCTGCTTGGTTCAGGATGGCTTGGTACGACTTGTCTGGATGAATGGCAAATCGGGATCTTGGGCATGGCTACCGGCTTTGTACTGTTTTTGACCGGAGGAGGACGGTATTCTCTGGATTATAAGTGGTTGGAAAAGACAGCCATTAGCAAATGGAGACTTTATCCGTGGGTGGCTTCCGGGGTGTTGCCTGTTGCGGAGAGGGTGTTGAATCGCTTTATCCTTGGTGGAACTGTCGTGATTTTATTTACGACACTGTTTACCAATCAGTATTTTCATGGCGGAGTTTGGGGCGGGCTTCATAATAAATCGTTGAAACCGATTGTAGAGATTAGCGCTGCTTCTTTAAATCAGGGAGAATTGCGTTTTACGGTGTTTCGCTCCGAAGGGGTGGATGTTTACGGTTCGTTCCTGATCGGAATTGCTCTAAAGGATCAGGAAGGAAATACTCTTTTAAACTATGGTGAAAAGGAACTCTCTCAATTTCCTAAAACGCATATCATCAACCGTTATGTGGGTAAAGTGAAACCGGGAAAGCATAGCTTGATTATTCCTTTAGGTGCGAAAGCCGAACTCTTAATTCCTTTTCCGGAATCGGTTCAGCTAAAAAATGGGAAATACAGGCTGATACTGACTGATATCAGTGGAGCGGAATGGGAAAAAGAAATCGTTTTTCGCCATGCGGATCTTTTGCACTCTCGTAAAGATTATTGATATACCGTTTTTATGATCTTATTTTCTGCTGCTTTTACCAGCTGACTTCATGTGCGGTAAGGTTACTGAGTCCCTTTTGTATTTTAATCGGGAACGGAACAGGAATGTAGCTGGTCACTGAAACATTCGGTGTATTCACGGGGCCGGCGGGCATTCATTTTATCCGATTTTTCCCCTTGAAGTCTCTGGTTCTGTTTTGTTTCATAATCCGGACAAAATAAATGTTAACTTCCTTATTTGTAGGGTTGTATGAGTGGGTGATAAGTATAAGATAGAATGTAAATCTCCGAAGATAGTACTTATTTCCCACTCGATTTTGTTCGCTTGTTTTGCTTCGTTTTACTTCAGCTGTTTTATGTAAGTATGCCGATAAAATAGTATATTTACCGGTGTTTTCAATATTGTTCGCCGAAAAACTATTGTGGAGAAGTACTGTAGCGCCTACTTTTGTGCCAGAATCAAAATTAAAAGAAAATGAAAAATAGAATGTCTCACAGACTTTTTTGGGGTGGATTGGTCATTTGGGCCGGTGTATTTTATCTTCTGTTTAATATTGGAATTTTGCCAATTGTATGGAAGCCCATCGTCTTTTCCTGGCCTGCCTTTCTGGTGGTCTTAGGAGTTGCCTGGTTTACTACCCAGCGTTATTTTTGGGGATTGATTGCTACTGCCATAGGTGTTATTTCTCTGCTACCCCGCTTGTCCGAAGTGATGGGGTTTGATTATTCCCGGACCATGCTGAGCAGCATCCTTTGGCCGCTGGTTATCATCGCCATAGGTGTCCTGATTATTTCTCATTCTTTTACTCATCACCGTTTCTGTGCTCATTGGAAGCGTCATGATTTTCAGCGTCATACAACGACTGGGAAAACCGATCAAGATGGAAAGATAGACTATAATTATATTTTTTCCGGACTTGATGAAATCTTTTTGAAGCCTGTCTTTAGAGGAGGGGAGATCAATGCTATTTGCGGAGGGGTCAAACTAGACCTTCGACGGACTTCTTTGCCGGAAGGGGATACGATTCTGGAGATTAACACGATCTGTGGAGGAGTGGACCTGTGGGTGCCTCGCGATTGGACGGTTGAGGTTCATCAACAGTCCCTGCTTGGTGGATTTTCCGATAGACGTGATGTTGACAGTCAAACTACCGATCGGAAATTGATCATTGATGCAAGCCTTATTATGGGAGGGGGCGAAATCAGATGCTGAGCAACCCGTTGGTATATGATAAATATATACGGCAAAGTAGCCTCTTTTTGTGTGCGTTGGCCGGGTTTGTTTATGCTTTTGTTTTTGGGTTTCCCGTGCATACCGTTATAAACAATGTCTTGGTTGATGGGGCTGTTTCCGCAATTCTGTTTTATATTGTAAGTGCTTTGCTTTGGAATATCTATACTTACAGCGTCCCCGATTCTTTAAGTATATATCAGCGGTTTTTATTGCAGGTTTTCTATTGTATGCTTGCCGTTTTGCTCATCGCAGGCCTTGAATCTCTAGTGGCTTACCTGGTTTTTCCTGAGTTTTTCGGACCATTTACTCTTACTTTGCCTTCGCGATTATATTGTCTGCTGTTGCTCTATGTCATTATCTATTCCTATTATGGCAGCAATAAACAATGTGAGGCAGAAGATGAGGAAATGACGGTTGAAGGCGATTGCTCACTGCTGTCGGAAGAAGCCACTTCTGTTCCCGAAGTGCTTGAACGCATTACTGTAAAAGTGGGACGGAAAATCAAGGTGATTCCTGTAGATGAATTAGTTTACCTAAAAGCTGAGGATGATTATGTTTGTATTGTCACAGCTGATGGGCATTGGTTGAAGAATGGGACGATGAAAGAGTATGAGCTTAGTCTCCCAGCCGGTAAGTTTGCTCGAGTGCACCGTTCTTACATCGTCAATATCTCTAAAATAGCAAAGATAGAACGCTACGGGCAAAAGCAGCTTTTGCAACTTGCTTCGGGTGAGTCGTTGCGGATCAGTGCTGGTGGTTATAAAATTTTGCGTGAGAAATTGAATCTTTGATATGGGGTCACGGAGCAATAGATGATAAACGATTTATTCAGCTTTTGATACAACCTTGATTCATGCGGAGAAGTTAGCTTTTTAATGGTTGTAGATAAAGCTGAATGGGAGTGGTAAACTTCCGTTTTTCTAAATAAAAAGCAAGATTCGGATTGTGTGAAGGCCGATAATGCGTAATATTTGCAAAATGAAAACAATAGATTTCAATCGCATAAAAGAGGCTATAGGGTATATATGCGGGGCATATAAGTCTCAACCGAGTCTGGAGGAGATTGCCAGACGGGTAAATATGAGCCCTTTTCACTTTCAGAGGATGTTTACCGAGTGGGCTGGGGTCAGTCCTAAGCGATTCTTGCAATATATAAGTGTGACCCGTGCCAAAGCATTGCTAAAGGAAGCGCATGCATCTATTTTCGATACGGCTTTTGAGGTGGGACTTTCGGGTACTAGCCGTCTACACGATTTGTTTGTTCATATTGAGGGTATGACACCTGGTGAATACAAGAATGGTGGTAAGAATCTATCCATCAGTTATAGTTTTGCGGAGACCCCATTCGGAGAGATTATTGTGGCTTCGACAGCTAAAGGCATCTGCCATATGGCCTTTGTTGATCATGAAGCCGAGTCACTGGCTTTTCTTAAAAGGATGTTTCCCAATGCTCAATATCAGCATGCTATAGATGAGTTTCAGCAGCATGCACTTTCTGTTTTCAGACAAGATTGGTCGGAGCCGGATGAAGTAAGGTTGCATGTAAAGGGAACTCCTTTCCAGCTGAAGGTTTGGGAAATGTTGCTGAGTATTCCGATGGGAAAACTGACGACTTACGGAAATATAGCTATTCGTCTGGATCATCCTAAAGCCTGTAGGGCGGTAGGTTCTGCGGTAGGGGATAATCCGGTGGCATTTTTGATTCCTTGTCATCGTGTCATACAATCGACAGGACTCTTTGGACAGTACCATTGGGGAAGTGCGCGTAAGGCGGCTATGATTGGCTGGGAAGGAACTGTGACGGATGATTGTTCTTGCAAAACCGATGACTAAAATGATTTTGATAATCTAAACTTTTTATTATCATGCAGAATCGCGGTATTCTGAAGTCGTGCTCAGCCGGCTTATAAGCCGAATAATTGTTTGATTGTATCTTCATCTGCATGATCCCGGTAACGGGCGATAAAATCTTTTGGAGTCATATTGAAATAGTTTTTAAATGCTTTAGAGAAGTACGATGCCTCTGAAAAGCCTGCCCCATAAGCTACATCCGAGATGGAAGCTTTGCTCTGTATCAGCATAAGACCAGCTTTTTTCATTCGAATCGACTTTAATAGGTCGTTTGGAGAACAACCGAATAGTTGCTTTGTGCGGCGGTACAGGTGAACGCGGCTTAAGGCGATGTCCTTGCTCAGCTCTTCAACTCCGAATCCTATATCAGAGTAATGCATGTTTATGGAAGAGATTATTTTTTTCTTAAGTTCTTCATCCAAAGGACTGGTTTTACAAGCGACTTCTTGGCCTTTTGTCAAATTGTAATAGTCTTCTTTTATTCGTAAAAACTCACTCATTACAGTTCTCAGACGTTTCTTGCTTCGCCTTCGTATTTGATAAGTACGGTATTGGGTGTATATAATAGTAATGAGCATAAGTGTATATAGTAATTGGGACCACCATGACCAATACCAGGCAGGTTGTACAACGATCTTTATTGCAATCTCGGAACAGGCTGTTTCTTTTTCTTCAGTGAGGCATTTTACCCGAAGCTTATATTTACCGGGAGGTAACTGGTTGTAGATGGCCTGAGGATGATCTGCTACGGTTGTGTGCCATTTGGTTTCAAATCCGTCAAGTCGATACAAGTAGCGAAGTCGTGAAGAAACGGCGTAGTTAAAAGCCGAAAAGCCTATATTGAAAGAATTCTGATTATAAGGGAGGGTTATGCATGATGCATATCCGATTGCTGCATCCAATTCATTCTTTTGGGCATTTGCGTTATAGGATACTCTTTCTCCGTTGATGTATAAAGAGTTAAAGTGTATGGGGACAGCGTCTTCCTTCCTCTTCTCGATGGAGAGCGGGTTGAAGGATACGATTCCATTATCGCCTCCAAATATCAGCGTCCCATTCTTTTGAGTAAAGACTGCATTTTTGTGAAAATCGCCTACTTTCCGTATGTCATAAGAATAGAAAGTTCGTATATCTTCATTCATGGGACTAAATCTTATCAAACCGTGACTGGTAGATAGCCAGATTGAACCTGTCCGGCTCTGGGCAATGGCGAGTACGGATACAGATCTGTTGTCGTTGTTCAGCAAATAATGACGGCATGAATCGGTTTGCTCATCATAGATGAATAATCCGTTTTTTGTACCTATATACATTAAACCTGTATCTTCGAAAAATGTATTTACTGTACTGTTCTCAATCTTATTTAGGGAAAAATTATATTTTTCTTCACTAATAGGGTCATAACAGAGACAATTTGTACTTCCTATCCAGAGTCTTCCTCTTGAATCTAATTTAAGTGCAAACACATAGGGGATGTTCACCGGCACTTTGCTTAGTCGACCGGTTGCAAGTTCCAGTTGATTGATGCCTGTCCCTATATTACCTATGAATAAGTTGTTGTGTACTTTGTCCAGTTGGAGGCAACTGACATTTCTATTAATTACGTCTTTACTATCTCGAATCAGTCTTGCCGAGTTCTTGCTATAACAAAAGAGTCCGCTCCCATACGTTGCTAACCAGATTCTCCTATTATTGCCGGCTGCTATGTCCTGAACGGAATTATTACATTCAGCTGGGAGAATCAGCTCTTCGAGGTGATTGATATCCTTTCCGTAGAATACACCTCCGCCGTCTGTTCCGATGAATATTTCGCGGTTCTCTGTCGCTGCAAATGAGGTGATAGCCGCTCTATTTTGAGTGGGTTGAGAGATGCCTATGGCTTGATAGCTAAATCCACCAGTAGCTGCAGGAACAGCCAGTAGCCCTTTTTGATAGATGGCAACATACAAGTTTTGCCACCGATCTTCAATCATATCATGAATCTTACTATATTTCAGATCAGTGGGACAGTCTTTGATGTTATATTCGCTGATTGTTCTCTTTTGCATGTCGATTTTTCCAATTCCGTTACACTCACATCCTACGAGCAGAGTCCCATCTTTGCGTTGTAATAAACATTGGGCATTCCGGTAGGCGGTCTTCTTATCTAATATCTGGAATTGTTTGTTTTGCTCGTCAAAGAGGAGTACACCGTTCCATTTGTCGGCAACCAGTAAAGTATGCGTGTTTCTATCTTCTATGAAATCGGTGATTTCCATATTCTGAGGTTGTAGACCAATATGCTTTGCGTAGTTGAGTTTGAGGAAGTGGAAGTGAAGTAAATCGAATGCAATAAGTTCGTGGTTGCCGACAAGCCAAAGCCGTTGTTTCAAGTCGATATATATACGTCCGGCTGAAATATTCTTCAGTGCCGATCTGAATTTTCTTGTTTCAGCTTCAATCACTTTATGCGATTGGAGATCGATGACATAAAAGCCATTGACTCCTGCGCAAACCAGTAATTTATCTCCTCCGGGTAATAGTGCAATATCAAAGACCGATATTGATCTATCAACTTTTGAACTATTTTTATCTTTATCCAAACGAATCGATTCAAAGCGGTCGGTTTGATGATGGAATAAGAGCAGCCCTCTTTCGGTACCGATCCAACTCTGTCCGTAACGATCTGTTAAGAACCGGTAGACACTATTGCCTTGTAATCTTCCTTGTTCTCTGGAGTCGTAGTATGCAGTTAGCCCGTTACCATCAAATCGCGCAAGACCTCCATAATTGCAAATCCAGATATATCCTTCTTTATCTTGATTCATGGAAATGAACTGGCTACTGGGCAGACCGTCGGCAGAGGTAAATAGACGTACTCCCTGAGCCGCTATCTCGTTATTTAGATAGTTGAATAGTAGAAATAGTAATAAAAATCTGGCCTTCATAGCATTCGTTTCAACTTATAAAAAAGTAACAGCAACAATACTAGCCTATTTATCAGGCTTGCATATTACAAGCAAAGATACAAATATATTGGAATAGTCTACAAGGTATGGAAGAAACATGGACTTGTTGACATTTGATGGATCAATCTATCCCTTTAGTAAATCTTTTATTATTATGGTAGAACTTCTCTTTTATCATGGGCATTTTGCTTTGGTTGTCTGTTTTGTAACAAAATTGCCTGTTTAATGTAACAAGGGTATAAGTTTTAGTTATTTCTTAAATGTATCTTTGCATCAATAAAGAAAAGTCTAATTTTGAAAATCACATTAGGCGGAAGAGCCATTAACCGCATAACCTAATTTACATACGACATGAAACATATTCATTTTCATTTTCTATTGTTTCTCATTTTCCTCTTGGGAATAAACGTAAAAGCACAGTCGTATCAAAGAATTGATTTTGGTGTAAAATCGGTAATTGATACGACAGAGGTTGAAATCCAATTCTATACTCCGGATATAGTGAGGATTTTAAAATGGCCCGCGGGCACAGTTGTTGAGAAACAAAGTTTATCTGTTATCAAGGCTCCGGAAAAGGTTGCTTTAGAGATTAAGCATAGCGGTAACGAACTCTATTTACAAAGTAAGCAGCTGATTGTTACACTAAATCTTGTGAATGGTAAGATTTGCTTTTTAAACAGAAAGAAAGAACAACTGATAACTGAAAAGGAAAGAGGGACAAGCTTTACTTGTTTTAATGATGCCGGGACAAGGGCAAGTAGTGTGGAACAAGACTTTCTGTTGGATAAGGATGAAGCTATCTACGGCTTAGGGCAGCAACAGAGAGGAAAACTAGTCCAAAGAAATCTCAAGTTGAACATGGTTCAGGGAAATACGGACGATTATGTCCCATTCTTTGTCTCGGTCAAGGGTTATGGTTTGTTTTGGGATAATTATTCTCCAACAGTATTTACTGATAATCCTGAGGTAACTTCTTTTAAGTCGGATATTGGCGATTGTGCGGACTACTACTTCGTATATGGGGGGAGCATGGATGGAACTATTGCGGGTATGAGAGAACTGACGGGGCAGGCTCCTTTGTTTCCACTGTGGACTTATGGTTATTGGCAAAGTAAGGAGCGTTATAAAAGCCAGAATGAGATAGTCGGGGTTGTTCAGAAATATCGGGAACTGGGTATTCCTCTTGATGGAATCATCCAGGACTGGCAGTACTGGGGTAATAACTATCTATGGAATGCTATGGACTTCCTGAATTCCGACTTCTATGACCCTCATAAAATGATTGCCGATATTCATGGGATGAATGCTCATATGGCTATTTCCATCTGGGCCTCGTTCGGCCCTAAAACGATGCAATACAGGGAGCTGGAAAAAATCGGTGCTCTTTACAACTTCAAGACATGGCCCGAATCCGGAGTGGATAAGTGGCCGCCTAACAGGGATTACCCTTCAGGAGTGAGGGTTTATGATCCTTTTAATCCTGCGGCACGGGAGATCTACTGGAAATACCTGAACAAAGGACTTTTCTCTTTGGGTATAGACGGTTGGTGGATGGATTCTACTGAACCGGATAATTTTGATAACAAGCCTTCAACCACCTATCTTGGTTCATACCATAAAGTTAGAAATGCGTTTCCGCTGGTGAGTGTCGGTGGGGTTTATGATCATCAACGCAGTCTGTCGTCCGCCAAGCGGGTATTTATTTTAACCCGCTCTGCTTTTGCCGGTCAGCAACGTTATGGAGCGAACACATGGTCGGGTGATGTAAACTCTTCGTGGCAGTCGCTGCGAAATCAAATACCTGCGGGGCTTAACTTCTCTTTGAGTGGCATTCCTTACTGGAACAGTGATATCGGTGGTTTTTTTGCAGGTCGTTATAATAGAGGGTGGCCCGGAGCAGGAGCGAAGAATCCGTTGTATCAGGAGCTTTATGTCAGATGGTTACAGTTTGGTGCGTTCACCCCGATGATGCGCTCTCATGGGACAGATATTCCGAGGGAGATTTATCAATTCGGGAAGAAGGGTGAACCTATTTACGATGCCATTGAAAGAGCCATAAATTTGCGTTACTCATTATTACCTTATATCTATTCTACGGCGTGGCAGGTTACGAACGAACAATCTACTTTTATGCGTGCCCTGGTGATGGACTTTGACGATAAGAGGGTTGAAGATATGAATAATGAGTATATGTTTGGAAAATCTATATTGGTTGCACCGGTTGTAAATGCGCAATATACACCGGAAGCGGTTGTCAAGACAGACCCTAATACCGGTTGGAACAAAGATCATGCGACGGAGGCAAACAATGTTGCTGTTGACTTTACGCAATCAAAATCGGAAAAGGTTTATTTGCCGGGAGGGGCTGTGTGGTACGACTTCTGGACAAATGACAAATTCAACGGTGGTGCTGAGATGGAGCAGACCACTGCGATAGATAAGATACCACTGTATATTAAAGCCGGGAGTATTATTCCTTTTGGACCTAAGGTGCAATATGCTACTGAAAAGAAATGGGATAATCTGGAAATTCGAGTATATGAAGGGGCTAACGGTCGGTTTACTTTGTACGAGGACGAGAACGATAATTATAATTATGAAAAAGGCGTTTATTCAACGATAACTTTTACATGGAACGATGCAAAGCATACGTTGACTATAGATCAGCGTAAAGGCTCTTTTCCGGGGATGCCCGAAAGTCGTAAATTCAGTATTGTGAAGGTTTCGAAGAACAAGGGAATGGGAGATAATGCGATTTCTGATTTTGATAAAATCGTTCTTTATACCGGGAAAAAGGTTACTGTAAAATTGTGATAAGCTATAAAACTTAGGTAGATGAAAAACTATAGCAAAAATATTCCGGCTTTAATGGTTAGTGCAGTAGTCGTTATTACCGGCTATGCACAAAATCCCATTATTCAGACTAAATTTACTGCCGATCCGGCACCATTGGTCTATAATGATACGGTATATCTTTACACTTCGCATGATGAGGATAGTGCAGCTCCCGGAATGGGGCGATTTTTGATGCGCGATTGGCTGTGCTACACCTCTACAGATATGGTGAATTGGACGGATCATGGTGTGGTGGCTTCACTGAAAGATTTCAAATGGGGTAAACAGGATAATGGTGCATGGGCGCCCCAATGCATTGAACGAAACGGAAAATTCTACCTTTATTGTCCGGTACAGGGAAGTGGCATTGGGGTATTGGTGGCCGATAGTCCTTATGGTCCCTTCAAGGACCCTCTTGGAAAGCGATTGATAGAGTCTGAACATATATGGAGCGATATTGATCCGACCGTATTTATTGATGATGACGGACAGGCTTATCTTTATTGGGGCAATCCCAATCTTTGGTATGTGAAATTGAATGAGGATATGGTATCTTATTCCGGCGAAGTAATGCAGGTGCCCGGTGTTGGCAAGGAAAAGGGACAGTCAGCTTCCGATGCCTATCATTATCAGGAGGGTCCGTGGGCTTATAAACATAACGGTCGTTATTATATGGCTTATGCCTCTACCTGTTGTCCGGAGGGCATTGGTTATGCCATGAGTGATGGACCTACGAGTCCCTGGGTGTATAAAGGATACATCATGCAGCCCAATGGGAAATCTTCGGGCAATCATCCGGGAATTATTGAGTATAAGGGGAAATCCTACGTTTTCGGGTTTAACTACCGTTTAAATTTTATGCTCACGGATAAACATCATGAACGGCGTTCCGTCTGTGTAGAGGAAATGAATTATAATCCTGACGGGACGATAATGGAGTTACCTTGGTGGAAGGAGGAAGGAATTGCTCCGGCTGGTACTCTTAATCCGTTTAAGCGTACTGAGGCCGGGACCATTGCTTGGGCGGAAGGAGTAAAGACAGCTCGGGATAGCGTGAATCACAACATGTATGTCACTCATATAAGTAATGATGATTATATAAAAGTCAGGAGTGTCGATTTTGCAAAAGGAGCAGAACGGTTTAAGGCTGGAGTGCAACTCCTAAATGGAGGTGATCTCGAAATTCACCTTGACGGAATAGATGGAGACTTACTTGGTCGGTTGACTGTTGAAGGGTCTGATAGATACCAAGACTGGGAAGTGCAAACTTGCAAATTGAAAAAGGTAAGAGGTGTGCATGATGTTTTCTTTGTATTTAAAGGTAATGGAGATGATTTGTTTAATTTTGCCTGGTGGAGCTTTGAATAAATATCATAAAAATAGAATACTATGGATTTAAAACACGTGTATTTCAAACGAAATTGGCACTTGCCTTTACTCATTTTATTGTTAACTTGCTCGTTAGTTCCTGCGCATTCTCAGGATACAGAGACACTTTGGTACGATCAGCCCGCAAAGCAGTGGGTGGAGGCTCTTCCAATAGGTAACGGGCATATCTCCGCTATGATTTTTGGAGGGACGGATACCGAACAGCTTCAGCTTAATGAAGGAACCGTATGGGGCGGGGGACCGTATGATCCGGTAAATCCGGATGCAAAGGAGGCGTTACCTCAGGCTCGTAAGTTGATCTTTCAAGGGCAATACAAGGAAGCAGAGAAGCTTATTGATGAAAAGATTATAGCCAAACCGCGTAGTCAGATGCCCTATCAGACGGTTGGTAGTTTATATCTCAATTTCCCGACGGGAGCCGTTACCAATTATAAACGCGCACTTAATCTTGACGATGCAACGGCAACAGTCTGTTACACCAAGAATAGTGTCGGTTATAAAAGAGAAGTCTTTGCCAATTCTCCTGATAATGTGATTGTAGTGCATCTTACAGCCGATAAACCCGGTTGCATCTCTTTCTCTTCGGTAATGAAAAGTCCCATGCCGGATATAACCGTAGCTACGGAAGGAGATAATACCTTGCTTATGCGTGGCAGAGGTAGTAACTCAAGTGGCGTGGAGGGATTAGTGCGGTATGAATCGTGTATTCGAGTAATCGCCTCAGGAGGCAAAGTAACGGCTACCTCACAAGAACTTACTGTGGAAAATGCAGATTCGGTGACTCTGCTTATTGCCATTGCCACTAATTTTAAAGATTTTCAGGATGTGAGTGGAGATCCTGGGACTATCGTTAAGAAGACATTGAATGCTGCGTCAAAGAAATCTTATGAGGAACTACGTGGCGCACATGTAAGGGACTATCAGGCACTCTTTCATCGTGTAAAGTTGGACTTGGGACATACCAATGCGGGAGAATGGCCTACAAATGTTCGGATTCAACGTTTCGCGGAAGGGAATGATCCTGCTTTGGCTGCTCTTTATTACCAATATGGGCGTTATCTACTGATTAGCAGCTCACGTCCCGGAGGGCAGCCAGCTAATCTTCAGGGGATTTGGAATGGTCAGGTAAACCCTCCCTGGCAGAGTAAATATACCATCAATATTAATACAGAAATGAACTACTGGCCTGCCGAATCGGGTAACCTGCCCGAGTGCGTAGTGCCATTGATAAAAATGGTGGAAGACCTTACGGTAACGGGGGGCCGCACGGCGAAGAAGATGTATGGTGCCCCGGGCTGGGTGGCACATCACAACACGGATATATGGCGGGCGACAGCTCCTATTGATGGAGCTAATTGGGGGATGTGGCCTACCGGTGGAGCTTGGTTATGTCTGCACTTGTGGGACCATTATGCATACAGCGGTGATAAGAACTTTCTAAAAGGTATTTATCCTATATTAAAAGGTTCCGCGGAGTTTTTTCTTGCTACACTTCAAGAAGATCCTACCGGGAAATGGCTTGTTACCAATCCTTCTATTTCACCCGAAAATAGCCAGCCTGCCGGCACGTCAGTGTGTGCCGGTCCAACAATGGATATGCAAATTCTACGCGATCTTTTTGCTAATACAATTAAAGCTTCAAAGAAGCTCGGAAGAGATAAGGCTTTTTGTAAAAAGCTTGTTGCAGCCCGCTCTCGTCTGGCACCAAACCGAATAGGGAGTAACGGTCAGTTGCAGGAATGGATGGAAGATTGGGATATGAAAGCTCCCGAAATACATCATCGCCATGTATCACATCTGTATGGACTTTATCCTGGGCGTAATATTTCGTTGCATGGCACTCCCGAATTGGCTGAGGCGGTAAAGAAATCGTTGGAAATACGTGGTGATAAAGCTACCGGTTGGGCTACTGCATGGCGTTTGTGTTTGTGGACGCATCTTGACGATGGTAACCATGCTTTTGAGATATTGAAATTTTTGCTTAGTCCGGAAAGAACCTATCCGAACATGTTCGATGCACATCCTCCCTTTCAGATTGATGGCAATTTTGGTGGTGCAGCCGGTATTGCGGAAATGTTAATGCAAAGCCGTTTGGGAGAAGTCTCTAAGGCCATGAATCCTGCTATGGAACCTGAGATTGAATTGCTTCCCGCTTTGCCTTCTGCATGGCCGGGAGGTCGTGTGAGCGGATTACGGGCCCGTGGTGGCTTTACTGTGGATGTTCAGTGGAAAGAGGGAAAACTAACTTGTGCCAGAATAACTTCAGTAGCCGGTGAGAAGAAAAGACTGATCGTTAAATGTGGTGACTACATCGCGAAAGTAAAGATTGAACCAGGCGAAAATGTATGGCTGGATGCTCAACTGCATATCCAAAAGAAAACCAAATGATAGTTTATGTTTTATATTAAGTGTGCTTATTTTGTGAGTCCATATAAAAAAGGCAGGAAATAGAGTTAAGTATGAAAATGAATCGAATTAAACGGATGAAATATCATCTGTCAAGAGTGAGTGGTTTCTTTCTCTTGTTCTTGTTGTTTCAGTATGACCTGAAAGCACAGGAGAGTTACAAAGTTCCGGTAGGTCCGGGAAACGAACCTGTAGCCTCAGGAAAGTTTCAGCCGGAATGGCAATCATTGGAACAATATCAAACCCCGGAGTGGTTCAGAAATGCGAAATTTGGTATTTGGGCGCATTGGGGGCCCCAGTGTCAGCCGGGACAGGGCGATTGGTATGCCCGTTCAATGTATATAGAGGGGAGCAGGCAATACAAATGGCATGTGGCACATTACGGGCACCCTTCCAAGGCCGGTTTTAAAGAAGTAATACATAGCTGGAAAGCCGAAAAGTGGAACCCGGATAAACTGGTGGCTTTGTATAAACGTGCAGGTGCCCAGTATTTCTTCGCTATGGCCAATCACCATGACAATTTAGATTTATGGGATAGCAAATATCAAGAATGGAATTCGGTGCGGGTTGGTCCTCAAAAGAATATTATCTCGGGATGGGCTGCTGCCGCTAAGAAATATAAATTGCCTTTTGGTTTAAGTGTACATGCTGCGCATGCGTGGTCGTGGTACGAAGTCTCCCAGCATTCCGATACAATAGGTCCCTTGAAAGGAGTCCCTTATGATGGCGTTCTGACAAAATCCGATGGTAAAGGTACTTGGTGGAAAGGGCTTGATCCGCAGGAATTGTATGCTCAAAACCATCCATTGAGCAAAGGCAGCTATAATCCCGGTATGATACATCGCCAATGGAACTGGGGGAATGGAGTAAGTATTCCTTCTCAGAAGTATGTTGATAAGTTCTATAACCGTACAATGGATTTAATTAACCTGTATCATCCTGATTTACTCTATTTTGATGATACAGCCCTTCCGTTATATCCTATTAGCGATGCTGGTTTGAGAATAGCCGCCCATTATTACAATACCAATATGGCCTTGCACCATGGCAAGCTGGAAGCTGTCTTGTTTGGTAAGATTCTTACAAGTGAACAGCAAAAGTGTATGGTTTGGGATGTGGAACGTGGTGCGCCGGATCAAATAGAACCTCTGCCTTGGCAAACTTGTACCTGCATTGGTGATTGGCATTATAATATCGGTATTTATAAAGATAATCGTTATAAATCGGCAAAGGATGTGATACAGATGTTGATTGATGTGGTAAGCAAAAACGGCAATTTATTGCTGAACATTCCGGTTAGGGGGGATGGTACAATTGATGAAAAAGAAGTTGCTGTGGTAGAAGGCATTGCCAAATGGATGGACATTAATAAAGAAAGCATTTTCGATACCCGTCCTTGGAAAGTTTTTGGTGAAGGTCCTGCGGCTGAAATAGCTAACCCGATAAATGCGCAAGGATTCAATGAAGGGAAAGTGAAATTCTCCTCTAAGGATATTCGTTTTAATCAAAAAGGGAAGATTCTCTATGTCACCATTATGGGAGTTCCTGAAGAGGATATTCTAGTTAAAAATTTAGCAAAGCCAAGTGGCATTAAAAAAATTGAATTACTCGGAAGTAAGGAAAAAATCAGATGGACTCAAAGCGATGAGGGATTGAATATCCCGAAGCCTAAGGTTGTTCCTAATCCAATTGCTATCGTCTATAAAGTATATCTGAAATAATTTTGGGGGAAGAATAGTTTCTCTCTGTATTACACTGCAAAAAAATAACGATTAAATAGTATACTATGAATATTAGAACTAACAAATTAGTTGCATCTCTCATTTTTATGCTGGTTGCAGTCCCGTATTTATCAGCCCAGACGGTTTGGCTTGATGAGTTGGATCTTAGTACAGCAACTCAAGGATATGGAGTGCCTGCAAAGAATAAAACTGTTGATGGTAATAAACTAACTATTGCTGGCAAAACCTTTGAACGTGGGTTTGGAACACATGCCGAGAGTTTACTCACTATTTTATTGGAAGGGAAGGCTCTCGAATTTACTGCAAAGGTAGGCATGGATGATGAAGTAACCGGGCATCAGCCCGCATCGGAGTTTGTGATTTATGGGGATGGCAAAAAGTTATGGTCAAGTGGTGTGATGCGGTTAGGTGACACCGCTAAGTCTTGTTCAGTGCCACTTACCGGAATAAAGAGAATGGAGTTGGTTGTTACCGATGGAGGTAATGGCAATTATTATGATCATGCGGACTGGGCTGATGCTCAGTTTAAAACTGATGGTGTCACTTCTTTTAAAACCTTCAATCCGGTAGCTAGTGAACCGTATATACTTACCCCGCTTCCACCGGCTAAACCGCGTATCAATGGTGCTCGTGTCTTTGGGGTCCGACCCGGTTCTCCTCTTGAATTCAGAGTGCCGGCGACTGGCGATCGGCCTATGATCTTTTCAGCTTCTGACCTTCCCTCTGGTCTGAAAATTGATACTAAAAGCGGTATTATTAGGGGCAAATTACATAAAAAGGGAACTTATGAGATTGTCGTAAATGCAGAAAATACTAAAGGTAAGGATGTAAAAAAAATACGTATCGTCTGTGGAGACCAGATTGCACTAACCCCGCCAATGGGTTGGAACAGCTGGAACTGCTTTGCTGGGGAGGTTTCAGCTGAAAAGGTAAAACGTGCCGCAGAAGCTATGGTAAAAAGTGGATTAGTCAATCATGGTTGGACTTACATTAATATTGATGATTTCTGGCAAAATAACCGTGATTCGAAAGACCCCTCGTTGCGCGGAAAACTACGTGACGAGAACGGTAATATTATTCCAAATTCAAGGTTTAACGACATGAAAGGTTTGGCTGATTATGTGCATAGCTTGGGCTTGAAAATTGGTCTTTATTCAAGTCCGGGACCATGGTCTTGTGGTGGTTGTGCCGGAAGTTATGGTTATGAGAAACGGGATGCAGAAAGCTACGTTAGATGGGGCTTTGATTACCTAAAATACGATTGGTGCAGCTATGGCGGTGTAATCAGTGGTATGCCGGATAATGATCCATATAAAATACCCTCTTTATCGTATAACGGAGGAGGTGAACTTGCGATAGCAAAAAAAACATTTGAAATAATGGGAAATTATCTTCGTGAGCAGCCGCGGGATATTGTTTACAGCTTATGCCAATACGGGATGTCTGAAGTATGGAAATGGGGAGGCTCTGTTCATGGCAATAGTTGGCGTACAACTAATGATATAACTGATACTTGGTCGAGTGTGAGGAGTATTGTTTTAGCTCAGGATAAAGCGGCTGCTTGGACAAAACCGGGAAACTGGAATGACTTGGACATGCTGGTGATCGGAACAGTAGGGTGGGGAAATCCGCATCCAAGCAAGTTAAAACCCGATGAGCAGTACTTGCATATGAGTCTTTGGTCTCTTCTCTCTTCTCCGCTTTTGATAGGTTGTGATATGGAGAAACTGGATGACTTTACCCTGAACCTTTTGACCAATGATGAAGTCATTGCTGTTAATCAGGATCCGTTGGGCAAACAAGCTATTTGTGTTCAGACAATAGGTGATTTACGCATTTATGCGAAGGAACTGGAAGATGGAAGTTGTGCCGTGGGTTTTTGTAACTTTGGGCTTGAAACGACCGATATTTCATATAAGGATTTTGAGAAAATCGGGCTTACAGGTATCCAAACGGTTCGTGATTTATGGAGGCAAAAGGAGGTTGCTGTCATCAATACAAAGAAAGATTCGCTTTCGCTAAAAGTTCCGGTACATGGGGTGCTGCTCTATAAATTCACTTCTGTGAAATAGCTTTTTGTGTATTGAAAAGATTCATAACTTGATAAAATGAAACCCCTTGAATTGTAGTGTCATTCAAGGGGTTTTCTTTTTTATCAAGTGGTGCCACCAGGAATCGAACCGGGGACACAAGGATTTTCAGTCCTTTGCTCTACCAACTGAGCTATGGCACCATGCTTTTTTGTTTTTGCGGTTGCAAAGGTAGCGAAAGTTTTGAACTTTGCAAGGGCTTCGGAAAGAAAAAACACTGATAAAAGGCTAGTTGACTTGTTATCAGTGTTTTTTGCATTAAAATTATTTTTGTTTTATTCTTGAGATGGACGCTCGTCTCCTTCTTTCAAAGGATTCCAGCCTTGGGCTTGTAACTCAAATTCCTGTCCGTCACGAGTAATGAGGGCATAACCTAAGTTGAAGTTCGTGATGTGTCCAATCAGTTTTACACCTTCCATTTCGGCTACTTTTTCGTGATCGGCGATGGGGACGGTAAACAGTAATTCGTAGTCTTCTCCGCCGTTAAGGGCACAAGTCGTCAGGTTCATATTGAATTCTTCGGCCATGACGGCTGTCTGGTAGTCAATGGGAATGTGCTCCTCATAAACACGGCAGCCGACTTTACTTTGGGTGCAGATATGTATTAATTCGGAGGACAGGCCGTCGGAAATGTCCATCATGGAAGTGGGCTGGATACCTTCTTCGGCTAACTTCTGAATGATATCACGACGGGCTTCCGGGCGGAGTTGACGCTGCAACAGGTATTCTTTGCCTGAGAAATCAGGCTGTACATCTGTTTTCCCTTTAAGGGCTACTTTTTCACGTTCCAATAATTGAAGTCCCATATAAGCGGCACCAAGGTCCCCGGTTATGCAGATCAGATCGGTTTCTTTAGCTCCGTTACGATAGACAATCTTGTTTTTATCGGCTTCACCGATACATGTAATGCTGATGGCGAGTCCGGTCAGGGAAGAAGATGTGTCTCCACCCACAATGTCCACGTTATATTCTTCGCAAGCCAAACGTACGCCGGCGTAGAGCTCTTCCATTTCTTCCACGCAGAATCGTTTGGATAGGGCCAGTGAGACGGTGATTTGCTTGGGAGTGCCATTCATGGCATAAATATCGGAGAAGTTAACTATTGCTGCTTTGTAGCCGAGGTGTTTTAGGGGGACGTAGGTCAAATCAAAGTGTACGCCTTCCATGAGCAAGTCGGTAGTGATCAATACTTGTTTCTCCGGATAGGTCAGTACGGCGGCGTCATCGCCAATGCCATACCGACTGGATTCGTTTTTTAGTTCGAGCCCTTCGGTGAGGTGACGGATCAATCCGAACTCTCCCAGGGTTGCTATTTCTGTTCTCATATAATGTTATGCACGATTAATCAATTCTCTCATAATAGCTGTCATCTTGGGTTGTGCGGCATCAGCTGCTTTTTGCACTTCTTCGTGGGTGACTTCCACAATTCTTCCTTCAACGCCAAGGTCGGTAATGACGGAGATACCGAAGACTTTGATGCCACAATGATTGGCTACAATGACTTCGGGTACGGTGGACATACCTACTGCGTCTGCTCCCAGAATATGGAAGAGTTTATACTCCGACGGGGTTTCGAAGGTCGGACCTTGTGTACCGATGTATACACCGTGTTGTACTTTGATCCCTTTCTCTTTGGCAATGGCGTCTGCCTTACGGATTAGCTCTTTGTCGTAGGCTTCACTCATATCCGGGAAACGCGGGCCATAAGGAATGTTTTTCCCACGCAACGGATGTTCGGGAAAGTAGTTAATGTGATCGGTGATAATCATGAGGTCACCAATCTCATAGTCCTTATTGGTGCTTCCGCTGGCATTGGATACAAACAGCGTCTCAATGCCTAACTCGCGCATTACGCGTACGGGGAAAGTCACTTCTTTCATAGAGTAGCCTTCATAGTAGTGAAAGCGTCCCTGCATGGCCATAATATCCTTGTTGCCCAGTTTACCGAAGATTAATTTCCCGCTGTGCCCTTCTACTGTGGAAACAGGGAAATTAGGAATATCCTGATATTTTATTTCATATTTCTCGGTGATTTCATTGGCAAGACTGCCCAGACCGGTTCCGAGAATAATAGCCGTTTTAGGTTGCGTATGCATCTTACCTTTAAGATAAGCTGCGGTTTCTTGAATGCGCTCTAGCATATTCTATAATGTTTTGGTTAAATGTATCTTGTTGATCTTGTAATATTTTTATTTCTATGGGCAGCATGTAGATGAACGGCTTGAGTGTATCGCTCATCGCAGGATGGTGGCATAATCGTGTAGCATCCTTTTCCGTTGTTATGATCAACTTGCTTTCTCCTTTCAGCTGACTGAATTGCTCGCCAATTTGCTGAATATCTCCATCAGTAAAGTTATGGTGGTCGTCAAATGGGAGTGACTTTACATGCGGGGTTTGTTCCTCCAGTTTTTTGCGAAGTGGAGCAGGGGAGGCAATGCCCGTTACTAGAAGTACTACCTCATCTTTTTGCAATGATGATAGCTCTCGTTCCTCATTTCCGGTTTCAGGAAATAAGGGTAGTAGTCTTCCATATTGTAATGTAGAAAAGAAGAGCTTCTGATACGGAAATAGATTCAGACGTTTTCCGATAATGTTGAAATCAATAGGCTTGATATCTTCGGGACATTTGGTGACGATTATGATTTGCGCCCGTTCTTTACCCTTCTCACTTTCACGCAAGCGCCCTGCAGGTAGTAATGCGTCTTCACAAAACAAACGATGGTAATCCGTTAGCAGAATATTCAGTCCGGCATTGACGTATCGGTGCTGAAAGGCGTCATCCAGTAATACTACATCTACTGTGGGGTCTTTCAGCAGAAGAAGCTGCTCGATGCCATGACATCGGTTCTTGTCAACAGCTACACGTATATCGGAAAATTTCGCTTTCATTTGATAAGGTTCGTCTCCTAATGCTTTGACGTTACTTTCAGAGGTAGCCAATAGATAGCCTTTACTTGCCCGTTTATAGCCGCGGCTTAATACGGCAATATTGAAACGTCTTTTCTGCAATAATCTGATCAGATATTCGGTATGGGGCGTTTTTCCTGTTCCCCCCACGGCTAGGTTACCGATACATATTACCGGAATACTAAAACTCTTTGACCGGAGATATCCCCAGTCAAAGAGTTTGTTTCTTAGAGCAATCACCATGCCGTATAGCCACGATATGGGATATAATCCATATTGTATCTTGATCAGTTTATTCGTCATCCATCCCTTTCCTTAATTTAGGTTCAGCTCAAAAGGCAAGCGGGCCTGTACACGGTCGCAGTCTTCAAAGTGATTCAATAAATTGAATTGTTGGTAAAGCTCACCGGCTCTGCCTTGTAAAATATGTGCGCGAACATAGTTTCCTGGGTTGGTATCCAGTAGTTTGGTGAAGAAACTTTCCTTTTCAGGATAAGACATTACGGTGTAAGCTTTCACATTAGCCTTATATATGGCAATGTCCACAGCCTTGTCTAATCCACCAAGCACATCCACCAAGCCTAACTTTTTAGCGGTGGCTCCTGTCCATACACGGCCTTCGGCAATCTTTTTGATTGCATCGGTACTCATTCCGCGTCCTTCAGCACAACGGCCTACAAAGGTTTCATATCCACGGTTAATGGTCATCTGCATCAATGATTTCTCGCCATTGTTCATTGGGCGTCCCATCATGCCGAAATCTGAATAAGTATTTGTCTTTACCGCATCGAATGAGAGTCCCAGTTTATCGGTTAATCCTTTTACATTGGGAATCATGCCGAAGATGCCGATAGATCCGGTTAGCGTAGTGGGCTCAGCTACGATGCTGTCAGCTTCGCAAGAAATATAATAACCACCTGATGCTGCGTAGTCACCCATGGAAACGATTACCGGTTTCTTGGCTTTCAATTCTTTCACTGCATACCATATCTGTTCGGAACCATAGGCACTTCCACCCGGAGAGTTTACGCGAAGTACCACAGCCTTCACGTCGTCATCATCTTTTAGTTTGCGTAGGTCACGAATAACCTTTTCGGAGTTAATCCCATCGTCGAAACCATCACTGGAACTTCCTCCGTCTATCTCACCGTAAGCATAGTATACTGCAATAATGTTGCCGCTCTTGTCTTTAGGCGTATTCTTCTTGACGTTTACCATATCCTTTAGTCCAAGGATAGGCATTTTGTCTTTTTTGTTCAATCCGGCAATTTTCTTCAGATAATCACGGATATCATTTTTATACATTAGTGTATCTGCCAGTCCGCATTTCACACTCTCTTCTGCCGGATAAAACAGTAGCATCCGGTCGGCATACGCATTTAAAGAGTCGGTGCTGATATGGCGTGATGCAGATATATCACTCAATATCTGTCCCCAGTTGGAGCCCAAAAGAGTTGTGATCTGTTCGCGGTTGGCCGCACTCATTTCATTGCATATGAAAGGTTCTACAGCCGATTTGTAAGTGCCTACTCTAAACACCTGCATTTCAACTCCGATCTTACTGAGTAAATCTTTAAAGAAGATTGGATTAGATGCCAATCCCATCCATCCTATTGCACCTTTTGGGTTTAAGATTACTTTATCGGCGACACTTGCCAGATAGTAAAGACGCTGTGAATATTGATCACCGTAAGCTACAATAAATTTACCTGATTTCTTGAAATCCAATAATGCTTTACGGATTTCTTCCATTGATGCATATCCACCGGCAAATGATCCAGCCTGAATATAAATGCCTTTAATATTGTCATTTTCTTTTGCTTTCTGAATAGAAGAGAGGACGTCATCCAGCCCAATTTTTGCGTTATCATCCTTCATCAGTATATCGAACGGATTGTTCTGACTGCGTTCTTCCAGTGTGCCCTTCAAATCCAACATCATAACAGAATTCTTGCTCACCTCTGTTTCACTCTCCGATGATGAAGCAATACTAAAGAATACTACGATGCTGATGAAAAATAGAATGACGCTTGTTACGATAAGACCGCTAATAGTCGCCAACGTAAATTTAAGAAAGTCTTTCATTGTTGCTACTTTTTTTATATGCTAACTTAATATTAAGCTAACAAAGATAATTAATAGAATTGATTTTTCTCTATCAGTCGCTGGCTTTTTTGTTTTGTCACATAAGTAGGTAGAAGAATGACGAAATTATTCTTAGTGATTCTTAATCATTATTTTGTTTATTCTTAATATCCTTTTAAAGAATGTACTGTTAGACAAAATAATAGAAGTCGTTCGGGTTATTTGTAACATAAGGAGTCTGCAATTTGTAGGGCGCGTGTAACGCAAAAAATGATTGATTGCCTCTTTCCTTATATTTAATAAATTGAATATTTGGCTTTTACTAAAAGCGAATAGTCTTTCTGTCATGTTTTTTTTTACCCTGTTTTTTTCGTGTTACCCTTTCCGGTATAAAATGGTCCTCTCTTCTTTCACTCGAGAAAATCAGTTGATTTATAGACTTCGCGCAGCTTTGTTAAAAGCCACTAATTTAAACAGTAATTGTCCATTTATCTGTTTAAGAGATGATTTGTCTACGAAAAAAGCCCTGTTCATCGTATATTCTAGCAAAAGCAACTATTTTAAGAGAAAATATTATTTACCCGTTGGTGGAATTAAATTAGCGCCTATTTAATCTGCTTAAGGCACTATGGTAATACTTTCTTATTACCAACTTCGCTAATGCTTCGCTTTTTTGCGCTCCAGCTGAGGCTAACTATAGTAGAGATGATATGGAGATGCTTCTGATGTGCTAAGACTTTTTTGAAAGCCCATCCCTCTTTATATTTATAGTATAATATGTTTATAATTTAGGTCTCTTTTTGTTCTATTGATCCCATTTTGTGGTAGACACCTTTGGCTCTCTATCTGAACGATTTTCACTACTCGAATTCGTCAAATCATATTTAATTCCGCCAACGGGTAATGTATTATTTCATTTGCCTCTGTTACTTTATTGTCCATTTATCTGTTTAAAAGGTGATCTGTCTACGAGAAAAGCTCTGTTCGTCGTAGAGCAAGCATGCCTTCCTCGTAGAGCAATGAGGTCTTGCTCTACGAGATCCTGCGCTATTTTGGAATGACTTGATGTTCAGCTATTTATATATTTTTTATTTGTCTTTTCTTTTCTTAGTCATTAATTAGTGATGTTATTCATCACTAAATAAGAAAGCTTCTTCTTGCTGTGATCACGACGTAACAAATGGCATCACAGTTCTAACGAATACGCACAGGTGTGTGCAAGCAGGGGCGTGCACACACCTGTGCGTATATATATTATGAGAGCAAAAAAAAACGGATGTCAGCTTCTCACTCAGTATGAAAAAAATATCCTTCAAATCCGATTCATAATCAGGTATTTACAAAAAAAAGAGTCGTTTTACCTAAAAAAGAGTATAATAAGTTTGGATTGGATTGTGAAAAGGTCTACTTTTGCACCCGCTTTCCAAGAGAGTGAAAGCGTATTCAGATTGACATATTGAAAGCCTGCGGTAATGGATTTTCCGTTTTTATACGACATACTTATCCCGGTCTTGTTTCTCTTTCGTTAAGAGAGTGTAGAAATGAACAGAGGGTATGAAAATAAAAAAGGAAAAAAACTTCAGAAAAAATTTGGAGTATATATAAAAAAGGCATTACCTTTGCATCCGCTTTCTAAAAAGAAATCGAGCGATCTTTGAGAAATTTACATAAACAATACAAGTAGTACAAGAACAAAATCTTACTTTGCGAGAAGTAAAGAATTTGGGTAAAAAAGAACCGTCAATCCATTTATGTATGGTTTACTATATATAAAAGGTGAGATAAACTTGAATAAACCAAGCGTCCTGAACAGAGCAACAACTTGTGATGACGTACCAAGTAATTGGCATAGCATCACAAATTAAAATACTATTACAATGAAGAGTTTGATCCTGGCTCAGGATGAACGCTAGCTACAGGCTTAACACATGCAAGTCGAGGGGCATCAGTATTATAGCAATATAATAGCTGGCAACCGGCGCACGGGTGAGTAACACGTATCCAACCTACCTTTTACTCGGGTATAGCCTTTCGAAAGAAAGATTAATCCCCGATAGTATAATTCTTCCTCCTGGTTGAATTATTAAAGAACTTCGGTAAAAGATGGGGATGCGTTCCATTAGTTTGTTGGTGAGGTAACGGCCCACCAAGACTACGATGGATAGGGGTTCTGAGAGGAAGGTCCCCCACATTGGAACTGAGACACGGTCCAAACTCCTACGGGAGGCAGCAGTGAGGAATATTGGTCAATGGGCGAGAGCCTGAACCAGCCAAGTAGCGTGAAGGATGACTGCCCTATGGGTTGTAAACTTCTTTTATAAGGGAATAAAGTGAGGCACGTGTGCCTTATTGTATGTACCTTAGGAATAAGCATCGGCTAACTCCGTGCCAGCAGCCGCGGTAATACGGAGGATGCAAGCGTTATCCGGATTTATTGGGTTTAAAGGGAGCGTAGGCGGACTATTAAGTCAGCTGTGAAAGTTTACGGCTCAACCGTGAAATTGCAGTTGAAACTGGTCGTCTTGAGTGCAGTAAAGGTGGGCGGAATTCGTGGTGTAGCGGTGAAATGCTTAGATATCACGAAGAACTCCAATTGCGAAGGCAGCTCACTGGAGTGTAACTGACGCTGATGCTCGAAAGTGTGGGTATCAAACAGGATTAGATACCCTGGTAGTCCACACAGTAAACGATGAATACTCGCTGTTTGCGATATACAGTAAGCGGCCAAGCGAAAGCGTTAAGTATTCCACCTGGGGAGTACGCCGGCAACGGTGAAACTCAAAGGAATTGACGGGGGCCCGCACAAGCGGAGGAACATGTGGTTTAATTCGATGATACGCGAGGAACCTTACCCGGGCTTGAATTGCACTCGAATAACTTGGAAACAGGTTAGCCGCAAGGCGAGTGTGAAGGTGCTGCATGGTTGTCGTCAGCTCGTGCCGTGAGGTGTCGGCTTAAGTGCCATAACGAGCGCAACCCTTATTTTCAGTTACTAACAGGCAATGCTGAGGACTCTGAAAAGACTGCCGTCGTAAGATGTGAGGAAGGTGGGGATGACGTCAAATCAGCACGGCCCTTACGTCCGGGGCTACACACGTGTTACAATGGATGGTACAGAAGGCAGCTACACGGCAACGTGATGCTAATCCCCAAAACCATTCTCAGTTCGGATTGGAGTCTGCAACTCGACTCCATGAAGCTGGATTCGCTAGTAATCGCGCATCAGCCACGGCGCGGTGAATACGTTCCCGGGCCTTGTACACACCGCCCGTCAAGCCATGAAAGCTGGGGGTACCTGAAGGACGTAACCGCAAGGATCGTCCTAGGGTAAAACTGGTAATTGGGGCTAAGTCGTAACAAGGTAGCCGTACCGGAAGGTGCGGCTGGAACACCTCCTTTCTGGAGCGACGTAAGGAACTGTTAATCTGGTTTCGCAAGAAAACAGAAAAGCAGTAAAAAAAACAAGTAAAAGGTTTTTTTTTACCGTACTACCGTATTTGTTTATAAAAAATATACCTAGTAATAGGAATATAGAATCAAGAGAAAGAAGAAGCCGAGCCGCAAGGCAAGGGTTTTACTGACAGTCCTATAGCTCAGTTGGTTAGAGCGCTACACTGATAATGTAGAGGTCGGCAGTTCAACTCTGCCTGGGACTACTCCAGGAACTTGACACGTTAATGGATTATTTTATGTATTAACTATATATATAGAAATAACGATACACTAACGCTCAATTCCAAATCACGGGGGATTAGCTCAGCTGGCTAGAGCACCTGCTTTGCACGCAGGGGGTCAACGGTTCGAATCCGTTATTCTCCACACTTGCTTAAAAAAAAAGAAGCAAAACGATCTTTGACATGATGTACAAGAAAAAGTAAAAAAAGAGCTGAATGTATATATCGAGCCATACGGCTACGGTAAAACGAAAAGAAAGAAAGGGCACATGGTGGATGCCTAGGCTCTCGGAGGCGATGAAGGACGTGATAAGCTGCGATAAGCTGCGGGTAGGTGCAAATAACCTTTGATCCGCGGATTTCCGAATGGGACAACCTAATACTTTGAAGAAGTATTATCTATCTATGATAGAAGCTAACGCAGGGAACTGAAACATCTTAGTACCTGCAGGAAAATAAAATAAAAATGATTCCCCTAGTAGTGGCGAGCGAACGGGGACTAGCCCAAACCAATGTTGTTACGGCAATGTTGGGGTTGTAGGACCACGTTATGAAATGAACTCTGGCGAGAAGAATGTTCTGGAAAGTTCAACCAAAGAGCATGAAAGTTGCGTATTCGAACCCAGATGAATTCTAGTGGTATCCTGAGTAACGCGGGACACGAGAAATCTTGCGTGAATCTGCCGGGACCATCCGGTAAGGCTAAATACTCCCGAGAGACCGATAGTGAACCAGTACTGTGAAGGAAAGGTGAAAAGCACTTCGAATAGAAGAGTGAAATAGTTCCTGAAACCATGTGCCTACAAGCGGTCGGAGCAGCTTTTTGCTGTGACGGCGTGCCTTTTGCATAATGAACCTACGAGTTACTTTTTCCGGCAAGGTTAAGGAATATGAATTCTGTAGCCGAAGCGAAAGCGAGTCTGAATAGGGCGGCTAGTCGGAAGGAGTAGACGCGAAACCAAGTGATCTACCCTTGGCCAGGTTGAAGGATGGGTAACACCATCTGGAGGACCGCACCAATAAGCGTTGAAAAGCTTCTGGATGAGCTGAGGGTGGGGGTGAAAGGCTAATCAAACTTGGAGATAGCTCGTACTCCCCGAAATGCATTTAGGTGCAGCCTTGATAATTACTATTGTGAGGTAGAGCGACTGATAAGATGCGAGGGCTTCACCGCCTATCAAGTCTTGATAAACTCCGAATGCGCATTAGTTTAATATCAGGAGTGAGGGCATGGGTGCTAAGGTCCATGTCCTAAAGGAGAACAATCCAGACCATCAGCTAAGGTCCCGAAATAATCGCTAAGTTGATCTAACGAAGTCAGATTGCAACGACAGCTAGGATGTTGGCTTGGAAGCAGCCATTCATTTAAAGAGTGCGTAACAGCTCACTAGTCGAGGAGTTTGGCGTGGATAATAATCGGGCATAAGCGATTTACCGAAGCTATGGGATATGAAAATATCGGTAGGGGAGCATTCCACTCTGCGTTGAAGGCGAAGCGTAAGCTTTACTGGAGCGTGTGGAAAAGCAAATGTAGGTATAAGTAACGATAAAGGGGGTGAGAAACCCCCTCGCCGAAAGACTAAGGTTTCCTGATCAACGCTAATCGGATCAGGGTAAGTCGGGTCCTAAGGTGTAGCCGAATGGCGAAACCGATGGCCGAACAGGTTAATATTCCTGTACTAGCTTAAAGAGTGATGTGGGGACGGAGTAGTGAAAGTGCCGCGGACTGACGGAATAGTCCGTTGAATGGTGTAGATGTTGATCACAGTAGGCAAATCCGCTGTGAGAGTCGAACCTGATAGTATGGAGCGTCCTTGGACAATCCAATAGTGCATGTAATCAAACTTCCTAGAAAATCCGCTAAACTTATCTTTAAGGTACCCGTACCTCAAACGGACACACGTAGTCGGGTAGAATATACTAAGGCGCTTGAGTGAATCACGGTTAAGGAACTAGGCAAATTGACCCTGTAACTTCGGGATAAAGGGTCCTCAGGGCAACTTGAGGCGCAGAGAATAGGTCCAGGCAACTGTTTAACAAAAACACAGGGCTGTGCAAAATTGAAAGATGAAGTATACAGCCTGACACCTGCCCGGTGCTGGAAGGTTAAGAGGAGATGTCATCGCAAGAGAAGCATTGAATTGAAGCCCCAGTAAACGGCGGCCGTAACTATAACGGTCCTAAGGTAGCGAAATTCCTTGTCGGGTAAGTTCCGACCTGCACGAATGGTGTAATGATCTGGACGCTGTCTCAACCGTGAGCTCAGTGAAATTGTAGTATCGGTGAAGATGCCGATTACCCGCGATGGGACGAAAAGACCCCGTGAACCTTTACTATAGCTTAACATTGAATTTGGGCACTTGATGTGTAGGATAGGCCGGAGGCATTGAATCAGGTACGCTAGTATTTGTGGAGCCGCTGTTGAAATACGGCCCTTTGATTGTTTGAATTCTAACTCGGAAATCCGAGGACACTGTTTGGTGGGTAGTTTGACTGGGGTGGTCGCCTCCAAAAAAGTAACGGAGGCTTCTAAAGGTACCCTCAGGACGATTGGTAACCGTCCGCAGAGTGTAATGGCATAAGGGTGCTTGACTGGGAGACCGACAAGTCGATCAGGTAGGAAACTAGAGCATAGTGATCCGGTGTTTCTGTATGGAAAGGACATCGCTCAAAGGATAAAAGGTACTCCGGGGATAACAGGCTGATCCCTCCCAAGAGCTCATATCGACGGAGGGGTTTGGCACCTCGATGTCGGCTCGTCACATCCTGGGGCTGGAGAAGGTCCCAAGGGTTGGGCTGTTCGCCCATTAAAGTGGCACGCGAGCTGGGTTCAGAACGTCGTGAGACAGTTCGGTCTCTATCTATCGTGGGCGTATGAAATTTGCGTGGCTCTGACACTAGTACGAGAGGACCGTGTTGGACTGACCTCTGGTTTACCAGTTGTGCCGCCAGGTGCATTGCTGGGTATCTAAGTCGGGATTGGATAAGTGCTGAAAGCATCTAAGTACGAAGCCAGCCACAAGATTAGATTTCTTAGGGTCGTCAAAGACGATGACGTTGATAGGATGCAGGTGTACAGGTGGTGACATCATAGCCGAGCATTACTAATTGCCCGTATACTTTTCTTTTACCTGTATGGCAGGTATATACTTTCAGTAATACTCTTTTTTGGAGTATATTTTTACTTTTTCCTTCATCATGTCAACCTTATTAAGGTGACTATAGCACAAGGGTTCCACCTCTTCCCATTCCGAACAGAGAAGTTAAGCCTTGTCACGCCGATGGTACTGCGTCACAGTGGGAGAGTAGGTAGTCGCCGTTTTATCCGGGTCCCCCGTCATTGATTAATGGCGGGGGACCTTTTTTATTTGGTGATTAAAGATACTTTTCTTATATTTGTTCCGCACTATTATTTTATTAACGTTTAAAGCAAATTAAAAATGAAAACAAAATTATTTTTAGCTGCTGTAGCAGTGGCATTCTCTTTCTCTCTATCTTCATGCGGTAACAAAAAAGCAGCGGCTACAGATGCAACTGCTGACTCTACAGCTGTAGCTGCCCAATGTGATTCAACCAAAGCCTGTTGCAAGACTGATTCTACAGCTTGTGATACAACTAAATGCAACAAGGCTTGCGAAAAGAAATAATTCGATTTATTGCTTTATAGAAGGGATGTACTTTTGTACATCCCTTTTTTGTGATATATTAGTGGGTATTACTTGATGATTGTTATGAAATGATGTTTTTATACTTAAAAAAGTAACGGTTTTGTTTGGCTGGTACGAAATAATCTATAACTTTGCAGCGTTATTAAAAGACAATAATAAGAATGATAGCAAATTTTATATATATTCTACTGTGTGGTATTATTATTCTACTGGCAAAGTTTAGTGGAAGTGAGTGCTGTGCGTGAATATATGTAATACCTTAGGATATACGAAAGCCTTTCTCACTTCCCAGTGTGAAAGGCTTTTTTTATGATAATAGTCAAATATAAAAAGAGAAGAAATGAGTGATAAGTTATTTATTTTTGATACTACGCTCCGCGATGGTGAGCAAGTGCCTGGTTGTCAGTTGAACACCGTTGAGAAAATTCAGGTTGCTAAAGCCTTGGAAGGATTAGGTGTGGATGTGATTGAAGCTGGTTTTCCCATTTCCAGTCCGGGTGATTTCA
Organism: uncultured Bacteroides sp.; assembly: GCA_965140335.1. Classification (GTDB taxonomy): domain Bacteria; phylum Bacteroidota; class Bacteroidia; order Bacteroidales; family Bacteroidaceae; genus Bacteroides. The sequence continues at coordinate 2,144,455 of OZ223189.1, forward strand.
ACTCTGTGATTGAGATCTCGAAGGCTGTGACATGGCCGACGATCTGTGCGCTGACCCGTGCGGTTGAGAAGGATATAGATGTAGCTGCAGAAGCATTGAAATTTGCTAAGCATAAGCGCATTCATACGGGAATTGGCACTTCGGATTCACATATAAAATATAAATTCAATTCGAATAGGGAAGAGATCATTGAGCGTGCGGTAGCTGCCGTGAAGTATGCCCGTCGCTTTGTAGATGATGTGGAATTCTATGCAGAGGATGCGGGGCGTACGGATAATGAATATCTGGCCCGGGTGGTTGAAGCTGTGATTAAGGCGGGTGCTACTGTCGTAAATATACCTGATACTACAGGGTATTGCCTTCCTTCAGAGTATGGTGCAAAAATCAACTATTTGATGGAGCATGTTAGCAATGTTGATAAGGCTATAATTTCTACGCATTGTCATAATGATTTGGGTATGGCAACTGCAAATACAATGGCTGGGGTGCTGAATGGTGCTCGTCAGGTGGAAGTGACGATTAATGGTATTGGTGAACGTGCCGGTAATACTTCATTGGAAGAGATTGCGATGATTATCAAGTGCCATCGGGATATAGATATTGAGACAAATATCAATACGCAAAAGATTTATCCGATTAGTCGGATGGTTTCCAGTTTAATGAACATGCCGGTGCAGCCCAATAAGGCTATTGTAGGGCGGAATGCTTTTGCGCATTCTTCCGGCATTCATCAGGACGGCGTTTTGAAGAATGTTCAAACCTATGAGATTATAGATCCGCACGATGTGGGCATTGATGATAACTCTATTGTTTTAACTGCACGTAGTGGACGGGCTGCTTTGAAAAACCGTTTGTCGGTGCTTGGTGTGGAATTGGACCAGCTGCAGTTAGATAAAGTGTATGATGAATTTTTGAAGTTGGCAGATCGGAAGAAGGATATTAATGATGATGATATCTTGGTATTAGCAGGCGTTGATCGTACACAAAACCATCGTTTAAAGTTAGACTATTTGCAGGTGACAAGTGGTGTGGGTGTTCGCTCTGTTGCAAGTTTGGGGGTGAACATATCCGGTGAGAAATTTGAAGCATGTGCTAATGGAAATGGTCCGGTAGATGCTGCCATTAAGGCCTTGAAAAAGATTATCGACCGTCACATGATTCTGAAAGAGTTTACGATTCAGGCGATTAATAAAGGTAGTGATGATATGGGTAAGGTGCACATGCAGGTGGAGTATGACAATCATATTTATTATGGTTTCGGGGCTAATACCGATATTGTGGCTGCTTCGGTCGAAGCATACATTGATTGTATTAACAAGTTTAAAATCAATTTATAAAATATGAATACATTATTTGATAAGATTTGGGACGCTCACGTGGTTCAGAAAGTAGAAGATGGTCCCACGCAACTTTATATTGATCGGCTTTATTGCCATGAAGTAACTAGTCCACAGGCTTTTGCCGGATTGAGAGATCGTGGTATTCAGTGTTTCCGTCCGGAAAAGATTTATTGTATGCCGGATCATAATACGCCGACACATGATCAGGATAAGCCGATTGAAGATCCGATTTCAAAAACTCAAGTCGATACTTTAGCTAAGAATGCCAGAGATTTCGGTTTGAAGCATTTTGGTATGATGGATGCTAAAAACGGAATTATCCATGTGGTTGGTCCGGAACGGGCATTAACTCTTCCGGGAATGACCATTGTATGCGGGGATTCGCATACATCCACCCATGGTGCGATGGGAGCAGTGGCTTTTGGTATTGGTACCAGTGAAGTGGAGATGGTGATGGCTTCTCAGTGTATTTTACAGACTCGTCCGAAAACCATGCGCATTAGTGTGGACGGTAGGTTGGGAAATGGTGTCACTGCTAAGGATATGGCACTTTATATGATGTCAAAGATGACAACTAGTGGTGCTACCGGCTATTTTGTGGAATATGCCGGAGAGGCAGTGCGCAATCTGTCAATGGAAGGCCGGTTGACGCTTTGTAATTTGAGCATAGAGATGGGAGCCCGGGGGGGAATGGTAGCCCCTGATGAAAAAACTTTTGATTATATCAAAGGGCGTGAATATGCTCCTAAAGGAGAGGAATGGGAAAAGGCGTTAGCTTATTGGAAGACCTTGAAGAGTGATGATAATGCAGTCTATGACAAAGAAGTGCATTTTGATGCTGCGGATATTGAGCCAATGATAACTTATGGTACTAACCCGGGTATGGGTATGGGGATTACTCAGCATATTCCTACCATGGAGAGTCTGGCTGAAGCTGCACGGGTCTCTTTTAAAAAGTCGCTTGATTATATGGGTTTTCAGCCGGGCGAGGATTTATTGGGTAAAAAGATTGATTATGTGTTTTTAGGGGCTTGTACCAATGGGCGCATCGAAGATTTTAGAAAGTTTGCTTCGCTGGTGAAGGGGCATAAGAAAGCAGATCATGTGGTGGCTTGGTTGGTGCCGGGTTCATGGATGGTTGATGCGCAGATCCGTAAGGAGGGCTTGGATAAGATTCTGACAGAGGCTGGTTTCTCAATCCGTCAGCCAGGATGTTCGGCTTGTTTGGCCATGAATGATGATAAGATTCCGGCAGGTAAGTATGCGGTGTCCACGAGTAATCGTAACTTTGAGGGACGCCAGGGACCGGGTTCGCGTACACTATTGGCTAGTCCCCTTGTTGCGGCCGCTGCTGCAGTGACAGGAGTGATTACTGATCCAAGAGAGCTTATTTGATCGTCAGGTGAGGGTATATGGATTACCAATTACCTTATAAAGGGAATCTGACGCTTTTATTTGATGTATAATCTTTTAAAAAGTAAATAGAAAAATGAAACAAAAATTCAATATAATCACCAGTACTTGTGTACCGCTCCCATTGGAGAATGTAGATACGGACCAGATTATTCCCGCCCGTTTCTTGAAAGCTACCACTAAAGACGGTTTTGGAGAAAACCTGTTCCGTGATTGGCGTTATGATAAACAGGGGAATAAGATCGAATCATTTGTCTTGAATGATCCTACATATGGCGGACAGATTCTGGTTGCGGGAAAGAATTTTGGTTCCGGATCCAGTCGTGAGCACGCGGCATGGGCAATTGCGGATTATGGATTCCGAGTAGTGGTGAGCAGTTTTTTTGCTGATATCCATAAAAATAATGAATTGAATAATTTTGTATTGCCGGTAGTGGTGAGCGAATCGTTCTTGGCCGAACTTTTTGATTCGATTTTTAAGAATCCAAAGACGGAAGTGGAGGTGAACTTGCCGGAACAGACTATCACTAATAAAACAACCGGAAACAGCGAGCATTTTGAAATTAATACTTATAAGAAGCATTGTCTGATGAATGGGCTGGATGATATCGATTTTCTGGTAAATAGCAGAGATAAAATAGAAGTTTGGGAGAAAAAACATGAAGGGTAATCATCCAAAGATAGAAATCATGGATACCACTCTCCGCGATGGTGAACAGACCAGCGGAGTGTCGTTTGTACCGCATGAGAAGTTGATGGTAGCCCGTCTTCTTTTGGAAGATTTGAAAGTGGATCGGGTGGAAGTGGCTTCTGCGCGTGTATCGGAAGGTGAATTTGATGCCGTTAAGATGATTTGTGATTGGGCTGCACGGCGCAATTTACTCTCGAAAGTGGAGGTTCTGGGATTTGTGGATGGGCATATATCCGTGGATTGGATCCATGATACCGGTTGTCGCGTCATTAACTTGTTATGCAAGGGGTCATTGAAGCATTGCACTTATCAGCTGAAACGAAATCCGGAAGAACATATTGAGAATATCCTTTCAGTGGTCAATTATGCCAATGAACGGGATATGGAAGTGAATATCTATCTAGAAGATTGGAGCAACGGAATGAAGGATTCACCGGAATATGTGTTTCAGATGATGGATGCGTTGATTCCTATTGGTATCAGACGTTTTATGTTGCCTGATACGCTCGGAATTCTGAATCCGCTGCAAGTCATAGAGTATATGCGTAAGATGCTGAAGCGTTATCCTGCTACTCATTTTGATTTTCATGCTCACAATGATTATGATCTTGCTGTCAGTAATGTGCTGGCTGCGGTACTAAGTGGTGCCAAAGGGTTGCATACGACGATTAATGGATTGGGGGAACGCGCCGGAAATGCACCGCTTGCCAGTGTACAAGCTATTTTGAAGGATCACTTCTCCGCCATTACCAATATTGATGAAAGTCGTTTGAATGAAGTGAGCCGGGTGGTGGAATCTTATTCGGGTATAGCTATTCCTGCCAATAAACCTATTGTGGGAGAGAATGTGTTTACGCAAGTGGCCGGAGTACATGCCGATGGTGATAATAAGAGTAATCTTTATTGTAATGATTTGTTGCCGGAACGCTTTGGACGAAGGCGGGAATATGCTTTGGGTAAGAACAGCGGGAAGGCAAATATCCGTAAGAATCTGGAGGATTTGGGGCTGGAATTGGATGAAGATTCCATGCGTAAAGTCACGGAGCGTATCATTGAATTGGGGGATAAAAAAGAATTAGTCACTCAAGAAGACTTGCCATATATTGTTTCGGATGTATTGAAGCATAGCGTCATGAATGAGCGGGTGAGATTGAAGAGCTATATTTTGACTCTGGCTCATGGACTAAAGCCGATGGCTACTCTGAAAATAGAAATCAATGGAAAGGAATATGAAGAGAGTTCCAGTGGTGATGGTCAGTATGATGCTTTTGTGCGTGCTTTACGTAAAGTGTATAAGGTGACCCTTGGGCGAAAATATCCGATGTTGACCAACTATGCGGTGTCAATTCCTCCGGGGGGGCGTACGGATGCTTTTGTGCAAACTGTGATTACGTGGAATTTTAATGATAAGGTTTTTCGAACACGCGGTTTGGACGCTGATCAGACGGAGGCGGCAATTAAGGCTACTATCAAAATGCTGAATATCATAGAGCCCAATTATGAGAAAGAATGATGGGTTGATTATTTTGCAGTGTTTTGATTGATAAAATAAAGAATGTTTAATTTATAGTAATAAGAAGATAAAATGGATTTTAGAATTGCAGTTTTGGCTGGTGACGGCATCGGGCCGGAGATTTCCGCGGTAGGCGTGGATGTGATGAGTGCGGTTTGTGAGAAATTCGGGCACAAGGTAAATTATGAATATGCCGTTTGTGGTGCTGATGCAATTGATAAGGTGGGCGATCCTTTTCCGGAAGCGACTTATGAGGTCTGTAAGAATGCGGATGCGGTACTGTTTTCGGCCGTAGGTGATCCTAAATTTGATAATGATCCCACTGCTAAGGTGCGTCCGGAGCAGGGCTTGTTGGCCATGCGTAAAAAATTAGGTTTGTTTGCAAATGTACGTCCGGTACAGACTTTTAAATGTTTGCTTCATAAATCTCCGTTGCGTCCCGAATTGGTTGATGGAGCTGATTTTCTGTGCATTCGTGAGCTAACGGGGGGAATGTATTTCGGTGAGAAATATCAGGATAATGATAAGGCGTATGATACGAATATGTATACTCGTCCTGAAATTGAACGGATCTTGAAGGTTGGCTTTGAGTATGCCATGAAGCGTAACAAGCATTTAACGGTGGTGGATAAAGCTAATGTCCTGGCAAGTAGTCGTCTGTGGCGGAAGATAGCTCAAGAGATGGCTCCTAAGTATCCGGAAGTGAACACTGATTATATGTATGTGGATAATGCTGCTATGCGCATGATTCAAGAACCGAAATTTTTTGATGTGATGGTGACTGAAAATACATTCGGAGATATTTTGACGGATGAAGGTTCCTGCATTAGTGGTTCCATGGGATTACTGCCGTCTGCTTCGACAGGAGACAGTACTCCGGTATTTGAACCGATTCATGGCTCATGGCCGCAGGCTAAGGGACTGAATATTGCTAATCCGTTAGCTCAGATTTTATCTGTTGCCATGCTGTTTGAGTATTTCGACTTGAAAGCGGAAGGCGGTTTAATCCGTCAGGCAGTGGATGCTTCATTGGACGCCAATGTTCGCACTCCTGAAATTCAGGTTGAAGGTGGGGAAAAATACGGTACCAAGGAAGTGGGTGCATGGATTGCAGACTATATTGGTCGTAGTTAATCTCTTTCACATTTGGCTTCGCAATGCTCTCCCGGAACCTCAAATTCCAAAGTGGCGTGCTCAATGCCTAGCTCTTCCAACCGATGACGGATGTGATGTTTAACCTCTTCCATTTCGTCCGGTAATTTTAATACAATATGGGCTGTCAGTGCATTTTCTGTAGTGCTGATGGCCCATATGTGTATATGGTGGAGACTGCATACCCCGGGTATGGAACGAATGGCTTTGGCTACTTTTTCACTATCAATATTGGTTGGCACTCCGTCAAGCGTGAGGCGGAGACTATCATGTAGTAGATTCCATGTGGAAACAAGGATGACAAGGGCGACGGTTAAGCCAATAATAGGGTCGATGATGTACCAGCCTGTGCGACTGATGATGACCCCTGCCACAAGGACACCAACGGAGACCAGTGTATCAGCAGCCATGTGTAGATAGGCTCCTTTCACATTTAAATCCTTTTCTTTGTTTTTCATAAATAAGAAAGCGGTGAGTGCATTGATCACCACACCGATTCCGGCTACCCAAGCAATAGCACCACCGGGGACAATCTGGGGGTGGGCAAGTTTTTGAATACTTTCAATGATAATGGCACCGACGGCGAGAAGAAGGATGACTGCATTAAGCAGCGACACGAGGATTGTACTCTTTTTATAGCCATAAGTATAGCGGGCATTGGATTTTAATTTGGCCAGTCGGAAAGCAAGGAGTGCCAATACCAGACTGACGACATCGCTCAGGTTATGTCCCGCATCGGAGAGTAGGGCTAGTGAGTTGAACCAAAATCCTGCACCGAATTCAGTGATGACAAAAAACAAGTTCAGGAGTATGCCGATGATAAAGGCTCTGTTCAGTGAGTCGCTATCAATTTGATGATGGTGATGTTCGTGTGACATATTTATGATGCATTAGCATTATACAAATTTTATTATGCAAATTTACGTGATAGATATGTAACGTCAGAGCAATGAAATAGTTTTTTATCTATCTTTGTGCAAAATACCTACAAATGGGGATGTTCTCTGCGATGACTTTGTCTGGATAGGAGATTCTTTTATAATATTTATTATGGCTAAAATTGCAAGAAAATTGACGGATCTAATCGGTCATACACCACTTTTGGAATTGGCGGGTTATAGTAGTAAATACGGATTGGAACAAAATATCATTGCGAAGTTGGAGGCCTTTAATCCTGCTGGAAGCGTGAAGGATCGTGCGGCTTTTTCTATGATTGAGGATGCCGAATCGAAAGGTGTTTTGCATCCTGGCGCTACCATTATAGAGCCGACTAGCGGTAATATGGGGGTGGGACTGGCAATGGTCGCTGCCATTAAAGGATATCATTTGATTTTGACGATGCCTGAGACGATGAGTGTGGAACGCCGTAATTTATTAAAAGCATTCGGTGCTGAAATCGTATTGACAGAGGGCGCTACGGCAATGGCCGGTTCTATTGCCAAGGCGCACGAGTTGAAAGCTAAGATTCCGGGTGCTGTTATTTTGCAGCAATTTGAAAATCCGGCTAATGCTAAGGTGCATATGCTTACTACCGGTGAGGAGATATGGGAGGATATGGATGGACAAGTGGATGTTTTCGTTGCTGGAGTGGGAACAGGAGGAACAATCTGCGGTGTTGCCCGTGCTTTGAAGAAACATAATCCAAATGTTTATATCGTTGCAGTGGAGCCGGCTTCATCTCCTATCTTGGAAGGAGGAAAATCCGGACTACATCGTATTCAGGGTATTGGAGCCAATTTTATTCCCGCTATTTATGATGCCTCTGTTGTGGATGAAGTTCTGCCGGTACCTGATGACGAGGCTATACGTGGAGGGCGAGAACTGGCCTCTATTGAGGGATTGTTGGCTGGCATCTCTTCAGGTGCGGCTGTTTATGCAGCCCGTCTATTGGCAGGTCGTCCGGAATTTGCGAATAAAAAAATTGTGGTATTGCTACCGGATACGGGTGAGCGATATCTTTCTACGGAATTGTATGCTTTTGATACTTATCCGTTGGATTAGGTTTTTAATTTATAAGAAATACAGATAAATATGAAGAAGCTTGCACTCTCTTTTTTTGCGTTTGGACTTTTGGCTGTGCCCTTTTTCGGGCAGACTACCAATCAATTGCATTCGTCTGAAAAAGTGCCGATTTCAAGAGATGTGCAAGACTCAATAAATCCGAAAATACTGGGTGCCTATAAAACATTTGTTGATAGTGCAGTTATTTATGCGGAACAAGATAGTCTGGTGCAGGCGGAACGATACATCCATCGGGCAATGAAGCTTGAGCCGGCAAATCCGCATAATGCTTTGCTCTTTTCTAATCTTGGAACCTTGCAGCGGCGGCAGCACCAGTATGAAAAAGCTTTGGACTCATACACTTATGCCCTGAATATGGTGCCAAGATCGGTGCCTATTTTATTGAATCGCGCAGCTCTTTATTTGGAGCTAGGTAAGAATGAATTGGCGCGGGTGGACTATTCGTTAGTGTTGGATTTAGAAAAGAAGAATCAGGAAGCTTTATTGATGAGAGCTTATATTTATACAGGACAACGTGACTTTAAATCAGCTCGATCTGACTATCAAAGTTTGCTTACGTTAGCCCCGAACAGCTATGAAGGGCGACTGGGGCTGGCCACTATGGAACAGAAGGCGGGAAATAGCGCACTATCACTCTCTATTTTAAATAAGATGCTGACGGAATTTCCTCATGATGCGGTATTGCTTACTGCCCGAGCTGGAGTGGAACTGGATTCGCAGCATTCAGACCTTGCCTTACTTGATTTGGAAGAAGCCTTAAAAATAGATCCGAAACAGACTGAAGCTTATTTAATTCGTGGCCAGATTTATTTGTCGCAAAAGAATAAAAAAATGGCTAAACGTGATTTTGAGAAGGCTATTTCGCTGGGGACTCCATTAGCTGATTTACGTGAGCTATTGGAGCGCTGTAAGTAAGTTATGCAGTATATCTTCGTATGATTTCCACAAATTCTTTTCCATACTTTTTCTTTTTGTATTCGCCAATGCCGCTAATTTCTCCGAAAGCTTCGATACTGGTTGGCCTTGAAGTGCTGAGTTGGTGGAGGACTTTGTCGGAGAGAATAATATAGGCGGGCAATACTTCTTCATCTGCAAGTCGTTTGCGTAATTCGCGTAAGGCTTCAAATAGCGTTTTGTTTTCTGTAGCAGGTATTCCTAATGGCAATTCTTTGGAAATTGTAGTTGCTTTCTTCTTCCTTCTATTCTTCTCTGTCTTTTCTTCCCGCCGGATGACTGCTAATTGGGCTTGTGTACGTCCGAAGAGTACATCTTCACCTGCCGCCGTTATTTTAAGGTGACTGTTCTCATTGTATCCTATTTCAAAGTATCCTAATTGTAGCATTTGCAATAGGTAATCCTGCCAATCGCGAGCAGGTACATCGCGTCCTGCTCCAAAGGTTTTAAGTTGCTGGTAGCCCTTTTTTATTATTTCCTGATTAGCTGTTCCCCGTAGTATTTCCACCAATTGGTATGTTCCTATCTGTTGTCCGGTACGGACAATGGCACTTAATGCTTTTTGCACAAGAATTGTACCGTCAAACCGTTCGGGGGGATTTTTACAGACATCACAATTACCACAATCATGTGTGGTGGTTTCTCCAAAATAGCTTAACAAGATTCGTCGCCGGCAAATGTCCGCCTCTGCATATTGTTGCATACGTTGCAATTTGTCCATGTTAATGCTCTGTTGCCCGCTTTCTGTAGCAAACTTAGTTAATAAGATTAAGTCGGCAAGGGAGTAGAAGAGGAGTGTGTCACTAGGCAGACCATCCCGGCCCGCACGTCCTATTTCCTGATAAAAGCTTTCAATACTTTTGGGCAAGTTGTAATGAATAACCCAGCGTACGTTACTCTTGTCAATACCCATCCCGAAGGCTATGGTCGCGCAAACCACCTGTACATGGTCGTTGATGAAATCATTTTGTGCTTCATCCCTTCGCGTAGGTGAAAGTCCGGCATGGTAAACCGCTGTTCGAATTCCTTGTTTTTGTAACATTTGTGCTACAGATTCAGTTTTGCTGCGGCTCATACAATAGATAATTCCACTTTCACCCGGATGTTGTGCGATGAAGTCTATAATTGTCTTATATTTTTCTTTTTGTTGATAGCCGCGTTTTACGTTAAGGCTGAGATTGGGACGATCGAAAGAGGAAATAAATATTTTTGGATCATTGAGGTGGAGTTGACGTATAATATCTTCCCGGGTGATTTTGTCCGCAGTGGCTGTCAAGGCTATGATAGGGGTATTGGGAAACAACTCGTGAAGAAATCCCATCTTGGCATATTCCGGGCGAAAGTCGTGTCCCCATTGAGAGATACAGTGGGCTTCATCTATGGCAAACAGGGAAATGTGCATGTCGCGTAAGAGATAACTTGTTTCCGTCAGTAGCTTTTCCGGAGAGATATAAAGCAATTTGAGCTTCCCTTCCATGCAGGCACGTCTCAGGACCGTATTCTCTGTTTCATCGTTACTGCTATTTAGTGCTCCGGCAGCAATACCATTGGCACAAAGTGATTCTACTTGGTCTTTCATTAAAGAGATCAGGGGAGAGACTATGACTGCTGTTCCTTCACAAAGTAATGCCGGCAGTTGATAACAAATCGATTTTCCCCCACCGGTGGGCATGAGTACCAATTCATCTTTACCTTTCAATAAAGTCTGGATGATCTCTTCTTGTAAAGGACGGAAACTATCGTAACCGAAATATTTTTTGAGCGTTTGTTTCATTTCTATGGAATCTTTTTTGCCTCACAAAAATACATTAATTATCGTATACAAACCAAATCGAAAAAGAGATTTAGATAATACATATAATATTCATTAAAGGTTAAACTTTCTTATTAAATATAACTAAAAATACAAGTCCAAGCTTTTTTATTGTTTATAAATGAAAAATTTGTAATAACAGAGTTGCATATATAAAAAAAATGTCAGACATTTGTAATGTCAAAAGGATAAGACTTCTGACATTTATATTTTAACAAACCCTAACCAGTTAATTCAATGAGTGATTTAGAAAACAAAAAAACTGAGGAAGCTTCAAAGAAGCGTCCTTACAATTTGAGAGAGAAGAAGGATAAAAATGCTGCTTACCGTTCGTTGATTCGTCCAGAATTAGCCGATGAGCTGTATGACAGAATATTGAATATTGTTGTCGTACAAAAAAAGTACAAAGATCCAGATTACTCTGCTAAAGATTTGGCTAAAGAATTGAAGACCAATACTCGCTATTTGTCTGCTGTGGTAAATTCTCGTTTTGGTATGAATTATTCCTGCCTGTTGAACGAATACCGTGTGAAAGATGCAAAGCATTTATTGACAGATAAACGTTATGCCGACAAGAATGTTGAGGAAATCAGTATGATGGTTGGTTTCGCAAATCGTCAGTCTTTTTATGCTGCTTTTTATAAGAATGTTGGTGAAACTCCTAATGGCTATCGTAAGCAACACTCAGAAAGTCAAAAATAATTCTGTAAGAAGATTGTATGAAAAGGAAATATTCCGGATATTTGTTTCGGGATATTTCCTTTTTTTATTTAGATATGAACCTTAATTTGATCTCATGGGAGCGTTTACTATGGCATGTACCGCTTTTGCTCTGCTTGCATCTGGCGGTAATTCAATAACAACGGCTACCGAGGTAGTCAAATTTGATTATAGAGTGGAACAATTTGCAGATTTACAGCTTTTGCGTTACCGGGTTCCCGGTTTCGAACATTTGTCTCTTCAGCAGAAGAAGTTGGTTTATTATCTTACGGAAGCTGCTTTGCAGGGACGTGATATTCTGTTCGACCAAAACGGTAAATACAATCTAACGATTCGTCGTACGTTGGAAGCCGTTTATACGGGATATAAAGGAGATAAAAACACGCACGATTTTAAGGAAATGGAGGTTTACCTTAAGCGGGTATGGTTTTCTAATGGAATTCACCATCACTATGGAAGTGAGAAATTTATTCCGGGCTTTAGCCGTGAGTTCTTCAGACAAGCCATATTCAGTTTGGACGCGTCTACTTTACCTCTAGTCAAAGGAGGAACTCCCGAACAGTTGTGTAATGAGATTTTTCCTGTTATTTTTGATCCGGAGGTGATGTCAAAGCGAGTGAATCAGGCGGAAGGGGAAGATTTGGTTCTTACTTCTGCATGTAATTATTATGCGGGTGTGACGCAGAAAGAGGCTGAAGACTTTTACCATGCAATGAAAACTCCGGGCGAGGTGGCCCCTATATCATATGGATTAAATAGTCGTCTGGTGAAAGAGGACGGAAAGCTGGTGGAGAAAGTTTGGAAAGTGGGTGGTTTATATGGAGCAGCCATTGAAAGAATCGTTTATTGGTTGCAGAAAGCAGAATCCGTAGCCGAAACTCCGGGGCAGAAAGAGGGGATTGAGAAACTGGTGGCCTTTTATAAGACGGGTGATCTGAAAGTCTTTGATGATTATTCCATAGCATGGGTGAAAGACTTGGATTCACGGGTGGACTTTGTGAATGGATTTACTGAAACCTATGGAGATCCGCTGGGATTGAAAGCGAGTTGGGAATCACTGGTTAATTTTAAAGATATGGAGGCTACTCGCCGTACGGAATTGATTAGCGATAATGCCCAATGGTTTGAAGATCATTCTCCGGTGGAGAAAGAGTTTAAAAAAGATAAGGTAAAAGGTGTTTCGGCCAAAGTGATTACTGCGGCAATTCTTGCAGGTGACCTGTATCCGTCAACAGCAATTGGTATCAATTTGCCCAATGCTGATTGGATTCGTAGTCTGCATGGTTCTAAATCGGTAACTATTGGCAACATTACCGATGCTTATAATCAGGAGGCTCATGGTAATGGCTTTAACGAGGAATTTGTGTTTGGAGATGCTGAGCTGCAACTGATTGAACAATATGCGGATTTGACTGACGAATTGCATACTGATCTGCATGAGTGTTTGGGACACGGTTCCGGTAAATTGCTGCCGGGCGTTGATCCTGATGCATTGAAAGCTTATGGGGCGACAATCGAAGAGGCTAGAGCCGATTTGTTCGGCTTGTATTATGTGGCCGACTCTAAATTGGTGGAACTGGGATTAACACCTGATATGAATGCTTATAAGGCTGAATATTATAAATATTTGATGAATGGGCTGATGACACAACTTGTCCGCATAGTACCAGGGCATTCTATAGAAGAAGCCCATATGCGCAACCGGCAACTTATAGCTCGCTGGGTATATGAAAAGGGAAAGGTTGATCGTGTGGTGGAACTAGTGAAAAAGAAGGGGAAAACTTATGTGGCAGTTCATGATTATGAAAAATTGCGTTTGTTGTTTGGCGAATTGCTGGCGGAGGTCCAACGGATTAAGTCGACCGGAGATTATGAGGCTGCCCGCAGTCTAATTGAGACCTATGCCGTTCAGGTTGATCCGGCATTGCATGCCGAAGTACTTGAACGCTATAAAAAATTGAATTTAGCTCCTTATAAAGGTTTTATCAATCCCAAATATGAACCGGTACTTGATGGGAAAGGAGAAATTATGGATGTGAAAGTACATTATAATGAGGGTTATGCTGAACAGATGCTGCGCTATAGCAGCGACTATTCGACGTTACCTTCAGTAAATTGATATAGTGCGAACAGGTGGTCGAGTCATTGTTACTTTTTTATGCGCCTATTTATTGGTTGTATGAAGAATTAGCTTGGATAAATGATCACAGAATTAATCTTAATTTGGTAAAAAATGGATTTACATGAACAATTAAAAGAAATAAAGACTCAATTGCGCCTTTCTATGAATGGTGCCATATCTCAGAGCATGCGCGAAAAGGGCTTGGTCTACAAATTGAATTTTGGTGTGGAACTTCCTCGTATAAAGGAGCTTGCTTCCACATATGAGAAAGACCATTCTTTGGCTCAGGCTCTATGGAAAGAAGATATCCGTGAGTGTAAAATTTTGGCTGGATTACTTCAGCCGGTGGATAGCTTCTTCCCGGAAATTGCTGATATCTGGGTTGAACGTATTGAAAATATAGAGATTGCTGAACTCACTTGTATGAACTTGTTTCAAAATTTGCCATATGCTCCGGCAAAGTCCTTCCAGTGGATTGCGGACGAGCGTGAATATGTGCAGATTTGTGGATTTCTTACCATTGCCCGGTTGCTCGCTAAAAAAGGAGATATGAGCGAACGGGTTTCGGAAGAATTTCTGGATCAGGCTATATGTGCCTTTTTGTCAGGCTCTTATTCCGTTCGTAATGCTGCAAAGGTTGCTATTCGTTGCTACATGCGGCATAGTGAGGAACATGCTTTTCGTATGTGTCGGTGCGTGGATGACATGAAAGATTCGGATTCTGAAGCGAAACAACTTCTTTTTAATTTTATAAAAGAAGAGGTGGAAAATTGATTTAACGGATCTTTTTCTTTATTAGAGATGCAGATAAGCTATGTATGACTCATCTGCATCTCTTCATTTAAAAAATTGCCTGTTTCGCCTTTGCTTTCTACGAAAAAGGATTAACTTTGTTGGCGGTATGAAAAAAACTTAGCCATTAAAATGGAAAGTCAGAATGTGAAAGATACAGTACGGCAGATATTCACGGAATATTTGAATGCTAACGGGCATCGAAAGACTCCTGAACGCTATGCTATACTTGATACTATTTATTCAATTGACGGGCATTTTGAAATCGATACCCTCTATTCTTTGATGGCTGATCAGGAAAACTTCAGGGTAAGCCGTGCTACACTTTACAATACCATCATTTTATTGATTAATGCCCATTTGGTCATCAAACACCAGTTCGGTAACTCTTCCCAATATGAAAAATGTTTTAATCGCAACACACATCACCATCAGATTTGTACGCAATGTGGAAAAGTAACTGAATTTCAGAATGAAGAACTACAGCGGGCTATTGAGAATACGAAATTAAGCCGGTTTTGTTTATCGCATTACTCCTTATATATTTATGGACTATGCAGTAAGTGTGTCAGGGCAAATAAACGAAAGAAAAAAAAGTAATAATCATAAGAAAGAAAAATGAAAGTAGATGTTCTATTAGGATTGCAATGGGGCGACGAAGGCAAAGGCAAAGTCGTTGATGTATTAACTCCGAGGTATGATGTGGTGGCAAGATTTCAGGGTGGTCCGAATGCTGGTCATACACTTGAGTTTGAAGGACAGAAATATGTGCTTCGTTCTATTCCTTCTGGCATATTTCAGGGTGATAAAGTAAATATCATCGGGAATGGGGTTGTGCTTGACCCTGCTCTTTTTAAAGCTGAGGCTGAAGCTTTGGAGGCTTCCGGGCATAATTTGAAGGAACGCTTGCATATTTCCAAGAAAGCTCATCTGATATTACCTACCCATCGTCTGTTGGATGCCGCTTATGAAGCAGCCAAAGGGGATGCAAAGGTTGGTACGACAGGTAAGGGCATCGGTCCGACTTATACGGATAAAGTGAGTCGCAATGGAGTGCGTGTGGGAGATATCTTGCATAATTTCGATAAAAAATATGCTGAGGCTAAGGCAAAGCATGAGCGGATTTTAAAGAGCTTGAATTATGATTATGATCTTACCGAGTTGGAAAAAACGTGGTTTGAAGGTATTGCATACTTGAAGCAGTTTAATTTAGTGGACAGTGAGCATGAAATTAACCGTTTGCTGAAAGATAATAAATCGGTGTTGTGTGAGGGGGCTCAGGGTACGATGTTGGATATTGATTTCGGTTCTTATCCTTTTGTGACTTCTTCCAATACTGTTTGTGCAGGGGCTTGTACCGGATTGGGTGTAGCTCCCAACAACATTGGTGAAGTGTATGGCATTTTCAAAGCTTACTGTACCCGTGTAGGTGCCGGTCCGTTTCCTACCGAGCTGTTTGATAAAGTTGGTGATCAGATTTGTACATTGGGACATGAATTTGGTTCGGTTACCGGCCGTAAGCGTCGTTGTGGGTGGATTGACCTGGTTGCCTTGAAATATTCCATCATGATCAATGGGGTTACTAAACTGATTATGATGAAGAGCGATGTACTTGATTCTTTTGAAACAATCAATGCTTGTGTGGCTTATAAAGTTGATGGTGAGGAAATTAATTACTTCCCTTATGATATTACCGAAGGTGTGGAACCTGTTTATGTCGAATTGCCGGGTTGGAAGACGGATATGACAAAAATGCAAAGTGAAGATGAATTTCCTGAAGAATTCAATGCTTATATGGCTTTTCTTGAAGAGCAATTAGAGGTACCGATTAAAATTGTTTCTGTTGGACCAGACCGTGAGCAGACAATAATACGTTATGTAGAAGAAGATTAAGTACTTAATTCTTCCTAAAAGATAAGGGAAACTGTCGTTTTACTCACAGTTTCCCTTTATTTTTGGCAAACAATTTGTTATATTAGTTGCGTGATAATATTTATTTAAGATAAACTGGATAATAATTATGGGAACTGGAATGAATGGTATGATAGGAATACAATGGATTATTTTCATTGGTGTGGCTCTAGTGAGTTGGCTAGTGCAAATGAATTTGAAAAGTAAATTTAAAAAATATTCTAAGATCCCTATGAGCAATGGGATGACGGGACGTGATGTGGCTATGAAGATGCTTAATGATAATGGCATCTATGATGTAACAGTGACACATACACCGGGACAGTTGACCGATCACTATAATCCTGCCAATAAGACAGTGAATTTGAGTGAAGGGGTTTATGAAAGTAATAGTGTCATGGCTGCTGCCGTTGCCGCACATGAGTGTGGACATGCCGTGCAACATGCGCGGGCATACGCTCCATTGACTATGCGTAGCAAATTGGTGCCTGTTGTGTCCTTTGCTTCACAATGGATGACCTGGTTGTTGCTGGGAGGTATTTTACTGCTGAATTCATTTCCTCAATTATTGTTGGCTGGTATTATCTTATTTGCTATGACTACCTTATTCAGTTTCATTACCTTGCCGGTAGAGATTGATGCCAGCAAACGTGCATTAGTGTGGTTGAGTAGTTCGGGAATCACCAATTCTTATAATCATGCCAAAGCAGAAGATGCTCTTCGTTCGGCAGCATATACATATGTGGTTGCGGCACTTGGTTCATTGGCTACATTAGTTTATTATATTATGATTTTCATGGGACGTAGGGATTGATCTCACATATATTTGTTTTTTAGGCATTAAAAGAGACCATCTATTCATTGTGAATAGATGGTCTCTTTGCCTCTAATAGATCGTCTGTTAGGACCAAACAGATGATCTATCCGACCGCAGTAGATGTTCTGTTTGGGGTGTTGTGATGGTCTATTTGTTCTGAGTAGGGGCCTGCCAGAACCAATTGTCATCATTTACAATGCGACAGCCTCTCTCTTGTTCATTCGTATAGCCGGTGGGCATAAGAGCTACATAATTGCTGCGGGGATTCTTTCTATCTTCGGCTCCGAACTCACTGTACAAGATGCAGGTTACATAGTATAAGTTCTTGGCCATGTAATTATCTATATAATCGTCTTTAGTTATTTTTTCTTTATTATTCCAGTTGGCTTCTTCATTTAAAACTAACGGCAGACCTTTTCGCAGGCGTTCACGTACCTCTTGTATGCTGAGCATAACCCCGTTTTCATCCATCACCCATGCATTGTTAGTTGGATCAACCCATAGCCATTTATGTAATGTATTAGAGTATACGGTATTGATAACATGACAGTCGTTGATGTATTTTTGGGGCATGCACGTCACGAAACGAGCATTAAATCCCATAGCCAAGTAACATTCGTTGAGTACAATAGCTAATCCACGGCAATTTAATCCGCGCGAGCCGTCTTTGCATGCCTCTGCAAGGGCGATAGCATTACGATGTTCAGGATTCTCGTGCTGTCCGTCATGAGAAATTTTATTATGTATAAAAGTGAGTAGTCTTTTTATCTTTGAGAGTTCATCCCCTGTACCTGCAACACTATCTAACTTGAAATATTGGCGTACGTGTATTAGGTTCGTGTCATTAGGGCTCATGTAGGTGAAATTGGGAAGCGTGTCAGGCTTTTCGTTATGGGCATAGTTGTGCGCTTGCTGCAGGATGTAAAGATAATCTCCTTCTTTTCGTATTTTAGCCAGTATTTCCTTGAATTTCTTGCTTTTGCGGATGTTATCCAAGTCCGTGTCTTTTAAAATATGTCCGTAGTTAATGTAACCATTCGTATAAGCCAGTTCAAAATGTTTTAAAGCTTCTCTTTTCTTTTTCTGTAGCGACTGGTAACAAGCGATGTTATAATAATAAGCTCCATAGTTTAAACTTAGTTCTTTTTGCACCGTCTTTGGAAGTGTCTCATAATTGTGAATTATTTTCCAGGTGTACTGTTCTACTTTAGCATAGTCTTTTTCGTCTAGTGCTTGCTTCTTCTCATTTGATAGAGTGTTAAAGGTTTGAAGAAACTTTTCCTTAAGATTGGGCTCTTGTGACCAACTGAGGTTAATGCTGCAAAGCAGTAAAGCAAACAATAAGCTGATTTGTTTATTCATAATGTTTTATTCATTTTTTTATGTAATAACTATATCAAATGCTATGCCTAATTGGCAAATTGTTGATTATTAGTGTTGTAGGCCTCTTTTCGCCTGTTCGAAAATGAACATTTCTTTTAGAGACGGACAATGTAGTACATGCCTATAGTCCTTTTATCAATTGTATAAAACATTCTGTACTCTTTCCTTATTCAATAAAAACTAGTAACTTTGCCCTCCGATTCTTAAAGTTATTGATACGATTATGGCAGCAAAACCCAATATTCCAAAAGGAACCCGTGACTTTTCGCCCGTTGAAATGGCGAAACGTAACTATATCTTTAACACCATTCGTGAAGTGTATCATCTTTATGGTTTTCAACAAATAGAAACCCCGGCAATGGAAATGCTTTCTACTTTGATGGGAAAGTATGGCGATGAAGGCGATAAGCTTCTGTTTAAGATACAAAATTCCGGTGACTATTTTTCGGAATTGACTGATGAAGAGTTGTTGAGTCGGAATGCTGCTAAACTTGCCAGTAAATTCTGTGAGAAAGGATTACGTTATGATCTAACCGTGCCTTTTGCCCGTTATGTGGTGATGCACCGCGATGAGATCACTTTTCCTTTCAAGCGTTATCAGATACAACCGGTTTGGCGGGCTGATCGTCCTCAGAAAGGGCGGTATCGTGAATTTTACCAATGCGATGCCGATGTGGTGGGGAGTGATTCCTTGCTGAATGAAGTGGAATTAATGCAAATTGTGGATACGGTCTTTACTCAATTTGGTATTCGGGTTTGCATTAAGATTAATAATCGTAAGATTCTGACAGGAATTGCCGAGATCATTGGCGAGGCGGATAAGATTGTGGATATAACCGTGGCTATTGATAAGCTGGATAAGATAGGACTGGATAATGTCAATGCGGAGTTGAAAGAGAAAGGGATCAGTGATGAGGCCATCGTCCAATTACAGCCTATCATCCTGTTGAATGGCACTAATGCGGAAAAACTGGCAACTTTGAAAAAGGTGCTTGCCGGTAGCGAAACCGGTTTGAGAGGAGTGGAAGAGAGTGAATTCATTCTAAATGCTCTTGTTAATTCAAGATTGCATAACGAGTTGGAACTGGATTTGACGCTTGCCCGCGGGTTGAACTATTATACGGGTGCCATTTTTGAAGTGAAAGCGCTGGATGTGCAAATCGGTAGTATTACCGGTGGTGGCCGTTATGATAATCTGACCGGTGTGTTTGGTCTGTCGGGAGTCTCCGGCGTAGGTATCTCTTTTGGTGCCGATCGTATTTTTGATGTGTTGAATCAATTGGAACTTTATCCCAAAGAAGCTGTTAATGGTACGCAGCTTTTATTTATTAACTTTGGGGAGCAGGAGGCTGTATTTTCAATGAATGTACTTTCAAAAGTACGTGCTGCTGGTATTCGTGCGGAATTATTTCCTGATGCAGCTAAGATGAAGAAACAAATGAGCTATGCCAATGCCAAGAATATTCCGTTTGTTGCTTTGGTGGGAGAGAATGAAATGAATCTTGGTAAAGTGACATTGAAAAATATGGAGACTGGTGAGCAACAGCTTGTTGACTCGAATGAGCTCATTTCTCTTCTTAGAAAGTGATCTCTGGATTTTGAAGTTTGTTATATTGTTTTATAATACATTACAATGTGGGGGCAAGATGCCGTGATGGTATTGGTGATCCACGACTGTTTTTTGTGTGAAAAGGAGTATCTTTTATTTTAAAGATATTCCTTTTTTTTCATCATGTATTTTATTTTAGTCTTTCTTGGCATGGAAATAATACACGGTCAGTCCTAGCCACTGGTAATTACAACTAAGATGGCTGCTAAAGGCTTTTTCTCAAGTGCTACATTAAAACGAAGAATTTCTATTGCTGCTTTGACAGTTAGCACCAAACCGATAATCCAAATAATTAATCCAATTATAATTGTTTGTCTTGAGTAAAAAAAGGAGGCTGCATCCTTTTGCGGAATGAGCCTCCCTTAATATAAATGATTAAATTTCTAGGTTGAAATTACTCAGCGGAAGTGTCCCAGTTTTCCTGTGCCATACGCTTGTAGCTTCTATAACGCCATTTTGCATTATCTTCAGCAGCTTGGAACAACTCTGCAGCTTCTTTGGGGTATTGTTTCATTACTGATGCGTAACGAACTTCACCTTTCAGGAAGTCTTGGAAATCAGACCATTCCGGTTCTTTGGAATCAAGGCTGAATGGATTCTTACCTTCTGCTTCCAATGCAGGATTGAAACGCCATAGATGCCAATAACCGCATTTAACAGCGAGTTCTTCTTCTTTCTGGCTCTTACCCATACCTGCTTTCAAGCCGTGACTAATACATGGTGAATAGGCAATGATTAGTGAAGGACCTGGATAAGCCTCTGCTTCACGGATTGCTTTCAGTGTTTGAGCATGATCAGCTCCCATTGCAATTTGTGCAACGTAAACATAACCATAAGTTGTGGCCATTAAACCAAGATCTTTCTTACGTACCCGCTTACCGGATGCAGCAAATTTTGCGATTGCACCAACCGGGGTTGATTTGGAAGATTGTCCTCCTGTATTAGAGTAAACCTCTGTATCAAGTACCATAATATTGATGTCCTTACCGGAAGCAATAACATGATCAAGACCACCGTAACCGATATCGTAAGCAGCACCGTCACCACCAATGATCCATTGGCTACGTTTTACAAGATATTGTTTCAGGTCTGCAATTTGCTTGCAATGTTCGCAATTGCCCTTTGCAGCTTCAACAGCCGGAATAATCTTTGCCGCTAATTCTTTGGTCTTATCTGCATCAAGCATGTTTTCAAGCCATTCTTTGAACAACTCTTTTGTTTCAGTAGAGCAACAATCGGCAGCAAGAGCTTCATTCATTACCTTGGCAACGCGTGCACGCATCTTTTCGTTGGCAATTTCCATACCCAAACCGAATTCACAAAAATCTTCGAATAAAGAGTTTGCCCATGCAGGACCGTTACCTTGTTCGTTAGTGGTGTAAGGAGTGGATGGTACTGAACCTGAATAGATGGAAGAACATCCCGTCGCATTGGCTACCATTTCACGATCACCAAATAATTGAGTTACCAATTTCACATAAGGAGTCTCACCACATCCTGAACAAGCGCCGGAGAATTCGAACAATGGCGTAGCAAACTGTGAATTCTTCACATTGGATTTGATGTCAACCAAGTGTTGTTTACTCTTTATATTGTCTGCACAGTAAGTCCAGTTAGGAGCTTCTGCCAATTGACTTTCAAGAGGTTTCATCGTTAAGGCTTTACCACCCTTCTTCGGATTACCCGGGCAAATATCTGCACAGTTACCACAGCCTAGACAGTCGAGTACATCAACTTGAATGCGGAATGTCATGCCGTTGAATGTTTTACCAACTGCTTTCAACATGTCAAATTTAGCCGTCTTCTGTTCTTCTTCATCCAGCACAAATGGGCGGATAGAAGCATGAGGACAAACGTAAGCACATTTGTTACATTGAATACAGTTTTCCGGATTCCATTCAGGAACGAATGCTGCAACACCGCGTTTTTCATATTGTGATGTTCCCTGATGCCATGTACCATCTTCAATACCTTTGAAAGCTGATACCGGTAGTAAATCGCCATCTTGAGCATTGATAGGGCGAACAACTTCGTTGATGAATGCGGGATCATTATTTTCTGTCTTTGCATCATCAGGAAGACTTGCCCAAGTCGGGTCAACAGACAATTCCATATATTCGCCACCACGATCAACAGCTGCATAGTTTTTGTTTACGACATCTTCACCCTTTTTGCCATAGGACTTAACAATGAATTTCTTCATCTGTTCAACAGCCAGGTCAACAGGAATAACTCCGGCTATGCGGAAGAATGCTGATTGAAGAATGGTATTGGTACGGTTACCTAAACCGATCTCCAATGCAATCTGGGTTGCATTGATATAGTAAATCTTAATGTTATTCTTGGCAAAGTATTTCTTTACTTTATTTGGAAGATTTCTCTTTAATTCTTCACCATTCCAAATGGTGTTAAGTAAGAATGTTCCATTTTTGCGCAAGCCGCGTGTTACATCATACATGTGCAAGTATGCTTGTACGTGGCAGGCTACAAAGTTTGGCGTATTTACCAAATAAGTGGAGCGGATGGGCTCATCACCAAAGCGTAAGTGTGAACAAGTGAAACCACCCGATTTCTTGGAGTCGTATGCAAAATAGGCCTGGCAATATTTATTGGTATTGTCACCAATGATTTTAACCGAGTTCTTATTAGCCCCTACTGTACCGTCAGCACCTAAACCATAGAACTTAGCTTCAAATGTGTCGCCACCCATTGCTATTTCTTCCTGTTGTGGGAGAGAAGTAAAGGTGATATCATCAACAATACCCATTGTAAAGTGATTCTTAGGCATTGCCAATGCTAAATTCTCATATACAGCTAGAACTTGGGCTGGAGTAGTGTCTTTTGATCCCAATCCGTAACGACCACCTACAATAACAGGAGCATCTGCTTTGCCATAGTAGCAATCTTTTACGTCAAGATACAAAGGTTCGCCATTAGCTCCCGGTTCTTTGGTACGATCAAGTACTGCAATACGCTTAACGCTCTTAGGCATAGCTGCCAAGAAGTGTTCTGCAGAGAATGGACGGTATAAATGAACAGCTAACAGACCGACTTTCTCACCTTGTTCAGTCAGATGGTCGATTGTTTCGCGAATGGCTTCAGTAACAGAGCCCATTGCAATAATTACACGCTCTGCTTCAGGGTTACCGTAATAATCGAACAAACCATATTTACGACCTGTGATCTTGTAGATCTCATTCATATATTCTTCTACGATAGCAGGGACTGCTTCATAGAATTTATTTCCTGATTCACGATGCTGGAAGAAATGATCCGGGTTTTCTGCCATACCACGAGCTACAGGCTTCATTGGGTTCAGTGCACGTTCACGGAACTCAGTCAAAGCTTTTTGGTCGATAAGCGGAGCAAGATCTTCGTTTTCCAACATTTCGATCTTTTGGATTTCATGTGAAGTACGGAAGCCATCGAAGAAGTTAACGAATGGTACACGGCTTTTGATTGTAGCCAAATGAGAAACGCCGGATAAGTCCATAACTTCTTGTACGGATCCTTCCGCTAACATGGCGAAGCCGGTTTGACGGGTTGCCATTACATCTTGGTGGTCTCCAAAGATAGACAGTGCGTGAGATGCGATTGCACGTGCCGATACATGGAACACACATGGTAAATATTCGCCCGCAATCTTGTACATGTTAGGGATCATGAGTAATAATCCCTGTGAAGCGGTGTATGTTGTTGTTAGTGCACCTGCTTGCAAAGAGCCATGAACGGCGCCAGCTGCTCCGCCTTCTGATTGCATTTCTTGTACCAATACTGTTTCGCCAAAGATGTTTTTACGACCTGCGGCGGCCCAGTCATCTACATATTCAGCCATTGTAGAAGAGGGCGTGATGGGGTAGATTGCAGCCACCTCTGAAAACATATAAGAGATGTGTGCTGCAGCTTGGTTACCATCACAAGTAATGAATTTCTTCTGTTTAGTCATAACCAAATTGAATTATTAAGTAAGTAAATATTTTAATATAGAAAGCCAAATAACCAAAGTGGAATTTCATTTCCACGTCCGATATCCATTTTGCTTAAAGCATATGTAGTACCGGGGTTGTTCTTTATCTTTGCCCCTTCGCAACATATTTTGAAGGGTTTTGTTTCATCTACTAGAAATGAGCTGTTCTTGTCTCCTTTATTAACTTTATGATCTTTCCACATGGTATTCACAAAGAATGTATCAAGTAAATCTTGCTCTTCTATTTGTACGGGATAGACTGTATACATCAAATTTGAATTGTGCATCATAATTTTTGATGGTTTTTTAGGAAAATCTTCTCCTTGTGGATATACCATATTAATTAGGCGTGCATCCGCCAGATACTTGATATAGTTCATTATGGTTGCACGGGAGGTTTGTATATCATTGGCCAGTTGACTTACATTTGGAGCTTTAGGTCCGTCAACAGCCAATAAGTAGAGCAATTTTTTAATTTTTGAAAGATACTTCAATTCTATCTGCTTGATGACTAAAATATCAACTTCAATCATCATATTCATCGTCTTTAGCAAATTCTCTGAAAAGTTTCTCTTCTCCAGGAAAAAAGGATAAAACCCATGGTGCATATAATCCTGAAAATAGTCTGTCGGATGCACTTTGGAAAGAATTCCTCTTGCTATCTGTTCGTGATTCGTTAGAATCTCATCTAAAGTATAGGCATGAAATTTCATACCTGTTTGTAGATTAAGAAATTCCCGAAAGGAAAAACCACGTAGGTTGTAGCTTTTAACAGTATTGCGGAGCTCCAGATTTTCGTCTTTCAGTCGCATTACGGACGAACCTGTAAATACAATTTTCAAATTAGGAAAGCGGTCGTAACAGATCCGTAAATCTTTGCTCCAGTCGGGATGCTTAAACACTTGGTCTATTAACAGGACTTTTCCGCCCCGGCGTTGGAACTCAGCCGCAAATTCAACAATACTGTGGTTGCAAAAATAGAAGTTATTCATGTTTATATACAAACATGAACGGTCAGTACCGAATTTTTCTTTTGCATATTGCAACAGGAAAGTTGTTTTGCCTACTCCTCGTGTCCCTTTTATGCCAATGAGGCGGTCGTTCCAGTTGATTTCATCCATGAGGTCACGACGGACAGGGGCATTGGTATGCTCAACAAGATAAGCGTGTGTACGGTAAAATGCTTCCATGTTGTTTTCAGTTTATCGGGCCACAAATATACTCCTTTTTTATATAATTGCAAAGTAGAGATGGCAAAAAAACATTTTTCTTTGTGAAGTTTATCTATTTGCATACTATTGTTTTTCTCTGTAATTTTGAAGTTTTATTTAGGATGATTTGAGAGTTATGAAATTATATATTTTTAATCCGGATACGGATATGGCGCTCGCCAATAATAATGAAAATTATATGTCTTCAGTTTCTGCCCGGCGTATGGCGGAGGATTTAGCATTATTGCCTATTTGGTATGCGCAACCCGGTAATGGAGTGCTAGCTGCTTCTGCTTACAATAGTGGATTCTTGGAGAGTATGAATCGTTTGTTTTCCCTTTCAATTCAATTGATCACGGAGCCTGAATTACCGGATTATTGTGAATCTTCAATTTTTCCCTGGGGATGGAATCCTGCTTTGCGCAAGCGCTTGCTAAAGGCGGGTATTTCTGAAAATAAATTGCCTATAGCGGAAAGCTTGAATGATTTGAGAACGCTTGCCTCCCGCAAGTCTGTGGAGAAGATTCATGCACTGTTTCAAAATAGGGAATTGTGTTGTGGAGCTTCTTCCTATTTGACTGACTTACTTTCATGTCAGGAGTTTGTGGAGGGATCAGGAACCTGTGTGTTGAAAGCTCCTTGGTCGGGTAGCGGTAAAGGGTTGAATTGGTGTAGGGGAACTTTTACTAAGTCTCTTTCCGGTTGGTGCGGACGTATTTTAAAGGAACAAAAAGGGGTGGTAGGCGAACCTGTCTATGATAAGTTGGAGGACTTTGCACTCGAGTTTTATTCTGATGGTAATGGGAAAGTGGTTTTTATCGGTTATTCTTCTTTTATGACCAATGAAAAAGGTGCTTACTTGGGAAATCTTCTCGCTCCTTATGAAAAAATAGAAGAGCGGCTGACCGATTATATTTCTTTGGTTGAGTTAGTGAAAATCCGGGAAATGCTGCAAGAGTATATGGTTTCGACATATGGGTATTGCTATGTTGGCTACTTGGGGGTGGACATGATGGTATGCAAGGGGCGTGGGCGAGGTTATCTGATAAACCCGTGTGTGGAAGTTAATTTGCGTATGAATATGGGAGTCGTGGCACATACCTTCCGTGAAAACTTTATGCAACGCGATAAGACAGGTGTTTTCTATGTGAAACATTATGCTTCACAAGAAGCGCTTTTGGAGGAGAGCTGGAGACTGGCTCATGATTTCCCGTTAGTGATAAAGGACAAGAGATTGGTATCCGGCTATCTTTCTTTAGTTCCTTTAACGCCTAAGAGTCGTTATATGGCCTATGTACTAGTCTGATTTATGGTGCATGTTGCTGTGCCGCACGGCTTTCATTACCGTATCTGTCAACGCCGGTCACTGCAAAATATTTTTTTGCTTCCCAAGGAAAAACGGGAGCATAAATGAATTTTGTGTCTGATACCCGTTGTGCTAAAATATTCTCAGGATTACTGATGTCTACCGGGTAAGTATTCGAACCGTAGATGACATATGTCGGGGAATTGAGTGTGTCATTATCGGTACTTGCTTTCCATTCTAAATAAGAATATCCGCCGGATTTGCATGTAACGGTGAGGATGGGAGGTGCTGTGGGAGGGATGCTGTCCAGCCATTTCATAGCCGGAGGTATAGCTGGAAAAGTATAATAATTTTCTTTCAGCTTGTTATAAAGTTCTTGCGTGTTTTTTATTAGATACTGAACCCGGTAATGAGCTTCGCCTGCCAATTTATGATTCCTGATGAAATTAATTTGACGTTCCACTTCTTCTATTGGGCAGTTGCCTTCAGAAGGATCAAGAAAGTAAATGCCCAGCCCCGGGATAATTTGCCGACCGTTGCTTTGTTCCTGCCAGTCCAGTGCAAAAGGATAAAAGTTGTTTCCCTGGAAATACATCATAGGGTATATTTGATCTTGAATGCCTTCGCCTAACCAGCCTTGTACATCTTGATATACGGTATAAAAGGCGTTCCACCCATGCGAGGAATATCTAGAAGTATCTTTGTATTTACCAACGGGACAAGTACTTACTTTTACCCATGGTTTGAGTGATTTTACTGTTTTGTAGATGTGCCGAACAATTTCTGTGATATTATCTCTTCGCCATTGTGATAGATCTCGCCCGTTGCCATACTTGCGATAGTCATACGTATCTGGAAATTTATGAGCATATTCAGGATAGCGCAAGTAATCGAAATGCACCCCATCCACATCATATTGTTGCACGATCTCTTGCACGATCTTTGCCAAATACTCTTTTGTTCGGGGATTTCCGGGATCGAGAAAATATTCTCGTTTATACCGGAGACAAATACTGGGCTCGCGCTTGGTAACAGACTGCTTTCCCAATTTTATGATATGCTTATGATTTCCTAAAGGTATACAGACGATCCATGCATGGCATTCCATTCCGCGTTTATGGCATTCTGATATGGCAAATTGCAGTGGATCATATCCCGGGTCCTGATTCGATTTACCTGTAAGTATTGAGTTGAAAGGTTCTATTTTGGAACGGTAAAATACGTCTCCGCGGGTACGTGCCTGAAAAAGAACGGTGTTAAAATTAGCCGCCTTTAGTTTATCTAAAATATCAACAAGTTCTTCTTGTTGTTTTTGTACACTAGCGGGGGAGGTTGCTTTGGTGTGTGGCCAATCAAGACCATAAGCAGTTGTGATCCAAGCCGCGCGTACTTCATTTTTAGGCGATTTTGCGAAGAGTGGAAAGCAAAATAGTGCATAGATTAGAAAGAGAGTGCTGATTCGCTTCATAAAATATAATGGGGCTTTTTTCTTCTTTTCTGTTCTTTTTCGCGACGAAGTTAAGCAAAAGAGTTGGAAAGATTGTGAGGTTTACTTGGAAACTATTACTTTTGTGTCTATTAAAATTGTTGATAAATAGCCATGATAACATTTACGCTATGCTTGCTGATATTGATTGCAGGCTATTTTGTTTATGGACGTTTCATTGAACATCTTTTCGGACCTGATGGTCGTAAGACACCGGCACTGACAAAAAACGACGGAGTGGACTTTATACCTTTGCCTACTTGGAAGATTTTTATGATACAATTCTTAAATATAGCAGGACTAGGCCCTATCTTTGGTGCTATCATGGGAGCCAAATTCGGGATTGCTTCTTTTCTTTGGATTGTCTTGGGGAGTATTTTTGCCGGTGCGGTGCATGATTATCTAGGTGGGATGCTTTCTTTGCGGCATGAAGGTGAAAGTTTGCCTGAAATTATTGGTCGTTATCTTGGGCCGGCCACCAAACTGATTATGCGTGGTTTTACAGTGATTTTAATGATTCTGGTCGGTGCTGTTTTTGTTGCTGGTCCCGCTGGACTGCTTGCCAAACTTACGCCGGATTATCTGGACACTCTTTTTTGGATTGTAGTTGTGTTTGCCTATTATATATTAGCCACTTTACTGCCGGTTGATAAGATAATCGGAAAAGTTTACCCTGTTTTTGCCGTTGCTTTGTTGTTCATGGCAGTAGGTATTCTTGTTATGCTTTATGTAAAGAGTCCTGCATTGCCCGAGTTGTGGGATGGTTTACGCAATACTCATCCGGATGCAGATAAACTTCCTATATTTCCTATCATGTTTGTGAGTATTGCATGTGGAGCCATTAGTGGTTTTCATGCGACTCAAAGTCCCCTTATGGCGCGTTGCATGACTAGTGAATATCATGGTTACCCTGTTTTTTACGGGGCTATGATAACAGAAGGAATCGTAGCTCTAATTTGGGCTGCTGCTGCAACTTGCTTCTTTCATCAGAATGGCATGGGGGAGAATAATGCTTCTATCATAGTAGATGCCATTACGAAAAACTGGCTTGGAATGATAGGCGGGATTTTGGCTATATTAGGAGTCATAGCAGCTCCAATTACGAGTGGCGATACTGCTTTTCGCTCAGCACGCCTGATTGTGGCAGATTTTCTTTCTTTGGAACAAAAAACAATCCGGTACCGTTTATATATTTGCATACCGATGTTCCTGACTGCTATTGGATTACTGTTTTACAGTCTGCGTGATGTTAATGGCTTTGATCATATCTGGCGTTATTTTGCTTGGGCGAACCAGACACTTTCTGTATTTACGCTTTGGGCTATTACTGTTTATCTGGTACGCGTCAGGAAATTGTTTTATGTCACACTGATTCCTGCGTTTTTTATGACGGTGGTCTGCATTACTTATATCTGTATTGCTCCGGAAGGATTTGCTTTGTCGAAAAACGTTTCTTATACTGTTGGTTGCATGGGATTGGTAGTAGCTGTTATATGGTTTACCATTTGGAAAATAAAACTTACTAAAAGTTTGCGCATATGAAAAAGATAAAAAAATCTACGGTAATAACACTGGCTTTCTTTATTTATGTTTCTTTGAGTGCCGGTTATTTCTTACCGAAAAATACAGTAATCAGTAATACTGAAAAGTATTTGACCGTAGTGATATCATATATTATTGTAGCCATTATCTGGTTGGTATTGGTTAAAAAGGAAAAGCGACAACAGGAGCATCATAATAGAAAAGATGAAAATAAATAATTACTAAAACACATAAAAGAATGAGAAAACTTACTTTATTATTCTGTTTGCTTATTGCAACTGCCGCAGCTCAGGCTCAATTTGAAAAAGGGAAATGGGTTGTAAATCCATCTCTTACGGGACTGGATTTTTCACATGATACGGAAAGTGGTAAAACGTCGTTAGGGCTTGAGGCTCAAGGCGGAGCCTTTGTTGTTGATAATGTAGCTCTATTGTTACATATGGGGGCCAGTTGGAATGCTTATGGATCTGACACGGATCTTTATACTCTTGGGGTGGGAGTCCGTTATTATTTCGATCAGGTCGGCGTTTTTGTCGGGACAAATGTAAACGTTGATCGTTGGGACTTCGGTCGCTCTGATAATGATACAAAGCTCTCTTTGGGTTTGGAAGCCGGATATGCCTTCTTTTTATCCCGCACTGTAACAATAGAGCCGGGAGCTTATTTGAATATGAATGATGACCGCTCGAAATTCGGGTTAAAGGTTGGCTTTGGCTTTTATTTTTAATAGCTAATGCTTTAGTGATAAGAAACAGGCTGTGCCAATTAGCTTAAGAATAAGCAATTGATACAGCCTGTTTCGTTTGGTATTATTTTTCTTGTAACTTTTCTTGTAGGAATTGTCCTGTATAGCTCGTGGCACATTTTGCAACTTCTTCCGGTGTTCCCGTTGCAACAATGTTTCCTCCCCGGTCACCTCCCTCCGGGCCTAAGTCTATCACATAATCTGCACATTTAATAACATCTATATTATGCTCTATGATTACGATAGAATGCCCGCGACGTATGAGTGCATCAAATGCTTCAAGCAACTTGCGAATATCATGAAAGTGAAGTCCGGTAGTAGGTTCGTCAAAGATGAAAAGAGTCGGCTCCGCTTTCTCCTGACTGAGATAATAGGCCAACTTGACACGCTGGCTTTCACCGCCTGATAGAGTGGAAGACGATTGTCCGAGTTTGATATAACCCAGTCCCACATTTTGCAGAGGGATGAGTCTTTTTACGATTTTCTTTTGTTTATGCTCAGTGAAGAAATCAACAGCTTGGTTTACGGTCATCTCTAAAACATCATAAATATTCATGTCGTGGAATTTCACTTCAAGTGTATCGGATTGGAAGCGTTTGCCATGACAAGATTCACATTCCAATACGAGATCAGCCATAAATTGCATTTCAACGGTGATAACTCCTTCGCCCTTACATTCTTCACAACGGCCCCCTTCGCTATTGAAACTGAAATGACCTGCCGTGTAGCCCATTTGCTTTGCAAGAGGTTGATCTGCCCAAAGTTTACGAATTTCATCATACGCTTTGAGGTAAGTTACCGGATTGGAGCGGGAGGATTTACCAATTGGATTTTGATCTACAAATTCCACATTTTTTAGATTCCGGATATCTCCTCCGATTGAAGCGTATTCTCCTGGTGACTCGTTGCATTCATCCAATTCACGCTTTAAGGCACGGTAGAAGATATCACGTACTAATGTGCTTTTTCCTGAGCCACTCACTCCAGTCACTACTGTCATGATGTTTAGGGGAAAGCGAATATCAATCCCTTTGAGATTATTTTCCCGTGCGCCTTTCAGTTCAATATAGTTATTCCATGAACGCCTTTCCTTAGGTATGGGAATTTGTTCCTCTCCGAGGAGATAACGGACGGTGTAGCTTTGACTCCCTTTTTGCAAGTCTTTCATGTCTCCTTGGTATACCACTTCACCGCCAAGTCTTCCGGCCTTCGGTCCTATGTCAATAATATAGTCCGCAGCCCTGATAATTTCTTCGTCATGTTCAACCACCACTACGGTATTGCCCAGTTGCTGTAGTTGACGAAGGACATTAATGAGCTTGTCTGTGTCCCTGCTATGTAAGCCAATGCTTGGCTCATCCAAAATATAGAGTGAGCCGACTAGGCTGCTTCCCAGAGATGTTGCTAAATTAATACGTTGACTTTCCCCGCCAGAAAGGGAATTACTGAGGCGGTTGAGCGTGAGATATCCCAACCCGACATCCAGCAAGAACTGAATGCGGTTGTTGATCTCTGTTAAAATGCGGGTGGCAATTTCCTTGTCATGCTTTTGCAGACTGAGTTTGTCGAAGAAGGCTTTTAATTCTGTTATGGGGAGGTCTACTAATTCCGAGATGTTGCGTCCGCCTACTTTTACGTAAGTGGCTTCTGGCTTTAGGCGGGTTCCATGGCATTTCGGGCAACTGGTCTTTCCCCTATACCGTGCCAGCATAACCCGGTATTGTATTTTATACTGGTTTTCTTCGAGCATCTGAAAGAAACGGTTGATGCCTGCAAAATAAGGAGTACCGTCCCATAACATTTGGCGTTGTTTATCCGTTAGCTCATAGTAAGGGGTAAAGATGGGGAAATCGGCTTTTTCGGCATTGTGAATCACTTCTTCCCGCCATTCTCCCATTTTTTCTCCACGCCAGCAAACAATAGCTCCGTCATAAACAGATAAGGAACGGTTGGGAACCACCAAATGCTCATCAATACCGATCACCTTGCCAAATCCTTCGCATTGGGGACATGCTCCGATAGGGGAATTAAATGAGAACATTTGATCATTAGGCTCTTCGAAGGTCATGCCGTCTGCTTCGAATTTGCTGCTGAACCGATGTAACTTTGTTGTCCCATCCGGCAAATAGAAGCGCAACAGGCAACTTCCCCCGCCTTCGTACATGGCCGTCTCTGATGAATCCGTCAACCGACTTATGGCATCTTTAGTCGGAGAAGATATCATACGGTCTATGAGCAAGAACGTATCGTCTTTTTTACCCGGGATATATTCGTCTATACGCACTATTTCCCCGTTTACTTCCAAACGGTTAAACCCCTGTTTTATATCAATGTCCAACTGCTCTTTTAAGCTACGCCCCTCATGGGTCTGAATCGAAGTGAGGACGGAATATCTGGTTCCTTCAGGATATTCGAGCATGCAGTTCACAATATCTTCTATCGAATGCTTCTTTACTTCAACTCCGCTAATGGGGCTGAATGTGCGTCCAATACGTGCATAAAGCAATCTTAAATATTCGTATATCTCAGTCGAAGTACCTACTGTGGAGCGTGGATTGCGACTGCTCACTTTCTGCTCAATGGCAATGGCGGGAGGAATTCCTTTTATAAAGTCACATTCAGGCTTGCTCATTCGGCCTAAGAACTGCCGGGCATAGCTGCTTAAGCTCTCTACGTAACGGCGTTGTCCTTCCGCATATAGAGTATCGAAAGCTAAAGATGATTTGCCTGAGCCGGATAGGCCTGTGATGACGACTAGTTTGTTACGAGGTATTTCTACGTCGATATTTTTCAAGTTGTTGACGCGTGCTCCTTTGATGAGTATCGAGTTTATTTTTGTCATAATTAGGCTCCCTGATAATATTAAAGTTACAAAGATAATCACTACGGTTTAATTATGTGTTATGATTGCTTGGTTAAGATTTGTTATACTTTTAAATACGAGGAAACCCGGGCTCGGGAATTATCGTATTTTTATCCCCTATTAAATCCCGGCTTGCAGAAAAAAGAAGAAGAGTTTAGAATTGCGATAGTTGTAATCCTGAAGAGAAAGCAGACAGCCTTGAGGCGTAATGAGTCTGCACAAATTTGATTTAGCCGGCAAGGGGATTTTGTATAAAAGTGAAAAATAGTATTATCCTATTTTAAAGTTGCTGAAGAAGATGAAATTTAGACTTTTATTATGTGCCTGCGCTTTCTTATTTGCGTTGGGAAGTGTCGCCCAAATTCAGTCGAATAAATATCCGAAACGAGAGTTCCGGGCAGCATGGATACAAACGGTTAACGGACAGTTTCGCGGAATGCCCACTGAGAAGGTGAAGCAGATGCTGATAGATCAGTTGAATTCTTTGCAGAGTGCCCGTTTTAATGCAATTATCTTTCAGGTGCGGCCGGAAGCAGATGCTTTATATGCCTCTTCATTGGAGCCTTGGAGTCGCTTTTTGACAGGAGTGCAGGGGCAAGCGCCTAATCCGTATTGGGATCCGATGCAGTTTATGATTGAAGAATGTCATAAGCGGGGCATGGAATTTCATGCTTGGATTAATCCATACCGGGTGAAGACTTCCTTAAAAAGCCAACTAGTTCCTAATCATATTTATAATACTCATCCCGAATGGTTTGTGACTTATGGCGATCAGATGTATTTCGATCCGGGGTTACCGGAAAGCCGGCGTCATATTTGTATGGTGGTGAGTGATATCGTGTCCCGCTATGATGTAGATGCCATCCATATGGATGATTATTTTTATCCTTATCCAATCAAGGGACAGGATTTTCCCGATGATGCCAGCTTTGTTCGCTATGGCGGCGGTTTTTCAAGTAAAGGAGACTGGCGGCGGAGTAATATTAATTTGCTGATCCGGAAAATACATGAAACGGTACGGGATTTAAAGCCATGGGTTAAATTTGGTGTTTCTCCGTTTGGCATCTACCGGAATGAAAAGAATTATCCTTTAGGAAGTAAAACAAATGGCCTTCAGAATTATGATGATCTTTATGCCGATGTTCTTTTGTGGGCACGTGAAGGTTGGATTGATTATAATATACCTCAGATATACTGGCAGATAGGGCATCCTGTAGCCGATTATGAAACGCTTGTGAAGTGGTGGGCCCGGAATACTGAAAACCGTCCGTTATTTATAGGGCAGTCTGTTATGAATACGGTAAACAATGTGGATCCTCGCAATCCCGAAATAAACCAGTTACCTGGGAAGATGGCGTTGCAACGTGCCTATCAAACAATTGGAGGGAGTTGCCAATGGCCTGCTAGTGCCGTAGTGGAAAATGCCGGTCATTATCGTGATGCATTGATTGCTGAGTATTATAAGTATCCCGCTCTTCCACCTGTATTTGACTTTATGGATAATAAGGCACCTGGTAAAGTTCGAAAATTAAAACCGGTCTGGACAGAAGATGGGTATATTTTATTCTGGACGGCTCCGAAGTTCCGTGATGAGATGAATCGTCCGGTTCAATATGTCGTATATCGTTTTGATTCCAGAGAAAAGGTGGATATTAATAATCCGGCACACATTATTGCAATAACAACTGACGGTTTCTATAAATTGCCCTATTCCACAGGTAAGACGAAATACCGCTATGTGGTGACGGCACTTGACAGGCTGCATAATGAATCAAAGTCGGTCTCCAAGAAGGTGAAACTCTAGATTTACCTTCTTGCCGGAGGTTTTTTACCTATAGACTAAAAAACCGATTATGCCACAAATGAAGATCATCATGATGGGATTTACCTTGTACTTTTTAGTACCGATAAAGGCGGCGATGAAAATGATGCAGCTGATTACGAATGAATAAGTATCTTTAGTCGGTGAGCCAAAGTTTTCTACGTTCATTAAGCCTAATGCCGCGGAGGCCAGTAAGCCAACCACTGCAGGACGTAAGCCACTGAATACAGCTTCTACCGAGGGATGTTTTTGATACCTCAAAAAGAATTTACTTATTGTAAGCATTAGGATAAAGGAAGGAAGAACTACGGCAAATGTAGCGATTATTGATCCCCATATACTTCCTGTAGCGGTGAAACCTACGTAAGTTGCAGAATTGATGCCTATTGGTCCGGGGGTGGTCTGACTGATCGCAACGATATCGGTAAATTCCTGAGGAGTTATCCAGCCATAGTGAGAGACCACTTCACCTTGTATTAAGGACAGCATGGCATACCCTCCACCAAAGCCGAAAAGGCCTATTTTGAAAAAAGTATAGAATAATTGAATGTATAGCATGATCATTTATAAAAGCTTTATATTGTTACTTCCGACTTGTTTTGGATGTCTGTAATTTCCCCCAGATATAACCTCCCGTTCCTGAAATAATAATCACCCAAATCGGAGAGAATCCCAATAACCAAATTAAGAGAGCGGAAATTACGGGTATCCATATATTATAGCGGCTGATCTTCGCCGATTTAGCCATGCTGAATGTCGGTACGGCAATAAGGGCTACGACGGCGGGGCGAATCCCTTTGAATATACTTTCTACGATAGGATTATCCTTGAAATTATGAAAGAAGAGCGCTATGGCGAGAATGATGAAAAAAGAAGGTAATATGGTGCCTAAGGATGTGATAATGCTTCCTTTGATCCCCCATAATTTATAACCGATGAAAATAGAGATATTAACTGCCAATACTCCCGGGGCGGATTGTGATATGGCCAGCAAATCGATAAAATCGTTTTTTGCAATCCACTTTCTTCGAACTACGATTTCCTCTTCTATCAGCGGGACCATAGCGTACCCTCCTCCGATGGTAAATGCTCCTATTTTGAAGAAGATGAAAAATGCTTCTAGATATCTATTCATAGCTGGTGTTCTGCTTATTTTCACTTAATCGTTTTATTTCTTTCTTTTAGCATATTGGCTGGGACTTGTTTTGAAATGCTTTTTAAAGACTTCCCTGAAATATTTTGCATCACTAAATCCTGTCCTTTCGGCGATTTCCGTAATACTGTAACGCCTTTCCTCCAATAGCTGTGCTGCGTGTTTTAATCGAATTACCCTGACGTAATCCGCCGGAGCCTGATCGGTTAGCACTTTAATTTTATTATAAAAGCTTGTGCGGCTCATGTTGAGTAGCGTGCAGAGTATATCTATATTAAATGAGGAATTGTCCATGTTCTCTTCCACGCTCTTTTTTACAGTTGCAATAAAATTCCAATCAATATCAGTGGAACAATTGATGCAGTCCGTCCCATACTGATTATCGTTTAATTCGAGATTGGCATATTTATGACGAAGTAAGGCACGGTTGGTCAATATATTGGCTATTGTTGCTTTTAGTATGCCAATGTTGAATGGTTTCACTATATATTCATCCGCTCCGCTGTTTAGCCCTTCAATAATATTCCTTTCATTATTAAAAGTGGTCATTAGAATGATGGGTATGTGAGAAGTCTCAATATCGTTTTTTAGGATACGGCATAATTCTTCTCCCTGCATTTGGGGCGACATCACATCTGAGAGCACAATATCCGGAGTTTCCTTTTTCACCAGTTTCAATGCCTCTTTTTCGTTGCTGCATGTTTCTATCTTGTAGAGTTCAGCTAAGGTAACGTGCAGGTAGTTTCTTAACTCTTCATTGCCTTCTACAATCAACAATCTATACTGCCTTTCGGACACTACTTCTTCTTGATCTTGGGGCATATCCGCATTTTGAGGTGGAAGTACTTGTGGGACACCGGAGTTTGAATATGTAATACTTCCTATCCTTTCAGGCAGGCTCTTTTTAGCCTTTTGATAAGATTTTCCTCCTATGGGAAAAGTTGCTTTGATGCAGATGTCTTTCTTATCTATACGGTTAAATTTTATCTTTCCTTTGTGTAAATGAGTCAGTTTCCAGACCAGTAACAACCCGATGCTATTATTTGTAGCTTGTATATTCGTCAGATTAGTACTCAGGAATAGAGCGTTGAAGAGACTCCTTTTTTTAGTGGAGGGAATGCATTTGTTTGTGTTTTTAATTTCAATACTCCATGTTTCGTTCTGCTCTGCGACCGCAATATGGATGGTTCCTCCTTCAACAGTACTTTTTAAAGTATGGGAAATGATGTTTTTTAGAATAGCATCCATTTTATCTTTATCAAGCCATATATTCAAAAAACTGAAATTCTTGTCGTATTCCAAATTGAAATGCCTCATCTCTGCATAAGCTTTGAAAGAATCAATCATCTCTTCGAGGTAGCTATTTAATTCATATTCTGAGATATATAATTCATTTAAATAGCTATCTGCTTTTTCCAGGTTGATTAGGTTGGTATTTAGGTGGAGCAGATTATTGACATTTCGTAAAGCAGTGCTTACATTACTCCGTCCGCTTTCGCTTAATGATTCTCTTTCATAAAGTTCTTCCAATGGAGCCTTTATCAAGGTTAGAGGTGTCCGTATATCATGTGCCGTATTAATGAAAAAACGGATTTTCTCATTTGATTTTTTTTGCTGGTTATATATTAGTAAGAAACGAATTGCAAAACCTGTTCCTATGGCGAGAAGGATCAAGATTAGAGTGTTCCGGGTTGCGTTTCCAGTCTGTATCTGTTTCGCTAACGCTACCTCATTGATACTTTGCAACAATAACGGCTTGCTCACCCTTTGGGCGGCAAAGTTTTCTTTTACAATCTGCTGGATGATGTCTGATGTTTGAATTAAATGATTTTCACCCCCTATGTATCTGTTTATCTGCGGCATACAGACGATTGAGATACATAATAATATGATAGAGAAGAGTATCTTTTTCATTGCAGTTGAAGTCGCTAGTTATTATTGGGGTAATGAGTCTTCCTGCAAAAATATGGATTTTGTTGAAATAAGCAAAGCGAAAGTCAGAGAATATGTGAATGCTTCTGTTAAGTGTCTATAAAAAGGACAGGCGCAGATTTTCAGTTATCAATCTGCGCCTGAAGCTATCATTTAAGCACTTTTTTACTTCGTTTTTTCTTGAATCCAATTACGGGCATTAACGAATGCTTCTATCCATGGGGTTACCTGATCATTGTTTAATCTGGATGATGGGTAGTAGGCATTCTGCCAGGGGAAGATTGTCCGTTCCAAATGTGGCATCATCGCTAGATGCCGTCCATCCTCACTGGCCAAAGCTGCAATTGAGAAATCGGAACCATTCGGGTTTCCCGGATATTCATCATAGTTATATTGTCCTACAATATTGTATTGGTCTTTATCATATGGCATGGAGAATTTTCCTTCTCCATGGGCCACCCATATCCCTAATTTACTACCACTTAGCGAACCGAACATTACGCTACGGTTTGTCGGGATAGTAATACCAACGAATGAGGATTCGAATTTATGGGATTCATTATGGAGCATTTTCCCTTTTACTTCATGTGCGGGAGTAATGAGCCCGAGTTCCATCATTAATTGACAACCGTTGCAGACGCCCAATGACAGTGTATCTTTGCGGGCGTAAAATTGATCAAGAGCCTCTTTTGCTTTCGGGTTAAACAAGAAACCGCCTGCCCAGCCTTTAGCCGAGCCTAATACGTCGGAATTGGAGAAACCTCCGCAATAGACCACCATATTTACGTCTTCCAGTGTTTCCCTGCCACTGATAAGGTCCGTCATTGTAACGTCTTTTACGTCAAAGCCTGCCAGATAAAGAGCATAGGCCATTTCCCGATCTCCGTTAGTCCCTTTTTCACGAATGATGGCAGCACGTATTCCTGTTAGATTGCGCCGATCCGCATCAATGCCGTATTGAGAGAGCTTTCCTTTGAACTCAGGCATGAATTTGAATTCAAGAGGTTGCATTTTGTAATTCTCAAATCTCTTTTGAGCACAACCATTCATTGATTGTTTGCGATCCAGCAAATACGAACTTGAGTACCAGACATCACGCATATAATCAATGCCGAACTGGTAGGTCGCTCCATCTTGACTTACAAGGACATGGCGTTCTTCTGTCGGTTTACC
This sequence comes from uncultured Bacteroides sp., assembly GCA_965140335.1. GTDB lineage: Bacteria > Bacteroidota > Bacteroidia > Bacteroidales > Bacteroidaceae > Bacteroides. Next base: position 2,183,907 of record OZ223189.1, read on the forward strand.
GATTTTAATAAAGCCAACTCCAGCTTCGTCAAGTATCTTTTTAACTTCTTCCTTATGTTTATCGCTCACTTGAATGACAACGCCCGGATTTTCAGCAAATAGAATCTTGATCAAATCCGGTTCTTTCATCTTATCCAGATCGATTTCCAAGCCACCGTCTGTGTTTGCAAAGCACATTTCTAAAAGGGTGGTTATCAATCCACCTGCCGATATATCATGACCAGCCATCAGCAATCCTTTGTTTACCAATTCTTGCACAGCAAGGAAAGCATCACGGAAATATTCGGCATCTTGTACGCATGGCACTTCGCTTCCTATTTTTCCTAACGATTGGGCAAAGGCTGAGCCGCCAAGCTTTAAGGCATCGAAGCTGAAATCAATATGATAAAGTGTACTCTTCAATTCGTTTACCAGAACCGGGGAAACCACTTTCTTAACATCGGAGACTTCTCCACCTGCCGAAACAATGACCGTTCCGGGGGCTATAATTTTGCTTCCGTCGGGATACTTTTGAGTCATGGACAACGAGTCCTTGCCCGTAGGTACATTGATTTGCAGTGCACAACAGAAATCACTCAATGCTTTAACCGCAGTGTATAAGCGGGCATCCTCTCCTTCTTGTGAGCGGCAGGGCCACATCCAATTTGCAGAAAGCGATACGCTATCCAATCCTTCTGCCAGCGGTGCCCAAACTAAATTAGTCAGCGCTTCACTTACCGAGAGAATGGAACCGGCAGCCGGATCCGCAAGTGCGGCTTGCGGAGCATGTCCCAGTGAAGTGGCGATTCCTTTTTCTCCCCGATAGTCGAGGGCTACCACACCACAATCGCTTAAAGGTAATTGGAGCTCACCTACACATTGTTGGCGGGCAACTTTACCTGTAATGGAGCGGTCCACTTTATTTGTCAGCCAGTCTTTACAAGCCACCGCTTCCAGTTGCAATACTTCTGTCAGATAGTCGTGCAACTCCGATAACTTATATTCCGGCATGGCATATTGGCGTGTTATGGTTTGGTCCACCATATATGTTTTGGGAGATGAACCGAACATCTGATCAACTGCCAAATCAAACGGGCGTATGCCATCCGCCTGTTCAAAAGCAAAACGATGATCGCCTGTCGTTTCACCAACTACGTACATTGGTGCACGTTCACGTTCGGCAACCTTCCTTACATGTTCCACGGCTTCTTCGCGTATGAGCAGACCCATACGTTCCTGACTTTCGTTGGCTATAATTTCTTTGGCGGATAGTGTCTTATCCCCAATAGGTAATTTGCTCATGTCAATCAAACCTCCACATTCTTCCACCAGTTCGGAAAGACAGTTCACATGTCCCGCAGAACCATGATCATGAATGGATACGACCGGATTGGTTTCTTCCTCACAGAGTGCACGGACCACATTATAGGCGCGTTTCTGCATTTCGGCATTGGCCCGTTGTACGGCATTTAATTCGATGCCACTGCTGTAGCGACCAGTGTCGACCGATGAAACAGATCCGCCCCCCAGTCCGATGCGGTAATTATCGCCACCAAGGACTACGATCTTGTTGCCCGTTTCGGGAGTCCCTTTCAGACAGTCGCGCTTGGTGCCATAGCCTACACCACCGGCAAGCATGATTACTTTATCATATCCGTATACCTCTTCATTCTCTTTGTGTTCGAATGTTAAGACCGAACCGCAAATCAGAGGTTGCCCAAACTTGTTTCCGAAGTCACTGGCACCATTCGAAGCCTTGATCAAAATCTGTTCAGGAGTCTGATACAACCACTTACGCACCGGGAGAATATCCTCCCAAGATCTTCCTTCTTCCGTCCGTGGGTAAGATGTCATGTAAACAGCGGTTCCGGCTATCGGCCAAGAACCCTTTCCACCGCCCATACGGTCTCTGATTTCACCTCCGGATCCCGTGGATGCACCATTAAAAGGCTCCACTGTTGTCGGGAAATTGTGAGTTTCCGCCTTTAGAGAAATCACACTTTTAATATCCTTAACTTGGAAAAAGTCGGGTTTGGAATGATCTGCCGGAGCAAATTGTTCGATAACCGGACCTTCGGCAAATGCCACATTATCCTTATATGCCGATATTATTTTGTTGGGGTTTTCCTGAGTTGTCTTTTTGATCAGTTGAAAAAGGGATGATTCTTGTTCAACGCCGTCAATAATAAATGTGCCGCCAAATATTTTATGACGGCAGTGTTCCGAGTTGATTTGTGCGAAGCCAAATACTTCCGAGTCGGTTAGTGGACGTTGAAGATCTTTTTCTACCTTCTTAAGATATTCCATCTCTTCCTTTGATAGAGCTAGTCCTTCTCTCTCATTATAGGCTTCGAGGTCTTTTATATGAACAATAGGAGCCGGTTGGCTACTGGTTGTGAATATATTCTGATCCAATCCTTTATACATGCGCTGAAGCATCGGGTCATGTTCGGCATTCTCATCTTTAACCGGGAAATATTCCTCAATTCGCACAATGCCGGTCAGTCCCATGTTTTGGGTGATTTCTACGGCATTGGTACTCCATGGAGTAATCATTTCACGGCGGGGACCGATGAAATGTCCTTTCAGATTATCTTCATTTTCTGAAGTGGCTTCTCCAAATAGCCAGCAAAGTTTGTCGTTGTCAATAGGGGACAGTGCACAATCGCTTTCTACGGCAATTACGCTCTTGGATGGGGTTCTAAAAAAAAGGATCATACTTATATTTTCGATTTGATGATTTACGATCTTTCGACATGAAGTATCTCCGTAAATGTCAGATTTTCATGACCGGGAGATTTCTGCTTTTTCTTTGGTGCAAAGATAAATAAAATCGTCGGGTGAGAGAAAGAAAAAGAAAATAAAAAACTGTTTTCAAAGATGATGTTCCGGTATCCTAACCGAAAAAACGTTAACGTGATTCGTGTGTCTCATAAAAAAGTACGATATTTGCGACATGTTACAGATTGAAACCGTATTTGAAATATTATGGAAAGGGTTCATTATCGGTATAGTTGTGTCTGCACCGTTGGGACCTGTTGGCGTTTTATGCATACAGCGTACATTAAATAAAGGGCGTTGGTATGGCTTTGTTACAGGGCTTGGTGCTTCATTCAGCGACATCGCTTATGCTTTGTTAACAGGCTATGGCATGAGTTTTGTTTTTGATTATGTAAATAAAAACATTTTCTATTTGCAGCTATTTGGTAGTATTATGCTGTTGGCTTTCGGTATTTATACCTTTCGAAGTAATCCGGTGCATTCCATACGTCCTGTTTCGACCAACAAGGGCTCTTATTTCCATAATTTTATTACTGCTTTTGCTGTAACACTTTCCAATCCGCTTATCATATTCTTATTTATCGGACTTTTCGCACGTTTTGCATTTGTGAGTAAGGAAGTGCTTGTTTTTGAGGCCGTCACAGGGTATGCGTCAATCATGTTAGGAGCACTGACATGGTGGCTTGGCATCACTTTTTTTGTGAACAGAGTCCGTCGTCAGTTTAATTTGCGTGGCATTTGGATTTTAAATCGTGTGATTGGTACCATAGTTATGGTGGTATCTGTGCTTGGGTTGGTTTTTACCATTATGGGCGAATCACTTTATTAGATTAGGAGCAGTCTGAAATATATGAAAATAGCAAAACAACTGAGGGAAAATAATATTGCGGAATATCTTATCTATATGTGGCAGGTGGAAGACTTGATACGTGCCAATGATTGCGATATAGACCTCATTCGTCGAAATATTATTTCCCGGTATCCGGAAACGGATCAGCCTTCTTTAGATGAATGGTATGGTAATCTGGTTAATATGATGCGTGCCGAAGGGGTTGCAAAAGAGGGACATTTACAGATCAATCGTAATGTTATACTGAATTTGACAGAACTCCATAATTCTTTATTAACTTCCTCGAAATATCCTTTTTATAGTGCGGCCTATTTTAAGGCTTTACCCTTTATTGTAGAGTTGCGGCAGCGGAATAATAAGAAAGAGGAATCAGAATTGGAGACCTGCTTTGAAGGGCTATACGGGGTACTGTTGCTGCGTTTGCAAAAGAAGGAGATTACTTCTGGAACAGAAAATGCAATGAAAGCCATCAGTCATTTTCTTTCACTACTCGCTGATTACTATAATCAGGATAAAAAAGGTGAACTAGAGCTGGACGATTGATTTTGTTTGGAATCTTTAAAATATAAATAAATGAATATTTTAGTTACCGGAGCCAACGGACAGTTAGGCAATGAGATGCGGTCTCTTTCAACAGAGAATCCGCAGCACGCTTATTTTTTCACTGATGTGCAAGAACTGGATATTTGTGATGAGCAGGCTGTTCTGAAATATGTGACCGGGCATTCAATTAACGTGATTGTCAACTGTGCTGCATTTACGGCAGTAGACAAAGCGGAGGATGAGAGTGCTTTGTGTGATCAATTGAATCATATTGCTCCCGGCTATCTAGCTGCTGCCGCCGAATCTGTTGGAGCTGCAATGATTCATATTTCCACTGATTATGTCTTTGACGGAACAGCGCATATCCCTTATAAGGAAGAGACACCGACTTGTCCGGCTTCTGTTTATGGAAGGACTAAATTAGCCGGAGAGAATGAGGTGATGAAAGCCTGTTCCCATGGCATGATTATTCGTACAGCATGGTTGTATTCCGGTTATGGAAATAATTTCGTGAAGACTATGATGCGCCTGGGAGCGGAACGGGAATCGATGGGAGTGGTTTTTGACCAGATTGGTACACCGACCTATGCCAAAGATTTAGCTCGCGCCATTTATGCCGCCATTAATCATGGAGTTGTTCCCGGAATTTATCATTTTAGTAATGAAGGCGTTTGCTCCTGGTATGATTTTACATTGGCTATTCACCGGATTGCCGGAATCAAGACTTGTAAGGTACGTCCCCTACACACGGATGAATATCCGGCAAAAGCCCCTCGTCCGCATTATTCGGTACTAGATAAAACGAAAATCAAAACGACTTTTGACATTGAGATACCTCATTGGGAAGAGAGCCTGAATGAGTGTATCCGTAGATTACAAAATATATAAATCCTTTATGGCAAGAAATGAAATAGAAAGAAGACGAACCTTTGCAATTATCGCTCATCCGGATGCTGGTAAGACTTCGCTGACCGAAAAGCTGTTGTTGTTTGGTGGACAAATCCAAGTGGCCGGGGCTGTCAAGAGTAATAAGATAAAGAAAACGGCGACTTCCGACTGGATGGATATCGAGAAACAACGTGGTATCTCGGTCACCACCTCGGTTATGGAATTTGATTATAAAGACTATAAGATCAACATCCTTGATACTCCGGGGCATCAGGATTTTGCCGAAGATACTTACCGTACCCTGACCGCTGTGGATAGTGTTATTATCGTGGTGGACGGTGCAAAAGGTGTGGAAGCGCAAACCCGTAAACTGATGGAAGTTTGCCGTATGCGCAATACTCCGGTGATTATTTTTGTCAATAAGATGGACCGTGAGGCTAAAGATCCTTTCGATCTGATGGACGAATTGGAAGAAGAACTTGCCATACATGTACGTCCGCTGACCTGGCCTATTGAGAGTGGTATTCGTTTTAAAGGCGTTTATAATATTTATGAAGATAACTTGAATCTCTTCCAGCCTTCCAAGCAGGTGATGACTGAGAAAGTGGAGGTGGATATCAATACCGAGGAGCTCGACAAGCATATTGGTCCGGTACTTGCCGAAAAGTTGCGGAGTGAACTCGAACTGATAGACGGGGTATATCCTGAATTTCAGGTGCCCGACTATCAGAAAGGTGAAATAGCCCCCGTGTTCTTTGGTTCAGCCTTGAATAACTTTGGTGTGGAAGAACTGCTGAATTGTTTTGTGCGGATTGCTCCAAGTCCGCGTCCAGTGAAGGCGGAAGAGCGGGAGGTGGAACCGGAAGAACCCAAGTTTACCGGATTTGTATTTAAGATTACGGCAAATATAGATCCCAATCATCGTTCCTGTATTGCTTTTTGCAAAATCTGTTCGGGTAAATTTACGCGGAATGCACCTTATTTGCATGTCCGTCATGGAAAGACCATGCGCTTTTCTTCCCCTACACAATTCATGGCGCAGCGTAAAACGACTGTTGATGAGGCATGGGCGGGTGATATCATTGGTTTGCCCGATAATGGAACGTTTAAGATCGGTGATACGCTGACCGAAGGGGAATTGTTGCATTTTAAAGGATTGCCAAGCTTTTCTCCTGAGATGTTCAAGTATATCGAAAATGCGGATCCCATGAAACAGAAACAATTGGCTAAAGGTGTTGATCAACTGATGGATGAGGGCGTGGCCCAGTTGTTTGTCAACCAGTTTAACGGGCGGAGAATCATTGGTACGGTAGGTCAGTTGCAGTTTGAGGTAATCCAATATCGTTTGCTGAACGAATATAATGCCTCTTGCCGTTGGGAACCACTGAGCCTGTACAAAGCTTGCTGGGTTGAAAGTGATGATGCTGAAGAACTGGAAGCCTTTAAAAAACGTAAATACCAGTATATGGCGAAAGACCGCGAGGGTAGGGATGTATTCCTCGCCGATAGCGGGTATGTTTTGCAGATGGCACAGATGGACTTTAAACATATCAAGTTCCATTTCACAAGTGAATTCTGATTCTGCTTTGGTGGAATTAAAATAAATAGACGGGAAGCACAAGGTTGGTAAAAACTTTGTGCTTCCTTTGTCTTGTTATAGCAGAATGTGTTACCTTTGTCTTCCGTAACACATAAATATTGACTACAAATGACCTTTGTGCGCTTTTTACTTTTGATTTCTTTTCTGGGATTACTATCTTGTTCGAACCCCGCTGATAAAGCTTTGTTGAATTATGAACAATCTCTGTGCCGTACAGATTCGTTGCTGCATGCCGGTGCGGTAGATAGTACTCAGGCTGTGAGTATGGTCTCGGATTTACATTCTAAATATGAGCGGGTTAAGGAGTTGTCTGGAGGAAAGCGCGTCCGTTTGATACCTTCCAGCAAGAAAGAGAAACTCATCTCAGGTATACTAGCATTGGCTTTACTGGTCGTGATCATCCGCCTGATATTTATGTCCGTCGACGAGAAGAAAGAGAAGGAGCATCGTCACTATACCGTCAGTTTGAGCGAGAATGAAGAGCATTTACGTAACAATGAACGGGAGATGGCGGAATTGGAGGCTTATCTGGATGGTATGCCAGTGACCGATGAAATGCGTGAAGAAGTACGGGAGTCTTTGGTTACCCTGATGGATCGCAATGACCTTTTACATGAGGAAAATAACTCTCTTCGTGCCCGTCTTAAAGGATACGAAAAGCGTCCGCTTCCCCGCGAATTGAAATTGCTTAAAGAGCAGGATGAACGTATTACCCTCTTGGATGGTCAGGTGCAGACGCTCACCTCTGCATTAGTTGATCGCGATGAGGTGGTGGAGCGTTTACGTCGTATACCGAAGTTCCTTTCCGATGCTGACTGGGAACATTTGAAGCAACTTACAGATAAGGCATACAGTCGCTTCACGGATCGTCTCACCGAACACTTTCCTGTATTGACAGCTGCTGATTTGCAACTTTGCCAGCTCATACGCTTGCGCTTCTCCAATGCAGAGATTGCCACACTTATTGCTGTGTCACCTGCTTCCGTTTCACAGCAGAAATTCCGTTTAAAGAAACGTCTTCTTCAAGTAGATGAGGCGCTTTTTAATAATGGAGAAACAGTGGATATGTTTGTCTGGGGATATTAAATCTTAGAGCAAATGATGAGATTCATTTGATGCTGCAATTGCTGGATAAGTGCCTTGCCATACTCTGACGATGTTGTCATTTTTAGTCTACTCTGTTTGGTATACCCAGAAACAAGTACTATATTGTAATAGATAAAATAATATCTGTTATCTATAATATATCCTGTTAATAACTATAATCGTATGCCTTTACTGTATAACTTTGATGTAGAAACCACAGATGATATCATGAAGATTCTGTCAAAGAATCATATCAGAAATGGTTTATAATCAGCGTGTTCTTTTCCTTGCCATTTTTCTTCAAAGATGCGTTTACCTAATTAAAATACATTATTGATGCTTTATAGTTGCGACAACATATTCCGAACGGGTTCCAATGCGGAACTTGCCTCCCCAGATACCTATTCCCGAACTGATGTAATACCGTGTATTCCCTTTTTGATAGGCACCAAAAGCTTTCTCGTAAATAAGATTTGTAATCCATGAGATAGGCCATACCTGTCCGTAATGGGTGTGTCCGCTGAGCTGAAAATCCACATGCTGCTGTTCGGCAGCTTCCAAATTGAATGGCTGATGATCCAATAACACCATGTATTTGGAATGATCAATGCCTTTCATTAGCTCTCCTAATTTCTTACGCTTGAAATCCGTACGATCGTTGCGCCCGATGATGTAAATGTCGTCTATTTGCATCACCGAATCGCATAGCAGGGTAATGCCCGCTTCACGATAGAATCGTTTGGCATTAGGTTCACCTGCATAATGTTCGTGGTTACCAAGACAGGCTATGACGGGAGCTTTTAGGCGATGAAATTCTTCGGCTGTCTTTTCTTCTTCCAACGGTCGGATACTCCGGTCGATGATGTCTCCGGCAATCAGAATCAAGTCCGGCTGTTCGGCATTTACCAAATCCACCCATCGTGCAAACTCTTTGCGAGAGTTGTGATAACCCAGATGCAAATCGCTCATCATGACAATTTTCAATGGTTTACTGATTTCCTTGGCCGTAGTGAGTTCCAGTGGTTGGCGTACTTTATGGTTATAGTGTATATTGCCATAAACGAGAATCACCAGCATGAATGCTGTAATGCTAATGCTTCCCCACAGGCTATCTTTGAGGAACGATGCGGGGACCATGTGCAGTAATCTCCCCGCATCAAGCACAAGAAATAGCATCAGTAAATAGAGCATAACAATAATCCACGAGGTCCCTATCTCATAAATACCCCTTGAAATGTTCATTGGGAGTGTGTCCATTTGTGGAGCGAAGTTGGCAAACAGAAGGCAGAAGGATAATGCCATTAATGTTACGATAATAGCTTTTGCCCATGTCGGCAGGGGGAGGATTTTCCACACATGCCAAAATACAAAAAAGTTAGCTGAAAGAAAGAGCAGTAGTATGGATATCCAAATTATTCCGGTTCTCATTTATAATCTAGGTTTTTGATGTTTTTTTATTCTAGTAACATAGAACGTCTATAATCAGTACTTTGTTTATATCGCTTCTTCAAGTCTTCAAAATTCCCCTTACATACTTTCCGGGTATCTGTCAACTTCATGCTTTCCCGGAACAATCCTTTATCAAGTGCAAAGATACGAGGTTGTACCAGATGCAATGATGTATTCATCAAATTGTATGCAGGTGGCAATCTGTATTCTTGTCCAAAGGAGATTACTATCAATCTAATTGTTTACGATAGATGGAATCTAAAGTATGTCCGTCTTTGTCTTTCCACATTAACCAACCGTTATTGCTGCTCCTTATGCAGTAATCGGCGGCAGTGCTGGGGCTGGAAAAAGTTTTATCAGAATCCATTATGACTCTATCATTTTCTATAGAGCAATATTCTTCTACTAATTTATCTCTTTTCTCTTTCCAGTGAAGGGATGGTACGGAATCTTTTGCAAGAACGCTCCCTTTCAGTACGGTAAATCCTGTAGAATTGCTTTTTGCCAGAATGCCTTCTTACTATCGTGAATTTTCACTCTTTTTTTGAAATTTTCAGTTTCACCAATATAGGTCTTTGGTTTTGTATTTTCATCTTCACCTAATAGAATGTAAAATGCCGGCTTTTGTAATTCTTGTCGTTCGTTTAAAATTGTAAGGTTGGAACGAGGTATAATAAACATCTTGCAGAGACTGTTACTGATAAACACATATTGAGTTCCTTTAGGATCTCCATTAATTAAATATCTTGTTATTGTTTTTCCCATATTGATTATTCCTCTTTATTAAGTTCTATGATATCATTATGAATATTATGTATTGCTTTATAATTAATACGTTTGGATAATTTAATTATATCATAGTTGCAGCATATTGATATATCTTTCTTTGAAATATAAAACTTTTGTGTATACTCTTCGTTAAGCATTTCCTCCACTGTCGAATAGGAACTATCATCCAATGAATAGTTATCAGATAAGAAGTCTACATAACTTTGTTCTATTGTTTCTTTAGTCTTTGCTTGTATTTCTTCACAGGCTTTGAGTATAGCACTAATTTTATCATCTATTGACTGTTGATCTTTATAAAAAATATTGCCGTTAGCATGTGCGATATTATTTCTATCATCAATAAGTTCTTTATAAGTCTTAAGTTGTTGACTAGTAATATTCCAAAAACGGAATATACGCATGATTTTCCGTTCTTGTTCTTCTGAATATCCGAAGGGAGAAGTTGCTGTTTCTAAACAAGTATGAAAGCCTAATAGAACTTTTGAATAATCATCTGGTTGGATACTCTTTATTTTCCATATTGTAAAGTATATGAAGCACATAAAAAGCATATGATAACTCATAAACGCAAATTGATATTGTTCATTTTGGTAGTTATTCACAAATGCTTTCCATAAATATTGTATATACTCCTCCTCTTCATTACTTTTATAGCGAAGAGGTAAGTATGAGAATATTTGATAGGCTTCTTCCATGAGTTAGTATGTATAAAATATTTCTTGGGGTATTTTAAGTTCTAAAACTCTGCCTAAATATATTGAGCCTATATACAAGCCTACAGGCATTACAGACAGTGTTGTAACTGTTTCTCTTTTCCACAGTTTGAATACTTTTTCCCAGTTAGTATCTATAGAGTTGTGAAAATTCTCCACATCTTGTATGCTGGCTTTATCCTGGATTGATAGTAACTCTTCAATAGCAGCTTCTATGTTGGAATTATTGATTTTTTGGAGTACCTCATTATATCTTCTTTTTGATGAGAGTCTTAAACTGAAATTGCCATTTGAACGATATTCTATTAATGATAATAGATATGGCATCATGGCAGTACTTATAGAATGCTTTTGTATTAATTTGTTGAGGTTATCATTACTAATTCCATTAGAAAAATAAAAATCATAATTTTCTAATAAGCATTCAGCTATATTTTTACTGACGTGTATCATTGGTACCCCCATTACACAATTTGCTTGTTTTAGGTACATAATATCAAGTTCGTTAATGGATGTAATTGCTTTTGTTATTTCTTGTAATTTTTGAATCATCGCTATATATTCCTTGTGATTATTGGTGGGAATACTTATTTTAGAAAATACGCTTAAAGCTAGAAACGATAAATTAGACTTTGATAGCTTGGGTAAAATAGTTCTTGCATCATCTATGATGAACTGCTTTGTATTTCTCTGCTCTATTTCAAGCCGATCCATAAGCATATTAATAAGATCTTCTCCTAAATCGTCATCTCCTGTTTCAATATATTTCTTATATGTCTCGTTTAATGCTATTTGAATTGCTGGATCTTTAAATTTAGGGAACAAATCTGGTCTTTCAGCGTTTATTCGTTCAACGACTTTATTTGCTATAATATCAAGTCTTTCTTCTGCCGTTTTTAGTGCATCGTTGGCATGTATAGCTAATTCTTGTTTTACAACTAATTTGCTTATTTCAAGAGCTTCAGTAACAGTAACTCCAACGTGCATATCACCTGCTACTTGTATATTATTAGAATTATCACCTGATTCTAGTTTTATTCTATCTGGCATTATAGTCACCTCCTACTTGAATATTTTTAGAGTTATTACCTGATCTAAGTTTCATTTTAAGAGTTCTATTATTCCGCTTTTTTTTTATTAATAGTGTGACAAATCCACTTAATACAAATACTCCAATGCCACTAAAAAGCCACTCTTTATTATCTATAATCCATTGCATGATATCATTTTTTTATATTATTGTACATTTCAGTAGCATATTTAATATTAAAGCCTATTCCAATACCTGAATTGGCATTTAGTTCTATAATAGAACTGGATATTTCCAATGATTGCCCTATCATTTTTCCAAAAGCAGCAAAATCTATTCCCATTATCTTCACTGTTCCATTATGTAATTGCATGCAGTGTTGCTTTAAACGATTGGCTTCAGAAGAAATTATTTCCAAATCTTTACCTCCCATGAATCGTCTTTGTGTTACAATGCCAACAACAGATAAATCTGTCATGTCTACGATAGGACCACCGGAATTGCCTCCATTTACCGAGCCATCAATATAAAATGATTTTTCTTCTGGATAGCCTGATACTATTGCCTTATGTATAAGAAGATGAGGTATTCCATGGGGATATCCGGCGAATAGTATTTCCAATCCTCTTGGTATTTTATCATATAGCTTTGGTTGTAAAACAACTCTACTATCATCTACATTATCAATAGAATGTAAAATTGCAAAATCATATTTTGAACTATGGGAGTAAGTGATAACTTGTAGTCTATATGTTTCCCCGACTTCTGTAATACCTATTATCGGTATACTATTGTCGCTTATTGTGCACTCAACAACGTGGTAATTTGTTATTATGATCTGCTTATCAATAAAGTGAAAACCAGAACCAGAACTATTTCCAACTTCTATTTTCAGAGTGGCATTTGCTAGTTTGTCAAATACTTCCATATTTCTTCCATTTTATTCATCCCATACTTGGGCGATACGATTAGTAATTTTTTGCTTGAATATATTAATTAATTCTTTAGCGCTATCAACCGCTATTTGCTCTTTTTCTATTTCTGCAACAATTTGCTTTTGAATTTCAATACTTGGCAATGGCATATTGAAACTTCTAAGATCTTTCAATGACAGGAAATTTTGTGTAACGCCTCGCTTATTGTTATTGATATATTTTTTAAATAAGTCACTTTGGAGGATAGTCAATACATATTTTGCCAATACTTTTTGATTACCTTCGAATTTTATTAATGCGACATTCTTAATAGCGAACTCTATATTAGAATCAACAAGAATTGGATTACCAATAGAACCGATCATCGGCATAATAATATCTCCGTTATCAACTTTAGATCGTTTATTAATATTATCCAAATCAACTTTTGATATTAAATTAACTTCTGAAAAGTTGATTTTTCCATCTTTAATATTTTTAGAAGTTATTAAAGGGAAGCCATCGTTTACATATTTAGGGCTATCATGTGTTCCATCTCTTACATCACAGATTGTTCCTAATTCAACTCTTGCCCAGTCGGCTTTGACTATAATTTGCGGGTGGTAATCTTCAACGATTGTGCGGGCTGCATCAATTATGTGCTGATAATTCTCTATTTCTGCAACTATTGCTTGTTGCTCTTCTAATGATGGTAAAGGAATGTTTATTGTTTTCAGGGTTTTTACTGAGATAAAATTAAATGAAGTCTTTCCACTTAATCTAATTAATTCTTCTTTTAATGAAGAGGCTATTATAAATAAATAGTTTGGTATAATATCATTCTTGTATTTATCTTTTATTGCTAATCCATTAAATTGCTGGTTACTTGTAGATTGTGTTTTTAAAATGGCACATTCACCTACAGATGCAGTACAACATAATAATATCGTGTCTATAGGTAATAATTTGACACTTGTTTCTTTCAATGCTAACTCTGTTATTTTTTGCTCTGTATTGTATATAATATGTCCTTGCCGTCTAATGTCGTTTATTGTAAACCAGTTTATTGTACCATTATTCCAGTATTCGTCTTTGCTCTTTGATGGAGTGGATCCATTATAGACATCACAAATTGTTCCTATTGATATATATTTGGCATTTTTCATTGTGGAAGGTATACGATATCTTTCCCCACTCAAATTATAATCACCACTTTCTGCAATTTTTGACTTCTCTACAAGGGTGCATTTATCACTTTTGAACTCCTCTTCTCGATGTAGTTTTGTCTTAAAGTCTCGAATCATTGAGGAAACCTGATTTAGCTCACTTCCTTCAATTGGACGGCGTTGTGCTCCGAGTGCAAAGCCATCATTCTCGACTTTAGCAAAGAATATCTTATCTGTTAACTTGGCAATAACTTTATCCAAAAGCAAGATTGATGTCTTTACACCGCTATATGGGTTGAATATCCCACTTGGCAATGATATGACACCATAAAGATAATTTTCTTCAATTAGCATTTTGCGTAGTTTCACAAAAGCTGAATCACTCTTGAATATGACACCTTCAGGAACAATTACTGCCGCACGTCCCGTTAAAGTGAGATGTTCTGCAATGTAGTCTACAAAAAGTGCTTCACTACGTTTACTTTGGATAGAAAAATGGGAGTGTGGTTTTATACCACCTTTAGGTGACATGAAAGGAGGATTGGCTAAAATCACATCGAAATATTCGTTCCATTTAGTCTCACTTGTTAAAGTATCGTATTCGGTAATTTTAGGCTCGGTGATGCGGTGCAAATACATATTGACCAACGACAGGCGTACCATATCGGGAGAAATATCATATCCGGTTATGTTTTGTGAAAGTAGCCTACGCTCATCTGGAGTCAGTAAGTCGCCATTGTGTTTTCCTTCGCTCGAACTGTGTAGTAAAATATATTTGTAAGCTGATATTAAGAAGCCTGCAGTACCACAAGCAGGATCAAGAATCGTTTCTCCTTTTTTCGGTTCGACAATATCGACCATGAAATCAATAATGTGGCGTGGTGTGCGGAATTGTCCCGCATCGCCTTGACTGCCTAACACGCTTAATAGATACTCAAAAGCATCACCTAATCGTTCGCTATGGTCATATTCGAACTGGCCGATGATTTTTAAAAAACTTTTTAGTGTTTCAGGATCATTGTAAGGCAAATATGCTTGGCGAAAAATGGTGTGGAATATATTAGGAAGATTCGGGTTTTTACTCAACTGTTGTAATGCTTCACGATAGTCGAGCAAAATTTCTTGTCCGCCTCTTGCTTGATTGAATACTTTTCGCCAACTGTATTTTTTATATTCACCGGAGAAAAATTTAGTTTTACCACCCAATTCTTCACTTTCAGAATCCATATCGTCCATAAACTTATAAATTAGGGCAATGGTAATCTGTTCAACTTGACTTTTTGGGTCTGGTATTTTGCCTACTAAGATATCTCGTGCATCATCAATGCGTCTTTTGGTTGTTGTATCTAACATTTCTTTATTTCTTTATTACTTACATAAATCGATTAATTGGAACATAATTCTTGATATATTCAGGAATCCATTGCTTCCAACCATTTGTTACTGCTTTAAAGTCGGTCATGGTGAAAGTTGACAAAACATTAAATTCACCATATTGTTTTTTGTCAATGACCTCACGAACTTTCGGATCGCAAATATACGCTTTAAAGTAATAGCGCATTGCAGCTATATCCACATCATCCTTAAAGCGAGATTTATTATCATCAATGAAACGTTCAAATTCATCTTCTAATAATTCATTTTTCATTCTTATGCGGGGGATCATTCCAAATATATATTCCAGAACTTCGCGAATTGATATTCGTCGGTCAATGCTCAGACTACGTTTTATTTTATCCAGATTGATACAATCTTCAGGCTTATCAAATTTTTCTTTCCGGATATAGTTTTCTGCCTCTTCCCAATTTTCTGCATTAACGGCAGTCTTGATGAATTCATCTTTCTTAATGTTTTCCTCAAACTTTTTAAAGAACATTCTGTCAATACGCATTCCATTTGGACCGATCTTTGTTTCAGTTATTGCAGAGATATTATCTTCACCCATATATTCATATCCTTCATGCGTTGATTCTGCTGCTATCATTGGTGTGGAGACTGTTTGATATGGTCCAGGTAATTTTAAGACTTCATCATAATTGAAAGTCTCTTCAAAATATTCGCAATTAGCAAAGAAATCAAATAGCTTATAATGTTTCTTTTCAGACTTAGAGAACGATTTCTTTGTTTCTTTATTGCCGATAATGCTTTTCGAAAAATTGAATTTGCGAGTGCCACGACCTTTAATTTGCACGAAATCTGTAGGGGAAAATATGGGACGCATTAAACATAAATTTAATAGATCTGAACAGTCATAACCTGTTGTCATCATTCCAACTGTGACGCATACTCTTGCTTTGCTGGTACGGTATGCTTCGTTAAATCTGCTGAATCCGCATAATTTATTGTTTCTAAAGTCAATAGTCATCATTTTGGCATCGTGAATTAATGAAGTGACTTGCACTGCAAAGTCTGAGTTATATTTGCCCGGAAACATTTTGTTTGCTATATTATTAAGTGCTTGAGTAAGCCTGGCTGCATGATTCTGACTTACTGCAAAAACGATTGTTTTGCCAATTTCTCCGGTAATAGGATCACGTAGTGCATTAGTCATGAATGTTTTGCAGAATATATAGTTTGTGTTGTCAGAGAAGAAACTTTTCTCAAAATCACGGCCTCTAAATATTTCTTCCGTTTTCTCACCTTCATCATTTAAATCTACGGCTGCATAACCTTCATCTGATAAGAGTTGCGTGGTTACTTCTGTTCTCGCATCAACCACAATTGGGTTTATTAAAAATCCATCGCGTACCCCATCAAGCAAAGAGTATCTGAATGTTGGCTCCCCACTTTCACAGCCGAATGTGCGATATGTGTCAAGCATTAATCGACGCTCATATTCTCGTTGTTCGCCTTCTGTCGCTTTTTTAAGGTAGTCTTTTGGTGTTGCAGTTAATCCTAATTTATATCCAATAAAATATTCAAATACAGCTCTTGCATTACCGCCGATTGAGCGATGCGCCTCATCGGATATAACCAAATCAAAATCTGTAGGAGAGAATAGCTTTTTATACTTATTATTGATTAAGAGTGATTGTACGGTACTAATAACAATCTCTGCATTTCGCCAGTCATCCTGCCGTTCCTTGTATATAACGGATTTGTAGTCTTTGGCAAGATAAGAGATCATATCTTTATTTGCCTGATCTTCTAGCTCTAATCTATCGACAAGAAATAGTATGCGTCGGGCGTTTCCGCTGCGCAAGAATAACTTGATTACGGCTGCTGCGGTCAGTGTTTTGCCTGTACCTGTTGCCATTTCAAACAAAAAGCGTGTAGAACCGTTTTTTACAGCAGTTTGTATGGAATGGACAGCGTTAACTTGATAATCTCGCATAATACGTACGCCAGTTCGGTCGAAATACTCATCCCGAGTCTCCGGATTTATGTATTCGGGATTTGTTATGTAATTAGGATCTTGTGATAAGGCGATATAATCACGATTGCAAGATGTTTCAGTAAGTCGTTGCTTATTCGGAATGAAGTTTTTATACTGTTTAAAAGATTCAGGAGTTGGTAAAGATGTAATAATCTCAGGGTTGCCATTTTCCATGTCCCATAAATAGTGTAGATCTCCATTAGAAAGTATGATAAATCTGCAATTTGCACCTTTCGCATATTTTCGGGCCTGTTCTTTTCCAACCAGCGGATTTTTATTATCTGCTTTTGCTTCAAGTACGACTAAGGGAAAGTTCTTTTCATCAAGAAGTAGAAAATCAATAAAGCCATTAGCTGTTTTCTCAAAATTATCTCCCATTGCATCAATGGCATTTTTGGTGATTTTGATGTTGTTTTCGAACAATACATTTGCTTTACCATCTTTATTATCCAGCAAACGCCATCCGGATTCTTCAAGGAGTTTGTTTATCTTGATTCGTGCTTTAGCTTCTTTTGCCATATATATTTGTTCTCTTTACTTTTTATTAATCTTTATCTGGAAATATTGGTAGTTTTAAAAAAAAACTTCTATCTGTAATCTTTGTAAACTGCATTTTTATTCTGACTGTATCTTGCCTTTTTTAAATTTATGGTGAAATGATTTACTGCAATTATTCTATTCTCGCAAATATATGAAACATTTTACTATAAAAAAAGAATTATTTCTTTTATAAGATGACGGTAAAAGTTGGAATCCTCCAATAAATTGTTTTTTTAGGAAAATTTCAAACGTATTCTATTCTATATTGATCTGCTTTTGATCTATTTTCTAACCGATGATACATTGATCTCAACCTCAGCCTATCTCAGTTCCTACCTTTGCCTATCTCAGTTCCTATCTTTGCCTACCTCAGTCCCTACCTTTGCTTACCCCCGTCAGAAGGTGTTCTGGATGGGGGCGACAATCGTTTGTTTTCTTGTTTATCAAAAGGGAATATGATATTGAAAAATCGTTATATTTATTCTTTTGTTTACATTCTAATGAACGTGCTTCTGCTAATTTTTTTGCGATTAAAGGGATGCACTGATTGGCTTGACCTAATTATGGATTTTCTTGTTTTTGGGTATGATTCCATTTGTAGAGTTCGTGAAATACTATGTCGCTAATTATGAGCTGTTTACCTTTTTCCATGTAGAGGATCTATCTATTTCTTTCCATTTCATGCTTATTGGCTATTAATAGCATGTAGAGAAAAGTGTATAGTAACTTGTTGTTTATGAGATGTTTATTGAAAACTTCCGTAGATGCTGTTTTCTTGTTTTGCCCTATATCCCATCTTAACTTTGCAACATCGAATTTGAGAGAAACAAAGGGCATAATCGTTGAGGCCTCACGGTGAAATTCCTTTTATCTTTTAAATAAGATGCGGCCCCGGTCAGTCCATAACCCGACCGGTCAAAGCAATGATGACAGGTTCATTTGCACTAAATTATAGTATTTATAAAATTTATCATTATGGCCTTTTTTAAAAGAATTCAAAAGAAAATCAACAATTTGTGGTACCCGCAATCTGTAACAGTGGGTAAACCTGTAACTACCGACCAAATAGCTGATCAGTTAGCTATTCTTTCTACCGTGACCCGGGGTGATACTTATGCGGTAATGAAAAATCTCGGGATTGTGTTGGGCAACTATATGGCACAAGGACGTACCGTAAAGGTCGATGGAGTAGGTACTTTCTATTATACTGCTTCTTCCTCGAAGAAAGGGGTAGAGAAAGCTGAGGATGTGAGTGTCTCACAGATAGCAAAAGTTCGCGTCCGTTTCATTCCTGAAATACGCCGCGGCAGCAGTAACCAGGTGACTACCCGTTCCATGGTTGATACCAATATCTTCTGGGAAGAATGGGGCACTAGCAGCACTAGTGGTGACAAAAAGGGGGGTAGCGATAGCGGTAATACCGGAGGCGATAGCGGCAATGTAGATGATAACCCTCTGGGCTAATTGTTGTTCCGGTAATTAATTTTGCGGTTCTTGACGCTTTACTTGCGGTAATATGGTTCCCGTGCTATTTTCTAATGGCACGGGAACTTTTTATTTTAGCATATTTTATTATTATATTTCTATAATCTTTCACCGATTATCGCTAATTTCGAACGATTTTTCGTAAAACAGACCGAATATTTAATGATTTATAATATGGAAAACTTGGAAACAGCACTCTTGCTGATAGTTGTTGGTATGACAACTGTATTCGCTATTCTACTGATTGTGATATACTTAGGTAAAGGACTTATTGCTTTAGTTAATCGATTTGCTCCTGAAGAAGTTATTCCTGTCAGACAGATGAATAACGCTCCCACCCCGATCTCCGGAAATGTGTTGGCTGTCATTAGTGCAGCTGTAACGGTTGTTACTCATGGCAAGGGAAAGGTCGCTAAAGTGGAGAAAGTATGATCACTTTATATGATAATCTTTAATAAAAATCACCGAATTATTTGATATGAAAAAAGAAATTAAATTCAGCTTGGTTTTTAGGGACATGTGGCAAAGTGCCGGAAAATATGTGCCCCGTGTGGACCAGCTGGTAAAGGTTGCACCTGCTATTGTTGAGATGGGCTGCTTTGCCCGTGTAGAGACGAATGGGGGAGGTTTTGAACAGGTCAATTTATTGTTTGGGGAGAATCCTAATAAAGCCGTACGCGAGTGGACTAAGCCTTTTCATGAGGCCGGAATACAGACTCATATGCTGGATCGTGCTCTGAATGGACTACGTATGAGCCCCGTTCCTGCTGATGTGCGTAAGTTGTTTTATAAAGTAAAGAAAGCTCAGGGTACGGATATTACACGTACTTTCTGCGGTTTGAATGATGTTCGGAATATAGCTCCTTCCATTACTTATGCACATGATGCGGGAATGATTTCCCAGTGTTCTTTATGTATCACCCATTCTCCTGTCCACACAGTGGAATATTATACGAATATGGCGCTGGAACTGATTAAACTGGGTGCGGATGAGATTTGTGTGAAAGATATGGCTGGCATTGGACGCCCGGTATCTTTGGGCAAAATTGTAGCCAATATCAAAGCGGCTCATCCTGACATTCCGGTGCAATATCATAGTCATGCCGGTCCGGGCTTTAACATGGCAAGTATCTTGGAGGTTTGTGAGGCCGGATGCGATTATATTGATGTGGGTATGGAACCGCTTTCGTGGGGTACGGGACATGCTGATTTGCTGAGCGTACAGGCGATGCTTAAGGATGCAGGGTTCCAGGTTCCTGAAGTCAATATGGAAGCTTATATGAAGGTGCGTGCACTTGTTCAGGAATTTATGGACGATTTTTTGGGCTTGTATATCAGCCCGAAGAACCGCTTGATGAATTCTTTGTTGATCGGTCCGGGACTTCCGGGGGGCATGATGGGGAGTCTGATGGCTGACTTGGAATCCAATCTGGAATCTATTAACAAGTATAAGGCTAAGCATAATCTACCGTTTATGACGCAGGATCAACTCCTTATTAAGTTGTTCAATGAGGTTGCTTATGTGTGGCCTCGCGTGGGCTATCCTCCTTTGGTGACACCTTTTAGCCAGTATGTTAAGAATCTGGCGATGATGAATGTGATAGCTATGGAAAAGGGTAAAGAACGTTGGGGTATGATTGCCGATGATATTTGGGATATGATATTGGGCAAAGCCGGAAAGCTTCCCGGTACATTGGCTCCTGAGATCGTGGAGAAGGCCGAGCGTGAAGGACGTAAGTTCTTTACCGGTAATCCTCAGGATAATTATCCGGATGCACTCGACAAGTATCGCAAGCTGATGAAAGAGAATAAGTGGGAGGATGGTGAGGATGATGAAGAGCTCTTCGAATATGCCATGCACCCTGCTCAATATGAGGCTTACAAGAGTGGTAAGGCTAAGGAAGATTTTCTGGAGGATGTGGCCAAACGCCGTGCTGAGAAAGAACAGACTCCGGTGGATGATGCCAAACCTAAAACGCTTACGGTGCAGGTTGACGGGCAATCTTATCATGTTACGGTGGCTTATGGTGATGTGGACTTGTCCGCCACACCGTCGTCATCAACTACCGCGGGAACACCCGCTTCAGCTGCCAATGCAGAGGGACAGGAAATTCTCGCACCATTGGAAGGCAAGTTCTTCCTGACAAAGAACGCACAAGAGGCTGCGTTGAAAGTGGGGGATAAGGTAAAGAAGGGGGACCTGCTTTGCTATATTGAAGCCATGAAAACCTATAATGCCATCCGTGCCGAGTTTGATGGAACGGTGACTGCCATTTGTGCTAATGCCGGTGATTCTGTATCTGAAGATGATGTATTAATAAAGATAGGATAAGCAAATGGAAGATATATTTGGAAAACTCTATGAGATGACGGCATTTAGCAATATTGCTTCAAATCCGTCGTTTCTAGTGATGTATGCCATTGCTTTCCTCTTGCTTTATTTAGGCATTAAGAAGCATTATGAACCCTTGTTATTGGTACCTATTGCTTTTGGTGTACTAATTGCAAACTTTCCGGGGGGTGACATGGGTGTTATTCAAGCCGATGAGAATGGAATGGTGTTGATAAACGGGGTGATGAAGAACGTTTGGAATATGCCTTTGCATGAGATTGCTCATGATCTGGGCTTGATGAACTTCATTTACTATATGTTGATTAAGACAGGCTTTCTGCCGCCTATTATATTTATGGGTGTAGGGGCTTTGACCGATTTCGGACCGATGTTGCGTAACTTGCGTCTTTCTATTTTTGGTGCTGCTGCGCAATTAGGTATTTTCACCGTACTGATTGTGGCCATCTTGATGGGATTTACTCCCAAGGAAGCCGGTGCATTAGGTATTATTGGTGGTGCGGATGGTCCGACGGCCATTTTTACTACCATTAAATTGGCTCCCCAGTTGCTGGGTCCTATTGCCATTGCCGCTTATTCTTACATGGCGCTGGTGCCGGTAATTATCCCTTTGATGGTTCGGTTACTTTGTACAAAGAAGGAATTGATGATCAATATGAAGGAGCAGGAGAAGTTGTTTCCTTCGAAGACTGAGATTAAGAACCTGAGAGTTTTGAAGATTCTCTTCCCTATTGCTGTGACCACGGTTGTAGCTCTTTTTGTGCCGACTGCTGTTCCTTTGATCGGTATGCTAATGTTTGGTAATCTGATTAAAGAGATTGGTTCCGATACCAGCCGTTTGTTTGATGCCGCTGCCAATAGCATTATGAATACGGCGACTATCTTTTTAGGCTTAAGTGTAGGAGCTACGATGACAAGTGATGCTTTTTTGAACTGGACGACCATTGGTATTGTGGTTGGTGGTTTTCTGGCATTTGCTTTATCCATATCGGGAGGAATCATGTTTGTGAAACTGTTCAATCTGTTTAGCCGCAAAAAGATTAATCCGTTGATCGGAGCTACCGGATTGAGTGCTGTGCCTATGGCCAGCCGGGTGTGCAATGAGATTGCCACAAAGTATGATCCGAAAAACCATGTATTGAATTACTGTATGTCCAGTAATATTTCCGGAGTTATCGGTTCTGCCGTTGCTGCGGGGGTATTAATTTCGTTCCTGGGGTAAGAAATTCTCGTTTATTAAATAAAGGTTAGGCTGTCTCAAACTAAAAAGTGAGGCAGCCTTATTATTTATAATTAGTGAGTTGCTTATGTTGTAGTCCCCACTTTATATGAGGTTTTAGAGAGTTGTTTCAGGCGGACTGCCCACCTGTAACATGAAGATCGCTTTTTGCCTTGTTTATCGTGTGGAATAGGTCTTTCAGTCACTCTCTTTGGGTATAACTAAAGTTGTGCCTTTCTCTATCTGATAATCCTTTTCGTAAAACCTGACTTTTATCTGCTCTCCGTTGATCAGGGTCGCTTGTATTTCCTTGCCGATTTTTATTTTTAAAGTAACCCCTTTGTAGTTGACTTGGAAGGAGTAACTACTCCATTTTCGGGGGGTGATGGGCGAGAAGGAGAGTAGGTCGTTTTTGGGTACTTTCATCCCTGCAAAACCTCTGACAATAGCAAGCCAACTTCCCGGCATGCTGGTGATGTGAAGTCCCTGATGGGTTTCGTTATTATAGTCGTCAAGATCGAGTCGGGTAGCGTGTAGAAAGAGCTGGTAGGCCTTTTCGTGCTCTCCTATCCGGGCAGCCAGAATGGAGTGTATATGTGGGGATAAAGATGATTCGTGTACGGTCATTGGTTCATAGAACTTGAAGTTCCGCCGGATTGTTTCCTGGTCGAAATTGAAATAATACAGGTATAACCCCAGCAACACGTCACCTTGCTTGATGTAGCAGGAGCGGAGAATACGGTCCCATGACCAATGTTGATTGATGGGACGCTCTTCGGGCGGAATGGTGTCGGTGCTTTCCAATGTCTTATCCATGTATCCGTCGTTTTGTATGAAAAGACCTTGTTCCCGGTCTTCGGGCAGGTACATTCCGTTAATGATTTCTTTCCACTTTTGGCTCTCTTGCTGGTGATTGAAGTTGGTTAACCGTCGGATGCGTATGTATTCATCGGGATAATCGCGGGCAATGATCTCTATGTAATGGAGCGTTGTCTTAAGGCATTGTATGCAGGAATAGTTGGTGTACCAGTTGTTGTCAACGTTATTTTGATATTCATCCGGTCCGGTTACTCCTAAAATGACGTATTTTTGTTTGGGTTGGGAGAAGGAAACCCGTTGGCTCCAGAAGCGGCAAACACCTATCATGACCTCAAGTCCGTAATGGGCGATGTACTCATGATCTCCTGTCAGCATGGCCTGTTGTTCAATGGCATACACGATAATGTTATTACGATGTATCTCTTCAAAGGTGATTTCCCATTCACTGTGGCATTCTTCCCCGGTGTTGGTTACCTGTGGGAAAAGAGCCGCTCCGTCTTTAAAACCTAGTTTACGGGCATTCTCTATGGCCTTTGGCAATTGATTGTAACGGTACATTAGCAGATTCTTCGCAATGTTTTTGGGAGTCGAAAGGAGGAAAAAGGGGACACAGCAAAGTTCGGTATTCCAGTAAGTGTTGCCTCCGTATCTTTCTCCGGTAAATCCTTTGGGCCCGATGTTCAGTCGCGCATCATCGCCCCGGTAAGTCTGGTAGAGCTGGAAAATATTGTAGCGAATGCCTTGCTGAGCTTCCGGATCGCCTTCTATAACGACGTCGGACTCATCCCATATTTTTTGCCATGCTTGTTCATGCTTATAGAGCAGTTGCGCCCATCCTTCTTTTTTTGCGTTCCGTACTTCGCTTATGGCACTGTCTACCAATCCCTCACGTTCATGGTAAAGGGAGGAATGAAGCGCTACGTATTTGATGAGTGTGACCGTATCTCCGGGCTTTACATCCGCTCCGATGCTAAATCCGGTTTGTTTTTCTTTTTCTATACGGATGGGATTGATGGCTACTTCCTTGTTGTTTTTGAGAAACTGATAGCTCATGGCATAACACACCTGTCCGTCTTCCCGTCTGGTTTGCGTCCATAAATAGGCGCAATCTTCTGCTATGCCCGAGCGGAGGATGTTCCATATCTTTTCGTCCGAGTACTCTCCCTCTTCTGTTGTATTAATACTGATGGATGGGACAAGGGAAATTTTACCGGTATAATTGATGGAAGTAACCTGATACAGAATATGACACAAGTCCGGGTAAGTCCTGTTGATGATGTGCTCTACATGAACGTTGAGGGAATTGCCTTTGGGAGAAGTGACTTCAAAGTCGCGTAGGGAAACGCCGGTTTTCATATTCAATTGGCGTTTGAAGCGATTAACATCCCACTGTGCCAGATCCAACTCTTCATCAATGAGTCGCAAGCTAATCCGGCTCCAGTCGGCTGCATTGGGTATGCGTGCGTAGAAATCGGGAAAGCCGTTTTTCCACCAACCTACGCGTGTTTTATCCAGAAAGCTGATTCCTGCTACGTATGATCCTCTGTAAGTGTCACTGCTATAGGGTTCCTCAAAGTTTCCCCGTTGTCCGAAACGGCCGTTACCAAGACTGAAAATACTCTCTGACATGCGGAGGTTTTCGGCGTTAAATTTATCTTCAATGATGTTCCATTCATCAATCTTGAGATATTTTCTCATAGTGTATGTCTCATTTGTTGTCTGACTGTAAAGATAAACAATTTTACCAATAAAGAGGCATGACAATAAATAAATACCGATGAAAGCCCCCGCTTTTATAAGAAGAATAGAACCGTTAGCCGATAGAGGAAACTGTAATCTACCGGCCGGATAGTGAATTTAGAGTTGCTCTTTATAAAGATTTAATTCTTGTTTTATTCTGTTTTTGCAGACTCTTCCCCTTTGCTCTCTTTGATGAGATAGACGGCTACCGCACCGATGATAAGCATGACGCCGGCAGTGACCAGCATTTTGATCTCCGGCGGGAGCATGCCTTTGGTCGTAAAAATGCCCAAGATGCTGCCACCTAATGCTGCTGCTACGATTTGAGGAACGCAAATGGTACCGTTAAATAAGCCCAGATAGGTGCCCATGTGACTGCCGGAAAGTGCATTGGTCAGGATGGTGAATGGTAGTGCCAACATGGCCGCCCACGCACATCCGATAAGCAGAAACGGGACGAAAAGCAGGTATTGATTGTGTATGAAGATGGTGGATACGAATCCGATGCCACCTAATGCCAGACTTAATGAGTAGATCAACTTCCGGTCTTTAAATAGCGGGATGCAGATCGCCCAAAGTACTGAGCCGATGGCTTGTACGGCGAACAGAACGCCTACCCAGTCGGCGGCATTTTGATATTGAATGCTTTTGGTGTCCAACATTATTTTAGTGACTCCGTTGACCAGATGTTCTACGCTGGGAGCATCGAATACATTTGCGGCGATGCTGCCATTGGTATAGGTCCACATAAACATGAAAGCAAACCAGCAGAAAAACTGGACGAGTCCCACTGTCCAGAAGGCCTTTGGTGCTTTTACGAGTAACTTTATGATATTGGTCTTCTCTCCTTTTTCCTGTTCGCTGATGCCGTGGTACTTGGCATACTCTGCCGGAGGCATCTCCTTTACCTTTAGAGTGGTGTAGATTACGCATAAGATCAGAATTGCCGCTCCAATGTAGAACGAGTAGATCACGGAGTTAGGGATTACGCCCTTGGGGGCTGTGTTACTGAGTCCTATCCAGGTAAAAATGAAAGGAAATAGATAGCCTACCAGACTTCCGGCGTTGCATAAGAAGCTTTGTATGGAATAGGCGAGTCCTTTTTGCTTTTCATTTACCATGTCGCCTACCATCATCTTAAACGGTTGCATGGCCATGTTGATGGAAGTATCCAACAGCATTAGTGAAACCAGTCCGAAAATCATAGCGGTACCTACCGCCATGCCGAAACTCCCTGCATTCGGTAGCAGGCACATTACCAATATGGCAACTAGTGAACCGATAAACAGATAGGGTATCCGTCGGCCGAAGCGAGTCCAGGTCTTGTCGCTTGCCGCTCCTACAATAGGTTGTACTATGATACCGACCAACGGAGGCAATATCCAGAAATAACTCAAATTGTGTGGATCAGCTCCCAGAGTGGAAAAGATGCGGCTGATATTTGCACTTTGTAAGGCATAAGCTATTTGTACTCCAAAAAAGCCGAAGCTGATATTCCATAGTTTCCAGAAGCTTAAATCAGGTTTTATGTTCATTATTGTCAGGTATTAGAATCTTTTTTATTTCGTTTATTTAGTCGTTCCCCTTACCACCAGGTTGGTACGGACTATTTTGTTGTTACTTTGACCATCACTGTCTTCCAATTTTCCGGCAAGAATGCTGAAAGCCATTCTGCCCACTTCTTCGCCATGTTGCTCTACGGTCGTCAACTTGGGATCGGTGTTCTGAGCGATGGCTCCGTCGGTAAACCCACAGATGGAGACTTCATCCGGCACTTTTATTCCGGCCCTTTTGCAGGCGTATAGTATTCCCGATGCCGTTTCGTCGTTAATGGCAAAGAAGCCGTCGGGGCGGTTTTCCCCTTCAATGAGGTCGGGAGTGATTGCTATGGCCCGTTCCCGGGTATCACACAATTTAATCATGCTATCATCTACCGGGATTTTATATTTCTTCATTGCATCCAGATAACCGTTGCGGCGGTTCTTTGTGATTTCCAAATGAGGGTCGGCTCCATAAAAGAGAATACGTTTGCAGCCGGTTTGTATCATATATTCCACCGCAGCAAACGACCCCGCATAATCATCCACGACCACCCGCTCGGTTTTCAGTCCCGTGCAGATGCGATCATAAAAGACGATGGGAATGTTATGATCCAGCAATTCCTGATAATGATCGTATTGTGAAGTTTCCTTGGCCAGCGAAGCAATGACCCCGCATACGCGTGCCGCCAGAAAAGAGTGGACGATTTTGACTTCCTGCTCATAGGATTCATTGCTTTGCGCCAACAGAATATTGTAGCCTGCATCAGTTGCCATTTTCTCTATGCCACTCAATACGCATGAAAAGAAATGATGAACTAATTGCGGAACAATGACTCCTATTGTATTGCTGCTACTTGAACGCAGGTTTACTGCAAGTACATTAGGCTTGTAATGATGTTCATTGGCATAGGCATGAATTAATTCCCTTGTTTCCCGACTGATATCCGGATTATCTTTCAGTGCCCGGGATACCGTGGACGGTGATACATGAAGCGCCCGTGCAATGTCTTTGATGGTTATCTGAGGTTTATTCATAATGCATTAGTTTCAGCCAAAGGTAATAATACTCAATTTATTTGCCAAACAATCCTGACATAAGAGTATTGAACCGAATACAAAAATAGGGGAATCAACGAAACGTGGTAATTGTCCGATGCTCTATCGGATAAATGAATTATGCAAACGTTTGCAGTAGATTGATAAAAAGGGGGTGAATGCTGTTTTTTATAAATATTATTGAGATCTCTGCCAGATATCTTTTATATTTGCTAAAATTATAGGTATACTATGAATCAACTAAAATCATTATTGCTCTTTTCTATTTCGTTTTCGTTGTTTGCTTACGGAAGTAGCAATGAAGCGAAAAAACGTCAACGAATGAAGCGAACCTGGACTGCATTATTGCTGATTACTTTTGCTTGTGTAACTTTACAAGCGCAACGTAGTGAGTACTTGCTTGAGAAAAATTGGAAATTTGTAAAAGGGGAGGTAAAGGGAGCAATGGCTCCGGAGTTTAACGATAGTAATTGGGAGACGGTGACTGTGCCGCATGATTGGGCTATTTATGGCCCTTTCGATCGGAACTTTGACTTACAGACGGTTGCAGTGAAGCAAAATTTGGAGGAAAAGGCGACGGTAAAGACCGGACGTACGGGCGGGTTGCCTTATGTGGGGGTGGGTTGGTACCGGACTGCCTTTGATGTGCCTGTGGGTAAGTTGGTTAACCTCGTTTTCGACGGGGCCATGAGTGAGGCGCATGTTTATGTCAATGGTCGTGAAGCTTGCTTTTGGCCTTACGGCTATAACTCTTTTTACTGCGATGTTACTTCTCTGATCAATAAAGATGGTGGACATAATGTTCTTGCGGTCCGTTTGGAGAACAGACCGGAGTCTTCGCGCTGGTATCCCGGTGCGGGACTGTATAGGAATGTGCATGTTGTTTGCACCGACCGGATTCATGTGCCGGTTTGGGGAACTCAGGTAACGATTCCTCATGTTTCCGCTCAATTCGCTTCGATCCGTTTATTTACTACCGTGGTGGGTGGCGGTGATCAGGATATTCGCATCTTTACTGAAATACTTTCTCCGGAAGGAAAAGTGGTGGCAACCAAGGATGATACTCGTAAGATTTATCATAACAAAGCGTTTGAACAGAATTTCCTGGTAAATGCTCCGCTTCTATGGTCGCCCGAGACTCCTTCTTTATATAAAGCTATATCTAAACTGTATGTTGGTGGAAAGCAAGTAGATACGTATGTGACTCGTTTCGGTATCCGTAGTATTGAGGTGGTGGCTGATAAGGGCTTCTTCCTGAATGGAAAACTTCGTAAGTTTCATGGGGTGTGCAATCACCATGATCTTGGTCCGTTGGGGGCTGCGGTGAATGTGGCGGCTTTACGTCATCAGCTTACCTTATTAAAGGATATGGGGTGTGATGCCATTCGTACGGCGCACAATATGCCTGCTCCCGAATTGGTGGAACTTTGTGATGAAATGGGCTTCATGATGATGATTGAACCCTTTGATGAATGGGATATTGCCAAATGCAAGAATGGGTATCATCGCTATTTCAAAGAATGGGTCGAGCGTGATATGGTGAATATGCTTCATCATTACCGGAACGATCCGAGTGTGGTGATGTGGAGTATTGGTAATGAGGTTCCTACCCAATGTAGTAAGGAAGGTTATCAGGTCGCCTCTTTCTTGCAGGATATTTGTCATCGTGAAGATCCTACGCGTCTGGTAACTTGTGGGATGGATCAAGTATCCTGTGTGTTGTCCAACGGCTTTGCAGCTTTGCTTGATGTTCCCGGTCTTAACTACCGGGTCAATCGCTATCAGGAAGCATACAATAAATTACCTCAAAATATTGTTTTGGGTTCCGAAACGTCTTCAACGGTCAGTTCGCGTGGCATTTATAAATTTCCCGTAAAAAAGAAAGCCGATGCGATTTATGCCAACCATCAATCTTCTTCGTATGATTTGGAATATTGTTCATGGTCTAATGTTCCTGATCTTGATTTGTCTATGGCTGATGATTATGCATGGACTCTCGGACAATTTGTATGGACGGGCTTTGACTATTTAGGGGAGCCTTCCCCCTATGATACGGATGCATGGCCTAATCATAGCTCGTTATTTGGAATTATTGATTTGGCCAGTCTTCCTAAAGATCGTTATTATTTGTATCGTAGTCTATGGAATAAGCAAGCGACTACTTTGCATATCCTTCCTCATTGGAATTGGAAGGGGAGAGAAGGGGAGGAGACTCCTGTTTTTGTGTATACCAGCTACCCTGTTGCCGAACTTTTTGTTAATGGCAAAAGCTATGGCAAACAACACAAGTTGACAAAGGAGGAAAGCGCTGCATTGCAGGATAAAGATGAATTGGCTTTGCAACGGCGTTACCGTTTAATTTGGATGAATGTTCCTTATGAACTCGGAGAACTGAAAGTGGTAGCCTATGATGCTTCAGGAAAGGTGGTCGAACAGAAGGTGCTTCATACAGCCGGACGTCCTCATCATCTGGAATTGATAACGGATCGTATGCAATTGCTTGCTGACGGTAAGGATCTGGCTTATATTACTGTTCGTGTAGTGGATAAAGACGGTAATTTATGTTCGGTGGATAGCCGGCTTGTCTCCTTTTATGTTAAGGGGAAGGGGCGTTATCGTGCAGGAGCCAACGGTGATCCAACTTGTCTTGATCTTTTTCATCTGCCCCAGATGCATGCATTCAGTGGGCAACTGACTGCCATTATTCAAAGTGGCAAAACTTCAGGGGAGATTATTGTAGAGGCAAAGGCCCGTGGAGTGAAGTCGGCCAGACTTTTGCTTCATACGAAGAGGTTGGTAAAAGATAGAAATGATTTGATTATCAGTGAGTGACCTTTAAGCGTGGGGGAATGAACCTAATTTGTTTGCCAGTTGTTTACAGTGGCACAACAAATTAATATAAAGTTCATTGTTATGAGTAAAGAAATTATATTCAAATCCTTTCCTAAAGGGATGGTCTCTCAGGACAATTTTGAGATACGGCCTTATGACCAGCCAGTTCCATTGAAGGAGGGTGAGGTTTTGCTAAAATCATTGTATGTTTCCGTCGATCCTTATATGCGGGGACGGATGAGCACTTCAAAATCGTATATTGCACCGTTTGAGCCGGGAAAACCGATGGAAGGCGGCGTGGTTGCGGAAGTTATTGAAAGTAAGTTTGGTGGGCTGAAGCAGGGGGATGCGGTCTTGGGTAATCTTCCTTGGAGGGAAGAGCAAGTCGTAAAAGGAGACGGATTGACTAAATTGGATCGAACTATTGCTCCTCTGAGCTATTATTTAGGTATTCTGGGGATGCCTGGGATGACAGCCTATACAGGGCTTATGCAGATTGGCAAGCCTAAGGCCGGGGAAACGGTGGTAATTTCCGGTGCGGCAGGTGCTGTCGGCTCTGTTGTGGGACAGATTGCCAAAATAAAAGGATGTCGTGTCGTGGGGATTGCGGGCAGCAAGGATAAGGTTGCTTATCTCAAAGAGGAGCTCGGGTTTGATGAGGTCATTAATTATAAGGAGGCGGGCGAACTGGCAGAGGCTGTTGCAAAGGCCTGTTCGAAAGGAGTCGATGTTTATTTCGATAATGTGGGTGGAACGGTTTCCGATGCCGTGTTAGTGAATATCAATCGCTATGCGCGGATTATTTTGTGCGGGCAAATCTCTTTGTATAATACGACTGAAATCCCGGTAGGTCCTCGTCCTCAGGTTGCTTTGGTAAAGAACAGTGCCTTGATGCAAGGATTCATTGTGCGTGATTTTGCAGAATATTTCCCTGAAGCTGTGAAGCATTTGGCCGGATGGATTCAAGAAGGCAAATTGAGTTATCGTGAAACGATTATGCAGGGATTTGATCAATTACCCGAGGCTTTTATCGGCTTATTTAAGGGGCAAAACACAGGAAAATTACTTGTTGAAATTTAATCCGGGCATGAATCAGCTATCCTTACATCGTCCATTTTGTTAATATACGGATTGTTGTAAGGGGATTATATACTAAACCGCAGTTGCGATGTCGTTTTTCCGTAGTTTCTTCGTGTGGGAATACTTCTGAGTGGAAAAGCTACGTAGCAATTGCGGTTCTGGTATGGTTCTTATGCTCAGTAAAGACTCTGAGTCACTAATTCCTTAAAGAGCAGAGCTATCTTATCAGTTACGACGTTGGCATATTTTGCTCCTTTTTGGGCCGTTGCTTTTTTAGGGTTACCAACACCTGTATCGATAGAAGTATGACCCCAGTCACGGGGCACCCATCCCACCTTTTCATTAAGTGAGGTCATCTTAAATGGATGGCTTTCTCCATTTCCCGCCATTTCGAGATCAATTAACTCAGGGTGGTAATGGAGCATAACAGAAGTCTCTTGTTCACCGGCATGATCATCAATACGCTCCTCAAAATATCCTTCTCTCTTTTCTACTGTAAACCAGTCACAATTTACGATGGTTATATCAGGATACTCAAGAGTGAAATCGCGTATCATGGCTTTGAAAGAGTTACCACCATGTCCATTCATGATAATGAGAGTTTTAAATCCTTGACAGCGGAGAGACACTATAATATCATTGAGTACATGCTGTTGTGTTTCGTAACGAGTATGAATGCAGAAGGGAAGCTGTATCTGTCCGGGATTTTGTGCTCCAAGTGGAATAGGGGGAAGTACCATCCCCTTTATTCCATATTTGGACCACGCTTTTCCAACCGCATCTACAGCAATATCATGCGCTATATAGCAATCCGTTATATAGGGTAAGTGATAATTATGGGGTTCTGTGGATCCCCAGGGTAGAACGGCATAGGAATATTGAATGTCCTTAACATTACCGTAGTTTTCCACCCCTAAATCAATGTGCTGTTTTTCGGTCATATCATTAGATTTATTATAGTTTAGATGCCCGCTTTTTGTATTCGTCCAGACATTTGTCTAAACGTTCATGAGCGGTGGTATCGCCGGGGATATTGTGTGATGGATTGATATATAATTTTAGGCCTCTATCAGCCAATATTTCCGCAACAGTGCTAATTGTTAACCATACCAATGTTATAAAAGCATGTGTTGATAGAGGACCTATCTTATCCTGATGGTTCTTTAGTGTGACAGATGCGTCGGTTACAGGTACGCATGAGTCTACCACGATATCGGCAATCTCAAAAATGGTTTTTCCGCTTGGATGCCGTGTTACTTTTCCCCGGGCTTCGGCTGCCGATCCGTAGGCAATGACTTTCATACCTAATTCTTTTGCACGTAAGGCTACGTCAATATTTACGTTGTTGATGCCCGTATGTGAAAAGATCCACATGCAATCATTTTTATCAAAGTTGTATGCTTTCATAATCGCATTTCCATAACCTTCAGCGCGTTCCAAAAACAGGAATTGATGAATACCCATTTGTCCGGTTATCCCTGTGAAGAAGGTCATAGGCAGTTCCACTATTGGATGGAATCCTACAAATCCTCCAATACGGGGATACATCTCTTCAATGGGAATTGTGGCGTGCCCACATCCGAAGGTGTGTACCCAGCGGTTCTTTTCAATGCTGTCGGCCATTACTGTTGCTGCCTTTTTGATGTTATCCAATTGTGTGTCTTCGATTTTTTGCATAATGCCACGAGCATTTGCCAACCATTCTAATGCTAACATAATTTTAAAAGTTTGAATTAATTATTTTTTTATTTTTTAATATAATAATAGCTTGCGCCACTGTCAATAATGCAAGGAATAGAGGAAAGGATTTCATACCGGATAAAAGGATCACATACTTCATTAAATAATTGAGTATGGAGTTGCCTGTGAGTGCGATGAATAGTGCAAAGCCGATGGCTGTCCCCATCATTTCTTTATGCAAGGAACCTATAATTCCAATCATCACAGGAAATCCGGCTGAGAGCCCGAATCCGCAAATAAACAAGCTAATAGCGGCAGTCATAACCATGCCGGAGGTATAGTATAAGCCGATAATACCTATTGCAGTCATAAATAAGCCTGCTGTTAAGGTTTGTAACGGTTTCCAATGTTTTAAGAGGCTGCCCAGGAGTAAGCGTGCCACAGTCATTCCCATAACAAATGATGTGAGAATAAATATGCTACGGCCGACTTCAATCCCGTTTGTTTTATTAAGAAATATGGCCGTCCAATTATTTAATAATCCTTCAATTCCACTTTGAAAAAAGAGGAATAAGCTTAGTATCACGGTAACAGGTTGCTTGAATAGCAAAAATAGTTGCTTGAAGGAGATTCCTTTGGACTTCAGAGGAGCGGGAAAGCGGATTGCCATGAAATAGATAACGCTTAAAGTCATAAAGATCCCGGTAGATAGTAAAATTGACTCATATGAATAGTGACGTGATAATATACCTAACAGAGTAGGCATTGATAATGCTCCTATTCCATAGCAGGCTCCCAGTATGCCCAACTTGGCATTTCTCTTTTGGTTATCATAAATTCCTGAAACGAGTGAGTTGGTTGATCCGTTTAGCATTCCACTGCCCAGACCTATGAGAAAAATCGAATAGGGTAAAGCTTCCGCATCATTCATTAATGATATTCCCATAAATCCAATGGCAGCAATAAGTGTACTGCCTGTCAATAAAATACGGTATCCGAATCGGTCAGCAACAGGTCCGAAAATTAATGATCCTATTAAGACCCCTATGGGCAGAAATGTTACGGTGTATGAAACATCGCTTTCATTCAGCCCATATTTGGCGGTTAATGCAGGTAGTACAGAGCCTATTACGATGAATGAAATTCCAACGAATGCCATTCCCGTACATGCAGCTGTAAATGTCAATGCCTTGTTATACATGATCTTTCAGTGACATGAGAGCCAGATAGCCAGCGCCGTATAATCCGGCTTCTCCGGATAATTGAGATTTTTTAAATACCACTTGTTTGATCGCTACTGGCTGCGCCCATCGGCATGACTCATTATAAATGCGATCTAATAATTGAGAGGCCGGTCCGAATACGCCACCTCCCCATATCACCATCTCTGGATTGAGTAAGCTGATTAAGTTGGCTGCGGCCATAGACCACATGATAATTGCTTTTCCAACAATAAATTTAGCGAGGGAATCACCTCTCCCGTAGGCTTTAAATACGTCTATTGCAGTCGCATTTTCAATATCTAATTGATATAATATGCTTTCTTTGAATAATAGATTTTCTTTTAGAATCTTTCGTGTTTGGCGGGCAATGCCGTCACCTGAGGCGTAGCTTTCGAGGCAGCCATACCTTTCATATTCATCAAAATATGGAGTTTCCAGAGCCAGCCAACCACCCGCCCCTACTGCGTCACCATGTCCATGGATAATTTTCCCGTCCACCAAGATTCCTATACCAATTCCGGTTCCGACCGCTATGAATATGGCATTCTTAGAACCGACCGCAGCTCCTTTCCATGTTTCTCCAAGGATGTAGCAGGTTCTGTCACTGGATATACTTACTTTAACTTTGTCGGTTAGGTGTTCTTCAATTTCTTTTTGAAGCGGATAGTTTTCCCATTCTGCAATATTAGGTGCCCATACGAGACCTGTTTTACTGTCTGCTATTCCAGGCACACAAATACCCAAAGCACTGATGTCTTCCACTTTTTTCCCAGTGGACAGAAGAAGTTCATCAATTGTTTCTATGACTAGCTTTCCAACTTCACGTCCTCTCCTTTTCTCTAATAAATGGGATGTTTTGGCGAGAATATCACCTTCATTGTTAAATAAAGCACTGATTATTTTCGTCCCTCCCAGATCTATACCTATCACGGTCATACTCATATAAATTTAAAGGTTAATCTTAATTACGGGTTTTCTATTCCATCTGCTTAATGGCCATATATTAACATATCCAAACATACATATTATTTGGTTGATATTTGTGCTATTTACTTTTGTTTTTAGAATTATATATGTAATTGATACATAAATTAATATAATAGAATCATGTATTATTGCTATTATTTTATTGATATACAATGTTTTATTTTGTTTTATACCCTATTTGTAAAATAGGGTATTATATTTGCACTATTTGCAGAGATAAAAATTAAATATTGTATTTTATTCAATATAAAACAAAATAAAAGGGGCGCATTTGTGTCTTCGATCTCTTCTTCCCGGAAAAAGGTGTTATATTTGCGTTGCTAAAAAAATAGTGTAATGAATTTGTTAGCTCAAAGTTGTTCAACTAAAACGGAGTGGTGTCTTATTGACGATGCCGGTATTGTACAGTCCTGCATTACCGATGGCATTAATCCTTTCTTTCAGAAAAGAGTGGAAATAAGTCGTATTATACGCTCACAACTGATTTCATCTCTTTTTACGTCAAAACTAAAGAATGTTTATTTTTATGGTATAAATTGTTCATCCGAGAGGATGAGTAATCTTGTTAAATTACCTCTTGAAACACAATTCAGAGTGCCGGTTGTTGTAGAAAACAATTTATTGGGGACCGCTCGTGCTCTTTTTCAAAATGAACCGGGAATTGCCTGTTTGTTGGATACGGAGTCGAGTTCTTGCTTCTATGATGGAACATCTATAATAAAGACGGTACGCTCTTTAGGGTATATCCTGAATGATGAAGGGAGTGGAACATCTTTGGGCAAATGTTTCTTATCGGATTGCCTCCAGAATGTGGCGCCGAAAGAGTTGATTGATCTCTTTTATAAGAAACATAATATAGAGCCAGAGGAAATAATAAACTACATTTATACAAGCCCTTCTCCCAATGTCATATTATCTGTTATCTCTTATTTCCTATATGAAAATATAGACCATCCCTATGTTTACCTGTTAGTCTATAATAATATAAAAACATTTCTTGAGAGAACGGTTGTCCAATATGAGCAATATTTTGACTATCCGGTGCGTTGTACCGGGTCAATCGCCAAAATGTATTCTTCTATTTTGAAGGAAGTTGCTCAAAGCATCGGTGTTTACATTGATATCATCATAGAAAGCCCGATGAAGAGGTTGGCCAAATATCACCTTAATAACTTAAAGATGAAATAAGGTTGGAATCCTTCATCGGGCGGACTTTATTCTTGCGTCGGTTGAAAGTCCGTAAACAGCCTGAACCCATAAGCCGGTACGGTGATGGATTGGGGATTTGAGCTGACCGTAATGTTCTCACCTGTCATATAGTTGTACCATGTACCTGTATGCGGGAAAGTAACGGTATAATTAGCGGATGTATTCGTGAAATTACCTGCAACCACGATATCCTTGCCGATACTTTCTAATGTAAGGAAACGTCCGCTATCCCAATTTGTGCTTTTCACTTCCCAACTAAAAGTGGAAGAGGGATCAAATAAACTTTCATTGTTATTTCTCAGCTTCATTAATTTGGCATAAGTGTCATAGAGTTCCTTCCGACTGGAATCATCATAGTAATCCCATTTTATCGGTTTCCGGCTTGTACGTTCACTTTCTGCGGTGACTCCTGTGGTTCCGTTATAATTAATGGAGTAATCGTAGCCCAGTTCACCAAACTGCCAGATCATTTTAGGTCCGGGGACGGTGAGAAAGAATGCCGTATTAACCTCCAATTCTTTCATCCGGTCGGGCAAGCTGGTTTTAAAGGTATAATTGCCCCATGTCTTCTGTTTATAGCTCATTCGTTCTTCATCATGACTTTCCATGAAGCCGACTAATGATCCGGCGGGCATTGAAGGGTCGTACAATCCCGAGAAATCACTATTCTCCACCCATCCCATGGCCGACTGGCAATAAGCATTGTTCATATTCCGCCACAAGTACATTCCGTCATTGGCTAGTTCGGCTTCTTCTTTCGTTTCGCAGAAATGTTCCAGGATGACAATCGCATTAGGATTGGTCTCTTTTACCGCACTGTTATAATCCTTTAGTATGGCAATTCGGCTAGCATCATAGTTGGATGCCGTGCTTTCCGTACTACTCTTCTGGGTAAAGCCCTTGGTCAGGTCAAACCGGAATCCGTCCAATTTATATTCGTTGAGTAGAAACTTTAAATTGCGTTTGACAAAAGTACGTACCAGCGGCGATTCATGATTGAAATCGCAAAATACGGAATAAGGATGTGGAGCATCTGTGTTAAACCATGGATTATTAGAAGCCGGTTTGCTATTGGTGCTGTCCCAATACAGTTTGGCAAACGGTTGGTTACCGGTGGCTTGATTATAAACCACATCGAAAATGACGGCTATCCCTTGTTGGTGGCATTCATCAATAAACGCCTTGTACATATTGTCCGTTCCGTACGCTTTGTCCAATGCAAAGTAGAAGCTAGGATTATATCCCCAGCTGTCATTGCCGTCGAATTCCTGTACCGGCATCAGCTCAATGGCGTTAATGCCAAGAGATTTGAGATAACTTAACTTGCTAATTGCACCGTTGATGTCGCCTGTTGAGGTAAAATCACGAAGAAGCAGTTCGTAAATCACCAGATGATCTTTATCTTGTATCTTAAACGATGTGTTTTTCCAAGAATAGGTATCCACCTGAATTTTAAAGGTCGATACAATACCCGATCCCTGGGAAGGATATGTCTTACTGTCCGTATAAGTTGAGGCTGCGATTTGCGGGTCATTGTCCGGATCCAGAATCTTGCGGGTATAAGCATCCGCCAACCGGATGGCGCCACCCGTTGCGGTACCGATATAATATTGAAAGGCATATTCTTTTGTGGCACTCAACCCTGTGAGGGTGATCCACCAGCAGCCGGCGTCATCATCACGATACATTTGTGAAGTGGCATCATTGGCTAATGTCCAGTTATTGAAATCGCCGATAGCGTAAGCATAATCTTTATGGTTTCCGTTTTTATCTTTATCATACAGGACCAGCGTGACGGTGGAATTATCAATGACATTGATTCCCGCTTCTACTCCGGAAGGCAGACTTTTATAGGCGATAGCTCCCGGTGTGAAAGGGGGGTGTTTTGAATCTGTGATGGAAATAAAAGAGTCACTGCCGAGGCCTTTCAGGGTTCCGTCCGAACTACGGATCACTATACCCAATTTTTGTATGGAAGTCTCTCCCGATCCGAACCACTCTCTGATAGAGGGGGACAAGGTTATACTCCACACATTGCCCTCTCCTTTAGTCATTTTGCATTTAGACAGATTCTCGTCCCATGCTGCCGGCACATATTTCCATGTTCCGTCTTCTACTATGCCAATGTGCATGTAGACATCTCCTGTATAGTTATAAAGCGCCGACGAATTCCCGGCCTTGAAAGTAATGGTTAGCGCTTCGTCCGCATTTGGAACCTCCGCCGAATAATTCAATCCATCTTTCAGAACTACCGGTGGTGATATTACCGGATCATCATTTTTGCTGCAAGAGCCTGTCAATATTGGAATGAGCAGTAGATACAAATAGATAATTTTCTTCATGATATTGGAATCTAATATTAGGTTATATAAGTAGAATTACTTCCGATGTCTCTTCTTTTAATCCTTGATATACAAAAGTATAAAAAATGAGTTCGTGCTTTTCGACAGATAACCTTAAAGTGTATACCTTCAGGTGCAATCGTTTGCGTAGCCAACTACGTATATTTTACTTGTTTCTTGCATATTATCAATTCTATAAAACATATTTTTGCTTCGTCATGCTATACGTACTTAGGACCCGAGCGTCTTAAGCCGGATGAGTAAATCTGAATATAGTATAATGTATCATATTGTTAACTTTAATTTTAAAATGCATGAAGCAAGTTAATCTTAGAATCTATCGAATGATTCTTCCCGTATTATTGGGGCTATTCTTGTCTGTAGGCGCTTATGCACAACAGATCACCGTCAGGGGGCATGTGAAAGATGCTTCTGGTGAATCGGTCATTGGCGCAAATGTTGTAGAGAAAGCGAATACCGCGAATGGTACGATTACCGACCTTGACGGAAATTTCACGTTAAAGGTTGCCAAGGGTACTATGTTGACCGTTTCGTTTATCGGATACAAAGCAGTTGATGTTGCGGCATCCTCCACTGTATCGGTTACTTTACAAGATGATTCGCAATTGCTGGATGCAGTTGTGGTTATTGGTTACGGTACTGTAAAAAAGAATGATCTTACAGGCTCTGTCACGGCTATTAAGCCTGATGAAATGAGCAAAGGTATCACTACCAATCCCCAGGATATGTTGGCTGGTAAAATGGCCGGTGTGAGCGTTATATCCAATGATGGTACTCCAGGTGCCGGTGCGCAGATTCGTATTCGTGGAGGATCGTCTTTGAATGCCAGCAATGATCCGTTGATTGTGATTGATGGTCTGGCTATTGATAACCAGGGTATTAAAGGTATGTCTAACGGACTATCTATGGTGAATCCGGCTGACATTGAGACCATGACGGTACTGAAAGATGCTTCTGCAACGGCTATTTATGGTTCGCGTGCTTCTAATGGTGTTATTATCATTACTACAAAGAAAGGGAGAAACGGACAAGCTCCAACTGTAAGCTATGATGGTTATGTCTCTTTTTCTACGATTCAAAAACGCTATGACGTACTGAATGGCAATGAATTCCGTGCTTATGCCACACAGTTGTGGGGGGATAACCTGCCTGCTGAACTGGGCACGGCAAATACCGAGTGGCAAGATGAAATCTTCCGTACTTCCGTGAGCACCGATCATCATGTTTCCATCAATGGAGGATTCAAAAATTTGCCCTATCGTCTTTCTTTAGGCTATACGGATGATAATGGTATTGTAAAAACTTCCAATTTCCAACGTTTTACTGCCTCTGTAAATTTGGCTCCTTCGTTTTTAGACAATCATTTGAAGTTTAATATCAATGCCAAATACATGAATGGAAAAAATCGTTATGCTGATACAGGTGCTTCTGTAGGTAGTGCGTTGTCTATTGATCCTACACATCCGGT
Organism: uncultured Bacteroides sp.; assembly: GCA_965140335.1. Classification (GTDB taxonomy): domain Bacteria; phylum Bacteroidota; class Bacteroidia; order Bacteroidales; family Bacteroidaceae; genus Bacteroides. Next base: position 2,224,663 of record OZ223189.1, read on the forward strand.
TTATGCTAGCGGTGACGCTTACCAATTTACGGGTGGATATTGGCAGAACACAGCTGCTACAAGTGGCTTTAGTGATCCGGCATGGAAGTATACGGTAAATCCTAATTCGGCTCAGAATCCTTTGGCTGCATTGAAGCTAAAGAATGATAAAGCCAATAGTAATGACTTTGTAGGGAATGTGGATGTAGACTATAAATTACATTTCTTACCGGATCTTCATATTCATGCAAGTATGGGTGGTGAATATGCTGAGGGTACTCAGACCACTATTACCTCTCCTTATTCTTTTAGTAACAACTATTATGGTTGGAATGGTATTGTCACACAGTACAAATACAACCTATCTTATAATGTGTATGCCCAGTATCTCAAGTCCTTGGGAGTTCATAACTTTGATGTCATGGCCGGTGGTGAGGAGCAACATTTCCATCGTAATGGTTTTGATGAAGGACAAGGTTGGGACTCATATGCACAGGAAGCTCATGATGCGACTTTGCGTGCGCAAACAGCTTATGCAACCAGAAATACATTGGTTTCATATTTTGGTCGTTTGAACTATTCCCTATTAAGTCGCTATTTGTTTACCTTTACTATGCGTTGGGATGCTTCTTCCCGATTCTCAAAGAACAATCGTTGGGGTGCATTCCCTTCATTGGCATTAGGCTGGAAAATAAAAGAAGAAAGCTTCCTTAAGCATGTTGATTACCTCTCTGATCTGAAGTTGCGTTTAGGTTGGGGTATCACAGGTCAGCAGGATATAGGTGATGATTTCGCCTATCTGCCTTTGTATGTGGCTAATAATGATTATGCACAATATCCTTTTGGAGATACTTATTATTCAACTTCACGTCCGAAAGCTTTCAATGAAGAATTGAAGTGGGAAAAGACGACGACATGGAATGCCGGTTTGGATTTCGGGTTTCTGAATGGGAGAATAAGCGGTGCTATTGACGGTTATTACCGCAAGACGGATGATTTGCTGAATAGTGTGAAAATTCCGGTTGGTACGAATTTCAATGCCCAAATGATGCAGAACATCGGTTCGTTGAAAAATTATGGAGTTGAATTTTCCACTAATGTAAGACCTATTGTCAGAAAAGACTTTAGCTGGGAATTGAATTATAATGTCACTTGGAATCACAATGAAATTACCAAACTGACTGGTGGGGATAATGCTGACTATTACGTTGAAACCGGTGATAAGATCTCCAGAGGTAACAATACCAAAATACAGGTGAATAAAGTGGGTTATGCCGCCAATTCTTTCTATGTTTACCAACAAGTCTATGGTAAAGACGGAAAGCCCATTGAAAACATGTTTGTCGACCGTAATGGGGATGGCATCATAAATAGTTCGGATAAGTACGTCTATAAAAAACCGGCGGGTGATGTTTTGATGGGACTTACTTCGAAGATAATCTATAAGGAGTTCGATTTTAGTTTCTCTCTGCGTGCCAGTTTAAATAACTATGTGTACTATGATTTTTTAAGCAACAAAGCGAATGTGAGTGCGTCCGGATTATATTCCAATAATGCATACTCCAATACGACTCCCGAAGCTGTAGCACTTGGATTTACCGGAAAGGGTGATTACTACATGAGTGATTATTTTGTACGTAATGCCTCATTCTTGCGTTGCGATAATATGACGTTGGGTTACTCTTTTCAGAATTTCTGCAAAACTCAGACTTATAAGGGTATTGGCGGACGTATCTATGCTACTGTGCAGAATCCGTTTATCATAAGTAAATACAAAGGTTTGGATCCGGAAGTAAAGAGTGGTATTGACAGGAATCTATATCCTAGAGCTATGACTTTCTTATTGGGTGTGAGCTTGCAATTCTAACTAATAAAACGTATTTATCATGAAAACAAGAAATATAAAACATATATTCTCTGCTGCGCTGATTGTTACCGCCGCTTTAGGGGTAACCTCATGTGTGAACGATTTGAATATTAGCCCGATCGACCCTCAAACAAGCTCATCATTCAATCAGGATGAAGTCTTTGTAAAAGGATATGCCATGCTTGCTGTTACCGGACAAAAGGGTGTTGCCGGTTCTCCCGACCTGGATGGGCAAGATGAGGGTGAATCCGGTTTCTACCGTACTACTTTTAATTGTAATGAACTCTCTACGGACGAGTGCGTATGGGCATGGCAGGATAATGTGGATATTCCCCAATTTACCAAAATCGGTTGGAATTCTTCCAGTCAGCGTACCGAGTGGGCCTATGTTCGTTTAGGTTACGATATCACGCAATATAATTTCTTTCTGGATCAGACGGAAGGTTTGACGGATGCGGAAACTTTACACCAGCGTGCCGAAATACGCTTCTTACGTGCTTTGCATTACTGGTACTTCCTTGATCTGTTTGGTAAGGCTCCGTTTAAGGAACACTTCAATAATGATCTTCCTGTTGAAAAGAAGGGTACGGAACTTTACACTTATATTCAGGATGAGTTGATTGCTATAGAAAATGATATGTATGATCCCCGTCAGGCTCCTTTCGGACGTGCAGACAAGGCGGCAAACTGGTTGCTTCGTGCACGCTTATATTTGAATGCCGGGGTATATACGGGAACACCTGATTATAAAAATGCCGAGGCTTATGCCACTAAGGTGATTAATTCGGGCTATATATTGTGTCCTGATTACCGATTGCTGTTTATGGCTGATAATGATGAAAACGCCGAAGCTATGCAGGAAATTATCCTCCCTATCCGTCAGGATGGTGTGAAAACCCGCAATTATGGTGGATCAACTTATCTGATTTGTGGCACACGCACCAGTGGTATGCCTCGTATGGGAACAACGAATGGTTGGTCTTGTATTTTTGCTCGTGCAGCTATGGTGCAAAATTTCTTTTCTGATTTAACAAAAGTTCCAACCTTGCCTTCTGATGTTGATGTTCCCTCCAAGTCTACTATTGATACCGATGCAAAAATAGATGCTTTCGATGCACAATATAATCTTAGAACTACTGATATGATTGAGGCGGCGGGTGATGACCGTGCTATGTTCTATGCTGGTGTAGGCGGAGGTAGACGTAAATTGCAAACGGATGGTATTACAGGATTCAATGATGGATTGTCTATTGTGAAATGGCAGAATATCCGTTCGGACGGGAAGGCAACCAATCATACCGAATATCCTGATACAGATATCCCTTTATTCCGTTTGGCAGAAGCTTATTTGACTCGCGCAGAAGCTTTGTTCCGCCAAGGGAAAGATGCTACTGCGGATATCAACGAACTTCGTAAACGTGCCCATTGCACAAGAATGGTACAAACGGTTACCGAGCAGGAACTGATAAGTGAATGGTCTCGTGAGTTTTATCTGGAAGGACGTCGTCGCTCTGATCTGGTACGTTTTGGCATGTTTACAACAAGTAAATATCTCTGGGATTGGAAAGGTGGAGCTGAGAACGGAACTGCCGTTGCTCCGTTCTACAATGTTTATCCTATTCCGGTATCAGACTTGAACAATAATGATAATATGTCACAAAATACGGGGTATTAATCGGAAGTTGATTGCATTATAAAAGAATTTAGTTATGAAAAAAATATTCAAAATATTATTGGTTGCCATATTCGCATTGCCATTGTTTACGGCTTGCGAAACGGATGATAATAGTAATCCTGTTTTAAAGGAACCTGATACCTTTTTGCTAAATACGCCTGCGTATGCGGCCAACAATGTGTATGACTTGAAAAATGCCAAGACTGTAGAATTGTCTTGTTCTCAACCTGACTACGGTTTCCCGGCATCTACCACTTATACCGTGCAAGTTTCTTTAGCATCTGATTTTAAGGATGCTACAGGCGATAGCAAGGCGGATTATGCTGAATTGGAGAGCACATTCACAACGGCAAAAATGAATATGGATGCTTCTGAGCTGAATAGTGCGCTTTTGGATTTGTGGACCGCTGCAAATGGTGAAACGGCTGCTGTTCCTACCGAACCAATCAATGTGTATATCCGCTTAAAGGCGGTTATTACAGACAGTGGGAAAGGAACATGTGTATCTAATTCCATTGAGTTACCTAAAGTTCTAATGTCTAAAGAAGCTAGTTCATTGGCTCTGCCTGCCACCATGTATGTTATAGGATCTATGCTTGATAGCTGGAGTGTATGGAAACCTATGGTTATGGTTAGTGGTCTGGAAGGTCAGTTCTGGGCATTGATTTACTTTGATGCTAATTCAGAATTTAAGTTTGGTACCAAAGAGAATGAATATATCGGTGTGACTGATAATCGCTTGTCCATTACGGATAAAGCTGATGCCGGAATAGAGGGTGATGATAACATTAAAGTAAAGAATGCCGGTTGGTATGTTGTTTATATCAAAACTACGGTTAAGAATAATGCTTATGTTTTTGCTATGACATTCTATCCGGGTGACGTTTACTTGTTTGGTGCTACTACCGGTGATTCATGGGCTTACGTAGATGAGTGGAAGTTTACTGCTCCCGATACGAAGGATGGGAATTTTGTTTCTCCTGCAATGACGGCAAGTGGTGAGGCCCGTATTTGTGTGAAAACAGATGTTGATTGGTGGAGAACAGAATTCACGCTTTATAAAGGTGCAATTTTCTATCGTGAAAACGAGCCTATAAATAATAACTGGAATGCCGATAAGGGTTCTGACTATTCGATACAAGGAGCGGCCGGGAATGTTATACAATTGAACTTTACCGCCGGAACAGGGGAGCTAAAGTAATTATAACCTTTAAAAATGATTCATTATGAGAAAACATTTAATATATGCAGGGTTATTTCTGGCGGCGATCGGATTCTCTGCTTGCAATGAAGATTTTAAGGACTGGGCTGATCCCCAGTCCAATCCTCAAGAAGATGCTGCAGGACAATTAACCGCTACTTTTGCCGCCGGTAAAGATGCCAAGATTATTATGGATGAAGCGACAGCGGATTCTGTTGAAATTGCACAGTTGAGTTCAACTACGGCTGAAGAGGGTAGTACAATCTCATTTAACTCTCTGACGCTGAATGATGATTATACCGTGCCATACGTTGTTGAGGGTGGAAATAGTATAAAAGTTGCACTGGCTCAACTGGATAGTGTAACCCAGTTGGCTTATAAGAGCCGCGCCAGTGTGGAGCGTGAATTGAAGATTTCTGTCAACGCTTCTGCCGTTACTCCTTCCGGAGAAGGTATTCAACTTCCTGGAAATGAGGTGAACATTACTTTGAAACCGGGGGCTACTCCGGCAGTTGATCCGAATGGGTATTATGTCGTAGGTGATTTTAAAGGCTGGGATCTGGCTGGAGCTATTGCCATGACTAAAGATGCTAATAATGATAATCTGTATACTTTGGAGATTGACAACACGGCTAGTTCCTATTTTAAGTTCCTCCCGGCTTCGGCTATGAAGGGAATTAAACCGGATTTCGACAAGGCCCTTGGTAGCCCTGTGGATGGTGATACTTCCGGTGATAACTTTATTGTATGGACTAATGTGCAGGCTGTTAAAGCAGATTTGGTCGGAAAGATTAAGATTACATTGGATGTTACCAACTATCGTTTTACCGTAAAAGATAATAGTGCTCCTACTGAACTTTACATGACTGGCAGTGCTTATAGTTGGGGAGGAACCTGGAATCAATTTGTTCCTGTTAATAGCACGAAGGGTGCATTCTGGGGCATTTATTATTTCTCTACTGATGATCAAATAAAGTTTGCTCCACAAGCCGGATGGGGAAATGATTTTGGTTATGATGCAACGATTTCGGATGCGTCTGTGGAGCTCGCAGGATTGTCTAATGCCGATGGTAACATCAAAGTTGGTAAAGCCGGCTGGTATCTGGTCTATGTTTCGGTTGTCGGTAACGATAGAGTTGTTGCATTCGAGAAGCCAAATATCTATTTGATGGGTGATACTTCTTATGATGGATGGAATTCACAATTGGTTGATCAGGACTTATTTACCGTGCCGACTGCGTCCGATGGCGAGTTTGTTTCTCCTGCATTTGTAAAGGATGGTGAAGTACGTCTTTGCGTTCATCCCGAAGCGGCTGCTACCGACTGGTGGAGAACAGAATTTATTGTACTTTCAGGAAAGATTGCTTATCGTGGAAATGGAGGCGATCAAGATCGGGTTCCAGGTACTGTCGGACAAAAAGTTTATTTGAACTTTGGCGCTAATACCGGGAAAGTCGAATAGAGTTTGTTACTCATATTAAATTGCCTGAGATACGTTAAGTTAACATAAGTTCTATATCAAATCGATCATAGGACTCTAAAACAAATGATCACTCTTGCTATAGTATTCTGTAGCAAGGGTGATTTTTGTTTTAATAACCTTCTAAAGACCTCCTTTTATGGCGTATCATGCCTGATTCATGATTTAATGCTGCAAATTCTTTATGCATGTGTGTAGAATCTAAGTTTGTGCGTATGTTAAAGTATATTATCTTTTTATTTACTTATATCTTGTCTTTAAATGAAGTTCTTTCCTGAATAATTTTTCTTTCTTCAGCTGTTATACTCGTTTCCAACTTCTTAGTGTATGACATTCTTCGTGCTATTATAGAAAGGTATAAACATGAAATAGTATTAAAAGGCTTTTATTAATGTATTAAAAGCCTTATAATACATGAATAAAAGCCTTCTAATACTATATGCCATTAGGAATGATTAATACCACTTCGTTATTGCAGTCGTGTTTATCTGCAATAAACGGGCATATCAGGAATTCATAATTTTATAATTGTAAATTATTAGTAAACAAAGATGTACTTTGTGTATTAACCTTAGCATTGGTCCTTTTGAGAAGTAGAATATCAGGTTATTCTTCCTTTATGTTATAGGTCGGCTTATTCGTAAACTTTAATCAGTAGTTTATTTAGCCATGTCCAGCGAAAACGAAACCATCGGCGGGTGCTGCTCTGTTTACCTCCAAATCGCAATACAAACTCCCGGTAACCGTGTTTGCGAAAAGGTAGTCCTACATCCATAAATTCCAGATGCCGGTATCCCCGTTGCTTTGCATCCACCAATGCCTGCCACACGGCGAGGATGCCCGGATACTGCAAGGCATACGTTTTACGCATGCCTCCGGAAAACCAGAGATATACACTGTCACCCGAATAAATACATGTGCTTCCCCCTATAATTTTGTTTTTATAAGTAATGATGAATATTTTGCTTTTCCCTTCCTTTATCATTTGTTTCTCAAGATGAAGGAAGAATTCCCTGCTCGGAAAATGTCTTCGTACTTTAGAGGAATATACATGATGCAACATGCGGGAAAAGGCTTGTATATCATCTACGCTACGTGCTTCTCGTATCTCAGCCCCGTTCTTTAACCCTTTCTTTATTTGACGGATGCGGGACGGACTAAAGCGCTCTTCCACTTTAGCTACACTATGTAATGAATTGTGCACGCGTAGCCAGTTAATTGCAAAGTAATGGTTTTCTTTGAAGGCTTTATAGCCAAAAAGTGCACTTTCCATGTTCCTGAATTCGATAAGGGCGGATTCACGGAGGGCTTCATCGGTTAGATGTTCGAGCAATTCGGCAAAAACAGTTTCCTGATCAGTTTGCTCGTTAAAATATTCTCCCGAACCGTAGACTTCGCATCTTGTCATAAAAGAGAAACGGTAGAAGCTTCTTCTGATGGCTGCCAGTAATTTTGCTATGGGTCTGCCGTTTTCGGAGGCAATGATAAGCAATGGCTTATAACCGGGTGTTGCTTCGTAGATACGAAACAATTCATTGGAGTGAAAGGTATTGTTACCGGGCAATTCCGGAAGATCATTCCCATGATAGTATGTGGTCAGTTTCAAAGGCATTGTCTGCAAATTTAGAAAATAATCTTGTATATTTGCGTGCGGTAAATGATATTTTGAGTATATTGTATCCTATCGTTTATGCTTTTGGTATTTATTTAAATAGTGTTTATGGAAAGTTTTAGTGAATTACTAAAAGTCCGCCGCAGTATGCGGAAATTTACGGATGAGGACTTGACGCAGGATGAAGTGGTTAGCTTATTAAAGGCGGCTTTGATGTCACCTACTTCCAAACGTTCTAATGGGTGGCAGTTTATTGTCGTGGATGATAAGGTATTACTTGAAAAGCTTTCACACAGTAAAGCACAGGCATCGCAGTTCGTTGCCGAGGCTGCCCTGGCTGTCGTGGTAACAGCTGATCCGTTGGTGAGTGATGTGTGGATTGAAGATGCTTCCATCGCTTCTACGATCTTGCAACTTCAGGCGGAAGATATGGGACTGGGCAGTTGTTGGGTTCAGATACGCGAACGATTTACAGCTTCCGGTATGCCTTCCGACGAGTTTGTCCGTGAGGTACTTGACATTCCTTTGCAACTTCAGGTGCTCAGTATTATTGCTATCGGACACAAGGGAATGGAGCGTAAGCCGTTTAGCGAAGAGCATTTGCAGTGGGAGAAGATTCATCTTAATAAATTCGGGGGAAAATAAAAGTGAGTGCAACAAGAGTAAATAATAATCGTGATACTTACAAGGCTACGGCTCTCGCACTGATCGTCTTTGGTGTACTTTATCTTATTGATAAATTAGTGCCTTTTTCGAGTCTTGGCTTGCCGTGGGTGATGAACAAGGATAATTTTCTACTTTATGCTGCGGTCATCTTTTTGATATTTAAGCGTGATAAATCGGTGGGATTAGTCTTAACCGGTTTGTGGGTGATCTTGAATTTCGGTTTGATTACGGCATTGCTTGGTAGTCTATCTACTTATCTTTTGCCTTTAGCCTTGTTATTGATAGGAATTGTTTTATATTGGTTCGCTGCAAGATGAAAAGAAGTGTACAGGATACGCCGATCGTTTTTATCGGCGCGGGGAATATAGCCACAAATCTGGCTAAAGCTCTTTATTGTAATGGATTTCGTATCGTACAGATTTTCAGCCGTACGGAGAAGGCTGCTAAAACATTGGCTCAGAAGGTGGAGGCGGAATATACCACTGATCTTTCTAAAGTGACGGCTCATGCGCAGTTATATATTGTATCGCTGAAAGATGATGCTTTTTTGGAGCTTCTTCCTCAAATTACGGAGAACAAGGGTGATGCACTGTTGGTGCATACGGCCGGTAGCATTCCAATGAGCATTTGGGAGGGGAAGGCTTCCCGTTACGGGGTGCTTTATCCCATGCAGACTTTTAGTAAGGGGCGTGAAGTTGATTTTCGTGAAGTTCCTTTCTTTATAGAAAGTAATTCTCCTGATGATATGGAGTTGCTGAAGGCTATTGCTTCTGTTTTGTCCGATCGCGTGTATGAAGCGGATTCGGAGCAACGGAAGAGTTTGCATCTGGCTGCGGTATTTACCTGCAACTTCACGAATCATATGTATGCGCTTGCTGCCGCGTTGTTGAAGAAATACCATCTTCCGTTTGATGTGATGTTGCCACTGATTGATGAAACCGCCCGTAAGGCTCATCTGTTGGAGCCGTTTTGTGCACAAACGGGACCAGCCGTGCGTTATGATACGAATGTGATAAACAAACATCTGGATATGTTGGTGGATGAGCCTGAAATGAGGGAGATTTATCGTCTGGTCAGTGAGAGCATTCACCAATTGCATTCCAGAGAGAAAGAAGAGGAGTGAAGGTCTTCCTCTTTATTATTGAGTGGGATTGAAGTGTATACATCTTATAAAAGAAATAAGTTTTGAGTACAATAAATTATGATTTAAAGAAGATAAAAGCGCTATTGTTTGATGTGGACGGGGTGCTAAGTGCGAATGTGATACCGATGAGTACGGAAGGAGTTCCTATGCGTACCGTTAATATAAAAGATGGATATGCGCTTCATCTGGCCGGTAAGCAGGGCATGTTGCTGGGTATTATTACAGGAGGACAGACCGAGGCCGTACGTAAACGTTTTCTGGCTTTGGGGGTTCCGGCGGAGGATATCTATCTGGGTTCTTCGGTTAAAATACATGATTATCGTGATTTTCGTGAGCGTCATGGTTTGAAAGATGAAGAGATCTTGTATATGGGGGATGACATTCCCGATATGGAGGTGATGCGTGAATGCGGATTACCTTGTTGTCCGAAGGATGCGGCATTTGAAGTGAAATCTGTTTCCCGTTATATTTCTCACGTTGACGGGGGATATGGATGCGGGCGTGATGTGGTGGAGCAGGTGCTTAAAACACAGGGTCGCTGGATGGCGGATGATGCTTTCGGATGGTAGGGGATGATTGTTTGGCTTTTTAGTTATAAATGGTATTATGTTAGATAATTTAAAGAAGTATAAAGTGATTTTGGCGTCCAATTCTCCCCGCAGGAAAGAATTGCTGGCGGGGTTGGGAGTGGACTTTGAAGTGCGCACACTGCCCGATGTGGATGAATCTTATCCGGATTGTTTGCAGGGTGGGGATATTCCCCTTTATATTTCGAAGGAAAAAGCAAATGCCTATCGCAACCTGATGCAACCTGACGAATTAATGATAACCGCAGATACGATTGTGTGGATGGACGGTGAGGTGCTGGGTAAGCCTAAAGACCGGGATGATGCGCTGCGGATGCTTCGTGCTATGGCAGGGCACACGCATGAAGTTTTTACAGGTGTGTGTTTGACTACCGCCGGGCATCAGCACAGTTTTATTGCTCGCACGGAGGTCTGCTTTTCCCTATTAACCGAGGAAGAGATTGTATATTACATTGATAATTGCCATCCCATGGACAAAGCCGGAGCTTATGGTGTTCAGGAATGGATCGGCTTTATTGGAGTTGAAAGTATTTCCGGCAGTTATTACAACGTGATGGGGCTACCTGTGCAAAAGCTTTATCGGGAATTGCAGAAAGTTTAAATAATGATTTTTTAATTGATAAACATGTTTTACGATTAATATTATATTATCTAATAGAAGGGAGCTTATGTAATGAGATTAAATGTCCAACGACAGAAAATGATTATTGCTCCGGACAAGAAAAGAGTTATTGCACGCTATTTTTTTTATGGAGAGGAAAGAGCTGAGAAGCTGATTGAACAGGTGTTAAGATTACCGGAAAGAGAAGTTGAGGCCCTTGTGGAGCAAATTCTAAGGGAATTTTCAAAGCGGCATAGAAGTATTTCCGGCATATTTAAAAGAAACTATCAAAAAGTAAAGCCTATTGTAGAGGCTAAAAGTCAGGGTAAGAGTGTCTCTGAAATGCAAAAGATTCTAATTGGTTCATATTTTACCATGGAATATGCGTTAGAATCTGCTGCGCTTTTTAATCCTTCTGTAGTGGAAGATTTTGATCAGAGTGAGTTATATCCCGGAGAAAAGAGGTATATAGTCAGTCTGAGAGCTACGGGTGAAGGACATATCTCTTCTTTGATTTTTCGTAGGGCTGTGGTGGATGCAACGAATCAGGTCAGAATGATTGAACCGGGTGACCAAATAGGGGAAGCGGAATTTATAAAAGATAATACCTACGATAAGAAAGAGTTTATCGCTAGACTTAAAAGTATGAAAGTTGAGCAGGCTATTTTGAGCCTCCTCATGAAGCCACTCTCGGATCAGTTTACTTACGATCAGATTAGAGAAACGGTAAAATCCATACAAGCCCAAAATACGAAGTTAACTGCCGAACAAAAAATAGGGCTTGATGAAGTTTTATGGTTAGCCGATTCTCATACGGAAATTCGTTTTTCTTTAGATACTGACATTTCAGAACGGGTCATATTTCCTATTTCTCATTTTGAAAAAGGGGGGATAGAGGATGCCCGTTTCACCCTTTTCACCAAAGATAATGGGGAACAAATCTATTATGCCACTTATACCGCATACGATGGATTTACGATCTTACCTAAATTGATTGAAACTAAGAATTTCTTGAAATTTAAGATCTATCCTCTTAATGGCAAATATGCTGTGGATAAGAATCTGGCTTTATTTCCACGAAAGATTAATGGCAGATATGCTATGCTTAGCAGGATAGACGGTTTCAATAATTATTTGATGTATTCTGATAATCTTTATCAATGGAATGAAGCGCATCTGCTGACGACTCCCAAATATAACTGGGAACTTGTGCAGATGGGAAACGGAGGGGTACCTATCGAAACGGACAAGGGATGGTTGGTGATTACTCATGGTGTGGGTCCTGTACGGAAATATGGATTGGGAGCGTGTTTACTCGATTTGGATGATCCGTTAAAAGTAATTGGAAGATTGAAAGAACCTCTTATGTTGCCGGATGAAGATGAACGTTCCGGATATGTCCCCAATGTGGTTTATACTTGCGGTGCATTTATTCACAATGGAGACCTTATAATTCCTTATGCAATGAGCGATTATGCTTCTTCTTTTGCAAATGTAAATCTTAATGCATTGCTGGACGAATTATTAGCCGATCATTAAATTCTAATCGGTTTGCTGTTAATCACTGCTTCTTATAATGAGGGTATGTCAAAAGCTTTAATTTTATAAAAACATGAGGATGTGTCAGTACTTTATTTTAGAGAAAGATCACTTTTAATCTGAAATTTGACTATCCTTATCCGCAAAGAGAAGAGCCCCATCATGACTCAGAAATAGAGTTTGATAGGGCTCTTTTGTGCCTATTAGTTACAAACTGCCACTTTTTAGAGTGGTTATTTTAGTTGTGATACCTCCTCGTGTTGTTTTGGCGCACCCTCATTTACGCTTCACGCAAGAATAAAAGCATTCGTTTATTCTCTTTTTATTTGTTCTTGTTTGTATCCTGGGCATATAAATATTCCTTCTCTTGGGCGGCCAGAATAGCAATATGTGAGATCCAATAGGCTAACGTACTTTCCGCTCCTTGGTTCCTATTGACGCCTTGTTGCTCCAATCCGTCACAGCAACCTTGAGTTTCGTGGTCAAAGAGAGGGAGGCGTAGAGAGTTTTCACCTAAGAACCATAAATAACATTTAAACATCTTTTCAATGTATTCTTTTTCGTGGGTGATCTGAAAAACTTGGTAATAGAGCAAGACCATCGCCATTACATCAATAGACTGTTGGTCATATTCAGGCATCTTATCCTCTTCTTTTAACCAACCTTTATTTCCAATCGGCATAAAATAGTCTCTGGTCATGGTTTTTGATTCCAGAAAAACGCTTGATTCTTTCGCTATTTCTAAAATCTCATTATTTCCCAATACTTCATAAGCTGAGAAGAGGGCTAGCGGGATGATTGCATTATCGTAAGTCATTTTCTTCTCAAACCACTTCCATTTGGAGGTACTGTTTTGCTTATACTGAGAAATAATCTGTTGTACCAGTTGGCTCATCTCTTGTACCATATGCTCATCATTCTGCTCATTTTTTAAGTAATGATAAATCCCGATGATTGTATTTGCGGCTCCACGTATGGTCTTGAGTTGGCTAAAATGTGGTACAGATTGGAAGAAAATATCTTTTCCCATCTGTCGGAAAGCATCATTCGGTGAAAATCGGAGTAAATATCCCAGAGCCCAAATGGTTCTGCCAAAGGCATCTTCCGAGCCGTATTCGTCGAGATACTGCCGACTAAAGCTTAAGAAGTTCCGGAAGTTGCCGTTTCCACGTTGCATATAATTGATGAAACTAAGGTAAACAGGCATTAACCGCAAGGCTTCCTTGTCTTTGTTCTGTTGGTAAGCCATCACCATTAAGAGCAAGGCTCTGGAGTTATCATCTACGCAATAGCCTTCTTTCAGGTTGGGTATACCATATTTAGCATGTTGAACGATGCCGGTATCGTCTGTCAATCTCTTTATGTGTTCTAGGGTATAGATGGGCAGTATACGAATGTCAATAAGTTGCTTTTCTTTTTTCTTGTTTTCCTCCCAATTCGCACTCGCATATTCTGCCAAATCGAGATACCTTTTACCTATTTGGGGCCATTTTATCTTTTTACCATAGTCGATTGCTCTCTCACGTATAAGTGAAAGCTTGTTGTCATTATCGAGAAGATCAATCAGAATGTCGGTCAGTTGGTCCGAGTCTTTAAAGTCGAAAAGGCAACCTCTTCCTTCATCAAGTAATTCCTGAGCATGCCAGTAAGGGGTTGAGACTACCGCACAGCCGCTTCCGACGGCATACGTCAGTGTTCCACTTGTAATTTGTGCTTCATTTAAATAGGGGGTAATATAGATATCACAAGCTTGTAAGTATTCAAAAAGTGACGATTCTGTGGCAAATTCATTATTAAAGTAGACATTGTCATTTAATCCCAGTTTTTTTACAAGATGCTGTAGATAATTGCGATATTCTTCACCGGAGTGTTTTAAGATGTTGGGATGGGTTGCTCCCGATACGATATATAATAAATCGGGATGTTTCTCTACAACTTTCGGAAGTGCATTAATAACGGTTTCTATCCCTTTGTTCCGGCTTAGCAATCCAAAAGTAAATAGCACTTTATGTCCTGTAAGCCTATGTCTCTGTTTTGCCGTTTTGCGCGATAGTTCTTCAAATTCCGGTACTCCATGTTCTATTAATATGATCTTTTCTTGTGGAATGTGATAAATATTCGTTAAAAAACTAATGGCTTTTTTACTCATTACTACAATCCGCGCTGCCTTTTTGCCTATTTCTGCCACAACAGATCGTTGGGTATAAGTGGGTGATTTTAGCACCGTATGGAAAGTAACGATGAGTGGAATTTCCAAACTATGTAGAAGAGGAAGGATAAATACGCCGTCATCTCCTCCGAAAATGCCAAATTCATGTTCAATAATACATACATCTGCATCGCTGTAATTAATGAATTTTGCAGCTTCTATATAATCGGATTGGTGGTTTTGTTGAATAACATATTTCACTTCTTCCGGGTAAGTGATATTGCTATCTTCTTCATTGATGGTAATAACCATAGCATTCTTGGTTATCTCCTCACTATCTGTATTCGAAATAATGGCTTTTACCAAATGATTGGTAAAAATGCCTATACCGCATTTGCGTGGAGGGTAAGTTCCAATAAAAGCAATTTTCATCTTCTCTTTATTTTATAAAATCGATTCACTTCAAAAGGTATTTCTTATGAAGACTTGTTTTAATTCCAGTAATTTAAGAAAAATAAGCAGGAAAGCAAGTATTTGGGCTCTATTTTATGAAATATTATAAAGAAATGAGTATAAATGTTGTTTTATATTGTAACTGTCATCTTATGTATTTGAATCTAGTATTGTTAGATTAAATCGAGCATCAATGGAATATCTTCCTCAGCGATGCCTTGCTTGAGAAGCATATCACGGTCTTTATTGAATACTTCGAGGAAGAAGTCTTTGTTACCATAGTTCTGCTCCGCTTTCTTATAGAATTTTACGGCGTTCTCTATGTTACCGAGGCTCCATGCCACATGGCCGGCGTTAAGATAATCAGGTGTGTAGGACTTTTCGGCAAGTACCTTATCGTAATACTTCATGGCTTGTTCGTGCTTGCCGGCTGTAAACGAACACCAACCTATGCCTCTCCATACCCGTGGACTGTTTTCTTCGATGAAATCCATTTTAAAGAAATACTTTAACGCTTCATCATAGCGTTCCAACTCTGTCAGATAAGTAGCCATCTTGTAAAGAATGGAACGGTTGTCAGGCAAAATGGCTTCCACCCGTTGCAGGTACTCCATTGCTTTATTCCGGTCTCCCATTAGCCAGTATGTTGTGGATAAATGGCGGAGTGTCCATACATGATCGGGTTTTAGCACATCGGCTTTCCGAAACGCATCTATTGCTTCCTGGTAATGGGTGGTCTTCTGGTAACAAACTCCGGCTTTCTGGAAAATAGTGGCATTAGCTGTTTTCCGGTCGATGAGTATTTGATAAATCTCAACTGCTGCTTCCAAATGTTCTTTTTTGAACAAGAAGTTGGCAATAGTAGTCAGGAATTCATTTGTCCCCAATATTGTTTCTAATACCGGATTACGGTGCAAGGCGATCTCTTCCCGGAAGATGTTGCGGAACTCCATTTTGTGCCGGTTTAGTTTGAAGAAGCGGTATAGGTCGTGAATGTACTGATTGCTTACTATATCGCTGCGGATTGCAAAAGAGGCCAGTTCGGAGATGTTTTTTTCTTCCATTAAATCGCGCTGGTCTTGAGGAGTCATCTGACTGATCATCATGTCGCGTTGGTTGGGGGGAAGTTGCGCCATGGTGAAACACAAGGAGTACTTGTCGCTATTGCAGAAGAATCCCGATTGCAGAATGACGGAAAGAACCGATTTTTCTTTTTCCGGAGATAATCCGATAGAGTGGATCACACTGGAATGTTCCGGATCGAACGGATAGAACCAATTGCTCATATCGTGGAAGAAGGGATAATTCTTCAATTGGGCAAATGTGCTCATGTATACATCCGCACCTTCTATTTGCAGTTCATTCATTTCACGTATCTTGTCGCCCAGACCCGATTGCTCAAAAGCATCTTCCCAATCGGGATTAAAGTCGTTTTCATCTATATCGTCAACGTCAAACTTCATACCACGCATGATGTTTACGTTCTTCATCATTTCCGGCAGAATTTCTTCGCGCATTTTCCTATTGATGCTTTCGGTCTCCTGGCTGTGCAACAGTTGGAGGTAGATCCGGTTCAACTGTTTGGTAAATTCCGGTTCTTCGCCAAGCAAGGATATTTGTGATTTGATTTCAGGGTACAACAATATACGGTTAGGGTAGATATGCAGGATGAGAACCAGTCCTACCATTGCCCGTTGGCTTACAAATGTATGATTGTGACGGATGGCTTTGAGCAACCAGTTGACTTTACGTGGATCAAAGCATTCCATTAGGCTTAACATTACCGCACTAGCAAATAGCGATAAATCATTTGGCGGCATCAGTTCCGATTGAAGGAGGGCTTCCGCCTGTTCTGCTTCTTCCTGACTCCATCCGCTATTGCTCCATGTCTGGAGAAAAAGTGTTTTATCAGCTTCTTCATGTCTGCTAAGTATTTCGTCTAGTCCCTGAAACCCGGGTGTCAGCCGGCATACCGACATTTCGTCAGGGAAGCCTTCGAGTATTCGTTGTAGAGCGGAGATATCCTGCCGTATCGGCATTAGATTATTCTTCCGGCGTAGATCATGGTAATAGTGCAGGGATACTTCATCCAATAAAGCGACGCGGGACTGGTCTGTGATTTCCCATGTGCTGACAAGTAGTTCCCGATAGAGCTTCTGTCGTTCGGGGTCGTGAGTTCCTTGCTGCATGTATTGCAACATATATTGGTAGGAGGTCTGGACTTGTTCCAAACGATTGCGGAGCACTGAATCATTGAAGTTATATAATAAGCTTTCCAGTAGCGCAAGTGCTTCTTTCAATCGCTTTTCTGTTAGCAGGCGGACTATTTGTTGATTTTGCTTTAGAATAAGCTGTTCGTTCATATTTTAGACCTTTCTTTGATAATCTCTAACAAAAGTACAAAAACGATGCCAGAAAAGTTGAGTATGGCCGAAGGAAATCTGGTGTTATTTAAAAAAAGCGATTACTCCCGTTCTCCTTTTCGACCGTTTCCCAATAAATACCAGTTGTATGTACTTGATTTCCAATTCTCTGCCTTTGAGAAAAGCCATTCCCTGAGCTCGCTTTCCCTACTTAGTTCTTTAGACTTGACAAAGACGATACTTGCCTCGGGGAGCCGGTTGAGTGAATCAAGTTGCTGTATGGAATCAAGTTCATAGAGTCTCTGGCTTAAGAGAACATCCATATCGGCCGCGGAACCGGATTTATAATAGAAATACTTTTCAACGTGTTGCTTTTTACCTGCCTGTAGTGCTGTTTGCGCTAATTTATTAAACCCTATTATACTATTGAAGCGCGGGATGGCAAAGGAGCCGGTAAAATACATCAGGAGTATTCCGTACGCCATGTAGGTGATGGCTTTTGATGGGTTGCGGATTACCGTAGCTAATGCGATAACCCCGGAGACGGATAAAAGTGAAAGTCCGGTGTAAATCCATATTCCGTCATATTCAGGTGGCAGGATTTCCCTGAATGTGATGAATGCAGGCAGTGCCAGTATCAATATGCTCGCTGGTATTCCTATTGCTATTTTGACTACCGGATTATTTTTCTGTGCGGGGAGTAAGGAAGCACATAGATAGACCGCGAAGGGGTAGACGGGCAGCAGGTAGATATCCAACTTTGAACTGATGAGGGATAGCATGATTATATTGGCTGCGGTTATGATGCCGAAGAATTGTTGTAGCTCCGTTTGAAACAGCTTTTTGCGGATGGCTTGTACGATCAGTACCAGATAGAGTAAAATCCACGGTGCAAACGACCATAGCATTCGGGGGAAGTAAAACCAAAAAGGCTGTTTGTGGTGAAATGAGTTGAAAGCACGACCAAAGGTTTGTTTGAAGATCAGATTGTACAGGTAAGCACTGCCTTCTTCGAAGAAGACCATAAAAAACCAAATGAGACATAAGCCGACAATGATACCCCACTGTCTCCAGCCGAGATAATGACCGAAAGAATGAATCTTTTTCTTGGCGAGGAGAAAGGCGGTAATAGAGATCAGAGGGATTAGAATACCCATGGCTCCTTTGGTGAAGATTCCCAGAAATAGATAGACGGGCAGTAAATACTTGTCGGCCGGAGTAGCTACGTTTTTGTATAGCTTATAGAAGGTATGGAGGGACAATACAATAAAAAAGGTCATTAGCATGTCCATCCTGATGACAATGGCAGAAGCCAGGAACATGGTCGTGGTCAGCAGCAGCAAGTTGGAGAGGGTGGGGGTATGAGTCGTATCCCACTTTGCGCACCATTTATCCATGACAATCATGATACCGGCTGCAGGGAGTAGGCTGAATAATCCTGTGAACCACATGCTATATCCGCCGGTAATCAGTTTACCTAGCATGATAATCCAGAAATATAACGGAGGCTTATCGGCATAAATCTCTCCGTGATTGAAGAAGGTGAACCAAGTATGATTCTTCAGCGCTTCCGCTGCAATACTGATATATTTCAGTTCATTATCCGGCGTGTAATCTCTGAGAAAGAAGGCCGGTAATAGCAAAAAGACATATTTGTATTGTATCAGGAGTCTGATGATACGCAATCCTATTGATTTCGTTTTCTGAACAGTCAAGCTCGCCATATTCAAATTCACTTGTTCGTTTCCACTATTGAGGTAAAATGGCTACAAAGTAAAAGTTTGATTTTGTAGAAAATCTGAATATAGGGGCGAAATCAATAGGCTACGTAATCCCGGGTCGCATCAGAACCGAACCTGTACTTGGGCTTGGATCAGATTATTATTTTCTCCGATGTGGTGGTCGCAGTAGGTGTATTGAGCCTGTAAACGGCATTTCGGATAAAACCAGTATTGTACGCCGACAACGTAGTTGGTTTGCTTATAATCCATTGCTTTGTTCTTATTGAAATAATCATAGGAAGCTATGACATCGAACTTGGGTAATACATGGCCACATGCTGTGGCGTAGTAACCGTTGCTCTTTACATGACCATCTTTTCCGGTCAGATATTCCGTACGCAGTTCCACGGGCTTTGTTTTGATTTCGGCTCCCGCCGCCCAACGATTGCGGGTATAGTCATCACCTATCTTTATGTCAGGGTTGTAAATGGAAGTGGCGATGGCGCATCCTTTTCCTTTAATAAAAGAACTGCTTACCGAGAGCCATTTCAAGGGGTTGACCGTCAGTCTGCCGACTAAATCTTTCCGGTTGTTCTTGTCGTTCACATTGATTCCTTGTCCGTTCATTAAAGCCAGATCATAATGCAGTAACTTACCGAAGAAGTCACCGTAAACCAGTAACCCCATATCACGGCCGCTATTGGAACCGTACAATGGATCGCTGCCGTTGGTTCCTGCCAGATAGGCTACAGCCTGTGCATTGCAACTGATGAGTTCCTCTACCGTGGGCGACATTGGATTTTCAATACTGAACATCGTTTTAAACTCTCCGGCACGTACCGTGAATTGTGGGAGGAACTTGTATTCCGTATAAACTTCCAGCAGATTTCCTCCGCTTTTAAAGTTGTACATGAAGTAGCAGGACCAGTTATCGGTAATTTTACCGCGAGCCATAAAGATGATGCGCTTTACTTCGAAAGAGTTGCTTCCGTCTCCGCTGTCGTCATAGGTATATCCTGTTTGTGCATACCCGGATAGAGTGATTCGTTCTTTAAGTGTGTTGATCGCTTTGTCCAAACTAACCTCCTGCGCTGTCGTATAGATATAGGATGTGAATAGGAGCGCAATGGAGCATAAGATTTTCTTCATTTCTTTGATAATAGTAGGTCGATAAATGTGTTAATAAGAGTGTGTAAAAAAAGCAACCCGTTTTCTCAAAGGGTTGCTTTTTATATTCTTGTATTTGTGTTTATTCCTGAATAGCAGCAATACCCGGAAGAACTTTTCCTTCGATGGCTTCCAATAATGCACCACCACCTGTGGAAACGTAGGATACGCCACTTGCCAGACCGAATTTGTTGACACAAGCCACAGAGTCACCACCACCAACAAGTGAGAAAGCGCCTGCTTTGGTTGCTTCAACAATTGCTTCGCCTACAGAGCGTGAACCATGAGTGAAGTTTTCAAATTCGAATACTCCTGTGGGACCGTTCCATAAGATTGTTCTGGAATTCTTGATCACTTCGGCAAAAATAGCTTCCGTTTTCGGACCGATATCCAGACCTTCCCAGTTATCAGGAATCTCATTCACGTCGCAGAATCTTGTGTTTGCTTCGTTAGAGAAAGAATCTGCAATCTTGGCGTCAACAGCCAATACCAGGTTTACACCTTTTTCTTTAGCTTTCTTTATAAGATCTAACGCCAGATCCAGTTTGTCATCTTCGCAGATAGAGATACCGATCTTACCACCCATTGCTTTGGTGAAGGTATAAGTCATACCGCCGGTAATGATCAGATTGTCTACTTTGCTGAGTAAGTTTTCGATGATTTCGATTTTAGAGGAAACCTTAGATCCACCCATGATAGCGGTAAACGGACGGTGAATATCATTCATCACTTTGTCTACGGCTTTCACTTCTTTTTCCATCAGGTAACCGAACATCTTATTGTCTTTGTCGAAATATTTGGCGATCAATGCTGTAGAAGCGTGTGCGCGGTGCGCGGTACCGAATGCGTCGTTCACGTAGCAATCAGCATAAGCAGCCAATTTCTTGGTGAATTCTTTTTGGCTCTCTTTTACAGCTTTCTTTGCTGCGGCTTTTTCTTCGTCGGTGGCGTCTTCTGCAAGACCACGTGGTTTACCTTCTTCTTCGGCATAGAAACGAAGGTTCTCGAGTAACAATGCTTCACCCGGTTGCAAAGCGGCGGATTTAGCAACAGCTTCTTCACCCATGCAATCGTTGGCAAATTGTACTTCCACACCGAGCAGCTCGGATACATGCTTCAGGATGTGTTTTAATGAGAACTTATCAGCAGGACCTTTCGGGCGACCGAGATGAGAACCAATGATGATGCTTCCGCCATCGGCGATAATCTTCTTCAATGTAGGAAGAGCCGCACGGATACGAGTATCATCAGTAATGTTGAAGTTTTCGTCCAATGGCACGTTAAAGTCCACACGAACGAATGCCTTTTTACCGGCAAATTTGAATTGATCAATTGTCATAATACTCTATTTTATTTAAAAGTGTTATTGATTCTTTTTCGTGACTGCAAAGTTACTACTTATTTCTCTTTTTTGCTATTAAACAGTCATTTTATTCCGCTCCTTTTGTCCCTGTTTTGCTTACTTTATACTTCTTGCAATAATACTTGCACAAGAGTTGCAAACCGCACGAATCGCATTGTGGATTACGCGCCAGGCAGACGTAACGCCCATGCAGGATGAGCCAGTGATGGGCGATGGGAATCAGTTCTTCGGGGATGTGTTTCACCAGTTCTTTTTCCACACTGAAGGGAGTGGTGCAACTGTCCGCCACCAGTCCGATGCGGTGGCTGACGCGAAAGACGTGGGTATCTACCGCCATCGCGGCTTTATGGAACACGACGGACTGGATCACGTTGGCGGTCTTCCGCCCTACACCGGGTAGTTTAATGAGTTCTTCAAGCGTGCCGGGCACCTGACTATTGAAGTCGCTTACAAGCATACGCGCCATGCCGACCAGGTGTTTGGCTTTATTATTGGGATAAGATACACTGCGGATGTATTCAAAGATCACTTCCGGTGTGCTTGCAGCCAGAACTTCGGGAGTGGGGAAATCGCGATACAGGGGAGGAGTGATGATGTTCACCCGTTTGTCGGTGCACTGGGCCGAGAGGATGACGGCTATCAGCAGTTCGAACGGATTGTTGTAGTGCAATTCCGTTTCTGCTACGGGACGGTTCACGCGGAACCATTCAATTACTTTTTCATATCTTTCTTTCTTTCTCATCGCAGTTTGTTTTTATGATAATGCGGAGCTACTTTCAAGTTAAAGTAAAGTGCCGACACAATGGTGAGGCAGGCACCAAACAAGTAGGCTTTGTCGAAGCTGCTGACCTCGGCGATGGATCCTCCTGCCAGCATCCCGACGCCAATACCTACATCCCATGAAGTGAGGTAGGTGGAAGTCGCCGTTCCCCGTTTGCTATTCGGTGCCAAGTTCACAAACAAGGTGTTGTAAGCCGGGAACATGGTGCCGAAACCGAGACCTAAAAGCAGGGAGATGGTGAAGAAGATCACGGTGCAGAATTGGCTGTTCCAATGTATAATGTACACGCAGGCGGAGAGCAGGAAGAAACTAAAGATGACGAGGTAAAGCGCTCCGGAAATGACTTGGGTGATTTTACCACGGTCGACGATCTTGCCGGAAAAGACTCTTGATATCGCCATACCTATCGCCATAAAGGTGAAGAAATAACCGGTGGTAATGCTGATGCCGATTTGCTTGGCATACATTGCCACATAGTTGGTGGTCATTCCGTAGGGTATGGAGAGCAATAGCAGACTGATACCTGCCGGGAGTCCTTTGACCAACACGAAACGATCTAACGAGATCGGTTCACTTTCCACAGGAGGCTTATAAGGCGTCTTTACGAATGTCACGCATAAGAAGCCGATCAGGCATGAACCAATTGCTGTGCAGAAGATCACCGGATAGCTTATTCCGGCATCGTGGAGAAACAAGCCGCACATCGGGCCTACAGCCATTGCAATGTTATTGGACATGCCGAAATATCCCAGCCCTTCACCTCTTCTTGAAGCAGGCATGATGTCTATCACAATCGTGTTTCCGCTTACCGTCACCATGCCGAATGAAAAACCGTGGATGATGCGGAACAAGATGAACAGCGTCAGCGAACCGGCAATGATGTAACCGGCAAATGCCGACATGAAGATAAAATATGCCAGCAGGTATAATGGCTTGCGGGCGAATGTATCCAACAGATAACCCGAAAAGGGGCGGATGCATAGCGAGGCGGCTGTGTAGCAGGATAAAATAATGCCTATTGTCGATCCTTCGGCACTGAACACTTCCGAGAGATAAAACGGCAGTACCGGAATCAGCAGCCAGAAACCGAAGTAAAGCAGGAAGTTAGCTGCAATGATGAAACAATAACCCGGAGTGACTAATTTATCTTTCATAATCCACAATGCGATGAGGACCGATGTATCAAACGATACATTCTAATAAGCAGCCTCGAACTCCTTGAGAAAGCGTGTATCATTTTCGGAGAACATACGCAAGTCTTTTACCTGATATTTCAGGTTCGTGATACGCTCTATACCCATGCCCAATGCATAACCGCTATAAACTTTGCTGTCGATACCGTTGCTTTCGAGTACGTTCGGGTCGACCATGCCGCAACCCAGAATCTCCACCCAGCCGGTGTGCTTGCAGAAAGGGCAACCCTTTCCACCACAAATGTTACAGCTGATATCCATTTCCGCACTCGGTTCGGTAAACGGGAAGTACGACGGACGCAAGCGGATCTTGGTGTCGGCACCAAACATCTCTTTGGCGAAGAGCAACAAGACCTGTTTCAGGTCGGTGAACGAAACATTCTGATCCACATACAGCGCTTCCACCTGATGGAAGAAGCAATGTGCACGGTAGCTGATGGCCTCGTTGCGGTAAACACGCCCCGGACAGATGATGCGGATAGGGGGCTGGGAATGCTCCATCACACGGCTCTGTACTGACGATGTATGCGTACGTAGCAAAATGTCGGGGTGTGATTCGATGAAGAACGTATCCTGCATATCACGTGCCGGATGATCTTCGGCGAAGTTCAGTGCGGAGAACACATGCCAGTCATCCTCAATTTCAGGACCTTCGGCAATACTGAATCCCAGACGGGCAAATATGTCGATAATTTCGTTTTTGACGATAGAAAGCGGATGCCGTGTACCCAATGATATAGGATAAGCCGTGCGGGTCAGGTCTATATCATCGCAATCGCTATCCTGGGTTTCGAACTGTTCTTTCAACGCCGCAATCTTTTCCTGCGCCTTGTCTTTCAGTTCGTTCAATCTCATACCCATTTCCTTTTTCTGTTCCGCTGCTACATTACGGAAGTCCGCCATTAATTCACTAATGGCTCCTTTTTTACTCAGATATTTAATGCGGAGTGTCTCTAATTCCTCGGCGTTAGCAGCTTTCAGTGCTTCCACTTCTTGCAGAAGCTGGTTGATTTTATCTATCATATGGTGTCTTTTATTAGTCTACGGAATGCATAAAACAGTGCAAAGATACAATTTTATCATGAGACTGTCTTTCCGGACCCTATAAAAATCGCCCTTTTGTAAAAAATAGCTCTGTCCGCCAAATCACTACACTGTAGTTTAGTGCATAATTTACTTGCACACTTGCACTCACTGATATAATACGTTGATTGTTAGGATGTAGCATGGTGGTGCAAGTAAAAAATAAGGGTGTAGGTCAGATTTACTTGCACCCTTATAAAAATAGACAATATAGAACTGCATATCATTGATAACTAGAATATTTATCATTAATAAACTATTCGTGAATATAGATTGTTGCCTGTTTGAGCATTGTTCAAAACCCCTTGTTTCCTGCGTTAAAAGCATAGGTTATACTACGTTTTATACCATTTCTCCTTCTATTAAGTGCCTATCTATCGTTTGTTTTTAGTATGGGTTTAATTAATTACCTACAGTTGTGAGTAAGCATCTTCACAACTGTGAAGAAACTTCTTCACTGATGTAGATCAGCTTCTTCACAGTTGTGCGTATCAAATAGTAGCTAAGGTAAACAGGGCAGACGCATTATAGTTTTTACTACATTGCCTATCTGTTTCTCATTGTATATATGGTATATATAGCTGATACACTATTATATGTGTCTAATGAATTTATTACATTTGCAGAGTGAAACTAAACATCCTTTGACATGAAAATAGGTATTATTGACATTTGTAAACAAATAGAGGACCCCAGATTAGACCGTAAGAAAGTCCATAAAATGGAGCATATCATATATATTGCCATATCTGCGGTGATATGTGGTGCTCAATCTTGGAATGAGATAGAAGCATTTGGGAATTCCAAGATTGATTTCTTTAAAAAGCGATTCCCCGATTTAGTATCGATCCCCAGCCATGACACCTTTAACCGGTTCTTTAGTATTCTTGATCCCCAACATTTCGAACTGATCTTTCGCAATTGGGTTAAGCAGATTTGCGATAAGGTAGAAGGGGTTGTGGCTATAGATGGCAAACTAATGCGCGGTTCCAGTAAATGCGATGCAGAACATACTACAGGACGGGACGGCTTTAAACTGTGGATGGTTTCAGCATGGTCTGCTGCAAATGGGATTTCCTTAGGGCAAGAGAAGGTGGAGGAAAAAAGCAATGAAATAGAAGCCGTTCCCAGATTAATTAGTGCCCTATCCCTTGAAGAGTGCATTGTAACGATAGATGCAATGGGTTGCCAAACAGCAATAACAAAGGCTATTGTAGAAAAAAAAGGGGATTATGTTATCGCCCTCAAAGAGAATCAGCCCAAAAGTTACGAACTTGCCAAGGAACTGGTTGAGAACTTTAAGCATAGTCCCCGTCACAAGATAGCTGCAACCCACACCTCCGAAACTACCGGACATGGAAGGACGGAAACCAGAACCTGTCTGGTTATTAATTATGGAGCTGATATCATGGCAAATATGTTTAAGGGGAAATTTGTCGGTCTGAAATCGGTTGTGGGTATAACTTCCGAAAGAATAATCCATGCTACGGGAGAAATAACAGAAGAAACCAGATATTATATAACCTCACTTGGAAATGAGAATCCGGAAGAAGTTGCGAATGCAATTAGGCAACATTGGTCTATAGAAAACAATCTTCATTGGCAACTGGATGTCACTTTTCATGAGGATCAAAGCAAGAAAGTCAAGAATGCCGCAAGAAACTTTTCGGCACTCACTAAGATGGCGTTGGCTACTCTGAAAAACGATAAGACAACGAAGGGAAGTATGAATCTGAAAAGATTAAAAGCCGGATGGGATGACAATTATTTATCAAAACTAATGCAGTGTTCCGCTTTTTAATGCGTCTGCCCTGCTAAGGTAAAACGAAAGGGAAGTAGGTGCAAATACAGATCAAGCATTATGCTTTACTGTATAAAGAAGCGTTTGAACAAGTGCTGTACCAGTAGTGTCAGGTCTCATTCTCCTGATATTGGTTGATTGATTTAATTATGAATTTGTTGCTTTTTCCTAACAAAACATAGGCAGTTATAACCATGGAGCAATTATCTATGGATGAGGAATAGATGTATCATATTCTTTGTTTTCTGCAAAGATGCACTGCTGCGTTTAATAGGCCAAAAGATGTTCACCAAATGCCAAATTGTGGTGATGAAAAGGGGATTCGGAATGTTTAAGCTTTATTCTTGTGTTTTACCACCTCTAACAGATAGCAAAGCATTAATGAAAGTATCCCTTTAATTTTAGACGTAAGATTTTTAGGGCTTGTTGTATTCTGTAATCTACGGTTTTTGCGGATACGTTTAAAACTTCTGCTATTTCTTTATAACTCATCTGTTGAAACCGGTGCATTGTGAATGCCTCTTTATAAGAATCCGGTAATTGTGAAATTGCAAATTGTATGTTCTTTTCCAACTCTTCAATGGTGTAATCATTTGCATCGTCGAATAGATGTGACATTTCTGTGTAGAAAAAAGTATCTGCCCTATTCTTGGTTTCGTTTTGGGTGATCTTGTTTAGAGCGCGATGGTAAACGGCTTTTATTAAATATTGAAATATTGATGTTTGTATGACTTCCTCTTTTCTCTTCTCCCATAGCCACAGCATGATGTCCTGAACGATCTCTTCAGCATCTTCTATGCTAACAAATCGGCGGCAATAGGTACATAGTATAGGGTAATATTTCCTGAATAAGGTATTAAATGCTCCTTTGTCACCTCTCTGTATGGCAGATAATAATTCCTTATCTTCGGATAGCTGATTGGTTTTCATAGTATTCTTTATTCTGAAAACAAAATTATAATATTATTCTATAGATTATTTTATTTTGAAGATTTTTCTTGTTTTTGTTTAGGAATGTCTTGCTCTCACTTGTCTATATCATAAACAGTGGCATAAAATGGCAATACAGGATTCGGATGGGATGGATGGTTTACTTTCACGTTATTGTGAAGGAGAGGCTACAAAGGAAGAAATAGAACAAATAGAAAAATGGATGATGCAGTCTGATGAGAATCGGCAGACTGCCAAGCAATTTTATGCTACTCATTTATTGGTTGATCATATAGATGTCTTGAAGCATATTGATGTGGACAGTGCGTTGAGAAAGGTTCAGCTGAAGATGGAAAAGGCGGAGAACAATAAAAAGAAAGTGGTTTGGATGAATTGGTTGCAACGGACTGCTGCAATTCTGCTTATTCCCCTTTTGATTGCTTATTATCTTGCTTTTTATAATTCAAAACCGGTATCGGTGCAGATGCTTGAAGTAAAAACGAATCCGGGAATGACAGCTTCGGTTATATTGTCTGATAGTTCAGTGGTTATCTTAAATTCAGAATCTTCTTTGACTTACCCTTCTTCATTTAGTGATAAAGAAAGGCGTGTGACATTAAAAGGAGAGGCTTATTTCTCAGTGACGAAAAATAAGAATAAAAGATTCATCGTGAATACAGCCGGCAATGCCCAAGTTAGGGTTTATGGTACCGAATTTGACATCGAAGCTTATCCTGATATGGGCGTGGTGAATACGACCTTGGTTTCTGGAAAAGTAAGTTTTGCTTATCCGGGACAGTCTGAGGTTGTGATGAAACCAGGTCAGAAAGCGGTTTATGATATACAGAAGAAAAATGTGATGTTGAAGACGACTTTTGTAGAAGGTGATATCTCATGGAAGGACGGGTATGTGATTTTTAAAGATACTCCGTTCGATGACGTTCTAAAAAGCTTGAGTAAACGCTATAATGTGGATTTTGTGATAAAGAGGGATAAGTTGCATGAATATTCCTTTACCGGTGCATTCAAACATCAAAGATTGAGCCGAATTCTGGAATATTTTAAAATAGCATCAAATATCAAATTTAAATATGTCAGTGAGAACAATGGCGATCTTAATAATGAGCGAGAGAAAATAGAAATTTATTAATTTATTATGTTATGAAAACACATGCTCCTTAAAAAACATACGGAAAAATATTGGCGTATTTCTCCGTATGAAAATTGAATTTTAAAGAAACCTGTTTGGCGACAGGTAAATTCTTAATTTTTTTTACTTAATCAATACAAAGTTATGAAAAAACACATTTCCATCCAATTATTAGGGAAATTATGTTCTCTAATGAAGGGAGTTAACAAAATCCCACTTTCTATGAAATTGTCAGCCTTCATGTTAATCTGTTTTGTTGGCTTGGTATCGGCCAACAATAGTTATGCTCAAAAAACACTGCTACACATTGTTGCGCAGAATCAGACTGTTGAATCTGTTTTAAATGAAATTGAACATCAATCTGATTTTACCTTCTTTTATAATAATAAGCAAATAAATATTCATCGCACTGTTTCGGTAAATGCAAGAAAAAAAGATATCTTCAATGTTCTTGCAGATGTTTTTAAAGGGACGGATGTGGTTTATGAGGTGCTTGATAAGAGCATTATTCTTTCTAATAAAGCTCTGGTTACAAGGAGTGCTTCCGTACAACAAAATAGCCGGATTAAAGGGAAAGTGGTTGATACATCCAATGAACCTGTTATTGGGGCTAATGTAGTTGTTCAAGGTACTTCTACCGGGACTATAACGGATGTTGACGGGAACTTCTCTTTGGAAGCAAAGAAGGGTAATGTGATCAAAATATCTTATATCGGGTATCTTGATAAGATGGTGACTGTTGGTGATCAAACAACTTTTAATATTGTCTTGGTAGAAGACGCCAAGGCTTTGGATGAAGTTGTGGTAATTGGTTATGGTACAGCTAAAAAAAGTGACTTGACAGGTTCTTTGTCACAGGTTACGAGTGAATCTTTTGCCGAACAAAACGTGACCCGTGTGGACCAGGCTTTGCAAGGACGCGCTGCGGGAGTTCAGATATCCAATACTGTAGGTGCTCCTGGTGGAGATGTGCGCATTCGTATTCGTGGTACTAACTCTGTTTTGGGAGATAATAGTCCGCTTTTTGTAATTGATGGCTTTGTCGGTGCCGATTTTAATATGTTAAATCCGAATGATATTAAATCAATAGAGGTTTTGAAGGATGCTTCGTCTACTGCTATCTATGGTTCACGCGGAGCGAATGGTGTTATTTTGGTAACCACTAAGAGTGGAGGTAAAGAGGGTAAGGTAAAAGTCAATTATTCTGGAAGTGTTTCTGTCTCAAAGATTTTGAAAAACTATGATTTGCTGAGCGTAGGTGATTTTGCGGAGTTGGCTAACGAGCAGGATGATGCTATGGGGGCATCCAAGCATACGTTTACCGATGAGGAGGTCAATAATTATTATACAAACGGAGGCTTTGATTATTTAGATGCTATATTCCATACTGCTATCTCTACCCAGCATCAAATAGGTATCTCAGGAGGAACTCCGAAAACTCAGTATCGGATATCCGGTAATTATTTGAATCAACAAGGTATTGTCAGGGAATCAGAATATAACAGATACACTGTACGTGCCAATGTGCTCACTAAGGTTAATGATAAGCTTTCGTTTAGATTTAATGCTAATGGTGCTTCTTCTTCGGGCAAGAACAATCAAGCTCGTACAGGTGCCGGAAACCCTATTGTTCAGGCTTTATCGTGGGCTCCTACCACTAATCCTTATAATGGAGAAGGAGGCTATTTGATTTCTGATCCTGTTGGTTCTATCAAAACCAATCCTCTTGCGATGATTTATGATAGTGAGAATATTCGGGAGCGGACTTTTATTAATTTGATGGCGGGAGCCCGCTATGAAATAACCCAAGGCTTGTCGCTTGATTTTCAGGCTGGAGCAGATCTTGGCTTTTATAATAATAAATATTGGAGTGGTAACTATGCTTCCAATTATCAGCCCAATGCTTCAAAAACAAGTAATAAGTCGGTAACCGTGCAAACTACAACGCAACTGTCTTATGATAAGGTTATTTCAAAAATACATCATATTAATGCGGTTGTTGCTTTTGAAACGCAGAAATACAAATGGGAATCTTTGACGGGAGCTGCATCTAATTTGAAATTTCCTGAACTAAAATATGATAATTTGGCCCAATCTGGTTCTGTTACGGCTAATTCGGATTATTCAATGTGGGCTCTGCTTTCTTATTTAGGGCGTATTAATTATACGTTGATGGATAAGTATATGGCTTCTTTTTCTATTAGGCGTGATGGTTCTTCCAAATTTGCCGATGGCCATAAGTTTAGTACTTTCCCTTCGGGAGCACTTGCTTGGAATCTAGGGAATGAAAATTTCATTAAGGACTTAGGGGTGTTTAGCAAGTTGAAATTGCGGGCAAGTTGGGGGTTGACGGGTAGCCAGGCCATCGAACCTTATGCTACGCTTTCTTCCTATAACACAAGTATCTATTATGCTTTTATCACTAATGGCAAAACAAATGGCATTCAGATGGGTAATCCTGGAAATCAGAATTTAAAATGGGAAACAACCGAGCAAAAAGATTTGGGTCTTGAGTTTGGCTTGTTTAACGGGCGTTTAAATGTTGAATTGGATTATTATTTGAAAGATACGCGTGATTTATTATTGAATAAATCGGTCCCTTATTATATGGGTGGAGGAAGTATGACTGCTAATGTTGGTAGCATTCGTAATAAGGGATTTGAAATGAGCATCACTTCTGATGTTATATCTTCTGATAGCTGGAATTGGAAAACGACC
This sequence comes from uncultured Bacteroides sp., assembly GCA_965140335.1. Lineage (GTDB taxonomy): Bacteria > Bacteroidota > Bacteroidia > Bacteroidales > Bacteroidaceae > Bacteroides. The sequence goes on from OZ223189.1 coordinate 2,255,886, forward strand.
TTGAATTTTGCTACCATACAGAATAAAGTCACCAGTTTGGGGGATGAAAAACAGATTTTTTCTCATCCTGATGTTGCCGGTTTAAATGGTCAAGCTGAATTTGTATATGAAGTTGGAAAACCCTTGGGATCGTTCTGGGGATTGAAATATTTAGGTCCATGGCAAAAAAGCGAGGCGACAGAAGCTGCTAAGTATGGTTGTGTGCCGGGTGATGCCCGCTATCAAGATCTGGATGGTAATTTTGCTATTGATGGGTCTGATTATCAAATTATTGGCTCTGGTATGCCTAAACAAACGTTGGGATGGAATAATACTGTGACTTATAAGAACTTTACATTGAATGCTTTCTTTCAGGGTATGTTTGGGGCTAGCAAGATTAATTATACGCGTTGCTTGAATATAATGGCCTCACGTGATGCCCGTAAAGCAACTCTTGCAGAAGCGAAGGATCGTTATATTCCCGGTAAACAGGAAAATGCATGGTTACCGGCTTGGAGTCCCACTAGCAAATGGGAGCCACAGTCAACTCTGTTTATGGAAAATGCGAATTATTTGAGAATGAAAAATCTGAGTCTGGCATACGACTTCAAAATAGAGAGAGTGGTGAATGTCAGGGTCTCTTTGAATGCTACGAACTTATTTACCATTACGAAGTATAAAGGCGTTGATCCGGAATCTAGCAATTTAGGTGGAGGCGGGTCTGATATTCAGCAGGGAGTGGATTATGGAGCGTATCCTAATTCACGGACTTATACCGTCGGACTTGATATTACATTTTAATTAATTCTTAAAGTTTACAACTATGAAAAAGGTATTGTATACTATAATATTTTTAGCTACAGCATTAATAGAAACAAGCTGTTCGAGCTTTTTAGATGAAGATACGAGAGGTAAAGTTTTTGATAATGTGCTGGCTACTCAAAATGGATTGGATGCAGCTCTGGTAGGGGCTTATAGAGGATGGGCCAATTGCTGGTCTTATGGCTTTAATAATGGTTGGGCCACTGAAATGACATTAGGAGGGGACGACTTGACTTGCCCTCCGGGAACAGGAAATACGCAGGAGTTTGACCGTTATGATGTAAAAAACACGAACTCCAGCTCTCCTACGGTTTATTGGGGTTGCTACAAAGCTATTCAGGGAGCGAATAATATTCTGGAAAATTATCAGAACTGTCAAGGTGATGCTGATATCATTAAAAATATTGCGGGCGAAGCTTATTTTATTCGTGCGTTTAGTTATTATTGGTTGGTGAGATGTTATGGTCAATTGCCACTAATGCTTTCGGCTAAGTTTGATTTATCTGATTTGAGTAAAGATTTGTCTCCGATAAAGGATGTTTATAATCAAATAGAAGATGATCTGAAAAATGCGTATGAGATGTTGGGTGATACTCGAAGAAATGGTGAAGCCGGACGTCCTAATCGTGGTTCAGCTGCCGCACTTTTGGCAGAAGTTTATCTGTCGGAAGCTGGTTGGCCGTTAAAGGAAACTGATAAGTATGCAATGGCTGCGACTAAAGCTAAAGAGGTTCTTGATAACAGGGCTAAATGGGGATTTGACTGGGAAGATTCATATTCGGTGCTTTATGAGAATGATGAAACAAAATCAGGTATAAACAAGGAGGATATTTTTACTATTCCTTGTAACCAGTCGAATGGTAATACAATTAATGCAATGTACGGATTTTGGGCTTATCCCGGAGAATTGGGAGGATGGGATGTTGTCTTTTCCGAACTGACTTTCTTCAATGAGTTTCCTGAGGGAGTGAGAAAGGATGCGACATTTGCCTATACGGTTAAGACAGCGAGTGGTACTGTTATTCCTTGGCAAAACTTGAAATATAAACGTCCTTACTATAAAAAATTGATGAAGAGTGAAGATGCTCCCAATTATTATAGTTATTCGTCTTCCATCCCGATGCGTATGTTACGATTCACTCAGACTGCTCTGACTTATGCTGAGGCAAAAGCACGTACTACTGAAGGTCCCGATGCCTTAGCTTATGAATGCTTGAATAAAGTAAGGGCAAGAGCTGGATTAACCACGTATTCCGGACTATCGGCAAGTGACTTTGTTGATAAGTGTGTTCAGGAACGCGGTTGGGAACTTTGCGGCGAACGTTGCAGATGGTTTGATCTGGTTCGCCTTGAAATGGTCAATGCTGTTATAGCTAAAAAGGATCCTCAGGATAATCAACCTCTGCATGCCGTTACAGAAGCTAACTATCTTTTCCCCATTCCTCAATATGATGAGTTATTGAATGCGAAGATTAATGCTGATAAATAATCTTTAATATGGCGCAGAGTAGGAGGGGCATATTCCTTTTACTCTGCACTTTCTTTTCTTCTTATCACTAAAAGTTGGATCGACTTCTTCATCCATCAATATTGCTTATGAAAAGACTCTTATTTATTTTATGTAGCCTATGGGGACTCTTAGGTTTTCAATTGGTGCAGGCTACAGATACAAAAGGTTTTTCCGTTTATACACAAAGGCCGAAAGATGTCAATGCTGTTTATTTCACACCTGAAAATTTTGGAATTGAAGCGGACGGGAGTGCAGATGTTAGTGATGCATTGCAAGAAGCGTTGAACCAGGTGAAGGAACGGCATAATTTTGGAATTGTGTTTCTTCCGGAAGGCCGATATCGGATCAGTAAGACAATTTATATTCCTAATGCGGTCCGTTTGATTGGTTATGGCAAAAAGCGTCCGCTTATCTTTTTGGCGAAAAACTCTTCCGGTTATCAAAAGGAAGTGATGGAAGATAAGGGACAGGCCAGTTATATGCTTTGGTTTACCGGGGCAATTGTCCATCCCGGTGATGTTCCGAGAGATGCTGGAGCAGGGACATTTTACAGTGCTATTTCGAATGTAAATTTGAAAATAGAAGATGGCAATCCTTATGCCGTGGCTTTACGTACGCATTTTGCGCAGCATTGTTTTGTTTCCAATGTGGATATCTCGATCGGTAAAGGTAAAGCAGGGGTGTTTGATGTTGGGAACGAGATGGAAAATGTCCGCTTCTTTGGAGGGGATTATGGCATTTACACCACTAAAACATCTCCCAGTTGGCAGATGATGATGGTCAATACTTATTTCGAAGGCCAGCGTAAGGCAGCCATTCGTACTCAGGAAGGTGGGCTGACGATGGTTCGTTTACATGCGAAACGGGTCCCCACGGTTATTGAAATCGACTCGAGTCGCTCAGACAAAATTTATATGGAGGATTGCACCTTTGAACAGATCAAGGAAGCCGGTATAATAGTTAGTAACGAGGGGTATTCTCCCAACCAGTTGAGTTTGCGTAATGTGGTATGCGATCGTACGCCTGTTTTTATAAAATTCCGTGAGAGTGGGAAACTTATCTTGGGTAAAGGCAAAGCTTACAGGGTTGAAGACTTCTCTTATGGAGTTCATTTAAAGGATATGGCGGCAGTTCCGGAATATGGCACGCACCTTACAATGGAACCTTTGAATACTTTGCCAGCAGCTCCTCATGATAATATTCCGGCGGTACCTTCAATGAGTACTTGGGTCAATATTCGTGATTTGGGTGCGAAAGGGGATGGAGTGACAGATGATACCGATGCTTTTATTCAGGCGATTAACCGACATGAGGTTATTTATGTTCCCCAAGGATGGTATATCATTTCAAAAACGTTAAAATTGAGAATGAATACTTGCATGATTGGTTTGAATCCGGTGTCTACACAACTGATTCTTTCGGAAAGTACTCCTGGGTTCAGTGGCTTCGGACCACCTGAGGCTTTAGTTGAATCTTCGAATGGGGGCAATGCTATTTTTTCCGGCATAGGAATCAATACGGGGGCATATAATTATCGAGCGGTAGGTTGCAAATGGATGGCCGGGAAAGATTCTTATATGAATGATGTTAAGTTTTTTGGAGTGCACGGAACTATGGAAGCCGGTCCGGTGAAGAGTGAAGCTGTTTTTCAAAAGAAGCAAGAAATAAGCACTCCTTGGCATCCGGTGACCAACCTGGGTAAAGACCGGGCATGGGACAATCAATACTGGAGTCTGTGGGTTACGAATGGCGGAGGTGGTGTTTTTAAAGATATATGGACGGCAAGTACTTATGCCACAAATGGAGTATATGTGGAGAATACATCAACCGAAGCGTATATTTATGGCATGTCCGTAGAGCATCATGTCCGTAATGAAGTCCGGTTTAAGCATGTTTCCAATTGGAAGATATATGCCTTGCAACTGGAAGAGGAGGTACGGGAGAGCCTGGATTGCCAGCCCATTGAGTTGCAAGACTGTAGTGATCTTTTTTTTGCAAATCTTTATCTGTTTCGGGTCATATGGATTGAAACGCCTTCTCCTTATGCTATTCGAACTTGGAGTTGCAGGAATATAGAATTTTATAATGTCCATAACTTTACTCAAATGCGATTTACTACCGATTTGGTTTGTTATGACATAAATACGCAGCAGGATGTACGTCCTTGGGAATTTACCCGTTTGACTATAACGGGTAAGGAGCCCCGTTTGGAACCTTTGCGATCCAAGCCAGATACAGTGGAACGTTTGGCTACCGGATTTGAGTTTGCCGAAGGGCTGACCAAAGACAGTAAAGGGAATATCTACTTTTGTGAACAACGTATGCGGCGTATTTATAAATGGAATGTGGAAAAGGAGAAGCTCTCATTGATAGCTGATTTTCCGTGGCAGCCGTTGTCATTGGCTTGTGATACTCAAGATCATTTATTAGTACTCTTTAAATATTATCCTCAACCGGGATATTTGGTTGGAGGAAAACAGGAAACCGTCTCTAAACTTCCAGATGCTTCGGGTACGACCTTTAGTTATTGGGGGAATACCGGGTTTACGGTAGGCGTTTATTCTATTGATCCGGATCACCCGGAAGAAAGCATCCGTATGCTTGATAAAGTTCCGATGGGAAGCGTCAAGAGAGTCGCTAAAGCTTTTTATCCTGCCCACCGTTGGCGTGATTTACACGATTTTGATGAGATATCGGTCTGGAAACCGAAAGATTGTTTTGTGGCGCCGGACGGAGTCACCATTATTCCTGAATATTATGATCTTGCACGTACGTCTTCTGTTCTTGAGGCAATCCCGGGGAAACCTTTTTATGCGGCGGATGAATATAATCGCTTACTTGTACGCATGGATGTGAATCCGGACGGTACTTTGAGTCATTTGAATCATTTCGTCAATCAGGGGGAATTCGGGTCTGCCGTGGATGCCGAAGGTAATGTTTATGTAGCCGACGGTCATATTTATGTTTTTAATAAAAAGGGGCAGCAGATAAATTTGATTCGGGTAAAAGAGCGTCCCGCTTCATTGATTATTTCGGGAAGAGAGAATCAGGTTTTGTATATTGCTTCCCGTTCGTCTTTATATCGATATATTATCAATAAATAAAATAATTCTTATGAAAAACAGTTTGAAAGTTGCCTTCTTGGCGTTTGTCTTATTGGTTTTTGTACAATGCGTGTCGCATCAAACTTCTCTTTATAAAGTTGCATTTGACAGTTCGAAAGAGGTCTCCGGACAAAAATTTGCTTTGAAGGATATAAACCCTAATTTGCCAAAGAATTGGGATGATTATAATTATGTTGTATTAGAATATAAAATCAATACTTCCCAGCGTTTTCAATTAGGCTTTACCACCGACAGTGGTTATAATGAATTACGTATTATGTCATATGTACCTAATGCGTGGAATAAATTGGCAATTCCATTGAAGTACTTTACAAAATTGCCAGATGCTGCTATTGATTTAGCTGCCACCTTTAACCATCCTCGTTATACGGGCTGGATTAACTTGGGAGGAAAACGTTTTCCGCTTCATGGAGTCGATTCGGTCGGTGTTCGTATGAGGAAGCCGATACATAATCCCGAATTGGAAATTCGTTCGATTACATTATCCGTGGAGGATCCGGGAGATGTTTATATGGGTGATAAGCCGGCAGTCGATGAATTCGGTCAATCTAATTTGGTGGATTATCCTGAGAAGATTAAATCATCGGAACAACTGGAAAAGGAATGGAGAGCCGAAGAGAAGGAAACGATGAATACTACAGCTTATAATTATTCGAAATTCGGTGGATATAAACAGAAATGTGTAAAAGGAACAGGCTTTTTCCGAACAGAGAAGATCAAGGATCGCTGGTGGTTTATTGATCCGGAGGGTTATCTATTTCTGTCTGTCGGAGTGGATTGTGTAAATCCTGGTGGTGGCGGTAATGTAAGGGATCTGGATCATCGTAAAGGGATGTATAAAGAGCTTCCTCCAGCTGATTTAATGGCTAAATATGGGCAAGAAATCCATGGGGTTGCTAATCCTTCTTTTGGTTTATGGAATCAATATCGTCGTTTTGGAGATCAATTTCCTGAGAAATCCAAAGAATTGGTGTTTAAGAGAATGGATAAATGGGGACTGAATACTATAGCTAATTGGTCCAGTTCTGATATTATGGCGATGAATCGTAAAGCTTTCTTTGTTCCTTTGAGAGGCATTGGCATTGAACATGATTTAATGGGACTGTGTGATGTTTATGCTCCCGATTTTATCAGCATGGTTAATGATAATTTGAAAGCTTTTGTTGAGCCATACAAAAATAATCCATGGTTGATTGGCTATTTTATTGGGAATGAGCCTGCCTGGCTCAATCAGGAAGTACGCCTTTGCAATTTGATACTTAATGGTAAAGATCGGGCTATTAAAGTTGCGCTACAGAAGTTTCTGAGAGAGAAAGGGGATACCCCGGAGAACCGTAAAGATTTTATTTTCTCGACATTCAAGACTTTTCTGATCGATACAAATAAAATATTGAAGCACTATGACCCGAATCATTTAAATCTTGGAATTCGTTTTGGTAATATTGCGGATTTGGATCCTAAGATTCTTAAAATCTGTAGCGAAGCGTTTGATGTTTTGAGTTTCAATAGCTATAGCCTTTATCCTGATTACGAAATGATGACTCATGCAATGGATATTACCCATCTACCGATGATCATCGGAGAATATCATTTTGGAACGGTGGACCGTGGATTAGCGCAGTCGTTGTGGCAGGTACCTTCGGAAAAAGAGAGAGGAGTGGCTTACAGGTACTATACTGAAAAGGCTTATTCACATCCGGGATTAATCGGTACAGCTTATTTTCAGTGGTGCGATCAAGATTTGACGGGACGTTTTGATGGTGAAAATTATAATTGTGGTTTGATAGATGTCACAGATCGTCCTTATAAAGAACAAGTGAAGGCTATGATGGAAACGGCCAAACAACTGTATAAAGTTCATAATGGGACTGAAGAGCCATTCAATCAGGCTCCCGCAGATGCCCGTGGATATGAGCCCATTCCTGATTTATGGAATAAATAAGAAAGTCATTTTAACTTGTTGAGGATGTGCCAAAACAGAAGTTTCTGAAAAAAAGGCACATCCTTTTATTGAAGTTATGATTGGAGCTATCGGATGATTTTGGGTCTCAACTCATCCGGTGATTCGTTGGTATAGGTTTTTACTGCACCGGCTACCTTGGTAAATAGCTCTTGGATGCGTTCCGGACTTACGCGGGTGGCAGGACGGAACTGGTCGGAATTCATATAGTCCAATATGGCTTTGTGCATCTGGCGGGCAACGATTCGCTTGTCTAAGCTGGAGGTAATGTCCATGCTGGTCATCATGAGTTTTCCATTCAGTACGTTGGCTTCGAACAACATTCCTATTTTGCGGCTGACGAACCAGGTGTCAATGCTTTGTATAGTAGGGCGGAAGCCTTTGGGGAAATCGGTGAATTGCATCACTTGCGCCTTGTTGAGCAACTCCCACCATTGCAGATCGCTGTAGTAGTCGGTGGGGAACTCGCGAAAGAGTGGGTGGTAGTTGTTGACAAAGATACCGGTGGTATGTGGTGGACGCATTTTAAACCATGAGGTGTTCCAGAATACGGGGGTGAAGTATTGGACAACTTCCTTACCGTATTTTATTTTTCCGGCGGCAGTGATGAGTACTTTGCCTCCATTTTGCAGGATATTCAAGGCTTTAGTATCGAGTGTGTCGGTGGTGTAGACGCCACCTTGATTGAGCGTTTCTTTGGCGGGATATACCCAGAAGTTCCAGTCGTTGACAGCGGATGTTCCTTCGATGCGAACTTCAAAATTTAATTTTTGCGGAGTTGTGATGCTCTTGAGCTTGAAGTCAAGACTTCCTAAATTAATATTGTTGCCGATGGGAATGTCCTTAGTACTGAGTGTACCTTGTTCATATACTTTTCCATACTGGTCTTTTATACTATAAGTAGTATGCGCCTGTTTCAATGGTGATGGTCCGAAGTGGGCGACTTCTACATCGGCATGAAAGGTTTCGTTGTTGGTGTAGACGAATTTCTTGATGCGCGCTAAAGGGACCGTGGAACTACAAAAGCGACGGAACTGATTGGCATCGATATAACCTTTGTCATCGAAGAACACATCGAGTACCCCTACCAATGCAGTGCCCTGCCCCGAGTAATCGTTCAGCGCCAGCATTTGAAATCCTGCATAATCCGGGGTGCGTAATGTTTTCTCTATTTCATTTTTATAACATAGTACTTGTAATTTTCCCGAAGCCATCATAAAGTCGTGTGCTTCACTTGCCATATCATTGTCAGCGAGAATATCACGGAATATTTCAAAATTTTTGGCTTTGTTGACACCGGTATACTTGCGAATCTCGTTGAAGTTGGGGAAGGCACACCATTGTCCCATTTCGTGCGAAAGATAGGGTTGGCGTACGGTGTCAATCTTGCTACGATAGTCGGAGCAACTTTCCGGCATGGCATTCTTCCAGTCAAGTCCTCGTGCACCGGCTTTTACGTGATATTGGTTATGGGGTTGCCATTGCCAGCTGTTGCCGACGGATGCACCGGTGTAAACCCGGCGGGAATCGGTTGTTTTCCAGTAATCGACAAATTTACTGACCCATGCAACCCAACGACCCGAAGGTTCATTACCGCAGGCCATCATGCAAAATGAAGGGGAATTGCCATATTGTTGGCTCATGGCAATGGTTTCGTCCATGAGATACTTGTCGATGGGTTGCCCCAATCCTAGTTTAGGTCCGTGATTCGGCCAACTTGGACCTTCGGGTTGCAGGTAGAATCCCACGCGATCGGCTGCTTTAAAGGCGGCTTCGGGCGGACAATAGGAGTGGAAGCGCATGTGATTAAGTCCGTATTGACGGCAGATGCGGAATACACGTTCCCAAGATGCTTCATCCATAGGGGGGTATCCGGTAAGTGGAAAGTCACAATTCTCTACGGTACCGCGCAACATGATCTTTCGTCCGTTGATATAGAACCATTTGCCTTTGATGTTAAATTCACGCATTCCGAATTCCACTGTCCGTATGTCTATCTGTTTTCCACTGGCCAGCTGGACGCTTAGCCGATAGAGTGCAGGGGTAAATTCATCCCATGTCAGGAAATGATCGCCCATCGGTAGTTCGAGGGTAACATTGTTTTCTCCCTTGTGGAGGGGCACAATACGGGTAAGTGGGTTGATGCTGTCTTTCTGGTTAGTGTTAAAACTTCCGGCGGCAAGGGTGATGCTACTTTTTTGAGATACAGGTGATTGAATCTTTATTTGTATGCTCGCTTTATGTCCGGCAAGGTCAGGATAGATTTGGATATCACCGAAGTGTATTTTGGGGATGGCTTGAAGTTCCAAGCGTCCTACGATACCATTCCAGTTGCCTTGGGTCTGATCGGTAATGCTATGTGAATCGGGGCCTACATTGATCTCCTTGATGCGATTGTCTATACGGATGGCAATGTTGCATGGTTTCCCGGCTTTGATGTAATCGGTCAGGTCGTACACATGGGGTACCGACAAGCTATTCTGCATCCCTACTTTTTTGTTATTTACCCATATGGTGGTTTCTATATGCGGGCGTTCGAGGAAGAGCCGGATGCATTCGCCTTTCCAATCGGAAGGAACGGTTATCTGCTTTTGGTACCAGGCTACCCCTACATAATGTCGATCGGGGGTCAGAAAAAACGGGAGCTTTATGTGTCCGTCTACCCGATACTTTTCCATATAGGGGTTATAATAGTAAGAGCTATCGTAAAGACTACCCGTCCACTTGGTGCGGGCAGTGACTTCATCGCCTTTTAGTTTTTCGGGCATCGATCCGGGCAGATTGATGGTATCATCTAAGTGCTTTTTCTTAAACCATTGTTCTTTGATGCCTACATCCATGCGGTCGATCTGGAAATTCCATTTACCGGAGAGGTCGAATGAAAGGTTTTGACTTGATGCTGGTAATAAAATGACAGCTAAAAAACTAATAAAGGCAAATAATCTTTTCATAATAATAAAATAGACTGACTTTTAAAATTGTGTGTATTGCTAAAGCTCTTGTGTGACATTTATAACTGACAAGAGAAAGAGTGGCAGGCTATGAGAGCTTATGAGAGCCTATTGAAACCTAACCGCTTGCCTGCCACTTTTTTTATAACTTTAAATCGGGACTAAAGTACGGCTTTCCGGTGAATTACTCCATAGAATGGCGTACAGAATCCTAGAATTTTGTGCCAGAATTGTAGTGGTTATTATCCGAAGTGTACAAATCTCCATATATCCGGAAGTTATTCTATCTTTTGTTTGTTTTCAAAATGGTATCTTTGGAACTCGAAAATCTTAATCGAATGTGAACCATGAAAAAAGTAATAATTTGTATTTTTCTTTGTTCTCTTTTTGTCGGGTTCTCTCGGGCCAATGACGTTGCTTATCTCTTTTCTTATTTTATTAATAATAGTGAAGATGGATTACATTTGGCATATAGTTATGACGGGCGGACTTGGATGGCTTTGAACAATGGGAGTTCTGTGCTCACCCCTATGGTGGGAAAAGATAAGTTAATGCGTGATCCGAGCATTTGCCAGGGACCGGATGGTGTATTTCACATGGTGTGGACTTCCAGCTGGACGGATCGTATTATTGGTTATGCTTCATCGCGTGACCTTATTCATTGGAGCGAGCAGAAGGCTATACCGGTGATGATGCATGAGCCAAAAGCCAAAAACTGTTGGGCACCGGAACTTTTTTATGATAAACCTTCACAGACTTTTTATATAATTTGGGCGACAACCATTCCGGGGCGTTATAAGCAGGTGGCGACCAGCGAGAGTGAGAAGGGATGGAATCATCGTATTTATTGCGTAACGACAAAGGACTTCCATACTTTCTCAAAAACAAAATTGTTCTTTAATCCTGATTTCAGCGTGATTGATGCGGCTATAGTGAGAGATCCGAAGTTGCATGATTTAATTATGGTAGTGAAAAATGAAAATTCCAATCCGCCGGAGAAAAATCTGCGTATTACCCGTACGGAGGATATTTATAAGGGATTCCCAACTGAAGTCTCTGCACCGATCACGGGTGATTATTGGGCGGAAGGCCCGTCGCCTTTGTTTATTGGGGATACATTGTATGTCTACTTTGATAAATACCGTGACCACACTTTTGGGGCGATTTGTTCCACTGACCATGGGAAGAGTTGGACAGATATATCCGATGAAGTGCATTTTCCTGTAGGCATTCGTCACGGGACGGCTTTTGCCGTGGATGCTTCTGTTGTTGAGGCTTTGGTGGCTAATCGTCACTATAATCCGCTGATTCCGGACAATGTAGCCGATCCTTCGGTGTCAAAATTCGGCGATACCTATTATTTATATGCTACTACGGATATTGATTCCGGCTTGGGGCGTGCAGGTATTCCTGTGGTATGGAAATCAAAGGATTTTGTGAATTGGAGTTTTAAGGGAACGCTTATTTCGGGATTCGATTGGAATAAGAGTTACGAATATACCGATGGGAAGGGAGAGAAAAAAACGGGATATTTTCGATATTGGGCTCCTGGTAAGGTGATAGAGCATAATGGTAACTATTATTTATATGTCACATTTGTGAAGCCGGACGATAATATGGGTACGTATGTATTGGTAGCTGATAAACCGGAGGGTCCTTTCCGTTTTACCAATGGCGAGGGGTTATTTATCCCGGGATCGGATAAGGCGGATAGTCGGCCGGTTGTTGGTGATATTGACGGAGAGCCGTTCATTGATGATGATGGAACCGGATATCTTTTTTGGCGGCGTAGAAAGGCGGGGCGTTTATCTGCTGATTTACAACATTTGAATGGCGAAGCGTTGACCATGCAGACATCTCGTCAGGGGTATTCCGAAGGTCCGTTGATGTTTAAGCGTAAAGGGATATACTACTACCTCTATACGTTGAGTGGACATCAGAATTATGCATATGCTTATATGATGAGTCGTGAGTCACCGTTGAGTGGCTTCGTAAAGCCAACGGGTAATGATATATGTTTGTTTTCGGCACCGCAAAACGGGGTTTGGGGACCGGGGCATGGGAATGTATTTTATGACAGGGATAAAGACGAATATATCTTTTTATATTTGGAATATGGTGACGGGGGAACTACCCGGCAGGTTTATGCCAATCGGATGGAGTTTAATGAAGATGGAACAATTAAAACACTTGTTCCCAATCGTAGGGGAGTGGGGTATCTGGCACCTTCACAGGAGTCACGAACCAATTTGGCTCTGCAGGCGCAGTTTCGTGCTTCGAGCGAAAAAGCGCCGAGGACTTCGACAGTGAGTCTTGAAACGCAACCTAATGCGCCGCTGCCGGATAAAAGTTCGGTGAAGCAATATACACGTACGCATATTTATAGTGCAGCCCAAGCCGGAGACAATTCGAACGGAACATGTTGGATGGCTGCCGATGCGGATAGCAGTCCTTTCTTGACGGTGGACTTAAAAGGAGCGTATGAGGTTGCTGAATGTGATTTCTTCTTTACCCGCCCCACCGAAGGACATGCTTGGCGGTTGGACAAATCGCTCGATGGGAAGCACTGGCAGACTTGCTTCGAGCAGAAGAAGGCGGAACTTTGTTCGCCAGATGTAGCCCAAGGGGTAGGTAAAGCCCGGTATTTACGCTTGCATATCCGTAGAGGAAACCCGGGAATGTGGGAGTGGAAAATCTATGGGAAATAAGCTGCTTTTGCCTATCTTAATTGATATTGAATTTTAAATATAATAAATAGAGTGTTGACTATGAAACGTATAGGTTGGATAATGATTTTGATTTTTAGTGTAGTCTCTTTACCGGCAAAGAATTATTTTATTGCTGTATATGGCAATGATACTAATAATGGGAGTATTGAATCTCCTTTTGCTACCTTGAATAAGGCACAGTCGCTTGTAGAACCGGGGGATACAGTGTATATCCGTGGTGGCGTATATCGTATAGGGGAGAAGCAAATCATGGCTTTCGAGGGTGCATATGCTTGTGTATTCGATTTGCAGAAGAGCGGGAGTTCTTCGGAGAAAAGAATCTGTTATTTCGGTTATAAAAATGAGCGGCCGGTGTTTGACTTGGCACAAGTGAAACCTTTAGGCAAAAGAGTGACAGTCTTTCATGTGGGGGGATCGTTTCTGCACTTTAAGAACTTTGAAGTGATCGGTACGCAGGTGACACTCACGGGGCATACACAGTCGGAGTGTTTTCGTAATGATGGAGGTTGCTATAATGTATATGAAAATCTCTCCATGCATGATGGCATGGCGATTGGCTTTTATCTGATAAGGGGTGCTGACAATTTAATTTTGAATTGTGATGCCTATCAAAACTACGATAATGTATCGGAAGATGGCAGAGGTGGAAACGTAGATGGTTTTGGAGGACACCCTACGACAGAAGAGAGTACGGGTAATGTATTCCGGGGATGTCGGGCGTGGTACAACAGTGATGATGGATTTGATTTGATTAATGCCCGTGCGGCTTGCGTAATAGATCATTGTTGGTCGTTTCTCAACGGCTTTGTTCCGGACACGATGCAACCGGCAGGTGACGGTACCGGTTTTAAGGCGGGAGGGTACGGCATGAAGGAGACTGTCAGATGTCCGGCTATTTCTCCGGTGCATCAGGTGGAATATTGTCTGGCGTATTATAACCGTAATAAAGGTTTTTATGCTAACCATCATCTGGGAGGAATTGTTTTCAATCATAATACCGGTTATAAGAATCCTTCCAACTTTTGTATGTTGAACCGTAAGCCAAACCGGGAAATCGCAAATGTAGATGGATATGGGCACGTAATCACTTACAACTTGTCATATGCTCCACGCGTCGAAGGCAAAGATTTTATTGATGTGGATGTCAAGAAGTGTGTTATTGAAAACAATTCTTTTTATCCTGAAATGATGAAGGTGGAAGATGATAGCTTCGTTAGTCTCAATTCGTTGGAGCTGACTTTACCGCGTAAGTTGGATGGTAGTCTTCCTGATGTTGGTTTCATGAAACTTGAACCTGGAAGTGAATTGGCTCGAATTGGAATAGGCTATTAAAATGGAATAGATGATGAAAAGAACCTTTGTTATACTGCTTCTAACTCTTTTGTATTTCTCAGGTGTGCAGGGCCAAGCCCCCTCCGGACTTAATTCGCGGCAGTTTGGTCGTTATTGGAAAATGGAGTCGGAATCACCTGATTATAAAGTCATGTTCCGTGGTGATACGGTGGATATTGTGGCACCAAAGGGACTGACCATGTGGAGGAAAGAAAAAATGAGTGGTACGGTTACCATCGAATATGATGCATGTGTGGTAGACAAAGAGCATCCCGCTGATCGTTTAAGCGATTTGAATTGTTTCTGGATGGCATCCGATCCGAAATATCCCGATAATCTGTGGAAACGGGGCAAGTGGCGGAATGGTGTTTTTGTGAATTGCTATTCTTTGCAACTATATTATATGGGTTATGGTGGAAATCATAATTCGACCACACGTTTTCGACGTTATAATGGTGATGAAGCGGGAGTGACCGATAAAGAAAAACGCCCGGCTGTTCTACAGGAATATACTGATCCGGCGCACCTGTTAGAAGCTAATCATTGGTATCATATTAAGATCACTAATGCAGGAGGAAGGATAAAGTATTATATTGACGGGCATTTACTGGTGGATTTCAATGACCCGGAACCATTGACTTCGGGATGGTTTGGCTTTCGGACGACGTTATCGCATACGCAGGTGACCAACTTCCGTTATCAATGTGTACAGGAAGAGCGGGAACCGGTGACGTTGCATTGGATTGGTAATACGCCGCAAACAGATAAGGCCGTTAGCTTTGGCGTACCTTTTAAGGAAGGGGAGGTAATGCCCGGTCAATCGTTGTTGTTGGAAACCAAAGATCATAGGACTATTCCGACAGATCGTTGGTCACTGGCTTATTGGCCGGATGGTTCCGTGAAATGGCTAGGTATGGCCGGGGTGATACCGGGTGGCACAGCAAACGTTACCTTGGTAAAGACTGCTAAACGTAAACGGTCTAATCTGCAGCAGAAAACACAGAATGTCCTCGAAAAAGCGCCTTCTTCGAAGAGTATTGATAAAGAGCAGTGGAGCAATGGATTGCAAATGGTGCAAACTCCCGATGAAATTAGTGTCAATACGGGAGTGGTTACTGCTTATATACCTCGTCGGGGAAGTTATCTGTTGGATAGTTTGGTTTATAGAGGTGTAAAAGTCGGTGGACGGGCAAGTTTACTTTGTACTACGCAAAATCAGCCCATATCGGAATCCACTTTGCAGGTTACTTTCCAGCATTATATTAGTGAGGTCCAAAAGGTCACGGTAGAACGTGCCGGCAATGTGCGTGCCGTGGTTAAGATAGAAGGTGTGCACAGTGACGAAGACGGACGTAAATGGCTACCGTTTGTCGTAAGGCTATACTTCTATAAAGGTAATGAGCAGATTAAAATGGTGCATTCTTTTGTTTATGATGGAGATCAGAACAAAGATTTCATTCATTCACTAGGCATTCGTTTTGAAGTGCCCATGCGTGACGAACTTTACAATCGCCATATTGCTTTTTCCTGTGATGGAAACGGGGTTTGGAGCGAACCGGTACAGCCATTGGTGGGGCGTAGGTTATTGACTCTCGAAGATGATTCAATGTCTAAAAATAAGATGGAAAGGAAGCACTCTGGAAGGGCTCTTTTACAACAAATGCAGATGGAGGGAAAGCGTATTCCACCTTATAAGGATTTTGATATGGCGAATCGCGATTTGCTTGATCATTGGGCTTCATGGAGCAGTTACCGGCTTTCTCAATTGAGCGACAATTCTTTTGCTATTCGTAAACGTGCCAACAATAATAATCCATGGATAGGGACTTATACCGGACAACATGCCGATGGTTATGTATTCGCCGGTGATGTAAGCGGTGGACTGGGCGTTTATCTACGTGATTTCTGGCAGTCCTATCCCTCTTCTTTAGAAGTAGATGATTCACGGTCCAAAACAGCGTTGTTGACTGTTTGGTTGTGGAGTCCGGAGAGTGAACCGATGGATTTGCGTCATTATGATGATGTGGCGCATGGGTTGAATGAGAGTTATGAGGATGTACAGAAAGGGATGAGTACACCTTACGGAATAGCCCGCACCAGTGAGTTAACGCTGGTACCGCAATCTTCTTATCCGGGTAAGGCAGTCATTGCTGCACAAGCAAAGGACTTATCCGTCCCGGGACAGTTAATCTGCTCTCCGGAGTATTTGCATAGCCGGCATGCTTTCGGCGTCTGGAGCCTTCCGGACAGAGCTACGTTTTTGCGGGGTCAGGTGGAAGAGCGTCTGGATAGCTTGGTTACCTATTACCAGAAGGCCATTAAGCAGCACAAATGGTACGGCTTTTGGAATTACGGGGATGTCATGCATACTTATGATCCGGTACGGCATGAATGGCGATATGATATCGGTGGTTATGCATGGGATAATACAGAGCTGGCTTCGAATCTGTTTTTCTGGTATAATTTTCTGCGTAGCGGGAGTTCCGATCTTTGGCGGATAGCCCGTACAATGACCCGTCATACCGGTGAGGTGGATGTTTATCATCTCGGACCGAACAGTGGATTGGGGAGTCGGCATAATGTCAGCCATTGGGGATGTGGTGCTAAAGAAGCACGCATCAGTCAGGCCGAATGGAATCGTTTTTATTATTACCTGACCACCGATGAACGTTGTGGTGACTTGATGGATGAGGTGAAAGATGCCGATCAGAAATTATATCATCTGGATCCAATGAGACTGGCTGAACCGCGTTCGCAATATCCATGCAATGCACCCGCCCGCTTGCGGATTGGCCCCGATTGGTTAGCTTATGCGGGCAACTGGATGACTGAGTGGGAACGTACGCGCAGCACGGCTTATCGTGATAAAATAATTGCCGGGATGCAGAGCATCGCCCGACTGCCACACGGTTTATTTACCGGGAATAAAGCCCTTGGCTATGATCCTGCAACCGGAGTGCTGAGCTATGACGGTGATCCTAATTTGCAGAATACAAACCATTTGATGACCATTATGGGAGGTTTTGAAGTCATGAATGAGATGATGGATATGATTCATCTGCCCGAATGGGAGGCAGTTTGGTTGGATCATGCCAAGAGATATAAGGAACAAGCCTGGAAACTTAGTCGTAGTAACTTCCGTGTATCAAGATTGATGGGTTATGCGGCTTGGAAACTGCGACGACCCGATTTGGCAAAAGAAGCCTGGGATGATCTCTTATCGGATGGTGCAAGTGGTGGAAAATTCATCCCGTTTAAATCAAAGATAATTCTTCCACCCGAAGTACCGGCGGCAATAGACGAAAACCCGTGGGTAAGTACGAATGGTACAGCTACGTGGGGACTTGATGCCATTTATTTATTGGAGGTCTGTCCGCCTATGAAGTGATACCCATTTCGGTATAAGTTTAAGGTGCCAGCCTGACTTTTTCCCAACTTCCGTCGGATTGGAGCGTATATTGAATGCGGTCGTGCAAGCGGCTTTCACGTCCTTGCCAAAACTCAAAGCGGGTAGGGGTGACGGCATATCCGCCCCAATTCTCGGGACGCTTAATCTCTTGTCCCACCCATTTGAGTGCTTCAGCTGCAAAGGCTCGCATAATTTGTAAGCGACTGCCGATGACATGACTTTGAGGGGAGATACGTGCACCAATCCGGCTCTTATAAGGGCGGGAGGCGAAGTAATTATCGGAGACTTCTGCGGTACATTTTACTGCTTTGCCTTCAATGTGTACTTGTCTTTCCAGTTCATGCCATACAAACGATAAGGAAATATGTGGATTTCCCGCTAATTGCCGTCCCTTGCGGCTCTCATAATTGGTAAAAAAAATAAATTGCCCATTCTCTAATTCTTTAAGTAAGACAGTGCGTGTGGAGGGAAATCCCTCTGCTGATACTGTCGCTACGAGCATTGCGGTAGGTTCGTTTACTTTTTGTCTGATAGCTTCATCAAGCCATTGTTCAAATTGTTTAAATGGATCATTATTGGTACCGTTTTCCGTTAACTTTCCTTTTTTATATTCCTGCCGGATGTCTGCTATTGTTGTTTTCATCGTCATTTGATACATCTGTTGTGTTGTTATAACAGTAAAAACAGAGAAATGGTTGAGGCGGAAGATAGTTAACTTCTTTTATGATATAGAGGGTAGTAGTTTTTCTTTTCCAGTTGTAATATAAACAAGAATTTAGATTTTGAGGGGTGAATGTTTATCACGATTCATATTTATGGAAGCACATAATGATCTGTCGTTTTTTGTTTTTTAGGTTTGCCTTTCTATGAATAACATAACTTTATGATCAATACTTTATTTCTCTGATATTAGAAATCTAACTTGAACTGTCTTATAAACGACATAATAAAATGAAAAAAACAAATCCGGTTTGTTGGGTTCCAATCCTTTACTTTGCCATGGGGCTTCCTTTTATAGCGTTATCCATGGTGTCTGTCTTGATGTTCTCGGACTTGAATATCAGTAACACCCAGATCGCCTTCTGGACGTCGCTGATTATGCTGCCCTGGACACTCAAGCCATTATGGAGCCCTATTCTGGAGATCTTCAGGACGAAGAAGTTCTTTGTAATCACTACGCAGATGGTCACCGGATTGGCTTTTGCACTCGTAGCTCTCTCGCTACCTCTTCCCGGCTTCTTTACCTACTCCATCGCTTTGATGGGAATCATTGCCATTAGCGGGGCGACCCACGACATTGCAGCGGACGGGGTTTATATGAGCGAGTTAAGCAATGAGCAACAAGCCAAATACATCGGATGGCAAGGGGCCTTCTATAATTTGGCAAAAGTGTTGACCAACGGCGGGCTGGTCTTTCTTGCCGGTAGCCTGAAAGACCAGTTCGGCCCGGTAAAGGCATGGATGGTTATCATGCTCATCTGTGCCGCTTTAATGATACTCGCTTCCCTCTATCACATCAAAATGTTGCCTTCCAGAGAGAAAAGCGAAAAGACAGTCAGCTTCAAAGAAAGCATGGTGGAACTTTGGGAAGTCATCTGCTCTTTCTTTCATAAAAAATATATCTTCTACTATATCCTTTTTATCATTCTGTACCGCTTTGCAGAGGGATTTGCCATGAAGATCGTTCCTCTTTTCCTTAAAGCTCCCGTAGCCGAAGGGGGATTAGGGTTGTCGGTACAAACCATCGGACTGATTTATGGAACCTTCGGGGCTGCCGCCTTTATCGTGGGCTCCATTCTCGGAGGTTATTTTATTGCCGGAAGAGGTTTGAAGCGCTCTATTTTTGCATTATGTTGTATCTTCAATATTCCCTTTCTGGTTTATTTCTTTTTGTCCACTTACCAGCCGGACAATTTGATGGTAATAGGCTCGGCCATTGTCTTTGAATACTTTGGATATGGTTTCGGTTTTGTGGGGTTAATGCTCTTCATGATGCAACAAATAGCACCGGGCAATCATCAGATGTCGCACTATGCTTTTGCCTCGGGGATCATGAATCTCGGTGTGATGCTCCCCGGTATGATGAGCGGCTGGCTTAGCGACCTCATCGGTTACCAGCATTTCTTTGCATGGGTGCTCATCGCTACAATTCCGGCTTTTATGCTCACCTGGTTCCTGCCGTTCACCTATGGAGAGAAGCAGAAATAGATGTTGCCACTACCTGATTGAAACAGAACCTATTAATAGAACAATGAATAAAAAAAATAAGATAGATTATGGAAAAACTAAAAATCGTAGGCCAGGCAATGCCTGACATGCCTTGGGAAGAGCGTCCCGAAGGGTGCAAAGAAGCGGTATGGCGTTACAGTAAAAATCCGATTATCCCACGTGACTTGTTGCCCACCTCCAACAGTATATTCAATAGCGCGGTGGTTCCTTTCAAAGACGGTTATGCCGGTGTGTTCCGCTGCGACGACACCAACCGTCGGATGGTATTGCATGTCGGATTCAGTGATGATGCCATTCATTGGAACATCAACCCTGAAGCCCTGCACTTTGAATCGGCCGACCCGGAGATTGGTGAATGGGTTTACGGATACGATCCGCGTGTTTGTTTCATTGAAGATCGCTATTATGTCACGTGGTGCAACGGCTATCATGGTCCTACTATCGGCATAGCCTACACTTTCGATTTTAAGACCTTCCACCAACTGGAAAATGCTTTCCTTCCCTTCAACCGGAACGGTGTGCTTTTCCCTAAAAAGATAAACGGTAATTTTGCCATGCTGAGTCGTCCTAGCGACAACGGGCATACCCCTTTCGGAGATATCTTCTACAGCGAGTCACCCGACTTGAACTTCTGGGGTAAACACCGTCATGTCATGTCTCCGGCACAATTCGAAGTCAGTGCATGGCAATGTACCAAAATAGGTGCGGGTCCCATCCCCATTGAAACCTCCGAAGGCTGGCTGTTGATTTATCACGGCGTATTGGCATCCTGCAATGGCTTTGTCTATGCTTTCGGTTCCGCCCTGCTCGATTTGGAACAGCCTTGGAAAGTGTTGTACCGTTCCGGGGCCTATCTCATCTCCCCCCGCACAACGTATGAATGTATGGGAGATGTACCTAATGTTTGTTTCCCTTGTGCCACACTTCACGACCCCGAGACGCAGCGTATCGCCATTTATTACGGCTGTGCCGATACCGTAACGGGACTTGCATTCGGATACATCCCTGAAATTATTGAATTTACAAAACGTACCAGTATACTCTGATTTGTTTGAGTGAGTCTGATCGACCCCAAGGGCATTCTTTATTAACTAACACCTGAACCGTCTTCTTTTTATCTCGTTTACAGAGAAAATCAGGAGATGGTTCTTTATCTATGATTTTAGTTTAAAGTTCTGTTGACGAGCAATAAGATTAATGGCAAATACTCTTTTAATTCATCTCGTAAGAAGCTTATTGTCTTTTGTTTGTAACGGTTAATTGATTTTACGCTTAAATTCATTTCTTGAGCTATCTCGGCATGCGTCTTGCCCTCAAAGAAGCACATTGCAAACACTCTTTTGTAATTTGGAGGTAATTTATTGAGTGCTTCGTTTAATAGTTCATATAATTCTTCCACTGTATATATATTTTCCGGTGATTTGGCATAGAGCGGGGCTTGCTTCTGATACATATTAGCATAATCGATCTCATAATTTTGGTGTTTTAAATAATTCAAGCAGTTATTGCGAACGCAAATTTTCAGATAGGCTACAGCTGTATCTGCTTTGAGTTCTATTTCCTCCCGTTTATCCCATAAAGAAGCAAAAACATCTGAAACGATATCTTCACGTATGCATGCGTCTTCAATATACCGCTTTGCAAATAGGCAGAAGGGCGCATAATAATTTTGGTATAATTTGTGAAAAAGCTGGGCTTGAGTGTTTTCCCTAAAAGGAATTTTCATGGCAGTGCTTTGGTTTTAACGCTGGTTTATAGAGTGCAAATATAGGCTATTCTATTAAATAACCACTATTTGAACTTTTTTTTTAGTTTGATATAAAAAAACAAAGAGTGACTTGTCCCATTATCTTTCTTTCAATTGTACTATATACGTAATTACATCAAAAAATAGATTATTTTGAAAAAGCATGCAATTGATATAGAATCAGAAAAGGTGCTTCGTTATTGCGAAGGCAAGAGTACTCCGGATGAGCAAATAGAAGTGGAACAAGAAGCTGAAAAGTCTGCTGAATTACGTGAAATTATTCATGAATTACGGTTGTCTTTAGCTTTAAATAAGGATATTAAGGAACTGGAAGCTATTGATACGAATGCCGCCTTTGTTCGCACGAAGAAGAAAATCCAAAAACAACGGATCCAACACATCAATTTACAATTGATGCGTTATGCTGCGCTTTTGTTTGTTCCACTGTTGATTACTTCGTTAGTATTAAGCTATTTGTATTTTGGAACATCACCCCATGAAATACAATATGCAGAAGTTAACACGGCTTCAGGTGCAATTATTCGTTATGAATTACCTGATAAATCAGTTGTGTGGCTGAATTCAGGCAGTAAACTGCGCTATCCTCTTACATTTAAGGGTAGTAAACGTGAGGTGGAGCTTGATGGTGAAGGATACTTCGAAGTGACGGCCGATAAAGAACATCCTTTTTATGTTAAGACTCCTGTCGGCTTGAGTGTATATGTGTATGGCACCTGCTTTAATGTGAATGCGTATGATAGCGAAGATTATGTGGAGACTGTCTTGGAAAAAGGAAAAGTAAATGTAATTGTACCAGGGAGCAAGCAAGAACTTAAATTAATACCGGGTGAAGGGGCTATGTATGATGTATCCACACAGCGCATTAGTAAGTCGGAAATGGATGTATACGAAAAAACGGCGTGGAAAGATGGCAAGCTTATCTTCAGAAATACTCTGCTAAAAGATGTTCTAAAGAGATTATCCCGTCATTTTAATGTTGATATAGAATTTAATAATTTTTCAGGGAAAGAGTATAAATACCGTGCCACCTTTACCCGTGAAAATTTAAACCAGATACTGGATTATTTAAGTAAATCAGCCGCTATAAAGTGGAAATCAGAAGAACCTGTGCAACAACAGGATGACACATTTACCAAGAAGAAAATAATAGTAACTTTATATTGATAATCTAATAAAACGACAAGCCTATGATATAAGAATGTATAAAAATAAAAGGAAGAAAGCTATCTCACAGCTCTCTTCCCGTAGTGTAAAGACATCCGGTAACGTTTTTCCGATTCGCCCGGTTGTCAGAGTTCAGTTTATTATTTAGTAATAACAAACTTCAGTTAACCGCAAATTTATGAAAAAAAATCATTTAATTATTGCATTTAAGCCTAAATGCACTTTAAATCTAAAATTCCCCTTAGTTATGAAGATTAGTTTAATATTGCTGTTCTTTGTGGCTTTCCAACTTCAAGCCGCAATAGGCTTTGCCCAAAGGACCAGAGGCCCGATTAATCAATCAGATGCCTCAATAGAACAGATCTTAAACTTAATAGAACGAAATTCCGATTATGTATTTCTGTATAATGATAAGACAGTAAATATCAATAGGATTGTTTCTGTTAAGAGTCAAAACGGAAAGATTCCTGAAATACTCGATGAGATATTCCATGGAACTAATATTACTTACACTATTGTAGATAAACAGATCATCCTTTCAACCAGTAAAATTAATGTGGTTGCTCCCAAAAGCGATTTTATAATTAAGGGATTAGTGAGTGATGTGAAAGGTGAACCTCTGATAGGGGTTAACATAAGAGTCAAAGATACCGGCAATGGTACTATTACCGATTTGGACGGTCGTTTTTCTTTGGAAGCAAAGAAGGGAGATGTGTTGATTGTCTCTTATACAGGTTATACTACCTTGACTTTGACAGTAGTTGATAGTAAGCCTCTTGATATAAAGATGGAAGAGGACCGTGTTGAGTTAGGGGAGGTTGTTGTAACAGCATTGGGTATTAAGAAAGAAGCAAAGGCTCTATCTTACAATGTACAGCAGGTCTCTGCCAAAGAAATAGTGGGCGTGAAAGATGCTAACTTTATGAATAGTCTGGCAGGAAAAGTAGCCGGAGTTGCCATCAATGCCAGTTCGTCTGGAATTGGAGGTGGAGTTAAGGTCGTGATGCGTGGAGCTAAATCAATCTCTGGAAATAATAATGCGTTGTATGTCATCGATGGTATTCCGATGCCTTCACTCGAAACGACTCAACCTTCGGACTATTATACAGGTATGGGACAGAGCGGTGACGGTGCTTCCATGATCAACCCTGAAGATATCGAGACTATGTCCGTACTGAGTGGCGCTGCCGCTTCCGCACTTTATGGTAGTGAGGCTGCTAACGGTGTTGTTATGATTACCACAAAAAAAGGCTCTGCCGAAAAATTGAACGTAAGCTACTCCAACAACACCTCTTTCTTTGAACCTTTTGTAACGCCGGAGTTCCAAAATACGTATGGTGCAACTAGCGGCTCATTACAGAGCTGGGGGCAAAAATTGGCTCAGCCCAGTAAATACGATCCTATGGACTTCTATCAAACAGGTTGGAATGAGACAAATTCACTGAGTATCAGCAATGGTACTGAGAAGAACCAGACTTTCCTTTCTATGGCAGCTACCAATGCAGAAGGCATTGTAGAGAACAATACGCTCGACAGATATAACTTTAATATTCGCAATACGACCGATCTGTTGCAAGATAAGTTACGTCTGGATTTGAGCGCCAGCTATATGAACGTTCGTGAGCAAAACATGATTTCACAGGGACAGTACTTCAATCCTATTGTTGCTACTTATCTGATGTCACCCAGCTATAGTCTGGATACCTATAAGTTATTTGAAATGTACGACGAAAGCCGGGGTTTTAAAACGCAATATTGGCCTTGGGGAAATATGGGTATCGGTATGCAAAATCCCTATTGGATTGCCAATCGCGACAAATTTATTAATCATAAGAACCGTTTCTTAATTAGTGGAGGTTTGAGTTATACTATTGCAAAGGGCATCACATTGGGTGCACGTGCTAAAATGGATTACACTTCTGCTCTTTTCGAAAAAAAATATTCAGCTTCTACCGATGCTATCTTTGCGCAAAAGTATGGTGCATATTATAAGAACAATGAATCAACACGCCAAATCTATGGTGATATGATGTTGAACATTGACAAGTACTTTGGTGATATCTCATTGACGGCTAATCTTGGAACCAGTATTAAAGATGTGAATTATAGTTATTACAGTATTGGCGGTGATTTGAACTCTGTGGCCAATAGCTTTACGCTGAAGAATCTCAATCAAAGTAATGCAAAGTTCGATCAGAATGATTATCATGACCAGACCCAGTCGGTCTTTGCGACTGCGCAGTTAGGATGGAAGAGCAAACTTTATCTTGATTTAACAGGACGAATTGATTGGTCATCTGCTTTAGCCTGGACGGAAAAGAAGAATTTGCCCTATGGTTCGGTAGGTGTTTCAGCTATCCTTACCGATTTACTCCCTATCAAGAATGATGTACTTTCGTTTTTAAAGGTTCGTGCTTCTTATAGTGAGGTCGGTAATGCTCCAACCCGCTATATAGCCTATCGGACTTATCCTTACGAATCCGGTACGCCTACCTCTACAACTACTTATCCCAATAATGATATTCTACCTGAACGGACTCATTCATGGGAGCTTGGTTTGCAATCTCATTTCTGGGGTGAAAGGCTAGCGTTCAATGTCTCTTTATATAAGACTTCCACGTTCAATCAGCTATTTAATCCCTCACTCTCCGCATCTTCAGGTTACACTTCTATTTATATTAATGGTGGTGAGGTCGATAATAAAGGTATTGAAATCAGCTTATCATTAAATCAGCCTCTTGGTCGAGTACAATGGAACTCTTCTTTTACCTATAGTTTGAATCGTAATAAGGTTAAGAAATTGCTGAAATCCACAGAACTTTCACCTGGTCTTACCGTTGAGCAAGATATACTCGATTTGGGCGGTATCGGCAACGTCATTTCCCGCTTGACCGTAGGTGGTTCAATTGGCGACCTCTATGTAACAGCACTGAAGACTGATGAACATGGATACATCGATGTAGACTATGTGAATAATACTGTATCGGTTGATAACAATGCAGGCGAACGTGGTGACGGTTGGGTTTATGCCGGAAACTCTCAGCCAAAATACACCATGGGGTGGCGTAACTCTTTCAGTTGGAAAGGTCTGTCACTCGGTTTCTTGGTCAATGCCCGCGTAGGGGGGATAGGAGTGTCAATGACACAAGCTCTGATGGATGCTTACGGCACCTCTAAGGTTTCAGCTGATGCCCGTGATGCTGGTGGTGTCATGATTAATGGCAATTTGGTTCCCGCTCCTCAGAAATATTATCAGACGGTAGGTACGGGTGCAAGCTCTATGTATGTGTATAGCGCTACTAACATTCGCTTGGCGGAACTTTCTTTAGGCTATGATCTACCCGTGACCAGATGGATTCCTTGGATTCAGGGTATGAACGTGTCCTTTACCGGACGCAATCTCTTTATGTTTTACTGCAAGGCTCCTTTCGATCCTGAGTTGACGGCCAGTACTGGCACCCACTTCAGTGGCATGGACTACTTTATGTTGCCGAGCTTGCATAACCTTGGATTCTCTGTAAAACTTAACTTCTAAAGTACCATTAAGATGAAACAGATTTTGAAATATAGAAATATGATAAGCGGTGCATTCCTATTGGGAAGCTTAGTCTTTGCCTCTTGCACTGACAAATTTGAAAAATGGAATGTCAACCCTAATGAAGTAACACCCGATCAGATGGCTCAGGACAACCTGAATACGGGGGCCTTCTTTACTCAGATGGAAAAAGGTGTGTTTATTGTAGGTGAAGATCTGGGAGGTGAGTATCAGATCACAGAGATGCTTACGGGAGATATTTTTGCCAGTTATATTGCCAACATTAATATTTATAGTTATACCAATGTTCATAATGGCCAATACAGACTTTATCAGAACTGGTATAATGCCCCTTTCTCCGATGCTTATAAGTATATCATGCAGCCTTGGAAGTCTATTGCAGATGTTACCGACAAAGATTCTCCTGCCAGAGCTATGGCAACCATTATTAAGGTGCTGGGCATGAGTCGCATCACTGATATGTATGGACCTATTCCATATAGCAAGTTCGGTACATCGACCAAAGTTCCTTACGATAGTCAACAAGATGTATACTCTATGTTTTTTGAAGAACTGGATCAAGCGATCAACGTATTGACCACTTACAGTAAAAACAATACGGCGAAGTATATGGAAGATTACGATTACATCTACAGTGGTAATGCCACCAAGTGGGTTAAATTTGCCAATACTCTTCGCTTACGTTTGGCCATGCGTGTTTCTTTTGTTGATGAAACAAAAGCACAAACAGAAGCTGCAGCAGCCATCAATCATAGCTATGGCTTAATGACTTCTATCGATGATTCGGCCATTTTGCATCAAACATCTTCATTCTCCTTCACCAATCCTATTTGGGAAGTCAGTGAAAGTTTTCAGGACATGAGGATGGGGGCTACGATGGATTGCTACCTCAACGGATATAACGACCCGCGTATTTCTTGTTACTTTCGTACAGCAAGCGATGGTGATTACCACGGTGTGCGTAATGGTATGTCCGGTATAAATAAAGATAGTTATTCTGCTGGTGCCTCAGGCATAAACGTTGCTTCCGGTGATGGTATGCAGTGGATGACAGTTTCCGAAGCTTATTTTCTCTTGGCTGAAGCGGCATTGCGAATGGGACTTGGAAGTGAATCCGCCCAAAGCTATTATGAACAAGGCATCCGGAGTTCTTTTGCCCAATGGGGTGCTTCTGGAGTTGATGCTTACATTACCAATAGTGCAAGCCTTCCTCTTCCTTATTATCAAGATCCGACCACTTCTCACGGTGGAGGTTCAACTTCTGCCAGCGATCTCTCTCAGCTTTCTCCCGCTTGGGATGATACGGTTGGGGATGAAATCAAATTGGAGCGTATCATGGTTCAGAAATGGATTTCTCTCTTTCCCAATGGACAGGAAGCATGGAGTGAGATGCGCAGGACCGGTTATCCGGGATTTATCAAAATATACACTTACAACGGTGTAACAGAAGTTGCCAATGGTCAGTTGATTAGCCGGCTCAAGTTCCCTACAACAGAGTACTCAAACAACACTGAGAATGTGACGACAGCCGTATCCCTTCTGGGTGGCAGTGATATCGCCGGAACAAAACTTTGGTGGGACGTAAGATAACAGTAAGCTTAGTAATAAAAAATAAGAAATTAATCTGATTATGAAAACAATCAAATATCTATTGGCACTTGCAGTAATGGGTTCACTGATGTATTCATGTGATACGGACATTGAAACGAATACAATTCAGAAGCCTTATACTTATAGTGACTTATATTATCAAAATTTGCGCGATTATAAAGCTAGCGACCACTCCATTTCTTTCGGATGGTTTGCTCAATACGGAGGCCAAAACTCTCTGGGGGTACGTTTTATGGGTTTACCCGATAGCCTTGACATTTGTTCAATGTGGGGGGGGATTCCTGCCAAGGAGAACACAGACATTTGGGATGAGATCCGATTTGTTCAAAAAGTAAAAGGTACTAAGATGTTTGCAGTAGCCATTACACGTATTGATGCTGAGACTGATGAAAAGGGCTTTAAGATTGCATACAATGAAGCTAAAGCAATGACAGATGGTGAGGAGAAGGATGCTGCCATCAATAAAGCGATCGAAATGTATGCCGAATATTTTTTGGATCAGGTATTTGAAAATGATTTGGATGGTTTTGATGCTGACTACGAACCTGAAGGCGACTTCTTGGCCGGTGATCATTTCTTCCACTTTATGAGTCATTTAGCGAAATATATGGGGCCTAACCCTGATATTACGAAAGAAGAACGTCTGGCACTTATTCAAGAAAGATATGGTAAAGATGTTACAGATACCGACAAAATGCTTTGTGTCGATTCTCCGAACGACCCATCCTCCTCGTTGATTCCTATTTGTAACTACTATTTCCAGCAAGCATATGGTGGTGGCACTTATACCGGCTGGCCTATCGAAAAGGTGGTTTTTTGTTGTAACATGGGAGACGGTTGGAAAAGCAATATGCCGGAGATGTATACACAAGCACGCTATCAACCTACTACAGGAAGAAAAGGTGGATTTGGAGCCTTTTTTATTCATCGAGATTATAATGTACACGAGAATAATCCTCGTCCATACGGACGTTTTCGCGAGTGTATACAGATTCAAAACCCAGCTATACATTAATTATCAAATCTAAAAAGAAATGATCCAAATGAAAACTTTATATAAGAATATAATATACGTGGCCATTTTGGCTCTTTGTATCGTGAGCTTTCACTCATGTAGTGAAGATAAGACTTTCGACTTCCCAGGAGACCCGTACAATCGTGTATATATGCAGGATAAATCAACCGGATACAAGATTATTCAGACGCCTATCAGTACCATAAGCAATGTTGACTTTGAAACTACGCTGAAATGCACGCAGAAGGCTAGCGAGAATATTAAAGTAAAAGTAGAGGTTGATAATTCACTGATTGAAACTTTCAATAAAGAGCATGGCACTAGTTATGAAGCCATGCCGGCATCAGCCATTTTGATGAAAAATGCTGTTTTGACGATTCCGGCTGGAGCAATGGCTACTACTGACACCTTAAGTTTAAAACTGACCGATGATGAAGCTGCTATTGCATCATTGAAAAGTAAGAATGGTTACCTTATACCTTTGCGTATTGGGACTACTGAAGGTGGAGCTTCGCAAGCTAGCTCAAACGTTTACACGAGCTACCTAACGGTAACGGTAACAGAAGATAACGTGAATCATGATGCAGTTGAGAGTGATATTACCGGTACATTAGTAGCCGACCAGTCGGGTTGGTCAGCTGTAACGAATGGTTCAATAGATTCATATAATTCTCCTATTGAGTCAATCTTTGATGGAGATTTCAGTACTATCTGTACCATCAACAAAAACGGAGAGAGCTTACAATTAGATATAAATATGGGGAAACAATATACATTCGATGCCATTACCCTTTATTATGGTTATGATTATTCCGATTGGGGATGGGGTGTATATAAATATGATGGTTTAACCCGTGGAATGGTTATTTATATCAGTAATGATGGCTCCGATTGGGCGTCAGCTGGTGAGATAACTAAGGATTCGAAGTATTGTCTGTTTTATGCTCCTATTACGGCTCAATACATTAGAGTTGTTTCTTTTGGTTATAGTATGTCTTGTGGTGTGTTTAATGTTTACGAAAAATAATTGTTAGAACTTTATGAAAAAATATACATTATTATCTTTATTCGCTTTGCTGCTTTGCATAGCAGGCTGCAAAAATGGAGCTGATTATGGTGATGCAATATATGTAACCGGCACGCTATCATCGAATAGTATTCGTTTTCTTGTCGATGGTCAGTCAAGCGTCGGCCTTACAGTGTCCTCCACTGCTAAAGCTGAAGCAGATATCACGGTCAAGATAAAACCAGCTCCCGAGTTGCTTGATGAGTTCAATGCTTCTACCGGACGTAATTGTCAACTGCCTCCTAGCGGAAGCTATTCGTTGGATGGCTCAGAGGTTGTGATTAAGGCAGGCAAGGCTGTATCGACACAACTTGAAGTTCAGGCCGATTCTAAAGATTTGCAGGAAGGCGTTTCCTATTGTGTACCTGTGTCCATCACTTCTGTTGACGGGGGAGGCATGAGCATACTTGAGAGCTCACGTACCGCCTATTTATTACTTACAAAGGTTATTGATATAAAAGCGGCATACTTGGCTAAGAAAGGCTGTTTTGATATACCTGGCTTTGGTGGTGATGATAGTCCGGTAAAGGCACTTGGACAAATGACATTGGAGATGAAGGTTCTTCCTGTCTCTTTTAGTGGCATCAGTTCATTATGTGGTTGTGAAGAGAACTTCCTCTTCCGTTTTGGTGACGGTGCAGGTAATCCCGCCAACAAACTGCAATTATCCAAGGGCTCTATCGGTACAGCGGCCCATCCCGACCAAAAAGATCATTATGAATCTTGGGTAGATCAGGAGTTTGAGACCGGACATTGGCTGCACTTTGCTGCCGTATACGATGGTCAGTATCTGCGTATTTATCTCAATGGCGAACAAATCCACTTTGTAGAAACAAACAATGGTGGCACTATTAATCTGAGCATGGCCTACGATGGTCACTCTTGGGACGATACTTTCGCTATTGGTCGTTCAGTCGGTCATCAACGCTTTTTCGATGGTTACATCAGCGAATGTCGTGTATGGAATGTAGCCCGTACACCTGCCGAATTGCAAGATGGCGTTTGCTACGTTGAGCCTACCAGTAAGGGCCTTGTGGCTTATTGGCGCTTCGACGGAGAGACGCAGGAGGATGGTAGTGTGCTTGACATGACCGGGCACGGATACAATGCTGTCCCTTATGGAACTATAAAGTGGGTGGATAACCAAAAATGTCCATTCTAAGAGGTTCGATTGAGTAATTCAGCTATCACTATCTTGAATTTACCGATTCAGGATAGTGATAGTTCATATACATTCATCTGAAATCAGATTCTTTGTTTGCCATCACAAAAGCTAATATTAAAATCCGAAGAGTAATAGTTTATACTTTCGGGGATGATTTATTTATCAAGAAGAGAATAAAGTCTCTGTATATGATAGATTCAACAAGACTATATTTGTTTTGCTTTGTTTAGAGTTGAGTAAAATGAAAAGCTTTTAATCTAATCTGAATTATTTTTATTGCCATTTATGTTTGTTCTATTTACTTTTGATCTATCTTTGTAATCTCAACTATTATAAAGCATCGTAATGTTCGATAATTCGCAATTACAAGATCAAGATGACTTAACCCTTTTAAACCATTTTTTTAGGGGGAACAGTGATGCTTTTACTCTCATTTATAATAAATATGCCAATGATTTGATGGCATATGGTGCCGGATGGGGAACAGACCGGGAAACGCTAAAGGACGCTATTCAGGATGTCTTTTATAAGCTTTATTCCAATCGAAAATCGTTTGAGAAAGCAACGAATCTAAAATCATATCTCATTCGTTCTTTAAAGAACAGGATACTTGATCTGCGTAAAGCGGAAATAGAAACGGCTAATATTGAAGAGGTTGAGTTCTCCATTCAACCTATAGTTACGGATGCTTTGATTGAAGAGGAAGATCGCAAAGCGGTTGAAGAGCAGATTGAAATTTATTTGAGTTTGCTTACCGGTCGGCAGCGTGAAGCTATTTATTTGCGCTTTATAGAAGAAATGGATTATGAGGAGATTGCGCGTATTCTGGATATGACGGCTCCTGCTGTCCGTAAATTGGTATGTAGAGGCATAGCCCGGTTACGGGTAGAAAGAATGAACTATCTGGCTCTTTATTTATTACTGCTGAAGGCGGGGCGTTTATTCGATATTTCCTAATTTGTTTTTTCCCCTCTTATTCCCCTTTCTACACAGTTTGTTTTTCTTTGTATAATTGTTTTTATTTAATTCTGCGCTTAACCTCTTGTGCGTACACTTTTACTTTGTGAGTCTATTTGCTGCAGAAGAGAGTTGGTTTTAATCAACAGAGTCTAAGAATATAAATAAGGTATATGCCTCACTCTGCTGTTCTTTTAAACCCATGGTAGAAAAATAAAGAATAAAAATATTATTTTTTTTCTGAGAATGGGAACACTTTTAGAAAACTATCGTCTTATTGGCATAAAAGAGAGATAAGAATGAATCAGAAAGATTACACAACCTTCAAGGCTATGGACTTTGCAAAAGATCCGTATTTTATCGGATGGCAGTTTATGCCTGATGAAGAGAATTGTTTGTTCTGGGACGGTTTCCGCCTAAAGCATCCTGAAATGCTGAAAGAAATAGAGCGTGCCTCTGTCATACTACATTCTGTGAAATTCAATAGTACTTCATTATCCTTGCCGGAACAACGGATAGAGACTCAACGTATGCAACAGCGCATTATGAAGCGTAAAAGGCAGCATTTGGTCTATCGAATCAGTTCCATTGCCGCAGCATGTGTGCTGTGTGTAGTGTTTGCTCTCTCTTATCATTATTTAGGAAAAGAGGAGCTCTCCGTCTTTCTTGCACAAAACCCGGGGGAGATGCAACTACTCATGGACGGAAAAAGTACGGAAGTTCCTGCCGGTGCAAGTATTGCTTATCGTGCCGATGGGAGCGTGGTCTTGACAAAAGGAGATCAGTGCTTAGCCTTGTTGGAGGGAGGACGTAAGGAAAACCATCTGGTCGTTCCTAAAGGAAGAAGAACGATTCTAAGCCTCTCTGATGGCACAAAGGTCTGGGTTAATTCTGTCTCGGAAGTGACTTTTCCTACCGCATTTGCGACAAATAAAAGAGAAGTGAATCTTTCGGGAGAAGTGTATTTTGAGGTAACAAAAGACCGTAAACGCCCCTTTATCGTGAAATGTCCGGACTTTGATGTCCGGGTTTTGGGTACCAAATTTGATGTGCAAGCCTACAAAGGAGAGCCTAATCATCGGGTGATATTGGCTGAAGGGAGCGTTCAGATTAATACTTTCCACGAGGGATCTCTTAAACTGGCACCGAATGAGATGGGAACGATAACCGATCACGGACTTGTTTGCACAGAGGTGAATGCCTTGCAGTATATCAGTTGGAAAGACGGGTATCTGTGTCTTCAGAGTGAACCTCTATCCGAAGTGTTGAAGTGCCTCGAACGCTATTATAATGTGGAAATGGAGTACACCCCCCGCACAGGTAATCTGAAATGTAATGGAAAACTAGTTTTAACTGATTCTATAAATGACGTCATTAATTGTATCGTATCAACAATGCCGATAAAGGCAGTGAATAAAGGTAATAAGATTGAGATTGTATTAATGGATAATTAAGAAAATGAAATGAATTAATTTTTCAAATGAAAAGCAAGAGTGAATCATACTCTTGTATCTGGTAATCGGAAATGATAAATGGTGGGTTTCACCGTAGTGTTAATATCAATTTGTATGTAATGAAATTTAATTGTACGTCAAAGGGTCGGGTATTCCCTTGTTATAAAAAGACAAAGCTATTTAATTTGAGAACAATGTTATTGCTGCTTTTCGCTCTTTTCTTTGTTGCTAACCTGCAAGCGCAAAACGTTCTGATCTCTATTTGGAAGAAAGAAGTCCCGGTAAAAAAGGTCCTTCGTGAAATAGAAAAGAAATCGGGTTGTGCTTGCTTCTTCTCGGATGATGCAAAACGGGAAATGAATAAAACCGTGACATTAATGATAGCCGATCGCCCGCTTAAGCAAGTGCTGGACGAATTATTTAAGCAAACGGATTTGTCTTATCGGATCATCGGAAAACAGATCTCTATCACGAAGAAAAAGAATGGAAGCAAATCTGTGGTTCAGACTACAGGCAGACGAGTCGTGCTGAAAGGTGTTGTAACTGATTCGGAAACAAATACTCCATTATCTAATGTGAATATTTTTGTTCAGGAGTTGGGAAGCGGTGCTACTACCGACGAAGCAGGTGCTTACTCCATCACTCTGCCGCAGGGTTCTTATAACCTGAGAGTCTCTTATATTGGCTATAAAGAGCAGCACGTTCAGGGCAATACGTCGGATGCAGTAGAATGCAATATCAAGTTGCAGTCTGATACACAGTTGAGTGAAGTGTTGGTGACGGCAGATAGGAAAGACGAGAATGTAACCCGTACCAATATGGGAGTGGATAAACTTTCCATTAGTGAAATCAGACGCATGCCTGCACTGATGGGAGAAGTCGATGTCATTAAAGCCATTCAGTTACTTCCCGGCGTGCAGCCCACTGCCGAAGGGAGCTCCGGCTATAGTGTCCGTGGCGGGTCGTCCGATCAGAACTTGATTGTGCTCGATAATTCCACCGTCTACAATGCTTCGCACATGTTTGGTTTCTTTTCGGTCTTCAATAATGATGCTGTTCAAAATGTAGAGCTCTATAAAGGAGATATGCCGATCAAATATGGAGGACGCTTGTCATCTTTACTCGACGTACAGCTCAAAGATATTTATACTGATAAGATAAAGGGAAGTGGTGGTATAGGCTTAATCTCCAGCCGCCTAATGCTGGAAGGCTCATTAGGGGAAAAGACCAACTGGATGGTGGCGGGACGTAGGAGTTATGCCGATTTATTCTTGAAAGCCTCTTCGAAAGAGGAAGTCAAGAATACCGTGATTTACTTTTACGATTTGAATGCAAAGATTTCTCATCGCTTTTCTGCAAAAGATAAGTTGGCCATTAATTTATATATGGGTAATGATAAGTTCGGTGCCTCCTCCATTGCCGAATTTTCTTATGGTAACCGCGTGGGGTCAATGACTTGGGGACATATCTTTAATGAGCAGTTATTGTTCAAGTTGAGCCTGAATGCAACGAACTATCATTATATGCTTAAGTCCGAATTGGACAATGCCAGTGTGCGTTGGGATGCAGGTATCACCGATTTGATGCTTCGGTGGGATTGGGAACAGCGGCTTTCTTCTTCCTTTAAACTGAATTACGGGGCTACTTCAACGTTCCATCGTTTTAATCCGGGCTTGGTTGTACGTCCTTCTTATCCTGATTATAAGATAGAAAATAATTATGCGTTGGAACATGCTTTGTATCTCTCTGCCGAACATAAGGTGACGGATAATCTGACATTGAGATATGGCACGCGGCTTTCAATTTTCCAGAATATGGGAAAAACAACTTTATACAAATACGATAAAGACTATGAAGTGACCGATTCTACCAAGTATAAATCGGGTAAGATCTATCACACCTATTATGCCCTCGAACCCCGTGTAGCTGCTGTGTATAAGTTGACCGATCATTCATCTGTAAAAGCCAACTATGCGCGTAATACACAGTTCATACAGTTGGCTAATAATTCGGCTGCCGGTTCCCCACTTGATTTGTGGTTCCCTGCCAGTCCCAATATCAAACCACAGACGGCAGATATGGTCTCGGCCGGTTATTTCCATAATTTCAAGAACAATGCCATAGAGACCTCAGTAGAAGTCTACTATAAGAAAATGAATAATGTCATCGATTTTGCCGATCATGCCCAACTGCTACTCAATGACAAGTTGGAAGGCGAAGTCCGGATCGGGAAAGGCAAAGCATACGGCGTTGAATTCATGATCAAGAAGAATACCGGCCGACTGACAGGATTCATAAACTATACCCTGTCGCGTTCAGAACGCACTATACCGGAAATCAATAATGGGAAGACCTATCTTTCTCCTTATGATAAGCCCCATAGTCTGAACATATCCGCATCATACCAATTCTCGAAAAAATGGAGTGCATCTGCGGCATGGATTTTTGCGACGGGTAATCCCACATCCTATCCTACGGGAAGGTTTGAGGTCAACGGTGAATATTTCCCCATTTATTCCGGGCGTAATGAATTTCGTAAGGAGGACTATCATCGGCTGGATCTATCGCTAACCTATGTGCCTACTCCTAAACGTAAAAAGAAATGGGAAGGGGAATGGAACTTCTCACTTTATAACGCATACGGACACAAAAATCCTTGGATCATCACTTATGATCAGAACACCGCTAGTGGCATACCTAGTGCTAAAATGACTTGTTTGTTTAGCTTTGTTCCTTCGGTAACCTATAACTTTAAATTTTGAAAACAATGAATAGAAATAAAATAGATAGTCGGATATTATTGCTTTTGGTAGCAGGTTTGTTCTTCGGGTTGACCGGTTGCACCGAAGATATCACACTCAATACGTATGATAGTGATCCGGTGCTTGTGATCTATGGTAATGTGACGGATCAGTCCATCCATCAGGAAATCAAATTGAGTAAATCCACCGGTTACTTTGATGAGAATAAGAACCTTAAGATCTCCGGAGCCAATGTCTCCATTACTACCGGTAGCGGCACGGCATATGCTTTGGAGGAAGACACTTCCGAACCGGGTACCTACAAAACCGTTGATGTCATGACCGGCGTTCCGGGTGAGAGCTATCATTTGAAAGTTGTTGTTGACTTCGACGGAGATGGCAAAGCCGAGACTTATGAAGCAGATGCAACAATGCCTGTGAAGATCGGACTTGATTCACTTACCGTCACTCACGAAGACCTTCTGGGATATAGTTATTATTCATTGAACATCTTTGCCCAAGAGCCTAAAGGAGAGAATTATTATTTATGTCAGTTTCAGGTGAATGATACGCTTTATTCCAAGCTTAGTCAACATATCTTGCTGGATGATACAACAATAGAAAATCAGTATGTCGATGGACTTTCTTGTGCCTATTTTCCGGATGCATTAGAACGTAGCAAATACGAGGATAATAATGATTTTGAAACGATGATATTTATTACAGAAGGGGATAAAGTAAAGCTTTTCTTCTCTAATATCAGCAAAGGATATTATGATTTTGTCTTGCAATGCCAGGATGAGATGACAGGAGAGAATCCTTTCTTTGGCGGTCCTTTTAGTAATATTACGACAAATATCTCAGGAGGAGGGATTGGCTACTTCTCTGCTTATGCTGTCTCCGGGCAGGAAGCTATAGTCAAGAAAGAATAACGTATACGCGACTATTCTAAAATTGGTGCTTTTGTCTCTGTATTGAATCTGTTTTAGGTACTGTAAAACAATTGAATACTATTATTCGTTTGCAGGTGAAGGTGTGTCCTAATCTGCAAAGAGGAGAGCCCTATCATGACTCAGAAATAGAGTTTGATAGGGCTCTTCTATGCATATTAGTTACAATCAATAATTTATCAGAGGGGTTATCTTAGTTTTGTCACATTCTCTTTTTTATTCCTTTTTTAAAATTCTCAATTAAGCTTTGTCAATGGATAATTATGCTATTTTTGTGGCGTAGTAGTAAAATTCATTATAAATAAATTTCGCTTCAAGCCCACTTCTAGTCTGTTTCTTGTTTATCGCATATTTTCATATTATTGTAAAACCAATAATAGATAACAATGATATATATGAAGTGTCTTGAAGAAAAAAACAAACAAGCTATAACAATGGAATCAATTAGATCCTTCACGGAGCCGTTGATAGGCACTCTTATTCTAAATGGACGTCACAGTACCGCTCGTTCTTATTCCTGCTCATTGAAACGGCTGACCCTTTTTGTGGGAAATGTAAATTTGACATTTGCCGAACTTACGGCCGAACTGCTAAAACGTTTCGAACAACAATTGTTCTCCGAGAACTGCTCTCGCAACACGGTTTCTTCGTACATGCGGATGCTACGCTCCATCTGCAACCAGGCGCGCAACTGTGGAGAGGCTAAAATCCCCCGCGGATTGTTCGACAACGTATTTACCGGAACCGATCCTTCCGAAAAGCGTGCGGTCTCTCCCGGTGTGATCCGCAGTCTTAGCGAAGCCGACCTGTCGGAACATCCGCAGCTGGACTTCTGCCGGGACCTGTTCCTGCTCTCTTTCTATTTGCGCGGCATTCCCTTTGTGGATCTTATCCATCTGCGCAAACGGGATATTACCCATGGGACATTGCGTTACCGGCGCAGCAAGACCGACCGGCTACTTACGGTCAAGGTAGAGCCCTGTGCACAGGCCCTCTTCAACAAGTACTCCTGCCGGGCCAAACATGGTCCCTACCTGCTTCCTGTGATCACAAGCAGCGGCATCGCCGGTTACCGTCAGTATCAAAGCGCCCTGCGGCGTTATAACCTGCACCTGGCCCGGCTCTCCGCCTTGTTGGGCCTGAAGATGAAGCTGACCTCTTATGTGGCGCGGCATTCCTGGGCTACCATCGCTTACCGTCAGGGCATTCCGGTGTCCGTGATTAGCGAATCCCTGGGGCATGCCTCGGAGAAGATCACCTACACCTATCTGGCTTCTTTCGATAACCGTACTCTGAACCGTGCCAACCGTAAGGTCATTGCACTAGTCGCACCGACGACCTCAGTAACCACTATTATGGGAAAGCGGAAAGCTTTTCAACAAAATCCCGTGAACTACGGATGAATAAAAACTTATTATTTAAAAAGGATAGCGTTCCTTGAGAAATAATATATT
The DNA here is from genome assembly GCA_965140335.1 of uncultured Bacteroides sp. Taxonomy (GTDB): domain Bacteria; phylum Bacteroidota; class Bacteroidia; order Bacteroidales; family Bacteroidaceae; genus Bacteroides. The sequence continues at coordinate 2,294,833 of OZ223189.1, forward strand.
TATTTCTCATTGATAAAACCGGCGATAAATAGTTATAAATAAGGACCTTTTTAAATGGATGAGTACATCCGTTACTTCACAGGTAACGGATTGTTTGTGAGTGCAAATATTGAAATATTTTCATTACCAGCCAAATAAAATCATCATAAATTCAGAATCAGGTCTGATTTTATTTTCTGTCAAAGCATTATATAGCGGTTTTATGATTAAAATAGCATCTTTAGAATGCACGATAATTCTTTTATGTATTTTGATTTCGATATATTGACGTTTTAGTTCTTTATATCCGATCTTTCTGTTTTTATTTTAATAATAAATAACTAAAAAGAATGATATTAAGAGCTGTTTACCTTCCTTCTTGTTCCTTTTTATTCGTTTTATTCTTTTCGCTTTTTAAGAAAAAATGTTTATTATTTTATCCTGAATTTGCCCTGTTTTTTACTGTTTTAGCTAAACATTCCCCTTTCCCCATTTAGATTTACTTGTAATCTAAAGCGGATAGATCCGGAATTTTAACTTAAAAGAAAGTCTTTTCCCGTTTTTAGAGACTCCTATATTGTCTTTGTCCGTTACCTGTGAAGTAACAGACAAACCAAACAAATAATAACCATCATGCTGACTCGGGAAATAAAAGAGGTAATCTCCCTTCTTAAAGAAATTGCTTACATGCAGGGTTATCCTATTCGTGAGCAATCTTTTCCGGAAGCTTTCCGCACGAAAGTTCGGGAGCTGCTTGAATGTCTGTGTCGCGAAGGACTGCTCCGCGTCATGGATGGCATTGGTTGTGACCCGCTTTATTTTCGTTATGCTCTTTGCTATCCCTTGCAGGAAATCACACTTTGTGATATTCTACGTGTCACCGGTGGTGTCATTTACTTATCCGTAGATGACACGAAAGAAATCTATGAGACTTACGGCATGGCCGGTCGACGTCTTGGAGTGATGAATGATATGGCCTGTTACTTCCTTTCACAGATCAATCTTGCTGAGATTACCCTTCCTCAGGAGGACCTAACGGAAATGTCACCTGGAGAAGTGATTCATACTTCGATTGAAGAAGAAACAGAGATTCCGCTTAAAAAAAAGACAGATATTCCAGCTGAATCACCTGTCAAAGCATCCGGCAAAGTACCTGTTGAAACGCCCGCTAAAGATGATTACTGAATGAAAAGACACTTGCTCATAGGGATTCTGCTTTGCGGTCTATGTCATCATCCGGACCTTTCTGCACAAGTGTTGGCCGTGAAAACCAACCTTGCCGCCGATGCCGTGCTTTCTTCCAATCTGAGTCTGGAGTTAAGGCTTGGGAATCGCATCACATTCGATGTGACCGGACATTACAACCCGCTCTCCTCTAAAGAGAGTCTTCACCGCTGGAAGCACTGGCTGATTCAACCGGAACTCCGGCTCTGGCGTTGCGAACCCTTCAGCGGACACTTTTGGGGCGTGCACCTTCTGGCGGGGGAATACAACGTGGCCGACTCGGATTTTCCCTTCGGGCTGTATAAGGGAACTCGCTTCGGCCGTTACGAAGGTTTTGTGATGGGTGCCGGCGTCTCTTACGGTTACCAGTGGATCCTTTCCCCCCGGTGGGGACTAGAGATGGAACTGGGGGGAGGATACGTAAAAGCGAGTTACGACCGCTACCGCTGTGCCCATTGCGGGGAGAAAACCGCTAGTGGTCATAAGAATTACCTGGGGCCCACGAAAGCCGCCTTTTCCATAGTCTACCTATTAAAGTAAACTCATGGAAGATACGGACCAGTCGAAATGAAGAAGCTAAATAGGTAGATAAATGAGTAAATAAAAAAATGAAGGAATAAAAGAAACAAATTATATAATGAGGCATATTACTACTACGATGAAAAAGAACCTGATCGCTTTGCTACTGCTTTTGCTCAATGCAGGAACAGTATCCTATTGTCAGCAAGCCTACCAGGGGCAGCTGCACATCACCGACCAACGGCTGTCCGTTTCAGGGGGGCAACTCCATGTCGGTCTGAGTATCAATTACGAAAAATTGAAACTCCCCTCGGACGAGTCGCTGACCCTTATCCCCGTGTTGAAAGCCGGCAGTGAAACCCTGGAACTCCCTTCTGTCCAGGTCAACGGCCTTCAGAAACAGAAAGCCTATCATCGTGGTCAGGTCCTTTCCTCCGTCAGCCGCTCCCGATCGGCGGCCGGTTTAGCTCCCCCTTTCCTGGTGGTAAAGAACGATCCTAAAAATGTGCGAGAGCTGGCTTACAACACCCAGGTCCATTATGATGACTGGATGAAAGACGCCACCCTGCTGCTCCGTACCCGTGAGTGCGGTTGCAACGGGAAACCCGCCGGTGTCTATGAAGATAAGATCGCTGATGGTATAAGACCGCCCCAATCCCGTACCTCTGCCGTGGGGCCTAACATTGATTCCCGCTATCTGAGCCTGACCAATATCGTTCCGCTTGTCGACGGAGAAGACACCCTCCATGTCCTTAAAGGCAGCATCCCTTTCTGGGGCACGAGTGGTCTGGAGAAACTCTCCGGCAGCAAACAGGAATATGAAATCTATTTCCGCGTGCGCGAAGCCCTCCGCTCGCTCCAAGGTCAGAGCGGCACCAGCATAACCAAAGTGAAGATCACCGGTTACGGTGCTCCCCGCGGCAACTATCGTAAGAACGAGAAAGAATGCTCCAAACGTGCTCTCTCGCTGAAAGACTACCTCCGTGAAAACTACGTAGCGGGTAAAGTGCCCGTTGAAGTGAGCTGGGTGGCCGAAGACTGGGACTCCATCCGTTCATTGGTCAGCGCCTCCGACATGCCCCTTCGAGATGCTGTGATGGATATCATCAACACCGTTGACCAGAACCGTGGACGTGAGCGTATGCTGATCGACCTTGCCGACGGCACCTCGTACCGCTACCTTGTGGGACGTATCTTCCCCCGTGTGAAACGGGTTGAATATGGCATCAGCTATACCCAGCACCGCTTGGATACGGCTGAAGGCCGCCGCCTTTTCGAGATGGGCTCCCGTTCCTTGAAACTTTCGGAGTTCTTCGCCGTAGCGATGAGCTACCCCAAAGGCTCCAACGAATATAATGACGCCTTCGACCTTGCCGCGCGGCTATTCCCTGACAGTCCCGAGGCTGCTATCAATGCCGCCGCCGTTGCGCTAAGCAAACGTGATGTGAAGAAAGCCCGCACCTACCTGAGTAAGTATGAAACCCTTCCGCTGGCCTATAACAATATGGGTATCCTCTACCTGCTCGAAGGCAACCGTGATAAAGCCGAAGTTTACCTACAAATGGCAGCTGCCAACGGGGTGAAAGAAGCCAGACAGGCATTGGAGTATTTGCGTAATAATAAATAGGGCGTAATGGAGTGCAAGGCGAAGAATATTATTGTTGGCGTTTTTGAAAGTGATAAGGTTTTGACTGTTCAGAATTTGACAAATCCCAGTATCGGTGGTGATCAAACACCATGCATTTTATGGCTGTTGGGACATGTTGTCGATACGAATAATGTTGATAGTCGGATGGCTATTCACAAAAAGAACTGAATTATGAAATGGGAGAGGAATAATGAAATGCATGTAATACAACCCGGGATGGAGGAGAATGTCCTGAAAACAGGCATCTATCAGTTTATCTCCTCTTATCTTTTGATTTTTTGCCCGCTATTAGGGTTTCTCCTCCTTTTCTCGGGTTGTGTACGTGAGAGTACGGAAGATTGTACGGATTATTCTGGTACGCTAAGCATCGTCTTGCCTGACGGTAGCGACATCACTTCGGATAGTACGATGGTGAGTACGGTTGGTGTTTACCAATTCGAGTCGGATGGCTTCGTGCGTCAGGTTCCGTGGTCGCGTGATGCAATGGTTGCCATCGGTGTGGAAACAGAAAAATCACTGGCTCTGGTTGCCTGGGGGAATCTGCAACCGGATACGTTGCAGGTCATTCCCCCTTCGGTAGGCGCGCCTCCTGACAGTGCGCGGGTGCATCTTCGCACGAAAGCAGACGGGTATCAGTCTTCAGCTCCGGACCTGTTTTACGGTCGTTATGAGCGCAAACCGGAAACCACCCGTAGTTTGCAGAGTGGTAATGACGGTGTGGAGCCGTTATCAGCCCTGACGCGTGCACAAACCCAGACCTTCAGCCTGGTGATGGAACGTAAAGTCTCCGCGCTTTCGGTACGCATCCTGCACCTGGCGGAACATTTTGAGGGTGTGGCGGGTACCTTGCGTTTGCTTGTGGATGGTACATGCTCCTCGCTGAACTTCCGTGGAGAAGCGGTTGGTAAAACAGCTGTCTACGCCCCGCCTTTGCAGGCCGTGCCGGGTGCGGACGAATGGGACGTTCCTCTTTTCCGGATCTTTCCAACTCCAACCAATGGTGGTATGAAATTGGAATTGTATCGTAATGACGCCCTGGTGTTGATCATCACCTCTGATAATGAAGATAACTTGTTGCAGGCTATACCCGGAAAAGAGGTCCATATCACGATTGATTTCCGTTATACCCGTCTTCATGTGGGGATGAGTGTGGAACCCTGGGGTGGCAATACGGATCAGGAAGTTCAGATGTGATAAAAGTGTTTAGTTCATGGTGAGAGACCGGTATCTGAATTCTAAGGCATGAATGAAAGTGTAAGAAAAAATGAATATAAATAGATTGTAATAATTAATTAAAAGAGCTGATTTTATGAAAAAGAGAACTATGTTTTTAGCCTTTGTTGCCGGGCTTATCTTAGCTTCCTGTAGCAATGATACGAATGAAGTTGATCCTCAGTCGCTTCCCAAGGATGCGAAGCTGACCATTACTTTACAGGGTACCCCTTCGGTCAGCCGTAGTACCGGTACAACAGTCCCTTCGAGTGAAAGTGGCATTCAACGCGTGGTGGTTGGCGTGTTTTTCAATAGTGGCGCCACCAATGTGATCCAGGAATTTACTGCTGCCCAATTAACAGGTGGCGGTAGCATTGCCAGCTTGTATTGTGCAGGTGATAATGCTAATACCCAAACAGTTATGGTGGTAGCGAATGCTCCCGTAGGCACCTTTGCAGGTACAGCCAATCTGACTGGTTTTATAGGTAAGACCGTTGCGTTATCTGAAACGCTGAAAGACGCTTCCGGTGCAGTTCTATCTTATCAGACTGCAGAAAACCTTCCGATGTCGGGCAGTGTTACCTCTACGATTGCGCCCGGTGCTGCGGCTGCCAGTGCTAGCGTATCGCTTTACCGCCTGGTATCCCGTGTGTCCCTGACCAGTGCCAAGACCAAGTTTAATGCTGCCGGTCTATATCCTAACGCCAAGTTTAAAATCACGGATGTGTTTCTATACAACGGTAACTCTGTATCTTCGGTAGATCCGGGAACGACTAACCCCGCAACATTGTCAACTCCTATTTCCGGCATTGATAACTCGGGAGCTCAGTCAACAGCCTGGCTCACCCATGATCTTAGTGCTGCATCTTCATTTACCGGCGGTTCCTCGGAAACGGAAATACTTCCTGCCAGTACGGCGTATTGGTTTTATACCTTTGGTAATGCAACAGCTTCCCAAACCAAACTGGTGATAAAAGGGGAGTGGGATGAAAATGGTGATGGTGATTCCGGCGATGCCAATGAAGGCGTGGTTTATTATCCTGTCATTATAAATAAGTTGCAGCCGGGTACCACGATCAATGACGGGACAAGTGATCTTACAGCCAGTGATGGAACAAGCCATAAAGGCGATGGGGTGATTCTTCGCAACAGTACCTATGGTATTAGTGTGGTCATTAGCGGTAAAGGCAGTCCCAGTCCTGATACGGATGTCATTCCTGCTTACCTGAATGTGACGATTACCGCAGAACCCTGGGGCTTGAATCTTACTCAGAATGTCAATTTTGAATAAATGAATGATGCTTGTTCTGTAATATTGAATCGTATATTGTTTGATTGAACGTTTATGTATTTGAATAGAAATCGTATCTTTTTTCTTGGGGGAATAGTGGAGTGCGTGAGTATACTGCTGGTGCTGCTGTTTCTTTCGGGATGCGTCCGTGAGGAGTTTTCCGAAGACGCTCCTGCAGGGATAGGCGTGCTCCGTTTTTCCCTGTTCACCGCTTCATCACATGATGTTTCCACCCGTGTTATAGATGAAAGTGCGATTAATGACCTGTATCTGTTGGTATACGATGCTTCCCATCAACTGCTTAAAAAAGAGTACTATTCCTCGCCCCTGGCTTCTCCCTCGGACCTGACCTTGTCCGTCCGTTCGGGCAGTGGTTATACGGTGTATGGCATAGCTAACACGGGTAATGAATCTCTTTTTTCGGATGTTTCGGTGATAAATACGGAAGAGAAGCTGAAAGCATTCACCACCGGTGCGCTCTCTTCATGGAACGACATTGACAGTGGAAGTTATATGTTGATGTCGGGTAGCGTGGTAGGGGTCACCGTTCTGGCTTCCTCTTCCAATGCTTCGGCTCCAACTTCCACATGCAGCCTTTCGCTGAAACGGCTGGCAGCCAAAGTCACCCTGAATGTAGGTATTACCGCTGGTAGCGGCGTGACGATTACCGGTTACCGGGTCTATGGGATTCCTAAGAAGTCTTATTACATAGCGCATCCGCTAAGTACGGAAGAGAATAGCGACGGCATTGATGTACAAACCACCCGTGCTGAGGATGCTTGTCTTCCTGCTAGCGCAGGGGACTGGACGGATAGCGGGGTGCTCACTCCGACTTCCGGTACCTCCATCAATACCACTTTTTATATGTACGAGAACCGACCGGGAGTGAATACGGATATTGCATTACAAAAAGGTAAAGTTAAAGAAGCCGTTCCCGGTACTCCGGCCGATTCTGCTGCTTATGTGGTGATTTATGGGAATGCTCCGGGCTATATATCACTGTCATGGAAAATTTATCTGGGTGCAAACGCTACCACCAACTTTAACATCAAGCGGAATTGTACTTATACCTGTACGGTTACGCTGAAACCCAATGACTCAGATGTACGGATTAATTATAATAAATTGATATGGGCAGGTAGTAACATTTATTGGGATGGTACAAAACTGACCTTTGATGCTACTCCTGTTGATCTGGCTAATCCTACTACTCAAGAGTTGACCAATATGCAGAAGCAGGGGGTGTGTTTCCAATGGGGTTCTTTAATAGGTATTTCTTTAAGTAGCTCTTATGTTACTTATACGCCTATGTATAATTCCGCTACTCCATCAAATAGTACCTGGACTCAAGGTGCAACAACTTGGGGGGCTTTTTATCTTACGGATGCAGGTTCCGATTATGGTCCAACTAATACCTTTTTGAATGATGCTGCCCAAAATACTGATGCTAGCTATGCTGCGTTTAAAGGTGATATTTGCCAGTACCTGAGTAAGACAGGTGCAGTGAGTGGTAGCTGGCGCATGCCTACGGATCATGAATTTGATATTACAACTTTTGGAGATGCAACTACGAGTAGTCCGGGCCCTTGGACATGGTGGGGTTCTTTTAGTTCGCAGAGTAATCTAGGAACAGATGGGAAAACGACGATTGATTCAGGTGTAACTTGTACTATTAATGGCGCTATTACGCGTTTTTCTGCCTCGGGTTATCGTTACACTAATGGTATGTTGTACCTCCTTGGTCAGTGCGGTTACTATTGGTGCAGTAGTGTAAATTCCAGTATCTATGGGTACTATCTGGTTTTCGGCAGTAACTTTGTGTATCCGGCGTACAACAATAACACTCGGCAGTACGGGTTCACAGTCCGTTGTGTCCATAATTAAAGCGGTACATAGTGTCGCGTATTAGACTCTTTGTCTATTTATAAAGAAACACCCATGATGTGAATCACGGTTTTTGTTTGTTTGTTTATTCCCCCGTACAAGCGTGTGCGGGGGAATTTTTAACTAACTATTTGGAGCATATCTATAATTTGTTTTCTTAAAATTAATTCCTTCAACAGATAATTGTGCTACTTTTGTGGTGTAACGTCAAGTTACTCTATAAATAAATTTCATTTTAAGTCCATTTCCGGCCTATTTCTGTTTCCGGTATATTTCCATATTATTGTGGAAGTACTAACTGATAACATGTAATGTGTATGAATCGGCTTGATGAAAAAAACAAACAAGCTATAACAATGGTGTCAATTAAATCCTTCACAGGTCTGTTGATCACAGACCTCATTGTGAGTGGTCGTCACAGCACGGCCCGTTCTTATTCCTGCTCATTGAGACGGCTGACGGATTTCTCGGGAAACACCAACCTTACGTTTCCCGAGCTTACGGCCGAACTGCTAAAGCGTTTCGAACAACAATTGTTCTCCGAGAACTGCTCCCGCAACACGGTTTCCTCTTACATGCGGATGTTGCGTTCCATCTGCAACCAGGCCCGGAATTGTGGAGAGGCTAAAATCCCCCGCGGATTGTTCGACAACGTATTTACCGGAACCGATCCTTCTGAAAAGCGTGCAGTTTCTCCCGGTGTGATCCGTAGCCTTAGCGAAGCCGACCTGTCGGAACATCCGCAACTGGACTTCTGCCGGGACCTGTTCCTGCTCTCTTTCTATTTGCGCGGCATTCCCTTTGTGGATATTATCCATCTGCGCAAACGGGATATTACCCATGGGACATTGCGTTACCGACGTAGCAAGACCGACCGTCTACTTACAGTCAAGGTGGAGCCTTGTGCACAGGCCCTCTTCAATAAGTACTCCTGCCGGGCCAAACACAGTCCCTACCTGCTTCCTGTGATCACAAGCAGCGGCATTGCCGGTTACCGTCAGTACCAAAGCGCCTTGCGGCGTTATAACCTGCATCTGGCCCGGCTCTCCGCCCTGTTGGGATTAAAGATGAAGCTGACCTCTTATGTGGCGCGACATTCCTGGGCTACGATTGCTTACCGTCAGGGCATTCCGGTGTCTGTGATCAGCGAATCCCTGGGGCATGCCTCCGAGAAGATCACCTACACCTATCTTGCTTCTTTCGATAATCGTACGCTGAACCGTGCCAATCGTAAGGTCATTGCACTAGTCGCACCGACGACTTCAGTAACCACTATCATGGGTAAACGGAAAGCTTTTCAGCAGAATCCTGTTAATTATGGATAAGCGAGAAAATATTGTTTAGTAAAAAAGCTATTTTCAAAAGACAATGCAAATATCTTTTGATGATAAAATCGTGAGTAAACTACTATGAATTAGGGGCTTTATTAGTGAAAAGATCTCTCCGTTACTTTATAGGTAACGGATTGTTTGTGAGTGCAAATATTGAAATATTTTCATTGCCAGCCAAATAAAATCATCATAAATTCATAATTCTATTTGATTTTATCCTTTTTCAAAGCATTTCAAACCGGTTTTGTAATAACAGTTTCCTTTTATTGAATGTACGATGCTTACTCTGTTCATTCAAGTTTAGATATTTGGACATCTCGGTCTTTTATATCCGATTCTTCTTTTCTCCTTTTAATAAAAAATAACTAAAAGGAGCGCTTTGATAGGTTGTCTTCTTCCTTTTTTCTTATTTCCTTCTATTTTTATCCATTTCCTTTTTTATAAAGAAATATTTATCTTTTTATCTTCCGTTTTTTCTGTTTTATATCATTTCAGTCTATAATTCCCCTTTCCCCATCCCGATTTGCTTGTAATCTGAAGCGGGTAAATCCGAAAGTTCAACTAAATAAAGACTTCTTTTCTCCTTTTCGTGGTTTATTTCCGAATGCTCTCCGTTACCTATAAAGTAACGGAGAACCCAAACAAATAATAAGCATCATGCTGACCCGGGAAATAAAAGAAACGATCTCTCTTCTTAAAGAAATTGCTTACATGCAGGGTTATCCTATTCGTGAGCAATCTTTTCCGGAGGCTTTCCGCACGAAAGTTCGGGAGCTGCTTGACTGTCTGTGCCGCGAGGGACTACTCCGCGTCATGGATGGCATCGGTTGTGACCCGCTTTATTTTCGTTATGCCCTTTGCTATCCCTTGCAGGAAATCACCCTTTGCGATGTTTTGCGTGTTACCGGCGGTGCTATTCGCTTGTCCGTAGATGACACGAAAGAAATCTATGAGATTTATGGCATGGCCGGTCGTCGTTTGGGAGTGATGAACGATGTGGCCTGTTACTTCCTTTCACAAATCAATCTTGCCGAGATCACCCTTCCTCAGGAGGACCTAACGGAAATGTCACCTGGAGAAGTGATTCATACTTCGATTGAAGAAGAAACAGAAGTTCCGTTTGAAAAAAGGATAAATACTCCAGGTGAGTCACCTGTCAAAGCATCCGGCAAAGTACCTGTTGAAACGCCCGCTAAAGATGATTACTGAATGAAAAGACACTTGCTCATAGGGATTCTGCTTTGCGGTCTATGTCATCATCCGGACCTTTCTGCACAAGTGTTGGCCGTGAAAACCAACCTTGCCGCCGATGCCGTGCTTTCTTCCAATCTGAGTCTGGAGTTAAGGCTTGGGAATCGCATCACATTGGATATGACCGGACACTACAACCCAGTATCCTCTAAAGAGAGCCTTCACCGCTGGAAGCACTGGCTGATTCAGCCGGAACTTCGCCTTTGGCGTTGCGAACCCTTCAGCGGACACTTCCTGGGCGTGCACCTTCTGGCCGGGGAATACAATGTGGCCGATATTTCCCTTCCCTTTGGCCTGTACAAAGGTGTCCGTTCCGCCCGTTACGAAGGCTTTGTGATGGGCGCCGGCGTCTCTTACGGTTACCAGTGGATTCTTTCCCCCCGGTGGGGACTAGAGATGGAACTGGGGGGAGGATACGTAAAAGCGAGCTATGACCGCTACCGCTGCGCTCATTGCGGAGAGAAAACCGCTAGTGGTCATAAGAACTACCTGGGCCCCACGAAAGCCGCCTTTTCCATTGTCTACCTATTAAAGTGATAAAATAAACAAAAGAAACTAATTATATAATGAGGCATATTACTACTACGATGAAAAAGAACCTGATCGCTTTGCTACTGCTTTTGCTCAATGCAGGAACGGTATCCTATTGTCAGCAAGCCTACCAGGGGCAGCTGCACATCACCGACCAACGGCTGTCCGTTTCAGGGGGTCAACTCCATGTGGGGCTGAGTATCAATTATGAGAAATTGAAACTCCCCTCGAATGAGTCACTCACCCTTGTCCCTGTACTAAAAGGAGGTACCCAAACCCTTGAACTCCCTTCAGTTCAGGTCAACGGTCCTCAGAAACAGAAAGCCTACCATCGTCGTCAGGTTCTCTCCTCGGTGAGCCGCTCCCGGTCGGCATCCACTCTGCCTTCCCCTTCCCTTGTGGTAAAGAACGATCCTAAAAGTGTGCGACAGCTGGCTTACAACACCCAGGTCCATTATGATGACTGGATGAAAGACGCCACCCTGCTGCTCCGTACCCGTGAATGCGGCTGCAATGGTAAACCCGCCGGTGTCTATGAAGATAAACTTGCCGATGGTATTCCCCTTCCTCAAAACCATTCCTCAACCATCGGCCCGGATATTGACTCCCGCTATCTGAGCCTGACCAATATCGTTCCGCTTGTCGACGGAGAAGACACCCTCCATGTCCTTAAAGGCAGCATCCCTTTCTGGGGCACGAGCGGTCTGGAGAAACTCTCCGGCAGCAAACAGGAATACGAAATCTATTTTCGTGTCCGCGAAGCCCTTCGCTCGCTCCAAAGCCAGAGCGGCACCAGTATAACCAAAGTGAAGATCACCGGTTACGGTGCTCCCCGCGGCAACTATCGTAAGAACGAGCGAGAATGCTCTAAACGCGCCCTCTCGCTAAAAGACTACCTCCGTGAAAACTACGTAGCGGGTAAAGTGCCCGTTGAAGTGAGTTGGGTGGCCGAAGACTGGGATTCCATCCGTTCATTGGTCAGCACCTCCGACATGCCCCTTCGAGATGCTGTGATGGATATCATCAACACCGTTGACCAGAACCGTGGGCGTGAGCGTATGCTGATCGACCTTGCCGACGGCACCTCGTACCGTTACCTTGTGGGACGTATCTTCCCCCGTGTGAAACGGGTTGAATATGGCATCAGCTATACCCAGCACCGGCTGGATACGACTGAAGGCCGCCGTCTTTTCGAGATGGGCTCCCGTTCGCTGAAACTCTCTGAATTCTTCGCCGTAGCGATGAGCTACCCCAAAGGCTCCAACGAATATAACGACGCCTTCGACTTGGCGGCCCGGCTGTTCCCTGACAGTCCCGAGGCCGCGATCAATGCCGCCGCCGTGGCACTGAGTAAACGTGATGTGAAGAAAGCACGTGCTTACCTGAGTAAGTACGAAACCCTTCCGCTGGCCTATAACAATATGGGTATCCTCTACCTGTTGGAAGGCAACCGTGATAAAGCTGAAGTTTATCTGCAAATGGCAGCTGCCAACGGCGTGAAAGAAGCCAGAGAAGCGCTGACTTATCTGCGCGGACAGCATAAGTAAATCCTGCAAGAAAAATAAAGGAAACAATTAAAAACAAACTATTTTTTTAAATCAATTAGAAATAAAGTACTATTATGAAAACGAGTATCTATTTATTAGCCGCGTTAGGCGTAGGCTTGCTTGCTTCCTGTAGCAGCGACTCCATCACTCCCCAAATAGAACCGGGTCAGAGTCAGACCGCCCGTATTGAAGTTACGCTTACAAGTAACAATACAGGTACCAGAGTCAATGGTTCTACACTTCCGGTGGATGGTGCCGCGGATGAGCAGAAAGTGAATAATATTGTAATCGGCATCTTCAAGGGTGAGGAAGTATTAACCGTACAGGATATCACGGGTCCCTCCGTAAGCGCTGCCAATACGATCACCTGTCCGCTTACGGGTATGAGTGATGTAACTTGCACCGGTGTGGTGGTAGCCAATGTCCCTGCTTCGAGCATTACAGCATTGAAGAATTCCACCTCAAGGACCGACTTCCTAGACAAAACCATTTCTCTGGAAAAGGCAACTTCAACAAATAGTGACGGTACTGCGCCGCAGTTATCCGCCAATCTTCCCATGTCCGGTGATATAAAGGAAACAACGGTTTCTTCTTTTTCGTTGACCCCCGGTGGCACGAAGACCGGACTCTCCGTACAGCTTACCCGTATGGCTTCACGCATCACCCTGACCAGCCTTAGTGCAAACTTTACCTCTTCGGCTTATCCCAATGCGAAATTCAAATTGCAACGAGTATTGCTTCGTGATGCTATTTCAGCAACCAATGTGACTACTTTAGCCACAGCAAGTGATGCTATGCCCTCGAGTCCTTCATACCTTACCGGAGGAGGTACCTGGAGTGGTACGGCGTGGGATGATACCAATCCCTATTTATTTGATGACCTGGGCACTGCATTGGAAATCACCAGCACTACCACATTACCCGGCGGTAATTATTACTGGTTTTATGCTTTTGCTAACGACGGCAGCAGCAGCCCTACGGCTTTTGTCATCCAGGGTATCTTCGACGTTGACGGAGACTTCGATACTGCGGGTGATGCCAGCACCGTATTCTATCCGGTGATTGTGAATAAGAACCAGCCCGGGACCACATATTCAGGAGGAGCCACTACCGGTACGACCACCGGAAGCATCTCACGCAACACGCTCTATAACCTTGCTGTTACCTTAAAAAATAAGGGTGTTTCTTCTCCTACGGAGAATATTAATCCTGCCAATCTGGAGATCAATGTGAGCGTCGCAGGTTGGCCTGCTGCGATAGTACAGACTGTTGATTTTAACTGATAGCAAACCAAATCATGCACTTTTCCGTATTTACATATTTGTTAATCCGTGTGAAGTATTTGCACTTCCGTCTAGGTTTTGCGGTCTTTATTCTGCCGGCTTGCATCTTCCTGCTTTTGCAGGGATGCGTGCTTGAGCAGATGGATGACTGTGTGCAGTATGAATTGACGGTAAGTGCGGTAGATCCACAGGGCAATGATGTAATCGCTAGCGGTGCAATAAGTACGATCGACATTTACCTGTTCGATGAAAACGGCTTCGTGCGCATCATACCTCGGGAGGGTTCCTCTGATTACCTTTTAGGAGCGGAAAAGAATAAGGCATTTACACTAGTGGCTTGGGGTAACCTGAAAAGTGACAGTCTGATTTTGCCTCGCCTATCAGTGGGTACTTCCCTTGTGGATGCCAAGATAGAACTGATGCAGACTGCGAATGGATATAGCTTGCCGATTACAGACCTCTTTTATAGTCGCTTGGAATTCAATAACACTTCTACACGAGCAGCTCAGAACAATACGTTACAGCTTGTGATGGAACGCTTGGTAACTGGGATGTCAGTACGTGTGAGTAATGAGGCTGAATACTTCGGTAGCGTGCCGGGGAAGTTGCATCTCGTGGTACGGGGTACCGGTACCTCTTTAAATTTCTTGGGCGATCCATCGAGTGATGAAGCTGGTTATGCCCCCGTTATGAAGCAAGTCACCGGAAAAGATGAATGGGTAACCCCTCTTTTTCGGGTGCTCCCTACTAGTGAAGATCAGCACGTATCCATTGACCTGTATCGGGATGACAATTTGCTGTTCACCATCACGAGGGACGATGACGGCAACATCCTGCGTACTTTGCCTGGTAAGGAAACTTATATTACGGTGGATTTCCGTTATGCTCGATTGCATGTTTCGGCCAGCGTAATGCCTTGGGGAAGTGTAGGCAATCAAAATGTCGGATTGTGAGTTGGAGTGAAAAGATAAGATGAAGATGAGGTTTTGAACGGCATGAGTATAAATAAAATAATCTAAAAAAGCAGATACTAAAAAGATTGGGCGAAGAATAATGTATAGTGGTTTGAATATAAAAAGAGTAAAAGTGCGTGTTAAAGATGGGGGAGTATGCCATTTTTCTATTTGGCTTGCTTTATGTCGTATTATTCCGTTGTTCTTAGTAGCAGCCAATCTTTTGGTATCTTGTACCAATAATGAGTCAACTACTGAATTGTTCGGGGATAAAGATGCTGTGATTCGTTTTCAGATCACTGCCGATATTCCAAAAGATGCTACTACGCGTAGTGTGGATGAAGATCAAATCAATGACCTTCATGTGCTGGTGTACAACAGTGACGGAGAATTGACGGGTAAAAGCTATGCTACCTTTTCAGGAACCACTTACGCTATATCTGTATTAGCTCGTAGCGGGACTGGTTGTAAGATATATGCCATTGCTAACACAGCTAGTTCTACACTCTTTGATGGAGCTGTGGCGGGTAGCGAAACCAAATTAAAAGCTATGATTACGAATCTTGCAACTTGGAGCACATTGAATAATACCTCGGGTATGGTGTATCTGCCCATGAGCGGTAGCACCACCGCTGACATTGCTGCCGGAAGCACTTCTCTTCAGGGAGGAATCACGGTTAAGCGATTGGCGGCAAAGGTAACCTTGAATGTGGGTATTGTTGCCGGTAGTGGAGTGAGCATTTCCGGTTACCGTATCTATGGTGTTCCAGCTAGATCTTACTATGTTGCCCATCCGTTGAGCACGGAAGACCAAACCATAGATAGCCAAAGCATCCGTGCTGAGGATGCTAGCCTACCCGCAAATAGTGGCGATTGGATCAATAGCGGATTTGTCAGTTTATCTAATGTTACTTCGTTCAGCACTAGCTTTTACATGTACGAGAATAGGGCAGGAGTCAATACTCAAATTACCGCGCAGAATCAAAAAGTTAATTCCAATGTGCCTGATTCCGCTGCTTATGTTATGATCTATGGCAAAGCTACGGGTTACAGGAGCCTTTCTTGGAGGATTTATTTAGGTGCTAATAATACGAGTAACTTCAATATCAAACGGAACAATCAATATACTTGTACCATTACGTTGAAACCCAATGATTCCGATACGCGGATTACGTACAAGAAATCCGGTACGGTTTGGGCGGGCAGTAACATTTACTGGGATGGGACAAAGTTGACTTTTGATACTGAAACGAGTTATGCTAATAATACGAAGCAGGGAGTAAGTTTCAGATGGGGATCTTTGGTGGGTGTCTCTCTAAGTAGTACTTATGTTACCTATACGCCTACCTATAACTCTACTACTCCTTCAAACAGTAGCTGGACTCAAGGTTCAACGAGTTATAGTAGTATTACTCACTTTACTGATAATCTAGCTAATGGAAGTCAAACCAATATTTTCTTGAATGATGCTGCTCAAAATACTGATGCTAATTATACAGCATACAAAGGTGATATTTGTCAATACTTAAGTAAAACGCAGCCTTTACTAGGCAGTTGGCGTATGCCTACTGTAAAGGAATACAATTCAGCAGGTTTGGCTCATAATACTTCTGTATCTTGGACAAATTCTACTGTTCCTTGGGCATCTTTCGGCAGTTTTGCTGCTCAAATTAGTAATGTCAATGCACAAGGTACAATTTCTATTCCTAGTGGTGGTACTTATACTGTTAATGGTAGCAGTAGTTTTCCTGCATCGGGTTGTCGTAGCCCTGATGGTACATTGCTTAACGTTGGTCAGAGCGGCTACTATTGGAGTAGTAGTGCCTACTCCAGCACGGAGGGGTACTACCTGTACTTCAACATTAACAACGTGGCCCCAGCGTACAGCTACAATGGGCAGAGCGGGCACTTAGTCCGTTGTGTCCAAAATTAAATCGGCACTTAGTGTCGCGTATCATATTTATAAAGAAACACCCATGATGTGAATCACGGTTTTTGTTTGTTTGTTTATTCCCCCGTACAAGCGTGTACGGGGGAATTTTTAACTAACTATTTGGAGCATATCTATAATTTGTTTTCTTAAAATTAATTCCTTCAACGGATAATTGTGCTACTTTTGTGGTGTAACGTCAAGTTTCTCTATAAATAAATTTCATTTTAAGTCCATTTCCGGCCTATTTCTGTTTCCGGTATATTTCCATATTATTGTGGAAGTACTAACTGATAACATGTAATGTGTATGAATCGGCTTGATGAAAAAAACAAACAAGCTATAACAATGGTGTCAATTAAATCCTTCACAGGTCTGTTGATCACAGACCTCATTGTGAGTGGTCGTCACAGCACGGCCCGTTCTTATTCCTGCTCATTGAGACGGCTGACGGATTTCTCGGGAAACATCAACCTTACGTTTCCGGAGCTTACGGCCGAACTGCTAAAACGTTTCGAACAACAATTGTTCTCCGAGAACTGCTCTCGCAACACGGTTTCTTCGTACATGCGGATGCTACGCTCCATCTGCAACCAGGCGCGCAACTGCGGAGAGGCTAAAATCCCCCGCGGATTGTTCGACAACGTATTTACCGGAACCGATCCTTCCGAAAAGCGTGCGGTCTCTCCCGGTGTAATCCGTAGCCTTAGCGAAGCCGACCTGTCGGAGCATCCGCAGCTGGACTTCTGCCGGGACCTGTTCCTGCTCTCTTTCTATTTGCGCGGCATTCCTTTTGTGGATCTTATCCATCTGCGCAAACGGGATATTACCCATGGGACATTGCGTTACCGTCGCAGCAAGACCGACCGGCTACTTACGGTCAAGGTGGAGCCCTGTGCACAGGCTCTTTTCAACAAGTACTCCTGCCGGGCCAAACATGGTCCCTACCTGCTTCCTGTGATCACAAGCAGCGGCATCGCCGGTTACCGTCAGTATCAAAGCGCCTTGCGGCGTTATAACCTGCACCTGGCCCGGCTCTCCGCTCTGTTGGGCCTGAAGATGAAGCTGACCTCTTATGTGGCGCGGCATTCCTGGGCTACCATCGCTTACCGTCAGGGCATTCCGGTGTCCGTGATCAGCGAATCCCTGGGGCATGCCTCGGAGAAGATCACCTATACCTATCTGGCTTCTTTCGATAACCGTACGCTGAACCGTGCCAATCGTAAAGTCATCGCATTGGTTACACCGACGACCTCAGTAACCACTATTATGGGAAAGCGGAAAGCTTTTCAACAAAATCCCGTGAACTACGGATGAATAAAAACTTATTATTAAAAAAGGATGGCGTTCCTTGAGAAATAATATATTTATTTCTCATTGATAAAACCGGCAATAAACGGTTATAAATAAGGACCTTTGTAAATGGATGAGTACATCCGTTACTTTACAGGTAACGGATTGTTTGTGAGTGCAAATATTGAAATATTTTCATTACCAGCCAAATAAAATCATCATAAATTCAGAATCAGGTCTGATTTTATTTTCTGTCAAAGCATTATATAGCGGTTTTATGATTAAAATAGCATCTTTAGAATGCACGATAATTCTTTTATGTATTTTGATTTCGATATATTGACGTTTTAGTTCTTTATATCCAATCTTTCTATTTTTATTTTAATAATAAATAACTAAAAAGAATGATATTAAGAGCTGTTTACCTCCCTTCTTGTTCCTTTTTATTCGTTTTATTCTTTTTGCTTTTTAAGAAAAAATGTTTATTATTTTGTCATAGATTCGCCCCGCTTTTTATTGTTTTAGTTTAATATTCCCCTTTCCCCATTTAGATTTACTTGTAATCTAAAGTGGATAGATCCGGAATTTTAACTTAAAAGAAAGTCTTTTCCCGTTTTTAGAGACTCCTATATTGTCTTTGTCCGTTACCTGTAAAGTAACAGACAAACCAAACAAATAATAACCATCATGCTGACTCGGGAAATAAAAGAGGTGATCTCCCTTCTTAAAGAAATTGCTTACATGCAGGGTTATCCTATTCGTGAGCAATCTTTTCCGGAGGCTTTCCGCACGAAAGTTCGGAAGCTTCTTGAATGTCTGTGTCGCGAAGGACTACTCCGCGTCATGGATGGCATCGGTTGTGACCCGCTTTATTTTCGTTATGCTCTCTGCTATCCCTTGCAGGAAATCACACTTTGTGATATTCTACGTGTCACCGGTGGTGTCATTTACTTGTCCGTAGATGATACAAAAGAAATCTATGAGACTTACGGCATGGCTGGTCGACGTCTTGGAGTGATGAATGATATGGCCTGTTACTTCCTTTCACAAATTAATCTTGCCGAGATTACCCTTCCTCAGGAGGACCTAACGGAAATGTCACCTGGAGAAGTGATTCATACTTCGATTGAAGAAGAAACAGAAGTTCCGCTTAAAAAAAAGACAGATATTCCAGCTGAATCACCTGTCAAAGCATCCGGCAGAGTACCTGTTGAAACGCCCGCTAAAGATGATTACTGAATGAAAAGACGCTTGTTCATAGGATTCCTGCTTTGCGGTCTATGCCATCATCCGGACCTTTCTGCACAAGTGCTGGCCGTGAAAACCAATCTTGCCGCCGATGCCGTGCTTTCTCCGAATCTGAGTCTGGAGTTAAGGCTTGGGAATCGCATCACATTGGATGTGACCGGACATTACAACCCGCTCTCCTCTAAAGAGAGTCTTCACCGCTGGAAGCACTGGCTGCTCCAGCCCGAACTCCGGCTCTGGCGTTGCGAACCCTTTAGCGGACACTTCCTGGGGATGCACCTTCTGGCGGGGGAATACAACGTGGCCGACTCGGATTTTCCCTTCGGGCTGTATAAAGGAACTCGCTTCGGGCGTTACGAAGGCTTTGTGATGGGCGCCGGCCTGTCTTACGGTTACCAGTGGATTCTTTCCCCCCGGTGGGGATTGGAGATGGAACTGGGGGGAGGCTACGTAAAAGCGAGCTATGACCGCTACCGCTGCGCTCATTGCGGAGAGAAAACGGCAAGTGGTCATAAGAATTACCTGGGGCCCACGAAAGCCGCCTTTTCCATTGTCTACCTATTAAAGTGATAAAATAAATAAAAGAAACTAATTATATAATGAGGCATATTACTACTACGATGAAAAAGAACCTGATCGCTTTGCTACTGCTTTTGCTTAATGCAGGAACAGTATCCTATTGTCAGCAAGCCTACCAGGGGCAGCTGCACATCACCGACCAACGGCTGTCCGTTTCAGGGGGTCAACTCCATGTGGGGCTGAGTATCAATTATGAGAAATTGAAACTCCCCTCGAATGAGTCACTCACCCTTATCCCTGTATTGAAAGCAGGCACCCAAACCCTTGAACTCCCTTCGGTTCAGGTCAACGGTCCTCAGAAACAGAAAGCCTACCATCGCCGTCAGGTTCTCTCCTCGGTGAGCCGTTCCCGGTCGGAATCCACTCTGCCTTCTCTTGTGGTGAAGAACGATCCTAAAAATGTGCGACAGCTGGCTTACAACACCCAGGTGCATTATGATGACTGGATGAAAGACGCCACCCTGCTGCTCCGTACCCGTGAGTGCGGCTGCAATGGTAAACCCGCCGGTGTCTATGAAGATAAGATCACCGATGGTATAAGACCGCCCCAATCCCGTACCTCTGCCGTGGGGCCTAACATTGACTCCCGCTATCTGAGCCTGACCAATATCGTTCCGCTTGTCGACGGAGAAGACACCCTCCATGTCCTTAAAGGCAGCATCCCTTTCTGGGGCACGAGTGGTCTGGAGAAACTCTCCGGCAGCAAACAGGAATATGAAATCTATTTTCGTGTCCGCGAAGCCCTCCGCTCGCTCCAAGGTCAGAGCGGCACCAGTATAACCAAAGTGAAGATCACCGGTTACGGTGCTCCCCGCGGCAACTATCGTAAGAACGAGCGAGAATGCTCCAAACGCGCCCTCTCGCTGAAAGACTACCTCCGTGAAAACTACGTAGCGGGTAAAGTACCCGTTGAAGTGAGCTGGGTGGCCGAAGACTGGGATTCCATCCGTTCATTGGTCAGCACCTCCGACATGCCCCTTCGCGATGCGGTGATGGACATCATCAACACCGTTGACCAGAACCGTGGGCGTGAGCGTATGCTGATCGACCTTGCCGACGGCACCTCGTACCGCTACCTTGTGGGACGTATCTTCCCCCGTGTGAAACGGGTTGAATATGGCATCAGCTATACCCAGCACCGCTTGGATACGACTGAAGGACGTCGCTTGTTTGAGATGGGCTCCCGCTCCTTGAAACTCTCGGAGTTCTTCGCCGTAGCGATGAGCTACCCCAAAGGTTCCAACGAATATAACGACGCCTTCGACTTGGCGGCTCGGCTGTTCCCTGACAGTCCCGAGGCTGCGATCAATGCCGCCGCCGTTGCGCTAAGCAAACGTGATGCAAAGAAAGCCCGCGCTTACCTGAGTAAATATGAAACCCTTCCGCTGGCCTATAACAATATGGGTATCCTCTACCTGCTGGAAGGTAATCGCGATAAAGCTGAAGTCTACTTGCAGATGGCAGCTGCCAACGGTGTGAAAGAAGCCAGGCAGGCTCTGGCCTTTTTACGTGATAAAAATAGCGTGCAATAACCCCATGAAAACCACCACATTCCTGACATCAGCCAGCGGTCCCCGTACCCATTTGCATCCTCTTCTTTTTTGGGGTTGCTTGTTCGGCATGTTTTTGCTGACGCAGGGTTGTGTACATGAAAATACGGAAGATTGTACGGATTATTCTGGTACGCTAAGCATCGTCTTGCCTGACGGTAGCGACATCACTTCGGATAGTACGATGGTGAGTACGGTTGGTGTTTACCAATTCGAGTCGGATGGCTTCGTGCGTCAGGTTCCGTGGTCGCGTGATGCAATGGTTGCCATCGGTGTGGAAACAGAAAAATCACTGGCTCTGGTTGCCTGGGGGAATCTGCAACCGGATACGTTGCAGGTCATTCCCCCTTCGGTAGGCGCGCCTCCTGACAGTGCGCGGGTGCATCTTCGCACGAAAGCAGACGGGTATCAGTCTTCAGCTCCGGACCTGTTTTACGGTCGTTATGAGCGCAAACCGGAAACCACCCGTAGTTTGCAGAGTGGTAATGACGGTGTGGAGCCGTTATCAGCCCTGACGCGTGCACAAACCCAGACCTTCAGCCTGGTGATGGAACGTAAAGTCTCCGCGCTTTCGGTACGCATCCTGCACCTGGCGGAACATTTTGAGGGTGTGGCGGGTACCTTGCGTTTGCTTGTGGATGGTACATGCTCCTCGCTGAACTTCCGTGGAGAAGCGGTTGGTAAAACAGCTGTCTACGCCCCGCCTTTGCAGGCCGTGCCGGGTGCGGACGAATGGGACGTTCCTCTTTTCCGGATCTTTCCAACTCCAACCAATGGTGGTATGAAATTGGAATTGTATCGTAATGACGCCCTGGTGTTGACCATCACCTCTGATAATGAAGATAACTTGTTGCAGGCTATACCCGGAAAAGAGGTCCATATCACGATTGATTTCCGTTATACCCGTCTTCATGTGGGGATGAGTGTGGAACCCTGGGGTGGCAATACGGATCAGGAAGTTCAGATGTGATAAAAGTGTTTAGTTCATGTTCAGAGACAGGCATCTGAATTCTAAGGCATGAATGAAAGTATAAGAAAAAAAATGAATATAAATAGATTGTAATAATTAATTAAAAGAGCTGATTTTATGAAAAAGAGAACTATGTTTTTAGCCTTTGTTGCCGGGCTTATCTTAGCTTCCTGTAGCAATGATACGAATGAAGTTGATCCTCAGTCGCTTCCCAAGGATGCGAAGCTGACCATTACTTTACAGGGTACCCCTTCGGTCAGCCGTAGTACCGGTACAACAGTCCCTTCGAGTGAAAGTGGCATTCAACGCGTGGTGGTTGGCGTGTTTTTCAATAGTGGCGCCACCAATGTGATCCAGGAATTTACTGCTGCCCAATTAACAGGTGGCGGTAGCATTGCCAGCTTGTATTGTGCAGGTGATAATGCTAATACCCAAACAGTTATGGTGGTAGCGAATGCTCCCGTAGGCACCTTTGCAGGTACAGCCAATCTGACTGGTTTTATAGGTAAGACCGTTGCGTTATCTGAAACGCTGAAAGACGCTTCCGGTGCAGTTCTGTCTTATCAGACTGCAGAAAACCTTCCGATGTCGGGCAGTGTTACCTCTACGATCGCGCCCGGTGCTGCGGCTGCCAGTGCTAGCGTATCGCTTTACCGCCTGGTATCCCGTGTGTCCCTGACCAGTGCCAAGACCAAGTTTAATGCTGCCGGTCTATATCCTAACGCCAAGTTTAAAATCACGGATGTGTTTCTATACAACGGTAACTCTGTATCTTCGGTAGATCCGGGAACGACTAACCCCGCAACATTGTCAACTCCTATTTCCGGCATTGATAACTCGGGAGCTCAGTCAACAGCCTGGCTCACCCATGATCTTAGTGCTGCATCTTCATTTACCGGCGGTTCCTCGGAAACGGAAATACTTCCTGCCAGTACGGCGTATTGGTTTTATACCTTTGGTAATGCAACAGCTTCCCAAACCAAACTGGTGATAAAAGGGGAGTGGGATGAAAATGGTGATGGTGATTCCGGCGATGCCAATGAAGGCGTGGTTTATTATCCTGTCATTATAAACAAGTTGCAGCCGGGTACCACGATCAATGACGGGACAAGTGATCTTACAGCCAGTGATGGAACAAGCCATAAAGGCGATGGGGTGATTCTTCGCAACAGTACCTATGGCATTAGTGTGGTCATTAGCGGTAAAGGCAGTCCCAGTCCTGATACGGATGTCATTCCTGCTTACCTGAATGTGACGATTACCGCAGAACCCTGGGGCTTGAATCTTACTCAGAATGTCAATTTTGAATAAATGAATGATGCTTGTTCTGTAATATTGAATCGTATATTGTTTGATTGAACGTTTATGTATTTGAATAGAAATCGTATCTTTTTTCTTTGGGGAATAGTGGAGTGCGTGAGTATACTGCTGGTGCTGCTGTTTCTTTCGGGATGCGTCCGTGAGGAGTCTTCTGAAGACGCTCCTGCAGGGATAGGCGTGCTCCGTTTTTCCCTGTTCACCGCTTCATCACATGATGTTTCCACCCGTGTTATAGATGAAAGTGCGATTAATGACCTGTATCTGTTGGTATACGATGCTTCCCATCAACTGCTTAAAAAAGAGTACTATTCCTCGCCCCTGGCTTCTCCTTCGGACCTGACCTTGTCCGTCCGTTCGGGCAGTGGTTATACGGTGTATGGCATAGCTAACACGGGTAATGAATCTCTTTTTTCGGATGTTTCGGTGATAAATACGGAAGAGAAGCTGAAAGCATTCACCACCGGTGCGCTCTCTTCATGGAACGACATTGACAGTGGAAGTTATATGTTGATGTCGGGTAGCGTGGTAGGGGTCACCGTTCTGGCTTCCTCTTCCAATGCTTCGGCTCCAACTTCCACATGCAGCCTTTCGCTGAAACGGCTGGCAGCCAAAGTCACCCTGAATGTAGGTATTACCGCTGGTAGCGGCGTGACGATTACCGGTTACCGGGTCTATGGGATTCCTAAGAAGTCTTATTACATAGCGCATCCGCTAAGTACGGAAGAGAATAGCGACGGGGTTGATGAGCAACCCACTCGTGCACAGGATGCTTGCCTTCCTGCTGGCGCAGGGGACTGGACGGATAGCGGGGTGCTCACTCCGACTTCCGGTACCTCCATCAATACCACTTTTTATATGTACGAGAACCGACCGGGAGTGAATACGGATATTGCATTACAAAAAGGTAAAGTTAAAGAAGCCGTTCCCGGTACTCCGGCCGATTCTGCTGCTTATGTGGTGATTTATGGGAATGCTCCGGGCTATATATCACTGTCATGGAAGATTTATCTGGGTGCAAACGCTACCACCAACTTTAACATCAAGCGGAATTGTACTTATACCTGTACGGTTACGCTGAAACCCAATGACTCAGATGTACGGATTAATTATAATAAATTGATATGGGCAGGTAGTAACATTTATTGGGATGGTACAAAACTGACCTTTGATGCTACTCCTGTTGATCTGGCTAATCCTACTACTCAAGAGTTGACCAATATGCAGAAGCAGGGGGTATCCTTTAAGTGGGGTTCGTTAGTGGGGATATCCCTAAGTAGTAGTTTAGTTACTTACACACCTACTTATAACTCCACTACCCCTTCAAGCAGTACGTGGAGTATAGGCTCAACAACTTATGCCAATATTACTTACTTTACTGATAATGTTGCTGGTGATCAGACTAATGCTTTTTTGAGTGATGCCGCTCAGAATAAAGATACTAATTATCTTATATTGAAAGGTGATATTTGCCAATACTTGAGTAAAACTCAGCCTTCATTGGGTAGCTGGCGTATGCCTACGCAACAGGAATTTAATGCTGCGGGTTTGGCTGATGGTGCTTCTGTATCGTGGACTACCTCTACCGCTCCTTGGGCCGAATTCGGTAGTTTTGGTGACCAAACTAATAATGTCAATACACAAGGTACATTTTTAATGCCCGGTGGTGGTACTTATACAGTTAACGGTGCTAGTACTAGTTATCCTGCATCGGGCTATCGTCCTATTGATGGTACGTTGCTCAACGTTGGTCAGGGTGGCTACTATTGGAGCTGTAGTGCCAGCAATACGAATGGGTACACTCTGAGCTTCGACAATAGTAATGTGTACCCGGCAGCCAATTTTAATCGGCAGTATGCGTTCGCAGTCCGTTGCGTCAAGAATTAAAGCGGCACTTAGTGTCGCGTATCATATTTATAAAGAAACACCCATGATGTGAATCACGGTTTTTGTTTGTTTGTTTATTCCCCCGTACAAGCGTGTGCGGGGGAATTTTTAAATCCTGATTTGACTGTCTTTTTATAGCAAAGAGATAGTCTCTTTATACCTGAGAGACTGTCTGTTGATGCTCAACTCATGATCTGTTGTTACCGAACTGATGGTCTGTTTTCGGCCTATTCACCAACTGGTTCTTTTTGAATATGGTGGTGTTATGAAAAATAAAATAGTTCTTTATAATTGACTTTATAATTTGATTTTCTTCTTTGTTTTCTTTTTTATGTTTTATAACTTTGCATTGATTTAATAATAAAAAATAAATATACTATGAAGAAGATAAACTATGACTATATCCTTATAGGTTGCCATTCGTTTTCAGAAATTGCCTCTTTGTATTTTCCCAGTGATTATTCCAGTTCGTGTGTTCGTTCCCTGAGGGGTTTTATACGTAATCACCCCGTGGTGCTTGCTGAATTGCTTGAGGCGGAGTATAATGAGCGTGATAAGATACTGACTCCCTTGCAAGTAGCCGTAATTGTGCGCCATATGGGAAGACCAGGTGAAGCTAATTTTGAATAGAAAAACAGCTATATATTTTAATATATATTTCTTAGTTAATTATGTTGTGCTCATTCTGTGCTCGCTTCATTGCTCGTTTGTGTATGTAATACGCTAAAAATAAGTTTGTTAATATGCTCGTTTTGTTGCCCGTTTTGTGCTCGCCTGTTTTTTACAAAATAGCTTGAGTCTTTTTGTGTGATTATTATGAGCAATACGCAACAATATGCAACAATACACAACAATACATAACAATGCGTAACATGGTGTCTTTTAAAACCCTTCTGAATGAGCTATATTTGTAACGTATTAATGACATAATTGAGAGGAGCCGTAAAAATAAATAGCGACTTAGTATCTGTTCATTTAGTAAAATCATGAAAAAAGAAGATTTTTTTTACTAGAAAGGGCTATGTGATGGTTTCGCGCGCATTGCTCATGAGTATGTTTGAGAAACATGGCGAAGCAGAGGGGGAAGAAGAAGCTTTTTTAAGAGTTCTTGTTCATGTAAATTATAAAGATAAGACTGTGAGTTCGTGTCTTGGCGAAAATCTGGACTGCCGGCGGGGTGATTCGGTGATGTCTTTTCTGAACTGGGGGAAAATCTTGGGTTGGACTCGTGGACGTGTGGATCGCTTCTTCAAGCGTTGTTTTCTTGATGGTAGTATTCTCCGGGTGCAAGATGCTTGTCCGAGCCATATCCGCATACCGGATTATGATGCCTGGACGGGCGGTGGTAAAAAGGAAATCCGCTCCGGAATATCAACGGTGGGGAAGTCTAATGTTGCAAATTCAAGCGGTTTGGATATGAATGGTTGTGATGCCGGGTTTACTTCCGGACTTGCTTTTGAGCGGTTTATGGATAGCTATAGCGAAATCACTCAAACTCCCCGTCTTAATGTGGGCCGTGCACAACGGTACTGGAAAAAGCTTTCGGTGGAAGAGCGCACAAAGGCTTTTGAGAACATTGAAGATTATTATTTCAACCTGTCGGATATCCGCTACTGCATGCAGGCGGCAACGTATCTTCGCGACAAAGCCTATCTGAACCGCTATGACTACTGAACCTACACCTATGCGTAAACGGGATGAATCACCCCGTTCGCAACAGCCCGTCGATGTGTTCCACCCGCACGATACCGAACTGGAGGAAGTGATCCTTGGCGCCTGCCTGACGGAAAGTGCCGCCATGAGCCGGATCGCGGATAAACTCCGTCCCGAGATGTTTTATGAAGAAGCCAACCGTGAAATCTGTGTTGCTCTGCAAAGTCTCTACCGTTCGGGTAAGCCGGTGGATATCATCACGGCTAAAGAAGAACTCGCCGCCCGTGGCAAACTCGATGCGGCAGGTGGTCCTTATAACCTGACACGAATCTGTCTGCGTGTGGCTTCTTCGGCCCATTTGGAAGAGCATGTGATGATTCTCCAGCAGAAATTTATCCGTCGCGAGACCATTCTTGGTCTGCACCGGCTGCTGCCCCTGTCCGCTGACGAATCCGTCGACATCACCGACACCTTGGCGGAACTTCATCGCCTGGTGGACTACCTTGAAGGAGAATGCGGCTACGTGGACCACCTACGCGATATGGACCGTTTGATGGATGACACATTGACCCAGATGGAACGCCGTATTGCCGACAATCATAACGGCATTACCGGCATTCCCACGGGGCTGGCGGATCTGGATCGCATCACCTGCGGTTGGCAACCGGGTGACCTGGACATCATTGCCGCCCGTCCCTCGGTGGGTAAGACCGCCTTTGCGCTTCACCTGGCACGTTCCGCGGCTGCCGCCGGTCATCACGTGGTGGTCTATAGCCTCGAGATGCAGGGCGAACGGCTGGGCGACCGGTGGCTGCTTGCCGTCGCCCCTGATATCAATCCCGCCCACCTGCGTGGGGGACAACTGGATGCCGACGAGCAACAGCAGGCCCGTGCTGCCGCCGTTCAACTCTCCCGCCTGTCCATTCATGTGGATGATAACCCGTCAACGAGCATAGAGCGCGTACGCGCTTCTGCACGCCTGCTGCAAAGTAAGGGGAAATGCGATATGGTGGTTATAGACTACCTTCAGCTCTGCGAGATGAAGTCCGAGCAGAAAAACCAGAACCGGGAGCAGGAAGTGGCTGAAACGAGTCGTAAAGCTAAACTGCTGGCCAAAGAGCTGAATATCCCGGTGCTGCTGCTTTGCCAGTTGAACCGTGACTGTGAGACGCGTGGCGGGCACCGTCCCGAACTTCGGGACCTGCGTGAAAGTGGTGCCATTGAGCAGGATGCCGATGCTGTGATGCTGCTCTATCGCCCCGCTCTGTACGGGTTGCCCACCGACAAAGTAAGCAAGTACCCCACGGACGGACTAGGTGTGGTCATCATTGCCAAACAGCGCAACGGAGAGACCGGAGAAGTCTACTTCGGGCATAACTCCAGTCTGACCAAAATAGGAGACTATGTGCCCACACTGGAATGGATGCAGCAGCATGCGAGGTGAGTCCCTTATACAATGAAAAATGAAATGAAAAATAGTGATTAAATAGATGCAATTAAATAGTTAAATAGCTTGACTTTGCCTTCTTGATTTAGTATCTTTGTTAAGTCAACAATGAGGTTGACAGAACCTAAACTTTAACCTATTAATTATTTACATTATGGAAGTACTTGTAGAACGTTATCAACGTCGTAAACAGGTGAGCGATAAAACATCGCCCAAGTTGTTTTATCTCCGTCAGATTCCCAAGACCTGTGGGAAAGTGAGCATGAAAACCTTAGCCGCCGCCGTTCAGAAGAATTGCGCCATGACCAAAGGAGATGTGAACCACGTCATCGAGGCTCTGGTGGAAGAAATCCAAGCCAACCTGGCTAATGGCAACAAAGTCAAGCTCGACCAACTGGGAACCTTTCACATGACCTTCCGTTGTCCCGGAGTGGAGACGGCGGATAAATGTACGGTGAAAAACATCACGCGTGTCAATATCCGTTTTGTGCCGGATAAAGAGTTGCGTCTGGTCAACGGGAGTATGACCCGTACCGAGAGTTCGGCCAACGTCAGCTTTGCACTCGATAAAGAAGATGACGACAAAAAGCCGGATAGTGGCGGTGACTCCGGTAATACCGGCGGCTCAGATTCGGGAAACAAGGGGGATTCCGGTAATGTTGATGACAATCCGTTAGGATAAGCCGGGAGTCATGATATGCTGATCAGATAAGCTGATCCCGGATCAACCGGAAGTTCGAGTAGACAGATACTAGGAAAACCTTCCCCTTTCGTTCTGTTGTGTACAGACAGCCTGTTGACTTACGTTTAAGCCGGGGAATTCTAGCCTGTTACGGTCGTATTTAATTCAAAATGTTTAATTACTAATTATTATTACTTATTTATGAAGAAATCAAGTTGGAGTGGTATTTTGAAGATCGTGATAGCTGTGGCTTCGGCCATATTGGGTGCATTAGGTGCTAAAGGCATGAATCTGTAGAGTTAAGAATTGCCATAGTTTATAAGTTAAGTGAAAGAGGGGCTGCGCTGTTATGTGAAAGCATATAAAGTGCAGCCCTATCTGTAAAAGAATCACTTGATTTCTGCGATTTTTAAAATAGCACTGCTTGTTGTAAGCACTTGATGCTATATATTGTAAGTTTATGAGGAAGATCAATTTAATCGTTATACACTGCTCCGCAACGAGATGCAACCGCGACTATACGGAACAGCAGCTTACCGCCGATCACCTGCAAAGAGGCTTCAGTGAGGCGGGTTATCATTTTTATATCCGTAAGAACGGAGATATCAAATCGCTCCGTCCGGTGGAAAAGGTGGGTGCGCATGTGTATGGTCATAATGCCCATAGTATCGGCATTTGCTATGAGGGCGGGCTGGATGAACAGGGACGTTCGGCGGATACCCGCACTTCGTATCAGAAACATTCTTTGCGTGTGTTGATTCTTACCCTGCTAAAGGACTATCCCGGTAGTCGTGTTTGCGGTCATCGTGATCTCAGTCCCGATCTGAATCATGACGGGAAGATAGAGCCTCGGGAATGGATAAAGCAATGTCCCTGCTTCGAGGCATCGAAGATTTTGGAAGAGCCTGTACCGGAAATGCCGGGGTGGGGGGAGGTGAGTGGAATTGGCGCTATCTCTTGTTAGACATACTCATTCTTTTAATAATCTATTGTAACTTTGTATCTTTAACATTAAAACAACAAGATAATATGAAAGTAGAGCTATTGTCATTTGGGTGGAAGATATAGAAGTCATGAGTCGGTTTTATGTGAAGTATTTTGATGTGACTTGCTGAGATTTATATGTTAATCGGAAGAAAAACTACACATCCTGTTTCTTGACTCTAAAAAATGGTGAGAGTCGTCTGGAATAATACATCGTCCAGACATTGCTGATTACAATGCGAAACGGGGATTGGTGAAAGGGTATGTGCATATTGCAATATCTGTGGGGCAGCAAGGAAGCGGTAGATCGTTTGCGGAATGACGGTCACCGGATTGAAGGTGAGCCCAGAACAGCAGGAGGCGGATATCATGAAAGTGTTGTGCTAGATCCTGAAGGGAATTATATCGAAATAACAGAATGATGAGTTGCTTTTGATATTTTTATACAAATTTTTAGCTTCTGAAAGTTGATTATTTGTAAATAAAAAACATAGTTTTTCTAATATATCTTTATCATACGACTATGAACACAAGTCGAAATTGGTGATTACACTAGCATTATCTGATGGTCAAAATACAGGGGGATGGTTGATTACCTGTGAGAAATAAGGATATCAATGTGTTCCTTTATAGTAAATATAATCTATCCGGTTGTCTCTGTATTGATTTGGTGTAGCACGATTAATAAATGGGGACCATGTAAA
Source organism: uncultured Bacteroides sp. (assembly GCA_965140335.1). Taxonomy (GTDB): domain Bacteria; phylum Bacteroidota; class Bacteroidia; order Bacteroidales; family Bacteroidaceae; genus Bacteroides. Next base: position 2,325,730 of record OZ223189.1, read on the forward strand.
ATGGGGGGATTCCGCATTGACATGTATTTGCCTGAAGCTATTTTTCAATTTCATAGCCTGCATAATACGAGATGGCCATATATAATTCGGGTCCAGAATATTTCCGCTGTCTGGTCATTTATCTAAGTGAGAACCTGAATTAAATCGCCTACTACTAATACGGAGATGTTGTTCGATTGTTTGGCATATTTGTTTATTATCTTTTGAATTTCGGTGATGTTGGCAGATAGCTTGTAATCTTCTCTCTAATTGAGCCATACATCAAAAAATAATTTTATTATTATAGTGCCTATTGAAAAGAGAACTTTGAACTTTCGAAACAGAAGTTGAAAGCTTTGTAGGACGTGTGGATGTGCTCTTTGTTCTTTATGCAGGAAGTGTGACAAATGGCTGGATAACGTGGAATATGTAGTAATGAACTATCGCTCGGTGTTGAACGGTGAATACTGCCTGAGGGGTGAGGAACTATGCAGGCGGCTTTGCATTAGCAAACGGATGTTACAGGATTATAGGGCACGGGGCTACAGGGTTACGCGCAGTTTCTGGGAAAATCATCTATCGTGAAAATGATATTATAGATTTGTTGGAATCTTCTTACAAAAAAATGTATAATTGATACTTGATTTATTGTTTTAATTGTTACATTCGTAGTAATTTTGAAATTAAAATTTTGACATTATGGATGAATGGGTCCCTATTATAAAGAATACAAATAAAAGTATTGTTAGAATAGTTCTTTATTGTGATGGAGAAATTGTATCGGAAGGTACAGGTACTATCATAAATGCAAGTGGTATAGTTCTAACTGCTTGGCATGTTGTTGAAACATGCAATTACTATATAAATGAAAAAAAAAATTATTCTTTGTTTGTTTTTACTGCTAAGGGGCGATTCTTATATAAGCTATGTTCGACTCAATTTTCTATTGGGATGCCTTTGATAGAGAATGAGAATCTTGAATTGGAGATTGATTTAGCTTTGTTAGAGCCGCTACAACCTATAATATTTGAGAATTATTTAGTTCCTGTGATTTCACAAATAGATGTAGAGATGGGAAGCGACTTATTGATTTGTGGTTATTCTGAAGAAACTCCTAACTTTATGGATTTCCAGTCTATTATTGGGGCAAAATTTTTTAAAGGGCAATTGAATGAAGAATTTAAGAAAGAAATGAAATTAAACGAAGGCTCACTGAAACCGCCAACATATAAATCTGGAATTTTGGCACATACAACACACGTCTATGTTGCGAAACCTTCTTTACATTATCAATATTTACATATTGATAATGGTGCGCATGGAGGTATGTCTGGAGGACCGATTATAGATAGTAAAGGACAATTTATAGCTGTTTTAACACAACGTACAACTGTCCGTTCTAATGTGATGGCAGAGCATAATTTATTAAAGTTTGAAGTTCCTTCGGGCAATAGCATTGGTGTTACATTAAATTTATTAGAACATGTGTTTAGGGTATCCGGTTTTAGATTATAATAGATAGTGTGTTGTGTTTCTTTCAATACACTATCCATATTATAAAGATTATATTAATCGTTTTTCAGCTTCTTGTAATGACACTATCTAATAATTTGTGTCATTTCTAGTTGTCTCTGGAAACAGAATCGAGCTTTAGCACTCGACTAAAGCTCGAACCCGAATATATAGTTAATATCATATATATACTTTCGGCAAAAGGTAATTTAGCGGGATTTACTTTCCTGAAATCCAATTTGTTGAAATAGACTTAAGCCATTTTATTCTTATTTAGAATAGTAACCGCCAGTTTTAGGTGCGCCTCTAAATTCTATCAGGTCTAATTTGTATAAAGAACTTAAATATCGCTTTACTGTTGGTATACTCTTTCCTAATTTTTGTGCTATTTCTGTAGCATTTAATCCTCCTTGTTGTTTTAATAAACTAAGTAGCTCCTGTTCTTTTTCATTTACTGTATCATTTACTGTATCATTTACTGTATCACTCATGACACTGTATTTCCTTTTGAACACTACCGTAAACATTCCCTCTGTATGAAATTCCGGCTCAGGGAGTTTTGCTTCCTTCATCGCTACTTGCATACGGGGTATGCCGGATGCTACTTTTTCAACCAAGTGCATACGGGTAAATAGTCCGAATATTAATGGATTACGTGTCATGCTCTTGTGTCCAAAATCTTTTGCGACTATAGGTAATAGTCCTCCGGGATTGGAAACTTCTACTCTGTCATCAAACATCTCTATCATAATAGTGGCTCCTTGCTCGTAGTAATCACGGTGGGACAGGGCATTTATAATGGCTTCCTTGAATACGGTTAAAGGGATCTCCCAAATTTCTTCTCTCGGTCCGGGTCCTTCTATCTTGTAGGCAACTTGAAGTTTACTTTCGAGCCATGCCATTGCTTGCAAATACTGATGATATAGTGGGCCGCCGAAAGATTTATCATCTATAATATATACTTTAGTCATTCCTTTGAAAAGAACACATCTTGTTATTGCGTGCGGAAATTTTCTTTCTGGCTCTTTTCCAAAAAACATGGCAGCTCCATTCTTGGCTACTCCTTTATTCGTAAACAGTTCCATATTCTCAAATATCTGTTTGTTGGCAGTCGATGGACTTAACTGTGCTTCTGTGCGAAAGTCTTTTATTGCTTGTTCGTTTGCGTCAGTGTAGATGTTGAACCATGGACAGGGAATTGCATCAAAGAAAATTTTATTGCATTCTTGAAAAAAACTACGCATTTCTTCAACGGTATGAAGCTTTTGAGAGTTAGCACCCTCACGAACAAAAATAGAACCGGAAAATATATAGGGCTTGTCCTTGCCGGACGGTACATCAATGATCCAAACCGTTTTATTATTAATGTTTGCAGCGTACATTTCGCAGTGGAGAGCCGGAGATATTTCACTGATTGAACCCTGGATAGCTGACCGTTTGTCATTCTCTAAACTAATGCCAATAACCTTTCCATTGTCATCTACCCCAATGAGTAAATACCCTCCGTCAGCATTGGCAAAAGCACAAATTTCTTCCGTTAGTTCACGTACTTTTGAGGGAACACGAACCTTAAATTCTACATTATAACCTTCTCCGCTATCAATGAGTGACTGTAGGTCTTTTGTCTCAAGCATAATTAAATCAATTGAGTTACAAAGATATAATTAATCTGTCAAAATGTAGAGTTTATTTTCTTGAAAAACAACAAAGTTTTGTGTTGGAAAATCCAGTTCGCGTTGCCCCGTGTACCAAGCGAAGTAGCTCCCTTGAAGCAAAATAAGATTGTTCCCTTATGTCAACCCAGATTGTTCTGAAACCCCTTTGTACAGGGCGTTTCCGCTTTATAAGTGGTGTGGAGCATAGCGGACTCGAACCGCTCACCTCAACACTGCCAGTGTTGCGCTCTAGCCAGATGAGCTAATGCCCCGTAAAAAAAGCAAGTTATAATGTTTGTGCTATAATCTTGCTTTTTGGTGGCGCAAATATAATGTATTATTCTGAAATAATTGCTAAGTTTGCGAAACAAAATTAAGGTAAAGAATATGTTGATATATAATACAACCTATCAGGTGGAAGAAAGCCTGGAACGTAATTTCCTCATTTGGCTGAAAGAGTGTTATTTGGTTGAAGTGGAAAAGAATGGTATACTGCGCTCTCCACGGGTGACCAAGGTGCTCAGTCACCATGAAGAGGGTAGCAGCTGTTTCTCTCTTCAGTTTGAGGTGGAGAATTCGGGATTGCTGCATCGGTGGCACATGGAGCAGGGATCGAAATTGAATGATGAACTGATCAAGATCTTTAAAGATAAGGTGGTGGGCTTTCCTACTTTAATGGAGGTGATAGAGTGATTAAACCGGTTAAGGAAAAAATAATTCTTGGTGTGGACCCGGGTACTACGATCATGGGGTACGGGGTGTTGCGCATATGTGGCACAAAGCCTGAAATGGTGGCTATGGGAATTATTGACCTTCGTAAGTTTAAAAATCACTATTTGAAACTGGCTCATATTCAGACACGGATACTAAGCATTATTGAGAGTTATTTGCCTGACGAACTGGCTATTGAAGCTCCTTTCTTTGGGAAGAATGTGCAGTCGATGCTGAAGTTGGGGCGTGCACAGGGAGTGGCTATGGCTGCTGCTCTGAGTCGCGATATTCCTATTACGGAGTATGCGCCGTTGAAAATAAAAATGGCGATCACGGGTAACGGGCAGGCTTCTAAAGAACAGGTGGCGGATATGCTGCAACGCATGTTGCACTTATCGAAGGAGGATATGCCTGTTTTTATGGATGCAACGGACGGACTGGCGGCTGCTTATTGCCATTTTCTGCAAATGGGGCGTCCTGTTGTAGAAAAGGGGTATAATGGCTGGAAGGATTTCATTGCTAAGAATCCTGATAAGGTGAAGGGTTGATGGGGGTTAATTTAATTATTCCATGTTATGATAAAATTGAATAAACTATTTTTGATGGGAATAACGGTTGCTTTATTGGGTGGTTGCGGATCGAAGAACACGGAATATGCTTCTTATGATCTTTATCCGGTCCGTTCGGGAAATCTGACGGAGATGGAGTACGCGCCGACTGCAACTACTTTTACACTGTGGGCACCGACTGCGGATGAAGTCCGCTTAATGTTGTTTGATGCCGGTGATGGCGGGCATGCTTACGAGACTGTGGCGATGCAACGTGCTGACGAGGGGACGTGGACGGCTAAGATAGACAAAAACCTGAAAGGGAAATTCTATACTTTTAATGTGAAAATCCGGGATAAATGGTTGGGGGATACGCCGGGCATCAATGCACATGCTGTAGGGGTGAACGGAAAACGTGCCGCTATTATTGATCTGTCGACAACGAATCCTGCGGGATGGGCGGAGGATAAGCAGCTTCCCATGGCTTCGGCAGCGGATGCGGTGATTTATGAAATGCATCATCGTGATTTCTCCATTGATCCGTCGTCCGGCATTCATCTTAGGGGGAAGTTTTTGGCGTTGACCGAAGAGGGGACAAAGAGTCCGGAGCAATTGGCCACCGGAATTGATCATTTGAAGGAACTGGGGGTGACGCATGTGCATTTGTTGCCATCGTTTGATTTTGCTTCGATTGATGAAACGCAACTGAAAGAGAATAAATATAATTGGGGCTATGATCCTCAAAACTATAATGTGCCTGAGGGGTCGTATGCGACTAATCCTTATGATCCGGCTACGCGTATCCGTGAATTCAAACAGATGGTGATGGCGTTGCATAAGGCTGGCATACGGGTGGTGATGGATGTGGTTTACAATCATACGTTTAGTGCTGCGGAGAGTGGCTTTGAACGGACGGTACCGGGGTATTTCTATCGTCATAAACCGGATGGTAGTCTGGCCAACGGTTCGGCTTGCGGCAATGAAACGGCGAGTGAACGGCCGATGATGCGCAAGTATATGGTGGAATCGGTGAAGTATTGGATGCAGGAGTATCACGTGGATGGTTTCCGTTTCGACTTGATGGGCATTCATGATATAAAAACGATGAATGAGATTCATCAGGCTGCTATGGCCATAGATCCGTCTGTGTTGATTTATGGTGAGGGATGGGCGGCACAGACGCCTCAATATCCGGCTGATTCGTTGGCGATGAAGGCGAATGTTTACCGGATGCCGGGCATTGCTGCTTTTTCCGATGAGTTGCGTGATGGCTTACGTGGTCCTTTTGATAATGATCATCGGGGTGGCTTTTTAGCTGGTTTGCCGGGTGAGGAAGAGAGTCTCAAGTTTGGCATTGTAGGTGCGATCAGGCATCCGCAGGTGAAGAATGACTTGGTTAATTACAGCAAACATCCCTGGGCTGAGCAACCAACGCAAATGATCAGTTACGTTTCGTGTCACGATGATATGTGTCTTGTTGACCGGCTGAAGGCGAGTATTCCGGACATCACTCCGGAAGAGTTGCGCAAGTTGGATGAACTGGCGCAAACGGTGGTATTCACTTCGCAGGGGATTCCGTTTATCTATGCGGGAGAAGAGGTGATGCGCGATAAGAAGGGGGTGCACAATAGTTTCCAGAGTCCTGATTCCATCAACGCGATCAACTGGCATCTGAAGGCGGAGCATGCGGATGTATTTGCTTATTATAAGGGGTTGATAGCGTTGCGTAAACAGCATCCGGCTTTTCGTATGGCGAATGCGGATAAGGTGCGCAAGTCTCTGGAGTTTCTTCCTGTTGAGGGGGAAAGTTTAGTGGCTTTCCGTTTGAAAGATCATGCTAACGGGGATAGTTGGGGGGATATTATTGTGGCATTTAATGCCCGTAAAGAACCTGCCAAACTGACTGTACCTGAGGGGAAATATACGGTGGTTTGTGCAAATGGTCTTATCAATGAGCAAGGGTTGGGCAGTGTTTACGGACCGGAGGTTCAAGTACCGGCGCAATCGGCATTGATTATTTACCAATAGTCGTGATGGGCGGGTTGATTTAGAACAAAGGGAAAAAGTGCTTTTGATGGAGGAGGCATTATCGTGAAGGAGTCCTGATTCTGTAAAATCAGCGGGGCGGATCTTTAATTTTCAGGTCCGTACTTTCTAGATAAAAAGAATAAATACAATGCAGCAAGAGATAATACATATAGCAGAGGGGGTGGCACGCAACCCCCTTGTTCGTTTGGCCCAACCGGTGAATTTGGACTTTCTGGCAGGGGAGCATATTGCTATTGTCGGTCCGAACGGGGCCGGGAAAAGTCTGTTGGTCGATACACTTACCGGTAAATATCCATTGAGGGGGGGGAAACTTGACTTATGATTTCGCTCCTTCTTCGAGTGCTACCGTTTACGATAATGTTAAGTATATTGCTTTTCGTGACACTTATGGGGCTGCGGATGCGAATTATTATTATCAGCAACGTTGGAACTCTCACGATCAGGAGGATGCGCCTGAAGTGGGCGAGATGTTGGGAGAACCGAAAGATGAAACGTTGAAGCGGGAGTTGTTTGATTTGTTTCGTATTGAGCCGATGCTGAATAAGAAGGTCATCTTGCTTTCCAGTGGGGAGTTGCGTAAGTTTCAACTGACAAAAACTTTGTTGACTATGCCGCGGGTGTTGATTATGGATAATCCGTTTATCGGGTTGGATGCTTCTACGCGCGGACTGCTGTTTGATTTATTGGAACGGCTTAGCCAAAGGCCGGCATTGCAAATAGTGCTGGTGCTTTCCATGGTGGATGATATTCCTGAGTTTATTACTCATGTTGTTCCGGTTGACCGATTGGTTGCAGGCGGGAAGGTGTCTCGTAAGGAGTATTTGGCTGCTTTGCAACTGCATAATGGGGGAATGCCTTTGGATGATATGGAGCAAAGGATGCTGGATTTACCGTATGATAACGATAATTATGCCTCTGATGAGGTGGTGAGGCTGAACAAGGTGAGCATCCGTTATGGTGAGCGGACGATCTTGAAGGAGCTTGACTGGGTGGTGAAGCGGGGTGAGAAATGGGCTTTGAGCGGAGAGAACGGATCGGGTAAATCAACCTTATTAAGTCTGGTCTGTGCGGACAATCCACAATCGTATGCTTGTGATATCAGTCTGTTCGGTCGGAAACGGGGCAGCGGGGAAAGTATTTGGGAGATTAAGAAGCATATCGGTTATGTCAGTCCGGAGATGCACCGTGCTTATTTGAAGAATCTTCCTGCTATTGAGATTGTGGCATCCGGTCTGCATGACAGTATCGGACTTTATAAACGTCCGCGTCCCGATCAGATGGAGATCTGCGAGTGGTGGATGGGGATATTTGGCATTGCCGCATTGAAGGATCAGCCTTTTTTGCAGTTGTCCAGTGGCGAACAGCGTCTGACACTTTTGGCACGGGCTTTTGTCAAGGATCCTGAACTGTTGATTTTGGACGAACCGCTTCACGGGTTGGATACTTACAACCGTCACCGGGTGAAGAAAATCATTGAGGCTTTTTGTCAGCGCAGGGACAAGACCATGATCATGGTGACGCATTATGAGAATGAACTTCCACGTTCTATCACCAACAGGTTGCAACTGAAAAGAAATCGCTAATTGGTTTATGCTTTATATGCGACTTACGGGGGTAAGGCTTTGGGGCAGTGATACGGCAGGTGATTGTGATTTGTTGTTCTGATTTCTCTTTTCCTGATTTGGGGTGAACAAGTTGGCTTGTGAGCTGTTACATGGTATACTAATGTTTAATTAAAAAAATAGGCCATGAAATTTTTTATTGATACAGCTAATTTGGATCAGATTCGGGAAGCTCATGATATGGGCGTACTGGATGGAGTGACTACAAACCCGTCGTTGATGGCTAAAGAAGGCATCAAAGGGGTGGAAAATCAACGTAAGCATTATGTGGAAATCTGTCGTATTGTACAGGGCGATGTCAGTGCCGAGGTTATTGCAACGGACTATGAGGGAATGATTAAGGAGGGCGAGGAGCTTGCCGCTCTGGACCCGCATATTGTGGTGAAGGTGCCTTGTATTGCCGATGGCATTAAAGCGATTAAATATTTCTCATCCAAGGGGATTCGTACTAATTGTACGTTGGTGTTCTCCGTAGGGCAGGCTTTATTGGCGGCTAAGGCCGGTGCTGTTTATGTTTCTCCGTTTGTGGGTCGTCTGGATGATATTTGTGAAGATGGTGTGGGATTAGTGGCCAAGATTGTGGAGATGTATCGCTATTATGGTTATGAGACGCAGGTTCTGGCTGCTTCCATTCGCAATACGTCGCATATCATTCAGTGTATTGATGCTGGTGCTGATGTGGCGACTTGTCCTTTGTCCGCAATCAAAGGGTTATTGAATCATCCGCTTACGGATGCCGGACTAAAAAAGTTCCTTGAAGATTACAAACGGGTGAATGGATAAGTTTTCTTAACGTCTTATAAGTCTTTCTTTGTGTATTTTAGAACAATAGTAGGGAAAAATAGAATAAAAAAACTATTTTTGCGTCGTAATGTGCTAATATGAAGGGCTGATGAAAGAAAGACTTATAGGACTAGTAAAGACGTATGTTTTCTTTGTATGTATTTTTGTGATTCAAAAACCACTGTTTATTCTTTATTACAATTCGTTGTATGAAGGTACGTCGTGGATTGATTTCTTTAAAATTATAGGGCATGGTTTGCCTCTTGATTTGTCTATTGCGGGTTATCTGACTGTTATTCCGGGGTTTCTGTTTATTCTATCGGTCTGGAAACTGTCATCGGGAATACGCCGGTTTTGGAATGCTTACTACCTGACAATTTCGATCTTTCTTTCCATCATATTTATTGTTGATTTAGGGCTTTATGAATATTGGGGATTCCGGCTTGATGCCACTCCGCTATTTTATTTCTTCTCTTCTCCTAAAGAGGCTTTGGCTAGTATTAGTTTCGGTATGGTTTTATTGGGGCTTTCGGCTATTGCCGTTTATGCTCTTTTATTATACGGCTCATTATACTTCTTTCAGAAAAGGATATGGGAGAGTTTGAAACTCCCTTATCGGACGTTGAAAATTTCACTGCAATTATTAGTGGTTGTGGCACTCTTGTTTATTCCTATCAGAGGGGGTTTTACAGTCTCCACAATGAATACAGGTGAAGTTTATTTCAGTTCCAACCAGCGTTTTAATCATGCAGCTATTAATCCGGCTTTCAGTTTGATGGAGTCGCTTGCCAAGCAAAAGGATTTTGCCAAACAGTATCGTTATATGGAGGCTTCGCAGGCGAATGAGATGATGAAGAAACTGGTTGATCCTGAAGTGTTGGATAGTGCGGCGATTGTGCCCGATTCATTACGTACTCAGTTATTTAATACTTCCCGTCCCAATGTTTTGTTGGTGATTATGGAGAGTTTTTCTTCTAAATTAATGACGACTTTGGGGGGTGAACCGAATATTGCTGTTCATTTGGATTCTCTTGCCAAGGAGGGCATTCTTTTTACGAACTTCTATGCAAACAGTTTTCGCACGGATCGTGGTATGGTAGCTGTGTTGAGTGGTTATCCGGCGCAGCCGACTACGAGTATTATGAAGTATCCGCGTAAGACGCAGTCTCTGCCTGCCATAGCAGGGAGCCTGAGAAGAGTAGGGTATCGGACAAAATATTACTATGGCGGGGATGCTGATTTTACGAATATGCGTTCTTATGTCATCTCTTCGGGTTTTGACCAACTCGTTTGCGATGAAGATTTTCCGGTGTCTGAACGACTGAGTAAGTGGGGAGTGCACGATCATCTTGTGTTCAACCGTTTATATCAGGATTTGAAAACTGAAGCTGCGACTGCGGGTGCAACGGATGTTAATGGAGCGGATGGAGCCGGAAAAGAGGCTAAGAATTTGAAGCGCCCGTTCTTCCGTGTATTGCAGACTTCCAGTAGTCACGAGCCTTTTGAAGTCCCTTACCGTCGTTTGGCTAATAACAGACTGAATGCTTTTGCTTATACGGATAGTTGTGTGGGCGATTTTGTGAAGCGTTTCCGTAAACTTCCCCAATGGAAAAATACGGTTATGATATTGGTTCCCGATCACTTGGGGGCTTATCCCGAGCATATTAATAATTTGACGGTGGAACGTTATCAGATTCCTTTAATTATGATCGGAGGTGCGGTACGTTCACCAAGGCGTATTCCTGTATATGGATCACAGCATGATATTGCTGCGACGTTACTTGCACAGCTAGGTTTGTCGCATCATCAATTTACGTTTAGTAAAGATATGCTTAACCCTGCTGCCCCTCATTTTGCCTTTTTCACAATACCTGATGCTTTTGGCATGGTAACGCCCGAAAACAGGCTTATCTTTAACTGTGAAGTAGGTAAAGTTGCGGTGGATGATGGATCGCAAAAAGGCAGGAATCTATTGCCTGGCGAAGCTTACCTTCAAAAAATTTATGATGATTTAGCTAAAAGATAAATATGATGCTACTTAATGTGCTGCATGAAGTAACCCAAGCGGATACGGATACGTTCTTTTTTATTAATCAGATGCATTGTTCGTTCATGGATTATTTCATGAAAGCGTACAGTGGTAAAATCATTTGGATTCCCATGTATGTTTCATTTTGGTATGTGATGTTGCGCAATTTTCATTGGAAAGTTATGTTGCTTTGTTTAGTGGCTTTGGCACTGACCATTACGATTGCCGATCAAGTGGGAGGTTCCCTGATCCGTCCGTTGGTGGAACGGGTTCGTCCGTCCCGTCCTGATAATCCCATTTCCTGTATGGTTCACGTTGTGGATGGCTATCGGGGGGGGCATTATGGATTTCCCTCCTGTCATGCAGCTAATGCATTTGGATTAGCTTTCTTTGTCTGTTTTCTCTTCCGGAAGCAGTGGCTGACGTTTTTTATAATGGGATGGGCTATCTTGACTGCTTATTCCCGTGTCTATTTAGGTGTTCATTATCCCGGTGATATTTTGGCTGGAACATTCTTGGGATTCCTGGCTGCATTCTTGGTTTATCGTCTTTTCCTTTGGGCGAGCAGGCATAAAAGGGCGGAAAAGGTGAAGCACATTAATGCACCCGTTCTGGTCGGAGGAATTACCATTCTTGGCCTACTGATTTATTCTGCAATACGGGTGTTATTTTAAAACTGGTAATTCATTTTCATCCTTAATTCTCTGGGGCGGATGTTCAGGCGGGAAGTATAGCTTTGTGTGTCTGAATAGGTGGTGTATGCGTACTCTCTCTTATTAAACAGGTTGCTAAACTTGATCTCCAATCTCCACTTTTTATGTCGATATATTACAGAGGCATCAGCAAACAAGGTGTTTAGTTGTGTACCTCTTTTTAGATCGTTACGGTAGTGTTCACCGGTAAACTGGCAGTTTATATGCCCCATACCAAAAGTAAGTTGAAGGCGTTGGGTAAAGTTGGATAAAGAAGTGAGTTGGGTGTTTTGTCCTATTTTGCTGCTAATACATTCTAGCGTGGCATGGTATTCTGCTTCAAATGCTTCAGTCGGTGACCAGATCAGTTTAGGCTCTACTTTTATATATTCGGAGTGGTAAGTTTGTACTGAGTGTTGTTCGCTACTGTCGTTGCCCTTATTTGATCTGTAACTTAGTTGCTTTCCTTCAGTATGATTTAGTAGTACGGAAAGGGATGTTTTCAAGTGCCAATCATATACGCCTTTTGATAAAGTATTGCTGAAAATCCATCTTTTTGTATTATTTGGTACTTTTCTTTGGATATAGGTTATTGTATCTTGTGAGATGTTTTGTTCATAAAGTGTATTTTGATGAGTTTGGTCATAGGTGAGCGATGCGGTAATGAAGAATTCATTGACGGTGTTTTTATATTCTCCATAGAGGTTGTATGTTTGGTGGGTACTTACCGGGAAAAGCTTGTTACCATCCTTCCAAGTGCGGTAGTCAATTCGATAGCGTGTTGGATAAAGATTGATAAGTTCTCCCGCGGAGCGGGTCAAGCTACCATAAATTGAAAATTTCCAATGGTAATTTAGTTTGTAACGCAAATAAAAGTTGGGATTAAAGAATAAGAAAGAATGCTGTAGGTCAAAGAAGCGTTGGTACTTTAATTGCATGGAGAGGTTTGCGGACCATTGATTCCGTTCCATCTGAAAGAGAGTGGATAAATAACCGGCTGCATTGGAACCATTCAGGCTCTGTGCTTTGCCGGTCGGTGCGGATGTTGTACCGGAGGTTGTTTGCTCCGAATAGCTCCCGACGCTCCATTCCCCTTGCATGCCTAATTTATACTGCTGGGTAAAGTTATTCCCTTTATGAAGATAAAAGGCTGTATTGTCTGTATAAAAGTTTTGTTGGCTGAAATGGTCTTTCTTATCGGCAATGAGCAGCCATGCCGGTAAGTTGGTATAGCGTAGGAAGGAACCGAATTTCCAGGTTGCGGCATTTTTGTTTTTGATCAGATTGAAGTTGTTGCCAGCCATAAAGCGGGAAGTATGTATGGTTTGTTGCAGCTCGAGCGAGGTGCCTCGGTTGAGTTCCCCCTCAACACTCAACTCGTTTTTTAGATAATGTGTAGTGCTATTATCTTCATATTGGAGTTCCACGTTGGCAGTGTTACTCAGGAGGCGGTAGTTATAATTCTCATTAATTAGTATGGTATCTTCCGGTTGGTAATAGGTTCGTCTATTTTCCCGCTGCTGCCTGAGTTGATTATGAGTATATCCGGCCTGTAAGTGTAGACTTTGGCTTTCGTTCCATCGGTACATCCGGTTACCGTTTAAGGTATGCGATTTGTTAAAGAGTAGTCGCGGCTTGTCCAATGGTGCAGTGATGTCTGTCTGCTTGAGAAAGCTGGAGGTGGGTTCGGGTTGATTGTCATTCATTGTCAGTACATTTTGTTCTTTACTCAAATCGGTTCCGTTATTGTTCGATTTATAAGTATAGATGCTTTGTTTGCTTTTACCCAATTGCAGGGCGTTTAATCCTCCTTCCCATAGGAGCTTGTTCTTGTTATCGGACGTTGTTTCAGTGTTTTTATCGGATTGTTTTTTGGTATTGCTCCATCCTGTTCCTAACGTACCGTTTGCTATCCATTGGTCGCGTACTTCGGGATTTAGCTTTAAATTGAGCGCGACTTCGTCTGAGTTTATTTTGTTCTTTAGTGCTTTAACCGACTGGTAATTCTCCATGATTTCCGCTGTTTTTACCGCTTGGGCATTCAGGTTGTTGTTAATCTGATTATAGCGTCCACCTGTAATGTCCATTCCTTCCACAAAATAATGATCAATAGCTTTCCCTTTGTATTTTATTTGCCCGTTTTCATCAATATCCACCCCCGGGAGCTTTTTGAGTACATCTTTAATATGCACGTCATTTGATGAGGCGAATCTGGATAGGTCATACCGTACTGTATCTTTTCGGCTATTAATGCGTCCCGGAAGAATTCGTACTTCTTTCAGCATAATGGCTTCAGGTTGCAGACTAATGTTGATTATTCCTGCATGTTGAATATTGCGTATAACTTTACGATACCCTAGAAGTGATACATTGAGTTGCACTTTTCCTTGATACTTCCAGGGTAAATGGTAGTGTCCTTGAATATCCGTCAAGGAGTAATCTGTTATCGTTTGACCGTGTATGACGCTTATCATTACAGCTTCCAACGGCTGATGGGTTTCTACATCAGTAATGGTGCCGCTGAGACTTTGTGCATGAAGCATGGTTGTTATTCCAATAAGCATTAGGATATTGATAAGCGTCCTTTTCATCTTTGCTAATTTCTGATTTATTTGTCTTCAAGTTCCAGCGGACTGTAAGGAAGATGGTGCGGTCCTTGTGCCGGATTGCCATGCTCATCGTGCATCGTAATTTTCACATTGGGATTTGCGCTGGTTATGAATCCTACCGGATCGGAAGAATAGCGTTCGTGGATTTTATTGTAGGCTTTTCGGTTAATCAGCTCATAGCCTTTTCCACGAAATAAGATCGGTTTCTTTGTGTGGCATTGTTCCACTCCGGTGCAAGAGAATGAATAGCTTCCTTGGCTATCGGTGGCTTTCAGAATCAGTCCGGGTAATCCGTATAGTTTCCAAGGACCTTCGCTAATAGGTATCTCAGTTGCGAACCAAACGGTCCATTTCCGTCCCTTGAATTGACATTCTGCTTTATGACAAGAGTACGAGAGGATAGTAGCTGTATCAGTTCCCAGTATCCACTGGGGGCGTTCTTCCGGTTCTTCACAGCGCAGCCTGGTCATCCCGGCTATTTCATCAAGAGTGGTTGTTTGGTTCGCAGGATAGCCTTTGAAGGTGGTCTCGTTTATTATACTCCTTCCGTATTGTCTGACATGCTGGTTCATTACTTCCCGGGAGACTTTGTTGGCTATATCGGCTTGAAGTATGGAGTCGCAAAGGAATTTAGTATAGCTGTAGAACTTGGAAACGTTCTTTCCGATTTCCAAGATCATGGTTTCTTTGCTCTCCTTATCATGGTGCAAAGTATCAATAAGGATATTTGCTTCATATTGCACCATTACTCTGGCATAATCTACCGTGTCGGCTCGAGTATGGCTTCCATCCATTATAATGATTTGTGCCGATAAAGAGGAGGTGGTCAACGCTCCTAAGAGTAGTGCAGTAATAAATACGATTTGTTTCATAAACTTAATTTTTAATGATTTTATTGTTTCCGGACAAAACTATAGGTAAAATTGTTGTTAGGGTTCTTAAAGTTATTACTGAAATATTACGGGTTTCATAATATCGGCTTTACGCGTACCTTTATTTCCAATCAATCGTTTACCTTTGTGGAGGGAGAAAATAAAAGAATTTGTACTCTTTGTGGGATTGAATTATAAGGAGAATAGAGCTACTTACGTAAAAGATTACTTTATATGGAACGGCAAATAAAAATAGTTTGGTTACTTTCTATCATCGCTATGTTTTTGATAACCGGTGGCCAAGTCTACTGGCTTCGTAACCAGTACCGGTATATGAATGAAGAGCGGGCCCATGAACTTTATAATTCTATTTTGGAAACAGCAAGATTGAGTGATTCAATTCGTAATCTGCTACCTAAGAAGAGGTTCAATCAGCCGAATACTTTTTTTTATAATATAGAGGAGAAAGTCAAAGGTGAAGGTGATGTTGTCTATTGTCTGAAATTGGGGACTATTCGGATAGATGGGAATTCTGCTACAGGGATGAACCATTCTCGTGCGAATAATGTGACAGGTCCAGGTAAACGTATTGATCCTATAAACAAAGCAGATAAGGGCGTTGGGATTCGGCATCTTACCCCTCCGAATGTGATTTATAAAGATTCTTTTAAGATAGAAGTGTCTAATATGTCGATTGTTAATATTAATTCTGTTATTTCTCGATATAAACTTGAAATGGATGTGCCTTTTACCTTGCAGCGTTTTGATTCTCTCCTTGCATTGCGATTGAAGGGTTCTTCCTTTACTACACGGTTGGAAAAGTCTGCGGACTCTAATTATCAGTGGCGGCCTGAGATGAGGGTAAAAGGTCCGTTGCTAAATTCTCATTTGCTTGTATGCTATCCTTACAACCCGTTAAAACATCAACAGATATTCATTGATATGGAAATTACTCCTCATATTTTGTTAGTGCGCATGGGATGGCAATTGGCTGGTAGCTTGTGTTTGATATTACTGCTGACCTTCTGCTTGCTGCTTCAAATCAAAACCATTTTAAAACAGCAGCGTATTGATGAGTTACGAAAGAGTTTTGTGAACACGATGATACATGAATTGAAGCGTCCGGTACAGGCATTGAAGATGTGTGTGGCTTTCTTGAATGATAAGACAATGCGCGTTGAGGAAGGAGCGATGGATGGAGTAATCAGAGATTCGATGTCTGAATTGGACAATCTTTCGGGCTATTTATCTAAGCTACGGGATATGGTGCGTGCAGATGATGAGCATACCCAACTGTCCATTCGTTTGTTTGACATTAAAGATCTGCTGGAAAAATTGATTCGGCTGTGTCAGTTACCTGATGGTAAGCAGGTTTTATTTGATACTCATTTTAGTGAGGAGACGCAGGTAATGGCTGATCCGGTACATGTCGCTAATATTGTCAGCAATTTGATAGAAAATGCGGTGAAGTATTCAGGAGGTGTCGTTCATATTATGGTGGATTGCCGGGTACATGACCATCTGCTAACGTTGCTCATTGCCGATGATGGTATTGGCATTCCTGTTGTCGAGCAAGGCCGTGTTTTTGATAAGTTCTATCGTGGTAATAATTTGCCTGACCGTTCGCTGCCGGGGATCGGCTTGGGGCTGAGTTATGTAAAGCTACTGGTTGAAGCTCATCATGGTACGGTGTCGCTTAGCAGTCAGCTCGATAAGGGAACTGAAATAAAAATTGATATTCCCCAATAAATGCTTTCTTACTTATTTAGCTGGAAGTTATATTGGTTGGGAAAAAGTATTGATTGTATAAGAAAAGTATATGAAACCAAAATCTTTGAGAATTCTTTTTGTTGATGATGATTTGAAGTATTCCATACTTTTGAAGCGTTTTCTTGAACGGGAAGGGTATGAAGTGACGTATGCCGGTAACGGGAGTATTGCTTTGGAACAATTTCAGATTGTGAAGCCCGATCTGGTCCTGCTTGATATTAATATGCCCGGTAAGAACGGGTTTGAAGTGGCCGAGCAAATTAGGAAGTTGGACAATCATGTGCTTATTTTTTTTCTTTCTGATCGAAGTGATAAAGCTGACCGGTTGCAGGGTTTTCAACTGAAAGCAAATGATTATCTTGCCAAGCCCTTTTATCCCGAAGAATTGATTGCGCGTATTCGTGAGCGCTTTGATTCTGTGTTCTTGAGTACAGTAGAAGAAGAAACTTACTCTTTCGGACAATCAGTATTCAATTATAGTATAAATGAGATCCGTACCGGCAATAGTAAAGTATTGATTACTTCCAGGCAGGCAGAACTACTACGCTTATTAGTCCAAAATGTAAATGTGGCAGTAGAGCGCAATCTCTTGTTGAATGTGGTGTGGGGGAGTATTTCGTATGCTAATTCTTTGGCTCTTAATGTGCAAATTACTTATTTGCGCAAAGCGCTTCGTAATGATCCTGCATTAAAGATTGAGTCGTTAATGAGAAAAGGCTATTTACTTAAAGTAACTAGTGGTATTTAAAGTGGACAATATGTTCATTTATGAACATATTGTTTTATCTGTATTGTTCTGATTAATAGCTTATTATTGATTTGGTCTGCTTTTTGAACTCTTTTAGAGGTTACGTGTCGGACTGCTTAAAAATGAAGCATGTTTGGCAGTATAATATAAGAGAAGGTTAACTGTTTAACTAATACAGAAAAGCATGATTATTCAGCATTTGAAGCAAACGATCAATATATTCAGGGATAATCCTTATGCCGGTTTAATCGCCATATTAGGTACGGCTTTATCAATAGCCATGCTTATGTCTTTCTTTATCGGAAAAAGATGTCATACAATGAATATTGCACCTGAATCCGACAGGAATCGTACACTTTATGTCAAATGGGTGGGCGTGAAGTATAAAGAAAATGATAATCTGCTGGTCAATGGGGCTTTGTCGCTAAAAACGATCCAGGCTTGTTTCCGGTCTTTAAAGTCTCCTGAAGCAATTGTGGTAACTTCTCCTTTACAAGCTCGTTTAGTGTCGGTTGCAAAAAGCAAAACACGGAAAAAAGCATATGTCTTATTTACTGATGATGTGTTTTGGAAGATGTTTCATTTTAAGTTATCATGCGGTGCACCTTATACGAAAGAGGAATTTGATGCCGGTATCAAGAAGGTGGTCTTGGGAGAGAAACTGGCCAAAGAGTTGTTTGGTTCTCCTGCCGGAGCTATAGGTAAGAATGTGCAGTTGAGTTATGTGAATTATTCGGTTTGTGCAGTGGTTGAAGATGTGTCTTCAATGGCGGACTATTCTTTTGCGCAGGCTTGGGTGCCTTACAGTTCTGCTAATCTTGATGCGGCAACCGATCCTGCTGGTGTTACAGGTAAATACAGGTGCCAGATCTTTGCACGCTCGTCCGGTGACTTTTCGGCTATCCGCAAGGAACTGAATCAGCGGGTGACGGCTTTTAATACTGCTTTGGGGGATTACTATATTGATTTTTATAAGCAACCGGATAGACGTCTTATTGAAACATGGCGTTTCGGACCGGGGTATCCCGGGGTGATAAGCCATTTGTTCTCTTCGTATGTTTTGTTTGCTATCTTATTAATTATTCCGGCTATTAATCTTTCGGGTTTCACGATGTCCCGAATGAAGAAACGAATTGCGGAGTTAGGGATTAGAAGATGTTTTGGAAGTACCAGAATGGGATTGATTATGCAAGTGTTATTGGAAAATATGGTTTATTCCATTATCGGAGGTATATTAGGTTTGTTTCTGTCTTATGGACTTCTGTATCTGATACGTGACCGTTTAATTTCTACTAATTATTGGGGGCTGGATGTCGGGGTGACTATTCCGGTTGAAGTGCTTTTTAATGTACCGACTTTTATCGCGGTCTTCTTGTTCTGCCTGCTGCTAAATTTGCTTAGTGCATCAATACCTGCTTGGAAAGTGACTTCGGTACCGATTGTTAATTCACTCAAAAATGCATAAGGAGGAGAGATTATGATAAAGCATCTATTTACGGTTATTTGGAATGAGCGTAAGAGTAACGGCTGGATTTGGGCGGAATTGTTTTTAGCGTCTATTTGTTTGTGGTTTATCATAGATTATTTCTATGTTCTTGGAAATATAATCCGTCAGCCCTTGGGCTATGATATCTCCCATACTTACCGTATTGACATGAGTGAACTTTCTTCGAATAGTGACGGGTATATTGAACCTTTTAAGAAGAAAACCACCGCCGGTGAGGATTTACTTGTGGTCATGGAGAGGGTACGGCATTATCCGGGCATTGAGGCGGTGTCTTTCTCCAAGTCCGCTCAACCTTATTCCGCTACAGGATATTCCGGTTCAATGAATTATCAACAGTTGTATTATAAAGATACCGTTGGCATTACGGCGCAAGAGTATTTGGTGACTCCTTCATTTTTTGAAGTATTCCGTAATAGTGCCGATCTTAAAACCAACATGCTTTTGTCAAAGGCTTTACATCCCGGAGCAATAATTCTTTCAGCGGATGCCAAAGATGAGCTGATGGGAGCTGAAGCACCTTGCGGTGAACAGCTTAAGATTGGGCGGAATGCGGAGTCTGCTACTTTGGCTGCTGTCTGCTCTCCGGTGCGTTGGACCGAGTATTTTAAGAGTAATTACTGCTTTTTTCATTTGCTGTCGGAGGCTGATATTGCAACGTTTATTAATGCTGATAATTTTTCCAATTATGAACTCTGTGTACGTGTTAATGCCGTGCAGGATGTCCGGTTTGCTGAGAATTTTATGGCGGATATGTCTGATGGCTTAAAGGTCGGAAACCTTTACCTCATGGAAGTTCGTCCGTCTTCTATCATAAGGAAGGCGGTAGTGGCTCCTGAAGAAAGTGATATCATGACTCGAAGCATACTCTCTGTCTTTATCCTTTTTAATATATTTCTGGGCGTATCGGGTACTTTTATGTTCAGAACGCAGTATCGTTGGTCGGAGATGGGGTTGCGGATAGCAATGGGAGCTTCTAAATTGAAATTGTGCTCTTTTCTGATCAGTGAAGGATTGATTCTGCTGACACTGGCTATGGTACCGGCTATTGTGGTTGATTTGAATATGGGCGTGGCTGAGTTGGTGGACGTAAAATGGGAACCGTTTACTGTCGACCGTTTTATTATAGGAATCGCATGTACTTATATTGTAATGTCGTTTATCATTATGATCGGGGTTTGGTATCCTGCCCGAAGGGTTATGCGTATAGAGCCGGTGGAAGCTTTACATGAGGATTAGGATAACAGTTTGTGAGATGCTGTTTCATGCATTATCTCTTTAATAAATTAGGCGGAGTCCGCCCAGACAGGAAGATGATCACTGTAGCTTTTTGGGTGTCAAATTCGTTATATTGCAACTCTCGTTAATAGATACCATATCTTTGCTTAAGTTGGTTCAGCCTTACTCTGTTTTGAATTAATTCATCGAACTCATATTCTTTATAAGTATGTTAAAAGTGCTATTTTTATCTCTATAATGAACAATAGTTCATTATATTTGCGGTGGAATATGATGGTATATATGATAATATTTAAATATTGAATGATATGTTTGGTAAAAGATTACACTTGTTTATGGGTAGAGGGAATGGAAGAAGGTCCGGTTTACGTACTGCAGAACGCTTAAAAGGAAGTAATGTGCAATCGTGTGTTTGTCCGAAGTGTGGATATAGGGCGGTTCATGAGAGAGGAGTGCCTTGTAGGTCTGTGACTTGTCCACAATGTAATACTCCTTTGGTAGGAGATACAGAATCAGCTTTAGTGTCTAAAGAAGGTTCTTTTAAAGAGACAAAAACGATTAATGATGTTGAAGTTTTAGAGCCAGTTCATAAGCGCGAAAATAAAAAAACAGGTCTTGCTACAGTAGATAAAGACTTGTGTGTGGGTTGTGGTACTTGTTTGTCAATTTGCCCTTGCGATGCAATTGCAATGCAGGAAGGAGTTGCAGTGATAGACGCTGATAAATGTAAGGGATGTGGGAAGTGCGTAAAAGTTTGTCCCGTGGATGCTATTTCTTTTTGAAAGGGCACTGTTAAATGCTTCGGAGTGAAATCAAATAGAGAAAAACTTATTTTGATGGTTGAAAAATGATAGAGAAAACTGTAATTGAAGGAGTGAAGCACATCATTGTGATTGCTTCAGGTAAAGGTGGTGTTGGAAAGTCGACTGTGTCTGCAAATTTAGCAATGACGCTTGTTGGAAAAGGGTATAAAGTGGCGTTGGTTGATGCAGACATTTATGGACCGTCCATACCAAAAATATTCGATGTAGAGGATGAACGCCCTTGTCTGTCCGTGAAGGCGGGTAAGGATAACATGATGGATCCGATTGAAAAATATGGGGTGAAGATCACTTCTTTGGGTTTCTTTGCCGATAAGGGTAAATCAATCGTATGGCGTGGCCCCATGGCATCGAATGCTATTACTCAGTTGTTTACTCAGACGTATTGGGGAGACATTGATTATATGATTGTGGATTTTCCTCCTGGAACAGGTGATATTCAGATTACCACTGTGCAAAAGTTTAATGTGGTCGGAGCTGTAATTGTTACTACTCCGCAACAACTTTCGTTGAATGATGCACGCAAGGGGGCGGAGATGTTGACCAATGAGCATATTAATATCCCTTTGATCGGTGTGGTGGAGAACATGTCGTGGTTTACACCTCAGCGTCATCAGGACGAACGATACTTTATTTTCGGAGAAGGTGGAGGACAAATATTGGCGGATGAATTTGGTGTCAATTTACTGGCACAGATTCCGTTAGTAAAAGAAGTGGGAGAAATAGCAGAGCAGGGACAAAACTTTCTGTCTTTACATAATGATAGCCTTAAAGCAAGTTTTGATGGCTTGGCTGATGCGGTGGTTCATTTTACTGACAAAAAATAGTAGCTATTCTTGTTATGATTTAAAAAGATGGTTGAAGTTGTAGTGTCCGTTATATTACGATAGTAGTAATAGCGGACACTATTGTTGTTTCTCCTTGCAATTTTTGCAAATACCTTTAATCAGCACTGCACATTCGCTTTGGGTGTAGCCTTCCGGTAGCTTGTAATGCTGTACCGGTATGTCTTCCAGACAATTCAGCTTGTGGCATTCTGTACAATAGAAATGGATATGCTCTGTTTTGTCCTGTTCGCTTTGATCTTCTCTAGTAAAGGCATATTTTATTTGTGTATTGTCTACAATAATCCGGTGTATGATGCCGTTGTCTATAAGGGTTTGCACTGTTCTGTAGAAGGTAATTCTGTCATATTCATCTCCCATTTTCTCTTTTATTTCTTGCTCTGACAGAGGCAGGACACTTTGACTTAATATAGATGAAATTGTAATTCGGGCATTAGTTTTTTTCAGCCCCTTATCCTTTAATAACTTTGCTATATCCATTTTCCCTCTTTCTTCATTCCTGTTCGCAAAGATATGTTTTTATAAAGGGATGTACAAATAGTATTTATATTATATTAATGAAACATTGTTTCATTAATATAATATGCTTATCTTTGTGCATTCTAAATAAGAATGAAAATTAGAAAAGATATATACCGCAGAATAATTATGGCATGGTTGCTATTGGCCACGCTTGTTCCGATAGCTTTGGTCAAAACATTCCATCATCATGAGGTGGACTTAAATGTCATGTCGGTAAAAGGTAATGTTACCGCTTATCATGCCTATTGTAATTGTCCCATTTGTCATTTTCTCCTTTTCCCTTTTTTAGTTACGGGAAAGTTATTTGCTTTGTTTTTTGTGGTTTCTTTTTGTGAAATCGTTCTGAAGATTATATCTGTCATTAATTTTAGGTTTCATCTTTCTTATGTTTTACGTGCCCCTCCTATATTGTAAAACACACAATAGAGCTACTTTAATTCTATTAATCCATCATTTAGTTCTGCTATAATTATCAACTTTATTTGGGTGGGGGTGATTATGCTACGGGAACTAAAAACGTTATTCTTGTATCCCGTAGGTAGGGAGACAGGTACTTTTTATAATCTTTAAAAATGAATATATAGTATAATGAAAAAAGGTATATTGCTTTTATTCGTAATTCTTATTTCTTTGCAATTGAGTGCACAGAATTTGTTGACTGGAAAAGTCGTTAATGCTGATGATGGTTCTCCTTTGCCGGGAGCGACTTTATTTATTCCCGATTTGAACAAGGGAACAGTTACCGATCAAGAAGGTTTGTTTGCTTTAAAAGGCTTGCCGCATAAAGAATTGCAAATTGTAGTTTCTTATGTAGGATTTGAAACTCTCTTGAAGGATATTCCCATAGATGAATTTGACAAGAAATTGCTTACATTAAAATTAAAGCCGTCTGTTATTAAAGCTCAGGAAGTGGTTATTACAGGTGGCAGTAGTGCATCCCAACATGAAAATGCCATTAAGATTGATGTAATAAAAAAAGGTGATTTGCTACTTTCGGGAACGCCGAATTTAATGGAATCGCTATCTTTAGTTCCTGGTGTGGATATGATCTCAAAGGGAACAGGAGTATCAAAACCTTTAATCAGGGGATTATCAATGAATGATGTTCTTGTCTTGAACGATGGAGTGAGGATCGAGAATTATCAGTTCAGTGAGAATCATCCTTTAGGGGTTGATGATAATAATTTGAGTCGGGTGGAGGTAGTGAAAGGTCCTGCTTCTATGTTGTATGGTTCCGATGCAATTGGCGGAGTTCTGAACTTTGTGAAAGCCGATCCTGCACCGGTAGGTAAAATAGAAGGAGAATATGGTGCCGGATTGTATGCCAATACGCAGGGTTTTACGAATTCTCTGAATGTAAAAGGCTCTGGCAAGCATTTGTTTGGCGGGGTAGGAATAAGCCGGAAGAGCCATGCTGACTATAAACAAGGAGGGGGAGATTTTACACCGAATACTCGCTTCAATGAGTGGTCGGCTAATTCTAATATCGGTTATAGTGGCAAGGTTGGAAGTTTTAAACTTGATTATGATTATTTTGGACAGAAATTAGGGATGTGTGTTCCTGCTGTTAAGGCTTTAATTACAGAGCGTGGGCGTAAGAATAAAATCTGGTATCAGGATTTGGATCATCATCAACTTTCGTCAAAGAATATCTTGTTGCTGGGACAGTTTAAGTGGGAGACAAATGTTGCATTCCAATCTGCATATAGAACACTTAGGACGACAGTGGCAGATCCAACAGTGGAAATGCGGCTGAATACGTTGACTTATGAATCAAAACTCTATTTGCCTTCAGATCGGGACTCTGAATATTTATTTGCTTTGCAGGGTCTGGACCAGACTAACCGCAATCAGCACCACCGGGTTTCCGAATTTTTGCCTAATGCAGATGTCAATACACTTGGGGCTTTATTCTTGGCACAACATACTTTCTTTTCGAAATTAAAATTGCAAGGGGGAATACGCTATGATACATATCATACAAAATCCAAAAGTATGGGGGAGGAAGGAACTTCTGCTTATCATGCTGCTATAGATCGTAATTTTGATACTTTCAATGGTTCACTAGGATTAACTTATAGTTTAAATAATAATATATTTATTCGTTCCAATCTAGCGAAAGCATATCGGGTGCCTAATTTATCGGAACTGACTTCAAACGGATTGCATGGCAATAGGTATGAATATGGGAATAGTAATCTTGATCCGGAAAATGCTTATGAAGCTGATTTGAGTTTACATTATCATTCTACCTATGTGTCAATAGATGTGGCTGGTTTTTATAATCATATAGATGATTATATTTACATTTCCCCTACTGGAGAACAAAATACTGATGGCATTGCAATTTATCAGTTTTCGCAAACTAATGCACATCTTTATGGAGGGGAGCTTGCCTTTGAATACCGTCCGTCTTTCCTTCAATGGCTTTCTGTCAAAGGAAGCTATTCTTCTGTAGTGGGAGAGGAAAAAGGAGGTAATTATTTGCCTTTTATTCCGGCTAACAAGATGAGAGGAAAGCTGGTTGCTAATTTTAAGAAATGGGGCTCTCTTAAAAGTCCAACAATTTGGTTTGGATTTGCGGGAACTTTTAGGCAAAGTCATCCATCTTTATACGAAACAGAGACGGCAGGTTATACTTTATTTGATGTAGGTATGAATGTACAAATTAAATCGTTCTATAAAGATCTTAATTTGGCTTTACTTGCTACCAATATTTTTGATCGTCGTTATATTGACCATTTATCTACATTAAAAGCAATGGGATATTATAATCCGGGAAGAAATGTAACTCTGATACTTACTATTCCTTTTGGAAAATGATGGTATTTTTATAGTTCTAAGGTTGCCCTTGTTACAGAAAATTGTGACAAGGGTAATTTTGTAAATTAGGCTGTATTGTTTGATTGCGGGTTTTATCAGATTGGTTTTATTTCGAAGATGTTGTTATTCGAGTCCGAAAGGAAGTAGGTATTTGCCCTATCTTGTTTTTCGCGTATGCTAACTTTGTATAGATTTTGTGATGTAATTTTTTTAATGAGTTCATTTCCTTTTGTTTCAATACAGATGTGGTTGAAAGAAAGGCTCTTGGATTTACTGACAAACAGCTCAAAATCTATTTCTTCTGATGTGGCATAGATAACTTTAACTTCCTCTGCTATACCAAATATTCTTTCGGCTTCTTTAGCAGGAATCTTAAAATCTGAAAGAAATTTAAGTCCCATAATAGCAACATAAAAAGTTGATAGGTCTTCTTGAGTAACTTGCAGTCCGATATGTTTAATATTATAGTTTATCATATTATATCTTTATTTTGAAGTGGCTATCCTTTGACTGCAAAGATAATAAATCTTTGCTTCTTGCTGAAAACAGATAACTATAATTGTAGCTATTTTGAAGATAGATTTCTTTAATAAATTAGGTGGAAGTCCGCCCAGACAGGAAGATGATCACTGTAGCCGCCCAGATATCTTGGCCCCAGATAAGTCCGGAACGGTTGTGTCCCTCCGTATTTTTGATCTTCCGTTAAGAGGAATGGAGCATGAAAAACATCTGCTTTAGCCTCTTCCGTATATAATGATGTATCGCTTTGCAATAAGTTGCCCGAAACGATGAGGTGATCGAGTAATCCCCATTCTCCGTGGAATTTGTAACTGCCAAAATGATGTTGTGCCTTTGTTTTGCGGGCGAGTAGATGATATAACTTCTCCGTGCGTATCAGGGACAGGTCCTCCGGTGGAATTGTGGCGTTTAGTATTTCCCGGATAGATTTATTTTTAGGATAATCGTTGAAATCCCCCATGATGAGTATGCGTGGATGTCGGCGTATGGCAATGATACTGTCAGCAACCTCTTTCAAACGTTGTGCGGCAACTATCCGATGGGGCTCTGAGGCTTTTGCACCTCCGTATCGTGAGGGTAAATGTACGACAAAGACATCAAGGCTGTCGTGATCCAAGAGTAATCCGCAGACGTGTAGGATATCCCGGGTAGGGCGGTAATCCTTTGGCCGATGATGTGGAGCCACTGAGATGCTTTGATACATTAGGAGCTTGAACAAGCAGCGCTGATAGAGTAGGGCTACGTCAATGCCCCGGAGGTCAGGGGAGTGCGTCATGACGTAGCGATAGCCCGATTCACGCAATATAGAGCGGCGGGTCAGGTCGCGCAATACACTATCGTTTTCCACTTCACAAAGAGCGACTAGTGCAGGCGGGTTCCAACCGCCTACTGCGGTAATAACACGCGCTATGTTGTTTAGCTTCTTTTTATATCTGGTATAATTCCAATGGTGCAACGAATTTGGTAAAAACTCATAATCATTCTTTAAAGTATCGTGATGGCAATCGAATAGGTTCTCAACGTTATAGCTCATTACCCGAAAAGTAATGGTGTCTTTTTCAGTCTGTCCGTAAATGAATAGAGGGAAAAGTAGAAGAAATGCAGTATACTTTAAATTCATGAATTGTGGGTCTCTTTATGATTAACAAAGTTAGTTTATTGTGTTTATTTCTTCTAATGGTCGTTTTACTTTAACAGTCTTATCATTAATTGTTTTGATAATGGTGCCGGATAAATTCATAAAGAAAGCTGTTGCACTAGTTATCTTAACGGAACCTTCTGTTCTTTGCTAAACAAAAAAGAAGATTTTAAGATCTTATGCAACAGCTTTTCGCTATCGGATAAACCGATAGAAATTACGCTTTATTATTTCTTTACCGGAATATGTATGAGTATATCCAGCAGATGTTTCCAGAACTTCTCTACTGACGGAATATGCATCCGTTCGTCGGGAGAGTGTACCCCACGTAGGGTTGGTCCGAAGGAAATCATATCCAGCGTAGGATATTTTGCAAGGAATAAGCCGCATTCCAATCCGGCATGAATGGCTTTTACTTGTGCTCCCACACCGAACAAACGTTTATATGATTCCGTGGCGATTTCCAATATTTCGGAGTGCGGATTTGGTTTCCATCCCGGGTAACCGTCACCAAAACTGATTTTTGCACCACCCATTTCAAATACGGTACGCACCATGTTGGCGATGTCTTGCTTGGACGATTCGATGGAACTGCGCTGGCTGGTTTCTATCCGGATGATATTGCCCGGTTTCATCTTTACCGAGGCCAGGTTAGTAGAAGTTTCCACCAGTCCCGGAATATCCCGGCTCATGGCGAATACACCGTGGGGAGTGGCATAGATTGTTTGCAGCAAACGTTTGGCCGTATCTCTATCAATAGCCTTTTGATCCGGAGCCTCTGATTCAAGGATGAGTTGTAATCCCGGATCTGTTACGGCGTATTCAGCCTGAACCTCGGCGGCAAAGACGTTCAGCTCTGCGCGCAAATCATGTTTGTCTGCTTCGGGGATGGCTATAATGGCATGTGCTTCACGCGCAATGGCATTGCGCAGGTTACCACCAGCTATCTCGCAAAGGTACATATCGTGTTTTTGGGATGTTTCACTAAGGAAACGGTTTAGTATTTTATTGGCATTTCCCAAGCCCAAGTGAATATCTCCTCCTGAATGCCCACCTTGTAACCCTTTTACCTGCACCTTGCAGAAGAAATAACCTGCAGGAACGTTTACCTCTTTATAAATAAACTCAGCTACAGAATCAATACCACCGGCACAGCCGATGAAAAGTTCTCCTTCATCTTCTGAATCCAGATTTAAGAGTATTTCCCCGTTCATAAATCCTTCTTTCAAAGCGAATGCGCCCGTCAGTCCTGTTTCTTCATCCACCGTAAACAAGCACTCTATCGGTCCATGTTGAATAGAGTCATCGGCCAGAATAGCCAATTCGGTAGCTACTCCGATGCCGTTATCAGCTCCAAGTGTAGTGCCTTTTGCCTTGAGCCATTCCCCACTTATCTCTGTTTCGATAGGATCTGTAAGAAAGTCATGCTTAACATCATTGTTCTTTTCGCAAACCATATCAATATGCGATTGCATGACAACAGGTTTTCTATTTTCCATCCCCGGGGTAGCGGCTTTTTTGATTAGAACATTGCCGGCTTCGTCGGTCAATGTTTCCAATTCATGTTTTGTTCCGAAAGCTTTTAAGAAAGCAATCATTTTTTCCTCCTTTTTGGAAGGACGTGGTACTTGGCAGATTTCATCGAAATAATGAAATACACCAGTCGGTTTCAATTCATTCTTTTTCATATTAATATCTTTATGAATGTTTGTTTTTAACCAGTTATTGCTAAATTTGGTTAAATAGGTTGATTATTTTATTCTTGTTTCTTTTTTTTTAGGGGAAAAAGAGCAGGTTAATTCATACAAAGCCCTATATTTGCATCCACAAAATTAATAGAAATGCTCGATACAATATTGATAACTTTGTTAATTGTTGCTATTTGCATCTTTTTATTAGCGGTAAAAGTTCTTTTTGTCAAAGGAGGGAAGTTCCCCAGTGAACATGTCAGTGCCAATAAGGCCATGCAAGATAAAGGTATTGGGTGTGCGCAGTCACAGGACCGTGATGCTCAACGCAAGGTTCGCTTCTCTATTGGCGAACTGGAAAAGTCATTAAATGATAGTACAAACTAATTTTAGATTAAAAGAAAACCATATTTTTCAAGTTATGAAGAGATTAAACTACCTCATGAACGGTTTGTCCGCACTTGCGCTTATCGTTTTATTTTCTCAATGTACTGGTAAAACAGATAATCAGAAAGAAGCAAAGGGTACTCCGGCACCAACAAATTTGTCAGGAATGAAGATCGCTTATGTTGAAATAGATACGTTATTGACGAAATACAATTACTGGAATGATCTTAATGAGGTGATGATGAAACGTGAGGAGAATGTTCGTGCTACTTTAAATCAGAAAGCCCGTGAACTCGACACTGAAGTGCAGGACTTTCAACGTAAGTTGCAGAATAATGCATTCGTAACCCGTGAACGCGCCGAACAGGAAAATGCAAGGTTGGTAAAGAAACAACAGGATTTGAAGAATCTACAAAATAAGTTGACGTCAGAGTTGCAAAACGAGAACACTAAAAACAGCTTGCAATTGCGTGATTCCATTAATGCATTCTTGAAAGAATATAATAAGACTAAAGGTTATAGTATGATTATTAGCAATACCGGCTTTGACAATTTGTTGTATGCTGATAGTGTTTATAACATTACAAAAGATATTGTAGATGGGTTGAATGCCAGATATTCTTCTGCTAAGAAGTAAAGGGCGGCCTTTCTTAACTAATTCTCTCCCCCATATGGTTCTGTGCCGTATGGGGGAGTTTTTTTATCTTTTTGGGAGAAAAGCGTAGGGTTTCTTCGAGGTGATCGCTCTTAATAGTAGAAAGCGAAATTAATCACCTTTTAAATCATACCAAAATGAAGAAGTTAGTTAGGAATTCAGTGGTGGGTTTACTTACATTATTAATGTTCGGAGTAAATCCGTTATGGGCACAGCAAGATGCCGGACATTTTTTCACGGTCACCGGTGTGGTGAAGAATAAAGATAACCGGAAGAAGCTGGAGAATGTCAACGTATCCGTTCCCGGTACAAATATTGGTACGGTTACTAACGCCGATGGACTCTTTTCTCTGAAATTGCAAGATTCATTGGACGTGCAGAAGCTGGAGGTATCACATATCGGTTTTATTAATAATGTGGTTTCTCTTACAGGTAAAGAGGATGTTACGGGACTGACTGTATGGATGATTCCTGCTCCGAATTTATTGAATGAGATTGTGGTTTATGGCAATACTCCCCGTACTCTTGTGGAGGAGGCAATTAAGAAAATTCCTGTGAATTATTCCGGTAGTAATAGTCTGTTGTCTGCTTTTTACCGGGAGACAGTACAGAAAGGACGTCGTTATATAAGTGTTTCGGAAGCTGTTATGGATGTTTATAAGACGCCTTATGCCGCTAGAAATGTGACATTTGACAAAGTACGCTTGGAGAAAGGACGGCGATTGTTGAGCCAGAAGCTAAGTGATACTTTAGCAGTTAAGGTGATAGGAGGTCCGAATGAAGCGATTTTTCTGGATATCGTGAAAAACGAAAACACATTGTTGAGTCTGGAGAATCTGAATTACTACGATTTTCGCATGGAGGATCCGGTAAGTGTGGATAATCGTATGCAGTATGTAGTCAGTTTCCGTCCGCGAGTGGATTTGATGTATGCGTTGTTCATCGGTAAATTATATATTGATTATGAGCGGCTGTCTATTACCCGTGCTGAATTTTCATTGGATTTGAAGAATCGGGTAAAAGCGATTCAGGCTATCTTGCACAAGAAACCGGTTGGCTTACGTTTCAAACCGCAGGAGGTGACTTATCTGGTGACTTATAAGGAGCATAATGGGAAATCTTATTTGAATTATATCCGGAATAAGATGCGTTTCAAATGTGATTGGAAAAAGAAGTTATTTTCTTCCAGCTATACTGTCCTCTCGGAAATGGTGGTTACGAATCGTAAAGAGCATGATTTGTCGAAGATTCCGTACCGGAATTCTTTCAAGGAAAAACAAGTGTTTTATGATGTGGTGAATAAGTATTGGAATGAAGATTTCTGGAAGGAATATAATATTATTGAACCGACTGAATCTCTGGAACATGCTGTAGATAAATTGAAAAAGCAATCTAATTAGTTTTCAATATTTTTTCATATATTTGAGACTGGCTATCAATCTTTTCCGGGCATATGTTGAATGAACTACTGATACTGGCAAGAATAAAAGAGGGAGATATAAAGGCTTTTGAGGAAATTTTCCGACGCTATTATTCCCCTCTTTGTTGGTATGCTACAGGCATTACGGGGGATGTGGTGGCTGCTGAGGAGATTGTGGAGGAGCTGTTTTATGTCTTTTGGAGAGACCGGGAGAAGATACAGTTGTTCCGATCGATAAAGAGCTATTTATATCGGGCGGTACGTAATGAAGCTGTTCAGTATTGCGAACATCGGGAGGTGAAAGTGCGTTATCGGGAGATGATTCTCGGGGGAGAGCCACCGATGTCGGATAATGATCCTCAGAGTCAGATGGAATATAAGGAGTTGAAGCAAGTGATTGAGCGTACTTTAGAGAAATTGCCCGAGCGTAGGTCGCGGATTTTTAAATTGAATCGTATACAAGGAAAGAAATATGCCGAGATTGCCGTTTTAATTTCGGTCTCGGTCAAAACAGTGGAGGCTGAAATGACGAAAGCACTTCGGACATTACGAAGTGAAATTGATAATTACATTCAAACGAAATGATTGAAGAAATGAGACAAAGAACAAAGACCGATGAGGCATGGGAACGTTTGCATGCCCGTTTGAGCGATGAACATTTATTGCCCGGGAGACCAGCTGTCCGGAAAGGATATTCGGCTGTGCGGATTGGTTCGGCAATAGCGCTGGCCGCTGTTTTTGCTGGCTTTGTCTATCTGACTGCTACGTGGTGGGTCTCCTCGGATGGAGGAAGGAACATGCAGGAACTGGTAACTCAGAAGAATATGGAGCGTTCTACCTTAGTGAAAACTCTTGAAGATGGTTCGATTGTTTATCTGGCTGAGAAAAGTACTCTGAAATATCCCGAACATTTTGCAACGGATAAGAGGGAGGTTAATTTGAAGGGGGAAGCCTTTTTTGATGTGGCCAGAAAGCAACGGCAGCGGTTTACCATTGAAACGGAGAAGGTACGGGTTGAGGTTTTGGGTACTGCTTTTAATGTCAGAAGTAAGGATGATTCTTCTTTTAGTTTGTCGGTTAAGCGGGGAAAGGTGCGGGTTTTTTTAAAAGAAAACGGGCAATATGTTGATGTTAAAGCCGGGGAAACGGTTACGTTGCAATCCCGGCGGTTGCAGTTAAGTGCTAATAAAAGTAATGCTTTTACCCGGTATGCCAGTGATATTCGTTTTAAGGACGAATCTTTGGATCATATTCTGCGGGTAATTAACTTGCAAACTTCCTCGTTACAGCTGCAGACGGCTTCAACTGCGTTAGGCAAGCGGAAATTGACCATTGAATTGGACGACTATTCACCTGAGATCGCTGTTCGGTTGATTGGTATGGCCTTGAATTTAAAGTATACGAGGCAGGGAGATCAACTGATTCTATCTGAATAGTGGCCTGTTTTTATATCATGAACAGATCATAAGATTGGAGGGCAATGACTATGAGATTGTATCGCTTTTTACTCGTTATGTGCGGACTGCTTCTGATGGTAAATTTTGCAGAAGCGGATGGTGACGATGTCTTGAAGCGGGTAATCCAATTGCCTAAAATGAAAGGGACGGTATATACTCTATTAGGAAAAGTTTCTGAGCAGTCGGGGTGTTTGTTTGTTTATGACAGTAAATTGATTAATAATGACGCATCGGCAAAAACAAAGGGTAAGGCTTATTCACTTCGGGAGATGATTTATGAAATAGTAGGGAATGATAAGTTGACACTTAAGGTTATAGGTAAACATATCTTGATTTTACCTCCGGGAGGAGGTGGAGAATCTCCTATAGAGGCCTTACCCGTTTCTTTGCAACCGATGTATCACAGCATTAGTGGTAGATTGCTGGATCGTGAAACGGGCAATCCGGTTGTTAATGCCACGGTAGCTGTGCGTGGTACTTCCATTGGAAATGTTTCCAATCAGGATGGAGCTTTCAAGCTGAGTTTGCCCGATTCCTTGAAGGAAAGTCAGGTGGCTTTTTCCCATTTGGGATATGTGCTTCAGGAAATTCCGGCTTCCGCACTGATGGGGCGGGATAATGTGTTAAGTCTCGACCCTAAGGTGATTCCTTTGCAGGAAGTTTTGATACGCCTAGTGGAGCCTAATCGCTTGTTGCATGAGATGATGGAGGAGCGGGAGAGGAATTACTCCATGAATCCGGTTTATTTGACGACTTTTTATCGTGAAGGAGTACAGTTGAAGAATAAATTCCAAAGTCTGACCGAAGCTGTGTTTAAAGTCTACAAGGCACCGGTGAATGAGCCTTATGCGCTTGATCAGGTGAAACTACTTAAAATGCATCGCATAGATAACCGGGAGAATACGGATAGTCTGATCGCGAAGATCAGAGCGGGCATTCAGGCTTGTTTGCAATTGGATTTGATGAAGAATCTTCCTGATTTTTTTGCTCTTGATTCTCCTGATAATCCTTATATGTATACATCGGGCGATGTTACATTTATTGATAATCGTTGTGTTAATGTGATTTATTTCCGTCAGCGTGAAGGGGTCAAAGGACCGTTTTTCTGTGGTGAATTGTATATTGACTCGGAAAATAATGCGTTGGTACAGGCTCGCTTTGAAATTCAGCCTAAGTATATTAAGCAGGCCACGCGCCTTTTTGTGGTTCGTCAGGCACAAAAAATACGCTTGTCTACCCGAAAAATTGTCTATACGATATCTTACAAATTATGGAACGGAAGATATTATATCCACCATATCCGTGGAGATCTTTACTTCAAAACAAGAAGAAAGGGTTGGTTGTCTGGTAATCCCCAGCTACATACGTGGTTTGAAATGGTGACCTGCCACATAGATACGGAGCGTGTTAATCGATTTTCCCGTGCGGAACGTTTGTCCACTCACACGGTATTTGCAGAGACTCATTTTAAGTATGATGAAAGTTTCTGGGAAGATTTTAACTTTATTCCTTTAGAGTCGGAACTAGGCAAGGTTATGGAAAAAGTTGCACTGAAGATTGAAAAGGTAGGGGATGAGGTTCAAGATAACTGATATAATCACTAGGAGACAAGAGGCGTTGGTCGTAGAGGAAGGCCTCTTGTCTCGTAGAGCAATGATCCGTTGGTCGTAGAGGAACTTTCTGTCAGGCCAAATTTCCTATTTCATCAAGATTCTTCTGAATATCCTGATCGGTTAGTGTGTAATTCACTAAATCACCCGCCAAATATTGATCATACGAAGTCATGTCAATCAATCCATGACCGGACAAGTTGAATAGAATGACTTTTTCTTCGCCTGTTTCCTTGCATTTGTTTGCTTCACGAATTGTTGCTGCGATGGCATGGCAGGATTCCGGTGCCGGAATGATTCCTTCGGCTTGCGCAAAGAGACAACCTGCATCAAATGATTCTAATTGTTGAATGTCAACAGCCTCCATCAATTTATCTTTTAGGAGTTGGGAAACAATAACCCCGGCTCCGTGATAACGAAGTCCGCCTGCATGGATATTGGCCGGTGCAAAGTTGTGTCCTAAGGTAAACATGGGTAATAAAGGAGTGTACCCGGCCTCATCACCAAAATCATATTGAAATTTACCCCGGGTGAGTTTGGGACATGATGCCGGTTCAGCTGCTATAAAACGTGTCTTTTTGCCATTTAGGATGTTGTGGCGTAAGAATGGGAATGAGACTCCTCCGAAATTCGATCCACCTCCGAAGCAGGCAATAACCATATCTGGATATTCTCCTGCCATTTGCATTTGCTTTTCCGCTTCAAGTCCGATAATCGTTTGATGTAAAGTGACATGACTTAATACGGAGCCAAGTGTATATTTGCAGTTGGGAGTGGTCTGTGCCAATTCAATGGCCTCTGAAATAGCAGTTCCCAGTGATCCCTGATAATTAGGATGAGCAGTCAGGATATCCTTACCGGCCCGGGTCGACATGGAAGGAGAGGCGGTGACTTGTGCTCCGAATGTTTGCATAATACTGCGGCGGTAAGGCTTTTGCTCATAGCTAATCTTTACCTGGTAGACTGCTGCTTCCAACCCAAAGACTTTTGCCGCATAGGAAAGCGCAGCTCCCCATTGTCCGGCTCCTGTTTCCGTGGTTACGTTTTTTACCCCTTCTTCTTTGCAATAGTAGGCTTGTGCCAAGGCTGAATTTAATTTATGTGAGCCTACCGGACTGACACTTTCATTTTTAAAATAGATATGTGCCGGAGTTCCCAATGCCTTTTCCAGTCCGTAGGCACGTACCAATGGAGTGCTGCGGTAATATTTATACATATCGCGTACCTCTTCCGGGATTTCAATCCACGCATCTGTTTGATTGAGTTCCTGTTTGCATAATTCTTTTGCAAAGATAGGGTACAGATCTTCTGCTTTTAACGGCTGTTTTGTGCCGGGATGTAGTGGGGGCATGGGCTTGTTCACCATATCCGCTTGTATGTTATACCAATAACGGGGAATTTCTTCTTCTTGGAGGATAAATCTTTTTGTCTTGTTACTCATAGTGGTTCATTACTTTAATGGTTTATGTGTTCAAATGTAATTAATATTTTTAAAATCATATCTTTCTTATCCCGTTTTTTGTCTATGAGTATTGTTTTGCTTATGTTTGTCTAGACAATTAATCTGTATTTTTAATGAAGCTATATCATAAGTTCTTATTGTACCATAATAAATGGATACATCCGTATAAGCGTATTTTTCTAGGTGTGATGACTTATGTGACCTATCTGTTCTCCATATTGTTGATAGGGGGGATGATTTATGAACATGGATTCACGATTTCGGCTAGTGAAGTGCTTCGGTTGCATCGCCTTTATAGTTGGGTCTGGACCTTTTTTATGGTTGATATTTCCTTTCGTATTTTATTGGATTATACTAATACGCAACGAACATTCAACAAACTAACTTGGCTCTTGACCGGATTATTGTACCTCACGCTCATTCCCGTTATTTTTAATCGTCCCGAAGTAAGTGGCAGCATTCAATACTTCTGGGATTTCTTACACGGTTATCCATTTCATACAATTTTATTGTTGTTGTTTTCGCTTTTACATTTATCCAATGGTCTGATTCGTTTACTTGGAAGGCGTACTAACCCTTCTCTTATTCTTGCAGCGAGCTTTCTTGTGATCATCCTTATCGGGACAGGGTTGCTGATGCTCCCCCGGTGTACGTATCACAGCATTTCCTGGGTTGATTCGCTGTTTATTTCCACGAGTGCGGTGTGTGTCACCGGATTGACTTCGGTTGACGTCTCTTCAACTTTTACTCCTGCCGGACTGGTCATTATCCTGCTGCTGATTCAGATCGGCGGTTTGGGAGTGATGACGTTCACCAGCTTTTTTGCCATGTTTTTTATGGGTAATACCTCACTTTATAATCAATTGGTGGTGCGTGATATGATGAGTTCCAATTCTTTGAACTCACTTTTATCGACTCTATTGTATATTTTAGGATTTACATTGGTCATGGAGGCTATCGGCATGTTAGCCATTTGGAGTGATATTCATGGTACACTTGGGATGACAGTGGAGAATGAGCTAGCATTCTCTGCTTTTCATGCCGTTTCTGCATTCTGTAATGCGGGATTTTCGACATTGCCCGGTAACTTGGGTAATCCATTGGTGATGACGGGGCATAATCCGTTTTATATTTATATGTCATTACTTGTGATATTCGGAGGTATTGGCTTTCCTATACTTGTGAATATAAAAGATATATTGCTTTACTACTTCCGCCGTTGTCTTTATTGGTTGCGTACATGGCAGTGGGAGCGTAAGCAGTTTTATCATCTCTATAATCTGAATACACGTATCGTATTGATTGTAACTTCGTTGTTATTGGTGGGGGGAACGCTGTTTCTTGCTGCTTTTGAATGGAATGGAGCATTGGCGGGCATGCCTGTGGCTGACAAATGGACGCATGCTTTTTTTACAGCGGTCTGTCCGCGTACCGCCGGATTCAATAGCGTGAACTTGACAACGTTGAGTGTACAGTCCATCCTGATTTATATTTTCCTGATGTGGGTGGGAGGTGCTGCTCAGTCAACGGCCGGTGGTATTAAAGTCAATACGTTTGCTGTGGTCGTAATGAATATGGTGGCGGTATTGCGTGGTACCGAGCGTGTAGAAGTGCTTGGGAGGGAATTGTCGCCTGATTCTATTCGCCGTGCCAATGCAACGGTTCTAATGTCAGTCGGAGTACTGTTTTGCTCTGTATTTATGTTGACGATGTGGGAGCCGCAGGTTTCGTTTCTTTCACTTTTGTTTGAGTGTGTATCGGCATTGAGTACGGTCGGTGCCAGTCTTAATGTGACATCGTATCTGGGTGGGAACAGTAAGTTGCTGATTGTATTTCTCATGTTTATTGGACGTGTCGGACTGATTACATTGTTGTTGGGTATCGTTAAGCAGAAAAAGCATACGAAATATCACTATCCAAGTGATCAGATTTTTATTAACTGATATGATCTGAGTCGTTGACATTGATGTTATTTGAATAGTGGAAAGAAGAGAAGTGTATAAAAGGAATAATATATAATTGGTACTTTAATATGAAATACATCATTATTGGTCTTGGAAATTTCGGTCGTGTACTGGCCGAAGAGCTTTCGGCATTGGGGCATGAAGTGATTGGTGCGGATATTAGCACAGCGCGTGTGGATAGTGCGAAAGACAAGATTGCGACAGCTTTTATTTTAGATGCGACGGATGAACAGGCTCTCTCCGTTCTTCCTCTCAATACGGTGGACCTAGTGATTGTAGCCATTGGCGAAAACTTCGGAGCTTCTATCCGTGTAGCAGCCTTATTGAAACAAAAAAAGGTGCGGCACATTTATGCCCGTGCCATTGACTCTGTTCATAAGGCGGTTCTTCAGGCTTTTGATTTGGAGCGTATTCTTACACCCGAAGAAGATGCTGCCCGAACTTTGGTACATCTTATGGAGTTCGGAGCTGATATGGAGACTTTTAAAGTGGATAAGGATTATTATGTCATTAAGTTTTCCGTGCCTGTGAAATTGGTTGGATATAGTGTCAATGAATTGAACTTGGATAAGGAATTCGGGTTGAAAATATTAGCTTTAAAACGTGCTTCCATTTTGAAAAACTGTATAGGTGTTTCCTTTACCGAACATGATGTGGCAAACGAACTTCCCGAGAATGATCAGATACAGTCTGGTGATCAGCTGGTTTGCTATGGTAAGTATGAGGCTTTTCGTAAGTTTTGGAAGGCACTGTGATTGATTTCTTCTTTTTACTATATTTTGTTAAAGCCCCAAAGAGGATTAAACCTCTTGTTTCTTTTCTTGTC
Source organism: uncultured Bacteroides sp. (assembly GCA_965140335.1). Classification (GTDB taxonomy): domain Bacteria; phylum Bacteroidota; class Bacteroidia; order Bacteroidales; family Bacteroidaceae; genus Bacteroides. Next base: position 2,364,189 of record OZ223189.1, read on the forward strand.
ATATAACTGTTGCAACACAATAGGTATATTTAGAATATAGAACGTATTAACTTAAAGACAAAGAGAAATGAAACGAATATTATTTGTACTAATGCTGACATTGCTGACCGGTGGTATGGCTATGGCTCAGAATGAAAGGCGGAGTGATGCTAAGATGGACCCGAAAGTACGGGCGGAGCACATGACGGAACGTATGGCTAAGAAATATTCTCTGAATGAAACTCAAAAGAAGCAATTGTTCTCAGCTAATTTGGCTTTAGCTGAGAAGATGGGTGATATGCCTATGCATCGTATGAGAAAGAAGTCTGGAATGAAGCATAAGAAATGTTGTTGCTGTGAGGGTCATGATAAAAAGATGAAGAAGCATCTGACAAAAGAAGAACGTGTGGAGATGAAGACCAAGATGGATAAAAAGCGTGCGGAAATGAGGACTGAACGTGAAGCTTATGATGCGCAATTACAAAAGATTATGACGAAAGAGCAATATAGTGCTTATTCCAGCAAAAAAGGACCAAGACGTGCTCGTGCTTTAAATGGAGATTAAATCAATTGTTATATTGAACAATCGAATCGGCTTTCAACAAAGAAACGGGTAAATTAATGATTTACCCGTTTTTTTTGCTGTTAATATCAAAAGTGATTTCTAAATTAGAGGGGTGATAAGTCAGTGGTAATGCAAATAATGGTGTTTATTTGTTAAGTCTCTAGCTAGTTTCTTGTATATGTTAAATTATTTGCTGAATTTTGCACCTCGATAGTGCATACATTAGTGATATGTCATGGCTTTTGTTGCTTATGATGTGCCAATGATTAGTATTCTATATTGATTATTTAGTCCTGCTAGGATACTATTTTAGGCTTAATATCTGTGTTTTGTAATTTTATGGATGGAAGAAAAATATGGTGATATTGGTTGGATATGTTCTTTTTCTCGTGCTATTTTATGTGCTGTTGTTTTGTATGCTGAAACGCTGTCCTACCGACGTTGAACTATGGGGGGAGGATGAGGACATTTATTTTGAATAGATTATTATAAGCAGATGTTATTCCTTTAACTCAAGAAGTTGGGGAATACTTTTCAGATAAAGATTAATTGTATAATATTGGTGATGTGAATCACTTTTGCGTTTGTTTGTTTGTTTTGGACAAAGCTTTGAGACTCTCTCAAGGCTTTGTCTTCTTTAGGAGGAATTACTTTTTATAATTGTTCAAAATGGACTTCTATTACGAAAGAAATCAGTGGTAATTGAAATCTGCGATAGTCAGTTTATCCCATTTGATTTTAATTTGTCTTTTCACTTGTATGTTTCCCTCTCTTTTTGTTTCTTTGTTGTCATCAATAAACAGAAATCTATTTCAAGATGAAAAGTCTTTTTTGTTTTTGCCTGTGTCTGGTTTCACTATTGACCGCATGCTCTTCTCATAAGAAGGGTCAGGGTGATGATATTCAAGTGATAACCAAAGATAGTGCTGTTACTGATAGTTTGCAGCGTATGCCGATATCTGACAGTAAAGTTTTAATTAAATATAAAGGTAAGCAATATCATTCCACTGTGCTACGTAAGCCTGATGAAGAATTGCCTATTGTGGTCAATGACGAGGGAAGCCGTTTTGTAGATAACCGCATTCTTTTAAAGATCGTCTGCGATGGTAAGGTGGTGCTGGACAAAGCTTTTACAAAGCAAAGTTTTGCTTCATTTGTGGATCAGGACTTTTTGGATAACGCTATTTTAGACGGACTGGTTTATGATAAGACAACCCCTCAGGGACTTCAATATGCAGCAAGCCTTTGCTATCCGCAAACCGATCTTTATATTCCGCTGTCTGTCACTGTTACCCCGGGTGGCAAAATTTCAATGGCTAAAGAAGAACTGATTGAGGATATGTATGATAATAGTACGGATAGTGTAAAGTGAGAGTTATTCATGCTCTATTATCCCGGATAAAATAATTCCTTGTGACTTTATTACATTTTAGAATGTATAGGTCGTTAAATAGAAAGTGGCAAAAGTTCTGAAGCTTTTGCCACTTTCTATTTTTGTTTAAGGGTAGACAGGCGGTTGTTTGTAGGAGTGTTTAATGCCTATTTATCCTGAATCTCTATTTCTTATTGCCTTTTTTCAGCTCTGCGAAGATAAGACCTTCCAATTCTTCTGACAGTTCGGGATTGTCGGCAATACATTGTTTTGCGGCATCACGTCCTTGCCCTAGTTTGGTTTCATTATAGCTGTACCATGAGCCGCTTTTCTTGATTATACCCAAGTCGGAGCCTAAATCAACCACTTCCCCGGAATGGGAAATGCCTTCACCGAACATGATGTCAAATTCTGCTTTGCGGAAGGGAGGGGCTACTTTGTTCTTTACGACTTTTACACGTGTCTGGTTACCGATTACTTCTTCACCGTCTTTTAACTGTTGGGCACGACGAATGTCCAGACGAACCGAAGCATAAAACTTCAAAGCATTACCACCGGTTGTGGTTTCGGGACTACCAAACATCACGCCAATCTTTTCGCGTAGCTGGTTAATGAAGATGCAGGTGGTGCGTGTCTTGCTTACGGCTGATGTGAGCTTACGTAATGCCTGAGACATTAAGCGGGCTTGCAAACCAACTTTATTATCTCCCATATCTCCTTCTATTTCAGCTTTTGGCGTTAAGGCAGCCACGGAATCCACCACAATGATATCAATAGCAGAGGAACGGATCAACTGTTCGGTTATTTCCAATGCCTGTTCACCATTGTCAGGCTGAGAGATTAGTAAGTCGTCAATCTTTACTCCGAGCTTACTCGCATAGAAGCGGTCGAAAGCATGCTCTGCATCTATGAACGCAGCAATACCGCCAGCTTTTTGTGCTTGGGCAATAGCATGAATGGCTAGCGTGGTCTTACCGGAAGACTCAGGACCGTAGATCTCAATGACACGCCCGCGGGGATAGCCACCTACGCCCAAGGCTACATTCAAACCAATGGAACCTGTTGGAATTACATCTATCGGTTCGATGCTATCATCACCCATTTTCATGATAGCTCCTTTACCGAAGTCTTTTTCTATTTTGTCCATTGCGGCTTGCAAGGCTTTCAGCTTTTCACTTGGTGCCATATTGTTTGCATTTTCAAAGTTGAGTTCGTTTTTCTTTGCCATATATTTATTTTTTATAAAATCTGCGCGGCGTGTTCTTTGGTCTTTACTTCTTTGGGACCGATAATGCGTTCTATTATACCTCCTTCATTGATGATAAAAGTGGTGCGGAAAGTTCCCATGTATTTGCGCCCATACATGCTTTTTTCTCCCCATACCCCAAATTCTTCTACGAGTTTCTTGTCCGTGTCGGCAATCAACGTAAACGGAAGATTGTTCTTCTCGATAAATTTCTGATGTGATTTCTCATCGTTTATGCTGACTCCTATAATTTCATAGCCGGCTTTGCGAAGTTCCGAATAGTTATCACGCAGGTTGCATGCTTGTGCAGTACATCCCGATGTCATATCTTTAGGATAAAAGTAAAGTACCAGCTTTTTCCCTTTATAATTGCTGAGGCGTATTTTTTCGCCCTTCTCATTGATGCCCAATATTTCAGGCGCTTTATCTCCTACATTCATATCTTAAATATTATTATTCGTTTTCGGGGAATCATAATGATAGATCCTAATCAAGATCTATCATCTCTTTTTCTCCATATAAATGTTTATAATGCTATGCATCGTTCTTCGTCCTGCTTTGTAATCTTTTTGTCTTTAGAGACTATAATTCCAGGTTTCCGTCGAAGACTTCATGCCAAGGCAGGCCTTGTTGATTGAGCTGTTCCATAAACGGATCCGGGTTGAATTCTTCCACGTTCCATACTCCTGGTTTTTTCCAAAGTCCTTGGAGGAACATCATCGCACCGATCATGGCCGGTACTCCCGTGGTATAGCTGACCCCTTGCATGCCGGTTTCTTTGTAAGCGGCCTGATGGCTGCAATTGTTATATACATAGTAAGAACGCTCTTTTCCCCCTTTTGTTCCGCGGATGCGACAACCGATGGACGTTTCACCTTCGTAATTCTTTCCTAAATCTTGCGGGTTGGGGAGTACGGCTTTTAGAAACTGAAGAGGAACGATCTTCATGCCATTATATTCCACTTCATCAATACGAGCCATGCCAATGTCCTGAATCACACGCAGGTGGGTCAGGTATTCCTGTCCGAAAGTCATCCAGAAGCGGGCGCGTTTGATGGTTGGGAAATTCTTGACCAATGATTCCAACTCTTCATGATAAAGGAGATAAGAGTCGCGCGGACCGATATTGGGGTAGGTGAGATCTTTATGGATTTCCAGCGGTTGGGTGGTTACCCACTTCCCTTCTTGATAGTAGCGGCCGTTTTGCGTGATTTCTCGGATATTGATTTCCGGGTTGAAATTGGTGGCGAATGCCTTGTGGTGGTTGCCCGCATTACAGTCCACGATATCCAGATATTCGATTTCATCAAAATGATGTTTGGCTGCATAGGCGGTATAAACGCCACTGACTCCCGGATCGAAGCCGCAACCTAGAATTGCTGTCAGACCGGCTTCTTCAAAACGTTTCTTGTAAGCCCATTGCCAGCTGTATTCAAAGTGAGCTACATCTTTAGGCTCATAGTTGGCGGTGTCCAGATAATTCACTCCTGCGTTGAGACACGCTTCCATGATGGTGAGGTCCTGATAAGGAAGAGCTACATTTATAACGATCTCGGGTTTGAAACTATTAAGGAGTGCGGTCAGTTCATCTACATTGTCGGCATCCACTTGTGCAGTGTGGATGGCGGGGTTGCCTATGGCCTTAACGATGGCGTCACACTTTGACTTTGTGCGACTGGCAATCATGATTTCAGTGAATACTTCCGGATTTTGAGCGACTTTATGTGCAACGACGGTACCTACGCCTCCTGCACCGATAATAAGAACTTTACCCATTTCTTTAAATTCCCAATTATTGATTATTTTTTTAATTCCAAGTCTGTTTGGTCAACGACTGTTTTTTACTGAGCAAATATAAGAATTTATTCTTGGAAAATAATGATATGCCGAATACTTTGCGTAAAAGTGGACGGAATTAAAAGGGGGGTGGAGCTTTGGAATCTTTTCCGTATATTTGTCCGTAGAATAGTCTAAAACGATTCATTATTATGAGAAGAATAATTGCTTTTTGCGCCTTGTTTACTTTTGTTTTCGTTTTATCTTCCTGTCGTTCGGCGAAGGAGATCTTGCCTTTATCCTCACTCGATGGAGAGTGGAATATTATTGAGTTGAACGGCATGGTGGTGGTACCTGCGCCCAATCAGGCATTCCCTTTTATCGGATTTGATACTGCTTCGGGGAAGGTGTATGGTAATAGCGGATGCAACCGCATTGCAGGGAGTTTTCATACGGATGGTAAAGCAGGGGAGATTGCCTTCGATCCATTTGCGGTTACCCGTATGGCTTGTCCGGATATGGCTCTGGAACAGACGGTATTGAAGTCTATGGAGAAGGTACGGAAATATAAAAGACTTGGAGTGGAGATGATTGCCTTGTGCGGTTCTTCAAAACATCCGGTAGTGGTACTGAAAAGGCGAAATGGAGATGCTAAAAAATAGAGCTTCTATTTTACTGAAATGCAGGCTCTATTTGTTGCAAATAGAGGCTTTGTTTACTCCAAATACAGGTTCCATTTAGTTTGAATGCAAGTGCTGTTCCTGTTCCTCTAAATTTACTTTTTAGTGGGGTAGCGCTAAAAAACACGAAGGCGGAAATTCTGAAAGAACTTCCGCCTTCGATGGAATTACTCACTCGATGAGTGAGATGAAAATGATAAATCATTCGTCCTCCGATTGCTCCAATACTTTTTTGAGTAAATCGGGAACTTTAATTTCATCACATCTGATTTCAGATAAACTTTTTTTGCCTCTTTCTGTCAGCGAGAAATACATCTGGCGCTTGTCAGTCGTGCCCATGACACGCTTAATCAGACGTTTACTCTCGACGGATTTGATTACTTTGGAAGTATTGGAATTTGTTAATCCCAGCACTTCGGCAATCTCACCGGAAGACAGCTTCTCGGCTCTGGAAAGGCTGCACAATAGCATCCCTTCGTTGAGGCAGAGGTTGTGCGTCTTCTCCAGTTGCGATTCAAAAGAGGCAATTGCACGATAAATATCTCTAATTTGACAGAGTGTTTCCATTTTTCTTTCTAACTAATAATTCGACAATGTTTGTCACTGAAAATCGGTTTTCTTATACACCCGCCGCTTATTTTTTCAGCAAAACATCTTCTATTGCTTTCTTCAATTCAGCTTTGGGCATTGCACCCATTGACATTTGAGGCTGTCCATTCATCGGAATGAACAGTAGTGAAGGTATGGAACGGATGCCAAATGCACCGGCAAGTTCCTGTTCTTTATCCGTATCTATCTTATAGACGTAGATTTGTCCTTCGTATTCTGCAGCCAATTCTTCCAGGATGGGAGCTACGGCTTTACAAGGTCCGCACCATGTAGCGTAGAAATCTACTATAGCGGGTTTGTCACCTAAATATTTCCATTCCGTGGGATTGGCTTCAAAGTTAGCGACTTTATTCAAAAAGTCGGCTTTCGTTAATGCAATTGTTTTCATATTCTTTTCTTTTTTGTTTGAATTCTGTGCGTTTCCACATGCTGCAATCGCAACTGATAGAAACATAATTAAAATTGTTTTATTCATTTCTGTTTCGGTTTATAGGGCTTAATCACGTCTTTATAAACTTGATCCGGGACGTTCTTGCCGGACGAAGAGCAACCACTTCCGCAGCATGAGAGGTTCAGTATGGCTTGAAACAGAAACAAAGCAGCCAAAAGCAGGAAGATATACTCTTCTGATGTGATGGCATAGACACCTGCAATGATACCTGCCACCAGGCGAAAGATGCGGGCGAAGTCCCAATTTTTTAATAGTGTATTCATTTCTCTTTCTTCTTTTCAAATGAGTTAAATAATAGGCCTCCGAGTACAAGTCCCCATAACGTGCTGTTGACTGGTGAGGAGGTGATGGGGCAAGTGCCGCTTTGGCAACCGACGAACTTCCAATAAAGGTAACCGCCCACTCCTCCGATGACAATTCCTAAAATGGTGATGCTATGTAGCTTGAGTTTCTGATTCATAATTGGTTTCCTTTTTGGTTTATATTCAGTTTCTATATAAATAGGTTCACATTTGCTTCTTCGGCGCGTTCCATGTAAGTGGCTACACCGCCTACCGTAACTTCATCCATCAACTCTTCTCGTTTTACTCCCATTACATCCATTGACATTTGGCAGGCGATGAATTCCACACCGCTGTCAAGTGCTTGTTGACGAAGTGTTTCCAGAGAAGCAATTCCTTTACGTTGCATGATGAAGCGCATCATCTTGTCTCCGATGCCGAACATGCTCATTTTCGAGAGATGAAGTTTTTGTGAACTGGATGCCAGCATCATGCCAAACATTTTACCGAAGATATCTTTCTTCACTTTAGGCTTCACCACCTTCTTGATCACATTCAGTCCCCAGAAAGTGAAGAAGATTGTTACCGGCTGTCCCGTAGCTGCCGCCCCATTAGCCAGGACGAAAGTCGCCAGTGCTTTGTCCAGATCATCGCTGAACATAATCATTGTTTTAGCTTTCCGGTCGCACGAGGTAATGAGGTTACAGGCTTTCGGCGAGTTTTTTTCAATGATTACCGTATATCTACCTTTATCTTCCGTGTTTGAAATCAATTGATGTCCGGTGGTATTGCACCATGCTTGCGCGTCACGTGAAAATCCTGCGTCAGTGGCAATGATCTCGATCCGTTCCCCTTCCGCCACCGAGTCTATGGCTTGTTTCACTTTCAGGATGGGTCCGGGACATTGCAAACCACAAGCATCTATCTTTACTATTTTGCTCTCTTTTTTATCTACCCGTTGGGTATCTATATCTCCCCGATCCGCCGGTAATATCTTGGGTTCCACATTGGTGACCGGTGCAGTAGCTGTGGAGTAAGTTTTATAACCACCCGACAGGTTGCATACCTTCTTGTAACCTCTTCCCGTCAGGATACGGAGCGCGAGATAACCACGCAATCCAATTGCACAAAACAGGATGACTTCTTTATTCATCGGTATTTCCGAAAGATGTTCGCGTATCTCGTCCAGCGGGATGTTTACTGCCCCGGGAATAGATCCGAATGAGAATTCATCACGTGTACGTACGTCAATCAGCATCGTATCCGACAGGTCGCCATTGGCTACATCGCGCCATGAAACCACCGGCATAGCGGCACTTATGATATTGCTGGCCACATAACCGGCAATGGCAATCGGATCTTTTGCCGATGAGAATGGAGGAGCATACGTATGTTCCAGTTTGATCAAATCGTATACCGTACCGTTATTCTTGATTAATAGGGCAATCTGATCAATACGTTTATCCACTCCCTGATAGCCTACACATTGTGCGCCGTAAAGCTTGCCGCTCTTCGGATCGAAGGTGAGTTTCAGAGTTAATGGCAACGAGTTTGGATAATATCCTGCGTGCGATGCCGAGTGAGTGGTGGAACTCTGATAAGAAATTCCCATTTGTTTCAGTCGCTTGGCAGCCAGTCCGGTTGAGGCCACCGTCATGTCAAATACCTTGGCGATGGATGTGCCGATAGCTCCCTCGTACGGAGTGGTATCGCCCAGCACCATATTATCCGCTACAATTCTTCCCTGGCGGTTAGCCGGATTGGCCAAGTAATTCAGCCATGGTTTACCGGTAAGCGGATGCGGATATTCAATGGCATCACCTACGGCATAGACGTCTTTAGCCGAAGTCTCCAGATATTCGTTTACCCATATTCCCCCCGCTTCGCCGATTTTTAGTCCGGCTGCTTTAGCCAGTGCCGTTTCAGGACGTACCCCGATCGACATAATCACGAGGTCTGTTTCGATCGTTTCGCCATTGCTGAAGAACACTTTTAGCTTTTTACCGGTACGTTCAAAACGTTCCACACTCTGTTGCAAGTAGAGCTGTACCCCCTTTTGCATGAGATGTTGGTGTACATGCGAAGCTATTGAAAAATCAACAGGTGCCATGACCTGATTCCCCATTTCAACGATAGAAACCTGTGCTCCGGCATGCTGCAAGTTCTCAGCCATTTCCAACCCGATGAAGCCTGCACCCACTACGGCTGCACTCTCAATCTTATGTGTCGTGATGTAACTCTTGATGCGGTCGGTATCTTCCACATTACGCAAAGTGAAGATACCATCTAGGTCTATTCCTTTCAGTGGGAGGCGCACTGGGTTAGCTCCCGGTGATAGTAATAACTTGTCGTATTGTTCGGTATAAGTAGAACCGTCCGAACGGCGTACCGTAACATTTTTCAGTTCGGTATTGATGGCAATAACCTCATTCTCTACACGGACGTCTACATTAAAACGTCCTCCGAATGATGCGGGCGTCTGTACAAACAGCTTGTCGCGATCGGTAATGGTGTTGCCGATGTAATAAGGGAGTCCGCAGTTGGCATAGGAGATATACTTACCTCTCTCAATTAGGACGATTTCTGCAAATTCGTCCGCTCTGCGTATTCTTGCTGCTGCGGTTGCACCGCCGGCTACTCCTCCGATAATAATGTGTTTCATAAATCTTGTTTTTGCTAAAGATGTTGCTCTTTTCTATTTATTCTGTTGCAAAAGTATATATAATTTCTAATGTAACAAATATCCAAAGGAAAATATTTCTATTAAACTTATTGTAGGGAGTTTAAGAGATGTGAAATACTTGTGAAATACTTGTAAACGGGCCCTCTGTTACCGCTATAATTGGTTTACAACGGCAGTTGCATTGGTCCTTTTGTTATTCAGTTGAACGAGGATTAAAGGCAAAAGACTCAATCTGAGTTCTGTTTTATATCTCTAGATAAGGAAACTCGGGAGAGGTATTGAATTTTATGCTCTCCCTGTTATTCCTTATTAAAGCGGGTCACTTTACGTTGAACTTGTCCAGGATAACTTCCAATGGGCAAAACTTGGTAAAAGCGGATTGTACCAGGTTGATTCCGACAAAGATGGGTAAAATGATCCATCCCGGAGCAACGAAGTAAGCAAGTAACGAACCGGCGGTTACCAATGTGCCCGCTACGGTTCTGATGATATATTCTTTTTTCATTGTTAAATTAATTTTGAGTAAGATTCCACATCTAAAATAAAAGCGTGTACCGGAAACGCATCTTGCGTTTCCGTATTACAAGCGTCGAGAGCTGCGATAGCTTGCTCTGCCACCTCTTTGGTGGTGAAACTAAACAATACTACCGAGTTGGTCTTTGCATTGCCTGAGGTCTGGCTGAACCAGTTCAGGTTAGGGTTTGCTTTCCGTTGTTTGTACCCGTTGATATGGGTTGCACTGAAACGGTTTACCCCTGCCTTTTCGAGTATTCCGGCGACTTTGTCGCGGTACTCATCAATGCTTAATACGATCAGTAATTTCATGGCTGTAGTTATTTTACTTTATTTTTCAACATTTTGAAGTAGAGTAGAGGCACAACAACCAAAGTCAGTATGGTTGATGTGATTGTTCCTCCCATCAGTGAGATGGCCAATCCCTGGAATATCGGGTCGAAGAGCATGACAATGGCTCCCAATACGACTCCTCCCGCCGTTAATATAATAGGAGTGGTACGTACGGCACCGGACTCAATAATGGCCTGTTTCAGTGGGATGCCGTCTTTCAACCGAATATCAATAAAGTCGATCAGCAAGACGGAGTTGCGCACCATAATACCTGCCAGAGCAATAAATCCGATCATTGAAGTCGCGGTGAAATAGGCTCCCATTACCCAGTGCCCGATGACGATTCCGATTAATGAGAGCGGGATAGCCGCCAATTGCACCAACGGAGTAATAAAGTTCTGGAACCACCCAACGATCAGCATATAGATGATGATGAGCACGAATGCGAATGCAAGTCCCAAGTCGCGGAATACCTCATAAGTGATTTTCCATTCACCATCCCATTTTAAGGAGAAGTTATCTTCATATTTGGGTTGCTGACTGAATTCTTCTTTCAATGAAGCACCGCCGGGTAATTTGATTTTTGCAAGATCACCAGCCACATCAGTCATGGCATAGATGGGACTTTCCAATTTTCCGGCTACATCTGCAGTTACGTAAACAACATTCTTTTGGTTTTTGCGGTAGATGCTTTTATCTTTCAATCCCTTTGTCACCTTTACGAAATTACCGATAGGTTCTGCTTGTCCCTGACGGTTAAGTACGCTGAGGTTCATCAAATCTTCCATACTCGATTTATCTTTCTCGGGTAGTTGCAGGACAATATTTACCTGGTCTACCGAAGAGGGTTGATGCAAGATACCTACGTTCATACCGGACAAAGCCCCGTACATGGTTTGTACGATTTGTGCAGTGGCTATGCCATGTTTCATGGCCTTGTCTTTGTCTACTTTCAGCTTATATTCCGTTTGATCACTTTCCACACTCCAATCTACATCCACTACGTTAGCTGTTTTAGCTAATGCCGTTTTCACCTGCTTGGCCACATCTATCTGTTTCTCGTAGTCGGGACCGTATATTTCAGCTACAATGGTGGACATTACCGGAGGGCCGGGGGGGACTTCCACCACTTTGACATTGGCATTATATTTCTTACCGATAGCCTGAAGTCCGGCACGCATTGACTTGGCAATATCATGACTTTGTTCGCTACGTTCTCCCTTGTCAACCAAATTGACCTGGATATCCGCTGCATTCTCATTTGTACGCAAGTCGTAATGGCGGACCAGCCCGTTAAAGCTGATTGGAGATGCCGTCCCCACATAGGTTTGGTAATTGGTTACCAGCTTGTTCTTGCTGACGTATACAGCCAATTCCTTAGCCACGGCATCTGTTCTTTCAAGTGTAGTTCCTTCCGGCATGTCAATCACAACTTGGAACTCATTTTTGTTATCGAACGGTAGCATCTTAACGGGTACCGAACGAGTGTAGAACAGGATTAACGAAGCTAATAGCACTACTGTCAGTCCAATCATGAATATCCAACGTTTTCTTCTACTCTCCAAAAATGGAGTGGTGATCGCTGAATATACTTTATATATTTTAGTCTGTTGCACTTCAACACCGCCTTCTTCATTCTCTGCCTCTTTGGCTGCTTCTTTCGCTTTTGCTCTTTTGCTCTTGTACCTGAGGAAATGATAACCGAAATAAGGGGTTAATGTCAGGGCAACCAATAAAGAGAAAGTCATGGCAATAGAAGCACCGATTGGCATCGGACTCATATACGGACCCATCATACCCGAGACGAAAGCCATTGGGAGTACGGCGGCAATGACAGTCAGCGTGGCGAGAATCGTCGGATTACCGACTTCGTTGATGGCATATAGCGCCGCTTGTAACGGCGGAAGTTTCTTCATCTTAAAATGACGATACATATTCTCCGCGATGATGATGGAGTCGTCGGTCACAATACCGGTGACAAACACCAAGGCAAACAAGGTGATACGGTTCAGTGTATACCCCATGAAATAGTAAGCAAATAGGGTCAAAGCAAAGGTGATGGGTACTGACATAAATACCACTAAACCTCCGCGCCATCCCATGGCTGCCATCACAAATAAGGTGACAATGATAATGGCAATCGATAAGTGCAATAACAATTCCGATACCTTATGTGATGCAGTTAATCCGTAGTTGCGAGTCACCTCCACATTCAAGTCATTACTAATTAAATCTTTCTTCAAGTGATTCACTTTAGCAATAATGATGTCGGAGAGTTTCATGGCATCCGCACCTTTTTTCTTGGCAATAGAGATCGTGACCGCCGTATAATCATTCGGGCTACTTTTTTGCAATTCTTTATTGGCTGCTCCATAGCCGAAGGAAACATAATTTTGCGGTACTTCGGGACCGTCTTCTACATTTGCCACTTGGTAAAGATAAACCGGCTGCCCGTCATTTACGCCGACAATTAAATTCTTGACTTCTTCCGCATTGCTGAAGAACTTCCCTGTATTAACGGAGTAAACCTGATCATGGGTGATAAAATTGCCACTGGTCATTTGAGCATTGTTGGCTTTCAAAGCTTGTGCAATGGAGTTAAAATCCACTTTGCTACCAGCCATTTTCTCTTTGTCCAGCGTCACTTTTACTTCACGACTCTGTCCGCCGGTCACTTTGACTTGTGCTACGTCGGGTATCTTTTTAATTTCATTTCCAAGCACTTCGGCCACCTGCCTGATCTGGAAGCCTCCCATTTTGTTGCTCCACAAGGTAAAAGCCAGTACCGGTACATCATCAATGGAACGAGATTTCACCAAAGGCATGGTAACGCCTTGAGGCATCTGATCCATGTTTTTCATCAACTCGTTGTAGAGTTTTACTAGCGAACGTTCCACATCCTCACCTACATAAAACTGAACGGTGAGCATGGCCATTCCATTCATGGATGTGGAATATACATCTTCCACACCTTTTATATTAGAGATAATCTTCTCCAGAGGTTGGGCAACACTCGATTCTATTTCTTGTGGGGTTGCTCCCGGGTAGCCGAGCATAATGTCAGCCATCGGCACTTCAATCTGTGGCTCTTCCTCGCGTGGGATAAAATAAATGCTGAATAGACCTAAAAGCATGAATGTTATCATCAGCAGGATGCTCAGCTTCGACTGGATGAAGGCTTTTGCTATTTTTCCTGATATTCCGTGTTCCATAATTCATTTATTATTTAGAGACTATTACTTTCTTTCCATTATACAATTCGTTGCTTGGGTTGATAATGACTTTATCGTTGCCATTTAATCCCGCAAGTACTTCCACCTGATTTCCAATCTCTTTACCTAACCGTACCCAACGGAGCATAGCTTGGTTTTCGTTATCCACCACATATACTCCTGTTAGCTGTTCACGGTTAAAGACGGAGGATTTATTAATGAGAATGGTGGAGGTCGCTGCATTTTCTATCTTCTCTGGAATATGAATTCCGGCATACATCCCTGCACGGAGATTAGCTTTGTCCTGATCAGCCAGCGTGATTTTCATTGCATATTGTCCGCCACTGAGGTAAGCTGAAGTACTGAGTTCGCTGACTTTTCCCTTAATCACTGTATTTAGTGATTTAATGTCAATATTCACCGAATCACCGGTATGGATGTATTTGATGAAATTCTCGGGAACCGAAGAAGTCACTTCCATTTCGCCCGATTTTTCCATGGAAAGCAATGGTATTCCTGGAGATGCGGTACTGCCTTCGTCAATCATCTTTTGAGTCACCGTGCCAGAGAAAGGAGCCGTGATATTCGTGTAGGCTAACATGGCGTTTACGGCATTGAGCGACTGGCGGGCCATCTTAACTTTCGATTGCATTGAAGTATTGTTTAATGCCATGTTTTCGAGTTCCTTGTCCGATACGCTGTTTTGTGCATGTAACTTCTGATAGCGTTCATAATCGCGCTTGGCATTTTTAGCAGCGGCTTCCGCTTCCGTGATCATTGCTTCTGCTTGGGCTTTTTGTGCATTCAGATCATCACTGTTGATTGCAATTAGCAATTGACCTTGTCTTACCTTCTCTCCCGGTCTGACATATACTTTCTTTACAAATCCCATGACGCGGGTACTGATAACGGCCGTTTGTTCGGCACTGACTACGCCACTTAGGTAAATATCATCATTAGTGAGTTGGGTGGGAGAATAGGTTTCCACCTTTATAGCATTATCTTCCTTCTTGTTGTCTGTTGCTGATGAACAGGATGACAGGGCAGCAATGATCAAAAATCCCGGAATGAGTTGTTTACTTGTTATCATAACTGTATCTTTTTATATTGTTAATTCATTGTAGTTTGTAAATTCAAATAATAGAGTGTGATATTGTACGACATAATTGCCTGAGCAAGTTGAAGTTTCTGTTGCGAGAGTTGAGCCTGCGCCATGAGCAAATCCGAGGTTCGCGTCAGTCCCTCTGCATAGCGGTTCGATAGGATCCGTAAAGCTTCGTCAGCTTGTGCAACACTCGTCTTCTGTTTGTTGATTTCAACTTGCAAGTCCTGTAAGTCGCGTTTGGTCTTGTCAAATTCCATCTGGTTCTTATCGACATACAGTTTGTATTCCTCTCTCATCTTGTTGCGTTGAAAGATGGAAGATCTCAATTTGCTCCGGCTCTGGTTTCCCGAGAAGATATTCCAACTTAGGTTGATGCCCAGTAAATACGAATTCTGATTAAACCCGAAAGCTTTGGAATCACTTAAACTGTAAGTTCCGAAAGCGTTGATTTTAGGCACAAAGCTCATCGCTGATGATTTTACCATCATGCTCGATGCGTCTACAGCTTTCTGCATTGCCATTACATCAGAGCGCAGAGTTGAAAAACCCTGATTATCATAAATCACTAACTGTTGGGTTAGTGAATCTGTTTCATATATATTTCCTTCCGTCTCTGCCCCCATTAGCAGTCTTAAACCATCCGAAGCGTTGTTGACATTACTTTCAGCCTTGGTCAGCGCGCTTTCCACGGTGTTCACCTGCACTTGAGCATTCAGCACATCCGACTTTTGCACCAATCCCTGGTTATAGAAATTATTCACCGATTGGTAAATCTGTTTCACGTCATTCAATGTGGAAGATAAGATCTCCTGTGCCTGATAAGCAAACTGTAGCTGCGTATAAGCCTTTTTAACTTCAAATTCAATCATGTCTTTAGTATATTGCTTCTTATACTTATAGACTTCACTTTGTAACTTGGCTCCTTTCCGTGCGAAAATCATATCCGGATTGATCAGTGGCATTTTTACACTGATATCAGCCCCATAGTTTTGTGTGGCACCCGGATGATTTAATTTAGCCGGATCGAAATCCTGTGAGGTAACGGAGCGTTGTTGAAGTAGAAAACCGAAGGCATTCAGCGCATTGTTGCTGCTTACCGCCGTGTATCCTACTGAGACCTGAGGTAGAAATACCGCATCCGTCTGATGAAAGTCAGCCTTCGAAATCTTGTGCTCCAATTCCGAGATTTGCACATTCGCATTGTTTTGAGCAGCCGTTTCAATAGCTTGATCTATTGAAATATAGCTCTTTCTCTGAGCGCTGACCATAATGGTGGAGGTCAAGGCGCAAATAAGGATTATTGAAAACTTCTTCTTTTTATTCATAGCTTTAAAATATTATTCTTATTATGGAAATATGTTCCATTGGAAAACGATGCAAAGATATGTATAATTTCTAATAAAACAAGTTTCCAATGGAAAAAATAATAAATTGGAATAGTTCTTTTTGAAAGTCGGTTTTCTTTCTGTTATTTAGGGTTTATATGAGGAGCTTTTTTCTGTTTCGATAAGTTCTTGTGTATTCAGTTTATGTGTAGTGAAGAGAAGGCGGATATCTATAAATTAGCTCCGTTCTCGATGTTTCTCGATAAATCTCTTATGAATCGTGCCATTGGAGCACCGTCAATCACATCGTGATCCAACAGGATCGACATATTTAATATTTCTCTTATTTCTATTTTGTCGTTAACTACAATTGGCTTCTTTATTATGGAACTCAATCCGAAACAGATGGGGTGAATTGAAATCGGAATAAACCATCCTTTTACTTGCCCCATCATTCCTATGGAGGTGATTGCTACGTTGCCCATCTCTTTATAAGCAAATTTGGGATGCTTTAAGAGGTATCTCCAGAAACTTCTTCTTATAAATCCCGGAAGGGAGTAGTATAAGCTTTCAAATCTGTTTGTTTTTTTTTGAAGCACAATGTCTTTATCTGTAAGTTCTTGATTCTTTGCATTATTAATTTGCTTTGATATGTTTTCTATATTTATCTCGTTTGCTTTTTCAATGATGAGTGGAAATGGCACTTTTTGTCCGTTCAGGTTTTTTTCTACGATAACGGATATATTTATGTCTTTGAAAATAAGTTGTTTGTCTCTTCCACTAGGGTATGATGCTACAGTCTCGTATTGATGTATGGTGTGACCAATTACACTAATGATCCACGCATTAAAAGAAATCTTGTTGCTGCTGTGATTATTGTATGCTCTAATCTTTTTCCGACTATTGGTAATATCAAGTTCAATCAAACTTGTTATATGATGTTTCTGTTTGCCAATTTCGCAAACATCTATCGTTGCTATCCGTGACTTTGGAAACTTATGTATTTTGTATTCTGTCATTTAACTGTTTTTTAATGGAGCGTATGGACATGTCCTTGTTGCACTACTTGCTAAAGTTACTGCTTTTTGCAACTTTACGGCATGAAAGAGAAAAAAATCAATATATTTATGGTGTAAAAGCAAACTGAAGTCTCGTGGACATACTTTGTTTAAAAGAAGTTGATTCATATTTATTCAGTTATTAGAGTATTGTTCATTTTGGACTAAAATCTCATTTTTACGTTTATAAATTAAAAGAATTTTTTAATGTTCGGATTATATATAGGATAATCAATTTATATATAATGTATTTATAGTCATACACACACCATACCATCTCCATATTTTATCCACTTTTTTCTACTATAGCTGAGGCTAATACGGTTATTCTTTTTCTCTTCTTTTTAAGCGGAAAGAGTGGAGATGGTATGGACTTGGTACGGAGATGATTCGAATAATATATGTAAGATCGTATTAATATGTGTTTGTGATTATTTACTTTACTTGTTATAGAATTTGTAGCTGTGATTAAGAATTCGGATCTATTATACTTTCTGACAATCTGGCAGCCTTTCTGTCATTCTCCACGATTTATTCTGCGAAATAGTAAATGGCACAGCGTTTGTTTTTTAATTGTCGTCTGTCATTAAGGCGAGTGAATTAGAAATAGAATAATAACAATAAAATAATAAAGATTATGGGAAAAATAATTGGAATTGACTTAGGAACCACAAACTCTTGTGTTTCTGTATTCGAAGGAAATGAACCGGTAGTTATCGCAAATAGCGAAGGTAAGCGTACAACTCCGTCCATCGTTGCTTTTATCGACGGTGGCGAACGTAAAGTTGGTGATCCTGCAAAACGTCAGGCTATCACAAATTCTCAACGTACGGTTTACTCTATTAAACGTTTCATGGGTGAGAATTGGGATCAGGTACAAAAAGAAGTAGCCCGCGTACCTTATAAAGTAGTAAAGGGTGATAATAATACTCCCCGTGTAGATATTGACGGTCGTCTTTATACTCCACAGGAAATATCGGCAATGGTGCTTCAGAAAATGAAAAAGACAGCTGAAGACTATTTGGGTCAGGAAGTCACGGAAGCCGTAATTACCGTTCCGGCTTACTTCTCCGATTCTCAGCGTCAGGCTACGAAAGAAGCCGGACAAATTGCAGGTTTGGAAGTAAAGCGTATTGTGAATGAACCGACTGCTGCAGCTTTGGCTTACGGTATCGACAAAGCTCATAAAGATATGAAAATTGCCGTATTCGACCTTGGTGGTGGTACATTCGATATCTCCATCCTTGAATTCGGTGGCGGTGTATTTGAAGTGTTATCAACGAATGGTGATACGCATCTTGGTGGTGATGATTTCGACCAGGTGGTTATCAACTGGTTGGTGGATGAATTTAAGAATGACGAAGGTGCTGACTTAACTCAGGACCCAATGGCCATGCAACGTTTGAAAGAAGCTGCAGAGAAAGCCAAGATTGAATTGTCTTCTTCTACAAGTACTGAAATCAATTTGCCATATATAATGCCGGTAGCCGGTGTGCCTAAGCACTTGGTTAAGACCTTGACTCGTGCTAAGTTTGAAGCTTTAGCTCACAATTTGATTCAGGCTTGTTTGGAACCTTGTAAGAAAGCGATGTCAGATGCAGGCTTGAGTAATTTAGATATTGACGAAGTTATTCTTGTAGGTGGATCTTCACGTATTCCGGCCGTTCAGAAATTAGTTGAAGACTTCTTTGGCAAGACCCCTTCCAAAGGTGTTAATCCTGATGAAGTAGTGGCTGTAGGTGCTGCTGTGCAGGGTGCCGTATTGACCGACGAGATCAAAGGTGTGGTATTATTGGATGTTACTCCGTTGTCTATGGGTATTGAAACAATGGGCGGCGTGATGACCAAATTGATTGATTCCAATACGACCATTCCTTGCAAGAAGAGTGAGACATTCTCTACTGCTGCTGATAATCAGACGGAAGTAACCATTCACGTATTGCAAGGAGAGCGTCCGATGGCTAATCAAAACAAATCAATCGGTCAGTTCAATCTGACAGGTATTGCTCCTGCACGTCGTGGTGTTCCTCAAATTGAGGTTTCCTTCGATATTGATGCCAACGGTATCTTGAAAGTATCTGCTAAGGATAAGGCAACTGGTAAGGAACAAGCCATTCGTATTGAAGCTTCCAGTGGCTTGAGCAAAGAAGAAATAGAGAAGATGAAAGCAGAAGCCGATGCAAATGCCGAAGCCGATAAAGCAGAGCGTGAGAAGATTGACAAGATGAATCAGGCAGATAGCATGATTTTCACGACAGAGAATCAGTTGAAAGAACTGGGTGATAAATTGTCAGCTGACAAGAAAGCTCCTATTGAAGCAGCTTTGCAGAAACTGAAAGACGCTCATAAAGCACAGGATGTAGCTGCTGTAGATACTGCCATGGCAGAGTTGAATACAGCTTTCCAAGCTGCAAGTGCTGAGATGTATGCCCAAAGCGGTGCTCAGGGTGGTGCTCAAGCCGGTCCTGACATGAATGCCGGACAAGCTGATGCTGGTGCAGGTGCTCAGAGCGGTGACAGCAAACAAGGTGATAATGTGCAGGACGCTGACTTTGAAGAAGTGAAATAAAAGGCGATTAGAAATAATCAATAAATAGTGAGATAGGCTGTAAACCAATTGTTTGCAGCCTATTTTTCTTTTGGAAAATAAGTTAGTCTCTATTGTTTTTAATCGTTTTTTATTATATGTTTGTACCCAGAGATGCAGAGCTTGGGAGGATTGAATGGCATTTGAAGGATGATAAGTTAAAGAGAATAATTAAGATTAAAGAAGTACTTTTATGAGCGAGATAAATATTCAGAAAATAGACGAAAACTACCCATACGATCTACTCCTTTTGGCTGACGAGACAAAAGAGGGGATTCACAAATACCTTTTTGAGTCAGAGGTGTATATAGCTAAATTGTCAGATAACGACGCTCATATTGGTGTGTTTTGCTTGTATCCCGTGAATTCAGATACGATAGAGATTATGAACATTGCTGTTTCGGAACAATATCAAAATAGGGGAATAGGTAGCCATTTGTTGACGGAATCATTTAAGATAGCCAAAGAACAAGGGTATAAAGAACTGATTGTTGGAACAGCCGATTGCGGGATGAAACAAATACGGTTTTACGAAAAGAACGGATTTGTTAAGTACGATGTTAGAAAAAACTATTTTACGGATATTTACGATACTCCAATTTACGAAAACGGTATCCAGCTAAAGGATATGGTTATGTTGAAGAAGACTATTATTCACGAAGTAAATAAAGGGGAAAAAGCTGATTATAGTCAGTTAATGACTGTGTAGGAAAGTTCTGTCAAAGCGACTCACTATCTTTTGAAAACAGAAGATTTTGAGTTTTGCAAAAAGATAATCCCCGATTACTTTCCCAATGTTGATTTAAATATAATTCGCTTGGGAAAGACAATCAATGCTTTTATGGGAATATTAGGCGATAATCTTGAAATACTCTTTGTCTCAGCTGAGTCAATAGGAAGAGGATATGGGAAGAGTCTTCTTATATATGCTCTTGATAACCTAAATGTGAAGAGAGTAGATGTTAATGAGCAAAATATAAAGGTTGTCAGATTCTATGAAAGATTTGGCTTTAAAGTAATCGGTCGCTCAGGGAAAAATTCGATGGGCAAAAATTACCCGGTTTTGCATTTAAGCCTTTATGTAGAAAAAGCTGTTTTTGAAGATGATTACGTTAAAGTTTAATGGATGTATATAGGTTGCTAGATGGTAAACTATAAGGTTGCTTTATGGCTAATTTATCCTGATACAAAAGAAGAAAATAGTTATTGTTTTATAGGAAACGTTGTCGTGTGTAGTGGTAAACTTATACTTCCAATTCAGAGGGTAGATACAATATTCACGGGTTAGATTACACCTCATCAATGCTTGGATCAGGTATCAAATATTAATTTATAATTTTTATGGAATCAAAATGTAGTAAATGCTCTATGCGAGTAAAATTTGACAAGAATCCCAAGTCATTTGTTGGGCGATTCTGGCGTTGGCACATTAATTTTTGTCCGGGGTGGAAGGCTTATTTTACTTCTCTTCCTTTGGATGAACAAGCTGAACTTCGGAAGAAATATACTTTTACGAAGTATAATAGTACTATTTCTTCCAAAGATTAATGTCTTAACTTAGTTTTTACAAAAGAGTTTGATATGGATAAGCTTAATATTTTATGGACAACGGATAATAGAGATACTGTCTTTAATATGCTGGCAATGTATGCAATTAATTCAAAAAAACGTAACTGGTGGAAACATGTTAATGTGATTGTGTGGGGACCTTCTACGAAGTTAATCGCCAATGATACCCAGATCCAGACTGAAGTCAAAGAAATGTTGAATGCCGGAGTCACGATAGAATCTTGTAAAGATTGTTGTGAAAATTTTGGAGTTACGAGACAGTTGGAAGAGTTAGGTATTACCGTACGGTTTATGGGTGAACCGCTGACTAAATATTTAAAGGGTGATGAAAAAGTGCTGACTATATAAGATTCTTTATTTTTGGAAATTATAGAGAGAACGTATCTCTTTCATGTGGTTATCGCGGAATTGTTTTGGGGTGCATTGGTTTTTCATAATAAAGTTCTTGAAGAAAGTTCCCCGGTTGGAAAATCCAGACTGATACATTATTTCACTGATGGATAGTTTGGTGGTGATCAATAGTTGCTCGGCATATATCAGTCTGTATTCTTTAATAATGTTAGCGGGGGTTTGATCGGTTATATTTGTTAGCTTCCGGTAGAGGCTCCGGCTACTTATCCCAAGTAGGGAGGCAATCTTTTCTGTAGAAATGTCAGGGTTGGATATGTTATCTTTGATAATTGTCATCAGTTTATCTGCAAATGCTTTATCTTCCTGATGAATTATTTTCCCGTTAGTCAGTTTAAAAGCACTTATTGGTGAATGAAAGTAATCTTTTACCTCTTCAGCCTTTTTTATCTGTTTTTCAACGATTTGTTTCAGCTGTTCGATTTCAAAGGGCAGGGATAGGCTTACATCGGCTCCGTATTCCAATCCGATAGGAGTGTTATTCTCATCTACAATAGAGGAGAGTGTAATAATGGGAATTTGGAAGGTTTTTTTGTTCCCTTTTAAATTTTTCATAAAAGCAAGAAACTCTGAGTTTGCTTTTGAGATGATGCAAACCACAATGTCCGGGTATAGTTCTTCCAGTCGTGTTCGTGCAGCTTCCAGACTGTCTAGCGGATAAGTGTTGTAGAGCGGCACGAAAATAGAACTGATAAAATTCATGATGTCTTTATCATTGCTTAATATAAACAGGTTGGGGCTATTTTCTCTGTAGGAAAACTTTGCATTTCCGTTAGTGGTGATTTCTTGCGCCATTGTCTGGTGTTCTATGCTATTTAGAGGGGTAGGCTGGTTAGTCTGCTCATTTTCCGGAGCTATAGAAGTCGGTAAAGAGATGATGAAACAGGTTGAGTCATTAGGCTTACTGCTTACTTTAATTTCGCCTCCAAGCCTTTTTATTCTATCATGGCAGATGTTAATTTCCATGGCCCCTTTAGATAAACTGCCGGCAGTTGAGCTATTCAACCTGTCCAAGGCATAATATTTGTCAAAGAGGTTTTCCTTTTCTTGTTCTTCAATTCCGGGCCCTGTATTGCCTATCTTTATCATCAGGTTCTTATCGGAATGCCAGATGAAAAGTGAAACCGTTCCTTCCGGGTTGACATATTTAAAAGCCTTGGATAAAAATACATTCACGATCATCACAATTGTATCCTTATCGGTGCGGGTTATGATGTTCTCTTCTATTGATACGTTATAGTCTATTTTTCTTAAGACTGCAGTTTCATTGTAAGTTGCGGCTAATTTTTTGCATATCTTTGATATTGGTAATAACGTGACGGACAGTTTATCCGCGTCTGCCGACTTTCCTGAATTTTTAAATTCGATAAAGGTGGAAATTAAGTCTTTGAGTAAGGAGGTATTTTTACGAATGTCTTTAATATAGTTTTTTACCTGTATGTCATTTATGTTACAGTTGCTCAGTTGCTGAGCGTAGCCATCCATTAAAGTAAGTGGTTTGGCAAATTCGTTTGATATTTTAGAAAGCATGTTCATCTTGGATTCATAGAGTAGCTCTTTAATCTTTTTTTCTCGTTTTTGCTTTTGCAAGTCTTTTTTCATTAGGTAGTAGCGAAAGGCAATCCATGCGATCAACAATATGATGCTCCAATAGATGAATTTCATATAGATGGATAGATACCAAGGGGGGAGTATTCTTATTTTTAGTTGGTAGATTTCACTATCATAGTTAGTGACTTTGTTATGATATGCCATTTTTAGTATATAGTCGCCTGGTGGTATATTGGTGAATGTGAATTGAGAAGACTGGGAATTGTTAAACCAACTATTTTTAAAGCCTTCTAACTGATATTTGTACTCATAGTTGCTATTGTTTATATAGTCTATTGCCGTGGCTAGAATCGTGAAGAAATTTTGTTCGGTGGCTAAAGTGAGTACATTCTTTTTCATAAAAGGAGTAAGTTCGTGTGTAATTCCGTTGATCCGTATTCCCTTTAGAATGATATTAGGATTATAAATCAAATCTTTTTCCGGTGATGCTTGAACGGATATCAGTCCATTAATTCCCCCGAAGAATAGGACATCATTAGCTGTGTCTTTATAATAAGCGTCGTCACTAAACTCGACAATTCCAAGTCCGTATGAGTGATCATATCTTACATAGCTATTGTTGTACGGAGTATATTCTATTAACCCATTGTTAGAGCCTAGCCAAACATGATTGTCATTATCTATCAATATGCTATGCAAATTGTGTTGAACGGAGGTGGGCTCCATCTTATTTTCTTTAATCTTGTATTTCAGCAAGCCGTCTCCTGTACCTAACCAGATAGAGTCTTGTCCTACTATTTGTACGGCAAAAACATCATTTGATACAGGTGAATTCTTCTTGTCCAGATATTGGATGCCATAATTTTCTTTTGTATTATACCGGATCAAACCGTTTCCACGGGAGGCAAGCCATATAATGGTATCATTTTGGGGGATGATGTCGAAGAAACAGTTATTTCTTTCTATCCGATCGTTTAAATATATATTTTCTTCACTTCTAACATATGGGGTATTAAATTCCCATCTAAGGTGCAATTTGAAGATTCCGTCCCCTAATGTCCCTACCCATAACGTGGAATCATTCTGTTGGTAGATCGCATGTATATTTCTTATGTGGTTGGTGCAAATAAGTTTATGAACTTTTGCATCTTCATAGGAATAATAATTTAAGTTGTAGCCATCAGTTCCCAGCCAAAAGGTATTGTGCGATCCTAGCGACATGGCATATACCGAATTATTAATTAAATGACTGTTTTCGGCTGTGATCAAGGAGGTATTGGACTTATTATATTGTCCGCCGCATTGATAGAAATTATTTATTTTAAGAATACCGTCGCCTTTAGTGCCGATCCAGAGGTTGTTATTGCGATCCATGATGATGGAACGTACTGGTTTCATGATGTTATAAGGTAGGTTATGGAACGGTATGCTTCTAAAAATTTTATGCTGATAAGTGAATTGTAAGAGTCCCTGCCCATCAGTTCCCATCCAAATGATATTTTGCTTTTTATCTTTTAATAGTGAGAACGTTCCGATTTTAATACCGGGCTTTTCCGCTTTGTATTTTGTTTGTTCCCATTTAAGATGTATGGTACCGGAGACTGAGAATGCAATGAAGTAATCTTTCCCATCTTTAATGATGTCATTTATGGCATCGTTTATAGTATTTGGGTGTCCTAGTATGGTATTAAGACTGGAGATAAAATGGGTGTGATTGGTTAGTGTGTTTATTTCATATATATCCCCTTTAAAATCTATTACATATAAAAAGTGATCCTTTTGAATCGCATTACTAAATTTTCCAGTTAGAACTTTTTTCTTTAGACTTGTTATATCGCATTTACCTTCTTTATAAGTAACGTGGTAATAGTAGATTCCATTTGTTTGAACCAACCAGAGCCGTTCTTCATTATCATAATGAATGCCAAGCAGTTGTTTAAAGTTGGCCTTTAGCGACATTTTATTAAATTGTTTTTTTCTTTTGTTATAAAAGAAAAAAGAGCCGTTGGAGGTAACTGCAATGACTCTATCACCCGAGATGGCGGAGTAATTGTACCATCCTTCCACTTCCCGATGTCTTTCTACCTGTTTTGTTTCCGTATCGAAGCGATCGAGTCCATAGTTGGTGTGCAACCATAATACATGTCCGTCTATGAGTTGCATTTTCGTTATTGAATTTCCTGACAGGCTGTTCTCACTGTTTCCGGGGTAGTAAGTCTTCATTTCCTGTCCGTCCCATTGGTTGAGTCCGTCGCAGGTCCCTAGCCATATATATCCTTTCCTGTCTTGGCAGATACTAAATACCGCATTGTTTGATAGTCCTTGGTTTTTTGATATTTGTTTGATGTTTTGTGAGTAAACGGGAATAGATACTAATTTGAAGAGAATTATAATTGTGATGTAGACGATGTATTTCATAACTAATAATATTAAGGGCACAAAAGAAATGAAAAAAAATATATAGAGTATGGTCGTTCTGTATTTTAACACATGGCCTTTTTGACTTAGAACTTAATCTTTATTTTACTGTCTTTCTTTCAATCAGGACGTGAAATCGTACAAATATGGCAGGCTTTCATACTTCTTGGTTTGCCATAAGGTCTATATTTGCCTACATAAAAAGTATGATACAATAAAAACAGATTGCCTATGGAGAAATGAATTCAACGATTTTGTTAAAGTCAAAAATCAGTATTATGTTAAACTTTAAATTACAATTATGAAACACAAGACTTTGTCGTATCTGTATTCTTTGATCAGCGTAAAGAATATAGCCAAAATGACGACTTTATGTTTGCTTTTTCCTGCATCAAGCATATACGCGGGCGGGATTGAGTCGAAAGCTTTAAATGACATGAACATTGTTCAACAACAGACCAAGAAGATTACCGGTAAGGTTGTTGATGCTCATGGAGAAACAATACCCGGAGCTAATGTTGTGGTGAAAGGAACCACAAATGGGACGATTACCGATCTTGATGGTGGTTTCGAACTTAATGTACCTGCAAATGCTATTCTCCAGGTCTCTTTTATTGGCTACATTACTAAAGATGTGAACGTCGGTGGTCAGAAAGAGATTCAAATTACATTGGAGGAAAATAGTCAGGCCTTGGACGAAGTGGTGGTGGTAGGATATGGTACTATGCGTAAGCGCGATGTAACTGGTTCCATTTCCCAGGCCAAAGGTGCCGATATGGTGAAGACACAAAACTTCAGTGCATTGGATAACTTAAGGGGTAAGGCTTCCGGAGTAAATATCTATTCAAATTCCGGACAACCGGGCGCCTATCAGAGCCGGGTTGTCATCAGAGGATTATCTACAATCAATTCTTCATCTGATCCCTTATATGTAGTGGATGGTGTGGTAATGGAAGATTTCGGGTTGATGAACCCGAATGATATAGAGAGCATTGAAGTCCTGAAAGATGCCTCAGCCGCTGCTATTTATGGTGCACGGGGTGCCAATGGTGTGATTCTTGTGACCACGAAGCGCGGGAAAGACGATGGCATGGGAACCCGGATCAGTTATCAGGGGTCGGCCAGTGTTAGCACGATGGCTCGTTATATGGATGTGCTGAATGCCCAGGAGTGGTGTGACGCCTTTATGCAGGGACTGTCTAATGAAAATACCTATATGGGATATAGCTGGTCGCTTGACCGGGCCAGTTGGTTTACAGACCGGAATTATTTCGATGCTAATGGTAATCCGTTGTATAATACCAATTGGCAGAAAGAAGCCACCCGATCTGCTGTTTCCCAGAATCATCAGTTGAATATCCAGCAATCAGGGAAAAACTCATCGGTAGGTGCTTTCCTTAATTATACCGATCAAGAGGGAATCGTAAAGAATACTTTCAGCAAACGATTGAATGCCAAGGTTTCTTATGATGCCAATCCTAAAGAATGGTTGTCCACTGCTGTCAATCTGATGGTAAACCACACTTGGGGACGGTATACTCCTGAAACCGGAGGAGGACAAGATGCCAGACGTACCATGATTGAGATGCTACCTTGGTTACCATTGCGGGATGCCCAAGGTAAATACACCACTTCGTCAACCTCCTCGATGGCGGATACTTTCGGGTTTGAAGGAATGTCCAATCCTGTAATGATCCTGGATCTGCAAAAGCGCATGAATTATAATACGCAAATATTTGGTAATGCCGCCTTGACGTTCCACTTGATGGATGGGCTTGATCTGAAGACTCAATATGGTGTAGATAATCATAATATGACATACAGGGGATATTCATCTATCTCTTTGAACAATATCTCTATGCCTAATGGATGGGCTTCGATTTCGCATACCAATACGTTCTATTGGCAGGAGGAAACTTATTTGACTATGAATAAGCAATTTGGCTTGCATCGTTTGAATGCTATGGCCGGACTTTCCTGGCAAGAACGGACTTATAATTATGATAGTTCTTACACGGAAGGATTCAGCGATGATTTCTTTCAATGGAACAATATGGGAGCCGGAACGACTCCGTCAGCTCCTTCTTCCAATTACGACCGTTGGGCCATGAATTCTTACTTCCTCCGTTTAGCTTATACTTACAATGACAAGTATTCGGCTACGGTAACAGGGCGTTACGATGGCTCTTCCAAATTCGGAAAGAATAATAAATATGCGTTTTTCCCATCGGCCGGTTTGGCATGGAATGTGTCTCAGGAAGATTTCCTTAAAGACAATAAAACGATCAGCAACTTGAAAGTTCATACTAGTTATGGATTGACCGGTAATTCGGAAATCTCTCCTTATCAATCTTTGGCTTCGGTTTCTTCGGGTACATTATTATTAGATGGGTCCAGAGCTCCTTATTCCTATATTAGCTCAATGGCAA
Organism: uncultured Bacteroides sp.; assembly: GCA_965140335.1. Taxonomy (GTDB): domain Bacteria; phylum Bacteroidota; class Bacteroidia; order Bacteroidales; family Bacteroidaceae; genus Bacteroides. The sequence continues at coordinate 2,392,339 of OZ223189.1, forward strand.
ACCCCGATTTGAAGTGGGAGAAGACCGCACAATGGGATTTAGGCTTTAATCTTGGCTTGTTTGAGAATCGGTTGAATTTTGATATATCTTATTATCATAAGAAAACGACCGATTTGCTACTGGATACTCCTTTACCCACATCCTCCGGTTATAGCTCTATTTACAAGAACATTGGATCGGTTCAGAATAAGGGACTTGATATGATGGTAAATGCGACTCCGGTTGTAACTCGCGATTTTAAATGGAACTCCACCCTAAATCTGAACTATAATAAAAATAAAATCCTTCATCTCGGAGAAAATGATGAAGATATTGAACTCAACGGCTGGGTTGGAGGCTCTGAAAGTATATTGCGTGTAGGCGAAAACTTGAGTAGCTTTTATGGATATAAGAGGTTGGGTGTTTACACTAAAGAAGATTATGCTGCCGGTGACTGTGAAATGAGCCAGATTGGACGTGCGAAGCGTACTACCGAAAAGTCAATCATAGGTAAGGGAATGCCGGATTGGACAGGAAGTTTTGTTAATAACTTTACGTACAAGAACTTTGATCTGACTGTTGATCTGCAATTTGTATGGGGTGTGGAGACTATGCAGCAATTTTATCACCCGACATACGATCGATTTGGAATAACAAATGGCTTGAAAAATATTTTGTACGATGCTTACAACGGATCTAATCCAAATACGATGGAACAAGCCGTTTATTTGTCGAATTCAGGGCATGCGGGTCAGGATACTACGGTTGATTCCAGTTGGATAGTCGATGGATCTTATTTAAGAGCTAACTTGATTCAGTTGGGTTATAATTTCACCGATTCGCAATGTAAATCAATTGGTCTATCGAACCTTCGTTTATATCTGAGTGTAAATAATGCATTCCTCCTTTGTTCTAGCAAATTCAACGGCTATGATCCAGAAGCGACTTCTCAGGGAGATACTAATAAGTTCGGGCAGAATATGACATTCTACTCATATCCTAGAGCCAGGACCTGGACCCTTGGAGTAAATGTTACATTTTAAATAATTATAATATGAAAACTACCATGAAAAAGATAAAGATATTTGCACTCTTGTCAATCGGTTTTCTGTCTATGACTTCATGTAATGGATTCTTGGATGAAAGTCCTAAATCGAGTTTGTCAGATGTCGATTATTATAAAACAGAAGCTCAAGCTACTGCGAACGTGAATTACTTATATCGCAATGGAGCCCCCCGGCGTATATCTTATGCATCCAGTGCCTATATTGGTCCTAAGGCATCTATATGGGGGATGCTGACCGGTTATTTCAGTAATAGTTATGAAGGTCAGGAAGTGGTCTGTAAATATTCTCGTTTATTGACCCGTCAGGATCATACGAATGAGATCTCCGATACTTCGGATGATATATGGGATAATTGTTACTCTGCCATAAATATAGCAAATAATGCGATAGTTAGTATCCCAGGTATTGAAATGGATTCTAACACGGCCAGCCAGTTGACGGCTGAAGCTAAATTCTTCCGAGCATTCAATTACTTTTATTTAGTGAAAACGTTTGGAGATGTACCTTTGCTGTTGGAGCCGTCCACGAAAGACAATCTTTATCCAGAGCGGACAGCTGCCGCCAAGGTGTACGAACAGATTGAATCCGATTTAAAAGATGCAGTTAGTATCTTGCCGGAAAAAACGTTTGTCGCCAATGGACATCGTATTACTAAATATGTTGCCGCAATGGTGCTTACCGATGTCTTCTTTCATCAGGGAGATTATGCTGATGCCAAGACATATGCTAAAATGGTAATCGATTCTCCTCATCAATTGGCTGCTAATTCCGACCTTGGAGCTAATAGTGCATATAGTAAGTTACGTTCAACCGATGATTTGGATGAAGTGATTTATAGTCAGGAATATGATGCTACTATTAGTCATAGTAGTTGGTGGCCGACCTATGCTTTTTCTTCTTCGGCCACAGCTGTTTTCGGGACCTATTCCATTTTTGAAAGAGTGTACGGTCCTATTGACCGGCTTCTGAACGTTTATGCAAGCAACGATCTCCGCATTCAGCCAAACCAGTTCTTCCATTGGAATTATACGAATCCCAATAATGGAAAGACGTGGACTGCTCCGTCGGGGCAAGCCGGATGCTGGTACTACTATGACGAAGATGCCTTGCTGACAACAGGTAAAGGAACTAAAGACTGGAACTTCTATCGTTTGGCAGAAGCTTACCTGGATTATGCCGAATCGATTGCGCAAACTGACGGTGTGACTGATGAGGCAGCCGGTTATTTAGCAAAAATTCAGTTCCGTGCAAATACCGAAGGTAAAACAGAAGCTCAAATTAAAGCTAATTTATTAACTTTGTCGAAGCAAGACTTTATAGAAACTTGCTGGACGGAGAGAATAAGAGAATTTCCGTTGGAATTCAAGATTTGGGATGATTGTGTCCGTACGATGAAGTTCCCGGTTATTTCTACAGCGGAAAAAGGGAAAGTCACCTACGTTGATTTGATTGGGGCGCAGAATGCAGCGGGTGCCACCTTTAAAGAAACGGATTTACTGTTCCCTATCTCCTTGAGCGAATTACAGCGTAACCCTCACCTCACTCAGAATGCAGGGTATGCAAGTAAATAGAGCGTAATTTAATAGAGAGGGTGCGTTGAATGTATCCAAGCTTGTACATTTAATGCATCCTTCTCAAAAATAATAAAGAATGAAAATAAATAAGATTTTATTGGGGTACATGGCAGGGGCGTTGCTGTTTTTAGCAGCCTGTTATACTAATCCGGTGAGTGCGCAAACCAACTACACCAAATATGTCAATCCCTTTATTGGGTCTGGAGGACATGGACATGTATTTGTAGGGGCTAACGTTCCGTTTGGTATGGTACAGGTCGGCCCACAGAACATTTATAAAGGTTGGGACTGGTGCTCCGGTTATCACTACTCGGATAGTATTTTAATCGGTTTCAGCCATACGCATTTAAGTGGTACAGGGTGCTCTGATCTGGGCGATATCTTAATTATGCCTTACGTCGGGCCAATTCGTACCCAAAGAGGTACACAGCAAAACATAAAAGGTTCGTGTTCCATCTACTATAACCATAAGCAGGAAGTTGTCTCTCCGGGATATTACTCTATTGCTATGAGTAATGGAATTAAAGCTGAGATGACTGCTACTGAAAGAGTCGGTGTACATCATTATGTTTTTCCCAAAGGGGAGGAGAGCCATATTTTGCTGAATCTGATGGAGGGCATTGATTCAAAGTCGTTTGCTACGTATGCAAAGAAAGTAGATGACTACACAATAGAAGGTTATCGGTTTACCCATGGCTGGAGTCCCACGCGCAAAGTCTTCTTTGTTCTCAAAACCAACCAACCGATTGATTCCATGCTGGTCTATAATAATGACACTTATGTTGGTAAAGATGAAATTACAACAGGAGAAGCGTCTCAGACCGGTTCATCGGATAAGAAAGTGGTGACCGGTGCTAAATGTGTGATTACCCTTAAAGGCGATGTTAAGGATGTAATGTTGAAAGTGGCATTGTCATCTGTAAGTTGTAAGAATGCACAGATGAATATGGATGCGGAGGCTAAGAATTGGGACTTTAATAAAGTACGGCAACAAGCTGTAAGGAAATGGAACAAACAGTTGTCCCAGATCGCAATTGATACGGAAGATCCCCAACAGAAAGAAGTCTTTTATACCAGCATGTACCACATTTGTATGGCGCCTCAATTGTATTGTGATGTTAACGGTCAATTCCGCGGTCACGATAACAAAATCTATACGGCTACATGGAAAAACTATTCATGCTTCTCTTTATGGGATACGTATCGTACTCTGAATCCTCTGTTTACCATTATTAAACCTGATATGGTGGATGATATCGTCAACTCTTTCCTGAGCATTTACGACCAGCAAGGCAAACTGCCCATCTGGCCTTTAAATGGGGGGGAGACGGAATGTATGCCGGGTTATAGTGCTGTTCCAATCATTGCCGACGCCTATTTGAAAGGGTTTAAAGGCTTTAATGCCCAGAGGGCTCTTAAAGATATGATCTCTTCCGCTACCTATAATAAACAAAGAGGTGTTTCTTTGCTGATGGAGAAAGGATACATACCTTGTGATAAGTTACATGAGGCGACTTCGACTGCTTTAGAATATGCGGCGGATGACTGGGGAATTGCTTTGATGGCAAAGAAAATGGGCAAGGTTAACGATTACGAAACCTTCTTGAAGCGTGGTCATGCTTACGAAAGTTACTTTGATAAGAACATCGGTTTTATTCGTCCTAAAATGGCGGATGGAAAGTGGATTACCCCTTATAGCCCATTCCAATCAAAAAATTATACGGAAGGGACCGGATGGCAATATACCTTCTTCAATCCTCAATGTCCCGAAGAGATGATTCGGTTGATGGGAGGAGATGCTCATTTCACTTCCAAATTGGACTCTTTGTTTGTTGTTGAGGGTAACATGGGAGAGACAGCTCCTCCCGATATCAGCGGATTGATAGGACAGTATGCCCATGGAAATGAGCCAAGCCATCCGTTCTGCTATTACTATCCGTATGCAGGACAACAATGGAAGACGGCTGAGAAGGTACGTTTTATAGAGAAGGAATTCTATACCACAAAACCGGATGGCATTATAGGAAATGAAGACTGTGGTCAAATGTCAGCATGGTATATTATGTCTGCTTTAGGCTTTTATCAGGTGAATCCTTCCAATGGTATTTTTGTGTTTGGAAGTCCCTCGTTTGAGAAAGCGGCCATTGCATTACCGGGCAATAAAGCGTTCACTGTAATCGCAAAAAATAACAGTGATAAGAACATTTATATTCAATCAGTTCTTTTAAATGGAAACTCCTATAAGAAAGCATTCATAACTTATGATACGATTATGAATGGAGGCTCTTTGGTATTTGTGATGGGAGATAAGCCCAATAAACAGTTTGGCGCATCGGTTGCCGATCGTCCGAAAAGTGCAAAGTAGATATTAGTTTAATTATAATCATAGAAGAGGTCTTAGCGAATTTTGTCATTTGCTAAGACCTCTTTCCTATAATGCGAGGTTGAAATTCTGGAGATCAAGTTAATTGTATAAAATTGTAAGGCTCTTTGTAATTATGAAATTGATTTTCTTATCTCTTTTGGAATAAATTGTGTAAAGATAAGAGATCCCACCGCTAACACCGCGGCAACGATATAGGGAATACTATAATCCAACATCCATAAGTAACCACCTATAACAGGGATAACCACTGCTGATATATGGTTTATGGCAAATCCTACAGCCATGGAAGATGCAATATCGGATTTTTCTCCAATCTTTTGGAAGAAAGTATTGATAGCCATTGAGCAGCTGAAAAAGAGGTTGTCTATCACATAGAGTAGTGCGATGATCCACCCGTTCTGTATGAATCCGTATCCTAAAAATACAAAGATCATAAAACCATATTCCAATGAAAGGATGGTGCGTTCGCCGAACCGGTTAATACCTTTTCCAATCAGTGGAGCTGTAAAATAGGTAATAATATTATTCAGAATGAAAAGTATAGTGACTTGTATTACGCTGAAATGATATTGTTCTACTAACATGAAAACGGCGAATACTACAAAGATTTGTCTGCGTGCCCCGCTTAAGAAATTTAGAATATAAAATAAGGTATATTTCTTCTTTAAAACCATTTTAGTGTTCTGGCGTCCGTTTTCTTCTTTATTCGGCTTAAAACGGAGGAGGGGAACTACAAGTAGCAGGACAATCATTCCAATCATTACAAAATTCCATTTTAAGGTCATGAAATGAGCACTGAGTAGCAAAACCCCACCGATGCATATATTGGTGATGGCTTTCAGGCTCTGTTGCTTACCAAAGACTAATGGCGCCTGCTGTATGTCAAAATATTGTAAGGTTTGTGACTTGTTTGTTGTTTCGTAATAATGGAAGCCGGTAGAGAAAATAAAAGTAGTCAGAATGCATCCCAGAAATGAATTAAAGTACCCGGTGAGTATTACGCCAAGAGCAGCCAGTATCACTGAATAGATAGATAATCGGTGTTCTTTGAAAATTAGCAGTAAATAGATCACTAAGAATGTTAAGAATCCCGGGATTTCGCGTACTGATTGGATTACTCCCATCTGAAAACCATTAATACCTGTATTGTCTACTGCAAAATTGTTGAATAGTGTACGCCACCCCTGTAAACAAACGGTTGATGCGATCACAAGGATCATTAAAAACTTATATATCCTACGTTGCTCCGTTGAAAAAGAACTTTCCATCTAATGCCTTTTTGGTACAAAGGTATAGAAAATAATAGTTTGGCACATGGACTTAGTTAAAAACTTAATTCTTTGTATTTTTTTGATTTCGGCGAATAATATTTATTTGAATTTGCTATTTTGTTAGTTTTATGATAGTATATTTGCCTCTTAGATGCAATTTTGCTTGTTTGCTCTGTCTTATATATTAGTGCTATATTACTGCTTTTTAATTGTTATTGTTTTGGGAAAATGAAAAAGATTTGTGTAATAGCTGATTATAAAATCATAATTCGTGTATATTTGTGGCGTTAACCAAATTTTGATGAGAAATTAATGCAAAGTCTAAGTACAGATATTCAGTTGTTTAATGCCTTGTTTTCAAAGTATCAAAGACGATTTATTCACTTTGCTGTGAGTTATGTGTGTGATATGTCTGCTGCCGAGGATATTGTAATGGAGAGTTTTTTGTACTATTGGGAAAATCGTGACTCTATTGCTAAAGAAGCTAATTTGCCTGCCTATATTCTTACCGCAATTAAAAATAAAAGTCTTAATTATTTGCGTTCCCAGGCCATTCATGCTAAGGCTGAAGATCATATTCGCTTGCATTATGATAGAATGTTGCAAGCCAATTTAATTTCTCTGGAAGCATGTGATCCTCAGGAACTTTTTTCTTCTGAAGCCGAAAGGATCGTAAAAGAGGCATTAAGTACTCTACCTAAATTGACTAGAGAGATTTTTATTAAAAGTCGATTTGAAAATCAGAGCTATAAGGAAATAGCATTGCAGCTAAATCTGAGTGAAAGAACAGTGGAATCGCATATCAGTAAGGCTTTGAAGGTATTGAGATTAGCTCTGAAAGATTATCTTCCGGCTTTGCTGATTTGGCTTTCTTTCGGTATTTAGTTTTTTCTTTCGGTTAATAGTTATCAATAGTTAAATAAATCGTTTCTTTGCGGGAAATATTCTCCGTAGTGTGCTATATATCATAGAACATAAGTTATGGATAAAAATAAACTATATAGATTCTTCTCAAGAAAGTCGACTCTTGAAGAGGAAGAAGAAGTTCTTGATTGGGTAGAAGGATCAGATGCTAATCAGCAAGAATTTTTAAAGGAGCGTAATATGTTTAATATGACGTTGCTTCATGCTGAAGATTATGCTACTCATCTTAAGAAACATAGAACTGTCTTTCAGCGGTGGGCAAAGGAAGGTCTTAAGATTGCAGCGATGATCGCATTGTTGTTTGCTATGCATTCTTATTATTCAGCGAAAGAAGAGAAAATGTCCTTGGCCATGAATACGGTGAAAGTTCCATCGGGACAGAGAGTTAATTTGGAGTTGCCGGATGGTACGAAGGTCTGTGTAAATGCCTGTTCGGAGTTAATGTATCCAGCTGTCTTTGCTGAAGGGCAGCGGAGAGTTAAACTAAAAGGTGAAGCGTTTTTTGAAGTCGCTCATAATAAGAAAAAGCCCTTTATCGTAGAGACGGATTTGTGTGATGTGGAAGCTTTGGGTACGGTATTTAATGTGGAAGCCTATCCGAATTCGGGCGATGTGTCTACCGCTCTTTTGAGTGGAAAGGTTCGGATAACCGATCGGCATGATACCAATAGCCGGATAGTATTGAGCCCTAATCAAGAGGCTAATTTTTCAGGACGGGAGTTTAAAATTGACGCTATCCGTTATCCTGATCATTTGCGATGGAGGGAAGGACTGTTATGCTTTCAGAATATCACTGTAGCTAAGTTAATAAAAGAATTTGAGAAATATTATGATGTACATATCATCGTGCATAAAACCGATATTATGCCTCATATTCTGAGTGGGAAATTGAGAATAAATGAAGGCATAGACCATGCATTGCGTGTGTTGCAGAAAAATGTATTTTTCGAATATAGCCGTAATGACGAGAGTGATAATGTGATTCACATAAAATGAAAGAAGTGTTAACTTAAAGACAAATTACTGACTTCTTTCTTGCCAATAGTATTATTAACCCCAAAAAGGATGCCTATGAGATGAAAAACAAATTAAGAAGAACCGCTGAATCTAGCATTAAAAAAACCTGTTAATGCTGTAACATTAACAGGCCGAAAGAGCTCAATTTAAATTGAGAATTCAATTAAATCCTTAATCGAAGTAAAAATATGAATAATAATTATTTATCCGGAGTTTTTTTGCATAAAAAAAGTTCAGGTAAACACATTTTAAGAGTTATGAAAATAACTTCTTTTCTTTTATTTTTTCTATGTTTCTGTTTAAATGCAGCAAATGTAAAAAGTCAAAACGTACAAGTTACCCTTGACAAGCAAGGTGTTAGCTTAAGCAATGTCTTGAATGAAATAGAAAAGCAAACGGATTATTTGTTTGTCTATGACAAGAATGTGGAAACCCGTCAAAAAGTCTCCATTCACGTTGATCGTAAGGACTTAAAAGAAGCACTTTCCGAATTATTTAAAGGAATGAACATTGCTTACTCTACCGAGGGCTCGAATATCATTCTTAAAAAAGTATCGGAGAAGAGTGCTTCGCATCAGGAGAAACAAGTCACTGGAGTGGTGAAGTATGCCGATGGAGAGCCTATTATAGGGGCTTCCGTTGCAATAAAGGGAACTACACAAGGTACGATCACTGATCTTGACGGTAAATTCTCGTTACCGGTCCCTGCCGATGCAATGACGTTGGTTATTTCCTATGTTGGCATGAAGACTAAAGAAGTTGCCATCAAATCCGGAGCAGTTTATAATATTGTATTGGCAGATGATGTCAAAACTCTTAATGAGGTGGTGGTAGTCGCTTATGGCACACAGAAAAAAGTGAATCTGACCGGTTCCATATCTGCATTGAATAGCGATGAACTAGTGAGTAAGCCTTCTGGACAGCTGTCTGCCACATTGCAGGGCATGGCTCCCGGGGTCACCATTACAAGTTCCACTGGACAACCGGGTCTGAATACGGGAACTATCAGAATTAGAGGTATCGGAACCTTGAACAATAATGCACCACTAGTCCTGATTGACGGCGTGGAAGGTAATATTGATGATGTTGATGCTAATGATATTACTTCTATGTCTATTCTGAAAGATGCGGCTGCATCCTCCATCTATGGTATACGTGCGGCAAATGGAGTTATTTTGATTACGACAAAGCGGGGAAAGGAAAATCATTCTAAAGTTACTTATTCCAACTACTTTGGCTGGCAAGATGCCATAGGATTGGCAAAATATGTAGGCGCCCAGGATTTCATGAAATTGATGAATATGACATATGGCACCGATATGTATAGTGCAAGTCAAATCAATGCTTATGATGATCCAAACAGGGATGTTAATAAGTACCCGGATACTTATTTGTTAGGTGATTTGATGAAGACCGGTAGTGGATTTCAACAGCAGCATAGTGTTGGTTTTACAGGTGGCGGAGACAAAGTAAAGTATGCCTTATCAGCAAACTATTTTGATCAGGACGGATTGATTGAAAATATGGGCTTTCAGCGTTTGACCGTTCGCTTAAATACGGATGCGGAAGTAACCAATAATTTCCATTTAAGCGCCGATATTTCCACTCGTTTGCAGAAGCGTACCGAACCGACCACCGCATGGAACTTGATTAATAATCTTTCCGTAGCGAATCCGCTTAATGCCAGTCGGTATACGGATGGTAGTTGGGCCATTATCAGAGGATCAAGCAATCCGTTGAGAATAGCCAAAGAAGGGGGAGATCATGAGTATAAGAGTGATCTGTTTACCGGTAACTTCAGAGGTATTTATACTCCTATAAAGGGTTTGACTATAACCGGTAGTGTAGGAGTTAAAATGGAATATATGAATAATGGTATTCAAGATTTTGCTTTGACTTATAATACGGAATACCCCTCCAATGGCGAAACAGTTACATTCGGTCGGAATCAATTAACCAAACAGGCCAATAAATATTTCCAAGGTAATTACCAAGGTTTGGTCAATTATAAAAAGAGTTTCGGTCAGCACGAATTTACCGTTTTAGGAGGTATCAGTTACCTGCGTGAGCGTGCTGACAATCTGGAGGCATATAGATATGGTATTCCTGATGGTTTGGATCAAATCAATGCCGGTGCCGAGAGTTCCCAGACAAATGGTGGAACAGCATGGCAATATGGTTTGATGTCTTATTTTGGACGTCTGAATTATGCTTATCAAGGTAAGTATTTATTCGAAGCCAACGTTAGACGTGATGGTTCATCACGCTTTTCGAAAGATCAGAGATGGGGTATATTCCCTTCATTCTCTGTAGGGTGGAGAATCTCCGAAGAGAATTTTTTGAAAAAATATAATATCTTTGATAATTTGAAGATTCGTGCTTCATGGGGACAATTGGGCAATGACCAGACCATAGATTCCTATGGTTCTTTAATATACTACCCTTATCAAACACAATATTCTTCTTATAGTTATCCGTTTGGTGGAGCATTGAAGTCTGCAGCCGGATTGGATATCTATCCAAATTCCAATTTGACATGGGAAACCACTGAGATGACAGATTTTGGATTTGATGCAACTGTTCTTTCTGGTAAATTGGATGTTACATTCGATTACTATATCAAAAAGACAAATGATATTCTTCTTCGTTTGCCCATACCGCATTCAGTCGGTTTATCAGCTCCTGTTCAAAATGCAGCTTCCGTAAAGAACAACGGTTGGGAACTTGCTGTGAACTATCGGGATAAGATAGGAAAAGACTTTAATTATTCCGTAGGTTTTAATCTTGCTGATGTAAGAAACAAAGTGGTTGATTTGAAGGGAACTGATCGTTTAACAGCTGATAATAACAATATTGTAACAGGGTTGGTTGTCGGTAAACCTATTAATTCATTCTATGGATATCAGGTGCTGGGGATGTATAAAACCCAAGAGGATTTAAATAAATATCAGAAATTCTCCAATAATGTTTCTTTGGGAGATTTAATCTATAAGAAGAATGTTGATGGGGCTTATGGCTTTGATGATATGGCTTACCTGGGAAGCAACATCCCACGATATACCTATGGCATAAATTTGGGCGCTTCTTATAAAGGTTTTGATTTCTCCAGTTTCTTACAAGGTGTAGGCAAAGTAAGCATTAATACGGTTGTGATGCAACGTGCGCCTGTCACTACAGATGGTAACTTCAAGAAGATACATTTCGATAGTTGGACTCCTGAAAATCCTGATGCTTCATTCCCGCGTTTAAGTACAGGGTGGCAGAACTATCAGTCCTCATCCTTCTGGGTCAAGAGCGGTGCCTATCTGCGTGTCAAGAATATACAACTGGGATATTCCCTTCCCAAGTCTTTGCTTGCTAAGACATTTATTTCTAAATGCAGACTCTATGTCAGTGGTTCCAACCTCTTTACATTTACGGGACTTCCTAAAGACATCGATCCGGAAGCTCCTAACGAGAGCAGATATTATCCGCAGGTGAAGACCTATACATTCGGTATGAATTTAGAATTTTAAAAAGATGAGTTATGAAAAGATATAGTATATATATATTGTTATCCTTGTTACTAGGACTCAATTCTTGTGATTTGGATTTTCAACCGCTGGATAGTACGGTGGACACAACCTATTGGAAAACCCAGGATGATGTGCAAAAAGCTGTGAATTATGCATACAGACGTTTGGGAAATACCGATCTGCAGGCTTTTATATCTTGTGCTACCGACGATAGCTATTCCTGGTCGAACTGGCCGTCGGACATTCAATATGCCGGTAATGGAAGTGCCACTACATCCACGGGAGTATTTTTAAATACGTGGGATCATTATTATAAAATGGTGGCTGCCTGTAATAATGTGCTGGATAATATAGATAAAGTAACCAGTTTGAGTACGGAGATGCACAATCGGTATAGTGCCGAAGCCCGCGTTTTACGTGCATATGCCTATATTCAATTGACAGGTTTCTTCGGAGATGTTCCTTTGATTGATCACATCCAGAGCATTAGTGAATTTAAAGCTTCGCGAACTTCGAAGACTGCGGTTATTGACTTTGTCATAACGGAGTTGAAAGATGTGACGGATAATAATTATTTGCCTGTTAGCTATCCTGCTTCAGATTATGGACGGATTACCAAGGGAGCGGCATTGGGCTTGTTGGCAAGGGCAGCGTTGTTTGACAGCAGATGGCAAATAGCTATCGATGCTTCAAAACAAATCATCACTTCCGGTGATTATAATTATGCCGTTGATGACAATTATCTGAGTTTGTTTAATGGAACAAATAAGACGAGTAAAGAGATTATGCTGGCCGCCCAATATATTAAAGGTACATACACCAATCCCATGGCAACTTGGATTGGGGCTCCTTCACTTACAGGATGGGGGCAGGTTGTTCCTTTGAAAGGATTGATAGATGCTTATGAATGCGTTGATGGTAAGACAATCGACCACTCTCCGCTATATAATCCCGATCATCCGACGGCAAACCGTGATCCACGTTTAGCTTTAACGGTGGTTTTGCCTGGTTCTTCTGTAAACGGGGTAACAATTGACATCACCAAGTCAAGTTCGGCTGACCGTTTGGGAGCTAGTAATGCTTCTTTCAGCGGATACTATTATCGCAAGTATATTCCTGCCGATATAGAAGGTAGCTGGGATAGCAATTCTTACAATGATATTGTTTTGTTGCGTTATCCGGAAGTTTTGTTAACATACGCTGAGGCTGTTGTAGAATCAGGGAATGCAATCGATGCTTCCGTCTTGAATGCAATCAATGCAGTAAGAGGGCGTAAGGGAGTGAATATGCCTCCGGTGACTACAACGGATAGGGATGAGTTGCGCCAAATTATCCGTCGCGAGCGTCATGTGGAGTTTCCTATGGAAGGCATCCGTTTATTTGATATAAGAAGATGGCATATAGGACAAGAGGTTATGAATGGTACAGCTTATGGCATTCTAAACAACTTTGATAATAGCAGGGGTGATTATGGTAAGTATGTTAAGGTTGAAGACCGAAGCTTCAATTCGCAACGTGACTATTTATGGCCTGTGCCTTTAAATGAAGTTGGATTAAATAGTAATTTATTACCTAACAATCCTGGTTGGTAATAGGGAAAAGAGATAAAATAAAGAAAGCCAGTATCCCCCTTAAAGAGAACTGGCTTTCTTTTAATCGTTTTATTTATGCAAATGTTACATAAGAATGAGAAAACTAAGTTTTTTGCTATTCCTTTTTATATTCTCGGTCGTTGCTAAAGCACATCGCATAGAAACCTTTGAGATAAAGAACGGGCAGTTCGTTCTTGACGGACATCCCATTCAAATACTTTCCGGTGAGATGCATTATAACAGAATCCCTCATGAATACTGGCGGCATCGGATGCAGATGCTTAAGGCGATGGGGTTGAATACAGTGGCTACTTATGTCTTCTGGAATCAGCATGAACCGGAACCGGGAAAATGGGATTTTAGCGGTGATAAAAATATAAAAGAATTTATAAAGATTGCACAGGAAGAAGGATTGCATGTCATCCTCAGAGTCGGTCCTTATGCTTGTGCGGAATGGGAATTCGGCGGTTATCCATGGTGGTTGCAAAATATTAAAGGGCTGGAGTTGCGTCGCGATAATCCTCTTTTCCTTAAATATACTAATTTGTATATCAAACGTCTTTATCAAGAAGTAAAAGACTTGCTTATTACCAATGGTGGTCCGATTATCATGGTACAAGTTGAGAATGAATTTGGTTCTTATGCCGCACAGCGCAAAGATATTTCGTTAGAAGAGCACCGGCGTTATAACGAAAAAATTAAAGAACAATTGGTCGATGCCGGTTTTAATACGGAATTGTTCACTTCAGATGGGACTTGGCTATTTCAAGGAGGTGCTTTGGATGGAGTATTACCTACTGCAAACGGAGAGAAAAATATCGCTAATTTAAAGAAAGCTGTGGATAAGTATCATGGTGGAGTGGGGCCATACATGGTTGCCGAGTTTTATACGGGATGGTTGCATCATTGGGCTGAACCTTTTCCGTCCGTAGAGGCTTCTACGGTAGCTCGTAAAGCAGATGATTACTTAAAGAACGGTGTCTCTTTTAATTTGTACATGGTTCATGGAGGAACTAACTTTGGTTTTACCAGTGGAGCTAACTATGATAATAAGCATGATATTCAACCGGACTTAACCAGTTATGATTATGATGCACCGATTAGTGAGGCCGGTTGGGCAACTCCTAAATATGACTCTTTACGGGCGGTGATTGGGAAATACGTTAAATACAAGCTTCCTTCCGTACCTGCACGTATACCGGTTATCGAAATACCTTCCATCAAGCTGCAACGTGTCGCAGATGTTTTGGGATCTATTGAGAAAGAGTCAGCTAAAGTGGAGAGTGAAACTCCAATGACTTTTGAGCAACTTGGTCAAGGCTATGGTTATGTACTTTATACCAGACATTTTAACCAACCGATCAATGGCACGCTGGAAGTTCCCGGGTTACGTGATTATGCGGTGGTTTATGTTAATGGAGAAAAAGTAGGGGTGCTTAACCGCTGCTTTAATAACTACTCATTGGATGTTGACATTCCTTTTAATTCAACATTGGAGATTCTGGTGGAAAATATGGGACGGATTAATTACGGTTCCGAAATCATCCACAACAACAAAGGCATTATTTCGCCGGTGAAGATTAACGACATGGAGATGGACGGAGACTGGACGATGTATAAATTACCCATGAATGAGGCTCCTGACTTCTCAAAACTTCCGGCTTCGGATGTCTACTCTAATCAGCCACGTGCAACTACTTCATTGAAAGGTCGTCCTGTGGTCTATGAAGGTACCTTTAATCTGGATAAGGTTGGTGATACGTTTATTGATATGAGTGCATGGGGCAAAGGGATTATATTTATTAATGGACACAATATTGGGCGTTACTGGAATGTCGGTCCTCAGCAGACACTTTATATACCGGGAGTTTGGTTGAAAAAAGGAGTGAATAGCATAGCAATTTTCGAACAACTCAATGACCAATCCCAAACGGAAGTACATACATTGAAATTTCCGGTTTTGAATCAATTAAAGATCCGTTGAAGTTTTTTTTCGTATCCTATTCTAGTCATATTGGCATGTGAGGGGAATATGAAATAAAAGTCTAAATTTCCCATTGTAAGATAAAAGAGATATATTTGTGGACATTATTATTAATAGTCCGAATATATTTCTTTTTTATAGGTATCTATAGTCTACAATATAAATGGAGATTTATCTTTTAATTTAATAACGAGAAACATGAAAAGAAAAGGATTTTGGTTGGGTGCCTTGCTATTGCTTGTTGTCCTCAGCATTCAGGCAGCCAGAGTGGATACGGTGTTTGTAAAGAGTGCCGCGATGGATAAGGAGGTGAAAGTGGTTTATATTCTTCCGGATCAAGCGATTGCTTCCCATGCAAAAGCATGTCCGGTAATTTACCTGTTACATGGATATTCGGGTAATGCACTTTCCTGGATAGAGATCAAACCCGATTTGCCTCAAATTGCGGATGAAAAGGGGATTATTTTTGTTTGCCCGGATGCAAAGAACAGTTGGTATTGGGATAGCCCCAAGAATCCGGCTTATAAATATGAAACCTTCACTTCAACGGAGTTGGTGGAATATACCGATGCTCATTACGCTACGGTTCCCGACAGAAAAGCGCGGGCCATTACCGGCTTGAGCATGGGCGGGCATGGCGCTTTATGGATTGCTTTCCGGCATAAAGACACCTTTGGTGCTGCCGGCAGTACGAGTGGGGGTGTTGACATCCGCCCCTTCCCTACAAATTGGGAAATGAGCAAGCAGTTGGGCGAGTTTGCAGCCAATAAAAAATTATGGGATGCTTACACGGTTACTAATCAATTGGACAAGATCAATCATGGCGATTTAGCCCTGATTATTGATTGCGGTGAAAGCGATTTCTTTCTTGAAGTGAATAAGGAACTTCACAAAAGATTATTGGACAGAAATATAGATCATGACTTTATTACCCGCCCGGGTGCGCATAACGCTGATTATTGGAGGAACTCAATCGATTATCAGATTTTGTTCTTCTCTAAGTTCTTTAAGAAAGATAATCTCTAAGTTCACTTCCGGATGCTTATTCTAGTTGATGGTATCCGTAATAAACTTAAACGCTCCTGCACTTTGATGTTTTCACAGTGCAGGAGCGTCTTTTTATATTGATGATTATGTTCTTATTGAAACATACTGTTCCGGGTTATATTCCATATTTGTAAATGTATTCCGAAGAAGGACTTTTTGTTATTTCATTCTCACGGCTTTGTCGGCTCTCCGTGTAATGGAGTTGGCAATGGAGGGTGTTGAAGAACGGGGCACTGTTAAAGTCGCGGTTGGTTTCTCTGTGGTAATAAGGCTGATAGCCTTGGCCAGCAGTAACTCGTTTTCGTTGCCGAATGGTAAGAAAGCGGCCGGGTAGCTGCTTTCGTTGAGGCTATAATCGGGTATAAGCCCTTTGGAGTAGTCCGATTCGTTTTTGGAATTATATATTTTGCAGACAACAGGGCTTATTGCGATTTGCAGCTCAGTATTGATAATGGTCTTGGTCACTACATTCTTGCCTGCAGTGGTCTGTCCGATGACCACAACCTTCATATAGGGTTTCAGACAATTGATTAGCATTTCGGATGCAGCAGCCGTCTCACTGGTAGTAAGAACATATAGGGTACTTAAATTAAGATTGCTTCCTCCGGATATCAGGTTTTGATCCAGATAAAAAGGTTGTTCTCTTGGGTTAATCCGGTTGTTGAACCCCAGATAGCCCATTTCCGATCCGAGTGTCGATGAGGGAGCCAGAATGGAAGCCAGCAATTGTGCGCAACTCATATAGCCTCCGTTATTGTAACGTAAGTCTAAAACGAACTCATTAACTTGTTGGGCGGCAAAAATCTTGGATGCTTCTAATAAATCCTTATAGTAAGTGACGTCGGACTCATCGTTGGTCGGTCCAAAACTAAAATGATTGTATACCAGATACCCAATGCGTTTACTACCTTTCACATAAATGTTGTGGTAGAAAACAGGATTATCCTCAATGCTGCGGGCCGCACCTAAATTTACCACATTAGTATGGGCTATGACCGTATCTTTTGCAGCATCATAATAGCCTGTCGTAAGGTTCATGGCTTGATCTCCGTATAATCGCGCATAATTTTTCTTTGTGATAGCTTCATCGTCCATTTTCATAATCCAGTCTCCGCGTTGCAACTTGGCCGTCGCGGCCGGAGATTCGTGCGCGGCATAAAGAACCCTGGCATAATAGGCCGTATCATTATTTTTAACGGATTTGAGTTCAAATTCAAGCCCGTAACTGTAATCTGTAGAACTGATGCTTTTTGTGGTTGTAGTCGTTATACTGTCTATTGTGGAATAAGAATCATCACTGGATAAAAGAGATTTGAAGAAAGTAGCCGGTTCAGAGAAATAGTTCAGCCTCTTGCTTTGGGGAATGTCCTCATTCCAATAATACCACACCCTCATGCTATCATCGATCCACCGGTCCGTTTCCGTTTGTACGGCATATTCCGGCCAGCGGTCCTCTCCTGTACATGCCATGTAAACAGGGATAAGAGTCATTCCTAAGAGAACTATGAGTATATTTGTTGCTTTCATAGGCACAAATTTATGAAATATTCGTTTTCCTACCACAAATATGGTATAAAATTCCCTATCCTATGTCATTGCCCGTTCTTTTCTTTAAGTCTATCTTTGCAACAGATCAATCAATTCATAAAAACGTAGACAATGGAAACAAAAAAATTACATTTTGAAACACTTCAGCTACATGTGGGACAGGAACAACCGGATCCTGCTACGGACGCCCGTGCGGTACCCATTTATCAGACCGCTTCGTATGTGTTTCGTAATTCGGCTCATGCGGCAGCGCGCTTCGGTCTGCAGGACCCGGGAAATATATACGGACGGCTGACTAACTCAACTCAGGGTGCTTTTGAGGATCGCGTAGCCGCTTTGGAAGGAGGTGTAGCGGGGTTGGCCGTTGCTTCGGGAGCTGCTGCCATTACATATGCTTTTGAAAATATTACGCAGGCGGGCGATCATATTGTTGCAGCCAAAACGATTTATGGAGGAACGTATAACCTTTTGGCCCATACCTTACCAACATACGGGGTCACCACTACATTTGTCGACCCTTCCGATCTTTTCAACTTCGAGCAAGCCATACAAGAGAATACCAAAGCCGTGTTTATTGAAACATTGGGGAATCCCAATTCGAATATTATCAATATTGAAGCTGTTGCTGAAATAGCTCATCATCATCACATCCCCTTGATTATCGACAATACATTCGGTACGCCCTATTTGATACGCCCCATCGAACATGGAGCAGACATTGTTGTACATTCCGCCACAAAATTTATCGGCGGGCATGGAAGTTCTTTAGGTGGGGTTATTGTAGACGGAGGCAAATTTGATTGGGTGGCATCGGGCAAATTTCCCCAGCTTATAGAACCGGATCCCAGTTACCATGGAGTACGCTTTGTCGATGCTGCGGGAGCTGCTGCTTATGCCGTTCGTATTCGTGCGGTTCTTTTGCGCGATACCGGAGCCGCTATCAGTCCGTTTAATGCTTTTATTCTGTTACAAGGTCTTGAAACCTTGTCCCTTCGTGTGGAACGTCATGTGGAAAATGCGCTGAAAGTCGTGGATTTTCTGAAGAAGAGTCCTAAAGTCATTACGGTAAATCATCCTTCATTGCCCGAGCATCCCGATCACGCCTTATACCAGAACTATTTTCCGAATGGTGCCGGTTCCATCTTTACTTTTGAAATCAGAGGGGGAGAGGAAGAAGCCCATCGGTTTATTGATCATCTCGAGATCTTTTCTTTATTGGCTAATGTTGCCGATGTCAAATCTTTGGTGATCCATCCCGCCACCACGACACATTCGCAACTGAATGCGGAAGAGTTGGAAGAGCAGGGAATTAAACCTAGTACAATTCGTTTATCAATAGGTACAGAGCATATAGACGATCTTTTAGCTGATTTGGAGCAGGCTTTGGATAAGATTTAGAGAAAGAGAATGAAATGAATATAGCTTTATTATTGTCAGGAGGTGTGGACAGTTCGGTTGTTGTCCACCTTCTTTGTGAGCAGGGGTATCGTCCCTCCTTGTTTTATATTAAAATAGGGATGGATGGTGTCGATTATATGGATTGTTCCGCCGAGGAAGATTGGGAAATGTCTACTGCGGTTGCCCGTCGTTATGGTTTGCCGTTGGAAATGATTGATCTACAACAGGAATATTGGGATCAGGTGGCGGCGTATGCTATTGATAAGGTACGTCGGGGGTTAACACCCAATCCGGATGTGATGTGTAATAAATTGATCAAGTTTGGTTGCTTTGAGCAGAAAGCGGGAAAAGATTTTGATTATACAGCTACCGGGCATTATGCCACAACGGTTGAGCGGGGCGGTAAAGTCTGGTTGGGCACGGCTGTTGATCCGGTGAAGGATCAGACCGATTTTCTGGCGCAGATTGATTCCTTGCAGGTCTCCAAGCTGATGTTCCCTTTAGGCCAATTGATGAAAGATGAAGTGCGTGATATTGCTATTCGTGCAAAGTTGCCCAATGCCCACCGGCGTGACAGCCAAGGCATTTGCTTTCTGGGCAAGATCAATTATAATGATTTTGTGCGTCGTTTCCTGGGCGAGTGCGAAGGTGATATTGTCGAATTGGAGACCGGAAGAAAGATTGGTATGCACAAGGGATATTGGTTTCATACCATCGGGCAGCGTAAAGGGCTCGGATTGAGCGGTGGCCCTTGGTTTGTCGTGCGGAAAGATATAAATGAGAATGTGCTCTATGTTTCAAAAGGCTACGATACCGCATTGCAATATGGTCATGAATTTAAGATGCATGACTTTCATTTTATTACCGAAAATCCATGGGAAAATAGTAAGGAAGTGGAAGTCACTTTCAAAATCCGGCATACTCCCGAATTTATCAAAGGAAGATTAATGTATGCCGAAGGTAGCGCGCATCTTGTCTCCTCCGATAAACTTCAAGGCATTGCCCCCGGACAGTTCGGTGTGGTTTACGATAAAGATTCGAAACTCTGCATCGGGAGCGGAGAGATTTTTATTTAATCCGCTTTAAATATAATATTCCACGAGGTCTATGATTCCTGCTTTCATGGCATATTTTGTAGCCTCGTGTGCATTATTCACCCCTAGTTTGCGGAAGATATTCTTGCGATGACTGTTGACCGTATGGAAACTGACATTCTTTTCGGAGGCAATTTCTTTTGTTGTCTTTCCCAATGCAATTTCTTTGAGCACACTCCTTTCCGCCGGTGTAAGCAGGCTATCCTTTATTGCGGGATGCGCAGGGGTATTACTCCCCTTATCGGATAAAAGCATGTTACTCACATGATTGCAGATAAAACGTTCTTTACGTTCACCACATTGCAGCGCAGTTAAAATTTCTTCTCTTGAGCTATCCTTCAGGACAACTCCGAATGCCGTTCCGCTGAACAAAACCCGACGCAGAAAGCTGAGGCTCAATTCATCCGAAAACAAGAGCCAGTTGACTTCCTTAAAACGTTCATGCAATACCAATAACTCCTCAGCTCCGGAAAAGTCGAATAAGGTATAGTCTAATATCACAATAGCCTGTGGATGCATGCGTAATTGTCGGATAAGCTCCGCCTTATTGTCGGCTTCCAGCAAAAGCCCGGTTTCCTTTTGATTACTCAGTAGGAACATTATTCCTGCTTTTGAGATGTCTTGATTATCTGCAATGATATATTCTCTCATATTTTTAGGCGACATGCAACGGAGCTTAATGAATACCTTTAAAAAATTACCAGGAGCGTCCTTTGAATATATTCGAAAGATCCAAAGGAATTACTTTTCCGCTAAAGCTCATCCTGTTAGAACTGAAATTGGGGCTGATCGTTACTTCGGCATTATCACTCCCTGTTCGCAGGGTAATGAATATCTGCGCTGAAATTCCCACACCCTGGGCATTGAAAGTGAAGGAGATATTGCCTTTCTTATCCGTTTTCATTTTTACGTTTGACGTACTGCCGTCCACGGTTACGCCACCAATTCCGTTCGGTCCGGGGTAAGTGGTATTAAATGCAACCTGTACGGTAGTGTGATCATTATTCATTAAGACGAAATTCGTGGATGAATTGACATAGGCTATCCATCCGTTACGGAAGATAACTCGATCAGCTTCGAGTACAAACTTATGTTCTTTTAATGCTGCGACGGCATCTTGATACGCTGCCTGTTGGGCTGCCAGTTCTTCCGCTTTCTTAAGGGTACGGTCCGCTTTTTTTTGCTCTTCTTTTTCGGCACGGGATATTCCCGTTACCTTTTCCTGGGCATAAATGCCGATTGTTGCAATGCTGATTGCCAATACAGCTACCAATGAAATCAATTTCTTCATAACTCATTAATTTTCTTTGGTTAAACAAATGTCTTCTATTTATTGCAAAACAATCTTTATTTTGCTTTGTTCATTGTCCGCCTTACGATCTTATAGCCTGTTGCGGCAATGGCAATGCTCATTAGCGGACTGATAATGTTGAAAAAACAATAAGGCAGATAGGTCAGGGTCGGCACGCTTAAGATTGTTGCTTGTGTCATTCCACACGTGTTCCAAGGGATGAGTACCGAAGTAACGGTAACTGCATCTTCGGTGGTTCGGCTGAGCAAGCGGTTTTCATAACCTTCCTTTTCATAAATGCTACGAAACATGTTTCCGGTGAGGATAATGCTGATGTATTGATCGGCCGTAGTCAGGTTCAGGAAGATGCCGGAACAAACCGTGGAAGCTACCAAGCTGACTGTATTTTTCATGAAGCGCACAAAGATGGAAGTGATGCTGCCCAGCATGCCGCTTGCCGTCATGGCTCCGCCGAAACACATGGCACATAAAATCAGCCATACCGTATTCAGCATGCCTGACATACCACGAGTCGCAACGAGGTTGGTCAGGATGGCATTGGGAGTGCTTAGACTGGTGCTGCCGTAAAGGGTCATCATGAGTCCTTTGAAGAGATCATTTCCACCGGCAATTTCTTTTAGTAAATCCCCTTGGAAGACGACTGCGAATATTCCCGCCAATAGACTGGAGAGGAAGAGAGTGATAATGGACGGTACTTTCCGTGCAATCAGAATACCGGTAACGATGGGGACAATAAGGAGCCATGGAGTGATGTTAAACCGGGTGTTTAGCGCGAGAGCAAAGTTGTGGATCTGCTCTGTGGAATTACTCTCATGTGTCAGCCCCATTACAGTAAAAATGAGAATTGCAAGAATCAGTGAAGGGGTGGTGGTAATCATCATATAGCGGATATGCCGAAACAGCGGGACCTCTGCAACCGATGAAGCCAAAATGGTTGTGTCGGATAGCGGTGACACCTTGTCGCCGAAGTAAGCTCCTGAAATGATGGCTCCGGCTATCCATCCTTCATCAAACCCCTGTGCCTTGCCAATGCCCATCAGCGCAATGCCAATCGTGGCGATGGTTGTCCACGAGCTGCCTGTCATCACCGAGACAAGAGCACAAATAACACACGTGGAAGCTAAGAAGAAGTCGGGATGGATTATCTGTACCCCATAATAGATCAGTGTTGGTACTACTCCGCTTATCATCCATGCACCGCTTAAGGCACCGATGATGAGCAAGATGATAATAGCCGTTGCAACCCCCGAAATATTATTGGTAATTGCAATCTCATAATCTTTCCACGGAACATGGTAAAATGCAATGCCGATGAAAACGCAGCATGCGGTAGTGGTCAGTAATGATATCTGGCTGCCTCCTCCCAGCGCGTCACTGCCGAAGGTACGTATGGTACCGAATAACAAGCTTACCAGCACTACAATCGGCAAGAGGGATACGATCGGCGAGGGGATCTTTTTTCCTGAATTCATGGAACATAATGTTTCGTTGATATATACAAATGAAATCTGATTTTTCTTACATCATCTTACGTCTGCAAAGGTAAGATAAATCCGTTCAATACAGAAGAGTACCCGGAATTATTAGATTCTGCATAAATTAGCTATCTTTGTTCACGTTTATATCAATTAAGCTTTTGTGGTTTCATGCGAAAGTTTGAGTAAAATGAGTAATTACAATTAATGAATCGAATAATATGGATGCTTTATTCACCGGCGATCCTTCTAATATTGCCCAATATTTTCCGCAATTTTCTGTAAACATTCACTGTTGCAGATATTGGTGGCTGAAGAAGTGGGAACATAGTACCCTTTCATTTCCTTACTGGCGGATTTATTATAATTTTGAAGAAGGTGGAATTATAGAATACCAAGATAAGGTCTATCATATGGATATTGATAAAATTTACCTGATAGCTCCCAATACCGATTACAAATCAAGAATAAACGGACATCAGATACCTCGTGAAGGATATTCTTTGGAAGGGGGGAGTATCAGCACGCTCACGACAAAAGAGCGGAATACATTACTTACCGAAGGAGCTATCGAACATTTATTTATCCATTTTACATTAGGATTCCCATACGATAATGCCTCGTTGGGTATTTATACACTTTCTCTGGATGATAATTTAAGGAATAAAATTAATTACCTTCGCCGTTATCTTTCCGAGAATAACGATATTGAACGTTTTAATGTACAAGCCTTTCTGGTGATTCAATCTTTGATTTGCGAAGTGCTTCAGAGCATTGATGAAAACGAATGGGAACAGAATACGAGTGATATCCGGGTAGCCAAGATCATTAACTATATAGAGAATCATTACGATCAGGATTTGTCCAATGAGTTGTTGGCAAATAAAGCCTGTATGTCTACCAATTCTTTCTCCCGTCTGTTTAAAAATGAGATCGGAGTGTCGCTTCAGAAATATATTAAGAAAAAGAGGATTGATTATGCCTGTTTGCTCATTACCCATTCGGTTATGAGTATTGATGAAGTAGCCTATAAGACGGGATTCTCCAATCGTTTTCATTTTACCCGTGTATTCCACGAAATCACCAAGATTACACCGGCTAAGTATAAAACGTTGCTGTCTCTGTAGAGGGGGCTCTTCTGTTAGTGTGAAATAGATATAGAATGATTGAAAGCAGGTATTTCTTTGCAGTCTAAAAAATGCGTTATTTGCAATTGAAACGTATAATTTTCTAATTTCACTAACCATGAAGAAGAGATCTGTAAAGTTCCTGTTATTGATTTGCTTTAGTCTGTCCACAGTCCTGTTGAGTGCCGAACCATCGGTCAAAGAGCCAGCTTTAATCCCATTTCCGCAACACTTGGAGATGAGGCAAGGATATTTCATTTTGTCGTCCGCAACGCGGCTTATGGTCAATGATAATGGCCGCTTTTCGAAAGAAATAGCTTATTTCCAGTCCTTAATAAGTCCGTTGCTGGGACGCGGACTCGGCTACGAAAGTGGTGCTAATATGATTGAGTTTGATTGTACCGCCGAGCTGAAAAATCCAGAGGCCTATCAACTCTCCATCACCCCTGAAAAGATAACAGTAAAAGCTTCCGCCCCGGCTGGGGCTTTCTATGCGATACAGACCCTCAGACAGCTATTGCCGGTACAGGTCGAAACAGGCACTAAGGTGACCTCTGTCATTTCCTTGCCCGCCTTGCAGATTTCCGACGAACCTGCCTACTCATGGCGCGGTTGTATGATTGACGTTTCCCGGCATTTCTTTTCCATTGATTACCTGAAGCGGCAAATCGATCGCATGGCCTTATACAAAATGAATAAATTGCATTTGCACCTGACCGATGACCAGGGATGGCGCATTGAAATAAAAGAATATCCCGAACTTACCATGCAGGGGGCCTGGCGTACCTTCAACAATCAGGATACGCTTTGTATGAAGAGGGCAAAGGAGAATCCCGATTTTGAAATAGACAAGCGCTATATTATCAATAAAGACGGCAAGCAACTCTATGGAGGTTATTATACCCAGGATCAGATACGTGATCTAGTGCGTTACGCCACCCTTCACCATGTTGATCTTATTCCCGAGATAGATATGCCGGGGCATATGTTGGCCGCCATTGCAGAATATCCTTACTTGGCGGGAGTGGAAAAAATAGGGTGGGGGAAAACGTTTACCACTCCGCTTTGTCCATGTAAGGAAGATGTTTACACCTTTGTGAACAATGTACTGTCGGAAGTTATGGATTTGTTTCCCTCCCGGTACATTCATATCGGAGCGGACGAAGTGGATAAGACCGTCTGGTCGCATTCCGAACTTTGCAAAAAGTTTATGAAGGATTCCGGTATGAAAGACTTCAATGAATTACAAACCTATTTCGTACATCGGGTGACCGATTTTATCAAATCTAAAAATCGTCAGGTGATTACCTGGGACGATGCTATTGACGGCAATCTTGATCCTTCGGTTAATGTGATGTATTGGAGGGGGTGGGTGCATACCTCCTTGCCCAAAGCGGCACGTAATGGCAATCCCGTGATTATGTCGCCCACCAATCCGTTGTATTTTGATTACATACCGGACAGGAGTTCGCTGGAAGCTGTATACAATATGAATGTTATCGGCAATGATATTCCCGCTGATAAGGCCGATCTGGTGAAAGGTGCGCAAGCCAATATGTGGACGGAGAAAATACCTTCCGAGCGGCGGGCCGATTTTATGTTGTTTCCCCGTTTGACCGCATTGGCCGAACGTCTGTGGACCAATCAGAATCTTTTTAAGAGTTATTCGGACCGTTTGCTGGCCAGTTTCCCCCGTTTGGACGCTATGCAGGTCAATTACCGTTTGCCCGATTTGTCCGGATTTGCCCAAGAGAGCGTCTTCGTTAAGGAAACGGTGTTCAAGGTTGATAATCCTCTTCCCGGCATGCAGGTTCACTATACCACCGACGGTTCAATACCAACACTTCAGTCGAAAGTCTTGAGCGCACCCTTAACTATCGACCATTCCATTCAGATCAAATTTGCATTGATTAGTCCCGGTGGTGCGCGTGGCGATATTTACACCGTCAATTACCGCCAGGTCCCTTTTGCTAAATCCGTCCGGGTGGAAGGAGCTTCCCAGAAAGGGCTGTCCTGTTCATTTTATGATGGATTGTTCAAAAATACCTCACTTATAAAGGGGGCCGGCGATAAGAAACAGGTGGTCGATGCTATCGTTGTTCCTGACGATTTTGTAACCGCTGCGTTTGCATTGAAATATAAAGGCTATATCAAAGTTCCCGCCACAGGTATCTACACCTTTTACCTGACTTGCGACGATGGCGGAAAACTATACATAGCCAATAGCGTGATAGTGGACAATGACGGCTTGCACTCTGCTATAGAAAAGAGCGGACAGGCAGCTTTAGCTAAAGGAACCCATCCTTTCTTACTCGATTTTATTGAAGGTGGCGGTGGGTTTACGCTTAAACTGAAGTACAGTTTCAATGGCGGTACACCTCGGGATATCCCCGATCATTGGTTTGTGCATTGATCAAGAATTGAATCATATGCATTCTCGTGATGGTAAGTGAAATGTAATCACTTTCCGTCTGATAGTAGTCTATAATCGTTAAAAAAAACTATTAATGCAATAGACCCCTAGTTCAATCGTTCAATTCGATTGTACTATTATAGAGGTTGCTTTTTGCTGACATTACTTTTTTAGAAATAAAAAACACACAGATATGAGAAGATATTTACCAATCGTTTGTTTCTTGCTACTTGCTCTGCAAGTCAATGCGGAAAATGTTTTAAAAGATGCCCCTAAGCCTGTTGCACCACTTCCCCAGGCCAAACAAGTCAGGTGGCAGCAAATGGAAACATTGGCTTTTGTTCATTTCGGACTGAATACTTTTGATGATAAGGAATGGGGATATGGGGATGTCTCTCCCCAAATATTCAATCCCCAAAAGCTGAATTGCGAACAGTGGGCCCAGACTTTTGTAAAGGCCGGTATCAAGGAGGTCATTATTACCGCCAAACACCATGACGGATTTTGCCTCTGGCCGACTCATCTGACGGATTATTGCATCCGTAATTCCCCCTATAAAAATGGCAAGGGGGATGTGGTTGGCGAACTGGCCGCCGCTTGTAAAAAGTACGGACTGAAATTCGGAGTTTATCTCTCCCCGTGGGATCGTCATCAAGCCAATTACGGCACGGCGGAATATGTGGAATATTTCTATAAGGAATTAAGGGAACTCCTGACCAACTACGGATCCATTTCCGAAGTCTGGTTCGACGGAGCCAATGGCGGGGACGGCTGGTATGGCGGTGCGAAAGAAGTGCGTAAAATAGACCGGAAGACTTATTATCATTTTGAGCGGGCTTACCGGATGATTGATGAACTTCAACCGGAAGCCATTATTTTTTCAGATGGAGGTCCGGGATGTCGCTGGATTGGTAATGAGAGTGGTTATGCCGGAGCAACCAACTGGTCGTTTCTGCGTTCCAAAGAGGTCTATCCCGGTTATGATAAATATGAAGAACTGCAATATGGGCATGCCGATGGTGATAAATGGGTACCCGGAGAATGTAATGTTTCCATTCGGCCGGGATGGTTCTATCATCCCAGTGAAGATACGCTTGTGAAATCCGTAGACCAGTTGACCGACCTTTATTATCGGAGTGTGGGGCGTAACGGTAATTTCCTGTTAAACTTCCCGATAGACCGGGACGGTTTGATTTTTCCCACGGATTCGGCTAATGCGGTGAATTACCATCTTCGTGTACAGCGTGAATTAGCTCATGACCTATTACGCGGGTTGCGTCCTCATGTTTCCAATGAACGTGGAAAATCATTTGCAGCCAAAGCGGTTACGGATGGAGAATACGATACTTATTGGGCTACATCGGATGGTGTTAAGAGTGCGACTTTGGAATTCAAATTACCGCGGAAAGAAAAGATCAACCGCTTTCTGTTGCAGGAATACATTCCATTGGGGCAACGGGTGAAATCGTTTATTGTGGAATTCTACAAAGATAAACAATGGTTATCGGTCAATTCCGGTGAGGCCACCACTACCATTGGTTACAAAAGAATCTTGCGCTTTCCGACGGTATTCACCGATCGTATCCGCGTACGCTTTCTTGACTCCCGTGCGTGCCTTTGCATCAATACTGTGGGAGCCTTTTATTCGGGTGACGACCGGCTTCCCGAAACGACTCGTAAGGATATGAATGTCAAAGGGTATGCTTTCACTCTGTCCGGAGTTGATGCTGCAGAGGCGGAGAAATGTATGGACCGGAACGACAGTACAACTTGCTTCGTAAAAGGTGATGAGGTTTTGATCGATTTGGGCCAGAAGCGCCTGATCCGCTCTTTCTATTACCTGCCCGATCAGCATTCCTATCACAAAGGTCTGATAGCCAATTACCAATTGTCAGTCGGCATGACCGCGGGTGATGTCAATCAAGTGGTTGCAACAGGAGAGTTTTCCAATATCCGCAATCATCCCGTTTGGCAATCCGTCTACTTTGCCCCGGTATATGCACGTTATGTCTTACTTAAAGCCACCCGTATGGTTCGTGAAAAGGAAGTACCGGGTCTGGCGGAGATCAGAATAGAATAAGAATTGAAGAAAATATCACCTGTTTGTTTTATTAACTCTAACACACAAGTCTTCTCCCTTCTTCCCATTATTCCCCCTTTGTGGGGAGTGGAAGGAGACTTTGAAAAATAAACCTTAAAAGAACTAGTCATGCAGCAACAAAAGAAGATTATAGGTAGTCTTTTGATTTTATTATTTGGTCTGTTGCCACTTTGTGCTCAGAAAAATCGGCCTCCTTATCGAAATCCGAAACTGTCGATCGAAGTCCGTACGCAGGACCTATTGTCACGTATGACGCTCGAAGAGAAGGTTGGACAGTTGCTTTGTCCGCTGGGATGGAATATGTATCAGATTAACGGGCGTCAGGTTGAAGTCTCCGAACAATTTAAGAAAATGCTTCAGGAACGGCAGATGGGCATGCTCTGGGGTACTTACCGTGCCGATCCATGGACGAAGAAGACCTTGGAGAACGGGCTTAACCCCGAGCTGGCTGCCGAAGCCGGAAATGCTTTGCAAAAATACGTCATTGAGCATACCCGTTTAGGCATTCCGCTTTTCCTTGCGGAAGAAGCCCCTCATGGACATATGGCTATTGGTTCAACTGTATTCCCTACGGGCATTGGCATGGCTTCCACCTGGAATCCCGACTTGCTTGAAGAAGAAGGACATGCCATTGCCGAAGAAATACGTTGGCAAGGCGGACATATCAGTTACGGACCGGTGCTTGATCTGTCCCGTGATCCGCGATGGTCGCGCGTTGAAGAAACTTTTGGCGAAGATCCCGTTTTGTCCGGTGATCTGGCGGCCGCTATGGTCAAAGGCTTTGGTGGGGGAGATTTAAAACGTCCTGATGCCACATTGGTGACATTGAAACATTTTATTGCCTATGGCATTCCCCAGGGAGGACAAAATGGAAGTCCTTCTTATGTAGGCATGCGGGAATTGAAAAGTGAATATTTGCCTCCCTTTCATCAAGCGTTGAAAGCCGGCGCTCTGTCGGTGATGACTTCCTATAACTCACTGGATGGTATTCCCTGTACGATTAACAAGCATTTGTTGACGGATGTGCTGCACAAGGAATGGAAGTTCCGTGGGTTTTCCGTATCCGATTTATATAGTATTGAAGGGTTGCAAATCAGTCACTTTGTGACTTCTTCTTCCGCCGAAGGAGCGATCCGGTCGCTTAAGGCGGGATTGGATGCCGATCTTGGCGGTGACGCTTTCTTTACCTTGGTCAAATCCGTTCGCGCGAAAAAGGTGAGTGAGGCTTTGGTCGATACCGCGGTTTGTCGTATTCTACGTTTAAAGTTCGAGATGGGTTTGTTTGAACATCCTTATGTTGATCCGTTGAAAGCCAAGAAAGAAGTTCGTTCTGCCTCGCACATTGCATTGGCGCGCGAATGTGCCCGGAATTTGATCACACTGTTGAAGAACGAGCATAATGTATTACCCCTTTCACGTTCGGTTGGCAAAGTTGCCGTTATCGGGCCGAATGCCGATAACACCTATAATATGTTGGGTGATTATACCGCTCCCCAGGCAACGGACAATGTCGTGACCGTGCTCGAGGGGATTACCCGCAAAATAGGTGCGTCGCATGTGCAATATGTCAAAGGCTGTGCTATTCGCGACACGACCTTCAACGAAATTGAGGAAGCCGTGAAGGCGGCCGGAACTGCCGATGTTGTCGTAGCGGTAGTGGGGGGCTCCAGCGCGCGTGATTTTAAGACAAGTTATAAAGAGACCGGAGCAGCGGTGGCGAATACTTCCGAAGTAAGTGATATGGAGTGTGGTGAAGGCTTCGACCGAACCACGCTCACCCTGTTGGGGCGTCAGATGGAATTGTTGAAAGCTTTGAAAGCAACTGGCAAACCGTTGGTTGTGATTTATATTGAAGGGCGTCCCTTAATTAAAAATTGGGCAGCGGAGCAGGCTGATGCTTTGTTGACAGCCTGGTATCCGGGTCAGGAGGGGGGTGACGCCCTAGCCGACGTGCTCTTCGGTGATTATAATCCAGCAGGGCGTTTACCGGTTACCGTGCCGCGTAGTGTGGGGCAGTTACCGGTGTATTACGATAAAAACAATCCGCCGGCTCACAATTATGTGGAAGAAACGGCTAAACCACTTTATCCTTTTGGTTACGGATTGAGTTACTCCCGTTTTGAATATTCCGGTCTGAAAGTTACTCCCAGGGGAAATGGTGCCTTTGATGTTTCGTTCTCAGTAAAAAATGCAGGTGATTATGATGGGGACGAAGTCACCCAACTTTACTTGCGCGATGTTGTAGCTTCGGTTGTGCAGCCGGTGAAACAATTAAAGCATTACAAACGTGTATTCCTGAAAAAGGGAGAGCGTGTGACTCTTAATTTCGAATTGTCTAAAGATGATTTTTCATTGATAAATGAAGAGATGAAGCGTGTTGTGGAGCCGGGTAAGTTCGTGCTTCAAATCGGCGCTTCCTCCGATGATATACGACTAACTGATCAAATTAAAATACAATGAACAAACTTAAATTAGCAGGACTTGGAATGCTTGCTTTCTTTGTTACGGCATCCTGTAGCCGGAGCGAGCATGCCAAGAGTATGAAAACCCCGGCGGGGTATGTCAATCCAATGATAGGCTCCGGCGGACACGGACATGTGTTTGTAGGGGCGAGTGTGCCATTTGGCTTTGTCCAGTTAGGCCCTACCGAACCCGTGCGTGGATGGGATTGGTGTTCCGGTTACCATTACAGTGATTCGGTGTTGATCGGTTTTAGCCATACCCATTTGAGCGGAACCGGAATCGGTGACTTGGGAGATGTGCTGTTCTTCCCGACTCAGGATAGTTCCCATTACGCCACTTTCAGTCATGCGGACGAAAAAGTAGCTCCGGGTTATTACTCCGTGCAAATGAAGCCGTCTGATATTCAGGTTGAATTGACCGCTACGGCGCGTACAGGTTTTCATCGTTATACTTTTCCTCTAAAGGGGCAAGCTTCCGTCATCATCAATCTGAATGAAGGCATAGGCTGGGATCATTGGATGGATAGCCGGCTGGTACAGGAAAACGATACCGTTATCTCAGGCTACCGTATATCAGCGGGCTGGGCCAAACATCAGCAAATTTATTTCGCAGCTGTTTTTTCCAAACCCATTCAGCATTATGCGGCTACAGGAGATTCCGTCGGGACATTGACATTCACTACCGATGGCTCCTCGGATCCTTTATATATTAAAGTGGGACTTTCCGCAGTCAGTGTGGACAATGCCAAACTGAACCTGGAAACAGAAGTCGGCTCTCAAACCTTTAGCAAGGTGGCTGATGAAGCCAGTGCACTTTGGAATAAGGAACTCGGTCGAATAAAGGTGGATATGCTTGATAGCACGGCTACCGAAATCTTTTATACGGCATTCTATCATACTATGATTGCTCCCTCGGTTTTCTGTGATGTCAATGGCGACTATCGCGGCAGTGATGGAAAAATTTATCCACACGGAGGATTTGTCAATTATACGACTTTCTCTCTGTGGGATACTTACCGTGCCGCCCATCCGTTGGCTACGTTGGTACATCCCGATCGGATGAAAGACTATGCAGAAACTTTCCTGCATATCTTCAAGCAACAAGGCAAATTACCTGTCTGGCATTTAATGGGGAATGAAACCGACTGTATGGTGGGCAATCCCGGCATTCCGGTGCTGGCCGATTTGGTTTTAAAAGGTTTCTTACCCGATAAAGCCGATCAGGAAGAAGCATTTACGGCAATGAAGACTTCGGCCATGCTCAATGAGCGTTCCATGGATTTACTAAAGAAATACGGTTATATACCTTATGATAAGGAACCTTCTAATGAGACAACAGCCAAAGGACTGGAATATGCACTTGCCGATGCCTGTGTGGCTAAGGTCGCCCTACTTTTGGGCAAAACCGCTGATTACGATTATTTCCATCATCGGAGTGAATCTTATAAATATTACTGGGATTCCAAAACCCGTTTTATGCGGGGTATTTCCTCCACGGGTAAGTTTAGCGAACCCTTCGATCCCTTCATAACCACTCCCGGTAAAGGCAATTATACCGAAGGAAATGCCTGGCAATATGCTTGGCTGGTGCCTCATGATGTACATGGTCTGATCAAACTGTTTGGCGGCGAGCAACCCTTTGTTTCAAAGCTTGATTCCCTTTTCATCGTGCAAGGTGATTTGGGTAAAGATGCAGCGCCCGATGTCTCCGGTCTGATTGGGCAATATGCTCATGGCAATGAACCCAGTCACCACACCATCTATCTGTACGATTATGCAGGCGTACCTTATAAAGCTGCTCCAAGATTGCGTGAAGTGATGTCTACTTTGTATAAAAACGATCCTGACGGGTTGTGCGGCAATGAGGATGTTGGTCAGATGTCGGCTTGGTATGTCATGTCCGCGCTGGGGCTCTATCAAGTTGAGCCGGCCGGTGGTATTTATGTCTTTGGCAGTCCCATTGTTAAGGAAGCCACGTTGAATGTTGGTCATGACAAAACCTTTAAGATTATAGCCCATCACAACAGCAAGGAGAATATCTATATCCAATCGGCTAAGTTGAATGGCAATGCCTATGCCAAGTCCTATATCACATTCAATGATATTACGGCCGGAGGCACGCTTGAATTTGAAATGGGGAACCAGCCTTCCGACTTCGGAACTTTGCCTGGAGATCGGCCTTAATTAACGTGAATTCGATGAATTCTATTTAGTTTTAGGGCTGGATTCCAAGAGAGGAATTCAGCCCTTTTGCTTTCTTCATAAAGTGAATAGATAATAAAAAGAATCTCTTGATCAGTTTTTCCTCGGGTATGAGTCCGGTCCATCCCCATTTCATAATTCACCTCCTTTTCAAACTTTTCCCTGCTCTCCGAGCTCAGGTAATTGTAGGTCCCGGGATTCTTCCCCACTGCGGGGCAGGGGAGTGCCAGTGTCACGTTTTCCTCCTTCCTCCACGATACCCCTTTGGGTCTTGGTATGGTTATCTTATCAAACCAATCGGATTCGTTGTTTGTGATAATTATCTATTATAAGTTAATAATAGTTTATTCATTTTGCATTTATTATTTATTATTTTAATTTTATAGGCAACATTCGAAACAGAAAAATACACAAATAGCGATTATTTATCTATTTTTTGTTTATTATTTTATCTAATTCTTGCCATTGTCACATTTCTTTTTTATCGATTATAGTTTTACTATTGGATGATAATTCAATTGAAAACAGTAAATTTATGAGAAAGAAAGTTACACGGCAGAACAAACAAACATCTTTAATGAATTCATTTGTAACCTTTACTACTTTACTAAGAAAGCGTCTTCTGTCTGTTGGCCGTTATTCCACGGCACGTTGTTACCTAACTTCGGTGCGGCAGTTTCTTAAATTCCTGGAGATGGATGACTTTGCCTTTTCGGAGATCACTCCCGAACGGTTAAAACGTTTTGAGCGTTCCCTGTTAGCCCGCAAGTGTGAACTTAATACCATTTCCATGTACATGCGTATGTTGCGTAGTATCTATAACCAGGCTGTTGAGGAAGGGCTTGCGGCTTATGCCCCCAAGTTGTTTAACGATGTGTTCACGGGCAACGACAGTACAGAAAAACGTGCCGTCTCCCCCCATGTCATCAGGCAGTTAAAGGAAGCCGATTTGAGCGGGCATCCTGCACTGGCTATGAGCCGCGACCTCTTTCTGCTCTCTTTTTACCTTCGGGGTATCCCCTTTGTCGATCTGATCCGGTTGCGCAAATCCGATCTTACCGCGAATATGCTCCGTTATCACCGGAGTAAAACCGGTGCACAGCTCAGCGTACAGGTCGAACCCTGCGCGCGTGCATTGCTGCTTAAATATGCTTCGCATGATAAAAAGAGCCCTTTCCTGCTGTCTATCGTCACTAAAGAGGGCGCCGGAGGTTATGTGCAATACCAGAGCGCTTTGCGCAAGTACAACTCCCACCTTAGCAAGCTCTCCAAGTTGCTTCGGCTCAAGGTGCGTCTCACCTCCTATGTGGCTCGTCACTCCTGGGCCACGGCGGCCTATCACCAGGGTATTTCCGTCTCTGTGATCTGTGAGTCATTGGGGCATTCTTCCGAGAAAGTCACCTATACCTATTTGGCCTCCTTCGGTAATAAAACGCTGAGTCGCGCCAACCGGAAAGTGATCGCCCTGCTGAGCTATTCGTCCCGCTCGCACAAGAGCGAAGAAAAGCATTATCGATGTTGTAGCCTAGGAACCGACCCGCCGGGTTGCGTCTAAAAAAGAATCCGCTACTTTGTAAGTAGCAGATTCCATATTCTTGGGGCAAAAATAAGTATTTAATTTATATTATGCAAAATAAAGTGGAGATATTTTAATTAATCTATTTAAATAATAGCCGAAAACAATAATACATCTTACGATGCTCTCTTTGGATGTCCTATTGTAAAGTGTGTAAAAACAATGCTTAATTATCTGTTTAATACATTTAGACATTGCTATGTCTCCGTATCTTAATTATTTTAGTAAATTAACATTCTTACGCTTAAAATCGCCCGCTTATTTCTCCTTTTTTCTCTTTTAATCGTTTGCGAGGCATCAACCATTTCCCTCTTTATTGTCATCCATTTTCTTTATTATCCTATTCTTTGCTGCATCCCCTGCTCCATTAAGCAGCGTGCCCTTTCCAAATGTCGGTCCAGTCCTCTCAGACCCCTGTAGGGCCTTTCCCTGTTCCGCTACTTACAAAGTAACGGAACCCTTGAAAAACCACCGTTGCCTGTACCAGTACGGGAATGTATGAATTGTATTAATGCATAAAAAGGGATAAATATGAGAGTTGCAAGAATAATCGTAATTGCCGGTGTTCTGAGCTTTAGCCTGATTGGAGGCAAGGTGCGGGGACAAGACCTTCTTAGTGGATCCGTTGGGCATTCCCCTTCCTTGTCAGGCACATCTTTCCGCGATTCGGTTTATCGCCGCATCATCCGTGAAGGGGGTAAGAGCATTGATTGCCATTTGTCCTACCGGATTGGCAGCTCGGAAGTATTACCTTCCTACAAAGGTAACCCGGAAGAACTGGGGCGCCTGGACGATTTCCTTCGTGCTACGCTTTCGGATACGCTGGTACAGATCAAAGATATCTCCCTCACGGGTTACGGTTCCATTGACGGGACGTATCTGCGTAACGAAGAACTCTCCCGTGCCCGCTCCGAAGGTTTTGCCCTCTACCTCCGCCGTCGTTACCCGCTGCTTTCTTCTTATGCCGTGCGCACCTCGCATGTTTCCGAAGACTGGGCGGGTTTGAAACAACTTGTTTCGTCGTCCTCCCTGGAGGAAAAGGAGCGCATTCTCTCCATAATAAATAAGGTGGGCGTTTTCGACGGTCGGGAGAAACAGCTGATGGAACTTTCTGGTGGCAACCCTTACCGTGAGATGGAACGTATCTTTTTTCCTCAGTTGCGTCGTGTACAGGTAAAGGTCGAATATGATCTTCAAAAAGTGATTGAAGAACATTATCAGGTCAAAATCCCCCAAAAAGATTTTGCCGCCGTGCTTGAAAGTGAAAGACGGCGTCTGGGTATTCCGGTAAGCTGTACAGATACGCTTCACGGTGCAAATAATATTCTGGAGAGCCTGGTGGAAGAACTGTTGGCACAGGAAGAACTCCTTCGAAAAGAAGAGCAATTGCGGCAGGATCAGGAAAACGAATGCAAAGAGGAATCGGCTTTACCACCTTCTTCCCTTCGTCCATTGCGTGCGGGGTTCGTGCCGCTTTTTTCGGTGAAGACGAACCTGGTATCCCTTGCCGGGTACTCCTCGGAACTTCAAAAGCGATACCTCACTCCCAATGTGGAACTGGAATATTTCTTGGCACCCCATTGGTCCGTTTCGGGTGAATGGGTCTACGGAGTGACCGATGTGGGGGGTAATGAAGCCCATGTCTGGGCCCCTTCCACCCTGAGCCTCGAGCCCCGTTACTGGTTTTCCGATTCTTCAGGGGGGCACAAGCGGTTCTATTTAGGTATTTACGGGCTTGGTGGTCAGTATGACTACCTCTCATCGGAAGCCCAGGATAAGGGTCGTACGGGCTCCTATTATGAAGGAGGCCTCTCCCTTGGATATTACCTTCCCCTTTCCTCGCGTTTAGGTCTTGAATTAGGGGCTCGGCTGGGTTACCGTTCGATATCGGGGACACGCTACTCTTACAGTGATCTTCACTATTATTATCAAAGTTTCTATACCGAAAGCGGTTTGAAAGCCACGGGTTTCCGTGTGTCGGTCAGCTACCGTTTCGGTCGCACATATTCACCCCGCAAGTAACAGTACCGGTATGAAAAGAAAAATAACCTATACATTAATTGGCTGGTTTGTGGCAGGCGGCCTTCTTTGGGCTCTTTCCGGCGGATGCACCCGCAGAGAGTTTGAGGAAGTGCAGCCTTCCGGCAACGTCACTCTTAATTTCAACTGGAAGAACCTGAAGACAGGCGATAATCTTCCCACAGGTATGCAACTCTATTTTTATCCCCCGATGGTTCGCCGTTGATGCGTGAGGGCAGTTCCTCCGGTTTCAGCGGTAGCCTTCCCCCCGGCACCTACCAGGTGCTGGCTTATAATAACGACGGTAAAAATGTGGAGCAACGCAACCTGACCTCCTATGGTAGCGCCGAGATTTACGCTCCTGCTTATACGCGTGCCTCTTCTTACCTTTCACAACCTTCACATTGTTATGGCGTGGGGTTGGGTACCCTTACGGTGCTGGAGGGTGATTCGGCCTCTGCCACGATGGTTCCCCGGAATTTTGTTCGCCAGGCGGTCATCAGCGTGGGTTCCGGTGAGTATGCAGACCAGATCAGAAGCTGCTCGGGCAGCCTGAGCGGTTTTGCCACTGGTGCGTATATCTCTTCCGGTGAACTGGTTAAGGAAAACGGGGATCTTTATTTCAATACGCAGAAGGATAACAGCTCCTTTACCGGGGGGGTCTCCTTTTTTGGAAAGGACACGAGCGAGAAGAACATCCTTCACATGGAGTTTACGATGAACACGGGCAGCGTCCAGTTTCTCAATGCAGATATCACAGACCAATTGGATCAGGTCAATGCGGGTGAAGTTGATGTGTCGATAGAGGCTACGGTCGAGGTTCTCAATATGGAGGCCGTGCTTTCCAGTGTCACCATCAACCCCCGTGAACAGGTAAACGGAGGCAACGGGGAAGTGCAGTAAGTCAATAAGAAAGAGAAACACCGATATAAATGCAACAGGTATCTAAGAATAACGTAGTAATAACCCTAAATTAGAAAGTAAAAAGTAAGATGAAAAAGGAATTAATTTTCGCAGGTCTGGTTTCACTGATGATGGCCTCCTGCAGTAACGACAATGAAGTGCCTGCGGCTTTCCGCGGTTCCGAACTGGGTGTGAGCACCCTGATCTCCGGTGCGGGTTCCACCCGTGCGCTGACCGATGCTTTTTGCCGAAAATAATAAGATCGGTGTGTTCGTCAAAGGAACGGATTATATACCTCTTCTGGCGGCTTATACCTGCCCGGCTGATCCTGCTGGCGTTTGGACTTCTTCTACAACAGAAACCGAGAAGATCTATCTGGCTAATGAGACCGCTACCGTTTATGCATTCTATCCCTATGCATCAGATGCCATCAGCAATTCCACGGACGATACGCAGGGAGACTATTACACGGCTATCAACGTGAATATCCCCTCTACACAGCAGTTCAACGCGGCTGATGTGGCTGATTACATGTATGCCACCACGCGTGAGGGCGACGGTGTGGGTACTTCTTATACCTATCCCTTGGCGAAAGCCAGTAATGCGGCAGCTGACGGGAGCGGTGTTTACGACAACAAGGTGGATCTTTACATGCACCATGCGCTGTCCAAACTCTCCTTTGTAATCAACAAGGCTGAAAGCTATTTGGGTACGGGTGCTCTGTCCGAGCTAACGCTTGCTACTGTCACTCCGGGCACTCCCAAATTCAAGACGGGTGCCTTAACCATGAGTTTAACTAACGGGGTAATCAGCGGAGCCGCCGCTTCCGAGCTACTGACCGTTACCGGTCCCTCCGACCTAACCATCAATGCCTATGCTGATCCGGCTTCCACGACTGTCACCACCGCCGCTTTGGTTGCTCCTCTGACCGCCACTTCCGGCATTACCCTGACGCTGACCATTGACGGTAAAGTTATGTCCGTTGCCCTTCCTGCTGCCGGCAGTGCCGCCCAATGGCTTGCGGAGAAGAACTATACCTATACTCTCACGGTGAAAGGTAGTGAACTCATCGTGAACAGCGTATCCATTCTTCCGTGGGGTGAGGTAGCCGCCGGCAATGCTAATGTGCAATAAGCCGTTCGTATGCTAACGGACCTCAACAAAGATTATAATAACCATTAAAAAATAAACGAAAATGAAGAAACAAATCTTATTCGCCACCCTTGCCGCCGCTATGCTTGCAAGTTGTTCCAATGACGAGAATATCCCCGTTGCCCCTCCCGCAACGAGTGAACTGGGTGTATCTGTAAATGTACTTTCAAGCGTAGGCACCCGTGCCCTGAAAGAGGGCACCGCCTTTGTTGAGAGCGACCAGATCGGTGTTTTTGTCACCGGTACGGGTTATACCCCCAAGGTAGCCACTTATACCTTTAGCGATCTGTTACCCGACGGTGCAGTGGATGGTACTCCCGATACGTGGGTGAGCCCTACAGCTGCTGCAGAAAAAATCAACCTGACCAACGAAACGGCTACGGTTTACGCGTTCTATCCGTCAAATGCTTTTAGCACCCCTTCCAATGATGCCACTAATGTGATCAGTGCCACTCTTGCGGCTGATGAAGCCAGCTTCGTCGGTACCGGTCAGACCGACTATATGTACGGTACCGCCGCTGCTACCAGTGGTGATGGTACCGCGGGGGATCCTTATGTGTACGCTGCTTGGCCTCAGGCGAGCAATGCCGCAGCTGATGATGCGGTTGCCGTTCCCGCAGTTTATGACAATAAGGTAGACCTTTACATGCACCATGCACTGTCTAAACTCTCTTTTGTGGTGAACAAGGCTGAAAGCTATGGCGGTACCGGTTTGGTTACTTCCATCAAGATTGATTCCCAAAACGCTAGTCCGACTACTCCGCTTTCGGGTGCATTTACCATCAAGGTGAGCGACGGAACTCTTGACGTAACCAGTGCTACTGTTGGAGCGATCTCTTTCACGGATGCTACGGGTGTGAACGCCAATGACTATAATGCCCCTGCTTCCACCACTGTCACGGCTTACGGCCTGGTGATTCCTGTGGCTGTAGCCGACCTTCAGGTCACCGTTACGGTGGACGGCAAAGAGATGACTGCTGATCTTCCTATTCTTCCTGACTCAGCTACCGCTTGGGCTGCCGGCAACAACTACACCTATACCCTGCAGATCAACGGTACCGAGCTTGAGGTCACCACTGTTACCATTGTAGATTGGAACGCCGTGGATGTCAACTCCGGCAGTCCGGTTGATTTCAACTAATTGAACCGGTTGATTGAGCTAACAGATGAAAAGACAATTAAAGAAAAAAGAGCAATGAAAAAGAATTTAGTTTATATCTCCGCAGTCTGCACACTTTTGTGCAGCTGCTCCAATACGGATACTCCGGTAGTGAATCCGGATAATGGCCCGATGACAGCCCTTGCTGTTTCTTCCACTTCGATGGATGCCTTCGCCACGCGTAGTGTCACCGAGCTTACCACTGACGGTGCCGTCATCGGCATGTTCCTTAAGGAGGATGCCCCTAACGGCTATGTTGCAGCGGCTAACAGCAATGTGCAGTACGTTTATACGGCGGCCAACACCCCGAAATGGGGAGGTGCCAGCGTCAATGATGTGATTTACCTGAACGATAAGGATGCGCAGGTTTGCGCCTACTATCCGCATGACACCAATGTAGCAGATCCTGCTGCCGTGGCACTGACCTCACAGGAAAACCTGCTTGACGGGACTAAGGATATGAGTTTATAGTATTTATAACACCGGTACGCTGAACAATACCAACAACGAAATTGCGCTGACCATGAACCATGCCTACGCCAAGATCACGTTCAGCATCACCCGTGATGAGAGCTATGCCAGTACCTGTGCCATCACCCACATCAGTCTGGAAGACGGTACCAACCCTGACAGCAAGCTTGTTAAATCTTCCTTTTTGAATATCACCGACGGCACTTATGCTGCGGTTGGCGTTGATCCTCTTACTGAGGCCATTACCGGTGCGGTGGCTTTTGACGTGGATGCCACCACTGCTGTTAACAACGGGATTGCCACCACCACTACCCCTGAAGATGTAAGCGTGTTGATGGTTCCTGTAAGTGCCCTGGATGCCACTACTAAAATCTCCTTTACGGTGGATGGGAATGTGATGAGTACCACGCTGGATACCGATTCCGGTGACGCATTGAACACCCTTGCCGCCGGTACCAACTATAAAATTAATGTGACCATCAAGGGCAAAGGTTTGCAGGTTACCAAGGTGGATATCACCGACTGGGTGGATAATACTCCCCTGACCAATCCGATAGAGCCGATGATTTAACCGGTAAGAAGAACAGAATGAATAGAATCTCATTTGAAAGCAAAATCGGAATACTTTTCGATTTTTATCTCAATGAAGTTGTCCGGTGGCGTCGTGAGACGCTCCGGCAACAATTTATCGGTTAAAAAAAAACTCCAGTACCATTATGAGTGCTGTAACCTATAACGAACTAAAGTGAACAACGAAATGAATAAGCTATTAACAGGACTGCTCTGCTGCGTGTGGCTGTCTTCGTGCAATTCTTTGGATGCTCCCGCTCCCTCTTCCGGAGAAGGCTCTACGCTCCGCGTGGTCTCGGCATCCTTTTCCGCTGATCTCACGCGCTCTGTGACGGAACTTACCTCGGGTTCCATCGGGGTGTTTCAAACCTCCACTTCGGATGGCTATACCCTTCAGTCGAACAAAGAGTACGCTTACACTGACGGCGCATGGAGTGCCACGGGTGAGGAGATCCGCCTTCGTACGGCGAATGCCCAGGTCTTTGCTTACGCCCCCTACGACGGCGCACTGACCGACTATACTGCTGCTCCCCTTACTTCCGGGCTTTACGATGCGGCAAGCGACCTGGTGTATAGTCCCACGCTTGCGGGACCGGTCAACACTTCAAACCGTAATGTGAGCTTCACAATGG